>NC_012881.1:67500-2470000 GCF_000023445.1 Maridesulfovibrio salexigens DSM 2638 | reverse complement strand
ATAGGCCTTAGGAAGCGAACCCGGTGAAGTGAAACATCTCAGTAGCCGGAGGAGTAGAAATCAAACGAGATTCCCAAAGTAGCGGCGAGCGAAATGGGATTAGCCCAAACCGTGTGCTTTCGAGCATGCGGGGTTGTAGGACCACAATATGTGATCTGTTTAGATAGGGGAAGCGTCTGGGAAGGCGCGTCATAGAGAGTGAAAGCCTCGTACCCGAAGTCGGCGACAGCACTAGTGGCACCTGAGTACCACGGGACACGTGAAACCCCGTGGGAATCTGGGAGGACCATCTTCCAAGGCTAAATACTACTTAGAGACCGATAGCGAACCAGTACCGTGAGGGAAAGGTGAAAAGAACCCCTGTTAGGGGAGTGAAATAGAACCTGAAACCAGTTGCCTACAAGCTGTGGGAGCAGACTTGTTCTGTGACCACTTGCCTTTTGCATAATGGGCCAGTGAGTTAATCTGTAATGCAAGGTTAAGCAGTGATGTGTAGCCGTAGCGAAAGCGAGTCTGAATAGGGCGACAAGTATTGCGGATTAGACCCGAAACCAGGTGATCTATCCATGGGCAGGCTGAAGCTTGAGTAAAATCAAGTGGAGGGCCGAACCGTTGTAAGTTGAAAATTACTCGGATGACCTGTGGATAGGGGTGAAAGGCCAATCAAACTTGGTGATAGCTGGTTCTCTCCGAAATATATTGAGGTATAGCCTCAGGAGTTTTCTTGCGGAGGTAGAGCACTGACAAGGCTAGGGGTCCCACCAGATTACCAAACCTTATCAAACTCCGAATGCCGTAAGATATATCCTGGGAGTCAGACTGCGGGTGCGAAGGTCCGTAGTCGAAAGGGAAACAGCCCAGACCGTCAGCTAAGGTCCCCAAATCCATACTCAGTGGAAAAGGTGGTGGAGTTGTATAGACAGCCAGGAGGTTGGCTTAGAAGCAGCCATCCTTTAAAGAAAGCGTAATAGCTCACTGGTCTAACGATTCTGCGCCGAAAATGTAACGGGGCTAAGTATGGTACCGAAGCTACGGGATGCGTCTTTGACGCATCGGTAGGAGAGCGTTCTCAGATGGGATGAAGGTGAATCGGAAGGTTTGCTGGACTAATGAGAAGTGATTATGCTGGCATGAGTAACGATAAAACAAGTGAGAAACTTGTTCGCCGTAAGACTAAGGTTTCCTGGGTAAAGCTAATCTTCCCAGGGTTAGTCGGTCCCTAAGGCGAGGCCGAAAGGCGTAGTCGATGGAAAACGGGTTAATATTCCCGTACCAGCAAATGTGTGCGATGGAGGGACGCAGTAGGATAGCTCAGCCGGCTGTTGGATATGCCGGTGTAAGTGCGTAGGCTTAAGGAATAGGCAAATCCGTTCCTTTTTAAGGCCGAGACACGATGCCGTAACTTTACGTTTGAAGTGAGTAATTCCAGACTGCCTAGAAAATCTTCTAAGTTTAGCATTTGTTGACCGTACCGCAAACCAACACAGGTAGTCGGGTCGAGTAGACCAAGGCGCTTGAGAGAACTCTGGTTAAGGAACTCGGCAAAATGATCCCGTAAGTTAGCGAGAAGGGATGCTCCAGACGGTGACTTGATTCACTTAATGAGCTGTTTGGAGCCGCAGAGAATCGGGGGGGGGCGACTGTTTACTAAAAACATAGGTCTCTGCTAAGTCGTAAGACGATGTATAGGGACTGACGCCTGCCCGGTGCTGGAAGGTTAAAAGGAGGTGTTAGACTTCGGTCGAAGCTCCGAATTGAAGCCCCAGTAAACGGCGGCCGTAACTATAACGGTCCTAAGGTAGCGAAATTCCTTGTCGGGTAAGTTCCGACCTGCACGAATGGCGTAACGATCTCCCCACTGTCTCAACCAGAGACTCAGTGAAATTGAATTACCGGTGAAAATGCCGGTTACCCGCGGTAAGACGGAAAGACCCTGTGCACCTTTACTATAGCTTGACATTGGGTTTAGGGCTATCATGTGTAGGATAGGTGGGAGGCTTTGAAGTCGGCACGCCAGTGTCGGTGGAGCCAACCTTGAAATACCACCCTTGATAGTCTTGAATTCTAATCCAATGCCGTTATCCGGCTTGGAGACAGTGTCTGGTGGGTAGTTTGACTGGGGCGGTCGCCTCCCAAAAAGTAACGGAGGCTTGCAAAGGTTCCCTCAGGCTGATTGGAAACCAGCCGTCGAGTGCAAAGGCATAAGGGAGCTTGACTGTAAGACAGACATGTCGAGCAGGAACGAAAGTTGGTCTTAGTGATCCGGTGGTTCCGCATGGAAGGGCCATCGCTCATAGGATAAAAGGTACGCCGGGGATAACAGGCTGATCGCGCCCAAGAGTTCACATCGACGGCGCGGTTTGGCACCTCGATGTCGGCTCATCACATCCTGGGGCTGAAGCAGGTCCCAAGGGTTCGGCTGTTCGCCGATTAAAGTGGTACGCGAGCTGGGTTTAAAACGTCGTGAGACAGTTTGGTCCCTATCTACCGTGGGCGTAGGATAATTGAAGAGGGTCTGTCCCTAGTACGAGAGGACCGGGGTGGACGAACCTATGGTGTTCCTGTTGTCGCGCCAGCGGCATTGCAGGGTAGCTAAGTTCGGAAGGGATAACCGCTGAAAGCATCTAAGCGGGAAGCCTGCCTCAAGATTAGTTATCCCTATGCTTTAGCATCTAAAGATTCCAGGTAGACCACCTGGTTGATAGGCTGGAGGTGTAAGTGCAGTGATGCATTCAGCTGACCAGTACTAATAAATCGTGCGACTTATTTTTCTTCTCTTTCCTTAACTTTAACCCTAAACGGTTGAAGCTAATGGAACTCTAATTCTTCTCTATTAAACAATATATTTTGCTCAAACGAGCAAGCAAATTTGCTTGCGGCCATTGAGGAGAGGTCACACCCGACCCCATTCCGAACTCGGAAGTTAAGCTTTCCATCGCCGATGATACTGCTAGGTAGCTAGTGGGAAAGTAGGTCGCCGCAAGCTTTTTTATTTCAAAGCCCCCTTGTTAACTCAAGGGGGCTTTACTTGTTTGAGGCTTTTTGAAAGGGTGGTTTTGGGTGTGAAGCGAGGTAGTAGACTCAGAATTTAGTAGACATCATTTATTTTAGGGATAGTAAATGTCCGAATTTTGAAATTTGCGTTGTGAGCTGTTTTGATCTGTAATTCGATGTATGTGTTGGAAAAATATTTTTAAACGCTTAAATTAAGTGCTTTTTTGTTACTAATTAATAACCCCGCACAATCATTTGTGCGGGGTTATATTTTGTGAGTTGTTAATCTTCTAGGAGAGCCACCGGACGAACCCAGCCTGCCGAACCTTTATGAACTTTAACAGGCATGCAGATTACAGTGAATCCGGTTGACGGAAGCAGTTCAAGGTTAGCCATTTTTTCCATATGGCAGTATGGAACCGTACTTCCTGCATAATGACCTTCCCAAATGATGGAAGGGTCTTGAGTTTCCATGAATTTTTTTACGGTCGAACTAAAAGGTGCATCCCAACTCCAAGCATCTGTTCCGACAATTTTAATGCCTTGCTTCGTCAGGTGAAGGGTTGCATCCCTGCCCATGCCGCAACCTTTTTCAAGATAGTCTTCGTGGCCGAATCTTTTTCCGGCAGAAGTATTGATAAGGACAATGTCTTTTTCTTTTAAAGTATAATTTATCCTATCCAGTTCCCTATCAATATCAGCAGGTGTTACAATGTAACCATCATCAAAATTACGAAAATCAAGTTTCACCCCTGAGCTAATGCACCATTCCAAGGGAATCTGGTCAATGGTCATTGCAGGAGTCTTGTCATCTGTTTTGGAGTGATAATGATATGGAGCATCCATATGTGTGCCGGCATGAGTACTCATTTTTACGAATTCAACAGCCCAGCCTTCTTGCTCCGGAAGTTGCTCCGGGCTAAGTCCCGGAAAGACCGATGCCATTTGAGCTGCTCCCGCTGCATGATCAGCATAGATAATTTCGGGGACAAAGCCTGGAGGGTCGGACGGTTTGTCTGAACGAATTGAAACGGATAGATCTATAATTGTTTTAGACATTTGTGCCCCTCTTTGATGAAAATAAAATGTGATACTGACATTTATGTATGTAATGTCCTGAAATGTTGTCTGTTTTAAAAGCTGGAACTTTACTTCACGCTTAATCTGCAATTCTATTCATGTCTATTGTTAACTTTCCATTCGCTATTGAATTCTCTCTATCATCATATTAACTATGTATAAAATTAGGATATGAAGGAATATATATGAATGCTAAAGTAGACGTTGCCATAAATGTTTTCGGAAAAGTTCACCAAACAGCACTTTCGATTCTTTCTTTAATGGAGTGCAGTGGAAAGCATATGTGGTAGCTGAAAAGAAAGCTTTGGTCAGGCTTAAAAAGAGATTTCCCGAATATTGAAAATTTGCCGGATTGAGGTAGAAAAATTTTGAAGCGTGTTTAAAAATTTTGATCTGAAATGCGATTTATCCTTGCATTTCCCTGCGTTCCGATTACTCCTTTTTCATTATGCAAACAGAATTAAAGATTCCCATTCTTCCCCGTAGGATTGTTTCGCAGCAGTTTAGTGATGCTGATATTGAACGTCTTGCTCAAGGGCTGGCTGATCCTGAAAACCGTATGGTTGAAATCATCGGTGCATTGATCAACGTGCACAAGAATGATGTCTGTGATACCCGTGAAATTCGGGTTAAATTTAAAGATATGCAGATAGAACTGGCGCCTGTTAACGGCCACATAAATCTGCTGTGCTCCCGTGTGCCGAGGGATTGTCTTTACGATGGAAGAAATGTCATCTGGCAGTCTGTTGAACATATTTCAGCGGTCATTCGCGATATAATTTTTGCTCCAAAGCATTCATGCGACGGAGATGATTGCCGGTCCACAAATATTAAGAAATTTGTTGAACATTCCGGCCTTATGTATCGCGGTGAGCGTGGTTTGGTCATGTTTACTTGGGGCGGACATCAGGTTCCACTTGATGAGTATAATTTTGCCAAGGAACTCGGCTACTGGACCGCTCTTTTTATGCCGGATATGGAAAATATTACTGGTTGCGGTGTAGGGGTTATGAAGGCTCCTTTCAAGGGTGCACAGGTTGCCTACGGCAAGCAGAATTCCTTTGAGCGTTTCGGTCATCGAGATTTTATCGGTTTTTCAGAAAAGAAGATTCTTGCAGCTGAAGCTCCGAACGAACTTGTGACCCAGCTTTTGACTTTTCCGACTATTGAAGAGCGCATGGAAGCATTTATCCGTGCCTCTCATCGAGGCAAAGTCCATCCCGGTGGTGCGGGTACTGTTGAGGAAATCCTGACTATGCTGGCCTTGCTTTCCATGCCTGATAATAAGGGAATTCCTTATGAATTTGATCTTGTTGAGATGGGTGGCGGGGTTTATTTTAAGGAATTGGTCGAGTATCTTGATATCTGCTTCGGCGATGCGCTGGATGGTTTGTATAATGTGCACGTGGGAACTGCCCGCGCTTATGCGAACTACGTGGCATACCAGACACAGCATTTGAATACCCGCTACCTCTGGAATGATGATCTTGTTTTTGATCCGCGTATTCAGGAGCCTTTCGAGGTTACTTTCGAATCAATGGAAGGACTCGATTTGTCTCGGGATCAAGAAGCCTTTTCATTGCTTATTAATTTGCGTCGTTTCTTTTCCGGAGTGGTTCACCTCACAGTGAAAGACCCGGATATGCTTGATTCATGGGGAGATGACAGACCCCTTATCAAGGGAGATAAAAACATTCTGGCTGCAACAGACCAGTTGGTCCGTAAGTTGGCTAAGCAAGGCAGGATTCATCCCAGCAAGAGCAATAAGCCTGCTTACCGTATTGAGTAGCTAATTATATTGTTTGGAAAGAATAGAGCCGATCTGTAAGTTTACAGGTCGGCTTTTTTAATGGATGAAATCATTTACTATAGTATCAATTTCTCCGCTGCATTTCATCTTTTGTATTATCACATTGAATTTTTTTATAAAATCTCGCTTGAAAGGCGGGTTGTTCTTGCGCGAGTAGGCAAGATGCCCATATTCCGTACTTATTTTCATTCCTTGTACAAGCTTTGATGGATCAATGCCCATGAGTTTGGCTGTATAGAGGATGGATTTACTGTCGTTTACGTAGCAGTCAATACGACCGGCAAGGAGTTTTCTCAAATTTTTTTCGTTACTGGATGCATCCTCGATTTTAATTCTGTCGATGTTGGGGATTATAAAGCCATCATTGACTCCAATTGTAAGATCTTTGTAGTCAGTCGGCCAATTCGGGCGCGGTTTATCCAGAAATCCTTTGGCGCAGAAAATAGAATAGTCTTCTTCTAGTATCGGGGTAGAGTAGGTGTCTATCCACGGTCTTTTTTGGGGCCATTGGTAAGGTGGGAAGGCTGCAAAAAATTTACCGTGTTCGAGTCCCAGCAGCAAACGTTTATACGGAACAGGCACGATTTTGATTTGATACCCTTCCATCTTGCTAAATGCCTTCTTTAAAATACGTACATATATCCCGTCATAAGTCCCATTGTTAATGAAGCAATAAGGAGCATATGCATCATCTCCATATATGTTGACTCTAATAATTGCATCTGCCTGTGGTATACATACAAATAGTGAAATAAGAAGGATGATTGTGCTGAAAAGCTGTTTCATTCAGAACCTGCACTTAAAAAATGTTCATGGATTACAATGAATAGTATGATAATATTCATTTTTTACGAACAAGGTCAAATGTATTGTTCTGAAGTTGATAAATAATTATTTGCTGGCGCGGACCATACGCAGGATTTCAAATGAATAGTTGCCGCAAAGTCCATTGAATACCGGGCTTAGTTGCAGAAATCCCTCTTCTTTATAAAAGGATAAAGTGTCTCGCAGACATTCAAGTTCCGATGCATCGAAATCCAGAATGTCGCTTACGTCTACTTTTCCGGCTCCAATGCAGGACGTCAGGTGAGCGTAAATTGTTGCGGGCTTAATGTTGCGGGATTCTGCAACTTTTTCGATGTCCATAAGCTCTTCAAACAGTTCAAGGGTTTCCAGAGCGGAAGCTGAAACAGTCGGTCCTTCTTTCTTGGGGGTTGAAGTAGGGACTTCTTTTATCTTATCTTCCGGGATGGGGAAAAGATCCTCGGGTCTTCCATGTTTCTCTTGATGGTCCATCAGCACTTCAATTATGGCTGCTCCATAGCGGAATATTTTCTGATCACCCAAACCACTAACCGCATAGAGTTCTCCTGTGGTTTGTGGGCGGTAGCAACCAAGTTCTAGCAGGGTCTTATCTGCAAAAATTGCATATGCCGGAACATGTTGTTCCTGAGCGAGTGTGTTGCGCAGGGAACGCAGCGATTCCAGAAGTTCATGTGCTTCCGGAGTGGAAAGGGAAGGGCTGTTCGAATCCCCGATGACCAGCTTTTTACGGGCTCGGCGGGTTTTGCTTTTGGCAAGTACCGGGTCTTTGCGCAGGGCTACAGTCCGTTCCTTGCGCAGAACTTCCCAGCTTTTAGCGTTTAGTTTCAGAGATCCGTAGCCTTCCATATCAACATCCACCAGCCCTTGTGAAACAAGCTGGCGGTGGATGGAAAGCCATTCATCCGAATTAAATTCCTTGCCGATACCGTATGTACTTAAGCTGTTATGCCCTTGGGTGCTGATGCGTTTGTTTTCTTTGCCCAGTAAAATATCGATCAGGTAGTTGGCTCCGAAAAGCTGCTCGGTGCGGTAAATATTTGAAAGGGCCTTTTGAGCCGGAATGGTTCCGTCAAATATCGATGGCGGGTTGATGCAGGTAAAACAGTTTCCGCACGGCTCTTCAAGTTCTTCACCGAAGTAGGAAAGCAGGGATTGGCGCAGGCATCCCGGTGATTCGCAGTACGCGAGCAGGGCGTTGAGCTTGCGCAGTTCCAAGGCTTTACGGTCATCCGGGCTGTTCCCGGACATGATCATTCGTTTCAGGAATCCGATATCCTGAATTCCTACGGACATCCATGCTTCCGCTGGCAATCCGTCACGTCCGGCACGGCCTGTTTCCTGATAGTAGGCTTCGATGGTTTTTGGCAGATCCAGATGGGCTACGTAGCGCACGTCCGGTTTGTCGATACCCATGCCGAAAGCAATGGTCGCAACCATGACAACGCCGTCTTCGGACATGAATCGGGCTTGGTTGGATTCACGGGTTTGAGCGTCCAGTCCCGCGTGGTATGGCAGGGCGTTAATACCTTGTTTGCAAAGCCATTCGGCGGTGGATTCCACTTTTTTGCGGCTCATGCGGTAGACAATGCCGCATTCAGCAAAGTGCTCGTTTTTGATGAAATTGAGCAATTGCCGTTTTTCCTGATCCTTGGGGATTACGGTATAGCGTATGTTCGGACGGTCGAATCCGGTGGCAAAAATATCCTCGTTGCTGAAGGATAAGCGGTAGAGGATTTCATTGCGGGTCGGGCCGTCGGCTGTGGCCGTCAGTGCCAGGCGCGGCACGCTGGGAAACATTTCCGCAAATACGGAAAGCCGCAGGTAATCGGGACGGAAATCGTGTCCCCATTGGGCTACGCAGTGAGCCTCGTCAATGGCGATCAGGCTGATCTTGATACCCGAAAGCATGTCCATGAATCCGGGCTGGGCCAGCCGCTCAGGGGCCACATAAAGCAGATCCATGTTTCCGCTATGCAGTTCATGGATGATATGGTTGGCCTCGGAGGGCTGTACCGATGAATTCAGGCAGGCAGCACGCACTCCCATCTGTTGCAGGGCTGCTACCTGATCGCGCATCAGGGCGATGAGCGGGGAAATGACAATACCCACCCCCGGCCGAAGGATGGCCGGAATCTGGTAACAGGCGGATTTACCGCCTCCGGTGGGCATAAAAACAACGGCATTGCCGCCGCTCATGATGCGGTTGATGACGTCCTCCTGCAGCCCACGGAATGATTCATATCCGTAGGTTTGGCGCAGGACATCTAAAGGAGTGCGTGGTGCGCTCATAAAGTTTTACAGAGCCCAGCCTTCACCGTTTTCACCGCAGGTAAGGACCTGTGCTCCATTGGCAGTTACTGCGATAGTGTGTTCGAAGTGGGCGGAGGGCTTGCCGTCTTTAGTGACGATGGTCCAGTGATCCTTCAGGGTTTCGGTTGTTTTAACGCCTGCATTGATCATGGGTTCCACGGCAATAACAAGACCCTGTTTGAGCTTGAAATCTTTGACCAGTCTGCTGTGATAGTTGGGGACCTGCGGAGATTCCCACAGACCTTCACCAATGCCGTGTCCTACCAGAGATTCTACAACGGAAAAGCCTGCATTACGGGCATATTTGGACATTTCTTTGGCAATCTTGCTCCACTTAACGCCCGGTTTGATTCTTTTGATGGCGATGCGCAGGCATTCTTCGGTTACATCCATGAGCTGTCTTTTTTCATCATCAATTTCGCCGATGGCATGGGTAACGGCGCAGTCAGAGCACCAACCGTTCAGGCGTACACCGATATCGATGGACAGAATGTCTCCGTTTTCCAGCTTACGTGCGGAGGGGATACCGTGAACAATCGCTTCGTTTATGGACATGCAGCAGCCGGCAGGAAAGGGAACCTTGCCCGGAACGCCTTTAAAAAGTGGAGTTGCGCCGTGTGAAGTGATGAATTTTTCCACTTCTGCGTTGATTACTTCGGTGGATGTGCCGGCTTCGCACATTTCTTTAGCCACCATGTGGGCCTTGTAGAGCAGGATACCTGCTTCGCGCATGAGGTCGATTTGTTTTTTATTCTTTATAATCATTTGGATAACTCCAGAAAATGTTTTCGTGACGGGGACAGGCTACTCTTTAATATATGGAAGTCAACCGGAGATCACGCTGTTATTAGAATGGAGCACTTACTTCTGTGAAAAAACAAACTTAATTCAAAAAGGCTTTACTAAACTTTCCGTTTCCGTATTCTATAAGCAGAATAAGAAAACCTTAGCGTGCAGGATCTGATTCAAGTTGCGGCGGTGAAATTATGGAACACAAATTTTCGGGCGAAGTTGTCTCTGTTCGGGGATCCGTGGTTGATGTGCGTTTCCCTGAAGAAATCCCCCCTTTGCTTTCAGTTATGTATTCAGCTGGAGAGAAATCTGTCACGCTTGAGGTGGCTGACCATCTGGATATGAATTCAGTTCGCGCTATTGCCATGACTCCCACCGGAGGGCTGGCTCGTGGGGATGTTGTTCATTGCAACGGCGAAACCCTGCGTACTCCCGTGGGAGAGGATTTGTTGGGCAGGGTTCTTAATGTTTTCGGTGATCCGGTAGACGGTAAAGACCTGCCAAGCGATGTTGAATTCAGGTCTATCCACAATCAGCCCATCGAGCTTTCCCGGCGTGTAGTCTCAGAGGAAATTTTCACCACCGGAATCAAGGTGATTGACCTGCTTATGCCTCTTGAAAAGGGTGGAAAGGCCGGACTCTTCGGAGGTGCGGGGGTGGGCAAAACCGTTCTTATCACCGAATTGATCAATAACATGGTCGGAGCGCATAGCGGTATCAGTATCTTTTGCGGTATCGGGGAACGTTGCCGCGAAGGTGAAGAACTTTACCGCGAAATGGGCGATGCCGGCGTGCTTGATAATACGGTCATGGTATTCGGTCAGATGAATGAACCTCCGGGCGCGCGTTTTCGAACAGGACATACGGCCATGACCATTGCCGAGTATTTTCGGGATGATCAGGGTAAGGATGTTCTTTTGCTCATCGACAATATTTTTCGTTTCATTCAGGCCGGAATGGAGCTTTCCGGGTTGCTGGGCCGTTTGCCATCGCGAATGGGATATCAGCCTACGCTTGGTTCTGATCTTGCGGAATTGCAGGAGCGCATTTCATCCAGCAGCTCCGGGGCCATTACCTCGATTCAGGCCGTATATGTTCCTGCCGATGATTTGACTGATCCGGCGGCAACACACACATTTTCACATCTTTCGTCTTCCATTGTCCTCTCCCGCAAGCGTGCCGGGGAAGGGTTTTATCCTGCTGTTGATCCGCTTGAGTCACGGTCCATGATGCTTTCCCCTGCAATTGTGGGGCAGCGTCATTATGATGTAGCCCGCGAGGTTCGGAGAACTCTTGCCCAATACGAGGACCTTAAAGATATTATTGCTATGCTTGGTCTTGAGGAGCTTTCCCGTGAAGACCGTAAGATTGTTTCCCGTGCGCGCAGGCTGGAACGTTTCATGACTCAGCCTTTCAATACAACTAAGCATTTTACGGGTATGGATGGGCGGATTGTATCCCTTGAGGATACGGTCCTCGGCTGCGAGCGGATATTGAATGACGAATTTCCTGATGCTTCTGAGCGTGATTTCTATATGATCGGTTCGATTGAGGAGGTAGGCAAATGAGGCTGAAGATCCTGATCCCCGCAGGTCTGTTTTTGGACCGTCTGGTAGATAAGGTCTTGGCTGAAAGTACCAAGGGCGGATTTTGTCTGCTGCCTAATCATATCGATACTGCTTCGGCACTTGCTCCTGGTATTCTTACTTACGAGGTGGAAGGGCAAGCGCACCATCTGGCAGTGAATGGCGGTGTGTTGGTCAAGAAGGGCGATTCAGTGCGAGTTTCTTCACGGGCTGCTGTTGCCGGGGAACTTGGTGAACTGGAAGCCGAGGTCTTGCGCATGCAGGATGAGGCTTCCGAGGCGGAGAAGTCTGCACGCAGTGCTGTTGCCAAACTTGAGGCCGGCTTTGTGCGTACCCTTATTGAAGTGGAGACTACATGATCAAGCGTGAGCCAGATGAACGCAAACCGGACGGGTTCGGCCGGACTGTAGGCAGTAAGGAGCAACGCAAAATCCGTGCGGGGCAGAAAGGTACTGTCGGGGCTTGGTCTGCTTTTGGTGCTATGGGCGCTGTAGGTTGGCTGGTGGCTTTACCTGTGGTGCTGGGTAGCCTGCTCGGAGTTTGGCTGGATAGCCGTTGGCCCGGTAAAGTTAATTGGACAATGGCTATGCTCGGTGCCGGGTTGGGTATTGGCTGTCTGTTTGCCGGAATTTGGATGAATCGTGAGAAGAATAAGATAATCAAAGAACGTGACGACTGGGAACAGCAGGACATCAAATCGAAGGACGTAGAGGATGATCATCAGTAGTATAATGATAACTGTCGCTGCCTTTGGTATCGGCTTGCTTTTATCCGCCATCCATTTTGGCGGGCTCTGGCTGACTGTACGTATGCTGCCTCGCTGTGAAAGGCCGAGAATGTTTTTCTGGTCCAGCTATCTGGGGCGATATGGAATTACCCTTTGGGGTTTTGCCCAAGTTATGAGTTACGGAGGAGGACCCTTTGTATCTTCATTTTTGGGCTTCTATCTATTGCGGACCTACTTGCTGGCCAATCAGTGCGGAATGGGCATGTTGGATGTTGTTAAAATGAAGAGGACTGAATGGAAATAAGCCCGGACCATATCATTTATTTCAGCTTTGGATTTTTTAAGCTGAATGCCACCATAGTTTATACATGGCTGGTTATGGTCCTGCTTGCGGGATTTTCATGGTTTGTTACCCGTAAGGTCACGTCTTCAGCTACGATTTCTTCCCAGCAGAATCTGTTGGAAGTGTTGGTGGCTGGACTGCTTTCCCAGATCAAAGATGCTACCAACCAACAGCCGGAGAAGTTTCTACCGCTGCTTGGAACCCTGTTTATCTTCATTCTCGTTTCTAACCTGCTTTCCGCAGTGCCGGGGTTCAAGCCGCCAACAGGGTCGCTTTCAACGACTACAGCCTTCAGCTTGATCGTATTTTTCGCTGTTCCCTATTATGGAATAAAGGAGAACGGTTTGTTCAACTATCTTAAAAGTTACGTGCAACCCTCACCGTTCATGCTGCCATTTAACATAATCGGTGAGGTCAGTAGGACTTTTGCCTTAGCGGTGCGTCTTTTCGGGAATATACTTAGCGGAACCATGATGGGTGCGATTTTGCTGGTGATTATGCCGCTTTTTGTGCCTGTAATCATGCAGATGCTTGGACTGCTCATCGGAGTGGTGCAGGCTTATATTTTTACGGTACTTGCGGCGGTGTTCATTGCCGCGGGTCTTGAAGTGCATGGATAAATAATCAAAAGGGGGTTTTGATGGAAACTCTTGGTTGGATTGCTTTTGGGTCGATTATTGCGGCAGGGCTTTGCATGGGCATCGGGGCTATCGGGCCTGCTATCGGCGAGGGTATGGCTCTCTCGCGGGCGCTAAGTTCCATTGCCCAGCAGCCGGATGAGACGAATACCATTGTTAAGTTCCTTTTTGTAGGGATGGCAATGGTCGAATCTACGGCTATTTATTGCTTTGTGCTGGCCATGATTCTGCTCTTTGCAAATCCGTTCTGGTCTTATTTTCTTGAAAAGGCCGGAGGCTGATAATGCTGTTGGATTGGTTTACGATCTTTGCGCAGGTTCTGAATTTCTTCGTGCTCATAGCGTTGCTCAGGTTGTTTCTCTACAAACCGATTGTCGGCGCCATGCAGGAACGGAAGGAACATGTTGCGCAGGAAACTCTTGCCTTGCGGGAAGCTAGGGCTGAATCTCAAAGCCTGAACATGGAACTTCGCCGTAAACGCGAGGACCTTGATAACCGTGAGGCCGAGGTTATGGCTGAAATTCATGCTGAGGCGGAAAGGTTGCGTGAGCAGGCCATGGATTCCGCTCGGGGTGAGGTCGAAACCATGCGCAGGGAATGGCTGGCTGCGCTTGAGCGGGAAAAGGAAAGCGTTGCGCTTAATTTGCGTAAAAAGCTTATCCATGAAGTTTCTGCTACAGCCGCACGGATAGTGCAGGACCTTTCAGGAAGTGATCTGGAGCAGTTGATCTTAAGCGGCTTTATGCAACGTATAGATGATGAGGCCCGTGGCGTGGATTGTGGCAATTCTGAAATTCTGATCCGTACCGGGTTTGAACATACTGAGTTGCAAGAACAGAATCTTAAGAAATTACTGGATGAATTGTTCCCGTCCAAGAACGAACGAATCTTTACAACAGATCCCAGATTGGGACTCGGCATTGAATTGATAGCCGGAGACCGTAAATGGGAGTGGAATCTAAGTTCGTACGTGACTGAACTCGAAAATAAAATTTTAACTGAAATCAACAGCTAAATGCCCGCAGGATTAATCGGACGAAGTGGCGAAGCCTTGTTAAAAAGTTTTGGGATTCTTAAACCTTTTTTCAAAAGGGTTTAAGCCCTCGGAGAGCCGCCGGAGGCAAACAAAATGGGTTTCCTAGAAAAAAATATAGATCAGGCCTTGAATGCCCATGAAAAGGGCCGCGAGAATATGGAATACAGCCCAGATTCGCGTGAAGTGGGCCGTGTTCTGTCTGTTGCTCGAGGTGTAGCGCAGGTGCAGGGGCTTGGGTCAGTGCGTTCGGAAGAGCTGATTACACTTGGCAATGATGTTCCGGGTATGGCTCTTGATCTGCTGCCTGATTCCATTGGTATTGCACTGCTGGGCGCAAACACGGGACTTAGGGCCGGGGATGAGGCCGTTCCTTCCGGTACGGTTCTGAGTGTTCCGGTAGGAGATGCGCTGATCGGACGCATTGTTGATCCGCTGGGTAATCCTCTTGATGGAGGTCCGGCACCGGAAACTTTCGAAACCCGTGTGGTGGAATCTGAAGCTCCTCCCATCCTAATGCGAGCACCAGTTGATACTCCTATGGCGAGCGGTATCAAGGTCATTGATACATTGATCCCCATCGGGCGCGGGCAGCGAGAGTTGATTCTCGGTGACCGCCAGACAGGGAAAACCGCCATTGCTCTCGACATTATCCTGAATCAGAAAAAGGGAGATGTGGTTTGCGTATATTGTGCTATCGGTCAGCGCAGTACTTCCGTGGCACGTGTTATTGATACCCTGCGTAATCATGGGGCAATGGCCTATACTTTTGTTGTTGTGGTTGAGGGCGATGCACCTTCAGGAATGCAGTATATTGCGCCATATGCAGCTACAAGTATGGCTGAGTATTTCATGGAACAGGGTAAGGATGTACTTATTATATATGATGATCTGACCCGCCATGCACAGGCTTACCGCCAGCTTAGTTTGCTTATGCGCCGTCCTCCGGGCCGTGAAGCTTTTCCGGGCGATATTTTTTATATCCATTCAAGGCTCTTGGAGCGCTCCACAAGGCTCAAGCCGGAACATGGTGGCGGTACGCTCACCGCGTTACCTATCGTAGAAACCGAGGCTCAGAATATTTCGGCCTACATTCCAACAAACCTTATCTCCATCACTGACGGACAGATTTACCTTTCTCCGGTGCTGTTTCAGAAGGGAATGCTCCCGGCAATTGATGTGGGTAAGTCTGTTTCCCGTGTGGGCGGTCGTGCACAGCCGAAGGCATACCGCAAGGTCTCCGGTGACTTGCGTCTGACTTATTCCCAGTTTCAGGAACTGGAGGCATTTGCAAGGTTCGGTACAAGATTAGATCAGGATACCCGCAATCGAATTGAACATGGTCTTCGGGTGCGTGAGCTGCTTAAGCAGGATAGATTTTCACCGCTTAGTGCAGCGCAACAGGTTGTTATCCTCTGGACTGTATCGCTTGGTCTTCTGGATGATGTGCCATTGGAGCAGATTGCTGAAGTGCAGGAGTTTTTGCTGTCTAGAATGGAGGAAAGTTTCGAACCTATGGAACGTCTGGTACAGGCAGACACTAAGGATGAAATCTGGGATGAGCTTGAGAAGACAGTAACTCATCATATGCAGAAATGGAGAGAGGCGCATGCAGCAGCTTGAGGCTGTCCGCAAAAAGATTGCGACCACGGGTGATCTGCTTTCGGTGGTCAAAACTATGAAGGCTCTCGCTGCGGTCAATATTCGTCATTTCGAAAATGCAGCCAAGGGAGTCGGTGAGTATGCCGATGTCATCGAACAGGGCTGGACTGTCTTTTTCCGCAATGCCGGAATACTGCCGCGTGGGGCAAGAGATGGAATTGCTGTCGTTCTGGCAATCGGTTCCGATCAGGGCATGTGCGGGCAGTTTAATGAGCTGGCACGGTCTGAGGCTGTAAAGGCTGTTGAAGAACTTAGCGGCGCAGGGCACAAGGTAATCTGCTGGACCTGCGGAGAGCGGGTGCGCGGTGCGTTGGAAGATTCCGGGATTGAGGTTGATTTGAATTTCCGTGTCCCGGGAAGTCTGCGCGGGGTTAATACCATTGTTGATGAGATAGAGCAGAACTTGGAAGAATGGCGCAACAAGCGTGGAATGAATCAATTCACCATAGTTAATAATCTGCACGTAAGCGATGGGGCCAAGGTTGCAGCCCGACATATCCTGCCACTCCACAAGCGTAGCGGCAGCACGAAATGGGATGGTAAGTCCTTGCCCATGACAAATGTTCCGGTTCAGGATTTATTTTCAAATTTATTCAGGGAGTATCTGTATATCTCCGTATATGGAGCAATTGTGCAATCATTAGCCGCAGAGAACAGTTCCCGTCTCGCCGCCATGCAGGTCGCCGAGAAAAATATCATCGAGCATGTCGAGGTCCTTGAGTCCGAGTATCGTACCACCCGGCAGGGGAATATCACAGGTGAGTTGCTGGATATTGTTGCCGGGGTTGAGGCTGTTGTCGGGGGGTGAGGAATAAAGCGCATAAGTAGCCCATCAATTTAGTGAACCCCGTTGACTTAAACTTTATATAATTTTAAAGTTTGATTTGAACTAAAATCATTTTGGGGGGCATATGAAAAAGTATTTGCGGTTTGTTCAAATTGTATTGGTTCTGGCGGCGGTTTCAGTTTTGGGGTTGGGATGTATCCCTAGACAACCGAGGGCTCCTGCTTATCCTATCCCGCCTAAATCCATTTACGAAACCATTCAGGAAGCAGTGGTCACTCCTATGAACCTTGATTCATTCAGGATGCACAAAAGGCCTCTCACCAAAGAAAAAACTTTTGCGATCATGAATTTCAGGGCCAATGACAATACGTCTGGTTCCATGGTCTCAGATCGCTTGATCATTGAGCTTAAAACCAAGGGCTACCATGTTATCGATAGGGAAGAGATTGATAAGGTCGTCCGTGAACAGGCTATGATGAGTGAACATAAGACAGGGCTTACCGACCTTGAAATTGCCCAGCGTATCGGGCGTCTTGTCCATGCTGATTATTTCGTGTTCGGTTCAGTCACCGACAAGTATACCGACAGTCTGAATATTTCATTGAACCGGATCATCGTAAAAAATGATATTCCCCGTTATGACCGTGATGTTGAAATGTTTGAAAGTGAGCGTTCTGAGTATGAAATGGAGAGTGATAAGTTTGCGTCCCGGACTGGAATTATGCTTCCTGAGCTGGAACGGGCCAAGACTATCGATGAATGGCAGGAAGATTATTATGCCAAGCCGAAGAGAACTTTTTCCACTATCTCGCGTATTGGGCTGACTGCAAAGGTTGTAGACGTTAAGACTTCCCAGATATTCTGGGTCGGGCAGGCCGGTGTTTCGGATACCGGAATGCAGGATGGCCTTAAAAGAGTTGTTAGGGCAATGATTTCTTCAATTCTTACTGGTGACTAGGCGGTGTGTTTAAGATGAAAAGAATATGCTGTATTATCCTTTTGATGGTTTTTATTGCCACATCGCTTACCGGGTGTGTTCTTCTCAAACGAAAGAAGTATGTAAACAATCTGGCTGGCGGGGAAGCCCTCTATGATGTGAATGAGGCCATGGGCTCGCATTTCAGGGACCGGAGCAGTTATGACAATGGCGTCAGGTTTCGGAAGTATGTAATTGATGAAACAGGTACATACAAATATGCGGTGCTTTGCTTTTACCGTAATGTGCTTGTCGGAAAGTCGAGGGCTGTCTGTGAATACGCTGCTGACGAGCAGAATTTGGTCAATGAAACCATGGCGGAGATGGAATTGTTTGAAAGGATGATTCCGATGCTCGGTTTGTCTGTCAGCAAAATTAAGCCTCTGGATTACAAAGGTAAGTTCTCCTTGAGGGGGATCGTTATCGGTGCTCCATTGCCTAAAAAAGTTCAGCCCTGTCCGGGACAGAGTATCACAACCGTTCCTCAGATCGATGTAGGGCGGACTTGCGTTACCAAGTTCTATACTGATTCGGCAAAGCTGGAAGTACATAACCTGCCTCCTATCGGTATTGATGGTAATATGGTGCTGGATATGGAAAATGGAAAAGTTGATAACCTTTACTTTTTTGTGGAAAAATATGCGGAACCGGGACTTGGGGATAAATTACTTGATCTTATAGTAGGTAAATTCGGCAAACCCCAGCGTTTTACCAAGAACAGGGTGGCTGACGATAAAGGAAGATACCATATCAAGAAAGTGGGAATCTGGAATATCCGTGGTGATCTCCTGTATGTGTCAACTTACGCTGAGCACGCCAAAAGACCTATTTTGATTGCCGTCAACGATTACTTTATAGACCGTGCAAAGAGTAAAAAGAAAGAAAGTGGCTATACTGACAACTTGTAGAACAATGTTTGAAGAAAATGTAACAGGCCGTCCTTGTATACGGGCGGCCTGTTTGTTGTTCTTTTTCTTTTTTTGGGCAGCAGGTTCAGGTGTTTCGTTTGCCGCATCACCGAACAGGTTTGCTCTGGTCATCGGAAATTCAGCATATCCTGAAGCTCCTCTTGCTAACCCTGCAAATGATGCTAGGGATATCGCTGCCATGTTGGATAAATTGGGCTTTAAGGTTAAAAGCGCAATCAATTGTTCAAGGCAGGAAACCGGACGGCTGATTTCTGAATTTTCAAATGAGCTTACCCGAAATTCTGTGGCTCTCTTTTACTACGCCGGACATGGTGTACAGGTAGGGGGTGGAAATTACCTTATCCCTGTTGATGCGAAGATCGAAAACATTACAGATGTGAAATTTCAATGTGTAAGCTTGAATTATGTCCTTGAAATCCTGCGGGCTGCCGGGACTGCTGTTAATATTATCATTCTTGATGCCTGCCGGAATGATCCTTTCACAGGAACAGGTTCAAGATCTGTTTTTCAAAAGAACAGGGGATTGGCAGTCATGCAGGCTCCTTCCGGAACAATACTGGTGTACGCAACTGCCCCCGGTGAAGTGGCTGCTGACGGTGAAGGGCGTAACGGGGTTTTTACCAAGGCTCTCCTTGAAAATATTTCCAGTCCGAATACGGATATAGAGATTATGCTTCGGAAAGTCCGGCTTGCAGTGCAGCATGCGACAAGGGGTAAGCAGGTTCCATGGAGCTCATCTTCTCTGGTAGAGTCTTTCTTATTCAATACTGCTATTGAAATGGATAAAGATAAATTCGGTAGTTCGGCTGCAGATGCGCCTGTGAAGAAGCAGAAGCCTGCTCCCAAGTATGAGAACCTTGAACTGGTAGTAAGTGGGAAGGGGCATAGCAAGCTTTCCGATACCCTGAACAGGAAAATTGCATCACAGAAGGCGGCTCTTGCCGATGCTAAAAAGAAGGCCATGGCGATGCTGACAAAATCACCATATCTTATGCCAAGGTCCGCAGCCAAGGTTATGATTGAAGAAGGGGAAATGATAGAATTTGAGTACTTGGATGATGGGCAAACAGCAGTTTTGAAGTATAGGATTTATCTTGGGGATTGAGTGATTCGAGATGAAAATTAGAAAAGCCCGCTTACTTATGTGAGCGGGCTTTTTTTTGGTGAACTATTGACTAGGTGCAATGGTTGCACTATGCTTGTGTCAGGAGAGAAGTTAATAAGCCCAACGATCCATAGAATCAATAAGATAAAAATAAGTTTAAACGCTAACGATCACAATTCTCCTCATATTCACGTTGTTTCTCCTGATTTTATTGTGTTGATAAACATTCGAACTTGTGAAGTCTTTAAAGGGCAGGCTCGTGCTGCACAGCTCAATGATGTCCTTTCTTGGGTTAAAGAGAATCAAGAGTGGCTTCTTGAAGAATGGGAGAAAAGGGGGAAGTAATTATGCCCGATAGAATTTTTAGAGTTATCGCGGTCGAAAAGGGCGAAGTTCCGTACACTTTGTTTGTTACTTGGGAAGATGAATTGCGGGCATTGGTTGATGTTCGTGAATACGTGGAACGTTACCAGACTTATGTTTGCCTTCGCGGTAACGGTTGGAATGAATATGATCCGCAGGTCGGTGAATACGGCGGCACAGTTGATTGGATCGCTGATGAGATTGATATCACTTCTGACACTCTGCGGATGCTCTGGATGTTTCAGACAGAACAGGCAATGCATCCGACAGATTTTGCAGCATGGATGGAAGGGCATGGCTTTTCACTGGATGCCGCAGCTAAGGCTTTAGGTATCAGTAGGCGGATGGTTGCCTATTATAAGAGTGGAGAACGAACGATTCCCCGGTATATTTTGTTGGCCTGCCGTGGGTATGATGTGAGACCTGCTGCGGCTTAGTATTATAGATTATATTAACATAAAAATTCCCCCGCCTGCATAAGCAAGCGGGGGAATTTTATTTAGGAGTGGTCTGTGTTTTATAGGAAGATGGTCTAGTTGGCTTCAACAGCTGCTTTGGGGCGAACGTACTTCACGAAGAAGGCACCGAATGCTGCGATTGCTGCTGCGATACCGATCATGATGGAGATGTTCATGTCCAGTCCGAAACCGATCTTGGCCTGACAGATGAATGTGGCAACAACTGCGGTCATGAAGGTTGCGGGGATGGATGCGATCCAGTGCAGTTTTGCACGCTGGGCAAGGTATACTGCGGAGGTCCAGAGAACCAGCATGGACAGGCACTGGTTGGAGAAACCGAAGTATCTCCAGATTGCGGAGAAGTTCTGGGTGGAGATGATGTAACCCAGAGCGAACAGGGGTACTGCGATGAGCAGACGCTTGATTGCAGGGCCCTGATCCATTTTGAAGGTTTCCGCTACAATGAGGCGGGTGGAGCGGAAAGCGGTATCACCACTGGTGATGGGCAGGATTACTACTGCGATGATGGCGAAGATGCCGCCAATAGGTCCGAGAAGCGCATTAGCAACTTCAGATACTACTGCGGAAGGGGAACCGGCAGCGATAACTGCGTTAAGTGCTTCGGGGGATTCGTAGAAGGACAGGCCGAGGGTACACCAGATCAGGCCGATGATACCTTCGATGATCATTGCACCGTAGAATACGGGGCGGCCTTCTTTTTCATTCTTTACGCAGCGGGCCATAAGCGGAGACTGAGTGGCGTGGAAACCGCTGATTGCGCCGCAGGACAGGGTGATGAAAAGAAGGGGCCAGATGGGTTTGTCGCCGGGGTGGAAATTAACTGCGAAATCAAGGTTGGGCAGCATGGTGTGACCGCTGAACATGAGTGCGATTGCGAGGGATACGGTCATAACCAGCAGCAGTGCGCCGAACAGGGGGTAGAGTTTACCGATGAGTTTATCGATGGGCAGGATGGTTGCGAGGAAGTAGTAACCGAAGATACAGGCTACGAGGATTCCGGTTTCAATTCCGGTCAGTCCGGTAAGCAGCTTTGCGGGTGCGAGTACAAATACAACACCGACAAGCATGAGCAGTACGAAAGCGAACACACGCATTACCTGACGAGCGGTCATGCCGAGATATTCACCGACCAGCTCAGGTACGGATGCGCCGTTGTTGCGGATGGAAAGCATGCCGCTGAAGTAGTCATGCACTGCTCCGGCAAAGATGCAGCCGATAACTATCCAGATAAGGGCTACAGGACCGTACAGGGCACCGAGAATGGGGCCGAAGATGGGGCCGATTCCGGCGATATCCAGCACCTGAATGAACATGAGTTTCCACATGGGCATAGGCATGTAGTCAACATCATCGCGCATAGCATATGCGGGAGTGGTGCGTTTTGCATCAGGTGTGAACACGTTGTCCACGAATTTACCATAAATAAAATAACCGACGATAAGGGCTGCCACACAGGCAAAGAAAAATAGCATAAGAATATCCTCCGTCCTTTTGCTGAAAAATATGTATGCGCTTCTTCTGGCATAAAGGAGGATCTGAATTCTACGCTTCGTGTTTGAAATGCCGTTTTCGGTGTTTGAAATGACTTATAACGGCTGGGATGTTGGGGATGATAAGTTGAGTGGGGTGCGGGGTACGATAGTTTTGGCGAAAATTGACAGTTCTTGTAAATGAAAATACTCTTTTCTGAAATTTTCAAGTGCTGCGTTCGAGACGCAGCGCTCTACTCCATTTAGAGGTTGTTCATGCGTTCTGATAAGAAAAAAGCTTTATTCGTTGCCCGCAAAATTTTTACAGAGTTGGTTTTTGATACACAGAAGCTTGAAGGAATGCCATTTACCTTTCCAGAGGTTCAAACTTTTATTCAGGGAATTACTGTCGGCGGACATAAAATATCGGACGCTGAAAAACTTAAGCAGCAGGTGCTTGGCTGGGAAACACTGCTCGGTATGGCTGAGTCCGGTAAATTTGAGATAAGTAAAGAAGTAGCCTGTGATCTTCAGGCCGTAATTGCGAAGGATGAAGCCTTAGAGATAGGAAGTTTCAGGTCAGGACAGGTAGGGATTGCCGGAACTGATTATTGCCCTCCGAAGCCAGATGAGTTGGAAGCAACATTTAAAAGTGTGTTGGCAACCATAGAGGCTGAGGAATCAATTGTTGTTCAAGGTTACCTTTTGCATTTGCTGTTCGCTCGCAGTCAGTTCTTCTATGATGGGAACAAGCGAACAGGTTTGCTAATGATGAATGGACATCTGTTGTCCAATGGCTATCCTCCCATGTCGATACCTGCTAAATTGTTAGCTGAGTATAACTCTGGAATGATTGAGTATTATGAAAGTGGAGATTCGGCAAATATGCTTGCCTTTCTTAGGGATTGCCATGAAAAGCTGGCTGCAAAATTTGATTTTTAAGAGCATATTTAAAATCGTTTTTTCAAAAATAAAGCCTGACGCGATCATAAATCACGTCAGGCTTTTCTAATTTCGAGAAAGTGCGGTGCTGCTTATTTAACCAGTTCGCGCGCGAACTCTACTGCCTGCTGTTTGGCTTCTTCCCCGAGGTTGTCGGGGTTCTTACAGCCGCCCAGGAAGAGGGTTGCGGTGTGGTTGGTCAGGTGTGGCTTCTTCATTCTGGAGAATGCGGTGAAGGTTTCCGCAGCATTGTTTTCGTATGGTCCGCCGCCGGTTACCAGAAAGCCGTGACGCTGGTCCTTGATGAGAGAAGCGTGTGTTGGCATATGGTAATCTACGTACAGGCTGTAAGTTCTGTCAATGACGGTCTTGAGCTGTGCGGAAGGACCCCAGAAGTAGAGCGGGGAAGCAAAGACTACTGCATCGGAAGCTACCATCTGTTCCAGAATTGCCGGAATGTCGTCTTTGATTACGCAGCCGATTTCTTCAGGTTTTTCCTTACACTTCATACAGGCCATACAGCCTTTCATTTCTTTATCGTTGAGGTAGATGGACTCAACTTCATGCCCCATCTCCTTGAGTTCTTCTTCAACCCATTCGATCATTTTAGCGGTATGGCCATTTTTTCTGGCACTGCCTTGAAGGCAAAGAACTTTCATTTTCTGCTCCTGAATTTTTATCAGTGGTGATTATCAGGCTGATAGAAAAATCAGCCTGTTAGGAAAACAATTTGAAATATGATCGGCGAAGGCTAATCAAGAATGGCTGCGTACGCAACGTCCAAAAAGGATAAATTTTAAGTTAATGCCTATTCTTGAGCTCTGCCACAACCTCGGTAACTGCACGGCTGAAGAGCTTCATGACCTGTCCTTCGGTCTGGGGGCGGCCTTTTTTGAAGATGAAGATGGGGACGGCTTTGTTTTTCTTTTCAGAATATAAGTAGAAGAGGCGTAAGCCTTTGCGAGGTGAGATTCGCAGGATTCTGATGGATACCCTGATTTTTCGAAGGGCTATTTTGTTGAGGCCCCGGTAGACAACTCCTCTGGATGGTCTTCTCAGGATTTTCTTTTTGGCGCGTTTGATGTCCCGTTTGGCTTGCGGGTATTTTTTGAGCAGACTTTTTTCGTAGCGTAAATATGCATCTGTTTCTTGAAGCATTGTCATGCTAGAGCACCTCTTCCAGCTCACTGAGGGAGTTCTGAATATCTGGGTCTGTAGCAATGGAAAGATCGAGCACCAGATCGTTCCAGTCCATGAGCGGGCTGGTGAGTCTGCGTCCTGCCCAGCGTGCAAATGGTGAGGGCAGGGTGCATAGAGTTAGATGGGCTTCGGCTATTTGCTCTTTGATTTTCGCGGCTTTTTTAAGCACTGAAGCACATTCTGCATCGGGAGCAAGGTGGCAGGACGCTTCCTGCCAATCCTTTGCAAAATTACGGATAACAATGCGGCTGAGACTTTTGATTACAAAGAGGGTCCTGATGGTGCTGTATAGCTTAAAGCCCGATGTGTTCTTTGCGTGCACAGTTTCATGCAGAGTCTGAATGCGTGCGGCAAAGGAATTGAATATGCGGGTGTTACAGGAACATTTGCTCATAGTCGCGACCTTTAATTCTATGGATTTATGTAGGCCAATTTAGAGCAGCTGAGTTTTTTTATCAAGTATCTACCCCGCATTACCTGCAAATTCACTCATCTGCACGGCTGTGCGCAGTTTGGGCACCTTAAAGGATATCGTGGTTCCTTTTCCTTCTACACTGATGATGACCATTTTGTACTGCGGCCCGTAAATCTGTTCAAGGCGCTGGATACAGTTGCGGACCCCGATTCCTTTTTCTCGGGAATCAATTTTCTTTTTAGCATAGATGTCTTCAATTTGATCCTGAGACATGCCGATGCCGTCGTCATCAATTGAAATATTCATCTCTTCGTTATCGCAATAAATATCCAGAGTGATGGTACCGCCTTCTTCGCGACCCATAAGGCCGTGTTTTACACTGTTTTCCACCAGCGGCTGGATGATCAGCGGCGGGATGGGCCATTCCAGACATTCGTTTTCGACATTGAGATCGACCTTAATGCGTTCCCCGAATCTGGCCTGCTCAATGGCAAGGTAGCTGTTCAGCTGAGCCAGTTCTTCGTGCAAAGGCACGTAGCCTCTGCTGCTGTCGAGGTTTTTGCGCATGTATTTGGATAATTCCAGCAGCAGTTCACGGGCGCGATCCGGGTTGGTACGGCAGAATGATGTTACAGTGTTCAGGGAGTTGAACAGGAAATGAGGGTTGATCTGAGCCTGTAAGCGGCGGATTTCTGCATGGGCCAGCATCTGTTCTTTGATCTGGATTTCCTCCAGCTCAAGCTGGGTAGAGCAGAGGTTGGCAAGGCCTTTAGCCATCTCAAAGGAAAGTTGGTCGAGCTGGTTCCTGCGGGTTCCGTAAAGCTTGAGTGTGCCGACAACCTGTCCGTTCTTATGCAGGGGAACTACCGCTGCGGATGTGAAGGGGCACCCCGGATGTCCACATCCGATTTGCTTGTTGGATTCAAGAAAGAGCGGTTCTCCTTCGTTGAGAACCTGCAGTGTTGAATCTGTACGGATTTTCTTGCCCGCAAGATGGTGATCCGCACCGGCACCCACGTGGGCCAGCACGTTTACGTTGTCGGTAATGGCAACCGCTGCGGCGCTGAGGTGGGCATGGATGATTTTAGCTGTTTCCTGCGCTGATTCCAGAGTCAGCCCTGAACGTAAGTGGCTTACAGTAAGGTTGGCGATATCAAGGATATGCTGCGCCTTGACCGAGTCCTGTTTTGTTCCGTGGCGGAAAACAATATTAATGACCTGTGCGAAAAGTGCAGCACCAAAGGTGTTCAGCACGATCATGGGCATGGCGATGAGTTTTACCAATTGCAGGGCTTCATCGAACGGATGGGAAAGATAGAGGACCATAATCATGTGAACTATCTCGCCCACAAAGGCCAGCCCCGCTGCGGCCCGCCAGTCCATCTTTTTGCTCAGGTACAGTGAAACTATTCCGGCAGCCAGCCCTTCGAGCATGGTTGCCGTACCGCAGGGTATTGCGCTGAATCCACCGAGATCTATTAAGATGCGGTGCCCTCCGGCAATGAGACCTGCTCCGAGGCCGACTAATGGTCCGCCGAAGAGTCCTCCTGTGATGACGGCCATTGCGCGCAGGTTGGCAACGGATTGGAATACAAAGTTACCGCCGTAGGTTCCCAATATTCCGCAGATACCGAAGATAAGAATCTGCATGGCAATATCAACCTTTGGAGAACTCTGCCGAAAACCGATCTTATGGACCGGGGTAATGGTCAAAAGCAGGAAAGCACCGGCAACGATAAGGCCGAAACGTTCAGCAAGTGTGATAATCAATGTTTCTGGATTCATATTTATATCTAGTAAGCTTCTTTAGTACGAATATACGAAGCAAATTAAAAAAGTTTGAAAGAGTTCAGAGAAATATTTTCAAAGTTATCTCTGACCGCCTAAGGCATTCTTAAGCCAGCCCTAAACGCTGGCGGAAATCTTTTACGCGCCCTTTACTTATAATAATTTCCTGTTCGTCAATATGCTTCATCGTGACTACGTATTTACCGTTAAACCACGGAGCAAAGTCGCGAACATGGGTCAGGTTGACCATCTCACCTCTGTTGGTGCGGAAAAAGGGTTGCCCTTGCAGACGCTCTTCCAGTTTATCCAGGGTCTTGTCGCCGTAGCAGGGAAAAATGCCTTTTTGTGTGTAAATCATGATCTTGCGTTCCTCGACCCGGCAGAGGATTACATCGGATGGTTCCAGCAGAAGAATTCGTCCGCTGGCTTCCACAGAAATTCGCAGGACTTTGGTCCCTAAACCCATAGTATCCAACAAAGCATTCATATCCGGCAAGTCCACTTTCTCTTCGCAATTGGCATAAACGAGGCAGCGAATTCGCTTGATGGACTTTTCCAACCTTTCACTTGAGAGAGGCTTAAGGATATAATCCACGGCGTTCTCTTCAAAGGCCTGCAAAGCGTATTCATCGTAAGCTGTAGCAAAAACCACCAGAGGAGGATTCGGAAGCTGCATTATTTCCTGTAGGACATGGAAACCGTTTTTTCCGGGCATCTGGATATCCAGAAATACGAGATCCGGTTCTTTCTCTTCAATAAGCTTGATGCCTTTTGTTGCGGATGTGGCCGTACCTATTACATCGATATCGTTGAAATCTGATAGCAGGAAGGTTAGCTCATCAAGGGCCGGAGCTTCATCATCAACGAGGATGCAACGTATGTTTTGTTGATTGGACATGCAATTATCCGGTTAGCTGGGTTTGTATTGATTGTATCATCGATAATTATAAATTCGTTGAAAAGCAAATGCACTGATTGGGTTTTTCTGTGTGGAAATTGAAATTTCATTATTGCTTAAATGTCTGAAAATGGGATAATTAGAAATTAATTGTAATAGTGCTATTTCGTCTAGACTCTTAAAGAAACAGGTGGAATTCATGAGTGAAACTGGAAAAGCAGCGGCGGATGCAATGTCTGAACTTAAAATTGATCTGATGAATCCTGATTCGGTAAGTAAATTTGCCGAAGATGCCATAGCCTTTGTCAGCGTGCACGGATTACGGATACTTGTAGCCATCCTAGTGCTGCTGGTAGGTCGTATTATTTCCCGGCAGGTTTCAAAGGTGGTCAGAAGGGTGATGCTCAAGGCCAAAGTTGACGATATCCTGACATCTTTTATCGCGACTATTGTCTACTATGCCCTATTATCAGCATTTGTGGTTGCCGCTCTTGGGCAGGCAGGCATTAATGTAACTTCATTCCTCGCTGTACTCGGTGCCGCAGGTCTTGCTATTGGTCTGGCGTTAAAAGATACACTGGCTAACTTTGCTGCCGGAGTTATGTTGATTTTGTTTCGGATGTTCAAGAAAGGGGATTACGTGACTGTCGCCGGAACTTCCGGAACAGTTCAGGAACTGTCAGCCTTTTACACAGAGCTTTCAACTCCCGATAACCAGCGCGTGGTAGTACCGAACTCATCTATTCTTGGTTCTGTAATTGTCAATACCAGCGCCCATAAAACAAGGCGCATCGATTTAATTATCGGTATCAGTTATGAGGATGATATTGAGAAGGCCAAGTCTATTATCAAGTCCATTCTTGAAGCAGAGGGCAGACTGCTCAAGACTCCGGAACCGCTTATTGCTGTGGGTAATCTTGGAGATTCAAGCGTGGATATTTTTGTGCGTCCGTGGGTTGCTACATCTGACTACTGGCCTACAAAGTTTGCCTTGCTGGAGAAGATCAAGATTTCACTTGATGAAGCAGGAATTTCCATCCCGTATCCGCAGAGCGATGTTCATCTGCATAAGGTGGAATAAAAATTAAGGGGTGCCGTTTGAAGCGGCACCCCTTTTTTAGTTAATCTGCTTTATGAACCACGAGTTGATCGAAAGGAATATTCCATCCGAAATGGGTGCAGGCATCTACACTGTAGCGTTGCAGGGCGCGTTGGAGGCGGCCGTACAACTCAGCTATGTCACGATGGAAATCAGCAATGATGACCAGATTGAGTGATGATGCTCCCGCAGATTCAAATTCTACATTCAGATTAAGAACGTGATCAGTGTAGCCATCCTCTGCGAGTTTGGCGGTAATGAATTCCTTCGCCTGCATGAGGATAGTGGAAGTGCATTCCCCCTGATGAGCGTAGTCAATGCCGAATACTGATTTCAGGCGGAAGTTGCGAGATAGGTTTTTAGGGTTGAGGCCCAGAAAATCTGAGGTCTGATAGGTTACATATGCCCCGCCGCGCTGGATCAATTCCACCATATCGGGGGACTGGCTGATAACCTTGCCGCGCACACCATCAGATAAGATTACCCAATCATCAATCATACAGGGGAACCACGGTTCGTTTTTACCTACAGGACGGGAAACAACATTTTCCAGTTCTCCGATAGGCAGCCTGATTCTGCTGGGGCTTAAGGCCGGGTTCTTAAGCTTGGCAAAAAGAGCAAGTCTTTCTACCTGCCATGCAACTCCGTTGTAGGTTACACGTTCATTCTCGCGGACAGAGCCGAGGTTGAGAATGAGTTTTACTTGTTCATAGTAGCGGGTAAAACCTTCTCTTGCGGTCCAGAGCGCACCTATGATGAAGATGATGGCAATGCTGAGCAGAAACCAGTCTCCAGATATATACAAAGTGAAAAGAGAAGCTGATGTTGAGGCGATGACAGCAAAAATCAGCAGCAGTACCTCAATGAGTCTGATATAAAACGGGCGTTCTTTACTTTTGAATGCCGGGTGGGTCTTTTTGAAGACGCGATCCACAAAACGGAAAAAGAAGAATACGCCGCCAAATGCCAGTAGAGCGAAGAGAATATTCTTCCCTCTGCTTTTGAAGAAGACGGCCATGACTTTTTTAGTTGATTCGTAAAAAGATTGTTTATCCTTGGTCAGTTCCGCCAACTCAAAGCGGGCAACATCAAGTTGGTTATCGATATTGGTGCGTCTTTTCTCAAAATCAGTTTTGAGTATTCCCAGTTCCCATTTGAGGACCGGAGATTTGCTTGCGTTAATCAGAATATCAATGTTCTCAACAGCTTCTTCGGCTCTTGGTAGTCTACTTTCAAAGTATGCGACCCTGCTTTTCAGGCGTTCGATCTGCCGGGGACGCTTGGTCATTTCCTTGAGTTCCTGAAGTAGAGGACGGACTAAGGTTTCAACTTCTTCCTGCCAGACAAATTTCTGCTGTGCATCTTCATCGAAAACATCAAGATCAAGTCCTGTGGCTACTTTCACGAAATTCTGGCGAACATTCTTGAGTTGTTCTTTGAGGTCGGTCAACTTAATGGACAGGGTTTCCTTGTCCATTGGATGACGTGTTTTCTTGATCTCTTTTTTGGTCTCCGCAATCTGTTTTTCCAGTGTGGTTTTGTACTGTAGGAGGTTGATAAGCGTTTCGGACTGGGCTGTCTGCTGATCAGCGATAGTTGCAGCTACTTTTGCTGAACCGTTAACGGATGTTTCAGTCTGAGCTGTTGCATGCTGCGGGGTTTGCAACAAAAGAAATACGGATAAGACGGCTAAGGCCGGAAAAATACGCAAAAACTTGGTCATGATGGTCAGTTCCTGATTGGATTTAAAAATTAAGTATCCTCAAATAAATACCTGCAATTGTCGGGAGCGATCAAGTATTTATTGGTAGGGTAAAATAAAAAGCAGGCATGTGGAGGAAGATTCCTTCATGCCTGCTGGGGAAGTTTTATCTACTGCGGAGTATTAAATTTCGACTTGGCTTTCTTGTAAAATAGCTTTGCCGGACTTGGTTTCGATAACTGCTCCAAGGGCTTCGATCACTGTGCTGTCATATTTTACGTCAGCCATGCTTTGCAGAATATCAACGGCCTGACGTGCAGTGTTAGCTTTTCGGTATGAACGTTTCTGGACCAGTGCGCTGAAGGTGTTTGTCACACCTAGAATTCTGGCCAAAGTGGAGATGCTTCTTCCTTCGAGCTTATTAGGATAACCAGATCCGTCAAGATTCTCCTGCATCTGCCAGATAGTCTGAGTGATGGGCAGGTCGAATTCAACGCCTTCCAGAATTTTACATGTGTGTTCAATATATCGCTGGGTTTCCTTGATCTCTTCCGGAGTGAGCTTTCCTTCTTTTTCCATTATTTCTCTGGGAACAAAGGTTTTACCTACCTGAGAGAGAATAGCCGCAGCTTCAACTGTTGCGCAGTCTGCGTCACTTAAGAGCAGTGTCTCTGCAATTTCAAGGGCCAACTTACGCATAAGTGAAGTGTGTCCATCCAGAAACGGAACACTTTCAACTGCCCGGATCAAAGCATTGATGACCTGCTGACGAACTTCAATCCCTCTTTCAGAAACACTCTTTTCAGAGGTTACATCCCGGTATACGGTCAGGATGGCATCATTTTCTTCATCTACGGTGCAGGGGACAAAAGTAACCTGAATAGTAGACTTGCTGGAGCCGCGGGTCATGACCAGTTCCTCGCTATAAGGGCTGTTGGACATAGTGACCATTTGGTCTCCATGGGAGAGGGTCTCGGCTTCGTGGTGGTCAAAGACCTGATTGTCGGTCAGGTTAAGGGCTTCCGTCTGCTTCAGACCGGTGAAATCAGTGAAGGATTTGTTTACATGTATGAATGCGCCGTCTTCACTTTTTTTCAAGGTTACCGGTTCCGGCAGGGAGTTGTTGATAATACGCAGAAGCGAAAGTTCTTTTTGCAGAGTTGGAATCTTTTCTTCCAGTCTGGAGCTTTTGCGGTGGTATTTGCGTGTAGAGGCAATAAACCTGACGGTGAGTACAAAGAAAATCATGGCTGCCAAGAGCAGAGAAGCAAAGATGATGCTTTCCTGTTGGTAAATTGAAATGATTCTGTTTGGTACCGCTGTGGCCGTTTCGATCATTACCCACCAGTTTACAACAGGAATAAAGCGGGCAGAGGAGTAGACTTTTTTATCTTGGGAAAGATTGGCCCTTTCTCCGAAAAGAACTTCATTAACTCCTTCAAAAGAAACTTTCATGGTCTGAAGTTTCAAGATGTTGGGGTAATTGAAAGTGGCTTCTTCGCTGGCCTTGCCGTTTTTCTGGATCAGATGGATTGAGCTTTCGTATTTGAATGTGCGCTCAGAGCCGAGAAAAGTACGCAGCATAGCAGTCATGGGTACTTCAAGCATGAGTACTCGTGAAGGCGGTGTGGCGGTGCTGGTGGCATACGCATCGTAAACAGGGATAAAAAGATCCGCTACCAGATCATTTCCCTTAGTTCTAAGAGGCAAAAACAGGGGGGTGCGGCTATGCAGGGTATTCAGCACAGCCTCTTTGTATCCCCGGCCGACAATTTCTTCTGGAACATCAGTTGATGCGAATATGTTTCCATCCGGCTCAAAAAGACAACCTGCGGAGTATCCGCTGACTTTGACGAAGTTATTGAAGTCTTCCTGAGCCTTGCGAACTTCTTTTTTCTTAGCCGATTTAAGGCCGTCCATAGCGAGCCTGAAAATTCTGGCACGAGCAAGTTCCTTACCACGGACTACGTAGTTGACCAGTTGCGCTGAAAGTAGTTCAGACTCATTTTCCAGAACAGTTTTTTGATACTCTTTAAGATCAGTTCGGACGGACTGTTCCTTTTCTTTCCAAAGATAGTTGAGCGTTTCAAATGTCCCGCCAGCCAGCGCAAACAGCAGCAGGATAAGCAGCAGGTTCTTGATTGAGAAAAACTGTTTGATAGTTGCAGTAATATTTTTTGCCATTTTACTTCCTGTTGGTGAACTTGATAGTCTCGATTATCAGCGGGTTCTGTGCTCGGAAAGGGCACCACGCATTCCCCTTGTGATAGGGGAGAGCAGGTATTCAAGGACGCTTTCTTCGCCGGAAAGAATGTTAACTTCTACGATCATGCCTGGCAGGAATTCTTTAACCTTTTCCGCATCTTCCTTGATGGTATTGAAAATTACCCGGTAGTACCATGTGCGAGTCAGGTCATCGAAGTATGTCTTGGCCGAGATGTTGACGATCTTGGCTTTGAGCATGGTCTGGTCAGAGAACTCATATGATGAGGGTCTGATTTTAGCGGTCATGCCGTTCCATATTTTGGTCCGGTCGCTGGGCTGAACCTTTCCTTCAATGCGGATGGTGGCATCAAGAGGCACGATTTCAGCCAAAGCCTCACCGGAACGGACAATACCGCCCACAGTGTTTGCACTGAGCTTGTATATTGTACCGTCAATGGGAGAACGGATAACGCTGCGCACAATCTGTTCATTGGCGGCGTTAAGTTCTTCGCGGACTCCTTTCAGTTCGGAACTGACAAGGTTGATTTCTTCGCGGATGTCGCGGTAGAAATCCAGCTCTTCTTGATTGATGCGCTGTTCAAGTTCGCGAATTTCAAGGGAGTATTCATCCCTTTTATTGTAAATTTCAGCAATGTTGGTAGTGATTTTTGCCAGTTCGGTTTTGCGTTGCAGCAAAAGCTGTCGGGAACCGATTCCTTTTTTTACCATTGGTTCCAGCATATCATGCTGTTCTTTTAGCACTTTTTGCTCATCAAGCAGATTCTGCACATGCTTTTCGCTGGCAGAAAGGGCTGCTCTGGACTGCTGGATCTGGGTCTTAAGGATATTTATCTTTTCTTTAAGGGCATCTCCACGGATACGGGCGAATTGGATTTCACTCCTTTCTTCCGGGGTTGAAGCCTTGTGTGAGAACTCATCTGTATTGTTATTACTTTCAGCCATCAGCCGGTTCAGCTTGGCTTGCAGTCGCTTCATTTTGATGAGCGATTTGTTTCTCTTCTCTGTGATATTTGTGTTGGCAATTGCGACGATTTCCTGCCCCTTGCGGACGGTATCACCTTCTTCCACAAATACTTTTTCAACGACACCGCCCTCGAAATGTCCCACAATTTTATCGGTCAGGTTGGTTTCCACAACGCCTTGGGCACGTACGGTTTTTTCTATTTTGCTGGAGTGGGCCCAGAGCATGAATACGATTGTAAAGCCCAAAATGAGCAGCAGAACAATGCAGTTTCCAAGGCTTTTCTCCAAGGACCACAAAAGGTTGCTTTTCCAGTTCTTTCCCATGATTACCCCTGTTTGGCCGGAGCCGGGCTGGAAAGTTTCCGGATGATTTCATCGCGTGGTCCGTCGGCAACAATACGTCCTTGATCCACAACCAGAATTCTGTCCACAACCTCAAGAATCTGCGGCCTGTGGGTGACTACGAAAATAGATTTATCAGCCATGGTTCCCTTAATCTGGTTGATAAGCATGCGTTCCTGTGTGGAGTCCATAGAGCTGGTCGGTTCGTCAAGGAGCAATAAGGGGGGGGAGCTGATCAAGGCGCGGGCAACCGCCACGGCCTGACGCTGCCCTCTGGAAAGGTTCTTTCCACCTTCGAGTATAGGCATTTTAAGGCCCAGCGGGTGTTTGGAAACAAATCTTTCGATGCCGGAAATTGTCAGAGCCTGCTTCAGTGATTTCTGGGTGGCTGTGCGCGAGCCCATGAGCAGGTTCAGTTCAAGGGTGCCATGAAAGAGTACTGGCGACTGCGGAACCACACCGACAAATTCTCGAACTTTTTCGATATTGAGGTGGGCCATATTATGCCCATCCAGCATGATCAGACCTTCACTTGGGTCGGCAAGGCCTGCCAGCAGTTTGAGCAGGGTGGACTTACCGCTACCCATAGGGCCGATGATTCCAACTTTTTCTCCCGGCTTTGTTTCAAAGGATACATTTTCGAGAGCGTAGGGTGATTCCGGCTGATACCGGAAGGAAACACTGTCAAATCGAACACCGCCACCCAGCTGCTGGATTTTGAACTGGCGGGTTTCGCAGGTTTCTTTTTGCAGTTCAAGGATTTTACGCAGATCCTTATATGAACGGCGTGCAAACAGGTAAGAGGTAATCAAATTGGACATGCTGGCTGAAACTGCAATGCAGCGCCCGGATAGGACCATAGTCGCCAGCAGGCCGCCGCTACTCATGTTGCCGTTTTTGATGAGGAAAAAAGCTACGATGAGCAGTCCGGCAGAGTTGAGCTGACCAAGGAATCCGGTGGTCATGGAGCAACGGGACTGGGCAATGCGATATTTGGAGGACATTTCGCCTGATTTCTCAATTTCGGATGCCCAGCGGGAAACAAAGAGCCTTGCCGCATTAGTTACTTTGATGGATTCAACTCCATTGAAAATTTCATTTAAAAATGAGCTCTTGCGTGATTGTAGTTTGCTTTGGGCTGATACATTGGCATCAATGAAAAAGCCGTAAACTACAGCCACAATCAAGACCAGAAAAGAAGTTACAGCCGGAACAGCAAAGAGCATCCCGCTGTTCAGGTAGATGATGAACAGGAAGAAAAAAAGAAAAAAGAAATCAATAGACCCGACTACCAGCTGTGTTGTGAACAGGGATTTAATGCGTGAAAATTCCTGAACCGCATGAGCCAGATGTCCGGCTGAAATAGGCAGTTTGGAGTAGTTGGTATCTAGAACGAGCGATAGCAACTGCGGTTCCGCGTCCTGTTCCACGCGCAGGGCAGCCTTTTCCACAAGAGATGTGCGTACATTCTTGAGGATATAGTCAAAGGCCAGCACGATGATGGCTCCGGTGATCAGCACCTTGAGCGAGTTCTCCGCAAGGTTGGGGAGGATGCGGTCGTAGAAAATACCCATGAGCAGCGGGATGACCAGAGTAAAACAGTGGATCATCACCGTGGCCAGAATGACTTGAGAGTACATGGGCCACATCTTACCGATCTGGCCTATGAACCATGTCAGGCTCAGGAAGGGTACCCTGTCAGTCTCAAAAACAGGCTTTAAGGAGCAGGCCCAGTCTTTGAATTCGGAGAATTCAGATTTTTTGTTCCTGATGATTTCCTGTCTGCCGTTCCAGAGGGTAAGCCTGCGGCCTACTTTCTCTTCGATAAGCGCAAAGCTGCCGTCTGAGTACTGCACAATCAGAGGCAGCATTTCATCTTCTATCTTCAGCGGCAGGGGCTTTATGGATAAGTTAAGCCCCATATTATCAGCCTGCAAGCGCAGGTATTCATTGGTAGATGAAGAACTGCCTAGTTGCAGGGAGCTGCCGCTAACGACAATGCCGTATTTATCGGCAATTTTTTTCAGGCATGAGGTAACTGAGGCGCCTTTTTCATCCTCATCGGGATTAAAAAGCCCTACACTCTCTTGCGATGCGAGGTCTGATTTTTCAGAGCCGCCATCCTCGGGCTGCGTTGCACCTTTTGTATTAATGGTGTCGCCGGAGCCTTTGGCTGATTCGGTTTGATTTTTTACCGCAGTATCAGGAGCCGGGTTTGGGTTTTTATGGTTATCCAAGTCCCTGCCCCTTATTTCTTAGCGGTAGTATTCAAGTCTGTGCTTTTGTTCGTTTTGCCAAAGCTGCTGCCTACGCTGATTACAACCTGGTTGGTTCCCGGTACGCCTTCGTTCAAGGCACGGAATTTAATCTTGCTTTTAGGAATATGCGCTGTGTCATTCACGTACTTGATCAGTCCGTAAAGTCTTTTAAAGGAAACAGAGTTGGCCATGCTGGATGAAACCGCTTCGTGATTAAGGGTAGCAGTAAGCAGCAACCCTTTACTCATGATTGCAGATTCATTCTGTTTAACCCATGCAAGCAGTTCTGATTCGGTTTTTTCTTCAAGAGTGCTGGTCAGTTTGTTATAAAGAATGATCACACGGTTTTTATTGTTCAAACCCTGAACCATTTTGGTAACAAACGGCGGCGGAACATATTCGTCTTCAGTCTGAACTTTTTTCTCGACAGCTCCATCAGCTTCAAGGCGTTTGATCTTATCTAATGCGGCTTGAAGTTTTGCGGCCAGTTTGGGGTCTTTTGCGGCCTCTTGTTTTTTGACTTCGTCTTTAAGTTTTTGCAGTTCCTGATGTGCAGTCCACGCAGCACTTTCCGCAAGAGCAACTCTTTTTTCGAGCATCTCTTTTTCCCTCTCCAGCGCTTCAATATCAACACGTTCGGGCGGAGGAGAGGTCACGAGGTCTTCCTTGTCCAGAACAGCGCTCTGGGTCATGGCTTCGGTAAGTTTGTCCAAGGAAGAAGTTTTTTCCATAAAAGAAAGGTCCTGGGCGGCAGCTACCAAGGTTTCAACTTGTTCCTTTGAGTGGGCTGCTCCGGGCTTAACTTCCTTGAGCGCAACAATATATGAGAGCGTTCCGGTTACCAGCACCATAAGCAGTGTGAAAAACACCATCATCATGAGTACAGTCGAGAGCGCATCAACAAAACCCGGCCACGGAGGACCGCTATCAGCAGACATTTATATTTATCCCCTAAAATCGTATAGCTACGATTTATGAAATGTTAAAATCAATATGGTCATGGTGCACTTCTACATCGACCACGGTATGGGTTCCCGAAGTGGTGTCAGCTGTATCTCCGCCGGCACCGTCTTTGGCTCCGTTAAAATCCTGATCGCTATTCGTATTGAATATATCGTCAGTAGTAGATCCGGTATTCATGTCGTCAAGGCTGAAACTGAATTCAGTTTTGGAAGAGTCTATAGCTGTTCCACCAGAGTCATAACCCTTAAGCTGAAGTACGTAGTTTCCTTCAGTAAGGGATGCTCCAAAAGTCATGCTCCAGTTATCGCTGACCGCCATATCCTGAAGACCACCATAAACAGTGTCGCCATCATCAACTATGCCGTTGTTGTTGGTATCCACGTACAGGCTGGCCTTGACTGAAGAAACATCAGAATCTTTGCCTAAATCGGCGCTGTAGTTAAGATCTGATTTGTCCAAATCAATGAATTCGGATTTTGATTCGTTACCAGCCTGATCTATAGCTTTTACTTCCAAATACGCATCTCCGTCGTTTTTAAAGTAAGAGCTTCCTATGTTTCCTTTGGATAGTGTTCCTTCTCCATCTGCAGTTACATTGTGGTCTTTGTCATATGCAGTGTATTCCACTTTGTAATTATCAGATTCACTGGAGGAGACGTAACCAGAGTCTTCATAGGTAAGAACCGTTCCCAGATCATGGGTAGTGAGATTCAGGTTATCTAACGTATTATTGCTAAGCGTGAACGTGCTTGATGCTGTGTCAGAATTGTTACCGGCTTCATCGGTTGCGGTTATTGATACGGTATATTCTCCGTTGTCCAAACCATGAGTTGTATCACCGTAGTGGGGATCATGGAAATTAAAGGAGTAACTTCCGTCATCATTTACATTAATATTCTGGATGTAGTTTGTGTCTCCTGTATCTTCAGAGGAGGCTGTTCCAGCGGTATGTATGTATTCCCACGATCCGTTCGGGCCGGAGATAGTGATTTTGTATCCGATGTCGGAATAGTCACTTACTCCGACTTCGCTGAAGTTTCCGTTAAACTGAAAGGTTTCGCCGCTGGTGATGGTATCAGTGGCATCAAAACCGCGGTCTGAATCATTATCTAATGCTATATCTACGGCTGTGGGGTTGGTGTCCACTTCCATAGTAAGTGTCACATCACTAGCAGGGGCGTGGTTGCCTACATCATCGATAAATTTGATGCTGTAGGTTTTGGTCCCTTCTTCAAGAATATTATTGTTTAGCTGTGTGAGGTCCAGAGTGGCACTGCCGCTGCTGACCTGCGCACTGGTTACGAAGGTGAGGGTATAGGAACCGTCTGCCTTGAAAACCTTTTCCCAGAGTTGAACAATAGCAGTGTCTTCAGCTGTATTAACTACAAGGTCGGTTTTATTGTCATTAGTGTGAATGCTGACATTATTCGATGCATCGATTGTTGCCGTTTGATCGCCAGTCAAGCTGGTATAGTCAATGGAGGTTGCCGGAGCGGGGGGAGCTATGTCCACTTTTACAGTGAAGTCAGAACTCTGGACATTGCCCGCTTCATCAACTGTGACCAGTTTGAAATTCAGGTCATGTTCGCCATCATCAAGGGCGTGAGCAGGGTAATCTCCGGGGTTGATAGCATAGTCTGCTGCACCGTTTGAGGAAAGAAAATCCGAGTCTACAGCTGTGTAAGAGCCATCAGGATTGGCACGGTAAAGCACATAGGCGGCACCAGCCTCTCCCACAAGGTGCAGGTTTGCGTCTACCTGTCCGGTATAGAATATGTCCAGATTGCCGCTGACTCCATGCCCATCATCGTCTCCGGTAACAGAAATGTCGGGGACTCTGCTTAGTCTGCTGTCTACTGTGAAAGTCAGCGGAGTCTCACTGGTAGCAGTATTGCCCGCAGCGTCCGCAGCTATTACTTCCACTGAATAATCACCGTCTACCAGAGCAGATTGCGGAGTAAAGGACCAGTTCCCGTTTTCGTCAACCTGTGCAGTATACACTGTAGTGTGACTGTCAAAAGTTAATTTAATACTGACTTGGGCTCCCGGTTCGGCTGTGCCGACAATGGTCGGGGTGTTGTCCTTGGTTATTTCATCTGTTTTAAAGCTATCCAGCTTATCCTTATAAGTTTGCGGCAGGTTGGCGTAGACATCGATGCCATCGACAATTGTACCATCTGCAAAGAAAGAGTCACTATCCGAATCCATGTGCAGGGTCGGCGTGATGGTACTGCTATCCACTTCGAGAATATTATTGGAGGTGGAGGAGCTTGTGTTGCCTGCTCTGTCCGTGGTGGTCACAGTCAGTTGGTACTGGCCGTCCATCTTTTTTCCGCTACTATCGGTCAGGATGGTAGTGCTGTAACTTCCACTGGAGGTGTCATCTCTTGGAATATTGTATTCAGTAACGTCTAAACTATCGACAAAGTATGTTTTGCCGTTAGCGGTGATGATGCTGTCAGCATTCACAGTGTGGCTGTCACCGTGTTTGTCTGTGTATGTGTACTTACCGGTCCCGCTGTCCAGAGTTGCAGTGTATGTTCGTGCCGCCTCGATTTTAACAGTGGCTTCAGCTTCTACGTCTCCGGTAATGGTCGGGTCGTTGGTGATCCAGTCTGTTCCTGCATCAGCAATAGTACCGGTATCATTGCCGAGGCTGATTTCCGGCAATTCTATGGTGTTGTCGATGTGAAGGGTATAGACAGATGAGTCTTCACCATCACAAGTGACAATGTAGTGGTAATCTCCTGCATCCGGATTGGAAGTAAAGGGGAGTTCCCATGTACCGTCTTCCTTGGCAGTAGTTGTTCCCATAGAGGTGCGGGATGCAACCTTACCCTGTGCATCAAGGGTTACTCTAAAAATTTCAACGCTGTAAGTTGCCATGGCAGATCCGGTCAGGGTGAGGTTGTGAGCCTGATCTGCTGTAGCATTTTCATTTCCTGTGTCAGCGGCTGCGATTTTTTGCAGGCTGGTGTAGGAATATGTATGCCCTGTGTCGGTCTCCCCGGTAATGTCTGCGTTAAGCAGTTCAATCTGCGGAGCGATGGTATCCTGCTTAACTGTGAATTCGAAGGAGTCTTTGCTTTCGTTACCGGCGGCATCCTTACTGGAAATAGTGGCGGTGTAGGTTCCTTTTTTGAGAAATCCGTTACCTTCGCCGAATTGATAAGACCATGTACCGTCATTTGTGGTGATGTCTTTAACGTCTATGACTTTGGAATAACCATTTTCGGGGCATTCAATTGTGATGGTTGTGGTTCCGTATGCCTCATCATCGTATGTTCCCTCAAATCTGGGTGAAAGGTCGCGCACATTATTCAGGGCATCGCCGCTGATAATTTGTGTGTTTCCGTCATCAGTCATCCAGATTTCGGGAGCATCCGGCGGAGTGTTATCGTGGTGGAATTCGACGGTCTTGGCTTCAAGGTTACCGGCCTGATCTTCAGAAACAATTACCACACGGTAATATTTGTCTTCCTGTGCGGTGCCGAAAGATGGCTCGGCTGTCCAGTTACCGGCTGCATCCACGCTGACCAAACCACTTTCCAGAAGGGATTTATTGCTTCCGGTATTGATGTAGGTGCGCAGAGCGGCAGTATCAAGCCCGGTTGGATCATTTGCGCTATCTGCATCAAAGGCTGCTTTTGAGTCATAGCTCAAAACCATCATGCGAACCTGACTTCCTTTTTCCGCAGTACCGCTAATGTCGGGATTGGAATCCTTGGTAAGGTTTATGCCGTCAGCATCTGTTACGACTGTGGCACCTCCTTCCGGGGAGTAAGCAACGGTAAGGTCCGCAGCGTCATAGCTGGCATCAATGGAAACATTTTTGGTGACGGTGTCGCTGGGGTTTCCTGCCGCGTCCTGTACAACAAATTCAAAAGTGTATTCCTTGCCGTCAGCAAGAGTGAGGTCCCCGGTATCAACTGAAGCCATAGCCTTGTCTGCGTCACTGTCGTAGGTGACGGTCTGCTTGCTGGATTCGATCTTGTGACCGTTTTCATCCAGCTGCCAATAAGTCATGGTTACCGAAGTTCCTGTTCCTTTGGTGATAATGAATTTTGGTTCAGTATCAAAGGTTACACCGTCTTCTGCTCCGTTAGGTGTGGAAAAAAGCAGGGGAGCTGAGTCTTCGTCCATCGCAATCGAAGGAGATTCAGGCTTGGCTGCAATTGTCAGCGGCATGCTGGTTACATCGGTGTTCCCGGCTATATCGGTAATCTCTGCCGTAACTGCGTAGGTCCCCGAAGCTAGAGCATCAGGTGTGATTTCCCAATCACCGTTGGCTCCGGCCATCATTGCCGCAGCAGCGTAGACCACTATCTGGTTGCCATCGCCGTCCAGAAGAGGTGTGCCGTTAGAGTCGACCTTAATGATGCGAACTTCAACTTTGGCGTTGGGTTCGGTCTTACCTTTCAGGCTTGGATTGGGAATGGTGGTGATGTTGTCACCAAGTTCTCCGGTGTCCGATCCGGCTTTGAATTCAATAGATCCGGTATCAATGGTCTGGTCAATTACCAGAGTTTCATCGATCTCACTTGAGTTTCCGGCTGTGTCGGTCACTGTGATTTTTATACTGTTCGGATTGTCAGCACCTTCAGTGAGCCTACCGTTCTCGATATTCAATGAGGAGAGATCCAGAACAGCTTTTCCGGCATTTAATTCATCAGCTGTAACTTCGCGGCTGACGACCTGTTGTCCGTTCACTACAAGGGTGATGGTTCCGGCTTCATTGACATCAACATCAATTTTGAGGTTGTCATCAAGATTGGTGATCCAGTCTGTTTCACTACGTCCGGTGTCCATGCTGTCTCCGCCTGCGTCATCGGCAAGGGCGGCACTTATTACCGGAGGAGTGCGGTCAATGGTAATATCGATTGTCTCGTCACCGGAAGGTTCAGTGGTGATGTTTCCGGCGGCATCTTCTACTTCAATTTTGAAGGAGTGCTTGCCTTCTGAAATGTATTTATCGGGATTGGCGGCATTACCCAAATTGAATGACCAGCTGTATCCTGTGCTGGCATCGCCGTTCACCGTAGCTGTACCAATTTCGTTTTTGGTGCCGGTGGAGTCCACTTCGTACACGCGTACAACCGGGGCAGTAACGCTAACACTGGTTGTGATGCCGTCATTGAAATCACCACTCAAGGTTAATGCCTTGGCGTTGGAGGCTGCTTCATCCGCATATACTTCTGCGGTTTCAGCATTTTTGATAACGATATCTGCGTTCTCAGGTGCCTTATCATCAAGAACCATGGTGTAGACTGGAGAAGTGTTGGTGTTCCCGGCTTCGTCTGTTGCCACGGTGATGAACTGAAGCTGAGTTTCCTGATCATTGTAAGCAGATGCGTCATAAGTAACGACATCACCGTTAACGACTTTACCGGAGCTGATCAATTTACCGAAGTTTCCGTTGCCGAGGTCCACTGCATCAGCATCGGTTGAATCAACCACCACGTAAACTTTAAGAGTAGCGTCATCATCAGCGGTTACTTTCAGTTTGATATCGTGGCTTTCGGTTCCGCCGGAAGTAATAAAATCAGTAATATCATCACCCACTGCCGCAGTGTCAGTGGAGGCATCCAGCTCGATGCTGGGAGCATTGGTCTGCTGGTCCGAAGTAAAGGTCATCACTTTGGAGGTGGATATGTTTCCGGCAGCATCTTCCACTGTGACGTAGTAGGAATAATTCTGGTCGTGGACCACTCCGGTCTTATCATAAGACCATTTGTAATTCTCGCCGTCTGCTACAATGGAAAGAGCTGTCCCGGCTGCTTTGCTGTGAGTAATTTCAGTGGCATTGCTGCCGTCAGCGTTGCACTCGTACAGGGTTACAATTACTTTGTCAGGGCTCTCTTCAATAAGCCCTTTCAAGGTAACGGTAGATCCGGTTACCGAGGTGGAAAGTCCGTGCGCAGTAGTAGTGGTTTCAAGAGCTCCCTCAACTTCAATGCTGGATTGAGTGGGGTCGGTGTTATCAACCTGTACAACTAATTCAGCGCTTTTATCGTTGCCTGCCGCATCACTGATTTCGGCTTTAAATGTGACATTTTCGGTTCCGGATGTCCCATGACTGTTGGCGTCATAGCTGTAGGTCCAATTTCCGTCTACATCGGCATCAACAGTGGCAATTTTAGTGTAAGTATCCCCGTCCTTACGATAAATATCTACTTTGGCAGCACGTCCAGCATTTCCGCCGCTCAGATTCAGAAAGCCTTCTCCGTTAGGATCACTGGCTTTGGTTCCGTGAGTGTAGTCATCTGTGTGATTTCCCAAAAGACCATCTCTTGCGGCTGAATCACTGTCAGCATCAAGTTCAATAGTTATGTCTTCAGTAGGGGCTGTACGGTCAATTTCTACTTCAAGCTTGGAGAAGGGTGTCTTTGTGTTACCCGCCATATCAGTAACTTCGACGATAAATTCGTAATGCCCATCAGTGTCTATAACTGAATTGTTTACCTGATATACCCAAGTCCCGCCTTCTAGCTTAGCTGCACCTAACTTGGTTGTAGTGTTGTCACTATTAAACAAAAAGACTTCTACAAGACGTGCGGCACTATCAACACCCTCAATGTTGAGGGTGATTGTTTCAGTGTTGGTGATTGTGTCATCAACTGAACCACCTCCATCAATATCAATTGAGTTACTTGCTTCAGAGGAATCAAGTTTGATTTCAGCTGTGGGGGTGTAGCTTGTTTTTACGATAACATTTGAAACTTCTACTGCCGTGGAGGATTCGTTTCCAGCAATATCAACTGCTTTTGCAGTAAATGTGTAGGTCCCATCATCTAATTCTCTAGGAATTTGAAAACTCCAAACGCCATTGCTATCTACAGTTGCCGGACCTAGAAGTTCATCTCCATTGTATATATTGAGGGTCGTATTGGCTTCCCCATCAGTACCTTTCAGCCAAGGCTTATTGTTGTTTGTATATATTTTGCCCGCATCTGCATCAAGAGTTATAGCTGATGGGTCTTTTGAGGCCGTAGAGTCTATATTTATTTCTGATGGTACCGCTGGATTGGTGGTATCAACTTGTATAGTTAAGACACTTGATTTTGAAGTCTGAGTTCCGTCTGAAGAAGTCACTTCTGCATAGAATTTATGAGCATCATCACTTAAAGCTGCACTGGTGAATGTGAAATTTCCATCCTTGTCAGCCTCTACTGTGTCGATGGGATCAGTTTCGCCTTCTCGGTATATTTTGACTTTTGAATACGGATCAGCAGTTCCTTCAAGAGTGGGGGAGTCATCATTCGTTATTCTGTCTGTTTGACTAACCCCGGAGTCAGAGCTTTCAGCTAGCGTTAAGGTTGTTGTTCCTAGCTTATCATTTGAGTCTTGTTTATCACCATCTTGTTTGTCGTCTTCTTTATTTTCATCTTTTTTATCTTCTTCTATTACTTCTTTTTCTTCCTTGCCTTCTTTTTTCTCATCATGCTCATTCTCTTCAGCATCGATCTTCTCAATAGGATCAGGAGTACTGGACAAACTCTGCTCTTGCGCGAATTTGTTGATATCATCAAACATGCGCTGCTGGGTCTTGAGAATGTCGTCAGTGGGGTCTGTGACGAGTGCAGCCTGAGCGTTCAGGAGTTCTCCTTCGCCGAGGTTGCCCTCGTCGGAGTTACCTTCCTCTTCGTCCGAGGGAGTGGAATCGTCAGTTACAGCTTCCCATTCAGGGGCTTCCTCATCCTGCTTATCCATGTCCGGCATTTCGGAACGATGAAATAAGCTTGGGGAGTCGAGGGACTGGCCGTTGGAGAATTCCATGTTGACCTGTCCATCAAGACTCATGATGTTACCGACAAAGAGAAAGACCTGTTCTTCATTGGTCTGTTTGTTGACCAGAATAAGGTCGGCACCCTTGAGGATATAGTTGTAGTCGTCGGGTGATCCTTGAACGTTATAAACTGTCGACGGAGAAACTTTCTGAGCGTCAGCCATGATTATTCACCTTTAGCAGAGTAGAGAGAATTACTGTTTTCAAATGGAACTTCTTCCACCGGGAGCCCCAGAATTTCGGGGAGTCTGCCTTGTTCGAGAAAAATGTTGAGTGCCGCACGGATTCTGGCGTAGCGGGCATTTACTTCGCGCACAGCTGCGCTTGTTTGCCCTTCGCGGGCGGTAATAAGATCAAGAAGGGTTCTGATGCCGAGATCAAACTCGCTCAAATAGAGGCTCATGAGGTTGATACTTGCGTCATAGGCATCGCGGGCAAGTTCAAATTCTTTTTCAGATGATTTGTAAGCATTGAAGGCATCGGAAAGAATGTTCTGAACCTCAAGCTCAGTTGCTTCCTTGGTAGCCTGTAATCTTTTAAGGACGGCTTCTTCCCTTTTTACGCCTTCATCTGTGGCATAGCCGTTAAACAGGTTCCAGTTGACGGTGAGCTGTGCATCAAGAGCATTTTCGTAACCGTCATATTTCTTAAATTCACTTTTGGCCTGTAATCTGTACCCGAAAGAGGGGTAGTAGTTGGCTTCCACAGTGGAAACCGCTTTTTTCTGTGATTCAATCTCAGCATCGTAAGCCCTGAGGTTTACGTTGTTGGCTTTGGCTATTTCGTAGGCACCTTCAAGGGTTTCTGAAATTTCCATCTTAGCCATTGAGATGTCTGTTTCAACTTCATTAACCGGCTGTTTGATGATGTTTTCAAGAAGCAGTCTGGCTGTCTTGAGCTGCTGCTTCTGTACAGTTACCTGAGATTCTGTGGACCGCAGCGATACTTCCACTTTGCGGGCATCAGCCTTGGAGGAGATACCGGCATTGTAGCGTTCCCAGAAAGTCTTCAACAGTTTGTTATAGAATTCCAGAGAGTTGTTGTAGACTTGCAAGGTTTCCTGCGCCTGCATCACGCTCAGGTAGGAGTTGATGGCAAGGGCGGCGATGTCTTCCTGTGTGCGTGCCAAACGGTACTTGGCACCTACCGCCTTCATCTTTGCACTGTCTACGCTGTCATCGAGACCGCCGAAGTTGAAGAAGGTCTGGGTCATGGCTACAGAGGATTGACCGTAGCTGGTGGTATCGGTGTCAAGATTGTGCGAGGGACCAGCCTGTGCAGTGAAGTCGATCCTAGGCATGTAAACCTGACGGGCCATGCCGTACTCGGCAGTCTTTTCAAGCAAAGAATACCGGGATGATGCCACCAAAGGATGGTTGCCCACAGCCAGTTCACAAGCCCGCTGCAAGGTCAGGGTAGTTGCATTTGCAGCATTTGGGCTGTTTTCCTGCAAGGAAGATCCTTTTACACCGGGGTCTTCAATTTTGATGACTCCCTGTTTAAAGGATTCAATATCTTCAGCATTTTTGTATTCTTTATTCTTATTCTCCAGATCAGAAAGGCTTACTGTTTCCATTGAGGTTTCCACTACAGGCTGGGGAGGGGTGCCTTCTGTGGAGTTATCAGCAAAAGAAACATTGCTCTGAATGGTAAGGAGTGTACAAAGAATGCAAGCTGTTCCAAATTTTTTAATCATATGCGCAGACATGTTTTTCACCCGAAGTATTTAGTAACAGCTTAATTTTTATGATGTCTTTCATTCATAATATTCATGGTCTCGATGCTCCTTTCCAAAGCGGTGACCATCTGGCGCGACTCTTTGATCAGTCTTCCGGTCAGTTCATTGCCGAGACCGATTTCTTTGGTGGTTTCCATAGACTGATCCTGAACAGTATTAATAGCTTCGGCTGAGCGTTGCTGAAGCAGGGTCAGTTTCAACAGGAACTTGTTAGTGTTTTCAAGTGATTCAAGTAACGCTACGTTGTTCTTTTCTAACTGGGTGGAGATCGCTGCCATCTGGCTGCCCAGGTCCAGATCAGGAGAAACTGTGCCTGCATTGCCGGATTTGCTTGCAGCGTATTCTGTTTTTTCGTTCAGCCAATTCTCAAGACGTTGTTTGAGCTGGTCATGCATGCGACCAATAAGGATAGAAAGAACACCTACAACAGCACTGCCCGCAAGACCGAACAGAGAGGTTGAAAAAGCTGTACCCATTCCTGCCATCGGGGTTTTCAATTCAACAATAAGCTGAATCATAACCTGCATGATGGAAGTGTCGCTGGAGTCGGTCAGACCTCCGGCAAGGGTAGAAAGGATGTCACCCATTGATTGCAGGGTCAGGGTCAGTCCAAGGAAAGTTCCCATGAGGCCGAGCAGGACAAGAAATCCGCTCAGAAAAGAAATCAAGGATGAACGTGAAGAAATATTTTGTTCAAGGCTTTCTATAATGGAACGGCTGTCACTGGACGATCTAACGATCAGCACGCCATTTTCTTTAATGGAGCAACCTATGGAAACAAGTACGTTTCCGAGCAATCCTTTGTTCAAATCATCCAATTCAAAGGTGCTTTCTTCAGGTTTCTCGCACCAGTCAGTGAAGGCTGCGAAAAGTTTCATATCTCTGCGTACCGAAAAGATATAGCGGAAGGCTGTGAAGACACTCCCTGCAAATACAGTAAGGATAATGGAGTTGATTATTTCTGATGTAGCGAAGAGAGTTTTCAAAAAGGCAAAACTAATTACCACGCTGATGATAACTGCAAGAAGTACGAAGATTGATAAAGTTAAATATAGTCTATATTTATTGCTGTTGTAAGCCATTGCTGTTCAATTCCTTTTTGTTCTTATCTAGAAAATAATGCCAGTTCGACACTACATCGCTATAAAAGAATTATAATCAAATGAAAAGTTCTAAAGAAAGTTTATAATACGATTTTAGGGCAGTTATACCGATTGAATGTTCGGGTATAATTGCTTTTAGCAGGAAATACGGTGACGATGCTTGAAGGCGATTGAAGGTTGTTCAATCTTGCATGAGAATAGGGTGTGTTCTGGACGTAAGATGTCCAGAACATAAAGAAAAGTGGTTTCCACAGACTCCCTCCCCGGATCGGTGAAATTGTATTAATAATAGAGCTTGTATTGTTTGTTATATAATTGTGCTACTGAAGATATATATTTACATTATTTCTAAGCAAATGTGAAGCCCCTCCCTATATTTTCTTAATACTTATTGCAAGAGAAAAATGCATTAATGAATGTATGTTTTTAAGTGTCTAAAAAATAAGGATTATGTGAGGGGATGCATAATCCTTATTTCTCTTTTTTACTCAAATCTAAGCGCGGATTGTTGCTATGTGTACTCCAATTTTAACACTGGTTTCGAAACCGTTACCTGTGTTTGCGAGAATGTCGGCATCAATCTGAGCTTTGTCTTTTTCCAAAAGCATTATGACGGTTGAGCCGCCGAATTTAAACCATCCTTTTTCCTGACCTTTCTTGACGTCACTATCAGGCGTGTAGGTCTGTTCAATGGAACCGACCATGGTTGCGCCTACTTCACAAAGTAGAATGTCTCCAGCTGCTGGAGTTTTAAGGATGCTGTATTCTCTTTTGTTTTCCCAATATACGTTAAGCATATTCTTAACTGCATAAGGTGATACTGAGAAATATTCCCCGTTGATAAGGGTGGAAGCAGAAGCTTTACCTTCAGCCGGGAAGTGGAAGCGGTGATAATCAACCGGTGCAAGACGAATGATCAGCAGTGTTCCACCTTCGTACTTATTGCTGAGCATGCTGTTTTGCAGGAATTTATCAAGTGAAAATTGCTGCCCTTTTACAAAAAAGGAATCAAGGCCGCGGATGTTTTCGAAGGCAAGTATTTTACCGTCTGCCGGAGAAACTATTGAGTCGGGAGCATTATCAATCGGTCTGGCTTCAGGCTTAAGTTCGCGGATAAAGAAGTCGTTGAATGAATCATAATCTTCCACCGGACGGGTGGCTTCATCCATGTCGATCCCCAAGTCTTTTACGAAACCGGGGATTTTTGCTTTTGAGTCCGCAGTGTCCATTTTTTTGCCATACCATTTGGATATAAACTTTCTTTTAACTATCCCGTGCAGGGCCAGTTTCCCTAATGGATTGTGGTAAAGCCATTTCAGCCATCCTTCTCCAGGAACGGTTTCTTTTTGAAGTTGTCCCGATTCGCGATCAATGTATTCTATATAATCCATATTGTGCCTCGTGTTTGTTCTTTTGGATTGAGGCGATTGATAGCACTTGAAGGGTGGTGCGTCAATAAAGAAAAACGAAGAACTCATATGAGTCCTTCGTTTTTCTGATCTAGAACTTGCTGACGAGATTTATTCTAGGCGGGGTGCGCTGTACTGTGCGTTGATACTGTACTGCCGGGTGTCCGAAGATCATTGTGTATCCGATAGCATGATCTTCGGGCACTCCTAGTCTTCCGGCCAGCTCGGGGAAGAAATCGTCTACGCACCATTTGAGCATGCCGTCCCACAGGGTTCCGACCCCCATGGATTGAGCAAGCAGGTCAAAAGTTGTTAAGGCAATCAGGCAATCCTCCTTAGGCAGGGGGACGTTATTTGATGCACTGGCAACGAGAATATGAGGAGCGCCGCGAAGAATGATATCCATATCATGGTTAGTGTATGCTCCATGTGCCATTTTCAGGTACTGGAAGCGCATGTCGTTTTCATCAAAGTCTGAATTGCTAAGCAGCTTGCCGACTTTGGTGTAGATCTCTTTGCGCAATTCTTCTGTTGCTTCAGCCGTGGTAGTGGCGGTGAAGAATACGCCTTGTGCGTTGACTCCGGTAGGTGCGTGAAAAGATGTTTCGAGCAGCTTTGTGATGGTTTTTTCATCAAGGGCTTTCTTTTTGTACTTACGAATTGAGCGTCGACCCTTGATAAGGGCTTCCATGGAGTGAGCGGTGGGCAGTTCGTATTGCAGTTCAATGCTGTTGTCAGGGTTTACGCCCATGATTCATATGGCGGCAGTAGGACAGATAGCCAGACAGACGCGCAGGCATTTGTTCTCGTCCTGAATTACCGGGAAATCTCCTTCCTGCATGGATATGCACATGGGGGGACAGTCTGTGATGCACTTACCGCACCGGATGCAGCGGTCTTCGTTTACTTTGAAATTGAGCATAATTTTCCCTTGTCGTTATTGAGTTTATGTAGGTTAGGGCGCAAGTTTCACCAAATATTATAAAGAACTATTTTCCTGTGTCATCAGATAAATGTCAGAAGCTTAAAATCAAAATTTCTATCATTAGTTTCGGGCATAATTGTTTTCTTAATTGTCTGATCTTTTATGCTAAAAACAGTGATTAATTAACTTATAGTTTGTAACGCGTAAAACAATTAATCTTGTCCATACTATTATTTGTAAAATTAAAATGAATATTGTGAATGCTATTTAGCTGTGTTTTATTGACATTGCCTAGTATTTGGTTAATTTGCCAAATATAAACATAAAAGGAGTATGACATGAAAATTCAAGTTCTCGGACCCGGTTGTCCCAAGTGTGCCAAGGCGGAAAAGATTGTACAGGAAGCGGTTGCAGAAAGTGGGATTCAGGCTGAAGTCGTAAAAATCAGCGATTTTCAGGAAATTGCCATGATGGGTGTTTTTTCCACTCCTGCAGTTGCTATAGATGGTGAAGTAAAGGTTATGGGCAAGGTGCCCAGTAAGAATGAAGTGCTCAAGTGGCTGAAATAATCAAGCTTGAGGAGTAAGCATGCCTAAGAGAATTTTTGTTTTGATAGGTTGTCTGCTGGTTCTGGGAATGTGCCTTGGCGCATGCAGCGCAGATGCTGAGGACCGTGAAACGGCAGGAATCGCAGCTTCCGATCTAATTTCAGGTAAACCGCATGAGCTTCCCATTACCGGCATGGTAACTATGGTCGATATCGGTGCCCACGCCTGTGTGCCCTGTAAAATGATGACTCCGGTGATTGAGGAATTGTCCAAGGAGTATGATGGGCGGGCCGCAATTGCTTTCATTGACGTATGGGAATATCGCGAAGAGGCGGCTAAATACAATATCCGTTCTATTCCAACGCAGATATTCTATGATGCTGATGGTAAGGAACAATATCGCCATGTAGGTTTTTTGGATAAGAAGAGCATTGTGGCGAAGTTGAAAGAGCTGGGCGTCCGGTAAGGATATGGATCAGTTTCTGGTTGCCATTAACAGCTGGATTGTAAGCGGCACGGCTTGGGCTGAGCTCGGCTGTCTTCTTTGGGGCATGGTGAGTGTTTTGTTTTCACCATGCCATCTGGCCTCAATTCCACTTATTGTCGGCTACGTGGGCGGGCAGAACGAGCTTGTGCAAGGGCGCAGGGCCTCGGTTTATGCCGGATTGTTTACTCTTGGACTGTTCATAACCATCGCGCTGATCGGTATTACCTGTGCCTTTTTGGGCCGGATGATGGGCGATGTTGGGCCTTGGTGGACGGTTTTGGTTGGGCTTATCCTGCTTTGGGTAGCTGCGGATATGCTTGGTCTAGCAACATGTTCCATATCCGGCAGCTTGATGGGGCATCTTAAGTTGAAAGGATACAGCGGTGCTTTTGTACTTGGTTTGGCATATGGTATCCTGTCCGGTTCATGCACTTTTGGTTTTGTTGCCCCTATTCTGGCGATTATTACCGTGCAGGGCGATGTTGCAGTCGGAATGCTGCTTATAGTTCTCTTCGGAATAGGTCATTGCCTACCCATAGCTGTTGCGGGGAGTTCCACTGCTTTGGTCAGACGTATGATTGAAAGCAGCAGTTGGCAGCAGGGTGGTAGTGTTTTTCGCAAGCTGGCCGGGGTAACTGTCGGATTGATGGGTTTGTATTTTGTGATTCGTCCTGTTTTATGAGCTTTATTTTTGGATAAATTGTTAGCTGTATGTATGTTGACATATTTGTGTAAGCGCATAAAACTTCGGTATGGAAAAAATAGCAGAATGTTTGAAAGCCCTCTCTGATCCAACCCGATTACGGGTCATCCGTTTGCTTGAGCGTGGAGAATTGTGCGTTTGTGATTTGATGGAAGGTTTAGATCTTCCGCAATCCAAGGTTTCCCGTCACATGTCTTTCTTGAAAAATTCAGGATGGGTGACCGGCGTAAGAAGAGGAAAGTGGGTTTATTACAGTCTGGCCGAACCGGAAGATTCAATTCAGCGTCGTGTTTTGGAGGTTCTGCGTGAAGGTCTCCAGCAAGTCCCCCAAGCCGAAGAGGATTATAAGCGTTTGTGCAGCTATCTTGAAACCAAGGTAACCGAAAGTTGTTAATTACGAGGCCGTTTTTTTTGAAACGGCCTTTTTTTGTCCATTCCCTTTTCAGGCCTTTGGTCGTGCATATTAGTATGACAATGGTCCCTTTCTCCTGATCAGTTATTATCCATCACATTTCTTTTTCGTGTTCTCATACTTTTAGATGATTAAATTTCTATGTGTTGACATATCCGCATATGCGGATATGTTGCGCCAAGGTCCAATGCTTTTTCATGACTAAATTATGGGTGCTTAAACATTATCAATTGGAGTTAATATGGCTGAGTCAACTATTAAAAAGTTATCTTTTCTGGATCGGTATCTGACCTTGTGGATTTTTCTGGCAATGTTTGTCGGGGTGGGGTGTGGATATTTCTATCCGGCAATGAAGGATGTTATTAATTCTTTTCAGGTGGGAACCACTAATATCCCCATTGCTATCGGGCTGATCCTGATGATGTATCCGCCTTTGGCGAAGGTAAAATATGAAGAGCTGGGTAAGGTTTTCAGAAACTATAAAGTGCTTTTGCTCTCCCTTGCTCAGAACTGGATTATCGGCCCAGTGCTCATGTTTGCTTTAGCGATTACCTTTCTGTCCGGATACCACGAATATATGGTGGGATTGATAATGATCGGTCTTGCCCGCTGCATTGCGATGGTTATTGTCTGGAACGATCTTGCCAAGGGAGATACCGAATACTGTGCCGGACTGGTTGCTTTTAACTCTATCTTTCAGGTGATCTTTTTTTCAGTATATGCGTATGTTTTCCTGACTGTCCTGCCCGGATGGTTTGGCCTTGAAGGTGCTGTAGTGGATATTTCCATCGGCCAGATTGCGGAGAGTGTTTTCATCTATCTGGGAATCCCGTTTATCGCCGGAATGCTGACCCGTTTTATCGGTATAAGAGTAAAGGGCAAGGAGTGGTATGAAAAAGATTTCATTCCCCGCATCAGCCCGTTGACCCTTGTATTTCTGCTCTTTACTATTTTGGTCATGTTTTCGCTTAAGGGTGATAAGGTTATTGAGCTTCCTTTTGACGTAATTCGTATTGCCATTCCCCTGACAATTTATTTTCTGGTTATGTTTCTGGTTTCCTTTTACCTTTCATACAAAGCGGATGCTACATACGAGCAGGCTGCTACTCTGAGCTTTACCGCAGCTTCCAACAACTTCGAGCTTGCCATTGCGGTCGCCATTGCGGTTTTCGGAATAAATTCCGGGGAAGCGTTTGCAGCTGTAATCGGACCATTGGTGGAAGTGCCCGTCCTTATAGCCTTGGTTAATGTCGCCCTGCATTTCAAACGGAAGTACTTCTCCGGAGTGGCCCAAGGGGTAAAACCTGCATTTGAATAAATCTCGGTCCTGTATGTACCGCAGGATCGGTGATCACGGTTGCATGTTGCGGATAAGGTATTTCTACACCGTGTTTCCATTTCCTATATTATAAACACTCCCACCTTTGATTCGCAGAGAAGTTGTAACCAGTGATCTAATGAAAGACGCTGCCTGTAATAAACAGGCAGCGTCTTGTTTTTTGTGGGGAAGATTACAGATTTTTCAAGGCTGTTACGATTTCTTCCGGCTCGAGACGTTTGGTGTAATCCGCATCAGCGAAATGGTATGCCACGGTTCCATCAGATTTTATGACGTAAGTGGCAGGTAACGGTAGAGCCCAAGTGTCGTCGCCGTTTTGGACGTCTAAGTTTATTCCGAAACCGCTATAGATTTCTTTTAAATCGTTACTGAGGGTGAATACCAGTCCGTAGGATTCAGCAATCTTGTTGCCTGCATCGTAGAGTACTTCGAACGACAGCCCCTGCTTCTCTTTTGTTGAGAGGGTGTTGTCCGGTGTTTCAGGAGTAATGCAGATGAGTTTTGCACCGAGGGCTTCGATTTCCGGGAGTTTTTTTTGCAGAGCTACCAGCTCTATGTTGCAATAGGGTCACCATCCTCCCCGGTAGAAGCTGACTACAACCGGACCTCCTTTAAGCATTGCGCCAAGATTGATATCCTGCCCCAGATGGTTGGGGAGGGTGAAATCCGGTGCTTTTTCGCCGTTCTGTACTGCTTTGCCTTCAATCCCTGAAGCTTTAAGTTTAGCAGTTTCATCAAGCATGGTATTGAAGGTGGCAGTGGGGATGTTCGCTTTTGCGTTAATTTGTATTTCTTCCAGTTGTTCATGGAGGTTACTCATTTTATTCTCCTGTATTGTTTATTTTTCTAATTTTAACTGTTTTGTTTGAATGTTACAGCTTTCATTGGCATCTGGTTAATTGATGGAGTTCGTTTAGAAGTTCTGAAAGAATATCGTACTTTTTTCTTTAAGCAAGTACTTACTCCGAGAGGCGGTGAATTTCAGCTTTTTGTCGTAGTGTGCTGCGGGTGGCGTTTATGGATGGTTTTTCGAAGACGACTTCGTTAGTGTTGCACTAATATTGCAAGGGTAAATTTCGGGTTTACTGGTATTTACTGTTCATTTCGGAGATTGTGGTGAAGGTAATATGTCAGTAGGCTGTGAAATGTGTCTGACTGTGAATGTTTGTATTTTTCTGTGCTGAAAATGTATGGTCTGAAATGTGTTTCAGACGATAATTACGGCATCGGTGTTCTCGTAATTCCATAAGGATATTGCCCTATGAGTTTCTTTGATTGGTTGCCTTTCGGGAAAAAGAAAAAGGAAAGTATTGATCCGGAATTAGCCCGGCAGATGCTTACAGACCGCTACAATAGTTTTCGTATGCTCATCCAAGCCAATACCAGAATGCATGAATATGTAGCTGAGTTGGAGGAAGCCTTACGCGGTTATACTCCATACGGAATGCATTATGTTCGAGCCCAGTGCACTCGTATTTCTGTCTCAACCTATCAAATGATCAAATATCTCAATGAGCTTAAGCCGGATGGATATCTCAAATTGTATGATAGGTTTGAAGAGATACAGGAACGAATTGCAGAACATATTGAGCCTGTGCAACTTACCGGAGAGGGTGATCTGGTCTTGAACCTCAATGATGTGGGAAGAGAGCAAATAGATCTGTGCGGTCCTAAAATGGCGTTGCTTGGTGAAGCCGGGGCCAAGCTTGATTTGAATATCCCACCTGGCTTTGTGGTTTCAACCGCAGCCTTTAATTTGTTTATGAACTCTGGGGGGCTACAGAAGGAAATTGACCGGCGTATCCAATCCACAGACTTAAATGATCGCAATGAGATTTTTCAGCTTTCTTCAGCGGTGATGGGATTGATTCTGGAGACTGAATTGCCTGAAGAGCTTTCTGATGCGATTTTGGATGCATACGACACTCTCTGCGCAGAGTTGGGCAGAGAGGTTAATCTGGCTGTACGTTCAAGTGCGCTCGGTGAAGATTTGGAGGGGGCGGCCTTTGCGGGGCAGTATCGGTCCATACTGAATGTCGGAAGAGCTTCTCTGACCGATGCGGTGAAGGAGGTTATGGCCTCCAAATATTCCTTGCAGGCCATGGCTTACCGCAATAATCGCGGATTGCGTGATGAGGATATGGCCATGAGTGTGGGATGTATTGAGATGATACATGCCAGCTCGTCCGGGGTGGCTTATTCTCGGAGTCCTGTGAATGTACGTGACCGTAATGTTAACATCTATTCCGTGTGGGGGCTGCCGAAGGCTGTTGTGGATGGTTCAGCCGAAACTGATGAATTTATCGTATCGCGCGGTAACCCGGCTCAGGTCTTGAGGACCGAAATTGCGGAGAAAAACAGCAGGTTCGTATGTGATACAGCTGAAGGTGTCTGCGCAACTGTCCAGCTTGGAGAGGAAGCTTTTCAACCTTCGTTAAGTGAGGATCAGGCTCTTCTGGTGTCTGAGACTGTCATACAGTTGGAAGATTTTTTCGGAATCCCTCAGGACATTGAATGGACCTTTACCGATGACGGAACCTTTGTTTTGCTGCAATGCCGTCCGCTATTACTTATTGAAAACGACAATGAAGAACATGCCTTTGGTGATCCCGATCTGCCTGCACCATTGCTTTCTGGTGGTAAAACAGCCAGTCCCGGAGTCGGGATAGGACCTGTGTTTGCCATTCGTAAGAGCGCGGATAAACTTTCATTTCCTGATGGCGGGGTAATGGTGCTCAAACAGGCTCTGCCTAATAGGGCAGCTCTATTGGACCGTTGCAGCGCTGTCATCACTGAGCAGGGCGGTTTGGCCGGGCATCTGGCTAATGTTGCCCGAGAATTCGGGGTTCCGGCTTTATTCGGTGTAAAGGATGCCCTTGAAAAACTCGAATCAGGACAGATAGTTACAGTTGATGCTGATGGCCATGCTGTCTATTCAGGTTCAATGGATTCTTTAGTTACTGAAAAGCCGCGAAAACGACTGATGAAAGGTAGTCCTGTACAGGCTTCCCTGCGCAAAGCTGCCCGTTATATCGTCCGTCTTAACCTTACTGATTCAGATTCTCCAGACTTCAGGCCGTCCAAGTGCCGGACTTATCATGATATTATGAGGTTTTGCCATGAAATGGCTGTGCGTGAGATGTTCGGCTTCGGCATCAGCGATGAGCACATTGCGGCTGCATCAAGACAGCTGGTATGTAACGTGCCCAGACAGTTCTGGATTCTGGATTTGGGTAACGGTGTCAGTGATGAGAGTGAGATCAACCAGAAATGTGTCTTCATGGAGCATGTCCGTTCCATTCCCATGCGCGCGCTTTGGGCCGGTATGCAGGCAGTTGTCTGGGATGGTCCCCCTGCCATTCATGGCAAAGGGCTGATGTCGGTCATGTTCGAAGCGACCATGAACCCTAATTTGAATGTGGCTTCGCGTTCATCGTATACTCAAAAGAATTATTTCATGATTTCGGAAAATTATTGCTGTTTGCAATCCCGATTTGGTTTCCATTTTTGTTCCGTGGAGTCATTGGTGGGTGAGCGTACCGTGGAGAATTATGCCAGTTTCCAATTCAAGGGTGGGGCTGCCAACCCGGAGCGAAGGATTTTGAGGGCCAGATTTATCGGTGAGATACTTGAGGAACTAGATTTCAGGGTCCGCATTCGGGAAGACAATCTAAATGCGCGTCTTGAGGGACTTGATCGTCAGGATATGGAATATCACCTAAAGGTTTTGGGCTATCTGATCACCCATACTCGCCAGCTGGATATGATTATGACCAGTCCTAAGCAGGTGGAGACTTACAGGCAACGTTTCTTTAACGACTTCAAGAGGTTTGAGGTTAAGGATGAAGTTTCTGAAACGTAGCCTGAGCAGTTCCCGTTAATTTATATTCGGTTTTGCTGTCCGCTAATCCGGGCAGCATCGATGATTTTGTTGCTGATAATTTCTGTATCGGCAGGCTTGAGAATGAAGTCGAATGCTCCTGCATTCATGGATGCTTGCGCACTTTTTATATCCGCGTTTCCGGTCAGTAGAATTACTTCCACAAAGGGATAATCTTTTTTTATAGCTCTAAGCACCTGAAGTCCGTTCATACCGGGCATATTCATGTCCAGTATGGCTACATGATATGTGTTTTGCGTAAGTAGGTGCAGTGCCTCTTCGCCACAGGATGCAGTGCTAACGTCTACCTCTCTCCTGCCTAGCCTTTTGGCGAGGACTGAAGAAAAACCTATTTCATCGTCAATAATAAGTACTCGAATCTGTGCCATGTCTTCCCCCGTAGTTTAAAGTCTGTGCTGTCTGAATTACAATCTATATGCCAAATCTCTTTTCCTTACGGCAAACACAGTCGGTGCAGGCTGGGTTTAGCGCATATCTCCTTGAACATTTTTTTTAGCCGTATTCAAAAAAAGTCTATCTAATATGAATTAGGAATTTGCCTCTATCCTGTACTTCCCCAGTCAGTGGTTCATTTTGTGCCAGTGTGTTTATTTTCAATATCTGCATCTTTGTGAATTTAGTAACAGACGAGGGGGAGATGTCCTCTTTTGGAGGTGCTGGCACAATTTGTACCGCACGGGGTGAAAGGTATCGATAGGGATTAATTGTGAGCAAAACAGGCTTTTTAGTTCCGATGCTCTTTTGCGCTTGAATAAGCTTTGCATACCTGTTTTTTAGACTAAAAATTCATTATTTCAGCATGTTATTCCATTAAGACCTCTAGGTGGGGCCAAAGTGTCCAGCTCGTAGTGTGGCACAGCGTTTGCTCTGGGGCATTAGGGACCACCCTCTTCAACGGGGGCCGTAGCCTTAAGCAGATAAAAGAATGGAAACGAATATGCAGACTGAAAACAAGACCTCATACGACAAGCTTTCCCGCAAGGTCGCCCTCATAGTGATCACGGTATCCATTGCACCGTTGATCTTGGTGGGCGGCCTTATCTTCGACCAATTTCGTTCCATCTACCGCGCTAAGGTCTACGCCCATTTAGCAGAGGTGGTGGATAAGCATAAAGACAACGTTAACAACTTTCTGAGAGAGAAGCAGGCCGAGCTTCAGTTTCTGACCCGGGCCTATTCCTATGACCAACTTACTGATCCGCTGTTTCTGGAAAAAACTCTCAAGTTCATGCAGCAGCAGTACGGACTCATTTTTGTGGATCTGGGGGTAGTTGACGAGAGTGGCCGTCAGGTTGCTTATGCCGGCCCATTTAATCTGCTTGGAGCGGATTACTCTGATGCTAACTGGTATTTGAACAGCCGTGGAAAGGTCACCGGGATCAGTGATGTGTTTATGGGCTTACGCCAATCCCCGCATTTCATCATTGCAGTCAACAGCGAACAGGGCGGAGCTGATCCTGACGGACGCCAGTGGACCTTGCGTGCAACAATAGATTTCCTGGCATTCTCACATCTTGTCGAGAACATTCGCATCGGTGAGACCGGATACGCATACATACTTAATCGCAGTGGAGTTTTTCAGACCAAGCCGCCGGCTAACCGTGAAAGCAATTTGGTGCTGACTCCTTATGAGACCGTGCGCCGCTTTCAGGCCGAGGATGGAGTTGTTGTGCAGCTTTCTCATGGCAGTGACGGGGAAGAATACGTGACGGTTTCTTCCCAACTTAAGGATGGAGATTGGAAGCTGGTCTACCAGCAGGATGCAAGTGATGCTTTTTCCGCCATGATCCGCAGTGAATCCTTTACCTTGGCTATTTTCCTTTCCGGAGGAATCGCGATTGTCGTGATGGCCATTTATCTCTCCAGAAAACTGGTCGTCCGTTTTCAGGCCATTGATGAAGAAAATGAGCTGATGAACAGGCAGATGGTGGAAACCGGAAAGCTGGCCTCCATTGGTGAGTTGGCAGCAGGTATAGCGCACGAAATCAATAATCCGGTTGCCATAATGATTGAAGAAGCCGGTTGGGTTCAGGATCTGCTGGAAGACGAGGAAGGTGAGATCACCAGTTACACAGAGATCAGCAGAGCTTTGGAACAGGTCCGTACTCAGGGTGGACGTTGCAAAGATATCACCCATAAGCTGCTCAGTTTTGCTCGTCAGACCGATTCTCGTGTCGCTGATGTTCAGCTTCCGGGTCTTATTGAAGAGATTGTTGAAATTTCAATGCAGCAGGCCCGTTATGCTCAGGTGGAGCTCTCGCTTGATCTGGATAAAGGCATGCCCCCGGTCCGGGCCTCTGTATCAGAGTTGCAGCAGGTTTTTCTGAACCTGATCAACAATGCCATTCAGGCCATGGAGTCCAAGGGTGGAAAACTTATGATCAGCTGCCATGCTGAGAATGAGCATGCTTTGGTCTCAATTGCAGATACGGGCCCCGGTATTCCGGCAGCCAATCTTGGTAGAATTTTTGATCCCTTTTTCACCACTAAACCGGTGGGGAAGGGGAGCGGACTGGGACTGTCCATTTGTTACGGACTTGTCCATCAAATGGGCGGCGAAATAGAGGTTGAAAGCGACTTGGGTCGGGGAGCCCGTTTTAATATCTGGTTACCCCTGCCTCATTCCGAAAATGTTCATGAATACAACAAGGAGGAAGATCATGACGAACGCAACCATTCTGTTCGTGGATGATGAGGAAGCTTTTGTAGAAGCTATGTCTAAGAGGCTTGAGCGGCGCAACATGACTGTCCACAAAGCATACAGCGGTGATGAAGGCCTGAGTATGCTGGGCAAGAATCCCGGAATTGAAGTGGTCATTCTGGATGTGAAGATGCCCTATAAGGATGGGCTCACCGTGTTGCAGGAAATCAAAAGGGACTTTCCCCTGGTCGAAGTAATTATGCTCACCGGTCATGCAACAGTGGAATCGGCAATAACCGGCATGCAGAACGGAGCCTTCGATTATCTTATGAAGCCGTGTTCAATTGATGATCTCGTTGAAAAAATACGTGCAGCTATGAAGCTGTATCACGAGCATGAAGATGAAGAAACCATGGCTCGTATCGATGAGATAACCAATCGTATGGCTTAAGGGGCCGATGGTGTTCAGATGAGGAATGACAACAAGGCAATAAAGCTGCTCATGGTCGACGACGAGGTCGGCTTTGCGGAGGTATTGCGTAAACGATTGAGCAGGCGGGGCATTCTTGTTGAGACCGCATACCGCGGTGAAGATGCAGTGAGAATGCTCCGCGAAAAAGAGTTTGATGTCGCGGTCCTTGATCTGAAGCTTGAAGGCATGGATGGAATCGAAATTTTAAAAGTTTTCAAGATGCTTGCTCCGGAACTGCCGGTTTTGATGCTTACCGGTCATGGCTGTGAAAAGGCCGCAGCTGAGAGCATCAGGTTGGGAGTTGCAGATTATCTGTCTAAGCCGGTCGATTTCGAACTGCTGTTAGAAAAAGTACGGCAGGTATGTATCCGGAAGGAGGATGTCCATGAAAAGGATTAAAGTTCTTCTGGTTGACGATGAAGTTGATTTCTCCCGCGTGCTTGCTTGCAGGCTTGAGAGGCGGGGGGTGGATGTCAGCACGGCTTCATGCGCAAATGAAGCCATGGAGACGCTTAGGCTTAAAGTGATGGATGTTGTTCTGCTTGATGTCAAAATGCCCGGCAGGGACGGAATCAGGCTTCTTGGAGAAATAAAGCGACTTTATCCGCAGATTGGGGTTTTGATGCTCACTGCTCATATCAGTCCTGATCTTGTCATATCCTGTCAGGCTATGGGGGCATCCGAGTATCTCCTTAAGCCGATTAATGCGGATGAACTGATCGTAAAGATCAAGGGTGTGGCTGCAAATAGTAATTAAGGTCCGGGTGGCAAGTGTAGAAAAGCCGGCCGGAGCGAAGGTAACAATAGAAATGAATTTGTGAGGATAATCATGAGTTTTTTCAATCAATGGGGTAAATTTATGATGGCTGGGGCCGGTTACATGGCCCGCTGGGAGATCGATAACGCAAAGGCGATCATGGGCAGCAAGAAATTACGTATGCTGCTCGGGCTGATGCTGATCCCCGTGATCTTGGGCGGTATTGCTTTTGCCGATGATATTGCTCCGGTTCTTCCGGATCTTCTCGGCGGCAAAAAAGCGTATAGCCCCGCATTCTACAGCTTCGGCATTTTTATGGTGTCGATAGCCATCGGTCTTGGTGCAGGACTGATTACCGGCTGTATCGGCGCTGGCGGTGGATTTATTATCGCCCCCGCACTTATGAGTGCCGGTATTAAGGGTATTCTGGCTGTTGGTACTGACTTGTTCCACATTTTCGCTAAGGCGATTATGGGTAGTGTCATCCACCGCAAGATGGGTAACGTGTCTGTGCCTCTGGCGGTAGTGTTCCTTATCGGTGCAATTGTCGGAGCCACTGCGGGCGGTATTATCAACCGTGTTCTTTATGAAATTAACCCCGTGCTTTCCGATGCGTTTATTACTACTGTTTATTCGTTAATGCTCGGATTCCTCGGCTTCTACGCCATGTTTGACTACCTGAAAGCCCGCAAAGCCGGTTCCGGTGGTTGCGCGCACGGCGGCGGAGAAGGAGCAGAGCTGGGTGCTCTCAGTAAGTCTCTGCAATCCGTTAACTTTCCGCCTATGGTAAAATTCGATCAGGACCTTACTCCCGGCGGACGTCAGATCTCTTGGATCTTTTTGGTCCTCTCCGGTGCACTGGTAGGTCTGGCCGCAGGTATCATGGGTGTCGGCGGAGGCTTCCTTACCTTCCCCATCTTCGTATACGTGCTTGGCGTATCCTCTATGACAACTGTTGGTACTGATATCTTCCAGATTGTTTTTACCGCAGGTTTCGCCTCTATTTCCCAGTATGCCATTTACGGGTTCATCTTCTATACTCTTGCAATGGGTATGCTGCTTGGTTCCCTGCTCGGTATTCAGATTGGCGCACTGGTAACTAAGGTTGTTCCCGGTATTACCATTCGTGGATTCTACGCCATGGCTGTTCTGGCCGGTTTCGTTAACCGTATTTTTGCTCTGCCCGGAAAGCTGGGTGAAATGGGATACATCCCGATTTCTCCGGCCCTTGGCGACACTTTGAACACCATAGGTATCTGGGCGTTCTTTGTAGTAATTGGCGGTTTTTCGGTCTGGGTTATCGGTACTTTCTTGAAGAATATCCAGAATCTTAAGGCAGAAGGGGCACACTAAGATGATTATTAACAAAAAAGAATTCTCTGGCGGTCTGGCGCTTCTCGCAGCTTTCTTTATCGTACTTGCTGTGATGTTCCAGCCCATTTTCGACGGAAAGAATGCGATGGCATATCTCGATGCCATGTACAACTCAATCTCCAAGGGGTCTGTAAATTACGTGGCTCCGCTGCGTGATGAAGTGAAAGACCCTGCGGTTAAAAAGGATCTGACTCTCAAGCTGACCTATACTACTGGTGTACAGGCTGAACAGTCTGCCAAGCTGTTTGAAAAAGCCGGGGTAAAGGTAAGCTTAAATGGAAAGGCCCTTGAAGTTACCGGTTCTGTTGTGGATATACTTAACGCCAGCCTCGATGATGCGGAACTCATGTATCATAACGATGCAGAAGCCCTCGAAGGTAAGTACGGTGTAGAGGCTCGCAGGACCACTTTTAACTGGTGGACTTCTCTGGGGCTGATGGAAAAGGCTCTGAACGGTCAGGAAGAGTTTAAAGTTGCCAAGGTAACATCTACCGTAATGAAGAAGGCAGTTGAGACAGCATACAACTATTATGAGATTGAGCCTCTCGACATAACTGATGAGCTCGGTCTGGTTATCTTCTCTCTGATCTTCTATGTGGTTTATACTTTGTGGTACGGATTCGCCATCCTGTTTGTGTTCGAAGGATGGGGTCTGAATCTTGGGCATTAGGAAGTCCGGATGATTTCCTAAGATATGTGGCGGGCGGTCCGGCTTCCTTCCTTGCCGGATCGTCCGTTCATACTTTACTCACATATAACTTTGCCGTATTCTTGAACATGAGGTTTTAATTATGAATCTTCAGGAATATTATGACACTATAATGCAGTTGAGTCATGGCATTGTGGTCACACTTGATTTGGACGGTGTTATCATTCACGGCAACTCCATGCTCGAATCGTTGTCCGGTTATTCCATGCAGGAATTGGCCGGCAAAGATTGGTTTGAGACCTTTATACCTCAGGAACAGCGTGCTGATTCACGCAAAGAGGTATTGGATAAGGCCGGAAAAAAGGATATTTCCAGAATTTCCGGCAGTATCAGGGCCAGAAGTGGAGAAAAAATTTATATTGATTGGAATTTGAAAGCCTTAACTGATTCGGATTCCAGTACAATCAGCATCCTTTGTGTAGGACAGGATGTAACCGAGCACATGCGGCGCCAGAATGGTCTGCTTCGGGAGCGGTTCAACCTGATTGAACGCAATAAGGAGCTTAATTGCCTATATGAGATCAGTAAGCTCGGGGCTGACGGCGATCTGGATTTAAAAGAGACCCTTAGAAAGATAGTAAATCTGCTGCCTTCTGGATTTCAAAATCCGGATAAGACCCATATTCGTTTGCGTATCGGCAATCTTTGTTGGGAAACAGAAGGGTACTATAAGACGGAGAATGTTTTAGTTGAGTCGATTGAGTCCGGTCCGGAGATACGCGGCTCTATCACTGTGTCCGTAGAATATGCAGGTCATAAGAGAAAAGGGGAATCCATTTTTCTTGAAGATGAAAACGAATTGTTGGTCACAACGGCACAGCAGATCGGCCTAATTGTAGCGAAAAAAGAGATTAAGACTGCCCGGCAGGAGCTTGAGCAGCAGTTGCGCCAGGCGGATCGGTTAGCCAAGATCGGACAGTTCTCCGCCGGAGTAGCGCATGAGATTAATGAACCGTTGGCTAATATCCTCGGTTATGCACAGCTTGCATTGCAGACTCCTGAACTGCCTGATCAGGTGCGCATGGATCTAGATAATATAGTTGATTCTTCGCTGCATGCGCGTGAGATCATAAAGAAGATCATGTTTTTCAGCAGGCAGTTGCCGCCTCAATTTATTCCAACAGATTTAAATCAGACTATTCGAGATGCTCTGCGCATAACCGGGACTGCAGCTAAACGCGGTAATATTGAGATTCGTTGTGAATTTGATGAAAAACTTCCACTGGTGTCTGCTGACCCCCGGCATATCAAACAGGTTATTGTCAATTTGGCTGCCAATGCCATTCAGGCTATGGATGAAGGCGGGGTGTTGACCATAAAGACTCTCAGTGATGGTAATGACGTGTATATCATTGTGGACGATAATGGACCGGGTATTCATGCTGATGATTTAAAACAGATTTTTAATCCTTTTTTCACTACCAAGGACGTTGATAAGGGAACCGGGTTGGGGCTTTCAGTTGTTTTGGGAATCGTAAAAGCCCATAAAGGATTGATTCAGGTGCAAAGCGAATATGGGCACGGAACCAGTTTTGAGATAGCTTTGCCTTGTTTGCAAAATAACCAGTCGGTTGAATAGCCGCACGGATGGAAGATGAGCGAAAAGATTAGGATTCTCGCGGTAGACGACAGCAAAAGTACACTGGAAGTACTCAAGCGCAATCTTGAATCACAAGGTTACGATGTATTAACTTGTTTGCGGGTGGACGAGGCTCTGTCTCTGCTTGAAGAACATGAAATAGATATAGTCATAACAGATTTTAGGATGCCTCAGGCCACAGGTCTGGATTTGATCAGGCACGTGCGTGAGAACCATCGTGATGTGGAATTAATGATGATAACCGGATACCCGTCAATATCCGGTGCAGTGGAAGCCATAAAGGATGGTGCAGGCGAATATCTGCCTAAGCCATTCACTTCTGAGGAGTTGCAGGGGGCAATGGACCGCATCGTTGAACGTGTTCACCGCAGGCGGGCACTCAAAGCGGTCGAGGTCCCGGATGAAACTTATGGTATTGTCGGAAATTCTCCCGGTATGCAGCTTGTTTTTCGCAGGATCGGTAAAGCTGCTGCAACTAATGCCAACGTTCTTATCTCCGGTGATTCCGGTACGGGTAAGGAGTTGGTCGCCAGAGCTGTGCACTACCACAGTGACCGCAGGGCGGCACCTTTCGTTCCGGTCAATTGTGCTGCAATACCTGATTCTTTGGTTGAGAGTGAACTTTTCGGACACGTTAAAGGTGCTTTTACCGGGGCGAAAGAGGCCAGAGCAGGTTTTTTTGAGATAGCTAATGGTGGTACTGTTTTTCTTGATGAAATCGGTGATGCCAGCCCAAACATGCAGGCCAAGCTTTTGCGTATTTTGCAATCCAAGGAATACTGTAAAGTTGGGTCAAGTGTTGTTCATACGGTAGATACCCGTATTTTAGCCGCTACGCACAAGGATTTAAAACGACTTGTTGAGGACGGATCATTTCGTGAGGACCTTTACTATAGGTTGCACGTAGTGGATATCCCTGTGCCGTCTCTTGCCGAGCGTGGTGATGATATTCTGATTTTGATCAGTAATTTTCTGGTTAAATTTTCCAAGACCATGCAATGTCCCACACCAAGTATTACGGACGAGGCCCTGACTGCTTTACGTAATTATTCATGGCCGGGAAACGTAAGAGAATTGGAAAATCTTATTCAGAGGATGGTGGTTATTGTGGACCATGATCCGATTGAGGTTACGGATCTGCCCCCTAATATGCGTTTCAGTTTGCCGATGGAAGAACGTGTTGACCGTTCTCTGGCAGAAGTGGAGCAGGAGCATATAAAAAATGTGCTGATTATGACTGATAATAACAAGACCCGCGCTGCCGAGATACTGGGCATAAACCGTAAGACTCTACGTGAAAAATTAAAGCGCATGGAAGAGCAGGAATAACAAGGTTTTTAAAAACGCCGATAGTGAAGTAGAGACATCCGCAAATCTAAAAAATATCTGTTGCGGTCAAAATATATTCTGAATTGATTATGATTTTAGCCTTGAGCTAATTCCTCCTGCTGTGTAGTCATCTGTTTTTTGAATACAAGCTAAGGGAAATCTTTTTAATGGGCTTTTATCATTCTTTATCTCAATTGTGGATAGTACAAAATCCAAAAGAAAAAGGGTTACAAACTTTCGTTTGTAACCCTGTGATTTCTAAGTGGCGGGGCAGGAAGGATTCGAACCCTCGGCCAACGGCTTAGAAGGCCGTTGCTCTATCCAACTGAGCTACTGCCCCGCGAGAGATGTCTGTTTATACAAACCGCACTTGGCGGTCAAGCAAAAAATGGAAAAAAGTTTTGAAATTTAAAAATTTTCTAGAATTTAGCGGTTATCTGGATGACCTTGGCCTTTTCCATATGGATTTGAGCCTTGGCAGAATGGAAGAGTTTGTCCGTAACTGGGGTGGAAAGTCCAGCTTTCCGGTTATCCATGTTGTCGGAACAAATGGAAAAGGGTCAACTTCATCATACATTACCTCTATTGGATGTGAACACGGACTTAAGGTTGGGACCTTTACTTCTCCTCATTTCGTCACTCCCCGTGAGCGTATTACTATTAACGGCTCTATGCTTTCTGAAGAAGAGTGGTGCGAACTGGCTAATCAGGTCATGGAAATAGCCCCGGATGCGGGTTTAACTTATTTCGAATTGTTAACCTGTATGGCGTTGGTGGCTTTTAAAAATAATGAAATTGATCTGGCGGTCATGGAGGCTGGGCTTGGCGGCCGTTACGATGCCACTAATACGGTTGATCCTGATCTGACAGTATTTACCCCCATCGGGCTGGATCATGAGAAGGTGCTAGGTTCGACAATTGACCTGATTGCAGCAGATAAGGCCGATGCCATGCGTGAGAATGGAACTGCCATCACTGCCGTGCAGGTTCCTGAAGCTAAGACGGTCCTTGAGACGCGTGCTAAGGAATTAGGCTGCGATCTTCATCATATAAATGATCAGGAGATTGTTGCGGACCTTAATCCATCTCTTGCCGGGGAGCACCAGAAGGAGAATGCAGGTCTTGCAGCCTGTGCTTGGCGTTTGTTCTGCGGGAAATCAGGTATTGATTTTGACGCAGATAAGGTCCGCAGCGGGGTGGAAAAGGCATTCATTGCCGGAAGGTTGCAGATTATCAAGTCGGCTAGGACTTACATCCTTGATGGCGCGCACAACACACATGCTTTTGCCGCACTGGAAGCCGAGCTGGAACGGTCTGGAGTAAAACTGGATGCGATTATTTTTTCCTGTATGAAGGATAAGAATCTTGGTCCGGTGAAGGAGACTCTTTTTCGTTTGACTGACGGTCCGATTCTCGCCAGCGGGATTGAGGGGAATGAACGGGCGTATCCATATAAAGATTTAGCTGCGGTCCTTGGAGAGCGGGCAAAAGCTGCTAAAACTATTGACGATGCTCTCTCAATGCTTAATTCCGGTGAGAAAACAGTTCTAATCTGCGGGTCCTTGTATTTGCTGGCAGCTTTTTATACAAGATACCCAGAATTTTTAAGAAGAATGCCTCCGGCGTCTTAAACCCTTTTGCAAAAGGGTTTAAGAATCCCAAAACCTTTTATTGGTTTAATTTTGGCTGAAATTCGATGAGTTGTCCGTCGAATCAGTTGGATGGGATTTTGTTGGTGGCTTTAAATTTCGGAGGCATTTTTTGTCTAATCTTTTTAAATATCTTCCTTCCGTTGATTCTGTGCTGACCCGTCTTGAAGAAGAGGGTGTCATTGATGGACTGCCGAGGACCCTTTCCCGTGATCTGGTTAACGGCTTTCTTGATGTCTGCCGCGAGGAAATCAAAGGCGGGATTATCACTGAAGAAAAGCAGCTTTCCCCGGATGTGCTTTTCCCGCGCCTGACCTGCCATGTGCGGGCCGGTGCTAAACCTCATTTCCGGCGTGTGCTTAACGGAACCGGGGTGGTGGTGCATACTAACCTCGGTCGTTCTCTGCTGGCCGAATCTGCAGTAAAAGCGGTGACTGAGGCTTGTGCCTGCTATTCCAACCTTGAGTTTGATCTGAAGACCGGAGAGCGTGGTAGTCGTTACAGTCACGTGGAAAAGCTGATCTGCGAGATTACCGGGGCTGAGGCCGCTTTGGTGGTTAACAACAATGCTTCAGCGGTATTGATTACCCTTGAAACCCTTGCAAAGGGTCGCGAAGCAATTGTTTCCCGCGGTCAGCTTGTTGAGATCGGCGGATCTTTCCGTATTCCTGATGTCATGACCAAGAGCGGGGCGTTTTTGCGTGAAGTTGGTGCTACCAACCGTACCCATCTGCACGATTATGAAAATGCCATTAACGAGGAAACAGCACTTCTTATGAAAGTGCATACCTCCAATTTCCGGGTTATTGGATTCACCAAGGAAGTTTCCGGTGGCGAATTGGCTGAACTGGGGCGTAAGCATGACCTTCCGGTCTATGAAGACCTTGGCAGCGGTAACCTGACCAATTTTTCCGGCCTCGGCCTGATGCGGGAACCCACAGTACAGGAAGTTGTAGCCGAGGATGTGGATGTAGTTTCATTTTCCGGTGACAAAGTGCTCGGTGGCCCGCAGGCGGGGATTATAGTCGGTAAGAAGAAATATATCGATGCTATCAAGAAGAATCCGCTTAACCGTGCGGTTCGTATTGATAAGATGACTCTTGCTGCCCTTGAAGCGACCCTGCGCCTTTACCTTGATCCGGAGACTGCCAAGCGCGAAGTGCCCACAGTGCGCATGATTACCGAGAAGCCTGAGAATCTTAAAAAACAGGCTCAAGCCCTTGCCCGCACATTACGTCGCGAGCTTGGCGAAACTGCGAATATCGGTGTGCGTGAGGGGGTTTCCCGTGTAGGCGGCGGAGCATTTCCGGAGCAGGACTTAAAGACTTTTCTTGTTACCGTAGTTCCGAGTGCAAAGGTGACAGTTGAAGAATTGAAAGAAGGACTTCTTTCAACTGAACCGCCGCTGGTGGGACGAATTGAAGAAGATGCATTTTGTCTTGATCCACGAACACTCACACGCGAAGAGTACAAACTCTGCGCTGAAGCTATTAATCAAATTTTAGAATAATTCACCTCCATTAGCAGCGAAGCCTTGTTAAAAGGTTTTGGGATTCTTAAACCCTTTTGCAAAAGGGTTTAAGCCGCCGGAGGCAAAAAGGATAATTATACATGAATAAGCAACTTGAACATGAACCGAAAAGCTGCTGGGAAATCTTCAAAGATGAAGAGCACCAGCAGGGCATGGACGACCTCGCAGCCCGTTATATTGATTTTCTGACCCGCTGCAAGACCGAACGCGAGACCATTAAATATGTGGAAGAAAAACTGAAGGAAGCGGGTTTTGAAGATTATCTCGGAGCAGATCAGTGCTTCCGCTCCTTTCGCGATAAGACCATTTTTATTGCCCGTAAGGGGAAAAATCCGCTTTCTCAGGGCTTTCGTCTGGTCGGTGCACACGCAGATACTCCGCGTCTCGACCTGAAGCAGCATCCTCTTTACGAAGACCTTGGAATGTCCATGGCTAAGACTCACTACTATGGCGGCATTCGCAAATACCAGTGGCTGGCACGGCCTCTTGCCCTGCACGGCGTGGTCGTTAAAGCGGACGGCACCAAGGTTGATGTTGTTATCGGCGAGGATGTTAATGATCCGGTTCTTACCATTCTCGATCTGCTTCCGCATCTTGCTTACAAGCAGGTGGAGAAGAAGGTCACCGATGCTTTTGAAGCTGAGAAACTGAATATTCTTATGGGGCATTCCCTGTCTTTTTCTAAGGACGAAGACGATAAGGAAGAGGGTAATGGCAAGCCTTCCGTAAAGCGTAAAGTACTTGAGCTGCTTAACGAGAAATACGACATCGTTGAAGAAGACCTGTTCAGCGCGGAAATGCACATTGTCCCTGCCGGTCCTGCCCGTTACGTTGGTTTGGATAAGTCTGTTGTGGGCGGTTACGGACAGGATGACCGTTCCTGCGTATTCCTCGCCCTTGAAGCATTCCTCAATGCTCCTGAGCCTGAACATGCCCAGATAGTACTTTTTTACGACAAAGAAGAGGTCGGTTCAGAAGGTTCTACCGGTGCAAAGTCTCTCTTCTTCGAATACTGCCTTGAAGACCTGATTGATGCATGGGAACCCAACGCTAAGATGTCCCGGGTTATGATGGCCGGTAAAGCGCTTTCCACCGATGTGCATGCGGCAATCGACCCCGACTATCAGGATGTGCACGAGAAGCTCAACTCAGCCTATCTCGGTTACGGTCCCTGCTTCTGCAAGTTTACCGGACATCGCGGTAAGGTCGGTGCTAATGATGCTCATCCTGAGTTTGTGGCATGGCTGCGTAACATCCTGAGTGAAGCCGGAGCTCCGTGGCAGATGGCTGAGCTTGGCAAGGTCGATCTCGGCGGTGGCGGAACAGTCGCTAAATTCCTCGCTCTCTATGGCATGGATGTTATCGATTTCGGACCTCCGGTGCTTTCCATGCACAGCCCGTTCGAGTTGACCAGTAAGGCAGACCTTTACGCTACTGAACTGGCATTCCGTACTTTCTTGAAGAATTAATTTTATGAAGCCTCCGGCAGCCCTGCCGGGGGCCTTAAACCTTTTATTAGGTTTTGTTAGGACTTTATTCGAAGATCATTGCTATGCTCTAAATGCGAAGCAAGCTAAAAGTTTTTGAAGGGATGGGGTCTGGGGAAGGGAAACTTTTGCAAAAGTTTCTCTTCCCTAGCCGCCGGAGGCAAAAGGAGAACTATGCCTGTTGTTATGGGTACTGCGGGTCATATCGACCACGGTAAGACCAGCTTGATTAAGGCTTTGACCGGAACGGACTGTGACCGTCTGGCCGAGGAAAAGAAACGCGGGATCACCATCGAACTGGGCTTTGCCAGCCTTGATCTTGGCGGTGATGAACATCTGAGTATCATTGATGTTCCGGGCCATGAGAAATTTGTGAAAAATATGGTTGCCGGGGCAGCGGGTATTGATTTCGTGCTGTTGGTCATTGCCGCTGATGAGGGTGTAATGCCCCAGACCCGTGAGCATCTGGAAATCTGCACCTTGTTGGGCATTGAGAAGGGCTTCGTTGTCCTGACCAAAGCGGACATGGTTGATGAAGACTGGATGGAGATGGTTCAGGAAGATGTTCGGGAATTCCTCGCACCGAGTTTTCTGGCTGAAGCCCCGATTCATGCTGTTTCCTCGCATACCGGACAAGGGCTGGATGAATTACGCGGTGAGATTGCGAAATTCATGAAAGGTTTTTCTCCAAAACGCAGGACCGATCTGGCTCGTCTGCCTGTGGACCGTGTGTTTACCATGAAAGGGCACGGTACAGTGGTAACCGGGACATTAATTTCAGGTCAGCTTTCCGTTGGTGACGATGTGGTTCTTTACCCTAAAATGACCGAGACAAAGGTGCGTAGCTTGCAGTCCCACGGGGCATCCGTAGAGACTGCTCCGGCTGGTCGCAGGACCGCCATCAACCTGCACGGTCTGGAAGTAGAAGAGATTGAGCGCGGTGAAGTGCTGGGTAGACCGGGAACGCTTTTCCCGTCCAAGGTTTGGGACGTGGAACTGACCTGTCTGCCGTCTTCTCCGAAAAGTTTGAAGCATCGTAAGGAAATCCATTTTCATCACGGTTCCAAGGAAGTGATGGCCAAGGTTTACTTTCTTGACCGCGAAAAGCTGGAAAAGGGTGAACGGGCCGTTTGTCAGATCCGTTTTGATAAGCTCATGACCGGGGTTTATGGTGATCGTGTTGTATTGCGTTCCTTTTCACCGTTGCGCACCATTGCCGGGGGTAGCATTATCAACCCGTTGGGCCGTAAGGTGAAACGTTTTTCAGATGATGTGAAACGTCTGGAGTCGCTCATAGCAGCAGAACCGGAAGATCTGGTCTTGACCCAGCTTGATTTGGCAGGCAGGGCTGGCCTTACTTTTCAGGAGCTTTCCATTCTGAGCAATGTTGCCTCCAAGCCGCTGGAGAAGATGCTCCAGACTATGGGCGGGCAGCAGAAAGTTTTCTTATATGATAAGGAAACCCGCAGCTATGTTTCCGGCACCCATTATGAGAATCTGGTGCAGGGGCTGCTGGCTCACCTTGCGGAATTTCATAAAAAAGAACCCATGAAACCGGGGGTCTCCCGCGGAGAAATCGGATCAACTTACGGCAAGGGATTGCCGGATAAATTGTTTCATTCCATTGTGGAACGTCTGCTCAAGAAGAATGAAATCGTGGCGGTTCAGGAGATTCTGCACTTGCCCGGGCATAAGGTCTCCCTTGCGTCGGATCAACAGAAACTGCGTGATACTTTGATGGATAATTACGAGAAGGGTGGATTGACTCCTCCGAACTTGAAAGATGTGCTTGATCCTCTTGATCTGGTTTTCAAAGAGGCCGCACCAGTTTACAAGCTTTTGCAGGATGAAGGGCTGCTGGTCAGGATCAAGGATGACATGTATTTCGCCAAGTCCGCAGTGGATGGCTTGCAGGAGACTCTTGAGGGTTATTTTGCTGAAAATGAAGAGCTTGGCCCGCAGGATTTCAAGGCTTTGGTCGGTCTGTCGCGTAAGTTTTCCATTCCATTGCTTGAATACATGGATAAGGAAAAGGTCACCATTCGAGTTGGTGATAAACGCAGGTTGCGTAAGCAGAGTTAAATAAGTTTGAAAGCCCGGATTCGTGAGAGTCCGGGCTTTCTATTTTAGCATGCGCATGCGTTCATGCAAAAAACGGATGATTTCAACATGGCTGTCTTTGATTCGGTAGACACAGATGAAGGGCAGCTTAGGGATAACCAGTTCGCGGGTACCTTCGACAGTCCCATCACGTCCAAGCTGTGGAAATGTATCCAGTGATTCGGTTGCTTTTCTGATTTGAGTGGCAATCCGGGAAACAATGTCTGGATTCTCACGTTCAATATATTCGAGTTGGGCTTGCAGGTCTTTTTGTGCAGGTTTTGTCCAGCGGGGCATTATCCACCGAACCTGTTGAATAGATCGTTAATCTCTTCATCAGAAGCAAATTCACCATTAGCAGCCGCAACTAATCCTTCCTGAACCTGTTTTTTGAACCATTGCTGATATTCAATAAAATCTTTGATAGCTTTGTTTAGAACCCAGTTTCGGCTTCTTCCCATGTCCTTGGCTATTTCATCAAGAGAGGACAGCGTTTCTGGGTCGGTGCGGAAACTTGTGCTTGATTGGGGCATAATTCACCTCAAATACGTTTGTTATCGTTTGTAGTCACTATGAATAATAATGATTGAATTTGAGTATGGCAAGAAAATTTGAAAGCCCGGATTCGTGAGAGTCCGGGCTTTTTTTTGCGTCTTTTTCTAGCTGAGATTTGCTCAGGGTGTTATAGTCGGTTTGGTCTGTAATGTATAAATTCCAAACTGAGGAGCATGGGGATGGTTAGAAAGTTTTATCCGTTGGTGGTTGCGATATTCTGTGTTTTTCTTTTGAGTATGATTTTTGTTTCTCCCGCCCGTTCTGGTGACGCGGAAACTATCCTGAAATTAAAGAATGAAATTATAGAAAAGCAGAATAAGGGAAAGCTCGGGGTGCAGGAATTTGTCTTATGCAAGAAGGTTCTCAACTATTCCTCCTATTACGCTCTGCCGGAAAACAAGATCCAACGCGGTTCAAGTTTACTTTTATACTACGAGCCTATTAACTGGTTCACGTCTGTGCAGCAGGGCAGGTATGAGTTTTACCTTACTCAGGACGTGAAGCTTGAATCCGCATCCGGTGAAGTCCTCTTTGACCGGGAAAAGCTTTTGAGCATGCAATACAATACCGGTAAGCCAATTCTTGATATATACATGACAAATGACTTTAATCTGGGGAGCCTCCCGGCCGGGAAGTATCGATACCTTATTGTTTTGCATGACATGATCAGCGGGCAGGAATTCAGGAAAGATATTGATTTTGAAATTGTAGAATAAATAAAAAAGTCCGGGACTGTATTGGTCCCGGACTTTTTCATTTTACGCCGTTGTTGCGGTAAATTGTTTTGGAGGAGTGCAGCGGGGCAGTCCTGAATTTTTATCCACGTGGAGAATCGTCTTTGCTACTGCAGTGGAAAAGTCCGGGAAGATATTATCAGCTCCGACAAGTTTATCTGTTCCCAGACGGGCCATTGTTTTTCGGATTCGCGGATTTACGCCGGAAAGAAGTATCTTAACGTTTTGAGCATGAGCCCTGCGAATTACGGTCTCAAGGGCTTCGATACCTGTTGCGTCCATGGTCGGAACAAGGCGCATGCAGAAAACAATCACTTCGGGTTTCTTGCGGGTGAAGCTCATGACATCAACAAATCTTTGGGCCATGCCGAAAAACATGGGACCGTTGATTTCATAAACCACAACTTTTTCATGTCCGTTCTTGCGGTCGATAATTTCTTCTTCGGGCAGCCCTGTGTCGAGGCTGTGTACGTCAGTCAATTGGCTCATGCGTTTCATGAAGAGCATTGCAGCCATAACCACACCTACTTCTACTGCTACGGTCAGGTCTACGAATACAGTCAGCAGCAGGGCTATGAGCATGACCAGTGAGTCAGACTTGGGAGCGAAGAGCAAACGCTTGATGCGATGTACTTCACTCATATCCCATGCAACCAGCATGAGAACCCCGGCAAGGCTGGCAAGGGGAATCATGGAGGCCAGCGGAGCGCAGACCTTGATGAACATGATTAAGGTCAGAGCGTGAATGATACCTGCTACAGGCGAATGTGCCCCGGCGCGAATGTTGGTTGCAGTACGGGCAATTGCTCCGGTCGCAGGGAGACCCCCGAAAAGGGCTGAACCGATGTTTGCCAATCCTTGAGCAATTAGTTCGTTGGATGAGTTGTGGCGGTCACCGCTCATGCCGTCTGCAACTGTTGCACTTAGCAAGGATTCGATCCCGGCGAGGATGGCGATAGTGAAAGCTTCAGGGATCAGGGTTTTCAGCTGCATCAGGTCGAGGCCGGAAAAAGAAACTGCATCAGGCAGGATGGTGGGAATTCCGCCGAATCTGCTGCCGATGGTTTCTGTCTGCAATCCCATGAGCCAAGTGATTAAGCTTGCCAAGGCAATACCAACAAAAGGGGCAGGAATTCGGGGGATAAATTTCCTGACCAGCAGCATTGAAACTACGGTCAACATACCCAAGCCGAGAGTTGTTGGATCGGTGCTTGGAAGTGAGACTGCGCACGCCTTGAGCCGAGGCAGGAAATCAGCAGGCATTTGATCAATTTGCAGTCCGAGGAAATCCTTGATCTGAGTGGAAAAGATCAGGATGCCGATGCCGGAGGTAAATCCGGTGGTCACAGGGTAAGGAATGTATTGCAGGAGTTTACCAAGCCCGAGGCAACCCATTACCAAAAGAATTATTCCGGCCATGATAGTGGCGAGAATGAGTCCTTCGTATCCGTGTCGGGCAATGATTCCGGATATGATAATGACAAAAGCTCCGGTAGGTCCACCGATCTGAAAACGAGTTCCGCCAAATGCTGAAATAATGAATCCGGCGATGATGGCAGTAAAAAGGCCTGTAGCCGGGCTTGCACCCGATGCAATAGCGAAGGCCATAGCCAGCGGGAGAGCCACAATACCTACTGTAACTCCGGCGGCAATATCTTGTCGTAAGGTGGTTGGAGAGCAGCCTGATTTAATGAATTTGAAGCTGGTCGGAATGAAACGGTTTAGTTTTGAACAGACGTAAGTGTCCATTGAGAAACCTCCTTGTTTTGGTGGTGTCTCCGTGGGGCTCAGTCGGTGGTCATATTTTTTTGAAATGAATTGGCCAGAGGCTGGAACTCGCGCGGAAAAAAGACCCTGATAATGCCGCAGAAATTTCATGTCAATGGGGTTTTGAAAGAAAACTTTGTGCTTTAATTCCCAAGTATTGCCGGGGAATTCTATCGAGGGGAGTCCTGCCTGTCTGTAGGCCAAAAAAAAGGACCGGATAAATCCGGTCCTGAAAATATGGGGTGAGTGAGGGGACTTGAACCCCCGGCCACTTGGGCCACAACCAAGTGCTCTACCAACTGAGCTACACCCACCTTAAAAAAGGGGTCAGGGATTCCTGATCCCTAGAGATGTCAAATGGGGTGAGTGAGGGGACTTGAACCCCCGGCCACTTGGGCCACAACCAAGTGCTCTACCAACTGAGCTACACCCACCGCGTCTGTGAGGAGGTGTTTAACTAAGCTGGGTGTGATGGTCAAGAAGTTTTTGAAAAAAAGATCATTTTTTTTGTAATAATCAAATCTTGCAAGTAAAAGGGATGATTAACTTGTTTATAAAACGATCTTTTGATCTTAATAGAAAAATAGGTTGTGCACACTCTTCACTAAAGGGTTATTTTGTGCCACAAACAATTTGTTCTTTTAATACTGAAAGCAATCAGGGGTCGCGGAAAAGGCAATGTCTTTTCATCAGGCTGTGGCAAAATTGATTTTAAGCTTTTAAAAGCAGCAGCTTATTACCTGATAAATATAAGGATTTTTAGATGGATAAATTAGTAATTGAAGGTGGAGTATCTCTTAACGGCCCTATCAGGGTCAGTGGTTCTAAAAACGCAGCGCTACCCATTCTGCTGGCTTGCATTTTACCGGAAGGTCCGATCTGTCTTAGCAACGTCCCCCGTTTGAGGGATATTCATACTACTCTTAAGCTGCTTGATATTCTTGGCTGTGAGACCTCTTTTGATGGCAATACTGTTTGCAGTGAGGTTAAGGATCTTAAAATAGAAGCCCCGTACGACCTGGTTAAGACCATGCGTGCTTCCGTGCTCTGTCTCGGTCCCTTACTGGCTCTTAAAGGCGAGGCCAAGGTTGCGCTTCCCGGCGGTTGCGCTATCGGGGCACGTCCTGTGGATCTGCACCTGACTGCATTTGAACAGATGGGTGCTACCTTTGATCTCGATTCCGGTTATATCCATGGTAAATGCGACAAGCTTAAAGGTGCGCACATCAACTTTGATTTCCCCACTGTAGGCGGTACTGAAAACGTGCTCATGGCTGCCGCAATTGCCGAAGGGGAAACCATTATTGAAAACGCTGCCCGTGAGCCGGAAGTTGTCGATCTTGCCAAGTTCCTTATTGCTTGCGGCGCAAAAATATCCGGTCATGGAACGAGCATCATCACCATTCAGGGTGTTCCATCACTTAAAGGGTGTGACTACAAAATCATGCCCGACCGCATTGAAGCCGGAACCTACATGGTTGCTGCGGCAATGACTGACGGTGAACTGCTTATTCAGGATTGTCCTTTTCAGGAGCTTGAGTCTGTTGTTTACAAGCTGCGCAAGATGGGCGTTTCCCTTGAGGAAGAGGAAGGCGGTGTCCGCGTACGTCGTGCAAACGGCCTTATTTCCGGTGTTGATATCACCACTCAGCCTTATCCCGGCTTTCCCACTGACATGCAGGCCCAGCTTATGACCCTGATGTGTCTGTCCAATGGTGCCGGAACCATCGAAGAGAAGATTTTCGAGAACCGTTTCATGCATGTGCAGGAACTTGTACGCATGGGCGCGAACATTAAGCTTAAGGGCCGTACCGCCATGATTCGCGGAGTCGAGAAGATGACCGGAGCTCCGGTTATGGCTTCTGACCTGCGGGCCAGTGCTTCTCTTGTTGTTGCAGGATTAGCCGCTCATGGACGTACAGATGTTCAGCGTATCTACCACCTCGATAGAGGATATGAGAAGCTTGAAGACAAGCTTTCCGCTGTAGGCGCGAGGGTCTGGCGCGAGCAAGAGTAGTTGCCCTGACGCTTCATGCAACAGGTTGCGGATAATTTGATTAAAAAGAGCAGGCCCGGGATTCCGGGCCTGTTTTTATGGCAGGTTCTCGTTCCTGCGTTTGCTTTTGGCATCCTTTCCATCCAGTGGATGCTTCCTTCCTTGGCCGCTTTGCTGGTCTATCTCTTCCTTGTTTTTTTCTTTCGACCTGAAAAAGGTGCGGCTTTTGGGATGCTGGTGCTCTTCAGTATTGGGCATTGGTATGGCAATTTTGTTCTTCCTCCCGGTCCCGGACCAATGCCGGATTGGATGGCTGCTCGTGAAAAGGTGCAGCTTAGCGGAACGATTCACAGCATCAAGGGAGCTCCGGGAAATCGTCTTAAAATTCTGCTTGAGAATGTCAGTTGCCAGAGCAAGTCAGCTATAACCGACCTTGGTGGATATCTTAACTGGACATGGGATAAACCGGGCCAGTTTCCTTTTGTGGGGCAGCAGGTCTCCTTTGTCGCGCGGGTTAAGCCGATTCACGGTTTTCGCAACAGCGGTCTTTGGGATTACGATTTTTATTGCCGCACAAAGGATATTCGGTACCGCACGTACACTCAGGGAAAGATTAAAAATGGTGGTTTAAAACCGTACGAAACACATGGTTTGCAGAAGTTGCGGGCTTCCCTGCGTGAGCATATTCTGAAGAATGCTCCCCCCACTGACGGCGGGGCAATTTTTCCGGCACTGTTGGCTGGGGATCGCTTTTATCTCTCTCGGGATAGTGTGGAACTTATTCGCAGGGCCGGTGTCTCGCATATTCTGGCTTTATCCGGGTTGCATGTCGGGTTCCTCGTAGCTATGGGTTTCGGGCTGGCTTGGCTGATCGGACTGATATATCCGCGTATATATTTGCGGCTTCCCAAAATGCGTTTGGGCGTTCTTTTATCTGCTGTTCCGGTTTTATGTTATCTCTGGCTGGGTCAGTTCAGTCCCTCGCTCTTGCGTGCTGTGTGCATGTTCGGCTTCTGGGGTCTGCTCATGTTTTTTAACCGGGGCAGAGTGCTTCTGGATGGCCTATTTCTGGCTGTTGTAGTGATTTTGAGCTTTTCACCGCTCAGTGTTTTTGATCTGGGATTCCAGCTTTCAGTCTTGGCTGTTGCCGGGATTTCTTTGTTTTACCCGGTGTTCGCGCGATTGATGCCTTCAGGTCACAGCTTGCTGGCTAAGGCAGCCCGTTTCGTGCTGGCAGTTTTTTTTGTCAGCTTGTCAGCCAATATTGCTTTATTGCCGATCATAATTTGGAATTTCGGGGTACTCACTCCAAATTTTCTTTTCAACATACTTTTTGTGCCCATTATCGGGTCAGTTGTTATGCCTATTTGCGGCGTGGGCGGTTTATTGTTTTCATATATCAGCCCGGAACTTTCGCATTCATTGTTTGGGCTCGGAGCAAAAGTTTTTGAGTGGCTTTTGCAACTGGTGAGAGATGCGGTCAGTCTCGGTTTGCTGCCGGAGTATGCTTTTTACCGTCCTCATTGGGAAGGGTTACTGATTTACTACCTTGTGCTGGGAGCTGTTCTTTTAGTGATTTACGGGAATTCCCGACAAGCACGATTGATGCTTTTCTTGGTTGTGTTGCTGTTCGGTGTGCGTCTTTCCGGAGAATTCGGGCCGGAGAGGGTGCGTATGGATGTTCTTGATACCGGACAATCCCAATGTGTTGTGATTACGGGGCCTAAAGGAACACGCACAGTTGTGGATGGCGGCGGTGGCTTCGGCAGAACTTTTGACATGGGACGTTCTATAGTCGGTCCATGGTTAACTTACGGACATTTGCCGAGGGTTGATAATATTTTTATGACTCACGGGGATAGGGATCACGCCGGAGGATTGGCTTTTCTTCTGGAGAAATTTTCGGTGAGCCGTTTTTATTCCAATGGAGATATTCCCAGTGGCAGAATAGGTGAGCGTTTTAAGGCCGCGTTTGAAACTAAGGAAATAGATGCACAAACTCTTGTAAGCGGTGATAATGTAGTTCTTGAACCGGGATTAATCATGGAGGTATTGCATCCTTCGTCTGATTTTGAAGGTAGCCGTAACGACCGGTCTTTATATCTTAGATTGCTCTGGAACGGGCATCCGTTGTTGTCCATATCAGGCGATCTTGATCGCAAGGGTATACGGTCAGTTTTAAAAGGTTCGCAAGATCTTTCTTCCAGTGTACTTGTTCTCCCGCATCATGGGAGTGCCGGGTCTTATTCGCCTGAATTGTATGAACGAGTTGATCCTGAAATTGCTGTCGCTGCATGCGGTTTTTTAAATCGTTTTAAATTTGTCGCAAAAAAGGTTGTAAGGGAACTGGATAAAAGACATGTATGTATGTATACGACTTCCGCACACGGGATAGTATCCGTGGAATGGGATAGTGACGGGACAGTGATAACTGCCCCCTGATTTAAAATGCATTTTTCTGATTAATGTTGTTCTGAAAACTTGATTTTCATGTGCAAAAGTGCCAATGTCTACCCATTGACCGAAGTCTATGTGAAAAGCCTATGATGAATGGAGGTTTGTCTGCATGCGGGTGCTGATAGTTGATGATGATTTTTATTGCCGCAATATGTTGCATGAGATCATGAAGCCATATGCACAGTGCGATATTGCCGTTAACGGTGAAGAGGCTGTCTTTGCATTTAAGAAGGGCCTTGAATCTGGTAATGCTTATGATCTGGTCTGTCTGGATCTTGTGATGCCGGAAATGGACGGACAACAGGCTTTGCGTGAGATCAGATCCATTGAGAAAGATTTCAAGGTCGAGGAAGATGGCGCGGTTAAGGTAATCGTTACTACCATGCTTGATGACCGCAAGGAAACACATGATGCCTTCTTCCTTGGCGGAGCGACTTCATATCTTGTTAAGCCAATTGAAGAAAGCAAGCTTGTAAAGGAGCTTAAAAATCTCGGCTTTTCAGTTTAATTTTTTTTAGCAAATTTCAGGATGTTAATAGAGTCCTGTTTTTTTATATTTTTGCCCTGAAATCAGGGAGGAATCCGCGGCTATTGCTGCGGATTTTTTTTGCTAAATATTAAAAATTGTTTTATTCAGGGCTATTAGGAATGGAAAACAGAATTGAAGTTCCTTAGGAAGTGGTCTATTGTGACTCCTTCATATCAAGTTTTATCCGCCATGAGTTGCGGTTTTATATAAGGTTTTTTAACAATGTCACAGATTTTAGGCGTTAAATTTAACGATTTCGGACAGATATATTATTTTTCGTCCGGTCCTTTCGTTGTCCGGGAAGGACATTCGGTCATCGTGAAGACCGAACAGGGCATGGGGCTCGGTAAAGTCTTTGTCGTGCAACAGGATTTGCCCGAAGATGTATCCGAGGACTCAATTAAAACTATTTACCGTCTTGCCGGTGAAGAGGACCTTGAAGCTGAGGTTGAGAACAAAGAACTCTCCCGCACAGCATACAGGTTCTGCAAGAATTGTATCGATCGTCAGAAGCTGGAAATGAAGCTTGTAGACGTTGAGGTGTTTTTCGATCGCAGCAAGATGATTTTTTACTTTACCGCTCCGGGCAGGATTGATTTCCGTGAGCTGGTTAAGGATCTGGTTAAGGAATACAGGACCCGCATTGAGCTGCGTCAGATCGGCGTACGCCATGAAACCCAGATGCTGGGTGCCATCGGTAACTGCGGTCAAATTTGTTGCTGCCGTCGCTTTATGCGCAAGTTCATGCCGGTAACCATCCGTATGGCCAAGGAGCAGAATCTTTTCCTTAACCCGACTAAAATTTCCGGTATTTGCGGCAGATTGCTCTGCTGTTTGTCTTTCGAGCAGGAAAACTACGAAGATTTCCACCGTAAAAGTCCCAAGACCGGGAAGAAATACAATACCGTTCACGGTACTGTAAGGGTTACACGGACAAACTTTTTCAGGAATACTCTGACCGTTTTGCCGGAGCAGGGTGATGAAATCGAGATTCCCTTGGATGATTGGCCGGATATGATTAAGCCTTCCGGTTCTGATCGAGGCGGTGAATCCGATTTCCGTTCAGATGAGCCTCGCAGAGGACGTTCTGAAGGCAGGGGAGACCGTGACGGCAACAGTTCAAGACCTCAAAGGTCACGTTCTGACCGTTCTCGTCCTGATCGTTCAAGAAGCGATAGATCAAATTCTGATCGCCCCAGACCGGAACGCAAGCCTGGACGTGTGAACCCTGAACGGGAAAAAACTGATCAGCCGAAAGTCTCAGTTGATAAACCGGAAGTTAAAGAGGAACGCAGAAAGGATGACTCTCAGCAGCAGGATCGCCGTAAGCGTCCGGTAAGAAAGGATCGCCCTCAGCAGAAACCGGAACAGCAAAAGCCGGAGCAGGATAAACAGCCTGCGACTCCAGCTCCATCCGGTGAAAAGGATGATTCTGATAAGCCTAAGAAGTCTTCGCGTCGCCGCCCTGCAAGGCGCAGGCGTAAGCGCAAGCCTTCCGGTCAGCGGAAGAATAAGAGCAATTAATTTGTAAGAATAGAAATATTTGCTAATCTTCGGGTTCTTCGCTATATGCGTTCTGCCCGTGAGCAGTAAGCAATCTTGCGGCCGGTTGAAAATGTCAAAATTCTCACCCGGCTGTTGAGATTTTTTACGCTGTATTCATTTCGGATTTTGCATGCGGCAGTAGCCGCTTTATATAACCTTTATTAAATCCGATTGTTATCACCTTAACAGGAGTGACTGATTTTGGATTCGTTTTTTATTACAACTCCCATCTATTATGTTAATGCTAAGCCGCATCTCGGCCATGCCTACACAACAATTCTTGCTGATTCCATGAATAGGTTTCACAAGCTGCTGGGAGATGAAACTTTCTTTCTCACCGGAACAGACGAGCACGGTGACAAGATTGTACAGGCCGCGGAAAAAGGTGGCCAGACACCCCGTGAATACGTCGATGAGATAAGCTCTCTGTTCAGTGGCCTGTGGCCCGGTCTGCAGATTGAAAACGACGATTTCATCAGGACTACTCAGGAAAGGCACATTAAGTGCGTTCAGGAAGTTCTGCAGAAGGTTTACGATAAAGGTGATATTTATTTCGGTGAATACGGCGGGCATTACTGCTTCGGATGTGAAAGATTCTATACCGAGAAGGAACTGGTTGACGGAAAATGTCCTCAGCATGAAACAGTTCCCGAATATATTGCTGAGAAGAACTATTTCTTCAAGATGTCCAAGTATCAGGACTGGCTCATTGCTCATATCAATGACAACCCTGAATTTATCCGTCCTGAAAGGTACCGCAATGAGGTGCTGAGTCTTCTTAAGTCCGGCGAATTGGAAGATCTTTGTATTTCCCGTCCCAAGAGCCGCCTGGAGTGGGGCATCGAGCTGCCGTTCGACGATAAATTTGTTACTTATGTGTGGTTTGATGCACTTATCAACTACATTACAGCGCTTGAATACCCTGACGGAGAAAAATACGAGAAATTCTGGCCCAAAGCCAACCACCTCGTTGCCAAGGATATTCTCAAGCCTCACGCAATCTTCTGGCCTACAATGCTTAAGGCCGCAGAAATTGAGCCTTACCAGCACCTTAATGTGCACGGTTACTGGCTGATCAAAGACACCAAGATGTCCAAGTCTTTGGGCAACGTTGTTTCTCCGCTTGAAATGGCAGAGAAATACGGTGTTAATGCTTTTCGTTATTTTCTGCTGCGTGAAATGGTTTTCGGCAACGATTCCAGCTTTTCAGAGGAAGCTCTTGTGGGCCGCCTCAATGCTGATCTTGCCAACGACCTCGGCAACCTTTTCAGCCGTACCCTGTCTATGACCCACAAGTATTTTGAGGGTAAGGTTCCTGCTCAGGGTGATGAAGCTGATGAAGATTGTGAAATCAAGAGCCTTGGCCGCAAAGCTATGGCCGAGTTCCAGAATAATTTCATTGATGCTAAATTCTCCCGTGGCCTCGAAGGTCTTTGGGAGCTTGTGCGTGGCTTGAATAAATATATTGATACCACCCAGCCGTGGACTCTTTATAAAGAAGAAAATATGTCCCGCCTCGGAACTGTGATGTATGTTCTGCTTGAGAACATGCGTAAGATTGCAGTTCATCTCTGGCCTGTTATGCCTGAAGCCAGTGAGATGATGCTGGGACAGCTGGGTATTCAGTTTGCTCCTGAAAAGGTAAACCTGCAGGGCGAAATTGATGTCTGGGGTCTTCTTGATCCGGGCACTGAAGTAGCTAAAAAGTCCAATCTCTTTCCGAGAGTGGAATTGCCTAAGGAAGAACCTGCTCCCCAGAAAAAGGAAGCAAAGAAATCCAAGAAGCAGTCCAAACAGGCTAAGGAAGAAATCCCCGGAGTAATTGAGTTCCCCGATTTCCAGAAAGTGGATATGCGTGTTGGAACCGTCCTTTCCGTAACCAAGCACCCTGATGCAGATAAGCTGCTGCTGGTTAAGATCGATACCGGCGATGATGAACCGCGTCAGGTTGTGGCAGGATTGGCTGAGTTCTTCAAGCCCGAAGAACTGGAAGGCCGTCAGGTCGTAGTGGTTGTTAACCTCCAGCCTCGCAAGCTGCGCGGTGAAGTGTCTCAGGGCATGATCCTCGCTGTGCGTAACGGTGAAGAGATGCAGCTGCTAAGTGTTTCCGCACCTGTTGCGAATGGTTGCAAGGTTTCTTAAACCAGCAAATAGAATATAAATGAAAAGCCCCGTACTCTTTGAGTGCGGGGCTTTTTTAGTTGTTTGGATTTGTTGGCTGAATCAATTTTAAAATTCAAGGTTGAATTCTTGTTCTAAGATCTTCTTGGCTCGATTTTCATTTTCCGCGTAAAGATCTGTATCGAAAAGAGCTTGGTGACCGCTCCAGTGTTGCGCGACTTTCGATAAATTCTGATGGGCGCAGGTGTATCCTTGGTGATGGACATCCCGAAACCACGCCATTGCAGTGTCATACACGATCCCAAGAGTATTTTCGAATTCCTGCCATTTTTCCCCGTCTTTTAATTTGCGTTTGATTCCCTCAAACACGTGTGCTCCGAAGGGACGTGCCGGACCGAATGGTACTGTCGCGGGTCGAGCTTTCGTCATATCTATTAGTGCGCACCACTCATTTACACGGCATGAAGGGAGCGGCCAAGGTTTCTTGCGCAGCGAGGGACATACCATGTAATTTGATACATCAGTTGGTATATAGCCCTTGGGGTCACTGGCTATGGCTATGAATTCTTTCAGGTTCGGGCGGTAGTTTTGATATGTTTCCGGTGAACATAGTTTGTGGTGAAATGCCGGGCATTGGCAGCATAAACCTATTTCCCCTGCTGCAATGTTGTTTCCGATCGCTTCCATAAGGAGATTTACCGGATCAGCAGTAAAGTACACATCATTGTGGACGGTCAGCACATAATCTTTATCTGTATGTTCCCATCCGTATTGATAGCGGACCGAGTGGCGGTAGGCTTCATCAGTAAGAAGATCTTCTTCAATGTGATTGATCCAGCGCCAGTCTGAAGGTTTATACAGGGTTACATTGTCCAGCAAATCCAGAATAAATTGCCTGCCTAGAACCTTGGTTTCCTCCGGTCTATCCTGCACAAACCATATGCGGTCAATCCATTGCCCGCTGTGTTTCATTAGCGAAAGCAGGGAAAGGGCCGTTTGAAAAGGCTTGCCGTAAGCATTGATGAGAACGTCAATTTTTTTCATATCGAAGTCCAAGGCTGGCAGTTATGTGGATTGAGCTGAAACTTGGAAATTTAAAGCTGGCCGTAGTGGGGCGGAGGAACGTCATCCTGCGGTGAAGCATGGGCAACAGCATCTTTCAGGTCTTTCATTTGATTGACCATGAGCTGCAACTTCTTTTCAAGCTCAGATATCTGCTTTTGTTGGGCAATGATGAACTTGTTAAGCTCTTCAACTGTCTGATCCTGAAGCGCGAGTGCAGTCTCAAGACTTTCTATTCTTTCTTCGGTAGATTTTATATTACTCATGGCTGAAAAATGCCAGAAGAGTCGCGGGAAGGCAAATGAAACGAGCTGAAAGGAATTAAGCTTTTGTCTTTTTGGGCAGGTCGTAAGGAATATCAACACCATTAATGACGAGGTCAACAACCCGGCCTTCGGTGCGTTCAACGAAGTCTTTGTAATTCTTGAGTGAAATCATTGTCTCAATGGAGTCTTCAGTGCTGGCCCAGACTCCGTAGGTTGCCTTAATCCGGTCATGAACTTTTTTCATTTCCAGAATAGTCAACGACCACCATGACCCGTCGGTGGCAAGAATTTCAAGGGATTGCCATTTTGCGTCTGAGCCCATGAAGTAATACTCTTGATTTGGAGAAAATTGTTGTTGCGTGTATATTAAAACGCACTGCATTTGTTGCAGTCACAGACGGGGATTGCCATGATCTTTTTGGCCATTTCGCAACCAATGGCATACTGGGAGTTGCGCACACGTATATTCATGCGACCATTATTGCTAACGATGTCAACGACTGTTCCGGGTATTATGCCCATGGAAAGAAGCCTGCCGCGGCAGCACTTTCCTGCATCAAACCCGGTTACTCTGACCGACATTCCGCTTTTGTAGCTGGAGAGCGGCCTTGTATCTGCTGTTTTTGCCATTACGTTCATTGCAATTGAAATTTAAAGTCAGTTGTGTACTTTGTCAATGGTGTGCTGGAATTATCATACAAATAAGGTAGGCAACTCTATGCTTGCCCATCTGCGAGTAATGATTTATGTCTTTCTGTCTCACCACAAGTCCTAACGCCAATATTTCAAAACCATTATTGGATGGAGTTCATGCCTAAACGCACTGATATCAAGAAAATTATGCTCATCGGCTCCGGGCCGATCGTCATTGGTCAGGCCTGCGAGTTTGACTATTCCGGTACTCAGGCTCTCAAAGCCCTTAAAGAAGAGGGGTACGAGGTTATTCTCGTAAACTCTAACCCCGCAACCATCATGACCGATCCCGTTTTAGCGGATCGAACATACATTGAACCCATCGAACCCGGCACCATTGCCAAAATCATAGAAAAAGAACGACCGGATGCACTGCTGCCTACCCTTGGCGGACAGACCGCATTGAATACCGCACTTGCCGTTGCAGAAATGGGAGTGCTTGATAAATTCGGTGTGGAACTGATCGGTGCATCTGTTGATGTAATTGAAAAAGCCGAGAGCCGTGAGCTTTTCCGTGCAGCTATGGAAAAAATCGGTCTCAAGGTTCCTACCAGCCGTATTGCACGCAATATTGATGATGTCCGCCGCTGCGGAAAGGAAATAAGTTTTCCCATTATCATCCGTCCTGCCTTCACCCTTGGTGGTACCGGCGGCGGTGTTGCATACAACATGGAAGATCTTGAAGATATCGCCATGCAGGGTATTTCTGCCAGCCTCCAGAACGAGGTCATGCTTGAGGAGTCCATCCTCGGCTGGAAGGAATATGAACTTGAGGTCATGCGTGACCGCAAGGATAACTGCGTAATTATCTGTTCCATTGAAAATATCGACCCCATGGGTGTGCATACCGGTGACTCCATCACCGTTGCTCCTGCACAGACTTTGACCGATGTTGAATACCAGATGCTCAGGGATGCTTCTCTCGCCATTATGCGCGAAATCGGTGTTGAAACCGGTGGTTCAAACGTACAGTTTGCAATCAACCCTGAGAATGGCGAGCTGGCTATCATCGAGATGAATCCGCGTGTATCCCGCTCTTCCGCACTTGCATCCAAAGCAACCGGATTTCCCATTGCCAAGATCGCAGCGAAACTTGCAGTGGGCTACACCCTTGATGAAATTCCCAACGATATTACCCGCGAGACAATGGCCTCTTTTGAGCCGACCATTGACTACTGCGTAATTAAGATTCCCAGATTTACTTTCGAGAAATTCCCCGGTTCCGAAGATTACCTGACCACCGCCATGAAGAGTGTCGGTGAGACCATGGCAATCGGTAGAACTTTTAAGGAATGTTTGCAGAAAGGTTTGCGTTCTCTTGAAGTCGGTATGCCCGGTTTCGGTAAGGTCTTCGAGCCCAGCGATATCGACCGTGAGAAATTGATTGGTCTGATCCGCAAGCCCAACTCCAAACGCATGTTTTACCTGCGTGAAGCTTTTCTCGCCGGTATGACCCTTGAGGAAATTTTCGATATCACCAAGATTGATCCCTGGTATCTGCACCAGTTCGAAGACTTGGTTACTTTTGAAAAAGAACTCCGCCAGTTCTCACTTGAAACCGGACTTTACTCCGGTGATGAGCGGGTTCCGGTCATGTTCAAAAAAGCCAAGGAATACGGTTACTCCGATCCGCAGCTGGCAACCATGTGGAGAGAGACTGAAGAGAACGTCCGTAATTTCAGGAAAAAACTCGGTCTTGTTCCTACATATTATCTGGTTGATACCTGTGCTGCGGAATTTGAGGCTTACACCCCTTATTTCTACTCCACTTACGAGTCCGGTCAGGAAGCTGAATCAATGCCTGAACGCAAGGTTATGATTCTCGGCGGTGGACCTAACAGGATCGGGCAGGGCATTGAGTTTGACTATTGCTGCTGTCACTCCGCTTTCGCGCTGGAAGACATGGGCGTGAAGTCGATTATGGTCAACTCCAACCCTGAGACCGTATCCACAGACTACGATACTTCCGACAGACTCTATTTTGAGCCTCTTACTTATGAAGATGTGCTCAACATTATTGAGTTTGAAAAACCTGAAGGCGTAATCGTCCAGTTTGGTGGTCAGACTCCTCTGAACCTTGCGATTCCGCTGCTTAAGGCCGGCGTTAATATTCTGGGAACTTCCCCGGATGCAATTGACCGTGCTGAAGACAGGGAAAGATTCCAGGCTCTGCTCAAGAAACTTGATCTTAAGCAGCCGCCGAACGGAACCGCTATGTCCCTTGAGGACGCTAAAGCCATTGCTGAGCGTCTTGATTATCCTCTGGTGCTTCGTCCTTCCTACGTTCTCGGCGGACGTGGAATGGATATCGTATACAGTGACGAGGAATTCGATTCCTACTTCCGTGAAGCAGCAGTTGTTTCGCCGGAACATCCGATTCTCATTGACAAGTTCCTCGAGAATGCGGTTGAAGTCGATGTAGATGCTCTCGCTGACGGCGAACAGACCTATGTTGCTGGAGTTATGGAACACATTGAAGAAGCTGGAATTCACTCCGGTGACTCTGCCTGTGTTCTGCCTCCGCACACCCTTAGCGATGAAATCGTCAAGGAAATTGAGCGTCAGACTGTAGCCCTTGCTGAAGAGCTGGAAGTTGTCGGCTTGATGAACATCCAGTTCGCAGTCAAAGACGGCGATATATACATCATCGAGGTTAACCCTCGTGCATCCAGAACCGTGCCTTTCGTAAGTAAGGCCACCGGTATTCAGCTGGCTAAGATGGCAACCAAGGTTATGCTTGGTGAAAAGCTCAAGGACCTTGATCCCTGGGCTATGCGTAAAGAAGGGTTCTACTCCGTCAAAGAGGCAGTATTCCCCTTCAACAGGTTCCCCAATGTTGACGTAATGCTTGGACCTGAGATGCGTTCCACCGGTGAGGTTATGGGGATGGATTACACTCCCGGCCTTGCATTCATGAAAGCTCAGCTTGGTGCAGGAATTAAACTGCCCATGGAAGGTACTGTCTTCATCTCAGTCAAAGACCGGGATAAGGAAGCTATTCTGCCCACTGCCAGAAACTTCGAGAAACTTGGATTTAAGATTCTGGCAACGGGAGGGACAGCTAATTACCTTTTTGAAAACGGAATCGCTACCAAGAAGATTCTTAAGGTTAACGAAGGTCGTCCGCACGTTGTTGACTATATCAAGAACGGCGACATCGACCTTTTGATCAACACCCCGTCCGGTAAGCAGACTGTTTCTGACTCCAAGGAGATCAGACAGACAACATTGCTTTATGGACTGGCATATACAACCACTGTCGCGGGTGCCCATGCCATGAGTCTGGCAATTGAGGAACAACGCGGTAAAGGGCTTGATGTGCAGTGCTTACAGCACTATCACGACATGTAAAGAGTATATAAACAGGATAACGGACCGGGCTTAACGCGCGGTCCTTTTCCTTTTTAGGGTGATTCCAATGGGGCTTACCGGCCTCGGAACGCCCATTTGTATTGGATTGTTTTGCAAAAAACGTAGCCGTAATTTTAAAGCTTACATTGCAAGAGCAGGAAAGATGAAAAAAGAATATTGCGGACTGTTCGGGATTTATGGACATCCTGAAGCAGCAAGAATGACATACTTTGGCCTTTACGCTATGCAGCATCGCGGACAGGAATCTGCCGGGATTGTTACCTGGGATGGTACAAGTATCCGAGAGCAGAAGGGTATGGGCCTTGTTGCTGATGTTTTCAATGAACGTCATTTGGGCAAAGAACTTAAAGGCGACATTGGTGTCGGACATATCCGTTATTCCACAACCGGGGCTTCTCTGATCAGGAACGCGCAGCCTTTTCTCGTTAAGTTTGGCGATTTGCATCTGGCTATCGCTCATAACGGAAACCTCGTAAACACCCTTGAACTGCGTCAGGAACTTGAGGCTCAGGGATCTATTTTCCAAACTACTATGGACTCTGAGGTCTTTGTTCACCTGATTGCCAAGAATCTTAACGGCAATACCATTGAAGATGCTGTCATGAAGGCCTGCCGTAAGTGTAAAGGAGCTTTCTCCCTGCTGATCATGGCTAATGATAAGCTTATTGCGGTTAAGGATCCCAATGGTTTCCGTCCGCTGGCTATCGGCCGAGTCGGTGATAACTATGTTTTCGCTTCAGAGACCTGTGCATTTGACCTGATCGATGCTGAGGAAATTCGTCCTCTCAATGCAGGTGAAATGGTTGTAGTGGAAGGCGGCAAACTGACTTCCTACACCTACTGCGAAAGCGCTCCCAAGCGTCAGTGTATTTTTGAACTTATTTATTTCGCACGTCCTGACTCTACTGTATTCGGTGAAGTCGTTTATGAAAGACGTAAGAAAATGGGTGCGGTTCTGGCAGAGGAACAGCCGGTTGATGTTGATTTCGTCATGCCTTTTCCGGATTCCGGTAACTATGCTGCTGTAGGTTTTTCCCAGCAGTCCGGTCTGCCACTTGAGCTGGCTATGATTCGTAACCATTACGTAGGCCGTACTTTTATTCAGCCTTCTCAGGATATGCGTGATTTCAGCGTCCGTGTGAAACTCAACCCGGTTAAATCCATGATCAAGGGCAAGAAAATCATGATCGTGGAAGATTCCATTGTCCGCGGTACTACCACCCGGACCAGAATCAAGAAGCTGCGTGAACTCGGTGCCCGTGAGATTCATATGCGGGTAAGCTGCCCGCCGATTCGCTTCCCTTGCTACTACGGTATTGACTTCTCTTCCAAAGGAGAACTCATTGCCGCTAACAGCACTGAAGAGGAAATTGCACGTTTCCTCGGCCTTGATTCCCTGCACTATCTGTCCATCGACGGATTGTTGAGTTCAGTGGAAGACAAGGATTCATACTGCCTTGCATGCTTCAACGGCGATTACCCCATTGCTCCTTGCAAGGGATACGGAAAAATGTGCCTTGAGAATGAAGGCTAATAGAACCGGGAGTCTTTGATTATCATGAGCGATCCTTTTGTATGCGCCAGATGTGCCGCCAAGGGGCCGACATGTTGTGAACTGACTCCGGGTGCAGAGGAAGTTTGCTTCCCTGTTTCTGAATATGAACGGGAACGCATCATCGAATGCGTTCCCGATTCCGGTGGGTTTGCTTTGCAAGTGAACACCCCAATTTTTATTGAAAATTTATTTAGACTTTTTCCGGGACAACGCAAAAAAGTAAAAGAACTTTTTCCTCCCGGTGGAATGCATTACCGTTTGGAAGTTGATTCCAATGGTAAATGTTTGTTTCTTGGCAGCGAGGGCTGTATTATCCCTAAAGAAGTCCGGCCCTTGTATTGCCGGCTTTTTCCTTTTTGGACAGATGAAAATGGCAGAATTACACTTCTTGAAGTTGAAAAATGCCTAGCCCAGCACGAAAATAAGACTCCGGGCAGGCTTTTTAAAGCTCTTGGACTTACCCAGGCCGAAGTGCGTGAATTGCACAGCCGATTGAGAATAGCTTGGGGTTTTGCTCCACATGCAGATGACTGATGAGAATCACAGATGAAAAAAGTATATAAAATCCTACTGATAGTGACGTTGGCGATGGGAATCCTCGGCGTAGGGTCCATGGCCGGACTTTATTTCTGGGCTGCCAGCGATCTGCCCGGATTTAAAAATATTACCGATTATAACCCTCCTCTGGTTACAACTGTTTATTCCCGCAACCACAAGGTTCTCGGATATTTTTATAAGGAAAAGCGTTTTCTGGTCCGAATGGATGAGATGACTCCGTTATTGCCCAAGGCTTTTCTGGCTGCGGAAGACGCTTCTTTTTATCAGCACGACGGTGTTGATTTTACCGCTATTTCTCGTGCTTTTGTTGCCAACATGAAGAGCGGCGCAAAAACTCAGGGCGGGAGTACCATCACCCAGCAGATCATTAAACGTTTGCTGCTGACTCCAGAGAAGAGCTACAAGCGTAAGCTTAAGGAAGCCATTCTTGCTTTCCGTCTGGAGCATTATCTTGAGAAAGATGAAATCCTGACCATTTACCTGAACCAGATTTATCTTGGCGCAGGTGCTTATGGTGTTGAAGCTGCTGCGCGTACCTATTTTGGTAAGCATGTAAATGAACTTACCGTTGCTGAATGTGCGTTGCTGGCCGGATTGCCGCAGGCACCCAGCCGTTATGATCCTCTGCGTCACCCTGAAAGGGCTAAGGCGCGTCAGCTTTACGTACTTGGGCAGATGTATGAGCATAATTGGATTACCCGCGATGAATACAACAAAGCTGTGGAACAGCCGCTTGTGTACAAGAGCATGGAAGATCCTTCATGGAAGCACGGCCCGTATTTTCTTGAAGAGGTTCGCCGCTGGCTGATTGATAAATATGGTGAAGAGACTGTCTACAAAGGTGGTCTTAACGTTTACACCTCTTGCGATATCAAGCATCAGGATGCAGCTGATGTAGCTGTTAAGGAGGGGCTTGAAGCCTCCACCAGACGTCGTGGCTGGAGAGGGCCTCTGCTTGAACTTAAGCCTGCTGAATATGCAGGATTCCTTGCTTCTGAAATTATTCCCGAACCGGAACTGCGTCCCGGAAAATGGGCCAAGGTTCTGGTTACCAAGGTTTCCAAAAAGGAAGCTTTGGTTAAGTTCGGCACTTACGCTGCAACCATGCCGGTTACGAGCATGAAATGGTGCCGTACTCCTGATGTGAAGAAAGCCCCTGAAGATGTTCGCCCTCAGAAGGATGCCACCAAGATTCTCAAGAAGGGTGATGTTGTCTGGGCAAGGCTCGATAAGGCATTTTTCAAAGATGGCAGCGAAGTCAATTTTAATCAGGTTGATCCTGAAACCGATACCTTGGGAGATGTCAGCTGGCTGGTGTCTCTGATGCAGAAGCCAGTTGTGCAGGGTGCCCTTGTTTCCATGGACCCCAAGACAGGTGATGTTTTGGCTATGGTCGGTGGTTATGCTTTCGGCGGTAGTCATGGCAGCCAGTTCAACCGTGCTACTCAGGCTAAACGTCAGCCCGGTTCTGCTTTCAAGCCTATTGTTTATTCCACTGCTATGGATAATGGTTTCACCACGGCTTCAATTATGATGGATGCACCTTTTGTGTACACTGACATGGAAGCCGGAAAGCTTTGGAAACCCCAAAACTTTGAGGGTGTTTTCTATGGGCCGACCCTGCTGCGCACAGCTCTGGTTAAATCCAGAAACCTCGTGACAATCAGGCTGGCCCGCAAGATGAGTATCGATAAGATCATCCAGCGCGCTAAGGATATGGGTCTCGAAGCCGATTTCCCCAGAGATCTTTCTGTGGCACTTGGTTCCGGGTCCGTTACCCTGCTGAATATGGTTGAAGCTTATTCAACCTTCGCAAGAGGCGGTTCTCGCGTAAAGGCCCGTTTGGTTCTTTCAGTTAACAGTGCCTGGGGCGAACTGCTTTACGATTCCAAGCCGGAAATTACCGATGCCATCAGTCCTCAGACTGCTTACATTATGTGTGACCTGATGAAAGAGGTTGTCAAGCATGGAACAGGCTGGAGAGCAAAGGTTCTGCGCCGTCCGGTTGCCGGTAAAACCGGAACCACTAACAACGAGCAGGATGCATGGTACATGGGATTTTCTCCTTATCTTGTAACCGGTGTATTCGTCGGCTTTGACCAGCTCACCCCGATGGGTAAGTGGGAAACCGGTTCCCGTGCCGCAAGTCCGCTCTGGGTTGCCTATCGTAAACAAGTGGAAAAGGATTATCCCTACGAGGATTTCCAGCAGCCAGATGGTGTGGTTATGGCAAAGATTGATGCTGCCTCCGGCTTGCTTGCCGGACCAAATTCCAAGGAAACTTACTTCCTGCCGTTTAAGGAAGGCACCCAGCCCACAAGGACCGCATCCGGTTCAGGTGAGGATGGTGATTCCGGCGGTGTAGGCTCCAGTGAGGATTTGTTTAAGCAGACCTTCTAGCTAAGTCGCTGTTAAAACGAATTAATCCCCCTTGTACTGAAAGTACGAGGGGGATTTTTTTTGATTAGTATAAAAATATATTCTTGTGTTACATTATCGTTACAAAGTTGTATCGGGTGTAATGGCGGCACTCATGCAGTTACAGCGAATTTCGTATTAGTCCTTTAGAATGGGGGAAATATGAGCTTATTGGATAATTTTAAAATTAAGACCAAGTTTTTAGGCAATATCATAATTGTCCTTAGTTTGTGCGCTTCTGCATTGGGTATGTACCAGTTTGCCCTTACTAGATCTGGAAACGGGTATACTGATGTCCTCAGTAAAGAGGTTTATATCTCTCAGCAGGTCCAAAAAGCTGAAATCGCCATGCTTGAAGCTCGCAGGGCTGAAAAGGATTTTATGTTGCGCAAGGATATGAAATATCCACCACGAGTTGAAAAGAGTGTAGCTGAGATCGTTGCGGCAATGGATAGTGTTTCCAGAGTTGGGCACAATACAGGAGTTGATGAGATAGCAAACCTTGCCTCTGAGATTAAAAATTATGCACTTCAATATTCGAAAATTTTTAAGGAAGTAGTTCAAAGTTATGTGGCAAAGGGGCTGACTCCTGAAGAGGGGGTACAGGGAAAATTCAGATCTGCTGCCCATATGATAATGAGTCGTGTGCCGGAATTTGCAGTAGATGATTTGTATTTAGAATGGTTACAGATGCGCAGGTACGAAAAAGACTTTATGAGAACCGGAGCTGCCAAATATCGCACCCGTTTTTTTGCAGCCGTGAATGCTTATAAAGAAGGATTAAAGAACAGTGAATGCGCTAAGAGTGCCAAGGAAATACAGCTTAAGGAACTGAAAACATATACTCAAGCCATGAAAAGGATCATGCAGGGAGTGCCTGCAGATGTTCAGACTTCACTATATTTGCAGGCGCGCACTTCGGCCGGGAATATGGAGAAAGCTTTGATATCCGTATTTGTTCCGCAGGTTCAATCATTAATTCTTTCAGTACGCAGGCATGAAAAGGATTATCTGCTCCGTGGAAGCGATAAATATGTAAAGAAAACCCTTTCCAGTCTTGAAAATCTCAAGGTTGCTTTTGCCGACTCATCAATATTGGAGGAAGATAGACTTGAGATTGAGAAAGGGATCGAAAGCTATCGAGCTGCCTTCATGAGTCTTGTTGATGAAAATAACCGTATCGCTGAACAAAACAATGCTATGCGTGACGCAGTTCATGCCATTGAACCTGAGTTGATAAAGATAAGGGATATGGCGGCAGAGAGTATGGGGCAACGCACCGTAGCTCTTGAAGCGGAATCAGGTTTTTTTTCAAAGACTGCAATTGGTATCGGTGGAGCTGCACTATTTATCGGTATCGTGATTTCTTTGCTGGTTACAAATTCTATTGCCCGTCCGTTACGTACCGCAGAGAGTACCGTTATGAAGATGGCTGATGGAGACCTTAACCAGAACGTGCAATCCTCCAGCCGTGATGAAACCGGAATAATGCTTAATGCTATGGGAAATATGATTTACAAGCTTCGCGATGTTGTTACCGGAGTTAATTCAGCTGTATCTAATATTGCGGCTGGCAGTGAGGAGCTGGCTGCAACCGCTGAGGCTATGTCGCAAGGGTCATCCGAACAGGCTGCAAGTGTGGAAGAACTTTCAGCCTCAATCAATTCAGTCACTAGATCCATAGAAAAAAACGTTCATAATTCTCGAGCAACATCTGAAATTGCATCTAAGGCAGCTGCAAAAGCAGATGAGAGTGGACAGGTCGTATCCGGTGCTGTCGGGGCGATGAAAGATATTGCCGAGCGGATTACCATCATTGAAGATATTGCGCGCCAAACCAATTTACTGGCACTTAATGCTGCAATTGAAGCTGCCAGAGCCGGGGAGCATGGTAAGGGCTTCGCTGTTGTCGCCGCAGAGGTTAGAAAGCTGGCTGAACGAAGTGGTGTTGCTGCCGGTGAAATCAGTGAACTTTCTACCAGTACTCTTAATGTGGCAGACAGGGCAATTCAGATGCTCAATGAGTTGGTACCGGAAATTGGAAAGACTTCCGATCTGGTGGAAGAGATTAACGCCACCTGCGCAGAGCAGGATGAAACGATCAAACAGATTGGTGCAGCGGTCTCGCAGGTAGAGGTGGCAACACAAACCTCAGCTTCTGCGGCAGAAGAGGTCTCGGCAACATCGCAGGAACTTGCTGGACAGGCAGAAAGCCTGCGCAGGATGATGGGCTATTTTAGGTGTGATTCAGAGGGGCATTGCGAAGTAGACGATTTGAACGAAACAAAGGCTCTTGCTTCTGCTGATGATTATGATGGAATGGATAGGTTCTAAAAAAAACGGGGGATATCGATCGATATCCCCCGTTTTTATTAGATGGCTTACTCAGGGTAAGTAGAGATTCCACCGTGAGCGGCAGACCAGTCAACGGGGTTGTTGAGGAATTTTTCTACTTCTTCGAGTGACTTGTTATCGAAGTATTTTTCTTTCTTGGCAACGTTGAGGATATCCCACCAGTTTGCGAGAGAAAGCATTTCGAGTCCTGCTTCGGCAAGGGTTTCCTTTGCTTTGGGGAAGATGCCGTAGTGGAAGAGCACGAAGGTGTGAGTTACTTCAGCACCAGCTTTACGCAGGGCCTGTGCGAAGTTGATCTTGCTGCGACCATCAGTAGTCAGGTCTTCAACCAGCAGGACTTTTGAACCTTCTGCAAAATCACCTTCGATCTGAGCGTCACGGCCGAATCCTTTGGGTTTTTTGCGTACGTACTGCATGGGCAGCATGAGACGGTCGGAAAGCCATGCGGCGAAGGGGATACCTGCGGTTTCACCACCTGCAACGCAGTCGATAGATTCGAATCCAACTTCGCGCAGAATTACGGAAGCACCGAAATCCATCAGGGTATTGCGGACGCGGGGGAAGGAAATGAGTTTACGGCAGTCAATGTAAACCGGGCTGGCCCAGCCGGAGGTGAACTTGAAGGGTTCATCTGCACGGAAGTGAACTGCTTCTACTTCGATGAGCATTTTCGCTGTGATTTCAGCGATGGTTTCTTTGTCAGGAAAGCTGGTAGGAACCATTTTTTCTCCTTGTGTTATTTGTATCGCGAAAAAAAAGCTGAACCGAAATATATCGGTTCAGCTGGTATCAATCAACCAAATCCCATAATAAGGGAGTATCGGGTTTGAATATCTTTACGATATCTCCTCCGACTTTGATTTGCCAGTCCATTTCAACGGGATTTTCTCGTTTGGCTAAAGTAATAGTGCTGCCATTGGGAGAAAATCCGTAAAATCTGGCACCGTATATTGAAGTAAACCCTTCGAGTTTGTCCAGAGCATTCAGCTCGTCAAACACTTGAGTTACATATCCAATTGATGTGGGGGCATTGAAAATACCCGCCGCTGCTCCGGCCTTTTCTTTAGCTCGGGCCGGATGGGGGGCAGAATCAGTGCCGAGGAAAAATCTTTCATCACCGGATACTGCGGCCCTGCGCACTGCCTCGCGGTCTTCGAAGGTCTTGGCTACGGGCAGGCAGTACATGTACGGATTCATGCCGCCTTTGAAAAGATCATTGCGGGTGAGCAGCAGATGGTGCGGGGTGATTGTCGCAACCATGTTTTCGTCCTGCTCAAGTACGTAGTCGACTCCGGCCTTACTGGTCAGGTGTTCGAATATGATTTTGAGTTCAGGGAAATTTTCGCGAACCGGTTTAAGCACACGGTCAATAAATACTGCTTCACGGTCAAATACGTCCACTTCCGGGTCGGTTACTTCGCCGTGTACGGAAAGGGGCATGCCGATTTCCTGCATGGCTTCCAGCACGGAGTATACTTTTTTGATGTCGGTAACGCCGTTGTCGGAGTTGGTGGTCGCTCCGGCCGGGAAAAGTTTAACAGCATGAAATGCTTTGACAGCGTAGGCAGTATGAATGTCTTCAGCAGAAGTTGAATCTGTAAGGTAGCAGGTCATGAGCGGTTCAAAATTAGAACCTTCAGGACGGGCATCAATTATTCTTCTACGGTACTCTTCGGCTTGTTTTGCGGTAGTCACCGGAACAGTAAGGTTGGGCATGACAATGGCCCGACCGTAAATCTTTGCACTGGAAGGAAGCACTGCCGCAAGCATTTCACCTTCGCGCAGGTGAAGATGCCAATCATCAGGTCGTATGATGGTTATTTCGTTGTTCATAAGTTGAACTCCGTGATTGTGCGGTGCAGTACTGAAAGGCCCCGGATGAAGTCTTCCATGTCCATTTCCTCTTCCGGGTTGTGAGAGCCGTTGCGGTTGCGCACGAATATCATGCCTGTGGGGACACCCGCGTTGGCGAAGAGCGAGGCATCGTGCCCAGCTCCACTGGGAATAGCTTCTACAGGTAAGCCTTCCGCAATGCAAGCATTGTTTATACGATCCACTATTTCCTGATCAATTACCGCAGGCGGAGTTTTAACCGGCTTGTCGAATTCAAACTTAACCCTGCGTTCATAAGTGATTGTCGCGCATTCTGAGTGGAGCAGGGCTTCAATAGCCGCAAGGGTATGCTCATACTGGCTGCGGGCTTCAAAGCTGAAGGTCACTTCACCGGGAATACGCGACATGGCATGGTGCTGCGGATCGGTAGTGAGGATACCACAGGTCGCCACCAGATCGCCACCATGCTGAAGGATGGTGGTCCAGTGGTCATCAATACGTGTGATCAGTTCCGCAGTGGCAAAGACTGCATCCTTGCGCAGCCAGCGGGGAACAGCCCCGGAATGCCCGGCTTCACCTATGCATTTAATCTTGCGGTGGCGGATATTACCACGGATTCCGGTTACAGCAGCAACAGGCAGGTTGCGGGCAATCATGACCGGACCCTGCTCGATGTGCAGTTCAAAGAAAGCTTTAATTTTAGAGGTGTCGATGAGCACTTCACCTTTAGCAATGCGTTCTACATCAGCACCGCAATCGATCATATGATCCTTTAACGGACGGCTGTCATCACGCTGAAGCAGTTCCTGCTCGGACTCTTCCAGTTTACCGAGCAAAGCTTTGGAACCCAGATAACAGGCTCCGAACCACGCGCTCTCTTCACCGCGCAGGGCGATTACCTTTACCGGAACGTCAAGAGTCTTGCCGCTGCGTTTAATCTCTGCAAGGCACAGCAGGCCTGCAATTACTCCGGCTGCACCATCATAGTTCCCGCCCTGGGGCACGGAATCAAGGTGAGATCCGATAAGGATATATTCCTCGTTTTCGGGTATCTTTTCCAGTTCGACTACAAGGTTTGCGGCATTGTCGCGGTAGGTGATTAAACCTTCCTTGTGTGCGAACTTTTCAATCATTTCAAAAGCACGGGTTTCCGCTTCGCCATATGAAGGGCGGGATACCCCGGCCACATCACGGGATAGTTCTTCCAGATCGCTGAAGAGCTTCTCTGCTTCTGCGGTAAGGTGCTCCAGTGATGCCTGATTCTGGGGAATCGGGTGCGGGCTGGTGCTGTTACCTGTTCCACCCATATTTCCGGTCATTGCGTTCATCATATTGGATTACCTTTTTAGGGGGCAACAAGGCTGGGCAGGAAAGTTGCCACGCCGGGAACGTAGGTTACCAGAATAAGGACCAGAATGTTAATGAACAGGAATGGCCAGACCCCGTTGATGATGGACATGACAGGCTTTTCCAAAGTGGAGGAAGCCACGAAGATATCCAGTCCAAAGGGCGGGGTGATCATGCCGATGCAGATGTTCAGGCAGACGATCTGACCGAAGTGAATGGGATCGACACCCATGGAAAGTGCTACCGGATAAAGAGGCGGCACGAGGATCAGCAAAGCTGAGTTGGGATCGATGAACATCCCGGCAAGGAAAAATGCCACGTTAACGATCATCAGGAAGGTAATCGGGCCAGCCTGAATGTCATTAAGGAAATTGGTGATCAGAACCGGAACCTGAGCCAGCGTTACAAAGTAGGAAAGCACGCTTCCCATTGCCAGCAGGATAAAAATAATAGTGGTGGAGATAGCCGCTCTCTCGGTGATGCTGATCAACCGGGAGAAAGACAGGTTTTTGTATACGAATGCTTCAATAAGGATAGCGTAGACAACTGACACCGCTGCAGCCTCTGTGGGAGTGAACAGTCCGGAGTAGATACCGCCGAGAATAATAATCGGCAGGCCCAATGCCCATGCAGCTGATCTGAAAACGGAAAAGAAAGGTACAGTTGTTTTTTCGCCACGGCCCACGCCTTTGCGCAGGGACTCAAATACAACCAGTCCTGCAAAGGCCAGTCCTAGGGCCACTCCTACGCCAAGGCCGCCGATGAACAGTCCTGTGATGGAGGTCCCAGTCATCCAACCGTAAATAATCAGGGTAATACTGGGCGGAATAAGCAGGGCGGTTTCAGCACTGGAAACGATCAGTCCGAGGCTGAATTTTTCACTGAATCCGGTTTTGCGCAGTTCCGGGTACATGAGTTTACCCATTGCGGCAACGGTCGCCGGTGCTGAACCGGATACGGAACCGAAAGCCATGGAACCGAAAATTGTGGTGTGTCCGATACCGCCGAGACGGTGTCCGGTGAAATATTTGATAAGATCGGTGAGGCGCTTGGCAATCTGGCCGGATGCCATGAGCTCTGCTGCAAAGATGAAGAAAGGAATTGCCAGCAGAGTGGAAAAGTTGATCCCACCGACCAGTTTCTGGATCAGTACCGGATCAGGAATTCGGGGAAACATGAAAGTCTTGGTCAGGAATGCGGGTACGCCGAGTACCAGCAGCATTTCAAAACCGCAGACGAGCATTAGAAGAGCGATGATAATAATTACAGGAGTCATTTTCTGCTACCTTATATTAATTACTTGGTCGGGGTGGTGATGGGCCGGGTGTGGCGGTCGTTAATACTTAAGAGTTCGAGCAGGTAGCGCAGGGCCAGCAGTCCGAATCCAACAGTAGGCGCAATGTAGAGCCAGTACATGGGCAGTCCCAATGTGGGGCTGAGCTGTCCGGTGCGCATTACGAATTTAACAAGGGCGATACCCAGCCAGACCAGATAGCAGCTGAAAACAGTACCGGTCAGGTTGATCAGGATGCCGACCGCCTTGCGGGGCAGGTCGGGCATTTTTTCAAAAAGTGTGGTTACAGCTACCTGCCGTCCTCTTTCAAGGGCGAGACCTAGAGCGAGAAATACCGCCCAGACCATGAGCAAGCGGGTAGCTTCATCAATCCATGCGAAAGTGCTGGCGTATTGAGGCATTGTCTCCCTTACCAGAACATTAAAAGTATATAAGCCGACCATGATCAGGTTGATGGAAATGATCAGCATTCTTTCTATTAAACGTATCCCGTTCAGCAGGGAACCAAGCAACTCACGCATCCTGAAAACTCCTGGTGTAACTACCTAAAATATTTTTAGGTGTCTTTTTCACCAAATTCTAATCTTATGAATATATTTAACAAAAGGCAGGAGAGGACATCCTCTCCTGCCGGGATAAACGTCTTACTATTTTACAATACGTGCGTATTCTTCTTCGTAAAGTTTGATCAGCTCCTGACCCTGAGCACCTGCGCGTGCAAGGTAAGCAGCTTTGGTTTTGGGGTACATGAGTTCACGCATGGCAGCGCGGTCTGCAGCCTGCAAAGGAGTAACCTGAACGCCTGCTTTTTTGATAACTTCCAGAGCGTCTTTCTGAGCCTGTTCTTTGTGGGCTTCAACACCGGGCATTACTTCAATGAAAGTATCCACGATGATCTTCTGGTAATTTTCAGGAAGGGATTCCCAGTAGGAGGGGTTGAAGAGAACGTAGTCTTCCATTGCACCGTGCTCGGAAGTTACGAGGTATTTCTGTACTTCGTAGAACTTCATGCGCTGGATGGTGTCGAGGGGGTTTTCTTCGCCGTCTACAACACCGTTCTGGAGAGCAGTGTAGAGTTCACCGAAAGGCAGAGCGATTGCAGATGCGCCGATAGCTGCGAACTGTTCGATGAGGATTTTGGAATCCATTACGCGGAAGGACTGGCCTTTGTAGTCTGCGATAGTGGAAATAGGCTTGTTGGAGGTGAAGTTTTTACGACCGTTGGGCCAGGTTGCGATTGCTTTAAAGCCTCTGGAGTCAAAGGATTTGAGCAGTGCTTTACCAAATTTGCCCTGACGCAGTTCCTGTGCCTTTGCGCGGTCAACAGGAAGCAGGAAGGGGATGTCCATGATGGAAACAACAGGGTTGAAACCGCCGAGGAAAGCTGCAGCGGAAACGGTGCCTTCAATGGTTCCGAACTGTACGCCTTCGTTCATCTGGCGCTGGTTGCCAAGCTGAGAAGAAGGAAAAATTTTGAATTCAACTTCGCCGTTGGTGCGCTCTTTAACAAGCTTGGCGACTTTTTCCAAACCCTGATGACGGGGCTGCAGGGGGGATTCAAGGTGACCGATGCGTGCTTCGTATTTAGCGGCATTAGCGGAGATAACTCCACCCATAACCATGCACAAAGCAAGAGCTACTGTAACAATTCGTCCGAAAAATTTCATTCTGGAAGCCTCCTGAAAGTGTGAGCGTGAAACTGGCATGCAGAATCACAAGATCAAGTCGTACCGAAATCAAGGATTCCGGCATGTTCCCGACTGGCAATCGGGTTTGATTGCAAATTTAACAGCCAGCAAAATGAATTAAAAGCAAATTCTTTTTTGCTTGCAGTTATGATTTGATTTCGTGGATTTCAATCAAAAAATAGAATTTTGTCAAGATAAATCTCATTTTTGAAACAATTCAAAAAAATATTCACAAAAATGAGATTTTGAGTCATAATTGATAAATATAATGATAAAGAGACTGTCAGATAGTGAATTTATACATATTATATAGGGTGGCAGTTGAATTTTAGCTTTCATGGAGACGGGCGAATGAATGAACTTAGTCCCAAGGAGATAGGCCAGCGTTTGAAAGCGTTCAGGCTGGGCAGTAAATACAGCACTGAGGAAATTGCCGCTAAGATCGGAATTTCCCGGGCTGCTCTGTACAGATATGAAAAAGGTGATCCGCCTAAGCTGGAAACTTTAGAATCCATAGCCGACTTGCTTGGAGTTTCACTTACCTCTTTGATGGGGGTCGGAGTCGAGTATATTTCTTCGGCGATCAGCTTTTTCGAACGTATGCGTCAGAATGAAGCTGAGTCGGAACAGCTTGCAGTAATGTTCGGACTGGTTTCCTATCTGCTGACTACAGATGAATTTGACGAATATCTTGAAATTTCCATCAAAGAAGGCCTGCCCAAAGAATTGCAGGATGATCCTGAGATTATGGGCCGCGTTTCTGAAATTTTATCAGTACTCCGTGAACGTAAAAAAGGGTACTATCAGCGCAGACCGAGCATGGTTAACCTTGCCTCGGCTACCAATCTTGAGCAGTTTCTGCGCAGTGGTTTTGTCGGAACTTTTGATCTGCCGGAAGAGGAATTGCAGAAGCGGCGTGAAGTCGCGCGGCGCGAGGTGAAAAATGTGATCAGTCTGCTTGAAGAGCAGCCTATCGGTGTACAGATCGGTTTGCTTGTTGATTCCGTTCCCAGCACGCATTTTCAAATTTTCCGCCAGTCCGAACGCTCAACCTTATGTCTGAGCCCATACAAATTATGTCATTTCCCCAACGTTCGTCTCGGCGTAGGTATGTTAACCTCAGCACCCGAAGCGCTTGAGCTGCATCAGAAGATGATCAGCGAACTTTGGGGGCCAGCCCTCAAAGGGCGCAGAGCTGCGGATTATCTGCGTAAGATGATCGAAGATTGCAAATAAAAAGGGCTCCGCACTGATGTGCGAAGCCCGTAATGAAGTCTGGTAAAACTTTTTGGGATTACAATAAACTTAAATCCCAGTTGAAATTACTGGTGCGGTGCGGTTCAGGTACAGCGCGAGGCCATGGTTCCTCAATGTTAAGGAACATGGTGTAGCCTGAGTTTTCCAGCACCTTACGTTCCGCGCCGAAATCGAGCGGCCAGCCGGGATAGATCCAATAGGTCTGTCCATATTTGCGGGCCCAGCAGATTTCTTTTTTCTGGCTGTAAATGGGACTCATAAGTTCAGTCTCCTCAGCCATGATCCTTGAAAGACCGAGCGGCCACATGCCGGAAAGAACAAATCCAAGCGGAAGCGGGCTGTTCTGCGGCAGGGCGAGGAAGTCATCGCGGGCCAGTTCCGGACTGACGTATGCGGATGAAAAACCCATATCGGCCAGCATCTCGATGGTCACCGGGTTGGATACGTTGCAGAAGGGGCCGGCATGAAAGCGGACTTTTGCATCTTTCGGGAAAAATGCTTTCTGCCACGGCGCGTTGAGGACGAAATCGCGTCCTCCACCACTGAGGCAGATGTCGATGATCTTCTGGACTTCCTTTTCCTCGTCAGGCCAGACCACCGGGGGCAGATGCCACCAGATCTTGGAAACAGCCGGACGGGGGGTACGCTTAAGGGCGTTCATGGAAAGCCATACATCGGTGCCGAATTTGGTTTTTCCCTTGGGCGGATTGCGCTGCAAAGTATGACGTGCAGTACGTTCCGGAAGCGGACAGGGCTGCGGCAGATCAATAATCATGTCGCTGGCCACGTTTTCCGCAACAGTGATCTTTGAAAGTTTGGAATCAAGTTTTTTGAGAGCCTTGGTCAGACCTTCTTCGCGGCGGTCAATAAGGAAAACACGGGTGCCTGATTTTAGGCGCATCTTTCCTTTAACCGGAATGGAGACCTTACCCCTTTTGGGGATGAATTTGCGGATCTTCATGGTCTGGTGTCCGGGCTGGTCCTGATAACCGATACGCAGGAAATCTCCGGCAAGGAGTTCCTGTCTACAGTTAAAATAGGGCTTTCCGTTTTTCTCCTGCTTGGTGATACCGATGAGGAAACCGGAGCCGGTTTCGTTGGACGGATCAAGCGGGGTGAACGGGCGCTGCGGCAGGAACACGGAATGTGAAGACGGTCTGCCCAGTGCGAGTTCAAGCAGCTCCACGGCATCTTTTTTGACCTTTGCGTCATTGGGGTTGTCGCGCAGCATTTTGTAAGCTGCTACTGTGTAGTAGACGTAGTGGGGGCCTTTTTTGCGGCCTTCGATTTTCCAGGAGCTTACCTTGGGAATTGCGAGGGTCGGCTTGGTCAGCACATCGAGGCTGAGATCGAGACAGGAGAAAAGGCGCTTGGGCTGATCCTTGCGTTTTGCTCCGCCGTAAAGTCTGCGGCAGGGCTGTACGCAACGTCCGCGCAGGCTGCTCTTGCCTCCGAAAAAGGAGCTCCAGTAGCAGCGGCCGGAAACGGAATAGCAGAGTGCTCCGTGGACGAACATCTCAAGGGTCATGGAATCAGGGCAGGCTTCGGCCATCATCCTGATTTCATCAAGGTTCAGCTCACGGGGTACGACAACCCGGTCCACGCCCAGTTCTTCCGCGGTCTTGAGTGCCGCAGGGTGGCTGACGTTTGCAAGGGTGGAAAGATGCAGTTCTCCTTCAAAGCCGGCTTGACGGGCAATCTCAACCATGGCGAGATCCTGAATGATCAGGGCATCCGGTTTGACCGTACGGGAGATGCGCTCTACAAGGCGGGCTGCGGAGTTGATATCATCAGGTTTGATGAGGGTGTTCATGGGGATATGGGTGCGAACCCCGTTTTCCCGGCCCAGTTCGGCAAGGGCTGCAAGCTCACTAGTAGCGAAATTATAAGCTTCCATGCGAGCGGAAAAATGTTTAAGTCCGGCATACACGGCGTCCGCACCTGCGGCTATAGCTGCAAGGAAAGAGGATTTATCGCCTGCCGGAGCAAGAATTTCTGGTTTATGTTCATTCATAATGTATCACGCTTACGCCGCAATGTGCGGTCAGCAAAAATCTACAGGATTAAATCATGAGTGCAAACAATTGCAGGGCTGTTAAAGTCATCAGCAACAAGCCCCTCGGATTATCCTCACCCGGTGAGGAAATAGTCGAACTCAAACTCGAATATCCGGACTGGAAGCCGGGTTGGCGGGCCGGACAGTTCGTCATGATCAGGCCCGTTTCATGGCCTTTGGACCTCGTTTGGGGACGTCCTTTCTCCATTTGTAACGCAGATGAGACCAGTCTGACTATTCTTTTTCAGGTTGTCGGTCGTGGAACTGCGCGTCTGCTGGAACTGAAAGAGGGCGATGAAGTGAATATCTGGGGACCGCTGGGCAACTTCTTCAGTAAACCGCAGAACCGTCCCGTACTCATGCTCGCCGGAGGGATGGGTTTAGCCCCCTTTTGCGGATATGTCGATACCCATCCGCAGCCTGAAAACCTGAAATTATTTTTCGCGCACCGTCCCCCGCTGGAAAACTACCCTTATAAAGGTATGGCGGCCAAGGTCGATGTGGAAGATATTCGTGAAACCAAGCCCTCAGATATTCCCACTATCATCGCAAGGGTGGAAGAGCTGGTTAAGGAATACGCAGAGAAAGACGGCCTTATCGTGGCCTGTGGACCTCATCCGTTCCTGAAAACCATCTGGAATGCTGCCAACAAATACGGTGCTGATGCGGAACTTTCTCTTGAAAACCGTATGGCTTGCGGCGTTGGTGCCTGTCTTGGCTGTGTCTGTAAGGACGGCGATGACCATCATACTCAGGTCTGTACCACCGGTCCTGTTTTCAAAGCCAACAATCTCAGTCTGGAGGATTAGGAAATGGATGTATCAATTGATTTTGCCGGACTGAAGCTTAAGAACCCCATCCTTACCGCATCCGGTACTTTCGGTTTCGGCCTTGAGTTCCAGCGTTACGGCGATCTGGAATCTCTTGGCGGTATCGTGGTTAAAGGACTTTCCCTCAAGCCGAGGGAAGGTAACCCCATGCCCCGTATTGCTGAAACTCCTTGCGGTATGCTTAATGCCATCGGCATTCAGAACCCCGGTGTTGAGGAATTCATCAATAAAAAGCTGCCTAAGCTTCCTTGGAAAACTCTGCCTGTTCTGGCGAACCTTTACGCCACTGATGCGGAAGAGTTCGGTGAGCTGGCTGGCGTTCTTGCCGGAGAAGAGGGTGTTGCAGCCCTTGAAGTCAATGTATCCTGCCCCAACGTAAAAGAGGGTGGTATTGCATTCGGTCAGGACCCTAAGCAGATTACCAAGGTTGCAGAGGCCGTAAAGAAGAATGCCGGCAACAAACCGATTATCATCAAGCTTTCTCCCAACGTTACCGATATCACCGTCTGTGCAAAAGCCGCTGAAGACGGCGGAGCGGATGCTCTCTCATTAATCAATACCTTGTCCGGTATGGCTGTTGATATCGAGCGCAGAACTCCGCGTCTTGCCAACGTAATCGGCGGTTTGTCCGGTCCAGCGGTGAAGCCTGTTGCGCTTAGATGTGTTTATCAGACTGTAAACGCTGTGAAAATTCCGGTTATGGGACTTGGCGGCATTACTACTGCTGAAGACGCTGCGGAATTCCTGCTTGTGGGTGCCAAGGCAGTACAGATTGGTACCGGAAACTTCCTCAGCCCTGATACTGCCTTCAGGATTGCTGAAGAGCTGCCCAAGGTTCTGGAAAGGGTAAAAGCCGAGTCTCTTGATGAGTTTATCGGAAGCTTGAAGCTGCCTAAATAGGTTCATTTTTAATTTAAGTTAGAATAATTGGGAAAAGTTGAAAAAAGTGCTTGCCAAGCAGGTCTGATTTAGCTAAATCCTTTTTCACCCAAGCGGAGAGGTGTCCGAGTCCGGCTTAAGGAGCACGCCTGGAAAGCGTGTATAGTTAACGCTATCGGAGGTTCAAATCCTCTCCTCTCCGCCAGTAAATTCAAAGGCTTACGTCAACAGACGTAAGCCTTTTTCTGTTTGGGGCCGATTTTGTGCACCACGAAATGCACCTTTTTGCCGCCGTTTTGTTTTTTCCTTCTCCTACAATTGATGGATTCCAAAATTCCCAAAGGCTTGTAGTCAGGACTGAATGGCTATTTGGTGCAAAAATATTTTTGCACCTACGGAAGGCAGAGAACCGTTGTTGTTATTGGGCTAACGGTTGTTTCGCGTGATTTGTTTTCTGCGGCAAGATTGCTGAATACCCATTTGGTGCAATTTATTTTTTGCACCACAGCTAAGCTGGGAAGCCTTGGCGTGCTTGGGCTAATCACCTTTTTATATGCACCAAAATAACAAAACGGCCCTGCTGATCGTTCAGCAGGGCCGTTTTGTTGGGGTAGAGAAGGGGGTTAAACTAGGTCGTCATTATCCAATATTCGGGCGGCTGTTTCGGTGTTGCCGCGTTTGGCCTTCAGGTAAATATCTGTTGTGGTCGGCCTTTTGTGTCCGAGGATGTTTTGAATATCGGTGAGGCTGGCTTCTTTGGAATCATCAAGGCGAAGGGCTACGAAGTCGCGTAAGTCCTTTAGGGTGAATCGGCGGACACCTGCAATTGCGCAAGCGTAATGCAACATATATTTAATGCCGTCTGCTTGCCTTGTATATCCGGTTCCGGTGCGCGGGTTGTTGAAAACGTATTCTGATTCAATCTCTCTATCTTTCCATATCTTAAGCAGAAGGGTATGCAGGGTGGAGCCTTCCGGCATTGAGATTATACGGTATTCTTTTTTTCCGCCTTTTCTCTTTTTGGTCCAGAAACTGAGGGTTCCGTTAGCGAAATCTACACTTTCCCATTTAAGTTTCCGGGGGTCTCCTGCCCGGCCTCCTGTTTTTAATAAAATTTGGATGTAGTCTTGCTGCCATGTTTCAGCAGCATTGTATGCCGCTACTACGTCTTCAGCAGGGGGAATATAAACGGGGGCTTCGTCGCCTTCGGATTTTTCAAGTTTGGGCCACGGGTTAGATAATATCCGTTCCTCTTTGATATGGAAGTTCCAGCATGCCTTCAGGTTTTTAACGTGGTTGTTCGCAGTTTTGACCGTGCGGGCCTTGCAGGTGTGGCGGTAGTATTTACGTGCAATTTCAAGGCTGACATCATCAAGAAGGAAATCAACGGCTTCAGGGTTGATTCTCTGTATGTAGGTAAGGGTCCATTCTGCGAATTCAGTTAAGTGGTTGAGCTTTTCCTGTACGGTTCCGGTGGTCATATCCCTGTCTTCACAGTCCAGAAGATAATCATATGACGCGGCGGAAAACATCAAAGCGTTGAGCCTTGCTAGTTCCCTGTCTATTTCCTTTTTCTTTCTTTGTGCCCACTGTCTGCCTTCCTTTTGAGTCTCGACCACTTTGGACGGCTGTTTTCCGCGATACTTGAAGTACGCCCGGTATTTCCCGTTTTTCCCTTTGTAGGGGCGAAAGTATACGTTCAGTGTCATTGTCATGGGTCAAGCCTTTGCTTTGCGCTTTGCAGTGGTTCAGTACTTCGTGGTAATCAAATCGGGCTGATTCAAGCCGTGGCTTTTGCCAGCCATTAGGAGTCACAAAAAAATGGGGGTAGTTCTTCCACCGTGACCGGAGGGTCTTAAAATCCAGCTTTAGTTTCTCTGCCAATTCCTTATAGTTTAAGCAGGTGAGGTCTATTTCTGGTGTTTGGGTTTCCATTAATCCCTCCAAGGCTTGTATGAATCATCATAGGCCGGAAGGATACGACTGGACCAAATCAGCGGGCCTTGCTCGTTTCCGGCTTTGCAGACATTCACCGCGCCGTCAGACTTTGAATCACATAAGAGCCGTTTGGCTGTGCTCTCGGCGTATCCGCGCGCTCTTTCAAGGCAGTCTGAATAGCTCGAACCCGTGACGGATTCCAATATTCCAACGTGCTTGCCATGGTGGGTGAAGACGACATGGATTGTGTTTTTCATAACATCACCGGATAGGACACATGGATGCATCGCGGGAATCGCCGCCGATAGCTGCTGAATACTCCGCTTCAATCTTCATACATTTGTCTAGCTCGTTTGGATTTGACCACGGGATAAAGACATATGCAGCGACCTCTTTTTCAGCTTTTGCTTTCTTGGCTTTAGGGTGAGGAAGCCCCTTTGCTTTACGCTCAAGGAAGGCGGTGCGAAGCTCTTTATTATGGTCCGTTGCACCTAACCGGGTGCGCCAGTACCACTTGGAATCGAAAGTTTCACAGCAGGTGCAATACTGCTCCACCAGCACATCCACACGGCAAGTAATTGATCCACCATTTTTGGTGAGCTTATAGGTGGGCTTTGTCTTTGAATTAGTCCTGCTCGGCATGATCTGGTAGCCGATGCCGTAGCCCGGTGTGTCGTTAGTGCTGAATAGCTGGCCTTGATCGTCAAACTCGTAATCGTAGCCATCAATTTTTTGTCTGGATGGTCTTTTCATACCCTACACTCCTAGTTTGATTTAACACGCTTCTCACCCGCTTACTGTCCGGCTATTGCGCGCGGAGCTTTCGGCGTGGTGGGTTGCTGTGGTGAGCTAAAAGTTACCGTGAGTTAACATTGTAGTCAACATAAAAAGTTACTGAGCGTAAACATTTAAAGTTGTATAAGTGATATTCTTAATTATATTCGATTTGAAATACTTAACTTAAGAACGGGGTGATTATATGGATTTTGCTGAAAAAGTAGTCGATCTATCAACTAGAATTAATGACTTGCGCGAACACGTAACCACTGAAGAAGCGACAAAAAACGCTTTAATTCTGCCTTTCTTGCAAATGCTGGGGTATGATACATTTGATCCAAGGGTAGTTGTTCCTGAATTCACTTCAGATACCGGGACTAAGAAAAATGAAAAAGTTGATTATGCCGTAATGAAAGACGGTTGCCCTATAATGCTTATAGAATGCAAGACCTGCGGATGCACTTTAGATCAAGGGAAAGCAAATCAACTTCATAGATATTTTCAAAACACACCAACTGCACGGGTTGCTATCTTAACTGACGGCATTTCTTATAAGTTCTTTTCTGATCTCGACAAACCGAATCTTATGGACCCCAAACCGTTCATGGTTTTTGATTTTGAAAAAATCGAAGAAAGCCTTATTCCCGAATTGCGAAAACTTTCTAATGGTCAATTTGACGAAAATTCAACTTTAGACGCTGCCCAAAACCTTAAATATACAAGAGAAATAAAACGCTTAATGGCTCAACAGTTTGAAAATCCTACTGAAGATTTTATCCGACTGTTTGCCGGACAGGTCTATTCCGGTCAGCTCCGGGCTAATGTGGTTGAAGACTTTAGTGCAAGAGTCAAGCAGGCCGCACAGGATTGCATTAATGAAATGATCAATGATCGACTTAAAAGTGCAATGACTGGCGATTCATCGGTACAATTATCTATGTCTGCAATGAGCGATGAAGCTGAACCTGCGACAACTGAAGAGGAAGATGATAAGCCTAAAGTTATTACTACTGAAGAAGAAATTGAAGGCTTTCATATTGTAAAAGCTATTCTGCGTGAATTTGTAGAACCTTCAAGAATAATTATGAGAGACACTCAAAGCTATTGCGGTATCCTTCTGGATGACAATAACCGTAAACCAATTTGCCGGATGCATTTTAACGCCACGCAAAAATATCTTGGTTTACTGGATGATAACAAAGCTGAAACACGTCATGCAATTGATTCACTGGACGACATATATTCTTTTGCCGATGGACTTAAGGGTGCGGTTGAGCGGTATAAATAATAAATTGCTGGCTGTGCTTCTTCAAATAGGTGCACAGTCAGCTAAGAATCTATACATTTTTCTATTTTTAAAATATTACTACATTCAGTGATTGATCTATCTCCGTAGCTTATTACTTGTGGAGAGATATGTACCTTAAAGTGTTCACAGTAACGTTCGTCGTTAATATCTTTGTATTTTATTTTAAGTCTTGCTGTAGGAAAATCATTTGTTGCAAGTGATTTACCGTTGTTGTTTTTTACAAATTCGGCATGCCCATCTATAAAAAAAGAAGGTAATTGTATTCTTTGTTGAAGGTCGTTTTTGCGATATGGTGTAATTGCAAGTAGCTTTTCTTCTCTATCGCTAAACCCATATGTCGTTTTGCCAACTTTTATTATTGTCAATTCACCAAAGTTTTTTTCTATCGTGGCAATATTCTGTTTGGCTACTTCATTGATCTTTTTAACAATTAAGGAGCGATCCACCACCCATTTAACTTCTATATCTATTGCAGTTCCTGTTCCAAAATTATAAATTGGAATACTTATTGATTCTTTTCCTGCCGAATCTTCTAATGGAGACTTGAAAAAAATATTTGTGAATTTGAGGATAGGTTTTTGTGTTACAATTCTCTGTCTTTTCATTTCCAAAACAGAAAAAAAAGTAACAATACTTGTAATCAGTGCCGCAACAGCAGTTAAAAATGTAACACCGTCTGCATTTATAATAATTGAAAACAAAGGGGCTGTAGCATTCATATTATGTGATTAGCTTTAGATGAATAGGATTTATTATGGATTTATTTTCAATTATGTTTCTAGAAGTTGTCATAGAAGAATATATAATCTTTAAGCAGACTTCTGTGTTTGCTGGGCTTTATTGTTAGTCTCAATATTTGCAAGCTCTGCCGCTTTGTTCAGTAAGATAGCCGGATTTAAATTTATACTCTTGCATACAACAAAAAGATCTTCAGGTGTCGGTGGCTCCTGTCCCTCTACTATTCTGCCTAGTCTCTTTTGCGTGACTCCGGTCATATTCGCCACATCTTCAATAGAAAAGCCTGCCAGACGAATATTCTCGCTAAGTTCATGAGCTACCTGCTTATCAAACATACTAATCTGAACGGCTTTTTCGCCGAACATTTCAGCGGGGGTTATACCCAGCGTCTTTGCATATCTCACCATATCGCCAAAAGAGTTCTTCTCGCCGCCTAAATTTTCAGACAGCCAGCGCGAAACAGCAGCTTTTGAAACCCCTAACTTTTTACCTATCACTTCAAGGGTTTCGCCTTCTGAACGAAGTCTTTTTATCCGCTCCATTACAGCCTTCCAGCCGTGAGCCGCTTCTTTATCGAATGGTTTAGTACTCATGAGCATATGATTAACCTGTACTTTGTTTACATGAAGTAACTTTCTGTCTTGATTTGTTTGTTAACTCACGGTAACCTTCTGCTTCATGAACGCACTAGAAGAATATCGGACTGCTAACGGGCTTACTTTTGAGGCCCTAGCAAAAAAGGTTGGTATGAGTAAGCCGGGAGTCTTTAGGCATTGCAAAGACCTGCAAGCGGCCTCTGGGGAAGCTGTGCTTCGTTATCATGCAAAGCTTGGCATTCCGTTAGAGTCGTTCCGGCCTGATCTGTTCACAAATCAAAAGGAGGCACACTAATGCCCCCAACCCCCTGCAACGAAACCTGCCCCCTCTACCAATTCAAACACACCCATAGCCCGCCGCTAACGTGTAGTGAGTGTCAATGTAGGGAGATAGGGGAGAAAGATAGCACACACCTCGGACCTGAATCACCTAATTCATGTCCGTTAATTGGCTACAATGGATAGTATCCGGAAATTTAAGGAGTGAAATGATGACAGGACAAGAGCTTCAAGAAATGTCGGAAGAACTGGCAGTGCTGAAAATGTCAGTGGATACGCTTTCAAAACGATTCCAAACAGTCTTGCTGAAAGCGAAGGAAGAAGGGCAGGCCCTTGAAGGTGAATCCAAAGGCCAGCCGAAAGACACAAAACCGCAGACAATGCATAAAGAAGCCACACAACTGAAAACTCGAATTAAAGGTTTCGTAGATGCCTTCAAAGAACTTGGACTAGGTGAACGTAAGTCACTTGAACTTGCTCTTAACTATTGTGGTGCGAATTGTTCTCTTAATGGTCTTGGAGATTACTAGGCGATTACCTGCGTTTTTTAGGAGGAACTTGGCCCGTCGTAAAAAGATGAGTCAAATCATCAAGCAGTATCATCACCTGAGTTGGTTGTGCGTTCGCTGAATTAGCATAGGACTTTGTAATAGCGAGTGCTTTTTCAACAATGTCAACTTCAATAGGCATATTAAAATTATCATCAAAGATGTCTTTAGGGTCTCTGTCTGGAGCAATCATGGCTAGGACATTGAGTATTAACAAGGGAATTTGATTGGGTTGAGCGTTGTCTGACCCAGCATATTTTGACGCAATATCACAAGCTTCGCGGAATTGATAATCTGATAATTTGGTATATTTGGAAAAGGTATCTTTAGACTCTTCGGACATGCGTCCTCCTTCTGGTAAAGGTTAATATTTATTCGTTGTTTGATTGAATATCAGAAGGAGGCTTCGAAGGGCAATGTCAAAGATCGAATTAACCACATTAACTGAACATTAGCACCACAAAGATAGCCTATCTACTACAGATAGCGGCCCTCTTTGGAACCGGAGTAAACAATGAAAGACGAACGCAAAAGCGTAGCCGTAGAAATACAAAATATGGTGCTGCGGCACCATAATATGTCGGTGGAAGTCATAACCGAACAGACCTTCGGTTCCACCAAAAGCCATTGGACTTTATACAAGGAACTGAATCCCGAAGATTCTACCGCGAAAATGGGCGTTCTGGACCTCGTTCCGCTTATGAAGACATGTGGTTCAGTGGCACCACTTGAAGCCATTGCCCAGCAGATGAATATGGCTGTTGTCCCGCTTCCTGAAGCGGGCATTTTTTCGGAATCGCTGGAAGACGACATGAACCGCACCACTAAGGAATTCAGTGACGCGGTGGTCAAATTCGCCGCCATAATGGAAGACGGCAACGTAACGGCTCAAGAGTTCGCGGAGTTCGATAAAGAAATCATGGAATTGATTTCATCGGCTCTGTTCTGGCGCAACCGTATTAAATACCTTGTGAAGGGATAACGATGGGCTGGGCCGGAACACATCTTTCCGAAGATGAGCGCAAGACCATAGCGCGTTCATTGTTTGAGGACGCAAAGGAAGAAGGGAAATGGCTGAACGGCAAATGCCCGTTTCATGCTGATGATAACCCATCCTTTGGCTACAATTTCGAAGAAGATTATTTCAATTGCCTTGCCGGGTGTACCGATTGCGGCGACCTGATCAAGCTTTACGGGCTGGTAAACAACCTGCCGAATGATGAAGGTTTCAAGAGCTTCAAGGATAAATACGGGCAAGGCGTAAAGGATGCCCCCAAGCCCCGAAAGACCGTTCAGCAGAAGCGCAAGGAAGGGAAGGGCGGTAGTACTCCGGTTATTCCTGAAAGCGTGTGGGGCCGCATGGCCTTGTTGCCTGATGATTGGTTTGAAGTGTTCAGGAAGGTACGCGGCTGGTCGCCGGAAGTTATCAAGCGTCACGACCTGCGCATGCAGATGTGCTATCGGGACCGGGACGAAAATATCCGGCCCATTAATGGCGCACCTATGCGCGTTGCTATCCCGATCCGGGACGCGCAAGGCCAGCTTCGTAATATTCGGCTCTACCGCAAGCCCGGCACCAATCTTAAGAGTAAGATCATTTCATGGGGTAGGGGATACGGTAACGCCCGGTTGTTTCCCGCTCTGCCCATGATTGCCAAGTCCGGGCCTATAGTTCTGTGTGAAGGCGAACCGGACACTCTGTGCGGTGAATCCTTCGGCTTCAACACCGCTACGCAAACATCCAAGACGGTGAAATGGTCACAAGATCATTTAGAGCCGTTTGTGGGCCGTGACGTAATCCTTGCCTATGATGCCGACCAGCCGGGGCAAGCCCATGCGGAAAAAGCTATCCGCGCCTTGCTTCCGGTGGTGCGTTCCCTGCGCATCATTGAGTGGCCCGACTTCATGGGCCGGGAACCGGATGGAAGCTGGCCCGAAAAGGATGGTCACGACCTCACCGACTTTTTCATGAAGTTCGGCAAGACAGCGAAGGACTTTCAAGACCTTATCGCCACGGCGCGCAGGATTGAACCGCCTAAAGAGTTCGAAGTGGGTAGTGAATGGGCTTTCTTCTATGACGGCAAATTCAAGCCCCGTTTGCTTGCGGATCAGCTTCTACGTGATCAGCCTTTGCTTGCTGATGATATGACCGGGTTGCTGTATCGCTGGAATGCTAAATACTGGGAGCAGATTTCACGCGGTACGCTTCAGCAGTCGGCTACGCATTACCTCGGCATTGAGGCCACAACAGCGCGTGTGAATGATGCAACGTCTTTGGCTATCAATCTTTCCAATCTTCCGCACGGGCGCGCGGTCAATGACCGTGATGAATGGGTATGCCTGCAAAACGGCATGCTCAACCTTAAGACGCTCGAGCTAAAACCACACGAACACGATTACTTTTCCACCATATGTCTGAACGTGTCTTTTGACCCGGATTCTGAAGCCCGCTGTGAGCGTTGGGAGAAGTTTCTACAACAGACCGTCCAGACCCCGGAACCCATTGCCCAGCTTCAGGAATTCGCAGGCTTATGCCTTACCCGCGATACTCGCTTTGAAAAATGCCTGTTGCTGCTTGGCCCCGGTTCGGATGGTAAATCGACACTTCTTAAAGTTCTGCGTGAACTTGTGTGTGCTGCTAACTGCTCGGCGGTGGCCTTTCAGGATTTGGAAGACCAGTTCCGCCGGGCCAGCCTCTATAACAAGCTGCTGAACATTTCCACGGAAATCGGATCGGCGGCAATGGAAACACCTATTTTTAAGGCCGTTGTTTCCGGTGATGCCATTCAGGGCGCGTTCAAGCATAAGGACAGCTTTGAATTTACACCGTTCTGCAAGCTGGCCTTTGCCGCTAACAAGCTGCCCCGCGTTCTGGATAACACGGACGGATTTTTCCGGCGCATGCTGCCCATTGAGTTCAAGAAACAGTTTCTTGAAGACGATCCAGACCGCAACCCGCACCTTTTTGAAGAACTCATTGAGCATGAGCTTTCCGAAATCTTCCATTGGGCTTTGGTCGGTCTGCATCGTCTGTATGAGCAAGGCAAGTTCACCAGTTGTGATGAAACGCGGGAACTGCTCATGGACTACAGGCGGCTTAATAACCCCGTGCAGGCTTTCGTGGAAGATAAGTGTGAGCTTGAGGACGGCGCGAAGCAGTCTAAGGACTCGCTGTATAAGTCCTACCGCGAATACAGTTCCGAAAACGGCTATCAGGCCATGCATAAGGAAAACTTCTTCCGTGAGCTATACGCGGCTGTGAAGACTCTTAAGGAGACACGCCCAAGCATTAACGGAAAGCGTTGCCGTATGGTTGCAGGTATCAAAACCAAATTCGAGTTGAAGGCTTAATGATCTTGTTTACTGGCATATACGGGAGTGGGGCGGTTTGCTCTGTTTCCCCCGCACCCCCTTCTAATGACCTGCGGCGACACGCCTTACCCGCTGGGCAAATCAATACATGTGCGAAATGTGCTTCCCCCGGTGAAGCCGTCCACGTGGTTGGTACAACGCGGTCTGCGTGTCTATGCTTGTCAAAGCCCGTAAATAAAAGGGCCGTCCATGTCGTCCGGGTCGTCCACGTCAATCGGCAAAAGTGCCCTATATGTGCGTGTGGGTGCGTGCGTACACGCGAGGTTGTGAGAATTTGGTTTTTATCTCTGGTACATGGACAACCCAGACAGAAAATAAAAACAGCAATAGTTTCAGTGGTTTTTGTCGTTAGTTAACGCGGACACAACCCCGGACACAGTACCATTATGAGCGCATTAGCAAAACTAAAAGACAAGTACAGGAAGCTAGAACCGGAAACACCTTACAGTAAATTCAAGCGGTTATGCTTGAAGGAAGGTGTGATCCCGGTATCCGAGGAAGAATTCAATCAGGATTGGCAGACCTATGAAGCTGGGCATGAGGCCATGAAAACACTGGGCAAAATGTTGAGGCAACACCCCACGGGGTTCAAGCTTAAGCGGAACATGGTCGGTGAACTGGTTGTCATCATTGACGAAGCATGGGGCAAGGCAAACTTCGAAACCCTCTGGGAAATGTGGAGTTTATACGAGAAAGCCGCGCCGCTTATCGCCTTGCTTCATATGGATCGGCTACCGCTGGTGGAAGATGAACCGTCGAAGCGTTTGGTCGAAGGGCGGTTGCCTTTGGGTCCTCCCCAGCGATCCATGAATCACGGGTAACAGTGACTCCGAGTCTTTTGCACACGGAATGTTTTGAAAAATATGCACACTGCACAAGCTGCATCAATCGTGTCACTCTATTTAATTCAGGTGCTACTTAAATGGTTGATAAATTTTACAAATCCATAAATCAGGCTTGGGAGCAATTCGGTAAAGTCCGTTGGCAAATTTCGCGCCGGACCTTCTTCAATTACGTGGGCAAGGGCAAGCAAGTACCGCCGCTGAACGGCAAATACTACGAAGACGATATTTGCGAAGTTGCTGAACAACTTGGCTGGGTTCCTATCGGGCAGGTTGCGGAAGCGGATCAGCCGGACGATGAAGGTTTGACCGGGGATTCCGCGAAACGTTTTCAGGAAGCCAAGGCCAAGGATAAGGAATTCGAAGCCGAACTTAAGAGATTGAAATTAAACAAAGAATTAGGAAAGCTTATTGACCGTGAAAACGTTGAAATGATCATGGCTGGAAAAACCGCCGTGCTTGATACCGGGCTTCGTCAACTGTTCATCATGAAAGCCCGCGACTTCATATTTGCAGTGGATGGGAAAGTGGAGCGTGAAGACGCATTTATTCAGATGGTCAACGATGAACTGGATGCACTCTTCAGCGAATTTGCCCGCACTGATGAAATAACCGTGGAGTTCTCAAGTGGAAGCTAGAGCGATTGTTAGAAAGCTGGTCGCAAATCCTATCCCGGTTTCGGTGGATCGTTTTTCACTGCCGCAGGAAATGACCGGCACGAAATACACTTTCGAATTCAGCAAGGGCGAAAAGCAGATTCTGCGGAAGCGCAAAAAGACCGCCGTCAGCAAATGGGCCGAAGCTCACCGCATGCTTGTGCCGGAATCAAGCTCTTTGCCGGGACCGTGGCGCAATGACGTAACGCCGTATCTGGTTGACGTAATGGACAGTATGTTTTTCAGCAGCGTCCAGACCGTTATAGTCTGCGCCGCTCCGCAGGTCGGGAAAACTGAAGTTTTGCTTAATGCGCTGGGCTACGCCGTTGACCGTGAACCGGGGCCAGCCATGATTATCTATCCTGATAAAATCGCCGCTCAAGATGCAAGCCGGGACCGCGTTCAGCCCCTGTTCAAGTCTTCCCCCCAGCTTACGCAATATCTTACGGGTTCCACGGACGATGAAGGTTCGCTCCGTATCAACCTGCGGCATATGCCGATTTATATGGGCTGGGCGCATTCTGCCTCCCGGCTGGCTTCCAAACCTGCCAAGTACATTCTCTTTGATGAAGTGGACAAGTTCCCGACTACATCAAACAAAAAGGAAGCCGATCCGCAAAGCCTCGGTGAAAAGCGCGGGCGTACTTATCGCAACCGTAAGTTCTTGAAAATTTCATCACCCACCACGGAAAGCGGCCCTATCTGGGTGGCCCTGAACAATGAAGCTCAAGTTGTATTCGGCTACAAGGTGCGCTGTCCTATTTGCGGGCATGAGCATGAAATTGATTTTGACCAAATCAAGTACCCGGATCGTGAAGGCATGGACCCGTCCTTGTACGCTGAAACTGTCGAATCCGAAAAGCTGGCGGCATATGAATGCCCCAACATGGGCTGCAAGTGGGATGATGGAATCCGTGATAAAGCCGTAGGGCTAGGCGGCTGGTTTGACCGGGTAACAGGCATCGACATTAAAACCTACCTTAAGACCTATCGGCCTAAGAAAATTGGGTTCCATATTCCTAGCTGGCTGTCGCGTTTCGTGTCGCTTTCTGAAGTTGCTGCCGCTTTCCTGCGCGGGCAGAAGTCCAGCTTGAACCCGGATTGGAAGGAGAAGTTAAAGGACTTCATGAACTCCCACAAAGCGGAACCGTGGGTGAACTATCAGCAGGAACGCAGTGAAGCTAAAATCCTGGCATTGAAAGATGATCGCCCGCGCCTGTTGGTTCCCGGCGGGAATGTGGTTTCGTGCATGACTGCCGCCATTGATACGCAGTCCGGGCGCGGTGGATATTTCCCGTATGAAATCCGGGCATGGGGTTACGGAATGATCAATGAATCATGGCTGGTTGCTGATGGTGAGGTGGATAGCTTTGAAGCTCTCGCCGAAGTCCTTTGGGAGCGTGAGTACAAGGATTCGCAGGGCAACCCCTATCTTGTTCGGCTGGCCCTGATAGATGCAATGGGGCATCGCACCGATGAAGTTTATGATTTCTGCCGCATGAACCGGGGCCGCATTCTACCCATCAAGGGTGAACAGACCATGGCCCGTCCGTTTGCCTATACCCAGCTTGATACCTACCCCGGATCAAACAAGCCGATTCCCGGCGGGCTGAAGCTGCTGCGTCTGAACGTGACCCATTACAAGAACTCGCTTTCCAACCGTCTGGAAATCAACCCGGCTGATCCGGGCGCGTATCACCTGCATAGTGAAGTTTCGGATGCATGGGCGCGGGAAATGACCGCTGAATACGTGAATGAAAAAGGCTTTTGGGAATGCCCCAAAGGAAGGCCGAACCATGCATGGGATATAGCCGGATACAACTTAGCGGCTGCGGACCTGCTGAACGTGAAGTCCATCAAGAAGAAAGGCAGTGCCAAGCCCAGAAAGCAGGCTCCGAAACGAACTACCAACCCTTACACCAACGGGAGATAAGATGTCAGCTAAGTTAATTGCTGCGGCACTGGCTAAAGCGAAGCAGGGCGTAACATACAGCCCCAAGGATGGCGCGGTTTGCCCGTGGTGCGGGGCCGTGCGGATTCCGGTGACTTCATCGCCCAAGTGGGATGGGGGGATAAAGGTGCGGTATCATAAGTGTAAGGCTGATGGGTGTTTGCTGGCTAAGATGGGGCAGGGGGTTAAGAGTATTCAGGGGGAATGAGCGTTGCCGAAGACTAGTCAGGTAAACATTTTAATGTTGACTGAAGGTTTTTTTAAAAAAGCGGGTACAATAATGCACCAGCCAACAAGCTGTCCAATGTCGGTAAGTATACTTAAATATGTGGCAACATCATTTGAGTTCATGAATATTGATTATAACAAGGTCGTGTATATAGCAAGTTGTTAAAATACTCGCCCCCCCCCAGCGGGCTTTTCTTTTGCCTTTCTACTACCGCCTGCTCCTGTTACTTCATCGCCCAAGTGGGATGGGGGAATAACGGTTCGGTATCATAAGTGTAAGGCTGAGGGGTGCTTGCTGGCTAAGATGGGGCAGGGGGTTAAGAGTATTCAGGGGGACTCTTGCGCACTACTTGAATGAGGTGTAATTCTACATACTCGGCATTAAAAACAGGGAGTAAGTTGCAAAATGAATATTGAGATTGCTATTAGTTTTGCCATAGGAGGAGTCATTGGAGGCTTTGGTGGTTGGTTTGGAAAACTTTTGATTGCAATGGCTAAAGTTAAATTTAAATCCAGCGAAGACTCTAAAAACGAAAAACTAAAAGCGGATTTGGAGTATAAAACCTATCTAAAGCAAGAAGAGTATGTTGCCGCAAAAGTTTTTAATAAAATATTTTACAAGATAAAACCAAGCGTAAATTTTCCAGATATGGACCACTATGAAGCATGTAATGATATCGCATATCGGTTCGAAAGAATTGAAATTATTTTAAATGATTTTTTAAGTGAACATTCTGTTATTTTAGAACCAAAAATCAGAAATGAGATTCAAGATGCTGCGATAATTGCATCTTATGGGAAGCTAGAAATAACCAGTCCAGACATTTCAGATTATGCTAACTCTGAAGCAAGTAAAATGTATGGTATTTTATGTGGGGTAAAAAAAGTTTTTGAGGATTTAGCTGAAAAACAGAAAAATATAAATTAGCTCGCCCCCCGGGGGGCTTTTTCATACCCAATTTTCAAAACCCACCTTGATTCCTTCTTTTCTTTTATATAACACCGTCAATATCATTCTTAAATAAAGAGGGGTGTTCGATGGATGATTACGATGATAACGAAGCCTTGGTTTCACGCTTCAATGTTGCCATGCGGGAAGATCGTGATGCTGATGAGCTTCTTGGTTTGTGCCGGGGAATTCTTGCGGATGGTATTGTAGTAGAAGCCGAAGCACGCTTTTTACTTAACTGGCTGAACGAACATGACACCTGCCTTTGTCACTGGCACGGGAGCATACTTAAAGAGCGGCTTGATGAATATCTTGCAGATGGCGTCTGGACCGAAGAAGAGCAGGAGAACTTTTGCGAGTTGGCTAAAAAGGTCGTGGGCATGGATACCGAAGCCGATGAGCCTATGCCTACTAAAACCGGGGCAACCACATTACCACTTTCTGATCCGTTACCCGTAATGGAATTTGAAGAGAGAAATTTTGTCGTTACTGGCAAGTTCGCAACTGGTGTTCGCAAGAAAGTTGTTGAGATGGTTACGAATCGGGGCGGTGAAGTAAAGAAGACTGTAAGCAAAAAGGTTCACTATCTCGTAATTGGTGACCTTTCCAGCCCGAATTGGAAGCATTCTTCATATGGGCGTAAGATTGAAAAAGCTATTGATCTGCGTGATCAGGGCAGTGAAATTTATATTGTGAGTGAAGAACACTGGTATGCTGGATGTACGAATTGTGCTCTTTGCTAGGCATAACCTATGCTGAATTAATTAAGATAATGGAGAAATACGTTGAAAGATAAATTGTTAATAGCTGTTCTTGGTCATTCAAATTCAGGGAAAAGTACGACTTGGTATAAATTGTTTGGTAAATCACGTCTTAATACTGGATCAAGATTAAGAGAATTAGTGTTAAACGAAACTCAATCCATTGATGTCTTTTTAATAAATGGTTCTCCTGAAGAGCGGGGGAAGACTGTTGAAGAAATTTTGCGTGGAAAAACGCCAGAGGTTGTATTGTGCTCAACTCAATATCGTAAAGAGGTTACAGCTACTTTCGACTACTTTTTCGATAATGGATATGATGTTTACGTACAATGGCTTAATCCCGGTTTTAAAGATAAAGGGTCATATACAGATAGGCTTGGAATTGAAGATTACCTAATTAGGAATGGAGCTACTGTTCATAAGAGAGATGGACAATGTGACCCTAGTCAGCGTGTTCAAGAAATTCGGGAATTTATTCTCCAGTGGGGCTTATCTCGAAAACTTGTATATGCAAATTCCATTACCTAAAAAGTGTTGCCTAGCTCTTCCCAGAAATACTAAACTTTTAGTTTGTGAACGATATTAAAGAAGCCCGCACCAAATGGTGCGGGCTTCTTATCTGTTCATTTCTGTGCAACTTGAGAATTTATTGGAAATTTGTACACAAAGTTATCATTGTAATTAAACATATCTGCTGAAATTAACAACTCAGTAAATTTTCCAAAATTAATATTGGTATCTTTTCCAAAAAGCATTGTAACTTTTCGCTTTCTATTTGCTGGAATGTCTAGTTCCGTTGAAGCATACCATTTCTTACCATTTATTATCATTCGTTCAAGCTTGAAGCTATTTTCAGAATCAAATAGTTTTGTATATTCAAGATCATCTAAAACTACATCCCGAAGTTCATCCCTGTTTTTAATCCAAATAGTGCATGCAGCCTGCCCTCCATCTATATATACTTTTTCAAGTGTAATTTCGATATTTGCATGCTCTATACTATTTGCTTTTTTATCATGATGTCCTAAAGCAACGTCAGAATATATATATTTGTAAGAATAATTCTTCTGTCCTTTTATCTCAAATTCAAAATTCATTTTAATTTCTTGAAGCGCAAAGACAGGACTTTTATCAGCTAAAATGAAACGTGCTATAAACGATCTTTTTCTATTGTGAGGAAGACTTATTTCAGATGATCCATACGTTTCATTATCGCTAATTCTTATCTTTTTAATATGTCCTAAGTTTCCTTCAGAATCAATTACTGTTGAATATTCTAAATCATCAATTTGTATATCATTTGCAGTAGTGTTCCGAATTTCAAAAGAACAAACAATTTCATTTCCTGATCGACGCGCGTCTTTTAAGACAAGAATAACACCGTCTTTTTCTACTAAACGTTCTTCAGCTATTTCTGCTGAAATACTTAATTCCCCATCAACATATTTAGCGGTAGACCCCATTCCTGCTAAAGATTTATTGAGTAACTCTTCTACTTCTTGTGATTCCGGTTTGTACGCCTGAGCAAGTGTTAAAAATCCAAAAGCCGCGTTATACTGCTGTTTATTCAGTTGATTTGTAGCATTGGCGATAAGATTATCATATTTTTTATTTGCCCTTTCTCTATGTTCTGCTTCAATAACAGATTCATACTTATCGCCCTCTTCCTTGATTTTCGCTTTATCACGGTCATCTAGAGCCTGCTGTATTCCTTGTTTTAGTATATCTTCAGCAGAGACACCTAATGTATTAGCAAATTCATCTATTTTTGCAGACAAATGCTTATTTGTTTCAGATACTTCCTGTGCATAACTATCAGATTCTCTAGCCTTAACTATACTTTCATATGTTATATAAATTGAGACTACAGTTACAACAAAACCGATCAAACCCAAAAGCGCACCAATCTTTTTTTTCACGACTATCTCCCCTTATTAATGAACATTTCTTAGAACGAACTACCCTATAATAGAGCTATTATTTTTTTTCAACCCACAAATACAAGATCTTATTAGCGTAGCTCACCGAAGCAGCACATAGCTACGGCAAAAGAACTGATGATCAAGAACTTGGATCATTTGCCAAGGGCTGAGCGGCAGGCAATGTTGATGGCGTATGATGCCTTGATTGAGGCCGAACAGGGTTTGAATGGGGAGGTGGGCCATGAATAGCGATGAACTTTGTCACCATGTTTCGGATATGATGTCGGCGTGTTCTTCTCTTGGAGTCCTGCGGGACTACTTTGAAAAAATGGACATGATGGGCGAAGCCTTTATGATAGAAGCCATCCGTAGGACCATTTCTGACAGTGCAAACGCTTTTGATGAATACGACATGAAAGTGCAGATGGCTAAAAAACGCGATGGGAAGCCTGCGGCGGTTTTGGAGTTGGTGCGAAGGTGATATTAAAATTATTATCATTAAAAGATGCTATGTGGTTATTTTTGTGATAGTACAGGCACTAGGATTTAGGTTGGCTTTGTGAAAGGCGGGGCTCAAGTCTTTATGCACTACATAGGCATACAAGGCGACTTGTGAAATTTTATTTAAAAAAGGAGGATAATATGGGTAAATTCACGACAGCCATGAAATATTTATTTGGTTCTAGTGATTTGAACCCTCATGAAGGCAGCGGAACGGCGATTGAACACGCAACAAGGTTGGTGGAAGACCCTAAATATAGGACTGAAATGGAAAAACTCTATGGGAAAGAAAATGTTGATGAAGCAATTAAAAATGGTTTTCCATCTAACCCCTTATAATTTAGATATCACCAATATAGAATTGTTTTGTGGTTTTAATTGTACATAATGAAATTTTACTTACAGTAAACACCCCATTCCAAACAAGCACCTCAATTGTTATTGTTCGCCCTGTAGGTAAACAGTAACAATTGAGGCTTCTTTATTCTAAAACTTTTTCAAAGTATTCACGCAGAAGGTCTTTTTCTTTAAATATGTCATCTAAAATTGCATACAATACGCAACTTCCATCTTCAAGGATAAATGGAACATTTGAATTATCTACCTTAAAAGTTTTGACTCTTTTATAAATCTCGCCTTTTTGAGCATGGTCTTTATTTCTTTTTTCAAAGTCATCTACAGAATAAAATATAAATTCATGATCCATATGTTTTATAATCGGCAAATCATCAACAAAAGTATATTCAAGGTGAAGGACTTGAGTAACTATACTATCTTTATATATTATAAAATCACTTATTATCTCTTCAAAAGTCATATTGTAACCGTCAATTACAACCCATAATTTTGTAAAATAATCGTCAGTGCTATACAATCTTGTTATTGATGGAGCCTTTAAATTTTCAAAACAGAATATATTTCCAACTTCAAGCTCTTCTAACGCTATCATGAGATTATCTATATCATCTCCAACAACTCTAAAATTAGGGCGTATCGCTAAGCTATTAATAGCTCCTGCATTATATAATTTTTCTAAAAGCCCAAAAATTTTTTCAGACACTCCATTAACAAGGATATAGTTCCCAATCCTATTGTCATATAACTTTGGAAGATTGCTTAACTTTAGTTCTATATCACCTGAGACAGAAAAAAGGTCATATTTATTATATTGAATGTCTATTTCGTTTAAATCTAAACCATGTTTTATATATATTTTTTCAAGATTACAGTCTTCTGGTTTGTAAAAAACACTATCAACTTCTTCCTTATAGTACTTGTACAACTCTTCAGCAATAAAATAAGCTGCATAAGTTTTTTCAAAATAACCAAAATCATTTGCAATCGTAGGAATTTTCGCTAAATCGCAATAAAAAAACTCTTTATTTTCTTTTAAAAACTCCTCAAAGGAATATGATCTAAGTCTTTTTGCGGCATTTTCATATATACGAATAGATTTGTGATCCATCAATCCTTCTTTTGCCATTCTCTTTATTTTATCTTTGCTGCGTTCTTTTTCCTCTTTAAGTTTATATTTCTTATATTCTACAATTAAATCTTTAAGCCAATCAGTCTTCTGTATTGCCAGTGTTTGCGGTATAATTACATCTGCAAAACATAAATCTTTTTCAATATATTTACTAAAAAAAACATCGCTATCAATTACTTCTGAATTTCCTGACAATAATTTAATATTATTCTCAGTTTCAATATCGTACAACTCACTAAAAACATCTATCATTTCAACAGGTATCAACATATATACTCCTTTAAAAAAACTATCTTTAATTAATAATCTTAATTCAATAAAATTCAACCAGTAAATTTTACTCCCCAGTAAACAACCCCATTCCAAACAAACCACCTCAATTGTTATTGTTCGCCCTGTAGGTAAACAGTAACAATTGAGGTTTTTTCATGCTCCAGAAACAACTGGACTCTGTAAATAAGGCGATTGCCAATATTGAAGACGGCGCACAGTCCTATACCTTGAATGGTCGGACTCTCACCCGTGCTTCTTTGGGCAGGCTTTATGACCAGCGCGATAAGTTGGAAATGCGTATCGCCATTGTAAAGAATGGCGGTAGGGGCTTTAAAGCCAAGTACAGGGGCCGTTCATGAACCTGTATGAAGGCTGGACTTCATTTGTTGCCCAGTGTGTCGGGGCTATCTCTCCGCAGATGGCTACCAACTGGGTTAAAAGCCGCATGCAGCTTTCCGCATACACTGCGGCTACTAACCGTGGCCCTAATGCGGGCTGGCGGCCCGGTAACCGTAGTGCGGATAACCTTTCCCGGCACGAACATGCCTTAATCGTTTCCCGAGCACGTGATCTGGTGCGCAACTCCACCCATGTTTCCGGCGCGCTTGAGCGTATAGCGAACAACGTTATCTATACCGGAATCAAACCGCAGGCCGCGCGCCTGACCAATGCGGGCGAACTGGACCACGGCTTCAACCGCAAGTTGGAACAGCATTTTAAGGATTGGGCCGAAGCTGATGAAGTTGGCTTTGATGATATTCAGCGGCTTATCCTGAATCACCTCTGGCAGGATGGAGAATGCCTTCTCCGCTTCTATCCTGACCCCGACTTGATGAAACAGGGCCTTGCTCCCTTGGGCGTGGAACTTCTGGAATGTGACCACCTTGATTCTTCTGTTGATGGCCTGCGCGAAAACGGAAACTTCGCTATCCGTGGCGTTGAATTCAACCGCAAAGGTCACGCGGTGGCCTATCACCTTTTCAGTGAACATCCCGGCGATATGCGCCGCTTAATGAGTCGTGAATCCGTGCGGGTTCCGGCTATGTGGGTACGCCATATCTTTTTGCCTAAACGCGCCAGCCAGCACCGGGGAATATCTTGGATGGCCCCGGTCATTATGGAAATGCGCGACTTCAGCGAATTTCAGGATTCGCATCGCATTGTTGCTCGGCTGATGGCTGCTTTCGGCTTCTTTGTCGAAACGCCATACCCTGAACTTCAGAACCCCTTGGGCCTTGATGATTCCGATGTGCCGGAAAGACCGGAAGCCTTTATTCCCGATTACGTGGAACCGGGGCAGGTCGTAACCCTGCCTTCCGGTTCCAAGGTTAACGAAGCCCAGTTCAACCACCCCGGCGCAACCTATGAACCGTATGTGAAAACCAGCCTGCGCGGTTCTTCCACTGGCTTCGGTATGTCCTACGAAGCCTTTTCCAATGACTATTCAGACGCTTCTTTCGCGTCCGCCCGTTCCGCCACTCTGGAAGAACGGCGCGGCTACCGTGTTCAGCAAGTGCTGATGGGCCGCAAAGCCATAATACCCACATGGCACATGTTCGCCCGCATGCTCTGGTTAAGCCAGCTTGAACCGTCCATGACCGGGCCGCGTGTTCCGGTTGGTTGCCAGTACCCCGGCTGGCCTTGGGTTGATCCCACTAAGGACGCAAACGCGGCTGAAAAAATGCTTGGCATGGGCTGCACCACGCGCCGCAAAATCTGCGCGGAACGTGGCGAAGACTACGATGAAGTAGTGGACCAACTCACCCGCGAAAACGCAGACCTCAAGAAGCGCGGAATCTTAGGAGCTAACAATGCTTAAACAATTTCCTGCAAACCTTTCAGCGAAAGCACAGGAACCGCTTCAGCTTACAGCCGATTTGAAACTCAGCGAAGCCGAAGAAGGTAAAGCCCGCCGCTTTCGCATTGTCGGATACACCGGGGCCGTTATTCAGCGGTATTTCCGCTTTGTCATTGATCTAACCGGAATCCGTTCCGAAAAGGTCATGCCCATTCTTGAAGAGCATGAAGTTAAAAAGAAAGTCGGCCTTGCGGATTCCAGCAAGCTCGAAAAGGAAGGCTTCGTCCTTGAAGGCTCCTTTGTGGACACGAAAGAAGCCAACGAGATCATCCGTCTTTCGGATCAGGGCTGGCCTTATCAGGCTTCCATAGGTGTCTGGCCCGAAGCAATTGAAGAAGTGAAATCCGGCGCGACTGTAACCGTTAACGGTATGGAACTGACCGGACCTTTATATGTGTGGCGCAAATCCTTTGTGCGCGAGACTTCCTTCTGTGTCCTTGGCGCGGATGGAAAAACCGGGGCTGTAGCAATGACAGAACAGCCTGAACCTAAACCGGAGGACTCAGTCATGAAAACATGGTTGAAAGCTTTCCTGCGGGCTAATGGCCTTGAAGATATTACTGAGGACTCAGCCCGCACCCACCTGAAACAGATGGGGCTTGATTATGAAGCCCTGAACGCTCTTAAAGATGCCCCGGCATGGATGAGTAGCGGCGGTTCCACTCCTGCCCCTGCCCAGCAGTCCGCGCCGCAGGCCCCGGCTCAGGCTACCGCAGGAACCGACCCCAAACAACCGGAACAGGTAGACCCGCAAAAGGTCGCCCTTGCTGAACGTGAACGCATGAAGTTCATCGACCAGCAGGTCGTAATGTTCGGCCTGTCTGATGATTTCAAGCAGGGGTTGATCAATGGAGGCTTGCCCGTGGAAAAACTGAATGGCCTTATCCTTGAAGAAATCAGCGATCAGCCTGAACACCAGCCTCTTAAAGGTACCGGGTATATTGTCGGCGGACTCACCGAAGGCCAAAAGCTTCATGATGCTATGGTTTCCGGCATGCTTTTCCGCGCTGGCGTGAAAGAAGATAAGCCCGCACCGGGTTATGAAGATTTCCGCGTAATGCGCCTGACCGACCTGGCCCGCGATATTCTTGAAAGGGGAGGGGTAAAAACTCGCGGCTTGTCGCACAGCCAGCTTTCAAAGAAGGTTCTGCGGCCCATGTCCCTTTCCGCTTCCACCAGTGACTTCCCTTCCATCTTTGCCGCTATCACCAATAAGGTTTTGCAGAAGGCATACGCCGAAGCCCCGGCTACATGGAAACCGTGGGTCAACATCGTCCCTGTATCCGATTTCAGGGAAATTCACGGTATCAGCCTTTCCGAAGCTCCTGATCTGGAATTGCTGGATGAACACGGAGAATACAAGACCGGATCATTTGGCGATTCTATGGAAAGCTACCGCATTGCCCGTTACGGCAAAAACGTGAAGCTTACCCGTGAAATGATGATCAACGATGATCTGCGCGCCTTCCTGCGTATCCCCCAGCTTTTCGGTAATGCTTCGGCCCGTAAGGTTGCAGACATTGTTTATGATCTACTGCTTTCCAATCCCAAGATGAGCGATGGCATTCCGCTTTTTGATACCAGACACAAGAACATCGAAACTGAAGCTGATTTTAAGAAGCATGTTTGCAGCGATACCTTGAAGTCTGGTCGTAAAAGAATGCGCCTTCAGAAAGGCCCCAAGGGTGCAAAGCTCGACTTACGTCCGCGCTTCCTGCTCGTTCCTGTCGAACAGGAAACCGATGCAGAAGTGCTTATCCGTTCCACCGCTCTTCCCGATGAAAACAAGTCTTCCGGCGTTCACAACCCGTGGGCTGGGAAGCTTATTCCCATCGCCGAACCCCGCCTTGATGATAAAGACCCCGATGCAACTTATCTGATTGCAGACCCTAAACAGGTGGACGGTATTGAAGTGGCTTTCCTTGACGGCATTGAAGAACCCTTTGTGGATGAAGAACCCGACTTCGATTCTGACGGCCTGAAAATCAAAGTCCGTCTTGAAGCTGGTGCTGGCGTAATGGATCATCGCGCTTTCCAGAAGAACCCCGGCAAATAAGGAGCATTAAGCATGGCACTTAATCACATTCAGAAGGGCAACCACATGACGTGGACCAACAACACCGGGGCCGCTGTTGAATCCGGTTCCGCTGTTCCCGTTGGTTCCAAAGTCGGCGTTGCCCTCGTTGATATTCCCAATGACGAAACAGGTGAACTCGCAATGGGTGAAGTCTGGGAACTCCCTAACGCTGGTGTTGAAATCCTTCAGGGTGCCACCGTTTACCTTGACGGAAATAAAGCAATCACCACCGTTGCTGAAAACAATATTCAGGCTGGTTTCGCCTTCGCTCCTGCGGCTTCTGATGAATCCGTCCGGGTGAAGATCAACTCTTAATGGAATTCAGACAGGTATGAATCAACTCTTCGACAATATCACTATCAAGGCTTGCCTAGCCATGTGCTGTTCTGGGGCATCTTGGCTTGTAGGCGGTTTCGATAAGGCATTGCTTGCACTGGCTGTTTTGTACCTGTCTGACTTCGCGCTGGGGCTTGGAAGGGCTTTGCATAGCGGAAACTACAACAGCGCAAAATTCCGGCACGGCGTGGGCAAATTCTTAGTCTATGCCGTGGCAATCATCATGGCAAATATGCTGGATATAACCCTTGATGAATCCCTGCCTTCGGTTTGCGCCTATGTGCGTGAATTCTTGGTTATGTATCTGGCCTCAAACGAATTCTTGAGCGTAGCGGTTCACCTTGCCGAACTTGATGTGCATGTGATCCCGCGCCAGCTAACAGACCGGATTAAATCATTCAGGGATGAATTCAACCCAATAGAAGATAGGAGTCATTATGGCACTTCAGGTAGATATGGTGGTGGTTCACTGCTCGGATTCAACATGGGGGGACGCGGCAGTAATCGACCAGTGGCACAAAGAGAGGAAATGGAAGGGGATAGGATACCACGGGGTAATCCTGAACGGCCTCCGCACAAGTCACGGAGAATATGATCCCACCATTGATGGACTTCTTGAATCAGGCCGTCCTCTTGATGAAATCGGCGCGCATTGCAAGGGTTATAATAGCCGTTCTGTGGGTATCTGCATGATCGGCAGGGACCACTTTACCGAATCCCAGCACGAAGCATTGGTTCGTAACCTTATGGACCTGCTCAGACATTTCAAGCTCGATCCTGATGCCGTCTACGGTCATTACGAACTGGACGACCATAAGACCTGTCCCAATATGGACATGGACCTGATCAGAGAAAAGCTTTGGGAAATGTGGGCATGATCCCCATCGGCACCATCCTTACCTTCATCGGCTCCGGCAAAGGCAAGCTCGTTCTTGGGCTTGCCGCCGGGCTGGTGCTTATTGCCGGATTTCTGATCTGGGTTTCAGTCCTCAAGTTCGACATTGCCCAGCTTCAGGGTGTGGTTTCTGACCGGGATAGCGACATATCCCATCTTGAATCAGACATAGCCGGATACAAGCTTCAGGTGCGTAACCGGGACACGGAAATAGGTAAGCTCAAGGAAAGCGGAAACCAGACAGCACGGGTTATTGCCGGGCTTAAAGGCCAGCTTGAAGAGTCTAAGGATAATGCCCGCTGGTATCGCCAGAAACACGACAAAGCCGCCCGGCTACTACAGGAAGCCCGGAACTATCCGGCAACCAATTCAACGGGAGTCATAAGCAATGAAAAGAGCCGTCTTGCTGCTAAGTTTATCAATGGTGTTCTCGGCGTGCGTCCAGAAACAGCACAGCAAAATTGATGAAGTCCGGGAAGTGGTCTTCGTATCTACTTACGTAGAATGCCCGCGCCCGGCGAATCCAATTCTTAAAGCTGTACTTGAAGAAAAACATATAGGTTCAAGCGAAAATGTGGATCGCTTGATGTTCAACATAGTTGAATTAAAAGGCGGTCTTAAAGCCATGAATGCCACTATTAATTGCTATGAGAAACAGGCTGAAAAGAAGGTCACAAAATGAACATTCATGATGATCTGGACATTTTCTTCATTGGCCTTGATGCCGTGGAAATCACCGTCTGCGGCGAGGATCGCACCTTCATAGCATACAAGAATACGGACATGGATTCCGTGTCTTTAGGCCGCGCCATGACCCTTAACCCGGATCAGCCAACTATGACTTGCAAGGACGTTGACGGTGCCGGGTTGGATCAAGAAAGCCAAGTCATTATGGAAGGCAAGACTTATGATGTTTTGGACTTCACCACTGATGGCACAGGGCTTGGTGAGCTTGAATTGATGCTGGCTCAAGAAGAGGAATAAGTGGCTACCTATCTGAACATAGACGGTGACCGGCTGGAAGTGATTGCCGCCGATTTCGCCGGGACCGAAAAGCAGATTGATGCAGCATGCCGCCGTGCTGTTTCCAAGCTGGTTCGACATTTAAAAGTAGTCGTCTTGCGGAATCTCTCAATGCTTACAGGGGTACAACAGTCCGTCTTACGAAATAGAATTTTCGTTAATACACAAAATTCACGCAATATAGCTGTCATGTGGATTGGTACGTATTCGGTCCCACTAAGAAAAATGAACCCCAAACAAACAAGAACTGGCGTTAGTGCTGGGGGCGTTGATCGTGCTCATGCGTGGATTTTTAAAATTAATGGCAATCCTAAAGAAGTATACAAACGAACATCAAAAGCTAAGTACCCAATATTAAAACAACAAGTTGATTTAAAAACTGCTGTAAATCTCGTTCTTCAGGCTGACGTGATGAAAGCTTTTGACAGAAAATTTTACACCTATTTTGAACGGGAAATGAAATGGGAATCAAACAAATAAACATAGCTGAAGCTCATGAAGCCATAGTTGCTAAACTTAAGGCCGCTTTCCCTCGTTGCACTGTCGGCGATTATCGCCGGGAAGAAGGCAAAGTAAAAGCCCCTGCGCTGGCTCTTGAACTTTCCCATATTGAACCCGGTGAACGTGATCCCGGTACAGGCCAGCTTGAAGTTGTTCTCCGATGGGAGGTTTACCCGCTGACTCATTTCAAAACGAAGAACGCGGCCCGTGAAGTTGCCGCCCTTGTATGCGCTGTTGCTAAATTCGTCCACGGTAACCGCTTTGGACTTCCGGTATCTGCTGCAAAATTCATCGGCGGTTATCCTGAAGACTTCAAGCCAGCAAAGGACGGCTACGAAGAATGGCGCGTTGAATTTGAGTTTGAAGCCTATCTCGGTGAGTCCGTATGGGATGGCAAAGGCGTAACTCCTCAAACCGTATATCTCAGCTATTCGCCTTTGATCGGTGCCGCTCACGAAGCGGATTATGAAGAAGTAAAAGACGCACCCACGGTAGGAGGGCAGGAAGATGAAGAATTCGAACTTCCGTAATTCCGAAACAGACCGCCGCCTAGCAAACGTTATTCGTATTGGAACCGTTGCCGAGGCCGATTATCAGAAAGCCCGCGTTCGCGTGGCCTTTGGTACTGCCGTTTCTGATTGGCTTCCTTGGATTACCTTTCGTGCTGGCGGCGACCACACATGGTGGGCACCGGAAGTAGGGGAGCAGGTTGTAGTTCTTTCGCCTTCCGGTGAAACTTCCGGCGGCGTGGTGCTTGGTGCTATGTTTTCAACTAATCATCCTGCCCCGGCTGATCGTCCCACTATTCATCGTACTACCTATGAAGACGGCGCGATTCTCGAATATGACCGCGAAAATCATATTTTACATGCTTATATCCCCGGCTTTGAACAGCGCGAAATCGACAAGGATATGTCCGTGCAGGTTCACCGGGATGTCTTTTGGAATATTGACCGGGACGCATTCACCAATATTGATAGCAATCGCACTGATACAATCGGCGGCAATGTTTCCGTTGATGTTGGTGGGGATGTTCAGCGCACCGTGGGCGGCAAAGTCGTTCTTGATGTTCAGGGCGAAGTTATAATCAACAGCGCAACCCGTGTTACGCTTTCCGCTCCGCAGTTGGTCTTTGACGGCCCCATAACTCATGGCAATTCTACCCACGGTGGCGGTGCTGAATTCTACGGTGAAATCATCCATCGTGAAGGGAATTTCATTCAGAAAGACGGCGACACCGTTTCGCAAGGCGTTTCCCTGCAACACCATGTTCACCCCAATATTGAAGAACCTGTCGGGGGTGCATCATGAATGGCGTAAATGCTGTTACTGGTGAAGCTCTCGGCGGTATTGCCCACCTGAAGCAATCCATTTCCCGGATTCTGACAACTCCTATCGGTTCGCGTGTTGTGCGCCGGGACTTTGGTTCCCGGTTGTTCAAACTGGTGGACCGCCCGCAGGATAAGAACTTTGCCATTGAAGTTTTCAGTGCCGTAGCTGAAGCCCTTGATAAATGGGAACCGCGCTACAAGCTCACGAAAATAGCAATCGTTAGCGCAAATGCTGACGGTAACATTGTCATTGATCTTGAGGGCAAATATTTGCCCAACGGTGAAGAAATCAAACTTGAGGGGGTACGTGCGGCATGAGCAATACCCCCATTGATATGTCAAAAGTTCCGGTCCCTGATGCCGTTGAAGTGCTGGACGTTGAAACCATTATTCAGGAAACCGTTGCAGATTACACCGCTGAATGTCCTGAATATACGGCTGTACTTGAATCTGATCCTATTCAGGCTCTTTTGCAGGTCGTAGCTTACCGGGAAATCAACCTTCGCCAGCGGGTAAATGAAGGTGTGCGCGCCTGCATGGTTGCTACTGCGCTTAAAGCCGATCTTGATAACCTCGGCGCGCTGGCTCCGGTTACACGCAAAGTACTTGATCCCGGTGATCCCGATGCAAGCCCGCCTGTTGCCCCTACCTATGAAGAGGATGAAGAATTCCGCGCCCGCGTCCAGTTGGCCCCGGAATCCTTTTCTGTTGCGGGGCCTGATGGCGCATACGAATTTTATGCCCTGACCGTTCCGGCTGTCCGAGGTGCAAAGGCTCTTACTCCTACACCGGGACATGTAGATGTTTATGTGTTGAGCCGTGACGGTAACGGCATTCCTGATTCCGAAATCCTGACCGCAGTTGATAGCGTGGTCAATGACCGTGAAATCAGACCCTTAACCGATCATGTCACGGTCAAACCTGCTGAAATAGTAGACTATGCTGTTAATGCAAAACTTTACATTCAGTCCGGCCCGGCCCCGGCTGCTGTGGTTGAAACTGCATGGCAGGCTGTATCCGAATTCGTCACCGCCCGGCACGTTCTCGGCGGAACTGTGCCGCTTTCCGGCATTTATGCCGCCCTGCATGTTGAGGGCGTGGCGCGGGTAGAACTCATTTCCCCGGTTGCTGATCTGGCTATGCAGAAACAGCAGGCCGCATATTGCACTGCAATAACAGTCGAGGTGGGCTAATGACACAAGACCTTTTGCCCATCAACGCAACCCCGCAAGAACGCGCCTTATCCAAGGCTACAGGCAAGCGAATTGAATCTATTCCCGTGCCTATCCGTGATCTCTGGAACCCGGATAAATGCCCGGTTGTTTTCCTGCCGTGGCTGGCTTGGGCCTTGTCCGTTGATCTCTGGAAAGATGAATGGTCCGAAGCTCAAAAACGCGCCGTTATCAAGGCCAGCATTGCCATACACCGTAAAAAGGGAACTCCGGTTGCCGTTGAAAATTACCTTTCCGCTCTCGGCTATGAAGCGCGTGTGCTTGAATGGTTTGAATATGACGGTGACGAATACAAGTTCAAGGTCAGCACTGAAACCGGGATTACTGAGGCTATTTATCTGGAAATGATTGAAGCGGTTATGGTTGCCAAGAATACCCGATCACACCTTGAATCAATTCAATTTCATTCAGTCCTTACAAACAACATGTTTGCAGGGGGCAATGTCCGCACTGGTGATGTGCAGCATATTCCCCACCGTTTTGGAATCAAGGTTAATCCCATTCAAACCTATGCCGGGGTTGCCATAACTCAGGCGGACATAATCAAGGTTGGCATTAGGGATTCAAAAATAAACATCGCACCTATTGAATTGGGCATGGGCATAACCATGCAGCAAGTTGATATAACAACTATCCCCGTTCGGGAGGTTTAGTATGGCAGATTTTATCGGAACAGTACCCACCCGCTACGGGTTAGAACTGCTTGGGCTATTGGGAACTGGTGTAACTCTCAATTTTACCCGCGCGGCGGTCGGGTCCGGCGTATGGAATCAAGAACAAGTAGATTCCCCGGCGGAAATGGAAGCATTGGTAAATGAAGCAATGTCCCTTGCTATCAGTCCAGAATCAGTGAAGCCCGTATCTATCCCAAAAGGTGATGAACCTGTGGGGATGTATGAAGTAAGTGTTTTTCTGACTAATGCAGGGCTTCAAGACGGCTTTGCTTTAAGGGAAATTGGAATTTTTGCGGATCATCCCACAAGAGGCGAAATCCTTTTCGCTGTTGATTATGCGGGTGATCGGTCAGATTACATTCCGGCCCTTCCTGCGAATGCGGCTCCGTTGGAAAAAATTTTCAAAATGGCTGTTTTGACGGGTCTTGCAAAGGAAATCACTGTTAATCAATCCCCGGTGTTGCTGGCTACTCATGATGACATCGGCGACCATAATACGAACCCCGAAGCACACCCCGATCTGCTGGGTCGTCTTGCTACCGGAACCCCGGAAATCCTTTTCCCGTTGGATGGAGCCGAGAACATAGGCGAAACACCTATCTATCGTTTCCGCCAGTTCGCGCCTGTGTTTGAAGGCACAAGCGAGGAAGCTATTCAGGTTCAGATTGATCTTGAAACCGGAACCTTTGCAAATCCTGTTCATGACTCCGGTTTCCTGACCACCATTGCCGCAGGCTATGAACAGCCCGCCGGAATGCTTCAGGCCGGGAAAACAAAATATAAAATCCGCTACCGCCGCAGGTTGAACACCGGGCAGATTTCCGAATGGTCTGAAGTCTTTATTTTTGAAACTCGCAACGTGTTTAATTACGTGGCCCGGCCCGTTAACGTTTCGCCGTCCAATGGCGCAACCGGGGTAATGGAATGCCCTAAATTGATATCCGGCCCCTTTGCCGTTGTCGGTGATGCTGTCGATATTCATGAAGCTACGCAATACCGTATGCGCATAGGTGATACGGTGTTGCACCTGTCGCCGGAACTAGGCGCGGTTGTCGAATATGATTTCCCCGCTGGGTTGCTGTTAGTGTCCGGCGATTATGTTTGGGAAGTCCGTTACAAAGGGGCGGCTCTGGGCTGGTCGGAATGGTCCATTGCAACCTCATTTCACACCGCCGCTGCTTTTATCATTGGTGATGAAGCAATCAGTTTCACTAGCTGGGATGGCTACGACAACGCTTCCGCTGCCGGGGTTGCCTTGGCAGATGATGCCGCGCTTCGTTCCAACGGCGTGGATCAGGGTGCGGAAGAAGGGGATTGGGCCAGTTTTAAATTACGTGGAAAAATTCGAGGTGGTGCGGATATTGATTTGAAACCGGATACCAGCGCAACAGAACTTGTATCCTCAACAGAATTGATTGCCGGGAAACGTGTGGCTATCAACGGCGGTAAAATTGTCACACTGGGCAATGTTACTGATGTTACTGTAAATAATTGGGATCAGGTCGTTGCTATCCAACCTCCTGATTGGTCCGCTGAATGGACTGGTAGACGAATTGTCTGCAACCCCGCCGCTGGAACAGAATTATATGCTGTAGGCCATTATCAATCTAACATATTCGATGTGCGTAAATCTATTGATGATGGACAGACATGGACCATATGCAAGACGTTTTCAACTAAAGTGCTTGGTGCATGTGTAACTGATTTAGGGCACTTGGCAGTTTTGACTGTTGGTCATGTGTACATTTCTTATGATCGCGGCGAAACATTTGAACTGAAAAGTTCAAATGCGGTATTTAGTGATACATATCCGGCACCTCGCCCGTATAGAAGTCTCGTGGCTAGTGCTGATGCCAAATATATATTTGTTATTGCAGAAGGTCGGCTCTATTGGAGTAACAATTATGGAGTTGCATTTTCTCAGCCATCCATAAGCGCAGGTTGTAGAGAAGGATTCATAACAAGTACCGGACGATATATCGTCTATAAAGCCTCTGCTGGTACAATTGCGTACACTGATGACTATGGTGAAACATGGTTAGAAACAGCATCAACAGGTATGTCAGTCAGTGAAGCGTGGGGTTTTGTAGAACATAAGCCCTCAGGGAAAATCTTTTTCTGTGCATATGCTAGTAATATATATGAATCTAGTGATAATGGGAAAACATGGACGTTATTCTACAACAATACCGAAGATGAAAGTCAAAACTACACGGGTATATTTAATTTGCTGCTAGTCGGTGATCACATTTATGCCACAAATACTACAGGCGATACTGTCGGACTAGTGAAGATTAACGTTTACACTAAAGGATTTGAGGGAGTTAATACCGGGCAGCGTTATTACGGCATGGCGTATAACGGCAGTGTCATCGTTATGTCCGAAACAGATGATGGTGGAGGATACAACTGGATAACAGATACTATTTATACTGCTAGTGTAACCGCTCCATTGTTTAAATCCGATATTTCTGCAGCAGGATTGATCGAAGCCCCGTCCCGCGCAAAGTTTATACCCAAACTCACCGCCGCCACAGGCCCGGCAGGAACTGCATTTACCGCCGCAGATTTCAATGAAATCCCGGTAGCAAACGCCACTCTCGGTACTGATACCGACACAGACCGCCCGGATTTCATTCTCTTGGAATCCGAAAAGATTACCCCGGCAACACCGTTCCGCCGGGTGGCTATTGGTGCGTCCGACCTTCAAAAAGATTCCGAAACCCGCATTAGCGAAACCCAGTGCGATACTTGGAAACAAGGAGCGTAAACCATGAATCTTAACAGCATGACACTTGATGAAAAGAAGTTGCTGGCGGCGGAGCTTGCACCGCTGATCCTTGGTGAATTCCGGGCAACTTCTGAAATGATTATTCCCGGTGCGGAAAAGGCGGTGAAGGTGAAAACCCGTGCAATTGATACCGGGCTGATTTCTGCCGATACCCGCACCGCTTTTGCTAACGCTGAAACAGAAATCAGCAATGCTTCAAATTTTGAAGAACTCAAGGCCGCGTCTGAGGATATGGCGGGCATCGTCCGTACTATCCTGATGGGCCATAACAACGAATAGGAGACAGTCATGGGTGAAAATTTTCTTCATGGCGTAGAAGTCATTGAAATTGACAGTGGCCCGCGCACTATTCGCACGGTGCGCTCTTCGGTTATCGGCATTATCGGCACCGCGCCGGATGCTGATGCAGCCGCATTTCCCATTAACAAGCCGACCATGATTGCGGGCAACCGCCGCGAAGCTGCAAAGCTTGGCACTAGCGGAACTCTGCCTAATGCCATTGATGCAATCTTTGACCAGATTGGCGCGGTTGTGATCGTGATCCGCGTTGAAGAAGGTGCGGATATTGCCGCCACCATGACCAACGTTCTCGGCGGCGTAGATGAAAACACCGGAGAATATAAAGGTGTTCAGGCCCTGCTTGGTTGCAAGTCTGCCGTTGGTTTTACTCCGCGTCTGTTGTTGGCTCCGGGCTTCACGCACCAGCAGGACGAAGACAGCGAGAATCCCGGCACATTCCTTAAAAATCCCGTGGTAGCGGAACTGGAAGGGATTGCAAACCGTCTGCGGGCAATCGTGCTGGTGGATGGCCCCAACACTAACGATGCCGATGCAATCGCCATGGAAAACCAGCTTGGCGGACGCTGTTACATGGTTGACCCGTGGGTGAAGGTGTTCCGCAATGGTGTTTATGAAAATGAACCGCCTTCCGCGCGTATCGCTGGCCTGATTGCCAAAATGGATAATGACAAGGGCTTTTGGTGGTCGCCTTCCAATCAGGGAATTATGGGCATTTCCGGCACATCCCGTCCGGTTGATTTCGCTCTCGGTGATGCAAATTGCCGGGCCAATCTGCTTAACGAAAAGAATGTGGCCACAATCATCAATGAAGATGGCTTCCAGCTCTGGGGTAACCGTCTTTGCGGCAGTGATCCCAAGTGGGCTTTCATTTCCGTGCGCCGTACTGCGGACATGATCAACGAATCCCTGCTTCAGGCTCACCTTTGGGCCGTGGATCGCAATATCACAAAAACTTACTTCGAAGACGTGGTTGAAGGCGTAAACAATTACCTGCGCAACCTGAAAAACAAGGGGGCGATTCTTGGCGGTGAATGCTGGGCCGACCCCGAACTCAATAGCCCGGATCAGCTTGCAGCGGGCCATGTCTATTTTGACTTTGCTTTCACCGCGCCTGCCCCGGCTGAACGCATCACCTTTCAGAGCCGTATGGTTAATGATTACTTTGAGGAGGTATTTTAAATGGGTGTTGCAGATAATGTTCTGAAGGACTTGGAATTAAAAGTTGATGGTCGCGGTTATGCTGGGAACATTGAATCTTTCAAGCCGCCTAAACTCTCCCTCAAAACCAACGACCACCGCGCCGGGGGTATGGATACCTCCGTAGCTGTTGAAATGGGTATGGAACCCCTTGAAGCCTCCTTTGTCCTGACCGGACATTTTCCCGAAGTGCTGACCCTGTGGGGTGTCGCTGTAGGTGAAAAACCGCAGATGACCGCGCGCGGTTCCGTTGAATCGTGGGACGGCACCGTAACCCCGGTAGTAATCAATATGCGCGGCCTGATCTCTGATATTGAAGATGGAGATTGGAAGCCCGGAGAAAGCAATACTCAGACTTTCACCATTAAGCTTGATTACTACAAACGTGAACAAGGAGATGTCGTTCTCCACGAGATCGACGTTCGTAACATGGTTCGAAAAATTAATGGCGTGGATCAACTTGAAGAGCGCCGTAAGGCATTAGGATTGTAAGCAATGGCTACTATCACACTTGAATATCCGGTTGAGTCCAAAGGCACCGAAATCAAAACTCTTGAAATGCGCCGACCTAAAGTGCGGGATCAGGTGGCCTCTAAAAAATCAAGCAAGTCTGATGAAGATATAGAAGTAAACCTATTTGCGAACCTTTGCGAAGTCTCGCCTGAAATCATCATGGATTTGGATATGAAAGACTACAAATCCCTTCAGAAGGAGTACAAGTCTTTTTTGTCCTAGACCCGAAGGAAGTAAGACGCGCGGTTCTGGCTCTGGCCCATTTCACGGGCTGGAGCCGGGCCGAAATTATGGACATGGATTCAGTAGATTTTTTGCATGATGTACGGGAAGTAAGGCGGCTTCAAAATGGCAAGTAAGAAATATTCAGCAGTCGTAGAAGTAGGCGGCGCGGTTAAGTCCACCTTTGGTAGCTCTATGGGCAATGTCCAAAGTGGACTTGTTTCCGTGGGCGATGCTGTCAAAGATACTGATTCCCGCTTCGGCGACTTCAGTTCCGGTATGGCTGAAACTGAAACCGTATTTGATAAGATCGGCTCCGCGCTTCAGGAAGTAGAAGCCCGGCAAGGCAGGGTAGGGGATTCCCTGAAGCTGCTGTCCGGCGATGTTTCGCTTTATGCTGATGAACTTAAGGAAGCCCGTGCAAAAATGGACTTGCTTAATCAGTATGATCCTGCCGCCGTGCGCGAATCCGGCAAAGCCTACCGGGAATTAAAGCGGGATGCCTCCAAGCTCCGCAAGGAATACCAGAAGCACCCCAAGCCCACAAAGAAAATGCTGAACGAAGTCAAGCGCGCTGAAGCCGCCGCAGATAAAGCAGGCAAGGCATACAAGGCCAATCAGAAAAAACTTGCTTCCTTGGGGGCGGAACTTGAAAAGGCCGGGGTTGATACTAAGAACCTCACCGGAGCGCACCGCAAACTTTCCCGCCAGCTTGATAAATCACGCAAGGCTTATAAGAAAATGTCCGCCGCTGTGAAAGCTGGCGGCAAGATGAAACAGCAGGTTGGCGACTTGGCGCGCACCGGGGGCATGGTCGGGGCTACTGTAGTTGCCGGGGCCGCCGCTGTTGGCACTGCGGTTACTATGGCGAATCAGGCCACGGGCGAACAGGTCAAGCTTGCACGGGCCTTGGGTGTATCCGCTGAAGAGTTTCAGGCATGGGGAGGCATTGCCAAAGAAGCCGGGTTTGAAGTGGATACCGTGGGCGACCTCATTGAAGAAATGAATAACAAGCTGGGTGAGTCCGCCGGGCTTGAAGAGATTACCCCGGTTAAAGAGTCCCTTGAAATGCTCGGCTTATCCTTTGAAGAGCTTCAAGGCATTGCCCCGGAAGAACAGTTCAAGCGCATAGCCGAGGCAATCAAGGCCATGCCGGACGGACAACAGGCTTCAGCCGCCGCTGATATTCTTATGGGCGGCGAAGCTAACAAATTTTTCGGCTATCTGCGGACGCGTAAGGAAGGCGTGGACGAAATCATAAATCAGCAAAAGCGGTTAAATGTTCTATCTGAAGAAGGGCGCAAGGGCGCGGCTGATTACAATACCGCCTTTTCGCAAATGTCCACGGTGGTCGGTTCGGTTGCCGCTGAAATTTCCGGCCTGATCGGTGGCGCGCTGGCCCCGCTCATTTCCGAATATGCACCCAAGCTTGCCGACTATGTCCGTTCTCACAAAGACGATCTTATGGGCGTAGGCGATACTGTGCGCGATATGATTCCGGCGGTTATTGATTTCGGCAAAGGGCTGTACAAGGTCGGCTCAATGGTCGCTGGCTTTATCTCCGCTGTAGGCGGTATTGAAAACGTAGCCATGATAGTCGGCGCGGTTATGGCTGGTAAAGCCACTATCGGCATGGTCAGCTTTGCAAGTTCGCTGGTAACTGTTGGGCAAAGCCTGCCCTTTGTCGCTACCGGAATTAAGGCTATCGGTGCCGCTATTGCTGCTAACCCTATCGGCTTGATTGTCGGGGCCGTGGTCGGCGGGGCTATGCTTATCTGGAAATACTGGGAGCCTATCAAAGATTTCTTTTCCGGGCTGATTGATACGGTAGGAAGCGTTGTTTCCAGTGTTGGGAGCTTCTTTGGATTCGGTGACGATGAAGAAGAGGAAGAACCATTGCCGAAAGTCGGCGATACCGTGAAGAAGTCCATGCCCGTTGCCGAGGCCAGAACCGAAACCATAACGCAAGCTCTGCCCGTGGAACTCCGTTCAAGTCAGTCTCAGCAATCCATTTCCAATAAATACGATATTCAAGTCCATGCCGCGACGGGGCAAGATCCTGAAGAAATCGCGGACGCGGTTATGCGTAAACTTGATGAAGAAGGCCGGAACAATGCCCGGCTTGCCCTGCATGATTAAAAGGTGAAGTTATGGGAATGCTCAAATTAGGCGATTTTATTTTTAGTGTTGATACTGCCGCGTATCAGGCTTTGCAGCGTTCAACGGCTAGACGGTGGGCAAAAATACAGCGGATCGGAAAGCGAGTCGCCCATCAAGATTTAGGGCCGGGGGATGATGCTATCACTTTGCCCGGCGTAATCTACCCGACATACAAAGGCGGGCTTACCCAGATAGATGAAATGCGTAAAATGATGAACGCGGGCGAACCTCTTATGATGGTGGACGGGCAGGGCAATGTTCACGATAAGTGGATTATCCTTTCTGTAACTGGAAATGACAGCGTATTTTTTCAAGACGGCGTTGCACAGCAGCAAGACTTTTCAATCAAAATTGAGCGGTTCGAAGAATGATCATTTATACCACCAAAGACGGCGACATGCTGGACCACATATGCTGGAAGCACTACGGCACTGAATCCGCAGTACCGGAAGTGCTTGAAGCCAATCCCGGCCTTGTCGATCTGGGTGCGGTTCTGGAAGCCGGGGTTGAAATTATCCTGCCGGAAATCGCAACACCGGAACCGGATCAAGGAACTAGCTTATGGGATTAACTCATAAGCCCGTTTACCGTGTGGAATGTAACGGTAAGGACATTACCGCCGCTATTCAGAACGATTTAATTTCTATGACTATCACCGATGAAGCCGGGGTTAAATCAGATTCGCTGGACATATCCATTAATGATAAGGGCTATGCAGTGCCGCCAGCCGGGAGTCAGTTTAAAGTCTGGCTCGGATACGGGAAGGCCGCAACCTATATGGGGCTGTATGTCCTGAACTCCGTGCGCCTGACCGGGCCACCGGATAAGATGACCATCAAGGCCGCTGGTGCACCGCAGGATAAGAGCAAATCATATTCCCAGCTTCAGACACAGAAAACACGCTCATGGACTCCGCAGACCATAGGCGCGCTGGTGGCAACCGTAGCCGCTGACCACGGGCTTGATCCTGCCGTTGCTGCTGACTTGTCCGGTGTGGCTCTGCCGCATATCGACCAAATGAACGAATCAGATATGCACTTGCTTACCCGCATAGCGGCGGATCATGATGCAATAGCCAAGGCCAACGGCGGCAAGCTGATATTTGCCCATAAGGGGCAGGGCAAGACCGTATCCGGTAAATCCATGCCCACCATTGAGCTTGTACCTAATCAGGTGACCAGCGTTAGCGTAGACATTGAATCCCGCACGAATTTTAATTCTGTTGTCGGACTCTGGCGCGATGTAGAAGGCGCGCAGGATGTTGAAGAGATAGCCGGGAGCGGTGAACCCGTTCACCGGATCAGACATATTTACCCTACCCCTGAAGCTGCAATAACGGCCGCAAAGGGTAAGCTTGAGGCTTTCCAGCGTGGCAAGCAAAGCCTTTCGGGAAGCCTTCCCGGTATGCCAGAACTAAGGGCAGAGTGTAGGCTTTCGCTTTCTGGCTTCCGGGCTGAAAAGAATGGGCTTTGGTCTATTACCCGCGCTATTCATAAGTTGGGGAGTGGGGGGTATGTGACTAGTGTGGAGGGGGAGAAGGTGAAAGCATAGGAACAAGTGGCGGCTAAATCTTTGTAAGTTTTTTTAATGACTATATGTCAAAAGAATTTGATCATTTTGGTAATAATTTACGGTCATCGGAAGACCAAAATGATGTTGTGTGTCCCCATATTTCATAATGAGCAATAATTCTTAAGACGCATCCAGCATAGATTGAAAGAGCAACGCCATTCTGTATTGGAAAATATTCGACTTTAGGAATATCAATCAGATCAAAATTTTTAATGATACTAATATCATTTTTGAGTTGGTAAAACTTTCGCCCAAAATTAGGAACATCTTTGAAGTTAATTGGGTCTCGAGTATTTTCAATACGCATTTTTTCTAATCTATCTTGCAAATGTTCAATCCTGTGTCGAAGCTCATGATGCTTTTGCCTATATAAGTTTAGATGTTTATATACTTGTTCATAAAGCTTTGGCTCGTCTTTTTTCTGAATTCTGGTGTAAATCTCTACAACATGCATATTAAAGGTATTAGAAATTTGCCAATCATCCCTTTTTGAATAATTGTTTGGTTTTTTTAGTATTTTAAACCAAAACCATTTCTTTTTTGGTGGATTATTTTCTGTAGAAATATAGTCTATTTCTTTAATCCTTCTAATTTGATTTATTAGGTACAGTCCATGTTTAAATGTTATATCTTCATCGTAATATGTCATCACCTCCTCTGTTGCAGAATAAAATTCATGCCTTAAAAAAGGAGTGCTCATTTCTAATGTGTCGAAATCGTCAAAAACATGCATTATATCACTATGAGATTGTTCTGCTACCGAAGCAAGTTCCGCAATTACTTGATTGAAATCTTCAGACACTTTATTCAATCTATCAATATAATGTCTGCTTACGTCAAAAAATACTTTAACATTGAGCAGCTGCTGGTGTGTTTCTGTTGTAGCACTGGTCTTTATTGATTTTCTGTAGCTCAGCAAAGCAACGAATAAACTACCAAGCGCTACAACAATTCCAGTAATCGAAATGTAAGAAGTAAATGTCATATGTGATTATTGTTTTTAAAAGAAATAGCTTTTAATTGTTATGGAGATATAACCCTCATTAATGCAAAGTGACATAGATAACCTATTCAAATGAAATTGTTAATCAAACGATGCGGTCAAATATTGATTATGATCTAGCTCACCCTCTACTCACCTTTTCACCCAAGAAAAATGTAATATAAGAGAAAAAAACGGGTGTTAACTACCTGAAATGACATACACCGCATTCGATTGTGTATCTTCCGGAGCTGAAGGGAAAGGCGGTAATTGTTTCGGAATTGAGTACGAAACTGATTTCTGTGAGGTGGTCCGAGAGCGGTTCTGAATGCGTGTAACAAAACATTAATTTAGAAATTTTAAATTGGTAATAGGAGAAAGTTGGGTCGTATGCCATACTATCTCCTATTCCTGTTCTGTGAAAAGTTTATAATTAAATATTATTCTTGATGTGTTTATTGTATATCTTGAATAGTCGATCACAATTTTTACCTGCCGCAGTTATTTGAGCAGCTATATCTTCTGTTTTACCTATATTTATCTCCAAGTAGGAGTTGTCTTCTGCATTTTTAAAATCATAGTTTTTAGATTTTATATTAGTATAAATAAAGTTTTCATTCTTTATATAATCAATATTGTCCTGTTTATTAAATTTTTTAGCTTCGCTAATTCCTTTGTCTGACATATACCAAAGGCTTCCTATGTTGTTTTTATTTTCTGCGTCCCTTGAGTTGCATATAAAATAGTCCCCATTGTCGTCTTCAATATCAAATACAGTAAACAATATTTCAGAGATTTGTTCTGCTTTCGCTTTTGTAGCCGTTGCACCCCCAGCAGACTCAACAGCTTCTTCTAAATTTGACATTAATTTTCTCCCTGTTTATTTCTTATTTCCATGATCATCCCTTCCACATAGTGAAGGATGTGACCAAGGTAGTTGACCGAAAATTCAGAACTTTCGTAATTCCATTTCCATTCGTCGTCAATTTTTGCTTCTAGCCTATTTTTTTCATAATGATTATGTAGCAATTTTTTTAAAACTTCTTGTAGTTGGGTGCTTATTTGAACTTCAAAAGAGCATAAACATTTGTATGTCTCCCAATCAGAATTTACTAACTGAAGTTCTTCACGCAGTTCTAGATGGACAGCATAATATCCTTCATCTCTAGCTTCATAATCAATGTGGCAATTCGATTCAGTGCATTCTTCGACTAATTCTTTGTATTTCTCAACAATATAGTTTACGCCATCTAGGTATTTAACTGTTATAGTTGTTCTAACTATGTCTTTGATTATTGAGAACCCTTTTTCAAGTGAGATCCACCCAGAGTCTGGTGGTAAAGGCCAGTTCTTATTTTGTATTACGTTTTTCCTATAAGTTTTTTCAATGAAAGATTCATATGGTTTAATAAAAATGTCTGGAGGAGAGTCATCTTTAAACAAATGGTAACTATGTTTGGTTGAATATTCATCAATATATTCAGGGTAATTCTTCACAAGATTTGACCAAACGTGCGATTCTAAAAAGTGATCACGGATATGCTTTGAAGTTGCTTCGTATCTGTTTTCCATTTGAGTGCTTGATATATCGAATTTTTTTTCAAACCAAACTTTATACTCAATGATATCTTTAGGCTTATCGGTTGTGTCTTTTAGCTTTTTCACCTTTAGTTCCTTATAGTAAATCCCTAATTATAGTTTAACTCCTAGTGAGAGATTTTAAATACTAGCTAATGTTGTTAATTTCGTTAAGCTTTTTATTTATGTTGAATCACTTAGCTTGATTAAAATTTTATGTGTTGTCTAGGTACCCTTATGGTCAGCCGTAATGCTAATATTTTAGTATTCAAGATTGCACCAAATTTGCACCAAAACTTAATAAATATGGGGTAAAACAGGTGCATTTGACCTAATTTGAGAAAATTTAAGTATCTAAAATGCTTGGATTTACTTAACTGAATTTGTTGTCTTACCCGTCTGGAAAGCGTGTATAGTTAACGCTATCGGAGGTTCAAATCCTCTCCTCTCCGCCAGCTTGAATTTACAAAGCCCCTTGCAACGATGTTGCGAGGGGCTTTTTTGTTTTACTTCGCTAGTAATTATTTGTATTTTTATATTTTATATTCGAATTAGCTTATAAAATGAGGAAGCATGAAAGATAGCGCTCTGTACGAACGAGAATTGCAACGAAGCCTTATGCTTTTGAGAGAATCGTTAGAGGAAGGTAAGTTGTCTCTTCCCGCAGATGAAAAATTAAAGCAGTCTCTACTTAAAATAAAAATTCGTGGAGATGGATCGATTGACTTAGATACAGTAGATGCTTGTGTGAGAAGTTTAGCAAGAACTTGTACAATGTTGCATGATAGGGAAGCTCTTAAAGACGTTGCCTCATTGCCTGATATTCAATGTACTTATTTTGAATTTGTTCATAAAAGTTTTGGTGACTTATACCAAGATATGAAGAACAAAGGATATACTGCTGATTTTGTGGGTTCTTTATTTTCAGAAAATGATGAGCTTAGAAGTTCTATATTGCCGCAAGTGGATGCTTTTTTAGAAAAAATCAAAGTGTTTTGGAGTCATATTGATGATGTGGCATGGACGCATGTAGAGGATTTGCAGTGTTTAAAGGGAGTGTATGGAGGTTCCCTTTTTCCCTCATATTCCAATAATGTTGCTTCTAAATGTGGTATTTATACTGATACAATTGTTCTTCCAGATCCTTTTTTGAGGGCGGAACCATTATTTGAGAGATCCTCAGATCAATATAAAATATATTATACAATACGTCATGTGATGACACTTCTTGATTATAAGGAGTTGGCAACAGTGGATCTGGGATTGCCAATTGTCGTTGTTTTACCTGACCCAACCTTACAAAAATTTGAGAGAGATTTAATTGTTGGATTTGGGGAATCTGATTGGCTTATTCATGCTCAACATATATTTGGAAGAGAGTTTGAATCTGTTGATCATTTGTTCTCTTTTTGTTCTTCTCTAGACTCCTATAGTAAGGTTGCTGATGAGATTAAGGATGAAAGTAGATTCGTTTTTAATGATGATATAAAAGGGTCTTTTGAAGACAAGCTTAGATATCAATATGCTGGCGATGATTACAAGGTTTTACAAACTGAGAATCCAGGAGCAATACTTGCCCTTTCTACAACTGGACGTATGTCGCAAGCTAATGAAGTTCTTGTTCGAAGTGCAAGATTTAATGGTATTCCAATCGTTGATGCTCCCGTTTCATGGGAGTATTTTAAATGGAAGTTAGAATATGATGGCTTTAGGACTAATCCGGGAGAAATGTTTGATTTGCATGTTACCAAAGGTCTTCAGAATATCGCAGATGGTAAGATGACTTGGATTGGTAATATTCCAACCGATGCTCTTATTGAGATTCGCAAAGTGGGCGCTCTAGATGAAATTAGAGAGGTGCTTGGCAAAGGTGTGCATGAAATTTCTAAGATATCACCTTCTGATTTTGCTAAAAGTGCCGATCAAATTATGGAAAATATTCAAAGTTCTTTCTCTGTACATCAAGGGAAGGTGCGTGAATTGAAGAATAAAAAATGGAAATTTGCCGGATGTGATGTTGGTAGTTGGTTGGTTTCTGGAACGCTTGAGGTTGCAGCAGCACTAACAGGCACGCCCTTATATGGTTTAAGTGCATTCGTGATTAATCAGCTTGTCGATGCTCCAAAAATAAAAGATATTCCTACGGCGTATAGAAAAATAGTTGAAGAGGCTAATCAAGTTGAGAGGTCTCCAGTTGGGTTGTTGTTTAAATGTAGTCAAGCTAATAAATAGTTGTCGTGTTAGTTTCTAGTGTCCAAATGAAAAATCACCCAGAAAATCCGAGCTGACCCACGGGCGCTGCTGATCCCTTGTTTGTGCGGAGACATCCTTGGCTACTTCTTTGAAGAAAGATTCCACGCTCAGCGTTGGATTTGCGACATGTCGTATGAATGCCGTGGCATATGGACTGTTGCGGCCAGCACCATCGGCTGCGACATCTCCCGGAGCTGTTGAAAAAGCGATTATTGAGCCGCGCGGTGCGCTCAGTCTTGCCAGACCGCGTGTCTTGGAACGGAAGGACCGGGCAAACGGGTTATCCCGGCAGGCATCCAGTACTACAATATTAAGGTTAGAATCAGCGTAGCGCAGATTATCCATTACACGTCCTGCGGAAACGGACTCGTAACGAACGTCTCCCTCATCATCCATATCGGCATCTATGGGAACGAGATAGTTCTCTCCATCCAGTTGCAGCCCATGCCCTGCAAAGAAGAAAAACGCTACCGCATCATGGGCTTTCTTGCTGAAGCTGTTGATAGCTTCCTCCATCTCTCTGAGTCCTGCATTTTGCACCAGCATTACCTCGAATCCCAGTGATGGCAGGGATGCTGCTATATCACGGGCATCGTTCACAGGGTTCGGTAACGGGGAGGTTTTGTAGGCACTATTACCAATAACAAGTGCAACCCGCCTGCTTAATTCCTGCTTGAAGGGTGTTGCCGGAACGTGGGCAGGTTTAAGTATTACGGGAGCAGGGGATACTTGTTTTGCCGTGAGATCAGGTTCAGGATTCTTTTCTAGAGAGTATGTAAATACAAATGTGTTTCCCGAGCCGAACTTGGAGCCGGGGATATAATTTCCTGCAAAATATTTGTCGAAGAGTTGTGAGCGGTCCATTCCGTAAGACTGTTTTTTGTAACCTTCTTTTTCAAGTGTAATATTATAGATTTCACCCGTAGTTCCTGAAAACTTGAATGGTATATCGCATGGAGAATTGCACATGAAGGTTTCATCTTTGAATACCTTGGCGTTGTCAGGGATTGTCTTGACGGCAATTGTGTCAACGCCAGCGCATGATGGCAGTATATGGAGTACTGCCACCATGAAAAACAAAGCAAGTAGTCTTCGCATAGACTCTCCCGCATCCACGACAAAAGATTTTGTTTCAGCGTTATAAGAGGTAGCCGGTTTCTTACTGTACCAGATCGAAATACATCGCCTTTCCGCCTGAAGTATAGCATCCACTCTTAAACCGGATAATCATATTGCGATCAAGGTCAGTAACGAATCCTTCAGTGCAAGAACCGCCACTGGTCACAACATAGCTTTTCCCTGATTTTTTTACCTTGTAACGTCTCGGGCTTCCGCTCATTTTAACTTTCCCAGAAGCTGCGTTTTTTTCGCCTGAAGTAAAGGTGCCATCCCCATTGAATAGGTACATGCGGTAATGATAGCTGCCGCCCCAGTAGTCTTTTTTGTCGGCGATGAAGGTTCCTGCGATTTTCGGATACGGGCTGGCAGAGGTGTTGGATTGGCCCATATTTAAAGAATTATCCGGTATTTTTTTGAAGTACATTGCTTTTCCCCCGGGGCTGTAGCATCCACTTTTGAATCTTCTGATTTGATTATTCTCGGTGTCGGTTACATAGCCTTCCGTGCAGGAGCCACCGCTGCTCAAAACTATATTATTGCCCGATTTTGAAATCCTGTAACGTTTATTCTTTTTGTCCATTTGAATTTTGCCATTCGCCACATTCTTGGTTCCGGTTGTCAGTGTACCGTCGCCATTGAAACGGTAAATGCGGTAATAGTACTGGCCTGCCCAGTAATCTTTTTGGTCAGTTATGAATGTCCCGGATATTGTGGGTAGAGAATTTCCGGTTGTGTGCTGCTGAGTGCTGTAGGGGGTGTTTGCGTAGGGATTGTTGTTTGAACTTGCCTGCTGGTTTCCATAGGGGGTATTTCCGGAGCTTCCTGCACCCAGCGGGAGTCCTCCCTGCTGCTGATTGTAATTTTGCTGACCTGCGCCGGGGTAATACCATGTGTTCATGGAATTTCTGAGCTGATGCCATGCCTGACTGTGGCCTTTTAGTGCAAATCCTTGAAAAACGTAATTTACGCCATTGTATCTGGAAGCGACTAGGTGTGAGTCGAATCGGTTGCCGTCACGAGTCTGGCCGGAATATGTGCGGGTTACGGCTGGATAGCCGGAAACCTGACCGGGGACCTCGGAGACTTTGTTCTGGAAGGGGAGTCCTCGCTGGGTCATTTCCCTTGCCCACATATCAAGAAGGGCGCCGAGAGGGACTTCTTGTCCGGGGGCTGCGTATAGTTCGATGGCGGCATCTTGAGCAGGGGAGATACATTGTTTTATTAGGTCGTTACCTCTTGCGGCTCTGTTATCATTCCATCCTGGTGGGCATTGAAGTCCTTGCGACATATCCGTTGCTAACAGTGGGGATGCAGAGAAAATAATGGTAATGATAAATAAAAGTAGAGTTTTGCAGGTGTGTTTCATCGCATACTCCTATGGTTTTGGGAGTATGTTAGCTCATTGTAGAGGATAATTCTATAGCGTGGTGTTTTTATGTTAGTTTTCGGGGTTTCTGTATCGAGAATAAAGGTAAATTTGCATTCAGAAAAAGTCTGGAATTAAGCTGGAGTATTTATAAAAATTAAAATTTGGATTTAATTTCAAATAATTGAAAAAAGTCCTTGCCAAGGAGTTCTGATTTAGCTAAACACATTTCTCCCAAGCGGAGAGGTGTCCGAGTCCGGCTTAAGGAGCACGCCTGGAAAGCGTGTATAGTTAACGCTATCGGAGGTTCAAATCCTCTCCTCTCCGCCAGCTTGAATTTATAAAGCCCCTTGCAATAATGTTGCGAGGGGCTTTTTAAGTGGTTTAGATATTTGGTTTTTGATTTGAGATTAATTAATTATCAAAATTTAAGTTTAATTCAAAATAACTGAAAAAAGTGCTTGCCAAGCAAGTCTGATTTAGCTAAATCCTTTTTCACCCAAGCGGAGAGGTGTCCGAGTCCGGCTTAAGGAGCACGCCTGGAAAGCGTGTATAGTTAACGCTATCGGAGGTTCAAATCCTCTCCTCTCCGCCAGCTTGAATTTACAAAGCCCCTTGCAACGATGTTGCGAGGGGCTTTTTCGTGTTTGAAAGATAGGCAGATTGTCTTTTTACTGCTTATTCGAAACACGCAGGTATGATTTTACCTTGCGCACTCCTTCCACGGCCTTGGCGTGAGCTATGGACTTATTAATTTCGGCTTGAGTCTTTACCAGCCCCAATAGAACCACCTGACATTGCACTACTTTTACTTCAATATTTGTGGACCAGATGTCCCCGTCTCCGATTAATGCCGATTTTACTGCTGCTAAAATCGAAAGGTTTTCAGTTGTGTCGCAGGTAGGATCTTCTTTTTTGGGCAGCAGGTAGGTGGTGGTCCCTGTTACGCCTTCAACGTTTTTGGCGATAGCGATAGCCTTTGATCTTTGGGCGTAGTTCTCGTATTCGCCGACCAGATATACATGGCCTATGAAGGTGTACGGTTCAATCCCCATTACTGACACGTCATCGTCATCCAGGTAGGCTTTCATTATGGCGGCTGATATTTTTGCATCGGAAGTTTGCTGGCTCAAACTGCGCTCATCTAATGCAGCTTTATAAGCTGTGCTGCATCCTGCGCTGAAGATTGTTGCAATCAGAATCAATAAGGGAAGTAATGCTCTGGGGGTCATGTTTTTCTCCTTGTTTATGGTGTGCCTGATCCAAGGGCAGTGTTTAATTGTATTATGAACAGGTTTTTTGAGCAAAGCTTTCTTTTTGGGTTGCTGTTGCTTGGTGATGCGAGCTATTTGACTTTCCACCCGACAAGCCTATGATAGCGCGGTTCTTATACTTATAAAAAATGAGGAAAATATAGTGATTTTACCCGGAATGGCCAAAGATGATGTGGTTCTTGTTAAGGCGGACGGCAAACGTATCGAAGGATTGAAGGCTGTTGTCTCCATGCGTAGGATTGTTACTTTTCATACTGATGTTGAGATCGAGCCGAAGGATATGATGATCAAGCAGTGTGCTGATGGCGAGCAGGAAGCATATCTTGTGCTTGATCCCATGTTTAATCATGCTGGAGACGGTATTCCTGAAAATTACCAGATTACCGTGCGTAAGGTGGCTGTACCTGAATAGGGTGGGGCAGTATATTTGAACGCAAAAAAGCCGTGGATTAGTCCACGGCTTTTTGTTTTGCTGCTGCAAAAGAAAAAAGCCACTGATTTCTCAGTGGCTTTTCGGGGTTCCTTCTTGTGGTCGGGATGAGAGGATTTGAACCTCCGACCCCTTGAACCCCATTCAAGTGCGCTCCCAGGCTGCGCTACATCCCGACTCAAGTGAAGAGAGGTCTATGTGGAATCCTCGGAAGTGTCAACCATAAAATTAAATTATTGCTTTAATATTCTTTGGTTGCCTGTTCAGTTGTAGAGATATTTGATTTGTATCATCTTGGAATAAAATAAAAAAATGCTTAAGGTGTTGAAAAAATAATTATTCAGGAATAAAGTCTGTTTTAAGCCTCTGGAGGAGATTTGCGATACCTTGCCGCTTTGCTTTCCATTTTGATGCATATCCTTATTGTGATTTTTGTGTTTGATTTTGTGGAGTTGACTCACGATCAGGAGAGCAATGGTTTTGGTATCGAGCTTGTTTCTCTTGTTGAAAAGAAGGCAGTCGCGGTGCATGAGCCGAAGCAGAGAGTAAAACCGCTGCGTAGAGAAAGGGTAAAAATTAAGCCTGAGCAATTTAATGAGAGTATTCGCACTGATCGACCGCAGAGGCGTGCTTCAGAAATAAAAGTCGAACGGGCAGAGCGCAAAACTGTTCGTACAGATCATAAGTCCGCACCTAAACCCGCATCTAAACCTGCTGCGGAATCTGTTCCTAGTACCCATAAATCATACCCACATATTGAAACCGGAACTTCAGATAACCCTGATGCAGTGATCCTGCGACAGGGTAAAGGCATTACAGTGGGTAATTCAACTATGGTCCTTAAGCGCGGTTCCGAAGCTCGGTCACTTTCTGCTATAGCCGCTTATTCGTTTAATGAGGATGATTTCCGGGGACATTACGAGACTTCTACCGGACGGCAGGTTGTTATTATTGATGCTCGTGCAGAGTATGGAAGGCTGATTTTGCATGACCGCAAAAGCGGGTTGATCCGGAAGCTTAAAAAGTACGAGCGCGGTGACTTTATCTATACTTACGGCCCTTCATTTGAAGATGATGAGCCTGTTCAGGGGTCGGTGGTCTTTTTGCCCGGAGATGAGCATTGGATTCATAGATTTATGTGGATGCCGGAAGGTGAGCCTGCTGAGTATCCTGTAAAAGGGCGCGTGGATGCTGTTTCGTCTGGGACTGATGCCGGAAGACGAAGTCTCTTTGTTCCAGCGGCTAAAGGTAGATTTCCTGCTGTCGTACTTGGAAGTTTCGGTATAGATATTCCCAGTGAGCAGTTTAATGAAGTGGCGAGGCATCTTAGTGGGCGTGATGTCGTTGTGATGCGCCTAGACAGTCTTGATGGTCTGAGTTTGAAAAAGGCTTGCGCGGAGTTGCGTAGCAATCCAAAGGTTGATCCCGGTCGTATAGGAGTCTGGTTCAGAGGATACGGGGCAAAAAAAATGCCCCGCATGAATTTACCTGCGGGGCTTTTTAAATTTGTCATCCTGACCATAGATCATCCTGATGAATGTCTATTCCCAGAAAGGCTTGCGTCTGTTTTTGCTGACGGTCTACCTACTTATTTCGGCTTCAGGGGAGTCAGCGGAGACTGGAAGAAGGTGGTGCCGGTAATGTTGACCGGATTCCAGTCTGCCCCCCATCAAATTATCATGATTGATGATACCCCTTCCAGTGTGGAAGGAATGGGGACAGACCAAGATTGGGTCGATTGCTTATCCGGCGATTTTGTCAACAGCATTTCCGCCTGGCTTGATTCAAACTAGTCAGACGCGTTAGTGTTTTGCGGATTTGTTGACAACTTGAGAGATAGAGTCAGAGATAGAGGTGCAGGACTTAGTCCTGATCGTCTTCCGTTTTAGAGTCGGAAGAGCTACTTTTTTCCTGTTCATCCAGAGATTTGACCATGGCAGCAATGTGCTTGCTTACAGAACGATACTTTTGAGGGTTGTTCTTTTCCAGCTTTTTCAAAGCTTCTGGAGTCTCTTCTATAGTGCTGTGTTTGTTCATAAAAACCTCCTATACGGTTTAGCCGTAGCTACTTTCGTCTTGAGATTTTCCAGCCCGAATCAACAAAAGCATAATACACTATTTTTATCCTTTGTCCAGACCGCGTTGCTGAGAAAAAAAATCACGTGTTTGTGTCTATGTGATGCCCGATAGTTTTGTCCTGTTTTTGTAGGTGTATAATAGTTTGTCTGGACTCTGTGATTTTTGTAACAAGATTATGTTTTGTGTTTATACATTAATTTTTAATGCATTTACTTCTTTACTGAATGGAAAAAGGATGAATTATATTGTTTGAACATGCCTTAATAAGAAATTTCTTTCGCTACATTAATCTTCAGGTTGATTGTTACTTTTTAATGAAATCAGGATTTCTTAATCCGTGAAAATCATTGTTTTATGTAGATAAGTTCTAAATTTTATCGTATGCAACAAGTTAGGTGCAAATTGTAGTTCAACCGAAAATCCTGATTGTGGACTTGAACATTTTTATGTATCAGTCGTTTTCACGAATCTAGACAAGCCAACACTGGAGGAAGAAATGAGTAATCCTAAAGAGTTCATTTTATATAGTGGCGGTGCTTCCGGCACAGAAAGCGAGTTCGGAGTGAATGCTGAAAAGTACGGCCTGCAGGAAGTTAACTACAGTTTTGAAGGTCACCAGAACGCTCGTCAGCGTGGTCTGCGTGTTCTCACTGAAAAAGAGCTTGAAAGCAAGGATGTCAGCCTGACTTATGTCTCCAAGCTGATGAATCGCAGCTTTACCCGCGCTCCTATTTTCCGCAAAGTCCTGCAGTCAATCTGCTGGCAGGTTAATAGCGGCCATGAGATTTTTATCATCGGTAATATCCTTGAAGACGGTACCGTAAAAGGCGGAACCGGCTGGGGTGCTGAATTTGCAAAAATCTGCAACAAGCCTCTGTTTGTTTTTTCTCAGGATAAGAACTGCTGGTTCTGCTGGGAAAAGGAAAAATGGGTTGAGTGTGCTGATCCTAAAATTACCCATCGCCACTTTACCGCTACCGGTACCCGCTTTCTTGAGGATAACGGTAGAAAAGCTATTGAAAAACTTTTTGAAGACAGCTTCAAATAAAATAGCTTTCGGATTTAGAGAATTTAAAACCCCGTTCCAGATGGAGCGGGGTTTTCTTTTTATTTTTTAATCCAGTTTGAAGAAGAGCATGGCTGAATGGAGTTGCTCGGCCTGTGCCGAAAGCTCTTCAGATGTTGCTGCCACCTGCTCCGATGAAGATGCATTTTGCTGGATGACCAGTTCCAACTGGTCGGATGATTGTTTGATGCTCGTTATTTCGCTGTCTTGCTTATCGCATGATTCAGCAATTTCTTTTATGAGTTCAGTCGTTTTTTGAATTTCAGGCATGAGCTCTTTCAGGTTGTTTTCAGTTTCTTTTGCAATACTTAGGCTGTTTGATGAAAGGTCGCTGATCTCTGTAGCCGCAATTCTGCTTCTTTCCGCAAGTTTACGAACTTCTGCTGCCACAACAGCGAATCCTTTTCCGTGTTCTCCTGCTCTTGCTGCTTCGATGGCTGCATTGAGGGCGAGCAGGTTGGTTTGCCTTGCAATTTCTTCGACAATGCAGATTTTATCGGCAATATCCGTCATTGCTATCAGGTTCTTTTGCACAGCCTGACTGCCGTCTTGGGTTGTCTTGGCGGCTATGGAAGTTATCTTTTCGGTTTTACGTGCGTTTTCAGCTGTTTCACGGATGCTTCCGCTCATGTGTGCGATAGCAGAACTCAAATCCTCAACTGCATTGGTCTGTTCAATTGCTCCCTGTGACAGGGCTTGCGCTGAAGCTGAAAGCTGTTCACTGCCAGCTGATACATTTTCAGTGGATCGCTGGACATCATTAACAACCTTTTTGATTCTGGAGATCATATTTACGATGGATTTGAATGCCCCTCGGGTCTTCGCAGTATTCAAGCCGAGGTTAAGGTTGCCTTGTGACATTTGTTCTGCAATATCGGAAAGCTCAGCAGGTTCCGCACCTATCAGGGCTGTTATCCTGTTTGCAAAAGCAGAGGCTGCTACGGTTAACAACAGACCGATGATGACCGCTGCTATGAAAACCATGTAGATCATTGAGCGGATGGTCTTGCGTAATTCTTCTTTTTTGAGCGCCAGCGCCTGATCAATGTCATCAGTGTATACCCCCATGCCGATTATCCAACCCCACGGCTGAAAGAGCTTCACAAAAGAAAGCTTAGGGTACACTCCGGGTTTGCCCGGTTTTCCCCACCAGTAATCAACAGTACCTTCACCTTTGGACTTGGCTACTGCTACCATTTCTTTGAAAAGGGCTTTCCCTTTTTTGTCTTTGAAGCTGGATAAGTCCTTACCGTTAAGATCTGGTTTTATCGGGTGCATGACCATTCTGGCATCAAGATCATTTACCCAGAAATAGTTGCCGTCCTGCATGCGCATTTGTGCAAGCTGGGCAAGGGCATTGTTTTGCATTTCAGTTGTGATGTCATCAACCCACGCTCCAGTTCCGATAACCCAGCCCAGTTCAGGGATTAGCTTTACGTAGGATACTTTCTGAGTGTCTTTTTGGGTGTCAGGCTTCTTCCACCAATAATCGACCATGCCTTCCCCGTCTTTTCGGCATATGTTTACCATCTCCCTGAATAAGTACTTACCTTTACTATCCTGCATGTTAGATAAGTTTTTTTCATCAAGATGTGTGGAAACAGGGTGCATGACCATATTAGCATCCATATCGTTGATCCAGATGTAGTTGCTTTTGTCATAGCGAATTGATTTTATAAGATTCTTTAGTTCCTTGGTAAGTTCTTTTTTGGATAACTTTTTTGAATGAGTTTCATTGTATTGTTTTAACTGACTCGTAACGGATTCTATAATTTTTTTTAGGGAATCTGCTTTCTCTCTTTTTAATAATTCAATGTTTTTTGATTTATTGAAGTACGCAGCAACAGTCTTATCAGCCATATTAACGAGTTCTGTTAGTTCTGATTTTTTCTGGGAAAATATTGTCTCACGGTATGTCTCCATTTCACGTTCAGAATATTTGTTTAATTGATAAATGAAGATGAAACACAGTGATGTTATAGAGATAAACATTGTCGCTATTTGAAAGATAGTGAGCTTGCTCTTCAATTTCATAATAGTTCCCCTTCATATGCTGTATGAATGACCCTGAGAAATGAATTAAAATAAATAATATATTAAAATGATATTTGTGTACACGTTTAGTAGGAAATTCTTTAGGTGCGGCGAGTAGGATAAATAATTTTCATAACCTCTTGACTAACAGATGGGTTTCTCAGTAGAAAAAATCATCTTAATTCTCAGGGCGGGGTGAAATTCCCCACCGGCGGTGATTCTTTAAGATTTAAAGACAGCCCGCGAGCGCCTTTTCAATCGGTGAAAAGGGACAGCAGATCCGGTGAGACTCCGGAGCCGACGGTTAAAGTCCGGATGAAAGAGAATGAGACAGTCTTACCGCACGTGGTCTTCCCTACACTTGCGCGCTGTTCCTTTGTGAATAGCTGTCTATTCTATCGCCCTGATTCTGGTAACTGAAATATGGAGATTTACCATGAATCAGAATCTATTATCCCAGTATGGTACCCCTGTTGAGAGGGTAGAGAAAGGTCTTCAGGCATTGCGTGAAGGTCGTGGAATTCTTGTTACTGACAACGAAAGTCGCGAGAATGAAGGCGATCTTATCTTTTCTGCGGAAAAGCTCAGTGATGAGCAGATGGCTATGATGATCCGTGAATGCAGCGGTATCGTCTGCCTGTGCCTGACTGATGAAAAGACCGAGCAGCTTGGCTTGCCTATGATGGTCGAGTCTAACTCCAGCCGTTATCAGACTGGGTTTACCGTAACTATCGAAGCTGCTGAGGGTGTAACCACCGGTGTTTCCGCAGCTGACCGTGTGACCACTGTAAAGGCCGCTATCGCTGATGGCGCTAAGCCTGCTGATTTACACAGGCCCGGACATGTTTTCCCCTTGCGTGCGCGTGAGGGCGGTGTTCTGGAAAGAGAAGGGCACACTGAAGCCACTGTGGATATGATGACCCTTGCGGGACTCAATCCCTGCGGTGTTCTTTGTGAACTGACCAATCCTGACGGGACAATGGCAAGACTTCCGGAGATTGTGGAATTCGGACAGAAGCACGATATGCCCGTGCTGACCGTAGATGACATAATTAATTATAGAATTCAGCTTGCTAAAAAAGCATCATAATGTATAATTAAGGCAAGCAGTTTTCCAGAATTGACATTCTAACTCCTGATTCAAACCGGCAATTTGGATCAACACCGACATTTAATAGAAAAGGCCCGTCCTGATACTGAGCGGGCCTTTTCTTATTTCAAATTTCAGTTTGGGAGTTGTAAGATAGATTATTTTTCGTAAACACAGCCGATGCAGCATAGGAAGGTCGCTTCTTCTGTGTCGCTGATGTTCCGCATGCCGTGTGGTTCCATGCAGTCTGAAAAAACAAAGTCGCCGGGACCGCAGATTTTGCTATCAACCACAGCATCTGTTTCCGGGTCGTAAGCGAAGCATTCGAACTGGCCTTTCTCTACATAGACAGTTTGAAGATAGAAATGGTTATGAGCCGGAATTTCTCCCCCCGGTTCAACTGTGAAGTGACGCAGGCCGTATTCAGGCTGTCCATTTTCGTCCTGACCGGATTTAGAGAGCCAGCGAATGGTTACGCCTTTAACTTCATGGTTTTCGCCTTTGTAGCCGATCTGCTGAACTTTGATACCTTCAACGTCTTTAACATTTTTTGCGTCCATATTATTCTCCGGGATTAGGATTTGTTTTTTGCGGTTGAGTCAGTGTATTTAAGCAGAAACAAAGACTGAGATAAAGTGCTGTCACTGAAATTTAAAATTTCCTAATAGCCATAACGAACTATTTTTAAAGTAATTTTAAAAATAAGTTAGAATTTTCAGTAATAAGGCTTGACAGTTTCAGCCGGAATCAATAGGTATTTCATCTCGTCGCAACGACGAAAAAGTTTTTTGACAGAGAGGCCGGATGGCGGGTGCGCTGTGAACCCCGTCAGGTCCGAAAGGAAGCAGCGGTAACGGTTTATCCCGGGTGTCCGGTCTCGCTGAAAGAAGGGTGTGTTCATCATGAACACACCCTTTTTTATTGCTCAATTCTTGAGGTGTACTTGCATTCCTGCATGAATCGAGGCAATCTTTTAAAGTTGTTTTTACGAAATCCTGCGGGATAATCATTAATTCAAAATCAGGCGAATCTAATGAAGTTTGGTAAAGTTGCCGCGTTTTTAGTCAAAGTAATCTTAATATGTGTCATTTCCGGCGGACTGGCAGTGGCGTTTAATACTGCCCGCTCTAAACCATATACATTTGCGGAGTTAAGCCATCCGCAGCCTCCCGAAATAGGGGAGATCGGTTCTGCTGATTTGTTGCAGGACTTTACGGTCGGTAAGTACTTTTTCGTAGATGCCCGTAGCGACATGGAATTCGCCATGGGGCATATTCCCGGAGCTTTGAATATAACTACCAGTATGGAAGGGGATGAGTTTGCGGCTCAGGTTGCTCAGATTGACCGGAATCTTCCGGTTATTGTTTATTGTGACGGCCTTTCCTGCGGTAAGAGTCTCATCGTAGCCAAGAAACTGGTAGAGCAGGGTTTTAAGGACGTGACCGTATACACAGAAGGCATTGACGGCTGGATCGGAGCCGGAATGGATTTGGAGGCAAACTAATGGAGTTTAGATCATTCCCCCGCATTATTCTCGGGATCGTTTTTATTGTCGCCAGTCTTGATAAGATTGTTGATCCGATGGCTTTTGCTGAGATCATTAAAAATTATCAGATCCTGCCGGAAATGATGATCGGTCCGGTGGCTTTCTTTCTGCCGTGGCTGGAATTTGTTTGCGGAGCCATGTTGGTCTGCGGTGTTTTTATAGATACTGCCGTGGCGATTCTTGTTGCTATGCTGCTTGTTTTTATCGCCGCGCTTTCAGCTAATCTCTATCGCGGCATAGACGTTGCCTGCGGTTGCTTTTCCACTGATGCTTCCACAGCTTCTGATATGCAGATGACGATTGTCCGTGATGTGGTCCTGCTGGTTCTTGCCGGCATAGCTTTGAAGTTCAGGAAGTCTGAATTGATTTAGCTTATTCTGCATAAATTATTAAAACGCCCTCAAGCTGTTAACGGCTTGAGGGCGTTTTTTATGGACATTGGTTGTGTTATCAATTCTTTGTTGCGTTCCAGCTGTTGTTTTGAGACTGGGCTTCCGAGTAGCGTTCCCTGATGGGGATGATGGCATTTAAACTATCTTTAAATGCATCTATCTGTTAGATTTAGTGGACTTTAAAGTACCCAGAGAGTGAGATTCATGGTGGACTATTATAGTTCGTGCCTGAAAGTGATATTTCTTGATTGGAGGTTGTATTGATAAAACGCGTATTGCCCCGAATCGCAATAATTTTAATCTTTATTTTGGCTTTGGATTTTTTTCTGATAGGTCAGCTTTCAAGAGAGCAGATGAATGACCAAAGGGTGGAGGTTTCTCTACAATTGGCCGCGCTTAGGGCCCGGCTGGAAAAGGAGATTACAAAGAACCTGCTTTTGGTCCAAGGCACTGCTAATTATATTGCAATAGCTCCTGATCAATCGCAGGAAAAGTTCGCCAGATATGCCAAGGAAGCGTTGTCGGGGGAGAACCTACTTAAAAACCTAGGGGCTGCGCCTGATTTCGTGATGCGTTTTGTCTATCCGCTGGAGGGAAATCTCAAGATTGTCGGTATGGACTATCGGAAGTTACCGAATCAGTGGAAGCAGGCCAAAAGGGTAAAAGAAACTGGGGAGATGGTAATTGCCGGGCCCTTGGATTTGTTTCAGGGAGGTACCGGACTTATTGGACGCGCTCCGGTATTTGTTGAGTCTGACAAAGGAAAGAAATTCTGGGGCATCGTCTCTGCTGTTATTGATGTTGATAAGCTTTTTAAGGTTGTGGATATAAGTGATACTGGCCTTGATATCGCAATTCGCGGTGTTGATGGTTTGGGTGAGGAAGGCGATGTCTTTCTGGGGCCTCCCCAACTCTTCACAACCCCAAAAGCTGTGCGCATGCCGGTTACATTTCCATCAGGAAGTTGGGTTCTTGTCGCTATGCCTCATGGAGGCTGGACACACAGTCATCCTTTGGCATTTATTGTACATACTCTTTTAGGACTGCTTTTGGCTGCTACCAGCTTCGGCGTGTACCGATCTGCTAAACGGGACTTCGCCATTCAGGCAATTCAGCAAAATCTTAATCAGGCCCAGTCCATCGCTCACCTCGGTAGCTGGCGGCTAGACCATATAAATGAAGAGATATGGTGGTCGGATGAAACATACCGAATTTTTGGAGTGGATAAAAATACTTTTGTTCCTACCCTTGAACGCTTTTTAGACATGGTTCATCCGGATGATATGCAAAAGTTCCTTGATGCATTCCAATCTTCGACGGATTCCTGTTCCGAGTATGAGGTGAATCATAGGATAATCCGTCCTAGCGGTGAAATTCGTCATGTTCAGGAGCGGGGAGGAACTGTTTGTCTTTTGAGCGGAAAGACACCAACGCATGCTATGGGAACCGTTCTTGACGTTACTGAACGTGCATTGGCCGAAGAGGAACTCCGGGCCAGTGAAGAAAAAATGAGAGCAATGTCCGAATCTTCCTATGATGCTGTCATAGTTGTTGATGTAAATGATGTTATTTCATTTTGGAACTCGGCAGCCGAAAAGATGTTTGGGTGGAAGGCTGAAGAAGTCATAGGTAAGCAACTTCATCAGCTTATTAGTCCGAAAGAATATCATCACCAAGTAACTAAGGGTATGAAAGATTTTGCTCAAACCGGCCAGGGGCCTCTTATTGGTCGGGTCAAGGAAATGCCTGCGGTTCGTCGAAATGGAGAAGTTTTTCTCGCAGAAAGATCAGTCACATCTTTCAAGCTGGGAGATTCCTATCTGGCTGTTGGTAGCGTTCGCGATATCACAGAACGTAAACGCCTCGAACAGGAGCTTCGGCATTATGCCAATCGTCTGACTCTTGCGTCAAAAGCAGGAGGAATTGGTGTATGGGAATGGAATTTACGAACTAATGATCTAAAATGGGATGACCAGATGTTCCGGCTTTACGGTCTGGAATCCGGAGAATTCGATGGAATCTATGAGATCTGGAAGAGTCGTGTGCATCCTGATGATTTATACAATGTTGAACAGTCTTTACAGATCGCGACTGAGCACACTGGTTTTTGGGAGTCGGAATTTCGTGTGATATGGCCGAGTAATCAGGTTCGCTGTATTAAGGCTGCGGCGCTTATTGAAAAAAATGCTGACGGTAAACCAGAATTATTGATTGGCGTGAATTGGGACGTCACCGAGTCGCGTGAGAAGGAAAACCAGTTGCGGCGTATGGCTACTACGGATGATATGACCAAGCTCAACAATCGTCGCTATTTTATTGAACTGGTTAAAAGTGAAATAGAGCGAAGCATTCGTTATTCTAGACCTCTTTCGCTTGTTATGTTCGATGTTGACAAGTTCAAGGCAGTAAATGACACATATGGTCATGATGTGGGAGACATGGTGCTCAAGGCTATCGCGGCAACAGCAAAGGGGGTTTTGCGTGATGTTGACATCATCGGACGTCTCGGTGGCGAAGAATTTGCGGTTGGACTTCCCGAAACCGATCTAAAAGGTGCCATGCTTCTGGCAGAGCGGTTGCGTGTGGTTTTAGAGGAAGCATCTGTTGAGCTCCCGGATGGGGGAATAGTAGATTTTACAGTCAGTCTTGGAGTTGCCGTGCTGGATAGGTCCATCACTGACGTAGATGTCTTGCTTAAGCATGCGGATCTGGCGCTTTACGCCGCCAAAGAGAATGGACGCAATCGGGTGGAAGCTTATACCCAAATGATGGACTGATGGTGAGTGAGGTTTTGAAGCTATCAGTTAGCTTTGTTTAGGTGACTAAAAAAACAGAACTAGCCTTCAAGCATTGAAGGCTAGTTCTTTAGTTATATAGCGTTTTTCCTAACCACCCACTGAAACATTCGGACAGTGAGGTGTAACCAGATCTTTCAGTTCCATGACATGTTCGCGCTCAGGGGGCTTAACACCACTCAAGGTGTATTCACGGTCAAGCTGTTCCCATTTAGGTTCGCCGAGACGGTGGTAGGGCAGAATGTCCAGTCCTTCCACGTTTGCACCTAGCGATTCCACAAATTTAGCAGTGGCTTTTATGTTTTCCTTAGAATCGTTGCATCCGGGAATGAGCGGTATGCGAATACGTAATTTCTTGCCCGTCTTCGCAGCCATGCGGATGTTCTCCAGAATCTGCACATTGTGCATTCCTGTCAGCTCCTTGTGTCGATCCGAATCCATGTGCTTGATGTCGGTGAGCACCAGATCGGTGTAATCCAAAACCTTGGCAAATGTTTTGGGTGAACATAAACAGCAGGATTCAATGGCTGTATGTAATCCGCGTTCTTTTGCGTCTTTTAATGCTGCAATTAAAAATGCAGATTGCATGGTCGGTTCTCCGCCGGAAAAAGTAACTCCGCCTTCCGAAGTGTTGTAAAACGGACGATCGCGTTCAACTTCTTCCATGACCTCTTCGACGGTCAGGTAGCGACCCACAATTGTCATAGACCCGGCATAGCACTTCTCAACACATTCACCGCAATAGGTACATTTGTCCCGGTCAATAAATACCCCGTCTTCCCGGTATTCAATTGCCTGTTCCGGGCAAAGGGTAGCGCACTTCACACAGCTTATACAGTGGTGAGGGATGCGCATGATTTCAGGCTTGCTGCTCATGGATTCAGGGTTCTGGCACCATTTGCAGCGTAACGGACAGCCCTTCAAAAAGACCAGTGTGCGAATACCGTTACCGTCATGCACAGCAAAGCGCTGAATATCAAAGACTAATCCCGTAAGGTCAGCTTTGTTCTTGTCGTCTAAACTAAATTTATGCTGCCTCTCTTTCCATCTCATAAAATTATTCTCACTTTCCCGCTCAAAGCGGCGAAGCCTTACTGAAAGGTTTTGAAGGGATGGGGTCTGGGGAAGGGAAACTTTTGCAAAAGTTTCCCTTCCCCAGCCGCCGGAGGCAACTTTAGAAGTTCTGTTCAGTACGGGCGAGGATGTCATCCTGCAGGGATTTATCGAGCGCGGTGAAGAATGCGCTGTATCCAGCTACGCGGACAACCAGTCCTTTGTGCTTTTCAGGGTTGGCCTGAGCATCAAGCAGGGTATCCCGGCTGATGACGTTGTACTGCACGTGGAATCCGCCGTTCTGGAAGTAGGCTTCGGTAACGGCCTTGAGGTTTTCCAGCCCCTTTTCGCCTTCAATGGCGGAGGGGTGGAACTTCTGGTTCAGCAGGGTTCCGTTGGATGCGATTTCGTGGTCCAGTTTGGCAACCGAGAGTACGGATGCGGTGGGACCGCAGGAATCGTAACCGGAGATGGGCGATACACCGTCTGCCAGCGGTGACCATGCTTTACGTCCGTCAGGGGTAGCCATAACTACAGAACCGAGGGGCACATTTGCGGAAGCGGGGTACAGGCCGGGCTGAAATTTACCGCCGCGGGGGTTGGTGTACTTGTTCACTTCTTCGCAGTAGATCAGCGCGGCTTCCTTGGCGATTTCATCCGCGTAATCGTCATCGTTGCCGTATTTGGGTGCTCGGTTAACAAGCATCATGCGCAGGTCTTCCTGACCTTCGAAGTCATTGGCAAGCGCTGCATGCAGCTCTTTGAGTGTGATGGCTTCTTCATCGAAAACCAGTTTCTTGATAGCGGTCAGGGAGTCGCCTGCGTTGGCAACACCTACGCCCTGAGGTCCGGTGAAGTTGTAATGTGCTCCGCCTTCCTGCAAGGATTTGGCTTCGGCAATACAATCATCAACGAGTGAAGAGAGGAAAGGCAGCGGACAATGCTTGCCATGAGTCATATCTACAGCGTTGTCAGCGGCAGCCATGAGCTTGACGAAGTAGGAAGTCTGCTGGGTGTATGCTTCCATAACGTCTTCAAAGGATTTGAACTCTTCCATCTTGCCGGATTTGGGTCCGATCTGCTTTCCGGTACGCTGGTCAACACCATCATTGAGGGCCAGCTCGATGATTTTGGACATGTTGTAGAAAGCAGCATCATGCCAGCCTTCGGTCTTGCCGCCCACCTGAGGCTCAACACAACCGATGATACCGTAATCGCGGGCATCTTCACGCTCAAGACCACGGGCCAGCAGTGCGGGCACGATAACTCTATCGTTGTAGTATGCGGGGTAACCCATACCCATGCGGCTCAGTTCTGCTGCCTTTTTGTACAGCGGATCGGGGGTACCCTCGTGGATACGGATGGACAGGGACGGAGCGTAGAGCTTGGTGTTGGCCCCAGCCTGAAGCACCAGATAAGACATGGCGTTGGTTGCATCGGAACCGTCGCGTTTCTGGCCGCCTACAATAAGGTTCATGAACATGGGATACCCGGCGAAAGCCATGGTGGAGTTTTCGTCGCGGACCTTGTTCAGTTCAGCAAATTTGATCCAGAGCATATCCAGCATTTCCTGAGCCTGCTCGATGGAGATGTCGTCTTTTTGCAGGAAGGGGTTCATGTACTGGTCAAAGCGCATGGGTGAGATAGAGTGTCCATTGGATTCAATCTGGATGACCAGATGTACAAACCAGAATGCCTGCAATGCTTCCTGAAAATTCTCGGCGGGCTGGGCAGGGACTTTGCGGCAGATACGGGCGATTTCTTTCAGTTCTATTCTACGGGTAGGCTCTTCGCAGGCAGAGGCCATTTTTTCAGCTAGATCGGCAAAGCGTTTGGCAAAAGCGAGGACTGCTTTGTTGGCGATGATAACCGAATTGAGGAAATGCATTTGGTTGAGCTGTTCACCGTCAGCGAAATCAAGGGTAGCAAGTTTGTCTTCGGCCTGCTTGATGATGGCGTTGATACCGAGGTTAAGGACTTTTTCGTAGTTGGCGGAGATATGGCCTACGCCGTTATAGAAGTAGTTACCTACGGTGTAGACTACATCGTTATGCGCTTCGAGGGATTCGGCGGGCATGAGCTGGGATGCAATTTCATTAACGGTCTTGCCGTCCCAATAGGTGAATGCTTCGCGCAGCTTGGCTTTTACGTCTTCAGAAATAAGGAATACGTCAGCGGTTCTTTTTTCAAGGCGGTCCAGTTCATCTTCAACCCATTTGCAGGAAAATTCAGGGAAGATAGGTGCTGAACGGGGCATGGAGCACTGGTTACCGACGATGAGTTCATCGTCCTGAATGAAGATGGACATGCCGGAAAGGATCTTTTCCAGAGCCTTGGCGCGGCGGATAGACATGGGCTGACCTTCGGTCTCCTTGTAGGATTCAGTGATCAGCACCGCGCGTTCGGCGCAGACTGCCGGGGCGGTATTCAGGAAACGATCAAGGGTTTTGGTTACTCTGCCGGATGCGCCTACTGTTTTGGGGATTTCAACGCTGGGTTTGTTCTTAGTCATTTTCCACTCCTTAAAATTGGTAAAACCTATTTAAAAGCTGCAAGACCTGCTTCCGCACAAGCTGTGTCCTGAGCAACACTTCCGCCACTGACACCTATTCCACCGATTACTTTCCCGTTTTCTTCAATGGGCAGTCCGCCGCCGAAAATGACAATGCGTCCATTGTTCGCGTTGTGGATGCCGTAGAGTTCACCGCCGGGCTGAGATACAGAGCATAGGGTTTCTGTACTCATCTTGGCGGCTACGGCGGTGTAGGCTTTGTTCAGGGACAGGTCGATACTCACTAAAAGAGCATCATCCATGCGGACCTGAGCAAGAAGATTCCCACCCTGATCAACCACGGCAATGACCATTGGCACACCGATTTCTTCCGCTTTTTTCTGTGCGGCAGCGACCATGCGCAGCGCAATTTCTGTTGTTACCGGCATCGGTTTTCCTTCAGTTAAAATTTGATAAAATCCATTCACCTTCCATCATGTTACGGCTTCCCTAAAGAGAAAAACGTGCCATGTGTGTTTCTGCTTTGTTTTTGTGGTGGTTAGGTTCGGTTGGTGACTTTTGAGACATGATTGGGCTGAAAACAGGGTGTCAGCGCAGGTTGACAAAGTATGGGTGTGGTGAGGGTTTTCTAATGGTAAAAGTTAATATTTAAAGTCTTTTATGTGGATAATGTTCGTTTGGTTGACGCGGGGTTTACCAAGGTTGTCAACCGGGGTTGCTTCAGGGGGAGAATAGGAAGATTGCATTGGGTGGGGGGATGTGTTTACCTTGGTTTTAGGCCAATCAACGGTAGGTGCCGGGGCTGGCATTGAAAATGCTTTGATAGGTCTAGGATGTAATCGGTCAGGACCGCAAAAATGATTTTCCTGAAAGCAGTATGGGCAAAATGGAAGCAGATAAAAGAAAAGATAAGAAATTAGATGTTCATGAGGACTTTATCGAAGAGCTGAATACCTTGCGTGGCAGGGTGGCAGAGCTTGAGGAATCTCATTTTCGGTGTGAGAACTTTAACGGAAATTACAGATTGAATGCGGTTATACCTGATTCACAGGATGAGAGCAGGCAGCACCGCTTTGAAGATTATTTTGATGTGGAGGCTATCCAGCGTATTCAGGATGCATTTTCTGAAGCTACGCGGGTTGCCTCAGTCATTACCGATCTGGAAGGGCGGCCCATCACCAAGCCTAGCCGTTTCTGCCGTTTCTGCGATTTGATTCGAAACACGGAGAAAGGCATGGCTAACTGCATGCGTTCTGATGCATCTTTCGGAACCAAAAGCCCCTTGGAACCAATCATGCGCCCCTGTCTCAGCGGAGGGCTTTGGGACGGCGGGACGAGTTTTTATGTAGGGGATCGCCACATTGCCAACTGGATTATCGGACAGGTGCGCTGCCCGCCCACCAATGATGACCGCATTCGCCGATATGCCCGCGAAATCGGTGCTGACGAAGATCAGCTGATGGAAGCTCTTGCCGAGGTCCCGTCCATGTCTCGGGATCAGTTCCTGAGTGTCTGCAATGCGCTTTGTTTAATTGCCAATCAGATGTCTATTCTGGCTCGCAAGAACTTTTTGCAGGCTCAGGCCATTGCCAGACGCCGCGTAGTTGAAGTTGCCCTGCGCGAGAGTGAAGAACGTTTTCGCCAGCTTTCGCAGTCTACTTTTGAAGCAATTTTCATTCATCATGAAGGGGAGATTCTGACCGCCAACCGTGCCGGATTGCATCTCTTTGGTTATTCGCAGGAGGAGCTTGCCGGACTCAATATCGATGACCTTGCCGACCCGGAGCACCGTGAAATAGTGCGGTTGCATACGTCCCGCAATCGCCGGACTCGTTTTGATGCTAATTTTCGTTGCAGGGACGGGCGAATGCTCATTTGTAAAATTCAGCAGCGGGACATTATTTTTCAGGGCGAAAAGGTTGGGGTCTGTGCCATACGCGATATCACTGAACGCGTGGAATCCGAACGTCAGGCCAAGGAAAAGCAACAGCAGCTCATTCAGGCTGATAAAATGGTTTCATTGGGGGTATTGGTTTCAGGTATGGCCCATGAAATCAATAATCCCAACAGTTTTATGACCCTCAATCTGCCTCTGCTGGATGAAATATGGCGCGATATAACCCCCATTCTTGAGGATTACTATCACGAAAACGGCGACTTTCTTGCGGGTGGGCTGGAATATGGTGAGCTGCGGAATTTTATGCCTGATCTCTTGGCTCGTATGCAGGAAGGAGCGAGTCGTATCAGCGGGATTGTAAACAGTCTCAAGGATTATTCGCGACTGGAGCCCGGTGAGTTGATGTGGGAAGTTGATCTGGTGGATGTGGTTGATAACTCCCTGCGGCTGCTGGAAAATCTTATCAGCAAGAAGACTGCGCGTTTTGAAATGGACCTTGCTACAGAGCTTCCGCAGGTGCGTGGAAATTCGCAGCGAATTTCACAGGTATTGATTAACCTGCTGGTTAATTCTTGCGAAGCCTTAACTGACCGCAATCAGAGGATTCTGCTGTCTTCAAAGTTTAATACTAAAGAGCAGGTGGTTGAAATTGGGGTTCGTGATGAAGGTGTGGGCATTGCCGAGGAGCATTTTAAGAAGATCACTGATCCTTTTTTCACTACGAAACGGACCAGCGGCGGCACCGGTCTGGGCTTGTCCGTATCATCGACAATTGTGCAGGAACATGGCGGTCGGCTGGAGTTTTCAGCTAACCCCGGCGGGGGGACCATTGCAAAATTTTCAATTCCGGTAATCACTGACGGGGATAATGATGAGTAAAAGTACAGGGCAGACACCAAGGTATCCATTACTGCTGGTTGATGATGAGGATTCGTGGCTGCAAAGTTTTCGGGCCACCCTGCGTTCGCAGGGTATTGATAACGTTGTTCTGCTGAGTGACGGCACAAAGACAATGGAAACGCTTGCCCAGCGCCAGTTTTGCGCCGTAGCCGTAGATTTGATGATGCCCGGTGTTTCCGGAGAAGAGCTTATTCCGCAGATTGTGGAGGAGCATCCGGAGCTCCCGGTACTGGTCATTTCAGGGCTGAACGAAATCAAGGCCGTGGTCAATTGTATCCGCAAGGGGGCCTTCGACTTCATCGTCAAAACCGAGGACCGCAACACGCTCATCGCCGGGGTTCGTCACGCCATTGAAATTTTCGAATTGCGGCAGGAGAACAAATCCCTGCAACAGCGTTTTTTCAAGGATTCACCGGACCGCCCGGAGCTTTTCTCGGAGATTGTCACCGCCCACAAGGATATGATCTCCATCTTTAAATATATTGAAGCTATTGCCGAGACTTCACGTCCGGTCTTGATTACCGGTGAATCCGGAGTAGGCAAGGAACTCGTTGCCCGGGCAGTGCACAATGCCAGCGGTAGAAAGGGTAATTTTGTGCCCGTGAATGTTGCCGGACTGGATGACAATGTCTTTTCCGATACTCTTTTCGGGCATAAGAAAGGTGCTTTTACCGGAGCTTCAGAAGCGCGCATCGGTTTGGTGGAGAAGGCCAAGAACGGGACGCTGTTTCTTGATGAAATTGGCGATCTCAGCCAGGCTTCACAAACTAAGTTGCTGAGATTGTTGCAGGAGCACGAGTTCATGCCGCTTGGATCAGATATGGCTAAACGCTCCAGCGCGAGAATTATTACCGCCACCCATCAATCTTTCAAAGCTATGCAGGAGCAGGGCAAATTCCGAAAGGATCTATTTTTTCGGTTGCGCGGGCACATGTTGAATATCCCGCCGCTAAGGGAGCGCAGAGGAGATCTGCCGTTGCTTATTTCCCATTTTCTTAATGAGGTTCAAGCGGAAACATCCAGCGAAGTTGAAGCGGATGTTCATGAGCTTTCTGCTTTTCTGGATAACTATCCTTTTCCGGGAAATGTGCGCGAATTACAGCATCTGGTTCATGATGCCGCAAGCATCTGCGGTTACAAAGAAGTTAAGCCTGAGCACTTCAAAAAACTGCTGGTAGTGCCGGGAGAATCCCTTGAAACAGTTGCCCCGGTCTCTGATTCCGAAGAAAGCGTTACTTTCGGTATCCGTCTACCGACTCTGCAAGAGGTCCGAGCCAGACTTATCGATGAAGCTCTGCGCCGCACCAAAGGCAATCAGTCCTCCGCCGCCCAGCTTATCGGGGTTACCCGGCAGGCGGTTAGTAAATATTTAAAGAAGAATGGGTAGGTTTTTTGTAGGCTAATTGTCTACAAGCCGTCTGTAGATCAGCGACAATATGATTCGAATGATATTTTTATATAGCGCTTAGCTGTTCTTTTTAGAAGAACAGCTAAACTATCTGGGTCGATGTGCTTTTTTGCTGCAGCTTCAAGTGTTCCGCCTGATAACGTTTAGGTTGCAGACCATACTGTTTTACAAAAGCACGTGAAAGGTGGCTGGGGTTTGAGAATCCGCACTCATAAGCAACTTCGGCAATAGTTCTTCGTCCGTCTTCAAGCATTCTTCTGGAGCATTCCAGTCTTTCCTGCCTTAGAACTCCGAAAACGGTCTTGCCGTATATGGTTTTAAAAAGCTGGTTGAGCCTAGTGTGAGTTATGCCGGCCTGTTTAGCCAGATCCAGAAGAGGAGGCGGCGAAACGATATCCTGCATCAATATTTTGTAAGCTCTCATGACCGTCTGATGTTCGTAAGGCGTTATTTTCTTTGTTTTAATCAGGGCACAATCAAGAAGGCTGAGCTGTGTGTACATGAGCTCAAGAGCTTTGTATTCCAGGAAGATCTTTTTCATCGACCCACTGAGCATGCATTCCAGAATCTGCTGTACTGTTATTTGAATGGGCAGCGGCAATTCTGTTTCGTGAAAATACGGCTGGGGATTTTTGGATTTGATACTAGCATAAAGCTGCGGGCAAACTGAGCGTCCGGCTTCATCAACAAGCTGGAGCAGTGTTTCAGGATGAATTTGCAGACCTACAGATTGTAGTGGGATTCCTTTTGGGATTATTGAAATACCCTTAGTTTCAGGTAGATAAGATAAAGTTAGTTTTTGATTTGCTGTTTTAATCGAATGTTGTTTTTGAGTTTTATCAATAACAGTATGTCGGGTTCCCCCCGACAAGCAGTATAAAAATTGGACCGGGGCGGAATCGGATTCAAATTCAAATTGTACATTTTCTTCCAATGCCGGAAGATTTTGAACAATCAATTTGATGCCGCTTTTGATCTGATACTCCTTCCACGCTACCTCCATTTGCGACTCCAGAAGCCATTTGTTCGAAACATTATCACTATGTTTCCAGTTATTTGTGCTGATTACGACCATAGTTTCCTCCAATTCAGAGGAAGCATAACACTGTCGCTTTGATATCGCAAGTCATTATCATATAGAGATTGGTGTAATACGCAGTAAATGACAAGGTCGCCTTCATAGAATGGTGGCTTTGTCTTTTCATTATTCGAGCTGTAGGCACTTAAACAATTAATGCCGGAGTCCCATACAGGAGTCCGGCATTTCGTAGTGGGCCTTTTTCGCCCTATGTGAGGGATTTTGAGCTCTTATCTATTCTGCGCTTTCTATTTGAGCTGTCTCTATATCAAGCAGAACTTCCAGATAGCCGGAAGCACGTTTTGTGAAGTTGCCGTCTGTTATTTTTTTCAATTCCTGCTTTGCTTTTTGCCAGTCTTTTAATTCCCATGCGCAAAGAGCCATATAAAATCTGGCTTCGCCCGCATTCTTTGTCCCCAGTGAAGCTTTAAAAGCTTCGCGGGCATCATTAAAGCGTCTGGATTTAAAGAGGAGAATGCCTTTTTTTAAACTGGTTGATTTGGTTTGGGAGTATCGGTCCATGCAACTTATTGCTTTTTTTATCCTACCGGCAGATGCGTAAAGTGTTGCAATTTTAAGAGCCTGTTCAGAGTTGATTGCAGTCCCGTAAGCTCGTTCAAGTGTTGCTGCAGCTAATAGAGGGGCTTCCTTGTATCTGTATATGGAGGATAGGTTTTCCAGTTCCTGTTGTGACGGACGCTTCAGTCGATAGGCTATTTCCAGTGCTGCTGCTGTTTTCTCCAGCTGTTCCTTGTCCATATGAAGTTTGGCAAGAAGCTTCCAGTAAGCTGAGTCATCAGGAGCTCGTTCCAAGTATTTCAAAAGCAGTGATTTTGCCCTATCCGGCTGTCCATTTTCGAGAAGAGCATGAATGGCTAAGGATACCCATTCTTTATCAGGATTTTTTGTCTGGGCTATGAGCTTTTGCAGTACTCTGACCGAGGACTTGAAGTTGTCACCTTTATAGTAAATTGATCCTGCCTGAAACAATGTTTCAGGGTTAGCAGGCTTTTGCAGGGCATAGGTCTTTTCCAGAAACATGCCCGCTTCGTTGTAGCGTTCCAGCTTATACGCAGTGACTGCGGTATTACGGCAGAGATGCAAGTTGTCCGGGTGGCGGGCAAAGCCTCGCTTAAAAGTGTCGTATGCTTGCTTATCATTCCCTGTTTGCAGTTGTGCTCCGCCAAGAACGAGAAATATTTGAGCATCCACAGGTTCGGTGGTGGAGTTCATATATTTTTTTATTAGAGTGGCAGCTTCAGCGTATTTCTCCTCGTCCAACAGCAGTTGAGCCTTGTAAAGGTTCTGACGGGCTTGGGGGGGGAGTTTGGCAAAGCTAGGTCCGGCAAAACAGAATATTGCCAGCAGCGTAATTGTAAAAATAGATATGCTTTTCATCGTGTCAGCTCGAATTTGAATGGAAGCAGGACCCATGTGTCCACCTCTTCTCCATGATATTTTCCGGGTTTGAATCTCCAGCGCCTTGCCGCTTTGAGAGCTGCCTGCTCAAAAACACCGGAGGGATTAGCTGAATACACGGAAAGATTTTCAGGAGTACCTTTGCTGGTAACCAACATCCGTACTACGACTTCTCCTTCAATTCGTTTCCGCTTTGCGCCGTAGGGGTATTCGGGAGGGTAGTTTCTTATAATTTGCGGTATTTCATCCACTTCATCAATTTCAAAGCCGACTCCGCCCAATTCCATGCGGGGGATGGAGATTCCTCCTTTCAGGCCGGGATGCATGTCGGCCTTGAAATTCGGAGTGTTAATATCCATTGTGGGCTTAACGTTTTTTGGACGGTTGGTTTTGGTTGAGAATGTTTTATGCATTTGCTTTGGAGGCTTGGGATCATCCAGTTTTTTACGTTCAAGCGGTTCCACCGGTTCTTCTTTTTGAGCTTGAGCAATACGGATTGCTCCATCAATAACCTGATTAACGGATGGTTTTTCCGCAGTGTTCAGTAGAACAACCCCGACATATACCAGACCCGCGATCATGACCGAGCCAAGGCAGGCTGCGACAAAGTCGCCAGTTCCTCTTGTGCGTCGGAGCATTATTTTTTCCTCGCCGCGAGACTGATGTTCTGCACTCCGGCAAGGCGGCATTGATCAAGAACCTGCACCGCCGCTCCGGTCATGCTGTCTTTGTCTGCGACAATTACAACAGCTCCTTCAGGTGTTTCGGCAAGAAAACGTTCCATATAAGCCCGAACCGAGCGGATATCTAACGGTCTTCCTTCAATGAAAATTTGTCCTTCCGCGGTAAGGCCCAAAATGACATTGGCTTTTTCCTTGGTTTCCGCGCTTTGGGCTGAAGGACGCTGCACATCAACTCCCGCCTCGCGTACGAAGCTGGTGGTGACAATGAAGAAGATGAGCAAAATGAAAACCATATCAATGAGAGGAGTCATGTTTATTTCACTGCCTCCCCCCCGTCTTGTGCGTGAATGACGGATACTTTTCATCTGGTTATCCTTTCTGATTACTCAGGCTGTCGGTCTGTTCTTGAAGGCAAATGCAAAATAGCTCCATGCGGGATTTTAGCTTTTCTCCCTTGCGCAGAAGTATTCCCCCGAGGATAAGTCCCGGAACAGCGGCTACCAGACCGCTTTGAGTGGTAACTAAAGCTTCGGATATACCTGAGGCCAGCGCACGTGCGTTTCCGGTCCCAAACTGGGCAATTACATCAAAGGTCGAAATCATACCCGTGACTGTCCCCAAAAGACCGAGCAGTGGAGCTGCAGCCGCAAGAATAAGGATCGTACCGATGTTGCACATAGTCGCGAATTCGTGACGCACCCGTATTGATTTCAGCAATTCTCTATTTAAATCAGGATCATTGCCGTTTGCATCCATGTGTTCCGAGAGAATATCAAATTGCCAGACAGGGAGTTTTGTTCTGCATGTTTCCGGTTCATTCTTATACATCCTCAGGCAGTTATCCGGAGATTGCTCCTTGTTGCTTTCACGGAAAAAACGAAGACTCTTATATATGGCTAAAGTCCACATGATGAGTGAGAGGATCAGCAGCGCAATCATAATGTCGCCGCCGGCCTGAAAATGTTCAGTCAGAAGTTCCAAAATGTTATACTGCTGCATGTTGTTCGTCCTTGCTTTTGAGTTTGCCTTTCTTCATCAGGGCAACAGCGAATCCTGACCCTTTTTCTTCCATGTCACTGATGATCTTATCCACGCGGCGGTCCAGAATATGATGCAGAATCATGATCGGAACAGCCACAGCCAGCCCTAACTGAGTGGTGACCAGTGCTTCCGATATCCCGCCGGACATCATTCTGGGGTCTCCGGTACCGTAGAGGGTTATGATTTGGAAAGTGCTGATCATGCCGGTAACTGTACCTAAAAGACCCAGCAACGGAGCAACTGCAGCCAGTACATTCAGCGTAGGCAGGGAACGTTCCAGAATCGGGAGTTCCTTGAGCAGGCCTTCCTGAAACGCATTTTCGATAATTTCCCGTGCCTGCCCCATATAATTAAGGGTGTGTCCGATGATCCGGCAGGTGGGGTAATGAGATTGTTCATTGCAGAAAGATCGGCATTTATCCCATTCATCATTGGCAATCATTTTAAGAATCTTTGCCATGTTGCGGTCCGAGTTGCTGCGGATTCTGCTAAGGGTATAGAATCTTTCGATAACCAGAATAAAAGCTGCAATCCCGACAATGATTATAGGCCAGACCAGCAGTCCTCCGGCACTTAGCCATTCCTGTATACTTTTCTGCTGTTGTGCAAGTCGGGCAAAAGAGGCTCCGTTGGAGATATCCACAGGAAAAGCAACGCCGTTGTCATCGAGAAAACTGTTCATGGTTTTTGAGATAGCCCAACCCGGTTCACCTTTTACCGCTATGAGTTTGTCGCCGCCGGGGGAAGGGCGCAGAAAACCTAATGTCCCATCGGGCTGACGGTAAGCAGAGGTAAATGAGCCGATGCGGAGTACTTCGCCGGATTTCTCAGTACCGTCTGCTCCGGTGAATTGACCATTACGGCGGTCTATCTCGCCGGATGCAACCATTTCATCCATAAAAAGGCCCAACAGATTTTGGATACCGTTTAATCCGGCAAAGGTGTTTGCTTTCAGGACTTCTTTCAGAACGACAGCTCTTTCCGGGTGTTCGGGAGTGGTCAGGCTTTCATGGAAATAATCCCGGGCCTGCTTGGCTGAGGTCCGTATCGTTCCATCGATGGTTTGGATTTCCTGTGCCTGCTCTGCTAATTCCTTGTTGAGCTTTTCCTCTTCCTTAAGCAATTCTTCATATCTGGCTTTGAGGGAATCAAATTTATTTTGTTTAGAGTTAATGCTTTTGTCGAGTTGCTGTTTTTCAGCTTTAAGCTCACTTCGTTCTTTTGCAATGAGGTTCTTGGTTGTTTGTGCGTTTTGTTTGGCTTCAGTCACCACGCTTCCAACGGCTTTGGCGGTGTCAGTCCAGCTCTGTGCGACTGCACAGAAAGGAAAAGATAAGCAAAGTAAAAGGCAATATACGACTATTTTCATTTTGCCACTCCCAGCGGAAGTTCTAGTAATTCAACAGCGCGCTTACGTTCCGCCATGTCTTTGGCGCGGCGCAGGGTCAAAGCATATGTGGGGGCCAGAGTTTTCCAGCTGTGCGAGTCTTTATCCCATATCCCGACTTCAGAGCCGTCTGTTGTCTGGTAGTAAAGGGCGGCGCGTCCAAGGCGGAAGATGGTAACCTGAGTAGGTGTCCCGTTGATCATTAATTCCTGCGTGGAAGTGGATACGTTTTGGCCATATTCAGTTTCGACAAGTAATGCCTCAAATACCCGGCGCAGTTTTTCGCTGAGCTGCAAATGATAGTCATCCAGAGAATCGCGCAGGAATTGAATCCGGCGGGTTCTTTCATCATTCAGAAAAGGCAGGTCGGATTTTACAAAGAGTTCCAACTGATCAACAACTGTTTCCAAAAACGGTTCCAGCTCCATTTTGATTCTTTTGGCTTCTTCTTTGCGTCTCTTTAGCTCTGCTATTACTTTTTCCTGCTTTTTGAGGTACCTATCGTATTTTCTGTTTTGAAATTCGAGCCATGCTTCTGTGGCTTTCATTTCGCGAATGGCATCAGATTCCTGGTCTTTCAGATCTGCCCAGTTTTGATATTGTTTTTGTGCCTTTGCCTCTATTGCCACAGCGTTGGCCGCTTGTTCATGCACATCTTTGACCTGCATATTGCTCATAGCAGGGACTGCCACAACTAGCTGAGCAATTAGAGAAATTAGCATAATTCTATTCATAGAATCTCCCGATATTCGAACCTTATTAATATAATGAAAATCGCGTTCGTATATAGGCAAATCTCAGCTGCGATTCTAACATATGATGAACTGTTTGTTGTTGATTGTGAATTTCAATTGCATTCTTGCGTGCCTTGCAGGTACAGTTTTGCCCGGTAGTTCTATCCACGAAGGTGATATTAAACCAGATTCTGATATTGAGTCACCACTAGCTGAAAAAGTCGCAGAAGACTTTGTCGGTAGGGGAGATACTCCAGAATCGCCTGCTGAACCTATCGAGTCTGCCGCGGCTGAAGAGGTTGTGGAAGAGCCTGCCGTAGAATCAGTTGAGCCAGAGGTTGCTGAAGAAGTAACCGAGTCTCCTGCTGAACCTACCGAGTCTACCGTAGCTGAAGAGGCTGTGGAAGAGCCTGCCACAGAAGTAGTTGAGCCTGAGGTTTCGGAAGAAGTAACAGAGTCTCCTGCCGGACCTACCGAGTCTGCCGTAGCTGAAGAGGCAGTGGAAGAGCCTGCCGCAGAAGTAGTTGAGCCAGAGGTTACGGAAAAAGTAACTGAGTCTCCTGCCGGACCTACCGAGTCTGCCGTAGCTGAAGAGGCAGTGGAAGAGCCTGCCGCAGAAGTTGTCGAGCCAGAGGTTGCTGAAGAAGTAGTGGAAGAGCCTGCCGCAGAAGTCGTCGAGCCAGAGGTTGCTGAAGAAGTAGTGGAAGAGCCTGCCGCAGAAGTCGTCGAGCCTGAGGTTACGGAAGAAGTAGTGGAAGAGTCTGTCTCTGAAGCTCCAACGGAGTCCTTTGAGTCTGCTGATATTTCTGACGACTCCGGTAAGGATTCCGGTGGTCAAGGCAACCAGTGGGGCCGCGTAGAAGAAGGTCCCGATCAGGGTAAGGGCGGAGATCAGGAATTTGAATCCGAATCTGATTCCTCTGCTGATGGTGCAGACAAGGGAGGTCCTAAGGGAAATATGGGGCTTGGTAACGGTCTTGATGAAGCTCCTCCCGGTGTGACAGAAGATCAGCCTCATTATGATGAACGGGTTGTTGGGGCTGGCGAGGATGATGATAGTGGTGACACAGCGCCCCAAGAATTCGTGGATGAACCTGTTGCGGAAACTGGCGTGGCTGACTTGGGAGAATCAATAACAGGTAGTTCTGATTCCTCCGGTAAGTCTTCCGGTGGTCGCGGCAACCAGTGGGGCCGCGTAGAAGAAGGGCCCGATCAGGGTAAAGGCGGAGATCAGGAATTTGAATCCGAATCTGATTCCTCTGCTGATGGTGCAGACAAGGGAGGTCCTAAGGGAAATATGGGGCTTGGTAACGGTCTTGATGAAGCTCCTCCCGGTGTGACAGAAGATCAGCCTCATTACGATGAACGGGTTGTTGGGGCTGGCGAAGATGATGCTCTTGAAACCGATTTTTTTCTCATGGAGAGTGATGAAGGAGAATCCGGTTCTAGCTGGACTGAGCTGACTGAAGGAGAGGATAGTGGGGCTGGAGCTGGAATGGACGACTTAAGTAACGGTTGGACCGAAGAAGTTGAATCCGATGAAGATGGAGGTAAGGGAAAAGGGCGCGGTAAAAAGGGCGGCGATGACGACTCTTTTGACAGTTCCGATAATCTTGATGCTTTTGAAAATGAAGCGGAGGACTTTCCTGATCAGTCAGACTGGTAATTCTGTTTTTGCTCTTGTTGTAACTGACTTTGAATAATGGGAACAGCTTATGGATTTATCATACTTCAAAAAGCAGAGAGGGCTTTTCAGTGATTTGAGAACTCTTCCTGCATTTATGCGCAGCTCGTTCGATCTGTTTCTGGCCTCCATTTGTATTAATATACTTGGACTCGCACTGCCGATTGTTTTGATGCAGGTTTATGACCGGATAGTTCTTACAAGGGCAACATCAACCTTGCTCTGGTTGGTTGCCGGATTTATGGCGGCTTTGTTTTTAGAGACAATTTTAAGACTTAGCCGTTCCACTATCACCAATTGGATGTCTGCTCGTTTCGAGCACAGTATAGCTTCTTCCTGTGTAGAACGATGGATGAATTGTGTTCTGGATGATTTTGAAAAAGACGGGGCCGGGGTCCATCTGGACCGTTTGCGGGCAGTGAACACTCTCAGGTCATTCTACGCAGGGCAGGCGTTTCAGCTTATGCTCGATCTGCCTTTCGCGTTTATCTTTCTTGCTGTGGCTGGATTTATAGGAGGCTGGCAAGTGGCTGCATATCTTGCCAGTGTTGCTTTGATCTTTCTTTTTGTGATTGCTTTTATTCGCAGCAGTTACAGCAAAAGCAGGCTTAGACAAAAGATTCAGGCTGATCGCCGCTACAACTTTTTGGTTGAATCCCTTAGTGGAATCCATGCTGTTAAGGCCCTTACATTGGAAGAGTCCATGCTTCGCCGTCATGAGCGACTTGAGGCAGATGCTGCCATGCTTGATTATGATGTCATTTTCATTGGGAATCTCCCGGTAAATATTGGAAATCTATTCTTCCAAATCAATTTGTTCGGCGTGTTGTTTATAGGCGGCACTCTTGCTATTTCCGGGCATATAACTCTTGGTAGTCTTGCCGGATGTACCCTTTTGAGTGGGCGTTTTTTTCAACCTTTCCGTGCCTTGGCTTCATTCTGGGTGCGGCATGCTGATATTGAGATTGCCAAAGATCAAATTAAAAATATCGTAGATCTGCGTGAAGAGTCTAACCTTGATGCACCGTGCCTGCCTGAAGAAATCAAAGGTAAAATTGTATTGAACAAGGTGTCTTACTCCCTTGAGAATGACGGTGCTGATGTTTTCAAGGAACTTAATATGCTCGTCCAAGATGGAGAAATGGTCTGCATTAACGCTGACAGCGGCAGAAAGTCGACCCTTCTGTTGAATCTTATCTATGGATTGATCAATCCTGATAATGGTCAGGTATTTATTGACGGCCATGATTTGAGTGAGTTCTGCCACACTGATTTTCAGGGGCGTATGGAGTATCTCCCGCAGCAGGGAACCCTATTTAATGGAACCATTTTTGATAATCTCACTCTTTTTAATCCGGGAAACAGGCAGGTTGCGATGGATGCAGCTTCTCTTTTGCAGCTTGATTCAGTCCTTTCTGATCTACCGCTCGGCTATGAAACAAAAGTCGGAAACAAACTTTATGAGTTCCTTCCTACAGGTGTCGTTCAACGGATATGTCTTGCACGGGCATTAACTGTTCGACCACGTATTCTTTTATTGGATAAGGTCAATGAAGCCATGGTCTGCTTATTTCCTTTTTACTCAGTGTGTTGACCCTGATACTGCCGCTTTTTGTCATGACTATTTATGATCAGATGCCTTTCTTCGATAACAACACCACGCTGGCTTATATTGTTATCGGAGTTATGGTTTTCATCCTTAGTGATTTCGGATTGAGGATTATCCGTTCCGGCATGATGAGTTTTATCGGGGCGCGCTTAGGCAATATTGTCGGCAACGAAGTTTTTAGGCGAATTCTATATCTGCCATCATCGTTTACAGAGTCTGCTTCAATCGGTTCACAGGCTTCCCGGATCAAGGATTTTGATTCTGTGAGGGATTTCTTCTCCGGACAGGCCTTCACTTCTTTGCTGGAGAGGCCTTTCATCCTGCTGCTTCTGCTGGTCATGTGGATTCTTGGAGGCCCGGTTGTTCTTGTTCCTATTGCGGCGATTGTGGGTTTTGCTTCCTTGGCGGCAATCTACATGCCGCTAGTTAAAAAAGCTAATGCAGCAGTAGCGGAAAGTGGTGCTGCCCGGCAGGAATTAGTCATGGAAATATTGACTAAGATTAGGGCGATAAAGCTAACCAGCACACCGGGAATTTGGGAAAAACGCTATCGGCAGCATTCTGCTGAATGTGTAGCCGAAACTTATAAGGCTTCACAGCTTGCTTCACAGATTAATATTATTACCAATACCCTGATTATGGCTGCCGGTGTTGCGACAATGGCTGTTTCCGTAACCGGTGTTCTTGCAGGAAATATGACCATGGGCGGGCTGGTGGCTTCAATGATTCTTGTCTGGCGGATTCTGGCCCCTTTGCGTTCTGCTTTTGTGGTTATGCTTCAAGTTGAGCGGATCAATAAAAGTGTAAAGCAGGTCGACAGGCTTATGGACTTGGATATTGAGCAGCATTCTGAATCGCTGTTGATGCTTAATCGTAAGATGCGTGGTGATGTCGATTTTTCTCAGGTTTCAATCCGTTATTCCTGTGATGCCCATCCGGCGCTTCTTGGAGTGAGTTTTGAAGTGAATCATGGGGAGGTTCTGGCAATAGCAGGTCATGACGGATCTGGAAAATCAACAATTCTTAAATTGATCATGGGGCTTTACCGTCCTCAGGCCGGTCGTATTGCTTTGAGTAAAACAAGTATTCGCCAGATGGATCCTTTACAAATCAGGCGTGCCATTGGGTATTCTCCGCAGGAAGCTCAGTTTTTTTATGGAACCATCGCTCAGAACCTGAGGCTCGCCAACCCGGTTGCCACAGATGCTGAACTGCGGAAAGCTTGTTCAGAAGCCGGAGCTCTGGAGGATGTTGAGGCGTTACCTGAGGGCTTTAGTACCAGAATCGGTGATTATCGTATGAAGCAGATGTCACAGAAATTTCTTAAAAAACTGAATTTGAGCCGTGCATTATTGAAGCGTTCTCCTTTGTTGCTTTTTGATGAGGTTCTTGAGCGTCCTTCTTTGGCTGAAAGTGATTTATTTATAAAGTTGATCAATTCCAAGCGGGGAAAAAGTACCATAATAATCGTCACTAACCAGTGCCATTATTTGCAAGTTGCAGACAAGATTCTGTGGATGGAAAAGGGCAGAGCTAAGCTTTTCGGTCCGACTGAACAGGTTCTTTCGAGGCTTCCCGAGGAATATAAGTCCTGTCTTTCTGATTCAATTTCAAGCAAAGGATACTGCTATGGGTTCTGAAAATAGAAAGGTGCGCAACAGTAGAAAAGATTCATTGCATTTGTCACAGGCATTGCTCCTTGAAGAGACTGGAGTACCGCAACTTGTACGCTATGTAATTATTACCCTAACCCTTGTCATTGCCGGGTTTGTGGCATGGGTTTCTGTTACAAGGATCGATGAAGTTGCTGTTTGTTCCGGTAAGATTATTCCTTCAGGCCACATAAAACGAGTGCAGAGTGAGGATGGCGGGATTGTCTCGGATATTCTCATCAGGGACGGTCAGGCGGTTAAAAAGGGACAGGATCTCATCGCCATGGACCCGACAGTTTCCGTTTCCAATCTTGATCAGCATCTGGTGAGAGAGGCATCACTTGATCTGCGTAAAGAACGCTTGGCAGCTCTTATTGACGGGCGAAAGCCTGATTATTCCAAAGTAGATGAGCGCTATAAAGAACTTGCGGCTCAGCAACGCCGCCTTCATTCCCAGAAAATTGAATCCATGAAGGCTTCGCGGGCAATTCTCAATAATCAGATCAAACAGTATGAAGCCGAGCTGAAGGAACTCAGCACTCGTGAAGAAAATTTGCGTCAACAGTATGCGCTTCTTAAAGAGGAATATGAATCCTACGAGGATCTTTTCAAGAAACAATTGGTTGGAAAGAGTGAATATTTCAGCGTGAAAAGGCAGTTCTTACATGTTCAGGAAAATCTTCACCAGATTCCGGTACGCCGCATTCAGGTTGGGGAAAAGTTGACTGAAAGCAAGAATAGGCTGGTTAAACTCAAGGAAGAAGCTCTTGAAAGCTGGATGTCAGAACTAGCCATAGTTGAGGCGGAGGCATCAGAAATTCATGAAATTATCAAGAGATTTGAGATGGATGTGTTTCAGTTGTCGGTTAAGGCACCCGAAGACGGGGTCGTACACAATTTGCAGATCAATTCTCCCGGTGAGGTGGACAAGCCCGGCGAAACCGTTTTGGAATTGGTCCCCGTCGGCAAGGAATTAATCGCCGAGGTCCGTATCTCGTCGCGTGATGTGGGGCATATAAAAGTAGGACAGGCTGTGACTGTAAAATTTACGGCCTACGATTTCGCTCGTTATGGTGGAATTAAGGGTAAACTGACCGATATCTCGCCTACAACCATAGTGGATGAAAAGGGTAGCGTTTATTATGAAGGGACGGTTGTCCTTGATCAGAGTTATCTTAAAAAGGGAGCCCAGAAACTCCAGGTTCTGCCGGGCATGACTGTCATGGCGGATATCAGGACTGGTGAGAAAACTTTGATAGGTTATTTTATGAAGCCAATTTATTTGTCATTGCAGCAGTCTTTTCGGGAGAGATAGGGGGGATCTTCAATTAGTTCATGCCTGCTTTCATTCTTGCACTCAGGGTGTATAACCAGCACAGTTGATTTCTCAATAGAGATATCGATGTCTTGGGTTGTTCTATCTGTATTACCGTCCGTGTTCCATGGATGCGGTCATATATCAGTCTGCAATCTCAAGAGAAATTTTCCGGGGGAAATGGAGCTTCGACCCTTCAGCATTTGCTGGGTCAATAGGCTGTGATCCAGCGTCGTTTTAAAGTTACTGCGGAAAGGCTAACACCCATAAAAGGCAATAAAAAAGCCTGTTCTCGCGAACAGGCTTGAAAAATTAGTACAGCTAAAAGGTGAGTAAAATTTGTTAATTCTACTCACCTTTCTACTATAAACTATTGAAATAATTGGCGGGCAATACAAGATTCGAACTTGTGACCTTCAGCTCCGGAGGCTACGGAATCGTATCCGGTGTATGTTATTTCAGGTGTTTAACACCCGTTCTTTTCTCTTATATTACGTTTTCCTCAGGTGAAAAGGTGAGTAAAAGGTGAGCAGGGGATAATTACTTTTAGAAATAGTTTGTGTCAGCTATTTTCTACCAGCAGGCCGCCGGTTCAATTCCAATTCTTGGCTCCCAAAAAGCACAGCCTCGCAATGTTTTATAACGTTGTGGGGCTTTTTGTTTATGATAAATTTATTAGTATGGTTGTTCGTGATGTCGGTAGTGCTTTCAGCAGCAGAATATCCGGTGTGAAAGCTGGTAATCTTAAATGTCTATTTTTTGAGAATAAATTAACATGAACTTAAGATCCATATTGACAAAATCATAACATTAATAATATTAGCAGCAGAATAAATACACCACATGTTGTTCGTTTAAATGTTGGTGTACGCGAACTTGCGACTTTTTATTTGACTTTTGAGCTGTACATGGTCGGGGCAGCTTAAGGGAGTTTATATTTATGTATCGTGTGTTTTCTGCCGCCCCGGCATGTCTTCAAGTAAATTGCTTATCATTTCTGCTTAAAAACTTTTTGTCTTGTCATTGGTCATTTTTATTAAGTCCTGCACTGATCTATTCTGCTTTATAATATTAAGAGCTAATCTTAATTTCTATTTAAATTCCTAAAGTTATCGAATGTATTGTCGATATAATTAATATGCTCACATGGTCGGTAATTATGTGTATTTTGACCTAATTTAATTTTTGAAATTTTCTAACAATCTCTGGAGGATAATATGGCTTCTCCTATTTCAGGTCAGGGTAATGGTATTGAATCTCAGTTGGTCTCAGAAGATAGATTGAGTAAAAATCGGGAAACTCAGGCTGCAAATGCTGTGGGTAAGATTAAGCAGGAATCAGGCAAAGAGGGGCTGGCCCAGAGCGACAAGATTGAACTTTCAGACGATGCTAAGAATTTGGCGAAAAAACAGTCGGCTATGTGTGAAGCTGCAAAAGCTACAGAAGGTGTTTCTGCTGTGGAACCTGTGCGTATCGCCATGCCGAAGAATGCAAACTATGAAGTCTTGGGCACAGCTACAACCCAGATGGGCCGGACAGTAAGTTTTGAGCGGGTGACACAGATTATTCCTCCCGCTGTTGAAGGAGCCGATGCCCAAGTGCGCGAGTTGGGTTACATGGCCCGCGTCACAGGTCTGGAAGGAGAGGATGAGCAAAAGTATTTTGTCAGCAGCAGTATGATCTTTTCAGAAAATTCTGAGGGCAAGTTTTCCGTAAATCAATACGAGAATGGAATGGAAACTGACGGTGACGATATCATCGTTGCTGGTGGTGACGGTGCTGAAATCTGCACTGGAGCCGGTAAAGATACGGTTTTCAGTGCCTCGAAGGATGCAGTGATTGATACAGGTGCCGGAGATGACACCGTTGTGCTCGGAGAAGATTTCGAGGGAACAGTTCAGACCGGTTCCGGGAATGACTCTGTTAAGGCTGAAGGAACTCTTAAAGGGAATATTGATACCGGAGCCGGAGATGATACTGTCAGTGCCAAGAATATTCAGGGCAATATCAGTACAGGTGACGGAAGTGATTCCATAAGTGCTGAAGAGATTGATTTGCAGGGTGGCGCCTACATAATTGATACCGGTTCCGGGGACGATTCAATCAGTGCTGAAAGTATCAATATTTATGACGGCAGTTCTGTAAAGACTGGTAGCGGTAATGATTCCTTTAACGTTTCTGGGAATATCCTCCTTAGAGAAGGGAATCTAAGTACCGGGTACGGCGATGATAAGATCATTGCAAATGGGGTGGGTGCCAGAGGTGGTAGCACAGTTTCCACAGGTGCTGGTGATGACACGATTAAAGTTAAGGGTGTTGTCTCTTATGGCAGTACAATTTCCACGGGTGATGGAAACGACACCATATATGCCGAAAAAAATATTAGCGCAAATTTAGGTGGAGAAATTTCTACTGGAGATGGTGATGATGTTGTGAAGTCTGGCCATGGCCTTGGAGCGGATAATGGCGGTCGTATTTCTACTGGTGCAGGTGATGACGTTGTGCAGTCTGGTTTTTCTGTGGGGGTGAATTATGGTGGCAGTATTTCTACCGGTGCAGGAAATGATGTTGTGCAGTCTGGTGAATCAATACATCTACACCAAAAGTCTAAAATAACTACCGGAGCTGGTAACGATAGTATCAGTGCTGAGCAGACGATAGGGATGTCAGAACGAAGTTCAATTAATACCGGTGCAGGAGATGATAAAGTTAATGCAAAATTTGGAATTCTTGCTTCCGACTCTGATAAATCAGCACTGTATCTTGGAGATGGTAATGACAGCGTAAAAACCGGTTGGCTTTGGGGCGTTAGAGTTTATGGTGGAGATGGTAATGACACCGTGATAGCCAGTGATACCCGTACAACCCTGCATATGGGCAAAGGCGATGATTATGTTTATTCTGACCGTTTTGTCTATAGCACAGTAGATATGGGATCAGGAAATGATCGTGTGGGTGGATTATATTCAGAAGATTCAGCCTTCAATCTTGGTAATGGCAATAACAAGATAGATTTAAGGGAATTTATAAAAAGTACCCTTTTAACTGGAAGCGGAAATAACAGCTTGGATATTGGGAAAGTGCTTTTAAGTAGTATTGATGGAGAATTCATTAAGGAGATGGAAGGTTATAAAGCAGGGTATTAATCTTATTAATTTCTCTTTTTTGAGAAAAATTAAGAAAATCTTTATCTTTGAGTTGACATATTCATAACATTAAACATGCTAGCACGTATATAACTATACCACATATTGATCATTTTGATAATGAAATGCGCAAATTTTTGGCGTCTAAATCGCTTTTTGAGCTGTACATGGTCGGGGGCAGCTTAAGGGAGTTTATATTTATGTATTGTCTGTTTTGTGTCGCCCCGGCATGTTCTCAAGCAAATAGCTTATCCTTTCTGCTAAGAATTTTTTTATTTTGTTATTGGTCCTTTCTATTAAGTCCTGCACTTATCTATTCTGCTTTATAATATTAAGAGCTAATCTTAATTTCCATTAAAATTCCTAAAGTTATTGAATGTATTGCCGATATAATTAATGTGCTCATGTAGTCGGCAATTATGTGTGTTTTGACCTAGTTTAATATTTGAAATTTTCTACAATTACTGGAGGATGATATGGTTTCACCTATTTCGAATCAAGACAGTTCCGTTGGGTCTCCGGCAGCAGCTCCTACTGAGGCTCCGACAGCAGCAGTTTCTACCGCGTCTGTGGCTAAGGTTGGTCAGGTAGCGGATAAAGGGGGGCAGAGTCGGGGCGATAATCTTGATCTGTCTGATGACGCCAAGAATCTGTCCAAGCACCAGCAAAATCCGTTGCAGCTTGCGGATGGGCAGTACTCGGTCATAGCCGAGATGCCGGAGGGGGCCACAGCAGAGCCTATGGCCAGCGTCACCACGCAGTCCGGTCGTACTTTGACCATTGCTAAAGTCATGTTTGCCGGGGGACAGAATGATACTTTCGGCGGTGACCATTACGGTTTTCAAGCCAATGTTTTCAAGCCGGACGGAAAGCTAGAGTACAGCTTTATCCTCAAGAAAGACACCATTCTGAGCGAGAACGAGGATGGATCTCTAAACGTCAGTGACTATACCAAAGGTGCTGAAACCGATGGCGATGACATCATCATTTCACAGGAAGGCAAGGATGTAAGTGGTGGTAAGGGCAATGATACAATTGTGGATTTGTACAGCGAGAAAAATAGAAACGGTCAGGACGGTAAAAGTTCCACAATCGATGGCGGTGACGGTGATGACACAATCATTGTCAAAGGCGAAATGTACAACAAGACAGTCACTACCGGAGCCGGAGACGATACTGTTCAGGTAGAGGGTAGGGTTTATCATTCCGACATCAATACTGGCGAAGGCAATGATACGATCAAGGTTGACGGTAGAATAAGTAGTTCAAACATCACCATGGGTGATGGTGATGATACCATTATTGCGTATCATAGTGGAATTAGCAGCAATATCAAGACCGGGGATGGCGATGATACGGTTTCAATCGGTGGGCTTAACGGATCATTGGACACTGGAGCAGGTGATGACACTATCGAAGCTAGCGTCGTAGCTGGAAATATTAAAACCGGAGCCGGAGATGATACATTAAAAGTTGCCGACCATATTGGCGCAAGTGTTGATATGGGTGCTGGAGATGATGTCATTGCTGCTAAGGACGCAGATGCCATCTATGCTCATATTGACACCGGAAGCGGCAATGATTCCGTAAGAGTTATGGATACCTCTTACAGCACAATCAATCTCGGCAGCGGTAATGACAGCCTTACCGGTCGCTTAATAATGCACAATACCAGAATTAATGGTGGTGACGGTAATGATTCGTTTAAATCAATTGCCAGTGTCTTGGACAGCTTCATTGATATGGGGGCGGGTGATGACATGGTTTCTATTGCCGGCGACCTTGCAAACAGCTTGTTGGCCATGGGTGAAGGTGATGAAGATAGTGTCTTTATCGGTGGAAGCGTTTCCCGCAGCAGCAGTATCTCCGGTGTGAAAGCAGGTAATCTTTGGATTATGGGCAAGCGTGTTGATGAGATTGAGTAATAAATTTTCTTATTAATCTTTAACTATTAGGAGAATTGACTATGGCGATAGATTTAACTGCAAGAATTAATGCCATTATTAATGGCTGCAGTTTCGAAATGAAATCGGATACCTTGAAAGGGCATTCAATGATGGCAAAAGGATGGAGCCCTAGGCCCATTTATGATGTCAATAACCCGTCTGCGAAATTTCCGTATCCTATTGTTGGTCCATTTAGGATCACAGAGCATTTAAACCCTAATGGTTATAATGCCTTAAGCCATGAAGTAGTTGGCTCCGACAAGGGTGACTTTATAGAAGGTGATTCCCTTGGTTATACTTTTGTGAGCAATGATTACGTGCCCGGAGATGAGCCTCAGGAAATGCCTGAATTTGTTCCTACCTGGAAGGGAACATACAAAGGGCCTAGACGCTCATTTAAAGACATCCTCCACGGCGGAGACGGCAATGATTATATTAACGGCAAGACCGGAAATGATACGTTGTACGGCGATGGCGGGAATGATGTGCTTATTGGCGGTGCCGGGGCAGATAGGCTTTTCGGCGGTGCCGGTGATGATATCCTTATTGCTGATGCGCAGGATAAACGGATTGATGGCGGTGCCGGGCATGATGTGCTTGTTGTAGATGGGAAGATGTCTGACGATGCTATCATCGTCGGCATTGAAGAGTTTCGTGGCGGAGATGGTAATGACACAATCAACGGGACTGTCGGTAACGATACCATTTACGGCGGCTCAGGCAATGACACCATCAACGGCGGCGACGGTAATGACCAGCTTATCGGCGGCGCAGGCGCAGATGTAATCAAAGGCGGTAAGGGCGACGACATTATCGCGGCAGATAACGACGATACCCTCGTTGACGGCGGCGAAGGCACAGACAGCCTGTCTGTCAGCGGTTCCTTCAATATGGTTAATACTGTTAACGTAGAAAAAGCTATCGGCAGCGATGATGCGAACACAATCATCGGTAACGCCGAGAACAATATTATTTACGGTAACGGCGGCAACGATACCCTCGAAGGCGGTGACGGTAACGACCAGCTTATCGGCGGCGCAGGCGCAGATGTAATCAAAGGCGGTAAGGGCGACGACATTATCGCGGCAGATAACGACGATACCCTCGTTGACGGCGGTGAAGGAAATGACATCGCTGTAGTTAACGGTTCTTTCAATATGGCCAACACTACCAGCGTGGAAGTTGTTCAGGGTGGCACCGCAGCGGACACTGTTGTCGGTAACGCCGAGAACAATATCATCTACGGTAACGGCGGTAACGACACCCTCGAAGGTGGCGCAGGTAACGACCAGCTTATTGGTGGTGCAGGCGCAGACATCCTCAAGGGCGGCGCAGGCGATGATGTATTCTCCGCAGACAATGAGGATATCCTTGTTGACGGTGGCGAAGGCACGGACAGCCTCGTAGTCAACGGTTCTTTCGATATGGCTAATACTACCAGTGTAGAAAAAGTTTTCGGCGGCACAGCAGCGGATACTGTTGTGGGTAATGCTGAGGATAATATGATCTGGGGTAATGGCGGTAACGATACCATTTCCGGTGGTGCTGGTAATGATCAGCTTGTTGGCGGAAGCGGTGACGATACCCTTGATGGCGGCGCAGATAACGATGTTCTGCTCGGCGGTTCCGGTGCGGACGTGCTTAAAGGCGGAGCTGGTGTAGACGTTGCGGATTACTCTGCATCTTCAGCTGCGGTTACTGTTAACCTTACTGCTGGAACAGGCACCGGCGGTGATGCCCAGGGCGATACCCTTAGCGAAATTGAAAGTGTGCAAGGGTCTGCTTTTAACGACACCATCGCCGGTGCTGCGAACGGTAACATCTTATACGGTGGTAACGGAAATGACAACCTGCTCGGTCTGGGCGGTGATGATATCCTGAATGGCGGTGCTGGCAATGATGCCTTGTACGGTGGATCCGGCACTGACCACCTCCTCGGTGGAGCCGGTGACGATATCTATGTCTTCCAGAAAGGCAACCAGAACGATGTTATTTATGAGGATGCTAATGGCGGCAACGACACTGCCTACATCAAGGATTTCACTAGCGTAGGTATCTACAAGAACGGCAATGACCTGCTTATCGCTGCTAATGAGAATAAAGATATTATGCAGTTCAAGGACTGGTATGCCTCCAAGTCTGTTGAATCCTTCTACTTTGAAGCAGTTAACGGCATGTACACAGCTGATCAGATGGCAAGTATGGCTGTGGATATCACTCCTGCATCATAATCTGATTATTGAAAGGCCCGGAGATTTGTTTTCCGGGCCTTGTTCTATACGGCAGTAACTTTTCCGATATCATTAGGCAATTCTCAATGCAGCACGATACCCAGTCGGCGGCTCTTGACTCAGGTCTGGAGTGCCTTGTTTTTATTGCGCGTTTTCACAATATCCCGGTTTCCACGGAATCTGTCCGTCATGAACATCCCCCCCGGGGAGAATTCATGGACAGCATTGAAATCTTGCGGGCGGCAAAATCAATCAAATTAAAAGCCAAGGAAGCCCGCAAAGATTTTGATGAGCTTTCAATACTACCGACCCCGGCAATGTTTCTGGGCCATGATGGGGTCTGGAAAGTTCTGGGCCGGGTCAGTGATGGTACAGCCCTGATCAGGGATCCCAGAAAAGACAGTGCGGAACTGGTTAAGGAAGAGGAACTTGAAAAGGACTGGGGTGGGCAGGTTATCATGCTTACCCGTATGGGTATCCTTCCGGAAGGATTGCGCAAGTTCAATCTTAGCTGGTTTATTCCTTCGATTATCAAGTATAAAAAGCTGTTCGGCGAAGTCTTGCTGGCCTCATTTTTTCTACAGATTTTTGCTTTGGTTACCCCGTTATTTTTTCAGGTGGTTGTAGATAAGGTGTTGGTTAACAAAGGGCTGACCACACTTGATGTGCTTGCTGTGGGGCTTCTGATTGTTTCGGTTTTCGAGGTTGTTCTTGGGGGTATGCGCACATGGCTTTTTTCGCACACAGCCTACCGGGTGGATGTCATGCTCGGAGCGCGGCTTTTCAATCATATGGTCAAGCTGCCCATCGCTTATTTCAATTCCCGGCGGGTGGGTGATTCTGTTGCCCGTGTGCGGGAACTGGAAAGTCTGCGTCGTTTCCTGACCGGATCAACGTTGACCCTGATAATCGACCTTTGTTTTACCGTTGTTTTTTTTGTTGCCATGCTTTGCTATTCCCCGCTGCTGACAGGAGTCGTGGCGGCAATCATTCCGTTGTATGTAATCCTTTCCTTCTGTATCACCCCGATCCTGCGTAAATTTCTGGAAGATAAGTTCCAGCGCGGAGCTGAGAATCAGGCTTTTCTGGTGGAGACAATATCGGACATTCATACTGTTAAGGCTATGGCTGTTGAACCTCAGTTCCAGCGCCGTTGGGAAGATACCATTGCCAATTACGTGCGTTCGGCTTTCCGGGCGGACAATTTGGGTAACTTTGCTGTTCAGGCTACACAATTTATCAATAAATTAACTACCGTGCTGGTTATCTGGTTCGGTGCGCGGGCCGTTATTGCCGGAGATATGAGTATCGGGCAGCTTGTGGCTTTCAACATGTTTGCCCAGCGGGTCAGCGGTCCGATCCTGCGTCTTGCCAAGGTCTGGCAGGATCTTCAGCAGGCCGGGGTTTCCCTTGAGCGGCTTGGGGATATTCTCAACAACCCCACGGAAGCGGTAAACAATGCCGCAACAAATCCAGGAACCATCAAGGGGCAAATCAGATTTGAGAATGTCAGCTTCAGGTATCGTCCGGATGGACCATTTATTCTGGATAATATCAACCTGACCGTTAATCCCGGTGAATCCATCGGTATTGTAGGCCGTTCCGGTTCAGGAAAAAGCACCCTGACCAGCTTGTTGCAACGGTTTTATCCACCTGAAAATGGACGTGTGCTGGTGGATGGTATTGATCTCAATCTGGTTGAAGTTTCATGGCTGCGTAGGCAGATCGGGGTGGTCCTGCAGGAAAGTAAGCTATTCAACCGCGATGTCCGGGAAAACATTGCCCTGTCCGATCCCGGTGTGGATATGAACCGGGTCATGCATGCCGCAGCCCTCGCCGGGGCGCATGATTTTATCCTTGAGTTGGCCGAAGGGTATTCCACCATGGTCGGAGAACAGGGATCGACCCTTTCCGGCGGTCAGCGGCAGCGAATCGCCATTGCTCGCGCCTTGCTGACCAACCCAAGAATCTTGATTTTGGACGAAGCTACTAGTGCTCTTGATTACGAATCTGAACATATTATCCAAAACAATATGAGTGCTATCAGTCAGAATCGCACTGTAATGGTTATTGCGCATCGGCTTTCCACTATTCGTCTCTGTGATCGAATCATTGTTATGGATAAGGGTAAGATAGTAGAACAAGGAACACATTCGGATCTTATCGCTCAGAACGGATACTATAGAAAACTCTGGGATTATCAGAATAAGGATATGGGAGGCGGAAGTGAAGAAGCGGCGTAAGGGAATACTTCTGCATCTGCCCATGCGGGCCTACTCCAGTCTTGGAGGCTGGGCCGGAAAGATGGTTGAATCAAAGCCGAAGCAGGAAACTGAATTTATGCCCGGAGCACTTGAGGTGGTGGAGACTCCCCCATCTCCAACTGGGCGTATAATTATCAGGACAATTATTCTTTTTGTGGTGATTTCGGTCCTATGGGCAACATTCAGCCGCATTGATGTAGTTGCAACTGCATCAGGCAAGATTATTCCTAGCGGCAAGGCCAAGATTATTCAGCCTGCCGAGATAGGTGTTGTTCAGCAGATTCTGGTTAAGGAAGGACAGAGCGTAAAAAAAGGCGATCTGCTTATTTCTCTGGACCCGACAATTAATGAAGCTGATATAACGGAATTTGAAAATCAACTTATCCGAGCATACTGCGACAATATTCTCTACAGCGCATTGAGTCGTTGGAAAGTCGGTACTTCGGTCGATAAAAAACTGGTTTTTACTGAGGGGACAGATTCCAACTTGAAGCTGCTTTATCAGCATCGTTTTGAATATGAGGCGATGGCCATTAATGACAAGTTGAGCGGCATTAACGGTGAGATAGAAAAGGACAAAATTCATCAGCAGAACCTCAAGCATCAGATCAAGAAAAAATTTGCTGTTTTGGAGATCATTACCAAACGCACCGAGGCCATGCGTAAGCTTTATGAGCAAGATTCTGCGTCTGAGCATGATTGGCTTTTTCAGGAACAGAAGCGTGTTGCAGCTGAACAGGATTATGAGTCCGCAAAGCAGGAGGAGCAGGAGTGTCTTGCCTCCATTGAAAAGCTTGAGCGTGATAAGAAGCAGGTCATATCTGAATTTAGGCGCGATACATTGCATAAAAAATCGGATGCGGAGAACATGATAGAAACGCTCCAGCAGCGTCTGGCTAAAGCCCAGCAGCGCAACAGGTTGCAGCAATTGACTGCTCCCGTTGATGGTGAGGTCCAGCAGTTGTCCGTACACACGATTGGCGGGGTGGTTAAGGAAGCACAGCCGTTAATGGTTATCGTTCCAGAACAGAGTGTGTTGGAGGTTGAAGCCAGTATACTTAACCGAGATATCGGTTTTGTGAAAGAAGGACAGCTGGCAGAGGTTAAGCTCGAGGCTTTTCCATACACAGAATACGGTTCTATTCCTGGTGAGGTCATGTCCGTTTCTAGTGACGCTGTGCAAGATAAAGATGGAAATCTTACTTTTTTGTGCCGGGTGAAGCTTAATCAGGATTTCATTCCTGTGAATGGGCAGAAGGTAAGATTAATCCCCGGTATGCGTGCAACAGCTGAAGTTGCAATCCGCAAACGCAGGCTCATCACTTATTTTCTTTCTCCGCTTATGAAGTACAAAACTGAAAGTTTGAGGGAACGGTAGCGACGGACTTGTGAGATATGTTTTCTATGCTTGTTGTCCACAAAGTGTACGCAAGTTTGCGAGTAAAACAGGTACTGCTCCAACAGACACGTCCATGGACTGGGATGTTTCAAAGTTATACCGTCCGTATTCCATGAATACGGCTATATTCAGGCTGAAATATTATAAGAGATCTTCGGGGGATTGAGCTTCGACCCTTCAGCATTTGCAGGGGCAATAGGCTATGTTCCGGAGTCGTTTTAAGTTCCTGTGGGAGGGCTGGCGCCTTTAAGAAGTCATAAAAAAAGCCTGTTCTCGCGAACAGGCTTGAAATATTAGGACAGCAAAAAGGTGAGTAAAATTTGATAATTTTACTCACCTTTTTGCTGTAAACTATTGAAATAATTGGCGGGCAATACAAGATTCGAACTTGTGACCTTCAGCTCCGGAGGCTGACACTCTATCCAACTGAGCTAATTGCCCGCGCAGAACGTTTTACTATCCATCACTGTGCTTATCTGTCAAGAAAAAACTCCTTAATTTCGTGATCTATTTGTAAGTTTTGGGAAGAATTCCATTGTTTTGTGTTAGTTGAGATTTAATAGGTCTTCTGGCTGCTGTTGTAATAGCTGTTGTTAGCACTATCTAAAATTTAATTGATTTTCTTAATGCAACATCTTGATAGCTAAAATTGTCACAATCTATTGACTCAAGTAGTCTCTTTGAGTAATTTCGAAAATAACTTTTTCGGAATCGCTTAAATGGTGTTCGTTGTCGTTCATAAATGTTCATCTGAAAGCAGATTCTATCGGGGTGGATTCATTTTCTTTTGAACCTTTTGAGGCAGAGGGTGCTATGAAGATCAAATTGCTGATTGGGGTTGGTGTGTGTGCTGTTCTGAGTGCGTTGTCAGTGTTTGCTGCAGCGGAGTTCGGAACTGACATGAAATTTATGTCACAGATTGCAGCTCTATCTGTTTTTGTGATTGTACTGTTGGGAGGAACAGTTACTGTCCTGATGGTAAGCAGAGGGGCTGCGAAAAAATCGGATGCTATTGCCATGTATCTGAAGGGAGTTGAAGAGGGAGACTTTAATTCCAATAGGCCTGAATCCTGTGAGGGGGATCTCGGGCAGCTTGGTGAACAGGTGTGTGTCACCATTGATGCATTGAAAAAAAGGATCGGTTTTTCAGAAGGGGTGCTTAATGCTATTGCCGAGGCTTATCCTTTTATGACCTGTGATGCCGAGGCAAAAGTAAATTATGTTGGTAACAGACTTTTCAAGATTTCCGGTAAAACAGGGAAGCCTGAAGATTATTACGGTTTAACTACCGGTGGGTATGTGTACGGTGACAACTCCCGTAAAACAAGGACAGACCGGGTTGTAAACGAGGGCATCCGCATTGAAGGTGAGACTTCTTTTGAGGGGGATGGCGGTCTTCATGAATTGCAGTTTTCAGGCGAGCCATTTTATGATCTTGATAATGAATTGTGCGGTGCTTTGACCATTTATTTCGACCTTACTGAAGTCAAACAGCAGCAACGCAAAATTCAGGAAAACGCTGAAAGAGTCGCTAATGTTGCAGCTGAGCTTGTGGATATCACCGGACAGGTTAATTCGGCTGCCGGCGTAATCGCTTCCCAGATTGAAGAAGCGGCTAAGGGAGCGGTTTTACAGTCCGAGAGAATTACTGAAACTGCTTCCGCCATGGAAGAGATGAACAGTACCACCCTTGAAGTGGCTCGTAATGCTGTCGATGCTGCTGATAATGCTACCGCTGCGGCAGATAATGCCCATGAAGGGCAGAACGAAGGGCGAAAGCTGGTCGAATCCATTGAGACTATGAATACACATGCTACAAATCTGGGGACTTTCATGAGTGATCTCGGAAAGCAGACAGATTCCGTGGGAAGTGTTATAACAGTTATTCAGGATATTGCTGATCAGACTAACCTGTTGGCTCTGAACGCTGCGATTGAGGCAGCTCGGGCAGGGGAAGCAGGGCGCGGATTTGCCGTTGTTGCCGATGAAGTCCGCAAACTTGCTGAGAAGACCATGACTGCTACCGATGAGGTGGGGACAGCAATCAAGGCTATTCAGGATGGAGCTCAGCGCTCTATTGAAGGGGTTCGTCTTGCAAGCAATGCAGTTGAGCAGTCAACAGAAATTGCACATAGTTCCGGTCAGACACTTGAAAGAATCGCAGAAATCGTTAACGGTACCTCTGATCAGGTACAGTCCATCGCAACTGCGGCGGAACAGCAATCCGCCACCAGTGAGGAGATTAACCGGGCAGTTGATGATATCAACTCCATTGCCGCCCAGACAGCGGAAGGCATGCATGCCGCTAATGAAGCCAGTTCCGAACTGGTTCGGATGAGCGATGAACTTAATACTTTGATTAAACAGCTTTCTTCCTAGTACGGTCCCGTACTCCATTGTCCGAAGCAGGTCGCATTGTTTTACAGTGCGACCTGTTTCATTTTGCAAGGCAGGAATCTTGACCCTGAGGTGGAACCATTATATCCCCGCTTAAGCAATGATAGAGGTGGAAATTTGCAGTACCTAAAGTTATATTTTGTTGTAGTGATTATGGGGTTTATGACTGGTTGCTCATCTATTGAAGTTATTAACGAACCAGTCCCGGAGATTTTGCAGGCGGAGAAGGTTTGCATTGTTGTACATGATGATACCCGTGAGCTTTTTAAGACGACCCTTAAGGAATGGATGCGGGAGCAGGGGATTACCCCGGACATATATCCGCAGGATACTTCCGTTGATATTTGCGAATGGACTCTCGCGTACGAAGGGCGCTGGGCATGGATGGTCGGTTTGTACCTGGCTGATGCAAAGATCACAGCTTATCGTGATGGCTCCGAGGCCGGGAGAGTGTGGCTGGATATCGGAAAATGGGATGGCTATAAATGGGAGGACGGAAAAGTCCGTATATATAAATTGATGAACATGCTTTCCGGTAAAGTCGATCATTACGAACTGCCAACGATACAGAAAGATATAGATAATTAATCCGCTAAAGTTTGTGAGAATAAACCGCCCCTTCAGAGAGGGGGCGGTTTTTTTATTCGAAACCGTGAGCTGTGATCCGAAATGTGCTATCCTTGAAATGATTCATAATAGTCTCAGTAAGGAGAGTGCATATGGGAGTCAGTTGGGGAGTACGGGTAAGGGTGGTAATCCTGTTTATTCTGGGGGGGATTTTGTTCTTTCCGGGAGTTTTGTTGATTCTAGCAGGATTTATGGAGCCAGATATGGGGTCGGATGATGCTCTGGCAATGTTTTTTATGGGCGGATTGCTCAGCTTTTGTGGATTGCTGATCTGGTGGGCGATGCGCAAAGTTTATCGCCGGGGTAAGTATATGACAGCCCGTATGCGCCGAGAGCAGGATGATGAAGACGTGGCTATGGGGATGGCCATGGCCCAAACTCATTACATAGCTTCAACCATGCATGACTCTGATGATAATGATTTTGATTCAGGAGACGTTGATTCGGATATTGATACGGACTTCGATTCCGGTGGCGACTTTGATATCAATGATTGATCAGCAGGATTTATTCAACAGTTTTGAGTATGCGTTGGCGGTGAGCCCATACACGCTTTTGAATTGGCGGTTGAAATGTGAAAGGTCGTAGAATCCGCAATCGAGCATGACTGCGTATAGTTCTGCTCCGGCATTAAGGAGCTTTTTGGCCTGCTCAGTCCTGCAACTGAGGAAGAACTGATAGGGCGAAAGCCCTTTCACAGACTTAAACTGACGGATGAAGTGGAATTTGGACATCTGCACTTCCTTGCAGATTTCATCCAGCTTTAGCGGTGCTTCGAAATTGTCATGCATCATTTCGACTGCGCGTTGCACTGCTTTGTAATTCCGGAGTGCTCGCCGTGGTTCGACTGTATTTGCTGTTCGATCAATGACGTTCATGATCAGCTCGCTGGTCAGCAGGTCACCTTGGCCTGTTTCTACGGAGCGGGTCAGGTTTATGATATTCGCTGCCAGTTTCGGATCATTAATTATAGGCGTGGAAAATTTCAGCACGTCCTTTTTGCCGGAGACTTTTTCAAAAAGGTCCCGCGGGATGTAGGTCATTACATATTCTAGGCCTGTTTCGTCCCCGGAGCAGCCGTCGTGTAATTGTTCCGGGCTGAAAAGCATGATTCGGCCCGGTTTTGAATACAGCATCTCTCCTTCCAACCAATATTTTTGAATTCCTTTCAGGGTTACTCCTATGGCGTATTCCTCATGGGAGTGTTTCCTGTATTTGAATTCATCAAATCTGGCTGAAAGAACAGTCAGGTCTTCGTGATGTGTGTAGTTGAATTCCCGCATAACTAATACATTTAAAGTAAATTTTGCAGTCCGGAAATGGACCACGCGCAGTAGACCATGGTCAATGACAGGATGATGTTTGCCTGTTTTTGATAGGGGCGCAGGTAGCGACGGAAAAGAGTTCCCAGCACGACCCAAGAACTGTAGGCACAGAAGCCGATAAAGGTCAGTATAAGTACATACAGGGCAATGTCCAGAGGATCAGAGAAAGCAGGTATTACAAAACTGCCGATGACGGTCAGGGTGAAAAGCACTACTTTGGGGTTGATGAATTGCATGGTGAATCCGGTCATGAATCCGCCGCTCTTCTTCGAGTTTCCGCCGTCGTCCATGTGCAGGATTTTCCATGCGAGATAGAGCATGTAGCTTGTCCCGATAACAGTCATGACGGTTTGAACCTGCGGCATCATATTAAAAAGATAGCTGTTCAGGGCAGCGGAAAGGCTCAGCAGTATGCCGAAAGCCAGTGTTGCACCGGCCACAAATTCAAGTGCTTTTTTGTAGCCGTGGTTTTGCGCTGTGGAAAATATTACAATGTTTGAAGGTCCGGGGGTGAATGTCACTACAATGCTGTAAGCCAGAAATGCCAGTATGTTCATATGTCTTTCTCCTCATTCTCAGTATGGGTAGAATGTGGCACAGGCAGGTTTTAACCGGATAGTACAAAGTTGCTCAGTTTGCTGAGAGATGTGTTTAGCTCAGACATACTCCTTCCCGGCAACGGCTCAGTTCTTCGCGGTCGATGATTTCAATTTCGGAGCCATCAACTGAAATTAAGCCATTGGAGCCCATTTTTTTCATGGTTCTGGAGAGTGCTTCAGGTGTGATCCCGATGATTTTGGAAAGCTCACGATAGGATATATCCATGTTTACCTGACCATTTTTTTCGTGGCTCAGGAAATAGGCAGCAAGCCTTGATGGTACTTGTTTAAGTGATAAAGAGTCGATCATTTCCATGGCATCTTTAAGTCGTCTGGACATAACCCGCATCATCTGCATCAGGATGGTGGGGTCTTCCTGAACCAGTTTTTCATATTCGGTGGGGTTGATGAAAAGAACCCGGCTGTCTTCCAAAGCACTCATGTTTGCCGGGAGCACGCCATCGGAAAAGACTGAACACAGGCAGAAAGGTTCTCCGGGGCCGAATACGAAGATTGTCTGCTCTTTGCCTTCGTCGGAAATTTTGAAAAGTTTAACTTTCCCAGTCAGCAATACGTGTAGTCCCTTTGATGCTTTGTCTTCGCTAAAGAAAATGGATTTCCTAGGGATGTCATTAATTACCGCATATTGGGAAAGTCTTTCCAGCTGTTCTTTTTTTAATTGGGCAAATAGGGGTAATTTGCCGATCTCTTTTTCAATATTTTTTCTATTCATAGTTTGTTCTAGAAATGAGTCCTGTTGATCGAGATCAATGTTCGTTTGGTTTGTATGCTGTAGTTTTTAACTCATGAGAGCGGGGTAGGGCAATGAATGAACTTTAATGAATTGGAGAATGATATGTGGATCATTTTGCAGAAGATTACAAAAAATTTGATTTTGGCTATTCCGATGATGATGTTTGCAGGGTTTATTTATGGATTGAACTTTGATCCCGCTTGGCTCAAGTCCATGATCATTCCGTTCACCTTTTTAATGGTTTATCCCATGATGGTTACTTTAAAGATTAAGAAAGTTTTTGAAGGTGGAGATGGCAAAGCGCAGCTTCTGACCCAGTTGATCAATTTCGGGATTGTTCCTTTTGTCGCCTTTGGTTTCGGGATCTATTTTTTCGCGGATAGGCCCTACATGGCTCTGGGGTTGTTACTTGCGGGATTGGTTCCGACTAGCGGAATGACCATTTCATGGACCGGATTTGCCAAGGGGAATATGTCAGCAGCGGTAAAGATGACAGTTGTAGGACTGGTCGTAGGCTCTTTGCTGACCCCTGTTTTCGTAAAGTGGTTGATGGGTGCTTCTATTGAGATCAATCTTTTGGCGGTATTTAAGCAGATCGTATTTATTGTTTTTCTGCCTATGGTTCTTGGTTTTATGACCCAGCGGTTTCTCGTGAAAAGGTATGGTCAGGCTGATTTCCAGAAGTCTGTAGGTCCGAAATTTCCGCCCCTTTCTACTCTGGGAGTGCTTGGAATCGTATTTGTAGCCCTTGCTCTTAAGGCTAAGACCATTGCTGCAGCACCCGAAGTTCTGCTGAGTATCTTGGTGCCGTTGTTGCTTCTTTACTTATTCAATTTTACCTTAAGCACGCTGGTTGGGAAGGCTTTTCTGCCGCGGGGTGATGCCATTGCCCTTGTTTACGGTTCGGTTATGCGAAACCTGTCTATTGCGTTGGCTATCGCTATTAACGCATTTGGAGCGCAGGGCTCTGATGCTGCCCTTGTAATTGCAGTGGCTTACATTCTTCAGGTGCAGTCTGCGGCATGGTATGTACGTTTTACTGATAGAATCTTTGGAAATAACCAACCAGAGTCTCCGAGGTTTGCCTGTCAGGGATGATAGTATTCCAGTGAATGCACCGTGTAGGTGCTTATTCCACGAGGAAATAAACCATGTCAGTTTTGATATGGTTTATTTTTTTAAAATTTACATTTGACATTGAAAATCGTTTTCAATATCTTGAGTTCAACCAAGAGGGAAAAAGACTTTCAAATAATTTTAAATATATTTCAGGAGAGTAATATGTGCAAACTCGGAAAAGCATGGGAATTGAACAGAGAAGGTATGCAGGCTTGTAACAACGGTGATTTCAGGAAGGCGGAAGATAACTTAAAAGCCGCAATTGGAATGTCGCAATGCAAGTCCAAAAAAATTCACCGGGCAACCCTGCATAACAATCTTGCGGTTGTTTTGCAGATGTCAGGTAAAGTCGATGAGGCTGTTCATGCTTACGACCTCGCCATTGGCTTTCTGAATCCGGACCACAAAGGGCAGGCGGCACTGATTGAGCGTTTTGAATCCAAGCGGGACGCACTCAAACAGAAGCTTGCAGCATAAATTTTAATCAATACGCATCTCCTCCTTGCTTAAGCGGAATCCTGTACCGGGGTTCCGCTTTATTTATTAATGATACGGATTAGAGGGCATCTTGCGGGAATTTAGTGAGAAAAATTCAATTTATCCTCATTATTTGTGAATCAACTCCTTTATGGGGGTTGACTTTGTGGGGAAACTGCCTAAATAATCCCAGTTCTTTTGTTGGAATAATGTGAAAGTCTTCACGTTGACCGACACAAGCTAAAGTACACAACTGTCGTAGCGGTTTGCTCATGGCAGATATATTTTCTAGGAGGATGCCTAAGATGGATTTTAATATTGAAGAAGTTTCAGCGGTAGAGAGAGAGATTAAAGTTTCCGTACCTGCTGAGGAAGTTGGTGCTGCTCTGGATGCAACCGTTGCCCTGTACAAAGTACAGACCCCGGTTAAAGGTTTCAGAAAGGGTAAAGTTCCTGCTTCTGTTATCCAGTCCAAGTACAAAAAACAGATCATCAACGAAGCTACCACTGACCTGATCAACTACCAGATCAACGATATCCTCAACGGCCAGTCCCTCGTTCCCGTTTCTAAAATTGACGTTGACGCTAAGGAACTCGTTCGCGGTGAAGATTTCAGCTACGTAATTAAGTTCGAAATTGTTCCTGAATTCGATACTCCCGGTTACCTCGGTCTTCCCGTTGAAGAAGAGCGTGCTGAAGTTACCGAAGATGAACTCAAGGAAGTTGAAAACAGACTCCTGCAGTCCATGGCTAAAATTGCTCCCATTGAGGACGACCGTCCCGCTAAAGACGGTGAACTCGCTTCCGTAACTTTCTCCGCAGAAATGGACGGCGAGCCCATCCCCGGCGTACAGGCTGATAACTTCGACCTGCCCATCGGTGAAGGTCACTCCCTCGAAGAGTTCGAAGAATTCGTTAAGACCCTGAAAGCTGGTGAGTCCGGTGAAACCGACATCACTTTCCCCGAAGATTTCATCAACTCCGATCTCGCAGGCAAGACTGCAACCATGAAGGTTACTGTTCACGCTGTTAAAGAACGCAAAATGCCCGAACTTACCGACGATGTTGTTAAGCAGGCAGGCGGTTTTGAATCCGTTGAAAAAATGCGTGAGATCGTTAAGCAGTCTTACACTGCAAACCGCAAGCAGCTCAACAAGTCTGCAGCTCAGACCAAGCTGATCAGCGGTATCGTTAAAGAACTCGACTTCCCGCTGCCTCCTTCTCTTATGGAAGACCGTCTGCAGCGCATGGTTGCTGATGTTATCGGTCGCGCAGAGCGCTCCGGTAAGAGCTTTGAGTCTCTCGGCAAATCCATGGAAGAACTCCGTGAAGAACAGCGTCCCGTGGCTGAAGAGTCCGTACGTACTGAAATCTTCCTGCTCAACGTTGCAAAGCGTGAAGAGCTTTCCGTAGAACCTCAGGAAGTGGAAGGCGCTCTCTACCAGATCGCACAGCAGACTCAGCAGGATCTCAGCTCCGTAAAGTCCTACTACGAAGAGAACAACCTCATTGTTCCTCTCAAGGACCGTCTCCTCGCTGACAAGGCTGCCGAGTTCATCTACGAAAACGCAGACGTTACTGAAATCGATCCTGTTAAAAAGGACGACAAGTAATCTCGACCGTTTAAATAAACATGTTAGGCGGCGTGGTTATCTTACCGCGCCGCCTTTTTGATTTTTTTTGAAAACGGGTTGTTAATAATTCTATATGCGGTTAACACGTTGTAGAGTTTGACCCGCCGGATTTGTGCTTGAACTCAAGCATTCAAATGATTAGGATGAATTTTCATATGATTATCCGTACCGGATCGGGCGGTTTTTCATTAATTTCAATTCCCTTTTATAAATAAATATTTCCGGGAGATATAGATGTCTGGAACCATACCTATTGTTGTTGAAACTACAGGGCGCACAGAACGCGCTTACGATATTTATTCCCGTCTTCTCAAGGATAGAATCATCCTGCTCAGCGGCGAAGTTAATGACCATGTTGCCAGCGTAATTTGCGCACAGCTTCTTTTTCTGGAATCAGAAGATCCTGAAAAAGAAATCTATATGTATATCAACTCCCCCGGTGGCGTAGTAACCGCCGGTATGGCTATTTACGATACAATGCAGTATATCTCCGCCCCGGTGGCAACCCTGTGCATGGGACAGGCCGCCAGCATGGGTGCTTTCCTGCTCAGCGCAGGTGAGAAAGGGCAGCGTTACTCCCTGCCGCATAGCCGCATCCTCATCCACCAGCCTTTGGGCGGTGCGCAGGGTCAGGCTACTGACATTGATATTCAGGCCCGTGAAATTTTAAGACTTAGAAAATCCCTCAACTCTATCATGGCCGAAAATACCGGCAGAACTGTAGAAGAGATTGAGAAGGATACGGATCGCGATAACTTCATGTCTGCTCAGGAAGCTGTTGAATACGGCCTGATCGACAAAGTTCTGGAGAATCGCGGAAATATTGAATCCAAGGAAGGTTAATTCCTGATGAGTAATGAAAACCAAGGTTCAGGACAGGACCTTCATTGCTCCTTTTGCTCCAAATCTCAGGATGAGGTGCAGCGTCTGATCGCCGGACCTGATGTTTACATTTGCGACGAGTGTGTTCAGCTTTGTAATAACATCATGGCTCAGGAAGCGGTCGGTGAGGAGTTCGATGCAGGTAAACTCCTGTCCCCACAGGAAATTAAAGAACTGCTTGATGAATATGTAATCGGTCAGGAACATCCTAAGAAGATTCTGGCTGTTGCTGTTCACAATCACTATAAGCGTGTGTATTACACCCAGTCCAGCGGTACTGATGATGTAGAAATCGATAAGAGCAACATTCTGCTGATCGGGCCTACCGGTTCCGGTAAAACCCTGCTGGCTCAGACTCTGGCAAGAGTTCTTAAAGTTCCCTTTGCCATTGCGGATGCCACCACACTGACCGAAGCCGGTTATGTTGGTGAGGATGTTGAAAACATTCTCGTGCAGCTTTTGCAGAACGCTGATTACGACATAGATGCTGCATCCCGCGGAATCATCTATATTGATGAGATCGACAAGATTTCCCGTAAGGGCGACAGTCCTTCTATCACCCGTGATGTTTCCGGTGAAGGTGTACAGCAGGCTCTTCTCAAGATCATTGAAGGAACCGAAGCCAACATTCCTCCCAAGGGCGGCCGTAAGCATCCCCAGCAGGAATTCATCAGGCTCGATACCTCCAATATCCTGTTCATCCTCGGCGGTGCGTTCATCGGTCTGGATACCATTGTGCAGCAGCGCATGTCCGGTTCCGGTATCGGTTTCGGTGCAAAGGTAGAGCAGAAGTCCGATAAAGGCATCAGTGAGCTTTTCGCTAAGGCTGAACCTGCGGATCTGGTCAAATTCGGTCTTATCCCCGAATTTGTCGGTCGCATTCCGGTTCAGACAGCTCTTTCCGAACTGAGCGAGGAAGATCTTGTGCGTATCCTTCAGGAGCCCAAGAACGCATTGGTCAAGCAGTACAAGAAAATGTTCGAGCTTGACGGTGTGCGCCTGACTTTTACTGCCAACGCGCTGAAATCCATTGCGGCTAAAGCTGTTGAGCGTAAAACAGGGGCTCGCGGTCTGCGCAATGTGCTTGAATCCATCATGCTTGATATCATGTACAAGCTTCCCTCCATGAGCGGAGTTAAAGAGTGCGTGATTAACAAAAGCGTTGTTGAAAATGGAATGGAACCCATTCTGTTTTTCCACAATGAAGTGAAAAGCGCATAGCTGAAACTTAGTTTCGCTTTTATGAAGCCTCCGATCCTGCAAGGATCGGAGGCTTTTTGTTTTATCTGGAGTTTTTTTAAGTTTTTATTATGAGAAAGGGTGTTTTTATATTATATGGGATTGGCTTTATCCGAGTAATGGCGTATGAAAAACTTTAAACTAATTTTTATACTTTTCAGGTCGGCCAGTTCATGAAGAAGCTCATAATAATTGTTGCCTTATTTTCTTGGGCGATTTTTTCTTTTTGCCCTGCTGTTTCAGCTGCAAAATCGCATGCTTTGCTTATTAGTTCTTACCATCCCGGTTTTCCTACTTTTTTTGAACAAATTAATGGTCTTAAGTCTATACTTTCCCCGGCAGGAATTCATCTTGATGTAGAATTTATGGATTCTAAGAGGTTCATGAATAAAAAGAATCTTTCCGCTTTCCATAATATGCTTAAAACTAAGCTCACTTCTTTGGATAAATATAACATAGTCGTTACTTCAGATGATAATGCCTTAAATTTTGTTTTAAAAAATAGAAAAGAGTTTTTCCCGGATACCCCGATTGTTTTTTGTGGGGTAAATAATCAGGCTTTGGCTCGCTCTATGGATGATAATGAGAGTGTTACCGGAGTGATAGAGGCTGTCTCGATGCGGGAGAATCTTCAGGGAATCGCTGCCTTAATACCCGGAGTCAAAACTGTATATCTGGTTGTTGATGAAACTCCTAGCGGACAAGCCGATTTGCAGTCAGCAAATAAACTGGGTGTAGAATTTTCGGACATTAAGCTTGTAGAGATTCCCTTAAACAGAATGAACTGGTCGGAAATGAAAGAGGTCCTTGGCCGACTTCCTAACGATAGCGCGGTTCTTCTGCTTTCCGCATACCGGGATAAGGATGGAGTTGCAAAATCTTTTGAAGAGGGATTGCAGGAGATTCTTTCAAGCAGCAGTCGCCCTGTTTTCCATCTTTACGAACATGGCATGGGTAAAGGGCTTATCGGTGGAAAGGTTATTTCTCACTATGAGCAGGGAGTTATCGCAGGACGTATTGCTCTGGATATTTTATCAGGAAAGGCGGTTAAAGATATCCCTGTAGTAGAAGGGGGGGATGCCAATAGATTTATTTTTGACCGGACTGTCCTTGACCGTTTTAAAATCAAGTCTTCCAAGCTACCTGCTAATTCTCTCATTTTAAATGAAAATGAGTCCGTGTGGGGAGTCCATAAAATTGAGATAATTGCAGCTTTTTTTGTTATTGCCGTACTGCTTGTTTTTTCAATCGCTTTATCCATAGCTTATATGAAATTGCGCAATGCCAAGGAAGAGGTAAGGCAAAGCAGGGAACGTTTTGCTCTTGCAATGGCTGCCAATAAGGATGGTGTGTGGGACTGGAATATTAAAACTGACGATGTGTATTACAGCCCCGGCTACAAAGCTATGCTTGGATATGGTGAAAATGAACTGCCTTCGCATGTTGATTCATGGGTAGATCTTATCCACGAAGATGATCGTGTTCATGCTTTTAATGTGAATAGCAAATGTATCAATAATGAAATTGAGAATTTTGAAGTCGAATTTCGGATGCAGGCCAAGGACGGTAAGTGGTTGTGGATTCTTGGGCGTGGTAATGCCGTGGAAAGGGATGAGTCCGGAAAGGCTATAAGAATGATCGGCACTCATACTGATATTACTGAGTTGAAAAATTCACTTGAAGAGATCAAAGACCTTCGCAATCAGCTTAAAAGCATTATCGATTCCATGCCTGTTATTCTGGTCGGCCTGAATGGAGAAGGGCGGGTTACCCGTTGGAACAGGAAGGCTTCGGAAGTGGCAGGAATCAGTGATGAGCAGGCTGTGGGAAGATTGGTCGAAGAGGTGTTTCCCCGACTTTCACCATATATGAAACAGGTTAGGGATTCATTGAGCAGTCAAAAAGTTTGGACAGACCCCAGAGTCTCCCGCAAGCAGGATGGAGATGTCTTCTATGATGACATAATGATCTATCCACTTTCCGCCGGGGATCAGGACGGTGTTGTAGTTCAGATTGAAGATGTTACGGAGCGGGTAAGGCTCGAAGATATGCTGGTCCAGAATGAGAAAATGTTATCTGTCGGCGGGCTTGCAGCAGGCATGGCCCATGAGATTAACAATCCGCTCGGAGTTATTGCACAGGGAGCCCAGAATATTACCAGACGCGTTTTAGGCGATTTGAAGAGCAATAGAAGAGCAGCTGAAGCCAGAAATATTAATCTTGAGGATCTGCATGGTTATATGCATGACCGTGACATACCCAAGATCATTAACGGCATAACAGCTTCAGTGGACCGAGCCGCAAAAATAGTCAGGAATATGCTTAGCTTCAGCCGCAAGAATCAGGATAATTTTAAACAGCATGACCTTTCAGAGTTATTGGATAACACAATTGAGCTTGCGGATAATGAATACAACCTTTCAACTAAGTATGATTTCAAGAAGATCGAAATAATACGAGAGTTTGAAGATGATATTTCCACTGTTTTGTGTGAAGGCAGCGAGATTCAGCAGGTCTTTTTGAATTTGCTAAAAAACAGTGCTCAATCAATGACTTCAAAGAGTTATGATAGCGGGGGACCGACATTTATACTCCGGGCCTATGAAAAGAGAGATTGGGTTAATATTGAAATCGAAGATAACGGACAGGGGATAGATGAGAATGTGCGGAAACGTATCTTCGAACCTTTCTATACCACCAAAAAAGTTGGTGAAGGAACCGGGCTTGGTCTTGCCATCTCATATTTCATTATAGCAGATCTGCATAACGGAAATATGGAAGTATATTCGTCACCGGGAAATTGGACAAAGTTTGTAATTTCTTTGCCGATTCAGCAGTCTGTTTTCGGCCAACCCTGTCCATGCATTTCGGAAAATTAACATTTTAGGACTTATCAGGGTAATCAATCTTAATTTTGCTCCGATACGTGTTGTTGGCATCGCCAGCTGTTTATTTTCATGTATAATGTAATTAATAACGATTTGTCGTTTGACAAAATGGAAGCAGGTATTATTTCATGTTTCTGTATGGTTATAAGTTGTTTTTTGAAAATTAATCGTCGCTGTTATTTGTTTAACTGACGTTCCAACATAACTTTTTTACCTGATTAGGTGTCCATCCTGTGAACGGACGTAGTGTTTGTTCTCGTTTGGTTTAAAGACGTTTCCGGGTTAAAAGCAGGAGGATAAATGTCGTCCACAGAATTTGAAGGTGGCAATACATCCACTGAACAGAATATTCTTCCGATGATGTCACTGCGGGAAGTTGTCATGTTCCCGCGTTCCATTGTGCCTCTTTTTGTCGGTCGGGAGTCTTCAATCAAAGCGATTGAAGAAGCTATAGCCGATTATGATAAAAAGATTTTTCTGGTCACTCAGGAATTCCCAGAGAAAGAAAAACCCGAACCGGAAGATCTTTTCCGGGTAGGGACTGTCAGTAAGATTCTGCAAATGCTCAGACTTCCTGACGGCACAATCAAGGTCCTTTTCGAAGGAATGTACCGTGCCAGCTGGAATCCTGATTCTGATGATGTTGTTTTCGGTGAGAATTTTCCGCTGGTGAATATCGACAGGGTTGATGATCTTCCGGCTGAAGAGCATACAACCGAGGCTCTGGTGCGTTCTGTTCACGAAGCCCTTGAAAAATTTGGCAAAGTGAACAAGAAGATTGCTCCCGAGACTATTCTGGCGATCTCAACTATCCGTACAGCCGGCAAGCTTGCTGATTCAATTATGCCTCACCTTAAGGTGGAGTTTCTTAAGAAGCAGAGCATTCTTGAGATGATTGATCCCATTGAAAGGCTGGAAGCGGTTTATGAGCTTCTGCTCGGTGAAATTGAAATTGTGTCCATTGAAAAACGGGTTAAAAACCGTGTCAAAGGGCAGATGGAAAAGAACCAGCGTGAGTACTATCTCAACGAGCAGCTCAAGGCTATCAACAAGGAAATGGGCCGTGAGGATGATCCTCAGGCTGAAGCCCATGAACTTGAAGAGCAGCTTAATGAAAAGAACATGGAAGAAGAGTCCCGGGAGCGGGTGCGCAAAGAAATTAAAAAATTGCGCCAGATGGCTCCTTCCTCTGCCGAGTATACCGTTGTCCGCAACTATGTGGACTGGGTTATGGAGCTTCCATGGAACAAATACAAAAAGACCAAGCTGGATATAGCCGAAGCACGCAAAATTCTCGATGAAGACCATTATGGTCTTGAGAAACCCAAAGAGCGCATCCTTGAATACATGGCTGTGCAGGCTTTGGTTGAAACCATCAAAGGACCTATCCTTTGTTTTGCGGGCCCTCCCGGTGTTGGTAAAACATCTATTGCCCGCTCCATTGCACGGGCAATGGGTCGCGAATTCGTGCGCCTTTCTCTCGGTGGAGTCCGTGATGAAGCTGAAATCCGCGGTCATCGCCGTACCTATGTCGGTGCGCTTCCGGGTAAGATAATCCAGTCCTTGAGGCGCTGTGAATTCAGTAACCCGGTTATCTGTCTTGATGAAGTGGATAAGATGAGCACTGATTTCAGAGGAGATCCGTCTGCGGCTCTCCTTGAAGTGCTTGATCCGGAGCAGAACGGAACATTCAACGATCACTACCTTGATCTTGACTACGATCTCTCCAAGGTCTTTTTCATCACCACAGCAAACGACCTTCATTCCATCCCGCTGCCTCTTCAGGACAGGATGGAGATAATCAATCTTCCCGGTTATCTCGAAACCGAGAAGATGCATATTGCCAAGGATTTCCTGCTGCCCAAGCAGGTTGGGGAACATGGTCTCAAGGAAGATAACCTTGCCATTTCCGATAATGCCATGATCGATATCATCCGCACTTACACCCGGGAAGCCGGGGTGCGTAACCTTGAGCGTGAGCTTGCCAAGGTTTGTCGTAAGACTGCTATGCAGATTGTGGAATCCGATGACAAGAGCAAAAGTGTTCATGTTACTACAGCTAACTTGAGCAAAATCCTCGGGGTGCACAAATTCCGTTTCGGAGCCAGTGAAGATAAATCTCTGGTCGGTGTATCCACTGGTCTGGCTTACACTCAGGTGGGCGGTGAAATGCTCATGGTTGAAGTCGTGCTTATGCCTGGTAAAGGTAAAGTGGTTATTACCGGTAAGCTCGGTGAAGTCATGCAGGAATCTGCACAGGCCGCACTCTCATATATCCGTTCCCGTTCCGATCTTTTCGGGCTGAAACCGGATTTTCATGAGAAAATTGATATTCACGTGCATGTTCCCGAAGGAGCTACTCCCAAGGATGGCCCCTCAGCCGGTATTACCCTGTGTACTGCTATAGCCTCTGCGTTCCTGAACGTTCCTGTTCGTCATGATCTGGCTATGACCGGGGAAATTACCCTGCGTGGTCGCGTTCTGCCTATCGGTGGTTTAAGGGAAAAGCTGCTCGCTGCTCACAGAGGTCTTTCCAAGACTGTGCTTATCCCCATCGACAACAAGAAGGATCTCAAGGATGTGCCTGATGCAATCCTTAAGGATCTTGAAATTATTCCGGTGGAAAATATGGATGAAGTGCTTAGTTGTGCTTTGGATAACCTCACCGCTGAAGAGCTGTTCCGCGGGCGTGACAGTGCCACTCCCATTGCACTCAACCTGATCAAGGATGAGTATCAGGCTCAGCCGCACTAGGTTTTAGATACAAATTGATTTTGAAAAGGATGTCCCTGCCGGGGCATCCTTTTTTTTATTTGGAACCAAAGACACTGCGATTCCATCTATGCAGGCTTTCATGCTATGATTAAGTATGAGAGATCAATATCGGATATATAAAGGTTGTGAGTTCGCGTGCAAGTTTCGCCGCGCAATAACTGCTGCTTTTATAGTTCTCTTTGTGCTGACGATTTATATATGCTCGGAAGCTTCCGGACATAATGATCTAAATCAGATTTTGCGCGACTCCATTCGGGATTTGAAAATTCCCGGTGCGGTGATGATGGTTGAAACTCCGCAAGGGCAGGTCTGGGCTTTTCGGGCGGGGGTGCGCAGGATCGGAAGCCGTAAGCCTATGGGGAATAATCTTAAATTCCGCATAGGCAGCATTACCAAGACTTTTGTGGCTTCGGTAATTCTCATGCTGGTAAATGAAGGTAAAATCAGCCTTGATACCGAGGTGTCTGAAATATTGCCGGATATAGTGACGGCAGGTAATCCTCTCACCATTCGTCATCTATTGCAGATGCGCAGTTGTCTGGGTAATTTTACAATTGATAAGGATTTCTTGCAGTTGTTCAGGGAGAGGCCGTGGACACATTGGAGTCCGGAACATCTGTTGCAATTCGGACATAAAGATCATTGTAGGGAAGGCAGGGAATTTGAATATAACAATTCAAATTATGTACTTCTGGGCTTGGTCATCGAAAAAGTGACCGGTGAGAATTTTGAAAGTCAGGTGTATCAGCGGATACTCAGGCCACTGAATTTAAAATCGACTACATTTCCCGTAAAAAGTGCCAATATAGCCGAGCCGTTTGCCCGGGGCCATGACTACAACCCCCAGACCGGGAAAATTAAAGATTTGAGTCTGAAGATCAATCCCTCATGGGCATGGTGTTCCGGGAACGGTGTTTCCACAGCTGCTGATATGATGATTTGGATCAAGGCATATTTAAATGGATTCGGGATAAGTTCCGGTCTTCACTCCCAACAAATGGATTTCAGGCCCGTTACTTATGATGGAATATCTTATGGACTCGGCATTATGAGCAAATACACAGCAGTGGGGCATAATGGTAATTTTGCCGGCATCTATACCTCATTGGCTTTTAAATTCCGTGGATATTACTTTGTGATTCTGACAAATGGACAGGCTGAGGGAGGAGGTCGTAAAGCAACCGCAGAGTCTGTTTTCTGGCGCGTAGTAGAGAGGTCGAAGATATTTAATTAGAAGCTGAAGCTGAATCCCAATCCAAGCCCCATAGAGCTGGGAGGTGCGTCAGGCCCGGCATGTAAATCTATGTTCTGGTTATCCAGGCCGAAAATTAACCCTGTTTTCATGTCATCTGTTATGTCTAATCCCGTTACAAAGTCTGTAAATGAGAATTCTTTTTCCATACTTGCGACTGTTTGTTTTTCATTTGGTTTATTTTCTTCAATATACCCGAAGTCAGCAGCAAAGAGGTTGTTAGAGCCGAAGAACAGCAGGGCTGTTGTAACTACTATTGATTTCCACATATTCCACCTTCCCTTTGAGTTGCGGAAATTTTCTCCCCTTGTCGTATGAAATTATACAAAATACGGACCGTTGAATTGTATTTCCAATAATTCAAGAGGATGCTTGAAGCGAAGTGATCTCAAATCTGATCAGCTAGGAAAAATAATCGATTTTTGAAGTTTCGGTTAGACGGTAGAGCCTGACAAAATGTCTTAGATTAAGAGTGAGCGTTTATTCCGCCGAAACAAATTGACACTTCATTTTTCACAAGCTAGCAGTGTTACATATTCCAAATTCATAAAATTAATCGCTAACTAACTATGGAGTATTCTGCTGTGAAGGTTGATAAAAACAGGTATGTGGTGAAGTCTTTTCGAATTGTGATCTGTAGTCTTGCTTTAGTTGCAGGTATGGCCGCTGCATGCATGGCTGACACAAAAATGGTTACAGATATGCGGGGGAAACTGGTTGAAATTCCAGCTTCTCCTAAAAGGGTGATAACTCTTGATGACGGTTTCAGCGCCGGAGTTATGACAGTTTTTGGTGTTCAAGACAGGATCATTGCTTTGGGGTCTCATTGTCCGGTGAAAGTATTTAAGTATTCTTATCCCACTGTTAATGGTGAGGAGTATACTTACATGAACGGTACCAATCCGGTCAGTTTCTTGAATCCGTGGCTTAGGGGGCTTCCCTATATGTCCACCTACGGTAAATCCATCAATTTTGAAGAGCTGGCCAAGCTGCAACCTGATTTGATTTTTCTGCGAGTCGGTTCCTGCTATTCAAAGACTTCCAAAAATAAAAGCGAGGCCTTGAAAAGGCATATCCAAATGATTGAAGCGCTTGGAATTCCGCTGGTTGTGCTCAACGGTCCTCCTGCTTTCTGTTCACCTGATATCAAGAATATCAGCGAAGAAATCCGGGTTGTCGGTGAGGTCTTTGATAAAAACAAGGAAGCATTGAAGCTGTCTCAGTACCTTGAAAGTGTAGTTGATATGGTTCGTGAACGCACGGCAAAGGTAACAGAGGAACAAAGACCTAAAGTTCTCCTGTTCGGTTTAAGTCCCAAAGCACGAGGTGAAGGCGGAGCAGGAACAACGCATGGCAAAGATACTATTGAGTCATATTTCCTAGAGAATATAGTCAAAGCCAGAAATGCCTATGAAGGTGGCGGCAGTTTTTCAGTTGTTAACACCGAGCAGGTCTTCGCTATGGATCCCGATGTTATCGTACTGCCTACTGCATGGGGCTACCATCCTCCCAAGGAACTTTATACCGCTCCTTATTACACCCGTCTTTCCGGCTTGAAAGCGGTGAAGAATCGCAGGGTAGTGGCACTTCCATGGACTCCCTGCAATTGCGCCAAGCGTATTGAATATCCGATTGAAATAATGATTATGGCAAAAGCCTGCCATCCTGAGTTGTTCAAGGATATTAAAATCAGTGAATGGGTTCTCGACTTCTATAAGAACGTTTACGGCGCCGATGAATCTGCTGCCCGGGGATTACGTTCAACCCAGTGGTTGGACTGGACAGTGGAAGAGGGCTGGTAAGCCGCTATGGCAAGTTCATATTCAGCAGTTGCAGACAGCGGGGAGGTTTCTCCCGCTGTCTGCGATTTTAAAGAAGGAAGCAAGGGGCTGATTGTCGGTGGGCTGTTCATTTGTTTGCTGTTGACGATTGCCGGTTCCGCTGTAGTCGGCCCGTTTGGGCTAAAGTTGACAAATGTACTGGATGTTCTCGCTGCTCACCTTCTTCCTGGTGGTGATGTTTCCGCAATAAGCAGGCTGCATAATACCGTTGTGTGGGATATTCGAATGCCCCGTATCCTGCTGGCTACAGGCGTAGGTGCGGCTTTGGCTATTTCTGGGGGAGTGTTTCAGGGGTGTTTTAAAAACCCATTAGTGGAACCTTATATTTTGGGGGCATCATCGGGTGCAGCGTTCGGTGCTGCGTTAGCAATTGTGTTGCCTACCTTTTTGTTCTCCTTGCAGCTTTCGGCTTTTGTTTTTTCATTGGTAGCTGTTTTCGGAGCTTATGGCTTGGCCCGTGTGCGTGGAGAGACTCCAATCGTAACACTGATTCTGGCCGGGGTGATTGTCGGGGCGTTGTTTTCAGCTATGCTTTCAATTCTGAAGTACCTCGCGGCAGATGCTGCTCTGCGTGAGATTGTTTTCTGGCTTATGGGCGGTTTTTACTACGCTGTCTGGAAAGATGTTGAATTGGTTCTGCCGGTGGTGCTTGCGATAACATTCCTGCTGCTGACAATGAGCTGGAAGCTGAATATAATTTCCATGGGTGACGAAGAAGCCCGCACACTGGGGATTAATCCCGAATTCTATAAATCAATTTTCATCCTGTTGGCTACTCTCATGACTGCACTTTCTGTTTCCGTAGTCGGAATTATTGCCTGGGTAGGTCTTATGATGCCCCATGCAGCAAGAATGATTATCGGGCCTGACCACAGGTTCATGCTGCCTGCAGCGGCTATTATGGGCAGCATGTATCTTGTCTTTTGCGATACACTGTCCCGCAACCTCACTACGTCTGAAATTCCGGTTGGGATTGTCGCTTCAATACTCGGTGCACCATATCTGATCTATTTACTGAGAAGTAAAGGCAAGTCTGCCTTCGGAGGATAAGTATGCTGAAAGTGGAAAATTTGTCTTTTGAATATGATAATGGTTACAGGGTGTTGGATAGCATCAATTTTGAAGTTGCAAAAGGCGAGATTTGCGGCCTTTTTGGGCCGAACGGATGCGGCAAAACAACGCTATTCAAATGCTGTCTGAAGTTTCTGAAAAGCAGCTCCGGAAATATCCATATCAATGGTCGTGATATTGGTCGCGAATCCATACGTTCAATGGCTAAGATGGTTTCCTATGTGCCACAGGAGCATAAACCTCCATTTCCATATCTGGTCAAGGATGTTGTTCTTATGGGACGTACTCCGCATATTTCCGGTTTCTTTGGCGTTTCAAAAGATCACAAGCTGAAAGCAATGGAAGCTATGGAGCTTATCGGGGTCAGCGAGCTTGCTGATGAGCCCTATAGCCGTCTCAGCGGAGGGCAGCGCCAAATGGTATTGATTGCGCGGGCTGTCGCGCAGGAAACTCCGTTGCTTTTCCTTGATGAGCCAACATCTGCATTAGACTTCAGCAATCAATTGAAAATTATGAATATACTTAGGCAGATTGCTGATAATGGAACAACCATTGTTGCTTGCACACATGATCCGAACCATGTGCTCTGGTTTTGCGACAATGTGGTCGTCCTTGGAAAGCAGCGTCTTGTAAGCAAGGGTAGGCCTTCTGAAATATTTTGTGACAGCATTCTTGATGAAATTTATGAAGATGTTTGCAGGGTTCGCGAAGTTGATTCCACCAGAATGGTGTTGCCTCGGCATGTTTGCAAATCTGATGAGCATATGAATAATTAGTCTTTCAAATATGAACTAATTTGGTTCGTATTTGAATTTTAGGCTGACGTTTATGGTGTGAAACTTTCGAAATGAGACAGATTTGGCTCATTTGACGATGAAATTGACGTTAATAAGAAAATAATTCTAATTTTAGTTAATTTTTTCAACACGAAATAGAAATGAAATTTCAGTTTGTTACAGTTGTGTTACGATCTTTTCTCGTTATTGAGTCACAAAACCCCTATTGACAATAACTTTAATAACTCTAAAGTGGTTCAAATTTCTCATAAAAAAGCAGAAATTTTGTGTTGTTGCTGTGGGTTTTGAAGGGCTCCTTTTTGGGAGTCGGAGGATCATTAAAATGCGGGCTGATCCTGCCTGAACTTCGCAATTACCTATATGCAATGTTGAATTGTGACCTTCGTTGATTTGCGGCGTGGAGTGATGCTGTGAATTTTTACGAGGGGAGCATTGCAGCTTCGTGCTGTTTTTTCAGCATGAAGCATAACTCTAAACGGTAAGGAATGTGAAAATGTTTAGAAGGATTGTTCGCCCGTTGGTTCTGGCGGTCTGTCTGGCAATGGTTGCGGCTACCGCATTTGCAGGTGCGCCCAAGTACGTGTTTTACTTCATCGGTGATGGTCTTGGACCCACCCAGCGGATGGCAGCAGAACTGTACAACAAAATGGAAAAGAATGACGCTGAAGCTAAGCTGATCATGAACACTTTTCCTCAGTCTGCACTGGTTACCACTTATTCTGACAACACCCTGATCACCGACTCCGCAGCAGGCGGTACCGCGCTGGCATGTGGTTTCAAAACCACAAACGGCTACATCGGTAAACTTCCCGATGGTTCCAACATCAAGTCCATCGCTGAAGCTGCTAAGGAAAACGGCTACGCTGTAGGTATCGTTACCTCCACCCGTCTTACCCACGCTACTCCTGCTTCTTTCTCTGCTCACAACCCCGATCGTAACGCAGCAAACGAAATTGCTATCGATCAGGCCAAATCCGGCTTTGATTTCTTCGCTGGTGGCGGCTACCGCCATTTCGTTGCAAAGGACAATGCTGAAGGTCTGAAGTCCAAGCGTAAAGACGATGTAGACGTAGTTAAGATGTTTGCAGACAAAGGCTATAAGACTTTCGTTGGTGATTCCACCCGCGATGCTTTCCGTGCTTACAAGCCTAAAAAAGGCGAAAAGGTTTTCGCAGCTCTGACCTACAGCCACCTTCCTTACGAAGTTGAGCGCCGTAACAGCAAGATGACCGAAAACAAACTGCCTGCTCTCTACGAACTGACCGAGAAGGCTGTTCAGTCTCTCTCCGCTCAGGACAAGCCTTTCTTCCTGATGGTTGAAGGCGGACGTATTGACCACGCTGCTCACGCTCACGATGCAAAGTCCACTATCATGGACACCATCGCTATGGATGAAGCAGTTAAAGTTGCATACGACTTCTACCTGAAGCACCCTGAAGAAACCCTTATCGTAACAGCTGCCGACCACGAAACCGGTGGTGTTGCTCTGGGTATCTCCATGGACTCCAAGGGTTACTTCCTCAACCTCAAAGAACTCGAAAAAGTTCAGGTTTCCGCTGAAGATAACCTCGACAGATACTACAACAAGCTCTGTGCGAAAGAGTCTGATCTCAAAAAGCGTCACGCTGCTTTCATCGCATACGTTGAAAAAGAGTGGGGCCTGACTGATCGCACTCCTGCTGAAGACAAAATCCTTGCTGATGCAATGGTTGTTCAGGACAAAAACCAGCACCTGCCTGCGGACAAGCAGACCAACTACGGTTATGCTTACACCCCGACTATGGTTGCTGTTACCGACCTGATTTCTCAGCGTGCACGCATGTTCTGGACCTCTTTCGTTCACACCGGAACATTCATTCCCGCAACCTCCATCGGTGTAGGTGCCGAGAAGTTCAACGGCTTCATCGATAACACCGATATCCCCAATCGTATGGCTGAAGTCATGGAAGTTAAGCTTTCTGACGTCAAGCACACCGATTCCAAGGCTCTGCTGGGTAAAACCTACGGTCCTCAGGAAAAATACGCTAAGATTCCTTACAACAAGTAATTATATTAGTTGAAAGAATCTGTTTTGATAAGGTCCCCGCTTGGGCGGGGGCCTCAGACAGCTGATAAAGCACCATCTGCGGCGTCACTGCAAAAAAGGCTGAAACTCACGTATGTCTGTATACGCATCGTTCCAGTCTTTTTTTAGTTTCTTGCATCTGGCACTTTCTCAGCTGTCTGCTTATTAATGAGGTGTCCATGAAAAGGTTTATATCTCCGATATTTTTTGTCCTGATGATTGTCGGAATTATCGGACTTCTGAAATATGAGCACGCTGGTCCTGATCCGTACTCGGGCATGCATGAGTTGCGCGCCACTGTTACCGGTGTGGATAACTCCGCACTGGTGGAAATGGGAACGGCCCGTATCGGCGGGCAGCACGTAACCGCGATCTTAATGGAAGGTGAGGTTAAAGGTCAGACTGTCATCGGCGTCAACCAGTTAACCGGGCAGCCGGAAATGGACGAAATCTTCCATCCCGGCGATACCATACTTATGGCTGTGCGCATCAATGACGGAAAAGCCGTGGAAGCGCGTGCTGTTAACCAGTATCGGCAGGGTTGGGAACTGGCCCTGTTCGGTCTGTTTGTGGTTATTCTGCTGATTTATGCCCGTTCAATCGGACTCAAAGCCCTGTTCAGCTTTATCACCAGTTTTTACATCATCTGGAAATTTTTCATACCCGGCTTGCTCGGCGGCGGCAGTCCGATCCTGTTGACTGTAGTTACTCTTACGTTGCTCACTGTAGTGATCATCACATGTGTTGCGGGATTCTCGCGGGTTACTGTGGTGGCTATTTTGGGAACTCTAAGCGGCTTGTTGCTGGCTTTGGGGCTGACTCTCTTCTTTGGGGCGAAACTCAAGATGGCGGGCATGACAGCGCCGTTTGCGACCATGCTTATTTTTTCCGGTCACTACACACTGGATCTGCTTGATATCTTTTATGCTTCGGTCATTTTGGGTGCTTCAGGTGCAGCTATGGATATTGCAATGGATGTAGCCGCTTCCATGAATGAAGTTTTGGATAAGAAGCCCGATATTACCCGCAATGAATTAATCAAGTCCGGATTCAACGTTGGTCGTATGGTTACCGGAACAATGACTACCACGTTACTGCTGGCATATTCCGGCGGTTACCTGACCATGCTAATGCTTTTTGTCACCAAGGGAACATCTTTTACCCGTATGCTTAACTTTAAGCTGGTGGCGGCGGAGATTTTTCGAACTTTGGTAGGGAGTGTCGGCTTGGTGCTGGTTGCACCGATCACGGCAATACTAGCAGGTTTTATCTTGTGCGGATTTAAGGAAATCAAAAAAGCATCCAATTAAAAAAGTCCCGGACAATTTCTGTCCGGGACTTTCTTTTTTCAATAGCCTTAGTTTTTTATTTCAATTTGCTGGTGATATTGTTTTTGATCCAGCGTCCATCCCACCATTCGACAGGATTAACCGGGATACCGGCGCATATGACACCGTAGTGCAGGTGGTCTCCTCCAGCCATGCCTGTGGCTCCGGTTTTACCGATAATCTGGCCTCTCTCAACCATATCTCCGGGTTCTACATTAATCTGGCTCAGGTGAGAGTAGAGGCTCTGCAAACCGAGGCCGTGATCAATGATGACTGCATTGCCGTAGATGCCGAAGTCTGATTCAGCAAGCACAACCCGTCCGTTGTTTGCAGCCGGAATCGGAGCCTGACGGGTGCTGGCAAGGTCAATTCCCAGATGGGTCTGCTTATCGATGACTTTACCTGAATAGTAGTAGCTGCGTTTGTCGCCGAATCCTGCACGGGTTGCAGCATTGGGCAGTCTCTTAAAACTACCTTCGAAAAGGAAGGTCGGGGAGGTTTCTTTAGCAACACGATGGAGTTCGGCACGGTTTTTCTTGCGCAGTTCGCGGTTTACCTTCAGGAAAAGCTGCACCTGACTGGGCAGACCGGGATAATCTCCCTCAAACTGCGGCATTTTAGTGTTCAGGAAACGGTCGGAAATGTTGATACGGTCATGACGGTAGGTTTTACCGTTGGCATGGTACCAGAATGAACCTTTGCGTACATTGCCTGCCGCATCTTCCGCAATAAGCACCGGATTAAAATCTTTTTTGTCGGTGTAGTAGGGCATTGCAAAAAGGCAGGCATAAGTTCCATCCGGCTGCTTATAGCCCGGAAAGAAATCATCGTTAACCTGAACACCGGTTTTGGACGGAGTTTCATCAACATTGTAGATCAGCAGTCCACAGCCGCCCTGATTAAAATTGTGGGTTGTGGTCTGAACGGTAATTTTAGGCGCGATGGTATCAAGGGTGTAGTTGCCTCGTGCAATTACAGCATTACCGCTGCCGAATCCGGCAAGGGAGGTATCAACAGCCCAAACTGCCAGTTCAAACGGTCCTTCCTTAATCTGTTTTTTCTTAATCAGAATGTCTTCATTGTAATCGAAGCTTCCTTTGGGAAGATTCTTTTCAGTGAGAGTCAGCTTTTTCTCTCCTTGAGAAAGTACGATCTTAACCGCCTTAAGTCCGGATTGTGTGTCGCTGATATTTACGTTGATAGGGGTCTCATAGGTGACGAATCCGTTCGCCGGAGTCAAAGCTGCCTGGGGTGCTGTAGTATCCTTGTAGAGCAGGTAAGCCCCTGTGCCAATTACAGCAGCTAGAATCATCAGTAGGAGAATCTGTCCGATACGACTTTTTTTCTTAGCCATTACATATCCTTAAATTGTTGAATCGTTTTCGTCGTACATCGTTTGTACTCGCACCCACATTAAACATAAACGGGCGTAAGGTTCAACATGCTTCATTGTAAAAAAAGAATATGTCTATACGTGGTATTTGTTTTATCTATACATGTGTCAATTTTGTATCGGATATTGTTGACGAAAAATGCTGGAGTGTGTATTTGGTTTTGAAAAATATCGTCGCCGTGGCGGTTTTTTTTACTTAGTAAGGACAGTGCCTTACTACGCCGGCAACCACCAAGGAGGTAGGGATGAGTTTGACCAGGCGAGATTTCGTGAAAATGTGCACAGGAACTGTGGCTGGATTTGGGATTTCCCAGATGTTCAACCCCAGTGTTGTGCACGCGCTGAAAAAGTTTGTACCGAACGTTTTCTGGCTGCAGGGACAGGGCTGCACCGGTTGTTCAGTATCCATTCTTAACTCAGTGCACCCCTCTATCGCAGAGGTTCTTCTTGATGTAATTAACCTTGATTACCATCCGACTATCATGGGTTCCGAAGGCCACGAAGCCTGGGATTACATGATGAGTCAGGCTGAAGCTAATAAGGGCAAGTACATCGTTATTGTTGAAGGTTCCGTTCCCACAGCTGAGAACGGCCACTACTGTATCGTTGGTGCAGGAGCAGACCACAAAGAATACACCATGACTGAAGCCACTCTCGAAATGGCTAAAAATGCTGCCGTGGTTGTAAACGTTGGTACCTGTGCTGCATACGGCGGTATCCCCGCTGCTGAAGGAAACCTTACCGGCTCCATGTCTGTAACCAATTTCCTCGCAGAAAACGGCGTGAAGACTCCCGTTGTTAACATTCCGGGTTGTCCTCCCCATCCTGACTGGATGGTAGGCACCCTCGTTGTCGCTATCAATGCCATTGAAGCAAAAGGACTGCAGGGCGGTCTGGCTGAAGTTGTCAAGATTCTTGATGATAACGGTCGTCCTACACCTTTCTTCGGTGAAAACATCCATGACAACTGCCCCTATCTTGAGGCGTTCGACAACGATGAATATGCTGAAATCTTCACCGATCCTGTTAAATGCCGTTACGAGCTGGGCTGTAAAGGCCCCAGCGCCAACTCCGATTGCTTCAAACGCAAATGGAATGGCGGCGTTAACTGGTGTGTTGAAAACTCAGTATGTATTGGCTGTGTAGAACCGGGATTCCCGGATGAAATGTCCCCCTTCTACGAAGCCGGTTAACCGGAAAAGGAGTATTATTCCTTATGTCTTCAAAATCTCATGCACCCGCCGGTAAAGACGGGAAAATTAAGATTGCCATTGATCCGGTAACCCGTATCGAAGGTCACCTTAAGGCTGAGGTCGTAGTTAAAGACGGTAAAGTAACCGACGCATGGCTCTCCGGCGGCATGTACCGTGGTTTCGAGAACATCCTTATTGGACGTGATCCCCGCGATGCAGCTCAGCTGACCCAGCGTCTGTGCGGTGTTTGCCCCACAGCTCACTCTACTGCTTCTACCCGCGCTCTTGATGATGCTTTTGGCGTTAAGCTGACCACTAACGGTCGCGTAACCAAAAACCTCATTTTCGGTGCTAACTACCTGCAGTCTCACATTCTGCATTTCTATCATCTTGCAGCTCTGGACTTCGTACGCGGTCCCGGCAAAGCTCCCTTTGTCCCCCGCTTCGAACATCCTGACCTGCGTCTCGATGAAAAAACCAACAAGGTAGCTGTTGACCAGTACGTTAAGGCTCTTGAAATCCGCCGTATTTGCCATGAAATGGTAGCTCTTTTCGGTGGTAAAATGCCTCACGTTTCCGGTCAGGTCGTTGGTGGTGCAACTGAAATTCCGACCAAAGAAAAGCTCGCTGAATACGCAAGCCGCTTCAAGCAGGTTCAGAAATTCATTGAAGAAACCTACGTACCCACCGTTTACCTTATCGGTTCCGTTTACAAAGATCTGTTCAAGATCGGTGGCGGTTACAAAAACGCAATGGCTTACGGCGTATTCCCCATGGATGATGCTGAGTCCGAATTCCTGCTCAAGCCCGGTGTTTACATCGATGGTAAAGATGCTGGTTTCGATCAGAAACTCATCAAGGAATACACCAAGTACGCATGGTACACTGATGAGTGTTCCGACCTGCATCCGAGCAAAGGTAAAACCATTCCGGATGTACACAAGAAGGACGCTTACAGCTTCTGTAAGGCTTCCCGCTACAACGGCAAAGCTGTTGAAGTTGGTCCCCTTGCACGTATGTGGGTTCATAACCCCGAGCTCAGCCCCATGGGTAAAAAACAGCTCAAGGATCTCTTCGGCATTGAAGCCAAGATGTTCCGCGATCTGGGCGAAGACATGGCATTCTCCCTCATGGGCCGCCACGTTGCACGCGCAGAAGAAGCTTACATGGTTGCAAACGCAATCCAGGATGCATGGCTCAAAGAAGTTCAGCCCGGCGAAGAAACCTACGTCAAGACTGAAATTCCTGAGTCCGCAGAAGGTCTCGGTCTTACCGAAGCACCCCGCGGTTCCTTGCTGCACTACATCAACATCAAGGATTCCAAGACTGCGAACTACCAGATGATCCCCGCGACCCTCTGGAACAGCACCCCTCGTGATGACAAAGGTCATCGCGGTACCATCGAGGAAGCTCTCGTAGGTACTCCGGTTCCTGATCCGAAGAACCCTGTTGACATCTCAAGGATCATTCGATCCTTTGACCCGTGACTGGGTTGTGCCGTGCACGTGCTGCACGCAGAGACCGGTGAAGAACATGTTGTTCACGTAGGCGAAGGTTGCTAACGTAACGACGTTTCACTGTATATAAACTCCCGGGCTCAGTATAACTGGGGCCGGGAGTTTCTTTTTCATACGGGTAAATTTGTACGTATGAAGATTTTGAGGTGGAGTTTCCAGTTGTTTTATTTCAAACTATCACGGAATCAAAAGGGGCTTATTCTCTTTGGCCACCTGAGGCGAAATCTTTCGTCAAAAGCGCGAAAGCGCATCATCTAAGGATTTCATAATGAAGAAACTGTTGGTACTTGGGATTGGTAACATCCTCCTCGGCGATGAGGGCGTCGGGGTGCATGCTGTAGAAGAACTGAAGAAAGAAGAATGGCCCGAATATGTCCACTTGGTGGACGGCGGAACATTCACCCACGATATTTTTCATATTCTGGAAGGCTACGACGGCCTGCTAGTGCTCGATATCGTCCATGGCGGAAAGGACGGCGGCACAGTCTACTATCTTGAGGAAAAAGATATTATCGACAACGAGAAGCAGCGTCTGTCCTTGCACGACATTGATCTGGTCGATTCCCTGAATATGGCCGGAGCAATTGGCAAGCGTCCGGAAATGCGCATCTTAGGCATGGAGCCTGAGAACTATACTGACTGGTCCATGGAAATGACCGATACCTGCAAAGCGGTATTTCCCGGTTATGTTGAGCGGGCCCGTCAGGAGATCAAGCGCTTTATTGAGGAGTTCGATCAGTAGGGCGGTTGGATTGGATTTAGTTTTATGGATTTTGTTGAACGGCAGTTCCTTGGTGGGGCTGTCGTTTTTTCTTCCCCCAAGGACAACTAGCCACACAAACCCCACAAATATACGGCATCAAATTCCCATATCCCGATACCTTATTCAAATGATCCACACAGGCAGATAAGCTAACAGCTTCATTGCGGGATGAATAATGCAGCTCGGTATTGACGTTTTTAATTGCTCCGGCAGGGCAAGCGTCGGTGCATTTGGTGCACTTTCCGCAACGGTTTTTGATCGGTTCGTCTGCTGCAATATTCAAGTCTGTGAGGATCGTTACTAGCCGAATGCGCGGTCCGTATTGCGGAGTAACCAGTAATAATGATTTGCCTTGCCAGCCTAATCCGGCATTAATTGCTACTGCTTTGTGCGAGATATATGAAACGAACCGCTCTTCGCAAAGGATCTGGCTGGCCGGAATGGGTAGTGCTTTTCCGCCGTTGCTTTGGATAAAGCTGCTTACACGGCAGGCTATGTTGTCGAGCAGGGCGTTTACGCGCTGGTAGTGTTGCGAATATATTTCAGTGGGAGTGTCGACTATAGTATCGATGATTCCGTCAGCAAGCTGTACGGCAATTGAAATCGCTCGCGGGAAATTGTTCAGTAGATCGTCCGGGCGGGTTTCCATGCCTGCCATGCGGGTTGTGTCCGCTACTGCAATCAGGTCCGCGCCCCACTGTTCGGCATTTGCAAAAAGCTGTTCTTTCAGGTCGGTCATTATTCACTCCAGATCAATAATTCTTGCTACATCTGAACACAATTAACAGTGTCAGAGCAATCTTAATTGATATAGAATGAAATTGACATTAACCTAAAAAGGTTGAGCTATTCCTCCACAACCTTAACCAACTTTTGCAAAACCAACGGCGTATTAAAATTGTCCAAGACTCTCTGGCGTCCGGCAGCACCCATCTTCTTTCTTAGTTCTTCATCAAGAATCATTTTTTCAAGTGCACCAGCCAGCTCCTTGGTATTTCCTACCGGAACAAGAATTCCAGTTTCACTGTCTGCAACAACTTCAGGATTGGAGCTGATGTTAAAACCCGCGACAGGTTTCTCCAAAGTCATTGCTTCCACGAGGGCATAACCGAATCCTTCCCATAAAGATGGTAAGCAAAAAATGTCCTGCGAAGCGTGGAAACTTTTCATGTCTTTGATGAAACCGAGGAAAGAAACTTTGTCACTTACGTCCAATTCTGTGGCGTAATCTTTTAATTCCTGTTCCATTTCGCCTTTTCCGGCGATGAGTATTTTGAACTTCAGGCCCTTTTCTTTGAGGATTTTTGCGCACTCGATGAGATGTTTCTGACCTTTTTGGGCGGTTAAACGTGCTGCATTTCCGATTACGACCTCTCCGTTCTCTGGAGTGTAGAGCGGCGAAAAATTCTGTTTATCAAACTCAGCAACGTCGAAGCCGTTGTAAATCTGGCGAATTTTGCTTTCATCTATTAGCGCGGAGTTGTTGGCTAGAACGGTCCGTTTAGTCTCAAGGGAATTGACAATTAGGCGGTCAACAACGTTTTTGAATATGTAACGATTGAGGATTGAGTTCTTAACCGGAACAGCGATTCCTCTGCGGTAGATTACGCGGTTAACCCCGGCGCGCTTGGCGGCTATGCCTCCGCTTTTGAGGTCGGAGGGTAGGGCGGTGATCAGAGTCTGGATGTCGTTGGTCTTAAAAAAAGACTTCAAGCGGCCCATTAAAACGGGATTCAGGAAGGAAAGATTTCCGATTGGCTCGCTGTGAAGGGTGATACCCGGTTCGTTTTCAAGGCGGGCTTTGAGTTCTGATTTATGGTTGGTTACTACGAATACGTTGTAACCTTGATCCCGGAGGAGCAGGGAGAAGTGGTGGTTCCACTTTTCCCCGCCGCCCCAGGCTTTATTGCTATTGAAGAAGCATATGTTTTTATTCACTTAACTTAATTCCAAGTGCGTCTGCTGTCAGCTGTGGTATTGACTCAAGGCTGGGGCAGACTGTGAATCCTGCTGCGCGCATTTTTTCAAGCTTGCCCTGTACCCCGGTTCCTTCTTGAAGGATCGCACCTGCGTGGCCCAGACGTTTGCCCGGAGGTGCGGTCTGCCCAGCAATAAAGGAAAGTACGGGTTTGTCAAATCCTGTTTCAATTACGTAGTCTGCGAGATCCTGTTCCGCAGTACCGCCGATTTCACCTAGAACCATAACAGCCTTGGTTTCATCGTGGTTTCTGAGCATCTCGAAAACATCCGCAAAGGTGGTGCCGATGTATGAGTCACCGCCGATACCGATAGACAGGGATTGTCCGATGCCTACCTGATTGAGGCGGTCAGCCACTTCGTAAGTCAGGGTGCCGGAACGCGAAAGGACCGCAACCGGACCGGGAGAGAACGGAGTGGTGGGCAGAATACCGATCTTGGTCTGTCCGGGCACGATCATACCGGGGGTGTTGGGACCTACAATACGGGTTTTGCCGCCTTTGATCTGTTCCAGCACGTTGAGCATGGCAGACTGGACAATGCCTTCGGTTATGCAGACTACCCACGGAACTTCGCAGGAGGCCGCTTCCAAAATGGCGTCAGTTGCCAGCTTAGGCGGTACGAAAATGATACTGGCCCCGATTTCGTGGTGGCGTTGTGCTTCCTTGATTGAGTTGTATACCGGAACTCCAAGCACTTCCTGACCGCCCTTGAACGGGGTTACTCCGGCAACAATGTTGGAGCCGTATTCAAGCATAAGCTTGGTATGCAGACGGCCCTCAGCTCCGGTGATTCCCTGTACTAGAATGGGAGTGTCTTTGTCGATACCGAAGGTGTGCGGCGATTTATAGCCGATGTCCTTGGGACGTGAATCCGGCATTGCTGCGATTGGTTCCGGGAATTCTATTTTAGGCGGATCAGCGGGCTTTAGTTTATTCAGCAGGTCGAGGGCTTCCTGCATGTTTCTGGCCCGGTGCAGTTTGTCGCCTTTAACCTGCTTGAGCACTTCAAGGCCTTCTTCTGCACTGTTACCGGACATACGCACCACGATGGGCTTTTCCGGTTCCTTGCCGCCCAGAGCCGCTACGAGGGCCTTGGCAACCAGCTCACAGGAAAGGATACCGCCGAAGAGGTTAATCAGGATTGCTTTGACCTGATCATCATCAAAGAGCAGCCGCAGGGCTGTTTCAATGCGTTTCTGGTCCGCAGCACCCCCAAGGTCGAGGAAGTTTGCTGCCGGAAGGTCAGAGAAGTTCAAAGCGTCCATAGAGGCCATAGCAAGACCTGCACCGTTAGCGATCAGACCTACCCAGCCCTTAAGCGATACAAAACTCATTCCGGCATCACGGGCGATGTTTTCCACTGGAGTTGAATGCTCCGGCTGATAGAATTTTTCAAAAGCGGGGTTGAGGTCGACGATGTTGTCGTCCATTTCGATTTTACCATCGAGGGCGAGCAGTTTGCCGTATCCGGTCAGGGCCAGCGGGTTGATTTCAGCCAGCAGCAGACCGTAATCGATCATGGTGTTGTAAAGATTTTTAACGATGTTGCTGAAATCGACAAAAAGTTCTTTAGCGATGCCGATATGGAAAAAGGCAGCACGAATCTGGTTGGGCTGTAATCCTCCGGGAAGGCTGATTTCCTGAATGAGCAGGTTTTCAGGGCCCATGTTTTCGATTTCCACTCCGCCTTCACGTCCAACTGTCATGATGACCTTGCGGCGCTGGCGGGAAAGAGTCAGCGAAAGATAAAATTCCTTACGAATGTCTACAGCAGGCTCGGCCCGCAGGAAGGGGACCTTGTTGCCTTTGATTTCCATTCCGAGGATTTGGCGGGCGGTTTTTTCGTATTCGTCCCGCGAATCAACTTTCTGGATACCACCGGCCTTGCCTCGACCACCTACAGGAACCTGAGCTTTCAGAATCCACGGCAGGGGAAAGTATGGTTCCAGTCCGGGCAAATCTTTTTCAGTGATTTTCACCCCGGTGGGTACGGGAAGTCCGGCGGCCTCTTTGAGCAGTACTTTACTTAAATGTTCGTTGAGCAGCATACTCCCTCCAGTATGTCTGATGTAGGTTCAGTTAAATTGAGCAGGTTATTTAACTGTTGAATTTTATCGAACAATCATCATTTGAATGATACTCGTACCATTGGCGTATAATTCAATTATATGGCACTCTCAAGGTTAATTAATGATTTCATTTGTAGTTTGAATGCTTGTTTAGTCTGGAAAATGCTAAAAACAAAAGGATAGAGCGGAAATAAAAAATATCCGTATAAAGTTTTGAGCTACAGTTTTAAAGGAAATATTATGGCTGATTTTAAAGATTTAACCGATGCTTTGACGGATGAGGTCCTGAGTGACATGGCGGATTCCTTTTTTGGAGCTCGCGTGGACGTTGATGATGCCATTGAGCTGTTTCATGAGGTTTCAGAAAAACTCCATGTTAAACTTTATCAGGTTTTTCGGGCCTGTGCGCTGCTTGAGAAAATCTGTCTGGGGCCTTCCGGTTTCAATGATTTTTGGGTTTCTGCCGGGATGAGCAGGAATAAGTTTTATCATCCCGCCGGGATTGAATGTGCTGACATCATAGATAGCCCTCCTTTCGCTTTTACCGGCAGAGGGGAATATATCAAGTGGTTTGGTATTGGCTACGATATGCTTTCCGCAAGTATTGAAGAATACATGCACGGTTCAATCAAAAAGGATGAGAATGGACGTAAAGTGCGGTCAGTAAATCGGGATGATTTTTTCAAAATGGCCGAAGAAATTAACATTCAAATTGAGAAGGTTAATAGAAATGTTTCAGCTTCGGATGTTCTTAAATTTACCAAGTCTCTCGATCCTGAATCAGTAAGGAAGGAAAGCATAGCCGGATGTGTGGGGCCTCAATGTAAGGTAATCGATGATGAGATGGCTTTCACTGTGATCACAATTAAAGATATCGATTTTCCGGCCTTCCCGGACCTGCCTAATCGTAAGGACGTTGCAACGTATATTTCCGGTTACTGTTCACAGGTCTGGGCGCGTGACAAGGTCCGGGTGAAAGCCTTGATAGAAGAGTTGAAAACGAATGCGAATAAGGAGTTGTTATGAAAAAATTACTTGGTTCCGCGTTGATATTGCTACTTGTACTTTGCTTGGGGTCAATTGCTTCGGCTGAAGAGAAAAAGGCAGTACCAAATTCCAAGGCTAAACCTGCTCCGGTCGAAAAAGTAGAGCAGAGTGCTGAAAAACAAGGAGTTCCTGTAGCGGTCATTCATAGTGGTGATGACGTGTTGGGTGGTACTTTGGCATTAAAGTTAAAGGAGAACTTTAGGAAGTCCGTGCTTTTTAAATTGGCCGGAAAAGATGGGAAGGCTGTACGGGTAATTATTGAATCACGCAGTGAATTCAATGAAAGGCCGGAGATCGGTTCTGTTTATTCAGTGGTCTGGACTTTTGCGGAGAGCGAGGGGGTAGTTCCTTTTTATCTTAAGCAGGAACTTGGTCTTGTGAATTCCCGCAATGTGGAAAACAGTGCTGCCGGATTGATGAATACTACAGATAAAGTGGCTGGGGAATATAAGTATTTGTTCGAGTAGTTAAATCCTCTTTCTGCTGCCACTGAAGGTCTTTATTTTCATGGCTCTCATGTTGCGCAGCTTTTCTCCTGATTCTTTACCAAGATTCCTTTCGTGGGCCGGCAGGGAAACCTTAAGTATCTCTGCCAGGTCTGCGGGAGCGGTTTCAAGCAATCCTTCACCCCTGTCCGCATTGCAAAGGCTGATCATATTTTCCAGAAGTCCAGAAACATGAAGTTTCATCAGTAAGTCTACTTTGGTTCCGGGTCTTAGCTCCTGATAATTTCCGGCCTTCATGTGAAGTTCTGCTGCACTTTCTCCAGCACGAATGAATTTTACCGGGAGCATTAGTCTGCTGCCCAGTTCTTTTGCCGGAATCATACCTGCTTTATCGTGACCGTAATGCGAGGGGAGGATATCCGCTGTCGTTAACACCTTGCCCAGATCATGACTCATGGCCATCCAGCAGGTCAGGGGCTCTCCTGCAACTTCATCCATAATTTCAGCTGTGTGTCCGGCTACGGATTTGTCGTGATATTCCGGCGGTCCGGCCGGGATATTATCAGAACCGTTAAATTCGGAGAACCACGGTTCAAGGCAATTTCCTTGAATCAATAACCGCAGGAAATTTCCTGGTTTCGGCCCGCTTAAAGCTTTACGGAGTTCTACGCCGATTCTGTCCGGGGCAATGTCTGCAAGCCAATCATTATCTGCACAACGTTTCATTTCCGCAATCAGTTCCGGGTGAGGGCTGAATTCCGGAAACCGGGATATGAAAGTTGCCGCTCTGAATACACGCAGCGGATCTTCTTTAAAAGTATCAGGAAAAGACGGGCGCAGTACTCGGTTACGTAAGTCTTCCAGTCCGTTAGGGTGAGCGTACAGTTCTCCGTCTTCGTCCAGCGCAAAGCTGTTAACCGTGAAGTCGCGAGCTTTAAGGTCAAGATCTATAGTCTCATCTGTGTTGTTGCCTTTAGCTCGCGGGAAAGAGAATTCCAGTCCTTTGAGATAGAAAATTTCGTAAGATTTTCCTACTGGACGGGCCTTTGGAAAAGCAGCAAGAAATTCTTCAGGAGAACCTGAGGCAATAAGGTAGTCCAAGTCTTTTGGAGATCTGCCGAGTAATAGGTCCCTAATAGACCCACCAGCGATTAATATTTTTAAATTATTATTTTTTTTTGTCATTTCTTGCTTTTTCTATTCTGGTAGCTGATAACAAGGCTTTGGTTAGCAGCGTTCTTGATTAATTCAGGTTTGATGGTATCGTATGATCAATGAAAAATAAAATACTCATAATTACGTTTATTGCAGTTGTTGTGGCGCTGTTTTTTGCGTTTGATTTGGATAGGTTCCTGACTCTTGAATATATAAAAAATTCAAGGCAGGAGTTCCAAGTCTTTTATGATCAGAACCCATTTTTAACTGTTTTTTCATTTTTTCTGGTTTATGTGCTGGTTGTTGGAGTGAACCTCCCCGGTGCAACTGTGCTTGGGCTGGCGGGGGGAGCTTTGTTTGGCTTTACCGTAGGGGTGCTGACGATATCATTTGCCAGCACTATCGGTGCTACACTGGCTTGTTTTTTTTCGCGTCACTTGTTCAGGGATTACGTGCAGCGAAAATTCGGAGACCGGCTGGAGAAGGTTAACCGGGGTATCGAAGAAGAAGGTGCGTTTTATCTTTTTACAATGCGGCTTATCCCGGCCATTCCCTTTGTGGTTATCAATTTGCTTATGGGGCTTACCACAATCAGATTGAGAACTTTTTATTGGGTTTCACAGCTGGGCATGCTGCCCGGAACAATGGTGTATGTTAATGCCGGAAAAGAACTTGGGAAGATTGATTCTCTTTCCGGGATAGTTCAGCCCGGATTGCTGATCTCCTTCGCGCTGCTGGGAATATTCCCATTGGTGGTGAAAAAGATAGTCGGACTTGTTAAGGTTCGACGTAATGTGTAATCTTTAGAAAATTTCATTTTTATTAAGTACGGTTAACGATGATTGTAAGGACAGCACCAAGTATTCGTACCTACCATAAGGGTAAGGTCATTTTCAGCGAAGGGCAGGAAAGCAAAATTGCCTATATGATCAAGTCCGGGACTGTCGATATTTTTAAGATTATCGATAAGAAAAAGACTGTCATGGGGACCCTGCGTCGTGGTGATATCTTTGGTGAAATGTCTTTACTGGCTAATCAAAAACGTACAGCTAGTGCCGAGGCTGCCAGTTTTTGCGAATTGGTGGTGCTGACTGAAGAGATGATGAACAAGCTGCTCAGAGCCTCTCCTGAGACCGTGCGTAAGATGCTTGAGCTATTGGCTAAACGGGTCGCTGCGACTGATATGAAAGCCTCCGGACCAGAGCAGAATGACTCATTTATTGCACTCGCAGCTATTCTCAATCTCGCTTACAAGGAATTTGCCTACACTCCCCGTAACAAGCAACGGGAAATTGAAAATTACAAGATGGGACTTTCGGTGAAGTCCTACACCGAAACAGTTAAGAGTCTGGCTGCCTTTTCAAATCTTGAAATTGAGTCTTTTTTGGAGATAGTGTTCAAGCTTCGTTTGATTGATATAAAAAGTATCAAAAAGGGCGATAAGAGCGCATTTGTTGAACGTTATATTAATATTAAAGATTTCGAGCAGTTCATGCCGCATCTACGCAATCTCTACAAGCAGATGCGCGAGCTTGGTGCGAATGTAGATCAGCGTATGACTTTTATGAGTTTTACTGATTTGGCTGAAAGGACCGGAAGCACTCCGGAGCTGATTTATAAAAAACTCATTAAGGAAGAGATGCCTGAAAACTTGCTCTTTTTTAATCGGGAGAAAGCCCTTGAGTGGGGCAAAAGCAAGGAACCGGATTTCTTTAAGAAGTTTCGCAGGCCACGCAAGGCCCTTGAAGATCTTGAGTCTGTGGAAGATATTATTTTTATCGATAATCCGACCCTTAAAAAGGCTCTCGAAGGGTTTAATTTTTACAATATTTCAATTCTCTACTCCGCCATGGATCAGCAGGGCAGGGATAAGCTCAAGCGAAATGTAGGCAAGAAGGTTGCTCAAATTTTACTGCGTGAACCTCCAGCAGATCGTGATCCAAGCGACCCGGAAGTGCTTGAATGTTGTGACGAACTCCTTGATATTGTGCGAAAATTGAAGGGAGTGAAGTAGTATGGCAGCAGTCAAGCCACAATCTAAAACTTTTCTCAAGGGCGATGTTATTTTCCGGGAAGGTGAAAAGGGTAATGCCGCATACATGATTCAGTCCGGAACTGTGAATATTGTTAAAAATATCAAGGGTAAAAGACAAATCCTTGCTACCTTGGGACCGGGAGAGCTTTTTGGTGAAATGGCAATAATTTCAAAATGTGAAAGGGTTGCCGGAGCAGAGGCTGCATCAGAGTGCGTACTGTTGGAATTGACTGCGCGGTTGATTCTTTTGCTGCTTAAGAAAAGTCATCCTACTGTCTTCCATTTGACCAGAGTTCTGGCTTCGCGTCTTGCCCGTGCGGACCGTGCTGTCTCCGAAAGCCGCAGCGATAATTCATGGCTTACCTTTTGCCGCTTGCTGCACATGAAGCATCGTATTTTTGAAACTGCTCCCAAGACTGAAGACGCACCGATCGGGATTACCCTTGAAGAATTGTCCTGTGAGTATTGCGAGATTACAAATGGATCGCAGCATGAGGTCGAACGTCACCTTAAATCTGCAATTGGATTTAACATGATTTCGGTCAATAAAATCGCATCACAGAGTTACCTGACAATCATTAATCCTGATGATTTCCTTGAAATAGCCAAGAATCTTTCCGAAGATATCAACAAGTTCAGCGGTAAGGTCTTTCTTTCAGACTTTATTGATATTCATGATTTCTCATCAATTGTCGATTCCAACCCGGAGATGATCTACAAAAAGATTGGGGTTGGAGATTTCCCTGAAGATATTTGTATGTTGCATAAGGAAGCAACTTCCAAATGGGTTGAGAAAAAGGGCGCGCAATATTTTAAAGAGACAAAGCGGAAACGCAAGTCCATTGATGAACTTGAAGGTGTCGAAGATATTATTTTTGTGGATATCGGAACTTTGAAGCTGGTTTTCCGCAAGCTTGGATATTACAAGCTCGGTATCCTGCTGGCTATCGCCGGTGATGACGCCAAAAAACGTATTCTGGCAGCTATTTCCACCAAGATTGCCGCAGCCATTACCCGCGACTCACGTTCGTCCGATGCCATTGACCAGAGCGAAGCTGATGATGTGGAAGAAGAACTCATTGATATGATCAGGGAGATCAAGTCCTCGAAGAAAGAATAATCAAAATGAAGTTGCGCATCCCGCTGGCTTTGGTTAATAATATAATTAAGCTAAAGTATTAATAAAAACAGGTTTTACCTTGTCAACCAGCATTAGAACATGGGATAGTGTAGCATGATTACTCGAATTACTATTATCAACGGTAAGGATTCCAGTCCTCTCCCCAAGGCTAACCCGGAAAATATTTTTCAGGCCCACCCTTTATGGGCGCGTGATATTGAAAACTTCGGCCCTTGGAATAGCGAGGATGCTGAGTACAGGACTTATTCAACATGGATATCAGGTTCACGGACCGGAGTTCCTGTCGCAGTATGCGGTTCCTGTGTGTCCAGCCTTGATGTTGCGTGGCGTCTGAATTCTCTTGAGGATCTTTCGGACTGGGGCAGTGTTCTGGCAGTGGAGCAAAATACCGGACGCGGACAGGTTCGCCGTGAATGGATTTCTCCTCCCGGAAATGTGTACGGAACCATCAAGTGGCCTTCCCTCCCGGAAGTAAAGCCCGGTGAGGTCCGTCCTGTATGGAATCGTATTCTCCCCCTTATTGTCGGCTACCTGACCTGTAATGCTTTGCGTGATCTTGGTGTAGATGCCCAGCTTAAGTGGCCCAATGATATTTTAATCGACGGGAAGAAGGCTGGCGGTATACTCATTGAAGAGCGCGGAAATGTTACTATGGTCGGTATCGGCTTGAATCTGTCTTACGCACCTGAACGAAGCATGCTTAGAGCAGATTATGCAGTTCCTGCCGGAAAGGTTAATACCGAGACAATGCAGCTTGGTCCTCTGGAAACATGGGTTGAACTGATTAAGCATTTCAGGGGTAATTTCGAGCAGATTATTTCTATGCAAAATACTGATGATTTTCTTTACGAGCTTCAAGACCGTCTGGTCTGGTTCGGTGAAGAGGTTAAGATTGTGGATGGTCCTGAAGGCGTTGATCGCGGTGTTATTTGCGGTTTGCGTTCTGACGGTGGACTTGTGGTTGATCACAATGGTGAACAACACGAGATATATTCTGGTTCTGTAATGCCTTTATAATGCAGCTAGATACTGTTTTTGCTTGACATGCGGGCGTTGCTGAGGAATTTGTTCTTTGTTGCCGGGTGAACTGAAGGGAAGCTTTTCATCCAATAACGGCAATGCCCGGAATGCAGCGGAGTTCTTCCGTTTGCGCCCGAATCAGTATCATTTATTGTCAGCGCCCTTGTCTTTTGCCAAAGCAGGGTGCTATGTCTGTTTATATTCTGTTAATTTCTTTTCGATTACTGATTATCTTATTTACCCGGATTTTAAAGAAAAAAATCCAAGAGCATATCTGTAATGATGTGTAAGGAGGAAGTGATGGCTGGTAAGACGGAAGAAGCAGTTTCTGCTAAAAATGCAGAGGCAGCAGCTCCCAAGAAGTCCCAGGCTAAAAAACAGCTTGAAAAGAAGCTGATTCTAACCGGTGCCGATATCGTTAAAATCGGTGAAGATGCAGAACTGCTGGTTGGCGGGAAAAACTATAATACCGCATTGATCAGTCAGGTTGACGGCATCAGATCTCCCCAGTTCAGGGCTGTTTCATCTATCGCGTTCCATAAATTGCTGGATGAGACTAAAGTCAATGCAAGCGTTGTCAGGGCTGTTGTTGACAGTGAATATAACGCAGTGGACTGGAGCAGTGAAGAAGTTAACAGTGACAGTGAATTTTTACAGAAGTTTGTCCGCTCTATCGCTCAGGTAATTAAAGAAGAAGCAGGCAAGCATACTGAAACTCAGATTCAGCTGCGTACTTTTATTAATAACGTTGTTGAAGGTTTTGCGACCTCTCCTGAAGGAATTGACCAGTTACGCAAAAGATCAGTGCTTGTTCAGAGTGCTATTCTTTCTGTGGAACTGCCCAAGGACGTTGAAACCGCAGTCAGGGAAGCTTATCTCTCAATCTGCAAGGATGCAGGGCTTGAGAATGAGCCTGTGGCCGTACGTTCCTCCGCAGCCGGTGAAGACAGCCGTAAAAAGGCTTTTGCCGGACTTCAGGATACCTATCTGAATATAGTCGGCGAAGACCAGTGCGCCGAAGCATATCACTGGGACTGCGCATCCGCTTATAACCTGCGCAGTATGACCTATCGTCGTGAAGCCATTCTTGATGCCGTTACCTTGGCAGAGAATACCGGCGACGCTTCCATTGCAGAAGATGCAAAGAAAGAGTGGGCTATTGAAAACACCTCACTTTCCGTCTGCATCATGCGTATGATCAATCCTGTAATTTCCGGTACTGCATTCAGTGCTGATACTGCCACCGGTTGCCGTGGAACTGACCGCAAGGATCTTGTTTCCATTGATGCCAGTTACGGTCTTGGTGAAGCTGTTGTCGGCGGTATGGTTACACCTGATAAATTTTACGTATTCCAGCGTGATGACGGTTCTGAAGTTGTTGTCCGTAATATGGGCAGCAAGGATAAGAAGATCGTATACAGCGAAAAAGGCGGAACCAAGGTAGAAAAGGTTCAGCCCGGTGCTGTTTACCGTTGGGCTCTGTCCCTTGCTCAAGCTGAAGAAGTTGCTAAAGGCGTTCGTTCCATCAGTGCTGCTTATGGCGGCATGATCATGGATACCGAGTTCTGCCTTGATGCTGCTGACCGTCTCTGGTTTGTTCAGGCTCGTCCTGAAACCCGCTGGAACGAAGAGTTTGAGCAACATCCTGATTCCATCTTCATGCGCAGGCTTGAGGTTGATCCCAAGGAGCTTGAAGCTGCTGAAGTTGTTCTGGAAGGTAACGGTGCATCTCGCGGAGCAGGGCAGGGAACTGTTAAGTATCTCCGTTCCGCTCTTGAGCTAAACAAAATTCATAAGGGCGATATTCTCGCGGCAGAACGTACCGACCCAGACATGGTTCCGGGTATGCGTATAGCTTCCGGTATTCTTGCTGACGTAGGCGGCGATACCAGTCACGCTGCGATTACTTCTCGTGAGCTTGGAATCCCGGCTATTATCGGTATCCAGAGACTTGAAGTCCTGCGCTCTCTTGAAGGTCAGGAAATCACCGTTGACGGTTCACGTGGTAAGGTTTACCGCGGCGCACTGCCTCTCATCGAGGTTGGCGGAACCATCAATGTTGCAGAGCTTCCGGCTACCAAAACCAAAGTCGGTCTGATTCTCGCTGACGTGGGACAGTCTTTGTTCCTTTCCCGCCTGAGAGAAGTTCCCGATTTTGAAGTCGGCCTGCTGCGTGCAGAGTTCATGCTCGGTAACGTGGGTGTTCATCCGCTGGCCCTTGAAGCTTATGACAACGGAACCCTTGATAAGCTGGTTCAGGATAAGCTCGATGAGCTGGATGGAAAACTGACCACAGTTATGAAGACCCAGCTTGATTCCGGTCTTATTTCCCTGAACATTAATCTCAGGGAATACATCGGCGCGTTGACCGGTCTCACAGAAGAAATGGATTCCATGGCCAACGCCAATACCGCACGCGGAACCGAAGAAGTTCTGGCCATGCATCGCAAGCTGCGTGAACTGGACAAAAAGCTCGACTACTACCTCGAGCATGCCACCGAAAGTCTTTACACCCTGAAGACTTCTGTGGACATCGAAGAGCATCTTCGCGGCGTTCTCGGCATTCATTCCGGGGAGCATGCTGATTCCAAGTTCATCTACAAGCGTACTGAATCCCTTGATGAACTGCCGGAGATGCTTGCTAAGGCCAAAGAGAATCCCGTTGTTCTCGAATACATTGAACAGATTAAAGCTCTGCGTGAAGAAGTGGCTCTCAAGATGGGACTTAAGTCTGAAATGGATGAAGTCACCACTCTTCGCCAGCGCATTGCCGATATTATTAAATCCCGTGGTCTCAGAACCGGTAAGGAAAATTATATCCAGACATTGTCTCAGGGCCTGGCTCTGTTTGCGATGGCCTTTTACGGCAAGGATATTGTCTACAGAACTACCGATTTCAAGACCAACGAATACCACAACCTGCTTGGCGGTCTGCTCTTCGAACACTATGAAGACAACCCCATGCTCGGTTATCGCGGTGTTTCCAGAAATATCCATGACTGGGAACTGGAAGCCTTCAAGCTTGCGCGCGGCGTGTTCGGCGGTAAGAACCTGCACATTATGCTGCCTTTCGTACGTACTATCGAAGAAGCTCGCAGCATGAAGCGCTATCTGTCCCAGGTACACAACCTTGATTCCGGTAAAGATGGCCTTAAGCTGATCCTTATGGCTGAGATTCCCAGTAACGCTGTACTCAGCAAGGAATTCATCAAGGAAGTTGACGGATTCTCCATCGGCTCCAACGATATGACCCAGCTGGTTCTCGGTACTGACCGTGACAACCCCAGCTTGCAGCATATCTACGATGAAGAAGATCCGGCAGTTGTCTGGGCTATTCTTTCCGCAATCTTCACCGGACAAAAGTTCGGCAAGAAGATCGGTTTTTGCGGACAGGGTGTTTCCAACAGCGTAATCCTGCGTGGCGTAGTCTGCATTGCCGGGATTGTTTCCGCTTCCGTTGTGCCTGACACCTACCTGCAGACCAAGCTTGATATGGCAGCTGTTGAAGCTGAAAATATCAAGGTCAGTGAGTTGGGACAGTGGATCAGAGCACGTCATTTTGAACGTCTTGCCACACTCATGGAAGAAAACGGTTACAGCCACATCATCAAAAAGTACAAGACTCCCGAAGACCTCGAGGACTGGTACGAAGGTGAAATCAGAAGGCTTAACGAACAGCTTCGTGATAATATGGATTCCCCCAGAGAATCCTTTATCAGACAGGAAATGGATACCTTCCGTGGAACCTTCCACAAACCTGTTATCTATTCCGCATGGGATTGGAACCAGACCGTTGAAGATGCCATGCATCATGCCGGATTTGCCACTTTTGAAGAGCAGGAAGCAGCTCTTGAAGAACAGCGTAAGAAAAAATGGTAATCCCGACTTGAAAGTTAATTATGAAAAGCCGTTCCTTCGGGGACGGCTTTTTTGTTATAATTATGTTCAGAACTCTTTAATAATCCAGTAAACACGCGGCTAGCCTTGACAGGAAACTGGAGCAGGGGCATATATTTAAGAACAGGAGATAAAATGATTAAATCCAAAAGATTTGTAAAAATATTGCTTCTCGCAGTGGCCTTGTCTTCAATGTTACTTGGCGGCTGTTCTCTTAATTCCGCAAATTATGTTGGAAACGAGGAAAGCTATGCTGACCGCGCTCCACGTAAATTGGGAAGGGGTATGACTAATATCTTGAGCGCTCCTCTGGAGATCCCGAATCAGGCCGTTGACCTCGCTGCTGAAAATGATGCCCCCGCGGAGCAGGCCGCAGGATATGTCGGTGGAATATTTGTCGGCTTTGCATATGCTGGAGGGCGTGTTGTTTCCGGTGTTTATGATATTATTACATGTCCTTTCGGTGGACCATCTGTGCCTACTATGGACCCGGATCTTATCCATTCAGATTTTTTTGAAAAAGCGGATGAAAGAACAGATTCTTTTAGCGATGTCTGGGGAATCGGAGCTTATTAATTCTACACCTATATGAACTTATAAAAATAACCTCCACGGTCTATCCGCATGGAGGTTTTTTCTTTAACTGCTGATGAAGAGGTTTTTATGTTGAAAAGAATTGCTCTTGTAATTTGTTTAGTTGTGATGTTTTCCGGTTGTGTGAACAAGCAGATGCTTAAAGAGCAGATTGCTGAAGTGATACGTGAGAACCCCCAGATTGTATTGGATGCTATGCGTGAAAATAGCGTGGATATGCTCACGATTGTAGAGCAGGGTATTGATCAGCGCGAGAAACAAAAACGTGAGGCAATGCTGGAAGCAGAAATCAAAAATCCGTTTAAGCCCCGTGTCTGGTCTGAAAGACCCATGCTTGGCAGTCCTGAAGCACCCGTAACTATTGTTGAATACACTGATTTTCTTTGCCCTTACTGCAGCAAGGGGGCCAAAGTTGTAAGTAAGCTTGTGGCTGAACAGCCTGAAAAGTACAGGTTAATTTTTAAACACCTGCCTATGCATAAGAATTCCCGCGAACTTGCCCTTGTTTTTGAAGCAATCGCACAATTCGATAAAGAGAGAGCTTACAAATTTCATGATCTTGCCTTTGAGCGTCAGAAGGACCTTTATGAAGATAAAGAGGGGATCGTTTTAAGTAAAATTCTGGAAGAAGTAGCAGTCGATCCTGATTTGCTTCAGAAACACCTACGTTCTCCTAAGTTGCAGGCTTTTTTACTGGCTGACGAAAAAGAGGCCGGAGCATTCGGAATTGATGCCACTCCTACGTTCCTCGTTAACGGTGTCTCCGTTCGTGGATACCTGCCTGCTGATAGATTTGAGCAGATGGTGGACATGATCATGGAAAAATCGGGCAAAGCGGCGACTTCAGAAACAATCGAAGGTGAAGTCTGCGAAGATTGCCTGAATCAGATGTAAGCGGTGTTATATGAGAGATATTGCTAATATTCCCGAGCCTCCTGAAGATCTGCATATCTGCTTTGGCGGGGGAGATTTTCGCAGTGTAGGGAATAAAATGATCGGCTTTTGCCGGGATAAATTGAACCTGCAATCTGATGAGAAAGTTCTTGATATCGGATGCGGAATCGGGCGACTGGCCTTTCCGTTGCTTGAGTACCTTTCAGAGGAAGGTGGCTATGAAGGTTTTGACACTTTTCCTGTCGGCATAAAATGGTGCACGGAGAATATTACCCCGGAATTTCCAAATTTCAGGTTTCAACTGGTAGATATCTTTAATTCGACCTACAACCCATACGCTCAGACCAAGGCTGCTGATTTTGTCTTTCCTTATGAGGATGACAGTTTCGATTTGATCATGCTTAACTCCGTGTTTACGCACATGATGCCGGAAGACATCATGAACTACATCAAGGAGATGGATAGGGTTCTCACTGATAAAGGCCGTATTTTTGCGACTTTCTTTCTCGTTAATGAGGAATCCAATGCTTTGATGGATCGGGGTAAAAGTACGCATGATTTTTTCAAGTACGGAATCTTTTATACTGCTGATCCTAAAGACCCCATGGATGCGGTCGGCTATGATGAAAAATTTGCTTTGAATATGTTTGAGCAGAGAGGATTCAAGATTAAAGAAATTTTGTTTGGTGACTGGTGCGGTCGTATGGCTAAGAATCATCAGGATATTTTACTGATTACCCGCTAAGTCTTCTTAATTAGATTGAATAAAAAAAGCTGGAGTTTACGTGTTTATGTAAGCTCCAGCTTTTAATTTTGCATAGTTTGATTTTAATATGCGGGATTTTTGTGCCAGCGGTACGCTGTTTCGATTATATCACGCAGGTCGGCATACTGCGGAGTCCAGTTAAGTGTTTTAGCTGCTTTCGAGCTGTCAGCCACAAGCCTTGGTGAATCTCCGGCCCTTGCAGGCTCGTAGTCGAATTGAATTTCTCTTCCGATTACTTCGCTTGAAGATTTGATTACATCAAGAATGCTGAATCCTTTCCCGTTTCCGAGGTTGAAGGAGTGGGCACCCTTATTGCTGTCCATAAATCCGATGGCTTTGAGGTGTGCATCGCATAGATCGAGAATATGGATGTAGTCGCGCACGCATGTGCCATCAGGTGTTGGGTAATCGCTGCCGAAAATTTTCAATCTGCGCCCTTCATCAATGCAGCTGAGCAGGATGTTAGGAATGAGGTGGGTTTCAGGTGAATGAGCTTCCCCGATTGTACTATCCGGGTGCGCTCCGGCGGCATTAAAGTATCTGAAACAGACAGAATTCAGCCCATAAGCTACTGCGTAGTCCTGTAAAATTTCTTCAACCTGAAGTTTTGTTCTGCCATATGGATTCAGCGGTTTTAGAGGATGATCTTCGGTGATCATTTCCATTACCGGTTCGCCATAAACTGCAGCAGTTGACGAGAAAACAAATTTATTTACACCATGTTTGCGCATGGCCTGCAGCAGATTGAGGGTTCCGGTTACGTTATTGTCATAGTACTCAAAAGGTTTTTCAACAGATTCGCTGACTACGATCAGTCCGGAAAAATGGAAGACCGCATCAAATGAATTTTCAGCAAAGAGCTTTGCAAGGTCTTCTGGGTTACGCAGATCACCCTGTACAAATTTACCCCATTTAAGAGCCTCTGCATGTCCTGTAGAGAGGTTGTCGAAGACTGTGACGTCGTGTCCGGCTTCGGCAATCATTCTGGTCATGTGTGAACCGATATATCCGGCACCGCCGCAGACGAGCAGCGAAAGTTTATTGCCCATTATTATGCTCCGGTTGTAGTGAGTAGATTTAGTCTCAAACGCAAAGACTATTTATCAAATTGAATGATTTGTCGAGAGAAGGCTTAATCCAAGGTAAGAGCAGTAGAATCTAATTAAGTGAGTGCTGATTGAGTGTTGTTGAACCTGATCGATATCTGCTATGATGTCTAACCTAGGATTATTTAAATATGATTATTAACCGAGGATGATGATTTGCAAAAAAAAATTATATGCATGACTTTGGTATTATGTGTTTTGTTTTGCAGCTCAGCCTTTGCTGTCTCTGAAAGGGTTGTGTTTTACCCTTCAGGGGCTGATTTTAGCAGCAAGGTTAAAGCTGATTTGAAACGTGACGTAAACGGTGATTATGCAATGTTTACTCTTTCCGGGCAGGCTGTTCCGGAAACATTCACCATAGCTTCTTTGACCAAGGGCGTTGCAATTAATGATGTGTCGTGGTCCCGGAGCGATTTGTCCCGTTCGCCCGCAGCGATTGAGTTGGGCAAAAAAATTGATCAGCTTAAATTCAAGAAAGATGCTGTAATTTCCCAGAAGCAGGCTGTGGATGGCGGAATTGCTTTTTGGAAAGAGCGGGGAATAGATCAGCAGATAAAGCCTTCAGATTTAGGCAATGTAGCTGGACAGGTGGTCGCTAATCTTTCGAAGCTCTACACAGAATCAGCTAAGCTTGCGGTCAAAATTAATGAATTGAAGGAACTGATTAATGATTTGCAGCGACAGCTGAGAGAAATGGCTGGGGGTGACAAGCTGGTCTGGAATGTAAAGGTTTCAGTTGCTTCCAAGGGAGCTAAGAGTGCAGACTTTAAAATTGGCTATATGCTCCGCAATTGCGGCTGGGAGCCTAAGTATAAGTTAGATGCCTTTCCCGGTAGTGGGAAAGTCCAGTTTACTTTTGAGGCTGAAATTTATCAGGGAAGCGGGATGGACTTCAAGAATTGTGATGTCGCACTTGCTACAGTTAAGAAGCAATCGCGAATTTCACCTCCCGAGCTTGGACGTTGGGTAATAGAACCCAAGCCTGAGCCTGAACCGGAAATGGCCCGTTATGCCATGGATAGTATGAATATGGCGATGGAGGCAGCCTCTGCTCCAGAAGGAGGCGCTGGAACCAGAGTCTTTAAGCGTGCTCCCACAAGGGTCAGCAAGGCAACATATTCTTTATGGGAGATGGGTAAAAAGAATCTTCCTGCTGGCAGTACCCGTAAGTATGCAGTTGAAAGTGAAACATGGAAATCAGAGTTTTCGTTTATAGCTCGTCCTTCACTTACTCCCGATGTGTTTGTTTCTTCAAAAACATTGTTGGCCGAAGCTAAGGATTATCCTGTTGGCGTGGCTCTTATGTTTATGGAAGGTACCATGATCGGTAAAAAGCGTTTTTCTTTTTCCGGCAAAGAGAAGAAACTGTATTTTGGTTCTGATCCCATGCTGAAGGCTGAGCGTAAAACCGTTGAAAAACAATCAGGCGAGCAGGGCATGTTCAATTCCAAGCAGACATACAGTTGGAAGTATAGTCTTGAGCTTGAGAACAGCCGCAAGGTTCCGGTTAAGGTTCTGGTTCAGGAACCTTCCCCTGTGTCAGGAGATAAGCGTATCAAGCTTGAAATTGTTACCGAGCCCAAGGCTGAAATTAAGGAAGATAACTTTGAATGGTTGGTAGACATTCCTGCCGGTGGAAAATATGCTGTGAATTACGGAGTTGAAATGAAGGCTCCGGAAGATATGGATCTTGATCTGGGTATTGGCAGATAAAGCTGTCTGTTACGCTAAAAGAAAAGGCCCGTTCCATATGGAGCGGGCCTTCTTGTTTATTCTGTAAGATCTGAAATTAGAATTCGAATCCGAGGTCAAGGCTGACAATGTGGGTGCGGGAATTGCTGATTTCAGTTTGGAGAATACCTTCAGTCGGTCTTGCTTCGATGGTGCGGTCTTTCATCCAAAGATAGTTGTACGCAGCATCAATTGTGAAGTTCTCGTATTTCCAACCGATACCGAGAGAAACGTTCTGACGGTCACTGGTGGGCAGCATGTAGTCGATGTATCCATCAGGAATCGGGCTCTGGTCGTAGAAGTAACCGACTCTGAGAGAAAGGTCTTCGATGGGCAGGTACTCTACACCGAACTGGAATCTCCAGACATCGTTCCATTTTTTGTCTGAAATAACGGTATTTGTGCCGATAGCGTTAGTATTTTCAAATTCATAGCGAATGTGGCTATAGTCACTCCACAGAGACCAGATAGCGTCAAATTCAAAACTGAGGTTATCCAGCGGTTTGTATTCAAGGCCACCGAAGAACATATGCGGAGTTTTCATGCTCATAATGATGTCAGTGTCATGAAATCTGTTGGGCGCTGCTGCAGCTGCCGCAGCAGAGGGGTTGTAGCTTGCTGAACCGGAAGCAGAGTGGCTCATTTTGCTGCGCCAGGAAAGACCGATGGACCACTGATCTGTGGGGGTGATGTGAATTGCTGCGTTAGCACCGGGGGTGAACCCGTTCACGATAATACGCTGGTCTACATCAAAAGTGTAAGTGTTCGGGTTTTTCAGAGTTGAAGCATCAAGTTTCTTTCTGAGATCGGCGCGAACCTTCATAAATTCAAGACCTGCAGCAATAGATACGTATTCATTGAATTTGTAGGCGAGGTTGGGGTTGAAAGAGTAACTTTCAATTGCGGTATTATAGGAAGCATATCTACCGGCCCAGTTTTCATCGAATTCAGTACCAAGCCCAAAGCGTGTAAAGGTACCTACACCAAGCCAGAGATTATCATTAATCTGGTGGGTAATATAGGCGCTGGGCGGGAAGTAAGAGTTCTCGGTCATACTGGATTTGGTGGAAACACCATTGTAGGTGGTAGTCAGATCCATTTTCGGAGAGATCATGGCTACACCGGCCTGAATGTGTGTTCCTTCCAGCTGTGTGATACCTGCTGGGTTCCATGCAATGGCAGACGGATCATCTGCTTTAGCTACCACGGCGCCACCAAGTGCGTTGCCTCGAGCTCCCCACTCGTAGATGGCAAAACCTGCTGCTTCAGCTTTGGTGCTGAATCCGGGAACTGTTGCCAATCCCATCAAAATGATCAGCATGCTGAGACATGCTGTGAACTTGGTCCTCATATACACTCCTTCAAAAAAAATGCTGAAAATGCTTAATGACTTAGCTGTGTTAAAGTCATCCCCTCAAGAAAATGCATATATTGACTATCTTGAATGTTAAATTAAGTAAAGTAAAATTGACGCAATTGTAAATTGTTGTGAAAATAATACAGAGCTAAATTGATCTGAAATAGCATACATGTGTGTATGTTTGTTTTGTATGACAGAGTTATTTAGTTGTTATTGTATGTACTAATTAATTTATACAATGTTAATCGTTGTCTTTAAGGCGTAAGCAATAGTGATGTTGAATGGAAATGTATCTGAACTGATAGTTGGTTGCTGTTGTTCAAAATGATTTTAATAATGTTTAATACTTTGTTTAAAATTAATGTTTTTTATATATAGATGAGAAATGTTGATTAAAATAAAAAGGCAGTCACATTTCTATGACTGCCTTCGTTACTTGATATAGATATAATTGATCAGCGGACGAAATAAGCAAGATATTCCTGATTACCTTTAGGCCCCTTAATACTTGAAGGGACTAAACCTTTGAGCTGTAGCCCAAGTTCGGAAGAAGCAAAATTAACTATCATATCAACTGTTTGTTGTCTTAATGCCTTGTCGCGCACAATCCCTTTATCTGTCTGACCGGGGCCGACTTCGAATTGAGGCTTAATCAAACAGACAATCTCGCCGTTTTCTTTAAGGAATCTAACTAAAGCCGGAAGTATCTTAGTTAAAGAAATAAAGGATACGTCACAGACTACCAGATCAACTTTTTCAGGAATCAGATCTTCCTCGGCATGGCGCAGGTTAATGCGTTCAAGGTTGGTAACGCGTTCGTCCTGTTGCAGCTTCCAATGTAACTGTCCGTAGCCAACGTCTGCTGCGTACACACGAACTGCACCAAATTGGAGCATGCAGTCGGTAAAACCGCCTGTGGAAGCGCCTGCATCAAGGGCAACCTTGCCCTCAGGATTAAGGCCCAGCTCTTCGATGGCTGTGAGCAGCTTGTAGCCGCCACGACTTACAAAGCGGTCGCGACCTTTAACCACAATTTCAAGATCAGGATCAAGCTGCATTCCCGGTTTAGTAACCGGAAGCTTCTGTCCGTCCTTGAGGTAGTGGGCCTGTCCAGCCATGATCATGCGCTTTGCCTGCTCCCGGCTTTCAGAAAGGCCTTGAGCAAAAAGCATCTGGTCTGCGCGTTCCTTTTTTGCCACTTATTTTTTCTCCAGCCCGAGCATGGAAACAACGTTTTCTGCTGCCTTGGAAATGTAAGCCGCTTCAGACATTTTTTCTTTCTCGCTTCCTTCAATTACAAGCTCTGGCTTGTTGGCGCGGGTAGAGTCCGGGGTTACTTCATATTCAGCGGGAAAATCGTTCTGGTAGTACATGTCCTGAAAGCCGATGAATTTAAGTTGGTGTGCGGTAGAATCGAGCACAGCGCTTTCGTTTTCGCTAATCAGGCCCAGTTCTTTAGCCCGAATAAGTCCGGCAAAGCATTCACCACCCTGAGTGCACGCAATGTGACCGTGGGAGTTGGCTAGTAGCATGGAGTCCATAATCATCTGTTCGCTGACCTGAACAACCTGAAATGCTTTTTTGCCGCCGATAGCTTCAAATTTCTCAGCAAAATGCTTCACGCGCGGGAAGGAAACAGGGTTTCCGATCATTGCTGCCTGAGCTACAGAAGGCTGTACTTTAACCGGCTGGTATTCACGCTCGTTGGGATCTTCAATAGAATAGTAACGGTATACTGGGTCTGCATGGGCGGACTGAACACCGAATACGCGGGGCAGGTCGGTGATGATTTCAAGTTCATAGAGCTTGAGGAAGCCAGCCATAATTGCAGTGATGTTACCGGCGTTTCCGATAGGCACGAAGATACATTTGTCTTTAAGATCCCAATCGTACCACTGGGCAACTTCAAAAGCGTAGGATTCCTGACCCAGAATACGCCATGAGTTCTTGGAGTTGAGAAGCGCTACACGGTAGTTATCAGCGAGATTTTCAACGACTTTCATGCAGTCATCAAATACACCGGGAACTTCCAGTACCTTAGCACCGCTGCCCAAAGGCTGAGCAAGCTGCTGCGGGGTAACTTTGCCCTGCGGCAGGATAACTACGGATTTAACACCTTCTTTCATATAAGAAGCGTAGAGGGCTGCCGCGGCGGAGGTATCACCAGTAGATGCACAAACGGTCAGGATCTCGTCCCAATTGTTTTTGTTCATCAGAGTGTTAATATAGCTGAAAGCACAGGCCATTCCGCGGTCTTTAAAAGATGCACTGGGGTTCTGGCCGTCGTTTTTATATGCGGTCTTGATTCCGGTTACATCATTAAGAGCGGGGCTGGAGGCAACGATGGGAGTGTTTCCTTCACCGAGATAAAGGATTTCATTTTCTTCCATTACGGGAGCGAAAAGCTCGTAGAAGCGGAAGATACCACGCAGGCTGTCGTTTTTAGTGGCGCAACGGGCATCAAAAATTTCGCGCCATTCTTTGCCGCTGGTCTTTTTCAGTTCATCGAAATTCAGGTCTTCAAGGATGAAAACAGAACCGCATTCAGGGCAGGTGTAGTGTAATTCGTTCACGTCGTAACGGGCATTACAACCCAGACAGTGATATTCCATTTTACCGCGATATTCCGGAAATTCATTAGCAAGAGTCATATTGTTCCCTTTTGCCTTCGGCGACCCTGCCGGGGTCTTAAACCCTTTTGCAAAAGGGTTTAAGAATCCCAAAAACTTTTATTAGGGTTTCGCCGTTTTAAGTTTAGCTAAGATATTGTTCTAAAAAATAAAAACAAACATTAATAGGGATTCCAAAGGGGCTTAGCTCCTTTGGCCGCCGGAGGCGAAATCAATTTATTTAAAGCGCGAAGCGCATCAAAATTCTAAGCAGGCCAGATCTTAGGAATGCTCATGGCAAACATCCAGACACCGAGGCTGATCTTAATTGCCATGCCGAATGCTTTACCCCAGAACGCGCCACATGCGGAATGCTTTGCTTCGTCGAAGCTTCTGCCGTGGGTCAGTTCCAATACGAGGCATCCGCCAAAAGATCCGAGCAGAGCACCGGGAAGGGCACCGAGTCCGAAAAAGAACGGTGCTCCGAGGATCGCTCCACCGATTGCGCCGACGAACGCGCCAATATTTCCGCGTCCGGTTGCGCCGTACTTTTTACCGCCAAAATACTGGGCGACAAACTCGAGGATTTCGCCCACCAAGGCGATCACCCCGAGAATTATGATAAAGTTCCAGGTCATTGTTTCCGGCTGGTAGAATTTCCATGCGGCAACAAGGGCCAAAACCAACCAGTTTGCCGGTAGACCGAACACATGCAATGCCAGCGAGCAGAGCATGAGCAGAATAACCAGAACTGCCAATGCGGTAATCATTCGCTATTCCTCATCCCTGAGGTCAACTACACGTACAGCCTTTCCTTCAGATTTGGGAATAGAGTTGTGCTGTACGAGCTCTACTCTGGGAGTAATGAGAATTTCATCGCGCAGCATTCCGGCAATCTTTTTCTGAATGCCCTGCAAAGCGCGCATATCTTCAATAAAGTATTCTTCTTTAATCTCTACCTTGACCCTGATCTGATCCATGAGACCTTCCTTGATCAGCTCAATGAGGTAGTTCTGACCAACTTCAGGGATACCCATGATGATTTTTTCGATCTGCATCGGGTAGATGTTTACACCCTTAAGGATGAGCATATCGTCAGCGCGGCCCATGATACGGTCAATGCGTCGTGAGGTACGACCGCATTTACACTCACCGGGAATGAAGCGGGTCAGGTCACGGGTGCGGTAGCGAATGATAGGCATGCCTTCACGGGTAAGTGTTGTCATGACCAGTTCACCTACTTCGCCATCAGCAACATGTTCCCCGGTTTCAGGGTTGATGATTTCAGCGATATAGGAGTCTTCCCAGACATGCATGCCGTTTTGCTCGAGACATTCGAATGCTACACCCGGACCGTTCATTTCAGATAGGCCGTAAGAGTTGTATGCCTTGATGTGCATAAGCTCTTCAATTTTACGGCGAGTGTGCTCAGTATGTGGTTCAGCACCAATGAGGGCAACTTTCCAAGGCATTTCAGCCGGATCAAAACCTTCTTCGCGAACTTTGGCTGCAAAATAAAGAGCAAAAGAGGGAATGATGTGAAGTCCGGTAACGTTAAAATCACGGATGAGTTTGATCTGGCGTTTGGTATTACCAGCTCCGGCAGGAACTGTGAGGCACCCAAGTCTTTCCGCACCATAATGGATGCCAAGGCCACCGGTAAAAAGGCCGTAACCTGACATATTTTGAAAAATGTCGCTTTTTCTCAGGCCGACTGAGTACATGGATCTGGCCATGAGGTCAGCCCAGGTATCAAGGTCCTTTTGAGTGTAAAGGATAGCTGTGGGTGTTCCGGTAGTACCGGAAGAAGCGTGCAGACGCACGAAATTATCCAGCGGCTGGGTAAGCAGTCCATAAGGATACTGAGAGCGCAGATCGTCTTTAGTGGTAAAGGGTAGTTTTGTTATGTCATCAGCTGTTTTGATGACAGAAGGGTCGATGCTGTTTTTCTTGAAAACTTCACTATAATACGGAGAATTGGCAGCCTGTTCGATGGTTTTCTTTAATCTTTGAACTTGGAGTTCTTCCAGTTTACCCCTTTCGAGGGTCTCGGCTTCATGAAAATACATTAATTTTCTCCGTGTAAGTGTTTTCTGTGCATCACGTCATAAATAATATCCGATTATTCATCGTCGTATTCTGACGGATATGGTTCGGCAGCAAGGTTTTCAAAAGCAGTATAGGGGCCGAGGAAGGCAAGTTTTACAATGCCTGTAGGACCGTTACGCTGTTTACCGATGATAACTTCTGCTGTGTTGGTGATAGGTTTGTCTTCTTTCTTGTTGTAGAAATCTTCGCGGTAAAGGAAAAGAATAATATCAGCATCCTGTTCGATAGCACCGGATTCACGCAAGTCAGACATCATGGGACGTTTGTCAGTACGTTCTTCAACCTTACGGTTAAGCTGTGACAGGGCAATGACAGGAATATTCAATTCTTTAGCAAGAGCTTTCAGTGTTCTTGAAATATCTGAAATTTCCTGTTCACGCGAATCAACACGGGCACTGGAACGCATCAGCTGCAGGTAATCAACCATTACCAGCCCAAGATTGTGTTGGGATTTTAAGCGCCTGCAACGTGCGCGCAGTTCCATAGTGGAGATAGCCGGGGTATCATCAATAAAAATGGGGGCTTCTGTCAAGTCCTGAGCTGCATCATATAGTTTGGCCCAGTCTTCGTCATCAAGCTGCCCGGTTCTTAGGCGTGAAAGATCAACCTTGCCATGGCAGGCAAGCATACGAGTCATGAGCTGTCCCATTGCCATTTCAAGCGAAAAGACAGCAGTAGTAACTCCGGAATGAAGGGCTGCCCGCATTGCTACGTTAAGGGCAAAAGCGGTTTTACCCATACTGGGACGTCCTGCGATAATGATCAGGTCAGAGTTCTGGAGACCAGCGGTCATCTCATCGAATTTGTGGTATGTGGTGTTTATACCGGTGACAAGAGATTTTTGCGCAACTCTATTTTCAAGATCTTGAAATACTTCTTGGATGAGGGCTTTACTGCCCTTGATGGTAGTGTTCTTTTTATTGTCAGTAATGTCAAAAATAGCCTGCTCGGAATGATCGAGGAGCTCTTTGACATCCTGAGCTTCGAAGCTTTCATTGATGATGTTGGCGGCAGTATCAATCAGGCTGCGCTGAATGCTTTTTTCTGCTACGATTTCAGCATGGTGCAGGGCATTAGCAGAGCTGACAACAGAGTTTGCCAATTCTGCAAGATATACCGGGCCGCCGACTGAATCGATTTTGTCTTTAGCTGTAAGGTATTCGCTGACAGTAATCAGGTCGATGGGCGCATTTCGACCATAGAGATCTTCAAAGGCCCGGAAAATTTCCTGATGAGCAGGGGAGTAGAAATCGTCGGATTTGACTATATCAACGAGGTCGTTGAATATGGTATTGCTTAGAAAAACCCCGCCAAGAACAGCCTGTTCGGCTTCAAGGTTGTGCGGCGGGACTTTACGCAAAAGATCGGACGAAGCGTCGTTAGACGCTCCGCCCGAATTGTAGTCTGAGCCTAATTTACGCTTCAGTTGCTTCTTCTGCATCTTCAGCTACTTCGGTTTCAGCGGGTGCTTCAACCTCTTCAGCGGGCTCTTCTTCAACCGGTCCGCCAACTTTGGCTACAACCAGTTTAACTTCACCGCGAACTTCGGGGTGGAGTTTAATTTCGATGTCGTACTCACCGAGGGAACGGATAGGATCGGACAGCAGGATTTTTCTGCGGTCGATATCAAAATCCATTTCAGCGAGAGCGTCAGCGATGTTAACTGCGGTTACGGAACCGTACAGTTTGTCGCCTTCACCAACACGAACTTCAATTTTAACTTCAACTTCAGCCAGTTTGTCTCTGAGACCTTCTGCCTGAGTGCGGAGATTGTCAGCCATTTCCTGAAGCTTTCTTTTTTCAAGCTCGAACTGCTTGAGGTTAGCTTCGGAAGCGGGCATAGCCAGTCCCTGAGGAATCAGGTAGTTACGGCCATAACCAGCTTTAACGGTAACAATGTCACCAAGACTACCCAGAGCGTCTACGTCGGCACGTAAAATAAGTTTCATGTAGTCCCCCTAGATGCTCTTTTTCTTTACATCGGTGCTGTGCACAGTAGTGTAGTGCATGAGAGCCATCTGTCTGGAACGCTTGATTTCAGTGGTCAGACGGCGCTGGTGCTTAGCGCAGGTACCGGTGATTCTGCGGGCAATAATTTTGCCGCGCTCGGTTACGAAGTCCTTGAGAATGTCAGGACGTTTATAATCGAGGGGAAGGTTCTTATCCGCGCAAAAGCGGCAGAACTTTCTTTTCGGTGTGAATTTTCTTTTGAATGCCATGATTAAGCCTCCTCTGCCTTAGCGGTTTCATCAAGTTTAACAGTTACGAACTTGAAGATACCATCGGTGATACGGATGTTGCGCTCGAGTTCTGCAACCAGCGGGCCGGGTGCGTCGAAAATGAGGCGGACATAGTATCCACGGGTCTGGTTCTGGACAGGGTAAGCCAGCTGGCGGGAACCCCAATCGTCGATCTCATCCATTTTGCCGCCTTCGCGGTCGATGATTGCGATGAGTCCTTCTACGATTTCCTTGCGGCTGTCGCTCGCAAGTTCAGGGCTCAAAAGCAAAAGTACTTCATACTTTCTGAGCATATTAACTCCTCCTTATGGTCTATGGCCCTTTCCTATATAAGGGCAAGGCAAAAGGGATGTTTATTCCCTTCACTCAGTCCTGTCAAGCAGGAAAGAGACTATATCTTAAAAATAAAAAAGCCGGAAGCTTAAAAAAGCTTCCGGCCATAGGGATCGAGATCCGGACGGAACTTAAATTCCGAGGATGTTGTAACCGCAATCCACGAAGTGGGTTTCACCGGTAACACCTGCGGAAAGGTCGGATGCGTAGTAGACTGCAGTCTTACCAACATCTTCAGTGGTTACATTGCGTTTGAGCGGGGCACGCTCTTCAATGTGTCTGAAAATGTCTTTGAAGCTGGAGATGCCGGACGCAGCAAGGGTCTTGATGGGACCGGCGCTGATGGCATTAATGCGGACATCTTTTTCACCGAGATCAACAGCAAGGTAGCGTACGCTTGCTTCGAGAGTAGCTTTTGCAACGCCCATTACATTGTAGTTGGTGATGACTCTGCTTGCGCCGAGATAGGTCATAGCCATGACGGAACCGCCGGGCTTGATCAGATCTTCGTATGCATTACAGAGGCTGACCAGAGAGTAAGCAGAAACGTCCATTGCGAGATGGAAACCATCGCGGGAAGTTTCAATGTAGCGTTTTTTGAGATCGTCACGGTTGGCGAAAGCAACAGAGTGGATGAGGATATCAAAATCTCCCCACTGTTCTTTTACTTCAGCAACAGAAGCGGCGATACTTTCATCGCTCTGCACATCACACTGGAAGGTGAATGCGCCGCCCAGCTCTTCACTGATGGGCTCAACACGTTTCTTGATGGCATCATTAACGTAGCTGAAAGCCAGTTCAGCTCCATGTTCTTTAAACTGCTTGGCGATGCCGTAAGCAATGCTTTTTTTGTTAGCAACACCGAAAATCAGTGCTTTTTTACCTTTCAGAAGCATTGATATCTCCTTATTTTATACTTGCTTTTTAGAAGCTATTAAGCGTCAAGTTCGCTTTCAGTCAAGAGGGTGAACGCTTCCATGTACTTATCGCGAGTTTTGGTGGCGATTTCTTCGGGTACTTCGGGAGCCGGAGGCTGTTTATTGAAATTAATTTCTGTCAGCCAGTCACGAAGGAACTGTTTGTCAAAACTAGGCTGGGATTTGCCTGCTTCATAGCCTTCGACAGGCCAGAAGCGGGAGGAATCCGGAGTCAATACTTCATCAATGATGATTAACTCACCATCATAGATACCGAATTCAAATTTAGTGTCAGCAATGATGATTCCCTTTTCACGTGCGTAGTCGCGGCCACGTTTGTAGATGGAAAGAGTGGCTTCCTGAACTTTATCAAAAAGCTCTTTGCCGAGCATTTCAGTAGCTTTTTCAACGGAAATGTTCTCATCATGCTCACCCAGTTCCGCCTTAGTTGAGGGGGTGAACAGGGGCTGTTCCAGCATTTCGGATTCTTTGAGACCTTCGGGCAGCTTGTGTCCGCAGACTTCGCCGGTTTTCTGGTAGTCTTTCCAGCCGGACCCGGTGATGTAACCGCGTACAATGCACTCGATGGGCAAAGGCTTGGCTTTTTTTACCAGTACGGAGCGTCCTTCCAGCTGGTCACGGTATTTGTGGAGAACTTCAGGATAGTCATCCACTTTGGAAGCGATCAGGTGGTTGGGAATGATGTCTTTGAACATGTCCATCCAGAAAAGAGTGATCTGGTTCAGGATCTTGCCCTTGTCATCAATGGGGTTGGGCATGATGACATCGTAAGCGGAGATTCTGTCGGTGGTAACCAGCAGAAGCTTGTCATCATCCACTTCGTATATGTCACGAACCTTTCCGCGTGAAAGAAGTTTCAGTTCCTTAATATCAGTTTCAACTACATGCTTGGACATCCGCGTATCCTCTTATTTTAATCTGGTTTCAACAGAACGGGCGTGCGCCTCGAGTCCTTCGAGCCTTGCCAGTCTAGCAATTTTACCGCCGTGGCGGTTAATGTAATTCTGATCAGTATAGATCAGACTTGTCTTTTTAGTAAATGTTTCCACTGAGAGTGCAGATGAAAATCTGGCAGTTCCGACAGTGGGCAGTACATGGTTGGGACCTGCGAAGTAGTCACCTACGGGCTCTGGAGTAAAGTGGCCCATGAAGATAGCTCCGGCGTGTTTGATCTGTCCGATTGCACTCCAGGGTTCTTCAAATGCAAGTTCCAAGTGCTCGGGAGCCATGCGGTTTACGAAATCAATACCGGTTTCAAGGTCGGGAACTTTTACGATTGCGCCCCAGTCTTCAAGGGATTTAAGGGCGATTTCGCCACGAGGGAGAAGATCGGCCTGTTTTTTGAGTTCGTATTTAACTTTTACGCCCAGTTCGTCATCCCAAGTAACGAGAATGGAAGAAGCGAGCGGATCGTGTTCAGCCTGAGACAACAGGTCTGCAGCAATCCATGCCGGATCGGAATCGCCATCTGCAAGGATGGCTACTTCACTGGGACCGGCAATCATGTCGATACCAACTTCCCCGACCAGCTGGCCCTTGGCGGTGGCAACAAAGATGTTACCCGGTCCAGCGATTACATCACAGGGGGCAATGGTGTCAGTACCGTAAGCAAGTGCCCCGATAGCCCAAGCGGACCCTGATGCATAAATTTCAGTGATTCCCAATTCCTGTGCTGTGGCAAGGATATAGGGGTTCAGGGTTCCGTCTTTGCGGGGAGGGGAGATAACTGCGATCTCTTTTACTCCGGCAACCTGCGCAGGCACGGCGTTCATGATCATGCTGGAAATAAGCGGTGTTTCACCACCTTGACCGCCGGGTACGTATAAACCGACACGATCAACCGGACGTACCAGTTGACCGAGGATGGTTCCGTCTTCTCCAGTGGTCCACCATGATTCTTCTACCTGTCTGCGGTGAAAATTTCTAATGTTGCGGATAGCCTCTTCGATGATTTCGAGGTCATGGGATTCAATTTCCGCATAAGCGAGACCGCGCTGGTCGCGGCTGACCTTGAGCATGGAATGGTTGAAATCCGGGCAGTCGAACTGTTTGGTGTAATCAACGAGGGCTGCGTCGCCTTCGTTTTTTACTCTCGTGAGGATGTCTTTGACAATGGAGTCAACTTTACTGTCCGGGTTGACTCTGAGTTCGAGCCATTTCTTGATTTCCGGCCAATCTTGCTGTCCGGAATAGGTAATATCTCTGCAAGGCATAGAATTGTCCTTAAGATGTGATTGGTGAGTATGGTTCTTACGAAGAGATGTCTTTAAGATGTGTTGACCCTTAACGTAATGAGCACCAAAAGTCGAGAAGAATAGGTCGCCCGAGGCAGGAAAATAAAAAGGGCCGGGAGTGTGAACTCCCGGCCCCCGGCGTCAAGGCTATGCTAAATTTCTAAGATTTCTTAGAACTTGTAAACGAGACCAAGAGCAAGCTTGAAGTTGGGATCCTGCTTGGTGTTGAGGAAACCATTACCTACGCCGTAGTTTTCCCAGGTACCTTTGTCGAGGTCAACGTCAGCGTAACCGAATTCAACGATAGCTGCCAGTTCGTCGTAGATCTGGTAGTTGGTGTTGAAGTCGATAGCGAAAACGTGGTCTTCGGTGGTCAGGAAGTTACCATCAGCAGTGATGTTAGCGTTGGTAACGCCAGCGCCAGCATTCTTGATCAGGTCTTTGTCGTTGGTACCCTGAATGTAGGTGAAAGCCAGTTTGTGGGTCAGTTTCTCGAAGAAAGAGATGTTGTCAAAAGACAGACCGAGAGCCCAGAAACCGATGGGGTTTTTGCCAAGGTCAGTTTCGGTCAGACCGGAAGCACCGAGGTAGTAGGTGCCGAGATCGAAGTCTTCAGCAACGATGGGCAGACGCTCAGAGCCGTTGCTGGTTTTGTCGTCTTCACCGGTGGTGTAAGCGAACTTCAGAACGGGCTGTACGAAATCGAGACCAGTGTAAGCAACAGATGCGTCAAAGAGGAAACCGGAACGGTCATTCTGTTTAACGTCGCCGTCTACGGAACCGTAAACTGCGTCAGCTGCGAATACGATGGGATCGAACATGTCCATGTTAAAGGAAGTACCGAGCCACCAAGCGTTAGCGTTTTTGGTCATAGCAACGCTGGTGGGTGCCATGAAGTTAGCGTTGTTGCCAAGAGTGTTGGTGTCTTCACCGATTACTGCGTATGCGAAGTAAGGGGTTGCAGAAATACCGTCAAGAGTAATGGGCATTGCTGCGTAGAAGATATCCAGTTCGTCTTTGGAGGTAGCATCAGTGGGGTCATTCTCAAGAGTATCAGTGTAACGGATGAAAGCACCAGCAATAGCGATTTCGTCAGTGATGGGGGTTTCAACCATGAATGCGCCACGGTCAGCATCACCGAGAACCATGGAACCGGTTACTGCGCCAGGCAGGTTGATGGACATGATACCAGCAGAAGTCAGGACTTCGGTGCCGGGGTAGCGGTACTGCATGTAAGCACGTTTTACGTACAGGCCTGTGTCACCGGACTGTTCGTTGGTGTGACCATTACCTACGCGGTTCTTGTACTCAGTGTACAGAACTGCCCAGAGGTTTTCGTTTGCGATGAAACGGAATTCAGTACGAGCACGGAACCAGAAGTTCAGATCATCTTCGTTGGTGCCGCCGTCTTTGTTGGACAGAAAGTCAGGGTTGTCCATGAAGTTCATCTGGAACTGGAACTGACCTTTAGCGTCCAGATCTACTGCAGATGCAGAAGCAGCAAAGCCGAAGACCATGCATGCCAGTACTGCAAGAATAGCAAGTTTTTTCATTTTTTATTCCTTTTGCTGAAATAAATGTTAAGCACGATTGCCTGACGCCTACCTTCAGAAACCGTTCTAGCTCTTCATGACCCCCATTGCAAGTGAAAAATTACATTTTTTTGACAAGGGTATAATTTTTTTACCGTATAAAAAATTATACCCGGTCTGATCGCGCGAAAGCATAGATATTTTCTAGACTTTTTCGATTCTGGATTTAACCCTTTGGTTAAGCCAAATTTTATTGGAATGGTTTTTATTTCGTCAGTTTTAATGCTGGTTCAAATAATTTTACACTCGTGTTCAGACTATGAGATGCAGGTGGTAGTGTCATTTTCATAACAGTTGCAAAACATAAAAAAGGCCGGAAGCACATGCTTCCGGCCTATGATGGCAATGATTTTTAAAGATTTTAGAAAGAGTAAACCAGACCGAATGCTAATTTAAGCATAGGATCTGTTTTGCCGCCACGGGCAGAGACGTTCTGCCATGTGTCTTCATCAAGGTCTACATCCACGTAACCGAATTCCACGATAGCAGCCAGTTCATCATAAATCTGATAATTGGTGTTAAAGTCAATTTCGATTGCATAGTCTTCGTCAGTTAAGAAGTTGCCGTCATCTGTGATGTTGGCCAAGTTTGCACTGTGATTTTTTACGAGGCCGGCATCGTTGGTACCCTGAATGTACAGGAAATGAATGTCGTGGCTCAGGTTTTCGAAGAAGGAAATCTTTTCGAGAGAGAGACCCACGGTCCAGAAGCCGATTTGTTCAACGTTGTCAAAGTCTGTTTCAGTCAGAGCAGATCCACCGAAGTAAGTGGTACCGAAGGCCCAGTCATTACTGATAATAGGTAAACGCTCGGAACCATTGTCGGTGTCGTCATCTTCACCTGTGGAGTATGCGAAAAGCAGTTTAGGCTGGACGAAGTCGAGACCTGTGTAAGCGAGAGATGCGTCACAAAGCAGACCGGAGCGGTCATTGTCTTTCGCATCGGCATCTACAGCACCGTAAACAACGTCAGCTTTGAAGATGATGGGGTCGAACATATCCATGGAAAAGGAAGTACCGAGCCACCATGCATTCGCATTCTTGGTTTGCGCAGAACCGACGGGACCGGCAAAACCGGGGAAAGTGGCACCGGCGTCATTAACGGATTTATCGCCAATGATGGAGTATGCGAAGTACGGAGTTGCAGAGATGCCATCTATTGTGATGGGCAGTGCTGCATAGAATATGTCCAGTTCGTCTCTTTTGTTGTCAGCACCGTCACCTGTTACACCGTAGCGGTCAGTGTTACGGATAAAAGCACCGGCAATGCCAATCTGGTCGGTAATGGGGCTTTCAACCATGAACGCTCCCAGGTCGGCATCACCAAGGACCACGTTGTTTGAAGCTGCACCGGGCAGGTTGACGGAGAGGATACCTGCGGAGGTTAAAACTTCAGTGCCGGGGTAACGGAACTGCATGTAAGCACGTTTCACATATAAACCATCATCGTCATCGTTAGTGGAGACGTTGACATGGCCGTTACCTATGCGGTTTTTGTATTCGGTGTACAGAACTGCCCAGAGATTTTCGCTGGCTACAAAGCGAAACTCAGTACGTGCACGGAACCAGAAGTTCAGGTCGTCATCGCTGTTGCCACCGTCTTCATTCGACAGGAAATCCTGATTGTCGATGATGTTCATCTGAAATTGAATTTTACCTTTGGCATCAAGATCAACTGCGGATGAACTTGCTGCGAATCCCAGAACCATAGTGGTTAGGACTGCAAGGATTGCTAATTTTTTCATTCTAGCCTTCTTTTGCTGAATTGTTTGTATAAAAGTCATCTGCCACCATATTTATATGGCTCGTTTTAGTTACTGCCGGATTTCAAAACTACCTGTAGAGCATGAAATTTTGATCCATTTAATAATGGGGTAAAAATATAAAAAAACGGTTAAACCAGTCGTTAAGGTGGTAGTTTGTTCAAAGCCTCCAATTGATAAACAGCCTTTATTGACAGTGAGTATGGAGGAAGATAGGTCTGAACTTTAAACATATGTCAGATTAAAAAGGCGGCAGTATTAATGGCTTTTGAGTTTAACAGTGTAGATTTTCCGGCTTTGCCCGGTGTGTACCTGATGAAGGATTCATCAGGGCGTATTATATATGTAGGGAAGGCCCGGGAGTTGCGCAAAAGACTGGCATCATATTTTCGGGCAATGCATAAACATACGCCCAAAACACGTGTGCTGGTTTCAAAAATTCATTCTATTGATACCCTTGTTACCGGAACAGAGAAAGAAGCTTTGCTCCTTGAGGCCAGCCTGATCAAGAAGCACCGTCCCCGCTACAACGTGGTCCTGCGTGATGATAAGCAGTACGTGCTGTTTCAGCTGGACAAGAAATCCGAGTACCCCCGTCTGCGTATGACCCGCAAAGTTGTGCGCGATGGTTCGGTGTATTTCGGTCCATACACTTCTAGCTATTTTGCCCGTGAAACATGGAAGGTACTTGGTAAGGTTTTTCCGCTCCGTAAATGCTCTGATTCGGCTTTTCGTAACCGTGTTCGGCCCTGTTTGTACCACGATATCGGGCAGTGTCTTGGTCCTTGTGTAAATGTTGTTCCCCGGCAGGATTACATGGAGCTGGTTCATCAGGTTGAAATGCTCCTTTCCGGTAGGGCGGGGGATCTGATTGGCTCGTTGCGCCGCCAGATGGAAGAAGCTTCAGATGCATTGGATTTCGAAAGCGCAGCCAAGTTTCGCGATCAGATCAAGGCCATTCAGAAAACCGTGGAAAAGCAATCTGTGGTGCTCGGCGAGCGTTCGGATATTGATGTCATTGCGCTTGCTGAATCTTCTCAGGGGGTAGGGCTGGGATTACTTTTCATCAGAAAAGGGCGTCTACTCGACAAAAAACACTTTTTCTGGCCGGGGCTCAGTCTCGAAGACGGCGAGGAAGTGCTGAACAGTTTTGTTTCCCAGTTTTATTCTTCAACCAAATTTATTCCGCCTAAGCTTTTCGTTCCTTTTGAGTTTGATATGCAGGGCGCGACTGAACTTCTCAGCGAACGCAGCAAGTCCACGGTACGTATTGTCACTCCGCATAGTGGTGAGGAAAAGAGACTTTTGGAAATTGCTCGCAAGAATGCCGCTCTTGGACTTAAGGAAAAAGAAAAGAATAACAATAATATTCTTGATTTGCTGGCCGGAAAACTTAAACTTTCCGGTCCACCGCAGCGCATAGAGTGTATTGATGCCTCTCATCTCGGCGGTGAAGGTATGCGCGTGGGGATGGTGGTCTTTGAAGAAGGCAAACCGGAAAAATCTCAATATCGAACCTATGCATTCCCGGAACTTGAGCATTCTTCTGATGATTACGCCGCACTTTTTCACTGGGTTATCAAGCGCATTGACTCCGGCCCGCCGTGGGCAGACCTTATATTAATTGATGGTGGTAAGGGGCAGCTTGCTTCGGTAGAAAAGGCATTTGCCGAAAATTGGAAATATGACGAGCCGATTCCGTCTCTGGCTTCCATTGCCAAAGGTCCGACCCGTAAGGCTGGGGAGCTTGAGGATCGCATCTTTCGGCCCGGTCGTAAGAATCATCTACCGCTCAAAGGCGGTAGTCCGGAACTATTGTATTTGCAGCGCGTCCGTGATGAAGCGCACCGTTTTGTCATCGGCAGGCAGCGCAAATCACGTAAGAAGAAGGTCTTGCAGAGCGAGGTTCTATCTCTGCCCGGAATCGGTCCCAAGACAGCCCGTCTGCTATGGGATGAGTTCGGCTCTGTGCAGAAAATGAAAGAGGCCTCCGTAGAAGACCTCTCTAATGTTCAGGGGATCGGTAAAAAACGTGCCCAGCAGATTTTTGATGCTTTTCGGGAGGTTTAAGCCTTCGGCGACCCTACCGGGGGTCTTAAACCCTTTTGCAAAAGGGTTTAAGAATCCCAAAACCTTTTATTATTGCTTTGCCAAGTTATATTTCTTTTTCTTTGCCGACTTCCAGTTCAACAACATTACACTCAGGTGCCAGTTCGGCGCATGCTTCTTTGAAATCGACAGCATCTTGTTCCAAGATGGGGAACGTACCGAAATGCATGGGGATTGCGGTTTTGCAGCCCAGCAGCTTACAGGCATATGCTGCGTCCTTTGAATCCATTGTGAACCATCCTCCGGTAGGCAGCAGGGCTACATCAATGTCGTGCAGTTTTCCGAAGAGTTCCATTGATGCGAACAGTCCGGTGTCTCCGGCAAAGTAGACGCAGAAGTCGTCTTCGTAAGTGAGGATGTATCCGGCTGGTGCTCCGGTGGCAGAAGAGTGCATGGCCTGAACCATTTTAATTTTGATTCCAGCTACGGAAACGGTACCGCCGATATTCATACCGATTATGTTGTTCTGATCTATTCCCAGACCAACCATTTTTTCTACCAGATCGAAAATACAGACCAGTGTGGCTCCAGTTGCATTACAGATTTCCACTGCCTGTCCGATGTGATCTCCGTGGTCATGGGTTACAAGTACAGCGTCAGCTTTGCTAATGGATTCCCATGTGGCAGATGCTTTGGGGTTACCTTCAAAGAAAGGATCTATGATTACTGTTTTGTCGTCAGACTTGATTGTGAAGTTTGAGTGTCCGTTCCAAGTAAATGTATGTTGCATAGCTTACCTCGATGATTCCTCTCCCCAGCGGAGATAAAGATTATGTGGGATATTCATTTGTTCAAGAATGCGTCCTGCCATATGTGAGGCCATGTCATCCAGACTTCTGGGAGCATGATAGAATCCCGGCGATGCGGGCATTATCGTTGCCCCGGCAAGGGTCGCTGTTTCCATATTTCGGATATGGATAAGGTTCAGCGGAGTTTCGCGGGTAACAAGAAGCAGTTTGCGCCGCTCCTTAAGGCACACATCAGCAGCTCGGTGGAGCAGGTTGTTGCCCAGCCCTTGCGCAATTGCCGCAAGGGTTGCCATGGAGCAGGGACATATGATCATCCCGTCATGCTGCCATGATCCACTAGCCGGAGGGGCTGCTATGTTATTTTGCTGGTATACAAAATCAGCATGCCCGGTCAGGTCCTCAGGTTTGAAGTCTGTTTCAAGTTCCATCACCTTCAGCGCAGCATCGGACATGATCAGGTGCAACTCGACATTCTCCGCAGAACCGAGATGTTGAGCCAGTTTAACCGCATACATGGTTCCGCTGGCACCGCTTACGGCGAGGATTACTTTTTTCTTATCCATATTAATAAGGATGCTCCTTTTAAAAACTGCTAAATTCAGATCTAGAAAATACAACAGGGGGATATCGATGACAAGAAGAAGGGCATATCTAATTCCTTGAATTTTTGCTTGTCTTATGAGAGTAGAAGCTCACCCACACGAAATTAATTTCCCACAAGACAAAACACCTTACGGAGAACAAATCTATGGTCACTCTCGGAACTGCCGGAACCGCCTCTGCCCGCAAAATGATGCTGCTTGGCGGCGGTGAACTTGGTAAAGAGGTTGTCATCGAAGCTCAGCGCCTCGGCGTTGAGGTTATTGTCGTGGACAGGTATGAAAATACCCCGGCCATGCAGGTTGCACACCGCAGCTACGTGATTTCCATGCTTGATACCGCAGAACTGCGCCGCGTGGTGGAAACAGAAAAGCCTGATTATATTGTGCCGGAAATTGAAGCCATTGCCACCGAGACTCTCCTCGAATTGGAAAAGGAAGGTTTCAATGTAGTTCCCACAGCCCGTGCGACCCGTTTGACCATGGACCGCGAAGGTATTCGCCGTTTGGCGGCTGAAGAAGTCGGTCTTAAAACTTCTCCTTACAAATTTGCCGATACCAAGGAAGAATACCTCGAAGCGATTAAAGAAATCGGTATTCCTTGCGTGATCAAGCCGGTTATGAGTTCTTCCGGTAAAGGTCAGAGCACCGTAAAGTCCGAAGCAGATGTCGATCGCGCTTGGGATTATTCCCAGTCCGGCGGACGTACTGGTGAAGGGCGGATCATTGTAGAAAGTTTTGTTGATTTCGACTACGAAATCACCCTGCTTACCGTGCGCCATGCCGGAGGTACTTCCTATTGCGCGCCCATCGGACACAGACAGGATGACGGCGATTACCGTGAATCATGGCAGCCTCAGCCCATGTCTGATGCAGCTCTTGCCAATGCGCAGGATTATGCTCTCAGAATTACCGATGCCCTTGGCGGCAGAGGTCTTTTCGGTGTGGAGCTTTTCATCAAAGGCGAGGAAGTCATTTTCAGTGAAGTTTCTCCCCGTCCGCACGATACCGGTTTGGTTACCGTGATTTCTCAGGACCTGAGTGAATTTGCACTTCATGTTCGCGCTATCCTCGGCCTGCCCATCCCGGCTATCCGTCAGTACGGACCAGCTGCATCCAGCGTAATACTTTCTAACGGCAAGTCCGAAGCTCCGGCTTTTGCCAATGTGGACAAGGCTCTTGAAGCAGCCGATACCAAAGTCCTTATTTTCGGAAAGGGCGAGTGTAACGGTGTGCGCCGTCTTGGTGTTGCCCTTGCGCTCGGTGAAGATGTGACAGATGCAAAAGCCCGTGCTATTCGAGCTTCTTCTGCTGTAGAGATTGAGTATTAAATTTTATTATATAGCCTGATTGGAAAGCTCCTTTTATGTCGGTTAGGCATGGAAGGAGCTTTTTATTTGGATTTTGCTTTAAAAATTCCTTTTCGGTTTTTGTTGACATAACTGCAAAAAGGTGAGCATTAAATTCACCTCAGTAACGCAAATAATGAAAATTTTACGTAAAAATTGCTTTTTTCAATAGATAAGTAGTTACTTACGTTGATTTTCTTAAAGTGGTTCGACGATAGCTCCGCCTAGCGGAGATCTTTTTTACTCGAACTATATGTCTAACTCTTTATATAGGAATATAGTGGTATGAAACAGGAAGCAAACGGATTGGCCCTAGCGCCATTGGCTCTATTTTTAGTGATTTTTATTGGAACCGGATTTTTCCTGACCATGAACGGAACCAGCATGGCTTTCTACCAGCTCTCCGCAACCGTGGCCATTCTGCCTGCAATCGCGTGGGCAATCTGGATGGGAAAGGATAAACTCAACGACAAGATCAACATTTTCCTGCGCGGTGCAGGCGAGCCGGGTATTGTTACCATGTGTATGATTTACCTGCTGGCTGGCGGATTTGCATCTGTTGCAAAATCCATCGGCGGTGTTGAGTCAACTGTAAACCTCGGTCTGTCCATTGTTCCCGCATCCATGGTTCTGCCCGGACTGTTCGTTATCGCTGCTTTCATCGCTACTGCCATGGGCACTTCCATGGGTACCATTGCCGCTATCGCACCTATTGCTGTAGGTGTTGCCGGTAAAACTGACATTTCTTCCGCGCTGCTCATGGGTTCAGTTGTCGGTGGGGCTATGTTCGGTGATAACCTGTCCATGATTTCGGACACTACCATCGCCGCAACCCGTACACAGGGCTGTCAGATGAGCGACAAGTTCAAGATGAACCTGCTCATAGCATTGCCAGCCGCATTGATCACCATCGTGATTCTTTATGTGGCGGGCGAGGGCGGTCAGGTCGTAGCTGATGGCGGATACAGCCTGCTTAAGGTGCTGCCCTACATTACCATTCTGGTCATGGCCGTACTTGGCGTGAACGTCTTTGTCGTACTCGGCGCAGGTATCGTTTTTACCGGGCTGGTTGGTTTTGCCTCTATGGACAGCTTCAACCTGTTAACCTTCTCTCAGGACATCTACAAAGGTTTCACCGGAATGCAGGAAATCCTCGTGCTTTCCCTGCTCGTTGGTGGTCTTGGTGAACTGATTAAATTCCACGGCGGTATCACATACATTATTAACTTCATCGGCAGACTGACCAAGGGCACCAAGTCCACCAAGGCCGGTGAGTTCAGCATCAGTGCTCTGTCCGTAATGTCTGACCTCTGTACCGCGAACAACACTGTAGCCATCATCCTTACCGGGGGTATGGCTAAAGAAATTGCAGAGAGTCATAATGTTGATCCGCGCCGCAGCGCAAGTCTGCTGGATATCTTCTCCTGTGTAGTACAGGGCATCATCCCTTACGGCGCACAGATCCTGCTGGCAGGTTCCATCTCCGGGCTTTCCCCGCTCGAGATCATCGGCAACATGCATTACTGCTTCATCCTCGCAGTAGTAGCAGTGCTGAGTATTCTGACCGGATTTCCCCGGATTAAGAAATAAATATATCGGATACATAAATTGAAAATCCCCTGCAGCCTGATGGTTGCGGGGGATTTTTTGTGGAATGGGGTAACTTGTCATTCTGTATTGACGGATCGTATTCGTATCGTTAAGCATTTTAGAAAATGGGAATGGAATAATTGTTGGTTTGCTTTTGATATAGGGGAGAGTTGAAATTGATGAATGGTACTCAGATACTTGATGCTGCTATGGCTGTGCCGGGATTTCCTTGGTTTTGGAAACTGGGACTTGGTTTGAAATTTGGTTTTTTAGCTGTGGTTCTGGCAGCATATCCGGTTGGTGTACATATATTGAGTTTTTTTAGGAAGAAACCAGAGCAAATTGATTCACAATCTTTAGCAGAAAAACTCTATGATGATTTAAAAGATACACAGCAGACTGTTATCTCAAAAAACGAAGAAATCGAGGCTCTCAAAAATATTATTGAAGGCTTGCGTAAGCCACAAGAAACCGATGAAGAAGACAATCATGCAGCAAAGGCAGAAGCTGAACTTGCCAAAGGTAATTTTGATTTAGCTGAGGCTTTTTATCTAAAACAAGTCCAAAAGGATGAAGAATCAGCCAATGAAAGTTCTTTAAAGGCAGCGGAAGCATATCGTAATGCAGGATTTTTAGCTTTTATGAATAACCCTAAAAAAGCTTTTGGTGCGTATCAGAAATCAGTTGAGCTTGATCCGAATAGTGCTGAAGGGTGGAATCGTTTGGGGCATTTACAAAAACTTTTCGGAAATATGGTTGCTGCGGAAGAAGCATATCAGAAAGTTCTACAGCTTAAAGGTAATGACAAAAGCATAGAAGCTGTTGCTTACGGCAACCTCGGCAACATTCGTCAGACTCAGGGTGACCTTGAAGGTGCGGAAGAGTTTTATAACAAAGCACTCAAGATTGATGAAAAGTTAGGTCGCAAAGAAGGTATGGCTGCTGAATACGGCAACATCGGCAACATTCGTCAGACTCAGGGTGACCTTGAAGGTGCGGAAGAGTTTTATAACAAATCACTCAAGATTGATGAAAAGTTAGGTCGCAAAGAAGGTATGGCTATCCGCTACGGCAACCTCGGCTTAATTCGTAAGACTCAGGGTGACCTTGAAGGTGCGGAAGAGTTTTATAACAAATCACTCAAAATTGATGAAGAGTTAGGTCGCAAAGAAGGTATGGCTATCCGCTACGGCAACCTCGGCTTAATTCGTAAGACTCAGGGTGACCTTGAAGGTGCGGAAGAGTACCACTTAAAATCATTAGCCATTGAAAAAGAATTGGGCCGCAAAGAAGGTATGGCTGCTGATTACGGCAATCTCGGCAACATTCGTAAGATTCAGGGTGACCTTGAAGGTGCGGAAGAGTACCACTTAAAATCATTAGCCATTGAAAAAGAATTGGGCCGCAAAGAAGGTATGGCTGCTGATTACGGCAATCTCGGCAACATTCGTAAGATTCAGGGTGACCTTGAAGGTGCGGAAAAATTTTGGCAACAATCTTTAGAATTATACAAACAAATTGGCGCAGCACCAATGATCGAACAAATACAAGGGTGGCTAGACGAACTAGAATTCAAAAAAAACAACTAATCCTCCCACACCCCACACCAAAACACAAAAAGCGGAAAGCCCCATCCAAAGATGAAGCTTCCCGCTTTAAAATCTTCCTACTAATCAAACTACGCCAAAAGTGTCTCTCTAAAATTACAACCCAAGCGACGCCAACAAATCATCAACATTACCCTGATCGGCCTTTTCGGTGGGTCCTTTGAGCTCGCTCATTTTGCTTTGAGTTTCCTGATCGAGCTGCTCAAGGGATTTTTCCGGGGCCTGTTCGCGGGCTTTGATTTTTAATCCAGTGGACATATACAGATCAAGTACGATCTTTTCAACACTCTTGATGGTATCGATGATGATCTTAATGCGCTGTCCTGTCAGATCCTGAAAGGAGAGGGTGGTCATGATGGTCATGATATCCTGACCCAAGGTGTCGTTGATGTTGGCCAGTTCTTCTCGCTGTTCTTTTTTTACACCGCCGGATTCAAAAGCCTTGATGATGTTTGCAAGGGCGAACTGGGTTTCCTGAGTCTTCTCAAGAATATCCATGATGTCCTGCGTGGCTTTCTCGGTGGTGCGCATAATTGCGTCGAGCTGGTCGGAAGCTTCGTTGAAAAGCTGATCAGGATCGGAATCGACACAGACTTCTACTGATCCGGCTGAACCAGCCGGGCCTTTTTTGGCTTTGGCTACTTCCTGATAAATGTCGCGGAGACCGTTCTGCAGGTCAATGTTGATGCGGCGGTAGAATTCTCCCTCAAGAAGGGTTTGAGACATGCTCTTGGAAATTTCTTTCTGTACTGCATCGGCAATACTTTCCTTGAGGCTTTTACTCAGGTCTTCGGAGACCTTTTCCATCATCTCCCGCACTATTTGATCATCATTAATCACTGCGCTCTCCTTGGCGTTGGTTTTTATATAAACGTTGCAGGGCTAACCCAGCTTTTCGGTCCTGATTATTTCGCGCTGTTCGCTAAAAACAAACTGGATGATGGACTCAATGTCGTGTTCCCTGATTTTTTCAAATTTCATTACCCAGTAATTGTCTTTTTTGCCAGCTTTTACACGACCTTTTGCTCCGGCCAGTCGTAAAGGAATCTGCTCAATTTCCGCCACAATCTCCATTATACATGGTGCTGTGACGGAAGTTGAGCGAAAGGTCATTCCGTTGCCGGAAATCTTTATTATTTCAAGATCAAGGGGGAAATCCTGCTTGAGGTCTTTTTTACTCTGCATGCCCAGCAGCTGGTCCAGCTTGCGGTCAAGTTCAGTTACATAGACTCTAAGCCATTCCGGAACCTTCGAATCATCAAGATCTTCAGCGGGGTGTTTTTTCATCCCGGTGAATCCACGGTAAACGGGCTGACTCTCCAGAGAAGCGGCGATACGTCCGTGTCCTTTGATTCGTGTTTTTACACTTGCGTAGTGCGGTGTGTCCCGGTCCATTCGGATTCCTTTATCTTATTTATTTAACTAATCCTGCGGATCAACTTCCATGGCCCGAACAGGACAGACCTTAGTACACAGACCGCAAGCAGTACATTTTTCCAGATCAAAAAGTACCAGACGGGTATCTTTTTCAAGTGAAAGAGCTCCGGTGGGACACATGGCGAGGCACATGCCACAGTGCATGCAGGATTCATCGTCCCTTGCAATTTTCTGCGCAACGGGAATGAGGCGTACGCCGTTTTCCTTCAGGTAGTTGATGCCCTTGTGGTAGTCTTCTTCAAGACCGGTGATTTCAAGGGTCATGCTGCCTTCGAGTCTGGGGTTGATGTCAGCTTTAAGGATGTTGAAGCTGAGATTGTAAAGTTTGCCCAGATTGCACACGACCGGACGGCCGGAAGTGTTAGGTGGGAAGGCCAGATGGATAATTTTGTTAAAGTTCTTGCTCTCGCTCATTGTTCTGTATCCGGTTAGATTATTTTAAGTTCTTGATGATACTTTGCGCACGTTTTGCTTCGGCGGAATCCGGGGCTTTCTTGATAAGGTCTTCAAGAATATAACGTCCGGATTTGGTTTTGCCCAGTTTGATCAGGCAAAGTCCCTGCTTGAGCAGTGCGGGTCTGTATTTATTGCTCTTGGAATGTTTGGCAATGACACCCTGATATTTGAGTGCGGCATTGGCGTAATCCTTGAGCTGGTAGTAACATTCACCTTCCCAGAAAATGGCGTTGGGAACAAGCTTATGTTTAGGGAAGGTCTTGATAAACTCAGCCATATCTCGGATTGAGTCTTTGTATTTACGCTCTTTAAATAAGGCGAGGCCCTTATCATACAGGGCTTGAGCGGGATCAGCCGGCTCTGTCTTTTTAACTTCAGGGGCTACCACAGCGGCAATCCCGCCAATAGCTTCAGTTGCATTGGTTATTGCAACCTGTGTAGCCTTATCTTTGGGAGCCTGTGCCTTGATCAGACCAAGGTCGATAGCCAGCTGGCTTTCAAGGGCCAGACGCATGTTTTCGACTTTACGGGAAAGTTCTTCCAGAGATTCTGTGCTGTTGGTGTCTCCGGCATCGAGTCTGTTTACGGACTCGGACATGGTGTTAACGGTACCTTGAAGCTTGGCAACCTGCATTCTCAGGGCGTTTACTTCAGCATACATATTTGCCTGCTGGGTCTGCACAGGAGAGCTGGATTTTTTGATTTCATCGCGCAGTGCAACGCTGTCAGCTGCTGACTGTTGCTCGACGTTGTCGATTTTTTTGTTCAGCTGGGATCTGGTCTGGCGCAACTCCATGCGCAGCTTGTCCATATCAGATGTGGTTACGCAGCCGCTTAGGCCGGTAGCCAGAGGAAAGGCGATCAGGGCAGCAATAAGAGAATTTTTCATGTTACTTTTCATTTAATTTTTTCCCCCTTTTTCTACCTAGAAGAAAGTAAGCCACACAGCCGAAAAATGGAATAAAAATCGAGAGCTGTATCCAGCCGACTTTTTCCATGTTGGACGGGAATTCCCTGTTGAATGCATCCCATATGGCGAAAAGTGTCAAGGCTGCAAAAAGACCGACACTGCCGAGGATGATGATCCAGGTTTCCATGGGAAGATTGGGAATTTCTCCGAAGAACATTAGGTGCTCCTTTTTTTATATATTGATAACAGGTATATACCAATTGCGAAAAAGACAAGTGTTATGAACTGAGTCATAGACAGGGGACCGAGTTCGCCCCGGTAATCCGCCCTGAAAAATTCAATAATAAATCTGAACGCAGAAAACAATATAAGGAAAAGGCCCGTAATGCGGCCTTCAGTCTTAATATGGTTTCCGGCAACGGCCAGAATCAAAAATATGATCAGTCCGGCAAGTGAATGGTAAAGCTGGGTCGGGTGCAGAGGTTGAAAGAGAGGGGCCAGAGAATCAGTATTTTTATATGTCACTGCCCATGGAAGATCGGTAGGCTTGCCGTAGCAGCATCCGGCGAAAAAGCACCCAAGCCGTCCAACAGCCTGCCCAAGTGCAATGCCCGGAGCAAAGCAATCCAGCCAGTCAAGGATCGGTTGTTGCTTGTAGCGCAGGTAGAGTAGCCCAGCCAGTGAACCGAAAATTATAGACCCTGAAAAAACAAGTCCGCCCTGCCAGATATAGAATATTTTGAGCAGGTTTCCTGTGAATTCCTGCGGATACAGGCCGACGTAAAGAGCCCGTGCGCCGATAATACCGCTGACAACTGCGATTATTCCGGTAACCGGAGCCAGTTTATAGTCCAGTTCCCAGAGCCTTGCCGCACGCATGGCCCAGCCAATACCCAGCAGGCATCCGGCTGTCAGGTATACGCTGTAGGCATAAATATTTATGGAGCCTATGCTGAACAGGATCGGGTTCATTTTACTTATTCTTGTAAAAAGATACGATCATGGCAAAAGCACCGAGGCAGATAGCAATATCCGCGACATTAAAAGCCGGGTAGTGGTGTGAGCCATAGTAAAAATCCAGAAAGTCAGTAACCTGATGATAAAGAATACGGTCGATCAAGTTACCAATGGCACCGCCCAGCACAAAGCCTAGCCCTAAGATCTGGAATTTGTCCTTTTCTTCAGCAGATTTCAGCAGCATTCCAATTGCACCGAGAGCAATAATGGTAACCACAACAAAAAAGTTGCGCTGCCAAGTAATGTCTGCACGGTTCAAAAAGCCAAAAGCCGCACCTTTATTGACCACATGTACCAGATTAAAGAATCCGGGAATGACTGTTTCTGAAGTCCAAAGGACCATTTTCTCGCGGACTGCAATCTTGGTGACCTGATCCAAAACTAGAGTCACAACAGAAATGATTCCAGCTAAAAAATATTTGTTCATTCGAAGGTCGCCTTAACATGCTACTTGCGAAGCATACTAAAAAGTTTTGGGATTCTTAAACCCTTTTTTAAAAGGTTTAAGCCGCCGGAGGCATTCTTCAAAAATGCCCCCGTCCTTGCGAGAAGGGCGGGGGCATTTACTTATTCAATTTACAAAGAGCGAGAAATTAACCGGCCAGAACAGCTGCGCAGCGCGGGCAGAGTTCGGGGTGTTCAGCGTTTGTGCCGAGGGTATCGTATCTCCAGCAGCGGCTGCATTTTTCGCCCTGTGCCTTTTCCACCTTGATGGACAGTCCTTCAAGTTCTTCAGGCTTAACAGCATCGTCGGAAGCTTCAGCCAGAGGCTTGATTTCAACACCGGATACGATGAAGAATTCGCGACGTTCGATACCTTCGAGAGCCTTGGCAATCTCTTCGTTGGCGAAAAGGGTGATCTTGGTATCGAGAGAGTGACCGATTACCTTTTCGCGGCGCAGAGGCTCGATTGCCTTGGTGACTTCGGTACGAACGTCCATGAGCAGTTCCCATCTTTTGCGCTCGGCATCATCGATTGAGGGCTTGAGAAGCTCGGGACGGATAGCGAAGACAGTTTCGGCGGATCCTTTCATTTCTTCTGGCATGTGGGAATATGCTTCCTCAGCGGTGAAGGAAAGGATGGGTGCCATATCTTTAAGCAGCATGAGCATGGTCTGCCAGAGTACGGTCTGTGCGGAGCGGCGTTCGAGGCTCTTCTCGCCGGACACGTAGAGTCTGTCCTTGATGATATCAAGGTAGAAGGCAGACAGCTCGGTGGTGCAGAGGTTGTGCAGGGTATGGTAAACCTTGTGGAATTCAAAGTTTGTGTAAGCCTTCTGGATTACTTCATGCTGACGGTTGACCAGATCAAGTGCGAAATGGTCGATGGGCAGCATGTCTGCGGGTGCTACTGCGTCAGTTTCGGGGTTGAAACCGTCAAGGTTACCCAGAATGTAACGGCAGGTGTTACGCACGCGGCGGTAAGTATCAACCATGCGGCTCAGAATTTCGTCAGAGATACGGACGTCTTCCTGATAGTTAACTGCGGAAACCCACATACGCAGGATTTCTGCACCATGCTGGTCGATGATTTCCTGCGGTGCGATTACGTTACCGATGGACTTGGACATCTTGCGACCGTCCTTATCAACTACGTAACCGTGAGTGAGTACGGTCTTGTAGGGAGGCACGTCGCGGGTACCAACGGAAGCAAGCAGGGAGCTGTGGAACCAGCCGCGATGCTGGTCGGAACCTTCAAGGTACAGATCAGCGGGGAAGCGGTGTTCCTTGCGTTTTTCAACAACAGCCGCGAAACTGGTACCGGAATCAAACCATACGTCGAGGATGTCGTCTTCCTTGGTCCAGTGGTTGCCGCCGCATTTGGGGCATTTGAGACCTTCGGGAACGATTTCTTCAATTGATTTTTCAAACCAGTAGTCACAGCCGCGTTCGTGCTTTTCAAATTCGTCTACTACAGAGAAAACCCACTCGGGATCGTTGTACACTTCATCGCAATCTTCACAGATCAGGGCGATGATGGGCACACCCCAGTTACGCTGACGGGAGATACACCAGTCAGGGCGGTTTTCAACCATGCTGTAGATGCGGTTTTCACCCCAGGCAGGCAGCCATTCAACATCGTCTTTGATGGCTTTGAGTGCTTTTTTGCGCAGATCGTTTTCTTCCATGCCGATGAACCACTGGGTGGTTGCGCGGAAGATGACCGGCTCTTTACAGCGCCAGCAGTGGGGGTAGGAGTGGGAGATTTTTTCCTGTGCCAGCAGGTTGCCCACTTCTTCGAGCTTTTCGATTACTTTGGGGTTGGCTTCCCAAACATTCATACCGGCGAAAAATTCTACTTCCTTGAGGAACACACCGCTGTTGTTCATGGGAGAGTAAACTTCCAGACCATTTTTGAGGCCGGTTTCAAAGTCTTCGCGACCATGGCCGGGAGCAGTGTGAACACAACCGGTACCGGAATCGAGAGTTACGTAGTCTGCCAGTACGACTGGGGATTTGCGGTCGTAGATGGGGTGCTTGGCTACTGCGCCTTCGAGTTTGGCACCTGCAACAGTTGCCAGAACGTTCCAGCTTTCCCAGCCGAAGGATTCCGCACAAACGGGCAGCAGTCTTTCAGCGAGGATGTAGATGTCACCGTTAACTTCGGTAACAGCGTATTCAAATTCAGGGTGAACAGCCACAGCCATGTTATCGGGGATGGTCCAGGGAGTGGTGGTCCAGATACATACGTAGGTACGGGAGAGGTCCACTTTGGATGCAACATCTTCGGGCAGAGCTTTCAGAACTTTTTCATCGTTAAGGGGAAAGCGCACGTAGATGGAAGGAGAAGTGTGATCTTCGTATTCAACTTCAGCTTCAGCAAGGGCGGTACGGCAGTCGCAGCACCAGTGAATGGGCTTCTTACCGCGGATAACGGAGCCTTTTTCCATGAAACGACCCAGTTCACGGGCAGTAGCTGCCTCGTATTCGGGTTTCATGGTCAGGTAAGGATCTTCCCAGTTACCGAGTACGCCAAGGCGTTTGAATTCCTTGCGCTGGATATCAACGAACTTTGCTGCATATTCGCGGCAGAGCTTGCGGATAACGGTGGTGGGCAGTTCTTTTTTCTTTTTCTTAAGTTCCTGCTCAACCTTGTGCTCGATGGGCAGACCGTGGCAGTCCCAGCCGGGAACGTATTCGGCTTTCATACCCTGCAGGTTGCGGGATTTTACGATAATGTCCTTGAGGACCTTGTTCATGGCTGTGCCCATGTGAATGTGGCCGTTAGCATACGGGGGGCCGTCGTGAAGGACGTACTGTTCGGCTTCAGCATTTGCTTCAACCATTTTTTCGTACACCCCGGTTTCCTCCCAGCGCTTGAGCATTTCGGGCTCGCGCTGTTTGAGGTTGGCCTTCATGGGAAATTTTGTCTTGGGCAAACACAGGGTCTTTTTATAATCGCTCATGACTGGAAAAGTCCTCCGGAACTCTCTTAAGGATATGATATTTGATTAAAAGCCGTTTTAAGTACTCACATTAACGATAGCGATTATGTTCAAAACAAAAGCTGATATATCGGCTTGTTAATAAGGGTATGAACAAAATTCGGCACGCTGTGGAAAAGCAAAACAGCCATTCTTGCGTAAACTTGAAAAATAAAAAATGCTCAAAAATGAGCGGCGTTATCTTTAAACAAGGCGTGATGGAAGTCAACCCGGAGTTGCTTCATTATTAATTAAAGGGAAATGAGTCCTTCAATGGTTGCTGCTTTCTCGTAGATATTCAGGATTACATCAGAGCTATTGGCATGGATGACAACGGTTATGCTGGTATATTTGCCGGTTTTGGAATCTTTTTCAGTGTAGGGAAAACCGTCAATCATGGATTTAAGTTCATCCAGAGACTTGCTGGGAACAATAAATTTAAAAGTGTAGTCGCAGGGCCATTCATGATGCTCATCAAGGGTAGCTTTAAACTGCTCTATGGAATGCGCCATGTTTATCTCCTTATATTTAAATGAAATATTTTATTTTTATGCTCTATGTCCGATAACGGGATGAAGTTTATACCGCTTGTCGGGCAATGTTGATATATGGATCGGATATGGTGCTGTCAATGGTATGAAAAAAAGTTTTTTCCCTTGTCCCTAAAGGAAATTACCGCATTGTCGATACAGTTAGCAGGTGTTCCTAAAATTATACTGTAAGGATAGGGCTGAAAAATGAGTAAAAAAAATCTCCACGCAACCAACTTCAGGAAAGTTCTTGAATTATTTAATGAAGGGCGTGACCGTGAAGCGGAAAGTCTTTTGAGGATCATTCAGGAAGACTATCTTAACATGTATGAGGAAAATAAAGAGTTGCGATCTCAGGTCAAAGAGGTTGCAGAAATTCTTGACCTTGCGGAATGCATGGAGTTTGACGGACAGAAATATTGGATTGATGAGGATAATGAAAAAACTGGTCCTTATTGCCAGGTTTGCTATGACCGCGATGGAGTCCTGATCAGGCTTCAGGAACGTTCTAAGCACTGGGAGTGTTATTCCTGCCAGAACCTCTTCGTCAAAATGCCTACCGGCAATTTCATCCATAAAAGCAGACCCAAAAAAGAGTTAAAGCCACTGCTTAGACTTTTTAGTTGAGATTAACACTTTATTTTCCAGTCCTTAATATACACCTTGAAGCGGAATTGCTCTGTATTGAGCAATTCCGTTTCTATTTTTATCTACATAGCCCAGTTCTGAATTTAAGTTGATGGTTGTGTTAAATTGTAACAGAAAAGTGGTGGATAAAATCAATATCTGAATTTATGGGGTGTTTGCCTGATGTATAAATTAGATACATGCAAACAATGGAGATTGTCGCCCTATGGTTCTTAATGAACGGCATATGCTGCTCTTGAAGCATATTCGAAGCTACTCTAAGATTGATAGATATCACGGTCTATTACCCAAGCGGGAAACATATTTGTACGATCCGGAGCTTATCAGTGAACTTTTGAAATCCGGATTGATAGACGAGGGTAGTATCTGCACATCCTGCGGTAACAACCTTGAGGGATACAGGGTTTCACGCAAGGCCGAAAAAGAATTGAATAGATTTGGTGAGGATGTAAAAGATAAGGACTGGGAAACATTTTGCGGTATAGATATTGAAATCAATGAAATACTAGATAAAGTGCATGTTCGTGCATTGATTGATATCTTTCATCTATCGAGAATTTCTCTTTTTCGGGGCATAGCTCCCAAGAGCATTATGCAGGAAGCCTTTACTGCAGATATTCTCAATGTTCTGCTTGATGTTGGGTATATCAATAAAATATCCCTTAAGGGGCCTGCAATATTATACGAAAGCGGTTTTGTGCTAACGGACCGGGCTTCACGTATGCTTAAGCAGGCCGGTTATGTTAAATAACTTATAGTGAGTTTAAAGTTTCAGGGCAGTGAGTTTACTCATTGCCCTTTTTTTATTGCGACTGTTAAAATGTGGCTACAATTGTCTTTATGTTGGATTTAATAGCGTCGTTGAGTTACTATCCACAAAGCTGAACTTAAACCGTGAGGTATATATATGTCTGGTAAATTTTTGTGCATACATGGACATTTTTATCAACCGCCGCGTGAAGATCCGTGGCTGGATATGATTTTCCCTGAAGGAAGTGCGGCTCCGTTCCGGCATTGGAATGAGCGTATCTGCCGCGAAAGCTATGGACCTTTAGCTTGGGCCAGACGGATGGGAAGCAACGGTATCTTCGATATCCTGAATTGTTATGAGTGGATGAGCTTTAATGTGGGGCCGACACTTTTCCGCTGGATTGAACGTTCCGAACCTGCTCTTTATGCAAAAATTCTTGAGGGTGATGCCTTAAGTCTTAAACGCTGGGGGCACGGTAATGCTATTGCTCAGATTTACCACCATGTAATCATGCCTCTTGCCTCAGAAATGGACCGTGATGCTGAAGTCGCCTGGGCTATTGCAGACTTTGAATCCCGGTTTAAACGCAGGCCGGAGGGTATGTGGTTGTCTGAAACCGCCTGCGACACAGATACACTTGAAACCCTTGCCGAGCACGGCATCGCTTTTACTTTGCTGGCTCCCCGGCAAGCGGAAGCAATTGCTGAATTGGGAACTGATGATTGGCGGGAAGTCGATGAGTATTCTATCAACATCAAAGAGCCATACCTTGTTGAGCTGCCTTCGGGTAAGACTATTTCCGTTTTCTTTTACGATGGTGGACTTTCTCAGGCCATTGCTTTTGAAGGGCTGCTTAAAAATGGTGATGAATTCTGGAATAAGCTTTCAGGTGCGGCCGCAGAAGGGCTTCTTTCCATCGGAACAGATGGTGAGACATATGGACACCATGTGGAATTCGGTGAGATGGCACTGGCTTATGTACTGGCGCAGGCTATAGAGAATCGGGATGAGATATCTTTGCTCAACTACGGGGCTTATCTTGAAAAGCATCCTCCGACCCGTAAGGTAAAGATTCGGGAGGATTCTTCATGGAGTTGTTATCATGGTGTCGAGCGTTGGCGCAATGATTGTGGCTGTTGTACCGGTGGGCATCCTGACTGGAATCAGCAGTGGAGAAAGCCTCTCCGGGAAGGGCTGGACGCAATCAAAACGTTGATGAATGCTCATTATTTCAATCATGGAGGTAAGATATTCAAGGATTCCCGCAAGGCTTTAGTTGAATACGGAACTGTTCTGAGCGGCATTGTTACGCAAGAAGAATTCTTCAAGAAGAACTTTAAGGTTTCTGAGGGCAGCGCCGAGGCCGACATGGGCTGGAAACTCCTTTCCATGCAGAAATGGGCTCTTTCGTCTTTTGCCAGCTGCGGCTGGTTCTTTGATGATCTGGCTCGTTTGGAGCCTGTGAATAATATGAGTTTCGCTTTACGGGCAATTGAGATTGCGCAGGAAACCGGCTTGATCGGATTGGAAGAGAAGTTTCTTTCCATAGCCGGGGAAGCAAGGTCCAATGAAGAGCGTTACGGCTCAACCATTGATCTTTGGAGCAGCAAGATTAAGCCTCAGAGTGAAACTCCGGGTAGCTTGATAGGGCAGGCATTAGCCCGATTGTATGTGGAGGGAGTTTTTCCCTTACCCGGCGAAGAAGGGCGCATTGAATGGCCCGGTGTTTCTGTTTTTATTAAGGTAAACGATTCTTCCCTTGTTATGGCTCGTGGTGAAGCTCAAATACGCTGGCAGCTTGAGTCGGAAGTTAAAGAATATAGTTGGAAATGGGAAAAAGGGGAGCGGGTTCTTACCGGATCAGTTGAAATTTCACTGCCCGCCGGACAGATTGAACATTATCCCCTTACCGAGATTTCATGGAAGAAAAAGCAGTCCCTGTCTCTAACATGGGTTCATAGGTTTGCTCATAAATCATGGGAGGCCCAGATTTTAAGCACAGGTTGTGGGCCTGTTTTGTTTAATGACTTTGAGGATTATCAGACTTCTCAGACATGGGCACCACAATGGCGTAAATTATGGGCAGGGCTGGCTTGGAACTATATCTTTTCCGGTGATAATGTCGGTGAAGATTCTCTGACTTTTATGCGAGAAGTAGGCCGTGACCATCCTGACCTTGATTATTTTATTGAGCAGTTGTCTAAGCAGTTATGCACAATGCTGCACAATGACCTTACATTTTGGGATAGTATCCGTGGAGTTGTGGAACGGGCTCGCAAGATTGAATTGCCGATCGATCTCTGGAGACTTCAGAATTGTTACTGGGATAAAGTTTTGATCGGGGAGAATGATCCTGAGCTGGCAAAGATGATTGGATTTGACTTATAATTTACTTTGATAAAAGCACAAAAAAAGGTCCGTTGAGCTTAACTTAACGGACCTTTATTTATGTATTAATTTAGCCAATACTAGAACTCATAAACCGAACCTGATCCCATAGGGACGACTTCGCAGGAAAGCCTTTTTTTCAGGAATTCGAAACCGTCTTTTCCGGTGCAATGACCGGGAGAGATCATTTTAGGGTTGAACTCTTCAATGACTTTAGCAGTCTTTTCGTATTCTGCCTTGTCAGCAGAATACAGGTGCAGGCCGCCGATGATTGCGTGTACGGAATCAATTCCGGTTAGATCACGCATATGGTAAAGCGAATTTGCCAGACCGCTGTGACAGCAACCGAGGACTACGACCGGACCGGATTTGCTCATGAGCAGCATAAAAGCGTCATCACGGACGTGATCGACTTCAGTCATTTGCTGATCAATGAATAAATCCTTGGTCGCTTCAAACAATCCTTCGCGACGCGGGATTTCGGTGATCATGAAAAGCCCGTCTTCCAGTTTAACATCATCACGGACGATGATTGTTCCCGGATATTCGCATTGAAAGGATGCGTCCTTGGCAGAACCGTCATCTTCTTTTGAATAGCGTTTGTTTGCAAAATCGGGATGAGCATAAACAGGACCCATGAAATCAGCCTCCATGAGAGCATCCATGCCACCGGTGTGATCCCAGTGACCATGACTGAGCGCCAGTCCTTTTGCCTTGCTGACATCAATATTCATGACATCGGCATTTTTCAGGAAAAGGTCGCTTGCACTGCAATCCCAGAGCCAGAGATCATTCCCCGGAAGTTCAAGGGCCATAGAAAGCCCCCATTCCTTGCCAAGACTTGAGTTCAGGGATTCATTGTCACAAAGAACGGAGATTTTGCACGGTTCGGTGTATTGTCCTGTTATCTCGATGGCCATTTTTGAGGATCATCCTTGAAGAGCTTGTAGTTGATGGAGTCCACAAGGGCCTGCCAGCTCGCTTCAATGATGTTGTGGCTGACGCCCATGGTGGTCCACTGGCTTTTGCCGTCAGTGGATTCAATAAGCAGACGGACGTTGGAACTCGTTCCCGCTGCCTGACGTACAGCTCCGGACAATACTCTTACCTTAAAGTCCTGTAAACGAACTTCTTTTAAAGACGGGTAGAAGGGCTCAAGTGCTTTGCGCAACGCTTTGTCGAGAGCGTTAACCGGACCGTCGCCTGAAGCTGCGGTATGGTTTTCCTGCCCATGAACTTTAACGATGACAGTTGCCTCGGAAAAGGGTTCTGAATCGTTTTTACGCTTGGCATCCACCACAAAGAAGTTGATGAACTCAAAGTAGCGTTTAGACCAGCCCATGGCTTTAAAAAAGAGCAGTTCAAATGAAGCTTCGGCTGCTGAATATTCAAATCCGATGGTTTCACGTTCCTTGATGTCGGCTAAAATGGTCTGAACCGCAGGATCGTTTTTATCGAGATCATAGCCGTACTGCTTGGCCTTGTAGAGTACGTTGCTTTTACCGGAAAGGTCGGAAAGCAGCACGCGGCGGTCATTACCGACCAGCAGGGGATCAATATGTTCGTAGCTGGTGGAATCCTTGAGTACAGCACTGACATGAATGCCTCCCTTATGTGCAAATGCAGCCTGCCCAACAAAGGGCTGGCGCAGGAAGGGGCGCAGGTTGGCGATTTCAGTGATATAGGTGGAAGTTTCCTTGAGTTTGGTCAGCTTATCCTGCCCAATGGTCTCATAGCCGAGCTTGAGTTCAAGGTTAGGAATGATGGAGCAGAGGTTGGCATTACCGCAACGCTCGCCATATCCATTCATGGTTCCCTGAATCTGTACAGCACCGCTTTGCACTGCAGCAAGCGAGTTAGCTACTGCAAGGTCGCAGTCGTTATGGGCATGGATTCCGATGTTACAACCGGGAATTTTTTCCAACACGGCTTTGCAGGCTTCTACCACCTCTTCGGGCATAGAACCGCCGTTTGTGTCACAAAGGACAAGGACATCGGCTCCGGCTTCATAGGCAGCCTTAAGACAATTGATAGTAAATTCAGGATTGGCCTTGAAGCCGTCAAAGAAGTGCTCTGCATCAAAGAACAGTTCTTCCACATGTGGACGCAGGTAGCCGATACTATTTCTGATCAGTTCAATATTTCTTTCAAGGGTGACATTTAGAGCACTGGTGGCGTGGAAATCCCAAGTCTTTCCGAAAATGGACATAGCCTTGGCTCCAGATTCAATCAGGGAGTTCAGGTTGGGATCGTTTTCGGGAGTAAGGCGGTTCATGTGAGTTGAACCGAAGGCTGATACTTTGCAGTTTTTAAGAGCGTAGTTCTGGATTTCCTGAAAGAATTCCTTGTCCGTGGCATTCGACCCGGGCCAGCCGCCCTCGACGTAATGTACGCCGAGGTCGTCCAGCTTGCGGGTGATGCGCACTTTATCTTGTACGCTTAAGTTTATTTCTTCGGATTGTGTGCCGTCACGCAGGGTGGTGTCGTATATTTTTATTTGTTTCATTTGCTAAAGTGAGTTTTCATCGGACCCCGATTTATCGAGCCCGAACGTGTTGTGGAGCGTTCTTATGGCCAGTTCAGTGTATTTTTCTTCAATTAGGCAGGTAATTTTAATTTCGGATGTGCTGATCATCAGGATGTTGATGTTCTCGTCACGCAGTGCTTGAAATGCCTTGGATGCAACACCGGAATGGTTACGCATTCCAACACCGATAACGGAAACCTTACAAACATGCTGATCGTACAGAACGTCCTGAGCTCCCATAGGTTCTTTAATCTCATCAATAATTTCGAGGGTCTTTTTCAGATCGCCTCTGGGAATGGTGAAGGTCATGTCAGTGCGACCGTCACGGCTGGGGTTCTGGACGATCATATCAACCAGAATACCTGCTTCTGCAAGAGGAGTGAATAGCGCTGCGGATACACCCGGTTCATCCTTCACTTTGGATAGAGTTACGCGGGCCTGATCCTTGTCATATGCAATTCCGGAAACAAGTACTGATTCCATATTTTTATCCTCCTGAGTGACGTATGTTCCGATCTCATCGCTGAAAGTAGAGCGGACATGAACTTTAACATTATATTTTTTAGCAAATTCAACTGAACGAATCTGTAGTACTTTTGCGCCCATACTGGCCATTTCAAGCATCTCATCATAGGACACGTGGTCCAGCTTGCGGGCCATGGAACAGATGTTGGGGTCGGTAGTGAATACGCCCGGAACATCAGTAAAAATTTCACAGACATCAGCTTCAATAGCTGCTGCCATAGCTACTGCGGATGTGTCGGAGCCGCCGCGGCCAAGGGTGGTAATTCGTCTACCTTCGTCACAGCCCTGAAAACCGGCCATGACCAGTATATCATTTTCCTGCAGCATTTCTTCGATTTTATCGCGATCAATATCAAGGATACGTGCGCGGGAATAAGCAGAGTCTGTTTTAATAGGAACCTGAAAGCCCAGCAGAGAGCGGGCTTTGATTCCGCGATCTTTAAGAAGCATGGAAAACAGGGCTACGGAAACTTGTTCGCCGGTAGATACCAGGGAGTCCATTTCAGCCAGATCCGGGGTGTCGGACCATTCATAGGCCAGATCAATCAACCGGTTTGTTTCACCGGCCATTGCGGAGAGGACTACGATAACTTTGTTGCCTTTTTCGTAAGGCACCATAACTTTTTCCAGTACTTGCTTCATGCATTCGAGGTTCCTGACCGAGGTTCCACCGAATTTCTGTACTACGATGTTCATCTGAACATTATCTCCTTACCACATGAGTTCAACGGATATTATTGGAATGACTTGAGAAATGAGGCAAGCTCTTCATAGAGGGAGGTCGCTGAACCATGCAGGGTCAATTCTATTGTTCTGCCGGATGCGGCAGGGGTCCAAGTGAAGAGCAGTGCGCTTTCAGGCCAGAATTCAATATTCAGATACTGAATCCACTCTACAACTGTCAAAGTTTTTTTATCACTTAATAAATCAAAGAAATCATCATCAGGTGTCTGACCTTCCAATCTATACAGGTCAAAATGCGCAACCTGAGGTTTTGTGGGGTAAATATTAAGAATATTGAAACTGGGACTACTTACTTCTGCGTTTTGCGCACCGGGAAAAGATTCTACAAGCGCGCGAACAAAAGTTGTTTTTCCCGCTCCAAGGTCACCGTTAAGGAAGATAGGGACCAGTTTTTTAGTTTCCAGAAAAAAAGAAGCCAGAGTGGAGCCGAGTTTTAAGGTCGCCTCCACATCCGGCAGATTGATGATCAATTTATCACTATTCATTTTTATTTAGCTAAAACCTTTAAAACGTCTTCTTTACCGACAACGCCGACAAGCTTGCCGTTTTCAACAACCGGCAGGGTATAAAACTTTCTTTCGACCATGAGATCGGCAATCTTTTCGATGCTGGTGTCGGGTTCAATGGTTATAGGGTCCGGGGTCATGGCATGCTCCACCTTAGTGGCCGCAATCTTGTTCACTTCTTTCTCAAGATCCTCATTGGAGGAGAAGGAAATGAAGCCGTCCAGTATGGTGAACAGGGAAGGCATGGAAATGGTTTTCTGCTGCGCTACAAGATCGCTCTGGCAGAGAACACCGATCAGCTTTCCGCTGCGGTCTACCACGGGCAGGCCGTTCAGGTGTTTTTCAAGCATGAGCTTTGCTGCGGTTGCAACATCGGTATCAGGTTCGAGGGTGAGAGCACCGGAAGTCATGATGTCTTTGGCTTTTAGCATAATTCCTCCTTAAGCACTTGGGGGAGCACGTCAGCTATTTCAGTTGCGATGTTTCCTCGATACGGAAAATTTTCAGCCAGATACTGTCCTGCCAGTCCATGCCAGTATACCGCGATACAAGCACTTTGCATAGCAGGAATTCCTTTGGCCAACAAAGCTCCGCCCATTCCTGCCAGAATATCACCTGACCCTGCTGCCGCAAGGTTGGGGGCGGAAAGCGGAGATACAACTATCTGCCCATCCGGGCATCCGATGATTGTACCGGCTCCCTTAAGAACGACTATGGTTTTGCTTTCTGTTGCAAACTCACGTGCAGTGTTGATGCGCTTTGCTTCAACTTCAGGGATGGTACTGTTGACCATGCGGGCCATCTCGCCGGGATGCGGGGTGAGAATTGAATTCTCGGCTATCTGCTGAAGCAGTTCCGGGCACTTGGCAAAAGCGTAAAGAGCATCTGCATCGAACACTGCCGGCGGGTGTCCGTTCTTGACTACTGCTTCAACCAAATCAAGCGCTCCTTTGTCGCGTCCCAGTCCCGGTCCTATAACCAGTGCATCGTATTTTTCCAGTTCCGGGAGCAGCTCTGCGATCATTTGATCATTCCATTGATCGCCGGAACCAAGCCCCTTAGTCATCAGTTCCGGTTTCCCGGCTTTAACTTCAGCAGCCAGTCCGTCCGGGCAGGCCATTGTTACCAGTCCGGCTCCGGCACGCAGGGCGGATATACCTGCCAGATGCAGTGCTCCGGTTAACCCTTTCGAAGCTCCTACCAACAATATGTGCCCGGAACTACCTTTATGCATGGACGGGGAGGGCGCAGGAATAAATTCAAGCGCGTTTTCCCTGATCAGCAGGTGTGTAGCCGGATGCTTGTACTTTACCTCGTTAGGGATACCTATGTGAGTGACCACTAAAGTGCCAGTGTATGCATCCGCTTGTGGCAAAGCAAGACCAATCTTGGCTTCCTCAAAAGTTACGGTCATTTGAGCCTGAACAGCAACAGGTTGAGGCAATCCGGTCAGTCCGTTCAAGCCGGAAGGAATATCTACCGAAAAAATAAAGCTGTTCTTTGCTTCGTTGATGGCTTCTACAATTGCATAGGCAAAGGGGCGCAGTTCACCGGAAAATCCGGTGCCGAGCAGGGCATCAATGATGATGTCAGCTTCGGGCAAAATTATTTTTTCCGTAGCCCGGAAAAATTTCATGTTCACGCCCAGTCGTGTGGCAACCTTAAGCATGTAGGCTGCATCACCTTTATACTTACTCTTGGGAGCCGTGTGCAGGATCAGGACTTCCGCACCCAGATCAGCAAGCATGCGGCCCATAACAAAGCCGTCACCGCCGTTATTGCCTGATCCGGCGATGATCAGAATCTTTTTACCGGATACATTGCCGTAGCCCTTAAGCAGAGCGAAAACAGCCTCGCGTCCGGCATTTTCCATCAGGATTTCACCCCTGATGCCGATTTCATTTATGGTGACTTTGTCCCAGTTTGACATTTCTGAAGGGGTAGGAAGCGGTGAGAACATGTATTTGCCTCCGGCGGCCCTGCCGGGGGCCTTAAACCCTTTTGCAAAAGGGTTTAAGAATCCCAAAAACTTTTAATAGGGCTTCGCCATTTTATTTTTCAAGTACCACCACGGCTGCTGCGGTATCACGTCCATGTGTGATTGAGATATGAATTCCTTCAACTCCCATGGATTTGCTGCGCTCAAGGGCTTTACCGAGAAAATTAAGCTGCGGCGCGCCGGAATCCAAGCGTGTTATTTCAATTGTGTGGAATGTTATTCCCTCGGCAAATCCGGTTCCCAGTGCTTTTACGGCAGCTTCTTTCGCTGCGAAGCGGGCAGCAACGTAGGGTACTGGATTTTTGGCCGGGATCAGTTCTATCTCAGCAGGAGTAAGAATTTTTTCCGCAAAGCGTTCGCCGTATTTATCCAGCGAACGCTTGATGCGGTCAAGTTCAGTTATATCTATTCCAAGTCCGATGATCATGGATTAATCAGCAAAGTTTCTAATAATTTCAACCATGTCACGAACAGCGCGATCAATACCCACGTAGATTGCACGGGACATGATGGAGTGACCGATGGAGTATTCGCAAATACCGGGAACATCAGCGAAATCGAGGATATTCACGTAGTTCAGGCCGTGGCCGAGGTTTACTTTGAGTCCGAGATCCTGTGACATCTTGATGCCGTCAATGATACGGGTCAGCTCAGCTTTCTGTTCGGAACGGGTAGGAGCATCAGCGAAATGTCCGGTATGAATTTCAACGTATTCTGCGCCGATAGCCTTAGCTGCTTTAATCTGGTCGGCATCTGCATCGATGAACAGACTGGAACCGATTCCTTTTTCGTGTAGCGGAGCAAGATATTCGGTGAGGCGTTTTTCCTGACCAATGCAGTTAAGGCCGCCTTCAGTGGTAAGCTCTTCACGTTTTTCCGGCACGAGGCAGACGGTAGCAGGGTCGATACGCAGGGCGATCTGCTGCATTTCCTCGGTGGCTGCCATTTCAAAATGAAACTCGGTCTGGATGGTCTTGCTGATCAGTTCGATATCACGGTCCTGCACATGTCTGCGGTCTTCGCGCAGGTGCATGATGATTCCTACTGCTCCGGCAAGTTCGCACATGGCGGCAGCAGTAACTGGATCCGGTTCGATTCCGAGGCGGGCTTGTCTGATAGTAGCTACGTGGTCAACATTGACGCATAAGAAGGGCATGATTATATCCTCCGGTAAAATTATTTCATAATTTAAAAGTAGAATTTTTATTATATTAAAAATGAAGCCTGAAGCGGTTTCCGGCTTGCTAACAGCACAATATAGTTAATGGACTTTGATGGCAACCGTCATATCTTTGTAACCGGGTTAGAGTTGACATTAAAAACATAATGGCGTTATCCGCACTAGGATCAATTAAGCGTCAGCCCGGCACCTGAGATATTGCCAGCTAATTATAGAAAATCAAACGCTATAAATAAACGAGAGAACAGCTAATGAACATTTGTATTGTAGGGACCGGATATGTGGGTCTGGTCAGCGCGGCGTGTTTTGCTGAAATGGGTAACCACGTTTGGTGCGTGGATGTTAATCCTGATGTAGTTGAAACCCTCAAGCAGGGTAAAATCCATATTTTTGAACCCGGCCTTGATGTCCTTGTTAAGCGTAACTACGAAGACGAAAGACTTTTCTTTACCACCGATCTTAAAGAGGGACTGGCAAAAGCCAAGATGGTTTTCATCTGCGTAGGTACTCCTTGCGGTGCCGATGGCAGTTGTGACCTTAGCTATGTTGAGACAGTTGCCCGTCAGGTCGGCCAGAATATGACCGAACCCAAAATTATTGTAGATAAATCCACCGTTCCCGTGGGAACAGCCGATAAAGTTCGGGCTACCATTCAGGAAGAGCTGGACAAGCGTGGTTTGGATATTGACTTTGATGTGGCTTCCAATCCTGAATTCCTTAAAGAAGGTGACGCTGTAAGCGATTTCATGAAGCCTGACCGCGTTGTCGTGGGTACTGAGAATGAAGAAACCCGCAAACAGTTTGAAACTCTTTACGCTCCTTATGCCCGCAGCCGTGAAAAACTTATTTTCATGGGCACCAGAAGTGCTGAAATGACCAAGTATGCTGCAAACTGCATGCTGGCAACCAAAATTTCATTTATTAACGAAATTGCCGGAATCTGCGAAAAAGTTGATGCAAACGTACGTGAAGTTCGTTTGGGTATCGGCTCTGACCATCGTATCGGTTACTACTTCATTTACCCCGGTGTAGGGTACGGTGGATCCTGCTTTCCAAAAGACGTGAAAGCGTTGATCAACACCGCAAAGGAAGTAGGAGCGCAGCCCGAGCTTATCGAAGCAGTAGATTCCGTTAACAATCGCCAGAAGAAAATGCTCTCCAGAAAAATTCTGGACTACTTTGAACCTCAGGGTGGTGTTAAAGGTAAAACTCTTGCATTGTGGGGGCTTGCATTCAAAGCCAACACTGACGATATGCGTGAATCTTCCGCTCTTTCAATTATTGAAGAGCTGACTTCCGCAGGCATGAAAATCAAAGCATTTGATCCTGTTGCTCACAAAAAAGCTGCAGAGATTCTGAGTGATAATGATCTGGTGGAGATTGTCCACAACCAGTATGAAGTGCTCGAAGGTGCAGATGCCCTTGCTGTTGTTACTGACTGGAACCAGTTCAGGAACCCTGATTTTGACAGGGTTAAAGAGTCTCTCAATGCTCCGCTGGTTTTCGACGGCAGGAACCTTTATGATCCTGCTTACCTTGGAAGCTGCGGTTTTGCCTATTTCAGCGTAGGCCGCCGCCCGGTTGGAGCTGAAGATTAGTTCATACTGGAAATTGGAAAAGAGAAATAAAAAGGCCCGCCATTGGCGGGCCTTACTTTTTTAAGGATCCAGAGTTTTCATTGATGACCTGAGCTGCAGTTCCTGCAGGATCAGCCTTTCGTACTCCGGGCTATATTGAATATCTTCTTGATTATCCTGATCGAGCATTTTGGCTAGAAATTGTGTTTCTTCCCAAAAGTCGAGCAGTTCTTCATTTGCTAATGATTTAATTTGGTCTTCCAGAGTAATATTTTCTGTCGGGGAAAACTGAGCCATGCGAGTTCATACCCTCCTGAGCTTCGCTTTTTGCTATCAGATTTAACTGATAGTCATTAAAATGGAGCTAGTCAATTTCTGTGCAAAGAAAAAATGCGTAATTCTTTTATAATTTCAGGATTAGCTTGCAAATGTTTCAGATGAATAATAATATGGTATTAAATTAGAACTTTTGAGTTTTCTTATAAATTAAAATTGATCAAATCCCTTGGTCATCCACTGTAAAAATATAACAGGGGGACAAGTATGGAAGAAGGTAAGAAGATTACGCTTGACGCGGAATTGATTCAGCTGGTTACCTTCAGTATCGGTGAAGAAGAATTCGGTGTTGATATTCTCAAGGTTCAAGAGATTATCAGAACCATGGAAATTACCAAGGTTCCCAGAGCACCGCAATTTGTTGAAGGGGTAATTAACCTTCGCGGTAAAGTTATCCCCATTATCGATCTCAGAAGCAAGTTTGGTCTGCAGTTCCGTGAACACGATCAGCATACCAGAATTATTGTTATTGAAATCAACGATATGATTGTAGGTTTTGTTGTGGACTCCGTTTCTGAAGTCCTGCGAATTCCTGCTTCCACCGTTGAACCGCCGCCGCCTGTTGTTTCCGGTCTTGAATCTGAATACATCAGCGGGGTAGGTAAGCTTGAAGACAGGCTCCTTATCCTGCTTGACCTGAACAGGCTCCTGTCCAATGAAGAACAGGAACAGCTTGCACAGGTATAGCCGCTGTTGAAATATTAGTGCAGAATTTTGCATTACAGCAGTTCTTTGATTCAATTGTTCTCTAATAATTGTTTTAGAACTGGACAGCAGCCGCATTTGTCTGCAAAAAAAAGTCGTTCTCTGCTTGAGCAGGGGACGACTTTAATTTTGATAAATTTCTGGAGTCAGTTTGTCCTTACCAGCTCAGCTCTCCGCTTTCGCTTCCGGAAGTGGTGATAACTTACGTATTTTTAAAAGCGGCCACGGAACCCAAGCCTTCACAGCTCATAACCTGCATTCAAGGGGAGAGTCTGTTGTTCTTGTTGCGCCCGGCGCGCGTGAATATTCAGAACTCAAGGCCCTGTTAACCCTGTTCAGCCGCAACGAACTTGAACAGAAAGGTAAAGTTGTTCCTTCATGGGAAAGGGATTGGGTTTTTCTGCCACCATATCTGAGCAAGAATCCGGCTGCTTCTGATTGGGCCGAACGTTGGGCGGCATTGCATGCACTGACCCGTGGTGGAAAGCAGTCCGTTTTAATGACTGCTGACAACCTGTTGCCGAAATGGCCTTCCCCGGATGTTCTGGAGAACAATTATATTGTTCTTGCCAAGGGCGAAGAGATGGACCCTGAGCTGCTCATGGAACAGGCGGTTACTTGGGGTTACACAAGAACTAAACTTGTTTCCGGGTATGGCGAGATGTCCATGCGCGGCGACATCCTTGATATTTATGCACCGGGATATGATCTGCCGGTGCGTCTTGAATTCTTCGGTGATATTCTTGAGGAAATTCGTGTTTTTGATCCATCATCACAGAGATCAAAAGCTGATCTGGATGAAGTGACCCTGCTGCCGGTAGCTCCGGCAATGCTGACCGGCAATCATATAGACGAAGCTGATAAGCTTTGGACTCAGCTTAAAAAGACCGGGGAAATTTCATCGGAAGGTTATACCCGCTTGGTTGAAAAAGCGGAAAATGCCGATGGCATGATCTGGCCCGGACTCTTTTATCCTGAAGCAGTCGACCTTAAAGCTTTCTTCCCGAAAAAATCTGTATATGTGCTTTCTTCTGCATCCAATCTGCGTTCTAAATTACAGGACCAAGAGCATGGCTGGAAAACGTTCCTGTTGGATAAATCCGCTCATAACGGCTGCAAATGGCCTATGCATGTGATTTGCTGGAATGAAGAAAAGGCCCGTGGAACATGGCGCGATGAACGTCAGATAGTTTTTGAAGATCTGGTTATCGGTCGAGAAAAAGATGGTATTGATCTTTCGGAGCGATCCATATCCGCATTCACGGATATTTTTTGGAAACCGGAGCAGGTCAAGCGTCCTTGGGCTGCATTGGTTGCCGCATTGAAAGAGTGGAAATCTGAACGTTTTCAAACAGTCCTCAGCTTTCGCACCGAACGTTCCCGCAAGAAATTTCTCTCCCTTATCGAACCGGAACAACTTACCATTGCAACGGAATATTCCCCACTTAATAAAGGCATTTACGCTCTAGTTTCTCCCTTGAGACAAGGGATGGAGCTGGAATGGAATCAGACGGTAATCCTCGGTGAAGATGTAATTCAGCCGCAAGCCGCAAAAGGAACTCGTAGCCGCGATAAAGCCTTTGAGGGCATGACCAGCTATGAGGACCTGTTGCTTGATGATCTGCTGGTTCACCGTGATTACGGCCTTTCCCGATTCGGCGGGCTGCATCATATGAATGTTGGTGAGGTGGCTAACGATTATCTGCTGTTGTTCTTTGATTCTGAGGACAAACTTTATGTCCCGGTTGACCGCTTGAATCTGGTCCAGAAGTACAAGGGCCCGGAAGGATCGTGTCCGATTCTTGATAAGCTTGGCGGAGCACGCTGGGCCAAAACCCGCGAAAAGGCTCGCAAGGCTATTGAGAAGATCGCCGGGGAACTTGTCGAAATGTACGCCTACCGTAAGATTGCCAAAGGGTATGCCTACGGTCCTCTGGATGAGATGTATTGGGAATTTGAATCCACTTTCGGGTTTGAGGAAACCCCGGATCAGGAAAAAGCCATTCAGGATGTTTTTCGTGATATGGAAAGCCCCGAACCAATGGATCGCCTTGTTTGCGGTGATGTTGGCTTTGGTAAGACTGAGGTTGCTCTGCGTGCTGCTTTCAGGGCAGTTTTGGACGGAAAGCAGGTAGTATTGCTTTGCCCCACAACAGTTCTTGCAGAACAGCACTACCAGACCTTTGTACAGCGTATGGAAGGTTTTCCGGTTACGGTTGGTATGCTCAGTCGTTTTGTTCCTAAATCCCGTCAGAAGCGTGTTTTGGAGCAGATGGCGGCAGGTGAACTTGATATTCTCATCGGAACTCACCGAGTGCTTTCCAAGGATGTTGAAGCACCGAATCTCGGTTTGCTTATCCTCGATGAAGAGCAGCGTTTCGGTGTGCGACATAAGGAAAGAGTCAAGGAAATGCGCAAAAATATCGATGCGCTGACCCTGACAGCTACACCAATTCCCCGCACTCTGCAGCTTTCCCTTTCCGGGGTGCGCAGCCTGAGTACCATTGAAACACCTCCTGTTGATCGCAAGCCGGTTGAGACTGCGCTTATTGAGCGTGATGAAGCAATGCTTGCATCCGTTGTGGCACGTGAACTTGAACGCGGCGGACAGGTCTTCTGGGTTCATAACCGTGTTCAGGGGCTGGAAAGGGTTGTTGAGTTTGTTAAGAAGCTGGCACCGGATGCTAAAATCGGCATGGCTCACGGTCAGATGACCGAAAAGAATCTGGAAGAGACTATCCACAAATTTTGGCATAAGGAACTGGATATCCTTGTTGCTACAGCAATCATTGAGTCCGGGCTTGATTTCCCCAATGCAAACACCTTGATTGTTGATCAGGCGCAGATGTTCGGACTTGGGCAGCTCTACCAGCTTCGCGGCAGGGTCGGACGCAGCACCCGTCAGGCTTACGCCTATTTTGCAGTATCTTCGCTGGATTCTCTTTCAGAAAAAGCCAAGCGCCGTATGCAGATTATTTTACAGCTTGATTACCTTGGTGCCGGATTCAAGGTTGCTATGGAAGACCTGCGTTTACGTGGTGCCGGTAATATTCTGGGCGAGGTTCAGTCCGGGCAGATGGCCAAGGTCGGACTTGATTTGTTTCTTGAAATGCTGGACGAAGAAGTACGTAGAATTAAAGGTGATGATTCCGCACAGGTAAGTGATCCTGAAATGAATTTTGTGTTCAAGGCTCATCTGCCGGAAGACTTTGTGCCGGATGCACGTGAGCGTTTGCGTTACTATCGTGCTCTTTCATCTGCTGACAGTGAAGCAGGAATCGAAGAGCTTGCTGCTGAAATCAAAGACCGCTTCGGACATTTTCCTGAAGAGGTTGAAAATTTTATTTCTGTGCTTTACCTCAAACGTACCCTTGCACGTTTAGGAGTTGTTCGGGCAGACCTTTTCCCGACCAGAGTTATCCTGACTTGGGCAGAGAACAATAATCCTGTTGACCCGGCCAAACTGATTGCCTGGATCGGAGAGCAGGGTGATAAGGCAAAACTCAAGCCTCCGGCTGCTCTTGAAGTCCGACTTGACCAGAGTGTCTCTATTTCGAAAGGTCTTGATTCTATTTGCAAAAAACTTGAACCGTTACTTTAACTATGCCGTTGCACGGTTTATTTGGAAGCTGATATGAAAAAAATATTAATCGGTGTTCTGTTGGCTTGTTCTTTGTTTGGCTGTCAGAACAAAAGTGAAGAACCGGGCATTATCGCGAGGGTAAACGGGAATCCAATTTATCTGAGCCAGCTGGAATATAAATATGACCTTACTCATGAAGGGGTTGGCGGATTTGTGCCCTCTGTTGAGCAGGTCAGGGCAGAGTATGGGCAGATTCTTGGAGACTTGATTGTTCAGGAACTTGTTGCTCAAGAATTGGAGCAGCGCGAGATTCCGGTATCCGATAAGGAACTCAAGGAAGCAGAAGACGAAGTCCGTTCCGATTATCCTGATGATTCTTTTGAACAGATCCTTATTGAAGAATATATCGATATTAATGCATGGCGTTCACAGCTTAAATATCAGCTGGCTATGGATAAATTCTTTCAGGATATACTGCGTCCCGAGATCAAGATTGATTACAAGGAAGCTGAGAAATATTACCGCACCCATCTTTCCGATTTTTACATGCCTGCTGGATACAAATTTGTGATGGTTAAAGGTATGGGCAAGGATCTGGTTCTTAAAGGTGTGGACCTTTACCGCGAAGGACTCACTCCTGCCGCTATTTCTGCGAAACTCCGCAAAGTTTCTGTACGTGAAATCTGGATCAGGAACGGACAGATTCCCGCAAATTGGAAGCCTTTTGTTGAAGACCTTGAGCCGGGTAAGGCAACACCGGTAATTACCCAGAAAAAAGAAGTATTTTGTCTAATTCTCAAAGAGAAAAAAGAAGCGACTTTACTTACACCTCTCCAAGCTTATCCCATGGTTGAAAAAGTACTGCTGGAGAGAAAGCTTAAGGAAAAATTTGAAAGCTGGTTAAAAGAAAAAATGGCGACTTCTAAAATTAAAATAAGCAAGGAACTGTTGCCTGAAGTGGAAGAAATAGAGCAGAGTGCATCATCTGAGAAATCACCAGTGGCTGAATAGTTGCATAGTTTAGTGAAAGAGTTTAGTTAGTCATAGGAATTAACGAAGTTGCGATCATTTTTTGATGGTCGCGATAAATTTGAAGATAAAACCGGACTGGTGTCCGGTATCCATATTCAGGAGAATCGAATTGAAACGTATTATTGCCGGTTTTCTGGCCAGCATGATTATAGGGTCCGCATCATTTGCCACTGCAGAGGAAAAAGTTGTTGATGGGATTGTAGCCGTTGTGAACGGTGAAGTTGTGACCATGTATGAGCTGAATAGAAAATTGGCTCCTATTATGAAACAGTTTGATGGAAAAAGTCTTTCTGCTGTTGAAGCGGAACAGCTAAAAAGAGTCCGTCAGCAGATTCTTGACCGCTTCATTAACGAGATCATTATTGATCAGGAAAGTAAAAGACTTAAGGTTGATGTTTCTGCTCAGGATGTTGATAACGAAGTCAAAGCAATTAAAGAAAAAAGCAATCTCTCTGACGAAGATTTTGAACGTCAGCTTGAACTTCAGAAAACCAACCTCGCTGCATTTAAAGAAAAAATCGGCAAAGATATCCGTAAACATCGCCTCCTTTCTTATAAGGTAAAAAGCAAAGTTGTTGTTACCGATGATGAAATAAAAGCGGCATGGAACAGTACCCGCACCGATCAGGGGGAAGTTGCCAAAAGCGTACATCTTAAATTGATTCTTTTTCCCGAAAATGTATCTGCCGATCAGGTGCGTGAGCAGATTGTTGCAGGGGAAACCACTTTTGAAGAAGCTGCTGATAAATATACTACCGGACCCGGATCTGGGAGTGGTGGAGACCTTGGTGTTCTTGAATGGAACGACCTTGCCCAGACATGGCATGAAGCCCTTACTGGCCTGAAACCCGGTGGTATTAGTCAACCTTTTGAAGTTCAGAGTTTCAAGGCATTACTCAAACTTGATTCTTACGTGAATACTGAAGCAGCTTCTTTCGAAGACAGCAAGCAGGAAATCTATCAAAAGCTTTATCGTCAAAAACAGGACGAATTATTTGCGGATTTCATTAAAAAGCTCAGGGAGAAAGCAGTTATTGAGCTTAAATAAACGGGGAGAACTGTAGCGGATCTTAGCTGTCTTCAAGACAGCATTTAACGACAGTTTCAAATTGGTTTTTGAAACATTATTGCCAGAATGTACTGAGAGGGTCGTATGGATTTGAAAGAGCTTGGTTCCCGGTTGAAAGACGAAAGAAAACGGCAAGGGCTGACAATGGAACAGATTATGGAAATCACCAAAGTCAGCCGTGTGAATATTACTGCCATCGAAAGTGGCAACCAAAAAGAATTTCCCCATGAAGTCTATGCCAAAGGTTTTATAAAAACCTATGCTAAAGCACTTGGGCTGGATGCAGAGGAAATCGGTGATGAATTTTCACGAATTATGGGTTCCGGTACAACAGAATCTGCTGATGATGTAGTAGAAACTGTTCAGCCTGATTATTCTGCGGATACAAAAAAAAGTCCTGTCGGAACCATCATTCTGATTTTGCTTCTGGCTGGAGTTGTAGGTGGCTTGGTTTATTACCTGCACGACAATTCTTTTTTCAGTGCCAAGAATGAAGCGCAGACGGAAATTGTTGCGGAAGAGGCTGTTCAGGAAAAGCCTGCAACTGAGCCGCAAGTGGAAGCTCCGGCTGTTGATGAGAAAAAAGCTGAAGTTGTTGAACCTGCTCCCGCAGAGGTTGAGCAGTCCGCTGCAACCGAGGCTCCCGTTGAAACTAAAATTGAAGAACAAGCTGTTGAACAGCCTGTAGCAGCAGAAGAAAATATTGTTGCTGAGCCTGTCGGCAATACTGTGGCAATTACAGCTAAACCCGGTGAAGCCTGCTGGCTTGAAGCTGTGGTTGACGGTAGCGCAAAAGAATATGTACTTCAGGAAGGTGAAACACTTTCTCTTCCTTTTGAGGACAGCCTTAAACTCAAGCTCGGCAATGGCGGCGGAGTTGAGATTGCTTCCAACGGCAAGCCATATTCTTTTGATGCTCCTAAAGGTCAGGTTAAGAAACTTGAATTTTCCGCTGTTCAGTAAAAACAGCAATTAGTAGATGGAATTAACTGAAAAAGTAGTAATACTTAAGACAGGTAAATTTAAGGAAAACGATCTTTGGGTTCGTTTCTTGTCTGCTACAAGGGGAGTGCAGAATGCATTTGCCTTCGGGGGGAGCAGAAGCCGCAGAAGGTTCGGTGGATGCCTGGAGCCCTTCTCACAGGTGCTTTTTAAAACCGGGACTAATAAAACCGGAACTTATCAGGTCTTGCAGGAGGGGAGTCTTGTAAAAGGATACCCCGGAATACGTTCCGATTTCCGCAAGATGGGATTGGCAGCCAATTGTTTCAAGTTCATTGAATCTGCAGTATTGGAGCGGGATGGCAACCGAGCTGTTTTTGATTTGTTGACCGAAACTTTGGATGTAATTGAAGAGGCGGACCCGGATGATTTTTTTCCGCTTTTCTTTCGGGCCAAGGTTGCATTTGAACAAGGGTACAATCCTGACTTTACAATTTGCGCTCAATGCGGCAAACCTTTGTTTAGTTCCCGTCCTGTGGTCTTCAATATAGAAAAAGGCCAGCTGAACTGTTTGGATTGCAATGACGGCAGGCAGGGCGAGACAATCAGTTCCGGAACAGCTAGAACCCTCGCCTGGATTCAGGATACAGGACCGGCCAGCTGGATAAACCTTCGGCTTCCTGCGGATATCCGTCAGGAATGCTTTTCGGTGATGGACCGCTTCATGGCCTACCATATGGGAGTGGTCTGGGAAGGCAACGGTTACCGGAAGATATAAATTTCTCTGCCCGCACGGGCAGTCTGTTCAGGATAGATTTATCTGTCCTGTGTTTATTTGTTTGTAAACCGGACATTTCTTCGGCTGTATACAAATCGGCTCAAGGAAATGAATCAATACAAATGTTGTTTGTTAGATGAGAGGAATTTGATGAATTTTCAAGATGTTATACTCAAACTTCAGGACTTTTGGTCTGATTACGGATGTTGCATTGTCCAGCCTCTTGATATTGAGGTAGGTGCGGGCACATTCAACCCTTCAACTTTTTTCCGCGTAATCGGACCTGAGCCGTGGAATACTGCATATGTAGAGCCTTCCCGTCGTCCTACTGACGGCCGTTATGGTGAAAACCCCAACAGGCTGCAGCATTACTTCCAGTTTCAGGTAATTCTGAAACCTTCTCCTGACGATGTTCAGGACCTTTACCTCAAGAGTCTTGAAGTTATCGGTATTGACGCAAAAGAGCATGACATCCGTTTTGTCGAGGATGACTGGGAATCTCCCACACTCGGCGCATGGGGCCTTGGCTGGGAAGTTTGGCTCAATGGTATGGAAGTGACCCAGTTTACTTATTTCCAGCAGGTTGGTGGTATTGATCTCAAACCTGTATCCGTTGAACTTACATACGGTCTTGAGCGTCTTTGCATGTACTTGCAGGGCGTTGAGTCTGTTTACGATCTCAAATGGAACGACAAGGTTACTTACGGTCAGATTTTTTACCAAAACGAAGTGGAACAGTCTAAGTACAACTTTGAACTCAGCGATGCCAGCATGCTGCTGGACCTCTTCGATAAATATGAAGCTGAAAGTAAGAAGCTCTGCGAAGAAGGTTTGCCCCGTCCGGCATACGAATATTGTCTGAAGTGTTCTCATACCTTCAACATGCTTGATGCCCGTGGAGCAATCTCCATTACTGAAAGGGCAACCTATATCGGCAGAGTTCGTAATCTCGCTTCCGCAGCAGCCAAGCTGTACGCAGAAGAGCGCGAGAATCTGAATTACCCCATGCTTGATAACGATTAAAAAAACGGAAGCTAAGATGGCCGATTTTATACTCGAAATTGGAATTGAAGAGATGCCCGCCCGCTTTGTTCCCCGGCTGGGTCTCGATATTAAAGATATTTTCAGCTCTCTTCTTGAAGAGAAAATGATTGATAACGCAAGTGTCGAAACTTACGCCACTCCGCGCCGCCTGACTGTATTTGTTAAAGATATGGCTGCAGTTCAGAGAAAGGTTGAAGAAGAAGTTTCCGGTCCTCCGGCACGAATTGCATATGATGCTGACGGCAATCCCACCAAAGCTCTCACCGGTTTTGTAAAATCTCAGGGTATCGCTCTTGAAGATGTTTACACCCTCGAGACTGACAAAGGTGATTACCTCGCTGCTAAGAAGACCGTTGGCGGTGGCGAAACTATCGATATCCTGCCTGAGATTTGCGTCACTGCGATTAAAAAGCTTTCTTTCCCCAAGAAAATGAAATGGGGTAACCTTGATTTCGCTTTCGGACGTCCGCTGCGCTGGCTGCTTTGTCTGTTCGGTACTGACGTTGTTGAATTCGAAATGGCTGGTATGCCTTCCGGTCGCCAGACATACGGTCACCGTGTAATGGGTGCCGGACCTTGGGAAGTTGCTTCTGCAGATGACTACTTTGATGTGATCAAAGAGAAGTCTTCCGTAATTATTTCCCCTGAAGCAAGGGGAGAGCACGTCCGCAAGGAAGGTGACAAACTTGCTTCCGAACTCAAAGGTTCTGTTGTCTGGAAAGATTCCCTGCTGGAAGAGGTCAGCAACCTTGTTGAGCTTCCTGTTCCCATCATCGGTAACTTTGATGAATCTTTCCTCGAACTTCCCAAGGAAGTTCTGCTGACCAGTATGGAAAGCCATCAGAAATGTTTCGGTATTCAGAAAGAAGACGGCGAACTTCTCCCGCACTTCCTGTGTACCCTGAACCTTGTTCCCACTGATGTGGAGCTTGTCCGTAAGGGTTGGGAAAAAGTTTTGCGCGCAAGACTGGAAGATGGACGCTTCTTCTGGAAGAACGACCTTAAGACCGATTTCGACACATGGCTTGATAAGCTGGACAACGTCGTATTCCTCGGTCCCTTGGGCTCAATGGGTGATAAATCCCGCAGGATGGAGCGTCTTGCCGCACTGATCGCCGGCAAAACCGATGCTTCCCTGCAGACCGAGATGGCCCGTGCCGGTCGTCTTGCCAAGGCCGATCTCGTTTCCGAGATGGTTAACGAGTTTGATAAACTTCAGGGTAAAATGGGCGGCATCTATGCTTCCAAATGCGGCGAAGATGACGTAGTATGTAAAGCCCTGTACGAACAGTACCTGCCTGCCGGACCGGAAAGCCCTGTGCCTTCCACCCTTGGCGGTGTTATTGTTTCCATGTCCGATAAGGCTGACACTCTGGTCGGTTGCTTCGGTCTTAATAAGATCCCCACTGGCGCAAACGATACCTACGCGCTGCGGCGCGCCGCTCTGGGTATCGTGCGCATGATTATACAGTATGACTTGAGAGTAGACATTCTTGAAATCATGGATATGGCCTTTGAAGGTTACTCCAAAGATATCAAGTGGAAGCTTGAAAAGTCTGAACTCCTTGAAAAACTTGGAGAGTTCATTTCCAACAGACTCCGTGCCTACTTCACAGGTAAAGGCTATGAAACAAGGGTTGTTGATGCAGCTCTTGGTGCCGGCTACCGTGATGTAACTGCTCTTAAGGCAAGAGTCGAAGCGTTGGCTGAATTCGCTAAGGCTGACGGTTTTGAACAGGCGGTGCTTACTTTCAAACGCGCAGCCAACATCATCAAGAAGCAGGGCAGTGAGCAAGGTGTGTCGCTCACCGGCGGTTTCGAAGTTGATAAGTTGGAAGAAGCGCAGGAGAAAGAACTTGCTACCAAGCTTGATGAAACTGCTGCCCGTTTCGAGGAACTCTGGGAAAATGACGAGTTCTCTAAGCTGTTCGCAATCCTCGGCGAACTGCGTCCCTACGTTGATGACTTCTTTGATAATGTAATGGTTATCTGCGAAGACAAGGGCCTTAGAATGAACCGTCTCAACCTGCTTAAAGCTCTGGTAGACAGGCTTAGCAGGCTGGCTGATTTCGGCGCACTGCAGGTTTAATCTGTAGGACGTTTTGTGAGAGAGTTTATGAGAATATTTTTTCTAGACTTTTTCTTTAAAAAAAATGTTCTCCAGCCTTGACAGTTATTGCTGTTATTGGTTAAAGACACTCTTCGTTTGAACGTAATCCCCGGCTTGCCGGGTTAAAAAATAGAAATTTAATTTTAAGGAGAAATACCTTGGCGAACCATAAATCCGCACTCAAAAGGCACCGTCAGAGCATTAAGCGTAACCTGCGTAACAACATGGTACGTACCCGTATCAAAAACGTTGTAAAAGAAGTTCGTTCCGCTGTTGAAGCTAACGACACCGAACTCGCAGCAACCGCACTGCGCAAGGCTACTTCTGTCCTTGATAAGGCAGCTACCAAAAAGGTTATCCACGCTCGTGCAGCAGCACGCAGGATTTCCCGCCTCAGCGCAGCCGTTAACAAAATGGCTTAGTGTCTTAAAGATTTATTCTTTACAAGACCATATGAGCCCGTCGCCTTGTGCGACGGGCTTTTTCCGTTCTTTGCACTTTGAAAAAAGTTGTAGTTGCTGAATTCAAACGATCAAGTTATAAGCAACTATTGATTTCAACAGTACTTTTCTGTCTATACCAGATGCAATGCGCAAGGAGTAACTTTTGAGAGTTATCATAGTAGGCGCCGGGGAAGTTGGCTTTAATGTTGCCAGGCGTCTTTCCGGTGAGAACAAGGATGTTGTCGTAATTGACATGAATCCGAAAGCTCTTAGCAAGGTTTCCGATTCTCTAGATGTCCAGACGATTCAAGGGTCCGGTTCAAGTCCTGAAATTCTGGAAGAAGCCGGAGTGCGTGAAGCTGATATTTTTCTGGCAGTGACGGACAAGGATGAAATCAATCTCATCGCAACTTTTCTCGCCAACAAGCTCAAACCCGGTATCATTAAGCTGGCTCGTATCAGGAACGAGGACTACACAAAGTATTCCGATATGTTTTCTGAAGGAGATTTGCGTATTGATACTATCATCAACCCGGATGAAGAGGTTGTTGAATCCATCCTGCGGGTTATGAGTGTTCCCGGTTCAGTTGAAATCAACGATTTTGTAGGTGGCAAGGTGCGGCTGATCGGGGTCAAGCTGCCTGACGACAGCCCCCTTGAAGGCGTCCAGCTTATGAAAGTCCGTGAGCAGCTGGGTGAAGATATTGATGTTGTTATTGCCGCTCTTGTCAGGGACGATGAGCTGATTATTCCCGGTGGTCTGGATACCATTGAGAAGGGCGATATCGTCTACTTTACCTGCATGCGAGACCAACAGGACGAACTTCTTCAACGTGCCGGAATTCTTTCAGATCCTATCCGAAAAGTACTGATTGTCGGTGGTGGTAATGTCGGTTCCTTATTGGCCCGCGCTCTGGACAATAAAAAATATCATACTCGCCTCATTGATAATAATGCCGATCGTTGCGCTGATTTATCTGAGGCCCTTGATCGTGTAATTGTTCTCAATGGTGATGGAACAGATCAGGATCTTCTTAACGAGGAAAATGTCGGCGAACTGGATATGGTTATTTCTGTAACCGGTGATGAGGAAATGAATATTCTTTCCTGTTTGCTGGCTAAGAACCTCGGTGCGCGTAAAACTATCACCCGAATCAATAAATTTGCCTACATTCCTCTGATTCAACCCATCGGCATTGACCATCTGGTTTGCCCGCGTCTTTCTGCGATTAACTCAATTCTGCATTTTGTTCGTCAGGGTAAGGTTATTTCCGCGGTTTCCATCAAGGGTGAAGAGGCAGAAGCCCTTGAAGCCATTGCGCAGGAGCAGTCCGATATTGTGGGTAAGCCGATTATGGAACTGAATCTCCCCAAAGGGACTCTTATTCTCTGTTTTCAACGCGGTGATGATGTTATTATTCCTACAGGCTTGACTGTGATTGAGCCGAATGACCGGTTGCTTATTATTTCCACTCACAAGAATATACCTAAAATTGAAAAGGCTCTCACCACCAAGCTGGAGCTTTATTAATGCGCTGGAAAATAGTTCTGCATATTATTGGTGCCTTGACGCTTTGCGTAGGGCTGACCATGCTTTTCCCCTTGGGATTTTCCCTTTATTATCAGGATGCAGGAATTCTGCCCCTGCTTAAATCTTTCGGGCTTACCTGTTTCAGCGGGCTGGCTTTGTTTTTGATTTTCAGGGATCGCGAAGAAGCCAAGGGACTCAGTCATCGTGAAGGCATGGCGATTGTTGCGCTTGGATGGGTGTTTGCAGGTTTTTTCGGAAGCCTGCCATTTTATTTCGGTGATGTGTTCACCAGTTATGTCGATTGTTTTTTTGAATCCCTCTCCGGTTTCACCACTACCGGTGCTTCAGTAATGATGGATATTGAGAAGAATGCCAAAGGCATCCTTTTCTGGCGCAGCTTGACTCACTGGTTGGGCGGAATGGGGATCATCGTGCTTTCGCTGGCGATCTTGCCTTTCCTTGGAGTAGGGGGGATGCAGCTCTACAAGGCGGAAGTTCCCGGACCCGTTCCGGATAAACTTAAGCCGCGCATCAAAGACACTGCGCTGGTACTTTGGAAAGTTTACGTCCTCTTCTCCGCCATTGAAGCGGTTCTGCTTATGCTTGGCGGAATGGATTTGTTCGACTCCCTTTGTCATACTTTCGGAACCCTTGCTACCGGCGGATTTTCCACCAAAAACTCATCTGTGGCGTATTTCCAGAGTGCTTATATCGATTATGTAATTACATTTTTTATGCTTGTTGCGGCTGTAAACTTCAGCCTTCATTACCAGATGATCAAGGGACGTCCTTTACTGCTTTGGAAAGACCCGGAGTTCAGATTTTTTGGAGTCGTCACGCTTATCATCGTAGGAATCATAACCATTTCTGTTTATTCAGCTACCAATTATGATTCTATAGCGGATTCATTTCGCTACACTTCATTTCAGGTTGCATCCATCATCAGTACAACCGGATATGCAACTGCCGACTACGAAATCTGGCCCGCAGTTGCACAGGGATTGCTGCTTTTCTGTATGTTTCTTGGAGGTTGTGCCGGATCGACCAGTGGCGGAATGAAGCATCTGCGTATTATGCTGCTTTTGAAGCAGGCATATCAGGAAGTTTTCCGCATCATTCATCCACGCTCAGTAAACAGAGTCAAGCTTGGAAAGACCGTGGTTAAGCCTGAAACCATGAACGATATCCTTGGATTCTTCGTGCTTTGGTTGCTGCTTTTCGTTATCTGCGGTTTGATTGTTGCTGCCACCGGTGTGGATGTGGTTTCCTCTTTTGCAGCATCTCTGGCTTGCATCGGAAACATTGGTCCCGGTATCGGAAGTGTCGGCCCCACAGAGAACTATGCTCATATCCCGGAACTGGGGAAATGGGCACTCATTTTCTGTATGTTACTGGGCCGTCTTGAAATTTATACCGTGATCGTACTTTGTGTTCCTGAGTTCTGGAGAAAGTAAATCTATCACCCACTAATTAAAGATAAATTGATGATAAAAAAAGAAGGGGAAGCTTGTGCTTCCCCTTCTTTTTTTAATCTATGCGATAATGACAGCCTACGCTTTGTTTATTGCGTAGTGCCGAAACCGTGACGGTCAAGGCAGATTGACAACCGTGGAACAGGTCGATGATCGGCCTGCTGATTGGCGTGCGCTTATAAAATGACCGCAGGTTGCGATTCAGATTTTGTAAATCGTCGATGGCCCGATTCAAACGGGCGGTGGAGCGGGTGATGCCCACATAGTTCCACATGACGTTACGGATAAAGGCCCAGTCCTGTGCAATGAGAGCCGGGTCTTCGTTTTCATTGGAGCCCGGTGTTTCCCAATCAGGAACCGCGTTAAGCAGTTTTTTGGGAATTCTGGATTTTCTTTCCAGACGGGCGGCAATGTCTTCACCTGAAGTGTAGCCCCAAAGCATACCTTCCAGCAGGGATGTGCTGGCAAGGCGGTTACCGCCGTGCACTCCGGTGCAGGAGCATTCGCCGATGGCGTAAAGGCGATCCAATGTTGATTTACCTTTTTCATCCACCAGCACACCGCCGCAGAAGTAGTGCGCCGCAGGTACAACCGGGATAGGCTGATTGTTGATATCGATCCCGTTATCAAGGCATTTACCGTAAATGGTCGGAAATCTTGTGGGCAGATCCTGCTTAACATGATTTGCTGCATCAAGATAAACGCACTCTTCCTTAGTCCTGAGCATTTCCTCAAGGATGGAGCGGGTGACAATATCACGGGGAGCAAGATCGCCACGGGGATCATAGCGGTGCATGAACGGTTCACCGTAGCAGTTAATAAGTTTTGCTCCTTCACCGCGCACAGCTTCTGAAATCAGGAAGCGGCGACTGGCTCTTGTGCGTACCCTTTGAAAGAAAGAAGTGGGGTGGAACTGGACCATTTCAGCATTGATAACTCTTGCTTTGGCACGGTTGGCCATGGCTATACCGGACCCGATGGAACCGGGAGTGTTGGTGGTGTGCAGATAAATCTGCCCCAATCCACCTGTGGCAAGAACTGTGAAATCAGCCAAAAAGGTTTCCACCATGTTCCGTGACTCATTATACACGTATGCGCCTAGACATTTATTGCTCAAGGAATACTTGAACTCATTCTGGCGGGCATGGTGATGGTTGGTCAAAAGGTCGATGGCGGTTCTGTTAGAGCAGACCCGGATATAAGGATGAGCAGCGACATGCTTAATAAGCACATCCATGATCGACTGTCCTGTATGATCTGCACAGTATAAGATGCGGTTAACAGCGTGTCCGCCTTCGCGGGTCAGGCTGAATTCGCCATCTTCATTTTTCTGAAAAGGAACCGGGTATTTTTCCAGCAGGAGCTTTTTCAAGGCTTCCGGGCCTTGCTTTGAAATAGCTCGCACAGCTTTCTTGTTGTTGTAATTCCAACCGGCTGTGTTGATATCCTTTTCGAGTTTTTTAGGAGAATCGTCCGGGCCGGTATATACGATTCCGCCTTGGGCCAGCCTCGTATTACCGGTGAAAAGATCATCCCCCGGGGTTAATAAAGTAACTTCAATACCTTTTTCTGCTATCGTCAGAGCTGATATACATCCGGCGATACCTGATCCGATAATCAAAACTTCAGTTTTCATTCGGTTTTCCTGCATGCCTATATCTCATATTACGGCAGCCTTTTCAGGTTCCGGCTAAAGGTTAGGTCAGTATTTTATTTGCAGACTTCGAGCATTCTTTCGAGAGCGAGTCTTGCCGGTTCCCGGATTTCATCGGAAACATCTTCATAGGCAGCTGTTTCCAGATTCTGGAGAAGTTCAGCAAGATTTTTTTCTGTGATTTTAGCCATGTTGCTGCAAAAGCTAATGCCCAACGGAAGGATGTTCTTTTCGGGGAACATATCTTTCAACCTGTTGACGAGGTTGGTTTCCGTCCCGATTACTATGGTGGAACCTTCAGGTGCTTCATTCACATATTTAATGAGATATGAAGTGGAGCCGGCACCATCGGAAGCTTCTACCAATTCGGGCGGGCATTCAGGGTGAACAATCACTTTGCAATCGGGATATTTCTCGCGGAAATCCTCAATCTGAGACATCTTGAAACGCTGATGAATAGCACAGAGGCCGGGCCAGATCAGCAGTTCTTTGTCCATTGTTTCTTTAACATCAATCTGTGTTCCAAGGGAACGGATGTTAAGGAGCATGCGTTTCTCAGGAGCTATGCCCAAAGTGTTCGCAGTGTTCATTGCAAGGTTTTTATCCGGCAGGAAGAGAACTGCGTCTCCTTGTTCCTGCGCCCAGCGGAGCATTTTCTCAGCATTGGCTGAAGTGCAGACAGTTCCTCCGTGTTTACCGCAAACGGTTTTTACCGCAGCAGGAGTATTAACGTAGGCGAGCGGAATGATTTTTCTTCCAGTCTCGTTAATAATTCTGGTCAGCACCTTATCCACCAGCCATGCCGGAGCCATATTAGCCATGACACAGCCTGCGCTGGCATCGGGAATGAAAATCTTTTGATTTTCCTTACGTACGATTGCAGCGGATTCAGCCATGAAGTGGACACCGCAGAATACAATGTAGTCTGCTTCCAACTTCTCGATCTGACGGGCTAATTCTAAAGAATCGCCCTTGAGATCGGTATGTTTTATGATTTCATCAGACTGGTAATGGTGTCCCAGAATCGCCAGTCTTTTGCCATATTTTTCCTTTTGTTCAGCAATAATATCCGAATACATCAAAGTTGAACCTACATCGGTATGATCTGCATGCTCATGTCTGAACATTTTGCAGAGTGAGTGATCCTGCCCACGGATATGTAATCCGGACCTGCTTCTGCAAGTTTGGCAATAGTTTCAAGGGTCACGTTTCCGCTGATCTCAGTTTCAATTTCATCGGGAATTGTAGCGATGGCTGCTTTTGCTTCATCAAAGGTCATGTTGTCGAGCATGATGCGTTCGACTTTGGTAGCCACAGCTTCATCTACTTCATCCTGATTGCGGCATTCCACCTCAATCGGCGGGCAGTCTTCGCCATATTTGGCACGGAGTTTTTCCACGGCGGCTGTGATTGATCCGGCGCGGTCAATGTGGTTGTCCTTAAGCATGAGCATTTCCACCAGATTCAGGCGGTGGTTTTTGGCTCCGCCGCAAAGGACAGCGTATTTTTCAGGGTAACGCAGGCCGGGGAGGGTCTTGCGGGTATCGAGGAGGATAGTCTCGCTATGATCCAGCGCGTCTACGTATTTACGGGTTTCAGTCGCGATACCGGACATGTGGGAAATGAAGTTCAGGATGACACGTTCAGCCTTGAGGAGCAGGCCGGCGGGACCTTGAATGGCCGCGATAAGTGTTCCCTTGGAGATTTTATCTCCCTCATCCACATTAAGATGCACCTGACATTTGTTTTCTTGATCTGCAAATTCAAGAATCAAGTTGATAAGGGGCAGTCCGGAAATTACAGTATCTTCTTTAGCGATGATCTGAGCAGTTGCAATGTCATCCTGCTCAAACAGACCCATTGAGGTCAAGTCCGGGCCGTCTTCGCTTAAAGCTATTCTTATGGTGGCCAGAAGGAACATTTTTGCTTCGGCCTGAAAGAAGTCGTTAAATGCGTTTTCTGTCATATTATTCCTGTTAATATTTTGTAACATTGTGTTTGAGGTCATGTAACGAAATTTGGTATCCCGTTTTATGAGGCAGCACAAGGGCTGAGAAGGATTTCACAAAGTTATTTTTCAGCAGTTTCAAGGTGATAAATTTTGACCTTTGATTCTATTTGGTATAGTTGATGCGCCATGGCTAATCCAAAAGGTATACCCGAACCATTACGGCGGTGGCAGGAACACGGCAAAGGACGCGCAGGAGAAGTAGACCAGCGCGTTATCGATGCTATGCACCCTGCGGATGCTGCTGATCATATTGAAGAACTTGGTCTGGAAGAACAGGTCAAGTTCATTAAGCAGTTGCCTATTCGTGATGCAGCTGACTCCATTGCTGAGATGGAAAAATATGATCAGCGGGAACTCATTGAACGACTGAATGTCGGGATGGCCGCTAGGATTCTTGAAATAATGTCCCCGGATGATGCCACGGACATTCTTGAAGAACTTGATGATGATCTGCGGGAAACCCTTTTGCGTCAGATCAAAGCTGAAGACAGGGAAGAAATTTCAACCCTGCTGACCTTTGATCCTGACACAGCCGGTGGTGTTATGACCACCGAAGTAGCCATCGTCCGCGATAATATGACCGTTGATCAGGCTATCGCGGAAATCCGCAAGGAAGCGGAAGATAAGAGTATTCCTTACTATGCATACGTTGTCGGCCGCCGCAACCAGCTGGTTGGTGTTGTTTCTATGCGCGACCTGCTTATTTCCCGTGCAGGCAAGATGCTTACCGAGTTGACCAGTAACCAGCACCTTATTTCCGTCAACTATAACGTGGATAAAGAGGAAGTAGCCCGGCTTATCGCGCACTATAATTTTGGCGCTATGCCCGTTACCGATTTTGATCACCGCTTTCTCGGGGTTGTCACTGTTGATGATGTCATTGACATTATTAATGAAGAGGCCAGTGAGGATATGCAGTCAATGGTTGGTGCGGGTACAGACGAAACTGTTGATTCTCCCTGGGGATATTCAGTTAAGAAACGTCTGCCCTGGCTTGTTATCAACGTTGCCAACTCCGCGGTTTCCGCATGGGTGGTTCACTTATTCGAAGGAAATATCGCAAAGATGGCAATGCTGGCAGTGCTTATGCCTATTGTTGCCAATCAGGCAGGCAATACCGGGCAGCAGGCTCTGGCAGTTATGATCCGCCAATTTGCTACAGAAAAATTTGACCGTAAAAAATCATGGGAAGCGGTTTTACGCGAATTCAAGATCGGTCTTGCCAACGGAATTTGCATTGCACTTTTGGTGTTGGCTGCCGTGTTCATGCTTACAAGCAATTATACATTGGCAATGGTTATGGCCGGAGCGTTATTTATTGATATGGTTTTAGGCGCAGTGGTTGGCGGCGCAATCCCGATTATTCTTAAAGAGTTCGGACGTGACCCGGCGCAGGCTTCTTCGATTTTTCTTACTACCATTACGGATAGTTTCGGATTTTTGTCACTACTTGGCCTTGCCGGACTGTTCCTGCTTTAGACGCTAATGTAGATATTATGATTAGTTGCCCCATTTGAGTAAACACATACTCAGATGGGGCTATTTTTTTGTTTCAACTTAATAAAATTACGACATTTTTTCTATTGAATGCTGATGGGGTAAAAGGTACCGTTGTAAAAATCAATCACTGCAATCTGTGTATAAACGCAAAGCAGACAATCCGGGTATTTCCCGGCCTGTTCGGACTGTATGTTCGACATATAAGAGGTAGATATGAAAAGAATCAAAAAACTTATTAATCATATTATATCGAGGGTGAACGTTAACCTTCGTCCAATGGGACTAGATGTTGAACAGGTGGTTAAATCCACTATTGATTATGGAAAGTTGACAGAAGCCTATGCGTATTATGCTCTGTCAATTGACCATCCCATTTACTTCCGGTTCCGGGAAAGCAACCTTGGCGGATCATATTTTCTCGGGAAATGTGATGTTGACCGTTCGATTGTCCTCAGGAGTGATATCCGAGGGGATGAATTAAAGACAGCAGGGACTGAGGTTGATTTTGGGGGAGTTACCACAGAGCTTTACCGAGATGAAGTTATCATGGTTGTTAATAGCTTTCTTTTTAAAACCCTCGTCCATAACCACTCCCGAAACCCTGAGATTCCAGAACTTTTCCGTATACAAAACACTGTTTCCATGCACTATGCAAACATCCACGGTGCTACTATTGAAGGTGCCTACCTTGGAGCATTTGCAACTGCCGATCTTTCTCAACTGCATAACTGCATTCTAGGCAACTATTGTTATGTTCAGGCTGGGGACCTTTCCAAGGTTTGCATTGATCCGGGCCGTATCTGGATTAAAGCTGATAATAAATACGAGTTCGACTACCGCTACCCGCAAGCAACCTTAGAAAAATATATTTCTTGGGATCAGGATGGTGAGCTTGTCGGCTTATTTGCTGATTTCCTTAAAGGTCGTAGAAGTGATTTCCTGCCTGTATATGATTCACTTTCAGATACATTTCCGGTTTGGGTTCCGGAAAATGCCTTTGTCAGCCGCTATGCTGTAGTCAAAGGAGACTGTGTGATAGGTGGAAATTGTCTCGTGGCTCAGAGGGCGTATATTGAAAATTCAGTACTCGGCACCGGATCCAACGCGCAGGAGAACAGTTTTATTGTGGATTCCCGATTTGCCGGTTTGGTTGTTGTTGCCCACGGCGGTAAGCTGGTTCATTCAAATATTGGCGAGAAGGTTTTTATCGGCTTTAACTCTTTCCTGCATGGAACTAAAGATAATCAGGTCTCTGTTGGTGCCGGTTCAATTGTTATGCCGCACACAATCATCCACGCCTCCGAACCAATTGATATCCCGGATGAAACAATTGTCTGGGGATATGTGACCAAGCAAAGTGACCTTGAAACACAATCCATGTCTTTAGCTGCATTTGCCAAGGGTAAGGCCTTTAATATCGGTGATATGTCATTTTATGGAGATGGAGCTGCTTTTATCCGTGATTTCCAGAACCGTGTTGAACATATTCTAGTGGAAAACGGTGCCCGTTATGATGGTAATTCCGAGAGCAGGGGGCATGCGCAGAGAACACAGTATGTTTCCTACAATTTGTTTCAGCCTTATCTGAGCGGTGAGAAGCAGGGTATGTTCCCGACTATTATTGTTGATGATGATTAATTTGAAGCTTTAGCTTATTCGTTGAAATAATTTTGCATAAGGCGTCTAGAGGGGAAAGAACCTTTGGACGCCTTTAATATTTCACTTTTCTGAATTGTGAACTTTTTTGAATAAAAAAAGGCCCGCAGTCAAAATGACTGCGGGCCTTTTATATTCGGCAAACTTCGAACTAAACGAGCTGACCCATGAGGGTATCTTTAATCTCTTCGATGGTGCCTTCACCATTGAGTTCGATGTATTTGAAGCCAGCTTTAGGAGCCAGATCTTTGTAGAAGTATGCAGCTGCAACAGTACCGGTGTTGTCATCGTAGTAGATGTCGTGGCGTTTGTTGATTGCATCTTCGTCCTGGTCATCAGCGCGCTCGGAGAGAGCACCGCCGCATACGCGACATTTGTCTCCGTCGGGCTTGATAGCGTCGATGAACTTGTTGTTGGGGTGGTTAGGATCGTTTTCGCAGAGGCGACGGCCCATGATGCGGTTTTTAGCAACTTCGCGGGGCAGCAGGATTTCGATTACGAAGTCGAGCTTTACGCCGTCTTTTTCGAGAGCTTCCCAGAGCTTTTCAGCCTGAACGATGGAGCGGGGGAAACCGTCGAGCAGCCAGCCGTTTTCACCGGAAGACTGGAGAACGTCGAGAACCATAGGAATGGTGATATCATCGGGAACGAGTTCACCTTTGTCGATGTACTCTTTAGCTTTCATGCCGAGTTCGGTACCGCCACCGATGTGCTTACGGAAAATAGCGCCGGATTCGATGTGATCGAGGTCGTATTTTTTCTTAGCGAGAGCGCCCTGAGTTCCTTTACCACTACCGTTGGGTCCAAAAATAAGAATATTCATCTGTTGTCCTCCTAAAGAATTAGTAACAAATTTCACAAAGTTCTAAACCTTGCTGTCGTCGCTGTCAATCCTCTAATTAACTTTGAATAAGAGTCCTGCTTTATTGACCTTAACAACCTTTTTTCCGGGAAATTGGAAGGTTGAACCGGATTTTCGAGCTAAAAAGCCCTGATCCAACAGTATAATCGAATCAAAGAGGGTATGGCCGGGGCCGAGGTCATCTAAAATTTTTTTATAAATACGCAATCTTAATGCAGAATGATATTTGTTCAAAATTGAACAAGGTAGCAATATACCGTCTTCAACTTCCTGAACATGCTTAATTGCTTCCGCCACCTGTTCATCCCAGAATGCTTCATCCAATTCAGCCTGATTCTTCAGTCTGATTAATCCTGCCCCAAGGTTTGGGTTCTCATTATATAATAAGGGCATGATGTGATTACGAATCCGGTTTCGGGTGTAATCATCGCAAGTGTTGCTCTCGTCTTCCCGCCACGGGCAACCGATGGAACGCAGGAAATCTTCAAGCGAATCTTTATCAGTAGAGAGCAGGGGGCGCAGCAGTTTCCTTTTTGGATCGTAAGCATCCATTCCAGCGAGAGCAGGCCATCCCGTGCCTCGGATAAGCCGCATGACGACATCTTCAGACAAGTCGCCGATGTGGTGTGCTAACAATAGAAAGTCTGCATCAAATTTCTTCAAGCACTGCTTGAAAAAATCATAACGGATGATCCGTCCGGCTTCTTCCAGTCCTATTGATCGTTCCGCTGCATAGCCTGCAACATCAGCTTTAAGCGATTTGACCGGAACGCCTAGCTCAGTACACAGCTCTTCTACAAAAGCACGGTCGCCGGCAGATTCCTTCCGCAAGTTATGATCAATATGGGCGCAAAAAACCCTGCCCCCCGATTTACGGGCGAGCAGGGTAGCGATAATCAATAATGCTGTAGAATCAATGCCGCCGGATACGCCAACGAGCATGGTCTTTGAGGCGAAGTCTTCACCGGATTTAAGTTTGCCGAACTTTTCAATATCTAAACAAAGCTTTGCAAGCTTAGGAGTTAAATCTTGAATCTTAGCTGGCAGCGAATTCATAAATTACCTAATAAGAAATCTCTAAATCGGCGATAAATTTGTCGATGTATTCCATCATGTGATTACGCTGTTCAGAAGTAGCGTAAGCCACACAGGAACAACGAATCTTGTTGCGTGCACGAACGAGCAGCTCAACCTTTACGGAAGTTTCCTCAACTTCAAGAGCCATGAAAAAAGGACCGCATTCACCCATATGCTCTTTCTGCTCATCATTGAGAAGCTCTTCAGGAAGCGGAAGATAGAAAATACCTTCGATAGGGCCCTGAAATTCAAGCTCACTCAGAGCAGCGGAAATCTTTTTAACATCTTCTTCGTATATGTCATCAAGCAGATAGTTTCTCATTCCTGAAATCCTTTAATTTTCGGGGTTCCGGTTCTTTTTCCTGCCACAGTGTGCATCAGCAGGAATTGTTTCGTTATCGAGGTTGAACATGCGGCGGGCAAGATCAACAAATTCATCAGCTTTGCCTTCTTCTTCCGTACGGCGCTTTAAGAAAGCTACAGGCTCATGGAGAAGTTTTTTACCGATGGACATAGCCATAGTCTCAAGAGCCTTATGGGTCTTGGCATCCACATCGCCGAGTCGCTTAAGAGTCTTCGCAAGCTCCTGCTGGGCAACGTTTTCACTGCGGTTGAAAAGGTCCACAATGGTCGGCTGCAGGTCGAGTGAATTAATCCAGTTACCAAAAGAAAGAGTTTCGAATTCTACGATGGAGTTGGCTTTGATCGCTTCATCTTCACGCTGAGATTTATTTTCCTCAACAACATCTTTAAGATCATCAATGTCATAAAGGTAGACGTTGTCCAGACCGTTAACGTCAGGGTCAATGTCGCGCGGAACAGCAATATCGATGAAGAACATCGGGCGATACTTGCGCTTCTTGATGACTTTTTTCATCTCTTTGGCAGAGATAACCGCATGCGGTGCGCCTGTGGAACTGATAATAATATCGGTCTCCACGAGGTGGTCATAAAGATTATCAAAAGAAACCGCGCTTCCCCCCATACATTTTGCCAGATCTTCGGCTCGTGAATAGGTTCGGTTGGCGATGGAAATCTGCTCCACACCGCTATTCAGGAGATGGGTAGCGGCAAGTTCTGCCATTTCCCCGGCTCCGATAAGCATGGCCCGCTGACCTTCCAGTTCACCGAAAATCTTTTTGGCAAGCTCAACCGCCGCATAGCTGATTGAAACCGCGCTGGAGGCAATGGAAGTCTCCGTGCGGACTCTTTTCGCAACAAAAAACGATTTGTGCAGCATGCGGTTGATGATGACCCGTGCGGCTCCTGCTTCAACGGCTTTGCGATAAGAATCTTTGAGCTGGCCCAGAATCTGCGGTTCGCCGACAATCATTGAATCAAGACTGCAGGCTACCCGGAAAAGGTGTTTCACCGCATTCAACCCGTCATGGCAATAAGTGTTGGGTTCAAGTTCACTAACAGAACCGCAGCATCTTTTGGCCCAATATTCGAGAATATTGGGCTGGGTTATTTCAGGGGCACAGACAACAAGAATTTCAACCCTGTTGCAGGTGGATAATGCCATTACTTCACGCACGCCAAGTTCAAGCAGTCCGGATTCGAACTCTTCAACGTTGGTCAAGGCATAACGCTCACGCACATCCACTCCGGCGGAGCGGTGGTTGAGGCCGATAAGGTAAATATTATGGTCCATATCAGACTTTAAAGCTATGGTGAGTGGGGACAAAAAAGTTGATCCCCCACAAGGAAATCATGGTGATAACAAAAACGATAATCACCAGAATTGCCGGTTTTTTGCCTCTCCAGCCAACCATAATGCGCTGATGGAAAACAAAGGCAAAAAGAAACCAGACTACTAAAGTAACGATCTCTTTGGGATCCCAGGAAAACATTTTGGTGAACGCCGCCCGTGCCCAGAGGAAACCGGAAGCAAGACTCAAAGTGTAAAGAGGGAATCCGATGATAATCGACCAATGGTTTACATTGTCGAAAGTATTAAGCGAAGGCATTTCCTTTTCCATTCCGGTCAGGTTTGCCTTGGTTTTAATTTTGTTGTTCAGGTAGATAAATGCGACCCCGGCCCCGGCAGCCATGGCCATGAGCGCGATGCTGACAAAGATGGTCCCGATATGCAGACCGATGAACAGACCTGCCAGATGTGCAGGAAGAGTGACCTTCAGGCTCTGGGAAGCAAGGGAAACAAGAAAAAGCAGCAGAGCAAGAGGAGAGGCGGTGAGCGCGAAAAAAGTTGAGCGCAGTTTCCACCACAGTCCGAAATAGACGAGGATACAACTCCAGCCCAGCAGACTGAAATAAAAATAACCGCCGCTTAAAACAGTTCCTCTGTAAAGAGTAACCGCCAGAAGCAGGTCAAGGGTGTGCAGGGCGAACCCGCCGACAGCGGAAAGGTTACCCAGTTTTCCCAACACCTTATTGTTCTTGAGACTTCCGATGAAAAAGCAAACAGTGCCCGTAAGGTAGAGGGCGATAGTTACGTACTGGAATAATTCAAATAAGGTCATCAATTAACTCCGGTATACGGGGAACAAGTTCTTGGGGCAGGATCCGGGTCAGAATTTTCTTCACCCGATCCATGTCTCCGGCCTCCAGTTCATCTAATATAGGAGATGCGACAAGTTGCCTGAACAAAGCGGTGTTGTGGCTTGTTTCCTTGCCGAGGTCAAGGACCAGCGGCCTGATTCTTCCCATTAAAGTGATAAAATTTGCATAGTGTGGACCGAAAATGTCCTGTAATTCACGGCGTATCCTCTTGGTAAATGCAGGAGTGCACCCCCCGGAAGATACTGCCAGTGTTAAATCTCCCTGCCTGATCACCGAGGGGACAATAAAGTTGCTTCCTTCTGGAAAGTCGGCGATATTGCAGAGAATATTTTTTTCAGCACAAAGTTCAGCCATGCGACGATTAAGTTCGCTGTTGTTTGTGCAGGCAAAGGCGATGAATACATCATCCAGATCATCGTCATTAAAAGGGCGTTGTTCAAAGACCACCCGTTGATCACGGCTGATCTCAAGCATCTCCGATCCCGGCTCTGCTGTATCGAGAACCGTTACCTGTTCTGGGTCGCACTCAAGTATGGACTTGAGTTTGCGTATCCCGACAGAACCTGCTCCGACCAGCAAACACTTGCGGTTTTTCACTTTAAGAAAAATAGGGTAGTAAGTCATAGAAGTCCTGCATATCAAATGAGTAGGTGCATTGTAAAATGACAAAGTGCTGATAAAAAGATATAATTCAAAAAATCAAACCCTTGTAAGGATACGGATATTTAATGAAACGGGCTCTGGTTATACAATTGACAAGGTTTGGCGATCTGGTCCAGACCAAGCGTCTTGTGCTTACTCTGCAACGGCTTGGATTTACAGTGCATCTCTGTCTGGACCGATCTCTCGAGAATTTAGCGCGGATTATCTATCCGGCCTGCGAAATCCATCCGCTGATCGCTCATGGCAGCGGGATAGACGGGCAGGGTATAGATACAGTACTTCCGGTCAACTATGAAGTCTTCAAACAATTATTTGAGATAGATTTTACCGAGATATATAATTTAAATTTCTCAGCCATGAATTATGCCCTTTCATCTATGTTTGATCCCAAAAAAGTCAAAGGCCATAAAAGGGTGAAGGGACAGACCATGAAAGATCCGTGGTTTGAACTTGGATTTCGTCTGGCTGCGGAACGGCGCAATAATATAAATCTGGTTGATTATTGGGCTGCTCTCAGTCCGGATATGCTTCCTGCTAAAGACGTGAATCCTGTTGCCGCACCCGGTGGTAAAGGAATCGGAGTTGTGCTTGCCGGGCGGGAAAGCAGACGATCCCTTCCTTATGATGTTCTGGCTCCGTTGGTTATGTCTGTTCGGTCAAAGATTAAGAATAAAGATATTTTTCTACTCGGCAGTAAAGCTGAGCGCGATGCAGGAAGAAAATTAATATCTAAATTTCCTGCTGCTATTGCACAGAGTACGGTTAACCTTGCCGGAGAGACGGATTGGAAGGGGCTGGTTGATGCTGTTACCGGTCTGGATGTGGTAATTACACCGGACACCGGAACGATGCATCTCGCGGCCCATTTAGGTGTTCCGGTACTGGGCTTTTTCCTTTCCTCGGCTTGGTGTACTGAGACCGGACCATACGGGGAGGGACATACAATACTTCAAGCAAACACGGATTGTTCTCCCTGCATGGAATCCCAGCCCTGTTATCATGATTTGAAATGTCTGGCCCCATTCAAGGATCCGTTAACCGCACGCTACCTTGCAACTCGCAAACCGGAACATCTACCTGCGGGTATTTCCGTATTTGAATCAGGTTGTGATTTTCTGGGTACTGAATTTATTTTGAAAGCCGGAAACGACCCCAGTGGAGTGCGCAGGCAAAGACTGCGTAAATTCATAGGTTGCCATCTGGGTGTACTTGATATTGGCGAACATGGCCCATTCCCTGATCTGGCAGAAAAGTTTTACAAAGATAAAGACTGGATAACAGCTTAAATTTAAAGGTAAAGTCATGGATAATAATAAGGTGCTGAGAATTCTGGTTGTTCTTCCTCTCTATGGCGGATCATTGCCTGTGGGCAGGTTCTGCGTTTCTGCATTGGAAAAGATGGGGCATTTGGTTGAGACTTTTGAAGCCCCGGATTTTTACGGAGCCTACAACGCTATTGATGATTTGAAAGTAATTTCGGACAGACACCAATATCTTCGAAACAGCTACTTGAACATGCTGTCGCAGGCTGTATTGGCTAAAGTTGAAACTTTTGAGCCGGACATGGTTCTGGCTATGGCGCAAGCTCCGCTGACTCATCAGGCTTTAAAAAGACTGCGTAAGGATAATGTGAAAACTGCCATGTGGTTTGTGGAAGATTTCCGTTTATTTACATACTGGCAATCATTCGCACCTTTTTATGATGTTTTTGCTGTTATCCAGAAGGAACCGTTTTTTAATGAATTACAACAGATCGGGGTGGAGAATGTCCTCTATCTGCCTTTGGCTGCCCATCCTGATTTTCATAAACCAGAGCAGTTAAACTCAATTGATGCCCGCAAATACGGCGGCGATGTGTCTTTTATGGGTGCAGGATACCCCAATAGGCGTTTGGCATTCCGCAAATTGATTCACCACGGCCTAAAAATCTGGGGAAGTGAATGGGATGGAGATCACGTCCTTGAACCTTACGTTCAGCTTGAAGGCAGACGTGTTTCATCAGATGAGTGTGTTAAGATTTTTAACGGCACCAAGATCAACCTTAACTTGCATTCTTCCATTAATGCCGATGAACTGGTCAGTGGAGGAGATTTTATCAATCCCCGGACTTTCGAGCTGGCAGCGTGTGGAGCGTTTCAGCTTGTAGATAAGCGTACTCTCATGCCTGAAGCGTTTGATGATGGAGAATTGGCCCATTTTGAAAATCTTGAGGATCTTGATCTTAAGATCGGACATTTTCTTGCCCATCCTGAAGAGAGGGAAAGTTATGTAGAAAAAGCCCGTGCAAGAGTTCTCAAAGACCATACTTACGAAGTTCGAATGCAGTCTTTAATTGATTTTACTGCAGAAAGATTCAGCGACTGGCCTGTTGAAAGAAATAGTGAAGCACTATTTAATGATGATTTTCCAGATGAACTGAAAAAAGATATCGTAATGCTAATAGAAAAGCTCGGATTGCCTGCTAATGTTGAGTTTGATGATTTAGTAACAGCTATCCGTTCGCAGCAGGGTCAGTTGAGTTCGTTAGATACAGCGGTTCTTTTTTTGGATGAATGGAAGAAAATATATAACAGATAATTTTTTTGAAGTTCCTGCTTCTTTCTGATAGTTAGAAAATGATTACTACTAGGTTTGCTACGAATTGAAGACAATTATAGTTATTATGATGGTAAAATTGTATGAGTGGCTTATTCTCAGGAAATGGATTTAGCGGTAATATAAAAATTACTCAAAATGAATTTTTGAAGCTCAGAGATATAATCTATGAGCTTTCGGGTATTTATTTGCAGGATAACAGACGCTTTCTTGTTGAGAATAGATTTGCCCCCCGCCTTTCTGAATTACAATTAAAGAGCTATTCAGCTTATATTGAATATTTGAAGAAGCATCCTAAGGGGAAGTCTGAAGAATTACATATGCTCACCGAGTTGATTACCACTAATGAAACAAGCTTTTTTAGAGATAACCCGCAGCTGAAAGTCTTTCGCAACTATACTCTTAAAGAACTAATTGATGCCGGTAACAAAACAGGGCGGCGTGAAATTAGAATATGGTCAGCAGGTTGTTCCTCCGGAGAAGAGCCTTATACCTTGGCAATTATCCTGCATGAAGCTTTAAAGGATGATATTCGAAAGTGGCGAATTCGTATAACAGCCAATGATATTTCAACAAATGTTTTAAAAATGGCGGAGAAGGGCCTTTATACAAAATATTCATTGCGCACAACTCCCGCCCATGTAATATCGAATTATTTCATTGAAAAAGGTAACGATATTTACCAAATAAAACCGGAAGTTAAGCGCTTAATTAAGTTTGGAAAAATCAATTTGAACCAAGACCACTCACTGAAACTGGTCCCCAAGTCACATATTGTTTTCTGCCGCAATGTGATCATTTATTTCGATAAGGAGATGAAAAGGAAAGTTCTCAGCGCTTTTCATAATAATTTACTTGATAACGGTCACTTGTATGTGGGACACTCTGAATCACTACATATTGTGAATGACATGTTCAAACCCAGGCAGCACGCCGGAACTATTACTTATCATAAAATTTGAATCTGCCAATCAAGATTTACGAGGTGAGATATGCAGACAGTGAGCATTGAAGACGTCCAGCCGGGTATGGTGTTAGCAGCAGACCTGATGCAGGGAGGAAGAATGCTTTTACCTTCCGGGTCTGTTCTCACGAACAAGAATATTTCTGTTTTTAAAAATCAGGGAATCGAAGAGCTCAAAGTCGTGGGATCAGATGTTGGCGAACCTGATGAAGAGAGTATCGATAAAGCATTCATCTATGCCCGCGATTATTTTATGTTCATCAATCATGATGATCCTGTTGTGATGCAGCTTTTTGATGTTGCTGTTTATAAAACCGCGATCCGAATTATGGAAGGTTGGCGACTTCCTACTACAGATGAGCAGCACGTGACCGCTCTTGATGACATGCGGGATTTATTTTTCCGTGATGAAGGGACAATAGAAGATATTGTCGAAGCTGAGATAAAGGTTGCATCTTTTCCTGATATTTTCTTCAAAGTTAAAGAAGTGGTTGAAGATTCAACTAGCACAGCTGAACAGATTGCGAATGTTGTAGGTCTTGATGTTGGACTATCAACTCAATTATTAAAGCTGGTTAACAGCCCTCTTTACGGTTTCCCATCTGAAATTAACAACCTCGTCCGGGCCGTAGCCCTGATTGGCGGAAAAGAACTTTGCACTCTGGCACTTGGTCTTTCCACCATCGGCTATTTCAAAGATATTCCGCCTGAACTCATCGACATGCGTTCATTCTGGATGCATTCATTGACTTGTGGAGTTTTTTGTAAGGTCATCGCAGAAAAAGTTGACGGTGTTGTCCCGGAAATGATGTTTACTGCCGGACTCCTGCATGATGTTGGCAGATTAATTCTCTTTAAAAAGATGCCATATAGTGCAGTCCAGACGATGCTTTTCGCCCGCGAGAACTTTATCCCACTGATTGAAGCTGAAGACATGGTTCTTGGTTTCAACCATACTGAAGTCGCACGTTGTATGCTTGAGAAATGGAATTTCCCACCTACCTTAACTGAAATTATCAGTTCACATCACGCTCCCAGTAAAAGCGAAATGACAAAAGAAGCGGGAATTCTTCAGGTTGCAGACAACCTTGCTTTAGCCGTTGGTATAGCTGATGGTGGTATGTATGTTCTTCCCGGAGTAGATGATGAAGTATGGGAAATTTTAGGAATTGATACTGAAATATTAAAAGAAATCGTAGAGAATTACGATTATCAGATTAAAGAATTATTTAGTAATTTCTTTAATTAGTACCTTTTTGGATGAACAGCAGTCAGCGTCCGGGCAAGGGAGTTCTATGATTACGGTAGTACCTTTGCCCGCACCTTCACTTTCAATTTTTAATTTTCCCTGATGTTCAAAAATTATTTTTTTGACCCGCGAAAGCCCCATACCAACCCCTTTTGCCTTTGTGGAAAAGAAAGGGTCCAACACATGATTTAATACATGTGGATAAATGCCCATTCCATGGTCAATAATTTTGACCAGAATGGTCTGTTGTATTCTTTCTATCTCTATTTTGACATCAGTAATTTTTTCAGGTGTAAAATTACTGGCATTGAGAAGCAACTCTACAACAGCGGCTTCGAATAGTTTTTTGCCAACTGTAATGTTTTCTACTGAACAATTCAGCTCCATCTCAATGCGTTCGCCTATGCGTTCAAGTATCAGATTGGCATTGTGTAATGCCTCTTCAAATAATTTTACGGTATTAATTTCCGAAGGGTATGGTTTTGGAATATTGGAGTAAGTTTTTACTGCTGCCACCAAACCCTCAAGTTTCATAGCTTCCTCTGAGATTATTTTCAGCTCACGCTGCAAAGGATCTTCCGGGGGCAATTTACGTGAAATAAGATTCGTCATTCCACCTATGACTGTTGTCGGATTTAGTACCTGATGTGCAACCGCCTGCGAAAGCGAATCCAATCCTTCTATACGTTCATTTTGTAATTCAGCATTGCGGGAAAGTATTTTTCGTTCCCGCTCTTCAGCATTATATATTTCGGTTATATCTTCGAAAAGAAAGACCAGTCCTACCACATGATCATTTTCCGTCAGATATGAGGATGTTATAGATAATTTTTTAGGACATTCCCGGTCCTTGATTTTGTATGGGACGATATGTTTAAGTCCGGTCTTTTGCTCATTTATGACATCCAGAATGACTTGATTAAATTCAGCATTAGAAGTGGCATCGGTAATGAAAAGTTCCCCCCAACCGAAGCCAAGATGTATTTTCATATCCAAATTTAGAATAGAACACGCAGCCGAATTCAGAAAGATAATCTTTCCTTCATGCGAAATGACCATTATTCCGACATCAAGGCTTTCGATAATATTTTCAACAATTATTGAATTAAAGGAGGGCATATTGGTGTCCTTACAGTTTTGTCTTTCATCATACACCCCCACAAGATCACAGGCAACAAAATAGCTTTATATTACTGACAAAACACTGTCCGCGACATTAATGAAAAAAGGCTGAAATAATACGCATTTCAATTTACGTATTATTTCAGCCTCTTAATTTTGAATCTGAAATGAAATTAATAATCTGTAACTATTTAGATCTAAATTTTATTTGCCCCATTTTTTGGGTTCAGGTCGTTTCCGTTGCCTACGCGGTCGGCGCTGGCCTTTTAGCCATGCGTTAAGGCGCGGCTCTTCACCCTGATCCTTAGGATCATAGAACATACGATCCGCAATTTCCGGAGGCAGATATTCCTGCTCAACATAAGAGTTCGGATAAGAATGCGGATAAAGATAGTTGCGGCCATAGCCCCATTCTTTTTGAAGACTGGTTGTTGCATTGCGCAGATGCAGCGGAACAGGGAGCATGCCGTTCTGACGGATTTCCTGCTTAACGGTATGGTAGGCTGCGTAGGTGCTGTTACTTTTAGGCGCAAGAGCCAGATAAACAACCGCCTCGGAAAGTGGGATAAATCCTTCCGGCATGCCTATAAATTCAACTGCCTGCTGGCATGATACAGCCATAGTCATGGCATAAGGGTCAGCCAAACCGATATCTTCACCAGCGGAAATGATAAGTCTGCGGGTTATAAATTTTGGATCTTCACCGCTCTCAATCAAACAGCCCAGATAATAAAGGGCCGCATCAGGGTCGCTTCCGCGAATGGATTTAATCAATGCTGAAGCCAGTTCATAATGAGAATCTCCGTCCCTATCGCCGCGAATAACGGTTTCAGGAAGAATTTTGCGCAGATTTTCAGCTTCACGTTTTTCAGCAGGAAGTTGCGAAGTATACTCAAGCAGATTGAGCAAACTGCGTCCGTCACCACCAGCCATTGATGTGATCAGATTTAAGCTATCTTCGCTGAGCTCAATTTCGAGCTCTTCACAGGCCCGGTTACAAATTGCCAGCAAATCCGTTTTACCTAATGATCTAAGGCGGAGAACGTGCAGCCGAGAAAGTAATTGCCGGGTTACGCTAAAAGACGGGTTCTCGGTTGTTGTTGCCAGTAGTGTAATCTCGCCTGATTCCAAAATAGGCAGAAAAAAGTCCTGCTGTGCCTTGGAGAAACGATGCAGTTCATCAAGGATAAGGATATCCATACCGGCAAGTTGCTTACGCAAAGCAGTAATACCCGATTCGGGGGCACTGATGCGCATGAAGTGGCGGCCGGTAGATTTTGCCAGAAGCATTGCAAGAGTAGATTTACCACAACCGGGGGGACCGAAAAGCAAAAGGCTGGGAAGTCTCTTAGAGCGCTCGAAAGCTTCGACTCGTTCGCGGATATGGTTTTGCCCGAAAAATTCGTCAATCTTTTTGGGCCGGATACGGTCAGCCAAAGGCTGATTGTCTGTAAGTTCTAATTTCATGTATTGCCTCCGGCGGCCCTTATTTCTGGCTTTCCAGATATGCAGTACCCATGCAGAGCAGGGCGGCTGTTTCCCAGCGCAGGATTGAGCTACCAAGGCTGACAGGTTTGAATCCGTTTTCAATTAATAATTCTGCTTCACGCGGACTGAAACCGCCTTCAGGACCAATTACGGCCAGAGTGGATTCAGCAGCAAAAACAGAATTATTCGGCACCGTATCGTTATCCGCTTTCTCATACAAGAAAAGCTTATTGTCGTAGGACGCGGAAAATTCGATAAGTTTTTCAATTGATCCGGGCACTGTCTGAAGTTCAGGCAACCATGCATTACCACACTGTTTGGCAGCAGCTACAAGCTTTTCATTCCAGCTTTCTTTTGTCTCGGCAGGAACTTTGCCCTGACTGAATTCACTTTGATAAAAGATAAGTCCATGCGTCTGCAATTCAACGGATTTTTCCAAAATCCAATTGCGCCGGCTTGATTTATTCCAGCCGATGGCAAGGGTTAAGTTGCGCGGATCTGCAATAAAGTGTTCTTCATTCAACTCAAGCTGAACTTTGCTTTTGGTTATCTCGGTAACTGTGAACAGGCCATCGCGACCGCAGCCGTCAAAGAGACGCACGGTATCACCAACTCGGGTGCGCAGCACTTTGCCAAGATGTTTTGCCTCGCCGCCTTGAAGTATAAAAGGAGCGTCCCAATCTTCAGGAGGTAAGTAGAATGAATTAAGTCTTGCCATAGCTTTATGATATTTTAAGTCCCAAAAAAAGAAAATCCCCATGACGGGGGAGTTACGCGCAGCATATCAAAACAAGGCCTCCGGCAAAATCGCCGAAGGCCTATTATACACTAAGATTCCAGTCTAAGCAGGTCTTCGTAAGTTTCCCTTCTGCGGGCCATGATGACGTCATCGCCGTCAACAATGATTTCTGCTGCACGCAGGCGGGAGTTGTAGTTGGAAGACATGGTAAAGCCGTACGCACCGGCAGAGAATACAGCGATGAGTTCACCCTGTTTCATTTCAGGCAACATGCGGTCTTTAGCGAGGAAGTCACCGGACTCGCAGATGGGGCCCACAACATCGTAATCAATTTCAGGACGATTATTCTGGGTAACCTCGGCAATGCGGTGATAGGACTGGTACAGGGAAGGGCGTACCAAGTCATTCATAGCAGCATCAACGATGAGGAAATCTTTAGTAGGAGTCTTCTTGGTGTAGATGACTTCACCTACGAGAATACCTGCGTTACCGGCAATTACGCGGCCGGGTTCAAGTATTACTTTAAGTCCTTTGTCAGCCAGAGCCTTGCTCAGTGCTTCGCCGAATTCTTTAGGATGAGGCGGTTCTTCTTCATCATAAGTGATACCGAGTCCGCCGCCGAGGTCAAGGTGTTCAATCTCAATACCCATTGCGCCGAGCTCGTCACGGAATGCGAGCAGCTTGTCGAGGGCTTCGAGGAACGGCTCGATGGTGGTCAGCTGTGAACCGATATGGCAGTCCATGCCGATGGGAGATACGTTGGAAAGCTCTTTTGCTGTCTTGTAAGCTTCCTTGGCAGTTTCCATATCCAGACCGAATTTGTTCTTTTTCATCCCGGTGGAAATGTAGGGATGAGTTTTAGGATCAACATCCGGGTTAATGCGGAAGCTGATACGTGCGGTCTTGTTCATGGATTCGGCAACTTCATTAATGCGATGCATCTCGCCAACGGATTCAACGTTGAACATGAGGATGTCTGCTTTAAGGGCTTCGGCAATTTCGTATGCCTTTTTACCTACGCCGGAAAATACGATTTTGCTGGCAGGAACACCCGCTTTAAGAGCGCGGAAGAGTTCGCCGCCGGAGACAATATCCATACCTGCGCCCATTTCAGCTAAAAGCTTGAGCACGCTCAGGTTGGAGTTTGCCTTTACTGAGTAGCAGGTCATGTGATCGAGCCCGGTGAATGCGGAATCGAAAGCTTCAAAATGTCTGCGCAGGGTGGCTGCGGAATAAATATAGAGCGGGGTACCGTACTCTTTGGCAAGTTCGGTGATGCTGATGTTTTCAGCATGCAGTTCATTATTTTTAATTTCAAAATGATGCATTGTGGAAGGACTCCATTATAAAGATTAGGGTGCAGCTGTGTATACGTCGGAAATTACTACTCCAAGTGCGTCGTAGACATTGCGTCCTACAACTCTCCAACGATAGCTTTTAGCGGGATCAAGTCCACATTCGCTGAATACGAAAGTGGAGCCGTCAGATTGAATACCTTCGGAACCGGGGGTAAAATCTTTCCTGATTGCCGGGAAGAAAGGACATGTCGGACAGCCTTCGCCCGGTCCGGAACCATCGGCTTGAAATTGAAGGCTCAAATTGTCCACATTTTTATATGCGCCGTCAACCTTTACTACTACTTTAAGACATCCACCGACACGGCGGCCTTCAACTGAAGTAAAAGTGTACAGATCTTCACTTTGCTGCGGAGCAGGCCACATCTTAACTCCGCATCCGGCGGTTGCCAGAAGCATGAGAGCGATAACAGCCAGCAGCAGTTGTTTTTTGAGGATATGAAATTTCATTAATTTTCTCCCAGTGATTTTTTCCACTGATTCAGAAGGGTAAGGGCTTCTATGGGTGAAAGTCCGTTTACATCAAGATTGCGCAATTCTTTGATAAGTGCATGATCTTCAGGCGGAGCTTCATTCTTCTCATTACCGGTGCAGATCATTCCCGGTAGGATTGACTGCACGGACGGAGCCTGACGTGCAGGTTGACCATCCATATCCTGCGATTTTTCTTCAAGATTCGCAAGGATTTCCCTCGCCCTGACTACTACAGGTTTGGGTACTCCGGCAAGCTTGGCCACCTCGATACCATAGCTCTTATCTGCCGGACCGGGAACCAGTCTGCGCAGAAACAGAATATCACCTTTCCACTCGCGCACCGCAATATTGAAATTGCGCAAGCCGTCAATCACTCCTTCGAGAGATGTCAGCTCATGGTAGTGGGTAGCAAAAAGGGTACGGATACCGCCCCTTGCCCGCTTGGAAAGCTCTTCCACCACAGCCCATGCCAGCGCAAGGCCGTCAAAAGTTGATGTGCCGCGTCCGATTTCGTCGAGGATTACCAGACTGCGTTTGGATGCCTGACGCAAAATGCGGGCTGTCTCCATCATTTCAACCATGAAAGTAGACTGTCCCTGTGCGAGGTTATCCGATGCGCCAACACGCGAAAAGACTCGATCCATCAGTCCGATACGTCCACTGGTTGCAGGGATGTAGGAACCGATCTGAGCCATGATTCCCATAAGAGCGACCTGCCTGAGTACGGTCGATTTACCGGCCATATTCGGTCCGGTAATAAGCAGGATACGCCGCTTTTCATCAATGGTCAGGCTGTTGGGGATGTAGTTTGCAGCGCCTTGAACGGCTTCAACAACTGGATGGCGGCCTTCTTCAATGACCACTTCCATACCGGGATGGATTTCCGGGCAGGACCAGCGGTTGGCCCGTGCTGCTTCAGCAAGCCCCTGCCAGAAGTCGATGGCGGCAATAGCATCAGCCATGAAAACAAAGCGGCTACGGTTTCCGGCAACATTTTCGCGTATCTTCTGAAATAAATTATATTCCAGCGTCTTACGTTTATCAGAAGCTGAAATTATTTTTTCTTCCATCTCCTTCAAGTCCGGGGTGATGTAGCGCTCGCTGTTTACGAGAGTCTGACGCCGTTCAAAATATTCAGGAATCTGACCCTTGAAGGCTTTTGAAATTTCAAAGTAGTAACCGAAAACCTTATTGAATCCCAACTTGAGTTTGGGCAGGTCGTTGGCATTCTTTTCTTTTTCCAGCAGTTCGGCAAGGGTGGACTCTCCATGCTCGGTCAGCTGGATAAGTTCGTCCAGTTCCTCGTTGAATCCTGTTTTGAAAAGCCCGCCTTCAGTGATGACCGGGGGAGGGGAGTCAACAAGGGCATGCTCCAGAAGCTCGGCTACATCGGTCATGGAATCCCATTTATTAACAATGGTCTTCAGAGCCGGAGTAACCTGATTCTCTTCATCAGCCCCGGATACGGCTTCATGCAAAAGAAAGTGAATAGGAGGCAGAGTTTTCAAACTCTGGCGCAGACTGATAAAATCTTTGGGAGTTGCGCGACCAAGCACCACACGGGTGGAAAGCCGTTCAAGGTCGTACACTGTATCAAGCAGCTCACGAACCTTGGCTCGCAAAGAATCATCATCGTGGAAAAACGTAACTGCACGCTGATTATGCTCAATAGGGGATAGTTCCCGCCAAGGCTGTTTCAAGCGTACAGCAAGAAGGCGTCCGCCCATTGGTGTAATGGTCTTATCCAGAACATTAAGCAGGGTGCCTTTACCCTTCTTACCATCTAATCTTTTGAACAGCTCAAGGTTCCGTTCAGTGACCTCGTCCAGGATCATGAATTTGGTCAGATTCAAAGGCTTGAATTCACCGAGGTGATCAAAATCCTGCAACTGGGTCTGGCGCAGGTAAGAAATAAGTGCTCCGCATGCCTGAGTCAGCTGGGGCTTGTCTTCAAGGTCCAGTGAATCAAGGTCGGCGACATTCTGGGCTTCAAGTATATTGTCTTTGGCAGATTTATAGCTGAAGTATCCGGCAGAGGGAGCAGGGGCGATGCGGGCATCGATATCACCGTACTGGCCGGGAATTGTTTTGCCCTGCGGAAGAATCAATTCACGGGGATTGATCTTCATTGCCCATTGCCAGAGATCATTCTCACTTTTGCTCTGGATACCGCTCCACTGGCCGGTGGAAAAGTCCATCCAGGCCAGACCGCCTACGGACTTGGCATCATCCCAGAGCAATGCGGCAAGATAGTTACTATCCTTGGCAGAGAGAGTATCGTCTTCGACCACGGTTCCGGGAGTGTAAACTCTTGTAACTCCGCGCTTTACCAATCCTTTGGTTTGCTTGGGGTCTTCAAGCTGGTCACAAAGCGCAACGGTATAACCCTTTTCAATCAGCTGTGAAAGATAAGCCCGAGAAGCATGGTGCGGAACTCCGCACATGGGTACTTTGTCTTCTGAATTAGGGTTACGGCAGGTCAAAGCGATCTGCAGTTCGCGGGCTGCTATTTCAGCGTCCTCGAAGAAAAGTTCGTAAAAGTCTCCCATACGAAAAAACAACAGAGAATCAGGGTGTTCAGCCTTGATCTGCATGTACTGCTCGAACATGGGAGTGAGTTTCTTTTTGCTCACAATAATATATCTGGTGCTTACTGGTTCAGTTCTTTACGGAACGAAATTGAATGCCAACTGCGGCATCTTGGGCAATTGAAAAATATTCTATCCCGTTTAAGGCCGCAACTGGAGCAGGTGAATCTTTGCACTTTTCGCGCAATATTTACAAAAAAATCCAGTTGGCTTTTAAAAGATGATGTCAGCTCCTGCTGATCCTGAGCAATATTAAACAGCTCAAGCCGTGCCAGCCAAAAATTTGGGTTAAGCATAAGGGTCTTTTCAAGCCATACCCCGGCTTCATCCTGTTTTCCGCAAAGCTGCAGGAGTCTGGCCCCATAGTAGTGCATGATTACATCCGGGTCAGATTTGGAAATTTCTTCAACCATCACTTCATAAAATAGATAGTTGCGGTCATTGTCCTGATCTTTATTGTTAATGGGGGTATCCCCGAAAACAAGTGAATCAGCGAGTAGACCTTCGATGAGGACAAATTGCAAGTGCTTGGGAACCTGCGCGAGTGCAGAATTGAATTTCTTTTTAAATTTATCCAGTGAGCCTTCCTGTTTTAATCTGGTAAGTACCAGAAGCCATGACTCAACTGAACTTGAGGAAATTTTGAGAGCTTTTTTCAGGGTGCGCCGGGCAAGGGCATCTTCGCCTTCAGATGTATAATCTTCAGCCAATCGAGCAAGGTAATGCGCTTCCTGTACAGGTTGGTGCAGCATGGAATAGAATTCTGCTGCTTTTTCGAATTCCCTGCCTCCTGCGGCCAGTTCAGCAAGCTCGGTCAGAATTTCAGGGGAATCGCCTGCAATTTCACGGGCTTTTTCAAAAGCATTAATCGCACGGTCCATAAAACCGCCTCGACTGAAATCACGCCCCAGCTCGTAGAGGGCGCGTGCTTTGATGGCAGGATCCAGACCGGGACGTACAATCAGGCTGTTCCTGATTTGGGCGGCACGTTCAATCTCGCCCTGAGAACGGTAGAGGTTACCGAGGGCAAGGTAGATTTCAACAGCTTCCGGAGTATCCTTTACAACCTTGCTGAGTTCATCAATGGCTGCACGGGTGTCGGCAAGCCCGGACTTACCTTTTCCGGCTCCAGACAAATATGACGGCGCCCGATTATCGGACGCCGTCATTTTTTTCTTTTTAAATACGCTTAAAAAGGACACGTATACTCCGTAATTATGCGCTTACTTATTCAGCAGGCTTCTCTTCGCTAGCTTCAGCGGAGGGATAGTTCCCCTCATCGAGGGGGAGGTTGCGGAGAGAGTTAACTTCCTGCTCAAGGTTAGCCATTCTGGTGCGACAGGTGCGAAGCTGTCCGGAAAGACGAATCTTATCAGCCATGAAGTAGAGCAGGCAAAGAACGGAACCTGCAGCAAAAGCAATCAGGATCAACAGGTAGTACGGAAGAGGCTGGCTCATGAACTTGTAGTTGAACAGTTCGATGGACAGAGTTACTTCCTTAGAAAGTTCGGGGGTATTCTGAATGAAAAATACCATGGAAAGGAAAAAGAGAACTACCAGAGCCAAAACCTTCAAGTAACGCATGAAACCCTCCTTAGTGTTACTTAACGACAGCAGCTGTCAAATAACGGCTTGAGCCTTTTATAAGTTGAAGACAAGTGGTCGGGAATAACATTGGTTTCTCCGAACACTGCCATAAACGATGCGTCCCCGTTCCAACGGGGCACCAATTGAAAATGGAGATGGGCGGCGATCCCAGCTCCGGCTGCTTCCCCTATATTCAGGCCGACATTTATCCCCTGAGGGTTGCATGCCTTTTCGAGAATATCGCAGCTTATGGTTATATATTTCATGATCTCGGAAGCTTCCGCTTCTTCAAGATCAGTGAGTTTACTGACATGACGGTAAGGCGTAACCATCAGGTGACAATTGTTATAAGGAAATTTGTTCATGATCACAAAGCAGTGCTCAGCTCTGTGCAGAATCAATCTTTCCTCATCTTCGTCAGTGTGTTCCGGAATGCAGAAAACACATTCGTCCGGCTTTGGACCAAGGATATAGTCCATTCGCCACGGTGCCCATAATACGTCCATCTGTAAAACAACCTTTACAATACCTTCGCATAGCAGTGAAGATATTGTCCGCGTGTCCTGCTTAAATAAAAGCAAGAACTGTTAGCACTGTCTTTTCTCAAACAATATTAATTTGCAGTAATTAAATACCAGCTAATTATCAACAATAAATATGAAAAAAAGAGCCTAAACGTGAAAAAAACATTCACAAACGGCTTTTTTTACCAGTCTGTCGAAAAAGTCCGCATGTTCTACACGTGTTGCAGGTCAAGAGCAAGGGAAACAAAAAGTTTAAGCATTGATATGTCATATAAACAATTGTTTGCTGGCATTATGCTCCCTTAGTCTTTTCTGATTTCTTAATCTTATCCTTTAAGAATTGAATCTGTTCATCCCGTCCTTTAAGCTTTCCATCAAGGCAGGCTAACTTAACCTGATTAAGAAATTCGGAATACAAAGGACCTGGTTCAAGTCCTAGATCTTTTAAATCCTCACCAGTTACATCTATTGTTTTTAGTCTTAAGCTGGTCAAATACTGCGATACATATTTTTTGATCATCTCCCGTTTGGTACGGGCCATGATGAAAAGAACCCCTTCAAGAGGAACCGGACTGAGCGTTTCATATATTTCACTCGGCTTCATTTCCTGCTTGATATTCATGATGTTTCCGGCTGCCCAGAAAACAGCATCACGGAGATGAATAAATTCACGGCGCTCGCTGGGTGAAAAGCTGAAACGATCATAAATCTGCTCCATTTTTGCCTTGGATACTCCCATGCACATGGCTAAGAAATATGTTTTCCAAACAGATAGGGGCGGTTCAAGATAGAGCAGGCTGTACCAGCTCATAAGCCTTTCAAGTTCAGCTATTACTTGCGAACGCGCGGAATTAAGTTCCATTAAAGGATGTATAGCCTCAAGTACACCCAGCTCATTCATGCGTTCAATACTGCGCAGAACATTTGCTTCATTTAATATAATGCGCATTTCGTGGGTCAGGCGATAACCGGAAAGCTTATTAATCAAATTCAGTTTGAGAGCATTTTTAATGAGGTTAAGAGTCTGGCCGCCTATTTTAAAATCAAAACGCTGCTCAAATCTGATGGCACGCATGATGCGGGTGGGGTCTTCAACAAAACTCAGAGCATGCAGCACCCGAATAGTCTTATCCTTCAGGTCTCGCTGGGAACCGAAAAAGTCGACCAGCTTGCCAAAACTTGATGGATTGATGTGGACCGCAAGAGCATTAATGGTGAAATCTCGGCGGTACAGGTCCATTTTTATTGATGAAAGCTCCACCGTGGGTAAAGCAGCCGGATATTCATAATACTCAAGGCGTGCGGTCGCTACATCCACCCGCTGACCGTCTGGCAGGATAACCACTGCGGTCTTGAATTTTCGGTGATATTTAGCGCGGCCGTCCATTCTCTTGGCCAGTTTCTTGGCAAAGGCGATTCCGTCACTCTCAACAACCAGATCAAGATCAAGATTGCTTTTAGTCAGAAGCACATCACGCACAAATCCGCCGACAACATATGCTTCGGTACCAATTTCAGCAGCCATTTCCCCGGCAGTCTCAAGGATGTCGAGAATCTTATTGGGCAGACGGTTGCGCATGATATTGCGGATATTGCGCTCCTGTTTTTTGTCTGGAAACAGGGATTCAGGGATACGTGCCGGATCTTGAACCAGCATGTTAATCAGGTCAGTTCGGGTTACAACCGCTTCCACACGGTCATTCTCTACCACCGGAACCAGCCGTTGCTTCTGACCAAGAATAATTTCCATAACCCTATGCATGCCGGAATCAGTCTTGATGGATGAAAAGGGGTGCTGCATATAAATTTCAACATCCACATCACCAAGATTGTGGGACAATGCCTTATCCGCGGTCTTTTGTTCCAGAAGACCGACAACGCGCATGTTTTCCATGCTGTCCACCACCGGCACACCCTTGAGGCTGTATTGAGTCATTCGCTCTACGGCCTTAGAGATTGTCATATCCCTGGGGATTGCAACCGGAGGCTTGGACATAATGGACTCAACGTTCAAGCGAGGGGATACCTTGGAGTAGAGCAGAGCGAAAAGTTCATCGCGCACTTCAGCCAATGTGCGATCCTTGATGGTTGCCGATGCCGCGTAGACATGGCCTCCACCTCCAAAATTGGTGCAGATGGCTCCAACATCAATATCCGGGGTTCGTGAACGGGCAACCAGATGGATGCGATCATTCATACGACCCAAGGCGAAGAGAACTTTGATATTCTCAACGTCCATAAATTTGTGGACCAACACTGAGAAATCGACAACGTATTCGGAAGTGCTGATCTCTGAAATGACCACATCAAGATCATTAATAGTGTGGGTAGTCGCGCCTTCAAGCAATCGGCCAAGCAGAGTAATCTGCTGCGCAGAAAGATCGCGGTTGAGCAGATCGGTGATTACATCCAACTCCATTCCGTTTTTGAGCAACCACTTTCCGGCCTCGAAATCATGCTCAGTGGTGGAATTGAAAGTAAACGAACCAGTGTCCTCATAAAGTCCAAGCCCCATGATGGTGGCTTCTTCTTGATTGATTTCGATTCCTTTCTCACGAATTTCATGAGAAAGAATTGCAACGCTTGATCCCCATGGCTTTTTGATTATTAATTCCGGATCAAGGTCGCATTCAGACTTCATATGATGGTCGTAAATGTGAATTTTCAATCCCGGATTCTTGAGAATCGGGTCAACATGAATGATTCTTTTACGTCGTGAGGTATCGACCACAACCAAAAGCTTGACTGAACTTTTGTCAATTTCCTTCAAGTGTTTGAAATTGAAGAAGTATGTTGCGCTTTCCATGTAGAAATTACGCAAGTTTTTTTCCTGACTTCCGGGAAAAACAAGAGTAGCTTCCGGGTAAAGCTTTCCGGCAGCAACAATAGCGGCTAAACAATCGAAATCCGCATTTACATGGCCGGTAATTATTGTTTCCGCTTTTATAAGGTTTTCATTTTTTGACATTCTTAAAATCTCACATTACAGAACGTGGGTGAAAGCGTTTATGAAGCTGGACCAATCTTCCGGCTTGAATATGTGTGTATATTTCGGTAGCATTAATGTCTGAATGACCAAGAAGCAACTGGACTGTACGCAGATCCGCACCGCCATCCAGCAAGTGGGTGGCAAACGAATGCCTAAAAGTGTGCGGAGATATTGAACGTTTTATACCTGCTTCCAGTGCGAACTTCTTGATCAGTTTCCAGACACCCTGTCTGGTAAGTCCTTTTCCTGATCTGTTTAAGAAGATGTTCTTAACCTTGGGATTAAAAGCAGGACGCCAATCCTTAATGTATTGGTTTAAGAAATTTTGCGCCACATAATGAATCGGCACCAGCCGTTCCTTGGAACCTTTGCCGAAAATAATGAGAACTCCGGTTTGAGGATCAAAGTCTTCAATGTTAAGATTGATCAATTCGGAGACTCTCATTCCGGCTGCATAAAGCAGCTCAAGCATAGTCCGATCGCGAAACCCAAGTTTCTCGGTCAGCTTGGGCAGGGCGAGCATGCGGCCGATTTCCTCCGGTGATAGGAACTCAGGAATTTTTCTGGGGAGCTTCGGGTTTTCCAGCAGAGTTGCAGGGTCTTCTTTAATGAATCCCCGTGACGTGCAAAACGCGAAAAATCCCCGCAAAGACGAAAGATGCCTCGCCAGCGAGGTTGATTTCAATGCTTTTGACCTTAGATATGTAAGGTAGAGCAGCAATGTCTGACTTGTGGCGTCTTCTATTTTCGCGGACCTATCTTCCAGAAAAGACTGAAAAGACTCCAGATCACTCAGATATCCACTAAGGCTGTTTTCCGAGAGACCACGCTCAATTAGAAGGTACTCCAGATAACGGTCGATCCATTGGTGTTTACAGGATGTATTGTTTTCATTCTCGGTCATATCCAATACTCATTACACGTATGACCGCGAGTGCTCAAGATGATTGACAGAGCAAACAAGCACATTTAAAGAGTTTTGATAATAATTTAACCAAAAATGACAGGAGCATACCGAAATGCCAGAATTTAAACTTGCCGACAGGCTCGCAACACTCCCCCCGTATCTCTTTGCTGAAATTGACAGACTCAAAGCTGAAGTAGCAGCTCAGGGAGTAGATATCATCAGTCTCGGCATTGGCGATCCTGACCTTCCGACTCCCGACTTTATTATTGAAGCACTGCACAAAGCAGCCAAGAACCCGGTTAACCACCAGTATCCTTCTTACGTTGGCCTGCTGACTTTCCGTCAGGCCGTTGCTGACTGGTATAAGGAAAGGTTCGACGTTGAATTGGACGCAACCAAAGAAGTTGTTTCCCTTATCGGTTCCAAAGAAGGTATTGCACACTTTCCGCTGGCTTTTGTTAACCCCGGCGACCTCGTGCTGGTAGCTTCCCCCAACTATCCGGTTTACCCGGTAGCATCCGGCTTTGCCGGCGGCGAAGTAGAAATTGTACCTCTGCTCGAAGAGAACGACTTTCTGCCCAATCTCGATGCTATCTCTGATGAAAAATGGGATAAGTGCAAGATTTTCTTCGTAAACTACCCCAACAACCCCACCTCTGCGACTGCAACTCCTGAGTTCTACGCAGAGCTGGTTGCCAAGGCTAAAAAGCATAATGTTATCATCGCAGCAGACGCCGCTTACACCGAAGTTTACTACGATGAAGACAAGAAGCCCATTTCCATTCTGGAAACCCCCGGTGCAAAAGATGTGGCTATTGAATTTCATTCCCTGTCCAAGACCTACAACATGACCGGTTGGCGTTGTGGTATGGCAGTGGGTAATGCCTCACTCGTTGCTGGACTTGGAAAAATTAAAGAAAATGTCGACTCCGGTATCTTTCAGGCTGTACAGGAAGCCGGAATTGTTGCACTAAAAGAAGGCGAACCTTACGTTAAGGAATTCCGCAAGATCTACAAAGAGCGTCGCGATTGCGTTATTGAAGCTCTGGAAAAGATCAACATTTCCTGCAAGGTGCCTGATGCATCCATCTTTGTATGGGCTAAAACTCCCGAAGGCTACACTTCTTCCGAGTTCGTATCCAAGCTCCTGAAGGAAACCGGTGTTGTTGTTACTCCCGGTAACGGCTTCGGCGAATCCGGTGAAGGGTATTTCAGAATTTCGCTGACTGTTGATACCGATAGGCTCAAGGAGGCAGTATCACGGATATCCAAACTGTAAAGGTCTACGTCAGTCTTGGTTCAAATATTGGAGACACTGAAGATAATTTGAATCAGGCCGTTGCTAGGCTGGAAAAATATGAAGGTATTGATCCTGAAGTCTGGTCTGAAACTTACGAGACCGAACCTCAGGGATTGAAAGATCAGCCATGGTTCAAGAATCAGGTGGTCCGTTTCGATGTTGACCCCGAACTCTGGTCCGCAGAAGGCTTCCTTTCAACACTGCAAGCAGTAGAAGGGCAAATGGATCGGGTAAGGGACGTTAAAAACGGCCCCCGGACCATTGATCTGGATATTATTCTCTTCGGAGACCGGGTTATCAATAGTGGGGCTTACCTCACTGTTCCGCATCCTCGGGCCCTGGACAGAGCGTTTGTGCTTCTGCCCATGACCGATATAGATCCGGAACTTGTATTCCCTGACGGAACTTCCGTTACTGACGCTCTGAAGAAAATTGATTACCGCACTGAAGGTAATAAGATTTATCAGGATTAATTCTTAGGCCGCACCTAATACTGGTGCGGCCTTTTTTTATATTGAGGTGTAGAAGTAATGCTTAAATTTGTTGTTATCGCAATTGCCGCATTTGTCATGTGGAAGCTTTTCACTGGCGACCAGAAAAAAAAGCAGGAAAAGGAAGGCAAAGACTTTAATAAGAAGGTCAAGACCGGCGAGATGGTTAAAGACCCCATCTGCGGAGCTTATGTGCCTAAAGATGGTGACATCCGCGTCCGTAATGGAGAAAAAGTCGAGTGCTTTTGTTCCTTTGAATGTCGCGACAAGTACATTAAAAGACTTGAGGCTGACAGCGGCGAATAGTTTTTTGTAATATTTCATTGAACCCTTTTGGCAGTAGTTAAAAGGGTTCTTTTTTTTGCGCCTGAAAAGGGGTAGGGGGGGGCTATGAAAATCTACCTAAGAACATGTTCGCTTTATGAAGTACGGAAAGCCGGTGAATACGGACTCATTGACGGAATTAAGCTGCTTCCGGAAAATGGGGAAGACAAATGTGTTGCTACTGATAATGACACCAAATCAATAATATGTTGCACAAATGGTCCCATCTTTGTGTCAGCAGCTGGCAACAACTCCGAAGATATTCTCCAGCAAGCGTTGCAATTGTTGCGCCTTAGTCCAAACATTGTAATTAGCATTAAAGCGACACATGAAGGTTTTAAAGCTTGCAAGATTTTAGCGGATAAAGAAGTGTCTGTAATGATCACCGATCTGGACAGTACGACCAAGGCCATAATGGCAGCAAAATCAGGAGCAGCTTTTGTCTGTTTTAATATGAAAAAGGTCAAACAAAAGTCTGTCGCTAATTTTAAAGTTCTAGCTCAGACAGTGAAGTTGATTCGCTATCATGAATTACATGCAAGTGTGCTGGCAAATATCTCCGGTGAATCAATCGATCTAGATTCAGTGACTGCGACTGGAGTTGATGGACTGGAAATTACATTTACTGGTTTGATGAAGTTTTTGGAGAACGACAGTTAGCGTTAAGTTGACCAGTGCATATAATTTTCATTTTGGGCCTTGTCTGATTGATAGCAGACAAGGCTTTTTTATATTCAAATATTACGACTTCCAAATTTAGCTCCTAAGCGTTTTAAAATTGTTTTCCAAGACTCACGTTCTAGACAGTTATGAGCGAGCTTAAAAACAAAAGAAACCATGAACACTAAGTGAGTTCAGAAGAAAAGAGTAAATCTGGCTAAAATAGCCCATATTTTTCGAAGAACAAAAGGATCTGGTTTTATCTTACTGATATTAATAGCTTTATATTGTTGTCTCATAATGTAAATTATGTAAACTTTGAGAAGTGGCCGGGATGAATTTGGTGTGTTTTGGAGTCCCATCTTCATTACAGTCGATAAGTTTGTGTCTAACTAAATATTAAAATTTAGCTACTTAAAGTTTATCGAATTCATAAATATTCTTTTGTCACAAATTATAGCCCTACTAAGTAGTTGTGATTAGTAAAACTGTGTATCTTTCAACGATTCAATTTGCCTCTTGAGACGGTTTTCTTTATCTCAGTGGTAACTAATAATTCACGTTGAATTGAATTCTAAATCCATGAGGTTTTCATGAGTTTGAGACTTAAGAAAAAGATATTACCTTCCCTTCTGGCTGCGGCTGTTTTATTTGGAGGGAGTGGAAATGTATTTGCAGCTTCATCCAGTAAGACTGCTTCATTTGAAACCTGGCTTGAAAAATATGGAGCCTGGGACATTCTGGAACAGAACTATTCTCAGACAGGAGATACTCCTGAGTTGATTCTTAAACGGGCCGAAACAGCTTTCAATCTCGGCCGCTATTCAGCATGTCTAGAAACGCTGCAATCAACCCCGGCTTTTACCGATAAAACACAGGAAATCACCAGACTCTGGCTTGGTGGCAAATGCCAGCGAGCTCTCGGTGATCCTGTTAAGGGTGTAATCTGGTTCAGTCAGGCTGCTCGTTTGATGGACCAAGATGTTATGTCTACCAAATTTAAAGAGGATTCCTATCTCAAAAGTATTTGGTTTGATGTCTGGCGTTCCCTTTACTGGGGGTATCGGGTAACTCCGGACTCCGCTCGGGAATCACGGAAAATGCTCCTCGAACAGACTTTCGGTCAGGCTGAAAAAGTATGGCCTACAACCTATTTTGTAGTTAACAGCAAATCCAAACTTGAAAATTTGCATAGTCCTGCCGAGAGCCAACCGTTTGTTAGTAATTCATCAGTTGTTGGAGATGCAGACCGCGTATTAATTGCCCAATCCATGGCCGCAGCCAGTATCGGCGAATGGTCTCAATCAAATCGTGCTCTAGATGCTGTATCCAATTCTACGGTTCAGACTTTCTGGAAATCTGTAAACCAGTATCTGGAGTCTGGAAAAGTTCCCGAGACAGTTTCTATATTTAATGAAGAGAATCTGGTACGACCGGCTTCTTTTATCAAAGCAGGGGCGTTAGAACCTGCAATCATATCCCCTACTCTCTGGCAGCTTGGTGCTCCGACATCGCCTGCATGGAATGTTTTCCGCAAAAAACTGATGGAAATGGAACCTCAGGAAGCTCTGGAAACCATTGACCGCGAAACTGGTTCTTTACTGCTTTCAAGTGATCTGGTTAACGCTCTGCAGAACTACCGTTTGGCATTTGCGTTTTTGACCGGCGACATGGCACTTGCTGAAAATGTTCTGAAGCGTCTGGATAAGGATACTCTGCCCATGAGCCTCAGGATTGCCAGCGGTATTGCTTTCAAGCTGCCTTTATCTAGAGTTCTCAGTACGGCAGATTATGGAAAAAATGAGCATCTTTATATCATTTCCGGTTTGAGTGAAGCTGCCGGGATTGAGTATTTCAGTGATATAAACACCCCTTTTTGGAAGCCTGTCTCTTCAAAAGCGTTAAATGAGGTCATCAATACCAATCCATTGGACAGACTGCTCGTTTTTGCAGACCTGTCGAAGCAGGCAGAAAAGAAGCAAAACTCTCAAGTTGCCCGCCGCAGTGCATTCCTTTTTCCTAAATCCAAATTGGGAGCGGAAAGCTTTATTTACCTAGCTGATAAAGCGGCTCAGAACAGAGATTTCAAACTGTCCGCCTACTATTTGAAGCGTGTTGATCAGGACAAATTCGGACCGGAGCTTCGCCTTAAGTGGCTCACTGCTGCAGTTGCCTATGATCTCGCTACTGGAAAAGATGATAAGGCTATGAATGCCTACAACGAGATTCTCCAGTCCGGCGGAACTCTTCCTGCTGAAAAGGAATTGAAGCTTGCGCTGATGATTCAGCAGAAAGGAGATCTGAAAAAAGCTCAAGCTATACTTGAAAGAATTTGGTCGGGTCGTGATCAATTAGAAAATGACGAACTCCGTGCGGAAGTGCTTTTCTGGATTGCCGAGGGTGAGCACGCTATCGGTAAAAAAGATAAAGCTCTCAAGCACTATCTTGAACTTGCTTGGGAATTCCCCGAACAGAATATCTGGGCAGTGACCGCCATGTATCGTGCTTCCATGATTTATGAGCACAAAGGCCAGTTCGAAACAGCCAAACGTTTTCTGAAGACAGTGATTAAACGTGCTGACCGGAAGGCTCAAAAAGAAGCAGCTCAGGCAAGGCTTAATGCCATCGATACCAAGTTGGCCAAAGTCGGGGCTGGAAAAGACGTTAGCTTTCCGTTTTAACAGATGCTTTGCTAGAGCTTATAAATTAAAAACCAAACAACAAAGGCCCTGCTAAATATCTTAGCAGGGCCTTTAATTTTAACTTAAAATTCTTAATACCGTTCCGGCCATTGTGGTGACGGCAGTCTTGATGGTCGGCTCTGGCGGTGGATAAAATTTACTGTTGTGAATAGACGGCGGATTAATTCCTTTTTCATAGAACAAGGTCATTTCTTCAGCAGAGGTCGCTCCGGTAAAAAACAGACATGATGGAGTTTCCATACCGCCAGCTGTTCTGAACAATGAAAAATCCTCACTGCCCATGACCATTTCAGCTTCATGTACCTTTTCAGCGCCAAGATGTTCCGCAGCAGCTTTGCGGACAATATCAGCTAATCCACTATCATTAGTTGTTGCGGGCAGATCACTTTCATCGTCAAATTCAACTATAGGCAACAGTTCTTCAGGAAGTCCCATGGATAATGCTTCGTATTTGCAAATTCTCTTTACGGAATCAAAGATTCGATCATGCCCTTCTGAATTGCAGAACCGTGCAGTAACTTCCATGACAACTTCACCGGGAATAATATTGGCCCTTGTTCCGCCATGAATGGAACCAACAGTGACAACTGCTGGATCGAGTGGACTGAACTCACGACTGACAATGGTTTGAAGCGAAGTTACAATTCGAGCGGCGAGCACAACCGGATCAATGCATTCCTGCGGAATGGCACCATGTCCCCCTACTCCGCGGACGGTAATTTTCAATTGGTAAGTCCCGGCCATGATCGGACCGGATTTAACCATAATATTACCGGCTTCAAGTTTGGTAATGACATGGGTGGCAAGGCAATAATCAGGAGTTCCGAATTTTCCAAAAAGCCCCTGCTCAATCATTGCTCTGGCACCGGACATAGATTCTTCAGCGGGCTGCCCGACAAAAATTATTTTCCCGCTCCAACTTTCTTTGAATTTAGAAAGGACGCGGGCCGTACCAACAAGAGTGGTCATATGCACATCATGCCCGCAAGCATGCATCACACCGGTATCGTTGCCGGAAGGATCTTTGCCTCTGACAGAACTGGCATAATCAAGTCCGGTTTCTTCGGTAATCGGCAGCGCGTCCATATCACCACGGACCATAACAGTCGGACCGTCTCCATTTTCCAGAATACCGACAACACCGTAGCCGCCGAAATTTCTGGTTACAGAAATACCGCACTCCTCCAGCTGGTCTGCAACCAGTTTGGAAGATTTTACTTCTTCACGCGAAAGCTCTGGATTGGCATGCAGGTGCTTGTAAATTCTGACTAAATCATCCAGTTCAGTTCGAACCAGTTGGGTCAAATTCATTTAAGTTCCTTTCGATCTACGAGTCTTTGTCTTTAGTGTTACGGGCAGAAATTTCTGTGTGTGCCCTACGTTTGGCATCATCGAGAATAGGATGAAGAAGTCCTACAATATTACGAACATTGAGATTTTCAGCTTCTTTTGAACAGAGCAGAACATCGAGAGCATCCAGACCATGGAAGATGTAATCCACACTTTTTTTAACATCACTCATTTATGAAACTCCTTTAAATGAAATTCTCTATATTTACAGGCAGATTGAATTGTATTGTCTGTGATCTGCTATGTCTATGAAAATTATCATCTATACCGTTACCAACTGGCTGCCAATTGGTTGATAAAATGGTAAAGTTACCATATTTAATTTAAAAACAATCACTTCGCATATAAACACATTGGAAAATAAGCTACAAAATGTCATCCAACATTCGCCAAAATATTCAACTATTGGTTGCATTTTTCACGGTTCTTCTGGGCGGAACCGCGGGATATTTGTATTTCGAAAACAATTGGTCCGTGCTCGATGCCCTCTATATGACTGTGATTACCATCACTACCATCGGCTTTGGGGAAATACACAACCTCTCCCCTGCCGGAAGAATTTTTACCATTGTCCTAATTTTTGCGGGCCTTGGTCTTGCTGCGGTATTTGTGGCGCAGGTCGCAAAAGTTATTGTCCAGTCAGGAATCAGAAACCTCTACGAGAAAAAGAAAATGAACGACAGAATTAACAAATTAGAAAAGCACACAATTGTGTGCGGTTACGGCAAGATTGGTCGGGCCATTTCCTTGAAGCTTTATGAATTGGGGTTGGATTTTGTTGTTCTGGATAATGACGAAGAACAATTAATTGAAGCTGAGCAGCGCGGATACAAAATTTTACATGGTGACGCAGCGGTTGATGGAGTCCTGCTTTCCGCAGGAATTCGGCGAGCTGATTTTATCGTGCTTTGTATTAATGATGATGCCAGCAATATTAATATATCACTTGCTGCCCGCGAACTTAATCCGGATATTTTTGTAGTTGCACGCGGAACCGATCCTTCCATCGAATACCGCATGCTCCGGGCCGGGGCTAATACCGTGGTCTATCCACTTGATCTGGGAGGTGAACAAATCGGGCATATTCTAGCCCGCCATGCCGGAGTAGCTGAACCGGAAGAAAAAGGTCCTGTCGCTCATGAAGTGATGGGTTACAGTCTGAGAATTTTTCCCCACTACGACAGTGCCCCGACTACAGTAGCTGAAGTGAAAGGTAAAACTGGAGCTATCAGCGCATTGGTTCTTCATCGGGCTGATGGAACTGATATTGAAAACCCATCCGATGAGTTAGAGCTTAATTATGGTGATTCCGTTCTTGAGCTGGTCAAAAAAGACGGGGCCTGCTGCGAATTGCAAAACAATATCAAATGGTCCGAAAATCTACTGCTCGGGATTCCTTCCATTGATGCCGAGCACCGGGTACTTGTCCGTTATGCCGAGGATTTCCAATCCGCCCTTCGTGATGGTCAAGACCACGATGCAATCGCACGACTTTTCGACCGACTGTTGGAGTACACTTCCAGTCACTTCGCCCGCGAAGAGGCTTTCATGCAAAAACGCGGTTTTCCTGAAATTGAAAAGCATATGAAAGAGCATCGCCGTATCACCCGCGAAGTTATGGATTTAAACCGTGACAAAAAATATATCTTCCCGGACAGCATCGATTCATTCCTGCAAGATTGGATTATCAACCATATCAATAATACCGACCGGCAATATGTTAAGTATTTTAAAGGTGATAAATAAATGTCCCATATTCTTCCAAAGATCCGCGAAGCCTTGCAAGACCTTGCTGATCCCGAACGCGCACCGGATATGAAAAAGTATATGAAATCCGAAATGGATTTTTATGGCATCCGCACTCCCCTTCGGCGCAAAGGCTGTACTCGTATTTTTAAAGAATTCGAACCTTGGGATTTTGATAAGTGGCAATCAGCAGTGCTGGAACTTTGGCGCAAAGCTGAATTTAGAGAAGAGCGATACAGTGCTTTAGATTTGATCGACTGGAAGCCCTGCATAAAATTTCATACTTGGGAAGCTCTGCCCATGGTGGAAGAAATGATAGTCAGCGGAGCATGGTGGGATTTCTGCGATGCCTTGACCTTACCGCTTGGGAATATTCTGCGTGCGGAACCAAAGCGGATGAGAGAATTAATGCTTGAATGGTCCACGAATGACCATATGTGGAAACGTCGCTCCTCCATTCTTTGTCAGCTCCGCTTTAAAGATGAACTAGATTTCACTTTATTGCAGCAATGCATTGATCCTAACATTGATTCAAAAGAATTTTTCCTGCGCAAAGCCATCGGCTGGGCTTTACGCGATTATGCGTGGACTCATCCTCAAATTGTGAAAGACTATGTGGAAGCAAATGAGGATCGGCTTTCAGGATTAAGCAAGCGCGAGGCTTTGAAGAATATGCATAAGCTTTTGTAGCAGCATAGAATGAGCTTTCCGTACATAACTTGGACATACAAATCACTGTTTGCAAAATTATCGATTGTTGAATTTTTTTTGTTCAAAATACAGACATACCTGTTGATAAATTTTCCTAGACGAGAGATGGTAAAAGAACATTTATAAACCGCAGTTAAGGGGAAATTTATGGCTAAGAACAGCAAAAAGACATCTAAGAAAGTAGCTTCAAAAGCTGGCAAGACGTTAAAAGATCCAAAAGCATCTAAGGCAGCAAAATCGATGGCAGCGTCTGCGCTTTCTCAGTCAAAAACGGGAAAACAGACCGGAAAAGAAATGGAAACAAAGGCATCTAAAATCTTGCAAAGTGATAAGTATGCCGCCTCAACTAAGGAACTCGCTGGTTCAGTCATGGCCCAAGCTAATAAGGAGAGATGATAATGAACACCTACTGTTTAATCTCGGGAAGTAAAGTAGATGATGAAAACGATTATTATCATATTGTAGAAATTGATACATGCGATGGTCTTAATCGTGCTCGGTAAACTGCCGGAGTAACAGAATGTATGAAAAGGGTCGATGACCAGAATGCAGGTGGGGTTCCCTGTTTAGATATAGAGGAGTTGCGAGAGCACATTGCTGAAATGGAAAATGAAGGTGTCGAAATCTGTTCCGAATGTGTTGCTGAATTTTACGATTAATAAAACGCAAAAAAGGGTTGAAGCTTTCGCTTCAACCCTTTCTTTGTTGCATGGTGCCGAGGGGGGGATTCGAACCCCCACGGAATCTCTTCCACTGCCCCCTCAAGACAGCGTGTCTACCAGTTCCACCACCTCGGCAAGAGGTGTACAACGCGTTACCGCGTCGTGTGAAGAAGTGTTTACGTAAATCTTACACCCTTGGCAAGATGTTTTTGTTAATAATTCCAAAAAAAGTTTAGACTATCTTTTTATCAATAATTTCAGCAACAACTCATTTGATTAGCCAATCAAAAAAAGGAAAACAGCCCTGAAATAAACCTAAAAATATCAATTTTTAGTTATCAACACCTATTTGGCTTAAAATTCAAATCTGACGCGTTACCTTGTTCGGCACAACACAGCACAAGCAAAATACTTAAAAAATCAATTCTGAGCCAAATTAGAGAGTGATATTTTTTGCAATTAATTATACTTTTCCGCGTGTTCTGTCGTAATCCAACTCCATATGCAAAAGGGGAAACGGCTTGCCCTGCCCATCCAGATCGGACCTTCCAACAATACGAAAACCGATATGCTCGTAAAACCCCAAAGCTTGGGGGTTCTGCTCATTCACGTCAACTTTGGTGACAGCTAAATTGTCTATGGCATATGCGCATAAAGCCGAACCAACGCCCTGCCCTCTGCTTTGCGGATCAACAAAAAGCATTTCAAGGTTTCCTTCCGCGACACCACAGAAGCCTAAAATTACTCCGTGTGAGTCTTTAGCGCACTTCAATTCAACAGCATCGAAATACTGTTCTAAAATGAGTGGCCTTAAATATTCAATATCGCTCTCATCAAGAAAATCATGAGTTGCGCGGACAGATCTTTCCCAAAGCTTAATCAGCTCACTGTAGTTGGTTTTAGTTACATCACTAATAATCATATTTTCTACCTTGTCGGCAGCGGAAGGTTGTGTTGGCGTAAAAAGGTAAGCTTATCCCAATAGCCGCGTTGCAATAAAATTTTACCCTCAACAATATGAAAAAATCCGCAACCTCGTAGACCTAGCGGATCACGCCATTCAAGAATAGCCCACTCTCCATCTTCAAAAATGTTTTCAACTATGCATATCATTTCTGCTGCTGAAAATTCCTGCTCGAACATTTTGAATATAGCTTCTTTGCCTGAGACTGGATTCTCTGCAACTTGATGATTTACGGCATTTTCGTGATAGAATTCTGAAATGAGATTTGCATCTGCCTTATTAAAAGCATCTACCCAATCTTGTACAATTTCTCTTGGGCTTATTTGAGTCATTAATTCACCTCTTTTACTAGATGAATTATATAGAGTTTAAATGCATTGCAAATAAATATTGGATAAACGAAAAAAGGGTTGAAGCTTTCGCTTCAACCCTTCTTCTGTTGCATGGTGCCGAGGGGGGGATTCGAACCCCCACGGAATCTCTTCCACTGCCCCCTCAAGACAGCGTGTCTACCAGTTCCACCACCTCGGCAAGAGGTGTACAACGCGTTTCCGCGTCGTGTGAAGAAGTGTTTACGTAAATCTGACACCCTTGGCAAGATGTTTTTTATAATAATTTGAAATTAATTTGATTTGGTTTTTATCAATGAAATCAGACTAAAAGAATTAAGTTATAAGCTTGCGTGCTGTTCTGGTTTCGTCATTATACTCCCAAAATTCAACATCACTTGGGATTAGGTGGTAATTCGTCTTGATATAGTATTCAGCTAGAGTGCAATTATGCTTCGGGCAAAAATCTCGTAGCACAAACATTATTTTTCTTAACCCAGATGGCGCAGAAACAAAATAATACATAGCTTCATTTCAAGTAGTCAATTTCGCACTCGGGACATTTCCTCCGGAAGTCCATTTATGCGATTTGCATTCGACTATAACTTTTAGTTCTGTGCATCCTAAATCAAATGCATGATCTTTTGGTTTAGCGGCATCAATTCCGATAGGAACTTTGATTGATCGGAATAGTTTTACCCCTTGAGATTCCCAAAAATCTTTAGCTGCAAATTCAAACTCCATTCCAACGTGAACATTGGAAATAGAACCCTTATGCTGAAAGGGTTTGTCGTAATCTGACATGATGTGCCCTCTAGCTATAATGGAATGGAGAAGTAGCATCTTCGATTTTATAAACGCAAAAAAGGGCTGAAGCTTTCGCTTCAACCCTTTCTTAATTGCGTGGTGCCGAGGGGGGGATTCGAACCCCCACGGAATCTCTTCCACTGCCCCCTCAAGACAGCGTGTCTACCAATTCCACCACCTCGGCCCGAGGTGTATGCTCAAAGAGCGTCTCGTTGAGGAGATAGATACCGCTCTCTGAATTTATTTGCAAGATGTTTTTGCAAATAATTGCTCGTAATATTTAGGATTTTTCTTTCGAAGCACCTGCTTTTCAGATGGTGCCGAGGGGGGGATTCGAACCCCCACGGAATCTCTTCCACTGCCCCCTCAAGACAGCGTGTCTACCAATTCCACCACCTCGGCTCTGAAACTACGAGCTATATATTTTAAAGAACTTCAGTGAAGTTTTTAAAAACTTACTATTTGGTCGCTTCTGCAGGAGCCTTTGCGGGCTCTTCAAAAGTGACAGCAGGCTTTTCTACTTCAGGAGTGATGATGGTGTCACCTTTCAGCATGACGGACTCATCAGCAATCCTGTTGCCGGAGAGGTAGTTGTAAGAGAGAGAAGTTACCAGGAAGATTGCTGCCAGAAATGCAGTGATCTTTACGAGAACTCCACCTGCTCCGGTGCTACCGAAAACAGATCCACTTCCTCCGCCGAAGATTACGCCCATGTCTTCTTTACCGCTCTGTAAAAGAACGAAAATGATCAGGAAGACGCAGGCGATAATGTGTACAGTAATTACGAGCGTTTGCAAAGCTTTTTTTCCTTTATTTTTTCACCTGGAATAAGGCAGATATTTAAGCCAGTGCGATCTGGCTGAAACTTTCCGCGTCCAAGCTCGCGCCTCCTACCAAGACACCGTCCACATTGTCAAGTGCAATGATCTGTGCGCAGTTGGCAGGTTTAACGCTTCCGCCGTACAAGATGCGGATTTCATTGGCTTTTTCAGGGAAAAGTTTTTTCAGCTTTTCTCTAACAAAACCGTGAGCTTCAACGATTTCGCCTTCGCCGGCCACTTCACCGGTGCCGATGGCCCAAACGGGCTCATAAGCAACAACAACGGTTTCGGGAGCGAAGTCGGAAGCTACATTCTTTAAACCAGCTTCGAGCTGTTCGTCAATAACCTTCTGTACTTCCCCGGCTTTTCTTTCATCAATAGTTTCACCGATGCACAAGATCATAGACAATCCGTTCTCAAGACCGAAAGCAACCTTATCACCTACCAGCTCATCAGTTTCACCAATTATTGCGCGGCGTTCGGAGTGTCCAGCCAGTGAATATACACAGCCAACATCCTTAAGCATAGCAGGAGAGATCTCACCGGTGAATGCGCCTTCAGCCTTAGGATAAAGGTTTTCAGCGGAAAGATGACAATCAGCATTTCCTGCCAGCACGGAACCTACGGTTTCCAGAGCGGTGTAGGGAGCTGCGATAACAACTTCACGGTCAGCAGGAAGCTTGCCTTCGATTTTTGTAAGCAGATCCTCAGCTGTTGCTTTAGCTTCAGCGCGAGTTTTGTACATCTTCCAGTTGGCTGCCATTAATTTTTTCATTAGCTGTTCTCCTTAAGTGCTTTAAATGCGGGAAGTTCTTTGCCTTCGAGAAACTCGAGGAAGGAGCCGCCACCAGTGGAAATAAAAGTAAATTTATCTTCAAGCTTGGCCTGATGCACAACAGCATCGGTATCGCCGCCGCCAACGATGGTTGTAGCGTCATCAAGGTTAGCCATAACTTCGCAGACCTTAAGGGAACCCTGTGCGAAAGGTTCTTTCTCGAATAGACCCATGGGACCATTCCAGACGATAGTCTTGGACCTTTCAATTACTTCACAGAACTTCTTGGCAGACTCAGGACCGATATCGAGCAGCATGCCGTCTTCGGGAACGGAATCACCGTCGCAAACACCCTGTGCGGTCTCGATGTCCTTGCCCCAGATAAAGTCGGTGGGCAGGTGCAAGGTAGTACCGGAGGAAGCAGCTTTATCCATGATTTCTTTAGCGGTATCCACGAGGGATTCTTCAACAAGGGATTTTCCAACAGCCTTGCCCTGTGCGAGCAGGAAGGTATTGGCCATTGCTCCGCCGATGATGAAATCATCAACTTTACCAATCAAATTGTTGAGGATACCGAGCTTGGAGGAAACCTTGGCACCGCCGGAAACCGCGATGTAGGGCTTACGAGCATTTTTAAGTGCTTCACCGAGGTATTCCCATTCCAGTTTGAGCAGGAAGCCGGCGCAGCATTCTTTTGCAGCATAAGGAACATCAACGACAGAAGCGTTAGCACGATGCGCTACGCCGAATGCGTCATTTACATAAATATCAGCAAGGGCAGCGAGTTGTTTGCCGAAATCGCCGCGTTCTTCGGGAGTCTTAGCCTGTTCTTCAGCATGAAAACGCAGGTTTTCAAGCATCATGACCTGACCGGGCTTCAGCTCGGCAGCCATTTTTTCAACCTCAGAACCGATGCAATCAGGAGCAAGGGGAACTTCCATTCCGAGGTATTCGCCAAGACGCTTGGCAGCGGGAGCAAGGCTCAGGGAATCTACCCTTTTGCCTTTGGGTTTGCCCAAGTGGGCCATAACGATAACCGAAGCGCCCTTTTCAAGTGCATATTTAAAGGTAGGGACAGCGGCTTTGATGCGGTTGTCGTCAGTGATGGTTTCTCCATCCAGGGGGACGTTGAAATCAACTCTCATCAGCAGTTTTTTTCCTGCAATATCAAGTTGGTCAATGAAGCGCATGATCACTCCGTGGTTAAATCGGTTTGAGTTTACTGACTAAAAATCCAAGTCATACAGGAGGGCGTCTTCCCTTGTATCCGGATAGTAATTCTTCCTGACTCCTACCTGAACAAACCCGAGGCTTTCATACAGCCCAATGGCAGGAGCATTGGATTCCTTAACATCCAGAAGCCCTCTTTTCACATTCATCTCCCGGCACCTTTGCATAAGATCCAGCATCAGTGCCCTGCCAATTCCCTTTCTTCTGAACTCAGGGTGGACTCCCAAATTGAGAACTTCCATTTCATCCAGCACAACTGAATAGGCCAGATACCCCACCAGCATCCCCTGCTCCTCGTATCCGAGCACAAAGAATGCTTTTTTTTCCAGTCCCAGACGGAACTGTTCTTCGGTCCAGTAGTATTCGAAACACAGAGACTCAAGAGCCCTGAGCTGGCTGAGATGTTCCGGACCGAGATCGAAAATTTTTTGAATACCAGAGATGACTTCCGCGCTTTTCATAAATAGGTTATCTACCTGTGCATGGGTGGAAAGTGTGAGTTCACAAACTAAGTCAATATGAACCTCATACACGCAATTTCCATGAATTGAAAGAACGTCTGTGTTCAAAAACGAAAAGAATTTGTTTAAAAGTGAAAAAAAACCCCGTTCAGATTGAAGTTGTCGACCAGAACAACCGTCCTTTAACAAGTATGGATATCAATGAAGTCCACCGTCAGTCATTACGGCATCGCTCGGTGATTATACTTGTCTATGACAATGAAGGAAAACTTTTTCTTCAAAAAAGAAGCCCGCAACAAAAACTGTATGCTGGCCGTTGGGATGTTTCCGTAAGCGGACACGTTTATACCGGTGAATCTAATGAAAAAGCGGCATTGCGTGAACTTGAAAACACACTTCGAATTCGCAGTTCCAGCCTGAAGTTGATCGAAGATATCGAAGCTTCATCCGAAACCGGCTATGAATTCATTTCACTTTTCGTATTGGATAAACTGAACACAGCTCCGGAGTTAATGACAGAAGACGCTGATTCCGGCTATTTTTATTCTGAAAGTGAACTGGACTGGTTGATTCGTGAATATCGCGAACTGCTGGTGCCATCTCTTGTCTTCCTTAATGACCGGAATCTGCTCTTCAAATTCAAATAAGCTTATTTAGGCTGAATCAGCCCATCTAGCTGTTCATGAATGTGAGAGTTGGTGGCCAGAATCATTGGTGAATACAAATTGAATTTACCAAGCCCGTATTCAGTGACACGTCCTCCGGCTTCCTCCACCAACAACCATCCGGCAGCCATATCCCAAGGCTTGAGGGAGTTCTCATAGTACCCCTCATACCTTCCGCAGGATGTGTAAGCGAGATCAAAAGCAGCCGCACCGGGACGGCGAACACCCTGTGTATTAACCAGCACCCTACTCAAGGCCTCGGTTATGAAATCAACATGCTCTTCAATGGCGTAAGGGAAACCGGTTGCAATCAGAGACTCTTCAAGGGAACCGCAATCCGAAACATGAATCGGTTCACCGTTCATAAAAGACCCGCCACCACGTACCGCAGTAAATACTTCATTTAATATGGGCAGATTGACTATGCCGAGCACCACCTGATCATCCTTCCAAAGAGCAACGGAAGTAGCAACCATAGGCAATCCGTGGGCAAAGTTGGTTGTCCCGTCCAGAGGATCAATGATCCATGTACGGTCAACCAGCTCAGCATTACCAGAAGTTTCTTCGGCAAGAAAAGACGATCCCGGCAATATTTCTGCAAGTTTTGCTTTAAGAAATTCTTCAACCGCCAGATCAGTCTCAGTTACGAGATCAATGCGGCCTTTGTGCTTTATTTTCTTAGGTTTATTGTAACTTTCCTTGATTATTTCACCGGCCTCAAGGACAGCCGCAGTAGCTTTTTCAAGTAGTGATTGCATATTTTAATTAATATAAACTTTTTCAAAGCCTTTATCTTTCTGGAGACTTAAGCCTGTTCCACGTACAACGGTGGTCAGCGGATCATCATCAATAATTACTTTGAGCGAACTTTCGCGGCTTATCAACCTGTCCAGCCCCTTAAGAAGAGCTCCACCACCGGCAAGCAGCAAACCGTTATCAGCGATGTCAGCCACAAGTTCAGCCTGTGTGCTTTCAAGAGCAACCCTTACAGAATGGACAATCGCGGCAACAGGGTCAGCAATCGCTTCTCTGATTTGAGCATCATTGATTTCGATGGACTTGGGTTTACCGTCCAACAGGTTCCGCCCGGAAACAGTCATGGTGAGCGGTTCAGGCAGTTCAATTGCGGAGCCGATCTGAATTTTGGCTCTTTCCGCAGTATTTTCACCTACCAACAACTTAAATTCATCCTGCATGTAACGCATGATGGCAAGGTTCATCTCGTCACCGGCTACTCGTACGGACTGGCTGTGAGCCACGGAAGAAAGGGTGATAACAGCAACTTCGGTAGTACCGCCGCCGATATCAACAACCATATTACCTTCCGGTTCGTGAATGTTAAGCCCGGCACCGATAGCCGCGGCCATTGGTTCTTCGATGAGCCGCACTTCGCGCGCTCCGGCCTGCTGACCGGATTCGATAACCGCCCTTTTTTCAACCTGTGTGATTCCGGTGGGCACGCAAATAATGATCTTAGGCTTAACCAGATTACGGCCTTTGATCGCTTTTTTAATAAAGAAAGCGATCATCTTCTTGGTTACTTCAAAATCAGCAATAACCCCGTCTTTCATAGGACGGATTGCTTTAATTTTATCAGGAGTACGACCAAGATATTCCTTGGCTTCTTTACCCACGGCGATGACAGACTCATCCCGGGCATCAAGGGCAACGACAGACGGCTCATTAAGGATAATTCCATCCTTCGGGGTGTAAAGCAGCGTATTTGCCGTACCAAGGTCCATGGCAAGATCCTTGCCGAAAAAACTCATTATTTTAGCCCACAACATATAAATCAGGCCTCGTGCATGAAGCGGTTAATTGTCGTTGATCAAAACCGGATTGGTTTTGGAGGGGGTTACTTTCTGCAAGGCAGTGCGCGCTTCCGCAAGCTTGCTTTTCAGAAAGAGGTTTTCAAGAAACTGATTAAGATACTCAGATACCATAAACAGGAAATCCTTCAAGTCCTCGTCAATTCGCTTCGGTTGTTCATTAGCAAGCACAAGAACTCCCCGGGTCTTGCGCTGAAAAACAAGGGGAAGACAGATAATACTCATGAAATCAACGGTGCTTGCACTGGCTCCGAGAAGACTTGAGGCTGCCTGTCCGGGATTATTTTCTTCAATGAAAATAGGTTCATTATTTTTATAAACCCAACCCACTAGACCGCTACCGAGGGGAAAAGCCATAGATTTCGAATCTCCTTTATGCAGGATAGGCTTGTTTTCACCTTCCATGTAAAAAGAAGTCCCTCTCTGATCAATAACAGTAAGGAATGAGTGAGAAAACCCACTTGTTCCAGCGGTCATATTCAGCAAATTATCTAAAAATGAATTCCATTTAGGCTGTCTTTTACGTAAATCGTGCAGCAGCTTAAGAGTCATGAAATATTCATTCTTTCTTCCATCTGCGTCCACAGAACGGATGCAGGAAAGCATGGAAGTAATCATCTTACCGAACTGGGAAAGAATTTTCAGGTCCTTGGTACTGAATGAATAGGTCCGCTTGCTGTCAAGACATATGGCCCCGAGAGACTGCTCCAGCGGTGTACCCATGAAGGCTTTAACTTTGGAATCTTCGCGCTTCTCGTAATACCCAATAGTAGTGGCACCTTTGCGGTCCATATTATTGATAAAAAGAGGCTCATTCTTGCCGATCACAATCCCGGCCAGACTCTTCTTCTGCAAAGGAGTTCCCTTGGGGGAAATATCATCGCCAAGGCTGAAATAGGTGGAAAGAGAATAGCCATGCTGACCGTCCGGAAGAAACAGGACAACGCTATGCGCCTCAAAAACATTACAGACGATGCTGAGGATATTAATTAAGATTTCGTTTCTAGGCATGCTCTATTTTGTCCTGCACTCGATGAAATATTCAATGCTCCGGTTATATGTTTTTTCCTGCTCCGGTGTAAAGTAGCAGGCCGGAAGCTGATCTTTGGCGCGGTGATATTTAATGCATTCGCAGCAGGCACCGGCTCTGGGACAACCGCTGTAGGTGCAGGGACAGTCAATTTTGTTTTTTTCAATGGAGCAACCGTCTAAACTCATATATTTTCATCCTTAAATTATGATCGTTAGAAAAGACAGATATCATATGATATAATCAAATCCGTATCATTCTTATTTGAAAGAGCCTTCCCGGTCAACAGATACCCGTTTTAATAACAGTCCTTTTTAAACACCTCCAAAAAGTTTGAATTTGCTACTACGACCGTTTTTTCACCTCAAAAATTGGTGTTAACCAAAAAAAAGCATCAGTTTTAAAGAAAAATTAAATTCTACAATTTTTCTAGATAATTTCAGTTGTAATTAGTTGCTGTTCGGGCTACTCATACATTAATATAAATTGACATTGTCTGGATGAACACACCAAAAGACATGTCCATTTTAATCCTACAGCAACATGCAGGGTTTTAATATGTGGCAGGAAGCCTTTTCCAAATATACAGGGGAAGCCTGTGACACGGACACCGTAAATCCTCAGGATATTTACGATATGAGGTCTTTGGATGGGTTACGGCTGCATCTTGACCATGTCCACATTAAGAATTGCCTGCTCCGTCCTTACTTTGAAAACCGCAACCAATATCCTCTGGTTGACGACCGCGAGTTGCTGCCCTCTTTTGAGGTAGACCTGTACGAATATAAGAAACTTCCCGGTTTCAGCATGGTCGCCCTTGAACGTCCCCTGAATTTTTTTCAGGAAATTTTCCAGTTCGATATCCTGCACAGTCCACGACTTTTGGATGATTCTACAACGGAAGCTGCATGTCCGCTTTTTGAGTCAATTCTTAAAGCGAACATCGAAACTTTTGAAAGCAGGCTGCCCAAACGTTCCCATAAAGAATTTCTCAGCGAATTCGGCAATATTGATATCTCTGCCATTGAAAATTACGATAGAATTCTTCCGCATCTGCTTGAAATCGAAAGAGCCCAGGTTATGGCTCAGGATAATACCGGTAAGTTTTATCTCGCCGGAGTATTCGGCTCATTCCCGTCCGATCTCGATAACGAACTAAAACGGTTCGGCATCAGAATCGGTAAATTCAAGCCGGGTGACAACCTGCTCTACGAATACAATCGTTTATTTGTTTACACTTTCCTTATGGAGTTGCACGGATTTCCCATTGTTTCGGAACGCCGCACCTCTTCTGCCCTTTTTGCCCGCCGCCTGCACCGGATGGGAGAAAAGTTCATGGTCCGCGTTCTGGGGCAATCCGACCGTACTATCACTTCTCTTTTTTCGCATGCAAAGGCCAAGCATTACCCGCGAGTGGAAAAAATTGCTTTAGTACAGGTCAGCAAGGACAACAAGGACACCATTGCCGAACTCAAAAAAGGCGGATTCTTTGTAGATGAGAAAAAAAGGGTTGTAATTCTGAAGGTTAAATACCGGCAGCATAAATTCAACCCCGAAAACGTTCGTGAAGACCGTGCTCTTTCTGTTTACGAACAGCAGGTAATTCATCCCATCACCGGGGAGTGTGCCTCCCACTTCAACGTGATCAAGGATGCGTCCAGTATGACCATCCTGCTCAACGATATTGTACGAGGTGAATACACAGGAAGCATCGTTTACAAGCGAAATGAGCTGATTCAAGATACAGAGACTCATGAACGGCGGCTGAAGTTCCTTTTTGCTTGGCTTTCCAAACATCAGCGCAGGATCATTGGATATTCCGATGAATTCTATTCCGGCGTAGTAAAAGTTCTGGACAGCTACCTGCTGGCCCCGGATAACTATGAGCCGTTTAACGAACTGACCGACCTTTATCAGGAGGTCTGGTCCAAATACAGCTACATTCAACAGGCCCGTAAACTTAAAGTCCTTGAAGACCTCAGAGAAAGAAAGTATCGGGGTAAAAAAATCAGCTACCTTGAGATGCTGCAAACAATGCATGAAATCATGAATGAACTTAAATTTGAAATCGTCAACTACTTTGACAAGCTCGTTGAAACAGCTTTGAAAATCGGCGATAGAGTTCTTAATGATTCATATTTGATACGTAAATATATTTCCTGTCCGGAAGAAGACCTTACACCTTATGGCCTTGATGTTAAAAAATATTACGGTCGTATTGTTATGGTACTTGATGAATTCAGGTCGATCCGTAAGAGCCGCTCCCTCTACGAGGAAGGGTCCGTTAGCGGATTGGTTTAAATTTAACTTTGAAAGCACCTTGATTTATTCGGGTGCTTTCAATTTATACGGAGTAAAAAATTGACAGCACTGCGCACAACCCCCTTAACTGAGTGGCACCGTGAAAACGGAGCAAAACTTGTACCTTTTGCCGGATTCGAAATGCCTGTCCAGTATGCCGGTATTATTGCTGAACATAAGCAGACCCGTGAAAAGGTCGGCGTGTTTGATATCAGTCACATGGGTGAATTCAAGCTCAGCGGCAAAGGAGCAAAAGACGGGCTGAACAAGTTGGTTTCCCAGAATCTGGATACTCTTGCACCGGGCAAATGCCGTTACGGTTTCCTGCCTAACGATAAAGGCGGCGTTCTTGATGACCTGATCATCTATTGCCTTGCTGAAGATTCCTACATGCTGGTGGTCAATGGCGCATGTGAGGAAGGCGATTTTAACTGGATTGATTCCAGACTTCCTGAAGGCCTGAACTTTGAAAATATTTCCTATGAAACTGCCAAGATTGATCTGCAGGGCCCCCTTGCTCTGGACGTTCTTGAATCTGTTTTCGGACGTGATTTCAAGCACCTTAAGTACTTCAACTTCGAAGAAACTGAATTTGACGGCTACAAGCTGATCATCAGCCGTACCGGTTATACCGGCGAACTGGGCTACGAATTCTACCTGCCTGCAGATAAGGCTCTTTCCCTGTGGGAAAAACTGGTTGCCGATGAAAGGGTTGAACCCATCGGACTGGGTGCACGTGATACCCTTCGCCTTGAGTGCGGCTACCCCCTCTACGGTCAGGATCTTGATACCGAGCACAATCCCCGCGAAGGCGGCTACGGATTCCTGCTTCCCGCAGATGCCTACACCGATGTAACGGAACTCCTTATTCCTCTGACAATCGAAGGTCGCCGTTCTGCTCGTCACGATGATATTGTCATGCTGGATGGTAAAGAAGTAGGTAAAGTGACCAGCGGCTCATTCTCCCCTACTCTCGGCTACTCCATCGCTTTGGCTTATGTTGCTGCAGACGCTGCTGAAGCTGATAATTTCATCATCAAGACTGCGCGCAAAGAGCTTGAAGCTAAAAAGGCTGAACTTCCCTTCTATAAAGAAGGCACCGCACGTAAAAAGCTTGATTAGATTCTGCTTTCCATAATCAATCAAACCCCGCCACTTTATCAGAGTGGCGGGGTTTCTTTTTGGCTAAAGGCACATTACAACCTTGCTATGCACAACGTCATTAAATATCTTTTGGTCTCCGTAATGCTGGTAACGCCTTGCTTAATTGGGCTTAGCGCAGAAGCCGGTTTTGTCCCATACGGCAGGATATTCAAAGCGGTGAAAGATGAACGGCCATATATCACACAAGCCCAAGACAGCCGTCTTCAAATGCAATTACATAAAACAATACTTCTCAATTGCCCTGCAAGTCTGGCCAATATTTCAAGCTATGTATATTCAGCCCACGCTTTTCTTGTAGGAGAAGTCGAGAATGATGCTGAACGGGACACTTTGATAAATAGCACTAAGGAAATATCCGGGCTTTACGGGCTTAGCTATTTTCTGCCGCAAAAGAAAATTACAGAGAATAACACTTCATCAGAGCTGGAAATTAAATTGAAAGGATTCATTGATCCCAAATATCCATCATCTAAAGTTGCTGTCAAAGTGGTACAAAACAATGTCATCATATTGGGAGTCCTAGCCCCGCAAGAGCAAGAATCTGTTACTAAATCGCTTCAGGAAATAGCCGGAACGACCAAAATCATAAATTTCCTCCAAGAACCTCAGCAGCAGAAAAAAATTAAAAAGAGATTTCGGCCCATAAGAAATTTATTTGGAGACTAATTAAGAGTGGACATTCTCAATTTCTCAGGATAAATGCTCCTCATTATGCACAGACTTTAATCATATAAAGACCTTTTGGCTCTTGCGTTGCCCTGCCGTACTTCGAGCAGCTGAGCAACATTTTCAAATAATATTCTACTGAAGGATATTAAGGTTTTGTTATGTTTAAAGAACTTATGTATATAAACTCACGTCCCCTGCCTTTTGAATTCTATACTGCATCTGATCTCTGGACCGATGAACACATTGCGAAACAGATGCTGAATTACCATTTACATCCCGATATTGACGCGGCTTCCCGGAACGCTGCATTTATTGCTGAATCATCAGAATGGATAATTGATCATTTTGGATTGGCAGAAAGCAAAAAAGTTGCTGATTTCGGGTGCGGTCCCGGTCTGTACACAACGGCTTTTGCTAAAGCCGGAGCAGATGTAACCGGAATTGATTTCTCCAGTAATTCTCTTGCTTATGCCAATGAAGTCGCCCAAAACAGCAAGCTCGAAATCAACTATGTAAATACAAATTATCTGGATTACAGTACGAATGATCGTTTTGATCTCATCACAATGATCATGTGCGACTTCTGCGCCCTCAATCCTGAACAGCGGCAAACCATGCTGCGTAAATTCTATGCCCTGCTTAAACCGGACGGTTCAATATTGCTGGATGTTTATTCACTGAATGCCTTCAGCATGGTTTCTGAGAAACGCGTCTTTGAACCCAACTTGATGGATGGGTTCTGGGCTAAAGAGCATTATTACGGATTCCTGAATACATTTAAATATGAACAGGAAAAAGTGATGCTGGATAAATACATTATTATTCAACCATCACTCACCCGCATAATCTATAATTGGTTGCAATACTTCTCGCCGGCTGATTTAGAGGCTGAAATTGCTACCGCTGGATTCAGCGGAGTTGAATTGCGGGGTAATGTAGCTGGTTCTAAGTACCAAAATGAGAGCAATGAATTTGCTGTCATCATTCGTAAGTAGTTGAATATATTAAAGCTGGTCATTTTAAATATTTAAAATGACCAGCTTTTCTTCTTAATTTCGCGCAATTATGTCTGCTTAGTAACAATACTCTTCTGAAAGCTAATTATCCCCACCATTCATCTCTACAAAACATCTTTATTTCAATGTGTTACGATAAACAGCACTGAGACTGTGTTTATTACGCAAATAGTGCTGAATTAAATTCCCCCTGGCTCTAATCAACTCATTAATATTTTAATTATTCCTTATAATTCAGACCAATACCTAGAGAACAACTTATTGTATCAAAAAGCACACATATTAAGTTGTGTCATTCACATTACAAGCTAATTTTTTTTTTCATCTTTCCCGTTGACGGATAGGTTCTTACACAGATGATTGGAACACCCTCAAATTTCAGGAGCGATGATGAACATTAATCGTAGAGATTTTGTAAAGCTGACGACTGCTGCAGCTGCGGGGATTGCCGCTGTTCCGGCGTTCGGCGGGCTTGGCAAAGCTTTCGCCAATACAGCCGAGGAACGGGCAAAACAGCTCAGTCCCAAATGGACCCAGCAGACGACTTCCGTCTGTGCGTTCTGTTCCGTGGGTTGCGGACTTCTGGTTAATACCGACCTTGAGACCAAACGCGCGGTAAACGTGGAAGGTAACCCCGACCACCCCATTAACGAAGGCGCTCTCTGTGCTAAGGGCGCGGCATCTATTCAGATGACCGAAAACCCGAAGCGCCCCGGTAAATTCCTGTACCGCGCTCCTTTCAGCGGAGAATGGGAAGAAAAGGACTGGGATTTCTGTAAAAAACGCATCGCACGGTTGATCAAGAAATCTCGCGACGAAAGTTTTGAAAAGAAAAATGCAAAGGGACAGGTGGTTAACCGTACCATGGGTATCGCCTCTCTCGGTTCCGCTGCGCTGGATAACGAAGAATGTTATGCCATGCACAGCTTCATGCGTTCACTCGGCCTGGTCTATGTTGAGCACCAGGCGCGTATCTGACACAGCGCAACTGTTGCGGCTCTGGTAGAGTCGTTCGGACGCGGCGCGATGACCAACCACTGGAATGACCTTCAGAACAGTGATTGCATTTTGATAATGGGCAGTAACGCTGCCGAAAACCATCCCATTTCCTTTAAATGGGCTGTAAAAGCACAAAAACGCGGTGCCAAGATCATCCATGTGGACCCGCGCTTTACTCGTACTTCCGCTCGCTCGGATGCATATATCCCCTTGCGTTCCGGTACTGATATCGCAGTACTCGGCGGGATGATCAATTACATCATTAAGAATAAGCGTTACTTCCATAAGTATATGGTTGATTACACCAACGCTTCTTTCATCGTGGGCAAGGACTTTGATTTCAAGGACGGCCTGTTCTCCGGCTTTGATTCCAAGACCAATTCCTACGACAAATCCAAATGGGCTTTTGAGTTGGACGACAAGGGCATTCCCAAGCAGGACAAATCCCTGCAGGATCCCAATTGTGTTTTCCAGATCCTGAAAAAACACTATGCCCGTTATACTCCGGAAAAAGTATCCTCCATCTCCGGTGTATCCAAGAAAGACCTTAAGCTGCTCTACAGCACTTATACTGCCACCGGCAAAAAAGACAAAGCCGGTACCATCATGTACGCCATGGGTTGGACCCAGCACACTGTAGGTGTACAGAACATCCGTGCAATGGCTATGATCCAGCTTATGCTCGGTAACATCGGTATTGCTGGCGGTGGTGTTAACGCACTGCGCGGCGAATGTAACGTACAGGGCTCCACTGACTACGCCCTGCTCTACCACATTCTCCCCGGCTACCTGAAAACTCCGCTGGCTGGTCAGGACACCCTTGAGCAGTACAACAATACTTACACCCCCAAGAGCAACGACCCCGAATCCGCCAACTGGTGGCAGCATTATCCCAAGTACTCGGCCAGCCTGATCAAGGCCATGTACTCCGAGGATACCCCGGAGCAGGGTTACCAGTACCTGCCGCGCCTTGATAACCATAAGGCCAGCGTTTATTCATGGATTCCGCTCATCGATCGCATGTATGAAGGAAAATTCAGCGGCGGTCTGATCTGGGGTATGAACCCGGCCTGCTCCAGCTCCGACTCCGTCAAGACCCGTAAGGCTCTCGGCAAATTGGACTGGATGGTCAACGTCAACCTCTTCCAGTGCGAAACAAGCGACTTCTGGAAAGGTCCCGACATGGATCCCAAGAAAATCAAGACTGAAACCTTCTTCATTCCTTGTGCTTCCGCAATTGAGAAAGAAGGTTCTGTCTCCAACTCCGGTCGTTGGATGCAGTGGCGTTACAAAGGTCCCGAACCTTTCGATGACGTCATGACTGACGGTCACTACTTCCACGAAATCTGGGAAGAACTCAAAGCTCTGTACGAAAAAGAAGGTGGTGCATACCCTGAACCTATCACCCACCTCAGCTTCGAAAACATGTGTGAAGAGAATGATCACGGCCATATGGAGTTCAGTGCACGTAAGACCGCCAAACTCTGTAACGGCTGGTTCACTCGCGATGTTGAAATAAAGGGCAAGAAGTTCAAAAAAGGACAGCAGGTCCCCAGCTTCGCTTATTTGCAGGCAGACGGTTCCACTACCTCCGGTAACTGGCTGTACTGTAACTCCGTATCTGATACGGAAAACAAATCCATGCGCCATGATTCAACTCAGACCAAGGAACAGGCCAATATCGGACTCTTCCCCAACTGGACATGGTGCTGGCCTGTAAACCGCCGCATTCTCTACAACAGAGCTTCTGTTGATGAAAAGGGACAACCTTGGGCACCCAAGAAAGCAGTTATCAAGTGGAACGGTTCCAAATGGATCGGTGACGTACCTGATGGCGGCTGGAAACCCGGAACAAAACATCCGTTCATCATGCGTAAGAACGGCTTCGGACAACTCTTCGGCCCCGGCCGCGCAGACGGTCCCCTGCCTGAATATTATGAGCCGCTGGAATGTCCGGTTAAAACACATCCTTTCTCCAAAACCCTGCACAACCCCACGGCTGTTCAGATCAAGGGTGAGGAAAAGGCTGTATGCGATCCGCGCTTCCCCTTCGTTGGTACTACCTATCGTATCACCGAACACTGGCAGACCGGTTCCATGACCCGTTGGCAGGACTGGCTGGTAGAAGCTGAACCGCAAATGTTCGTGGAAATCAGCCCCGAACTTGCCAAGCTGCGCGGCATTGAAAACGGAGAAAAGGTCACTGTTGAAAGTGTACGTGGATCACTCTGGGCCATTGCCATGGTTACCGAGCGTATCCAGCCCTACAACATCAACGGTACTGACGTTCACATGGTTGGTATGCCCTGGCATTACGGCTGGGTAACCCCCATTAACGGCGGTGATTCTGCAAACATCGTAACCCCCAACGTGGGTGACCCGAACACCGGTATCCCCGAATATAAGGCCTTCATGGTCAACATCCGTAAGTGGAAGGAGGGTGATAACTAATGTCCGGTAAAAGCTTCTTTGTAGACCTCACCCTTTGTACCGCCTGCCGTGGTTGTCAGGTTGCCTGCAAGCAGTGGAAGGATCTCCCTGCGGAACACACCCGCAACGTTGGTTCTCATCAGAACCCGCAGGATCTTTCTTCAAAAACCATCCGTCTGGTACGCTTCAGTGAAGCCCGTGACGAAGACGGTAAATTCCGCTGGCTGTTCTTCCCGGAACAGTGCCGTCACTGCATTGAGCCTCCATGTAAGTACATTGCAAACATGTACACCCCGGGCTCTGTGGTACAAGACGAAAAAACCGGCGCAGTGGTAATGACCGACAAGGCTGTTATCCGCAAAGGTAAACTGGAAAGCTGGGAACTCTGCCCATACAATGTTCCCCGTCAGGACAAGAAAACCGGACTCTGGTCCAAGTGTGACATGTGTCTTGACCGTGTGGAAATGGGTATGCTGCCTGCCTGCGTACAAAGCTGTCCCACCGGAACCATGAACTTTGGCGACCGTGCGGATATGCTTAAGATGGCAAAAGAAAGGCTTGCGGAGGTCAAAAAGACCAATCCCAACGCTTATCTCGCCGATCCTGATGATGTTCGCGTAATTTATCTCTGTGAGACCAAGCCGGAAAGCTACTATGAAAATGTTGTAGCTTCTGCTGATCAACGCAAGACTCTGATGGCCGGGGTAAGTCCTTCTAAAACATCAAGACGCGGATTCCTCACCGCTCTTAAAAATAAAGCCTAGCAGGCAGGAGAAATAAGATGAAAAAATTATTGATCGCATGCCTGTGCTGCATGGGAATTGTCTTCGTAGCCATCGGCGCGGGGGCAAAAGAAGAATGGACCGCACCGGACGATGACCTTGTTATCAACTTCATCAAACCTGATAAAGGTATCGGTGTAGTATTCAACCACTCCAGCCATGAAAACTACGAGTGCATTGACTGCCATCATAATATTAAAAAGTCCGGCGAGCCGACCAGTTGTGCCACATGTCATGACAATTACTCGGCAATGCCGACCAAGGGCTACAAGTCCTACTTTAAAGCCATGCACTACAAGCGCAACAATGCAAAGCGCCCCTCCTGTCTGGGATGTCACGTCAAGGAATTTGGCAATGACAAGGAAATGACCGGATGTATCAACTCCGCATGTCACCCTGAAGGAATCAAGTAACAACCTAATCAGAAATACAGTCTATTCCTCACAAAAAAGCCCCCGCCGAAAGGCGGGGGCTTTTACTTTTCACGACAAAGAGTCTTTATACGAACCGTTCGTCAGACTTTAAGGTCTCGGATTTATCCGCATTGCTTTCCAGCCAGCCGAAGCGGTCGGCAGGAACAGCATCAAATTTTTTCACATAAGGCTTGATATCAATCAGCGGAGTTCCATCAAGAACATCAACCCCTTTAATGTGAAGGATATTGCCCTCAATACGAATCAATTCCACGGTGGACATTCCAATCATATTCGGTCTGCGCGGGGCACGGGTGGAAAACAGTCCCCTCTCTTCAGTATCCATGAAAGGTGTCAGCTTCAGCTTATATCCATCATTTTTATGAAAATGATATAGCAAAATTATGTGAGAGAATCCTTCGAGATCCTGCAAGCCTTCTTCCAAGGCTCCGTGCAGTTCAATTGTTCCCTCAACATCTTTTGCTCCTGAAGGCTGGATGGGCATACCTTCAAGTGATTCAAAAGGAGAACGAATAAGGCCGATGGGGTGAAATATTATGGCATCTTTTTCGGGTAAAGCCATTTTATCCTCCAAAATCAAGTAAACAACTTCTCTGAAGTTAAAGTACTACTTTAACTTCAGAGAAGAACAATTTAACTAGCTTTTCATGATTTCAGCCACCAGTTCAGCACATCCGGTCAGACTATCGATCTTGATAAACTCTTCTGTGGTGTGCACTTTGCTCATGCCTATTCCCAAGGTAACAGCATTAAAGCCTTTACCGTAAAGGATGTTAGCGTCACTTCCGCCACCAGTAGGAACTCTTTTGGGAATGGCTCCGATATTCTTACAAGCTTCTTCAACCCGAGCCAGCACCTTGCTATCGGCAGCAACCTTAAGAGCAGGATACGAAATCTCGTAGTCAAACTTATATTCTCCGCCAACCTTCTCAACAGCTGCAGCACAGCATGCTTCCATGTGCTCAAGCTGCTTCTTGAGAGAATTATCATGCAAAGAACGGGCTTCAGCGGTCAAGGTTACAGACTCGGCTACAATATTGGTTGCGCTACCACCCTCAATACGACCGAGGTTCGCAGTGGTGCTTTCATCAATGCGCAGCAGGTTCATATTTGAAACAGCTTCAGACGCAAGTTGAATAGCACTGATCCCCTCTTCCGGTGCAATTCCGGCATGAGCGGATTTACCGGTGAAAGTAATATTAATTCCAGCCTTGGCAGGTGCAGCAACAACAATAGTGCCTACATCTCCACTTGAATCAAGAATGACTATGTCTTTAGCAGGGAGCAAATCTGTATCCAGATTCTTTGCGCCGTGCATGCCGGATTCTTCGCAAATGGAAAAAACAAAATAAATATCAGGATGAGGAATAGATTCTTCTTCCAAATGGTTGAGTGCTTCGATAGCCATTGCTATTCCGGCCTTGTCGTCACCACCAAGAACAGTTTCCCCGGCACTGCGGACCACATCACCGTCAATAATAGGCTCAACACCAATGCAGGGCTGCACGCAGTCCATGTGAGCTGAAAAAGCGATCGGCTCACCTTCTCCGGTTGCCGGGACATGTACGATGAGGTTACCGGTATTACCACCACTCAACTCACCAGCTCTGTCTTCGCTTACTTTAAAGCCTCTTTTCTCCATTTTTTCACGCAGATAAGCGGCTACTTCTTTCTCTTGAAGAGAAGGACTGTCAATACGCACAAGCTCAAAAAACAATTCAAGAATTCGTTCTTGATTTATCATAATATCTCCAAAAATGACTTAAATTTGAAAAATAGTTAACACCGAAGCATTCACTTGAACAGGAGTATTTTTTAAAAAAACGAACTGCATAATATATTGCCATATAAGTTATTTTTTACTTTGCAGCATTTAAAACAGCTTGTGCTTAAAAGTTATACTTGCATGAAACCCACTTTGCACATAACATCCTGTATTAGTATAAATTTAATGAGTCAGGTCGGGGGGCCAAATATGAAGTATTTTAATGTATTATGCATTCTTTGTGCTACGTTCTTATTAAGTAGCAAGCCTGTTATTGCCTCAACCTTCTCTTTTGGCAATTCAGAATACACAATAATCCAATCCGCTGGCATAAATTGGAACGAAGCCAAACTTGCAGCAGAAGCAGCAGGCGGCCATCTGGTTACAATCACTTCAGCAGAAGAAAACAATTTTCTAAAAAATACAGTTTTTCAAGGTAATGATAAAGCTTACTGGCTTGGTGCATACCAGACCGGAGATGAAGATAGGCAAAACCCTACTTCTAACTGGCATTGGGTAACTGGTGAAGAATGGGATTATACCGACTGGTATAGTGCAGAGCCGAATAACTCACGAATTGACGAATTCCATTTGAGTGCAGATCAAAGATTCAACTACCAATGGAACGATGAAGGCGCTGCGGTTGCATCCATGATCAATGGCTACGTAATGGAAAAGCCCTCTGCACCCACTCCTATTCCGGGTGCAATCTGGCTTCTCGGAGCTGCTTTAGTCGGACTTTTCGGCATCAAAAAGAAATTTGCTTAATAATTAATCAACAATTAAAAAATCCCGGCAGCCTCACAGGTTGCCGGGATTTTTTCTTGAAAAGAACTAGCTGTTAAGCGTTACAAGCTTTATTTCTTTCAGCTTCGGTCAATTCAACCATATCACGTAAAATTTTAAGGGTTTCTTCCGCTTCCTTGGGATCGAGTTTGCGTAATGCAAATCCGGCATGAACAATAAGGTAGTCGCCAATTTCAACTTCATCAGCCAAAAGCATAAGTGAAGCATCGAGGTATGTCTCACCCTCGCCTACCTTACATTTTGCGACTTGATCTTCAATGGACTTAATTTGAACAGGAATAGCTAAACACATGGAAAACACCCCTTATCGGCACTAGGCCATCTTTTCATAACTGCCGCCGGCTGCAGAAACTTCCTCAAGCACCTTTTCCATCATGAAAGGAAGACGCTCCAGCGTTACATCAGAAACCTCATCATGCATGGTCTGATAATCCTTCGGCTCCACACCGATAACCACGCATTCAGGACGTCTGTCACACAACTCGCACAGGACCATTGTATCGAGCAGGTCTGTCTGATGCATTGAATCCTTAAAAGCCAGACTCCTACGCAAATCCTCTCCTGTCAAGCGGTAAACCGAACCGGGCTCGTCATTGCCCAGCACCGCATCCACTACGATCAGAAAATCGCATTCCATCATAGGGCCCATCAACTTGGTTCCAAGTGTACCGCCGTCCATGACTTCAACGTTGTCTGAAAATGAGTACTGGCTCATCAGTTCATTAACAACTTTTACTCCGATACCTTCATCAGTAAAAAGTATGTTTCCCACACCAAGAACTAAAATCTTTTTCTCTTCTGTCATTCAGATGCCTCCGGCGGCTCTCCGAGGGCCTGAGGGGAAAAACTTTTGCAAAAGCTTTTCCCCTCTGGGCTCCCCTTTTCAAAACCTTTTAGCGGGCTTCGCTACTGATCTTTTAAAAATTCTTTGCAGTCCATTTCTATTCCATCCCTATAGATTTCTGTAGCTTATTTTGGAATGAGAATTCAATAAAAAAATCAAAATATTACGTATAAAAATCAAAAAACGGGAACCCGCAATGCGGGCTCCCGTAATATTTCCTTGAAGCTTGAACCAACTAGAGAATCTTGAACTTGTGAACTTCGTTGGTATGAGCATCGATGACGTGTACGCCGCAGGCGATACAGGGGTCATAGGAGTGAACGGTACGCAGGATTTCAACAGGACGCTTGGGATCAGCAATCGGTGTTCCCATGAGTGCTTCTTCAACTGCGGACATCTTGTTCTGGTTACAACGGGGACCGAGGTTCCAGGTAGAAGGTACAACGAGCTGGAAGTTTTCGATCTTGCCGCCCTTGATCTTGATCCAGTGAGACAGACCACCGCGAGGTGCGCCAACAAATCCGACACCTTCAGCTTCATCAGGCATTTCCCACTCAACCGCGAGATCAGTGTTGCCGGAAGCAACGTTGTCTTCAAGGTTGTTAACCCATTCAACCATCTTAGTACCGGCAACAACGGTTTCAATACCTCGGGCAGCGGTTCTACCGAGAGTGGAGAACAGAGCTTCAGGTCCAACACCGAGGGTGGAGAGAACATGGTTAACAACAGGAACAACATCCTTGTTGCCGCGGGCGTAGGATACCAGCATCTGTGCCAGCGGACCAACTTCCATGGATTCGCCTTTGTAACGGGGAGCTTTCATCCAGGAGTAACGGTCACGGTCTTCATAGTTGGTGTACTTAGGTTCGGTTTCACCGTCATACGGATGGAGGGAAGAGTCACCGTCATACCAGCTGTGGCTGATGTCTTCCTTGATGGAATCAGGGTTGAAATCCATGACATTGCTGAGGTCACGGTTCATAATTACGCCCTGCTCGAGGAAGCGGCTGTTAATGTCAGCTTCTACATCGGGGAATTCACCGAAAGTCAGGAAGTTGGTGGTACCACCGATTCCGGCCCAATCTTTGTAGTAAGATGCGACCATCAGCAGGTCGGGAATGTAGCATTCGTTAACAAATGCCATAGTTTCATTATAAAGATCCTTGAATTCCTGAATACGTTTAGGAGTCAAGGAATCGTAGCAGGTTACACCGCCAACGATAGTAAACTGGGTGTGCGGGTTCTTTGCACCGAAGACAGCCATTGCGCGTGCAGCTTTAACCTGAAGGTGCAGACCTTCAAGATAATGAGCAGTAGCGATGAGGTTTTCTTCAGGACGCAAATAGTAGGCATCATGCCCACCGAGGAAGTAAGCATTGGTAAAGATACCGAGCTGGCCGGAATCAACAAACTTCTTCAGTTTTTCCTGAACTGCTTTCAGATCTTCAGCCTTAGTCACGCGGGTTGACTGGCTGTTTGCAATCTTAGCAGCCTTAACAGGATCAGCCTGAAGCGCACTTACAACATCAACCCAGTCAAGGGCATGCAAATGATAGAAATGCACGATGTGGTCATGCAGGTACTGGGCACCCAGTACGAGGTTACGGATAAGACGTGCGTTTTCAGGCAGGTTCTTATCAACGCCAACAGCGTTATCTACGCAGCGGGTGGAAGCCAGAGCGTGGGTATAAGTACATACACCACAGGAACGCTGGGTAAAATGCTGAGCATCGCGGGGATCACGGCCTTTAAGAATAATTTCCAGACCGCGGAAGAGCTGAGAGCTACTCCATACGTTACTTACTTTACCGTTTTCGACCTCTACTTCGATCTTGAGGTGACCCTCAATTCTGGTAAGCGGGTCGACAATCACCGGACCGGTGTATTTTTTATCATAAGGGGTCGCCATTACAGCGGGGCCCGATTTAGCCTTGCAACCAGACATATACAATCCTCCAAAAGAATAGAAAGTTAGCTTTAAACTTCTATGTAGTTGACAGCACTAGCCCTGCTCGTAGAAGGGGCTCATTTCATCCCAGAAATCGGGCTCACTGCAACCGATGCAGGGGTGACCGGCCTCAATAGGCCAGTTGGTCTGATTAAACTTGACTTTCGGACAGTTGTTGTAGGTGTCCGGTCCCTTACATCCGAGCTCATAGAGGCAGTAGCCTTTTTTAGCTTCTTCAGATGAGAAGGAAGGTGCAAATTCATCATTGTCAAAATGTTTGAGTCTCGGACAGTTGTCATGCACGGACTCACCGTAGAAGAGGCTCGGACGACCAACATCGTCAAGTTCGGGGATTCCCTTGGTCAGATAATGAACAACAGTACCCACGAAGTTAAACGGGTTGGTCGGGCAACCGGGCAGGTTTACGGTAGTTACGCCGCCGAGAGCTTCGGATACGCCCTTGGCTTGAGACGGGTTGGGTGCAGCAGCCTGTACACCGCCATAGCAGGCGCAGGTACCGATACAGATGGTTGCTTTTGCTTGAGGTACAATTTCCTGCACGATTTCAAGCATTGTTTTACCACCCACTTTACCCCATGCTCCGCCTTCGATAGTGGGAATACCACCTTCAACAACACAGATAAAACCTTCAGGAGAATGTACGGCTTCATGCAGTGCTTCTTCCGCGGCATGACCTGCGGCTGCCATGATAGTCTCATGGTAGTCGAGAGAAATAGTGTCGAGAATAAGAGCATCAATATAAGGAGAAACAGTACGAAGAACAGCTTCTGAACAGCCAGTACATTCGGCTGCGTGCAGATAGACAACAGAAGGACGCTTTTTCTGAGTCAGGGCTTCCGCTACAGTTGGCGCAAAAGCAGGTCCCATTCCCATAACAGCGGCGGTTGTTGCGCAGAACTTCATGAAATCGCGGCGGGAGACGCCATTCTGCTCAAGGCGTTCTTCCGCTCCATCTTTTCCGAGTCCCACAGAGAATTTCATAAAAACCTCCATCCTCTAATTAAAGATAGTAGGGTTTACCCCCTAAGCATTGCAGTCTTCAATTCAAGACTGGAAACGTTCCTGCCTAAAGGCCGCAATGCACACTAAATTTTATTCATTAGCTTCAACTTAAGATATCAGTCTCACTTTGATATCAGCTCTCATACAAAAGCTAATGTATTGAAAATTCTAATTACTCTTAAACCATTTAACTATGAGAGCGTCAACCCCAAATGAAAAATTATTGTTTTTGATGCTTTTTTTGGTCGCTCATAGATAAAAATCGCACTAAATAACATCAATTTCACATTATTATGCATCAAACAAACATTATGTTGCATTTAGTTAATCTGAAAAACTAAATCCTTAATCCCAGAATAACATATATATAATTCGCACACTATCACAAAAAATAACACGGTACAAAAAAAGCGCAACCCAAAGGGGTCGCGCTTAGTAAAAAGCATATAAAAACCGAAGACTAACCGTTGGTAACGAAATCTCCTTTTATCCTTTCGACAACTTTCGCTTTAATTTCTTTAAAAATTTCATCAGGAGTCTGATCAGCATTAACAACAACTATCCTATCATTGTTAAGTGCTGCCCAAGTTAAATACCCTTCACGAACACGGTTATGAAATTCAAGGGACTCAGCTTCAAACCGCCCTTCTTCCTGCATCTTGTTTTCCTGAAGATTGCGAGTCATAGCCCGTTTCAAACCAATCTCCGGATCAATATCCAGAAGAATAGTCAGATCTGGCCAGTTCCCGGAAACTGCTACATCATTGAGTTCGCGCAGCAACTTCGGATCAAGTCCGCGCCCATACCCCTGATAAACAATAGTAGAATCTGCAAAACGATCTGAAATGATAATTTTTCCGGCTTCGACCGCAGGTTTTATGACCTGTCCTACATGCTGGGCACGGTCCGCCAGATAAAGAAAAAGCTCACATTCACCTGTAATATCGGTGCTGTCCATATTGAGCAGGATCTTACGCAACTCTTTACCTATCCGGCTCCCGCCGGGTTCAAGCGTAACATCAACATTATGTCCGGACTCTTCGAGAAACGCTGTAAGCTTCTTGATCTGGGTGGTTTTCCCAGTCCCTTCTATGCCTTCAAAGGTAATGAACATTGAGCCTCCGATTTTTTGAGTTCACACTTGCTCGACGGATTGTCAGGAGATTTTTCCGCCTTGTACAAATATCTGTCCAGAAACCGTTGATACGGAGTCCAGTTGCTTTCTGAGCCTTCCAATTTACCTAATTCTGCGAAAATTGTATTCATTTTTGCGTCAATGTTATCAGCAAAATGTAAAATAAATGCTTCCGGTGTCTTTGGACGCTTTGGGGCACCGTATTCATATTCACCATGATGCGAAAGAATCAAATGCTTCAAGTGAAGCTTTAACTTTGGATCAAGGTCCTTGGATTTATGTAAAAAAGGTTCAAGGATTTCAACACCGATATGAATATGCCCCAGCAGACGCCCTTCATCTGTATAATCGTTGGTCAGTCCGCCGGAAAGCTCCCATGCCTTGCCCAAATCATGAAAAATAGCTGCAGCCAGAACCACCTGACGATCAACCTCAGGATAATTGTCACAAATGGACATGCACAGCTTAGCCACAGCCAATGTATGCTCCAACAGGCCGCCGACATAAGCATGATGAACGGCCTTTGCACCGGTGGCGGTCAAAAGGCGGTCATGTACAGTTTGATCCTTAAGTACTCTGCGGCAGAACTTCTTCCAAGGAATATGAACCATGTGCTCTGCAATGAGATAGTCCAGTTCCTGCATCATGTCTTCGGGCTTATCTTTACTCGAAGGAAGAAAATCGGTGATGTCCAGGCCTGCATATTCAGGATTCAGAATATCAAGGACTTCCACAGTTAACTGCGGCTTATCTCTGAATGATCCGACCATTCCACCGGCGACAACAAACATACCAGCTTCAAGTGTCGGAAAAGATTGACTTAACGGGCTCCATATTTTCGCTTCAACCGCTCCGGAATTATCCTGCAAACGCAAATTCCAGAACGGACCGTTCCTTGATTCACGCAGCTGGGCATCGCCGATGAGAAAGATATCCTTGACTCTCTCCCCGTTTATAAGATCTTTAATATATGTATATTTTTGTGACACTTCTTGCTATTCCTGAATTGCTTTGATACCTCGCCAACAGGCAACGATATTTTTAAACTTGTCAACGGCGTTTTTATATAACTGCCCGGAATTTGTATTCATAGTCAACCCACGGGAAGACTGTCCAATTATTTTTGAAATGTCCACCGGAGAAAACTGATGAATATACTACTGACCAACGATGACGGCATACAGGCTGTGGGCCTTCGCGCGCTCTATCACGGCTTGAAAAGGGCCGGAATGAATGTCCAGGTGGTCGCCCCTGTTGCGGAACAATCCGCAGTGGGACACGCCGTATCGCTCTCTTCACCCCTTCGAGTCAAGAAGTTTGAAGAAGATGGTTTTACCGGGCTGGGTGTTTACGGGACTCCGGTAGATTGCGTCAAGCTCGGACTGACCACCCTGCTGGAGACAAAACCGGACATCGTGGTTTCCGGGATCAACAGCGGTGCGAACGTCGGCGTTGATATTCTATACTCAGGAACAGTATCCGCTGCAACCGAAGGTGCGCTGATGGGTTATCCGGCTATGGCAGTCTCTTACGACAGCTTCAAACCGGAAGAACTCACCGATCAGGGAGATTACTGCGCAGAATTGCTCAAAAAAATTCCCTGGGACAGTCTTGGCGATAAAACCGTTGTTAATCTTAATTTTCCGGCAGTTCCGGTAAAGGACGCCGAAGAGCTTAAAATCTGCCGCCATACACGTGTTTCATGGCAGGACTGGTATGAAGCACGCGAAGACCCGCGCGGACACAAATATTACTGGCTGAACGGTGTTATGCCCAAGGAAAAGATAAGCCCTGGCACAGACAGGGATCTGCTGACCAAGGGCCACATTACCATGACACCACTACATTTTGATTTCACCGATCGGGAAGCAATTGCAACTCTGGAGCAAAGCTTCGGTATATAGTTCATAACTTTTTAAAGAGTATATGGACATTTTGTTTCTTGATAGGATATATAGAGTGTATTTGGAACCAATTTGCGGCAACTGCAACTGAATAAGGGAAGTATGGCTGACACGATATACTGTCTGCCAGATAAAAATTTCAGGAAAAATGCCGCTTCATCATTTAAGTATAGTTATCCACTAAGGAGGATTACATGCCACTAGTTTCGCCCAAGGAAATGTTCGAGGGAGCCTATGCCGGCGGCTATGCCATTGGCGCGTTCAACGTGAACAACATGGAGATCATTCAGGGAATCATGGAAGCGGGTAGCGAGGAGAACGCTCCCCTCATTCTTCAGGTTTCCGCCGGTGCTAAAAAATATGCCGGTTTGGGCTACATCATGAAACTCATGGAAGCTGCACTGCTGGATACCGACCTTCCGGTAGTGCTTCATCTCGACCACGGCGCAAACTTTGAAATCTGCAAAGAAGTAATCGACGGCGGATTCACATCCGTAATGATCGACGGCTCACATCTTCCTTTTGAGGAAAACATCGCTGAAACCAAGAAGGTTGTTGAATATGCCCACGAAAGAGGCGTATGGGTTGAAGCTGAACTTGGACGTCTCGCCGGCGTAGAAGAAGATGTTGTTTCCGAAAAAACCATCTACACCGATCCTGACGAAGCAGTTGAATTTGTTGAGCGCACAGGCTGCGACTCCCTCGCTATCGCCATCGGCACCAGCCACGGCGCATACAAGTTCACAGGTGAAGCAAAGCTTGATTTTGACCGTCTTGATAAAATCGCATCTCTGCTGCCCAACTACCCCATCGTTCTGCACGGCGCATCCAGCGTTGTTCCTGAATTTGTTGCCATGGCGAACGAATTCGGCGGCGACATTGCCGGAGCTAAGGGTGTACCCGAAGATCTCCTGCGCAAAGCAGCTTCCAAAGCAGTCTGCAAAATCAATATCGACACCGACATTCGTCTTGCAATGACCGGTGTTATCCGTAAATTCATGGCCGAAAACCCCACCGTATTTGATCCGAGGGGTTATCTGGGTGCATCCCGCGAGGCCGTTAAGGAAATGGTCCGCCACAAGATTATCAATGTGCTGGGCTGCTCCAATAAAGCATAATTTTTACAGGCCGTTATTTTAGGGAATTAACGGCCTGTATAATATAACCAGGGACCCGCATCTTTACAGATGCCAAAGGGAAGAATGTCTCAGGGCTTGAATACGCCGCAACCAGGGAAAAATCGCGGCTCAGGAGTGTTTAAGCCCCTGAAATTTTGAATATAACCGGACAAGCTAGGGAAGCTGTCCGGATTTCGAGATTTCTTAGACAGAATAAGGAGAAAACAAGCAATGGCTGTAAAAGTAGGTATTAATGGATTTGGCAGAATCGGGCGCTACCTCGTCCGCCTGATTCACGACAGTAAGGATTTTGATCTTGTTGCTATCAACGCCCGTGCATCAAACGAAGACCTCGCTCTTCTTTTCAAGCACGATTCCGTTCATGGAACTTTCCATGCTGATGTAGAAGCCAATGATGACGGTTTCACCATCAACGGCAAGCAGATCAAGGTAACCAGATGCGCTCCCGGTGAGTGGATCTGGAAAGACCTCGGCTGTGACATGGTTGTTGAAACAACAGGTAAATTCCGTGACCGTGCAAGCTGTGAAAAACACATGGCCTGCGGTGCGAAGAAAGTTATCATCAGCTCCCCCGGAATTGATTCCGACACCACAATTGTTATGGGTGTGAACGATGGTGACATTAAACCGGAACACAACATTATTTCCGGCGCATCCTGCACCACCAACTGTCTTGCCCCTGTTGCCAAAGTCATTAACGATGAGTTCGGTCTTGAACGCGGTCTGATGACCACTGTTCACGCCTACACCATGAGCCAGAGGGTTCTGGACGGTTCCCACAAGGATATCCGCCGCGCCCGTGCCTGTGCTGTGAACATGGTACCCACTACCACCGGCGCAGCTAAGGCTGTAACCATGGTTATTCCCGAACTGAAAGGCAAACTGGACGGCATGTCCATCCGCGTTCCCACACCTAACGTCTCCCTTGTGGACCTTACCTGTGACCTCGGTCGCGAAACCACTAAGGAAGAAGTTAACGCCGTGCTTGCCAAAGCTGCTAACGAGCACATGGGCTACACAGAAAAGCCCCTCGTTTCCACCGACTACCTTGGCGATACCCATGGCGGTGTTGTTGACGGCCCTCTGACCGAAGTCATGGACGGGAAAATGCTCAAGCTCATCATCTGGTACGACAATGAAGCCAGCTTCACCAACCAGCTCGTCCGTTTGATGAACAAAGTAGCCGGAATGATGTAATAGCATTCCCACCGCAATGAAAAATCCCTCTCAGTTCTTACGAATTGAGAGGGATTTTATCTTTTATATTGCTGCAGCTTGTATGTGCATCCAATCATAATTCTTGGCCAATCCCAGACTTGTCCAGCCTTCATCAGTCCAAATTTCCCACCATTTATCGTATTCCGGCTGAGCAAATACAGCTTTGTCACGGCCCCATGTTCGCCGGTTGCGGTCAGGATCATAATCAACCGCAATACCCCAACTATGTGTTGAGAAACGGCTGCCCTGCCTTATTCTGCGCACATTTAAACAACCGCCCCATTTATCGAGGTTTAACTCTCGGATGCGGTCATATCCATAATGCTCGAATACCCTATGCAGCACGCGCTCAAGGCTGTCATGAACTTTTTCATGGCAGAAATATGAATTAACGACTTTGTCGGGATTCCATGCCAGAATATGCGGATACGGAAGATGGAGCCGGACTTGGTTTTGGCCGACTTTGCCATAGAATTTATATAAATCTTCTTCACTTTGCGAAGGCCATTTAAGTGGACCATGAGCAGTACCGTCCGCAGAATCGAAATGAAATTTAAGTTTACGGTACATTGCATCTGTTTCATCAGTCCACCGGCCATTAATTACTACCGGACTGGAAACTTTTCCCATCAGCATCTGCAAATATCCGGCAAGACATTCGCGCCGGGTCCAGTCATGCCCGATGACTGCAAAACTACGCAAAGCTTCCATGGTTTTAGGGCCTGCAATACCGTCACAAGCAAGGTTAAATCCGTCTTCGTTCAATCTCTTTTGTACAAACTTGACTATTTCCCTATTCATATCTCCTCCGTTACTTAAACGCCCAACTAAGTTATTGTCAGCTGGATTCAAAACAGGAAACGAAACACATTTATACACAAAATAACAACAAAAGAAAGCTGATTCAAAATTAAATTCATATAATGCAGTAAAAAAACACCAGCAATTCATCCAAATTGCCATTGACTTGGCAAATTGAATAACCTTCTGGATTTGTGTCTAATTTCATAGTATTTGAGTAGTATGTTTGATTCTGACGGCCGACAATTTAAAGCCGATAATAAAAAATTCCTTTTTGACTCTCTGCTCTTCTGTTTAATTATAAGTTGTTTCTGCTACCTTTTATATAAGGGCACGGAATCACTTGGCTATAACTGGCAGTGGTTTCGGGTTCCGGGCTTTTTTTTCAGCTTAAACGAAGGGAAGTTTATTCCCGGACCGTTATTGGAAGGACTTGGCGTTACCCTTGAGATAACGGGGTTAAGTTTTGTGCTGACCTTCATCATCGGACTGGGAACTGCAATTATGCGCTTATCCGGTTCATTCACCGCGAAAGCCATTGCCCGTATCTATCTGGAAATAATCAGAAATACCCCTCTGCTGATTCAACTCTTTTTCATCTACTTTGTAGCTGCTCCCATTATCGGCATTAACGGATTCTGGGCATCAGTTATCGCTCTCAGTCTTTTTGAAGGAGCCTATGCATCTGAGATTTTCAGGGCCGGGATAACTTCCATCGACCGGGGGCAGTGGGAAGCAGCCTTCAGCTTAGGGGGCGACAAGAAATTCGCCTATATAAATGTGATTCTTCCACAGGCTGTACCACGTATCGCCCCTCCCCTTGCAGGACAGGCTATTGCCCTTGTTAAAGATTCAGCACTGGTCAGCACGGTCGCCATCTACGACCTGACCATGCAGGGGCAATCAATAATATCTGAAACCTTCCTAACTTTTGAGATATGGTTTATTGTTGCAGCCGTATATCTTTCGATTACGCTTTTGCTCTCTTGGGTATTGGACAAAACCGCCCGCAAGTTCAAAAGCGAATGGTAATTCAAGTATTAACTATCTGGAGGAAAAAATGACCTTATGGAGAACCGTTACCGTTGGTATTACTACCGCGATCCTGATTATGGGACTCTCTTCCGCCGTCTGGGCCGGAGATGCAAGACAAAATCTTTCGCAGGACAGCACCCTTGAAAAAGTCCTTAAACGTGAAACTCTGAGAGTTGGCTTTTCCACATTCAAGCCATGGGCTATGAAAGGTAAAAATGGCGAGTTTATCGGTTTTGAGATCGATGTAGCAAAACGTCTGGCCTCGGATATGGGTGTGAAAGTACGCTTCATTCCCACCAAATGGGACGGCATTATCCCTGCCCTTCTCACCGGTAAATTCGATATAATTATCGGCGGCATGGGCATCACCCCTAAACGCAATCTCAAGGTCAATTTTTCCGATCCTTATGAATTCAGCGGAATGTCCATCGTTGCCAATAAAGATGTGGCTGCCGGAAAATCTTCGCTGGCTGACTTTAATAACGCTGAGACCCGTGTGTCCGTACGTCTCGGCACCACAGCTGAAAAAGCAGCTAAAAACTTCCTTCCTAAAGCAAAAATCCTTAAATTCAATGATGAAGCAGCATCTATTCAGGAATTGCTCAATGGAAAGGCTGCCTGTCTCGTAGCCTCCAACCCTCTGCCCGAAACCCTTGCCAAAAAATATCCCGGCAAGCTTTACCTGCCCCTGCAAGCAGATTTCACCAGTGAACCCATCGGCTTCGCAGTTCGCAAAGGTGATCCTGACTTCCTTAACTATCTGAATAACTGGATCAGGGTCTGCAACTCCGAAGGCTGGCTTGAAGCCCGCTATAACTACTGGTTCAAAACTGAAGACTGGAAGTCGCAGGTAGAATAAAAACACCACATAAGACATGCAAACAAACTTCTCTCATGACACAAATGTCGTGAGAGAAGTTGTTTTATAGTGTTTTACATCACTTTAACGATTCTAAAAGCGACATATGTGTCTTTTTTATAGACCACTTTCAGTATTTTAAAATATATCTTACAATGATGATGACCCATTCTAAATTATGCTTTCTTTTCGACTATGACAGCAACATCTCTCGAGGAGAAAAAGCGTATTTAAAACATCGGAGGTTACGATGAAATTATGGAGAAATCTCAGTGTAAGTGTTGCAGTGGCAATTCTAGCAATCAGTCTTGCTTTCCCGGCTTTAGCTGATGACATTGGGCGAGATTATTCAAAAGGGGACACCTTTGGTAAAATTCTCCAGCGTAAAAGCCTCAATGTTGGAATTTCAATCTTCGAACCATGGGTCATGAAGGATCAAAATGGTGAGTATATTGGATTTGAAATCGATGTAGCCAAGCGACTTGCTTCAGATATGGGCGTGCAAGTGAATTTCGTGGAGACGGATTGGGATACTATTATTCCCGACCTGATTGCCAACAAATTCGACATCATAATATGCGGTATGAATATGACCCCTGAACGAATTCTCAAAGTCAATTTTTCTGATCCGTATGAATTCAATTCAATGTCAATTGTCGCCAATAAAGATGTAAAAACTGGCAAAATGACCCGCGCGGACTACAACAACGCAAACGTTGGTCTGCCGCATCTATCAGCACTGGAAGATTTCAATAGCCCCAAAATTCGTATAGGAGTCAGGCGCGGCACAACTGCTGAAGATGCGGTTAAAAACTATACCCCTAAGGCTAAGGCTGTTGTTTTTGAGAATGAAGCAACTTCCATTCAAGCTTTATTGAACGGTGAAGTATCATGTCTTATGCTCTCACAACCTTTGCCCAAAATGCTTGCTGAAAAATATCCCAAGAAATTGTATCTGGCCTTGCCGTCAGGATTTGCCCGTGAACCCAGCGGCTTCGTTGTACGCAAGGGCGACCATGACTTTTTAACTTACCTGAATAACTGGATAAGGATCTGCGATTCTAACGGATGGCTCAAAACCCGTTACCATTACTGGTTTAAGAGCAGTCCGTGGAAACTCAGATAAAATGATTTTATAAATGTTCGATTCACAAAACAAAATCTCCTCCCGCGATATTCTGCTTTTGACATGTATCATGGGAGGAGTTCTTTTCACCTTCTGGCATCTTGCCCAAGGCCTTAACTACAATTGGGATTGGTCCGTAATTCCAGACTATATTGCCCGTTACGATAGCAACTCGGGAGACTGGAGAGCGGGCATGCTCACACAGGGACTATTGGTCACCCTGCGTCTATCACTCTGGTCTATTCTGCTGGCACTCGTAGCCGGAACAATAATGGGCATGTGGAGAGTAAGCCCAAGACCATTGCTGCGCATGATTTCCAGCAGTTATGTAGGGCTGGTCCGCAATATTCCGCCACTGGTGCTCATCTTTATTTTTTATTTCTTCCTCGGCGATCAAATAATGCAGGCAACCGGGATAACCGAGCTTTCGTACTCTCTTGATGATAGTACTTCACCGATTTTAACTACCCTTTTCGGCCCTGTTGAACAGCTTCCGGCATTTCTGTCCGGAGTGCTGACTATGGCATTATTTGAGGGGGCATACATAACTGAAATTGTCCGGGCTGGAATAGAATCCATTGATCAAGAACAGTGGGAGGCTTCTGCTGCTCTTGGTTTTAACAGACGCAACCAACTGGTACATATCATCCTGCCGCAGGCGTTTTCGCGGTCCCTGCCGCCACTGGCCGGACAATTTATCTCAACGATTAAAGACTCTTCCATTGTCTCTGTAATTTCCATTCAGGAACTTACATTTGCCGGACAGGAACTGATGTCTGCCACCTACAGGACCTTTGAAATCTGGAGCCTGGTAATCATTATGTATTTTATACTTACTTTTCCGTGTTCAATAGGAGTTCGTAAGCTCGAAATAAAAATGAACAGTCACAACGGAACGCATCATTGATGAACCAGAACGGATTGTTCTGCTACACAAATACTTCTGGGATCAGGTCCTTCACCAAAAATGCTTCCTTGCAAGAAGTAGTTTCTAACCTGATCTGTTATCCCCATAAATGCCTCCACAACAACAGGGTCGAACTGAGTACCGGAACAGGCCTGAATTTCGTCAATGATTCTATTGAACTCTATTGCTTTACGGTATGGGCGATTACTGGCCATTGCTGAAAGAGTATCAGCAACAGCAATAACCCTTGCCCCGAAAGGAATCCTTTCACCTTTTAAGGCATAGGGGTAACCTGCTCCATCGAATCTTTCATGATGATGAAGAATCATACCGGGAATGCGGTTCAGTCCCGAGACTGTAGCGACAGGCTTGACAATTTCAGCCCCCATTGCCGGATGTTTCTTGACTATTTCATACTCTTCCAGAGTCAACCGGCCTTCCTTTTTAAGAATTGAATCAGGAAGGCCTATCTTACCGATATCATGCAGATGCCCGGCAATATGCAGCAGCTCACATTCTTGGTCGTTTAAGCCAAGCTGTACACCCAATGCCTGCGCCACAACAGCAACTTCTTCTGAATGTGAGCAGGTATAATGGTCTTTGGCATCAATTGCATTACCTAAGGACTCTGCAAACTGATGGACCGTCATACTAGCTACATTATTATCGTGTTCTTTTTTTTTATCTAAATAATTAATTATTTTTCTCATGGATCACCATTAGCTATTCATAATTTGTAAGCGATGAACTGAGAGCGAGACTATTTTAATCGAAAATGATTGTCAATTGCATTTAAATTAAACTTTTCAAGATAAAAAATAATCTAAAATAAATCATTTATAAATTTAAGCTATCGTCGTGACAAATCTCCCATAATCCCTATTGAAATACAGACATCTACCTGAAATAAGGCAATTAATTCACACAAACGTAACCTTCAGGACATCGCAATGTCGTCTTTATAAACATAAGTTGCCTCCAACTAAGTCGAGGAGGAGTCTTATATGTCTCTGAAATTAAAGCTGATTACATTCTGCGTTGCCATCGGCCTGATTCCGCTGATAGTTGTCGGAACCTTAAGTGTTAACATGGCGTCAAATGCATTATCTTCCCAAGCATTCGGACAGCTAGAGTCTGTTCGCGACGCTAAAAAGAAAAACTTGCAAGATCTCGTAAACAAATGGTTTCACGAAGTAAAACTCTTCTCCAACGTGAAAGAAGTATACAATGCAGTAGGCCTGATCGGTGAATATGCTTTAGAATATGAAATTCCGGGTCAACCCTTGGACGTTGCTTCGGATGAATATAAGGAAGTTCATCAATACGCGGCAACCCCGTTTATTCCATTCGTCGAAACCCTAGGTTACGATGATGCAATTCTTATCAATGATTATGGACGGGTTCTATTCTCCATAAAAAAAGAAAAAGATCTCGGAGCGGACCTCAAAAAAGGAAAATATAAAAACACCAACCTCGCCCGGGCTTTTGAAGAGGCAGTGAAAGGCCAGATTGTTTTTGCAGACTTCGAACCCTACGCGCCCATGGGCGGAGCTCCGATTGCTTTTATTTGCGCCCCTGTTCGCTCTCATGCTGGAGATATTCAGGGCGTTGTGGCCTTACGAATCCCACTTAAAGAGATCAACTCCATCATGACCCTGCGTACCGGTATGGGAAAAACCGGAGAATCATATCTTGTTGGTCCGGACCTACTGATGCGTTCGGATTCTGAGCTTAACCCAGACCGCAGTGTAAGCAGTTCTTTCAAAAACAAAAAAAATGTAGAATCCAAAGCAGTCAAATTAGCCTTAGAAGGAAAAAGCGATACAGACATTATAGAAGACGTTAACAATACCGATCAGCTTGTCGCCTACACTCCTCTTGAAATCGGCAAAACCCGCTGGGCCCTAATTTCTGAAATTCACAAGGAAGAAGCCTTTGAAGCTGTAACAACTCTCAGGACTTTCGCCCTGATCATTTCTGGAATCACAGCTATTCTTGTTGTGCTGGTTACACTTGTTTTTCTGCGCAAATCTATTCTCGGTCCCCTTGAACGAATTGAAATATTCGTTACATCCATTGCCGGCGGAGATTTTAAAGCCAACCTTGAGGGTAAATTTAAAAGTGAAATCAAAAAACTGGCTGATGGAATTCAGGTTATGGTCGCAGAGCTGAAAAACAAGCTCGGGTTCTCGCAAGGTATGCTGGACGGTATGACAGTCCCTTGCCTCATCTCTGATACTGAAGCCAATATCTCATACATCAATCAACCGCTTTGCGAACTGCTGGAAAGCGGTAAATCCTGCGAGAGCTGGATCGGCCGCCCAGTGAAGGACCTTTTGCAGGCTCCTCCAGGAGAGAAAGGAATCCTGACCCGCTGTCTCGATGAAAGGCATCCTATAGTTAATATTGAGCGGCGCTTGAAAACCAAAAAAGATAACTACCGCGATGTTCGCATTGATGCCGCCCCGCTCTATGATCTGGATAATGAACTGATTGGCGGATTCGCTATCATTATTGACCTGAGTGACATGAAAGCAAAGGAAGAACAGATCAACGACCAGCACAAAGTCATGGTTGAAATCACCGAAAAAGCACAGTCTATTTCTAAATACCTGACCAAAGGTGCATCCGAGATTGAAACACAGGTTGATCAGGTTTCTTCAAACACAGAAAAGCAATTTGACCGTATTGAATACTCATCGCAGGCAATTACTGAAATGAATCAAACCCTTCTCAATTCTGTAACCAATGCTGAAAATGCAACGGATCAAGCCAAGCAAACCCGTGCACATGCTGAAGACGGCATGCAGACCATGACCGAAACCAGCGTGGCGATAGATCAATTGCAGGCTTTGTCCGACACGGTAAAAGCAAACATGCACCAGCTAGGTGAACAGAGTCAGTCCATCGGCGGAATCATTGGAGTAATCAACGATATTGCCGACCAGACTAACCTGCTGGCACTAAACGCTGCAATTGAGGCCGCTCGTGCCGGTGAAGCCGGACGAGGCTTCGCGGTAGTTGCTGATGAAGTGCGCAAACTGGCAGAGAAGACAATGCAGTCGACACGGGAAGTGGAAGAAGCAATTAAAGCTATCCAAGAGTCTGCGCAGTCAAATATCGAGAATACAGACCAGACAGTTGAAGCGGTAGAACATGCCAGCAATTTGGTAGAAAAATCGGTGCAGGCATTTCAGGAAATTTCAGGAATGTCTGTAGATACCGCTACTGAAATCGAGAAAATAGCTCAAGCCACAGACCAGCAATCTGAAGCTCATGACCAGATCCACAAGAGTGTGGAAGATTTAAAAATGCTGGCAGGTGACACCAAATCAGACATGCAGGAATCAGCCAAGTCCATCACTTCATTGGCAAGGACAGCGCAAGAACTGGAAAAACTCATCGAAAGGCTCAGCAATGCTGCCGGAATATAATACGATCTAAACTCAACCAAACAAAAAGTCGCCCTGCTCCATTCGGAACAGGGCGACTTTTAAAATCTATAACAATGAGAACTAGTCCAGCGTCATACTTGCCATGATCGCTTCAAGGCGACGGGCTTCGCTAGCCAGAATTTCTTCATCAAGCTTTTGCGAGGTAACCTCAAAAGGTTCTCCCAACAAGACTTTGCATGGCATGAACGGCTTAGGCAATTCAAATTTGTCCCAAGACTTCTCAAAAACAACAGGTTTTGAAGGATAAGCCCTCATAGGAATGATAGAAGCCCCTGTTTTCTGGGCAATTGCCAGAATTCCGGACTTTACTTCATGGCGCGGTCCTTTGGGACCATCCATGGTGATAGCGCCGATCTTACCTTTCTTGCGCATGATCCGTGCTACTCCGAGCATGGCTTTCAATCCGCCGCGAGTGGAAGAACCACGTGCAACTTCATAGCCGATACGCTCAAGCACTTCGGTTATGATCTGCCCATCTTTACTGTCGCTAGCCATAGTTACCAACGGCAATTTTTCCAAAAATCCAAGACCGATCAGGCTGAACAGCTCATTATGCCACAAAGCCAACATAAGCGGCTTGCCCTGTTTGTGCGGTTCGATGATATTTTCATATCCTCTGATATCAAAACGCATGGAACGCACCCACCAACGGTAAAGAAAGGCAACCTGCGGTGCGAATATGACCGGATCAATCTTGATTTTCATAACTAAGCGTTATCCTGAAACTGCATGTTATAAAGCTTGATGTACAGCGGACATTTTTCCAAAAGCTTCTTATGGCTGCCTTTGGAAACAATCTTGCCTTTTTCCATGACCACGATCACATCAGCTGAAAGTACAGTGGAAAGCCTGTGAGCGATAACAATACTGGTTCTGTCTTTCATGAGATTTTCAAGGGCCATCTGTACAATGCGTTCCGCTTCGGTATCAAGGGCACTGGTGGCCTCATCAAGAATGAGCAGCGGAGGGTTCTTGAGCAATGCACGAGCAATAGTCAGACGCTGTTTCTGTCCGCCGGAAAGCCTTACTCCGCGTTCACCGACCATAGTCTCGTAACCTTCGGAAAGCTTTTCAACAAACTCATGAGCATAAGCATTCTTTGCACTCTGCTGTACATCTTCAATAGAAGCATCCTGACTTACATAGGCAATGTTATCACGTACAGAAGCATTAAACAGGAAGGTTTCCTGCGAAACCATACCGATATTCAAACGCAGAGACTTCAAGGTATACTCACTGACCGCCCTGCCGTTAATTGCAATAGAACCTTCGGTGGCATCGTAAAAACGGGGTATCAAATTCACCAGAGTTGTTTTGCCAGATCCACTGGGACCGACAATGGCAATCTTCTGCCCTGCTTCAACATCAAGATTAATATTATCCAGAACAGTTTTTTCGGACGAAGGATAGCTGAAGGTCAGGTCTTTAATTTCAAGCTTTTTGAAATCCTGTTCCCACTCTACGGATCCACCCTGCTCAACATTGATTTTCGGAGAATCAAGAATCTCAAAGACCCTTTCCGCACCGGCGAGCGCTCGCTGAATGGTGTGGTTAGAGGTGTTCATTTTCTTGATTGGCTCATAAAGCATTACCAGCGCGGCAATGAAAGAAAAGAAAGTACCTGGTGTAGAGTGACCTTCAATTACCTGCGAACCGCCGTACCAAAGCACAAGCCCAATACCGATGGCCCCGACAATCTCCATGATACGGGAGGAAAGCTCACTGTTCAGGACTTCTTTGATAGCAATCCTGACCAAACGACCGTTCTCTTCTTTGAATTTTCCTGTTTCACGCTTTTCGTTAGCAAAGGCTTTAATAACCTTTACCCCGCTGAAACTTTCTTGCAGCAAAGCGTTAATATCCGAAATTTTGCTTTGGTTCTTACGGCCCAGCTTACGAAGCTTGCGACCAAAATAAAAAAACGGGAAAATTGCCAGCGGCAAAACCAGAACTGCAAATGCAGCCAGATATGGATCGCGATAAAAAACCAAACCGATCAAACAGATGATGGTGCAGGCCTCGCGAATCATCATAATAAATGAAGGAAGGCTGGCCCGGATTTCAATAACATCGTTCAGAATACGGGACATAAGCATACCCACCTGACTTTCTTCAAAGAAATTCATGGGCAGGCATATAATTTTATTAAAAAGATCGTTTCTGAGACGTTCAAGCACCAACAGACCGGTGCTGTTCATCAAATAAGTCTGTAAAAACCTAAAAACACCTTTGATCAACATGACCAGAACAAAAGCGATTGGGACCAGCTTAAGAGCCTCGCGGTCCTTATTGATGAAGATATCATCCATCGCGGGCTGGATCAGGTACGCGGTCGCAGCAGTCGCTGCTGCAACGATTGCCATAGATACAAATGCAATGAAAATCTTGAACTTGTACGGTCCGAAATATGAAAGACATCTCTTAATAAGATGTTTGTTTTTCAGATAGCTGTATTTTCCGCCTTTAGGCAAATTAGAACTCCTTTATTGTGGCTGAACGCCGATTGCGCTTTTTCCTTACTTCTCATTGGCTTCAATCGCAAGTGTCTATTCTGCTAAGATAGATCTGACTGATCACTTTAGAGCTTTTCCATTGAATAAATCAATTTGACCACAAATTTGCCCCTGTTATCTTTAAAAAAATAGAAGGAGATTTTAAATGTCAGTAAAAATAGATTGCAAAGGTTTACCCTGTCCACAGCCCGTACTCAAATGCAAGAATGCTATTGAATCCGAAAATCCCGCAAAAATCAAAATCACTGTCGATAATGAAGCGGCAAAAGAAAATGTCTCCCGTTTCATGGCCACCAAAGGCTATGAAGTCAGCGTAAAGGAAAAAGACAACCTGTTCGTAGTCAAAGGAAAGAAAAACATTTCAGCTGAACCCTCCGCTGAATGCGAAGTGTGTGAAGTCATGAGCGCTGAAGAACTTTCCAATGTAGGAAGCAAGACCCTCGTTTTTCTGAACAGCGATGTTTTAGGCAGCGGTGATGATAAACTGGGTGCCGGTCTGATGTTCAACTTCCTTTCCACCCTGCCCGAGCTTGGTGATTCCCTCTGGAGAATCATCATGGTTAACGGTGCGGTAAAACTGGCTACCGAAGGCAGCAAATGCCTTGAAAAACTACAAGACCTTGAAAAAGCAGGCGTATCCATTCTTGTTTGCGGAACCTGCCTTGACCATTTCGACCTCCTCGATAAGAAGAAAGTAGGCGAAACCACAAACATGCTCGACGTAGTCACCAGCATGCAGCTTGCCAGCAAGGTTATAAAAGCTTAAGAATGCCTCCGACGGCTGGGGAAAGGAAACTTTTGGAAAAAGCTTCCTTCCCCAGACCCCATCCCTTCAAAACTTTTTAATAAGCTTTGCTACCGGCAACTTATATTTCTTGCTGGGTTAAAAGTTTTGCTACAAACAGGGACTGCACTCTTTAACGCTTGAGACCAAATGACTGAAAAAACAACAATCAGACTCAATAAATATATTGCTTCTGCGGGGATAGCCTCCCGGCGCGGAGCGGATGAACTTGTCCAGAAGGGCAAGGTAAAGGTAAACGGTGAGCTTGCGGATTCTCCCGGTATTCAGGTTGATCCTGATAATGATCGTGTGGAAGTCAACGGCAAGCTTGTTCAGCATGACGAAAAGTCCAAAGACCTCTACATTCTGCTGCACAAAACCATCGAGACCGTGACCACAGCTAAAGATCCGCAAGGCCGAAAAACTGTACTCGACCTGTTACCGCCGGATGTAATCAACCGCAGGGTCTTTCCTGTAGGCAGACTCGACTTTTACTCTGAAGGCATGCTCCTGCTGACCACTGACGGTGAACTCTGTAACCGCATGACCCACCCTAAGTGGCACCTGCCCAAAATTTATCACGTGACCATTCGAGGAAAGCTATCCGAAAAAGAACTCTCCGTCATGCAAAACGGCATGTACCTAGAAGACAAAGGAGAGCTTCTCGCTCCGGTAAAAATCAAAGCTATTTCTGAAGTTGGTGAAACCACCAAATATGAGATGGAACTGCGCCAAGGCATCAACCGCCAGATCAGGCGCATGTTCGGTGAATTTGATAAGACCATCCTGCGACTCAAAAGAGTTCGCCAAGGACGAATTGAATTGGGCGCCCTAAAGCCCGGAAAATGGCGCGAGCTCTCGGCAAAAGAACTTACTTTATTGAAGAAAGATTTAAAAATGAAGTAAATTTGCCTCCGGCGGCTTAAAGCCTTTTAGTAAGGCTCCGCAACGGAGTTGCTGCAAATCAGAACTAAATAAAAAAAGCCCGGATTTGATAATCAAATCCGGGCTTTTTTCGTGCAGTCTTAACTACTGATTCTGCGTATTATCTTCCACATTCACTCCTTGAGGCGGAGTAAACTGGAACTGCGCATCATCAACTTCGGGGTCAATTTCGATATTGTCCATGAAGACTTCATTTCCATTACCGTAAAAGTCGACCACCAACACCTTGCGCATCATTTTCTTCTCCGGATCAATCCACGCAAAGGCAAGCACCATGCCTGTTTCGGGCTCAAGGGGCAACAGTTTAAGCTTGATCAGCCCGTTGTCTTCACCCTGATTCTCGACCACGAAATCTTCTTCGAGCTTGGCCTGCCCGGAGATAAACTTGATCATGGTTTTAGAATTAAAAAGCTGCTGAGTACGATACTTAAGAGCCAATTCGTCTTCTGGAAAATAATCCCAGACAGTTGATTCACCCACTATCAACAGCTCCGGTTCCGGCTTAATTGATTCCCAACGAAGCAATGAGGGCTGCTTGAAAGTAATTTTACCGGAACGGATATCCTGTTCCTTACTTGCGGCATTGGTCAAAGTCTGAGTAAAATCAGCTTTGAAAGTTTTAATTGAATCGTATGTTTTCTGAATCTCGGTAGTCAGTTCATCTGCCAAGGCAATTGAGCTGAATGAAATCAAAGCCGAGATAACAAGTATTAAAATCCTGAATCGCATTATTCTCCTCGTGAATTCGGGTTCATCTACAAAACAGTCTTTAACTCTTTTGGATTAATTATGAAAGTACAACCTGTATCACAAATTTCCCGCAGACTTATCGAAGCCGAGCTCTACGACGAACTCTATGCAACCATGAGCGAGCAGTTCGGCAAAGAGCAAGCCCTGAAAGTCATAACCGAAAACCTGCAAAAATCAGCCCGTAAAGCGGGACAATCATTTGCAGCATCCGTAGATACACCAAATCTTGAGCATTTCGCAACTGTAGTTGAGATATGGAAAAAAGATGATGCCATAGAGGTTGCAGACATCTCAATTAACGGCAATGAATTGACAATCAAAGTAACCCGCTGCCGCTATCAGGAATCCTACCGAGAAATGGGTTTACCGGAAGAACTCTGCACCCTGCTCTCCTGTTCCCGAGACGAGCCTTTTGCCAAAGGCTACAGCGATAAACTGAGCATGATTAGAGAAACAACCCTCGCAGAAGGTGGAGACTGTTGTCCTTTTAAATTTATCTGGGGTTAGCCCACAAAAAAGACCGCAATATTATTTAATATTGCGGTCCTAAACATTAACGTTTTAAAGATTTCTAATCTTTAGTCACGAGTACTATACGCGGCTTGCTGCCGTCCTGCGGTCCGAGGATACCGTCCTGCTCCATCTGTTCGATGAAACGGGCAGCTCTATTGAAACCGATACGGAAACGGCGCTGCAACAGGGAGATTGAAGCCTTGCCCTGCCCTACAACGAACTCTACAGCCTCGTTGTAAACCGGATCGTCAGACTCTCCTGGCATTGAACCAGCACCGGGACCGGAAGAACCGGAATCCTTCCAATCAGTGAAATCAAGTTCGAAATCCTGCGGATATTTCTTCTTCCAGAAATCTACTACACCCTTGATCTCGTCATCTTCTACCAGTGCACCATGAAGCCTGCGCAGCTTGGAACCGCTGGGCTTGAACAGCATATCACCGCGTCCGAGCAACTTCTCAGCACCAACCATATCAAGAATGGTGCGCGAGTCGTGCTTGGAGGTCACCTGAAATGAAATACGAGTCGGGAAGTTGGCCTTAATCAATCCGGTTACGACATCGACAGAAGGACGCTGGGTAGCGAGAATAATATGAATCCCTGCAGCACGGGCCAGTTGTGCGAGACGTACGATGCTGATCTCAACGTCCTTACCTGCGGTGAGCATAAGGTCAGCAAGCTCATCAACGATGATGACCAAATATGGCATAGGTTCGAGATCTTCCAAATCTTCAGGCAGATCATCACCGGACTTGGCAAGCTTTTCGTTGTAGCTGGCGATGTTACGTACACCGAGGCGGGCCATGTTCTCGTAACGTTTGTCCATCTCGAAAACAGCCCATTCAAGCGCGGACTTGGCAAGAGCCATGTCTGTAACCACGGGGTGCACAAGATGTGGAAGGCTGGCATATACAGCCAATTCAATGCGCTTGGGGTCGATAAGCAGCAGCTTGAGTTCCTCAGGTCCGGCCTTGTAGAGCATGGACATGAGCAGACCGTTCAGGCAGACACTCTTACCTGCCCCGGTAGCCCCTGCAACAAGCAGATGCGGCATCTTAGCGAGGTCGGCAGAAACAGGTTCACCTTGAATATCCTTACCAAGGGCCATGGTCAGCGCAGACTTGGACTTGGTAAAACAACTGTGTTCGAAAATTTCGCGCAAGTAAACAGTCTGACGGTTATCATTGGGAATTTCAATCCCGACAGAATCCTTACCCGGAATGGGAGCCTCGATACGCACAGCGGTTGCTTTAAGTGCGAGAGCGAGGTCGTCGGTAAGGTTAGCAATCTTGCTGACCTTGACGCCCGGTGCGGGACGAAATTCAAACATGGTTACCACCGGACCGGGGATAACCTTCTGAACTTCACCGTCAATATTAAAATCCTTTAAGCAGACCTTTAAGGCTTCGGTCTTTTCTTCAAGGTCTTTGGGATCAAATTGAACCCCGGCAACCTTTGGTTCGGCGAGGAAATCGAGAGCCGGAAAATCAGTGCTGGTGTCGATTTTCTTAGCTTTGGGCTTTTTAGGTTTAGCCTTGGCTTTTTCTTTCTTGGCAGACTTGTCAGCAAAAGGTTTGAGAACGAGAACATCGCCATCTTCTTCTGCATCTACATCTTCAACTTCAGAATCAGCTTCCTTGCGGGCTTTAGCTTCAGCCTTGGCCTTCTTACGCTCAGCACGTTTAATCTTCTGCTCGGCCTGCATACGCTTGGCTTTGCGACCTACACGTTCTTTGTTCTTAAGCCAGAAATCAGTAAGCAGAGAGCGAATCCTCTTGCCTATGGCAGCCCAACTCAAATTCAAAGTCAGCTGAATCCCGGCAAGAGTCATGAACATCCAGAAAAGGAATGCACCCACGGGCTTGAGATACTTAAAAGACCATTTGGAAAGAAGCGCGCCAATAAAGCCGCCTTCGTGAATGACGAGAGTCTTCTGAAATTCAACCAGCCACGGATGGGAAGACCATGCAAGCAGGCAAACGTAAAGAAGTACCAGTCCAATCCAACGCCACCAAGGCTGACGAAGTGCGGAAATAAAGGAAGTGATCCCGAGAAAAAGAAAATAGAACGGAATAAGCCATGAGCCGAGACCAAGCATTTCAACCAGAATCCCGGCGGCATATGATCCGGCTGGGCCGATAAGGTTTTTAACCTTCCAGCTGCCGCTGACAGCCTGATTGAGGGTTGGGTCCCCCGGATGGTACGAGTACATGCTTATAAAAAGAAATGCGGCTAAAAAAATCCAGAACAGGCCGGAAATCTCTTTTGCGAATTTTCCGCTTGGCAGTGTCTCATCCTCCGTTTGTTCCCGCATAGGGGCAGGTTGGCGCAACGCCATCTATATATAGATGGACAGAATATTCAATTTTCGGGGAGCCAGAAGCCCCCCGAAAGAAGTAAGAGCTAATTACTTTTCACGACCGAGGTATTCGCTGGAGCGAGTATCTACCTTGATCTTATCCCCTTCGTTAATGAACAGGGGTACGTTGATACCGAGGCCGGTCTCGAGGGTTGCGGGCTTGGTTGCATTACTTACACGGTCGCCCTGTACGCCGGGATCGGTCTGGGTTACTTCAAGAATTACGGAAGCAGGCAGTTCAATACCGATAACCTCACCATTGTAAAGCAGAGCTTTGTTGGTTTCGCCTTCTTTAAGAAAACCGCCAGCAGTAGCGATAACGTCAGCAGCAACGTTCATCTGCTCGTAGGATTCGAGATCCATGAGTACGTAATCTTCACCATCTTTATAAAGATACTGCATTTCTTTGGTAGCCATGTCGGGCTTTTTCACTTTCTCACCGGAGCGGAAAGTCTGGTCGGTGATACGGCCGGTGAACATGTTACGCAGCTTAGTGCGAACAAATGCGCCGCCCTTACCGGGTTTGAAATGCTGAAATTCAACGATTTCATAAGGTTTACCGTCAATCTCAATCTTAAGTCCGTTTCTAAAATCTTTAGTAGAAATCATATTTCCTCCAATAAAATATTATTTGCAGGGCCTTAAACGGCGCCTTTTAGCGTTACCCCGCTGTCTTCATTTCGTTTAAGGTGACAGCAGCCGGCAGTTTTCTGCGGCTAATCTACTGCCACATGCGAAAACAATGCTTGAACGGCCAAGGCATAGCTCATTATTCCGAATCCGGCAATTACTCCAATACACTGTTTTCCCATAAAACTTTGCTGGCGAACGGGATCTTCGGTCCGGGCCCAGATGTTGCTGATATGAACTTCAACGCAGGGAACTTCGATCCACGCAAGGCAATCGGCAATGGCAAGACTGGTATGAGTGTATGCACCTGCATTGAAAGCCACACCGTCAATGCCGTCTTTACGGGCTTTCTCCAGCCTGTCGATCAGGGCTCCCTCAGAATTGGACTGAAAAAATTCCAGTTGAATTTCTTCGGCCTTGTCACCCATAAGTGTCTTTAGATGTTCAGGAATATCTTCAATTTTATCAGATCCGTATATCTCTGGCTGGCGTTTACCCACATATCCGAGATTGGGTCCGTTCAGAATCAGGAAGGTTTTCATCAAATCCACCTTTTGTGTTCAGGTTTAGGGAAAATATCCTTGTAATGATTGTCCTGCTTGACTAGCCTTGATAAATAAGTGAACAAGGCAAGTTCACGCAACAACGAATAATCAAGGACAATTCCTTATGGATAATACACTTACACTAATTAAAACAGTTTACGAGATCAATCAGCTTGAGGAAATCGCGGCTCCGCAGATCATTCTTGCCGGCCGCTCCAATGTTGGAAAGTCCTCGCTGATCAACTGCCTTGCCAGCCGAAAAAAGCTGGCCAAGATCAGTTCCACTCCGGGCAAGACCCGCAGCCTTAACTACTACGAAGTCAGCCCGCACGGTTACTATATAGTAGACCTTCCCGGTTATGGCTACGCCCGCTGCTCAAAGACGGAGCGTGCCAAATGGGCCAAACTGATTGATAAATACCTGCTTGATAACGCTTACGTAGCTGCTGCTGCAGTTCTGCTGGACAGCCGCCACAACCCGCAGCAGAATGATCTTGATCTCATTTCGTACTTCAAGCACTGCAATATTCCCATTATTCCGATTATGACCAAATCGGATAAGACCAAGCAGAAGGACCGTTCAAAGGTACAGAAAAAATGGGAAGATATCCTCAAAGTCAAGCCGATCTGCGTTTCCAGTAAAACCGGCATGAATCGCACCAGACTCTGGAATCTGCTGGACGTTACCGCAATTCCCGAGCTGGCAGAGATTGAGGAAGAAACTGAATAACTGATTTTCAGAAATATTCAAATCAAGGGCATTTCATCATAGGATGAAATGCCCTTTTTATTTAACTTGCTTTAAATTTGGTCAAATATTTACCGAGATGCTCAGGGACGAAGACCCATGCAATCCGGCCCAAAGCCAGCGAACTAACTAGAATATTACCCAGCCATGCGGCAACAATCGGCGGCAAGGCACCGGTATCACCGGCGGAAGCACCAACCATAAACAGCGCGTAATAGGTAAAAATGATGGCCAGCCCCAGACCGATATTCAGATATATATTTTCGGTAATCGTTACCAGAGCCAATGAGACAAGAGCCATGGTCAAAAGAGAAAATGCGTAGGCCCACTTGGAGTGCCATGCGGTAATCAGCCTATCTACACTGGAACCGGAAAGCTTGAGCTGTTCAATGACCTGATCAAGCTGCCAGAGCGGTAACTGGGCCGGATCAATATCCGGGTCAACAACCTTGAACACATTCAAATTCAGCTTGATGGGCATGGTAAAGATGGGATGCTTCTGTGATGCAAATTTATCCGGGCTAAGCTCCACAGCATTTTCAAGCTTCCAGCCGTACTTACTGCTGACCTCCGCACTCTCGGAGGTGATAACCCGTTTGATTCCACCATTACCTTCAGCAAACTCATAAACGGTAATGTCTTTAGCTCGGTTCCCGAATGGCATGACTTCCTTGGCTTCAACCACGAAACGCCCTTCCTTGAGCCAGATATTTTTCAATACCCGCTTATCAAGCATGCTTTTACGCACATCCTCTTTCCAGATGCGGTAGGCTTCCTGCTCCCCGTAAACACCGATAACCTGTGAAAAGAGCAGCTGCCCAAAAGACCAGATGACGGCGTAAATTACAAAGAATCTCAGAAACCAGATAAGTGAAAGACCACCGGTACGCAAAGCAAGCAGTTCCTTGCTCCGGGCCATAACGCACAGTTGCACGATCATGGATATCAGGAATACCGCGGGTAGAATCTGGGAGAAGATTAACGGCATTTTCACCAGAAAATATTTCAGGATAGTGCCCATGCCCAGTCCCGCCTCAATGAAATCATCCAGACGGTCGAAAAGGTCTGAAAGCAGATAAATTCCAGTACCTACCCCAAGACAAACGCACATGAGGAAGATATTCTGCTTCAAAACATACGACGCAAGATATCCGGGAAGAAGTCTGCGAATCATGCTTCTTTCCTCCTGAATTTTTTCAGAAACGGAATCCTGATACTGAATGAATGTTCCATAACCGCCATCTTAAGCAGAACCACTGAAATTATTGCAAAAGTTATATTCGGCAACCAGAGTCCGATCACCGGAGTAAGCACCCCGCTCTCCCCGAAAGTAACTCCAAGGGAAAGCATGGTATAATAAACAAGAAACAAGCCCATAGAAATGATCAGGCCGTACTGCTGTTTCAATCCCCTGAAGATACAGGCAATCGGCACAGCGAACATACCAAGAACCAGACATGCCACAGGCAGGGCCAATCTTTTTTGAACCTCTACTTGAACTTTTTTAAAGAAACCGGGATCAATATCTCCGGCTCGATCCCCGGCCCTGCTGATGCGCACCAGTTTTTTCCAGGACATTTCCTTGGGCCGCAATTCATCCACATCATAGCCTTTTAAAATATTGGCAAGAGGAATGCGCACGTCATAGTTCTTAAACTTAAGCACGCTGAGCTGGTCCTTTTCCTGCTGATAGATTTTACCATTTTCAAGATGAATAAGCAGACGGCCCATTTTAGGATCAGTACGGATTTCACCAAGAGGAGCCACAATAGTAGCGGTCATTCCTTTACGGGTGTTATCGCGCACAAATACAGAGCGCATGATACCGCTTTTTTCATCAACTCCGTCAGCATAGAAGACAAGTCCCGGAAAATTCTTGTTAAAAACTCCGGGCTGGATTGCCAACTGACTCTGGGTACGGGCAAATTCCATGAGAGCGTTACGAAAATTTTCCGTACCCCATGAAAGTCCATAGAGTGAAAAATAAAAATCCGCTCCGGTACAGAGCAGACAAAAAATGATCGGAGCAGGCAGCAACCTGTAGAGACTCAAGCCACCGGATTTAAGCGCAGTAATCTCATTATCCGCATTCATTCTTAAAAATGTAAGAAAGATCGAGAGCATAGTCGCGATCGGGGTAAGCATAAGCAGAAAAAAAGGACACAGGTACATGAAAAGTTTAGCCATTTCCAATGCACCAAGACTCTGTCCCATGAACAGATCCCTGAACTGGAGCAGCCTGCCTATGAGGATTAACCCCATGAACCCTGAAATGCTCAGCGTAAATATGGATATGAGTTCTTTAAAAATATTGCGATGAAGAAGCTTCAATTTAGTTCCCGCAAGATATGCAGACAATATAAGTTAATCACAAAAATAACGTAGACTTAATTGCAGTCCACCTAGGATAATCAAAAAATAAATCAGGTTTAGCAGTCCGGAGCTTCACCATTGTTTTCAGCGTAAAAACGTTCCATGAATTCCATATCCTTGGGAGACAGGTTAAATCTCATGGCAGCCTCTTCAAGCAAGGATTTCAGCGGTTTTCCAGTCTCAGAATGCTGTTCGGAAATCCATTTAATTGCTTTTCTGGTCAATTCACAGGGAGGCACAACAGTAGTCATATATTTGATCCTTGGTTAAAGACGTAATTGATTAATATATATCAGTACACCAGCTTGCCGCCCCTTGCAACTTTGTGCAGGCTGGCTTAACCAAGGCGAGTAACTTGAATTCTAGACCGGAACTTCCGGCAATAATAAAGGAATACCAATGACATCTCTATTCACAGCCGCCATACTTGGAATTGTAGAAGGACTTACTGAATTTCTCCCGGTCTCAAGCACCGGGCACCTGATTATCACCGGCCACCTGCTCGGATTCACCGGAGAAAAAGCCGCATCATTTGAAGTTGCCATCCAGCTAGGCGCAATCCTCGCTGTTGTTGTTCTTTACTGGTCCCGCTTTTGGGGGTTGCTCTTTCCAAAACCGGGCCAACAATTTTCCGGCATCCGTGGACTCTACCTGCTTTTTCTGACCAGCCTTCCGGCATCAGTACTGGGATTACTGGCTCACGATTTTATCAAGCAGCACCTCTTTAATCCCTATACCGTTGCATGGGCGTTGGGTGTAGGTGCAATCATGATCTTAATTGTTGAGAAAAAAGAGACCACCCCATCCTGTTTCACTCTGGACGAAGTCACACCGAAATTAGCTCTGGGGATCGGCTGCTTTCAATGTCTCGCCCTCTGGCCCGGATTTTCAAGGTCTGCCGCAACAATTATGGGCGGCATGCTTCTTGGTGCCAAACGCAAAATTGCTGCGGAGTACTCCTTCATTGCCGCTGTCCCGATCATGTTTGCAGCTACCGGATATGACATGCTCAAAAGCTACAAACTATTTACCATGGCCGATATGCCCTTTCTGGCAGTCGGATTTATTGTCTCTTTTCTTTCAGCTTGGGCCGCAGTCAAAGGATTCATATATCTGCTGGGCAAATTAACCCTGCGCCCCTTTGCTTATTACCGGTTGGCACTTGCCCCGCTGGTCTTGTTCTTCTGGAGTTAAAAAGAGCTAACAGGTCGTTAATTTAGATTATTTTAAAAAAAATTTAAAAAAAGTTCATTTTTTACTTGCCAAGCTCACGTAGAGTGTATAGTTACTCTCCTCGTTGGACGGGAAGTTCAACACCACAAACGTGGCGAGGTAGCTCAGATGGTTAGAGCATGCGGCTCATATCCGCAGTGTCGGGGGTTCAATTCCCTCCCTCGCTACCACGAAGATCTCAAGGCTCTGCAAATTTTGCAGGGCCTTTTTCTTTGTCCAAAACCGCAAAAGTAACATATAATTATTATACCGAAATTTTTATCATTTTTTACTTGCCAAGCGGATCAAGAGTGTATAGAAACTGTCCTCGTTGGACGGGAAGTTCAACACCACAAACGTGGCGAGGTAGCTCAGATGGTTAGAGCATGCGGCTCATATCCGCAGTGTCGGGGGTTCAATTCCCTCCCTCGCTACCACGAAGATCTCAAGGCCCTGCAAATTTTGCAGGGCCTTTTCTTTTACCCGCCACCTCAAGCCCCTATTATTAGTTTACTCCCGTTATTTCCAAGTACCGTCATTTCTGTTATTTATTTGGATAAGCTTCAAACTCAACACAGGATTTGTGCTTTGAAAAACAAATTATTCCCAGACCTCACTTATTGCTTAAAGAAATCTACTTTTTGCATACTTATCTTTTTGGTAGGCGCTCTACTTTGCTGCACACCCGATACTGTCTCTGCAAAAAAGCTTGATAAGGTAACTCTACAGCTTAAATGGTTTCATCAGTTCCAATTTGCCGGATATTATGCCGCCCTTGAAAAAGGATTCTATGAAGATGAAGGACTTGATGTAAGCATTGTAGAGCGAGACTTACGGCATAATCCTATCGATCAGGTATTGAACGGTGAATCCGAGTTTGGAATTAGCAACTCAGAAGTCCTACTTCATTACTTAAAAGGCAAAAACGTTGTTTTACTTGCATCGGTGTTCCAGCATTCTCCGTTGGTTTTTATTTCAAAAACACAACCCTTGATTCATTCGGCACAGGATTTAAAAAACAAAAATCTGCTCATGAGTTCAGCATCTCAGGACATAGAACTAAAAGTCTTGATGGAGCGAAATGGAGTTTCTTTAAATGACGTGAAACTTGTGGATCGCTTTGCCACTCCCGAAGACTACTTTGACCCTTCCATTGATATAATTGCTGCTTACATCACAAACCAGCCCTACTATCTGAAAAAAGAAAATGTCCCGTATTCAATAATCTACCCCTACACTCACGGGGTTGATTTTTATGGCGACACCCTTTTCACGTCCCGAGCCCAAATACAAAAATACCCGGAACGGGTTAGTAAGTTTTTGCGAGCCAGCTTGAAAGGATGGCAATACGCTCTTGAACACCCTGATGAACTGGTTGATATTATTTCCGAAAAATTCGGTTCCTTGAAAACCAAGGAACATCTTAAGTATGAGGCTGATACAATTAGAACCCTGATCCTGCCAACTCTGGTACGCATAGGACACAATAATCCCGTTAGATGGGAGCAAATAGGAGCTGAATTTAAACAACAGGGAATGGTGAACCAAACCAAAGATCTTTCAAACTTCTTTTTTAATCCGGCTGATGGACAAGTAACCATCAGGCAAGAGACAGCTCTTTTGGCAGCAGTCATATTTGCAGCGATCATGATCGTACTGCTTGCCTCTATTTTCGTTGCCGGTAAGTTCAAACAGGAAATCAACAATCGTTTGGAAATAGAAGAAAAGCTCAAAAAAAGTGAAAAATACTACCGAAGTCTTTTTGATAATACAGGGGCGGCAACAGTCATCATTGATCAAAAGCATACAATCATAAAATGTAATGAAAATTTTGCTCAACTATGCGGTACCACAGTAGAAAAAATCGAAAACAAACTTAAATGGACGGATTTTATCGCTCCTGAAGAGTATGAGCGGATGACAAGCTATGCTTCGTCAAGATTTTCTAGCAACCAATCTCCACCCAAATCTTATGATTTCAAATTCTTAAAGGCAGACGGAGAAATTCGAAATGTCCATGTAGATGTAGGAGTAATTGAAGGAAGTACCGATTGTGTTGCCTCCATCATCGATATGACCGAAAAGGTAAAAACGCAGGAACTTCTTATTCAAACAGAAAAAATGGTTTCTGTCGGTGGCTTAGCCGCTGGTATGGCCCATGAAATCAATAATCCTTTGGCCGGAATTCTTCAGGCTGTTCAGAACATTTACCGCAGAACCTCGCCTGATGTTCCGGCAAATAAAACTGCTGCAAAGGAAGTTGGCAGCTCCTGCGAACAGATTCAAGCATATCTTGAAAAACGTGGAATAATCAAAATGCTGGATGGGATTCATTCATCCGGTGAACGTGCGGCCAATATCGTGCATACCATGTTGAACTTTACCCGCCGTAACGATGGCGGCATGACTGTTTGCAATCTAAACAAACTTTTTGATGATATCATGAACATCATCACTTGCGATTACGATCTCAAAAGGAAATATGATTTTAAACACACTAAGATAATTAAAGATTACCAAGAAAATCTAGGCAAGGTTAATTGCTTGCGCATAGAAATTGAGCAGGTATTGTTGAACCTGGTCAAAAATGCCGCTTATGCGACCAACGAAATTTCCGATATACGAACCCCGACTATCACTTTACGTACTAAAATGGATGACAAATATATTACTGCCGAAGTAGAAGATAACGGACCGGGCATGAGCCCTGAGGTAAAGAGGAGAGTCTTTGAACCTTTTTTCACCACTAAATCACCCGGAGTTGGAACCGGACTTGGTCTTTCCGTCTCCTATTTTATAATAACCCAGAACCACAAAGGGACATTTGATATTGAGACGGAAATCGGAAAAGGGACCAAATTCACTATAAAATTACCAATCGTGTGATGAGCTTATGAATAAAAGAATATTTTTTATGATACTGGCTATGCTGGTACTGGCCTGCCCTGCTTGTGCTAAAAAACCTGTTTTATATCCCAACGAACAGTATAAAGAGGCCGGAGAAGCAAAGGTCTCGGATGATATCGCCTACTGCATGGAGTTTGCCGAAAAAAGCGTCGGTAACACTTCCAAAGCAAAAACTTCGGTTAAAACCGGAGTTAAGGGAGGCTTGATTGGAGGCGCTGTCGGCCTTGGGATCGGTATAGTAACAGGAAGTCCCGGTTCTTCGGCTTTAGCAGGGGCCGCAGGTGGCGCTGCAGGAGGAGCTGTCGGGGGAGCTATGCAGGACAATCCTGATCCATTGTATAGGAAATTCGTCGAACGCTGTCTCCGGGAGAAAGGCTATGAAACAATGGGCTGGAAATAATTCCGGCCCTTAAAAGCCATCATGAACAGGAATATATTTAAGCATTATCTCTTTGTATTCGCCTTCCTTTTTCATTTTCTTAAGTTCTGAACTAACCTTCTCAAATGCTTCAGAATCCTTCTTCCGCGAAAACGCAAGATATGTGTCTGACATGGAATAAACCAGTGGCAGCCCTGTTTTCGGGTCCAATATAGCTTCGATTTTACCAAGAAGATCATTATCATTCAAAAAGCTCAAAGCAGGATAATAATCGGCAAAAAAGAAATCAATCCTGCCCAAAAGCAACTTCTTAACATTAAGATCAATATTAGGAACTTCTTCAATCCGCTTGAAGTCGTTATTTTTCAAAGCCGAATCTACTTTCTCGCCATAGTAAAATCCCCGCCCAATACCACCTATGTATTTCTCCGACCCTTCAAAATCATCTGAAAAATAAGTATCCGTCCCTACACGGCGTAAAGCAACTACCTTTTCGGTTATCAGAACCGTTTCCGGATACCTTAAATACTTATTACGCTTTTCATTGAATCCAGCATTGAAGACCGCATCCGCTGTTCCTTTCTTTGCCATAGTCAAAGCTCTTTTCCATGGAACTATACGTATATCAGGGGTGTATCCGGCTCGGGTCGCAGCTTTCGAAACTATTTCAACTAAAAATCCGGTTGGCTTACCATTCTCAAGATACGTTTGAGGAGGAGTATCCAAGGTAACTAGGATTAAGCTTTTAGCACTAAGTACTGGCGGGAAAGCCATTAATACTAAAAGAACAAATAAAATAAGTCTTAACACGCTAGCTCCTGCTTCCTTAAAATTTCGACAACATATTAACACCAAAAACATTATGAAACAATCAAACCACTTCTGGTTCCACATTTAATGCATAATTTTAAATATTTTCAAATTTAGGGTATTCTTGAGAACATAATAAAATAAACCAATCCGGTGTTAAGTTTCTCCAATTAATGCCGATCATTTTTGTAATGTGGTATAACCTATAAAAATGGCTGAATTATGTTGAGATTACTGACCATACTTATCGCTATACTCCTGCTCCCAGCGTTGTCCTTTGCTTGGCCGGGTAAAATCGTGGCTGTGGAAGGAGCAACTTCTTTTATTGTGCTCAAAGATGGTCAAACACCGGTTAAAGTTAATATTCCCGGAGTAAAAGCAATACCGGGACTGGATGCGGCAAAAGCCCGACTCGAAAGCAGTAACCTCGTCCTTATGCGTGATGTTGATGTCAGAGAAATCAGCAAGGACGACGAAGGAAATATAATAGGTGACATAACTGTCGATGGAAAATCAATATCTAAAGAACTCCTCGATGAAGGCATCGTTCAAAGCACAGCAACCCCCGCCCCGTCAGTATCCACCAAAACTGATGAGCAGCCTAAAGAAGTTGCGCAACCTATTACTGCTGAACAAGCTCCAAGCGCACAAACCAAGACTGCTCCCACCAGCGAAGCAAGCGCTGCTAAAATTACTGACGATCTCATGCCGGAGAATTCACCGCAATCACCCCCTGAAGCTGTGCAAACTCCTATACGTAAGACAATGCCGCAAGCGCCACAGCCTCAACCTAAACAGCAAGTGCGTTATGTTCAGGTATATCAGCCTCAGCAACAACTGGGACTTTGGCCGGGACGCCCAGCCCCGACAGCAGCGCCACAACCTGCTCAACAGGTATATTACGTTCAAAAGCCGGGACTGCAACAGAATCAAGCAGCCGTGCCGGTAATCAAGACACAGGAACAACCGCAGCAGATGCAAAGCCCCGGTGATGCTGCAAAACGAGACTATGAACTGGCCGTAAGAGTTCAGAAAAAATCAAGAAGAACCAAGAATAAAGGATTTTTTGTTCCCAAAAAAAGCTCTGAAACATTCTTAGGGGTCGGCGGAGGAGCTCAGGCTGCCCTGTCTTCTAAAAGCGACACACCATACTCTTCTTTCGGTGGTCTGGGTGGAATCTCTGCGCGGCATTTCTTCCCGTCCGGATTCGGCATCGGCGGAGATTTTCTAATGGGCAGTTCTTCCGGCTCATCCGGAACTTACGGAACAACATATTATGATAACGGAACAATCAACAGCAACGGAACTGCGTATGATTATAAAAACAAAAATTTTACCACATATACATTTATGGGGTCATTACTCTACAGATTCTATGCTGACAGGAACTTTACACCCTACATAGCCGCTCACGGCGGATATTCATTTTTTGATTATCCAGGAACCATATTCAAAATCTCTGACGGAGCTCCTGTTGCAGGTGGCGGAGCGGGATTTCTCTATGAATTCGATTCCGGTTTCACTATCGGGCTTGATTCCCGTTACCTGAAGACTTTTGGGGGCAAGAAAGACGATCCCAATGGTTTCTTCGATACAATGTTTAACATAGGTTACACTTTCGACTGACCGCACTAAAACAAAATCTGCTTAATAGCCCTTAACTGAAACATCGTTAAGGGCTATTTTTATTTCATTATTGACTTTTTTTAACCCGAAGAGTACCACATATCACAAAAGAGTGACACACAATAACATCCGTTTTGAGATTTACGACTCAAAAGGAGAAAAAATGAAATTTAAATACCTATCAAGAGTGCTTGTATCGCTAATCCTTCTACTTATAATGAGCACACCTTCATTTGCCCACAGGGTAAATGTCTTTGCCTACGTTGAGGGCGATACAGTATTTACCGAAAGCTATTTCAGTAAAAAAAAGAAAGTGCATCAAGGTAAGATTGAAATTCTAAACGCAGATACAGGAAAAGTTTTACTCACAGGTGTTACTGATGATGGTGGACTCTTTGATTTCCCCATCCCTGAAGCAATAAAAATGGACAGAAACGGACTGTTAATCAATCTTCAAGCTTCAGAAGGACACCGAGGCGACTGGACACTAACCGCAGATGAGATTTTTCCTAATTCACCAGCAGAAAACAAACCTACAATCACCACCTCCTCTGCACAGTCATCCGAGCCTGTGCCCATGACATCATCTGTCGACACAACAACTTCATCAGCTGAAATAGCTCAACTAACAGCACAGGTAGAAAAGCTTACCAATAAAGTCGAGACCTTAAAGCGACTGATCATCAGCCAGCAAGAAAAAGGTCCCGGCGTTAATGAAATATTTTCGGGGATAGGTTACATCCTCGGACTTTTTGGAGTTGCTGCTTTTTTTCTCTCCCGGAAAAAATAGCTACCCTGACACATCAATGCACGGAGTGAGTTCATGCGAAAACAGATTATTCCCGTTCTGACCATTTTACTGGTTGTGGCCTTCAGCAGTTCTGCCTTTGCCCATTTTGGAATGTTGATCCCTGAAAATTCGATCATCAGCCCGAAAAAAAAGAATGCAGAGCTCCAGCTTTCATTTTCACATCCTTTCGAACTTATCGGGATGAATCTGGTTAAACCTCAAAAATTCAGTGTATTTTATGAGGGTAAAGAAACTAACCTTCTTCCTACCCTCAAAGAAAACAAAGTCATGGATCACGACTCCTTTAAGACTGAATACAAATTTAAACGCCCCGGCATGTATACATTTTTCATGGAGCCTACTCCCTATCCTGAGCCGGCAGAAGATAACTACATCATCCATTACACCAAGACTGTTGTTTCCGCTTTTGATGAAGGTGAAGACTGGAACAAACCTCTTGGCGTGAAGACTGAAATCGTTCCCTTAACCCGCCCTTGGGGTAATTATGCCGGTAATGTTTTTCAGGGAATTGTATTGCTTGATGGCAAGCCCGCTCCTTTCACCCGTGTAGAAGTTGAATTTTACAATAAAGATGCAAAACTGGAAGCGCCTTATGAATGTATGGTGACTCAGGAAGTTCTGTGTGATGAAAACGGCGTATTCACTTTTGCCTGCCCCAAAGCAGGCTGGTGGGGTTTTGCAGGTCTGAACGATGCAGATTACAAAATCAAAGGCAAAGATGTAGAGTTGGGTGCAGTTCTCTGGATTGAAATGCTTCCTTTTAAAAACAAATAAGATAAAACACAAACAGCCTTATTATAAAACTAAGCGAAAGGCCGGAGGAACTTCCTCCGGCCTTTACTTTTATCATTAAGCTAATTATGACAATATTTAAGCGAGTTTGTTAGGGCGACACTACATAGTGCTATATCACCAGTAATTACCAACTCTCAATGGAGAAAAGATGCTCAATCCTCAAGTTTTAGTTGTCGATGACAGCAAGACTATCCGAACTGTGATCAGTTCAGAATTGAAGAAGCATTCCATTGACGTAACTGAAGCTGTTAACGGCATACAGGGTCTGGACTACACCCGTAACCACCATTACGATCTGGTAATTACAGATATTACCATGCCGGGAATAGACGGTTATCAACTTTGCACTGAAATCAAGAGCAACCCCGATACCCAATCTACTCCGGTAATAATTTTATCCAGCAACGAACGGCACGAAGAAATCGAAAAAGGATTCGAAGTCGGAGCGGCCGCCTATATTACCAAGAACAAAGCCCGTCAGGACCTGCTCCCTTATATTAAAGAAATTCTTGATCGCGCTAAACTGCTCCGCGACAAACTTGTACTTGTTGTCGATGATTCCAAATACATACTGAACGTTGTCAAAACAGGACTAACCTCAGCCGGATTCAAAGTAATCACAGCCAGCAACGGTTTTGAAGCATTCGAAATAGCGAGCGAAATAGTACCGCATCTCATTCTTTCTGACATCAATATGCCGGTAATGGACGGCATCAAATTCTGCGAAAAAATCCAGAATCACCCCTCTCTTTCACATGTGCCATTTGTAATAATGAGTTCAGGTGCGGACAGAAGAACCATGCGCGAATTGTTGCACAAAGGCGCGGCTGCATTTCTGGTCAAACCTTTCAACATAGACCAACTTGTAATTACAGCAGAAAAATTACTCAGCGACCATTTTCAGATAGTGCTGCAGCAGCGTGAGATCTTCAAAAAAGAACGCACCCTGCTCATGGGCAGTATCACCAGCTTGATTCAGGCCTTGGAAGCGAGAGATTCCTATACACGCGGCCATTCTGATACTGTCTCAAACCTTTCGGTTAAAATTGCGGCAAAGCTTTCACTTAACGATTTTGATCAGGAAAGAATCGGATTTGCCGCAAAGCTGCATGATCTCGGGAAAATCGGAATTCGCGACGATATTCTGCTTAAAAACGGCCCGCTGAGCGATGAAGAGTTTGGAAAGATTAAAGAACACCCGGTACTTGGGGCTGACATTCTGAGCCCGATTCCTAGTATGGAAGACATCATCCCCGCGGTGCTGCACCACCATGAAAAAATAAATGGTAGAGGTTATCCGCACGGTCTTGTTGGCGGAGAAATTCCTTTATGGGCCAGAATCATATCAATTGCTGACGTATATGATGCACTAACCACAGACAGACCATATAAGGAAGCCTTCACCCATAAGGCTGCCATGGAATTCATTGAAGCCAAATCTGATGAAGAACTCTGCCCGGATTGCGCGCGGGCTTTTCAGGCTGTCATGTTAGAAAATGACAGCCCGTTGTATTAAATACCTTAGGCCGGATTCAACTTATCCAATCCTGAGACTTCCCACGCTTTATCTTTATCCACCTCTTCACCGCTCTCAAGGATCTGAGCTTCCAACTCCCCCGCCACATCAGCGCTTTCTTCAACACCCATTTTGAAAATACGTTTCTGATTGGAATCGTAAATGTAAGCCGCTTCTTCAAAGATATAAAACTTAAAAGGATTCTGCATAGTTCCTCCATAAAATTAATGTTCGTAAACACTGCGCTTTTATCACTTTGCGCAATGACAAGAAAGGGTTAATATTATAAAAATTCAACCATTAGCTCGAATTTTAATTACAACAGTATGGGAGCACGCATGAAATTCTCCAAAATCGCCACAATTGCGTACGCTATATTTTTTCTCGTCATAGTCTCATCTTCCACTGCGTTCGCAGATGTTTCGACCTACAAATGTAATCAAGGTCCAGCCTGCATTGATGAAAGGGTAAATTTCGGTACTGCCCAGATAAAATGTACAGACGTTAACGGTGACGTTCTTTCAGACTGGGTTTGTGAATATGAGCTGGAATATACCTGTACAAACCAATTGACCGGAGAAATCCGCAAAGGCGGCTTTGATCCAATGGCCTCTTCACTCTGCTCGAAGCTCTGCGGTCCATGCAAAGAAGGCTGGAAATAATTTAATTTTGTACTTTAAGAGCCCTTGCCAACAGCACGGCAATGATATAGAAAACATCTCTTCACCTGAAGGGGAAAGTGGCAATTCATTTGCCCGAACCCCCTTGCATCATCTTCCTGCGTGCATACAGTATAAGTAGGAAGTGTTCTTTGAAAAAATGGGGGCGCATTGGTTTCGACGGGGGTGAATGAAGCCAAGGTTGCAGGTCGTGGCGCCGCTGGCCACGTAAAAAGCGGCACAATCATAATTGCAAACGACAATTACGATTACGCAATGGCAGCTTAATTAAGCTGACCATGTCATAGCTTTGATGTCTGATATTAGCTTTGACAACAACCCCATCAGACTGGCTATCTCTGCGTTGCACGTCCGTAGAGAGGCGAGAACCTAGCACGCGCTGGCTCATATGTTGCCTGTTCAGGGGCGTTCATTTGGGCGAGAAACAATACTTGAACTAAACCTGTAGACATCTTGGTGGAGCATTCTCGGACGGGAGTTCGACTCTCCCCGCCTCCACCAACCAATTGAAATAATTGGATTTTTCAAAGAAAAAAAGGCTCATGGCATATCCACACCAGTTTGGTACATAGTGGAATGTTCATGAGCCTTTTTTTATGCCTTCAGTGCACCGATTTAACGCGCTAAAATCAAAGGGCAACTCAACACATTATCCCCTACCGCATTCAGGGTAATGCTATGGATCTTCTTAATATTTCCAATTCACCTCAGAAAATCTGATTGCAGAACCCAAGAGACTTTAGACCGCCTTTCCCCTCACTCAGCTTATAACAAGCACTTCGTCCTGCCCATTTCTCTCCTCAAGTGCTAATTCTTAATATTTCAACTGATATTGACTTTCAATCTCTGCAAGATTATATGCGACAATATTAATATCAAAATAACGGAGATAGCATTATGAAATCCACTCCACCTCCCCTAGCCCCATCTCGAGAATACAAGTCTTTAGAATTTTCAGCCCAGAATGGAATATTAGGTTCAAGATGTTTCCAGAATATTTTGCTCCGCCCGGGTTTGACACTGACCATTGCTAAGACCACACCCCGACGAAACCTAATAGCTAGCTTTGACAGGGACGAAGCACCTATACAATTTGGTTTTACGTATTCTGGAAAGAATAGATGCTCTTTTTCAAACGGGACACTACGTAATCAGGTAGACGAGATGCAGAGTGGATCAAACGGAATCTTTTATCTGCCTAAAATGTGTGGAATAATAGAACGTCCTAAAGACCAAACATCTTGTGTTTTAGGCATAATTGTTTCTCAACAATTTCTTCGTGAATATTTTGTGGACAATATGAGCGAACTGCCTCGAGATTTTCAAAAAACTCTTGATAATAGCAATGCAAATCCCATCCACTGGTTCGGCCCTCGTAATCCAGCCAAGCAACATCTTTTAACTCAAATTATCCAATGCCAATATGAAGGTGGATTACGGAAACTATTTCTTGAAAGCAGGGTCATGGATTTATTGTCCATGCAACTTCATGATTATTTCAAGTCTGAAACACCCACCCGTTCTGCATCGCAGCCGTTACGACCGGACGATGTAGAACGAATTCGAGAAGCTAGCAAATTTCTAATCTGCGATTTGGAAAATCCACCGAGTCTGCGTGAACTTGCAATTCATGTCGGCATTAATGAAAGAAAATTAAAAAACGGTTTCAGACAGGTCTTTGACACCTCTGTTTTCGGTTACTTCAGAGAATTCAGAATGCAAAAGGCGTATGATCTTCTTCAACGAGGAGATCAAAATGTTACTGAAGTCGCATTTTCTATTGGCTACCAAAATTTAAGCCATTTCAGTAGTGCGTTCAAAAAAAGATTTGGACTTCTGCCAAAACATTTTCAGACAAATCAACGACTTTTAACGACTCCTCTGAACAAATAGTCCCTACAGCGTTAATTTTTGCCCGAACACGATTAGTCACGCTTAAAACACAAGTGTATTGACCATGAATATCAAAATCAACCAAATGAAATTCAAAAGGTCAAACACTATGAAACAAACTAAATTTGCTTTTTTAATAGTCACATTCATTTTATTCAGCTCTTCAATTGCCTTAGCTGAAGACAATTCTATTAAAGGCAATCAGACATCTGTCACAATGGAACCGGTAACGGTGTATGCGGCTAAGCGTGAAGGTACTGCAAAAGAATTTGCGGGCAATATTTCAGTACTGGATGACCTGTTCATTGAAACACGCGGAATCGATAATCTTGAAAACCTGACCCGTTACGCCCCAAACATCTATATTAAAGACACCAGCTCCGGCGGATCAATTGTCTGCCGTGGTATTTCCACTATTGATACCTCTTTGTTCAGCCCTATGGGACTATACGTGGACGATGTGGCATATCCCCTTGGCTACATGAGTAACCAGAACATATTTGACGTTGAACGTGTCGAAGTTCTGCGTGGTCCGCAAGGGACGCTGTACGGGAAAAACAGTGAATCAGGAGTTATTAATATAGTCCTGAATCAACCAAACAATGAGCAACGTAACAAAATACTGCTGGAAGTAGGCAACTATTATACTGCAAGGCTGGGCATCAGCTCCAGCGGTCCTATCACTGAAGATAAACTTTACTACGGCATTTCCATGCAAGGACTGACAACTGACGGATATAACACCAATATCCTGACAAATGATGACGATGTATATGGTAAAGAAAACTTCAACGGACGCGGTACGATTCGCTGGACCCCGGATGATGCATGGGACATTACCTTCAATTTAGACGGTGCACTACGTAATCTTGGTATCAGCTCCCTGCGTTACATGGATGGCCAAAGTGCAACTGACCGTCACAAGGTTACTAGCAATGAAAGTGACAAAGCGACTGAAGAAGAAATCGGCCAGTCTGTAAAAGCAAAGCATACATGGCCGACTATGGAGCTGACCTCCATCACCAGCCATCGAACTTTCGACCGTGAACATCACCACGACTCAGACAGAACCGCCAAGCCCATCAGCTATTCTGATCTCAAAATGAGCATGGAGAGTTGGAATCAGGAGTTCCGCCTTGCCTCAAAAGGAAAAAGCAACCTCACATGGTTGGTGGGCTTAAACGGAAACTACGAAAACGTTGATGCCGGTATTGATTTTACCAATGTGAAAGCGTTTCTGAGTTCTTCGCGTTCCGGAAACAGTGAATCGACCTCTGGCGCTTTGTTCGGACAAGCTACTTACGAAATGATTGAAGGTCTGCGCCTTACGGGTGGAACAAGACTGGAGATTTCCCATAACACGGGTAAACAAACCTACACTCCAAGTACTGGGGCCACTTCCTATAAAAATTCTATTAATGACACAGAATTCCTCCCAATGGGTTCTCTGGCATATGACTTTAATCCCAATATCACTGCCTATACCACTGTTTCTACAGGCTTCTTAGCTGGAGGATTCAACTTTTATTCAGCCACAGATGCTGACAGCTTTGCCTATGGAGCAGAACACACCCTCAACTACGAGGCAGGAATCAAAACCAACTGGTTTGATAATATACTGACACTCAATCTTACTGCTTTTTATACTGATATTACTGACAAACAAGTTCGAGAGGCTGTTGCTGGAGGAGGCGTTGGAGCATGGAAATTCAGCAATGCAGCCTCCGCCCACACTCAGGGGATAGAAGTAGAAAGTAGCTATAGCCCAATTCCCGAGCTGAAATTCATTGCCGGATTTGGATACGCAGACTCTGAAATTGATAAATGGACAACAACAGCAGGCGGCACAACAGTTGACTACAGCGGTAAAAAGCTCCCTTGGGCTCCTGAATACACATATAATCTAGGAGTCCAATACAACCATGATAGCGGCCTTTTCGTCATTGCAGACCTATTAGGTACCGGGGAGCAATATTATGACGCAGCCAATGAGCTTAAGGGCGATGCATATGAAACTGTAAACCTCCGCCTTGGGTATACAACCGGCGACATAGAATTCTCCATATGGTCTGAAAATATTTTTGACACGGCCTATTCGGTAAAAAAAGTCGCTACCGCATCCGGTTCAACATTAGTTGAGGACGGCGCTCCTATGACCTACGGATTTACTCTAAACTGGAATTTCTAAAATGACACAGCAATTAAACACACTGACACCCTCACAAGATCTGGATTTCATTTTTGAGTTGATGGTCGGCCCGACACGCATGGCTGTACTCAAAACAGCCATAGATATGAAATTGCCGGATATTTTGGAAACAGCACAAGAGCCGAAGGACATTGCTGAAATTCTAGAAGTAGAAGCTGGCGAGTCCAATCTTATCTACTTTCTCGATGCAATGACTGCCTTGGGTTTCGCTGACAAGGAAAATGGAACTTATACGAACACCCCATTTTCAAAATCCTACCTGCTGACGACAAGCCCTACTTATCTTGGCGGTATGGTTGATAATATATCACAGATGCAGCATCGCAACCTTCTCCGAATCCCGGAATTAATCCTCCAAGGTCCACCAAAGGTGGAAAACAGAAATAAACTGGACAGAGAAGAAAAATGGAAAGAATCAGCGCGACATTTAGCCAACTATCAAAAGGCGGACATGGCAAAGCGCACAGCCTCTCTCATTTCTTCTTTACCGGAATACTCCAACATACAGCGCATGCTGGATCTGGGATGCGGCCCTGGCATCATGTGCATGGAGGTGGTTTCCAATCATCCGACTATGGAAGGATTTTTATGCGATATGCCCCCTCTTATAGAAGTCGCACAGGACGAAATTGCTGCAGCGGGACTTGAATCCCGAATACATACAATTGCCGGAGATTATAACGAAATCGACTTCGGGCAGAGTTATGACCTGATATGGACCAGCCAGACTCTTTATTATGTCAAAGATTTCAGCACCATGTTCTCCCGCATATATAAAGCTCTTAATCCCGGCGGACTGTTTCTCAGCCTACATGAAGGGCTTACCTGCGAACGGACCCAGCCATCGGACATAGTGTTGTCCCGCCTTTCTCTAGCTTTAGAAGGACAGGATGTTTCCTTTGAGCAGGGAGAAATTGCCTCTTATCTTCATGAAGCCGGATTCTATACAATAGAAATTAGAATCATGGATTTACCTTTTGGTCCGTCAGAACTGATTATAGCCCGCAAAAGTAGATAAAATCATGAAAAAAATATTCTTAATCGCACTATTACTCGCCTTTGCATTCCCTGCGCAGTGCAAAGAATGCCCTACTCTCGTTTTTTCAGGTCCCCCCATAGCTGAAAGTGTTCCTCTTATCGCTATGACTCAAGGACCAAAGATCTGGAAGCAGCCATTTAATGTAAAATTCATTCCCTGGCATTCGCCGGACATGCTCCGGGCCATGATCGTAGGAGGACAGATTGATGCAGCTATCATAACGACAGCTGCAGCTGCCACTTTGCTCAATAAGGGGGTTAAAGTACGCATTGCCCAACTTTATGAATCCCCGGTCTGGATTGTATCTCGAAACCCAGGACCGGACACACTGGAATCACTTAAGGGAACACTTCTTTTCCCCTTTGGACCGGGAGAGATGCCGGAATTGTTCTTCAAAGCAACAATAGGAAATAAGCCCAACAAAATAACTATCAGGCACACAAGCGGAGCTTTAGAGGCCGTTAATCTTTTACTGGCGGGTAAAGGAGACCACGCAATGCTAAGTGAACCGACGGCATCTGTCGCCATACAACGCTCTCAGGAAAAGCACGCCAATGGATCGCCCCTGCTGGTCAGAAGGATAAGTATGGGTAAAGCCTGGACAAAAACTTTTCCCGGCCACCGTCTTGCGGCAACAAGTATGACTTTCTTCGGAGCGCAGGCTGCCAGACCGGATCTGATACAAAATTTTCGCAAAGCCCACACGCAGGCATGTGAATGGGTAAAGCAAAATCCTTCCGAAGCTTTATACCTCACACAGCAGGAATTTCCTTCTCTAGCAACACAACTTCATTCCGGAGCAATAAAAGAAATCGATATTCACGCATTAAATGGCCAAAAAGCACAGAAGAACGCCTTGTTTTTCTTATCTAAAATCAAAGAGCTCTCCCCTGCTGCCATCGGCGGCCCCATACCGAATAGCGATCTGTTTGAGGTGAAAGAATGATTGATTTCCGGTCAGTGGAATTGCCTCCATCCTTTTATAATATTCTCGGTTTTATGCTGCTCATTTTAGGATGGGAAGCTTTAGCGCGAAATTATTCAGGTTTAGTCGTAGCAACTCCGGTTGAAACTATGTCCGCTTTATTTCGGCTTCTCGGAGATAAAGGTTTTCTGATGACACATCTGGTCCCGACTTTAAAACGCATTGCATTGTCTTTATGCATCGGGATCGGTAGCGGCGCAGTGCTCGGTGTTTTAGCCGGATTAATAGAACCCTTGCGTCTCATGCTTGCGCCAATCCGTTGGATCCTCACAAGCATCCCAGGCATAATCGTCGTAGTTGTTTTTATGCTCTGGTTCGGCATGGGAACTACTATGGTTGTAAGTATTACCTCTACCATGATCGCCCCCATTGTTTACGTAAATGTGGCAGAAAGCATGATGAATGTAGACAGCAATCTTATAGAAATGGCCAGAGTTTACCGTATGCCACTGCATATGCGCTTAACAAGAATATACGCAATGGCTCTTGCAAGACCGTTGCTATCTGCAGTGGTCATAGCCACAGGAAACTGCATTCGACTGGTTGTATTGGCTGAAATGCTTGGAACCAACAAAGGTCTTGGGCATGCATTGGCTATATCCAGAACCAATCTTCAAACTGACAGTCTCTATGCGCTGACAATGCTGGCAATGATTATCATAGGCGGTGTAGAAATTTTCATGCTGCGCCCTGCCCGCAAAGCCATTGAAAGGAAGCAGACATGCCCATCATCAAGCTAAATAATATTGATAAGAAATTCGGAAAAGACCCAATCCTTTCAAAGTTCAATCTGGAAGTTAAGCGTGGTGAGGTTTTGGCCTTGCTTGGACCCAGCGGCATCGGAAAATCAACGGTATTACGCATAATAGCGGGTTTGGAGAGTCCGGACTCAGGAAGCATTGAGATCGGAACTTCTCACATTGGATATGTATTTCAGGAAGCACGCCTGCTGCCTTGGGATACGGCATTAAACAACGTTGCTCTGCCTCTTCGTGCTTTAGGGATGAACAAGAATGATGCCATTGACCGGTCACGCTATTTTATTAGTCGTATGGAGCTTTCAAAATTCGAAAAGATGCTTCCCCACCAGCTTTCAGGAGGCATGCGCCAACGGGTCTCAATAGCCAGAGCCCTTGCAGTCAACCCCCAAATTTTACTGCTAGACGAGCCGTTCACAGGTTTAGACAAAAGGCTGAAAGACAATATGAGGTCTCTACTGGAATCTTCTTTAGAGACAAGCAATGCAGCAGTAATCCAAGTAACCCACGATCATTCTGAACTTCTAGATAGAACATCACGACGTTTATACATAGAACGCCAAGACGAAAACTGTAATTAATTTAAAAGAATAGAACAAAGGATAACGACTATGACACAAACTCAAATTTTCTGGAATGTTTTAAAGGATTTTCGTGATGACACCATGATAGTTCAAATTGCCCTTGTTATAGGTATGGCAATTGTAACCTGGATGGTCTTTACCAGACCGGGTAAAGCAACTGATACCTTTACCAAATTTTTCTTAGCACTGGCGTTCTTATGGAACTCGGTAGCCTGCTTTTTTATCGCATGCGGCAAAAGTCCAATGGCTAAATTTTTAGCCGGCCCCCTTTACGCCGCCATTGGTTTTTTATTCATTATTGACCTTCTCGTTACGAAAAACACTCATTTCGAAATATCACGATCTACGGGTGTGAAGTTAACCACGGCATTCTTCATACTAATGGCTTTCCTCTTTCCAGTACTTGGATATTTCACAGGACACCCGATGATCGCCCTGCCCGGATATCCCTGCCCATTAGCAGGATTTACTTTAGCCTTACTGGCTGCCTCCCGTAAAATCGATAGGGATATCTATTTTCTTACACTTATCTGGGCTTTTGTGAACATCCCGAAAAGCTTCGGGTTTATGAACTGCTACGAGGAAATCACTTTGGTTCTTACAGGATTCTATGCACTGGGAATGCTCAAATATAACGAAGCGCAACAAACAAAAAATCAATAATATTGAAGGAGAACTAATATGTACAGGGCATCTACAGCAGATTTTCTTGCATTACCAACTCCTAAACGTTCAAACCAACAGAGCCCCCAACGACTGAAATGCATTGATGCCGGGAGTGAATTTTGCCCCTGCCACCTTGCTGAATCAGGAGAGTGCATTGTCTGCTCTATAATTCGAGGTGAAGCCAAGTGCGACTGCGATTGGACAGGAACATGCATCCTTGCCCAAAGCGAATGGCTTATCGGGCAAAGCAATCAGCGGGAAAGTCAATCTGCAAAAATCATATCCAGAAAAAATGTCGGCCAGGGCACTGAAATTTTACACATCCAAACCACTGCCAAGCTTGCCGCACAACTGACCAGGCCTGGAAGTTTTGTCTTTGTCCGCGGCAAACTGGAAAGCTACTACAACACCCCCTTAGCGGTCATAAAATCCTTCCCCAGAAGAAATGAAATTGCAGTGGCCTACACCAAACTAGGACCTAAAACCAAAACATTAGCAGCCTGTGAAGACGAACTATGGCTTCGAGGTCCATACTGGAACGGCATACTCGGACATAAGTACATTGAAAACGTATATAATCAGCGGGTAGTACTAATACTTTCAGGTATGGCACAAGTATGCGGTCCTAACATAGCACGAACCCTGCTACGCAATGGCAACAAAATAACATTGGTATATGGCGCAAAAGATTACCCTTTCATAATTCCCTACATTCAGGAGATTCCCTCTGCCACTTTTGTCAATCTGAAATCACAGAACGGCAAGCAGGAAATTTCAAATATATTTAGGAGGATAAGACCATATTCTATCTTCAGCGGAGGCTGCGATGAGCAGCATACCTTTTTGAAACAAGTTATGTCAGAGCTACGCTTAAAACCTCGCATGGCGACATCCAGCACTCATAAAATGTGCTGCGGAGAAGGAATATGCGGTGCGTGCATTACAAACCGAAACGGAACTTTAATACGGGCCTGCAAGACCTGTCTTACTCATGACTAATCTACTAAAATATAAAGGGTAAACCATGAGCACTATAATTGTAATCGGCGGTGGGTGGTCCGGTTGTGCTGCTGCATTGGCAGCACGAAAAAACAACTCGCAGGTAATTCTTCTTGAACGCACAGACTTATTGCTGGGATGCGGTCTGGCTGGCGGCATCATGCGAAATAACGGCAGGTACACAGCAGCAGAAGAACTCCGGCAACTTGGGGCCGGAGAACTGATCAAAGCCACAGACAGAGCAGCCACGCATGTGGATATAGATTTCCCTGGGCATGAACACGCAACTCTATATTCGACTTCGAAAGTTGAATCTTCCGTACGTCGATTGTTGACTGAAAAGAGTATTGATCTCCGTTTCATTTCCCGGGTCGCAGATATTCAGTGCTCAGACGGATATGTGCAAGCAGTGAAGTTAGCCGACAATAAGCTTGTGAAAGGAGATGTCTTTATAGATTGCACAGGATCAGCGGGATCAATGGGCAATTGCCATCGCTACGGAACGGGATGCGCAATGTGCATGCTTCGTTGTCCTTCATTTGGTCCAAGAATCAGTCTCACAGATCGCATGGGGATTAAAGATATCGTCGGCATGCGGCAAGATGGAGCAATAGGTTCCTTAAGCGGCTCATGCGAAATTCGTAAGGAATCTCTCTCCGAAGATATTCAGTTAGAACTAAAACAGAGCGGAGTATCTGTAACCCCCCTACCGGAACAGTTGATTCATGAAAGCATGCTCAACAAAAAATCATGCCGTCAGTATGCCCTTCCTGATTTTGCAAGAAACATTGTCTTACTTGATACAGGTGGGCATGCCAAAATGATGACCCCATATTTCCCCATCGACAAACTACGTATGGTCCCCGGCTTTACAGACGCTCTCTATAGTCACGGCAGTAGTATGGCCAACTCTGTGAGATTCTTGAGCCGAGCCCCCAGAAACGATCTCATGAAAGTTACCGGGACAAACAATTTATTCTGCGGAGGTGAAAAATCGGGTTTCTTTGTCGGACACACTGAAGCCATGGTTACAGGGACATTAGCCGGCTACAATGCTGCTGCCCTCATTAATGACGAAGAACAAATGCACTTACCAAGAGAACTGGCCTGCGGTGATATTATAGCTGCCGAATCAGAAGGTTTGAATAAAGAGAACGGATTAAAACAACGTTATACCTTTTCCGGAGGTATTTACTTTGAACAAATGCAAAAGCGCGAACTGTATCTAGTGGACAAATCAAAGATTAACACGAGGGTTAACGACCTCGGGTTAACCGGCATTTTCGACGCTTCTTCAAATAATGAAGCAGCCTAACGAAAGGAGTAAATCATGGAAAACAAAACTCACACCTCGCGATGCTTTTTTGGTTGTAATTCAGCAGAAGGATTTCATTCTTTTTTTAATTTTTTACCAGATATGGACAATGCAAAAATGGTTATTGTCAAAGGAGGTCCGGGAACCGGGAAATCGACTTTTATCAAACAGATAGGGGACGCTTTCACCAAAGAAGGATACGATTTGGAATATCAACATTGCTCACTTGACCCAGAATCATATGACGCTGTTACCATCCCTGAAATTAAATCCATTGTTGTAGCGGCAACCGGTCATCACGTATATGACCCGCGCAACCCCGGAGCTGTTGATGAGATCCTAAATCTTGGAGACTACTGGGATGTAGAGGGAATTCGCAAGCACCGCAAAGAAATTATTGAAATCAACTCAATGGCAGAAGGCCAATTTCACAAGGTTTACAACCAACTTAAGGCAGCACGTCTTTTGTTAGCAAATGCTGAAATAATAAGTTCTTCAGCGCTCAATCCTTCCAAAATGAATATCATTGAACAGGACATATGCTCCTTTTTACCAGCAGCGGAAAAAATGGAACGATTTGGTTCGGAACGTAATTGCTTTGTGTCTTCCATTACTCCATTTGGCGAAGAGCATTTAGCCGACACGATCGTACACAACAACACACAAATAATCGGCCTTATAGGGGAACCGGGGTCAGGACGAAGCACATTAATGAAGCAGATAGGAAAAAAAGCGCAGTTAAAAAACCTTGTGGTTGAATATTATCATAAGCCAATAGACCCAACAATTATTGAACACATTCATATTCCTGAGGCTGAAATAATGGTTACTGTTCAGCCCGATCTGATGCCTGCAAACAATCCTATGACAACATACAATTTGGCTGATTGCGCGAACACATTAACTAGAGCTGAAAAAAGCGAGATCAGCTCTGCCAAGCAAAGATACGAAGAAATCCTTGGTGATGCGATAGAAAGTCTGCTGTATGCAAAGAACACTCATTCCGAACTGGAACAATACTACGTGCCTTACATGGACTTTGATAGTGTTAATCAAAAATGCAAAGATGTTGTGGAATCTTTAAGACAACACGCAACTATTTTTAATTAGCATTCCCCCAAGGGATCACCCTCCAAGAGTGAGCCCTAGAGATATTAATATAAAAAAATCTCGAGACCATACACTATTAATTCGATATCCCCCACAACCACCCAAAACAGCCCTTGCTATTCCATTGAATAGCAAGGGCTGCTTCAATTTCTATACGTCAACTCTTGTAAAACTAACCCATAATTCTATTTGAGTACGGATATACCTAATTACTACCGGAATTAAGCTGCACAATGGCATCCTGTAACTCTTCTGCCATCATTGCTAGGTCGGCAATTGAGCATGCTGACTGCTGTGCGCTGTCAGTTGAACCTTCTGCCAGCTGAGCTATATGTGAAACCGTTTTCTCAATATCTTTGGATGCTACAGACTGCTGGGTGGCTGCGAGTGCTATACCTTCGATTTTTTCAGCCACATGATCAGACAACCCCTGAATATGCTTGAATACATCCACGGAATTATTAACCTCACTATCAGCCGAACACGCAAAGGCGAGAGCTTTCTTGACTCCCTCAATATTTTCGTGAGTCCGGTCCTGAATGCTGGAAATGCATTTATCCACTTCTTTAGTAGCAACCATAGTCTTTTCGGCGAGCTTGCGAACTTCGTCAGCTACTACAGCAAATCCTTTTCCAGCTTCCCCGGCACGGGCAGCTTCAATAGCGGCGTTAAGGGCCAGCAGGTTTGTCTGATCGGCTATCTCATTAATTACGCCGACAACTTCACCTATAGATTCGATCTCGGTTCCGAGGCTGACCATATCGGTCTCTAGGCTTGAAACCGTCCCGGAAACCATACTCATGGCATCTCTGGCCTTAAATACTACTTCAATTCCGCCACCGGCTTCTTTTCTGGCATCATTAGCGGTGGAAGAAACCCCCTCCGCGTTTTCCGCAACTTCTCTGGCGGTAATATGCATTTGCTCTACGGCAGTTGCTGAAGCATTCATGTGCCCCTGCTGCTCTAAAGCCCCGTCTGCAATTGCTTGAGTCCTGATTTTTAAATCAGCGGAAGCCTCGGTCAGCCTGAGAACAATTGCTTCGGCCCGGGCGGATGCTCCGGTAATTTTCTCCATGAGCGATAAGGTATAGTTCTGCTGCTCAACTGCCTCATCTCTGGCTTTCTCCGCAAGAGCGGCCTGATTTACGGCATCCTGTTCGAGAGCACGGGCTTCATCAATTCCAGCCTTGAGTTGCCCGACCATACCGACCAGCACATCACGCAGTTCCTGCAATTCGGCAGCAAACCGTCCTTCCGGCTCGCAGTCTAGATCTCCGCCAGCCACGGACTTGGCGTACCCTCCTAGCCTTTTCAACGAAGATGAAACCGTTAGCATGACCCAGAGCAATATGAACAGGACCGCAACTCCTACAGCGACTTCTATCGCTATAACCGTGTATCCGATTACGGCAGAATCATGCTCCAATCTTTCGGAACTGATCGTCAGAATTTTATCATATAAAGGTTCTACAGCCCGAGCGGACATAATGAGCTCGGCCTTAAGCTTGATTATGGAATTCTCCAGCGCAATGTATTCATGAAAGGCTTCGCTGTAATCATCCAGAGCAGTCAGCAGAGTCTTGGCACGCTCTTCGGGAAAGGCAGCACGCACCTCATCCCTGATCCGCAAGATCATGGAATCAACACGCTTAACCGGGGTTTCACCACCGCGAATTATATAGTTCTTCTCCTGTCTGCGCATCTGAAGGACAAGAATCAACAATTCGGAATTGATTGTGCCTTCCTTGAAAGCTTCCTCCATGTTTCTTGCCGCATTAATGAAATTCCAACGCAGCCCTTCATTCATGGTAAGACCTTTTGATACATAGTGATTATGCACTTCAGTCAGATATTTCTTATAGGCATCAATAAAGCTAACAACCTTGACGCAGGGCTCTTTCAATTCAAATGAAAGGGCCTCAACCTCTTTCACTTTCTTTACAGAATCATCCGCATGCTTAATGGCCTTTTCAAAAGACGAAGAATCCATACGCAACAGGAAATTCTTCTCCTGCCTCCTCGCTTGCAGAAACAATTCAACCCCTTCATTTGCAAGCATCTCAACCTTACGGCTGTTTTCAATGACCCTGTCACCCCAATAGTTAACGCCGAAAATAGCAACAAGGCCCAAAAATGATGTCATAAACACCAACATTAATTTTGCTTTGATACTCATAATGACTCCATGCGCCATACTTTACGTTGTTTAACCGGGAAAAAGGACAACGTCAGTCAACATTATTGTTGAGAATATCTACAGCACCCGTATCCCAATTCCTGATCCGCTTGTTTTCCACCGCCAACCCGATCACAGATAAAAGCTGCTCGATTGACACCGGCTTTGCCAGATAATCAAATACGCCGTTGCGCATCATCTTGAGAGCATTTTCAATGATCGGAAAACCCGTCAGGAGAATTATTTCCACAGCGATTCCATGTTTTTTAATAATCGTGAAAACATCCTCTCCCGGAAGGTTAGGCATATTGCTGTCCAACAGGACAACATCCACCTCCCCCCTTTCAAGCACATGCAGGGCAGCCATTCCGTCAGCAACGGCCACAGCATCAAATCCGAACTTCTCAAGAATACGTTTCAGACTTTCCCTGAACCGATCCTCATCATCGACAATCAGAATCCGTCCTTTGCTGTTCATGACGACCTTGCTCCATTTACGGGAATCGCCACCGAAAAGACTGTCCCCTTGCCGACAGAAGACTCTACATCGATGGTTCCTCCCAGTTGATTGATAATACGAAGACTTACGGCGAGACCGATTCCTGTCCCTTCTTCAGGACTTTTGGTCGTGAAAAAGGGAGTAAATATATGAGGAAGTTTATCTTCAGCTATTCCGACACCGTTATCCGCAACACGGACAACAACCTTTCCGCCTTCCCGCCTGCTGGAAATGACAATCTCCCCCCTATGGCCGACAGCCTGAATTGCATTTTTAAGGAGATTCAAGAAAACCTGCCGCAGCAGCGGAGGATCTGTATTGACTGAAAGCGCACCGGAAGGAATGTCCCGGACAACTTTTATTTTCTTACCGCCCACTTCTTCATCCACCAGCGCGAGCATTCCCTTCAGTAATTTATTGATGTCCACCTGCTGGGTTACAGGCAGTCTTTTTCGCCCCATATCCAGCAGTTTACGAGTAACTTCCGAACACCGTCTTACCTGCGCCCTGATGACCCCAATACTCTCATCAATCTCGTCTGTGAGCAGGCAACTCTCTGAAAATTCAATGTTAACCCTTATAATTTCAGCCTCTTGCATGATTATATTCAGAGGATTGTTAATTTCATGGGCTATCCCGGCAGACATCTCGTCAAAAGAATTCATACGCTTGAGCTGAACAAGCTGACCTTCCAGCTCAAGACTTTTACGCCTCGCACGCCGCAATTCCTGCAAAATAAACCCAAGCAACGAAAAACCTGCCACAGCAGCTATAATCTCAACGCAGGTGCCGTACCCTGCATTGATCAACGATCCTGCAACGCCAATCAATGCAAGACCTAAGAAAACATGCCGTAGCAGATTAAGATCTCTAACTTCCAGAGCTGACATTCCCGCCTCCGCCTTCACGCCTAAGTACTGCATGCTCATGAGCGCTCCGAATCCTTTCGATAAGATCATCGATTTCAAAGGGTTTAAGAATGTAATCGTAGGCCCCGTGGCTTATTCCCTCCAATCCGGAAGCAACCGAGCTATGGCCCGTGAGCATGATCACTTCCACTTCACTATGCTTGCGGCGCATATGCTTCAGAGCATCCATGCCGCTCATACCGGGCATCCTCACATCAAGAATGACTACATCCACAGGATTGGCGGAAAGAAAATGCAAAGCCTCAGCACCACCGGAAGCCACTTCAACATCAAAATTCCTTCTTTCAAGTCTTCTTTTGACCAGTTTCAAGAAATCAGCCTCGTCATCCACCACAAGCAGCTTTATTCTGGACATACTTCCTCCTGTATGTAGGTATTCCTATTCACCAGCGGCAACCGCACAATGAATTGAGCTCCGCCTTCAGGCAGATTTCTGGCCTTAACGCTTCCTCCAACTCTTTTGAGGATCGTATAAATGATGGAAAGTCCTAATCCGGTGCCTTCCCCGGCTGACTTGGTGGTAAAGAAAGGATCAAAGACCTTACTGAGAAGCTCCGGCGGGATTCCCGGACCAGAATCAGCAATCTCAAGCTCGACAAAATCACCGTTACTACGGGTTGAAAGCTTGATTGAGCCGTCATTTCCTACGGCATCAATTGCATTCTCCATGAGGTTCAAAACAACCTGCTGAACCTGATTGAAATCAGTAGAAATAGAAGGAAGGTCCGGACTGAGATCGTAGGAGACCCAGATAGTCCGGTATAAAATTTCATTATCGAGAAATGAAACGGTCTCCCGGACCAGTTGATTAAGATCGACATCATCCTGCGCCGGTTCCATACTGCGCGCGAAACCAAGCATTCTGTGTGTTACAGAACGGGCCCGTTCCACATGGCGTTCAATATCCCCAAGAGCCTCTTCCAGATTCGGAAGATCTTTAACCCCTTCAAAACCGCCATCGGAAATCATGTCCCTGATCCATCCGGCACTTTCCCTGATAATGGAAAGAGGATTATTGACTTCATGCGCTACTCCGGCTGCCATCTTTCCAAGTGAAGCCATCTTGGAGGATTGCATGACCGTGGCATCCATAAGAGATTTTTCTTTATCCGCAGTCATCAATTTGCGGACAATGGAAGTAATAACGAAATATGTCCCGATGGAAATCATCAGGGCGCAGACAAAAAGCAGGACAAATACAAGTGACTGGTCCCGAATGACCGGAGAAAGCTCCTCCTCAGGATTCTCAAGAACAACGAGGCTCCAATCAACCATGTTTAATTGCATTATCCCGGCCACCATTCGGGTTCCGTGATCATTCCATTTGATTATCTCTACGTTGCCGCCGGGGGAAAACTCAGGAAGGATTGCTTTGGAAAGAACATCTCCGCCGCGTCTGGATGATGTTTGCAGCAACAGGTTGGAATTGATCAGATAAGCATCGCCTAGTTGACCTGTCCGAACATTACTTACCAATGAATTGAATACATCTGAGTCAATGGTAGCGCGCAGTATCCATGTCCGCCCCTGTTCCCTGCGCTTAACGGCTATTACAAAATGCGGAAAATTCCTGTAGCCCATGAAAACATCACTGATGAAAACCCCTTTAAGCATGGCCTGATTAAACCAGCGCTGATCCTGATAGTTGATGTTCTTCAAATCGTAAGGCCCGCAATAGGCAACGTGATTGCCCTGCTGATCGAAAACGCCAAGATCGATGAAGGAATTCGATGTGCTGTAAATGGCATCAAAAAGACTATTCAGCTTTTCCTGATTTGAAATTTCAGAAAAGAAGTTGGTATTGGCGATGTTCTGTAACTGAACGACACGTTCCTCCAGGAACATATCAATGGCATCAGCCTTATTGAGTACAGTCAGCCGTAAATTGCTGCGTAACTTATCCTCATAAGATTCACTGAACTGACCGTGCAGGACAAAACCTAACAGAAATAAGGGGATAAGCGAAAAAGACAGAGCTGTTGCAGTCAATTTCCATTTTAGCTGAAGATAGTGGAAAGCCTTCATTTTCCACCCCCGGAGAGCAGGACTTCAATTTCCCTGCGGAATTTATTCCTGTAGTTCTCAACGGCAGCACCGTCCTTCATGATCATGTCCAGCTGCCTGGTCTGCACAAGCAGGTATCCGGCGACAACTAATCCTCGCTCGGCCATTTCCAAAGAGATACCTTCCATACGGGCAAACAGCACATCATCACGGACAGAGGTATGAAATCCATGCTCCGCCAGTATTTCGGCCACCAACTGCAATCGCAAAGACCTCCTGCCCATATCCGCAGCTCCGCCCTTAAACTGAAAGAGAACGTAATTCATTTCAGCATCATCAGCGGCAAAGCCTTCAATGGTGCAATAATGAAAACCCAATCGGGACTGTAAGCTGCAATAATTCCGACCCACGATGAAATAGCTGCGTTCCCCCATACTATTGCGAACTCCCGGAACCAGAGCCGGATTGCAGGTGGCCCCGAAAAGAACCGAAGCAAATCCGTCAGCACATACATCGGGTGGCCCTTCCCATGGAAAACCGGTCATTCCGGACCACAAGGACCTCATTGCATTGGAACGGATATCCTCGAAACGCACGTATCCATCATCATTGGAAGCGTTGTTATCTGAAACTCCTCCCCCAAGATCAATAATCCAGTATTGCAGCCTGTCTCCGTCCACCATCTGCCTTGCGGAATCATCAATTCCGGCACGCTTTTTAAACATTTCTGCTACGGCTTTTTCATGGCAGAAACGGGTTATGTCGTGCAGGGTTTTACATCTTTCCGGGAGAAAATCCGGGCTGCGGGGATCGGTCAAAGTCAGGGGGGTAATCAGCTTGAGTACTGAACAGAGAGCTTTGCGTACCGGAGTCTCCGTATTAAAGGCTTTGCGCGGCTTATCATTATTGCCAAGACTTCCTGAAAGGATGCGGCCCTGCACAGCGTCAACTATGACCTCTCCTGCTCCCTTCAACTTCTCAACTGCATCGGGAACACCAATCAAAGCGGGAATATCATATTCACGGGCCACATTTGCCAGATGTCCGGTACAACTACCGAATTCAGCTATCACAGCGGAGGCATCCGGGAGCAGAGCCGCCAGTTCGGGACCGGCGACTCTGGTAAGGAGGACTCCCCCGAAGGGGAAATCGATCATGTCGTGGGCATGTTCGATGTAGTAGGTAATTCCTGATGCGATTCCTGAGCTGGCGGGCTGGCAGGAATCCACAATGACTGGAAATTTATGATCGTCATTAACGCTTTCCTGTACATGCTGCTGCGCCATTATTCCCAAAGGACGGCATTGCAAAACATACAGTATCCCATCGCCTGTCAAAGCCCATTCCATATCCTGAGGGCAATCAAAATGATCTTCGAGGTCCAGTACTGTCTGGCCTATGCGGACAAGCACATCATGATCTATCGCAGGCTGATTCACTTGATCCGGCTCCAGCCTTCGGCGGGCAACACTTCCGTCAAAAGCCATAAAGCGGCCCCACTCCTGATCAACTATCTCCTCATAGATTACTGCAAGAGAATCCTTGTCCAACCGCCAAAGATCACTTCTGGTAACCCCGTCGACAATACTGCTGGGGAGACCATGCACAGCTGAAACAACTATCTGTCCTTCATGAAGACCTGAAGGATCACTACTGTAGGCGACACCGCCTGCCACGGCATCAATCATTTCCACACACCCAACGCACATAACCATCTCATCATCACGTATTCCGTGATTCAGGCGATAGGTAACAGCGGAGGCAGTATACATGCTGGCAATTACATTGCGGTACGCCTCCACTATCTCATCAGCAGCAACGCCCAGCTCTGTATGGAATTGTCCTGCAAAACTTGTTTCCAAACTATCTTCACAAAGAGCACTGCTGCGCACGGCATGAGACACTCTTCGCCCCGCAGCCAGTTGCTCTACTGCTTCGGAAATTTCATTTTCAAGATCCTGAGGAAATTGACAAAGGCTGATGGCTTCGCGGACGTTTCTTTCCAAAACCCTAAGAGTTGCATAGTTCTCTTCACCGCAAATCTGGGCCACCCTTTTTAATTCCTCACCCAGACCGGTTTCCAACAACAATACTCTGAAGGCAGAAGCGGTAATAGAAAAACCTTCGGGAACGCGAATACCGGGGATAGATGCCACCTCACCCAGCAAAGCCATCTTTGATCCTGCCTCTGATATCAGGCCGGAATTCAATTCGTGGAGATTGATGATGTTTGGCCCGGAAACCCTCTCAACATCAGCTGCAAGCTCTTTATTCATCAACATCAGAATCCTGTTGAAAGCATCCTTCAGTCCCTCGTACCTTCCGGGAGCAATACGGCATAGCCGCTCAATCATATTGCGCACATCAGCGGATATCCTGATATTTTCAGCCCGGATATAGGTCATCCCTACAGGCTTAACACTGCGGGAGGCTTCAGTCAGTTCCGCCATCCTTTTGAGGGCACTGTTATTGGCGGAAAGCAGCAGACGGAAATTTTCACATCGCTCAAGGAAACGTGCTGAGGAATTGCGATCATCAGCAGAAGGATTTCTCAATATACGGGAAATTGCATTTATGAAAGTACGCATATCCTGCCTCCTGCATCAACGAATTCTGATTCTGGCTTCTCGAACAGCATCCATAATCTTGAAGTACAATTCTTCGGTACTGACCGGCTTAAGCAGGTAGTCAAAAGCCCCTCCTCCCGAGACTTGTGAAAGAGCTTCCATATTTGCGTGTCCGGTCAGAATAATTACCGGTATTTCAGGCTTCACCGCCCTTAAACGCTTCAATGTTTCAATCCCGTTCATTTCTGGCATCAGGATATCCAGCACAATTGCGTCAAAATCGGCATCCTCGACCATCCGCAAGGCTGCTAAACCGCTTGAGGCAACACTGACTTCAACATTGCGGCGAATAAGACGGCGCTTATAAGCAATAAGGAAATCATTTTCATCATCGACTAGAAGAACATGGATACTTTTCATTCTCTTTCTCCTTGATCCACCCAGACGCAGGCCGGGCGGGAGTTTCCCGGCCTGCTGATGAGGGGGGTGGTGATCAGCATTATGCGGTCACAAAATATGATGGACTAATTTACTTGAAAATCACGAATGGCTATAACAAGCGGCGCAACAGTCCAGAAAAACAACAAAAGCAGAACAGCTGTCAGCACCACAGTTATGAAAGATTGGAACCTGCCCAGTTTTCCGGTTTTATAGAGCCCCACCCCCACAAGGATGGCCCGGACCGGCTCCATTACAACAGCCAATCCCGGTATCCATGAAATGACCATCACCGCTCCGCTGGAGTAGGCATAAACATTAAAAACACAGGAGTAAGAAGCCATAGACGGAGTCATCATCCGCATAATGCAAAATGAGAAACATGCGCCCAGAGCAGGCATAAACACAGCGTTGATCATCATAACCACGCCCATTATCAGTGAATTTTCAAAAAAATAGGTCATACTGACCGAACAGTAGAACAGGCCTGAAATCATCAGGAAAAGAAGCGCGCGCCTGCTGCCTGTTTCATCGTTAGCGCTCTCAAAAAATGAAGCCGGAGAACGTATAATGAAGATTAGAGATTCCAGATATTCCCGCACTCCCATTTTCACCGACGGTGCCTGTGTATTAGTCATGACATACTCCTAATTCAGATAACTGCTGATCCCTTCAACCAGTCCCCAGAGAAGCATGGCTGAGGTCAGCACAAAAAGGATCTGCTGTTCTGTTCTTTTTGAAAAATATGTGGTTCCGTTTTTATGAATAAATTTCTTTTCAACCTTATTTCCCGTTTTCATTGTCTACCCCCTTAAGGTGCGGCCGACCGGGGCCGGCCGCTTTTTTCCGGTTTAGAAGGACGGCAGGCTGCCGAAACCTATTCCGCTCCAGTAAACCGCTGTGAGCAGGATGATGAGAATGTTCGCAACAAACCACATGGGAATACCCACACGCAGGTAGTCCTTCGGCTCCAGATAACCGGAAGCGTAGACGATTGCGTTGGGGGGAGTTCCAATGATCAGGCAGTATGCAAATGATGATGCCACTGCGGTAGACATAGCCATAAAGGGAAGGAAGGTTGTGCCGGGATGCACGATACTGGCCATATTCAGGGTAATCGGACCGACTGCGGCCGCGGCAGGTCCGTCAGCCATCAGGTTAGTCAGTACCGCGGTCAGGCCGTTGGAGGTCAGCATAAGGGGAAGACCTTCACTCATACCCAGCGGAGCCAGCATATCGATGCAGGATTGAGCCAGCCAATATGCCGCACCGGTCTGGTCAAGAGTTCTACCGAAGATGATTGCACCGGCGTATAGCCAGACAACACCCCAGTCTACTTTTTCCTGATAATCTCGCCAGTTAACAACTCCGGCCAGCAGGTAGGCCACCGCACCGGCAACCGCGATTACACCGATACCGAGGCGAATCGGGTAGATGCCGATGTTGTAGAAAGCTTTTTCTGTGAACCAGCCGAAAACCATGACAAGGAAAATAACCATGGCCCAGATCTGATCCCTGTTCCAGCGGCCCATCTTATTGATTTCACTTTCAAGATGACGCATAGCCGGAGCCAAAGAAGTAATCCGGGGCTTGAAAAGCATATTGCAGACAATCCAGGTAAGCGGAATCATAACTATCACGAAGGGCATGCAGTACATGATCCACTGTGCATAACCGATGTCCATACCGAACATATCAGTAAGGTATGTCATCATGATTACATTTCGGGCGCCGCCTGAAGGAGCACCGGGACCACCGATGTTACAGGCCATGGCAATGGATATCATGAGCATTTTAGCCAGTTCCTTGTCCTCAGGAACTTCGTCGGTCAGGCTGTTCTGATAAAGCAGCATACCGATGGGCAGGAACATTGCGGCAAGGGCGTGGTCGGAAATGAAAGCCGCAAGCGGACTGATGACCACGAAGAAGATGAGCGTGATCCAGCGCACATTAGGCACAGCCAGCTTCTTGAACATGAGCATGCACATGCGCTTGTCCACTCCCGTTTTAACGAAAGCTGCTGCGAACATAAGCGAACCCATGATAAACCAAACCGCATCACTCCAGTACAACCCGGCCACCTGACTTCGGGTAACAACACCTGAGAATACCAGAATCAACCCGATGCAGAAGGCCACCCCCGGAAGGGGCATGCACTCGGTCATAAAGCAGAAGACGACAAACACGACCATGGCAATGGCAACTTTAATTTTCCATGCCCCGCCATCAGCGTTCTTTTTATCGTTTTGAGAAAGGTCGGAATAATTCAAATTCTTTGTGCGCAGGTTGTACGCACTTTTCATAATATTCAAAAAGACTTCATCAGAGATATTCTTATCCACATAGTCTCTGGCCTTAACGAGGTTGGCTGAATCAACCGGAATCTTATATTTCTTGACCCACTTTTCGTTACGGCTCATGAAGCGTTTCTTACTTAAAGCGCCCATACGCATGTTCTGTTCCATCATACGCGCCGTGAGCGCCTGCCACTGTTCCACAGCAGCACTTCCCGCACCGAAAAGCTGTTCGCTGATATAATTTGTTACAACCTTCGGACCTACTGAATATTGCATCCCGACTTTTTTCATACCCTGCGGTGTGGGCAAAGCCAGAATAATAAAAAACAGTACCACCGGAATAATCAGCAGCCTCCAGTTGACAAACTTATCGTATCCGGTTGCTTTTTTCTTTGAGTTTGACATATGTTTACCCCTGTATTGCAAATCTGCTGTGATTATCTGGACGAAATAATTCGAGCTATTTCGTAAAAGAGTTCCTGCTCCCTGACGATGCCAACATCTATGCCGTTCTCTTGAACGATTATGCGTCTCTTGCCTGAGGTGATAAGGGCATTAGTCGCATCCATAAGGTTCGCTGAGGATTCAATAGTCAGGAACTCTCCAGACAGCAGAGAGCGAACAGTCCTGCCCGCAAGCTTCTCTGCAAGAGTTGTGAATTGGCCATCCCAAAACATTGCCGAATATTGAAGACTGTCCGCAGTGGAAGGCTTCGGTGCTGAAAGGTATTCAGGAAGAACAGCATAAAGCAGATCGCGGGGACTGAGGATACCGGCAGTACTACCGTCCGCGTTCCGTGCGATTACAGAGCGATGCCCGGACTCCATGAGTCTGTTTGTCGCAACCAGCCCCTGCATAGACTTCCGCAGAGCAGCAATTGCTTCGCTTATGGTGCTGTCCGCTTCGACCTCCGTGTACTCATCAAGGGGAATCATCACACTTCCAACCGATTTTTCCGGCAGCTTCACTTTTGCCACACTGTGAAATGCATCATTGATTTTGGCTGCAAGCAGGTCGATATCGCAGGGCTTTGCCAGATAGTCATAAGCGCCTGCGGAATAGGCCTTTTTAGCCCCCGAAATATCGCCATGGCCTGTAAGCATAATGATGGGAATATCAGGATCCTTTTCCCTGATTCTTTCAAGGGTTTCATGACCGCTCATTCCTCCCATTCTGACATCAAGAATGATGACATCCGGCGAATGGGACAGCATATCCAGAGCCTCTTCTCCACTAGCCGCAAGCATCGTTTCGAAGCCCTTGCGGGTAAGGATTTTTGCAGTTGTCTCGCGAAAACGTTCCTCATCATCAACCATGAGGACTTTGATAATTTCCATTATGTAACCTCCTTTAATTTCAACTTTAACCGGAAGGAAAACCTATTCCTGATTTTCCTTCCGGGCCGAAAGAAATCGTTGTTTCTGTCTGTGTATTTTTGCTGATGCCTCCTCTACATTTTCAAGCAGCTCCTTCATACTCACCGGTTTGATCAAGAAATCGAATGCACCTAATTTCAAGCCTTCTACCGCCGCCTCCATTGAGGCGTGCCCTGTCAGGATAACCACTTCCACAAACGGGAACTTTTTTTTGATTCGCTGCAAAGTTTCGATGCCGTCCATGCCCGGCATTTTGATGTCAAGAAAGACAACGTGAACATCTGTCTGCTCCAGCAATTCGAGTGCTTCTTTTCCTGATGTACAGGTCAAGACTTCAAATCCCAATTTCTCGAAAAGCTTCTTGGTAGTGCAAAGCAGACGTTCCTCGTCGTCTACAAGCATGATTCTTGTGTTCCTCATTTTGAGTTCATCCTTTTAAATTGATTACGGTTGCACAGAGCAAACCAATGAAACCGACCTCATTAATGCAGACGACATGCCAACTCATAATCACCTAATTTATCAAACTAAATTAGCGCAAAACATCTCGCAAAACGCAAAACACAGGTTCTTTTTAGCAACGAAAAACGACAAGAAAGAAAACAAAAATCAGTGATGAAAAGATGGAATGGTGGGTGGCATTGGAAATGCAGTATTTAATGCGCAAAATTATGAACAGGAGACGATATGCTTAGTTACAATTTCATCTACTTCGACCATAACGACTATTTGCTGGTGGAACTCTTCAACAGCATTCTTTCCCGCAAAAAGGATCAAGCCCGCATCAGGTCACTGCTCAGCCCATACTTAAAACCGCATGGAATTAAAGAACTGGCCGCCCCCTACGGCATCCGAATTGCCTATGCTGTTTTTAACCTGTTGGGTTCTCTTGAATCTGATGAAGTAAATGAAAGGCTGCACGCTTTATCCGCACTCAAAAATGAGGTCATGGCCACGTCAAAGACCACCCTGCGCAACAATAGAGCACGGGTTCTTATTCAAATCGCAAAGGAAATCATCAGATCCGGGAACGATGAACAGAAGCAACTAAGGCTGGCACATGATTTCAGAAGTGTTTCCTTCGGAAAAAGCAGCTTCATCCGTGAGCAATTAAAAAAGTACCATCTTTTAGAAATGCCGGAGGAATGGAATCAGCTGACATTTGATGATCGGGTGCACGACGCGAATAGCAAAGGAAGAAAATCCGCTTCCCATCTGGTTATGGATGCATGGATAAAGGGCATTCGCAGGCTAAGGGTTGTTTATTACGATTTCCTATCCCCGGAAGTGGCAATAGAACTGTATTCCGCAGCGCAGATTCTGGACATTAAAGTAGAATTCGGAATTGAATTAAGAGCGGTGGTCCGCAACCGGTATGTCAAATTTGTTTGGACCCCGAAAAATATTATAGATCAAAAAGATATTGCTGAATTCTTCGAGAACGCCAAGGTGCAGGAGATCATGCAATTCGGGAAAACATCGCAAAAAATACATGCTGAATATATTCGCCGTGTGACTGCAAAATTTAACTCTGTGCACCGGCAATCCATTGAACGGGAAGTCGGAGTGAAAATTCCTGAAATTGATTACACGGAATTTCAGAACAGCCTAAAATCCATAGCACCAACCCTAACCCATCTCGGAAAGTATGTTCATGAGATTTCACTCCCCCACTTCAAGCAGAGGGTGAAGGAGCTTGCCGCTGTATACCTTGTTGCAAGCGTTGAGGAAAAAAGCAGAATCGACAAGCAGGTGGACTCCATCAATCTCCTTGATCCGGATACGATCACGGTCCGTTATCTTTCGCCGCAAGCCAATTCGGAACTCCCGAACCCTAATCGACCGCCAGCTTCTAAGGAAGCCCCCGCCCCCTTAGTTTTCTCGCCAAGCAGATTGACGGGAAAGCTGCTCAGTGCAAGCCCTTCCAGTAGAATAACCCTGATTCTGGAAAATATGGAATTGGAAGATGCACTGGAACTTGTATATGAATGCAAAGGACGAATTACGCACTTTGAATTGATTAATCTCAAAAATATCACAGAAGAACACTTCCCGAACCGAGTACCGTTCAACAGGTTGCAACAGGCACTGAACACAGGCAACTCCATAGGATTAAAAAAGATTGTCCGCAGCTGTGTTGATAAATTAAAAAGAGGAAAAGAACCCGAACAGAATGAACAGCTTGCAAAGCTCATTCATATTCAACAGCATATTGAGGAACTGAAAAACAGCTATAAGCATCGCAAAATCAGGACAAGGATCGGAAGCGGTTCAACCGGGGGCTCATTGCGGGCCATCGGTATGGGATTCGCTGTTGCCGATACACTGCCACCACGGGCGCGAAAGGAAATCAAAGAAAATCCAGACAGAAAATGTCTACCTGTTTCGGCAAACTTGTCTCTGGTTATCAAATATATGTCACAGCGCAACATTCCGCTGATTTCAAGCAATTTCCTAAGCCACGTAAAAGATGCCTTTCTATTGCGCGAAATATTACAGCGCAAAGAAAAGAAATGGGAAATTTCCAACTATCAAATTGAACACGGACAGTGCGGTAACATCAGCCCTCTGGGAGGATTATCGCAAAATACCGGAAACGGGCTCTCATTGATCAGGCAAAAACCGGATACCGTAAACAAGACCGAACCGCAATATATCAACAGTACGCTTAAGAACTTATTTAAAATTATCATCGGCTTCATTCCGGCCTTTCTGACTTTTTACCTCACTAAAGACTGGTGGGTTCTGGCGTGGCTGGGCGGCCTGATCTGGTTTTCCATCACCGGATTCCGTAACATCATTCAGTCGATACTTGGTGGAGGCGGCCTCAAACGATCCCCTTATCTGGTCTGGAGTGACTTTATAAACTGGAACCGCATTGCCGACTCCCTTCTCTTCACAGGATTTTCTGTGCCGCTGCTGGATTGGTTATGTAAATCCGTGGTACTTGATAGAATGTTCGACATCAATGTAACCACCGACCCGACCATGCTTTATACGATCATGGCAATAACCAACGGCATATACATAACAGGTCACAATATCATGCGGGAACTGCCTAAAGAGGCTGCCTTCGGCAATTTCTTTCGCAGCATAATTTCAATCCCCATTGCAATTGTTTTCAGTTACACCATTTCCGCAATTCTCTATATCTGCGGGGTACCGGAAATAGATATGCTCATTCAGCAATGGGCGGCAGTCATATCAAAGCTGGCTTCGGACTTTGCTGCTGGATTTCTTGAAGGTATGGCAGACCGCAAGGAAAACATAATAGCCCGCTCATGGGATTACGAAGAAAAAATACGTCAGGTTCTGAATTTCTTCTCAGAAATGGAAGTCAGATTCCCGAACAAAGACCTGCTTTCACTACTCGAAAGTCCAGCCGAATTCATTAAGCTCTGCCGCAGCCGAGGTATCAATGACGATTCCATATTAATGGCAAACGCTTTGGACCTGCTCTATCTGCGCATGTACCAGCCAAGGGCCAAAGAAGCACTGCAACAAGCAATCAGAGGCATGTCAAAAGATGAAAAAGAAATATTCAGATCATCCCAACAGATTCTCAACGAAAAGAAATCAGTCTCACACATTATAGTTGACGGCTTGATTGGCAACAACTTTTCGAAACCACTATCCTTTTACCTGCGGCGACATGAAGGTTATCTCCTAGAGCTGGATAGAATCATTGCTCCAGCAAAAGCATCGTAAGAAACATCATCCAATAACAAAGGCCGGATCCTGCACATATTAAAATGGCAGGCTCCGGCCTTTAACTATTCATTAACATCTAACCGGCAGCAGGAAGGATAATGCTGAATTCAGTACCCTTGTGCCGTTCACTCTTAACCCTCATAGTTCCACCAAGTGAATCTATTACGGTATGGCATACGGCAAGGCCCAGTCCGGTCCCGTCACTATTTTTCTTCGTGGAATAGAAAGGCAGGAAAATGCGCTCCATATCTTTTTCATGAATACCCACACCATTATCGCACACTTTAATCAAAGCATTTCCATTTTGATCCTGACCAGCCGCGATCACAATTTCGCCGTTCTCGGAACCATGTTCATCCACAACAGCATGAATCGCATTGTTCAACAAATTAACCATGACCTGCTGAAGAAGCCCCTGATCCGCAAGGACAGAAGGCGTCCGACTATCCACATCCATGATAAACCGGATTCCTTCCAGTTCAGCTTTTTTCTCCACCATCTTGGCGACCTGCGGGAGATAATCCACCACATTAATCTTTTTGAATTCCGGTTTATTCTGACGCCCAAAATTTAAAATTTGGCGCGTAATCCCTGCGCAACGATCAATCTGCAACTTCAATTGCTTATTAATATCTGCGATTTCAGCACCGTTTTTACCTTCGCCGATTCTTTCAATCTCCTCATGCAACAACATTTCAAGCAGAGTCAGATCACTTTTCATTATCTGCAATGGATTGTTGATTTCATGGGCGAAGCCTGCTGACATCTCCCCTAGTTCAGCAAGCTTAGCCGCACGCAGGAACTGGGCTTCAAGGGCACAGACTGTATCTGCCTGTCTGGTTAGCATGTCATAAACCTTGTTACTGGCAACAACTGCCAGCAAGACCAGAACCGATCCACCACAAATCAATATGGCAAGAATAAGATACAAGGCACTACTGCTGGAGCGGAAAGCATCGGAATGCTTTTGACGAACTACTAGCCGCCATTTTCCGTTATTAAGACAGGTCGTGGCAAAGATGTATGCTTCATCATTCTCTGAACCGTCGAAAGTTATAACCCCGTCTTTCTGATCCGGGTAAAGATAGCTGTCCCGATCGAAAATATCTCCCCCACTACGCCGGGAAGTCTGTAATCTATTAGCGCTGTTGATTATGTATGCTTCCCCGGACACGCCAATATTAACCTTTTCCACTATCCTTCTTAACGCAGCAGGTCGCAATGTAGCCCGTAACACCCACTCTTTATTATCAATCAGCTTCGATACAGACACATTCAAATGCGGAACTCCCCTTAATCCGAGATAAATATCACTGATGTTGTATCCTTTGCCGACCGTCTCTTTATACCACCTCGAATCAAGGTAATTCTTATTTTCAAGAGGATATTCGCCGACATAAGCTACTTGATTGCCTTCAGGGTCAATTAATCCCAGATCTGAATACATATCCCGCCTTAAGCTGCGCAACTCTCCAAGTATCTCCCTGACTTTAGCAGTATCCTTGATCTCGCCTCCCAGCAGGTCTAATGATTCCATCAGGTCGGCCCTACGTTCGTTCAGAAAAAAGGACACCATTTCAGCATGGTCTACGGCTGCCAACCTGACTGCGGACATAGCCAACTGCTCCATCGACTTTACATGAGAATAGTAACCGATGGTTGCTGCCACAATTAAAGGGACAAAAGGAACAACGATCATCGATAACAATAGCACCCTTCTTATTCCATGATACTTGCGCGTTCTCTCCACGTGCCCACCCACCTTCTTTGCTAGATTTAGTTCAATTATTTCAAATTATTAAACAAAACACAGTTCTGGTATAAATTCCGCATGTAACTACAAGCAAAGGAAAAGCAATCACCATGCCGAATTGCCTTGACAAGCACTGGGTGCGACTCTAACGCTAATAACAGTGACGCTTAAATTCTAAATAAAAATACCAATATGGAATAAATGCCATGTCCGAAAATACTCAGCCCACCGAACACAACAACAGCAGTATGTTTTCTCCCAAGAGACTTTGGAACAGAACCGGTCTGCGCGGTAAGCTTCTGCTGTCGCTGTTGCCGACAATTCTGATCATCATTCTTATCGTGGGGGCAGCATCTTACAAAGTCTCTAAGGATTACATAAGGATAGCTCTTGGAAGAACAGTGGCCATGCAGAACCTTGCAATTGTCCACGACATAGAAATGTTCATGAATAATTGCGCAACAGATCTCCGCTATTTCGCTCTCAGCAAGCAGAAAAACGAAGACATCAGCATACAGTTTCAAAATATGATTATGGCTGGGGGAATTCCGTATTATGAATTGGCGTATATTCCGGCCTCCACTGGAAAACCTCAAATACAGATCAACAAAAGCGGTGTAGTGACAAAGCTGGATGATGCGGCGCTTGGCAGGGTCAGCCCCAATCCGCTGCTGGAGCTTGAAAAAATATCCACATTAAAAGACAGAGAGGTTCAACCTTCATACATCCGCGAAATTACCTATCCGGTACAAAACAATAAAAACGGAAATATGCTGATCAAAGAGAAGGTTGTCCGCTTTTACATAAAAACCTTAGATAGTAAGGGACACCCTGACGGAATAATGTTTCTCTCCGTCAAAGCTGAAAAACTACGAAATTTCCTAACATTGTATGACTCGAAAAGATCTCCGCTATGGTCATTTCAGCGAAGCGATGAATTACGATTCAGTTATTTTGTTGACCCGCAAGGCTGGATACTTTTCCAGTCAATACCTAAGGAAGACGACAGCTCTGAACTGACATCATTCCTCGCACGACAGGGCTATCAGGGGACTCTGGGCAAGGCAGAACACAACGTAGCCTTCCGCCCAAGCGAGATTCACGCGGACTACTGGGAAAGAATCGGAAAAATACAGAAGAAAGAAAAAGGACTGGAATTTTTATTTCACGAATCCGGTCAGTATTCCTCGACAATACCCACACTTGCATATGCCCCGGTATGCTTCAAGAAAACTCCCGGCGGAGAATCTGAAGTTTACGGAGCCATTATCTATACCGACCGTAGTGTTCTGCCGAAAGTTGCGGGCTATGATTTCATGAGCATTCTGCTTGTCGTTTCCGGTATCGCAGTCGCTGCAACAATACTGGTGGTTCTTTTCTTCGGCAGGTCACTGACCAGACCGATACGGGAATTTGCTGCGGTAATGTCGGAGCAGACTTCACTGGATCAGCTTAAAGAAGTCGATTTGCCCTACAAAGATAATGATCTACAGGTGCTGCAAAAGGCTTTTAACAGAATCATACGACACGTTAACAGCCAGTATATTTTGATGAAAGCGAAAGACGAAAAGCTTGTAGCCATCAACAGTCAGGAAAAAGCCGATATGAAAAAGGAGACTCAAGCCCTTGCAAATCTTGATGTCACTGTCATTCCGGAAATTATAGGCTACGGAAAACAGATCAATAACCTTAAGAATGAAATCCTCAAAGCCGCTGAGGTAGACGTTGATGTTCTTATTTACGGCGAAACAGGAACAGGGAAACAGTTGGTGGCTGAAGCTGTCCACAACAACAGTGCTCGCCGCGAAAAGCCTTTTATCTCAGTTAACTGCGGGGCTTTGGATGAAAACCTTCTTCTTGATGCACTTTTTGGGCATGTCAAAGGAGCATTTTCAGATGCAAAGACCGACCGTAACGGAGCTTTCATTGAAGCTCATGGCGGCACGTTGTTCCTGGATGAAATTCAGTCAGCTTCACTGAAAGTTCAGCAATCCCTGCTACGGGCGATTGCATCACGCAGACTCAAGCCACTGGGCAGCGATAAGGAAATATCCTTTGATATCAGAATCATCGTCGCCACCAACGCGGATCTGACTACCCTCATTAAAGAAAAACTTTTCAGGGAAGACCTGTACTATCGGCTTAAAGTTCTCATGATCCAGACTCCTGCGCTGCGCGAACATCCGGAAAGCATTCCCTTGCTAAGCCTGTACTATATGAAGCAGGCCGAGAACCTCACCGACAAGAAAGATATTGCCCTCAGCCGTGGAGCAGTTGCCAAGCTTAAAAGTTATCAATGGCCGGGAAACGTACGAGAACTGGTCAACAGCATCACCAGAGCTGTCGTCATGGCTAACAACAAGCTCATTCAGGCTGACGAGATCAAACTTGAAGGTGAAAGCTGCTCTTATGCAGAAGACGAGCACCCCGAGAGTGTAAAACAGAGCTTTGCCTCCGAGGAAACGATTTCCCCTGATGAAGATACGCTCGAAGAAAATATGGATTCAGATCAATTACAGAGCACTTCACTTAATGACCGCCAGCTCAAGGCATGGAAAGTAATTCGCACAATGGATTCCGTCTCCCGCAATGAATATCAAAAGATTGTGGGGGGAAGACTTCCGTCCCGTACCGCCATTTACGACTTACAAATTCTGGTTAAAGCCGGAAAACTCCGCAAGACAGGCCGCGGACCTTCAACCCGCTACATAGTAGACGAGTAGATTTTGAATGGAGCCAGCCGTATTGCATGGGAAAAGCCCTTCCCATGCAATACGCAATTGCGCAAAAGGACGCTTTTGCCAGATCACGAACAACTAGCAAAACAGATAAGTATCTGAATTCCTGCCCCAAAAACAAATTTAATCGCTCCACAAATTATGGCATAGGCTATGCAAAATAAGTCCTCAAAAAAATAAGCGCAAAGCTAACTTTCAGGAGGACAATACGATGAAACTAAAGATTTCCGCTCATGGACGCTCGTGCGATTTAGCCCTGCATCCTGTTTCTGAAAAAACGGCAAAGACCATCAATGAATATGGTCAGAAAGTATATTCCATGAAAATCATGAACTGGTGGCGCAAAGGCAAAACCACTACTTGGGGCATGAAGATTGATTCAGACTGTTCCTTACGCATAACTCTCGATGACAAACCGGTTGAGTTTGACTACGGCATTATCACCAAAAATCCAGTGCAGATCAGACGGCGCATCTTTCTTGACAGCAACGCGAAGTATCTTGCGGTGCTCGGCTATGACAACGAAATATGCAAGTTTTCGTGGGAATGGGACAATGTGACAGAATTCAACCCTGAAAATTTTGAATTCATGCTCCATCAATGGGATCGTATTATGGGCGAAGACGACTATTTCATCCTCGACGATGCAAGGTATAATGGAGAATTCGCAGACCGCAATGACTGGTGCGAAGCTCAAGGATTTACTCTGGTAGAACCCAAGGTTATCGACCTTGAACAAGTAAGACACGAGTTTGCTGAACGTGGAGAGCTGGCCCACCAAGGAAACCCCTTTCCTTCGCCTTCTATCAATCCCCTCTAAGAAGCTTTCCAGCTCTTCCCTACTCTCCGGGGCTGGCATAACAATGTGTCAGCCCCGCCTAAGTCATCACAGCCCCAAAAACGGTCTTCTAATCTAATAGGTCTTATTTTTTTAATTTCCTACTTACAAACACATCCACACACCCCTATCCACCTCACCAATTTTCCATTAGTATGCTTTAAACATGTGAACCACATTCATCCTGCTACTGGAGAATTCCCATGACCATACCTCCACTTCCGAATCTTCATGCTCTGGCTGTTCTGGCCTTAACAGCTATTGCGTTACTGTTGTTCAGTAACAAAAGAATTCCGCTCGAGACATCAAGTCTGCTTATATTCCTGATCCTAACTGTTGGATTTGAAATCTTTCCCTACGACTACGACGGGGAAATCTTCCCTGCCGTCAATTTCTTCTATGGTTTCGGCAATGAAGCCTTAATTGCGGTATGTGCGCTCATGATTGCCGGACAGGGGATTCTGCGCACAGGGTCACTAGACCCGATGGGCCGCCTACTGGCCCGGGCATGGAAGAAAAGCCCTTCTATTTCATTTTTACTGACCCTGCTGCTGGGAGCATTCATCAGCGCCTTTATCAACAATGTTCCCGTGGTAGTTCTGCTGCTTCCGGTCCTTATAAGTGTATCCTTAAAAACCGGTTCTCCGGCTTCATCCGTACTAATGCCTATGGGCTTTTCCACCCTTCTTGGCGGAACAGCTACAACCATCGGCACCTCAACCAACCTGCTTGTTGTATCTGTTGCAGCCGAGATGGGGTTCAAACGCATAGAAATGTTCGATTTCGTATTGCCGGCAGTCATCGCCGGAAGCATCGGGATTTTGTACCTCTGGCAAATCGCCCCGCGCATCATCCCGAAAATTGATATCACCCTGACAGACAGTTCACCGCGAATATTCACCGCCCACTTGGAAGTTACCGAGGGCAGCGTATTGGAAGGAAGCCCTCTTTCAAAAGCATTTGAACTGACTGACAACGCAATGCAGGTTTCCACTATTGAACGAGGTGAAGGCAAGCCGATATACCTGCATCCCGGGGCCATCCTTCAGGCCGGAGACCATCTGGTTATTAATGACACACCGGAACAGTTGATTGAATTTGAGAAAATACTGCAAGGTACGTTGTATCCAGTTGGATCAGTAGTGCCTTATGACGCCGAACATCCTTTTGAGGCGGCTGACCAGCAAATAGCTGAAATAGTAATCTATCAAGGCTCACCGCTGAATGGCACAACTTTAAAGAAGTATAATTTTGCAGAGAGAACCGGTATGACGCCGCTGGCTATTCACCGGTCAGGAAAAAAACTTAAACGCTTTTTAGATAAGATAAGTGATTTAAAACTAAAAATCGGCGATATCCTGCTTATTCAGGGGCCAAGACAAAAAATTTCGGAACTCAAAAAAAACACAAAGGTTCTGGTTCTGGATTCCACAATGGATCTTCCGTATTCCCAGAAAGCTAACCTTGCAATGATCATAATGCTGGGAATAATCCTGACTGCCGCTTTCGGCATTCTTCCTATAGCCATCAGTGCACCATGCGGAGCACTGATCATGATCCTGACCGGATGCATTACCTGGAGGGATGCTACACGAGCATTGAACGTACAAGTAGTTCTGATCGTTGTAACCAGTTTGGCTCTGGGTAAAGCCATGCTCATAACCGGCGGTGCGGATTTTCTCGGTCGATTATATGTTGCTTTGAACGGTGATGCTCCGGCAGCGGTCATCATTAGTGGGCTCATGCTGCTGATGGCAGTTTTCACCAACATCATCTCCAACAATGCAACAGCTGTAATCGGCACCCCTATAGCCCTGTCCATTGCTCATCAATTAAACCTTCAGCCTGAACCGTTTGTTCTGGCTGTCCTGTTCGGGGCCAATATGAGTTTTGCCACTCCCATGGCCTATAAAACCAACTTATTGGTAATGAACGCCGGGGAATATTCATTTTCGGATTTCTTAAAGGTAGGAACCCCGCTGGTATTAATCATATGGATAACATTATCGATTGTTCTGCCGATGATTTATCTCTAGAAAACATTACCCATCAAAGCCAAACATATCATGGAGTGATTATGCGTAATAAGTTGCTTTTGATTTTTGTTGTAATTCTTTCAATGTTCTCTCTTGGAGGTTGCTCCACACGCACAGCTATCCCTCCTACACCCTTGTCTGCATTCAACCCGAGCCTCGGTTCGTTTAACGTGCGTGTAGTTCTCTTCCAATTAAACAAAAGCGGCAGCCCGGAACGGGTTGAAACCGGTTCACTTCCTATTGCGCAAAACATGATTCAGACATTAGCCGAAATGGGTTATAAATATCAGCCCAACGGTGAAGTTGATTACCTTATAGAAGCTCGAGTGGGTTCTATATCCCCAAAAGTAGCCGCTCATGGAGCACAACAACAAGTAGGATTTAGCGACTCTCTGCCTTATGGACCTTCATTCCGTAGATATCCTGTGCTTGTGAATACATGGTCACCACAAATTGAACGGGCTAAAAGTGCTCCGAACACCTGTTATCTGGTTGTGGAATTGCTTGTCGAAAAAAACAAGGGACAAAAGGAGACTGTTATATACTCTGGATCTCCGGACCCTATCGAGGTCCCTTACGAGTTAGGCTGTCCCTTTGCTAAATGTAGTCAGGGTGTAAATCAGGGCATCAGTAACTTTCTAAGAAAACGCTTTGTACCTACCAAAAACTAACCGACCAAACGATTCCTAGAAGAGATTCAATATGAAAATATTTGCCACCCTTTCAGTATTCTTAATTGCTCTAACTGGATGTTCATCATGGCACAATGCCAACTATCCCGATCAGGCTGTTGCTAAAGTGGAATTCAAAAAGGATAGAAAAGAATGTGAAAAACGCACAACAGAGAAACTACAAATTGATAATGAGGATAGATCAAAGACAATAACAACCAACAGTGCTCAATTTTCCGCTAATTACAGCAGAACAAAAGAATTTGACAAATGTATGAGAATTAGGGGGTGGGTTAAAAGATAATCACCTTACACCAAATAGGAGATTCGCCCTTGAATGAAGAATTCGCCAAGGTTACACTAGCCAGCAAATGACCTCTCACCCATATTCCAAGGAGATCAGATGATATCACGCACCAGAATGCAACTACCTCAAATAACCACTTTATTGATTTTTCTTTTTTTCCGCCCTGCTCTTTGCGTACCCCGTTAGTGCTGCGGATACATCCGAATCGCAAAAAACTAAAATCGCAGTAATACCGGAACGAGGCGACCTGGACTTCTGGCAACTATTAAAAAAAGGTGCGGTCAAAGCTGCGACCGATGATGGCAATATCAAACTCTACTGGCTTAGCCCTTCAGGACTTGGAGACTTTAAAGAACAAAAACTTGAAATTGACTGGTGCATCGAACACAAAATGGATGCGATTGCAATCTCTCCGGTACATAGCTTGAGGATGAAAAAATTCATAAAAAAAGCCATGCATAAAGGAATTCCCGTCATTCAAATGGTTTCGAAAGTGCATGGAAATGCTGAAACAGGATACGTACACTCCGACAACTTCAAGGGTGGGAAGCTCGCTGCGGAATTTCTGCAAAAAGAAATGAAGGATTCCGGAACGATTGTTCTGGGTATGTTTGTCAAAGGCAACTCCCCTGTAAATAGCAGGATTGAAGGATTTAAGGCTCAACTTGAGGATTCGGAATCAAAACTTAAAATCGGCAAAGCTATCTATGTGGGAGAAGAGCACAAAAGAGGTTCGTCCAAAATTCGCGTAGCCATGTATGGCAACGACAATCCGAACAAGAAAAAGAAGATCAATGCCGTTGTCGGCTTTAATGAAAGCAGTAGCGAAATATTGCTTAAGACACTCGAAGAATTAAACAAGCTTAAAGGACTTAAGTTTATTGCATTCAACCCGGACCCGGACATGATTCAGGGGATAAGCGATGGAAAAATCACCGCAGGTGTAGCACAGGACCCATATGAAATAGGAAGAATTGCGGTTAACCAAGCGGCAATGGCAGCCAGAGGGCACAAGATTCCTGCTGAAGCAATAACGGATGTATACCTGATAACCAAAGATAATGTCTCAGACCCTAAAATTCATGAAGTACTGGGGCTGAAAGAACGTAATCAATAACAATTAATCCCCTTGTCAGAACCAACATGACAAGGGGATTTTTTATTTCAAAATAGACCGTTAAGACGGTTATTCCTGAGAATTAACAACATAATCCAAACCGCCACGAATAGCAGCAATCTGCCCTTCAACACTTGACTCCGGAGTCATCCAGTCGCCGTCAGGATATATTTCAGTCGTGGTATGAAAGCGTGCATTAGTAAGTGTTCCGCTCAATCCTAACTCACGCATGGGGTAATAAATAACTCCATGAGCAACAGCAGGCTCACCAAGAATATTCCCTTCGTCATCCTTTTCGGCAATGGGAGTAACCGCTTCTACAGAACGGACAACAGCTTCCTGAAATGGAAGTTCCGGCCTATCCTCATCCGCAACAAGATAGAAACCCTGCGGAATATCTTCACGGGCACATTCCACTCCGTCCCTTGCTGCCAGTGCAGGACGGAACACAGTTTTGTCCCGGTCTGTAGTTTCGTGCAGGTCAATATGAACGGCAATATCACCGGGAATAGTAGCCGCAAACTGTTTCAAAAAAGTGGATTCTTCCGCTTTATTTTCACCGCAGAAGGACCTGTTAGGATCAACAGTATACGGGTTCCAACGGTTATTCGTCTCATATCCCCAAGGACTTACGCACGGGACAACCACAAGGTTGAACTTATCCGCATACTCCGAAGCTGTTGTTTCCAAAAACTCAAGAGCTGCGTAAATCCCGCCGACTTCATAGCCATGAACACCGGCAGTAATTAAGGCTGTGCGTTTACCCTCAACCCAATCCTTGGAAAGGAGTGCGTATAACGGATAACGTTCAGGATCATATGAGAGCTGACCGTATTGCTCTACACGATATGTATCAGGCAGTGCGAAAATTCTGTCCAAGACATCCTGCCTGTAATTCTTTTCAATGACTGCCTGTTCCAGCCATTGTTTCTTTTCTTCCTGTCCCCACTTAATTTTATTCATAACTCCCCCTGTATTTGCGAACTATCTTCTAACTTATCATGTTGTAAATCAAGGAAAATTATGCTGCGTAATTGCCTAGGATTTCTTCGCCGATGAATATGAAATTTCAATAACTCCTTCACTGCTTCCGCCCATAGCATCCATAAACACCTTAAAGGCTTCCCGGCTGCCAAGCACTGCCCGTTTTCCTTCCAAATACCCCGGTTTAGTCCCCGTGATTGGACAACCTTCAGTATCATCAACAGTATTGCCCTTATGGATTCGGACATAAGACCGACCCGGAACATCTTTAACCGTCCACAATTCACACCGCCTAGAAGGTGAATACTCAAGCTTGATAGGATATCGACCGACAGGTATGCACGAAATATTCTGCTGATTGTCACGCCAAGGCTCCTCCAAAGTCCAACATATGGATTTACCGTCGACCAGCAGCGCCCCAAGAGTAGATTCATCTGTTGATTCCACACGTATCAATTCTACTTTCCGCATAAAAACACTCCGTAAAAAAGTTAAAGTTAAACTTGAATAAATCGCATTTGCACGCTTTCAAGCTTATCTTTATCTTTGAGTGAAATGCGGTCATCGCCCAGCTTGACAGGGTCCTGATCAATTAGCCTTATTTATAAGGCAGAATAAAAAAAACCACCCTTCAAATTGAAAGACGGGTATTTTCATTTATAGTCGCACTCGAAAAACTATTAATGTTGCGAAAAAGATCAAAATGCCTGCCACCCCGAACAGACTCTGCACTCCATCCACATAGGCCATAACCCGTATGCCACTTCCCCATAGAAATATGGTGAACGAAATCAGGCACAACATAGACCAAGCGCATACGGAATTATTAGCAGCAAAGAAATCCTGTAATCGCGGCAGGGAATAACGAAACAAGTGCCAGAGCATCCAAGTTACGAATGATCCTCCCAGCAGGAAAACCCACCAAGCAGAAAGGTGCATACCTTGGTTAAAACGCCCCACGTCTCCATGATCAGCAAAGGCTCGCATGTAGATGTAGGCAACCAATTCCATCAAATTCACTACGGCAAGCCAATAAACCCAATGATACGCCCACCTGTTTCGCAACTCCTTTGCATTGAGCAGAAAAAGACAAACACACGTTACAATGGAATGCATTACCAACGGGCTGAACCCAATGGCTGCAGCATGCCAATCATTTCCTTCAGCGAAGATCCGCGAATAATTAACTCCTTCGTCCCAACCGGTCATCATTATCGGATTTCCCCAAACAATCCCAAGCGGGCTTTTCATTTCACCCAACAGATAAGCCATAGTGCTATGCGTAAATTCATGCACAACGACCATACAGGATTGAAGCAGCAGAATGGTCAGAATGGCCATACCCAAATAACGCGCGGCCTGTAAGTATTTGCAGGATTCTTTCATTACTCCATAGTACGCGTCTGGCAGCGCAGGGCAATAAAAAAGCCCGGTATTCCATTTCGAAATACCGGGCCATTAAAAACCATTTAGTAAAAACGACTACCACTCAACCCTTCTTACCCGGGCCTCACCACGCTCAGCAGTGCGCTGATACTTAACAGCAGGGTTACCGAATAGCATTGCGTATCCGAGTTCGTGATCCTCAGGAATACCTAGCCGTTCTTTCATATCCGGAAGAATAGACTCAATGACTCGCTTGAGTAAACCGTTCCAGAGTGTTCCGATCTTCATGGATTGGGCCATTAGTTCAAAATATGAAAGAAAAATCGTCATATCTGCGGCTCGGCTGGGAGCACTTTCCGGGGCAGAGACAACGATAAAATGCGGTGCATCGCGAAAAAGCACATCAACATTGTTTTCCTTCATCTGCAGACAGACCATCTTAAACAGATTGGCTACATACGGGATTTCTGAAACACCCTTTTCGAGGGCATCTTCAAGCCGATCATATATTTCCTCGCGGAATCTTTTTACCGAATCAGGATCATCCATGAGGGTAATATGTACGCAGCGGGAGTTTACGCCTGTCGGGGCATGCCATGCGACATCAAGCAGCTTCTGAATCCTTTCAGGCTCCAACGGCTCCGGCTTATATGCACGAACTGAACGGCGACCTTTGATCAAGGATGCCAACGCATCTTCATCAGCAAGATTGCCCTTAAGCGGAGTGCAAGCTTCAGGTTTAATGCCGAAAATCGAGATTGCCCCAGTGGGACAGACAGCCATACAGTGCTGACACTTAAAGCATTTTTGTTCATCTGTGATCTTAGGATATTCATCCAGCTCAATGATTCCGGGAAAACAATCCTGTGCGCAAAGACCGCATTTAATGCAAAGCTCTTCATTTACGGTGAAATTCAACATACTTACTCCGCATATTTTTTACTGGTTATATTTAGACAACCGGAACAATATCCATCCGCCCTTTCATGTCAGACAATAGAATCGACTGAGCTTCAACAGTAGGCAGAGGACATTTCTCTTTCAAACAAACACCCTTGCTCCAACTGCTTGTTATCTCAGCCATGACAAAGGAAGATTTATTCAGATCAACCGTTTCATAAATCCTGCATTCAAGCGCAAGAGGAGCAACCTCCAACATAGGAGCAGCACCAGATTCCCCGTAGAAACTGACACAACGCCCGTCACAGCACTTGTTCTTATCAGACAACGAAGTTTCAAGCCCCAGACAATCCAGAACCTTACCGGAAAATATATTCAGGCTGAATTCTGCCTCTTCCATAATCCGGGCATGCAATTCACTGCCTTTGTCAATTTCTATTGCGACAAGCGATAGCTTGCTGTTAATGCGCGGTTTTGCGACCAGAGGAAGGTAATCAGGGCGACCATCCACATGGCCGCCAAAAAGTGTATGAGCAATTCCCATTTTTTATCTCACCAATTATTCCATAAATTTTTTACCGATATTAAATCCCCGGCCAATGACTTCTCCAATGGCCAGATAATCACGACTATTTGGATCAAAAATGAAAGGATTAACCTTGCTGATCATGGGTTTTCCCTTCTCATTAAGAACTATATCGTCAGCTTTGATACCTACAATTTCGCCAACGAACTGGGTGTGAAGACCCAACTCAACTGTTTCAACAACCTTGCATTCAAAGATGAAAGGAAACTCATCGACATAAGGAGCGTCCACAACTTCGGAACGAACCGGAGTCAGACCTGAAACAGCGAATTTATCAGCATCCCTCCCGCTGGCCATTCCAAAATAATCTGCTTCAGCAGCGTGCTCGATTGAAGGAATGGATACAGTATATGCGCCGCGCTCCATAATTGACCCGTAGGTGTAAGTAGCTTTGCGCAGGGAGATAGTCAGCATGGGTGGAGAAGAACAGCAAATGCCACCCCAGGCAATAGTCATCACATTTGGCTTATCATCTTTATCGTAGCTGCCTACGCACCAAACCGGTGTAGGCATAGCAATTGTATTAGGCTTGAGTGATTGTTTCATTTGATCATCCTCTCATTTAAAAATTAGTGCACTTTCTATCAGAAACCACAGCTACGGCCTACTTTTTCAAGTATATTCCAGAACTTAATTTCTGGACCATCTTCAATAAAGCCGACAACTTGATCATAAGCCTTTCGAATAGGTTCGCTATCCATATGCATGCGATACGATGCTTCGGAAGTAAAATGACCATAAAGTAAAAATACGGAAGGATCATCCTTATCCTGATGCAAGTTGTATATAAGCAAACCTTCCTGACCGAAGCATGCTCGTACCCCTTCCTGAAGGACTTGTTTCAGCTCTGCCTCTTTCCCGGGCTGAGCTTGTAAACGTGCGGTAATAATAAAATTATCCCTGCAGAACATAACATTCCTTTTTTATCTGATGTAGTTAATTCTTATTTTGTCTGGACGAGCTTTCAGGTTCACTCTCATCCATTTCCAATTTTATAGACAAAAGACTCAACAATACACATCCACTGGAATGATGAACGTACAACTTCATTTTCCACGACATTTGTCGTAGAGATCGTAAAACTTGAATATTTTTAAATTGTTCAACCGGACCACATAAAATTAATGCAAGTTGAATTTTAAAATATTAATAGTTGCTATTACTGTCATTATTGTTATTGTTTCTATGCAATGGAGAAACAAATGAGGATCTATCTTAATAACATATTTATAATTTCAATTCTAATCTGTGTTATTTCTATAACATCCACCCCACAGTGTTACGCAGAAAATGATCCAATAATCATAACATACAGTGATTACTGGCCACTCTTCAGGACTGAAAAAGACGGAACTAGGTCCGGTATTTTTTATGAAATAGTATCAGAAGCTATGAACAGTATTAACGTAGAGATTAAGTGGGAATCATATCCTTGGGCGAGATGCCAGAACTACGTAAGAACAGGAAAAGCCGATGCAATTATGACTGTCCGCACTGATGAGAGATCAGAATATACTTTAACCCACCCCACACCATTTTATCATAAACATCTCCAGCTATTCACATACAAGAATAATCCTCAAGAAGCATCCATTGATCAGGTAAAAACACCGGAAGACATAGAAAGAACAGGTCTTTCAATAATCACTTATGTCGGGAATGGATGGAACAAGAACAATATTCAATCCCTTGGAATTAAAACGTATGAAGCCTCAAGACCTGATAATGTTTGGCCGATGCTGGCATATAAAAGAGGTGACATTGTAATTGAGTGGCCTGTTTCAGCATGGATTGAAATCAAAAAAAAGAATCTTTCGCAGAAAATAGTACAGACAAACGGCACGGTCGACTGCATACCTTTCCACCTACTCATCAGCAAAAAAAGTAAATATGTCGAAATACTGCCTGAATTCGAGAAAGCTATTCAGACTATGACAAGGAATGGAAGAATAGACAGTATCATAAAGAAATACATGCAAATGGTACGGCAAGACGAACAATCCGGCACGAATTAACTCCGTACCGGATCATAAATTCCAACCTTAAAGAGAAGCAATACCTTCGCGTAGAGCATACAGTGTGGCTTCCACACGATTTGCCAGATGCAGCTTGGAAAGAATGCTGGTCATGTGAGTACGAACAGTAGCCTCACTGACAAACATTTCCTCAGCAATGGCCTTATTGCTCTTACCTTTGGCTACCAGCTTGAGAGTATCAAGCTCACGCGGCGTAAGCGGATCAGGAGTGGGAGTTTCAGAATCCTCGCCCGGCTGGGATAGCTCGGAAAGCACCTTACGAGCAATATCAGGAGCAAGTGAAGGTTCTCCCCGGTGCACACGGCGGATAGCTTCCAACAGTTCATCCGGGGTGGAATCCTTGAGCAGATAGCCCATAGCTCCCGCCTTAATAGCCGGAAAAAGCTTATCGTCGGTGGCAAAGCTGGTCAGGGCTATTATCCGACCCGGAAGCTTACGATCCCGTATCTCGCGAATAGCCTGAATACCGTCCATAACCGGCATAAGCATATCCATAAGAATAATATCAGGAGAAAGTTCAGCGGTCATTTCCACGGCTTCCTGACCGTTGGCGGCCTCACCGACAACCTTGATATCATCAAAACTACCCAGAAAACTACGCACACCTATACGTACTATATCGTGGTCATCAACCAGCAAAACCTTAATTACATCACTCATCTCCGCCTCCAGTCCCTTCAACGTCAAAAACTTTTACAGTCAGCACAGTGCCCTTTCCGGATTCACTGTTTATATCAAGATGGGCATTAATACGCTCAACCCGTTCACGAATCCCGCGCAGCCCCATACCGCCCGTAGGCAATGTTGCAATATCAAATCCCTGACCATCATCAATTATCTGAACAACGGTCTTACCTTCAGCAAAATCGACCTTCACAGTAACAGATTCGGCCTTTGAATGCTTGGTGGAATTATTCAAAGCCTCGATAGCAATACGGAAGAGTTCTTCCTCTACACGCAGGGGCAAACGCCTTTCATCGCCTTCCACAAATAGATCTGCCCCAAGACCGGAGCGTATTTCAACGGAATTCAAGCGCGCCTGAATCGCCCCCACCAGACCTTCGCTTTCCAGCTCCGGAGGATGAAGGTCAAAAATAAGAGAGCGCATATCCCGCATGCCCTGCTGAGCCATGCCTTGCAAAGCCTTGAGTTGCTCAATAGCCGCACCACTCTTGCCTGATTCAAAGGAACGTACGGCAGCATCGGAACAAAAGGTAATCGCATAGAGAGCCTGAGTCACAGAATCGTGCAGTTCACGGGCCAAACGCTGACGTTCACCCTGTACTACCAGCTTTTCACTTTGCTCGAACATACGACTGTTGCGTAATGCCAGAACCGCCTGTGCCGCAAACATTTCCATAATGCGCTTATCAGCATGGTCAAACCCGCCGCTCTTGTTGGAGACCATCAGCAAACCAAGCTTCTTATCTCCTTCCAGCAAAGGCACAACTATCAGCGTACGAAGTTCTTCACTACGCTCAGCTTCCGGAATTTCACTCTGGGCATCGCGAACAATGATAGTTTCCCCGGTTTGAAAAGCGCTGCCGTAATAGGTGGATTCCACAGGATAAAATTCCATAGGACATCTAGGGGCACCTGAACCGCAAACGCAATGCAGAGAATCGCCCTCAAGCAGCATCAACACGCTTCCCATTCCATTGACAATAGTTCTGGCTTCATCAGCGATCAGGCTGAGAACACTGCCATTCTTGCCTTCAGGACTCTGCAAGAGCACATTGGCAACCCGGCGTAGGCTTTCACTTTCCATAAGCTGGCGCTTTGTCTGGCGCGCGGCAGCGGCACTTTCAATGGCAACCGCAACAGTATTCAGAATACCGCCGATCAATTCAGTAGTGGCGGCATCAAACGTAAATCCGGGCTTTTCAGAGGAAACAAGCGCAACGCCGACCATGCGGTCACTGTTGGTGATATGAAATAGAGAGGCACTTCCGGAACGAACCGCCTCAGGGAGAATATCTGCAAAAGTTGAGCTGGCTTTATTGGAAGAACAAAAACCGTAGCTTTTACCGTCCACACTGCTGAGAGTACTGCCGGAAGGACATAACCTTAAGCCCTGCAAAGCACTCTGACACTCCTTGGAGCCGTACCCAAATCCGGCGCAGGGAGCGAGTCCGCCTGTCTCAGGATTGACCAGAAAAATAGTACAACAGCCTTCACCCACAGTTCCGGCCAAAACCTCTGCCAACCGGCTCAAAACTTCATCAGGATCAAGGGCACTGGTTACAGTTCGGGATGCTTCCAGCAAAAGTTTATTACGCACATGTTCGGCATTCAAACGGGAAAGAAGCATCCCTGAATACCGATCCGCAGTCAGAGTAAGGACCTGAACATAATAATCCTCAAGCTCTGCAAGGAACTCAAGCAGATCAGCCTGCTCGGTATAAAACTTCATACCCACAGCAATAAAAGCCTGTTTGCCAAGCAAAGTACCTTCGACCACATCACGAATGCCAACACCGCGGTCAAGCTTGATTTCAGCGCAACTATTGAAATAATTACCCATAGGCTCCAAGTCACCACGGATGAAACATTCAAGACTCATGCTCACGCCGTAAGAAGCGATCCTTTTGCACTCTTCCAACCCTAGACCAGCATACCAGCGCGGCTGGTGCTCTATCATCATTTCGGCAAATCTTGTTACTGCAAAATCAATATCTTTCAGCAGGTATTCACCGATTTCTTTTAATTTATCATTCTTCATAGTTAATCTCCGGCCAATTCCGCTTTCCGGACCGGCCCTGAAATTCAATTCTTAATTTATCTGATAGCAGAGTCAAATGATGAAAGAATCAGACAAATAGATGAACCCTTGATTTCCGAATTCCTTTAGGCTTTACTAGTTCACCCAAACTTAAAGTATCACTTCAAAAACTAATAAAGGAACTCATAATGGAAAATAAAACTGTCTTAATTACCGGCGGAAACAAGGGGATCGGCCTTGAGCTTACCGAGATGTTCATCGCAGACGGAGCCAACGTAATCGTCGCGGCCCGTGATTTCTCAAACTTCAAGTACAACCAGCATCCGCAGGTAAGAACCGAAAAATTCGATTTTCAAAATGTAGCAGGAATCCCTGAATTCATTGCCGGACTGCCTGCAATCGATGTGCTTATCAACAATGCCGGAGTTATGTACGCAACACCGTATGACGAATATACCGCTGAAAGCGTAGATCAAGTCCTCAAGATTAACATTGAGGCTCCGGTGGCCCTGATTACCGCCGTTTCCGAATCAATGAAAGACAAAAAGTACGGTCGTATTGTCAACAACGCATCGATCGCCGGACAGATCGGGCACCCCGATGTATGGTATGGAATTACCAAAGCCGGAGTCATCAACATGACCAAAAGCTTTGCAAAAATTCTCGGCCCTCACGGAATCGTGGTAAATGCAGTTGCTCCCGGTCCCATTGAAACCGACATGCTGCACACAATTCCCCAAGCCCGCCGTGACGCAATCAAAGCCGCGGTCTACACCGGACGCTTCGGCAAACCGGAAGAAGTAGCTTCCGCCATGCACTGGCTGGCAACTGACTGCCCAGAATACATCAACGGAACCTGCATTGATATCAATAACGGTTCATTCCCCAGATAATTAAAAATCCGGGGAGATTTAACAATCTCCCCGGACATAAACCATCTAAATCCGAATCTTCATCAGTACCACTTCCGGTCTGGCTGTAGTGCGTAACGGCGGCCCCCATATTCCGACACCGCAACTGATATAATAACGAGTGTCCCCTCTCTGATAAATTCCGTACTCTTCTTCATAAATACGCTTCACAACCAGATTAAAAGGAAACAACTGCCCGTTATGGGTGTGCCCTGAAACCTGCAAGGACACATTATTCTGTTCAGCCTCTTCAAGTTCATGCGGTGTATGATCCATAAGAATGATCGGCAGCTGATTTCCCTTAGGAATCACATTCCTTAGTACAGCACGGACAAGTCCCCCACCACGAATGTTTGCAAAATCATTGCGCCCGACCAATAAGAAACGATCATCCACCACAGTGGAGCTATCGCCCAGCACTTTTATTCCCTGCTTTTCCAGAATACTCCGGGACCAATTGTTGCCGAGATAAAATTCGTGGTTGCCCAGCACTGCAAACTTACCCAGAGGAGCTTTGATCAGAGCAAGCTCTTCAACCGCTCCGGTCAATTCACTGTCGTGGTCATCCAAGACATCACCGACCATAAGCACTATATCCGGTTTCATTAAATTGACCATATTTACAACCGCAGCAACACGGTCTCGGGTCATCAGCTTTCCGGCATGCAAGTCTGAAAACATCACCACACGGTATTCTTTGGCCTCTTTGCTACCATTAGAAAGATCAAATGCAACTTCCTTAACCGTCGGCGAAGTGGCATTAATATACCCACCAACAGTCATCACAATAGAGATGAGACAAAGCGCTCCGAACACCTTCAGCCTCGGCACTTTTATACCGTTGCCGAGAAGCTTGATGCCCCAGCGGATCGGCTCAAAGCATAGCCCTACCGGAACCATACAGGCGATGATCGCTGCCCAGCTATAGCCGGCGCCCTGCATGAAAATCTTAAGCAAATATGGTAAATGCTCCGGGAAAAAGACCGTGATCGGCATGACAAGAGTCATCAAATCAGTAGCAGTAAGCACCCCACGTTTGATTTTGGGGTTGTCAACCAGCAACCTGCAAATCCAAAGCCGGATATACAGATAAAAAAGAAAATAAGTAATTGTAGCTCTGACATAAAAAGACATATTCAGCCTGATGATCAAATTTAATATTGTTAGACTAAGCCAACTTTATACTAAGAATAGGCAGCTGTAAAAACATCAGACTTTGCTCGTAAAAATTAAAAAGGCTGCACCGGAATGGTACAGCCTTTTAAAATTAACTAATCAGCGATCTAGTCTGCTAGACATCCAGCACATCAGCCATATCATAGAGCTTACCGGGCTTTTGCTCGGAGAGCCAACGTGCGGCACGGAGCGCGCCCTGAGCGAAAGTTTCACGGGAGTGCGCACGGTGTGTAACTTCGATGCGTTCACCGGGTCCGAGAAAATATGCAGTATGGTCACCCACAACGTCACCGCCGCGAACTGCCATTACGCCAAGCTCATCTTTGGTTCTGGCACCGATAATACCGTCACGGGAATGCTTTTTAACTTCATCATAAACAAGGCCGCGTGCTTCAGCCATGCACTGAGCCAGCTTAAGTGCGGTTCCGCTTGGGGAGTCCACTTTCTTGTTATGATGAATTTCGGTCATTTCCATATCATAAGCATCACCAAGCATGCGCACCAGTTCGGGCAGAACCTTGAGCAGCACGTTCACGCCGACACTCATGTTCGGAGCGAGGAATACCGGAACTTTCTTAGCGAATTCTTCCACCTGTGCAAGCTCTTCATTAGTCATGCCGGTAGTACCGATAACAACCGGGTTGCCGGTAACAGATGCAATCTCGAGCAGTTTCAAAGTCGCAGCAGGGGAAGTGAAGTCAACAACTACAGCACCGGGGACCTTGGTCAGCACTTCCTGAGCATCAGTGCCGCAAACACAGCCCAGAGAATCAAGCCCCTCTTCGCAGCCGGAACGTTCCATGACTGCTGCAAGTTTCAGATCATCACTCTGCTGTACGCAGCGAACCAGTGTGTCGCCCATGCGACCCTTCGCTCCAATAATTACTACATCAGTCATATTAGGCTCCTTGAAATTTAATTTGATGCGCTTCGCGCTTTATTGAAAAGATTATGCCTCCGGCGGCTTAAACCCTTTTTGAAAAAAGGGTTTAAGAATCCCAAAAACTTTTAATAGGGCTTTGCCACTGGCTTTTTATAAATTTTGCTTTAGCTCGCGTTTACTATATCCATAAACTCTGACTCTTTCATGATCTCAACGCCCTTGGCTTTAGCGGATTCGATCTTCTTGGCTCCAACTTTGCTACCACAGACGAGAAAGTCTGTCTTGCCGGTTACAGAAGTCTGAACTTTTGCGCCAAGCCGTCTTGCCATGGCCTGCATGTCTTCACGGCTGCCCTGCTCCATTTTTCCGGTAAAAACGATCCCTTTACCTGTGATGGGGCTTTCCATAGATTCAGTTTCGGAAACCAGCGGGGTTCTACGCAGGTTGAAATCAAATTCCAGCATATGCAGGATAGTTTCTTTAATCGCAGCGATCCCCTCTGTAACTGAATGACTGGTGATATCGCCAAAACCGTGCAACTCGATGAGCTGTTCCTGTTTAACGTTCACAACGTCTTCAAGCTTGAAATAACCCAAAAGCTTACGGCTATCCGCCTTGCCGAGATCGGGAATCCCGAAAGCAGCCAGAAAACGCCAGTCATCGGTTTCCTTGGTCTTGCTTATATAAAGTGCTTCCGCCAGATTGGTGGACTGCACTGGACCAAAACCAAGCTTCTGAAAATCATCTTCGGCCATGGTGTAAACTGATTCAAGGGAATTATGCCCAGCCTTAACCAGCTTGGCGATGGTTTTCTTACCGAACCAATCTGCATTGCCGAGAGTCTTGAACCAGTATTCCAAACGCTGCTCCACACGAGCCGGACAGCTGAAATCGGGACATTTCAGAAAGTCATTCTGCCAGAAAAGTTCTGCACCGCACGAAGGACATTCAGCAGGCAATTCCACTTCCTGTGCGGGCTTGATAACTTCCTCCAGCTTGGGAATAACCTCACCGCTGCGAATGATACGAATAGTCGCGCCAATGCCGATGGACTGATCACGTAGCATTCCGGCATTATGAGCAGTGACGTTACGGATGGTCGCACCGGAAACAGAGACAGGCTTAACTTCCATGACCGGAGTAACCGCACCCATGCGTCCTACCTGCCAGCGGATACCTTCAACCTCAGTTACTGCAGACTCGCCCTTCTTCTTGATAGCTATCTGCCAGCGGTAATGATGGGCTGTCGCGCCAAGACGTTCCTGCAAAGCAGTATCAGTAACTTCCGCAACCATACCGTCCAGCGGATAATCAGCAGCTTCCCAAAGTTCGTCAGTAATTTCCCAGACACGGCTGACCAGTTCTTCGCCGTTAACAACCTTCTTAGGCAAAGTGCTGTAAGGCACAAAGCGAACGGCCTCATCCTGCAAAGCCTGCTTGGAAGCTTCATTTACCTTATCCGAGGTAATAATCCCAACAACCATATTGCGCGGGTGTTCAAAAGAATTTGCCAAATGCTCATCGAAATATTCAAGACTGCAAACAATCTCGCCAACGCCCTGCCCGCGTCCGCCTACAGCAACCACTCCCTTGGTAAAAGCGCTGGAGATTTCATAGCCAACCTCACCGTTACCGCGAGTAGCAAAAACCTTCCCGTCATCACGGGCGGCAAGGCCATCAAGCTTGGGAGTAATCCGGTAAGTAACTTCCTTGATACCCATTGCTTTTGCTTCCTTCTCAACACGGGAAACAAATCGCTCAAGCTCTTCAGTTGTGTAGGCTTTCTCGGTAGATAGCATAGGCCGGGGATGACGCACCTCAACCTTTTCGCTGAAATTCTCAGGCTCTACATTTGTCAGGAAAGGGTTTTCAGGATCAAGGTCACGAAGCTGCTCAGTTAGCTCATCATAACGAGCATCGCTAATAGTAGGCATACCACGGCGATATGCTTCGTTATGCTTCTCTAGAAGCGCAACTAAATCTTTAATTTCTTTGTTTTTATTCTTCACTATAAACTTTATATTTTAAAAAGGAATTTTGCGAACACAACAGCGAAGCCCTACTCAAGTTTTTGAAGAGTCCAGAGAAACTTTTCCCAAAAAGCTTCTTACCTATAGCCGTAAGGCGAGAGCTTCCTGCTCGAGCCTTACGGATACAGAGAGCAACGCTGCCCCTCGGAGAGCCGCCGGAGGCATTCTTAAAGAATCTTGCTAATAGCAGAAAGGTCGGAAAGTTTACCGACGGTAAGCAGAGTATCACCTGCTTCGATGACTTCTTTGGGACCGGGATTGAAGACCATTTCGCCATTACCTTTACGGATGGCAATAATGATCAGGTTGAACCGGGGGCGAATCTTGGATTCAATCAGATCCAGCCCTACAAGCTCGGAAGAATCGGTAACGAAAAGTTCTTCCATCTGCAAGTCGATTTTACCACGCATGGCGATATCGAGAAAGTTTGTCACCGTAGGTCTAAGCACTGACTGGGCCATACGGATTCCACCGATAGTGTGCGGCAGGACCACTCTGTCGGCTCCGGCAAATTCGAGCCGGGAGATGCTGGCAGTATCATTACCACGGGCAATAATATTCACCTTAACATTGGACTGGCGGGCGATAAGGGTCACATAAACGTTGGCGGCTTCATCAGAAAGTGCGGCAATCAGGGTCTTGGCATTCTGCAATCCGGCCAGCTTAAGAGTTTCGTCACTGGTGGCATCACCCTCAATACAAGCGATCCCGGCAGCTTCCATCTGAGCAATCAGCTCTGGATTGCTTTCGATTACAACAATTTCAAGACCTTCATCCATGACCTCTTTGGTCACAATGGCCCCGATACGACCATAACCGCAGACAATGATATGATTCTTGAGTTTTCCGATTGTCTTCTGCATCCTGCGTCTCCCTAGAATTGCCTGCAACCGCCCTTCCACCAACAATTGTGAAAAAGCACCGATCAAATATGCAAAACCACCCACACCACCGAGTATAAGAATGGAGGTAAAAAACCTGCCCTGATCGGACAAAGGCAATACTTCCATGAATCCCACAGTGGAAAGAGTGATGACAACCATATAAAAGCTGTTCAGTAAATTCCATCCCTCAATCCACATATAGCCGACAATTCCGCCAATAAAAACAAGCGTCATATAAATGAAACCGGAGATAAGCCCCCAGAACATTCCGAAATCACGCCTTAAGCGGAGCAGCTTTACAAATAGGGATTTGGATTTCATTCCTGACAGTCCAGATTGATTGTTAACCGATAATATTATCCGAGACTAAGAATCTTCTCTCGCAAAACCTGAATGCGGTCTCGCAGCTCGGCGGCCTTTTCAAATTCGAGCTCTGCCGCATACTTGCGCATATCCTTCTCAAGCTTGCGAACTTCTTTTTCCATTTTTGCGGGATCAAGTCCATACTCTGCAACATCTTCTGCCGCAATCTTAACTTCACTACCCGACCAATTATCAGAGTACAATGTTCCCAACATATTATCCAGTGATTTAGCGATGGTCTGAGGCACTATACCATGAGCCTCATTGTACTCCATCTGCTTGGCACGGCGGCGGTAAGTTTCGTCTATGGCAGTACGCATGGATTTAGTCACATTATCTGCATAAAGAATAACCCGCCCTTCAGCATTACGAGCCGCACGACCAAAGGTCTGAATCAAAGATCGAGTCGAACGCAGGAAACCTTCCTTATCCGCATCCAAGATGGCAACAAGGGAAACTTCCGGGATATCAAGTCCTTCTCGCAGCAGGTTAATACCGACAAGAGCCACGAACTCTCCGGCGCGCAAGGACTGAATAATAGCCATACGTTCCATTGTGTCGATGTCTGAATGCAGATATTTGGCTTCCACGCCCATCTGATTGAAATACTCAGTCAGGTCTTCAGCCATACGTTTGGTCAGGGTAGTGATCAACACCCGCTCGCCACGCTTCTCGCGTTCTTTACACTCTGCAAGCAGGTCATCCATTTGCCCCTTAACAGGACGGACTTCAATCTCAGGATCAAGCAATCCGGTGGGTCGGATAATCTGCTCAACCACAAGCCCCTGCGCCCGCTCCATTTCCCACGGACCGGGAGTCGCGGAAACATAGACGGTCTGCCCGATTTTGTCGAGAAATTCATCGAAGCATAACGGCCTGTTATCAAGAGCTGAAGGAAGCCTGAAACCAAAATTTACCAATGTGGTTTTACGCGAGCGGTCACCATTGTACATGGCGCCCACCTGCGGCACTGCGATATGGGATTCGTCCATGAAAAGCAAAAAATCATCCGGAAAATAATGGATCAGAGTTGCCGGAGCCTCGCCTTCCTTACGACCGTCCAAGTGACGGGAGTAGTTCTCGATTCCGTTACAATACCCGATCTCCTCAATCATCTCCAGATCATACATAGTGCGCTGCTCAATGCGCTGCGCTTCGATCAGCTTGTTCTCTTTCTTATAGAGAGTCAGAGTCTCAGCAAGTTCATTGCGGATATCTTCACGTGCGCGTTCAAGGTTATCCTGATCCGAAACAAAGTGACTGGCCGGATAGATAACAGTCTTGCGTCTGCGTCCGGTAACTTCCCCGGTCAACGGATCTGTTTCAAGTATGGAATCAATCTCGTCACCGAAAAATTCAATGCGCAAAGCCTGCTCACGGGCATAAGCCGGAATGATCTCAATTACATCCCCGCGCACTCGAAAGGTACCACGGTGAAAGTCGTAGTCGTTGCGCTCATATTGTACTTCAACCAGCTTATCCATGAGCTTTTCCATGGAAAGTTCCTGCCCCTCTTCAACCGGAATGATCATCTTGGCGTAGAATTCAGGGGAACCAAGACCGTAGATACAGGAGACAGAGGCCACGATAAGTACATCTCGCCGGGTCAGCAAAGCATGGGTGGCGGAGTGACGGAGCTTATCAATATCATCGTTGATGGATGAATCTTTCTCAATATAAGTATCGGAATGCGGCAGGTATGCTTCCGGCTGGTAGTAATCGTAATAACTGACAAAATATTCAACAGCATTATTCGGAAACAACGCTTTGAATTCATTAAAAAGCTGGGCCGCAAGAGTCTTGTTGGGCGCCATAACCAATGTTGGGCGATTAAGCTCCTTAATAACATTGGCCATAGCAAAAGTTTTACCCGTACCGGTAGCGCCAAGCAGAATCTGATCCTGTACGCCGTGCTTAATATTTTCGACCAATTGCTTCACCGCTTCAGGCTGGTCGCCCTTGAGGGTGTAGTCACTTACAAGCTCAAAATTGTTCGCCATTATGATAGGTTCCCGACTTGTGCTGTTAAATTAAAATAGTTATGAGAAGAAAGTAACAAGCTGACAAGCTCATTAAAACATTCATTTTGCGAGGTAGCAATGATTCCTATAATCCAAATAGAAAACGGTGAGATACCCAGTCCGCGCGGATACGCAGTATCTATGGTCATCAAGAGCTTCAAAGGCCGCCGCGATGTTGAAGTACATCTTTTCCGTCCCGAATGGGATGAGGCTGATGAAGGCAAAATTAAATGGGATAATCTTTTCGGAAGCCCTGCCACTCTCGATGCGATTCCTGACGCAAAGAAGGATCGCAAGATAGTCCTCGAATCCTTCACTATGGAAGAGCGCGATCAGGTTGTTGAATATCTCAAGGAGCACTACTCATCAAGACTTGAATCCATATTCTCCACACCCATGGAATTTCCTGTCCCCACAGGTCTGCCGCCGCTTTCTTCCATCACCGAAGGCAAAGATATCGGGCTGATCAAATTTGAAAAAGTACCCCACTTCGACCTGCCATTCGCACTGCGCGGCCTCTACAACCTCGGCGCACACCGCCCGCTGGTTGAAACCCGTGAAGGTGATGATAATTAATATTTCTTGGTTGCCTAAGATTCTCAAAGAGAACTTAGGCAACCATTATGAAAACATAGGCTGCCGTTAATATGAAAGTCCAAGGATTAAGCCATATAACCCTCATAGTTACCGACCTGGAACGCACATCCAAACTATTGTGTGAGGGGTTGGGAGCACAAGAAATATACGACAGCAAACACAAAAACTTCTCCATATCACAAGAGAAGTTTTTCTTATTAGGTGGAATCTGGTTAGCTACAATGAAAGGCGAACCAACTGAACGTTCCTACAGACATATAGCCTTCAAAGTCGATGAAGAAGATCTGCTATCTTTTGAAGAAAAGTTAAAATCTATCGGAGTTGAAGTCCTGTCACCGCGCCCTCGGATTGAAGGAGAAGGTGGGTCACTTTATTTCTATGACTTCGACAACAATCTTTTTGAGTTACACACAGGAACTTTAGATATGCGCCTGTCCAGCTACAAGAACAACGCAAAGAACTAACTAGCTTAAAACTTCCGTTATCATCTCATACTCCCCTTCCATGAACTCCCACGTTCCCCTCAGGGCCGGGTGTTCCAGAGCCTCATCAAGCATATCCAAAAAAAGCTCCCTGCTGACTTCTTCAGCTCCTAAGGATTTAAGATGATCTGTCGGTTGCTGGCAATCCACAAAATGGAATTCGCGATTCTTCAGCCATTGCACGAGGTAGGAAAAACCGACCTTGGATGCATCAGGCTCAAGAAAAAACATGGATTCACCGGAAAAAACCTTACCGAGGGAAACACCATAAAGCCCACCGGCAAGATTGCCTTCCCGGTTCCATACTTCCACACTATGCACAAAACCGAGCTTATGCAGCTTCACATAAGCTTCGATCATTTCGGGCAGAATCCATGTTCCGGCCTGCCCCGGACGAAATTTGCGGGCACAGTTGGCGATAACACTTTCAAAAGCGCGGTCAAAGGTAACTGTATATTCCCGTTTTCTAACCTTGCGCTTTACACGACGGGAAACATGCAGCTTATCAAAATTCAATATCAAGCGAGGATCAAGCGACCACCACAGAATAGGCGAACGCTCATCATACCACGGAAAAATTCCCGAAGCATAAGCAGAGAGCAGCCTTTCCGGGCTCAAATCACCTCCCACCGCGAGCAGGCCATCCGGCTCCGCTTCATCGGGATGAGGAAAAATGGGGTCTTCTATCAATCTGTAAACAACCATAATAATCCTTTGGTTTTCCGCCTATCTTAAATAATAACTGATTATTATGATTTGGCAATAGAGTTTTAGCTATAATATTGCTTATGAATTTTATAATCCAAACAACAAAAAGGGGAAGTTCTGATAAGAACTTCCCCTTAGAATTCAAATTATTAATTCAGCTTAACAGCCTTACTTCTTAACAGATGTCTTAAACTTAAAGCTGAGCTTTTCGTCTTCGCCCTTACCCTTAGTGGAGACTGCAACAGTTCCACCCTTCACCAGCTTGCCGAAAAGGATTTCATCAGCGATTTCATCCTTGATGGAAGTCTGGATCAAACGGGCCATGGGTCTTGCACCGTAGGCCGGATCATGGCCCTTTTCAGCCAGCCAGCGGCGGGACTTCTTGTCCAGCTCGATAGAGACTCTGTTATCGAGCAACTGTCCGTTGAGTTCCTTGATGAACTTCTCAACGATGAGCTCCATAACGTCAATCTGCAGGGAGTTGAACGGAACGATTCCATCAAGCCTGTTACGAAATTCAGGGCTGAAGATCTTTTCAACCGCCTTGAGTCCACGGCCCTTGTCTTCGCCGCCCTTAACACTGGCACCGAAGCCGATTCCGCCCTTGGCCATTTCACGCGCTCCGGCATTGGAGGTCATGAGCAGGACAACATGCCTGAAATCAGCCTTGCGACCATTGTTGTCGGTCAGGGTTGCGTAGTCCATTACCTGCAGGAGTATGTTGAACACATCAGGGTGAGCCTTTTCAATTTCATCAAAAAGAATCACGCAATGCGGGTTCTTACGCACGCCTTCGGTGAGCAGACCGCCCTGATCAAATCCCACGTAGCCCGGAGGAGCACCAATCAGACGAGCCACCGCATGCTTCTCCATGTATTCACTCATATCAAAACGCATGAAGTGAACACCCATAGTAGAAGCAAGCTGACGAGCCAATTCCGTCTTACCAACCCCGGTAGGTCCGGTAAGCAGGAAGGAGCCGGTAGGTCTGCCGACCTGCTTCATACCTGCACGGGAGCGCAGAATAGCCTTGGTAATCAGGTCTACGGCCTCGTCCTGTCCAAAAACAACAGACTTGAGATTGATGTCCAGTTCCTGCAAGCGGGAACGGTCGGACATGGTAATACGCCTTGTCGGAATGCGGGCCATCTTGGAAATGACCTTTTCCACATCGGAAACCACAATGCGGTTGTCCTTGCGCTTACGCTGGCTGAGATTGTAATAAGCCCCGGCTTCGTCAATTACGTCAATTGCCTTGTCCGGCAGAAAACGTTCATTGATATGCCTGCCGGAAAGCTCGGCAGCAGCCTTGATAGCTGAAGGCGCATAAAGCACATTGTGGTGCTCTTCGTAATAAGGCTTGAGGCCCTTGAGAATTTCTATTGTCTCTTCAACAGAAGGTTCACTGATATCGATCTTCTGGAACCTGCGGGAAAGCGCACGGTCCTTTTCAAAATGGTTCTTGTACTCTTCGTAGGTGGTGGCACCGATACAACGAATTTCACCGGAAGCGAGAAACGGCTTGAGGATGTTCGAAGCATCCATAGAACCCCCGCTAACAGCCCCGGCTCCTACGATGGTGTGGATTTCATCCACGAAGAGGATAGCCCCTTCCTTATGCTTAAGCTGAGCCAGCACACCCTTAAGACGGGATTCAAAATCACCGCGATACTTGGTTCCAGCCAGCAAAGCACCCATATCAAGTGCATACACATCTGTGTCAGAAAAAGACAGCGGGACATTATCCTTGGCAATGGCAAGAGCCAGACCTTCAGCCATGGCCGTCTTACCTACACCGGGATCACCCACGAAGATGGGGTTGTTCTTGCGCCTGCGGGAAAGCACCTGCAAGGTCCGCTCTACTTCGCTATCGCGTCCAATGAGCGGATCAATCTTACCGTCCCGGGCACGCTGAGTGAGATTGGTGGTGAACTCTTCCAGCGGGGACTTTTTGTCATCCTTGCCTCCGGAAGGCTTGCCTTCGGGAGAAGCACCACTTCCACCCTGCTGCGGATTGGGACTGATATCAAGCCCCTCACTCCAATCGTTTTCAGTCATTGAATGGGAAATATATTCAAGGATATCAAGACGTGAAATGTCGTGAGTCTTCAAGAAGTAAACTGCATAAGAGTCTTCTTCCTCAAACATGGCGGCGACAACATCGCCCACTTCCACAACATCCTTACCTGCGGCCTTCTTCTGCCAGATGGCACGCTGCAGGACACGTCTTACCCCCAAAGTCTGGATAACTTCGGTATCCACACCAGTGGGCAAAGGTTCGAGGTTTTCATCGAAAAAACGTTCGAGCTGACTGCGAAGCTTGGAGAGCTCTGCCCCGCACCCGGCGAGAATGTCTGCACCCATCTCCTCCTGAATTATCGCATACAACAGATGTTCAAGAGTGAGGAATTCGTGATTTCTAAGCCTGACTTCGTTAACCGCAGAAGTCAGTGCCTGTTCCAATGCCTTACTGAGCATACTAGACCTCTTCGATTGTGCATTTCAGCGGATAGCCTGCCTGCTGTGCAAGCTGCTTGACCATTTCAACGCGAGTTTCAGCAACTTCTGCCGTGTAAACTCCACATACCCCGACTCCGTCATTGTGGACCTGGAGCATTATTTTCGTGGATTCCTCTTCTGTTTTCCTGAAAACCTGCATGAGCACGGCCACAACGAATTCCATGGAAGTGTAATCATCGTTGTGCAGGAGCACCCGGAACTTCCGCGGTTCCTTAAGCTCGTCCTCCAGCAGTACATCTGACTCAAAATTTTCTTTATATTCAGCCATTTTTTTAAACTTTAAATATTTTTATGTTCTACTATAGTTAACAATAAGAACAATTTCCCCACCTGTCGAGGAAGATTTATTTATTTTTGTGCTATAAAAAACTTAAAACACTATAAATCAAAACCTTAAAGTAACTCTTGAACTTCTTCAGAAGTAAAGACAAAATTTTCATCAGGTTCCAAACCGCAATCCATCCTATGGTCCCGGTTTAACTCATGATATGTTTTCGTGCAGGCAGCATCAGGACTCAATCCCAACTTATCTGCACAGGACAAAATTCCGTCCTCTGATCCTTCAATTTCAATAAACGGGCCAAAAGGAAGCTGGTCAAGGCAAATATGACACCCAGCAAACTCCCATTCCTCGCGTATCTTTTCATAGCTGAAAACAGGAGAATATCCCAAAACCTGTAATGCCGCCACGGTCTCATCAAAATTTGAGACTTCAGTTTCATGCTCTATATAAACTTTTGCCTTTCCGGAAACCGGACCAGCAGGAATACGCTTAACAGTCATAGTCACCTTTTCCGCCTGACGTACCCGCAGCAAAGCCGACCTTTTATAGAGCGTACGGCCCGGATCATCGAGCACAACATTACGTTCATAATGACGGGTAAGCATTTTAGCACCCTGCTCTTTCATAATCATCCGAGCTTTGTCGTGATCGGCATTAAGATATTTCAATTCGGTTTCTAAGGCCATTTTCCTTTTCTCTCTTAACTTGAAATGCTACTAAATATTAATAAATGAACGCCACTGAAGGATTCTTAAATGCATAAATATTTATACATAGCGGCAGGCGGAGCAGCCGGAAGCCTGTGCCGTTATCTTGTTTCCGGTGTAACACAACGGATGTTTGCCACATCCTTCCCCATAGGAACATTTTCGGTGAATATGATTGGCTGTCTGTTTTTCGGACTGGTAACCGGACTCTTTGAAGAACGCCTCGGCTTACCCCCGGAAATGCGGCTCCTCATCCTGACTGGATTCATGGGAGCATTCACCACATTTTCAACCTATATGTTTGAATCAACCAACCTGATCAAATCAGGCCAATGGGCCATGACCGCCCTGAATATCGGAGGCCAGAGTATACTGGGATTTGCCTGCATTGTAGGCGGACTGGCACTGGGCAGATTGATTGTTTCCTGATTCCAAGCAACCATTTAATACGGAGAATTCGCCATGACCCTACCGGAAAAAGCTATAAGACTCAAAATCTTCACTGGAGAGGAAAATAGAATAAAACACCGCCCTCTTTACGAAGTAATAGTAGAAGAAGCTCGCAATCAAGGTCTTGCCGGAGCATCGGTGTACCGTGGGGTAATGGGCTATGGTGCAAACAGTCAGGTCCGCACAACTTCCATACTCAGACTTTCCGAAGACCTGCCCCTAATCATTGAGATTATTGACAGGCCCGAAAAAATTGAAAAATTCACAGAATTTCTTAATGAGAACATGACTGAAGGACTGGTCACCGCCGAAGAGGTAAACATTGTCGTTCACAAACACAATAAAGGCGAAAAGCAATAACTCCCGCTAACGGTTACAGAAATTAACCACCGCTCCGGGAATATTCTTGAGCGGTATAATCTTATCAACTCCGCCCAACTTGATGGCTTCCTGCGGCATACCGAAGACAACGCAGGAGGCCTCATCCTGTGCTATGCAGTATGTTCCGGCATCGTGCATTTCTTTCATGCCCTTTGCCCCGTCATCGCCCATCCCGGTCATAATTACTCCTACAGCATTCTTCCCGGCACTTGATGCCCCTGAACGAAATAAGACATCTACTGAAGGTCTGTGCCGGCTGACCAGAGGACCGTCTTTAATTTCAACATAGTAACGTGCGCCTGAACGCTTGAGCAGCATATGCTTATTGCCCGGAGCGATCAAAGCCTGCCCTCTCAAGATACTGTCACCATCTCTGGCTTCCTTCACCGTAATGCGGCAAATTGTATCCAGCCTCGAAGCAAAGGCAGCCGTAAATTTTTCCGGCATATGCTGCACAATTGCAATCCCCGGACAATCAAGAGGCATGCTTTGCAGAAAGCCTTGAATTGCCTCAGTTCCTCCGGTGGAGGCTCCAACAAGTACGACTTTCTCAGTAGTCTGCAAAGTTGTTGTCCGAGGCCGGGATTTAGGCAGGACCGCATCAGCTGTAAGCTTGGGCTGAACTGTCATTGGACGAGCGGAAAGCTTGCTGGGTCTGGTCATTGCTGCAGCTTTAACCACATCACAAACCCTAATGCTGGATTCCTCAAAAAACTTCTTGGTACCTATCTTCGGCTTAGTAATCACATCCACCGCCCCGTATTCAAGAGCTTTCATATAGGCATCCGAGCCCTGTTCTGTAAGGGTAGAACAAATAACAACAGGCACAGGATGCTGGGTCATTAACTTACGGAGAAAAGTAAGTCCGTCCATTTTAGGCATTTCAATATCAAGGGTGATTACATCAGGGACAACCCTTTTCATTATTTCTGCAGCAGCAAAAGGGTCACCGGCACTACCGACTATCTCTATACTGGAATCAGTAGCGAAAAGCTGCTGCAACGTCTGACGAACCAGAGCAGAATCATCAACGATCAACACCTTAGTTTTTTTCATAACTAAACCTTTTGATAAACAGTGGGAGCAATCTGCCTTACTGGAAGTTCCATCCCTGAAATACTTTCAGAATGCCCGATAAACAAGTATCCGCCTTTAGATAAAGTAGAACAAAACTTCTTAAACAATGTGTATTGTGTAGCCCTGTCAAAATATATGACTACGTTGCGACAGAAAATTATATCTTTTTGGTCCTTAAATGGAAAAGGCTCCATGAAATTAAGCCGTCGGAAATCCACTTTATTACGCAAGGCCGGAACCACACGGACCAACGGTTTAGCCCGGTCTTTGCTTTTGAGCAGGTACTTTTTCTTCAAGGCCATTGGAACCACGTCCACCTTGCTCATGGGATAAACGGCGTTAATAGCCTTGCGTAAGATATCAGTGGAAATATCCGTAGCCATTAAAGAGTATTTGAAACTAGGGTTCTTTTCTGCAAACTCATTGAGGACCATACATAAGGTATAAGGTTCCTCTCCGCTGGAACAGCCAGCAGACCAGACTTTCAGCGGCCTGCTGTTACGCTGACACAGGTCAGGCAACACAGTGCTCAGCAATAATTCAAAATGCTTAGGCTCCCGAAAAAAATCAGTGGTATTAGTTGTAACTACATCAATAAGTGATGCCAATTCCCTCTCAAATCCTCCGGGACTGAACAGAAAATCGCAATACTGTGAATGACAACTGAAACCAAGAGCACGTAACCTTTTCTGAAGACGGGCTTCCAGCATTGTCTTCTTGGAGGGCGGCATCTTGATCCCGAACTCCTCCTTGATCAATTTACTGAATTTGCCAAAATCAGAGTCAGTCATCTTAGGCATAAGCGAAACCGGAACTTGCTCCCGGCTCTTGGACTTTTTTTTGTCCTTTTTGCCATTCTTAAAAACCATCAGCCAGCCGCCTTGATTTCTGTAAGAACAGTCCTGAATAATTTCGGAATATCAAGAATTAATGCGAGAGTTCCATCTCCTTTGATCGTTGCGCCGGAAATACCTTCCACATCACGGTACACACGCCCCAGACTCTTAATAACAGTCTGGTGCTCACCGATGACAGTATCCACAACAACGCCGATCCGACTGCCGTCAAGTCCGGTAATGACAATCTGTTCAATTGGCGGAGATTCTCCCTCAACCTCAAACCATTCACGAATCCTGATATACGGAACAATCTCGCCACGCAGATTCACGAATTGCTGGCCATTAGCCTCTTCCACATCCTTGCGGGTGAGTTCGACACACTCTTCAACCAAAGAGAGAGGAATTACAAAATAATCATCGCTAACGCGAACCTGTAAACCATCAATAATTGCAAGAGTAAGCGGCAACCTGATGGTTATGATTGTCCCTTTGCCCTCTTTACTTGTGATATCAATGCTGCCTCGCAGGGAATCAATGGCACGCTTTACAACGTCCATTCCCACCCCGCGCCCGGAAACATTGGTGACACTCTGGGCAGTGGAAAATCCCGGTTCAAAAATAAGATTAAAAACTTCTTTATCGCTAAGATCCTGATCTGCAGTAATAAGTCCCTTTTCAATCGCCTTAGACCTAATGACTTCACGGGACATGCCCTTGCCATCATCCTCGATAAGGATCATGACATCGCCACCGGAATGCTCAGCAGAGAGTGTAATGGTTCCCCGCCGGGGTTTACCTGTTGCTGTCCGCTTTTCAGGACCTTCAATGCCGTGATCAATAGAGTTACGCAAGAGATGAACAAGAGGATCTCCAAGACGTTCAATAACGGTCTTGTCCAATTCTGTTTCCGCACCATTTGTATTGAGATCAATCTCTTTGCCAAGATCTTCTGAAAGGTCACGGACAAGACGTCTGAACTTGCTGAAAGTTGTCCCGATGGGAAGCATTCTGATTCCGAGGGTGCTATCTCTGAGTTCATCGGAAAGACGCTCCAACTCCTCGGAAAGAGCTGTCAGGGAAGGATCGGCCTTGGAACTGACGACCTGACTGATCTGAGCCTGAACAATTACCAGCTCGCCCACAAGGTCCACAAGATAGTCCAACTTTTCAGCTGAGACTCTAATCGAAGAAGCCGTATCCACCTTCTTTCGTGATTTCTTCGCTGCTGATTTAAATTCTTTTGTCGCAGTCTGTTCTGCAAGAGCACTTTCCACTTTCTGCTTGCTGACTACGCCCTTTTCAGTAAGCAACTCGCCCAAAGGCTTCTGATCGGCTAAAACCTCTTCAATGGCTTCAGAGGCCACAACGCCCCTTTCCACAAGGATTTCACCAATCTTTTTGGTCTGTTCAGGTGCATCAGGAATATCTTCATCGTCATCATGTGTCAGATCAAGAACATCCTCGACATCCTCACGTGCGACTTCACGAACATTCACAGTGACGGGGATGTCCGTAAAAAAGAAAATCTCCTCAATAGACATGGAGTCCGCATCACTCTCAAAAATGACATCCCACCAGACTTCGTCATCCCTGTGCAAGACTTTAGACTGCACTAAGCCAATCTTTCCGAGTTCATCCAGAAGAGGATCAAGATCTTCTTCGTCAACATCATTGCCCGCGGCAACCTTGATGGCAATTTGATATAGGCTTTTCAAAGACTCATCTGCTGAGGATTCAGCAATAACCACAGCTTCAACTTCAACGGCTTCTATTTCTTCAGGAGGTTCAATAGAAGCTTCTTCCTCTTTTTCCTGCTCAGCTTCTAATCCGTCCGCGGCCACATCTTTCAAACCTTCAAGGATGCCGTTCCCAACACTGCTGTCACCTTCTCCGGTCGAAGATTCAAGCATAGAATAAATATGATCACGCGCTGCAAGAGAAAGGCTCAACAGATTTTTAGATATCTCGAGTTCCCCATTCCTGACCTTATCGAATACGGTCTCTACTTCATGGGTGAATTCAGCAATGGCTTCAAAGCCAAACATAGACCCGGAACCTTTAATCGTATGCAATGCCCTGAAAACACGGTTTATTATATCCATATCATCAGGAACATCTTCAAGCTCAAGCAAAGAGGTTTCAAGCTCGCCCAGTAGTTCGTACGCTTCTTCCTTGAATACTTGAGTTGTCATATCGTCAGACATAAAAAATTCTCCAAGTCATTTGAATAGGCTGATAAACACTTCTATTTTTAAACATTTAATTAGTTTCAATCAAGCAGTATAATTATGAAAGACGTAAAAAATGCAAAAAAGGCCCTTCGTAAACAAAGGACCTTTTATAATTATCATGAAATCTCACAAAAAAAAGCAACTTTTATTTATGTAAGACTTTAGGATAAGCAACTCTATAATTTATTTCTACGAGCAAGCATCCGCAAAGTTTTACGCCTGCGATAACGCCGGATAAAGTACAGAGCAATAAAATAGGCGATTATCGCCAAAGGAACACCAAGAACAAATCCACCGAACACAAGGATGGTTACCCCCTGCCAGCCGATTTCCATAAAATCTGAAACCTGCCACTTGGCCGGGTCAAACTGCACTTCGATCGGCAGCAGAAATGTGCCGATCTTAAACTGCACGTAATAAAAAAGCAGCCAGTTAAACGGATTGGATATCCATGTAGCGATAGCAGCGGCAATCTTGCTGCTGCGGGTAAAAAAAGCCATTACAACAGCAATGACCGTTTGCAGAGGAAGCCCCGGGATAACCGGAAAACAGCCCCCGAAAACACCACATGCGACCCCCATAGCGATGTTATGCGGTGATGCATTGATACGCATCAGCTTTAAATAATATAACTTAAGAAGCCTTTTTAACTTCTCCCATCTATTAAAATTCCTCTGCATCAACTTCCCTTTGCTGAATTTAATCCAATACGTCAAAGCTGTGGAACTTCATGGCAAAACCGGCCCTTCCCTGGGTAGCCGATCTTAAGTCGGTTGAAAAACCGAACATATTCCGCAACGGAGATAATGCTTGAACAATCTTCTGACTGTTACGGTCAAGCATATTCTCGATACGCGCGCCCTTAGCTCCAAGCAAGCCGATAACATCACCGACAAATTCATCAGGAACTGATATCTCTACATCCATAATCGGTTCCATCAGCTTCGGTGAAGATGCCGCCAATGCTGCCTTTAAAGCCTTGCCAGCCGCCATATGATACCCCGGAACGCTTGATTCCCCGTCCCGTTTACGCAGTTCAAGAATACGCACTTTTACATCCTGAACCGGAAATCCTTTGATGACACCGCTCTGCAAGCCGTCATCCACCCCTTCGGCAACAGCGTCCATCCAGTCTGAAGACCATTCACTCGTATCAATCTCAAATATCACATCCCGTCCAGCCCCTCTTTCCTGAGGCTCCACGGAGAGTCGCACGTAGCCGTAATGCTTGTCCTCGCCAAGAAGCTTATCAAACTCTTCCTCAGCTTCCGCATTACCACCGGGAACTTCCTGATAAACAACCTGCGGCTTGCCCGATCTGGGCTCAAGCTTGTATTCCCTGCGCATACGATCAAGAACTACCTCAAGGTGAAGTTCCCCCATGCCTGAAAGAATAATCTGCCCGGTATCCTCATCAGTTCTCAAAGCAAGAGTCGGGTCTTCCTGTAAATATTTATCCAGAACTTCTTCCAGCTTTTCGGATTCATCCACATTGCGCGGCTCTATTGCCATAGAAATAACAGGCTTGTACATTTCGATCTGTTCCAGCACAAGCGGGGTTTCTGAGGTGGAAAGAGTATCTCCGGTACGGGTATCTTTTAGTCCGGCAGCCCCTACTATATCACCGATTCCAGCAACATCGAGACGTTCTTTGCGGCCTGCATGAATCTTGAAAAGACGGGCAACACGTTCGTCTTTGCCCTGCGTGAAATTTCGTACCGTATCCCCGGCTTCTATCTTACCGGAATAAATACGCATAAGCACCATTTTGCGCCCTGAATCCATGATAACCTTAAACGCAAGGGCCTGAAACGGGCCGTTTGCAGACGGCTCAACTTCCTGCCCCGCACCGGTCTGTGGATTTATTCCGGTCACTTTCGGTGCTTCCAAAGGACTGGGCAGGTATTTTCCAACCCCGTCCATCAATGGCTGTACACCTACGTTCTTCAATGCCGAACCGGAAAAAACTGGAACCAGCTTAAGCTCAAGGGTCGCCTTACGAATGACTTCGTCAATGTATTCTGGATCAATGTCGTCCTCCAGATACCTTTCCATGAACTCGTCATCGACTTCGGAAAGAATCTCGCACATCCGCTCCCGCCACGGTGAAACAAATTCTTCATCCTGATCATTCAAATCAAGAACTTCAAATTCTTCACCATTGCTATCCTGATCAAAGATCAACTTTTTCATGCGGATAAGATCATAAACAGCGGAGAACTCATCCCCGGAACCGTCTGGAATCTGCACCGGAAGACTTTTGATGGAAAGTTTGTCAGCCATGGATTCGAGCACAGCTTCAAAATCTGCACCCAAACGATCCATTTTATTTATAAACACAAGCTTGGGGACACCATAAGATTCACTCTGACGCCAGACAGTTTCAGACTGAGGCTCTACTCCGCCGACAGCACAAAAAACACCGACCGCGCCATCCAGAACACGCAATGAACGCTCCACCTCAATGGTAAAATCAACATGCCCCGGAGTATCGATAATATTGACGGTTTTATCACCCCAGTAGCATGTGGTTACAGCCGATGTGATAGTAATCCCGCGCTCTTGTTCTTCCGGCATATAATCCATGGTCGCGGTTCCTTCATGAACCTCTCCCAATCTGTGAATTCTTCCTGAAAAATAGAGCATCCGTTCGGTAACAGTGGTCTTACCGGCGTCAATATGAGCAATAATTCCAATATTGCGAATTTTTCCAATACATTTCGCAGAGAAATCAGGTTTTGCATTCACAGGTCACCTTCCAGGTAAAAAGAACTTATTCAGCTACAGCTAGAGCGACAGATTCACGCTTGAAAAAAGAACTGTTGAAGCCGTTCCAGAGCCAGCAACCTTCCTGTCCGTGCGCCAGCACAATATTAAAACTCGTCAGCGCATCTCCGACAATTTCAGCAGGTACGACAGCGGCATCAGTACGGATATCTTCAAGGGAATCCTCATCCACTTCAACAAATTCAACATCAGGATGAACAAAAGTCATAACATCCATATCAGGGGAATCATCTTCCTTACAAACTGATATACTGGAAATTTCCGGTGCACGCCAGTAACGTACGCAAGGCCCGGACGGGAGAAGTGCCAGTTTCGCACGCAGATCAAGGATGGCGCCATCAACCCCGCTTTGCATGAGAAGATTGAGCAGTTCTTCAACCTTATCCTGAGGCAGATGGACTACATCTTCCTGCCCCGCAAGTTCAAACCCGGCAAGAACTGCCTGTGAAATTCCAGCCTCTCCGCAATATACAGCCAAGATATTCTTAACCCCGGCAGCGAGAGCCGGAACCAACGCAGCCAGAATCCTCACCGGAGAAACAGATTTGTCATCCAGCAACAGCACAGTCCATTCCAGCGGAGCAGTGGAAACTTCCGTTTCAAAACCGCCGCGCCAAGTATTTACATTCCATGTACTGCTTGGGGCTTCCGGAGAATTAACTGCATAGACTTGCGCTATGGTCTTTTTCAACCAGGCACGCTGGGGTGGCAAAGTAGCTTCGTAAGCTTCGCCGAAAATCGCATCGTCAATCTGGTAATCCTGTAGCCAAAGTGGAAATTCAATCATATTTGCCTCCAAAACCGACTTCACTATATAAAAGCCCGGCAGACCTATGTCTACCGGGCTTTACTTTTAACATGTGATAAAAATTAGAGCCAATCGACCAACTCTTTCCAGCTTCCCTGAAGACGCTCACGCTCTTCTTGAGATAGAGTTTTCTGGTATTCGTAGTAAGACATTTCAGCTTGCTTCATGGCATACTTACGAACTTCCGGCAGATCCTTAAAGTTCCTGACCACATATGCATAACGCTTCCATGCAGAACCGAACTTTGAAGAACGCCAGAAAAAGTCCGCGATATAAAGTTCATGGTCTGCCAATGCGCGGCGGCATTTTACGATATATTCCTTGGCTGATTTTGCATACTGGGTTTCAGGATAAGCTTCCTCAACCCTGTAAAAATATTCAAGGGCTTCCGTAATATTACTCTGAGGCCTATCAATTGAACTGAAGAGATTAAAGTTACTTAAGCCAATTTGATAAAGTACATAGGGAATTTCATCGTTTCCCGGGTGCAGGGCTGCAAATTCCTTATATGCTTCAGATGCATCAAAATATTTCTTATCAAGAAAATACGCATCACCGAGGCTGATCTCTGCTTTAACAGTATAAGGGCTGAAAGGATAACGGTCTTTCAGCTTGGAAAAGTACTCTGTAGCATCAAAATATTCTTTATCCTTCATAGCCTGCACACCGGCTTCGAAAAGCTCCTGCGCTGTATCTTCAGGCTTGGGAAGGAAATAGTAGTCAATAACACCACAGCCGGAGAGGCTGATAAATAGAAAAGAAGCTAGAAAAATAGAAAGAAATTTATTTCGCATTATTTATGTTCCAGATACGCATACGCTGCAGTGGCGGCAGTAGCGCCGTCACCTACGGCAGTGACAACCTGCCTGCATTTCTTAGAGCGGATGTCACCTGCAGCGTATATTCCGGGAATACTTGATTCCATTTCGCAGGTTGTTTTTATAAATCCATACTTATCAAGTGCCAGCTCTTTTGGGAAAAAGCTGCACACGGCATCAAAACCGACAAAAATAAAAACTCCGTCCACATCAAGTACGGAATACTCTCCGGTAGCCATATTCTTAAGTTCAACACCGGAAACTTCGGTATCACCGACAATCTTCGAAACAACAGAATTAAGGACAGGCTCAATCACCGGGTTAGCAAGACATTTATCCTGATACACCCTGTCCGCCCTGAATTCATCCCTGCGATGCACAAGGTAAAGCTTCTTTACAAGCCTGGAAAGGTAAATGGACTCCTCAAGCGCAGAATTACCACCGCCGATAACAGCCACAACCTTATCCCGGTAAAAGTGACCGTCACAAAGAGCACAGTAAGACACACCGCGCCCAAGCAGTTTTTCTTCGTTAGGAACCTTTAATTTCCTGAAAGTAACACCAGATGTGATTATGACCACCTGGGTTTTAATATGATCACCGTTTGCAATTACAACCTCGTGGAACTCCTCACCGGGAATGATCTGCAGCACTTCATCGTAGACATGGTCAAACTTGTAATGTTTAACGTGTCTGTCCATTCTGTCGGCCAGCTCGTACCCCTTGATTCCATCGGGAAATCCGGGGAAATTTTCCAGCTCATCGGTCAAGAGCATCTGTCCGCCATGGGACAGCTTTTCGACGGCAAGAAAATTAACTCCTGCCCTCGCGAGATAAAGGGCGGCCGCCATTCCGGCAGGGCCGCCCCCAATTACAACGGCGTCATAAGACTTCATTATTTACAGAGCCTTACTGCTGATCATTTCCTTAATGCTGCTCTTGGAAACTGCACCAGTGGTCTGGTCTACAACTTCGCCATCCTTGAAGAGGATGAGGGTCGGGATAGCACGGATGCCATACTTTCCGGGAGATGCGGGGTTATCATCTACATTCATCTTGCAGATCTTAATCTGGCCGGAGAATTCTTCAGCAAGCTCGTCAATCACAGGGCCCATTGCACGACAGGGTCCGCACCACGGAGCCCAGAAGTCAACCAGAACAGGCTTATCACTATTGAGAACTTCTTCTTGAAAATTGGAATCGGTAACCTGCAAAGCCATGTTTTTCTCCTTGTTACAGTATTCAGGTAGCTGTGCCATGTAACATGACACATCAAATTGTCTTCGTCCGGAGTCCACCCTGTGGGTGGAGTTCAATTTTTAAAATTTAATTCCCGTTGCTCCATGTGTCAAGATGAACAGACACAACGGTTTAGCAACTATTAAAATAGATACTACCTACCCTTACGGGCAAAGGCAACACCAGCTTGACGAAATTACCCCTCACAAATCCAATCCGAAGGGATCACCCTGCCCCGGGGAATTGCGTCAAGATCAAGGTCATGCCTGCATCCGGCACTAGCCATAAGATAACCGGCATAAGCGATCATAGCACCATTATCAGTACAAAGATGCATGGAAGGCAGAACAAGCGGTATTGAAAATTTCGCAGCAACATCAGTCATAACAGAACGCACAACTGAATTTGCAGCAACCCCGCCTGCCACGATAAGGGACTTAACTCCCCTATTACGCTTTAACGCTCTCTCAACCTTGACCTCAAGAGTCCGGCCCACAGTATAATTAAAGGAAGCCAGCATATTTTTACGTTCTTCTGAAATAGCAGGTTCTTCAACGCCTTCTTCAGGAATCCCCATAGTATCAAGACGTAAATTGGAATTCTGATTAACGTAGTTCGCCACAGCTGTTTTTAAACCGCTGAAGCTGAAATCAAGATTGTCATTATTAATATAAGGAACAGGAAAAAGCTTTTTATTAACAACGCCCTGACGCCCCAAGTCATCAACCAGCTTACCGCCGGGATACGGAAGATTCAGAGACTTTGCCGTCTTATCAAAAGCTTCCCCGGCAGCATCATCTAATGTTCTGCCAAGCAGAGTAAATTGCAGTGGACTTTCAATCAGATAAATATGGGTATGCCCGCCGGAAACAAGCAATCCTAAAGAAGGAAACTGTAAGTCCTGCTCAAGTCCGGCAGCGGTCAAATGCGCCCAAAGGTGGTTTACACCTACTAATTTTGCTCCACAGGAAAGCACCAGACCTTTGGCAAAACTTAAGCCCATCAGCAGACAGCCCTGCAATCCCGGACCTCTGGCAACGGAAACAACATCAATGTCATCAATAGTCAGCCTTTGCTCCTTCAACAATTCGCGAAGTAGCACAGGCAGAACACGCAGATGTTCACGGGATGCAATTTCCGGTACCACACCTCCGAAGACAGCATGCACATCAACTTGTGATGCAAGCTTCTCAGCAACCAACTTTCCATCCCGGACAAGGGCAAGACCTGTTTCATCACAGGAACTTTCAATACCAAGACAGAGCATTAGCCCTCGTTCTCCTTATAAATATTGCTGATGGTCTCAACTTCGTGCCTTGAACCGATAAACAAAGGCACACGCTGATGCAGATCATCAGGAATAATATCAAGGATACGCTGAGTACCGTCAGTGGCCCGCCCTCCGGCCTGCTCAATAAGCATTGCCATGGGAGAAGCCTCACAGAGCAGACGCAGCTTGCCGCGCGGCTTTTTGGGATCACGATCATCGGCCGGATACATAAAAACACCACCGTAAATCAAGTTACGATGAAAATCAGCTACAAGGGAACCGATATAACGCAGGCTGTAGGGTTTTCCATGAATATTATCTCTGGATTTAAAATGCCCGACGACCTTTTTGGTGGCTTCGGACCAATACGGCCAGTAACCTTCGTTAACGGAATAGATATTACCGGTATCAGGAATCTTCATATTCGGGTGTGAGAGGAGAAATTCTCCAACTCCGGGGTCCATAGTAAAACCGTGAACGCCATCCCCGGTAGTAAAAACCAGCATGGTAGAAGAGCCGTAAAGAATATAGCCAGCCGCAACCTGCTCACAGCCCGCCTGAAGAACATCAGTGGACTGAACAGGGGTGCCGAGCTTACTCTTACGTCGGAAAATAGAAAATATCGTTCCGATATTGACGTTAACATCAATATTTGAGGAACCATCCAAGGGATCAAAAATAATAATATAGTTTCCCTGCGGAAGGCCGTGCGGGATTTCAATAATATCCGCATTCTCTTCCGAGGCCATAGCACAGAGTACACCGGAACGAGCCATACGATGAATCAGGATCCGGTTAGCGTATTCATCAAGCTTTTTTACTTCCTCACCCTGAACATTGACTTCACCCGTAAAACCCAGAACATCTACAAGTCCGGCTTTGTTTACTTCCCTGGAAATAATTTTCGCCGAAAGGACAAGTTCGTTAAAAAGATGAGTAAACTGCCCGGTAGCTCCGGGAATTTGTTTCTGGTGCAGTAACAGGTGTTCAGTAACAGTAATCTGCTGGGTCATTTATCCTCCTTCGGAATGTCCCTGCTGCGCGATTTTCAGAAAGAATTAAGCTTTAATACCAGATTTTTCAGATAAGACCTATAAATTTTAGAAAAAGAGTATGCCATCATCCTCATCTTCTTTAGATACGGCTTTAGTCAGATAGACTATCTGGGTGTCGCCTACATAGCGCGCCAGCCAGACATATCTTACCCCGGCTACCGAAACCACACCCCTGACCTGATGATCAAGTAGTTCATCCCAATCTATTTTGAGAAGAGCTTCTTTGTCCAGATCCTCTGCTCCGGTCCAGACACCGCCGCCATCAGGCTGCATAATTATCAACTTAGTCGGGTCCGGACAAAAATTTAAAAGAATCCGGGGATCAAAATGAACTACTACAAGTCCTTTAAATTCAGCATCCTTAAAGAAAGGTGTTGCCAGATACATTTCAGGACCAAACTCGGAATAGCTGACAAAAGACTTCAGGTTGATCTCATTCCAATCACCTTCGTACTCAATGAGCGGACCGGGCTTAAACGGTTTGATCTCAGCCTCAGGCAACTTAACAAGAATGCTGGCCTCGTCATCAACGGTCAATACGCCACTGATCCACGGAAAGCGCATGAAAAGAAGCTTAAACCAGTTTTCATCGGGATGATAATCAACTGTGGAAAGAATCTCACAAAGGGAAAGAATCTTCGCATCAACCGGAGTGAAAAGAAGAGCCAGCTTATTGTCGTCAGGATTTTCAATCCCACCGTGTTCGAGATTGATTTCAGGGTTGGGGTCCACTGTCCGCTGTGCATCATGCCAGACTTTACTGCCATATTCACAACCACTTGCACACAGCATAACCGCCAGAAAAACAAAAAGTGCGACAGAACGCACAGAATTTTTAAATTCCATATCTCATACCCGGATTCCGTGCATAGTCAGCACGAATCCTTCTGTATATTATTAAGTTATATCTTTAAATAAGACCGAAAATCAGAGTAATTCTTATCTGGAAGCTCTTGCTTCAAGCCGCTCAGCGAGAAGTTCAAGAGTGCTCATCAATTTACTTTTAGCGTGTTTGAAATAAGGGTCTTTGCTTGCATCATCACCAGCGACATCTTCCATAGGAGTCTGGCTGATACGGCTTGAAATATCTGCCATAAAAGACATTAATTCCTCTTTATCCTCGTCCGATGCTTTGCAAAGCAGATCGCGATAAATCTCTAAAGCCCCCTCAAGATCACCTTGGGAAGCAAGAACTTCTGCCATAGTCTTGGTCTTGAGATTGTCCAAAACCACAGGATTGGTTAAGTCTTCGCCGGAATCTCCATCAAAATCAACAAGAGCAGCGGCTTCGGAAATTTCATCAACCAGCAGTGCGCTTTCCTCCGGATCGGGACGGGCAAAATCACCAGGAGCTTCATATTTATCTTTAGAGACAGCAGGCTCGGATTTCAGACCCCGTTCGCTAATGGAGGCTCCGGTCAGTTGCTTGATGCCTTCAGCCATAACGTCTGACCATGACATTGGCGAGCCATGAAGAGCAGAAAAAAGAAAGGCCATAGCGCCGGCAACATCATCATTACCCTCAGAAACAGAAGCACCCCACATTTTCCAGAATGAGGGGTAAGAAGAAAAAAGTCTGGTCAGGGGAGCGACAGCTGCCTTTGCTTCGGAATCCCGGTCAAGTTTAGCAAGGGTTTCAACCAGCAACAGGCGGGCTTCCAAGTAGTCAGGATGCCTATCAAGTCCCATCCTGAGAGTGGTTACAGCTTTTTCAAGATTGCCCATTTCAACATAAAGACGCGCCAAAGGGAAAAACACTTTCGAGCTGGGCTCCAGAGCCAGAACTTCCTGATACCACTCAATCTTGCTTTGCATCTGCACCTGCTCCCTGAGTCTTTAGTTCCCCGGATTTGGGGAAGATATATAACACTTCATTTTCCTTAACATAATTCATCCTGCTGCGGATGATTTTCTCCTGATAGTCCCGATCAGTCTTAAGTCGTCTGATCTCCCTGCTTAGCTCAAGAGTCCGGTTATCAGCAGCTTCAATTTTCCGTTCAAGATCCTGAACTTTATCATCAAGCTCAAGATAACCGAAAAATCCCTGCTCGCTCATCCCGAGCCGTATTAGCAGCACGAGATTAATAACAACCAGCAAACCAAGCAAGACTCTACGTCGCAGCATTAATTAAGCCCCTACTGAAGCCGGGTAAATATTTTTCTAGGAGACTCAACCTGTCCCAGCGGAACCCGGAGTTCATGCAGGAAATTATCGGTGGCGGACTCAATCCGTTCAACTTCGGCTTCGCTCACCATGATTTTTTCCATTTTACTCATAAACCCTTTAAGAACTTCAAGTTCTTCAATAAACCTGTTGTTCAAGTCAAGTTTTTCGAGTTCCTGCTCCATCTCAAGAATTGTTTCAAGACAATTATTGAGTCTTAGAACAAGATTATGTCGGTCATTGCCGTTCATTGATAGTCCTGTCTGTGACGTTTTTCTAATATTTTTTAATTATTCGCTAGTTAACCAGACTTTGTGCAAATTGTACATATAATTAGCGCCGGAAAAAACAGTCAGGAAGACAGCCACGTAGAGAATCCACATTCCCAGCTGATGCATATCAATGCCGAAATAAGGGAAATGCAGGAGCAAGGGACCGAGCGCAAAGCTCTGAACAACAGTCTTAAGTTTTCCGAACTTGTCTGCAGCAAGAACAAGTCCCATATCCACTGCAATGGCGCGGAGTCCGGTAACTGCAAGTTCACGGCAGATAATAACAACAGTAATCCAACCGCTTACATACCCCATATAGCTGAGCATGACCAGGGTGGAACAGATAAGCAGCTTGTCCGCAAGCGGATCAAGAAATTTACCGAGGTTGGTAACCTGATTGCTGCGGCGGGCAATGTACCCGTCAAAAAAGTCGGTCAGCGATGCCAGAAAAAAGACAAAGGCCGCTAAAAACATGGTCAATTTGTTCGGATAGTAAAGAAGAACTACAATTAAAGGTACAGCAAGAATGCGTCCAAGAGTCAGGGAATTGGCAAGGTTGAACATAAGGAGTCCCGGGTCGTGAAATTCATTTAGTCAGAGCAATTGCCCTGAAGCCAGCAAGCCTTTGTATAATACAGGGAGCCGCAAAGCGGCCCCCTGCATGAACTGAATGATTCTGTGCCGAGGATGACCGTATGTCAACCCGGCAATGAGAATACGCCCAAAAAAAGGCGTTTTTCTTAGGTATGAGTGCTGGAAGCAACCTCAAAACTGCTTTCAGCAGCTTCAGCAATCTCGTCAGCCACTTTGCGGAAAGCAAGCTTGGCCGGGGAATCTTCCTCAAGAAGAACAACAGGTTTGCCGAGATCTCCAGCTACAACAGTAGTAGGATCAAGAGGAACTGCGCCGAGGAAAGGCAGGCCGTATTTTGCAGCCAGCTCTTCACCGCCGCCCTTCTTGAAGAGATCAATATTTTCATGGCAATGAGGACAAACAAGTCCGCTCATGTTTTCGACCACACCCATAATGTTGGCTTTCGCGTACTGCAGGAAGTTTATAGCCTTTCTTACGTCAGCAAGGGAAACTTCCTGAGGAGTGGTAACAACCACAGCAAGGGATTCGGGGATGGTTTTAAGCACAGTCATGGGCTCATCGCCGGTACCCGGAGGGGAATCAACTACGAGGAAGTCAAGCTCGCCCCACTGTACGTCGGAGATGAACTGCCTGATAGCGGAAGTCTTCATGGGACCACGCCAGAGGACAGCCTGATCAGGGTCCTTGAGCAAAGATTCCATGGAAACAACGTGCAGGTTGTCGTTTACCTTTTTGGGAACAACGAGGTTTCCGCGCTCAACATCCAGCTGCCCGGTAATACCAAGCAGGTGCGGAACACTGGGACCGTGGATGTCAACATCAAGGATACCGACCTTAAAACCCTTGTCAGCAAGGGCTGCAGCGATGTTAACAGCTACAGAACTTTTACCAACACCGCCTTTGCCGCTCATTACAAAAATTTTGTATTTGATTTTCTGCAAAGTTGACGAAATCAACTCATTCTGCAGAGCATGCGCAGCACTCGCTTTCTTGTCGCCGCCCTTCTGCGGAGCAGAAGAACAGGAACTACATGATGAACTCATATCTATGCCTTTGTTGTATATTAAAAACTCGGGGAACCCTATCCCCGGTCAACTTCAGCTGTCCTTGGCTGAAGATACCCATTCCAAGATAATCACTGCTGCGAATCCGGCAACCATCAGCAGCACGGCACTCGCAAATTCCCCGTCATAAGCAGGAGGCAAAACGTTAGCCTCGCTCAGGACATGAGTTTTACCCCGAATCACCACAGAATCGAGAACCTCTTTCCAAGGCCATATCTTACGCATGGCCCCGGCCATAAAGCCGGTCAAGAGACTCACAGTCAAAGCATGATGTTTTTCCAGCAGAAAGTGCAGGACACGGGAGAAAAGAGAAATACCGAAAGCACAGCCGCAGACAAAAGCCATCAAAATGGCCCCGTTATCAAGGGTTGCGGGATTGCGGATGGCTCCGGTGATAAATTCGTATTTACCCAACAGCAAAAGGATAAACGCTCCGCTGATGCCGGGCAGGATCATGGCACAAATGGAAATGGAAGCGCAGAGAAAAACAAACCAGAGAGTGTCAGGAGTGGTTACAGGAATCAGCCCCACCAGGAAATAACTGAAAACAGCACCGACAACACCGGAGAGCACATTCTTAGTTGAGAATTCCCCGACCCTTCTGCCAACAACCAGAATGGACGCAGCAATAAGGCCGAAAAATAAAGACCAGACCTGTACCGGATGCGTGCCAAGTAAAGTATGAATAACTCGGGCCATGGAAACCATAGCCACGACAATACCAAACAGGAGAGGGATCAAAAATCTAAGATGCGCCTCAGCAACAGCCCCTGTCAGATCAAATTTCAAGAGGCTCTTAATAAACTTTCCGTTAAAAGAACGGATGGAATCAATAAGATTATCGTAAATTCCAGTGATGAAAGCCATAGTTCCACCGGAAACACCGGGAATGATATCAGCTACGCCCATACAAATTCCTTTTAGAATAAGTACAAGGTAATCACGAATAGATTCCGGCCCCGGGCCATTCTTCCATGCTTGGATAAAATTCATTATGACCTACCAGCCCTGTTTACCCACAAGATCAACAAAGGCACAGCCGCCCATGTCGGTGGTTTCAATTTTTCCGTCCGTTTTAGTCACCAGCATAAGCCGTTGCACCCGCCTCTGTCCGCCAACGGGAATCACCAGTATCCCCGGATCAGCCAGTTGGTCTATGAGATATTGCGGTATTTCAGGACCACCGGCAGTGACAATTATACGGTCGTATGGAGCGTTTTCCGGCCAGCCCATTGTCCCGTCATCCAACTTCAGCTGAATGTTGAAATATCTCATATCGAAAAGAAGTTTGCGAGCGGAAATAAAGAGCTTGCGAATCCTCTCCACGGAAAATACATCGGCTCCCATTTCTGCAAGCACGGCAGCCTGATACCCGGACCCGGTTCCGATCTCCAGAACCTTATGCCCCGACTCAATCTGCAGCAACTCGGACATAACAGCTACAATATAGGGCTGGGATATAGTCTGCCCTTCTCCAATGGGCAGGGCACTGTCAGAATAGGCACGTGAAGCAAGGGCGTCCTGTACAAACATGTGTCTCGGAACTCTACGCATGGCATCAAGCACATTCTTATCCGCAACACCGCGGGCTGCAATCTGCTCTTCCACCATTTTCAATCTGGAGCGCTTTGGGTCTATACGCACTTATCCCCCGTCAGCCGAAAACCGATCACGGCATGGCCTGAAAAATTATTTTTAACGATGAATTCCCGAACAAATAACACAGCCGGATTAATTCATTGTTTGCAGTTGAAAATCAGATTTTAGCGGCCAAGTCAACCTGAATGGCATGAATTGGCATTTAAAGCTGTTTTTTCCACATACATCTTGACACAAAAGCGACATAAAGAGAGATTAAAGTAAGGCCAAAAGGAGGAACACATGCTGAAAGTCAACGATCTCATGACCACGGAACTTTTCACCTTAAGTGAATCTGACAATTTAAAAATGGCCAGGTCACTTATGGACCTGCAGCGCATCAGACATATCCCCATTGTAAATGATGAACGGGAATTTATCGGGCTTGTAACCCACCGCGACATCCTGCGAGCCACAATCTCACAACTGGCCGACATTGATCCTGCAACTCAAGGAGAGATTGATTCAGGAATCCCTGTCGGAGAAATAATGCGGACAGACATTAAAACCATTTCAGAAGACACCTCATTGAAAGAAGCAGCTGTACTTCTTCTGGATCACAAATACGGCTGTTTTCCCGTAGTAAATGAAAAGAACGGGTTAATCGGCATCCTGACCGAAGCTGACTTCCTCAAGCTGACCATCAGCCTAATGGAAGCACTGGAACAAAACGACGACTAAACTTCCCTCCTCCTGAAAAATCAGTACAACTTTATGTGCTGAATTTTCGAATAAAACAACAAAAACGGGATTGTGCAATACGCTCAATCCCGTTTATTTTTATAATTCCCTATCCAGCAGCAGGTGCGAAAAATACCCGGTCACAAAAGCCACATAATACGGCAGCAAGGTCGGAAACGGCTGCCCATAAACATAGTAAGGCAAAAGCAGCATGGGCATGGGAACCATTAACATGGCCCACCATGTATGAGTCCAGCCGCGATGCGCGCTTATACCGGGCAACATTGCCAGAATCCCAAGATATGCCGCCCATTGAAACTGATCAAAATAAATCAGGGTAAGCGACAAAAGCAGCATGCCCGAATAGTAGATTCTCTTTCCCTTTGAATCTGTATCGATATCCGGGAAAAGCGCACCCAGCACACAGAGAACAAACAAAACAACAACCTGCTGAGGATCAATCACATACAAACCGATATTAGCCAATCCCAGAAGAACCAGCGCGCCGGCCACAATAGAACCGCTGACATGAACCTTATATCCCGGCATCTTCTAACCACTTATTTTTAAAAGACATAAACATAAAACAGAACCTAAACTTTCTGTTTATGCGTATATGAAATTACGCAATTATTGTCCATCGGCCAAAAAAAGAGTGCCTCCCCTAAGGAAAGGCACTCTTTGAGTTGCATATGCGTAAAAAGACTACATGGATTCGTTAGCGTCAAGTTCCTCGATCTGTTTATCGATTTCCTTCTGCAATTTTGCAGGCAGACCCATGATATCAACGTTCAGGAAGCCACGTACGATGGTTGAGGTTGCTTCGTCCTCATCCATTCCGCGAGCCATGAGATATTCGATCTCTTCCTGCGCAATTTTACCAACTGCGGCCTCGTGGGAAAGCTCAACACCTTCAACAGTACCTTCCAGTTCGGGAACTGCATGAATGCGTCCACCGCCGAGGATAAGGCCCTGACACTCGATGTGTCCACGAGCGGGGACATGGTTACCCTGAATATGACCACGGGAGATAATGGTACCGCCAGTGGTGATAGTACGGGAAATGGTTTCCGCTTTGGTGTTGGGAGCATTCTGGATAATGCGGGTTCCGGTATCGATATGGGAACCTTCAGGTGCAACCAGAACGGAATTGAAACGAGCAACCGCACCTTCACCGTTCAGGAAAATGGTCGGGTAAGACTGAAGGTCCTTAACGCGCTTCATGAGCACATAGTTGTTGATGAGAGATCCACCCTCTTCGACAACGCCCACGGTGCGGGGACGAACAACAGTATTTTCACCCCAGTTATGAACCATGGTGAAAGTGAGTTTACCGCCCTTTTTAACGTAAAATTCGGAAAGACCGAAATGACCGCCGGAAAACTTGTCATGAGCAGCAGCACAACCAGTGATGATGTGCAGTTCGGAATCTTCCTCTACAACCACGATGTTATGGATGTTCTGGCCGGAATTTTCAGCCTTGAGGAACAGGCAGGACTGAACAGGTTTTTCAATCTTCGCGCCTTTTTTAGTGCGAACGAAATAACCGCCGTGCAGATTATCTGCAGCGTTGCGGGTGAACTCGTCCTTATCTTTATCAATAAGTTTGAAGAAGTAATCTGGCAGACCGTCATATTTTTCAAGAGCCTTCTTGATATCCATGACTTCAACATCTTTATCGTTGCTGCCGCAGTGTACGTTAGAGTGGTCAACCTGCATGAAGGTAGCACTGACGTCTTTGGCATCAACGTCAACACCAGCCATGATCAACTGCTCTTTTTCTTCAGTTTCAATTGAGGAAAGATCTTCAATTACTGCGTGTTCCAGACCATCAAATTTAAAATCGTTCAGATCAATTTTTTTCATGATATTTCTCCGTGGATTTACACTGCTAGTTCAAGCATTTCACGCATTCTTTGTATCCGTACTTGCGGATGTGCTCCAGAATGTCGCGAGGTCTGGCTTCACAGCAGAGGTGTCCGTTAAAAAGGACCTGTCCACGGTCAGCATTGATGTAATCCAGAATGTGTCCGGTATGGGTAATAATCAGGCCGCAGGTCTCAGTGCCTTTTTTCATCTTCTGCTCTTTCATGCTCAAATCAAGACAGGGCTTGATTTCGCCATCAAGCAGAGTGCGGACCATTTTACCGATCAGGTGCATATTTTCGAGGTCAACGCCGGATTCGGGCTCATCGAAAAGCAACAGGCCGGGATTCTGCGCCATAAGCTGAAGAAGTTCGGAACGCTTGATTTCACCGCCGGAAAAACCGGAGTTGATGTCGCGGTCGAGAAAATTGGTCATGTTGACGCGCTCAGCAAGCATCTCGACATCCACATCGGAACCGTTACCACACATCTTTACCAGATGACGGGTCTTAAGGCCGTGAATGGTCGGAGGACGCTGGAAGGACATGCCGATACCAAGACGGGCACGCTCATAAATGGGGGCGTAGGTGATGTCTTCACCTTTGAAAGTAATCTTGCCCTTGGTAACATTATAGTTGCTGAAACCCATCAGGGTCATAAGCAGGGAGGTCTTACCGGAACCGTTGGGACCGAAAAGAATGAAAGTCTCACCTTCTTGTATATGCAGGTTGAGGCCTTTGATGACCTCCTTGTCGCCGATATTGACGTGCAAGTCTTCTATCTTAAGCATTGAAATTCCTCACTTTATAAGCGTATAGCCAAAAATGGAGTTATTTAGTCGAATTAAGTACGCCTTGAAGAGCTAATAAAATTCACTTTTCAAGTCCAGAATAAATAATGATTAATTTCACAATATCCTGAATTGGTATTAACGCGCACGCTATGAAAAATGGTGACGACTCCTGAAAAGTCAAGCCATAAAATAAAAAAACTCAAATTTCCTGAACACAAAGATTTACTTCACACCGGATAATGACTAATTTGACAGCTCATTTTTTCAGGAGATATTTTTATGGCTAAAAAGAAAATGAGTTCCCTTTCAGATCTGAAGGGTTTGAAATTCAAAAAAGATAATAAAGAAGAACATGTGCCGAAGGCGGTAAGAAAAGCACTGGAAGCAGTGAAGAAAAAAACCGCCCCAGTGGAACCGGAAGAAAAGGAAATTGAAGTGGATGATGATCAGGCATTTATGGATGCCATGGCAGGTGTTGAGCGCATGGACCGCTCCACCGTTACGCCCAAAAAACCAAAACCGACCCCTGCCCCCAAAATGTCAGAAGAAGACGAAGGTAAGGAATATTTGAGCAGCCTTGTTTCCGGCAAAATTGAATTTGAGCTTGAATATTCTGATGAATTCATGTTCGGCTACGTGCGCGGAACCGACTCCAAAGTTTTTCAGAAACTAAAACAGGGAGCATTCAGCTACGAATCACATATCGATTTGCACGGCATGAATTCAGAACAGGCTTTCGACAATCTGCTCTTTTTCATCCGCGAATCATTTCTGCAAGGTAAGCGCTGCGTTCTGGCTGTTACCGGACGGGGCAAGAACTCACCCGGTGGTCATTCTGTCCTTAAACGTGAAATTCAGGAATGGTTGACCCGTGATCCCTTCAGGCGCGTTGTACTTGCCTTTTGTACTGCCCAACCAAAGGATGGCGGTGCCGGAGCGATATACATTCTGCTGCGCAAACAGAAAAAGGTTCAGGGCAAGGTAAAATGGGACAAAGGCATAAACTGGGGTAAAGACATTTAAATGGAAATTTTTGATAATCCGGATCGCATAAAACTGGCCTTTGGAATTCCATTTTTTAATATGGATTTCAATGAGCTTATGCTTACCGTGGGAGAACGGGCCGGCGCAAAAGATAAAACCATGATCTTTGCGCCATCATTCCCATGGATGCTGGATTATGCAAAATCTCCACACATCTGCCCTTTTTATGCAGATTTCATTCTCCCAACGGATTCAGAGATTATCAACTTAGCGCAAAAAGCTGAAATCAAACTGAAGATGCCCTTGGAATATTTTGAATTCCCGGAACAAATTGCCCGTATCTGCGCCCACTACGGTTTCAGCCTGCTCCACGTTTCAGAGAATGCACTGAAAACCGATATTCTTGTCCGCGACGGCTATGTTCCCCTCTCTTGGGACCTGTTTACCCATTTCAAAACAACAGGTGATCTGGACGAAATAGATATCCAATCTATTGTGGGCAGCGCCAACAACCTGCAACCCGACATTGTGCTGATATCTGCCCCACCGGAATCAATCAGCAGTTCTATTCCCAAAATTTATGAGCAGTTGCCCGATTGCGTGCTAATATGCATTCCGCATGACATTGATAAGAATAAGATTGCGGATAAAATGGATAATATTTTTATCCCTTTGCTTCTTCTACGTGATGAGATCAACTATCTGGAAGAAATCAAACGCACAGCGTCCATGTCCCTACCTTCTTCGGTCAGCTTCGATGAAAGCTGCACTCCACCGAGTATAACCATTTCAGGAACTCTTGATACCGGGACAGCTCCCGATTTGATTCGTACCGGAATTCGTATGCTAGAGCGGAACTTCGTTCCCACACTGGATTTATCCAAAACTGATTCAGCTTCAGTCAAAGGGATGGAGGCTCTCTGTTTTCTAAGCCGTAGATTCCGTGAAGCAGGTAAAAAAATCACAATAAACGAAATATCCGACAACCTGCAAAACGCCCTGCACCGCTCCGGGTCCATGACATGCTTTGCTGATTATCCCGGAATCTCTGATGAACAGTAAGAACAACTGTTAGGGATTCCAAAGGGGCTTAGCTCCTTTGGCCGCCGGAGACGAAATCACCTATCAAAACGCGAAGCGTATCAATTACAACATATTCACCGGATCAAGGTCCATGGTGATACGAATCTGTTTCTTATCAGGGTTGCGGCGCAATATCTGAGCATAGAGTTCTCGGGTTTTCATCCAATCATCAGACTTAAGCAGACAATTGAATCGCTTACGGCCACGCAACTGAGCCAGCGGTGCAGGAACAGGCCCCATAGCCATGATACCGGACTCTTTTGCAGCCTCGCGAATCTGGCTGAAAAACGGAGGACAAAGGTGCTCACCCTCCCAGCCCATAGGATGACTGATGCGGATTAGAGTAAGCTTGGTGAACGGAGGATAACGGAACCTGCGTCGCTTCTCGATTTCCTTCTCAAAAAAAGTTTTGTAATCGGCAGACGTAACCGCTCCCCATATCGGGTTCTGCGGGTTGCGGGTCTGGATAATTACCTCACCCGGCTTCTCGCCTCTGCCGGCACGACCGGACACCTGCACCAAGAGCTGGAAAGTGCGCTCTGCTGAACGATAATCAGGAAGGTTGAGCCCAAGATCGCCCTCGGAAACTACAACCAGTGTCACGCCGGGAAAGTTATGTCCCTTGGAAAGCATCTGCGTACCGACCAATACCTGCGCATCACCACGGGCAAAACTTTTCAGAATTTCATCCAAACGTTCCTGTCTGCGGGTGGAATCGCGATCCATACGCAGAATTTTCGTTTCCGGCGGCAAAGCCTTGGCAACCTGCTCCTCAAGACGCTCCGTACCTCCACCGAGCGGCAGAAGATTGCTACCACCACAGATAGAACACGGTAAAGGGAAGTGGTATGCATTGCCGCAATAGTGGCAGATCACCCGCTCACGCCCCTTATGATAGGTCATGCTCACGTTGCAATGCGGACACTTGAAGGGCTCTTCACAATCCGTGCAATAAATCAGCGGTGAAAAGCCGCGGCGGTTAAGCATGACCACCGCCTGTTCACCTTTAGCAACGACCTCTTTCAAGCGGGCTTCGGTTTCCGGCGCAAAAGGCTGTTCAGGGTTCTTAATGGCGCTGGTATCCACAACTTTAACTGCCGGAAGCATGGATTTACCGACGCGCTTTTCCATGGAAATAACTTCAAAAGCACCCTGCTGCGCAGCATGAAAAGTCTTGATATCGGGTGTTGCCGAACCGAGGACCAGCAGACTTCCGGTCATATGGGCCAGCACGTAGGCAACTTCCTTGGCCTGATATGGCAAACGCTCTTCCTGCTTGTAGGATTCGTCATGCTCTTCGTCCACAATGATCAGGCCGGGATTACGTACCGGAAGGAATAGAGCTGAACGGGTCCCCACAATCAGTGCGGGACTATCATCCTCAGCTAATGCACGAAAGATCGCTTCCTTGCGCACCGGAGTCTGGTAACCATGATAAAGATATTTGCGGGCATCGGGGAATAACGGACAGATTCCGTTCCAAAGAGCATAAGCAAGAGCTATCTCCGGGACCAAAACGATCACAGATTTACCCTGTTCCAGACACTTCCGGGCCGCAGTCATGTAGACAAGAGTCTTACCGCTCCCGGTGATCCCATGCAGCAGCTTGACCGTGCTTTTGGGCTCGTCAAGAGCTGCAAGAAGTTCATCAATGGCTCCCTGCTGTTGCTCAGATGGCGTAAAATCCCACTTAGGCCCAGTTGCAGCACATTTCTCGGCTGGATTACGTTCTTCTTCCGGCGGAGGACCGATCTTGACCAACGAATCGGAATGAAGCTTCTTGATCACTCCGGTGGTCCAGTCACCCATGATGTTTTTCAGAAAGCCTTTTTCACGGGGACCGTTTTCGAAAATAAATTCGAGAATCTGCAACTGACGGGCAGCATTGGGACGAACAGGCCACGGGGGGTCGGAAGTGAGGCTGACGTACTCTTCCTTTTCAATAGCGGCAGGCAGGCTGACATTCATTCGCCCTTCATCATAAATCTTAACCAGCTCCATACGCTTTTCAGCAGGCATGCGCCCGATATCCAATGCCTTAAGCCGTGCCGGTAATGCTCGATCAGCGACCTTAAAAGAAACTTTAGCACTGCGAAACCGCTTGGGAACTACATTTTCCAGCACTTTGCCCAAGGGCTGCATTTGTCGGGCACCGATGTTGCGGTACAATTTGAAATGATTGGAATTTAGTAAGGGGTCGCGCTCTAAAGGCCAGATTATAGATTTGAGTTCAACACCTTCCGGCGGAGTTTCCACTGTTTCAATGAGGAAAGCTACGCGCACGGAACGGCCCAAAGGCACGAGAACCCGCTGCCCTTCCATAAGTTTGGGAAGGTCGGCGGGTGCTTCGTAAGTGTAAATTGAATATGGTGGGCTGGCGAGGCAGGCCTGCCAGAGTGTAGTCATTTCTATTCCGATTTATTAAGTCTGAGGCATTTCTTCAAAAATTCATACACATGCCCGGAAGGAACTCCACATCCATTGGATTTTTTTATCGCAGCCGGAGAGAATACTGCCGGGGCCATCTTTTTGCGGATGCTTTTCCACTGGATATTAAAATCAAGGACATCTTCGCCCATTTTTAAGGTTCCGGTATGGGGCAGCATAAAACCGGCAAATTTGGAATAAGTGCCAAAACTGATTTCCTGCTGGGGACCGAGGACGACCTTAAGCGGTGCAAAATTTTCATTATCAAACCAGATCTGAGGAGAGCGATCATCGCCCTGCTCCGCGCCGAAAACAAAGGCCGGAGTATCTTCATGAAACCCATAGCTTTTGGTGGCATTGTTCATGCCGATGGACATCCAGTCGGAAACCGGATCATCAGGAGCCCAGAACTGAAGCATGGAAACAGGCATTTCCACAGTGGCAGGGCATTGGGCGATCGTCTTAAAATACTGCCCGACAGATTTCGCCTCTACGGTAGCATTGCTCCCAGCCTCGGTAAAAGTCTGCTGCCAATGATCATGACCACGCTTAATAACGAGTTTTGTTCCCGGTTCTGAGGGGAAAGTCAGTTCCGCTTCAAATGAGTTCAAAGCACCATATTTCTGGTACATTGTTTCATTTACATCCTCATCAGACGGAAAAAAAGCCCTTGCCGGGCTGCTAATAAACAGACACACGGCAAGGACTGAAAGTATCACATAAGTATTTAAATTCTTTACGAACAAGACAAAAGCTCCCGCAATCTGGCTACAACGTCATCACGCAGCCCCTCGTCCTGAAGGGCGAAGTAAATATTTGCGGTAAGATAATCTACCCAGTCCCCGGCGTCAAACCTTTGTCCGCGAAGTTTCACGGCCAGCAGTTTGTTATCCTGAGCGAGTCCCTGCAAAGCATCAGTGAGCTGAATCTCTCCACCTACACCGGGCTCAAGGCTTTCCAGATGATCAAAGATTTCAGGCAGCAGGACATAGCGTCCGACAATTGCCAGTCTTGAAGGAGCCTGACCGATAGCCGGTTTTTCAACCAGAGAGCGAACACGATACATTCCCGGAGCGAACTCTTCACCCTGAATAATACCGTAACGGTTAACCTTGTTCTCAGGAACTTCAATAACGCCGACAACAGCCATATTTTCAGTACGGGCAGCATCAATGAGCTGCTTGATACCCGGCTCCATACCGAACATGAGGTCATCACCGACCATTACGGCAAAGGGATCGTTTTTGCAGACTTCCTTGGCACAGAGAACTGCATGCCCAAGACCAAGCTGTTTTTTCTGGCGTACGGAAATGATGTTAACCATCTCCGCAACCTTTCTAACTTCCTCAAGGGCTTCGGTCTTGCCGCCGCGCTCAAGCACGTCTTCAAGAGAGAGGTTGTAGTCAAAGTGGTCTTCAATGATCTTTTTGTTCTGGTTGTTAATGAAAACAACATCGGTCAGTCCACTGGACATGGCCTCTTCCACCACATGCTGCACAACCGGCTTTTTGAAAATAGGCAGCATTTCCTTGGGAATGTTCTTGGTGGCAGGCAATGATCTTGTACCCCATCCAGCAACCGGAACAATAACTTTCTTGATGACCATTGGTTACGATCTCCTTATGATATCAGTGCTTAACCAGCAACTGAACTAATTATCAACGTAAATGCTCTTCCAAAACTCCTGCAAGCTCGGAAGTATAAAGTTCGACTTTGGAACTGTCTTCCGCTTCAACCATTACTCTGGCTACGGATTCAGTCCCGGAATAACGAAGCAGAACACGTCCCTTTCCGGCCAATTCCTGCTCTACCTGTTTGAGTGCATCCTGCACAGCAGGAACTTCCTCAAAAGGCCTTTTCCGCTTAACATGAACATTCTGTAATTTTTGCGGATAAAGTTCAAGTAGTCCGGAAAGTTCGGAAAGCGGCCTGTTCTTGACACACAGTATACGCAATAACTGTAAGGCTGCAAGCAGGCCATCGCCTGTGGTGCTGAATTCTTTGAAAATAAGATGGCCGGACTGCTCCCCGCCAAGGATTGCTCCCTCACGGCGCATGGCTTCTACCACGTAGCGGTCACCGACCGGGGTACGCAGTAAAGAACCGCCATTCTCTTTCATGAAATTTTCCAGAGCCATGTTACTCATAACGGTCGCTACCAGCATATTATGATTGAGCTTACCGCGCTCCATCAGATCAGCAGCACACATGGCCATAATCACGTCCCCGTCAAGGACCTGCCCTTTTTCATCAACGACAATCAGACGATCCGCATCACCATCAAGAGCCAAACCTAAATCAGCATGCTCTTCAACAACCCTCTGTCCAAGGATATCGGGGTAAAGGGAGCCGCATTTATCATTAATATTAAGACCGTTGGGCTTATCACCGATACGTACAACTTCTGCCCCCAGTTCTTCGAACATATGCCCAAGACTGTAGGCTGCACCATTGGCGCAGTCCAGAACCAGCTTTACGCCATTGAGAGTCATATCCTGTGGGAAACTGTACTTGAGATAGACAATGTAACGTCCACGGGCGTCTTCGATTTTGTAAGCACGACCGACTTTCTCGGCCTGCGGATAATCCCACTGGGTATCCTGCGAAAGAACCATATCAGCGATTTCATCTTCAACAGCATCGGGAAGTTTGTGACCGCTGGAATCGAAAAATTTAATGCCGTTATCCATAAACGGATTGTGGGAAGCAGAAATAACAATACCGAGATCTGCACGCATGTTGCGAGTCAGAAAGGAAACAGCCGGAGTCGGCATGGGGCCGACTTGAAAGACATCCATACCCATAGCGCAAAGACCTGAAGTCAAAGCAGACTCAAAGACATAACCCGAAAGGCGGGTATCTTTACCTATAATAACTTTGTGGCGCTGCTTTCCATTACGAAAGTAAGATCCTGCCGCAAGGCCCATACGCAGAGCCACCTCTGCAGTCATGGGAAAAATATTAACCTGACCACGCAGGCCGTCAGTTCCGAACAAACGTTTACTCATCCATCTCTCCAAAAAAAATGCAGGCCGATCAAATTATCTACGGCTCCTGCCTCGCTATAGTTACAGTTATTGCTTCGGGTTTTCTCTTTGTTACTGAACAGCCTCTAGGCAGAGTAACTTCGTAGGGAACAACGTTATCCCCAACAGGGATTGTTGCATTCAAATCAATTGAAGCAGTAATCTCATCTCTGAATCCTTTCTTCCTGAAGAAGGGTTTAGGCCCTTCCACAAGCAGCCTGACGTAATTCTGGCTGGCCGCAAAGTCAACATCATCAGGCCCTAAAATATATAACGGCACCTTCACCCACATCTTTCCTGAGCGAACCGCAAAATCAAGTCCCACACTGACCAATCCCGGATTGGACTCCACAGTGTCCGGTAATTGCAGGGGAACTTCCCCTCTCCAGTTGCCCGGAGAATCCGTATCCAGCATGATACGCTGAGTTCTGACCTGTTCTATTTTTTTTAACACAGAAGCCGGACCGCGAAGAGTAACTTCATCCGGTTCACTGTATTTTTTCTTCAAGGTATAATCGCGGTGCAGATCCCCTTCCCATGAAGGAACCACCCGGACCCGCTTCTTCACAAACATATCCATGACAAGATTTATATGCGAAGGACTTATCTCCACGACTTCAAGAGCACTGCCCAACCCCAGATTTTCCGGCACAATGGTCACCGGGTTATTTCCTACAACCAGATGACCAGTATCTAGGGAGTAGGCCACTTTTTTTGTATCCAGACTACGAATCAAGCCCTTGGGCCCGCGCAAACGCACTGAAACCTTGCTGATCATACCGTCCTGGATGATCATTCCCTGAGGGGGATTAATTATTTCAAGTGGGAATTCCACCCATGTCTCAACGAGATCACGCCCGGTAACCAAGTACCAGGTTAAAACGGCCATCATGACGGCCAAAGCTGCTATTTTCCAGTGCTGTACTTTCATACCATCAAGTCAAAACGTTTTTCAGAACCCTTTTAAGCCGGACAATGTCGAGACTGGTGGTCAACTTGCCACCAATAGCCGCAGACATAGTTCCACGTTCCTCTGAAACAACAAGAGCAATAGCATCAGTTTCCTCACTGATGCCCAATGCCGCCCTGTGGCGGGTACCAATAGCGCTCTGGCGGGTAGAAACATGTGCCAGAGGCAAAATACAGGAGGCCGCAACAATCATATTAGATTTTATGACCACAGCCCCGTCATGCAACGGGGTATCAGGCCAGAAAATATTTATCAGCAACTGCTTGCTGACCCGTCCATTGACTTCTACTCCCTTCTCAAGGATATCGCCTAAGGGGACATTTTTCTGGATAACCAGCAAAGCTCCAATCTTCTGGCGAGCCATGGAATCCATGGCTGTGCAGATTTCATCAATGACAGCCATCTCAAAATCCTGCTTGCGCCAAAAGCGCCCTGCGCCCATCTGGGCCAGACCTTTACGGATATCACGCTGAAAAAGAATAATAATTACAAGAAAGATAGAACTTAAGAAGTTGGTTAAAAGCCAGTTGAGAGTATAAAGACCGAAGACATCGGAAAGATAGTAGACCAGAAGAACCAGCAACAATCCCCAGATAACAGCAGCCGCACGTGTTCCACGCACCAGCAGGATGATGTAAAAATAGACAATCGCTACCAGTCCGATATCCAGCAGCTCTTTCCAGGAAATTTGAAAGCCTAGAAATTCAAACATCAATTATCTCCGCCGATCTCCTTCACTATTCTCAATGTCTGGCTGGTCAGGCCGACTTCATGCACCCGGTGAATAGGAACTCCCCGGGCAGCAAGGACAGCGGTTGCTGCCTGAGTTGCATTTTGTCTCTCTCCAGCTTCCAGACCCAGTAACTTGCCCCACAAAGACTTATTTGAAAGTCCCATATATATAGGAAATCCCAAACCCATAAATCGGTCAATCCTGCGTAAAATCTCAAGATTGTGGTTAAGTGTCTTTCCAAAACCAATGCCGGGATCAAGTACTATTCGATTTTCCGGTAAGCCTGACTTTATGAGTTTTTCAAGACTTTTTTCAAAAAAACTCAAAATATCCTCTATGACATTATCATAAGTCGGCGACAATTGCATCTCTTCCGGGGTTCCCTGACTATGCATAAGAACGTAACCGGGTTTGAGATCAGCAACAACATCAAGCAGTGCCGGGTCTTGAGCAAAGGCGGAAACATCATTAACTATAGCCGCTCCGGCCTCAACGGCCTTTCTGGCAACTTCACTCTTAACCGTATCAACCGATACTACATAATCACGACTGAGTTCACTGATAACGGGAATTACGCGAGACAATTCATCATCAAGCGAAACAGGATCTGCAAAGGGCCTTGTACTTTCACCGCCTACATCGAGGATATCCGCGCCCTGTTTTGCGAGCTGGCGGCCATGTTCTATAGCCTGCTGCGGATCATAATTCTTTCCCCCGTCATAAAAAGAGTCAGGGGTGACATTAACAATACCGGCAATAAAAAAAGGGGCAGGGCCTAACACCCTCCCCCCTTTAATTGTCCATGAATAATTACGGGACATAAATCCTGATTCCTTATTCGGAATTTTTTTTATCTTCAGAAGCCTTAGGCTCTTCAGCTTTAGCTTCTTCGATTTTCTCTTCTTTAACTTCAGTCTCTTCAGATTCTTCCGAGAGCTTGAATTCTTCTTTTTCTTCCGGCTGCTCATCAAAGGAGAAATCTCCCTTATCTGCATCTCCTTCTTTTCCGGATTCGGAAACAGGAGTGTACCCGGATTTACCGGCAGAACCATAAGCACGTGCCGGAGAAGAAGGCTTGGTCTGAGCAACAGTCTCAACCGGGGCAAGCTCGCCACCTTCCATGAGGGTATCAATGTCGTCACCGCTGATGGTCTCACGATCCAGAAGAGCATCGGAAACTTTGTGCAGCATATCCTCATTTTCACTGAGCAGACGATTGGCTGTTTCATAAGCAGTGTCGATGATTCTTCTAACCTCGGAATCGATGAGGCGGGAAGTATCTTCACTGAAATCCTTATGCTGAACCAATTCCTTGCCAAGGAAAACCTGATCCTGACTTTCACCGAAAGTCATAGGACCGAGCTTCTCACTCATACCCCACTGACAAACCATGGAACGGGCCATTTTGGTAGCGCGCTCAATGTCGTTGCTGGCACCGGTGGTAACCTGATCGAGGATCAGCTCTTCTGCCACACGTCCGCCGAGCAGCATTACCAGGGTATCTTCGAGGTATGCTTTATTGTAGTTATGACGATCATCCACAGGCAGCTGCTGGGTTACACCCAGAGCACGGCCACGAGGAATGATGGTTACCTTGTGTACGGGGTCACAGTTATCAAGCAGCTTGGCGATGAGAGCATGACCTGCTTCATGATAAGCAGTGGTTTTCTTCTCTTCGTCAGTAAGAATCAGACTGCGGCGTTCACGACCCATGAGGACTTTGTCTTTGGCTTCTTCAAAATCCACCATCTTGACGTAGTCCTGATTGTTCTTTGCAGCGTAAAGAGCTGCTTCGTTAACAAGGTTCTCCAGATCAGCACCGGAGAAACCGGGGGTTCCGCGAGCAATGACATCAAGGTCAATTTCACCAGCAAGAGGAGTCTTACGGGTGTGAACCTTGAGGATATGTGCACGACCCTGAACATCAGGGGTAGGCACAACAACCTGACGGTCAAAACGACCGGGGCGCAGCAGCGCGGGGTCAAGAACATCGGGTCTGTTTGTTGCAGCGATGAGGATAACACCTTCGTTGGACTCAAAACCGTCCATTTCAACCAGCAACTGGTTCAAGGTCTGTTCACGTTCATCATGTCCGCCACCGAGACCAGCGCCACGCTGACGGCCGACTGCATCAATTTCATCAATAAAAATCAGGCAAGGTGCATTTTTCTTACCCTGTGAGAAAAGGTCACGCACACGGGAAGCACCAACACCGACAAACATTTCAACAAAGTCGGAACCGGAAATGGAGAAGAAAGGGACACCGGCTTCCCCGGCAACAGCGCGGGCAAGCAGGGTTTTACCGGTACCGGGGGGGCCCACCAGCAGAACACCCTTGGGAATACGTCCGCCGAGACGGGTAAACTTCTTGGGTTCGCTGAGGAACTGAACAACCTCGGAAAGTTCTTCCTTGGCTTCATCAACACCGGCAACGTCTTCAAATGTGACTCTTGCTGTCTCTTCATTAATCATCCGCGCACGGGAACGTCCGAAAGACATGGCACCGCCACGACCTCCACCGCCACCTTGCATTTGACGCATAAAGAAAATCCAAACCCCGACCAGAAGCAGCATGGGGAACCATGATATGAACAAAGTCATATACCACGGAGCCTCTTCTTCCGGCTCAGCCACTACTTCGATTTTGTTTTTCAGCAGATGCTGGACAAGGGCCGGATCATCAGGGTTAAACGTGACAAAACGTTTGTCACCAACCATAACCCCGCTGATTTTCTGCCCCTGAATCTTAACTTGAAGGACTTCACCTTCATCGACCCTGCTCAAAAAGTCGGTGTAGGAAAGTTTGAGCTGGGAAGTCTGTGGCTGGTTAAACAGATTGAACAAAACAATCATCACCAGCATGATGGTTACCCAGACCAAGAGATTCTTGGCAAAACTATTCAAAGTCTATCTCCTTGGATATGCGCCCGGCCTGCCTAAACCTGTCAATATGCGGCAAGCATCGGACTGTATTTACATTTTTTCTTCAGTTTCAATCAGCTATTAATAAGACTAATTTGGCAAAAGGCAAGTCATATTCAAAAATATTATTGTACTTGCGCTTTGCCATCAAAATTGTTAGCAAATTCTTCTTCGAAGCGGAAGTGTATCGTAACCGGTGTTGCGCCTGGACTTCAAATCCAGTGGACGGGTTAACCCTCGTCGGTAGGTTCGACTCCTATACACTTCCGCCAGATATTTCCAACCCCTTGTTACGCAAGGGGTTTTCTTTTTATACCTGTGGAGCGCTGTTCCCGCAATCCAAATTCGGACGATTTTCGCACATCACAGCACAAAACAAACGGTTTATGGTATATGCATAAGCCACATATAATTCGTAAATATATATCCATAAAATATGGAAAACAGAAAGGCTGCCCTCCATAACCAGAAGGCAGCCTTTTTCATCTTTAAATAGTAAACAGATGGCTACATGCCAGACATACCTTTCACATCCTCAAGGGACTTTTCCATTTTCTCAAGACCGCTGTCCATCATCTGGAAACCTTTATCATCGCCTTTCTTGACCAATCCCATACCTTTCATCATTTCCATCATACCCTTATTCGCGTGCCCCATTGAACCTTTAACCATGGAATGATGCTCGCCGCCCTCGGCACCCTTTTCAATCATTTTCATGCCGTTATGCATGGGCATCATTTCCTTATTCATGAGTCCCATACCTTCTTTCATAGTAGCCGGGTCATGCATGAGTTTTGCCCCGTGCTTCATATGGGCAAGACCTTTTTCCATCATGGCGATACCGTCATGCATGGAGCCTTTCATTTCTCCCTTGCCGTGACCGGAATGATTCATATCCATAGCGAAAGCAGCGCTGGACATTACAAGAATAAAGGCCATTACTACGCTGATGTTCAAAATTTTCTTCATGTTACAACTCCTACTGTGTGTTGTTTTCTTTTTTTATGACCACTACGGTCAGATCATCTTCCTGTTTTGTTCTTCCGGTAAAATCCTGAACGGCAGCAAAAATACCGGATGCAATAGACTCTGCTGAAGAATTTTTCTTCAAATTAATCAAATCCCACAGCCTTTTCTTACCGAAAAATTCACCATCTTTATTGGATGCTTCCCAAATTCCATCAGTACCGAGAATAAGGATCTGCCCATCCTTAAGCTCTGCACAACAATTCTCGGAATACTCGACATCCTCAAATGCACCGAGAACAATCCCTTCGCCCTCAAGCCTTATGAAATCGTTCTTTGCAAAATCAAAAATCAACGCCGGTTCATGCCCGGCCCTGACCCAGCGCAATTCACTTTTGGCAGGATCGAGCTCAACCATGAGCATAGTCATGAATTGGCCTGTTTTATACGTATCCTGAGCAACAAGCCTATTGACGTCAGTCACAATCTCTCCAAGCTGTCCGCCACTAAGTGTCCGCGCCCGCAGATATCCACGCACAGACCCCATAAGCATTGCAGCCGGGACACCATGTCCGCTGACATCACCGATGGCAAAACGCATGTTCTCTCCATCGCGTTCAGGTCGGATATAATCAAAGTAATCTCCGCCCAGCTCATCACAATATTTGCTTTCACCATAAATATCATAACCCTTAATGTAGGGAGAATTTTGCGGCAATAAATTGGTCTGAACTTCCATTGCCACATCAAGGGCACTCTTGATTTCAATATGTTCCCTTAATGACGGAGCCATTGAGTTGAAATCACGGGCCAGTTCGCCGACTTCATCATCGCCGGTAATTTCAACATGAGCTGAAAAATCACCGGAAGCGATACGCTTAACCCCTCTGGCAAGGATCAAAATATTTTCAGTAAATCTTCTTGAAAGCAGAAACGCGAGTAGTGACACTAGCAATACGACAATAATCAAGACAAAGATCGTATGCAGATATTGCTCTTTGATTGCTGTCTGAACATAAGATTTTGCTTTATCAGCCGGGGCCACTACATCATCGTGAGGAAGTATCAAAACCAGTGAGACACCGCGCGCATCCGGTGCGGAAAAAGCCCAGATACTATCTCGCCCATTATACGGCATACTCATAACGCCGGACTTACCGGCTTCCAAAAATTTATGAAATCTTGAAAACAAGGTTGCATCAGTAGAAGACAAAAGCATCTGAGTGGAGGGAGGTTCCCACATATGCATCATACTTTTGCGGCTGGAAGCGGCAACCTCTTTTGCAACCACTTCAACACCGCTGGTTCCATTACCATTCGGTTCAAGACGCACCAGCAGGGAATCAATGTTATGTGAAAACACATCAAGATGATTATAGCCGTGCAGAAGAGTATCAAGTGGGACATCTATGGAAACGCTCCCAACTGCCTCCTTCTTTACAAATACCCCCAAGGAAGCAGTAAGAACAGTACGCCCGGTTAGAAGATCTTTCTGAGGAAGAGACCATGAGGGAACCGGATTCTTATTTATTATCGGAACAGTCTTATGCATACTCATTCGCATTCCGGTTGTTGCCGGATATACAAGACTTTCCCCGGAATTGAACACAGCCCTGATCCACAAAGTCAGTTCAGGATTTTTCAACTCTACTGCTTTCAGTAAAGGCAAAACAGCGTCCGATGTTCCATAAGGAAGTATGGAACTCCGACTGGAACTATGCGCCGCAGTATATCGAACTGAATCAAAATCAAGTACATATGATCCATGCATCATATTTTGATCACGCTGTTCATATTTTTCTTCCAGTCTCTCAATATCTCCCTGCTCTGAATTGCTGCCCAGAAATACTTCAGGAAGACTGAATTCATTGCCGTCTTCAATCCATGCTGAAAGCTCTGCTGAAACCTGCTGTAAATTAAGCTCTACGATCCTACGTTGCTTGGACAGAACACGGGCATGGTCCTCTACGAGTCTTTTCAGCTCGACACTGCTTTTATTGACCAGCTCCTTACGCACCTCCCCTCCGATCTCATCGGAAAGAGATCTCAATGAATCAAGCACCCCGGCCTGAACCAGAATAAGCGGAAGTATTGATACCGTAAGCAGGAGCAAGAGCAGTTTAAAGCGTATTTTCATATATTAACCTTCGAATATGAGCATTTATCTAAATTGAGAATTCTAGCAGCCTAAAGAATACACTTTTACACGCTTTACTCCCAGAATTATGGTCAACATTTTCACATTACATTCCATCATAAAATAATCATTTAATATCAAACCCTTAAGCTAAAACTAAGCATCTTAACCAACCCAGAAAAACAACCTATGTGAAAACAATTGCACTTAATTGTTCTTAGACAAAATATTCAAAACTTACTATACCAATTTAGTATGATTTTATTGCCACTTATATCGTCATCATGTGCAAATAAGTGCAAATCAATCCTTCAACAGGCCGCAATTATTAATGATGCACAAGCAAATATTGCACAAATATATTCTAGGACAAAAAAAACACCCCAGCAATAGATGAATTATACTGATACTTAATGTACAGTATTCGTTAGCATCATTAGCATGGAATAGTATTTGCTCAACGTAGAATATCAATTTTTTCTCAGCAGGAGAGCTTCATGACCAAGGTACCCAATTTTAAATATATACTTACAATCCTCTTCAGCACTTTTATATGTGCACAATCCTTCCCTGCCTTTGCTCAAGATTCAGCAGCAATCAACTCGGACACTCAAGCTCCTCATACTGAAATTAATGAATTAACCGATTATCTGGTTGAAGCCGCCCGTAACAATGATGATGTATACGCAGCATTTTATGGTTGGAAAGCGGCCTTACAGCGAGAAGCAAGTGTCTCAAGCCTGCCGGACCCCAGATTCAATTTTGCATGGTTTATCCAGCCTGTAGAAACCCGGACCGGACCACAAGAATTCAAATACGGACTGAGCCAGACCCTGCCGTGGTTCGGGAAACTCGGCCTCAAAGGTGAACAGGCTCTGCGCGATGCGGACATTAAAAAAGCCCGTTTCGACAATCTCAAGCTGAAGATATTCACCGAAGTAAAGAAGACTTACTACGACTACGCCTACCTTGCACAGGCCATCCGCATTACTCACGAGAACATCGAACTTATGAAATACCTCGAAAGCGTTGCCCGCTCCCGCTACTCCACCGGGGCCGGGGCTTACGACGGGGTGATCAAGACTCAGGTTGAACTGGGCAAGCTTGAAGAAAGGCTGCGTTCACTGGAAGAACGCAAAGGACCGACCGTTGCCAAGCTTCTTGCCGCCATGAACAGGGCTGACGATCAGACCCTGCCCTTTCCCAAATCAATACCTGTTATGCAAATAAGCATGACTCCAGATCAATTGAAGGAAGAATTCAAAACCGGAAACCCCAGATTAAGAGAGCTCGACCATTCTGTTAACAGAGAAAAGATTTCGGTAGAACTGGCTAAAAAGGATTACTACCCGGACTTTACCTTCGGTGTTGAATACATTCAAACCGGAGAATCTAGATCCCCAAATGTCACCAACGAGGACCGTGACCCGATAATCACTGCAATGTCCGTCAATCTACCTATCTGGATGAACAAGCAGGATGCGCAGCTCAATGAAGCTGAAAACAAAGTAAAATCGGCATCACGCAAAAGAGCCGGTCTTGAGCGCAACCTGACCGCTGAACTGGAACTCGAAATATACAAATATCAGGATGCCATCCGTAAAGTCAGCCTTTACCGTGACAGTCTTACTCCCAAGGCAGAGCAATCCCTCGGAGTTTCCATTGAGGCATTCCAGTCCGGCACAGCATCGTCAAGCGACCTGATTGATGCCGAACGAACTCTCATTGAATTTCAGCTAGCCTACTATCAAGCCCTTGCCGAACAAGCCAAGCGCGTAGCCACAATAGAATATCTGGTCGGTCGAGAAATCCCCTGCACCGTCCACGGCCAGACCATGCCGCAATCGAAAATTTCTATCCCTGAAAATTAAAACACGGAACCATCATGAGCAAATTTAAACATATACTGATCCCGGTCATCCTTGTTGCTGTCGCCGCATTTGCAGCCGGATACATCCTTTCCGGCACAAAGGGACATCAGCCAGAAAAGAAATTAGTTGCCGAACACGAAGATCACGGACTTGAAGCAACAGTTACCGACTCTGGAGAAGTGGTCTGGACCTGTTCCATGCACCCACAGATCCAGCTGCCTGAGCCGGGCAAATGCCCCATATGTTTTATGGATCTCATCCCGCTGGAAAAAGGTGGTGAGTCCGGCGATGAAGCTGTCAGCCTCCGACAGATCAGCCTGACCTCATCCGCCCGCAAGCTGGCCGGGATAGCCACTACCCCGGTAGCAAGACGAAGCGTTAATGTGCAAACCCGCATGCTCGGCAAGGTCGACTACGATGAAACCCGTATCGGCACCATTACCGCATGGACCGGAGGACGCATCGACAAGCTGTACATCGACTATACCGGAAGCTCTGTGCGGAAAGGACAGGCTATGGCTTCCATCTACAGCCCGGAATTACTAACGGCGCAGGCTGAGTTGATTCAGGCGGTCAAGGCCAAGTCTGCCCTGAAAGGCAGCTCTCTGAAAGTTGTTAAGGACACCGCCGCCCGCACTGAACAAGCCGCACGGGAAAAACTGCGCCTGCTGGGACTTTCCAAAAGCCAGATCGAAAATATCATCAAACGGGGAAAAGCCGCTGAGCACATCACCCTCTACTCGCCCATGAGCGGAATAGTTATCAAAAAAGATGTTGTCGAAGGTGTTTACGTCAAGACCGGAACTCCTATCTATACTATTGCCGACCTTTCAAGGGTCTGGGTAATTCTTGAGGCTTATGAATCCGACCTTCCGTGGATCAAGATGGGTATGAAGGTAAGTTTCAACACTGAGGCTTATCCCGGTAAGAATTTCGAAGGTAAGGTGGTCTACATTGACCCGGTGGTTAATGAAAAAACCCGTACGGTCCGGGTGCGTCTGGAAGTTCCCAACAAGGGGTTGAAGCTAAAGCCGGGAATGTTCGTACGTGCAGTGAACAAGGAAGAAAAACAGGCCGGAACAGAACTGGTCATCCCTGCTTCAGCTCCGCTCATCACCGGTAAACGGGCCGTGGTTTACATTGGCGTTCCCGGTAAGGAAGGCGTCTTTGAAGGACGTGAAATAGTCCTCGGACCCAAGGCCGGAGACTTCTATGTAGTCAAATACGGTCTCAGCGAAGGCGAACAGGTTGTTACCAAAGGTAACTTCAAGATTGACAGCGCCATCCAGATCATTGCCAAACCAAGCATGATGAATCCTGAAAGCGGCGTAAAAACGGTTGCCCATGACCACGGTTCTAATTCTGCTGACATGGAAAATATGGATAAGCAGGCAAAGGCAGATCGCACCCTACCGCCTATATTTGCATCAAAACTGGTCTTCCTGAAAAAAGATTTTGATTCCCTCATGGAGATTGCAGAGTCCGCCAACCTTGAAAACAGCCGCAAACAATTCTCCGCATTCTTTGAAAGTCTCGGCAAGATTGATGCTTCCGGCCTTAAGGGAGACGCTTCCCTTGCTTGGAAAGAATTGTCCATGCTGCTTCGGAACGATGCAGTACTCGGCAGTGGTGTAAAAGATCGACAAAGACTGAAATCAATAATAGCTGAAACAGCGAACCACTTCAAACGGCTGGATACAACATTCGGAATTGCAACACTTGCCGCCAACTCTGCAAACAAGGCTGAAGCTCCTGAAGCTTTCCAAATGCAGTTGGGTAAAGTCTTTAATGCCTATTCAGCATTTACTGAAGCTCTCGCAGCCGACAATCTGCAAAACGCTCAAAAGCAATCCGCACTCATGGCTGAAGAGTTGAAAAAAATAGATCACACTTCACTCTCCGGTGATGCACATAAGATTTGGATGGATGCGCTGGAGAATATCAATGACGGTATGTCCGCCATCCGCGAGGCCAAGGATATTGTCGGAGCCCGCGCCGGACTGGAACCCCTTTCATACGGCATGATTGATGCGGTTGAAAAACTGGGTATCAAGTCCACCAAACCGGTCTACGAAATATTCTGCCCTATGGCCTTTGATTTCAAGGGAGCCAAGTGGATGCAATCCGATGAAGACATCCGCAACCCCTACTTCGGGGAAGCCATGCTCCAATGCGGTGAAGTTGAGCGTCAGCTCAAGGCCGGAGAGTAAGGTTCGGAGAACGATATGAGCGAAAAGAACACTCAAGATATGAACCGTCCCGAACCGAAAAACTTCGCAGAGAAGACCATTCTTTTCTGCCTTGAACAAAAACTTATCGTGGCGATTCTCCTGCTCATGGTTATCGGAGGCGGTATTTTTACCGCTCCCTTTAACTGGGATGTAGGCGGAATGGAGCGCTCCCCGGTCCCGGTGGATGCTATCCCGGATATCGGTGAAAACCAGCAGATAATCTTCACCCAGTGGATGGGCCGCTCACCACAGGATGTGGAAGATCAGATCAGCTATCCGCTTACCGTAGCCCTGCTCGGAATCCCCGGAGTAAAAACGGTTCGCAGTTATTCCATGTTCGGTTTCTCCACCATCTACGTAATCTTTAACGAAAACGTTGATTTCTATTGGTCACGCTCCCGCCTGATCGAAAAACTGAACAGCCTTCCTGCCGGGACATTGCCTGAAAGCGTAAAGCCGGCCCTAGGTCCTGACGCAACAGCACTTGGACAGGTCTATTGGTACACTCTCGAAGGACGCGATCCGCAGGGTAACCCAACCGGAGGCTGGGATCTTGATGAACTGCGCTCCGTACAGGACTGGTACGTCCGCTATGCCCTGCTCTCAGCAGATGGGGTGAGCGAAGTTGCCTCTGTGGGCGGTTTCGTAAAGGAATACCAGATTGATGTTGACCCCGATGCCATGCGTGCCGCCAAAGTCACTCTCAATGATGTTTATCGCGCGGTAAAAATGTCCAACCTTGATGTTGGCGCGCGGACCATTGAAATCAACAATGCTGAATACGTTATTCGCGGCATCGGTTTCATCAAGAAACTGTCTGACATCGAAAGCTCAGTAGTAAAGGTTGTCAACAACATCCCCATCTACGTACGTGATGTAGCCCGTGTAACCGAAGGTCCCGCACTGCGCCGTGGTGCGCTTGATAAAGGCGGTGCGGAGGTTGTAGGCGGTGTGGCTGTTGCCCGCTATGGGGAAAACCCATTACAGGTCATTGAAAATATCAAGGACAAGATTAAAGATATTTCACCGGGCCTGCCTTCAAAAGTCCTACCTGACGGTACTGAAAGCAAACTGACCGTTGTTCCCTTCTATGACCGTTCAGGGCTGATTCATGAAACATTGGGGACCCTCAACACCGCACTAACCGAGGAAATCCTGATCACAATCATTGTAGTGCTTATTGCAGTGATTCACCTTAAGAGTTCCCTGCTGATTTCATCCCTGCTTCCTCTTGCCGTACTCATGTGCTTCATGGGTATGCGTGTATTCAAGGTAGATGCAAACATTGTGGCCCTCTCCGGGATTGCCATTGCCATCGGTACTATGGTCGATATGGGCATCATCATCTGCGAGAATATCCTCAAGAAGATCGAACACGCCAAGGAAGGAGTAAGCAGACTAAGGCTCGTATATGAAGGCACGGCTGAGGTAGGCAGTGCGGTTATGACCGCTGTTGCCACCACCATCGTAAGCTTCATGCCGGTTTTCGCCATGGACGGTGCCGAGGGTAAGCTTTTCAAACCGCTGGCCTACACCAAAACATTCGCCTTGTTAGCTTCAATTATCGTAGCTCTGACCATCTTGCCTCCCATGGCAGAACTACTTTTCACAGCCCGGAAAAAATTCCTCAAAAACAGGCGCACATATGTCACCGCCGGACTTTACCTGCTTTGCGGTATTGCAGTCTCTATGCTGCTCAAGTGGTGGGCCGGACTGTTCTTTGTCTATGTCGGCGTAAAACATCTCGTGCTTCCTTTTGTCCCTGCAAAAAACCACAAGTATGCAAACTATGCTGAAACATGGATCATAGTCCTTATGGTTGCCTATGTACTGACAAAATCATGGCTTCCGCTCGGACCGGAAAAAGGAATGGGTAATAACTATTTCTTCGTGGCACTTGTCATCGGAGGACTCATGCTCTTCTTCGACATATTTCGCCGCGGATATCCCCGTATGCTCGGCTGGTGTTTAAATCATAAGCTGCTGTTCCTATGCTTGCCGACTTTCATTGTCGCGCTGGGACTTTCCATCTGGCTTGGATTTGCCAACCTGACCGGATTCATGCCTGAAGCAATCAAAACATCATCACCATATGTAAAGCTGGCCCATGTATTCCCGGGACTGGGCAAGGAATTCATGCCGGACCTTGATGAAGGCGCATTTCTGTTCATGCCTACAACCATGCCGCACGCATCAATCGGTGAAGCCATGGACGTACTGCGTAAACAGGACATGATGATCCAGTCCATCCCGGAAGTTGAGTCCGCAGTTGGTAAACTTGGGCGCGCAGAAACTCCCCTTGATCCGGCCCCTATTTCCATGATTGAGACGGTCATCAATTACAAGTCCGAATATATGGTGGATCAATCCGGTGAACGGCTCCGCTTCAAATTTGATCCTGACCAGAAAGACTTCTTCCGCAATGTTGCTGGAGAACTGGTTCCTGCCAATGATGGCTATCCATATCTTGTGCAGGGATATTTTGAACGGGATGAAAATGGAAAACTGATTCCTGATCCTGACGGAAAACCGTTCAGAATCTGGCGTCCAGCACTCAATCCCGGACTTAACCCGGACCGCAAATCATGGAAGGGCATCGCCTCACCCAATGATATCTGGGATGAGATAGTCAAAGCAGCAGAAGTTCCCGGCGTGACCTCCGCCCCGAAGCTGCAACCGATTGCGGCGCGTATTGTCATGCTCCAATCCGGAATGCGCGCTCCCATGGGCATAAAGGTCAAAGGTCCGGACCTGCAAACTCTGGAAAAGGTCGCACTTGACCTTGAAAGACTGCTGAAGCAAGTCGGTTCGGTCCAACCCGAGGCGGTAATTGCTGACCGTATTGTGGGCAAGCCTTACCTTGAGATCATCATCGACCGCGAAGCCATTGCAAGGCACGGAGTCATGCTTTCACAGGTTCAGGATGTGATCGAAGTTGCTGTGGGTGGAAAGGTGGTTACAACCACTGTTGAGGGACGTGAACGTTATCCGGTCCGAGTACGATACTTACGCGAACTCAGGGATAACATTGATGCCATCGGCAATATTCTGGTCAGTGCTTCCGGCGGGGAGCAAGTTCCCTTAAGCCAGCTTGCCGAAATCAAGTACGTACGCGGTCCGCAGGTCATCAAAAGTGAAGATACCTTCTTGGTGGGATACGTCCTCTTTGATAAACGGCCCGGATTCGCTGAAGTAGATGTTGTGGAACAGGCTCAGAGCTTTCTGGATTCCAAAATGAAATCCGGTGAACTGGTTATACCGGCCGGAGTGTCATACGAATTCGCCGGAAGTTACGAAAACCAGATTCGGGCTCAGAAAAAACTAGCGGTAATCCTGCCCCTGGCACTGCTTTTCATCGTGCTGATTCTATATTTGCAATTCAAGTCCATCGCCACCACCCTGATGGTTTTCTCAGGTATCTTTGTGGCGTGGTCTGGTGGATTCCTCATGGTCTGGCTTTACGGTCAGCCGTGGTTCATGAATTTCACCATGTTCGGAACAGATATGCGCGAGCTGTTTCAGGTCAGCCCCATCAACCTGAGTGTTGCCATCTGGGTCGGCTTTCTAGCCTTATTCGGCATTGCATCCGACGACGGAGTCATCATGGCAACTTATCTTGATGAAAGTAAAAAGGACCGCAAAATGAACTCCGTATCCGCAATCAGGCATGCAGTCATCTACGGTGCGCAACGAAGAATACGCCCAGCCCTGATGACATCGGCAACAACTATTCTTGCCCTGCTGCCAATCCTGACCTCAACAGGCCGAGGCTCAGACATCATGGTGCCCATGGCAATACCTTCATTCGGTGGAATGACTATCGCGATACTTACCGTATTCGTAGTGCCGGTGCTTTATTGCAGTGTTGAAGAAATCAAGTTTTTGAAAAATTCAAGAACATAGGTATTATAGAGAACATATGAATAACCCCTTGCCAAATTAACCAACAGCCCACTTACGCAAATACAAACATCCGAGTTTCAAGATTACCATTTGAAACTCGGATGTTTTCAAAACAATATTTGAAAAATTGTACTGTACAATTTCAGTCATATTCCAATATATTTCAGAGACAATGCACGGGTTAAACTAGAAATTTAATGTTTTATTCTATCGGGACAGAGCATGAGCAGCAAAACAGCTTCCGGACAACCTCTCCATACTGGTATCGGAGTCATCGACAGTCAGCATCAAACTTTTTTTACAATTCTTAATAAAATAAGAAAAAAAACTCTTGAAGGGGACTCCTCTGATTTATCCTCCTTTATAGAGGAAATACACCTTTACACCCTCTATCATTTTGAATCTGAAGAAATCATGATGCAAAAAGCAGGCGTTCCCAATCTGGAGGAACATAAAAAAATTCATCAGGATTTTGTTGAAAAAGTGGAAGAACTCAAATTGAAATGCATTGTAGAAGATGAAGACTTAGTGCAGGACATGACTGATACACTCGAAAGTTGGTTTGTTAATCATATCCTGAATATTGATAAACGAGACCTTGAGTATGTGAAAAACAACTCTTAATTTTTTCAAATTGTCCCAAAAAAAAGGGCCGGAATAATTGTAAAATCATACAATTATTCCGGCCTTTAATCTTATTAATGAAAACAGGCTATTTCTTAAGCCATGCTTTAAGCTCAGCAATCTGAGAATCAACGGATTCCGGTCCGGTGCTTCCGGGTGAAACCCTTCGTCTTACTGCTGCTTCGTAGGAAAGTACTTCAAAGACATCTTCTTCGATTTTATCAGAGAAAGTCTTCAGCTCTTCAAGACTCATATCCTCAAGTCCTCTGCTCTCCGCTTCTGCCTTAGCAACCGCAGAACCGGTGATGTGGTGAGCTTCGCGGAAAGGAATTCCCTTACCCACGAGATAATCAGCCAACTCAGTAGCATTGAGAAAACCTTTCTTAAGGGCGGATTCCATGTTTGCGGGATTAAAGCCCATTGCATCCATCATATCAGCCATAATAACCACGGAAGCATGCACGGTCTTATCACAATCAAAGAAAGGCTCTTTGTCTTCCTGCATGTCGCGGTTATAGGCCAGCGGCAATCCCTTACAAGTGGTCATCAGCGAGAAAAGATCGCCGTATACCCGTCCGGTCTTACCGCGCATGAGTTCGCATACATCGGGGTTTTTCTTCTGAGGCATGATGGAAGATCCGGTGGAAAATTCATCAGGCAGCTTGATAAATCCGAAGCAGGGGTTGGCCCAGATGATCAGTTCTTCGCAGATACGGCTCAAGTGAGTCATGATCAGACTTCCGGTAAACATGGCTTCCATTACGAAATCACGGTCGGAAACAGCATCGAGACTATTACGGAAGGTGTCTTCCATACCGAGGTACTTTGCAGAAGTCGCAGGCTTGAGCGGGTAAGTGGTACCGGCAAGAGCGGCAGCACCGAGCGGGCAAACGTTAGCCCTATTAATGCAATCCACTACCCTGCTGTGGTCACGCTTGAACATCCATGCATAAGCCAGCATGTGATGAGCGAGACTTACAGGCTGTGCGGGCTGGAGATGAGTGTAACCGGGAAGCAGAACTTCCCTATTTGCATCAGCCTTGGCAGTGAAAGATGCGATCAGCTTTTCAAGAGCGGTTTTCCATGCTTCCAAGGAACGGAGCACGTGCAAACGAAAGTCGGTGGCAACCTGATCGTTACGGCTGCGGCCAGTATGAAGTTTACCGCCTACAGGTCCGACAATCTCAGTCAGCCTGCTTTCGATATTCATATGGAGATCTTCCATCTCCTTTTTCCATTCAAATTTGCCGGATTCAATCTCTTCCAGCACCTGATCGAGACCTTTAACCAGAATTTCGGCTTCTTCAGCGGTCAGCACGCCCTGCTCTGCGAGCATCTTGGCATGAGCCTGAGAGCCGGAAATATCTTCGCGGTACAGATTCTGGTCGTAGCTTACGGATTCAGTGTAATCTTCAACAGACTGTGCGGTCTTGGCAGCAAATCTGCCACCCCATAATTTATTATCTGCCATTTGGATCCTCGGATGCCTCCGGCGGCTGGGGAAGGGAAAACTTTTGCAAAAGTTTTCCCTTCCCCAGACCCCATCCCTTTCAAAATCATTCGACGGGGCTTCGCCGCTGGAGACCTTTATTGTTGCGAAATTTTTTAATTCCGTATCCCCTTTTTAAGGCGACACGATTTTTCTTTTATCAAAGAAAACGCCTGTCGTCAGCGAATGAGCCGGAACAGGCGAAAATATTCAAAACCCGGACGAACTTGCGTCCGTCCAGGCAATTAAAGACATTACTAATCTAAGTCTTCGACGTCGCCTTCTTTAATCCATTCGGAACCGGAAGAAGTCTTGCCTTTCAGACGCAGACCAACCAGCTTGATAAAGCCTTCAGCATCTTTCTGGTTGTATACTTCGTCTTCTTCGAAAGTAGCGAGATCTTCACGGTACAGAGAGTAAGGAGACTTACGGCCTTCGGGAATTGCGTTACCCTTGTAGAGCTTCAGTCTTACAGTACCGGTTACGGTCTTCTGGGTTTCATCGATCATTGCCTGCAACGCGATACGCTCAGGAGCGAACCAGAAACCATTGTATATCATTTCAGCATATTTGGGGATCAGGCTGTCACGCAGGTGCATAACTTCGCGGTCCATGCAAAGACCTTCGAGGTCGCGGTGTGCGATGTGCATAATGGTTCCACCGGGGGTTTCGTACACGCCACGGGACTTCATGCCCACGAAACGGTTCTCAACCATATCCACACGTCCGATACCGTGCTTACCACCCAGTTCGTTAAGTTTTTCAACCAAAGCAGCCGGGGAATACTTAGTACCGTTGATTGCAACAGGATCACCCTTTTCGAAATCAATGGTGATGATTTCAGGCTCATCCGGTGCTTCCTCAATGGGACGGCAGTAACGGTAAGATTCCGGGGAAGGAGCATTCCACGGATCTTCCAGCTCTGCACCTTCAAAACTTACGTGCAGCATGTTGGCATCCATGGACCAAGGTTTTTTACGAGTGTTGGGAATCTCGATGTCGTTAGCTTCAGCAAACTTCATGAGATCGGTACGGGACTTCAGATCCCATTCACGCCAAGGAGCGATGTGCTTGAGTCTTGGGTTCATGCCCATGCCACCCAGTTCGAAACGAACCTGGTCGTTACCTTTACCGGTTGCACCGTGAGCCAGAGCCTGTGCGCCTTCCATTTCAGCAATCTCAACCATTCTCTTGGCAATCAGAGGACGGGCAATGGAGGTACCGAGCAGGTAGCGACCTTCGTAGATGGCACCGGCACGGAAAGCGGGAAAAATGAAATCACGTGCAAATTCTTCACGCAGATCTTCAACAAAAGCCTTGGTTGCACCGGTCTTGAGTGCTTTTTCCTCAATACCGTCAAGCTCTTCGCCCTGACCGAGGTCGGCAGTAAGGGTAATAACTTCGCAGTTATACTCTTGCTTGATCCATTTTAGAATGATGGAGGTATCCAGACCACCGGAATATGCCAGTACTACTTTTTCAATCTTACTCATCTTATAAATCCTTAAAAATATAATTATTCTTATTCAATAGTATGCATGTGCGGAACAGCCTGAACTGGTCCGAGCAGCTTTTCCACTGCATCGTAATCCACTTCAATGCCGTTAACTGCCCATTCAAGGATAGCTTTCTGCATGTGAAGTCTGTTTTCAGCCTGATCAAAAATGATTGATCTGGGACCGTCCAGAACTTCAGCTGTAACTTCTTCGCCACGGTGTGCGGGCAGGCAATGCATTACTTTACAATCGGGATCAGCGTGCTTGAGCAGCTCGTCATTTACCTGATAAGCGGCAAAAGCGAGTTCACGTTTCTTCTGCTCTTCTTCCTGACCCATGGAAGCAAAAACGTCAGTGTTGACGTAGTGCGCGCCTTTAACAGCTTCAACCGGATCATAGCTCAAGTTGATCTTTGCGCCCATGGACAAGGCACGGGAAAGAATATCGTGGTCAGGCTCATATCCTTTAGGGAAAGCAAGTGTCAGGTAGAACGGGAAGTAAATGGCAGCATTGATCCAGGAATGAGCCATGTTGTTACCGTCACCGACCCAAGCAACGTGAACGTTCTCAAGATCGGGAGTTCTTTCATAGATAGTCAGCATATCACTCAAAACCTGACAAGGATGGTACCTGTCAGTCAGGGCGTTGATGACCGGAACAGAACCATACTCAGCAAGGGTACGTACCTTATCCTGTCCGAAAGTACGGACAACAAGCGCATCCGCATAGCGGGAAAGAACCTGTGCGGTATCTTCCAGCGGCTCACTTCTGCCGAGCTGAGATTCAGCAGGGGTCATGAAAATAGAGTGACCACCGAGCTGCTCAATAGCAACGTCAAATGATACGCGGGTACGGGTAGAAGCTTTTTCAAAAATCATAATAACGGTTTTCCCTTCAAGGGCGTTATTCCTGATTTTATTATCTTTCAGCTCTTTTGCGCGAAGCAGGAGCTGGCCGAGTTCTGAACGGGGAACATCATTAATTTTGAGAAGATGTCTGATCATCGTAAAACTCCAGATATATTTGAGGTGAGCCTTAAATGACAATGAAAAATTGCAATCGGGAATTATTGCCTATAAGACCCGCCATTGTAAACCATAAATATATGATCATGGTCTAAGAAAGAGGACAAAAACGGGATTTGCTCATGCGCAGCATATGGACAATCCCGGACGGGATCATGCTGCAAAGGGACGGGTTGGCTTTTAAGCTATTGCCAACCCGAGGTTCGCTGTCGGACCTCAGGAGATACGGATTCAACAGCAGAGTCAGTAAGGGAGTACATTTCAGGACCGTGATCGTACCCGGCAAGATGCAACAGCGCATGCGCAAGCAATCTTACAGTATGCTCTTCCGGCTGCTGGCCGTAGAGACGGGTTTCACGGGCAAGTGTATCCACAGACAAAACTATCTCTCCTAAAAAACTGTTCTTTTCCAGATCTGGTGTCTCGGAAAAAGGGAAGCTGAGCACATTGGTCGGCCCTACGCATCCCAAAAATTCTTCATTAACTTCTGCAATGGCGGCATCATTGACTATTTTAAGATCAAAGTCAAAGCCTTCCAGCCCAAGAACCTCGAGCAACATGTCCGCCATATGCAATAATTCCCTTTTCGCAAGGGGAAAATTCGCATCAGAAGAACACTCTATACTCAAGTTCACGCCCATTACTTACTGCCTCTGCATTCGTAGGAGTCGTAAGCTTTGACGATCCGCGCCACCAGCGGATGACGGATAACATCAGAATCCTCAAACTTGATAAAGCTGATGCCGCGCACGTCTTGAAGAATATTGATAGCATCAACCAGCCCGGAAGGTTCACGATTGGGCAGGTCAATCTGGGTGATATCACCGGTTACGACCGCCTTAGAACCGAATCCCAGACGAGTGATGAACATTTTCATCTGCTCTGGTGTCGTGTTCTGTGCCTCATCAAGAATGACAAATGCATTGGAAAGGGTCCGTCCGCGCATGAAGGCCAACGGCGCAATTTCAATGATATTCTCCTCGATCATATCCTGCACTTTACCCATATCAAGCATGTCGTACAGGGAATCATAGAGAGGCCGCATGTAGGGATTAACCTTATCCACGAGGTCACCGGGCAGAAAACCGAGCTTTTCCCCGGCTTCAACAGCAGGACGGGTCAGAATGATCCTGTTAACTTCTTTGCGTTGCAAGGCATAAACAGCCATGGCTACGGCAAGATAAGTTTTACCTGTCCCAGCAGGGCCAACCGAAAAAACCATATCGTTTTCGCGGATGGCGGAAAAATAAGCACGCTGGGTCAAAGTTCTCGGCGTAAGCGTCTTTTTGGGCGATACCGCAAAAAGCTCGTCACGGAAAATTTTGATCAAATCAGCCTTAGGGTCACGGCAGAGAATACGGTAAGCGGCTTCCACATCCTGCGGGAAGACCTCCTTGCCCGATTTCAGCAACTTATACAGCTGGTTAAATGCCTTTGCTACCGGATCAATGAGTTCTTCATTTTCAGAAATGAGTTGCAAGGAATTTCCCCTGCTCTCTATCCTGACACCGGACTGACGTGAAATAAGATCAAGATTTGAGTTCTGAGCACCGAACAGCACGCTGGCCAGCCCTACATCATCAAATTCAAGCTTAACCCTAAATGTTTGTTTATCTGCCATTAAATATTTCCCGTTCTTTTTTGAAAGATGGAATACGGCAGGATGAGCGAAGATGCAACAGATTAAACGCAAGTTTAAAATTATGCCTCATTCTGCTGACGCAGACTTTCAAAAAGAAAAAGCATGAATCCTAGTCGGCATTATTGCCAATAAACATCGCAATAAAGGCACTATTTTTTGGAAAGAACTCCGTTCTCAACCTTTTGTAATATCCTAAAATATACAGACATACCTCCCCCACTCTATGGCAGTTTAAATTCAAGCATATACAGTTAAAATAAAACTTAGCACAACCGTAGCGAAAAAAAATTACACGTTGCAAATATCGTCTAATATAATATACTCTGTAGGTTGTATCCATCATTCATTAACGAGGTGCGCAATGACTGTCCGTTCAAAATTTTTGATTATGTTAGGTTTTCTTGTATTTTCGTTACTCTGTTTAATGATTTCTTTTCACCAGCTAACACAATCTCAACAAAAAGTAAGTGCTGCGTATGAAAAACGTTTTACATCCTATCTACTTGCTGATGAATTGAGGCAAAGTTCCGACGACTTGACCAGACTTGCACGAACATATGTTGTTACGGGAGATCCTAGTTACGAAAAGCAATATTTTGACATTTTAGATATCCGCAATGGCAACAAGCCACGACCAGAGTCATACCATCGTATTTATTGGGATTTTGTTGCTGCTGGAGATTTAAAGCCACGTTCGGACACCAAAAAGATCGCATTGCTGGACCTAATGAAAGAAGCCGGATTTACTGACAAGGAACTTCAAAAGCTTGAAGAAGCCAAAAACAACTCAGACGGACTTGTCGAAAATGAAACGATCGCCATGAATGCAGTAAAAGGCCTCTACAAAGATGATAGAGGCCAGTTTACCGTAAAAAAAGAACCTGACCTTGAAATGTCCAGACAACTCACACACGATGCTGCTTATCACCGATACAAAGCCAATATAATGAAACCGGTAGATGAATTCTTTGTACTAATGGAAAATAGAACATTCAAAGCTGTACAGGATGCTTTGGAGATCAGCTCATTCTGGAAAATAATATTTGTTGCCAATCTCCTTATCGTTGTAGCTGCTACGATAATGATTATCTGGCTGTTCAATAAGGTTTTGAAACAACTTGGCATTGATCCCGGATACCTATACAGCGTCAGTCATCACATCGCTTCTGGAAATCTGGACGTCGAGCTTCAGCCACAAAGCGACACCCAAAGTGTATACAGCGTGTTTGTATCAATGATTTCCAATCTGAAAAAAACTATAGGAGAAGCTGAGCGGAAATCAGATGAAGCAGCTATTGAAAAGGAAAAGGCTCAGGCTGCAACAGCAGAAGCTCTCGAAGCCAAGCAAAAAGCGGAAACAGCCAAGACCGAAGGAATGATCCAAGCTGCCACCCAACTTGAAGAAGTAGTGGATACCATCAATCACGCGTCGCATAAACTTGGAGAACAAATCGAGGAGTCCAGCCTTGGAATACGAGAACAGTCACATCGAATAAGTGAGACAGCTACGGCTATGGAAGAGATGAATACAACGGTGTTTGAAGTAGCAAAAAATGCGACGGATACGGCCACTACCGCAAACCTAGCAAGAGATAAAGCGGAAGAAGGAGCTGCAATTGTAGGCGAGGTTGTACAGGGTGTAAACCTTGTGCAAGAGAATGCTTTGAAACTCAAAGAGGATGTCACCTCGCTTGGACATAGAGCTGAAGGCATTGGCGAAGTCATGAATGTCATAACCGACATTGCGGACCAGACAAACTTACTGGCCTTAAACGCAGCGATTGAAGCTGCCCGGGCAGGAGAAGCAGGAAGAGGCTTTGCCGTTGTTGCTGATGAAGTACGAAAACTGGCAGAAAAAACCATGACCGCAACGACCGAAGTAGGAGAAGCAATTCGCGGTATTCAACTAGGCACTCAGAAAAACATCTCCAATGTTGAAACTTCAGTAAAAGCTATTGCCGAAGTCACCGAACGGGCCGGTATGTCAGGCGTAGCTCTGGATGAAATCGTCAAACTTGTTGAACAAGCAAGTGATCAAGTTAGAATGATAGCGACAGCATCTGAACAACAATCAGCTACCAGTGAAGAAATCAACAAAAGTATTGAAGATGTAGACGTAATATCAAAACAGGCAGCAGAAGGCATGGTCCACTTTGAAGAAGCGGCCAAAACATTATCAGACCAGACCATAATAATGACCAATCTTATTGATGAGATGAAAAATTAAAATAACTGATAAGATATTTGGAGGCAGGCTTCTTCCAATACGAAGCCTGCCCTATCCATTTTTTCAAGCTTTAGATCAGGGCATCCATAAAGCGAATACGCCTTAACTGAATAAATCAAAACTATGATCCGAGAAGGTCATCTATAGCGGCCAAAATAGCATTAGCATTAAAAGGTTTAGTGAAAGTGTATTTCACCCCAAACATCTTAATCCAATCAAGCGAATCATAATTTGCAGAAGAACTGCCGCCGGACACTGCGATAATCTTTATATCCGGGTTTTCCTTCATCAATTCCCTGACAGTCTGTACGCCTTCTTTCTCAGGCATAAAAATATCTGTGATAACCAAATCGATCAGATTACGGTCGTACCCCTTTACAGCCTTAACTCCATCTTCGGCTTCCGTAACAAGGTGCCCTTCTTTCTCAAGCATTGCTTTAAGAACCTGACGTGAAATTGGATCATCATCTACGACGAGAATCCGGGGCATAAAAAATCTCCTTAACTTCCCAAAATAATTACTTAGACAAAAAATCGGATAACTGCTGTAGGCATCACTACACAACTATCATGCTAGGAATTAACTTCTAAAAAAATTATTTTCAAGACTTTAAAGAAAAAATCTTAATAGCGAGACTTGCGACTGCCTTTAAAAATTTCAAATTCCAGCAGACGGCATTCAATCTTGGCATTATAGAAAATTAATCTTTGCGAAGACTTAAGACCGATAAATTTAGCCAGCTCAAGATTTCCGGTAAAAATATAACCCTTGTATCCCTGACACTTGTTCTTCAGGAAATCACCGATGGCTGTATAGATCTTTTCAAGCTTGGTTTTGCTTCCAAGACGCTCCCCGTATTCAGGGTTCATGATAACTACACCACCCCCGTCAGGGACCTGAGTTTCGCGGAAATCGCACACATCAAACTCAATATGATGCTCTACCCCGGCAGCACGGGCATTCTTCCTTGCAGCTTCAACTACTTCAGGATCAATATCGGTAGCAATGATCTTGCCTTCAATGGAATCACGTTCCCTGTCTTCAGCGTCAATGCAGAGGTTGTCCCAATACTCAGGATTGTATCCGGGAATTTTCATGAACGCGTAATTGTCACGCATCAAACCGGGAGCACCGTTCAAAGCCACGAGCGCAGCTTCAATAGCAAGGGTTCCACTACCGCACATGGGAGAAACAAAATTCCCGCGTCCGTACCATTTGGCAGCACGGATCAGGGTTGCAGCCAGTGTTTCCTGTAAGGGAGCCTTGGCCGGGAATTTACGGTAACCGCGGCGAGAAAGAGGCACGCCTGAGGTATCAAGATAAACAGTACATTCATCGTCTTTCCAATGCAGGAAAACAACAATACCGGACATATCCGGGCCTGAGGAAGGACGACGTCCTGTTTTCTCGCGAATGCGGTCAACAATAGCATCCTTAACCTTTACGTTGGCGAAACGGGAATCATTAACAGTCTCGGTGCGAACAGACGAGGTTACGGACAGGTAGCTATCCGGGGTAAGAATTTTCTCCCAGACCATATCCTTAACCTGATTGTACATCTGATCCGGAGTATCGGCTTTGAAACGCTTAAGCTGGTACATAACCCTATGCCCGCAGCGCACCCAGAGGTTAAGGCGCATGCAGTCATTCAGGGATGCCTTGGTTTCTACCCCCGCAGGAAGCTCTGCCCGGACCTTGTAGCCCAGCCTGCCCATCTCTTCCGCAAGATACGGGCTGAAGTTCTTGGGACATGTAACCAACACAATACTTTTACGTTCAAAATCCAACATGTTAACCTCACCGGACAAATGACTGTCCAAATATATTCTATGCAGACGAGTAAGAATCAGCCTACACTCTTTGATTCAATAAAAAAAGGCCCTGCCCTAGAGCGGGCAGAGCCTTATAAACTTAACTAAGCTAAACAACAAGCTCTTATTTCTTAAGAGCCTCTTTCATCTTATCAAAATCAGCCAGAATCTGTTCATCCTTCTGAGGAGCAAACATATTCACAGCCATGATGGTCAGGAAGTTTGCAACGAATCCGGGAACGATCTCATACATAGTTGCGCCAAGACCTGCATCCTTCCAGAAAATAAGAACAAGAGTACCGACAATCATACCGGAAAGTGCGGAAATCCATGTTGTTTTCCTGCTGAACAGCGAGAAGAGAACAACCGGACCGAAAGCAGCACCGAATCCGCCCCAAGCATAGGAAACGAGTCCGAGAACAGTGTTACCCGGAGTCAGAGCCATACTCATAGCAATGATTGAAATCACCAGAACGCAAAGGCGTCCCACGAGCATGAGTTCTTTTTCAGAAGCATCACGACGCAGGATCTTCTTGTAAAAATCCTCTGTCAGAGCGGAAGAAGAAACAAGAAGCTGGGAGTCAATGGTGGACATAATCGCGGACAGGATTGCAGCCAGCAGCACACCGCCCACCCAAGGATTGAAGAGCTTGGAAATCATGTAGATGAAAACTTTTTCCTGCTCACCGCCGTGGAGTCCGTCAAACATGGGAATAGCGACCATACCGACAACAACTGCTCCGGCAAGGGAAATCACAACCCAGATAAGAGCGACCGCTGTAGCCTTAGGCAGCTCTTTGATAGAGCTGATACCCATAAAACGGGTCAGGATATGCGGCTGACCGAAATAACCAAGCCCCCAAGCCATGGTGGAAATTACTGCGATAATGGAAAGAGGTGTTCCCGCTCCATTATGGAAAAGGCTGGTGGAAATATTCTTGGCTGCCATTTCTGCTTCAATAACAGAGATGCCGCCATTATCAATTGTTCCAAGAACCGGAACAAGCACAATGGCAAAGAACATCAGACCGCCCTGAAAGAAGTCAGTCCAGCACACAGCCATGAATCCGCCAAGAAAAGTATAGGAAACAATTACGACAGCCCCGGTGATAACAGCCACAGAGTAATCAATGTTGAACATGGATTCGAAGAGCTTACCAGCAGCAACCAGACCGGAAGAAGAATAAATGGTAAAGAACATCAGAATAATGACCGCAGAACCGACACGAAGCAGACTGGTTGGATCATTAAAACGTTTTTCAAAAAAGGATGAGATTGTGAGGGTGTCAGTCATCTCGGTATAAGCACGCAAGCGGGCAGACACAAAAATCCAGTTCAGCGCGGTACCCACAAAAAGACCGATAGCAATCCAAGCCTCGGTCATACCACCGAGATAAACAGCTCCAGGAAGCCCCATGAGCAGCCAGCCGGACATATCACTAGCCTGTGCGGAAAGAGCGGTAACCCATCCGCCGAGTCCACGTCCGCCGAGGATATAGCCTTCAATGTTAGAAGTGCGTTTGTAGAAATACCAACCCACCGCAAGCAGGAAAACCAGATAAACACCAAATGTAAGCAAAGTCTCAGTCTGAATCACAATAAATCCTTTTTGAACAAGTAAAGAAAACAAAAACAACCTAAAACGTAAAAAGGGGCTACTATTTAACCATCCTGTGCATTGTGTACAAGATATTTTTTTTCAGCGTATATTGTACGGCTATTTCATGATTACGGATTAAATTATTCAGTTTTTGTATCAAAAAGATCATTATTTTCATTTGAAGATCATTACAGACGAAGAGTAGCGCTCAAAACAGTCACTCCCAAAAATACATTATCCATAATTATCAACTCTCCCAACTTAACTTGACAGTTTCACCCACTTCACAGAAAAATGGATGTATAAACAACAAACAAAATGAGGTTAACCTTGCTTCCAATAGTACTAGCCGGACTCACACTGCTGAGCATCATCGGAATATCATTTTATGCAAAAAAGAAAGGCCAGAGCGGACTAGGCGTTTTCTTTTCACTCTACTGCATAGTTTCAATCATCGTATATATTGTAACCCTACCTGAAGGTAAGCCGTTTATGCTTGTAGACATACTCGGCCAGATCGGGGTGCTTGCAACTTCCATCGGCGTGATCATAGCGCACGCCAAGAAAGCCAAGAGACTATTCTACATCCTGCCCGGCCTGATCATTCTGGGAATCTCACTCTCCCTCCACATGAAGAATGTTGAGCCTCCCCAAAACGGAAACGCAACCAAGCAGACGGTCATCATGCAATCAAACCAGACCCAAGAATAAACAAAGCCCCTGCCTATCAAGACAGGGGCTTTTTAAATATTCACTCCACAGACAAACGCTACTGCATAACCCGATGCTCCGGGTTCATCTTATCAATCACATCATAAATCATTTCCGCGAACTTCCGCAGCCGAGCAGCATACTGCTCATCTTCAGTCTCAGCTGCATCCTGTTCAGCAAGGGTTGCCACCGCCTGCAACTGAATAGCTCCTTGCGCCATAGTCATATGCCCTGCTTTCATTTCATCAGATATGAATTTAACTTGATCTGCGTATTTTTTTAGGTGGTTCATGGGGGGTATGGATACATTAGGTGAAAGGAAATGCAAGGATTGAAAATTAGCTCAAGAGCAGACTCACACTTTACAAAAAGTAACCCATGTTAAATAATTATTGGTAGTTAGAGTATAGAGTAAGTTGTCGCCACAATTTAATATTCAGCAAATTCCCAATGAGATTAGTTTAATTGCTCCGGGTGTCATGGTTCGGAGGCTTGTGTGAATACTAAAAAAAGGACTTAAGATGGGACGCAATAAAAAGACTAAAAAATCAAAAGAAATCGAACAACGTCAACATACGGGAGAACTAGATGTTAAGCATTACCAATATAGCGAAAAAGACCTTATTGCTTTTATTGTTGTAACTTCCGCAGTATTCTATGCTAACTCTTTATTGCTAGAGATATTTTTAGAATACAACTTTGAAAAATTTAGCACTATAAGCAAAAATTTATTTGAAATCACACCAAAGCCCGACAAACTAAAATATGAAAGTATCAAACTCACAACAGCTTTAACCATATATTCACTAGCAGCTTCTGTTCTATGCATTGCCAAAGTTGAATTAATTAAAGTAATAATAGACAAATTCAAAACAAAAAAGCCAGCACTAAACTTTAAAAATCACAATAAAGTGGCAATTACTCTGCTCGTAACTATATTAATTTATATGATATTTACAATATTTCCTAGCGACATACTTACTCATACTAACACTGCTAAATTTCTATTAAAAGACATCCTTTTTATACCGGCAACTATACTATTCGTTCCTGCAGGATTCCTTATCAAATTTGCACCAAACACTGTGATCAGATATACTGCTATCAATGCTATACTATTAACATTATGCAGCTTAGTCACAATCAATATAATAAAAAAAATATATTAACCCATTCCCTTTCAATCCCACACACAAAAACACCCCCTTAAAACATCTATGCGGATGATGTTGTAAGGGGGTGTTTATATTTGCAATGGTGCGAAAGGAGAGACTCGAACTCTCACGGCTAGGCCGCTAGATCCTAAATCTAGTGCGTCTACCAATTCCGCCACTCTCGCAACCAAATATTATGGGCTTTTTAATGAACAACGGCTCACATTGCTTAAAAATGAAAGCTCGCTGTCCCGTGCAGCCGTTGCGTTAATATAAGCAGGGCAATCACTTGTCAACAAAAATCGAAAATAATTCTATAGAAACGGCAACTTCTATTAACCGGACATGGCCGCAAGCAGCTTTTTGAGCTTTGCTTCCATGTCTTCAAAATCCTTTGCTAAAAGACGCAGACACGGCTCAACGCCCTTTGCGCCTGAATCGCAGACCACATCAATCATCTCCGGCTCGGGATGTTCGGACATGGCTTTGCAGGTCCCCCACTCAAGGGTGTTCTCTTCGGTTCCGGGGATTTCTCCGGGTTCGTCTGCACGGTCAAACCATGCTTCGACAAATCCGCACTCGGCAACAGAGGCCATTATCCGTTCATTTAGTCTTAATCCGGCGGCACAATTCACTTGAGGGTTCGACTTACGGGCACAAAGCAGAACTTTGGCAATATGGCTGGAGGCACCGAATTCGGGATGTCCGCAAACCATTACCTCGCCCTTGCGGGTACATGAAATTCTTCCGCTAAATGCAGCAACATCGTTGATATCCCCGGCATGCGGCAGGGCTGCAGACACATTCATGCGAACCTCAGGGATTAATTCATTTAAGCCCTGCATACATTCAAGGCGTAAACCGAATTCATGCAGATCAGACAGAATCCCTTGCTTCATCTCTTCAATCAACATGGGAGCAAGATGGTTCGGCGGCCCGCTTCCCTCACCGAGATCAAATCCGGCCCGCAAAGCAAGGTTGAGATATTCCTGAGCCTTGCGTACGGCTGTTACCATATCATAACCTTTTGCCAAACCGGAAGCGATGGTGGCGGAAAGCGTACATCCGGTACCGTGGCTATTCTTGGTCTTTACCCTTTGCTGCATCAGAGGGATCGGCTGCTGCCCTTTAATACCGAGCCAGTCAGTTGCTGCAACGGAATCAAAATGCCCCCCCTTTACAAGCACGGCCTTCGGTCCCATCTCCAGCAGAATTTCAATCGCCTTGAACACATCTTCACGGCTCTTGATTTCCATCCCTGTGAAAAGTTCAGCTTCAGGCACATTGGGAGTGAGCAGCTCTGCCAGCGGAAAAATCTCCTTCATAGCCTCAACTGCATCATCTTTCAGCAACTTGGCTCCACTGGTTGCAACGCATACCGGATCGATAACCAGCGGGAAGTCTTTATCTTTCAAACTTTCGCCAACAGCCCTGATAATGGGAGCGGAAAAAAGCATTCCGGTTTTAGCGGCACTTACTTTTATATCACTGCAAACCGTTTCGATCTGGAGGGCTACAAACTCAGGAGAGACAGCTTCAATTCCGGTTACCCCGGTTGTATTCTGGGCGGTAAGCGCGGTAATAGCGCTGGCACCGTAACATCCGGCCATGGAAATAGCTTTAAGGTCGGCCTGAATCCCGGCCCCCCCGCCGGAGTCAGAACCTGCAATAGTCAAAACGCATGGAAGCGGTTTCATTATGCCTCCTTGGGCAATTTTTATAATTTTGATTTGGGGATTTTACCCACCGACCACCTTCCGGTCAACTTATGCTATCTTGGCAGATATAAACATCAACCTACTCTTTAAATAACGCATTAAGTTCCTTGCCAGCTTCAGGGTTCGGCTATATGTATGCCCCATGACAAAAAGCATTATCGCAAAAAAGCAGCCCCAGCCTGAATTCCTGCCCATGACCAAAAAGGAAATGGACAAGCTGGGATGGGATAGACCGGACATTATTCTTGTATCCGGTGACAGCTATATCGATCACCCAAGCTTCGGCATCCCGCTGCTGGGAAGAGTTCTTTCCGCACACGGTTTCAAAGTAGCCATAGTCTGCCAACCGGATTGGAACAATCCCAAGGCACTGGAAGAACTGGGACGCCCGCGTCTCTATGCAGGAGTATCTGCCGGTGCACTGGACTCCATGGTCGCCCACTATACTTCTTTCCGCAAAAAAAGAAGCGATGATGCTTACACCCCCGGCGGCAAAGCCGGAGCACGCCCCAACCGTGCATGTATCATATATACAAACCTGATCAAAAAAGCCTTCAAGGGGCTCCCGGTAATCATCGGAGGAATTGAGGCTTCCCTCAGGAGAATTTCTCATTATGATTTCTGGACCGATAAAATCCGCAAACCTGTCCTTATGGATAGCAAAGCTGATCTGCTGGTCTACGGAATGGGTGAACGGGCCATGCTTGATGCAGCTATTCGTCTATCCAAAGCGGAAGAGCCTTCTGCTGCGGACCTGAAAGGCATTGCCGGTACTGCCTTCATGGGCAACCCCGAAGATGTAGACTCCGAAGCAGAATTGATCGAACTTCCCTCGCATCAAGAGATAGTTGAAGAAGCCAATCAGCTGATGACCGCCACCCTCGCCCTTGAAGAGCAGGTGCATTTCGGTGATTCATGGGCTATTCAGCCGGTTGATAAACGCCACGTTGTCCTTACACCGCCTTCACAATATCTTTCCACTGAGGAGCTGGACTGGCTGTATAGCCTGCCTTACGCCCGATTGCCCCACCCTATCTATAAAGATAAAGGCCGAATTCCGGCTGCGGACATGATTGAATTCAGCATAACCTCCCACCGAGGTTGCGGCGGTGGCTGCTCCTTCTGCTCAATCGCCATGCATCAGGGTCGGCATATCCGTTCCCGAAGCAGAAAGTCGATCATGAATGAGCTTAAGCGCATGCAGGAACATCCTGATTTTCGTGGTTCCGTTTCCGATATCGGCGGCCCCAGCGCCAACATGTGGAATGCGAACTGCACACTTGAACGAGGTAAATGCAAACGCAAAAGCTGTCTCGTTCCCAAGGTCTGCCCCAACTTCAAATATGACCAGAAGGCAAACCTGAAACTATTACGTGATGCGCAGAAAATGGACGGCATCAAACATGTGCGTGTTGCCAGCGGTGTACGCTACGACTTGGGTCAAAAGGACAAGACCAGCCTAAAGGATATTTTCAAGGAATTTGTCGGCGGTCAGTTGAAAGTTGCCCCGGAACACATTGCGCCTTCCGTGCTCAAGCATATGCGCAAACCGGACCTGCCCATCTTTGAAAGCTTTCTGGAAATGTTCGCCGTAGAATCAAAAAAAGCTGGCAAAGAACAATACGTAATCCCTTACCTGATGAGCGCCTTTCCCGGCTGTACGGATAATGACATGCGCCATCTGGCTTCATGGCTGGCCGCGCGCGGTTGGAAGCCTCGTCAGGTGCAATGCTTCATCCCGACTCCGGGCACTGTTGCCACCGCCATGTTCTATTGCGAAACCGACCCTGCGGGCAATAAAATTTACGTAGCAAAGACAGATGCACAGCGTCTGAAGCAGCACCGCATCCTCATTCCCGATCCGGGCCGGGACCCGCGCGCAGGTAAGCAGGGTAAAAGAAAACCGTCCTCAGATAGACCGCAGGAGTCCAGCCCCAGACATAAAAAGGGGAAGAAAAATACCAAACGCCATGATGGGCTAAATGCTTCCGGAGAAGGGAAAAAATTTAACCGTAAAGACAACGGCAAAAGGTTCTCCAAGAAGAAAAAAACGAAGTAATTCCTGTTGGAAACGGGAGGCAATTAATATAAGATATGCCTAACCTGAACTTCAACAGCGGATTACTCTATGAGCTCAGAATCATTTGCCAACCTGTGTATCTTTCACATTATGGACGGACTGCGGGACGGACTTTCCCACTTTTCATCCAATAGCCGTACAGCACTTATTTATGCGGTGACACCTGATGATCCTTTGCGTATCTATGATCCGCAGGACCTACTCAGGGAACACCAGCCAAAACTCAAGGAGTATTACCTCGACTCCGAAGACTGGCGCAAAGGCGGCAACCATGATGACAACACAAAACTCATAGAAGTTGTCCGCACCAAAGACCTTGCTCTTGCAGGGTTAATCACATGCAGCGCCCGTTCCAGCAGTATCTTTTACCAATGCTGGTTTACAGAGCAGCATCCGGATATGTGTTCTATCGGCCCCACTGAGAGCTGGATGGAATATGCGGCCCTGCTGCTTTCGCAGGATTTTGCCACCCAAAACATTCTGCGCATAGACAGTTCAGGTCACCTTTTGCGTGAATATTCCACTCATGCTGTGCGCGATTACATTGTAGACCAGCGTAACCGTATTATGGGCTGGGACACACAGCTGCGAGTTTACCCGATTCTGGATTCAGTTCTGGGCATTTCCAAAACCCGCGAGGAAGGTGCATGGGCACGCGGGGAGCTGATCTTCATTGAACCTTCGGAACTTGATTCAATCAAATACATGGCCAAATTCCCGGAAAATGAAAGGCCTTCCCTTAAAAACCATAAGCATGTCCGCAAATTACTACAGTCCGTGGAAAGCTCCAGCCGTAAACTGGTTTCTGACGGAAAATGTATAGTCGGAATTGCAGCAATTCCGCCAACGAACAATTCCATTTCCGTGCAATTCAAGGGCGATTGGGGAATGGTCTATCTAGGAACTGAGACAATATGCAGTTTTGCTGACGCTAAATTTTCTTCCACTAACTATAAGCCTAACCTTGTTCATCTAGAAGAATTCCTTCTGGAGCAGGACCTCAGTGCGGATACGCGTCACAGCCTTTTCCAACTGGTCACCCAGATGATTACCACTGCAAACCATCGCAGCCACGGCTGCACGCTGGTTATCGACTTTAATGATGATCCGGTAACCATCGCCGGACAGACGATAGAAGCCCCACTAAATCTGCGAGAACCTGAAATACGAGGTCTTGCCCGGTCATTGACCAGACTGGATGGAGCGGTTCATATCTGTAAGGACTTAAAGCTGCACGGTTTCGCATGCCTTTTGGACGGTAAAGCCGTATCAGGAGAAAACAGGGCCAGAGGAGCACGTTTTAACTCCGCACTACGATTCACTGCCGAGCACGATAACCTAATCGTTATCGTTGTGTCTTCAGACAAACCTGTTTCGATAATTCAACGCGGAGTTGAGCTGACAGCCGTCTGTGAATGGAAACAACTCTTTGCATGCGTCACAACTCCGCCTACATTTAAGGACTGGAACATGGAATAACTGAAGTCCTTCCAATGCATATTGTATCAAAATCGACATAATAAATATTAACATGTTACACACTGTAATAACAAAACAAAACAATAAAACCCACAAGCCATATACATTTTACACTTGATTATCATCAGACATTAGTGCAAAACCAAAACTAATTAAATTATTCAAACATTAACCAAACAGCACTAACAAAATAAAATGGTTTCAGGCAAATGAGCAGGAATCACGCAACTCTCATATTTAGCACAGCTTTCCTTCTGGCTGTTGTCTACTCTTTCCCTGCATTAGCTAAGGGGAAAATGCTAGTTGCAGTTGCTACAACCAAAAACGCAGTTGAAAAATACGACAACCTTCCCGACTCAGCCAAATCAGTTCCACTTTCAGAAAGACAGCTTCCGCCGGAAATAAAGACCAGATGTATTGCCAGTCTGATGATCTTGAAAAATGCCCTCAAACTAGGTGGCGTTAATGCGCAACTGAATTTTATACAAACGCCCAATGTAAGGCGTGAAGAGGATGAACTCATCAAAGGAAATGCAATTGTCAGCTCACATTTATTCAACCTCAGTTCTATTGAACACCTTAAATATAAAGACAAAATATATGTCAGTGACCCGGTTATCAAAGACGGTGAATTTGAAAAAGGGATATTCTGTCTTCCCGGCAATCACAAAGTCCTGAATGTCCGTACGGTTGAAGACTTAAAAAAGGCAGGAAAACCCTTAATTGGAATTCATTGGTCAAATGAATGTCAGACCTTAAAGGATTTAGGAATAAAAGAAATTGAAAAAGGCCCCACCATGGATTGCCTGTTCAGAATGATCAAGGCTGGACGTGCTGACTGGATTCCTCTGGGATTTCACAACTCAAAAGACCTGAGCGTAACCCGAAACGGGATAACCCTTGTCCCAGTTGAGGGAATTAAATTTTCATTAACTGAAAGCAGGCATTTTATTGTTTCAAAACAGCATCCTGATGGTGAAAAGATATTCGAGGCTCTACAAATGGGCATAAAACAAATGCGCCAAAACGGGTTAATAAAAAAGCTGCTTACCCAAGGCGGGTTCTACTGCAAAGCCACTAAAGATTGGAAAATACTAAACAGCAAAAGTTTTCTTATGACGAATAAATAAGGCCGGATAACCTCCGGCCTTATTTGTTTTTTAAAGCTGACTCAAAACCTCAGTGAGCGGATGCCCCTCAACCTGCTCCACTTTTAGCACATCGTATAATTTTTCAAGTTGCAGCATGATCTGTTCAAGCTTGCTGTCATCGGCAACGGTAAGAATCATCCGGCTCTGTCCGCCATCTCCAACAGGGCCACAGATAATTCCCTCAAGGTTAAAGTTTCTACGGGAAAAAAGACCGGTAATCTGACTCATTACCCCCGCATGGTTGCGTACCAACAGATCAATAACAAAATTATGCTTACACATGACTAGCCTCCTATCATTTCCCTGTTGGCGCACTCAGGCGGAACCATGGGGAGAACCTTGTTTTCAAAATTAATGGGGATATTGATTACGCACGGTCCATCCTGTCCCAGAACCTTACGCAGGAACAATTCCGGATTTTCCTGCTCTCCGAGATCAAATGAAGGAAGCCCGAACCCTCTGGCGATAGATGCAAAATCGGGATTGCTTTCAAAGGTTGAAGCAAAGAAACGCTCTTCAAAAAACAACTCCTGCTGCTGACGAACCAGTCCCAACCGATTGTTGTTCATGATCAGAACCTTAACGTTCAAACGCTGCTCAGCAAGGGTGGCAAGCTCCTGAATGTTCATAAGAAAAGAACCGTCACCACTAACACAGACAACCTTCTTGTCCGGCTTAGCCAAAGCCGCACCAATTGCATTAGGCAAACCGAAGCCCATAGTTCCGAGCCCGCCGGAAGTCAGCAAAGTCCGAGGCTTGCGGAAGGGATACCCCTGCGCAACCCACATCTGGTGCTGGCCTACGTCAGTGGTAATAATAGCATCATCGGGAAGTGTCTCGCCCATTACCCGAATCAAGTTGAGCGGGTGGAAAGTATCCTGCTCATCAGGACGGATATCCGGGTACATCATCCGAATGGACGCAATGCGTGCACTCCATCCGATCCTGATTGAAACTTCAACCTTTTCAACCAGTTCGTGCAGAACATGTCCAACATCACCAACAATGGAAAGGTTGGAAGACTTGATTTTCCCAATTTCAGAGCGGTCGATATCAATATGCAGTATATCGGCATGCTTGCAGAATTCGCAGGCTTTACCAACTGCCCTATCATCAAAACGAACGCCCAGTGCAATAATCAAATCCGCTTCTTCCATAACCATGTTCGTAGAACGGGAACCATGCATTCCGAGCATGCCCAGATAGTTGGAATCTCCGTGAGGAAATGCGCCAAGGCCCATAAGAGTCGTTACAACCGGAATGGAGTTTCTGCGCGCAAACTTAAGCAGATCGGCAGAAGCATCAGCAGCAACAACACCACCCCCGGCATAAATGATAGGCCTGCGGGCATTATTGATCATGCTTACTGCTTTCTCGATCAACTCTGCATCACCTTCAGCTCTCTCCGGCTTCCGAAAAATAGCATTCGGAATTTCGGAAATCTCGATGATTTCTTTTTGAACATCTTTAGGAATATCAACAACAACAGGACCGGGTCTGCCGGACTCAGCAAGCCTGAAAGCTTCGGGAATAATTTCCAGCAGATCGGCTGCGGACTGAACCAGAAAATTATGCTTGGTAATAGGAATGGTCAGGCCGTAAGTATCAACCTCCTGGAAAGCATCCGTCCCAATGAGAGTACTGGTTACCTGACCGGTAATTGCGACCACGGGAATGGAGTCAAGCCTTGCATCGGCAATGGCGGTGAGTAGATTGGTTACGCCGGGACCGGAAGTGCCCATACATACGGCAGCCTTTCCGGTAGTTCGAGCCATACCCTGAGCCATAAACCCAGCCCCCTGCTCATGACGGGCAAGGATATGCTTGATAGAGCTATCCCTTAAGGCATCGTAGATGGGCAGGTTGGAACCACCGGGGATACCGCAAACAATTTCAATCCCCTGTTGTTCCAAGAGTTTAATAACCAATTTAGCACCGCTGATTTCCATTTTCGCACCCTCACAATTTCCTGATGATAATAAAAAACCCCCCACCGGCTGAGCCGGTGGGGGGTTACAACTACACTTTGTGAATGTAAACTGCTGCTTACAACCTTCCCTCCGGCTCACTTAAGCCTCGCACGACCACGACAGAAATCACGACCATCACCACGTTGGTGACGGTTGCGACGACGGCGTTCATATGGTCGAGGGTAGATAGTAGCATTTCAGTTCTTCTCTTAAAAAATCCGTATAAAAATTAAAACGTTCAAAAAGCAATAGTCCAACTATAAATCATACGCAAGCACTTTTTTCAATAAATGCAACTCAGGTACGCATCTTATATAGTCCAACCCATCCACTTTTAAATCCCAGCAAGGAAAAACTTACTTTAAATAATGCTGCACCAACCACATTTAACAGCAACATCGGCAGATCGTTCTTCTTTAATAGTAGGCTACGGTCATTCTTTACCCGAAACGGACTTTTCCTGAAGCGGATATCTTTAAGCTTAAGGCAATACTTTGAAGTAAACCCTACCTGCTCATTCGCACCACTGTAAAAATTCTTTATACCTTGCGGATAATAAGGTTTCTGATGATCCAGATCCAACCAAAAATGAGGATGAAGCATAGGAGTGGCAATCAATAACAAACCGTCCGGTTTAAGATGAGCCAGATAACCATCAATAAATTCAACAAGCCTTGCGAAATCAAAATGCTCGATAATGTGAGAAAGAACTATAAAATCGAATTTATCCGAGCTGTGTTGCTCTGCGAATTCATCAAGGGTAACAACGTTCAAACCACGCTTACAGCATTCACGGACCTGAAATTCATTTTTCTCAACTCCGAGAATATTGCTGAACCCCTGCGCCCGCAAGAAATCGGTCTTTCCGCCCCGTCCGCAACCGACCTCAAGGATACGCATATTACGATCAAGCGGCTCTAGGATTTTCTTCCACTGTTTCATTTCATGGCGGGATAATTCCTTAGTCAACCCGCGCAATTTCTTCCTCAATTCGGGACTAGCGGTCAGCACTACACCCTCCTGCAAGCTCCGCCAGATAACGGGCCGCATTTTCAGCTCCATCTAAATTTATTAAAGACTCATCCACATCCGCATTCAAACATTTAAGCAGTGATTCGCGCAGCTCCTCAACAGTTACTGTCTGATCGGAAAACACATTCTGGATTGCAGATGACCTTCCGGCCAGCACTGCTGCGTGATCTTCCTGCTCGCCATCCTTCATCCCACGCAATAAAACAAGCGAAGGAACATTACAAACCATCACATCAGTCAGACTGTTGTAGCCGCCATAGATAACCGCGCTGCGAGAATTGCGTAAATCGCTGAGAAATTGCGGCCCAACCTGCTCAAACCTGACATGCTCAAGCCCATTGAAACTATCGACCGCCGCCATAGCTTCGCGCTCACGCATATTCATATAAATTTTCCAATCACCATGGGACACATCGACATTACCGAGAGCCTGCGCCAATTTATCCAAAAGCACAGAAGAACCTTCACCGGACCAAGGCACAGAAATAACTCCGGCAAGTCTGCTGCTGTCATCATTGCCGTTATTCAAAAACCGCAACTCGGATAAACGGGACACATAACCGACCTCATGCGGCTTAACACCATAGTGTTCATTCAAACGTTCAAGTTCTCCTGCCCCGGCTACGGATGAATCTCCATACCAAAAAATGTTTGAATAGGTAGCGGCAAAAACATCGGCAGAGAAATCAGACCAGACCTTGCCTACTTCCCCGACAACAGCACGGATTCCTAAAACACGTACAGTTTCCGGCGAAACATCATGTGACGGCAGCAATTCTTTGTGTTTACCCTGAGGCGTGTGGTCTGCAAGAAAAACCTTAGGCTTGTATGCCTCTATAATATCTCGGATGTTTTGTGCTCTAAGTTCCCCAAGCAGCTTATCGTCAATGTTGGAGTCGCCTTTTACTCCGGAAGATTTCCCGGCAGTGACGTTGGTTTTATAAGATGGCAATTTAATCCAATCTAAAGACCCGTCGCCAATCAACTCAGCAGTGGTAGAACACCCTGTAATTAAAAGCACTGAAAGTTCAGGATATAATCGGCGCAATGCAAGACCGATCCCTACACTGCGGCTAACATGTCCCAGCCCCCGTCCATCATGGGCATAAATCAAAACATCCAAATTCGAATCCATCAGACAACCTTATAAAAATTAATCACAATTATTTCAGTAAAATGAAAAACATTTAGCATATCAACAAAAATACAGAAAAGGGATTGATTCTGATTAAAAAAAATAATAGAAATTAGCACGCATGCAATCGTCGCTTTTAAGGATTTACATATATTATCCTTTCCGCTAGATATGCCAACGACTAAAACGATGCAATATAATTTCCGCCTTTTGCGGAAACGATTTAACCCCTGAGAATCGGTACGATAAATGGACAAGACTTACAACATCTTAATGTACTCCCACGACACCTACGGTCTTGGGCATATCCGTCGTACGATGGCAATCGCGTCACAGCTGAAATGCAAAGGGGTAAACATACTCATCCTTACCGGCTCCCCGATTGTGGGACGCTTTGAATTTCCCGAACAGATAGATTTTGTCCGTGTACCCGGAATGATCAAAAAATCCAACGATCTTTATGTTCCGCATTCCATCAAAATCGAACCTGTTCATGCCATGTCCATCAGACAGTCTATCATTGATGCCACAGCCAAAAGTTTCCGCCCGGACCTTTTCATTGTAGACAAGGCGCCTAAAGGAATGAAGCATGAGATAATGCCCACTCTTGAATGGATGAAACAAATCGGCCAGACCAGAACCATCCTCGGCCTGCGTGATATAATGGATGACGCAGAAAGCACTATCAAGGATTGGACTGACAAAGGCATTTATGATGTTCTGGATAATCTGTATTCAGAAATCTGGGTCTACGGACATCAAGAGTATTACGATCCCATCAAGGAATACGCTATCCCTGAATCCATCAGCAAAAAGATGGTTTTCACCGGATACATACCCCGTAAAGTCCACAACCGCTCCTGCCCGGATAAAAGGAAGAACGGCAAAAAGCTGGTAGTAATTACTGCCGGTGGCGGTGGTGACGGCTATCCCATGATGGATGCCTATCTGAAAGCCCTTGAAAAATATAATCCGCAGGACTTCAGGACTGTAATGGTCACCGGACCTTTCATGTCCAAAGAACAGCGTCTTGATCTTTCCAAAAGGGCTAAGAACCTTTCCGTAACCTTCTACCATTTCTACAGAAGAATGGAGAAGCTTTTCAGCAATGCCGACCTCGTAGTCAGCATGGGCGGTTACAACACTATCTGCGAAATTCTTTCGCACAAGCAGGTCAGCCTTATCGTACCCCGCGAGACTCCGCGCCTGGAGCAGACTATTCGCGCCAATGTACTGAAAGAGCAAAACCTTGCCGACTTTCTGCCCTGGCACCAGCTCGGACCTGACGCAATTATGGAAAAGGTCAACCATCTGCTGAACAATTCCAATTCCATCCGGGAAGCCATTAATAACTTCAACTTCACAGGCCTTGAGGTCATGCATGACCGTGTGGGCTACTTTAAAGACAACTGCTAATGACACATTCCAAAAAGCCCGTCCTTGCGATGATTCTCAAGGGATACCCGCGTATCTCTGAGACTTTTATTTCTAATGAAATCAGACTTCTCGAACAGAGAGGAGTAAAGATTCATATCATTTCCATGCGTAAACCGCGTGAAAACTTTACCCACAAGTCCATCTCTGAAATCAAGGCTGAAGTTTCATACCTGCCTTCCACTCTTGAAGGTTGCCTTGAAGAACTTTTCGGTTCCGAGGACATGGATGCGGGCCTCAAAGATCCCCGCTACGGCAAAGACGATGAATTTACAGCACGCGTTGACGAAATATGGAACGTATATCGCGAAACAGGAAGCGAAGCATCATTCAAACACATGCTGCAAGGCCAGTATATCGTTGAAAAAATTCTGCCCGGATCAGATATTTTTCATTTCCATGCCCATTTCGCGCATTCACCCTGCTCTGTAGCCAGAAACGCAAGCCGTCTTTCCGGCCTGCCTTTCAGTTTTACTGCGCATGCCAAGGATATTTACACTCAAAAGCCGGAAAAAATCACCGCCAAGATTTCTGAAGCCAAATTCGCGGTAACCTGCACCGGATACAATTGCGATTACCTGCAATCCATCGCACCGGAAGGCAAGCCGATTCACAAGGTTTACCACGGCATTGACCTGAATCTGTTCAGTTCCGATAAGGAACTCACTTGTTCCGGACCTTATGAAATTTTCACCGTAGCCCGCTTCACCACTAAAAAAGGTCTCCCTACAGTTTTCAAGGCCCTCAAAAAGCTTGAAGAAAAAGGAGTCGACTTCAACTATAATATAGTCGGAGACGGAGACGAGCGCGAAGAGACCCTTAAACTGTTGGATGAGCTTGAGCTGAACGGCAGATGCAACTGGCTGGGTACCAAACCTCACGAGGAAGTACTTGAACATTATCGCACGGCAGACCTCTTCGCCCTTGGTTGTGAAATTGCCCCCAACGGCGACCGTGACGGTATTCCTAACGTACTGGCCGAAAGTATGGCAATGTCCGTACCCGTTGTTGCCACCACAGTTTCCGGTATTCCCGAACTGATCGAGAATGGCAAAACAGGTCTGCTGGTTGAGCCGGGAGACTCTGACTCCATGGCTGATGCAATGGAACGCATGCTCACCGATCAGGAACTGCGCAAGAGCCTGATCCCTGCAGCCAAAGAAAGGGTTCACGAAATTTTCGACAACCGCTACTGGATCAACAAGCTGGCGGATGTATACGAACAGTACGGTATTAAAGCATAAGAATGCCTCCGGCGGCCCTTCGGGGACCAAATAACCCTTTTGAAAATGGGTTCTCTGGACTCTCCTAAAACTTTTATCAGGGCTTCGCCGCTTCGCATCAAAATTTTATTGAACAAAAATTAACTAATAGGGATTCCAAAGGGAATTATTCCCTTTGGCCGCCGGGGGCGAATTCAAATCGCCTCAAAGCGCGCAGCGCATCATAATAATTGAACGGGAGCCATGCAGATGAAAGTTGCTTTTTTTGCTCCTCATAAACCCATTGATCATCCGCTTCCTTCCGGGGATTTGATCATCGGGAAGACTCTGCATGATTTCCTGCGTTCCCAAGGCCATGAACTGCTCATCGCCAGCCGCTTCAGGCTTCGCCATATCACTCGGAAGCCTTTAAAATGGCCTGCTCTCTACCTTGAATTTAAACGCACCTTAAAACGGATTGAAGAATTTAAACCAGATCTCTGGCTGACCTACCACAGCTATTACAAATCACCGGACCTGCTGGGCCCTTATATTTCCGAAAGAACAGGCATTCCCTACGCGATCTATCAGGGAGTGTTTGCCACAAAATACCGCCGCAATTACAAAACATGGGCCGGTTATATGGCGAACAAACATGCCCTGCTTCATGCTGACCATGTCTTTGCCAACAAGGATATAGACTTCCAAAATCTTTCTCGGATCATTCTTCCGGAAAAACTTTCACGCACATACCCCGGTATTGAGCCGGATAAATTCAGCTATTGCTCACAGGGCGCTGAAGAGATACGCAATAAATACAAGCTGAACGGAAAAAAAATAATTCTCAGTGCAGCCATGCTCCGTGAAGATGTAAAAGCAGAAAGCATCACTGATCTGATTAATGCTTTTGCTCCTGTGAGCAGAAAAGTACCTGATTCTGTGTTGCTCATTGCCGGAAACGGAGAAGCCCGTCTGCGCCTTGAAAAGCTGGCAGCACAAGAAGCCGCAGACCGAATAATATTCCTCGGTCAGGTAAACCGCGATCAACTTTACAAATACTATAGTGCAGCGGATATTTTCGCCTACCCGGGGATCAATGAGGCGCTGGGCATGGTTTACCTTGAAGCCCAATGTGCCAGACTTCCGGTGGTGGCCTACTCGACACGAGGACCTAAAGAGGCGGTTGTCCACGGAGAAACAGGTTTGTTATCCCCGGAAAAGGATATTGCGGCCATGTCTGCCAATCTAGACAGACTTCTCACAGACAACGGCTTGCGAAAACAATTGGCAAAAGCAGCTCCGGAACACGTAAGAAATAATTTCGACCTGAACAGAAACCTTCATGAAGTTGAAAAGAAACTAATCACCATCAGCTACGGGAGAGATTAATGAAAACAGTAAAAATCGCATTTATCCGCCACTCGGTTACTGAATGGAATGAAGAAGGACGTATTCAAGGCCATTTTAATTCACCGCTTACTGAACATGGTCGGGAACTGGCTGCAGGCTGGAGAGAGACCCTTGAACCGCACACCTTTGATGCGGTGCTGACAAGCGATCTGGGAAGGACAATCGAGACCGCTAATATTATCACTGAAGGCTTGGAGCTTCCCACTATTCAACTTCCCGGCCTGCGCGAACAGGATTGGGGAGAATGGTCCGGGTTAACCATGGACGAGCTGCATGCTAAATTTCCCGGTAAACTGGATGAAGAAGTAGCCAAAGGCTGGCATTTTACGCCTAACAACGGCGAGAACCGTACTGAATGTGCCGAGCGCGGCCTTAAAGCCCTCGAAGAAGGGATAACCGAAGTTCTCAAGACCATAGACAAAGACGAAATAAAAATTCTGACAGTTGCGCACGAAGGTGTCATAAAATCCGTAATCTATAAATTGCTGGACCACGACTTCATGCCCGAAGAAAGAAAACTGCTAAAAAGACGCAGACTGCATTGGTTGAACTGGAATGGCAAACTTTCCATTGCAAGGTTGAATGACGAGTTATGAAAATAATTCATTACTGCCAGCACGTGCTGGGTATGAGCCATTTTTTCCGCAGCCTTGAAATAGCCAAGGCTTTAGACAAGGAAGAAGTCCTTTTTGTAGCCGGAGGAGAACGCCCGAACCAACCTCTGCCGCCCAATGTGGAATACCGGCAGTTACCCGGACTATGCATGAATGAGAATTTCGGAGGACTGATGCCCACCGAAGAAGGTCGTGAGCTTGAAGAGGTCAAAACAGAGCGCAGCGCTACCCTTTTTAAAATATTCGAAGAGGAAAAACCGGATGTATTCCTCATTGAACTTTTTCCCTTTGGACGCAAAGCCTTCCGTTTTGAACTGCTGCCTGTCCTTGATGCTGTCAAAGAAGGTAGATTCGGGGATGTAAAGGTAGTCTGCTCCCTGCGGGACATCCTTGTTGAACGCAACGATGGAGGCAAACACGAAGCCCGCGTTGTAAAATACCTGAATAAATATTTCGATCTACTGCTTATCCACGCCGACCCGAAGATTGCCGCACTGGATGAAACATTTCAGGCTTTCAAACAAATTGAAATTCCATGTGAATACACTGGTTTTGCAGCCCGAAAACCGGCAGAAAATAAGCGTGATAAAATCCGTGCAGATTTGGAAGTAAGCGCAGACGAAAAATTACTAATCGCCAGTGCCGGTGGAGGCAAAGTCGGCGGACCGCTGATGCAGGCAACACTGGAATCTTTCATTCGACTTAACTCAGAGAAATGCAGACTTTTAATGCTAAGCGGTCCATTTTTGGATGACGATAAATACGCTGCTCTCTGTGCCACTGCAAAACCATACAAGAATATAACCATTCAACGCTTTGCCAGCGACTTCACCGATCTGTTAACCGCCGGGGATGCTATGATCTCCATGGCCGGATATAATACTTGTATGGACATCCTTACCTCATGTATTCCCTCTGCAGTGTTTCCATTTGCCCAGAATCATGAACAACGTATGCGCGCGGAAAGACTTGCTAAGTATATACCGCTGAAAATTCTTGATTCAACTGACATGCTGATAATGACAACAGCCATAAGTGACCTGCTAGGCCAAAACCGCAACAGATCAGATCACGGCATCAATCTGAAAGGCGCGAATAAATCGGCAGATTTAATCAGAAATCTAAGGAAAATTTAATGTCCTGCAGACCCGTTTCAGCAATCTGGAAAAACAATCTTTCCACCCTCACAGAATCCTTTGATCTCTGGTGGGATGATTTCATCGCAAATATTCCGCACAATGGTTGTGATGTATTCTTCAGGGCTGACGACATCGGCTATCCGGGCAAACAATTTTCCGCCATGATAAACATATTTAAGGAGCACAAGACCCCGCTGGCCTTGGCTGTTGCTCCCTCATGGCTGAACGAACAGCGCCGGGACATACTTCTTGAAGAATTAGGTCCCGATTTGAACCTGTGGGCTCTGCATCAACACGGCTACCGGCACATGAATCACGAACAGACCGGCAAAAAATTTGAATTCGGGCCATCTCGTGATAAAAAAGTAATCACCGGAGAACTGGGCAGAGGCAAAGCCAAGTTAAGCAAAATGCTGGGTGACAACTTCAGTCCCATATTCACCCCGCCGTGGAATCGCTGCTCAGCTGATACAATGGAAAGCCTTGTTGAACTCGGCTTTAGTGCTATTTCCCGAAGCACCAATGTTTACCCTAATCCGCCGCAGAAACTACCGGACATTCCGGTTAATGTTGACCTGCACACAATAAAAGAATCTTCCCCGGAACAAGGAATTAAGACTCTGCAATCCCTGATGGAAGAAGCTGTCAAATCCGGCTGTGCGGGATTTATGCTCCACCATCAGCGTATGAATAAAACCTCCCAACTTTTCCTACATTACCTGCTCGGTAAAATAAACATCACTCCCGGATTGCGCGTAAAAGACATACGTGAGCTTCTTTAATTACATTGCCGTAATCAATTTTGCAGCATTGTAATACTCAAAAAGCATAATTCACTGCATCCTCGTTATAATTAAAACTTATAACAACGAAGCAATGCTGAACTTTGCATTTTCCCTTTGCATTTCAGCCCGTTTCAGTTATTTATAAATAGCTGACAGCTAAACATTCACTCATGATTCACGGGGACGAATTATGAGATCAGATACATTCATATCTACCGAGCAAGACATGTCGAAAAATAAAATTCCATTCCAAGATCAGAACGATCAGCCGGATATTGCGGCTCAAGTCGTTCTGCCATTTAAAAAATCCTTTGAGATCAGTCTAAAAAGCCTGAAGTCACGTTTCTTACGAAACATGGTCACCGTAACCAGCCTGATACTGGCAGTCTCTTTTCTGGCTTATGTTCTGGTAGGTGCGGATATATCCAATGGCCTCTATAATTCAGGCGACCCCGGACTGATCAAAGTACTGGAAAAATCAGGCTATGAACCGGGTGGAAGCGCCAAAGAACGCTGGATTGTCATCCTTTCACTGCTGGTTTGCACCGTTGGAATCATCAACGCCCAGCTTATGGCTGTTACTGAACGCTTCCGTGAAATCGGGACGATGAAATGCCTAGGAGCACTGGACAGCTTTGTTCTGCGCCTATTCCTGCTCGAAGCTTCAATGCAGGGAACTACCGGAGCTCTGCTGGGTTCTTTATTCGGAGCAATTATCGCTATCCTCGTAGGCATGCTTCGCTTTGGATTTAATGCCTTGACCATGCTTCCTGTTGATGAAGTCAGTATGTCACTCCTTTATTCCATTGGCGTAGGCTTCGGGCTAAGCCTGCTTGGTGTAATGTATCCGGCTTTCATTGCCGCACGTATGCGCCCCATTGAAGCCATGCGGGTAGAAGAATAGATTCCAGCTAGATCAATAAATTTCGAACAGAACTACAACTTTAATATAAAAGGCGAGAAAAATGGCCGACCAGCACACCATCGTCCGGGTGACCGGAGTTAAACGAAATTTCAAACTCGGCAGCACTGACGTTCAAGCTCTTAAAGGAGTGGACCTTGAAATCTTTGCCGGGGAATACCTTTCCATCATGGGTCCATCCGGTTCCGGTAAGTCCACCCTCTTCAATATGATCGGCGGGCTGGATAAGCCATCAGAAGGTAAAGTTTATATCGATGAAGTGGATATTGCCCAGTTGGACGCCTTTGAGCTGGCATGGCTGCGTAACAGAAAAATCGGCTATATATTTCAGACCTTCAACCTGATTCAGGTTATGACAGCGCTGGAAAACATAACCCTGCCCATGATCTTCGCCGGAGTGCATAACGATGCAGCAGTAGCCAAGGGAATTGAACTCCTTGACCTTGTCGGACTCCACAAGCGCTACAATCATAAACCGCAGGAACTTTCCGGCGGTCAGCAGCAGCGCGTCGCCATTGCAAGGGCTCTGGCCAATGACCCGGCGATCATCCTCGCGGACGAGCCCACCGGAAACCTCGACCTTTCCACCGGGGAAGAGATCATCAAACTGATGAACGATCTGAGTAAAGAACGTGGTGTGACTATCATCACTGCAACTCACGATTACAAAATGCTCAACGCCTCGGACCGGGTAGTCTGGATCGAAGACGGATTGATCAAGAAAATTGAACACCGCGACCAGCTCAACATCGACGTGGGCTGTATCCGCATGGCCTGATCACCGGAGGCACCCGTTAATGTCCATACTGTCATCTGAAAATATACTTCCGCACCAGCGCAGCAGAATTGTAATACTTATGCTGTCTGCTCTACTTATGCTTTGTGCGGGATCACCCGGAAAAGCATATAGTTCCGCAGAATCCATCCAGCAGACCATCACAGATCTTGCGTCTTTCGGTGACCGCTCTTTCGGCTCTCTAGGCGCTAGAAGAGCTGCCGATTATATTGAAATGAAATTTGAAGAGCTTGGTGATTTCAAAACCGGAAAACACCTTTTCCTCGCTCCGACAATGACTTCCGAAGATACTGTTTTCAGTATCGACAATGGAAAGCAGATCAATATCAAGCCTGCAAAATTCAATGCCATTTCTCCGCCCGCAACTCCTGTTGAGGGTCTCAGCGGACCGGTCATCTACGTAGGCAAAGGCAGGCTCAATGACTTCAACGGACTTCCGGTCAAAGATGCCATTGTGCTTATGGACATGGATTCCGGCAAAAACTGGCTCAATGCGGCCAGTCTCGGAGCATCAGCACTTATCTACGTTGATAACGGTCCGACCTTAAAAGGATTTTTTGAAGAAAAGCTGGAACTTTCGCCTCTGGATTTCCCCCGTTACTACATGAGTGCTGAAGACGCACACAACGAACTGGGCTTTGATGCAGGGGTCGGAAATAAACTTATTGCCGAGTCCGGAAAACTCAAATCGCACAGCAAATGGAAACGGATTGAAGCGGAAAACGTATACTGCATGATTCAAGGCAGTGATCCCGAAATGAATGAAGAGCTCATCGTAATCGAAGCTTTTTTCGATAGCTCCTCATATGTCATGGGTGATTCACCGGGTGCGGACGAAGCTCTTTCCATTGCCTCACTTCTTGAAATCGGCAAAAAAATGGCCGCCAATCCACCGAAACGCTCGGTGCTGCTTTTGGCAACGACAGGTCATGGGCAATCCCTGCGCGGTATAAGGGAATATGCTTCCGCTGTTTCCGGTAAGAGCAAGACACTCAAAAAGATTAAGGTGGAACTGCGCAACAAAAAAAATGATACGTCTAAAATCCTTGATGGCCTTGAGCTTGATAATCCGCTGGCGACTGAGCTTGCAGTTGAGAATCCTAAGCTTTTTTCTTTGCTCTATGAAACCCTGAAGAACCAGATTAAAGATGAAGTGGATATTGTCAGCAAAAAACTCATGCAACTCAGGCTGCAGGAAAATGCTGATCAAGCCGCAATCGACAAACTGGATGAAAAGCGCAAACTTCTGCGCCGTATCTCATGGAAAACAGATTACTCCACCCTGCCGTCTGAAGAAATGGCAGCAGTAAAAGACCTTTTTCCTCAAGTAAGGGAAAAGATCCGCAAAACCAAACAGGATATCAAGCAACAACTCAGTGCAATTAAAAGCGCCCGTGAACTCCGCAAGATCGTACGCTCAAAAGAAATGGTCTGCGCTATATCACTCCACCTTTCCAGTCATGGTGAGGGAGTAGGAGCTTTCAGCGAAGGATGGTTCTATGAGCTTCGCCCGAGCATCAATCTTTCACGTACATTTTCACGCATAAATGACATCCTTGAAGACGCTGTACCGGAAGTGGAAAAACTTACCGGGACAGACGGGATGTACAAGGACACCCTGCGACCGGACCGGACCCGCCCATGGCAGACATGGTTACTTGATCAGCCTCAGTTCAGCAGTGAAGTAGCCACTATGTCCGGCAAGCTCGGATTCACATTTGCCACTGTAAACGACGGACGCGAATACTGGGGAACCCCATTTGATACCGTTGAAAATGTAAATTGGGATAATATCGAAAAACAGGCTGAATTCACAGAAGGCCTGATCCGCAAGATTTCAAACAGCGAAGGCCCTTTAACCACAAAAATGCCGAGGAAAGGCTACGCCATGGTCAACGGCAAAGCCCGCTTCATCCGTCAGGGTGAACTTTTTGCGGACCAGCCTGCTCCCGGAGCCGTCTTTATGGCTTTTCAGGGCAAGACCAGATTCTATGCCCTGTCCGATTCCGAAGGCGATTTCAAGTACAAAGGTGTTGCCTCCAAAAAGCTGGTTCAGTCCAAACTTATCATCGAAGGCTATAAATACAATGATGACGGCAGGATTGTCTGGGCCATTGATAAGGAACAGACAGGTAAAAATGCCTACAGGCTGAAAATGCGCAGATTGGACATGGAGACCAAGCTGGTTATGTTCGGCTGCCGTCAGACAACCCTGTTTGACCTGCTGACCCCGCGCACTTTCCGCTACATGACCAAGGTGGAAGTGCTGGACGGAACCCGCGATGCAGCGCCCATGCATTACTGGTACAGCCGTATTGATACCCGCTCATCAACCATTGCCAGTGTCTTTCTTGAGCCGGATGTCCCACTGAAAATGACTCTTTCCGATACGGTTCTGAACCGTAAAATGATCCTTATTCAATCCAAACCGACTGATCCCGCAGGTAAAGGATACAACCTTAAGGAATGGCCCATCATTCCGGCTACCGACTACCGCGCTGCAAAGGATATGTGGACCCTGCTTGATCCGCGCATAAAGAACCTTGAATCGCACGGCATTGTAAACCAGCAGATCAGGACTCTGGAACAAAAAGGGACCAAAGCACTTGCCGAGGCGGAAACTGCGTGGAAAGAGCAGCGCTATGATGACTTCATGACCAATGCCCGCAGTGCCTGGGCACTGGCCTCCAAAGTATATCTTGATGTAGACCAGACCCAGAAAGATGTTTTGGTAGGGGTTCTCTTTTACATCGCCCTGTTCATTCCTTTCGCATACTGCATGGAAAGGTTGATCTTTTCATTCGCCGATATCCACAAACGGATTGTAGGTTTTCTGGCAATTCTTTTGGCAGTTATTGCCGTTATCTACTCAGTGCATCCAGCATTTCAGCTGACCTACAGCCCCATGGTTGTAATTCTTGCTTTTTTTATTCTCGGCCTCTCAGTCATGGTTTCACTGATCATTTTCTTCCGCTTTGAAAAGGAAATGATCCTTCTCCAACAGCGTGCCCACAGAACCCAGACCTCAGAAATCAGCAAATGGAAGGCTTTTACCTCCGCATTTGTGATCGGGGTCAGCAACCTGCGCCGCAGAAAACTCAGGACATTTCTGACCTGCCTGACCCTTACTATCCTGACCTTCACCATCATGAGCTTTACTGCGGTAAAGTCATTGCGTCAGCACACTTACGTGAAATTCAGCGAGAACATGCCCTACCACGGCCTGTTCTTGAAAAACCTCGGCTGGCATGACCTGCCCCGAGAAACACTCGGTATTGTCAGTAACGACTTTGACGAAAACGGCATCGTTGTTCCGCGCGGCTGGATGGAACTGAAAGACAAAACAACATCGGCTATCACTCCTGTTAGTTTCGAAGGCAAGCAGGAAGAAGTAAAAGGCCTTGTCGGTCTCGGCCCTAAAGAGCCACTCGTAAGTGGAATCGACAAGATTCTTGTGGAAGGCAGTTGGCTTGCCCCTAACAAAACAAACCAAATTCTGCTTTCTCAAAAGATTGCCTCCCGTCTCGGCGCATCAGCCGGAGACATCGTGGATGTATGGGGAAGCAAGTTCAAATTAACAGGTATCTTTGACGGCAAGAAATTCAGCGAACACACCGACCTTGACGGGGAACCCATGACGCCGGTCATATTCCCGTCCGCCGCAGCGCAGGAGCTTAGTGAAGTAGAAGCTGAAGCCATTGAGTCCGGTGAAGATATCGATACATTTCAGGGCCGCTATACCCACATTCCCGGTGAGGTTACCGCCATTATCCCTTATGAGACCCTCATGGCAATGGGCGGAACTCTCAAGGCAGTGGCAATCGCACCTGTATCAGGGAAATTCTCAACGGAAACCGTGGATAATATGACTGACCGCTACGGTCTGCCGATATTCTCTTGCAGCAAAAGCGGTACTTACATTTGTCAGGCCTCTGACACCATGAACTATTCAGGCATGGGCAACATAATGATCCCGTTGATCATTTCCGCCTTGATCGTTCTTAACACGATGATAACCAGTGTCTATGAGCGCAAGAAGGAAATCGCGGTCTATACTTCCATCGGAATGGCCCCGACTCATGTTTCCTTCCTGTTTATCGCCGAGGCCATAGCCTTCGCAGTAATCAGTGTTGTAGTCGGTTACCTGATAGCTCAGACGGCTTCTGGGCTGCTGGCCGGGACACCTCTCTGGGCAGGCATGACCGCCAACTATTCTTCCATGGCAGGAGTAGCCGCAATGCTGCTGGTTATTGCCGTAACCCTTATCTCGGTCATCTACCCCTCGAAAGTAGCGGCAAACATTGCTATTCCGGACGTCAACCGCTCATGGAAGATGCCGGACACCGATACCAACACCATCGAAGCACCGCTGCCATTCCTGCTCAAACATGCTGAACAGCAGGATGCAGGCGGATTCCTGCTTGAATACCTTGAATCACACACTGAAGTTTCTCACGGCTTGTTCTCCACTTCAGAAATCGAAGTAAACTTCAGTCAGGAGCATTTGCCGGAATCAGTCTGTGACTTGCTGGAAGGCTGCCCGGACCACATAACATGTTTCCGTTTCAATGTGCGGGTCTGGCTTGCTCCGTTTGATTTCGGTGTAAAGCAAATGGTCGAACTGCGCTTCAGACCGGCAACAGCTCATCCGCAATTCCTTGAAGCTGTTCTGTTTATCACCCGTGAATCTGGCGAAATCGGAGCATGGAAGCGGTTGAATAAAGACTTCATCAACGCCATTAGAAAGCAATTCCTGGTCTGGCGTTCACTCGACCCGGAAAAACAGAAGAGCTTCCGTGAAAAGGTACCGGAAATGATGGCCTTCGGTTTTACCGGGCTGAATACTAGTAAAAAGCTTGCAGACCTCTAAATATAAGGATTCCTCAGATGCATGGTAAAATAAGGAAAAGAGCGATTCTGCTGGGCACCTTCTTCGGGCTGCTCATTTGCGCTTTTACACCTTTTAACAACACCTACTTGAACGCGACCCCGCTGGCCGGTGGACATTTCCCGCTGGCGCCGTTTTTTATATTGGCATGGCTGACCGCAATCTGCGCACTGCATCGAAAGGTCCTGCGTTCACATCCGCTGCTGACGGGTCTTGATCTGATGACCATGTGGATTCTTATGGTCATTGTCTCCGGTATTTCATACACCGGACTGGCCAGAACCTTTTTCATCAACCTGACCGCACCTTTCCACTTTGCCACGATAGGCAACAAATGGAAGGAAGTGCTCCAGCCGCTGCTGCCGGAATCATTGCATCCCACCGATCCCAAAGCAGTGGAACAGCTATACAACGGCATCAAGGGCGGTCCATTCATGGACAACCTTGAGATATTCAACTCCATTCCTTGGGGGTCATGGATCACGCCACTCATGTGGTGGGGGGCTTTCATTCTACTCTGCTATTTCATGATGCTCTGTCTGACCAATATTTTCAGCAGGCAATGGGTGGAGAATGAACGTTTAAACTTCCCCCTTTTGCAGCTTCCACGCTTCATGGAAGAAGCCATGGATCAGGGATTGTACGGTTCATTTCTCGGAAACAAATTTTTCCTGATCGGACTGATCTTCTGCATTTGTCTTCATCTTATCAATGGACTGCATTTCTACATTCCATCAGTACCGGAAGTCCCGACCCTAATTCTGGCCGGTAAATATTTTGCTAAAACCGGACTGTTCTCAGGTTTCCACAAGCTGAAAATCTACTTTTATCCTGCATTTGTAGGATTTGCCTTTCTAGCTTCAAGGCAGATTTCTTTCAGCTTCTGGTTCTTTTTTCTGCTTGGAGGATTGTTTTATGGAATCCTGAGTGCATCAGGCCTGAACATTCCCGCCTCCGCACTGGGAGTGACCTTCGGCCCGACCCTGACACGACCGGAAGAGACCCAGATGATCGGGGCCTACCTTGTCTTTTTCGTTTTCATCATCTGGCTGGCTCGCCAGCACCTTAAACAAGTCATCAAGGAAGCCTTCGGAGCAGATTCCACTCGCGGTGAAGCAGAATGGATGTCCCTGCGTTTCTCCTTCTGGGGACTTGCAGTTTCCGGCCTGCTGCTCACTGCATGGTGCGTATATTTCGGTATTCCGCTGCTGGTGGCTGTGGTGGTGTTATTGGCATTCTTCGTCTTCACGCTGGTTGCATCCAAGGCAATCTGCCAAGGGGGTATCGCTTACTTCACCCTCACCGCAGCACCGATTGACTGTGTAACCACAATTTTCGGTTCCAAGTTCTTCGGCTCCGTGGGAATCGCCATTACTGCCATGTGCCAAAAGATACTTTTCGTTGACCTCAGGGAATCGCTTATGCCCTCACTGGTGCATGGTTCCAAGATCAATGAATGGATTAGAAATAAACGTCTTTTCCTGCTCGGCATAACCATTATCCTGCTGCTGGGTGTAATCGTATCTTTCGGGGCTATGCTCATGGTCTGCTACAAGTACGGCATCCGAGAATTGCAGCTGGACTGGGCAACCCGCACATCCATGAACGTCTACGACAACGTGGTCCGCATTATTCAGGAGCCGGCAGCAACTTCACACTGGGTAACCACCTTCGCTACTGTGGGCGCAATGGTTATGTTTGTTCTGATACTGGCTTACAACAGGCTCCCTTGGTGGCCGCTGCATCCCATCGGATACCTGACCGCCTACAGCTCAGCCATGAAAATTCTCTGGTTCAGTTTTTTTCTCGGATGGATTTGCAACCAACTGACCCTTCGCTACGGCGGAGTCGGATTATTCAAGCGAGTCCGCTATCTCTTCTTCGGCCTGATTATGGGGGATTTCCTCATGGGCGGGGCATGGGCACTTTACGGACTCTACGCAGGACAGAGTTATCAGGTACTTCCCGGCTAAATCCAGTTAACAAGCATAATGAGACATACACATGCATAATGATAAAGAGCTACAAGAATATCGGGACCTATTAAAAACCCCGACCCATTTTGAAGAGGGCTTTGACTGGAAAACCATTGTCGGTGCCATCTTTATCGGCTTCCTGATGATGCCGGGTAGTATGTACCTGCAATTAGTCATCGGTCAGGGCATCGGCCCTGCTGCCCGCTGGGTAACCATCATTCTTTTCGCTGAAATTGCAAAACGTTCCTATACCGAACTGAAACAACAGGAAATTTTCCTGCTCTACTACATGGCCGGAGCTGCATTGGCATCGCCATTCTCAGGTCTGCTATGGCAACAATATCTGGTGCAATCAGACGCAGCGCGCATGCTGGGGCTGACAGAATTCATCCCGACGTGGATTGCCCCGCAACCGGGATCTGATTCACTAATTGAGCGAACCTTCTTCCACAGAGACTGGCTCATACCTATTTTGCTGCTGGTAGGTGCACAGATAGTCCAACGAATTGACCATTTCGGATTGGGATACGCCCTTTACCGCATCACTTCCGATGTGGAAAAACTGCCCTTTCCAATGGCTCCTGTAGGTGCTCTGGGTACCATGGCTTTGGCTGAATCGACCGAAGAAAAAAAGGCCAGCTGGAAATGGCGGGTATTCTCTGTGGGCGGAGTCATCGGGCTGGCATTCGGTACAATTTATGTTCTTCTGCCAGCTGTTTCGGGACTACTATTTACTGAGCCGATCAGGATTATTCCCATCCCGTGGGTCGAGCTTACGCCCTACACGGAAAAAATACTTCCAGCCGTTGCCACCGGTATCCAGTTTGACCTCGGTCTGTTCTTCATCGGTATGGTTCTGCCTTTCTGGGCTGTTATCGGTGGTTTGATCGGTATCATTATTACTTTTGTTGCGAACCCGGTTCTCTATGAACACGGCATCCTGCACCGCTGGCATCCAGGTATGGAGACAGTTGAAACAGTCTTTGCCAACAACTTCGATTTTTATATGAGTTTCTCCATCGGTCTCGGTCTGGCTATCGGTCTGATCGGTATCTGGTATGTGGTCAAATCCTTCCGGGGAGAACATGCCAAACACCGCGAATCGTGGAGTAAACTTTTCGAACCGCCGGAAGGACGCGGGGATATCAACTTCTGGGTATCAATAGCCATCTATGTATTCTCCACACTTGCCTACGTTGGCATGAGTTTACTGCTGGTACCCAATTTCCCTTGGATTTTCTTCCTGCTTTACGGTTTTATCTACACCCCGGTAATCTCGTACATCACAGCACGAATGGAAGGTATTGCCGGACAGTTTGTCAGCCTGCCACTAGTACGAGAAGCAAGCTTCATTGCCGGAGCAAAATTCTTCGGCTATCAGGGCATTGAAATCTGGTACGCACCTATTCCAATCCATAACTACGGAGAAGCAACTGTCCATTTCCGCGAAATTGAACTGACCGGAACATCCATCCGGGGAATCATCAAAGCTGAGCTTGTGGTCTTTCCGGTGGTCATGATTGCCAGCCTGCTCTTTTCGCAATTCATCTGGCAACTTGCACCCATTCCATCTTCTAACTACCCTTATGCACAGGAACTCTGGCACTTGCAGGCCCTTAACACCCTGCTCATGCAGACCTCCACACTTGAAGGTAACTCCCTGTTTTTTCAAGCCCTGAGCGGACCGGTTGTTATGGGCGGGATCAGTCTGGGACTTGTGCTATATGCCATACTTAATTCACTAGGATTACCCGTCCTGCTGGTATATGGTGTTGTCAGAGGACTTGGCCAAAGTACCCCCCACGGTTTTATTCTGGAAGTTGCCGGAGCTTTAATCGGACGCTACTTCTTTCAGAAAAAATACGGAGCCATGTGGCGCCAGTATGCCCCGGTTCTGCTGGCAGGATTCTCCTGCGGTATGGGTTTGACGGGTATGTTTGCCATGGGTTGTACTCTTATCCTGAAATCACTGGGAAAAATGGCTTACTAATAAGATCGGACTCTTTGTTTAAAACAATTCTGAAAAAGAATTAAAACTTTGCGGATGATTGGAAAATGTTTTAGGTAACCTTGCTTCGGCTTGATTATCCGCATTGTATTTGCATCAATATGATTTTTGACTTTCCAGACAGTAAGGTGGAAAGTTTTCCATAAGGAATAGATAATGGATTTTAAGAATATAGCTTGGGACGGTATCAGCTTTGAGATTCCGTCCAACTTCGAGGTCAGCGGGATTGATAAAAAGTTCCTGCAACTCGACAATGGAGAATATCCTTGTATCGAACTCCGCTGGTACGATGCCGGCAGGACATATAAGGAAAAAACGTATTTCAGACAGCTTGCCAAAAAAATTGAGTCGGCTTCGGGGCTCAAAATAGAGTCCACAGTCCTGCCCTCTTCTTGGAAAGGACCGCTGAAAAAATACAATACAACCGGCTTTTACTGGCAGTCTGATCTCGCGACAGGTCGTGGGGTTATGTTCTACTGTAAAAACGCTGCCAAAGTCATGCTGGTGCAATTCATCGGCCAATGCGACGATCAAATTGATGATGCCGCAGTGAAGCTCTTTAACAGCCTCAAGTTCCATGACTCGGATTCTGAACGACTCTGGCAGATTTACGATATGAAAGCAGCGATTCCCGGCTCAATGGATCTCGAATCCTTTGAATTCAAGCCCGGTAGATTCAATATTACTCTAACTGACCAGACAGAGACCATAGAACTTTTCCGTTTCAGCCCTGCTGATGTGATCCTCAAGGACACCACTCTGGGAGATTTTTCCCGAGAACTATTCAAAGATGATATTAAATCTTTAGGACTTTCAATAGCAGAGCTTGAATACGACAAGGGAGCCACCTGTATGTTCGGTCAGGAAAAGAGCCCTTCTACTACCAAGCTTGCGCTGGCTAAATTAAATTCAAAACGCCGTCCGTACGGGCAGATTGAAATCCGCTATACGCAGGAAAGCAACCGAATTATGGCTGTAATGGTTAAATCCCGCCAGCATATACCTGAAGACAGAGCGAAAAACATTTTCAGGAATTATGAAATTATTCAGTAAGAAAAAACAAGTTGTTCCCGAAATGACCAGGGGCGAAGCTATGGCCTGCAAGCCCCTGAAGAACCGGGATATTACTGAAACGCGCATGGATAATGGATTGGTAATGCTATCCTATCCACTGCGTCTGAAACCACTTTTCGCTGACGTGGCAAAAAGATTCGGAATGTGGAAAGACGGACATGCGCCCATTAAAAAATTGGAACTTGATGAGATGGGAACTTTGGTCTGGGATATGATTGACGGGAGAAACAGTGTCCGCAAAATAGCCGCAGCCTTTGCGCAAAAATATCAGGTTCTACCCCGCGAAGCAGAAGTTGCAACAGCTTCATTTCTAAGAGATTTAGGGAAGCGGGGTCTAGTAGCTTTCAGTAACGAAAGCAACGGGACGAAATAGTTCCGCCCCAAAAAACAAACAGATAGATTTTTTAACTGCAAGTCAGTTTGATATATTCCTCAAAACTGACGCCATTCCAGACTTTGCTCACCCAATAGGCGGAAGCCCAGATCATCAATGCAGTGGAATGCACGTCTGAAAGGCGTTTCAACTTGGCCTCAAGATTAGGCCAACTCACACCGTGATTGTTGTGTACACTCTCTGTTTCACAAGCTTCTTCAACCTGCAAAAAAAGATACGCTCCCTTGCATTGGTTGGGCAGAATTTTCACTCCCTGATAAGCTTCCAGAACTGTTTTCAATTCAGCGACATTTAGCTCTTGAGCAACTGCACGCATGGACTTAAAAAACATATCCACTGCCCAAGGCAAAATGAATTCCGCCCCGGCACTCTTTGTTTTAAAATAGTTCTTAAGCCACTGCTCATGGTCATGTGTGATTCTAGCTGCAACCTGCGGCATCTTATCCTCCTAAGAATACTCCTCTACTGATAACACTCACTTAATAACTATATTAAACAAATATATCAAGACTTTTTCTAGAAAATCACCAAAACATTCTAGCGATCAAAACTCTCTCTTATTTGCCTGAAAAGACTGAACAAAAGAGCACCAGGAACAGCTTTGCCGTTGATTTCCATACTATCGATGCGCACCACAGTATTCTTATTAGGTGTTACATTTTCTTCGGTTACAAGCACAATTTTTTTCTGCGCAGACTGCACTTCACTCGCATCAATAACAAGGATCCACTGCCCGCCTTTTTCCTGCCATTCAAGATCAACACTCATGTGCGAGTTAACACTATTCTCAAGAAGCTTAACAAAATCTTCCAAGGAAAAATGTTTCCGCCCCTTTCCGGACACGCCGAGATACTCTCCATCGGAATTACGAATAACCAAAGGACGCTCCAAATAATCAGAAGAAGGAAATGAAGAATCATCCGGCCCGGAGTCCCCCGCCCGCAACAGCCTGAATAACTCAGCGCGATCACGTTTCAAACGACCAATCTCCATAGCCATATCCAGAATTCTCTCATTTGTTTCGGCAGAAAGTTTGCGTTTTTCTGTACGAAGAACGGATACTTCTTCGCGCAAATCGCGTAATTCAGCCTGAAATAGAGCTTGATTGGAGAGTAGGTCTGAAACCTTACCAAGCACTGACGACAACCCCTTAATTACGGTTTCCATATCCGAACTGGACTCAAGCCCCGCCCCACTGATCAACTGTTGATCATTTTTTATGTTTTCTATCAATACACCGAATTTTAAACTTAATTCATTTTCAATTTGTTCAGTTGACCAATTCATTCCATACATCTCACGTATCCTCCTAAAGATTTCAACGACCTCTACAGAGTACTTTTGCCTGCGCCCTTCGCCACCTACTGAAGGCAGAAATTTCGAGTATTTATCTTTATAATAGACTACGGTTGACGGAGGAATGCCCAACCTCCTGCCGACCTCTCTTAAACTCAAATACTGATTTGACATACCCTTTGCTCATGTGTTGTTCATTATTAGCGTTAAACAGACAATAAACCTTATAATTAAACCAGTCAACTATAAATTGAACAATTGTTTGTTCATAAAACAAACGCTTTTGATCAATTGAACAATTAAACATTCAAACAACTCCTCACATAGACAAACGGAATTTAGTGATTAAATTATTGTATAGATGGGAAGAATCTCGACGGAGGGTATGTGGAAATAGAATCTAAACAAAATATGCGAATTGAGTCGCCTTGCTGAAAAAAGATTATAGTGCGTAATGTGACGGAGTAACATCCCACAGCCACGTAGCGTGGCATGCGCACTTTTCTCTTGCCCTGCCTAACACTTCAGGTGTATTTAAAGTTAAGGAGAAACGGGAGTTTTTACAGCCCGAAATATTAAGCACCACAAGATGTTAGAAAAAATCAAGACCACAAACCTTCAAGAAGGCATGTTTGTCGTTTGTTCTGCCAATGGCTACTCCAGCCTGCCTGCGGAACTTTCCAACCATGCAGTTTCCTCAAAAGCAGACATCTCCGCCATCCTGCAGCTAAACATTAATGAAGTCTTGATTGACTCTGAAAAAAGTTCAGTTATCAATTCATTTCCCCAGACAACATACTCCGAAGAAATCCTATTTGCCCGCGAGGCATACAACAACGCTCTGGGGTACATTCAGAGAATTTTCGAAACAGTGGAACAGGAAGGCACACTCGAAATTTCAGAATACAAAAAAGGCGTAAGTCCGCTGATTGATTCTATTGACAGAAACAATAGCGCCGCCGCCAGCCTTACCGTATTGGCACGAGCGGACAAATACCTCTACACCCACAGCCTGAACACTGCGATCCTCAGTGCAATACTTGGACGTTATATCGGACTTTCACGCGAAGCGGTCGAAGAACTTTCAATCACTGCGATGCTGATGAATATCGGCCAGCTTTGGCTGCCGAAAGAACTGATGACTAAAAAAGGTAAGTTATCCAAGGATGAATTCCAGAAAATTAAATTTCACCCGTTAAAAGGATGTGAATACCTTTCCGAACAAAACTCGCCACAAACCATAATCAACTCCATAAAAGCACATCACGAGAAATATGATGGATCAGGATACCCTCAAGGGTTGTCCGGCAACGACATTCCCCAGTATGCACGCATCATCTCCATTTGCGACTCATATGATGCACTAACATCAGACCGCCCATACCGGGAAGCCATGACGCCGAATTCGGCAATTAAGCACCTCTATTCCATGGCAAATACGGCATTTCATCCCAGATATCTGGAAAGCTTCATAAAATGTGTGGGAATTTATCCTGTAGGCTGCTTTGTAAAACTATCCGACGGACGTTACGGTGTGGTAGTAACCAACACCCCGAAAGCTCCGCTTCTGCCTCAAGTCAAGGTTGTATTCAGTAGTCGATTCAGGGCTATTCATCCAGAATTTATAGACTTATCTAAAATGACCAATAATGCTAATGGTGAGAATCTCGAAATTATTGAATGCATTCACCCGAAAACATTCAAGCTGGAACTGGATAGATTTCTTTGGTAACCGCCACAGCTACACAAATGTAACTTCAACACGATCAACATAATCCTTAAGCATTTCCAACTCAGCCTGAACTTTTTTATGCCTGTTTTGTGCTGCGCTGCTTTCAATTCTTCTACCTATATCGCCAAGATGCACAAAACCATAATTCAAAGCCGAGCCTTTGATATTATGGCCTATACGTGCTGCAACAGACATATCCCCTAGCACCAATGCCTGCTCCAAATCCTTGATCTCTTTATGGGTTATATCCATAAACCCCGGGATAAGAACCTGTAAATCTTTATCTATTCTCTCAACAATTTTTAATCCCATACAGCCCCTACCCGCATACTTAGTTCCACTACAAACAATTCCTACAAAATTATTAAATAAAAAAGGGTACCGCTTTTTCAGCGATACCCTTACTATTATCAACTAGATCAACCGTAGGCAAAAACTAATTACCAAAACGACTGATTATTTCAGTTAATTATTCTTCCAGCTGCTGAATACCATCCAGTTTCCACATCCCATCGGAGCCTACAGGCTTAACAAAATGCCAAACCTCACGCACCTGCGAAGGTTGAGACTGAGACGAATCTTCGCGCAGAAGAACATCATAATAGACTGTGACATGATTAACGCCACCCTCTTCCTTAACTTCCAACAGCCTTGCGTTGACCATGAGAACATCAGTCTGAGACGGACCGGGATCTTCTTTGGCCTGCTGCTTGATTTCATTTACCACACCTGCGGTAGCAAACTGCTCAATGTCCGCCATATCACGGCTATCCCATGATTTCTGAAGACGGGTGTATACAGCTTTTGCACCATCAAGGAATTCCTCTTCGTCAAACCCGGCAGGAATATTTACAGTAGGACCGCTCTGCTGTGCAGCAGACCCAGCAGCCGGCTGAGAAGAAGGCTTAGAAGAAAGATGATCCCACGCATTCTGCGCTGTCTGCTCCCTACGGGCATACGGATCAGCATTAGTATTGTTCTGGTTGGGCTGGGAGTAATCCGGACCACGCTGATAATTACCCTGCCTATACATATCATCAGTCCCACGACTGCGAGACTTGAAAAATTTAAATCCGAGATAAACAAGCAGACCGATGATCAGGAGGTTGAAGAAACCGCCTCCCATTCCACCGAATCCGCCAAGCATGGAGCCGAGAAAAGTACCGGCCAGCAGACCGCCGAGGAGTCCCATACCGGGACGCGCAATACCGCCCTGCTGTTTGTTAGTACCGCTTGCCTGCTTCTGAGAAGTAGCTGTTGATGTCGGTTTATCGTAAGTTTTTGAAAAAGATGGCTTGCTGCCGAAGGATTTTCCCCCGCCCATTCTTTTCGCGTCAGCATCACCGGCCATAAAAGCCAGCAGACAGACAACGGTAAGAGGAAGAACCAAATACCCGAGTAGTTTCATCTAATACCTCATTTACTTAGGTTATAAAAAAAGACCGCGACCGAAGCCGCAGTCCTTTAGATAATTACGCTAACGCCACCTGTCCAGCAATATCGGAATCATTCCATACTTTTTTTCAGAAATCCGAGCTCAACCATTGCCTCACGTATCTTTTCCACATCAAGAGGCTTCGTAAGATAAATAGAAGCTCCACCTTTATAGTATGCTTCAATCACATTGGAAGGGTCACTAAGGGCGCTGGTCATCATAACCTTGGTTTCAAGATTATGCGGAATTCCATGTTCTTTTTCTATCTCACGGATCTCTTTCAGGGCATCCTGCCCATCCATTTCCGGCATCATGATATCCAGACAGATCAGGTCATAACGATTACCGGACTCCAAAGCATCAGTAAAAGCCTGAACCGCTTCGGCACCATCTTCAACAGCGTCACATTGGCCGTAGCTCGTCATAACATGCGTAAGATACTTCCTGCTCGCAAGCTCATCTTCGACAATTAAAATCCTCATATCGTCTCCTCATCCCATTCTAGACTTCAATAGCATTCAATTTAAACACACTGGAATTATATATGCAATTATATACACAAAATTATCAGTTACGGTTTATGTTGCGCAGAGTTGAAATGAGGGGTAATTATTCACAAAAAAAATAACAGGAAGTATTCATGATCGAAACCATATCATCCATATTTTCATTTATATCAGGAAAATACGAAGCCAATCCCCACTGGGACCACTGGCCATTCGGCCCGGGCTACGGGGACTTCTGGGCTTCCATTACTAAAATGCTCTTTGTCGCCGCAATACTCGGTGTGATTATAATTTTCCTGCGTGTTCTTTTCGGTCCCAACGGTAAGTTCAGAGACCCGGACCTCGACCGTGAAGCTGCTGAAATGCGTGAAAAAGCCTTGGCTCAGCTTGAAGAAGACCTGAAGTCAGGAAAAATCTCTGAGATTGACTATAAATTCAAGAAAAAAAGAATCATGCTGTAAGCAAATGACTCATTTAAAAACAGTTTTCAGCCAATTCGTCAGTCCGTTCCTTCTGAATGCAAACGAAAAGGAACGGCCTGACATTCAGCTGAAAATAGACCATTCATTTGATGTTTTCGAAAACAGCCTAAATATCTGTAAATCCCTTTCACTTCCGGCGGAACTGACTGAAACGGCCCAGATAGCGGCTCTCTACCACGACACTGGAAGATTTCCGCAATATAGCAAATACAGAACATTCAAAGATTCAGAGTCCTGCAACCACGGAACTCTGGGTGCCAGAACTGTTTTAAAATACAAGCTGTTGAACGGACTGCCCAATAAACAGCGCAACACAATTCTCGGCGCCATTGCCCTTCATAACCGTAGTACACTGCCCTCTTACATCTCCGATGAACTCAGAATTTGCACGGAAATAGTCCGTGACTCAGATAAAATTGATATCATCAAAGTATTGATTCCACACCTGACCAATCAGGAGTCAAAAAATGAAGTTCCGCTCATGGGACTGAAAGAAAAACCGGACGAAATAACACCTGCTGTGCTCCAAGCCGTAAAAGAAGGCCGTCAAGGAGCATATCAGGCTATGCAGTGCTTGAATGATTTCCGCCTGCTTCTGCTCAGCTGGGCCTATGATCTTAATTTTGAATGGTCTCGCAAGGAAATGATCAAGCGCGGATATGTTGAGACACTCATGAGCCAGCTCCCTGACACAGATCAAATACATGCACTTCGTAATCCGATAATAGAACAGCTTAACTCTTGATCGATTTTATGGAATAATGAAATTCAAGATCTCTTGTCATTCTTAAATTCAAACTTACCTTTTCAGTTAGACTTTATAAAACACAACAACTTACCACGGACAGCTAGAATATGACCGAAACCAATTACGACATTATCATTCTGGGAGCAGGCCCTGCGGGACTGCAGGCTGCCATTCATTCAGCAAGAAAGGGACTCAAAGTACTTATCCTTGGTAAAAACGACAAGAGCAGCCTCTGGTGGGCACACATTGAAAACTTCTGCTGCACACTGGAAATTTCCGGCGAGCAGATTCTTAGAACAGGACAACAGCAGGCCGAAAGCTTCGGTGCTGTTTTCTTCAACGAAGACGTATTGAAAATCAAAACCCCGGACCTGATGGACCTCAGCGGCGGCGGTTTTACCGTGACCACTGAGACCAAAGAGTTCAAAACCAAAGCGATCATCATCTGCACCGGAACCACCAGAAACAAACTCGGAGTTCCCGGCGAAAAAGATCTTTTCGGAAAGGGTGTGAGTTATTGCGTTGAATGCGACGGCAACTTTTTTCGCGGAGAAGAAGTTGCTATTGTCGGCGGAGAAAGTGCCGCTGCGGGCGGAGCACTCCACCTCTCACACCTTGCTTCTAAGGTACATCTTGTTTCAAAGGAATTTAACTTCGCTCCGGAACTTATGGATAAACTCAAAGCCGCAAACATCATCATTCACGAAGGCGCTGAAGTTGAAGAAATTACCGGAGAAAGCGGTGTTGACGGTCTGGTGCTCAAGGACGGCAGCAAACTTGATGTAACGGGCGTATTCATTGAACTGGGGGCTAAGGGAGTTATGTCCCTCGCCGCTGAGCTTGGTATCCAGCTTGATGAATCCATGAAGTTCATTGAAACGGATAAGCAGATGCGCACCAATGTTCCCGGCATTTTCGCAGCCGGAGACATCTGCGGTCCGCCGCTCCAGATGGCAAAAGCTGTTGGAGAAGGATGTGTGGCAGGTTTAAGCGCCGCAAAGTACGTCCGTAAAGCTTAAATTTAATTTGATGCGCTACGTGCTTTTTTGGAAATCCCTAAAAAATAAAACCGGGCTGACCTTAAGGTCAGCCCGGTTTTATTTTAACGCTCTGAATAAATATAGTTAGGATATAGAACCACCTTTCCGGCAAACTCACCTGAAACATCTTCAGGCAACGCTCCTATGGTCGCGATGATATTATAACCTGCCCCCTGTAGTCCCTTACGAACTTCCTCACAATAATTTAAGCCTTTCGGATAATTAGACGGCAGCATGAACAATTTCTGCCAGCCGGAGAATCCGGCCTTGGACAAATTCTCCATTAAAGGAACCCGGAATCCTTCTGCCCTGTAAGAAACCAGAAAGACCGGAATATTCCTTTGCAATAAGAATTCAAACAGAACAACCGAAGGTTTAACCGCCGGGAGAGAGCTTAGAATAACATGGGACTCTAAATCAGTAATGGCAGCAAAATTATCTGAGAAGCCCTGCTTCCTGCGCGCCTTATAAGTGGACAACAAAACATCCTCCACAACCATCACTACAGCAGGATACTTAACTTGCTCCTGAATAGCCTTAACCGCAACATCAGCAACAGACTCCGCCTTGTGCGAAACATCTTCCTTATACTTACCACTTTCGTGATAAGCGATAATACGTTCCCGTACATCAGGTAGTGAAACCATCTCCGCAGGAGCCTTGGCTATAGGCTTTTTCGAAGCAACACACCCACTGACGCAGACAAGCACCAAAAAACAATAAATCAACCGCAACTTCAAATTGTTTCCCTCCAGCAAAAGATCCGGTTTCAGGGAAATTAACACAAGGAAGTCACTGCCGACAAGTATGTCATATTGAACTATTTGTTTTTCCTAATGAAAACAAACGCTCCGGCAACAGCGGTAAATGGAGCAACCGTTACCAACCCGAAACTGCCGACCAGAGTCTTTAAGATTTCTGCGGAAACATACACAAAGTTGAAGGTATTAATCAGCGGAACTCCCTGAGCCATAAAAGCCATAAGCAATGTTATAAATCCGCCGGAATAGGCCAGTAACAAAGTAGTGGTCATGGTTCCAACAACTGCCCTGCCGACCCTGATTCCGGAAGCAAGAGCCTGCATATGACTGATCTGCGGATTGGCACGCACAACTTCATCCATACTGGCAGCAACATCCATTGCAAGGTCCATGACCGCCCCGGAACAGGCCAGAAAAACCGCTGCAATATAGATACGTGTTAAATCAAGGTGACCAAAACCGGAGTAAAGCAAGGTCTCTGCAAACGGCATTACCGCTCCGTGTAAATGCAACTCCCCGGTAAAATATATTGCCAGCAGACAGCTGGTGAAAACGCCAAGAAATGACCCCAGAAAGGCAACAACTCCCTTACGGTTCAGTCCGGCAACCATAAAAATGATAACCGCACATAGTCCTGCGACTACTCCCAGAGTAATCCAGACTGGATCAACACCTTCGAGCAAAGCCGGGACAAGCAGCTTCCAGAGCACCAATGCAGTGAACATGAATGAGAATAAAGCCTTGGCCCCGGTCCAGCCCCCGAAGACAAGCAACAAAAAGGAAAAAAGCAGCAGCATGGTCAGCTCAAGATCAATGCGGTAATGATCCTGCGGCACGGCATACATCGGCTTTCCCTTAACATCATAGGTAACAACAGCGAGGGCTTCGTCACCGGGGACAAAAAATTTATCCTTATCCATCTGACCGAGGAGCTCGTTGGTTCCGGTGAAGACCTGTCCCTTAAATCGACCATCAAGAACCTTCATGGTCACTATTTGCGGACCTGTTTTAACCATTCCGAACTGATCAATATCCGAATTGTCGACGGAAACAACTTCCGCACGACAGCGCTCAGCATTTTCCGCCACTCGATGCTCAAACTCAGTGGGGATAAAATAAAGGATTGCTGTAAGCAAAGCGAAGACAGCGACAAGAACGAACTCTCTATTTTTTAATAATGCGGACATATTCTCAAGGGTTGAAATTTATCAGATATGCTAAAGGCGGAGTGCCAAAAGACACTCCGCCCGAAACAGCTAAAGTACGGCAAATCTGCTAGTTGGAAGCAAACTCGGCGTTGTTGATTGCGGCATGAACTTTAGGAGTCATGCCCATTACAGCCATGATTTTGTAAGCGATATCAACGTTATCGTAATAACCGTTAAAAGAAGAGGAACCTACGCCCATAGCGGAAGTGGCTACGGGAACACCGGTATGTTTGTAGGATGTCCAACCGAGACCGGCGTTGTTATTCAGAACATGAGTAATGGTCACGGTCAGGGGATCATACCCGCCATACAGGTTGTACAATTCGGGATTCTTGAACTCGGTCTCGTCCTTCATGGTACGAGCATAAGCATCCTTGAGCATGGCAAGCTGGTAATCCTTTACAACAAGAGGATTCTTCTTGGCATCACCTTCAAACTCGAGACCGAAGAAATGGGTAATGGTAGGTTGAAAATCTTCGAAACTGGCATTGCCTTTGTGTTCTTCCTTCCAGAGTGGAACAACCTGATCAGAGAACTGCTGGAAAGATATGGTCTGGGGCTTAAGGGCATCATAGTAGGAACCGTATTTAGTACCTGCAAATCCCAGGGTCAGACCACCACACTCGTGGTCACCGGTTACAACAATAAGAGTATCTTTGGGGTGTTTTTTAGCGAACTCAACAGCCTTGGCAATGGAGTTGTCAAAAGCAATGGTATTCTGAATGAAAGCTGCGGCATCGTTAGCGTGGCAGGCCCAGTCAATCTTACCGCCTTCAACCATAAGGAAGAAACCTTCGGGGCTATCGAGCATTTCAATTGCCTTGGCGGTAAACTCAGGGAGAGTAATGTCCTGAGGGCGCATGTCCATCGCATAAGGCAGAGCCTTGGAATCCTGAAGCCATGCATTCCAGGAAATAACTTTGCCGTCAGCAGGCTTGAGAGCCATGAACTCTTCTTTGTCGGTTACCACTTTATATCCTGCTTTCTTGATCAGATCGAGGGCGTTACCTTTGTAATTCTTGGAATTTTTCTTCTTGTTGGTAACGTCTTTGAGTCCCCCACCGCCAAAGAAATCAAAATCACTTTCAGAGAGAGCAACATCAATATCGTAGTACTGTCCACGAGTGGGAACATGTGCGTAAAATGCAGCAGGGGTTGCATGGTCAATGGATACGCTGGAAACAATACCTACTTTCTTGCCGTCAGCTTTAGCCATTTCTGCGATGGACTTAACATGCTTCTGATTAGGAGCCATGCCGAGCATACCGATGTTGGTTTTCTGTCCGCTGGCAATGGAGGTCGCGGAAGCTGCGGAACCGGTAATAAACCTGTCAGCAGCGTAAGTGGTGGTCATTCCCTGCGCGGGGAAGGTGTTCATAAGGAGCTGTTCGCCGGTGAATGCTTCGGTAGCACCCTTCTGGGGCAGGCCCATGCCATCACCAATGAAGAGGAAGACATACTTGGCCGGTTTGCCTTTGTATACGCGGACCTTCTTATCCTTAGCGTATGCAGGTGATGCAACCATAAATACTGCACAAACCATAAGTGCCATCAATAATCTGAATTTGTTGGAAAATCTCATCACTTTCTCCTGATAATTTATTTATTTTGAAATGGGGCTCACGTACCCATTTCACTAGCGATTCTTATCAGTCGAATGTGTCCTTTCTGTCACAGGCATAAGTATTTTATGAAAACCAAAACATAAGAATATCAGCATGCAAAGATTAGAACTGAATTATTTTTTAACATCATTAATTAACCAAAAGCTTATTTTCTATTGATACATATGCTACAATACAAATTAGTGACAATATGAATCACTTAACACGTACAGGTTTTAAAGCTGGACAATTCCATCCGCCTTAAGTATACAATAGACAGTTAATATTGTTTAACAAATCAAGGATTACCCGGTGCGTAATAAATTTATCCCCATCTCTATTATACTTATTGTTCTCTTCGGACTGGCTGTTGCCGGTTATGTATCACCTGAGAAAAAAGAAAAAATACCGGTCCGCGTTCTATTCAAAAACAGCGGCGGTAAAGTTATTTTCAACCACATCCGCCATCACCGGGATTACGAAATACCGTGTGAGAAATGCCACCACGAACGTAAAACCAGCGATGATGAACCGCTTCCCTGTGGCTCCTGCCACCCGGAATCCTTTGATAAGGACTACGTGCGTGAGCATATCCGTTCATTCCCCGACACCAGCTATTGCGTACAATGCCACCATGCGGAGCTTGGCAAACTTAATTTTGATCATGCAGCCCATGAAGAATATGCGGACGAAGACTGTCAAGCCTGCCACCACGGTAACGATATCGAAAAAGAACCCCAGAAGTGCGGCAACTGCCACACCAACTCGGGAACCTCGGAAATTCCCAGTGTGCGGGACGCCGCCCATGACCGATGCATAGACTGCCACGATGAAATGTTCGAGGCAGGGCTGAAAGGATGCACTCCATGCCATAAAATGCAGAACATGAAAGATTACTCGGGTGACTTCACTGCCTGTGGGCAATGCCATCAGGAGAATGACAAGGATCTCGTGCTAAACCGTACCAATGCTTTCCATGACCAGTGCATGGATTGCCACAAAAAACTGCAACGCGGCCCTTACAAAGAAAGTGACTGCTCTAAATGTCATTTAAAATAAAGGAAGACTGGACATGAATCCTCTATTTTCACTAACTCCATCTGAACGCGGCCCCATAGTCAATACATGGGAGCAGGACCTAGGCGGCCCGTTTGAAATATGCCTTGAAATCACCGGACTTGAACCACTTGTTCAAAATAATGAAAAAGTGGCAAAAGCCCAGCCCGTAGCTGCTGACAGAAACGGTATTAAGCCGACAATCCATAGCTCCATATCCGGCACAGTAACTGACGTAAAAAAAGACTTCATCACCATAAGGGAAGAAGGCACCCGCGTTGCCGAGCCCGTTGACTTTCCCGGAACAGGAACCCGTGAAATGCTCAACGCTTTGCGAGAAAACGGAATCAATGTCCGCGGCCTGAAAAAAGACTGCACCTTGATAATCAACGCCATGCCCCATGAAGTCGGGATGGACGGACACCGCTATCTGATTGAAGAATTTACCGATGTCATGGTTACGGGGCTTAATTACCTTAAAAAAGCTATTTCCCCCAAGGCCTGCGCTTTGGCCTGCCCCACCGGAATGGATTGGACTATTCCCGGCTGCACCGGATACGAGATTGATCCGGTTTATCCCAACAGCCTGCCGGAACTGATCACCAAAGCCATTACCGGGAAAGAGATGCCTTCCGAAGTCTGCGTAATTGATGCCACTACTCTTTACCGCATCGGAAGGACAATTCATGGCCGCCAGCCTGTAACCTTAGTCATAGTCAAAGTAGGCTCCACCCCCTTTCTTACTCCGGTAGGCACACCTGTAGGAATTCTGCTCAAACTTGCTGATTTCAGACCCGGAGAACATGACCGGGTTATATTGGGCGGACCTTTAACAGGAGAGGCCGTCTACAGCCTTAAACACGGGGTATCTCCTGAGACACAGGCCATAACTATACTCAAAGCAAACAAGGAGCCCACGGTAAAAGACAATCCATGCGTGGGCTGCGGGGAATGCGTTATCAACTGTCCGGCACGACTGGAGCCGAATATGATTTCGCGTCACTCGGAATTCGGTCTTTATGAAAATACGTTAACTTACAATATCGCCTCCTGCATTGAATGCGGACTTTGCGGGTACTGGTGCAGGGCCCAGAGACCTCTACTGCAATACATCCGTCTGGCTAAGAAAGAACTGGCAGCCAAGCCGATACTTGAAGATTTGAGGGAGAAACAATGAAGCCATTAAACGGGTCCCCCGTATTAACCGTCTCCATCCCTCCCCACGCCCACTGCGGAAGGACATTCAAGCAGGATGCATTCGAAACAATCATCGCTTTGCTTCCGGCTGCGGCATTTGCAATCTGGCATTATCAAATGCTGGCAGTCCGGGTACTGGCTCTTTCATGCTTCGCAGCAGTAATAACTGAAACCATCTGCCTGTATTTCATGAAACGGGAAATTGAAGCTGACAACTACACAGCCTTGCTTTACGGACTGATGTTCGGCTTTTTGATCCCCCCGGCAGCACCGTGGTGGCTGGTTGTAGCAGGCAGCTTCATATCAGTTTTCATGGGCCGCATGATTTTCGGAGGACTTGGAACCAACCCGCTTTGCGTACCGCTGGTAGGCTGGGCAGTTCTTGCTGTTTCATGGCCGGAACTTATGGATTTCGATATGACCATGCTAGCTTCAGAATTGACCTATCCATTGAGCCAGTTGAAAAACTTCGGCCCGGAAACGCTGGATGAATATTCGATCAAGTCCCTGCTGCTCGGCTTCCAGCTTGGAGGCACCGGGGCAGCTCAAGCCGGAGCAGTTATGCTGGGCGGAATTTATCTGCTGGTCCGCAGAATTGTAAGGCCGGACATTCCGCTGGCCTTCATAGCCGGGGTTGCAGCAACAGCAGCAATTTTCTTTTTCATTGAGCCCCTTGAGTACGCTTCTCCGGAATACCATCTGATCTGCGGCTCTACCCTTTTCGGAGCATTCTTTCTGGCAACAGACGGACCCTCTTCACCAGCAGGCCATATCCCCATGCTCGTCTACGGATTCATCGGAGGAGCACTGGTTGTTATCATCCGGGTCTACGGTATTTATCCAGACGGCGTGCCTTTTGCCATTCTACTGGCCAACCTGATGACTCCACTGATTGATAAACTCAAACCCGGACCATTCGGAGGAATAACCAACATCCACTTGCGGAGGCGGTCATGAAAGAAGGAATAAAGATGATCGCAGTGCTGACCATCATCTGCGGGATGTTCAGCGTTACCCTCGCCACGTTGAAACAAGCCACTGAAGGCCGCATTGAAGAACAGGTGCTGACCTATGTACAGGGCCCGGCGATCAGTGAAGTGCTCAGCGGATATGACAATTCCCCGGTAAAGGATCGTAAGAAATTCAATATTCCGGGAATGGAAAACAAGGTTACTGTTTTCCCTGCCATAAAAGACGGAAAGCTTCTCGGTGTTGCCATTGAGACTTTTGCCAAAGGTTACGGCGGAGACGTAGGAGTTATGGTAGGATTCAACCTTACGGATAATAATCTTTCAGGCATCGGCATCACGACCATGAAAGAAACCCCCGGAGTTGGATCAAAAGTAGCCGGACACGGATTCACCAGCCAGTTCAAGGGCCACACCACAGCAGTTGAGCTCACTTCCAAAGGTGGAAATATCGAAGGTATTTCCGGAGCTACAATCTCCTCAACAGCATCAGTTGAAGCTGTAAAACAGGCTGTTTCCATTTTCCAGAAGATCAAACCACAGATTACTCAAGCTTGGTCAAAGGGGTCATAAGATGAGCAGATTATGGAAAGAATTTTCAAAAGGACTCTGGAAGGACCTGCCCCCATTCAAAGTAGTACTCGGCCTCTGTCCGGTACTGGCGGTGACCAAAACCGCGGATAACGGTTTCGGCATGGGCATGGCGGTTATATTCGTGCTGACCATGTCCAACATCCTTGTCTCCATCTTCCGTAAGATAATCCCACCCAAGGTACGTATCGCCTGCTTCATCGTTATCGCAGCCTCGCTGGTTGTATCGGTGGAATTGCTCATGCAGGCCTTTGCGTATCCTCTCTACCAGCAGCTGGGCATCTTTGTCCCGCTTATTGTAGTCAACTGTATCATCCTTGGGCGGGCTGAAGCATTTGCTTCCAAAAACCCGGTTCTGCTTTCCGCTGCGGACGGTCTGGGCATGGGGATCGGCTTCACCATATCCCTAACCTTGCTCGGAGGACTGCGAGAACTCTTCGGCTACGGCACCATCTTCGACAACCAGATCATGCCGGAAAATTTCAAACCGTTTTCATTCATGGTCGAGGCCCCGGGTGCTTTTGTCTGCCTTGGACTTATGCTCGCGGCCATGAACATATTCACCAGCTGGCAGGCCAGAAGAAAAGGACAGGCAGTACTGGATAATCCCGGACATGACTGCAAAACCTGCGGCATTTGCAGCCGATAAAGGAAACAGAATATGAAAGAATATTTCCTGCTCTTTATATCGGCCATATTCGTTAACAACATTGTCCTTGCGCAATACTTGGGTAACTGCCCGTTCATTGGGACTTCCAAGAAAATTTCCGTCGCTATGGGCATGGGCGGCGCAGTGGTCTTCGTTGCCACTATGGCAGCAGCCATTACGTGGGCGGTGCAGGAATACCTGCTCGATCCGCTTGGTTTGGCATATCTTCAGACCCTGACCTTCATCCTCGTCATCGCATCGCTGGTTCAATTTGTGGAAATGTTCCTGAAAAAAGCAATACCGCCACTTTACAAGTCTCTTGGTATCTTCCTGCCGCTCATTACAACCAACTGTGCGGTAATGGGTATTGCCATCATCTGCCAGCGGGAAGAATTTACTTTTATCAAAACCGTGGCTTTTTCCTTTGCATCCGGTCTGGGCTTCATGCTTGCCTTGATCGTACTTTCTTCCATCAGAGAACGGATTGAAGTTTCAAGGACACCCAAATCCATGAAAGGAACGCCTATCGCGCTGGTCATGGCAGGTTTAATGTCTCTTGCTTTTTTTGCATTTAAAGGGATGATTTAATTATGATTATTAATTCACTTCTCGTACTCATGGGACTGGGCTTTACTGCCGCAACAATTCTTGCTGTGGCTTCCAAAATCCTGCACGTCAAAGAAGACCCGCGCATTGCGCAGGTTGAGGACGTTTTACCCGGAGTAAACTGCGGTGGCTGCGGCTATGCGGGATGCAACGGTGCGGCCAATGCAGTTGTGGAAGGGAAATCAGGAGCCAATGTCTGTGTTATCGGCGGCATTGAAACAGCCAAGGCTGTCGGCGCGGTCATGGGACTGGAAGTGCTGGATATGGAACCGGAACTAGCTTTCCGCGACTGTACCGGCGGGGAGCGTGCTGAAGAACTTTTCAATTATGAAGGAGCAAACAACTGCCGCGCACAGGCCCTGCTCTATGACGGCTCCAAAACCTGTCCGGAAGGCTGTCTCGGTCTAGGAACCTGTGAAGCGGTATGCCCATTCGATGCCATCCATATGGGACCGGAAGGATTGCCTGTAGTTGATCCGCTGGCATGCCGTGCCTGCCGTAAATGCGTGGAAGCCTGCCCGCGCGGAGTACTTTCCATTGTTTCCATGAGCGCAAAGCTGCTGCATCTGGAAGAGGTCAACGACTGCCTAGCCCCCTGCCATCAAAGATGTCCTGCTAACATCAATATTCCCCGCTATATAGAAGCCGCCGGCAAAGGCGATTACGCCGGGGCGGTTAATATTATCCGTGAGCGCAACCCTCTGCTGCTGGTTTGCGGCAGAGTCTGTCCGCGACCTTGTGAAACTGTCTGCCGCCGCACTCATGTGGATCAACCGGTAGGCATCAACATGATCAAACGTTTTGTGGCCGACTGGGAAATGAACAACAACCTTCGCCTGCCCATCCCCTGCGCCAAAGATACCGGACACAAGGTCGCAATCATCGGTGGCGGACCGGCAGGACTTTCCTGCGCTAACTACCTGCGCCGTCTGGGACACAGCCCGACAATCATCGAAGCCATGCCTGAACTCGGCGGACAACTGCGTTACGGTATCCCGGAATACAGGCTGCCTAAAAAGGACCTTGCATGGGAAATTCAAGGCATACTCGACCTCGGTATAGATGTACGAACTGAACAAAAGTTTGGCGTAGACTTCACTATTGAGGATCTCACGGAAGAAGGATTCGAAGCCTTTTTTATGGGTATTGGCGCATGGGCCAGCGGAACCCTGCGCATTGACGGTGAAGAAGCGCAAGGCGTGATTTCCGGCACGGAATTTCTCACAGCTATAGGACTAGGCCAGACACCGAATATCGGCAAGAAAGTAATTGTAGTCGGTGGTGGAAACACAGCCATTGATGCAGCCAGAACATGCATACGCTTTGGATGTGAAGTAACCCTGCTCTATCGGCGCACCCGCAATGAAATGCCCGCTAACGTGGAAGAAATAGTTGGCGCGGAAGATGAAGGCGTAAAATATGTATTTCTTTCAGCACCAACCAAGGTCATGATTGATGACAAGGGCAAGGCCACGCATCTGGAATGCATAAGAATGGAACTGGGTGAACCGGACGAATCAGGACGCCGCCGTCCTGTGCCTGTAGAAGGAACTGAAGAACGTTATCCTGTGGACACTATCATCTCTGCCATCGGACAAAAGCCCCAGCTTTCCTGCTTCTACACTGGCGGCGAAGAGCAGTGTAATATCGATTTCACCCGCTGGCGGACCATTGATGCAAATCCGGAAACTTTGCAGACCTCAGTCCCTATGGTCTTTGCTGGCGGTGATGCCGTTTCAGGGCCTGATCTGGTCATATCGGCAGTTGGAGCCGGAAGACACGCAGCCCGTTCAATTCATTATCTGCTCACCACTGGAGAAATTCCTGTAGCAGACAACACTATGCGTAACCTGATTCCGTATACTCTTTTTAAAGACGTGGATGGCTGCAAGAATAAAGTACGAACCGAAATGCCCCACAACTGCACAGGCGAAGACCGGACATCTACATTCAAGGAAATTGAAGGCTGTCTCACTGAAGAGGAACTACGCTACGAAACTTCTCGTTGCCTGCGCTGTGGCCTGATCTGTTACGACCGGGATGTCCCGCTGGAAAAAGTATTCACCAACCGGGTCGGGGAAAAAGTAGAATAAAAAAACTGATAGCTTCAAAAATACAGCCAGATAAAAACTACGAGCATCCGCCATGTTTTGGTCGGTAAATTTAACTTATTTCAAAAACTAGGAGTACGGTCATTACAAATGCCCCTCTTCGTACTCCTGCATTTTTGATTCAATCTCGAATTCATTTTGAAAAGAATCAATAGCTGTCTCAGCAACATCCATATCGCTGATAGCGGCTACATGACTGACAGCATCACCCTTATGGACAAGCGGACTCTGCAATTGCCCGATTATAACCCCACTTGTGGGTGAAATAATTTGATGTTCAGATTCTCCCAAGGGGTCTGTGACTAGTCCAAGAATCTGATTCTTCTCTACAATCTCACCCAATTTGACGCGAGGCAAAAAGATTCCGCTGGCGGAAGCACGTGCCCATGTTGAATTTTTAGCCAGAATCGGTTGTGTACATTTTGATTTCTGCTTCGCCTTTGGAAGCATACCCAAGTGCCTAAGAACAGAAACCACACCCTGTGTCCCTACTCTTATGGGAATCGGATCAAATTGCATGGACTGCCCGCCTTCAAATAGAAGCAGGGGAATCTTCCTATCATATGCGGCCTTCCGTAAAGAACCGTCACGAAGTTCTGCGTCCAACACAACCGGAGCACCAAACGCCATAGCCATTTCTTTTATAGCAGGATCGCTGATTGCAGCTCGTATTTGCGGCAGGTTGCTCCTAAAATTTGCTCCAGTATGAAAATCTATTCCATGTGTTGAACGGGCAACTATCTCCTCCATGAAAATTGATGCCAGCTGTCCGGTTAATGATCCTTTTGGAGATCCGGGAAAAAATCTATTCAGGTCACGGCGATCAGGTAAATAGCGAGTTCTATTCACGAACCCGAATGTATTAACCACAGGGACGGCGATAAGAGTTCCTCGCAGTGAATTCAAAAGCTTCATTTTGAGCAAACGGCGTATTATCTCAACACCATTAATCTCGTCACCATGTACAGCTCCCGACAAAAAAACAGTGGGACCTTGAATCCTGCCATGAACGACATGGACATCCATATACAGCTCATTGCGGTTGTACATTTTAGCTGCGGCAATATTGACAGTTCGACGCTGTCCTGGAGGAATTTCTTCCCCGGCAATGCTGAATGGGGACCGCTCTATTTTCATTCTATTCCACATCCTTCATCCAAAAATATCTGGATCTCTTACTCGTCAAATGAATATTTTTTCTAACCATGAAAACTTTCCAGTTAGATATGATTTTTATCAAACTAATCCCCAGACTACAATGGGATAGAAAGAATTACAGATAAGACAGAAACCAAAGAACGGACCAATGGATATAAAAAAAGGGCGCACCGGGAAATCCCGATGCGCCCGAACTTTGATCGCTCAAAGCTATTATTTCTGGAGGCCGGACTGAACGTCCTTGAGGAGCTCCTGAACCTTTGCAAGCTTAGCCTGCTCTTCTTCGCTGAGCTGAGCTCCAACGTAAGCTGCTTTCTGGTTCATTTCTTCAATAATGCCGTCCATAATAATATGTCTGGTTTTAGTGGGAAGTTTTTCGAGTTCAACCAGTCTGCCGTCTACAACAGCCATCTGGGAATTCAGGGCTTCCACGTCACCACGTACGGTCTGCAGATCTTTAACTTCAGCGGTAAGGCTGGTCAGATTCTGGTTCAGGCCATAGAAAAATACTACGAGAAGAACTACTGCCATGAAAGAGATGATAATTGCTACCTTACCCATGTCTTTCTGAGCAGTTTCACCAACACCAGATGCGATGTCTGCACCCAGCACTTCTTCATTCTGCTGGTAATCTTCGATCTGATGCACTTTTTCAGTTGCTGCGCTCATTTTTTTCCTCCTAAATGATCGTGTTTATAACGAAAAAGGACTATACTTCAAGGACGATTTCAAATCAAGAATTTATACCTTTTTTAAAAATTTTGATCCATCCTCCCTGCAAACACTCCGTGATTCTCACAAATATTCAGCCAGCGCAACCATGTTATTTCCAAAACATGAACTTTAGTTTTTTAGCAATTTTAAAATCCCCGCCCCCAGCCACTTATAGAGATTACTGATCCCTGAGAAGAATATATCGGCACAATATTTGCTTTTATTAAGAAAAATAAATTTACGGAAAAGATTTCCTAACAATATTCTCAGGAGCCTGAAAATGTTCACCAGCTCAATCGTAAATGGATCAAGCACAGCCGGAAGCTATTTTTCAAACATAGCCAACAATTCCCAAAGCGCAAGAACACCCAATATTTCAAGCAGTTTAACCCCTTCTCAAATCCGCAGGCAGTTGCAGATGCAATTCGCCACCATGAGTTTCGGATTGGACTCAAGCGAACAGCAGCAGGTAAATGGATATTTCTCCCAACTGAATAATATATATGGTGTCAATGATTCGTCTATCCGCGAAGAACAGGAAAAGAAGTTCAAAGAGCTGAAAAAAGAACTGGATGCGCTTTACGGTCTTGATAAGGAGCCCAAAGAGCTCACATCTGAAGAACAAAAGAAAGTTGATGAACTCCAGACTAAACTGGATGAACTTTATGAAATTGTCCCCACCAAAGATCCGCAAGGCGCAGACCGCCAAAGAGCTGAAAGCCTTAAGTGGGAATTGAAAAAGATGTACTACCCTGAAGGTAAAGTGCTCTCTGCTGCGGAAAAGAGAAAAGAAGCCTCCATTCAGAAAGAGCTGAAAGAACTATTCGGTATCACCGGACCTAAAACCTTGACAGAGGAAGAACAGGTAAAAGCGGACGAACTGAATAAACAAATAGACGAAATCCGCGGAACCACAAAAAAGGAACTCAACGAAGAAGAATCCAAACGGGCGGATGAAATCCTTGCAGAAATGGAAAAAATTGCAGGCAGTCTGGTAACGCACGGACTTAGCAATGCTGAAAAGAATCTTTACTACAAGCTCGATGAAGAGTCTGATGCCCTAAAAGACAAAGCAAAAGAATCCGGACTATCCGATGAAGAACAGGACAAACTCGCCAAGATAACTAAGAATATCAATATACTGCTGGATAAAGCCGCTGCAATTCAGGAACAGCAGGATAAACAGGCAGGTCAGGTCCACGGCCAGCTTAACGGTTTTTTTGCGCAACTGGGAATGATGGGTGGCGGAACGCTGCTCTCAAGAAGCATATAGATTTCTCTTGAAAAGCACGTAATTTTTTCTTACCCCTAAAGCCTACACAATAAAAAACGGAGCAAAGCTCCCTTGCATAAAATTTCAGGCCGAAAGGAGTAAGTAGATATGCCGATTTTTGAATTTAAATGCCCTAAATGCGGTAAAGAATTTGATGAACTGGTAATGCCCGGAAAGGACGCTAAAGCTGACTGCCCCGAGTGCGGCCATAAAGAATGCGAAAAACTGCTCTCAATGGGCAATGTACGTCCCAACGGTATCCCCAAAGGAATGGGCGGATACAAGGAACCTTGCAAGGGATGTAACGGCTGCGGTTAAACCCTAGCTTGAAAATTTTGGATACTAAAAAAGCCCCCGGAAGCATCAGCTTCCGGGGGCTTCTAATTTAACTCGTTAAACTTGGATATCATATGATTGAACATCACCAATTCTGCGGTAGATAAAACAATTCTCTTCTGCTATCCCCATTCTTTCATGTATTCCCTGCAACCATTGTGTGCGCCCAAAAGAATGAGTCGGGACAAAAACCTGAGGCTTGACCGCTCTTGCAAGTTCTCCACCTCCGGCAAGGCTCTCCAGCCTTCTGTCCACATTGGAAAAAGCAATCTGGACACCGTAATCAACCACTCTATCCACTGCTGAACGGAAAAAGGATCGAGTAAAATCAAGTTCATTCTGCGAAGCTGTTTCCCAATCCCAACAGGCCAGATCACCGCCGTTGTATACTCTTAAGCCTCCAGCATCACTGAAAAGAAAAGCCACCCCCAGATCATTGGACATGAGAGTCTCAATTTCCAGTTCATGGAAATCATATTTTTCATCCGGTTCAACAATGAGAGCATCGCTGAAATCAAGATCAGGGTACATTTCTTCAATATCATCTGAAATCACGGCCTGCAAAGAAGCTGCACTCGCGCATACTTCACGGTAATCCGGCGCAAAATGATCCAGATGACTATGAGAAAAAAAGACCGTTACCTTCCGTCCGGCAAGAGATTCCTGCAAGGCAGAAAGTACCTTCTTACTCCTGAACCGATCTGCCGGGATATCGAAAACGTAACAGTTTTCCCCGGCATCAATCACAAAGCAGTTATGAAAGATATGAACAATACGAACCTGCATAAAACTACTCGGCTTTCGCAGCTTCCTGTTCTTCAAGAAATGTACGACTGACCGGCAGATATACATGTGACCATGAGGTCAGATGCCCAGCCAGAAATTCAGCTTCAGGACCGGACCCGCAAAACAAGTCAACCCTTGTCCCTTTAATAGCTCCACCGCGATCCTGCGCCATAACTACTTTAGCAAAGGGAGCCTTACCCCTTCCATCCTGCTGCGGAAGGCGGGTGGTCAACAAAGCCAAAGACCCAAGGGGAATCACTTTGTTGTCCACAGCAACACTTGCCATAGGTGTAAGCGGTGCGCCCATAGAACCGAAAGGACCTTCATCATCCAGCCTGAAAAAGACATAGCTGGGGTTAGTGGTCAGCAATTCCTTAACAAGATCAGGATTGGCATCAAGGAAGGCCTTAATCTTCTGCATGCTCATTCCTTCCTTAGGAAGAAGCCCGCGCTGAATCAGCACCTTACCAAGCGAAACATATTTTAGTCCGTTTTTACCGGCATAAAGCACATGCTTCACGCTACCATCCGGCAGGACAAGACGTCCTGACCCCTGAATCTGAAGAATAAATACATCCACTAAATCTTTAACCCATGCAATCTCAAGCCCCTTGCCCTGCAATGCTCCGTCAAAATCAATGTCCTTGCGGTCATAGTAAGGGTGCACTTCACCATTTTCCTGACGGTAAATAAGACTCTGCCCCTTCCAACGATGATGGAATTTTCCAAGATCGAGGGTCTGCAAATCGCCGGGAATACTATAGAGCGGATACGGATAATCCGGGTGAGGCACGAGCGAAGCCTCCAGATATGGTTCATAATATCCGGTCAACAAGGTTCTTGGTGCCATAGAATACCAGACGAATTTCTCTTCCAAAAGCTCGGGAGATTCTTCAAGCATGGGCAGAAGACCGAGCATTTCCTCATTGGTACGCTTAAGCATTCCCCAGGTAATCTGCATGCGTCCGTACTTTGCAGCTACACCTTTATCCGGTTTTCGGGATAAATATCTAAGATTTCGTTCAATTCCTTTTTGCAGATCCATCCATGAAAAATCGTCACCACCCTGATACTGCAAACGACTTATAAGGCCGGAAACCTGAGCAGCATCTACCTTGGCATACCCTTTATCATGGGGTTCTATACGGACACTGTGGGTCGAGCATCCACCTAAACAAGCGAGGAATAGCATTCCACAAAAAAAGGCGGAGAATATTTTTTTAAAACTCAAAAACAACACCGAAACCTGCCTTATTTGATGATATATTATTAACGATTAGACTGGAAAAAAAACAAAGATTAGCTTACACATTCACAAGTATATACGTAATACATGTTACTACTCACAAACCCAATTAATAAATGCCACTGCCACAGGAACAAATATGCGCTTTTTTCCTATCATAGCAGCTATCATTGCCATTTTGATGACATCTTCTCCCAGTTTGGCCTACCGCTGGGACTTAGTGATTCTTACAACCTCCGGCCTCAACGGACAATTGCTCCCGGCGGAAGAAAAAAATGAGCAACATAGTACCGGCATGGTACGTACTTTCGGAGGATTTGCAAGAATTCAGTCAGTATTTGAATCATATAGAGCTAAATATCCCGGAGCCACAATAACCGTGGCAACCGGTGATGATCTCATGGGAGAATCACTGACAAACGAGAAAGGCAAGACTGTTTTCGAAGCTATGAATATGATGGGATTCGATGTTTCCACCCTCGGAAACCATGAATTCAACAGAGGGACAAAATTTTTAGCTAATTGCCTGAAAAGCAAAAAATTCCCCACTGTATGCAGCAACCTGAACATAGCTAAAGGCAATCCTCTACGTAATTACATAACCAGCACAGTGGTTCTTGAACGGAATTTCATTAAAATCGGATTTATGGGCATGATTCTACCGGAACTCAAGCTTATCTCAAACCCCGGTTCAGGAGTTTCAATACCTGCCGACTACGTTAAATCAGCTCGGGAAACGGCGCACGATTTAAAAATTAACCAAAAGGCAGACTTGGTTGTTCTTTTAAGCCACCTGCCTATTGCTACTCAAAAACAACTCCTGCAGGAAGTCCCGGAAATAGATATTATCTGCGGCGGACAAAGCTACAAAGACATCTTTCCCGGACAAGAAATCATCGCCCGCGACGCAGCCACTCCCGGCTTAATGGTTCAATGCGGAAGCCAGGGACGTTATGTCGGCGTTTTGAAAATCAACATGAATGCAAGAGCCATTAATAAACACGAGTGGACAATTATTCCGGTAACAGACAATACGCAGGAAGACGGTCGGATAAAAGCATTTCTCTCATCAAAGGTACAAGACACCACGAGCCTTCCTGTCGCTATTTCTCCGGTTGCGCTGGACACCCGTGCAGCATCCATACGTACTGGTGAAACAATCGCCGGAAGCCTGGTAAGTTCCATCATGCGAGAGAAATTCAATACGGATATCGCGTTCCAGAATGGTGGAGGATTCAGAGGAAACAAGATAATCCCTGCAGGACCGTTAACAGATCAAGATATCAACACAATGTTCCCCTTTGGGAACAAAATGACTGTGATTAAAGTTTCCGGAAAGACGCTTAAACAGATTCTTGAACGTTCAGTTCACAAATTGCCTGCTGCTTCTGGAGCATTCCTCCAGATATCAGGTCTGAAATTCACTTTAGATACAAACGGACAAGCTCAGGAGCTGGAACTGAACAGCACAGGAAAACCGACTAAAATCAAAACAGCTGGTTCACGAGTTTCCAATATTAAAATCATGGATAAATCGGGTAATTACAAATCCATAAACGAAACGCGTAAATATTCCATCGCCACCAACTCTTACCTTGCAAGAGGTGGAGATGGATACATCATGCTTAAAGACGTACCGGGAAAAGTCGCAACATTTGTAAAAGTAAACGAAGTGGTTAAATCCGGCATGCTGAAGATGAAAACATTAAAGACAGAATTCCCGCCGGTAATTTATACTCCGGACGGTTCTCCCTACAAAAGACCTTAAACTCGCTATCAGCAGCTGGGACAAAACTCCTCAGGAATTTTGACTCACAAAAATAGTTATTTTTTGTGAGTCAGCACGTCTTGATATTCCACACCATAAATGTGGAGCATAACCATCAGAAAAGATAAAATAAGCGGGCCGTACAAAATTCCCAACGGACCGAAAGCATTAATCCCGCCAAGAATAGCCAGAAAAACATAAATGGTGGAAACCCGCGAAGCTTCGCGCACAATCATAGGCCGAAGCACCGTATCAATCCCTGTTACCAACACCCCGCACCAAATCAGCAGAAAAACAGCAATTTTCAATTTACCGACAATCAACAGATAAATTGTGGCCGGAACCCAGATCAAACCGGTTCCAAGAACAGGGATAAGAGAAGCAAAACTCATCATAGTACCCCAGAAAAGAGCCGGGATACCAGCTATTGCCAGCCCTATTCCGCCGACAATACCCTGTAGAAATGCGATAAAAAGACTTCCGAATAGAACTGATTTTGAAACTTTTCTAAGGCTTTCAATAATAAAATCTTCCTGTTCAGCCCTTAAAGGAGAAAGATATCTCACCCGGTCAATGAACCGTTCTCCATCCTTTAAAAATGAAAAAACCAAAAAATTCATGATCAGAAAATGGGCAACCAGACTTGCCATGTTTGCTGCAAGCCATGTCCCGGTAGTCAGCATTGCCTGACCGAAACTTCTCGAAATCTCGAGAACTCTGGCCTGAATATCGCTGGAACTGATCTCAAAAAAAGGAAATTTCTGCTCAAACCATTGCAGATATGTACTGTAATGTTGTGAGTCAAAAAGAGTCGAAAAATCCGTAGTACGCAACCATTCGTTAATGGCAGTAACAGAATCAACGCCCTGTCCGATCAGGCCTAAAAAGAAGACTACAGCCGGAATAATAATGGCAAAAATGATAATACAGACTGTTAAAAACGCCCCAAGCGCAGGTCTTCCGCCAAGCCTGCAACATATTTTTTTGCTCAACGGATAAAATATACCACTCAATACGACCGAAATAATGATCGTATTTATGAAAGGTTTGATAACAGAATATCCCAACGCAATAGCGGAGAGAAGCAACAGGATAAGAAAAAAAGTATATATTGCCGGAGACTTAATTATTTTGCCTTCAGGAGGGGGAGTCATGAACAAGTCCTTGAATCTGATTAATTATGCTAAGGGATGCCCATACTTCCAGATAACAATAGCAAGCACAATTAAAATCAGGTCGATTTTAAAATATAATCAGACATTACCTCAAAAGTATTGTCCGCCTCTTTCTTCATACGGGAAACCAAACCTTCCACAATCTCTAAATTTCCGTGCTGAAGATATTTTTCAATCTCACTTGTTAAAGAGGAAAGCTTGTGAGCTCCGACATCAAGTGACAAACCGCGCAAAAAGACTACTTCTGATTTCAAAACTTCCAGATCAGTATTTGCAATAGCTTCATCAACCTTAGCAAGATGGTCAGGGACAAGCTTTAAGAAATGGCGATAGATTTCCCTGACAAGCTTATCATTACCGTCCAGACGTCTTATTGTACCCTTTAAATCAAGGTTGGGTCCATTTCCAAAATCTGTATCCTGCTCTACCCGAACCGGATCAGCGCCGCCCTCCCCTTTTACAACAGAAAGCATTGCCTGCATCAACTCACTGGAATTAAAAGGCTTCGATAGATAACCATTCATGCCGACTTCGAGACACCGTTCCCGGTCTCCTTTCATGGCGTGGGCAGTAAGCGCAAGAACAGGAACTTGAGGCTCAACATTATCTATATAGCCGGTGCGAATAAGCCGTGTAGCTTCCAAACCATCCATAACCGGCATCTGAATATCCATAATGACTAAATCAAAAGACTTTGTCGCTAAAAGACTGATTGCTTCCTGACCGTTCTCAACCATCTCCAATTCACAATTGGAATCCTCAAGAAAGGCAGAGACAACCCTCCGGGTAATAATATTATCATCAGCCAGCAAAATACGCTTGAAGCTACTGAAGTCCATACATTCATAAATAGATCTGGGATGCTTGCTGTCCAAACTATCAGTCACAGGCTTGAACACTGCGGTAAAATAGAAGCTACTGCCCTGAGATGGTTTTGTTTCAAGCCAGATAGCCCCTTGCAACATGTTGACAAGATTATGGGTAATCGCAAGTCCAAGCCCTATGCCGCCATGTTTACGGGTCATATAATCTTCAAGCTGAGTAAAACTTTCAAAAATTGAGTCCGCTTTGCCCCGCGAAATTCCTACTCCCGTATCGGAAACAACAAAAAGCAACCTGAGAGAGCCTGCGGGGTATGGATCATCCATACAATCATCAGGCATAACCTCGATGGTTATCCCGCCTTTATCGGTATATTTGATTGCGTTGCTGACTATATTATTTAAAATCTGGGTCAACCTGCCGGAGTCACCCTGTAATTCGCCGGAAATTTCAGGATGGAGAAAACACTCTATGTTCAAACCTTTATTAATAGCATTTGGACCATGAGAGTTCATAACCAGCGACAATATCTGGCGAATATCAAAAATGCCTTCGCGCAATTCAAGTATGCGCCGCTCAATCTTGGAATAATCGAGCATATCATTGAGCACCCGCAACAATGAAGAAGCGGAACCTTTTATCAATTCAACATACTCTTTCTGCTCTGAAGCGAGGCCGCTACTAAGCAAAATCTCACTCAACCCCAGAATTCCATTCATGGGCGTGCGCAGCTCATGACTGATCGTGGCAAGAAAGGAACTTTTAGCCTCGTTTGCTGCTTCTGCATCAGCAACAGCCTGACGGTATTCCTGCTCCATACCATGTTTATATAGGGCAATCTCAATGGACGAACGCAACTCACGTTCTTCAAATGGTTTCAGCAGATATCCGAACGGACCGGAAAGTTTAGCCCTGCTAAGAGTCTTTTCATCGGAAAAAGCTGTAAGAAAAACAACGGGAATATCATATGTTTTGATAATAATATTAGCAGCTTCAATTCCATCCATTTCACCCTGAAGCTTAATATCCATCAAAACCAAATCAGGACGGGTCGCACCGGCTTTTTCAATTGCCTCATCACCTGTTACGGCATCGCCGGCGATAATATAACCTAAGCGTTTTAAAGTAGCCTGAATATCAAGGTTAACAATCTTTTCATCATCAACAACCAGAATCCGCTTACCTGCCATCAACTCTACCTCATTAGCATTTATTTAGAAATAAGGATCATTCACGGTATAATCAATATTCACAGGATTGAAAACACATTCCGGTTATTTTATAATTAAAAAGCCGACTCTGAAGCTTCAGAATCGGCTTTTTCACAAACAAAATTACAAAAAAGATTACAGAATCTGATCCAGAAACTGCTTCAAACGCGGATGATCTGCATTGTTGAAAAACTCTTCAGGAGGCGCGCAAGCAATGATTCTGCCGTCCTCCATGAAAACGATCCTGTCCGCAACTTCACGGGCAAAACCCATCTCATGAGTTACAACAACCATAGTCATACCTTCACGAGCCAGATTCTTCATTACATCCAGAACCTCCCCGATCATCTCAGGGTCCAAAGCGGAAGTAGGTTCATCAAAAAGCATAATCTTGGGATTCATGGCCAACGCACGGGCAATTGCCACACGCTGCTGCTGCCCACCGGAAAGCTTGGAAGGATAGACATTAGCCTTTTCGCGGATGCCTACTTTCTTAAGCAGATCAACCGCAATGGCTTTAGCCTCTTCCTGTTCCATACCTTTGAGACGGATCGGAGCCATGGTAAGGTTTTCCAGAACAGTCTTATGCGGAAAAAGGTTAAAAGACTGAAAAACCATCCCCAATTCCTGGCGAATGCTATTAATGTCATTTTCCTTGTCATGAACATCCAGACCGTCAACGACAATAGAACCTTTATTGATTTCCTCGAGACGATTGATGGAGCGCAGCAAGGTACTCTTACCGGAACCGGAAGGTCCGATAATAACTACCTTTTCACCCTGCTTGATATCAAGTGAAACATCACTGAGAGCAGCCAGATCACCGAAGAATTTGTATACATTCTTAATTTCAATAATGGGATTAGCGGTCATAATGATTCAACCTCTCTTCCATATGGCTCACCGCTCTTGAAAGAATCAAAGTAATTAACAAATAAACAAGCGCGATCATTGTGTAGGTTTCAAAATACTGAAAACTCTCAGCAGCGAATTCACGTCCGCGCCTGAGGATATCAGCAACAGCCAAAATAGAGACGAGGGAAGAATCCTTCAAGAGAGCAATGAACTCGTTACCGACAGGAGGCAGAATAGTACGCCACGCCTGCGGCAGGATAACCAGAAACATTGTTTCTTTTTTGTTGAACCCAAGAGACCTTGCAGCCTCAGTCTGACCGTCATCAATGGATTCGATCCCGGCGCGGAAAACTTCACCCATATATGCACCGTAACAAACACTCATGGCGATGATAGCCGAAAGCATATCCGGTACTTGCAGAACACGGCCCATAGCATAATAGATGTAGAAGAGCTGAACTAAAAGCGGAATACCCCTGACAACTTCAACATATGTTGAAGCCACAAGATTAATAAACTTATTACTTGAAATTCGTCCCAGCCCGGTGAAAAGGCCGATGATCAACGCCCCGAAGATAGAACAGATAGTAACCTCAAAAGTAACTACAATTCCATCGGGGATAAAAAGCAGAATATCCCTATAAGGATCAGGCTTGGTAATAATCAAATAAGCAATGATCCCAACTGCACCGATAAAGGAAACCCACCAAGCATTCAATAGACCTTTGTCACTACTGTCAGGAATGCTGGCCCCGTCCGTAACCTCAATCTTAACTTGTTTTTCTTTCATATATGTACCCGGGCTGCATGAAAATGCCGGGACCGGCTAACTTCCGATCCCGGCCATTTGTTTTCAACTCAAGCCTGCTGGTCTGCAATTAGTTGCTGCCAAACCATTTGGCTTTTATTTTATCGTAAGTGCCATCTGCTCTTACAGCAGCAAGACCTTTATTGATCAGGTCCAGAACTTCGGTATTTCCTTTTTTAACAGCTACGCCGAGGTACTCAGCTTTATCACTTTTTACGATGAAAGCGATTTTGAGCTTCTTGGAGTACTCTTCCTGCTGCAGTGCAAAGTCAGCAGCGATGGGGTCATCACAAACAACCGCTGCAAGACGGCCATTGTAAAGGTCTTCCATTGCGAGGCCGATTTCATCGTAAGATTTGGGGACTACGCCTTCAGCGCCTTTAATAGCAAAATATCCGGTAGTACCGATCTGAGCACCGACATTCATTCCTTTGAAATCAGCAAGAGTTTTAGCTGTGGAATCTTTAGCGGTAACAACAGACTGCTGTACTTCAAAGTATGGCTCAGCAAAGTCCATTACCTTTTTACGTTTTTCGTTAATGGATACGGAAGAGCAGATTGCATCGTATTTTCCAGCGGCAAGACCGGCAAAAATACCATCCCAAGCTACGTTTTTAATTGTCACTTCGTATCCAGCAGCCTTGGCACAAGCTTTCATCAAATCGACAGAAAAACCAACGATCTGCTTATCTTTATTGACAAACTCCATGGGGGGCCATGTGCAGTCGGATGCAATGTTAATCACCTTTTTTCCGGCAAGAGCAGGTGTCGCAGCAAGAATAGTCAACAACAGAGCAACTATAATCCTCTTCATAAAATATTCCTCCAAATAAGTTAAAATACCCTCGAAATAACAAACATGAAAATTATACAAAACCGTAACGGTGTCAATAACGGTTTACATGCACAATATTGTTTTCTTTGAATTATAAAGCGTGTAAAAAAATGTTTTCTTGAACTTTATTCAAAAAAAAGTTAATTTTCCAGATTCTTTTTTCAAAGGGGCATTACTCATGAAAAACAAAGTCAAAGAAGAAAGGCAGGAAGCCGTTGAGGTGATCTGCCCCAAATGCCGTGAAACACGGATTGTCTATTTCCCTAAGGAATCAATGCCGATCTGCCCTGTCTGCAAGGTCGAAATGATTGTTAAGGAAGTACTTACAGAAGGCAAATACGGTTGATCGGTTCTACCACAGGTATTTTGACTTAATTGCAGACAAGGACTTTAAAGGAGACAGCTATGAAAAGAATTTGCATGATGCTGATCATGGTGCTGGCGCTCGGCTTTGCAGCCACTGCCAATGCAGCTGACATCGATCTGGCCAAGAAATCAACCCTCAACTCCATTCTGAAAAGCGGTGAACTGCGCTGCGGTATCGCCTCCGGATACATCCCCTTTCAGATGACTGACAAAAAAGGCCGCATCGTCGGTTTCGAAATCGACCTCGCACGCGAAATGGCTAAAGCAATGGGTGTAAAATTTGTTCCGGTCAACATGGAATTCGACGGCATCATCCCCGCTCTTCTTACTAACAAAATTGACATCATCACCGCCGGTATGACCGTCAACCAGGAGCGCAACCTGCAGATCAACTTTGCTGAACCTTTCATGGTTGTAGGTCAGACTGTTCTGCTTAACAAAAAACTTGAAGGCAAAATCAAGTCCTACAAAGACCTGAACAAGCCTGAGTACACTATTGTTTCCAAGCTCGGCACCACTGGCGAACAGGCTGCTAAACGCTTTATCCCTAAAGCAAAGTACAAGTCTTTCGACCTTGAAACCGACGCAGCTCTTGAAGTCCTCAACGGCAAAGCCGATGCTATGATTTACGACCTGCCCTTCAACGCTATCTTCATGGCTGAACAGGGTGAAGGCAAGCTCGTATTCCTCGACGAGCCTTTTACTTACGAGCCTCTGGGCTGGGGTATCAGCAAAGGTGACCCCGATTTCCTGAACTTCCTCGGAAACTTCCTGCACCAGATCAAGAACGATGGACGTTACGAAAAACTTTACAACAAGTGGTTCGAAAGCACCGCATGGCGTAAAAACATGTAGTAACACCTACGAGTTTTATGAGGGGCGGATCATCCGCCCCTTTATTCAGATTGTTGACAAACGGTCGATAGCGCCATATTCATCGACCCTTTCCCGACAATCTGAATTTTTGCTTTTTGTAGTAAGAACTTAAATTTTAAAAATCGGCTTATATTATGAGTGGAACATCATTGAGAGCTCCCGGCAAAGGCCGGAACTACGAACTTTTCTGGAAGACTGTATTTTTCATCGGCCTGTTTACCACCATGTTCGGCCTTTACTGGGCAACACAGCAGGTAGATTATGTCTGGCGTTGGGAGCGTATTCCGAACTACTTCTATTATCAGGATGAAATCAATATCAATTCAGATATCGAAGGCAGCATTACCTCTATTAAAGAACAGGGTAATAACGCCATCGTTACTGTAACCGGGGAAAACCACGAATCCGAACAGTATGAAATACCAGCTTCCGGAATACGTGTTTACGAAGACGATACTGTTTTTGTCGGAGACACTATCGGAGTCCTGAAAGAATGGAAACCCGGTGTCATCCTTGACGGTTTATTTGTCACCCTCAAGGTCAGTGCCATAGCCATTGTCTTCGCGATTATACTCGGCCTTTTCACAGGATTGGCCCGTATTTCCCAGAACCCAGCGTTGAAGCTTTCCGCAATTACGTACATTGAACTTATCCGCGGTACCCCCCTGCTGGTACAGATGTTCATCTGGTATTTCGTACTGGGAACTCTCGTCAACAACATGCTTGCGAAATACGATATCTCTCAGATCCCACCGCTCTGGTTCGGTATCGCATCACTGGCTATTTTCGCTGGTGCTTATGTTGCTGAGATTGTTCGTGCAGGTATTCAGTCCGTTCACCGTGGACAGATGGAAGCAGCCCGTTCACTGGGTATGTCAAAATACTATGCCATGAAACATATTATCCTGCCTCAAGCTTTCAGGAGAATCCTCCCCCCGCTGGCAGGACAATTCATCAGTATGATCAAAGACTCCTCGCTGCTTGGAGTTATCGCAATCAGAGAACTTACCAAGGGAACAAGGGAAGCGGTTTCCACAAGCCTGCAGCCGTTTGAGCTGTGGTTCCTTTGTGCGCTGCTCTACCTCGTACTTACTTTTGCTTTCTCCATGTTTGTACAATACCTTGAGAAGAAAATGGTGCAGAGATAATGATTGAAGTTAAAAATATATACAAAACTTTCTATGTTCCCCATGAAGTGCAGGCCCTTTCCAATGTTTCACATACTGTGGACAAAGGACAGGTCGTAGTTGTTATCGGCCCTTCCGGCTCCGGTAAATCCACCTTCCTACGTTGCCTGAACAGACTTGAATACGCTGATTCCGGTCACATCTTCATTGACGGAATTGATATTCTCTCTCCCAAGACAAATATTAACAAAATCCGCGAAGAAGTGGGGATGGTCTTCCAGTCCTTCAACCTTTTCCCGCACAAGACCGTGTTGGAAAACCTGACCATCGCCCAGACTGTAGTCCGCAAAAGGACAAAAAAGGAAGCCGGCGAAGTGGCTATGGAACTGCTCAAGAAAGTAGGAATCCATGATAAGGCCGGGGTATACCCCACCCAGCTTTCCGGCGGACAGCAGCAACGCGTTGCCATCGCCCGTTCACTGGCTATGGAGCCTAAGGTTCTGCTCTTTGATGAACCGACCTCAGCTCTTGACCCGGAAATGGTAGGTGAAGTTCTGGATGTAATGAAGACCGTTGCGAAGGAAGGTATGACCATGGTCGTGGTTACCCACGAAATGGGTTTTGCCCGCGAAGTTGCTGACGAAGTCGTCTTCATGGATCAGGGGATGCTCATTGAAAAAGGCAGTCCTGAACACTTCTTCACTAATCCCGAATCCGACAGGACCAAGGCTTTCCTCAGTCAAATCCTGTAGATCTATATGAAAAAAGAATAAAAAAAGGCCGTTCCCTTATGGAAGCGGCCTTTTTTATTGGAAATATGTAAAAGTTTATTCTTTTTTGTCACGCTTATCGCGGACATTCTTCATGGTTAATCCTGCAACGCACCCAACCAGCATTCCCAGCAACAATGCACGCTGAAGATCCATGAAAAACCATCCCGCAATGGCTCCTACTGATCCACCCACAAGAATCCCTCGAGCCATGCATTCCAGCAGTCTCTCAAAATTCTTATCTTCCTTTAATTCACTCACGTCACACCTTCTTAGCCTGTATTAATTCGTCAAGTTGGTCCGCCTGTTCCTCAGAAAGAGACAAAAATCTCAGTCCAATACCGGGCATCTGCGATTTCACTCCCCAAGGCACAGACCACAAGACTTCCGACTTAATTGGAGTTTTGTCATCCAACTCCATAAATGCCACCCAGAGAGTATCGCCCTTCCTCCACCTTGTAACAGAAAATAAAAAACAACCTTCTGCTGAAAAATTCAAGGCTACGCTTTTTTCCATCTGGCTTTTAGAAGAATTAATGTCCCTGTTCAACAAAGCATTCAAAACCTTGTTAGCCCTTTTGGTGCCACGTAAAGACCGCGCTGTAAAGTTCCTGCAGCTTTCCTGAAAAAACTCATCTAAGGAAGTGCCATGCCCGGAAAACTTACCTGTAGGAATACACCGTATACCGTCAGCCGCTTTATAGCTCAGTCTCATGACCGGAAAATTATCACTCAAAAGGTTCGCGTCCGCCTTGTCCGCAGCACTGGAGCGGAGCAAGGTAGGAATATCAATCAAAAAGCCGTTGTACTTAACCTTATTATGCTTAAGAGTAATCTCGTTAAGGGACTCGGCAACGTCGCAATCCAGATCAAAGCTCTTTAAAGCCTGAATATATACCCCCCGATTATCTCCGGGAGCTGCAACGAGCAAGATTCTCATTCTATCCACCCTTAATCACCCTCCATAAAATAAAATCCGCTTGGCTAACAGCCATTAACAATATATACTCACAAAATCAAAAATTACACAGTTATAAAGGTTTTCAAGCATTAATATAACTTAAGCCTCTGCTTCAAACAACCAACATCTCAAATTAATGCGCATCAGATTCCAATTCAAAATCCTATCTAACAATAAATCGGATACTGTCTATGAATGACATGCCTAAAATTCTGACAATTGATGACGATGAGAGCGTCCGCCTTTCCATTGCACACTATCTTGAAGATAGCGGATATGAAGTTCTCCAGGCCAGCAACGGCCATGAAGGATTGAAAATATTTCATGAACAGAAGCCTGATGTAGTGCTGCTTGACTTGAGAATGCCGGAAATGGACGGTCTTTCAGTTCTCAAGCAGCTTGGTCAGGAAGCACCTCAAACTCCGGTAATAGTCGTATCCGGAACAGGATCATTTGAGGATGTCATTGCTACGGTGAGACTTGGTTCATGGGACTATATTCCAAAACCGATCACAGATCTTACTGATCTTGAAAATGCAATTCTGCGAACCCGCGAAAGAGCAAGACTTCTCGTTGAGAACGAGCGCTACAAGGAAGAGCTCGAATGCAAAATCCGCGAAAGGACCGAAGAACTGCAATTAATGAACAAAGTTCTTTCAGAAGAAATTACCGCACGTAAAAAATCTGAAGGGCTAGTCCGGGCATCTTTGGCGGAAAAAGAGGTCATGCTTAAAGAAATCCATCATCGGGTAAAGAATAACCTTCAAGTAATCTCAAGTCTGTTAAGCCTGCAAAGCGGCTATACTGATGACAAGGAAGCAAGCAACTTGCTGCGAGAATGCCAGCATCGAGTCAGATCCATGTCCATGCTGCACGAAAAGCTGTACCGTTCAGAAGACCTTTCCCGCATTGATATGAACGAATACGCCCTGACCCTGATCAACTTTTTACTTCGTTCTTATTCTGTTGATGGGAAAGTGAACCCTACCTATAATATTAATGACATCCATATGGGTATTGACTCAGCTATCCCGTGCGGTCTGATCATCAATGAACTGGTTTCAAATGCCTTAACACATGCCTATGAAATGAACTCAGGAGGTGAACTGAAAGTCTCCATGCATAGAGATAACGAACAAATCAAATTGGAAGTCTCAGACAATGGAGTCGGATTACCTGAAAATTTCTCCATCAGCGGTTCAAGAACATTGGGTATGACCCTTGTGGAAACGCTTGCGCAACAATTAAATGGAGAAGTTCATTTTTTCAATGATAATGGAGCAACCTTTCAAATCAGTTTTCCGGGATAAACTCAGACTTGATTGAAATCAAAAGGCGGTGTAGCTTGCTAGCCGTGATCCTTGCAATAGAACCACTGAAGAAGGAATAAAGAATGGAACTTAGTTTTAAACAAATAGATGAAATCACCGTTGTAAGAATTGAATCTCCTGAACTGAACCACGTAGTAAGCCATGATTTTCAGCGTCAGATTCAACCCATTTTCGAAGAGAAACAGTTTAATGTAGCACTCGATATGGACAGTGTTGATTTCATGGACAGCATGGGCATCGGAACCCTGATCACACTGCGGAATAAACTGATGAAAGAAAAAGGCAATATTGCCATGTTCAACATCAGCGACAGGGTTAAAAAAATTATCGACATTGCAGCCCTGCACAAAGTTTTTGATCTTTTTGAAACAGAAGAAGATGCTGTTAACGGCCTGAAAGACAAAATGCTGGCCTAATTGAAATTGATATAAAAACCGGGCAGGCTGAAAAGTCTGCCCGGTTTATTTTTTTCCCACCTACAGCCACCGCCAATATGTCTCTCAATGATAATTTAATTCAACCTGCTATTGCTACCGTCAAAGATGCTGCCCGCATCAGTCTCGATCTGTTCAAAATCATGATCCCGGTTGTCATTGCCGTCAAAATTCTTCAGGAATTCAATCTAGTCGGATATCTAGCAGCCCCGCTGGCACCGATAATGAAGATGGTAGGGCTACCCGGCGAAATGGGTCTTGTCTGGGCTACAGCATTAATTAACAACATTTACAGCGGATTGATCGTATTCTTGAGTCTGGCTCAGGACCAGCCTCTTACTGCCGCTCAAGCTACCGTGCTCGGGACGATGATTCTTGTCGCCCACTCAATGCCTGTGGAACTGCGTGTAGTACAAAGCTCCGGCCCCAAGCTGGGATTTCAGTTACTTATCAGAATGGGTGCAGCCTTCCTGATGGGCTTGGTGCTGCACTTGATTTACCAAAATTTCGATTTCCTGCAGGGACCGGCAAACATCCTGCTGACTCCGGACAATTCCGCAGTCGAGAAAACCATTTTAGAATGGGCCTTTGGTGAACTGCGCAATCTGATTTCCATCTTCGGTATCATTTTATGCCTGCTGGCAATCATGCGTATCTTGACCAAATTACGGGTCATTGCAGCAATGGATTTTCTGTTACGCCCTTTCCTGACCATGATGGGAATCGGTACCAAAGCATCAGCCCTTACCGTGGTAGGCCTGACAATGGGGCTTTCATACGGCGGAGGCATGATTATCCATGAAACAAAATCAGGACGCATTGATAAAAAAGACGTTTTTTATTCGCTGACCCTGATGAGTATCTGCCACAGCCTGATTGAAGATACCCTGCTGCTCATGATGATAGGTGGACACGTATCCGGCCTGTTCTGGGGACGACTGATCATGTCCTGCATGATAGTCGCCGCATTGGTCCAGATAACAAAATTTATTCCGGCAGGTTTTGCCGATAAATATTTATGGGGACTCCCCAAACAATCTTAAAAACTAAAGGAATGGCTATGATCGTTACTACTGTAAATACCGAAAATGCTCCCGCAGCAATCGGCCCGTACTCGCAGGCCACAATCTATAACTCACAGGCTTTTGTAAGCGGTCAGCTTGGTCTTGTACCGGAAACCGGAGAATTTATCTCTGATGACGTACAGGAGCAGACAAGGCAGGCACTTGAAAATCTCAAATTCATCCTCGAAGCCTGCAGAAGCTCCCTGACCAAGGTCATCAGCGTGGATGTTTTCCTGACCGATATGAACGACTTTGCAAAAGTGAACGAAGTCTATTCCGAATACTTCGCCAGCCACAAACCTGCACGAGCGGCCATCGAAGTAAGCGGCCTCCCCAAAGGCGGACTTGTGGAAATCAAGTGCATTGCAGCTATCTAGATATTTGTAAGATACAACTTACTATGGCTTTAAAAGGGACCTCGCGGTCCCTTTTTTGTGCCCTTCTACTTTGTGTCACCGACAAGCAAATAAAGATTCAAAATCAAGGACTTACAAACTACATCACAACAGTTGGTGAGTCCTCTTTTTATGCAAATCACTGGGGTTGTCCCACTCCTGTCCCACCTTTCTCTAATAAAGCAATCTTTCCAATAAATGCGATGATGCCTATCACCGCACTCTTTTCCCGTGCCCTGAGACACATTCAGGACACAGTCTACCCACTTTCCATCAATATAACAAAGAGCGGCTGCATGACCTCTAAGATCAAACCTTCCCAGCGAGGCAAAGGACGAGTTGAGTATCTCGGCCTTGTTAAGGAAATCGAACAGAACCTCCTTGCAGGACATACCCGCAAAGCTGTTCATGACCACCTCACCAGTGATGGCAGGATGACCATAAGCTACCAGCGTTTCTGCCATTACGTAGCTCTCTACAGCCCGCATTGTTCGCCTGCATCTATGACAAACACCCAAGCCCCGGCCATAACAGGCACTCCTGCTGTAAGGACCGTCTCCGCTCCCCTTGTACCCCTGAATGGAGGCGGTCCTCATGCAGGGCATCCTGAAAACGATTTAGCATTTATCCACGAAAAGAACGTTACCGACGAAAAGCTCGATGAGCTCATCGGTAAATAAATACAAGGAGTGAAACTATGGCTACTATTAATGCAATTTTTCAAGGTAAAGGCGGAGTGGGCAAAAGCCTTGTCGCCAGCTTTCTTACCCAACATCTTCTGGAGTCAGGCAAAGAAGTCTCCTGCGTGGATACCGACCCGGTAAACGCAACATTCTCAGGATACCATAAGTTTGGAGTAACCTCTCTTGATATCATGGACGGCGACGACATCGATCCCAGACGATTCGATACTCTCGTCGAATTGATGATGGCCCTGCCCGATGATGCAGAAATGGTTATTGATAACGGAGCCGCTACTTTTGTCCCTCTTGCCAGCTATCTTGCTGACAACCAAGTCTTCCCGATGCTTGCTGAAGCCGGCCACAACATCAACCTGCACACAGTAATTACCGGGGGACAGGCACTCCCTGACACACTCAGCGGACTCAGCTCCCTAATTAAGACATTCCAGGTTCCCATCTACATCTGGCTCAATGGCTTTTTCGGTCAGATCGCCATGAAAGGAAAAAGCTTCGAAGAATTCAAAGTCTACAAAGACAACTCACATCGCCTTGCCGCATTAGTCCGCATTCCTGTGAAGAAAAAGGAAACCTTTGGCCGAGACATTGAAAACTTGCTGACAGCAAAAATTTCCTTTCAGGAAGCACAGGAAAGCACTCTGCCAATCATGACCAGGCAGCGTCTCAAAATGTTCTGGAATGAAATGAGAACAGAACTTGTGAACTGCGGAATGTAAGGGACTACAATGTCTGACCAGACTCCTGACAACGCCCCCCTCACCATTCAGAGTGTGCGCGATCTCATTGCAAAAGAGCACAATCTACTGCTCGATGAGGATGATCCTATCCTCGTTGCCGTGACTATAAATCGCGCCGCTCTGGATGAGTATGAAAGACTGCTGCAAAACCATAAGCAGCAACTTTCAAAGGACATGGAAGAACATGTTGCTTCCTTTGCTCTGGAAGTGCGCAAATCCACAAACAGCCTACTTAGCAAAGCTGTCAAAGCGAACATCGAAAACTGCCTGAGTGTAATCAATGAACATCAGGGCCAGATGAACAACTTCCTTGGATCAGTGAGGGGATTAGCTATCTTTGCCGGGGTCATGTTCTGTCTGTCTATTGCTGTTTCGCTTTCAGTCATTGTGTGGGGTTCATAATGAATGGCCCTGCACACGAACAAGACGACCGTCTTATTGAAAACCTTCGTCACAACATGGGAGCCATCATAATGGCAGCTCTTGAAGATCCGGAGGTTGTAGAGATCATGGTTAACCCCGATGGTAAACTTTGGATTGAAAGATTTGGCGAAGAAATGAAAGAGGTTGGAACAATTCAACCCAACCAGACAACAATGATAATCTCGCTTGTCGCAAGCTCTCTGGAAACCACAGTTACGAAAGAATCTCCAATAGTCGAGGGAGAACTACCTATAGATGGCAGTCGGTTTGAAGGATTGTTTCCTCCCATCGTCAAGGCGGCTTCTTTCACTATCCGCAAAAAAGCCAGCAAGGTCTTCCCGCTGGAAGATTATGTGGAAAATGGAATCATGACCATGGAAGTCATGGACTCAATAAAGCGTGCCGTAACAGCGAGACAGAACATTGTGGTGGTAGGCGGCACCAGTTCCGGAAAAACTACTCTGGTTAATGGAGTCATCAATTCTATTTCTGAAATTGAGCCGGACGCACGCCTAATCATCATTGAAGATACTGCGGAGCTGCAAAGCCAATCCCAGAACACACTTTTCCTACGGGCAAACAAACACACCTCCATCCAGACATTGGTCCGGGCGACAATGAGACTTCGCCCGGACCGGATACTTGTGGGCGAGGTTCGCGGTGGGGAAGCTCTGGATCTACTCAAGGCATGGAACACAGGCCACCCCGGCGGGATCGCAACGATTCACGCCAACTCTGCGGCAGAAGGGCTCTATCGTATTGAGCAACTTATTTCCGAGGCTTCAAAATCTCCCATGTCTCATCTGATCGGCTCTGCCGTGGATTTTATAATTTTCATTTGCCGCACACGGACAGGCCGTGCGGTCACCGAAGTGGCAACGGTTTCCGGCTACGACCCGGTAAATCAAAAATACATGTTGGAGTACATTCTTAATGAAAAGCAATACTAAAATTACCTTACTTCTTTTATCGGCAATTTTACTGTTCCCGGAAATAGCTTCAGCCAGTGGAATTGCTGAGTTCAAAGGACCTGTTGAAAAAGTATTAGGAACTGTGGCTGGTCCGGTTGGTGGAATAATCTCTGCTATCGCACTTGCCATTTCGGGTCTCACCTTCATCCTTAAAAAGGCAGAACTGGGCGAAGGGTTCAAATTATTCCTGAGCATAATCATTGGTATCTGCTTTGTCGCTTTTGCCTCTGCCATAGTGAATGCCGTTTTTACCTTCACAGGAGCAATCCTGTGAGTTTGAGCCAAGAATTACTTGTAAGGACGGTTGTCATTCACCGTTCATTACACAGACATACACTAGTCTTAGGAGCGGAACGAGAACTGGTAATGTCTTCAGCTCTGATCAGCTTCATTCTTGTAGTGGTAGGCAAAGATCTCGTCTCTGCCGGCGCAGCTCTCTTCTTTTGGATCACCAGCGTAATTCTGCTCCGGATGATGGCGAAAGAAGATCCTCAAATGTCACAGGTATGGCTCAGAAGAAACGCATACCAGACCATATATCCCGCTAAATCAACACCTTGGCGCAGGTAGGGAACAATTATGCTCAAGCTCAAAGACTACCGCCATAAACAGAAAAGCCTGCCGGACCTGCTTTCATATGCCGCCATGGTGGATAATGGAATTGTCCTTTGTAAAAACGGCGCGCTTCTAGCCGGCTGGATATTCAGATCCCAAGACACAGCATCAAGCACACCTCAAGAACTGGCGACAATAAGCGCACGAGTCAACCAAGCTCTTGCGCCTCTTGGATCTGGCTGGATGTGTCATGTCGAGGCCATCCGAACTCCTGCGACCGGCTACCCTGCTCCGGCGACAAGTTTCTTTCCGGATAGAATCACGGCGATGATTGATGAGGAGCGCAGGAACATTTTTGAATCAGGGGAATTCTATACAACCAGCACTTTTCTGGCTGTGACTTGTACACCACAGTTAGGACAAGAAAAAATCAAAAGATATGCAACTGGGCAGACAGGTAGGAACAACCAGCTCGACAAACAGATCAACGAATTCAAAAAAACACTATTTCAGCTTGAAGACTCTCTTTCTCTCTGCCTTCAGCTTGAGCGACTGGCCGACTATACATATGAAGATGAGTTCGGAAACAGCAAGACAGTCTCACCGCTGCTAACATTCTTGCAGATATGTACCACCGGAGAAAATCACCCGGTAATTCTGCCCTCTACCCCCATGTATCTGGATGCAATTATCGGCTGCAAAGATTTGATTGCCGGCGATTCACTTTTCATCGGAAAGAACCAGATCCAGATCATCGCCATAGATGGATTTCCAGCCGAAAGCTGGCCCTCAATCTTATCCTGCCTTGAAGGAACCCCTTTAGAATACAGATTTTCAAGCCGCTTCATCTGTATGGATCAGTTTGAAGCCGAAAAAGAACTCACCTTGTATCGTAAGACATGGCAACAGCAGGTATTTAAATTTTTCGACCTGATGTTCAACAAGGCCAATCCAAGACCGAATCAGGATGCTCTCAACATGGCAGGAGATGCGGAAACAGCTCTTGCTGAAGTTCAGTCCGGCCTAGTTTCTGCCGGCTTCTATACAGCATGCATTGTGTTGCATGGAACAGATCCCGAAAAGCTGGAAGATAATACCAGGCTCATCAGCCGGCTAATTCAAGGTCAAGGATTCGGATGCCGCATTGAAACAATCAATGCTCTTGAGGCATGGCTGGGAACTCATCCCGGTAACGCATACGCAAACGTCCGTAGGCCGATCGTTAATTCAATGAACCTTTCGGACATGCTTCCATTGGCGACAATCTGGCCCGGTAATGAATTTAACCCTTCACCGGAATTTCCAGCCAATTCACCGGCTCTTATGTATTGCGCAACTGATGGTTCAACACCGTTCAGGCTGAACCTGCACACAGGCGATATCGGACACACCTTGATTTTCGGCCCTACCGGGGCCGGTAAATCTACACTGCTCGGCATTATTAACGCCCAGTTCAGAAGATATAAGAATGCATCCATTTTTGCCTTCGACAAAGGCATGTCCATGTTTCCGCTCTGCAAAGCTGCCGGGGGAACTCATTACGAAATAGCCGGTGATGATTCAGAGCTAGCCTTTGCCCCTCTTTCGAACGTTGATTCTGATGCCGAGCAAGCCTGGGCAGAAGAATGGATTGAGACTCTTGTGACTCTGCAAGGATTCGTTGTCCTACCTGCGCACCGCAATGCAATTCATCTGGCAATGAATTCAATCCGGAACAACCCGAAAGACATGCGCTCTCTTACTGATTTTTACCACTTTGTGCAGGATGAAGAACTCAGGGAAGCCATAAAACATTACACCAATGCCGGGGCTATGGGACATCTGCTCGATGCAAAAACGGATGGATTTGGCATTGAAAATCTAATGGTCTTCGAGATTGAAAACTTGATGAACCTAGGAGACAAGAACCTCATTCCTGTCCTTCTTTATCTTTTCCACTGCATAGAAAAATCCTTTAAAGGACAGCCCTCTCTGCTCATTCTGGATGAAGCATGGATCATGCTTGGTCATAAAGTTTTCCGGGATAAGATTTATGAATGGCTGAAGGTTCTGCGTAAAGCAAACTGCGCAGTTGTTCTGGCTACGCAGTCTTTAGAAGATGCGGCTAAATCGGGGCTCATGGGCGTTTTGTCTGAATCCTGCCCGACCAAAATTTACCTAGCAAACCCCAGCGCGTCCGACAAAGACCAGCGACCGCACTATGAAGGTCTTGGCCTCAACTCCACCCAGATCCAGATCATCACCTCCGCAGCTCCAAAGCGCGATTACTACGTTGTTACTCCTGAAGGACGCAGGCTCATAAACTTAGCTCTCGGTCCTGTCGCGCTCTCTTTTGTCGGTTCATCCGGCAAAGGACACATCGCCCGTATCAAGGAACTTGAAAAAGAACATGGCCCAAGCTGGCCGGAACAATGGCTTGAAGAAAGGCAGGGAGATTTCAAATGGGCACCCAGAAGCAAGGAAAACACAAAATGAGATCAGCAGTTACCTTCATTCTCATAGTTGTTATGCTCATGAACTCAGCTCCGGCTAGCGCAATGACCGTCACCTGCACCAATTGTAGCGACAAAATCCTGCAAATGCTGGAGCGCGTGACCAATATTGAACAGCTTGAATCCATGTACCGGACTTATGCTGAAGAAATGATGCAGACCCAGCAGCAAATCATGATGGTGAAGCAGAATATTGATCAGTACGTCAACATGGTCAAGAACACCATCCGCCTGCCCTTTGCCATTAAAAACAGTGTGATCAGAGACTTTAAACAACTGGCGTCTCTTACCATGGGATTACGTGAAACAGTTGCAGATATTGATGTGCTGGGTGGAGTTTATCATGCCGCTTATCCAAATTTCAACTCAGCTAAAGAACTCGTTGGTCTTCCGGCCAGTGAAGTGAATCCCCAGTATTACGAATACTACAGCAAGTGGTCTGGTCGAGTAGATGAAGCGACCGAGGCCACCTTTAAACTTTCCGGTCAGCAACTCAAAGAGATCAGTGAATCAGAAGAATTCGATTCATACATTGATGATCTTTTGAGCACTCCGGAAGGACGCATGCAGGCCTTAGAAGCTGCAAACCAACTCTCTTCTATCCAAATTTCAGAGATGCGAAAACTGCGTGCCCTCATGGCGATGCATATCCAGAATCAAGCGCAGATCCAGCAAAAGAAAGAGAAGATTGATCAGATTCAGGAGCTGAACAGTAGAGGCTACTTCGAAAACGAACTGTCCAAAAGGATTCAAGCTCTAATCGATAAAAAAGGAAATTAGAATGGACTCAACTACTATTCCTCTGCTTTCTTGTATTTTTTATCAATCAGCTGCTGAACTTTATCAGAAAGCTCTTTTCCTGATTGCTGAATATCTTGGACATCAATTTCATCCTTGTTATCTACAGAGGAAATTGTCTTATCTTGTTCAGTTTTCTCAACCTTTGTTTCATTACATGCAACGAGAGAACATAAGAAAAAAACTATCAATAAATATCGCATACGAACTCCTTACAAATATTAATAATTTCATAATTAGTGCCGTAATCAAAGTCAATCCAATAACAACGATACTGATAGCCATAACTTTGGTTCTTACAATGAGCGGTCTTGCTTACGCGACAGAAGACATAACTCAAGATTTAGGACTATCGTCCAGGCTTTTAACTGAATTTGAGGCAGCAGCTAAGACATGGGGGCCAGCCATACAAGGATACTCCCTGACACTCTTCAAATTACTGATAAGTATTGAACTGGCGTGGTTAGGGATTCAAGCAACACTTAAGCAATATGACCTCAAACAAAAATTGGCTGAGTTCGTGTTGCTCATTATCTACGGCAGCTTCATGGCCTCTGTTATTTTTTATAGTGCGGAATGGACTACATCACTAATCAAATCCTTCAGCAGTGTTGCAATAACAGCAGGCGCACAAGAGCCAGACCCAGAAATAATCTTTTTTTATGGACTAAAGATCATTGGTGACTTGTTAAATAACCTGACAGTTAAAATACACGTAAGTATCGGTATTTTAATATGCTGTGTAATCTTAGCAATCACTTTTTCCTTAATGACCGCCCAGCTAATATTGGTGAAATGTGAGTCATTTATTGTCCTGAATGCAGGAGCTATTCTGCTAGGTTTTGGCGGTTCAAAATTTACTAAAGATTTCACCATAAATTATCTCAAGTACTCTTTGGCTATAGCGGCAAAATTATTCACCTTACAGCTCCTGATGAGCTTGAGTTTAAATTTTATTGCCAAATTCACAACACTTAACACCAAGTGTTTTGCTGATATTTTCGTCGTCGTCTGCTCATCAATCATCATTCTGGTTCTCATTAAATACCTTCCTGCAAAAGTAGCTGAAATGGTCAACGTCTCCCAAGTCTCCGGAGGAGGCGCGCTTACTTCTGCAATGTCTGCGATCGGGATCACAACCATGACGGCAATGCAAATGCCAGCGCAGGCCCTTGGCGGTGCGGTCGAAGCAAAGCGCGGAATGGACACGCTCAAAGAAGCATTCAACATGGCCGGTTCGCAAGGGGCAACCGGGCTAGGCAAGGGTTGGCAAGCATTTAAAAACCTTGGCGGTGCGGCTCGGGAGAACATCGGCGCGACCAATATGGGCAACCTGCGCAGCACCATTACTTCCCATCATGAAGCCTTCAAAATGCAACAACCAGCTGGACCGTCTACCAACTTCCAGCTTCCCTAACTAATTGGAGTAATGACCTATGTCTAAATCTACAGAAAACCCATATCTCACAGCCAAAGAAGAGTGGCTTGAGCGATATGGTTCATACATCAAACGCGCCGAAAATTGGAGACTCTTCGCTTTTGGCTGCCTTCTAATTACCGCCATATCCATGACCATGAATTTTGTGCAGGCAACACAAAGCAAGGTTGTTCCGTACACCGTTGAAGTCGACAAACATGGCCAGGTTCTTTCCGTAACCCGCGCGGATGAAATCGGCCCGGTTCCCAAACGTATTATTCAAGCTGAAGTGGCCAACCTCATCGTCAACTGGAGAACTGTAACAGCAGACATCGGGCTTCAGAAGAAAATGGTTAAGCGCATGTCTTCATTCGTTACCGGCGCAGCCCGCGGTGCAACTAAAAGTTGGTACGAAGCAAACAACCCATATCAGCGCGGCCAGAAGGTTCTCGTTGAGGTTGATGTTAAAGGGATTCCCCTTCCGGTCAGCTCTGAAAGCTGGCGTATCGAATGGCTGGAAACCGTGCGCAATCACTCAGGTGTTGCCCAATCCAGCACCCATTACGAAGCGACTGTAAAAGTCCGCATCTCTCCCCCAGAAACTGAAAGCCAGATCCTTAGGAATCCGCTTGGCATTTATGTCACGGAGTTATCCTGGGCAAAACTTCTTGAACAATAGGAGCCAAAATGAAGCACCTCATTTTAACGTTATCCCTTGTTCTCATCGCCTGTTCCGGCTGGGCTGCACCTAATTCGCAGCAAGCCGGACAGCAAGATCCTAATCAGGGATTGATGAACAAGGTATTTGCACAACATTTACCGCCGGAAACCGGAAATAATGCAGCCAAAACGGATAAAAATCCGTCTTATTCGACTGCTGTGATGGCGCAGCCGGATTACATCTCTAAAACAAACGTTCGTCTTAATAGCAAAGAATGGGAAGCTCTGAAGCTTTCCAAGGAATGGATCAACCGCAAGATTAACCCGATCCTGCTGGAGAACGGCAAAGTGGTTCACATCTTTGGGGCCACCATGCCGAGCATCATCTGCTCACCGTTTATGACCTCCGATCTAGAGCTTCAGCCCGGTGAAAACGTTAACGATGTGATTGTCGGTGATACCGCACGCTGGATGATTGCGCTTAGCAAATCCGGAACTCCGGGCAGGGAAGCCACGCATATTCTCATCAAGCCCCTTGACGCTGGGCTTGTGACTACTGCCGTCATTCCAACTGACCGCAGAGTTTACCATCTGAAGCTTGTCTCACGCCGCAAGGACTACAATCCATACGTTTCTTTCATCTATCCGGAAGATCAGCAGAAAGTACTTAAAGCCAGCCTGAAGCGCAAAAAGAAAAAAGACATCTGGGACACCACCCAGATTGAAGGCAAGACCGTAGATCTTTCCACCTTGGACTTCAGCTACACCATCAGCGGTGATGATGCGAGTTGGAAGCCCATGCGCGTCTATAATGATGGAATCAGAACATTTATCCAGCTTCCAAGGACTTCCACCCAAACCGAGATCCCGGTGCTGCTGGTGGAAAAGGCCGGACAGGAAGCTATCGTTAACTATCGTGTCAAAGGCAATGCCTTTGTCGTTGATGAAATCTTTGAAAAAGCAATCCTCGTGGCCGGAACCGGAATGGATCAGGCCAAAGTGGAAATTACACGAATTGAGGTGACCAAATGAGAATCCTGATTCTGATCATCCTGCTGCTCTTCCCCACCGGCTGCAATGCATGGCGTGCGGCAACCAAACAGATCGAAGTAGTTGAACAAACTACGCCCATGTACGAGGAGCACGAAGTTGACTCCATAGTTGAAGAAGCCGCGCTCAAGGTTGCTGCTCATTATCCTCCGGGCCGCACCGTGCTGCACCTGACTGTTTCGGACAATCCCTGCGGCTGGAAATTCGAAGCCAATCTGCGCGAACAGGGGTTCCAATTCAGTCCTAAAACCACTGATCCCAATGTGCTGGATATGAACATGGTCTTCGATTCCATCACCAACAGCACGCTCTACTATCTCTATCTCGGTTCCTCGGACGGCTGGTCCTTCGGTCAGGTCTACAACCTGACCTTTGAAGGATTTGAAAAATCCGGCCTGCTCACTCAAACCCCGGCATTCTTTGAGTTCGTGGGAGGTGATGCCGAGCAGGTTGAATCACCCCTCAATGAAGATTGGTCCATCGTTCCCGGTGGTCTTCGTGACCAACTCAAACGCTGGGCTGGTCGCGCCGAATACACACTGGTCTGGAAGGCCAATCATGACTTTGAAATGCAGTCCCACGCTACTTTCAGAGATACGTTTCCACGGGCGGTTAAACGCCTCTTTTCAAGGATGCACGCCAACGGAAATTCCCTGCGCGTGACTCTCTACCAAAAGAACAAACACATTGTTGTCAGCGAGGATTAAGCATGAAACGCATACTCATACTCTTTTTAATTACTGCCATATGCAGTTGCGCACCGCTCCAGCCCTCACAGCAGGAACGCTCGGTGAAAAGCCGTGCGGCTTCCATGAGAGCGGCCAGCAGCAAGAAGACTGTTTCTATTGTACATGCTCCATACCTCGGAGCCATTCCGGTGGAGCTAGAAGACAACAGACTTCCTTCCGTTTTCAATCGGCGCGTAACCCTGACTAACCGGATCGGAACAGCTTCCCAGATCGCCAAATGGATCAACGAGCTTGTACCATTGCACATTGAAGTAGAAGCCGCAGAAACCACCGGAAAAGAAAAACAGAAGCGCATGCGTATCAACTACGATGGCAAGCTCTCCAATCTGCTGAACACCATGTGCGAATACTTCGGCATGGGCTGGGAATATGATGAGCTAAGCGGAAAGGTTGAAATTGCCCGTTTGCAAACCAAGTCATTTAACCTTGCAGTTGCTCCGGGTAATATCAAATACGAATCGACCATAACCAACAAATCCCAGACTTCGGGCAGTTCCTCCGATTCCAGCAACATGGAAGGAGTAAGTCAGACCACCAAGACCTCGGACAGCGTCAGCCAGACTTCGCAGACCAACAAAGCCAGCTTTGAAGGTAACGTCTGGAAGGATACCGAAAAATCTATTGAAGCAATGCTTTCCAAGGATGGCCGGGTTGTAGTCAACGAAGCTGCCGGAATGGTCACCGTTACCGATACCGCCACTGTTCTGCTTCGTGTCGGCAAGTACATCAAATCCCTGAATACCAAGATGGGCAGACAGGTTGCCTTGGCCGTCAAGGTCTGGGCCTTGGAAATGAACCGTAATGCTGATGTTGGTTTTGACATTGAATCCATGCTTAAGGCCGGACAATCAAGCTTCAGCATGCTCGGCGGCCAGCCCTACACCACCCTTTCCGGAGCCGGGACTCTGACCGCTGCCATTCTGGACGGTAACTGGAAGGACACCAAGCTCATGCTCCGTGCACTGAAGCAACGCGGCCGCACCACCCTGCTTACTTCCGGGTCCGGTATTGTCATGAACAATCAGGCCCTGCCCGTTCAGGTGGTCAAACGCGACACCTACCTTGCCGGGATCAGCTCCACCACCACAGAAAATTCCATGCAGACTTCCGAGCTGACACCGGGTGAAGTTTCCACTGGCTTCTCCATGACTGTGATCCCGCACATCATGAACAACCGTAAGGCTATCCTGCAATATAACATCACCCTTTCTTCCCTTGATTCCATGGATGAGTTTACTTCCGGTGATCTGACCATCCAGCTCCCGCAGGTTTCCACCCGCAGCTTCAGCCAGCGGGTCAAAATGAAATGCGGCCAGACTCTGGTCCTTGCCGGATTCGAGCAGGAAACCGACCAGCAATCCAAAGGGATCGGTATCAGCGCAGGCGGACACAGCCAAAAGTACGGCAAATCCCTGATCATCATCACCATTGAGATGGAAAGTGCCGGAGTTTAGCCATGCGTAGTATCAAGATTAAAAAGAAAGAATACGCCATTGGATTCTGGTGGCAGATCCTTGAAGGCAAGGGAAGGAAGCAGCTTTTTGAAAAAGCCCGCTCAGTTGCCGAGGATTTCAAGGACCGCAAATACAATTGCCTTGTTCCCCGCAAACAGCAGTATGGCCTTGGTTCCTGCGAAGGAGACAAGATTAAACGGTTACCCTCTCTGGCCTGCGCTCTGGTGGAAAGATCCACTGACACTTGGATCGGCATGTTCTGCCTTGCGGACGATCTCTGGTGGATCTGCGCGGTCAGCAAAAAAACAATTGTTGCTGAAGGAGATCAATTCTTCAGCTCCCGCGCGGAAGCACAAGCTCACCTCGCCAGTCTGAAATCCATGTCCAGCTGGAACAAGGACAATGAATACATCTGTGAAACAATGGATGAATCCCTGTCTCATTTTGACGGGCTGCTCAAACCGTCTGAACGGGTTCAGGCTTTAAATCCTGAGCACTCCAACCTGAAGCTCATCATTGGAGTGGCCGTCATTCTTACAGCCTGCGCAGGCTGGTACATGTGGGATGGGTATCAGCAGGATCTGCGTGAAGCGGAGCAACGCAGGATTGCCCGTGAAGCACGCCAGAAAGAACTCCAGAAACAGGAAACAGTCCAAAAAGATCCGGAACAGCTCTTTGCTATGGCTTGGAAAGAAACGCCCCTGCCGTCAGCATTTGCTCATGAATTCCTGCGCGCCGTGCGTAACACAGAGCCGTACACCCTTGGATGGGAACTGAGTTCCATCGTGCGTGATGCGGATGGAATCTACATGGCTTGGCTGCATCAGGAAGGAGCGGATTTCACCAACCGCCCGACAGTTAATGAAATTAACTCCACCCTCAGCGCAAAGCCTGAGCTGGCGGACCTGACCATCAATTACCCCGAAACAGAGAAACGCCCAGAGCAACACCTTATCCAAAAGGGCGTAGCCACTGCCCGACTCTACGAATTGACCCGCAATCTCGGAGCCAAACTGAACCTCACTTGGCAGGCTCCGGAAACTAAGAAGCTGGATAACAAGATCCTCAAAAAAGCCGTTGCCGTCACAGCTCCATGGGTCAAGGGAGAGTGGAAACTTTCCGCTCTCCCAGTCGGGGTAACGATTGAGGACGCGCTCTTCACTGCAATGGATTCCATCCCTTGTCTGGTCCTTTCAAAGATCGACTTCACCAACAACCAATGCACCTTGGAGGGCCAGATTTATGCGAGTTACTAGCCTGCTTTTTCTGCTCTTACTTCTTGCCGTTCCGGTATTTGCTGAAGACTTGGCCGACCTGAATCCGGAGGGAGAACTCCTGATCGACGTGGTTACAGGAAATGGTACCAGCTCAGCCAATGCGACAGAAGCCATGACACAGGGCAACGCCACAAACGCGACTAATCCCAACGTAGCTAATGCCACGGCCATAACTGCGTTCATGACCGACTCAAACAGCACGAAAGAAGCTCAAAAACAAGAAGTTGTGCCTGCTGAAAACGCGACCGCTAAACAGGAGCAGACAACTGAACCGGAAGCAACAGAACAGTTTGCGCAGCCCACTCCCGCCTTTGCAAGACCTGCGGTGAGCCTTGGCGATGCGAACTACCTGCGTAGTCTGATTGCTTACAAAAAGCTTCAGGTGGCTCTCGCCAAAGAAAACAAGAAACTGCTTGAGCTGACCGTTCCGGTTCCCACTCCAACCGAGCCTTCAAATTCAAAGTCCACAGCCAAGAAGAAACGCCGCCCCACATGGCCCAAGGTCGTTTCCATTCAAGGCGTGGACGGCAGGCTTTCCGCTACCCTTTCAAGTTCCGCAGGTATCGAGACTGTGCGGGTCGGCAACAACGCCGGTCCCGGCAAGGTCGTATCCATAACACCCAACAAAGTTCTGGTCCGCTCTGGCGGCAAGAACATTGCCTTGAAATTCAAGGAGTAAATGATGACTGAAACTGAAATCCCCGCAAGCCTTCAGGAACGGGTTCTGTTTCTGGACGGCAAAATTATCATCTCATCAGAAGTGGAAGATGATGCAACCCTGATGTCTTTCCTGAGCTACGCCGCACGCAAAGGTTTCAGGGAAACTGAAAGGCTCAAGCCTGAAGAATTCCAGAAGCTGCGCAAGAAGCATTTTGTCCGCGCTGAAACCAAAAGCGATATTCAGGATCTCGCCATCGAGATAATTGCGGATGCCTTCAATGAAGGCGCGTCTGACATTCACATCGGTGATTACGGTCCTTTTGCATCCATCCAACTCCGCAAGCTGGGTATGCTGCAAAACCACCGGGAACTCATGGGCGAAACCGGCCGCAAGGTCATCACGGCCATGTATCAGACAATGTCCAACAGCGCGGATACAACCTTCATTGCCAAGGAAAGGCAGGACGGCAGGATAGTCAGCAGCGACTATCTTCCGGCTGAAGTTCATTCCATCCGCCTGCATACCGAGCCGCTTGAATGCTCCATGGCTGAAAACGGTATCGGGACATTCATGGCCCTGCGCCTGCTCTACGACCGCACTACTGCAACAGGCAGCCTTGAACAAAGGCTTGCTACTCTCGGCTATTCGGATCGTCACATCCGCCGCTTCCAGTTCCTGACTCAACGTTCAGGATTGAGCCTGCTTTCCGGCCCGACCGGCCACGGTAAATCAACGGCCCTGAAACACATCATGGAAAGCATGGCCGAGGATCATCCAGAGAAAAACTTTCTCGCCATTGAAGATCCGCCGGAATACCCGCTGGAACGGGTCAAGCAAGTTCGCGTCAGCACCAATGACCAAGACGAGAACCGAGGCGCGGCCTACCGTAACGCCATTGCCGGTGCTATGCGCTCTGACCCCGATGTAATCATGATCGGTGAAATCCGTTATCCGGAAGCAGCTTCCGCCGCCCTTGATGCGGCTCAGACCGGACACGGGGTATGGACAACCGTCCATGCAAACTCAGCCTTCGGAATCATTCAACGAATGGTTTCCCTGCTGCGTGCGGCTCATTACCCCGACCCGCTTGAATATCTTTGCGACCACACGGTTCTTTCCGGCTTGCACCACCAGCGGCTTGTTCCGGTGCTCTGCCCGAAATGCAAGCAACCGATTTTGGAAATCACAAAGCTGGATCAGGACAACGAGCTGCGCCGCAAGAACCTTCCTCAGCCGGTGCTGAATCGCTTAATGCGCGCGGTGGATAAAATGGGTGACAAGAACGTCCATATCCGCGGTGAAGGATGTGAAGAGTGTTCCGGCATGGGCATTATCGGCCAGACCGTAGCCTCTGAAATCGTCACCACTGACCATGTGATCCTGCGCAACATCCGCGCCGGAAACATGGAAGCCGCTTACAAGCATTGGCGGCATGAACAGAACGGACAGACCTTTGTCAGCCACGCCATTGATCTCATCGAGCAAGGAATAATTGATCCTCACCTCACAGAACTTCGTCTTGGAGTTCCGCTGAACTACGCCAAGGCTTTTGACGACTTCAACCTCTCGGCTTCGGACTTAGACGAGCTGGCCGGATCAAAAAAAGTGGAGAAGCCCAATGCAACGGCCTGATCTAAATCCCATCCTTGCCAAGCTCTTCTTCGGCGAGTCGGTGCGCATCCGCTTTTACAGAAAGCTGGCAGCCCTGACCCGTCACGGGGTTAGCGCGGTAGACAGTGTTTCCGAGCTGCAAGAAAGGTACGCCAAACAGCGCAGCCCTCTGGCCCATGTTCTGACTGAAGTCTCAGCCCGTCTTGAATCCGGAAGCAAGCTTTACGAAGCCATGCACGGATTCATTCCCGCCGAGGAAGTCATGCTTATCAACAGCGGCGTCAACTCCGGAAAGCTCTATGAGGCCATTGATCTTGCCGTGCGCTTAATTCAGGCCCGCATGAAGATCATCAGCTCCATGCGCAAGGCTCTGGCCTATCCAATTTTACTGATCTGCGCACTGATATCCCTGCTGCTGGTACTCTCCAGATACGCCATGCCCCAATTCGCCCAGCTTTCTAATCCGGAACACTGGGCAACCGGGGCAAAAGCACTCTACCGGATATCTAACTTTATTGATTCAACTGCGGGAACAGTCGCCCTTGTTGGAATCATAGTGGCTTTCCTGCTCTCGCTGGCGACCATCAAAATATGGACCGGTAAAATCCGCGTGCGTTTCGACTCACTTCCGCCATGGTCCTTCTATCGGCTGATCATCGGCAGCCTCTGGCTCTTCACCCTTTCAACTTTGATGAAATCGGGAATCCAGCTTTCACAGGCTATCAATGAAATGCTGTCCACTCCGGGAACAAGCCCATGGCTCAAAGAACGACTCCAGTCCGTAAAGGCCCAGCTCAATCTAGGTAAGGGACTTGGGCAGGCACTGGACGATTCCGGTTACCAGTTCCCCACCACAGAAATCATCGAGGACCTGCGCATCTACTCATGGCTTCCCAACTTCGACAGCCAGCTTCACCTCATCGCCGAGGAAATGCTGACTGAAGGAACCGAGAAGATCAAAGCACAGGCCAAATTCATCAATGTTTTCTGCATCATCAGCATTGTTGCGGTGGTGTCCAATATCATTCTGGCAATTTCCTCAATCCAGCAACAGCTCGGCCAATCCATGGCCTACTAAGGAGAAAAACATGACTTTACTTGAAACAGTCGGAGCATTGCTCCTCGCAGCTCTCGTCCTCGGTGGTTCCGCCTTCATGATCAAAAAAGCAATTGAAAGTAACAAGGTAACCAGTGCCCAGCAGAACCTTTCCACTTTCCGCCTCGATGTAAAAGACCTCTACAAAGGCGAACCAGACTTCACAGGCCTGACCACAGCCATTGCTGTAACCAACAAAGTCGTTCCTGATGGCATGCTCAAGAGCGGTGGTACCGTGCGCAACGTATGGAACGGAGACGTTACCGTTGCCGCCGGAACCGACCCGACCACCTTCACCATCACCCACAATAATGTTCCGGAATACGCCTGCGTAAAGATGGCAACATTTCAAGCTGAGTCTTGGGAATCAATCACCGTTAACGGGGTTGAAATCACACAAGGCAGTGGAATGGTTGCCGCTATTTCCGAACAACTCGCCGACGCCAACACCATAGTCTTCACTTCCAACTAGCTAAAAATACACGGAGTACATCATGGAATTAACGAACATAGACCTACTAAAACAGATTGAAATAATTCTGGTTTGCTTAATCGCAATTAGCGGCATCACGCACATAACATTCATAATTCCCAAGATGATCAATTTAAAGGCCAAAGAAGGTGCATCAAACAAGATGGCAATGGCCTATGAACTCGCACAAAGAGTCAATTTAATGCGCATCTCAGCCTTAAAATATGGGCTGAATAACTCAGCAAACTTTGAGGACATCAGTACAGAGAGATTATCTGTACTGCCCACTTATCAGTACGATCCAAACCTATCCATTTGTTCAGAAAACAATGGTCAAGATTTCGCTATAACCTACAGGAACTTAGACCCTCATAGTAGCTCCATCATTCTAATATTACAGGCTGGATTTTGGGAAAGTATTACCTTGAATGGACAAAAAGTAGATCAAGGCAAAAGAACTCCTGTTTCTGTTTCTGAAATCAAATACTCCAGCAACACCATAGTCTTCACCTCCAACTAACAGAGGCTCTAAATGAAACTCAAAAGTGCATCATTCACAGATTTAATTCTTCATGAAAGCGGGGAGGCTTTCATGAAAGGCTGCGATTCCTGCGGCCAGAAACTTGTTCCCTGCGAGGATGGGATCAAGAAGGAAATAAAACTCCTTCATGAAAAAGTCCTCAAAGTCCATGAAGAGAGTGAAAGACACACTTTCCGGGTCATTCATGAAGATATCGGCTACCGGGTCGCCCTTTACGAAGGCGTGGACTGGGGAAGTGGCAAGGTTTTCTTCCTGCGCCGAATTCAGGAACAGGTTGAAAACTTCAACAAGATCGGCATGCCGGAACCAATTGCAAAATGGCTTCTTGCTGAAGAACAAAGCAAAGGCCTAGTGCTTTTCACCGGCGCGCAGGCCTCCGGCAAAACCTTCAGCGCATCCTCTCTGGTGGCAACCCGCCTTGCAACATTAGGCGGCCATGGAGTCAGCTTTGAAAACCCTGCTGAAATGCCCCTTGATGGCAAGCACGGCGAGTTCTGTTTCTGCTTTCAGGCTGAGATCGAACGCGAAGAAGATCTGGCTGAAGGCATTGAACGGTCGCACCGTTTCGCCTCACCTAACATCATCTACATAGGCGAAATCCGCAGCAAGCATGCAGCAAGCGAAGCCCTACGGGTCTGCCTTGGTTCAGACAAACAAATTGTCATCGCAACCATGCATGGTTTCGATCTCGTAACCGCCCTTGATCGGCTAGTGACCATGGCCCGTGAAATCGACGGCGAAATCGCCAGCCAGAACCTTGCCCAAGGACTGCTTGCAGTAGTGCATCAGCAGCTTGAACAGGACGATGACGGCAAGAAAGTTCTCAAGGTTCCCCAATTCCTGCTTGCCCCGTTCACTGACAAATATGCAGGCCTGCGCGCCAAGATCAAAAACAATGAAATGGCCGGCCTGCAGGAAGAAATGCGTGAACAGGAAAATACAATTCAGTTCATGGGGATTGGTTCCATATGAAGACCCTCGCAGCACTCTTCACCCTGCTTGGCGTGCTGGCAATGGTCACGCCGGAAACGCTTCTGCCAACTCATTCAAATGAGTCACAAGCGCGTGCAGTAGCCGTTAATTTCGGCGTCTACCGCAACGCAGTGAATGAATACGTCCTTGCCAATCCGAGTGCTGCCGGAGGAATCCCCATTTCCATATCACTCCTTGACCTGCCGTCCGGTTGGAAATCCATGCGTGCATGGACCAACCGACCGGACGGCGGGAATTTATACGTCTGGGGGCCAGTCAAAGAAGGCGAAGCAGCGGAAATTATGAAGCTGTTCATGAATTCCTATGCAGTAGGAATCAAGCGCAATGGATCACTGGTTAACACCCATGGAACCGGCATAGCTCTGCCCGCTTTCATACCTAACGGCAACATCGTCAGCGTGATCACCCCATAGGAGCAAAAATGAAGATTAACCCTAAAAATAAGCAATCCGGAATGGGCATGGTGGATGCGATCGCTGCTTTGCTCATCCTTGCCCTGATGTCCCCCATGCTTGCGGACATGATGGACCGGGGCTTCCAGTATGTGAATGAAAAGAATGTCAGCAGCCATCTCGCAACAGTGCTTGATGCGGCTTCCGATTACGCCAAAGAGCATTATGCGGATTTGATCAGCTCATCTGCCACCACTGTAACCATGGCCCAGCTCCGTTCCGGAAATTTCCTGCCTTCAGGCTTCCAAGACCGTAACGGCTGGGGCCAACGATACGGAATCTATGTGCTCGAACCGAATGCGGACGACCTGCAAGTCGTCGTCCTGACTTACGACGGACGCACGGCCGCAAATGACAAACGATTCGGCTCTGCTTCTGCTCCTTCAGCAGCGGCCATGGTCGGCGGTGCCGGGGGCTACATCCCCACCGGCGATCTTCCCGGCCAAAGTTCAACCGAGCTGCGCGGTTCTTACGGCGGCTGGACCATCAATCTTGCCGGGACAAATATCCCGGTTCCCAGTCCCGGCCATATCGGCGGACGCGCTTTCCTGCGTGAAGGCGATCTCAGCCAAGACTTTCTCTACCGCGTGGAAGTTCCCGGTCATCCGGAACTAAATGAAATGTCCACGGAACTGGATATGACCGACCACGCCATTGAGAATGTGAAGGAAATTCAATTCGAAGAGCACACCATCGCTGACATCGATGCAACCGGCTTTTGCGGAGATCCGGACAAGGAAGGCCGTGTCTTCTTTGATCCCGCAGTCGGCCTTTACATCTGCCGTGAAGGTGAACCGCAAATCCTCGCCGACACCGGCAATTCCCAGCTTTTCAAAGATGCGACTTACGCCACAGACGGTGAGCTTATCCCCAAACCGACCTGTCCTCCGGGCGTGACATCAGTTCCACAGATTTTCGTAGCTCCGGCAGTCTTTGCCGAGGGTGCAGAGTCGCAGGCCTTCGTAGCTGTCCAGTCATGGGCAACGGATGAAGGAGACAATTGGCGCGTTCATCTGCGCATCAAAGACGTAACAGACACTTGGGTATCCCCTCCTGCCGGATACGGCAGAGTAATGGTGCTGACCACCTGTAACTAAAGGAGAAGATCATGAAGATAGAAGAAAAAAGACCAATGTCATTCAGAACTCTTATCATGGCAGTTTCCGCCTGCATCGCTCTGCTGGTGGCGGTACTGATTGCCCTCAACTATGCACCCAACGCTTTTGCAGGAGATGCTACCAGCTTCAATCCTACTTCTGTTGCTGTTCAAGCACGTGCCGCCAGCGACTACCCGATTGGAGCAGTCGCCGCATATAGAGGAGACACTCCCCCTGTCGGCTGGCTTGAATGCAACGGCCAATCAACAACCGGATACCCTGAACTTGCTGCCGTAGTAGGCGCAAATGTTCCTGACTTACGCGGAGAATTCATCCGAGGGCTGGACAGTGGGCGCGGTGTAGATGCAGGCCGGGCACTTGGAAGCGCACAAGCTGACGCAATGGAAAGGCATTCGCATCAGACGACAATAACTGTTTCGGGCAGAACTTCCGTTACAGCATCTCCGTACCATAGTGCAGGTGCTGCCAGATCACTGGTGACAACTCCCAACTTTGGAAGTCCCTTTGGCGGAGCTTCTTTTTCCGCATCGGGAACTGGCACCTCCACATCTGTAGGAAGCGGCGCAGAAACCCGCCCTCGCAACGTAGCCCTCATGTACATCATCAAGGCGCAATAGGATTTCATCATGTCAGATTCTCCTAACAGCCTTGTACAGCAATCTATGAGCGGCAAACGCAACAACAGGATAATCATTATCTGCGTTGTTATGGCAATGATGATTGTTTCCGTCATGGCATACTCGCTTTACAACTCCAGCAAGAAAAATAAAGCGGCAAAAGAAGAAAAAGCCGCTGTGACCGAATCGGACATCAGGCAAACCTTGACCGAACCTGAGACATTCGGTCTTTCACTCCCTCCTAAAGAGGAGAAGAAAGAAGAAAAAAAGCTACCGGCTCAAGATAAAATCTCAGTTACGGTTGTTCGCCCGATCGAACCAACCGAAGCTGAAAAGCAACACATAAAAGAACTTCAGGAACTGCGGACATTCAAACTTGAGCGAATGAAAGCGGCCCTAGCTGCTCCGCTCAAAATCCAGGCTTCCATGCCGGAAAAGAAAAACGTCAAAGTCATACAAACTGACATTGGCGATGTTCGCTCACGCCACCCCATAACCTTACCGAACATGTCCAATACTGCTCCAACTGAAGGTAATGACCAAAAGGACAAAGAAGCCTTCCTCAATAGTCGCGCAGCAAAAGACGGTTCTTGGCAACTCCCTTATGAGCGGGTTCCCGGTAAACAGTTCGAGTTAAAAACCGGATCAGTCATTGCCGGGATAATGATCACCGGCATCAACTCGGATCTCCCCGGCCAGATAATCGGGCAGGTCAGCCAGAATATCTACGACACCGCCACCGGGCAATACATGCTCATACCGCAAGGTGCGCGCATGATCGGGGTTTATGACTCCAGAGTCGCTGCCGGCCAGACTCGTGTTCTTGTTGCCTGGAACAGAATTATCTTTCCAGACGGTTCATCCATCACCCTCGGTATCATGCCCGGAACCGATGTAGGCGGCTATGCCGGTTATTCCGGGGATGTAGATAACCACTATCTGCGCATTTTCGGTTCTTCAGCCATCATGAGCCTGATTAGTGGCGGCATGGCCTTCGCCATGGACTCCTTCAATAAAGGCTCATCTTCCAGCGATAATCCCAGCCTTCAGGATGAACTCGGCTCGGCACTCTCCAGCCAGCTAGGCCAGTCCACCCTTTCGCTTTTGCAGAACAACATGGCCATTAAGCCGGCTATCAGCACCGCGCCGGGTAAACGTTTCAATATGGTCGTGACCAAGGACATCGTTTTCGCTCGTCCCTACAAGCCATACAGGATCTAAAGATGACTAATAACGTATACGGACTTGGTAAAAAGAAAGGACGTGGATGGAGCGGTTTGCTTTATCTCCTTTTCCTCCTGGTACTGGCCTGCGTCGCCATGGGCTACGCCACCCAGAACACTGCCGTTTTATACGGCCACCATAAGGCTCTGGGGCCGACTGCATATGAACAATTCTACTGGCCGTGGATGATTTTTAACTGGGTAAAAATTGTGCAGCCAAGTGAGTATCTTGATCGTATCATATCAACTTCCCTTATAATTTTTGTAGCTCCGCAAATACTTGTCTTGGGCTTGGTCGCTCTTTTCTCCGGCAAGCCCAAAGGAGTTGATGACATCCATGGAACAGCACATTGGGCCGAGAAAAAAGAAATCAAAAAAGCCGGTCTGCTCGAAGGCTCCGGAGTCTACGTAGGAGGCTGGCAAGATAAGAAAGTACTCCGCTACTTACGTCACAACGGTCCGGAACACATCATGGCTTTCGCGCCTACCCGCTCCGGTAAGGGCGTCGGTCTGGTTCTGCCTACCCTTCTTTCATGGGAAGGAAGCACGATAGTTCTCGACATTAAAGGTGAGAACTGGGCTTTAACTTCCGGCTGGCGCAAGGCTCAGGGGCATAAGGTCATGAAATTTGACCCCACTGACACAACTGGCAGCTCCGCGCGCTACAATCCTCTTTCTGAGATCAGGCTCGGTGGCCCCCACGCCATTCCCGATGCCCAGAATATTGCCAGCATGATTGTTGACCCGGACGGTAAAGGTTTGCGGGACTACTGGAATAAAGCTGCTTTTTCATTCCTTGGTGGAACGATCCTGCATTGCCTTATCTATTTCCGGATCAATGCCGGCACACACGCCACATTGAATGATCTGTCTCTGATGCTTGCCGATGAAAACAGAGAGATGTCTGAACTGTTTGAAGAAATGCTGAACGAAGATCATGTCGCCCAGCTTGAAGAACTCTTTGGCGAAGAAATGGATCACGATTCAAAAGTTGCCATCAGAAAATTTATTGCAGCGGCAGCCCGCGAGATGCTCAACAAAGCCGATGCCGAACTTTCCGGAGTCGTATCCACTGCCGTAGCGAATATGGCTCTTTATCGTGATCCGGTTGTCAGCAGATCCACATCTGGATGCGATTTCCGTATCACCGATCTCATGAACTCCGAGCAGCCGGTTTCACTCTATCTCGTCATCAGGCCTTCAGATATCGACCGCTTACGTCCGCTGGTCAGGCTAATCTTGAACATAGTCCTGCGCCGGCTGACTGAAGAAATGGAATTTTCAAACGGAGCGGTTAAAGCCGGCTACAAACATCGCCTTCTGCTTATGCTCGATGAGTTCACTTCCCTGGGCAAAATGGAAATCTTTGAACGAGCCCTGGCTTTCATGGCCGGTTACGGGATCAAGGCCTACATTATCGTGCAGGATCTAACTCAACTCCAGTCCGCCTATGGAAAGGAAGAATCCATCATGAGTAACTGCCATCTACGCATGGCTTACGCTCCTAACAAAATTGAAACAGCACAAGTCCTTTCCAAGATGACCGGTGAAGCAACAGTCGTACAAAGAAAGACCTCAATTTCCGGCACAAGAGCCGGACGATTAAGCAGAGCCAATGTAAGCGTTTCCGAAGCTAAACGCGCCCTGCTCACTCCTGACGAATGCATGCGACTTCCCGGTGCGGAAAAGGATCATAACGGAATGATAACCAAATCAGGCGATATGCTTATCTTTCCCGCCGGTTTTGCTCCTATATACGGCAAGCAGATCCTCTTCTTCCTTGATCCGAAATTCCTTGAAAGGTCGAAGATTCCGGCCCCTGATAAATCCGACAAACTTAATGAGCAGATCGAAGAAACGCCAGCTCCTAACGAGCCGGCAATAGATTTGGATGCTGAGATGGAAGAGCTCGAAGAGGGCACTGTTTATGAAGATGAAGAATACTGAAATTGAAACACTGCTCCCTGTGCGTTTCCCGCGTGAGGCCTGCCGGACCTGTCCGGCCTGCTCTGCTTGGATGGCCGCCAATGGAACCAGAAAGACAGGTCGTCCCAGCTGCCCGGTCTGTCATGGCGATGGCCGTGTTCCATACATGTTTTTGCCTCCGGAACAAGTTTCTGGACGCGCCTTGATGAAAGTGGATCAGGGACGAATTCCGTTCCTGAAACCTCTCTTCGGAGAATGCAAAGAGCCTGGTCAACACCGGGCCATGAAAATGGGCAAGCAAGTGCGCTGCCCTGGCTGTGACGACCTTTGCGTAATGCCTGAAGGAATCAACGCAGGCGATTTAATTTCAACTGACCTGACTTCTAAGGAATCAGTCCATGAATGCAACGGCACGAGAATACGAACCTCAAGGCTCTAGTAACTACAGTGATCAGTATCAGAATCAAGCTGATACCGATCATCTGAGGAAGCTCATGCGCCGTGATATTGCCGGATTCTACAACCGTCTTTCCGTGACCGGCAAAAGAATTCTTGCCGCCCTTATCCAGTCCGGGCCGACTATGGATGAGCCGTTTCCTTTTGTGGTTTCAAGTCTGCAACACGGTGTTAAATGCAGCAAATTGAGCGTCCTGCGCACTCTTCCCAAAGGAGAAAAAGCGGGACTCTTCCTTCGTGAAAATCACGAATCCGGACGCAGGCATGGCAGCATCATTACCTTGTATAAAGAACGCTGCGAGTTCTTCCTGAGTCTCTACAAGCAGGAATACGGATTGCTGCTTGATACCGATCATGACCGGTATCAAGCGCAGGATGTTACCAATGCTGACCGGTATCAAATCAACTTTGGTAACAGGCTTGTTCAAAATGCCGAGCCAGCCCAATCACTGAACCTTGCCGACAATATAGACATACTCTTTTCCCGCTTATCCGATCAGGGCAAGCGAGTGTTCGGTATCATCTCTGCCCTTTCAGAACAGACTGAACAGGATGAGATATCCCTTGTAATTCAATCTATTGCCAGAGATGCAGCTTGCAGCGAAGTAACAGCTAGGCGGGTCATCAAACAGGGACACGAAGCCGAGATATACACCAAAAGGACACACGAACGCGGTCCCCGCTTTGGTATCATCCTAAAGCTGAACAGCGGCCCCATGGGACGCATGAAGGAACTATTGCAAGCCTTTCCGGTTCAGGATGTTACCAATGCTGATCGGTATCAACACGGTGTTACCGAACATGACCGGTATCATGACCGCAATGATACCAATCTTGATACCAAACATGATCGGTATCCTGTTACCAATGGTATTTTAGCTACTAAACAAGGCATTATCCCTTGCCAGTCAAGGGCTGAAGGCAATTCAGTTCCGCAGCCTGATACCAATGCTGATCAGTATCAAAACCCGGTACTATTAGATAGACAGATAAAAAATCTATCTGGTTCTGAAGAGAGTGAAGAAGAACGTTGGGCGCGCAGACTGCTTTCAATCAGCACAGACGAATTTCAAATCCTTTGGCCCCGACTCCATGAGGAACGGTTTGGTCCGGATCAGATCCGCCAGATAGCTCAGCACCGACTTTCCTTCGATGAAACAATCCTCGATATCGAGAACTCACTACATGCCGCTGAATGGGAACTGGAACACGACACTTTCCCGGAAGCGCGCAAAGGCCCCTGCAATTACCTATTCGCCACGTTGAAAAGCAAAGGCACATGGCGCAGGCCTGTAGGCTTCCTGACTCCTAACGAGCAGGCCCTTGCTAATGCCAAGAGAGAAAAAGCTGTCATTCGCGAACTGCAAGAACTGGACAAAAAGAAATCAAAAGAAGCTGAACAGGCAGCCCGTGATGAGAAGTTTGAAGCATGGTTGGCTGAACTAACTCCTGAAGAGCTGCAAGAAATTGATGCTCTCTGCTCCATGCCCATCAGTACCGAGGCAACAAAACGTTCATGGCGTAAATCATACTGGACCAAGAATATCAACAGGAACGCAGCATGAAAAATATGCTGCTGATCCTGTTCTTTCTCCATGCGCTGGGAATCGTCTTCTTGCTGCATGAATTGGGCTTTCGCTTCAACTTCACCGATTCCATGCCCCATGGAATTTACCAGATTGTCCCCGGCAAGCCTGAGCGAGGCGACCTGATCACCTTCAGTCTTGCTGAAGAAAATCCCTATTTCCAAATTTCCCTTGAGCGGCACTATCTGGGCCTGAACGGTAACAGACCGCTGCTCAAGAAATTAGCCGGCCTTCCCGGAGATTCCATTAAGATATCCGCTGAAGGAGTCTGCATTAATTCCAAGCTGCTTCCACACACACAAGCGAGATCCAGCGATCGCTACGGCCGCCAACTTCCAATTTTCCTGAAATCCACTGTTATCCCCTCTGCCAAAGGTCTGGCCCTGTCCACCTACACCGAAAACAGCTTTGATGGCCGTTACTTCGGGCTGGTGAATATGGATCAGGTGCGGAGGGTCATACCTGTTTTAACCTTTAAATTCGGAGGATAGATCATGCGTCTATTCATCGCTGAAAAACGAGATGTGGCCTTAGCCATATCGCAAGCTCTGGGCGGCCCAGATAGGCCGACCGGAGCAGCCTTTCAAGTAAACGGCGATCGTATCACCTGGCTCTGGGGTCATGTGCTGCGACTGACTGATCCGGAAGAACACGACGAACGTTACAAGCTCTGGGATCTGAATACCCTGCCTATGAAGTGGCCGGTTACCTATGCCCCGGAAAGTAAGCACGTCGACCATCTCAAAAAAATCATCGAGCTGGCTCATCAGGCCGACGAGCTGGTCAATGCCGGCGACCCGGACCCGGAAGGTCAGCGTCTGGTCGATGAAGTTATCGAGTTTGCTGGTCTACTGGAAAAACCGACCAAAAGATTGCTGATCAACGACAACAACGGCTCCGCAATTCTCAAAGCCCTTAAGAACATGGAGAACAACAGCAAATACCATGGGCTGTCCATGTCCGCGCTGGCTCGTGCTGTTTGTGATCAGCGGTATGGTTACAACCTGACTCGTTGCTATTCCACGCTGGCCCAGAAAAAAGGCTATCAGGGTGTGCTCTCGGTTGGCCGGGTCCAGACCCCCATCCTTGGTTTGGTGGTGGCTCGTGACCGCGCCCATGAAGGACATGAAAAACAGGCTTATCATACAGTAAAAGCACAGATTGATATGCCTAGTCAGTTGGTTGAGGCCGAATATATTCCCGCCGATGATGCACCGGTGGATGAGAAAGGCAGGATCGCGGATGCGGTATTTGGCAAAAAGATTGCCAACGAAGTCCAAGGTCAGCCGGCCACGGTTCTTTCCGTGCAGACTTCCGAGCGCAAGAATGATCCTCCCCTGCCCTACAACCTGCTTGCTTTGCAGGCCGATGCTGCCGGACTCTGGAACTACAAGCCGAAAAAGGTGCTGGAGATTACCCAGCGGCTGCGCGACCAGCACAAGGCGATCACATACAACCGCAGCGATTGCCGTTACCTCAATGACGAGCGGCACGCAGAAGCACCGGAGCTGTTGCAGGCTCTGACTCCGGCTTTTGGAGACATGGCCGAATACGCTGCTCCGAACCTGAAGTCTAAGGCTTTCAATTCCAAGAAAGTCACTGCGCACCATGCCATAATTCCGACCATGAATGTGCCAGAGCTGGGCAAGCTGAACGAAGACGAACGACGCATTTATACGCTGATCGTGAAGCTCTATATTGCTCAGTTTTATCTTCCGGCAGAATTTGTGGCCACAAAAGTGGAACTGAAAATAGCCGGCCACAAATTCAAGGCTGAAGGCAGGCTGAACAGTTCACCGGGCTGGCGGCTGCTGGATGAGCAATATCTCAAAGATTACGAAAAAGCCGAGAAGCAGCCGGAGCTGCACAAGCTCCAGCAGAATGATTCCGGCACCGTTGAATCCGCCGAATCAGTGAAGTCTTTCACCAAGCCCCCGGCACGCTACACCATGAAAAGTCTGCTCAAGGATCTCACCTCGGTCGCAAAGTATGTGACCGACCCTGAAATCAAAAAGCTGTTTATGGACAAGGATAGCGACAAGCAAGACGAATCCGGCGGAATCGGGACTCCGGCCACACGCGACTCCCACATTGAAACGCTCTTCAGGCGCGGCTTTGTGGCGGAAAAAAGCAAGAAGGTCATCAGCACCGAGCTGGGCCGGGAATTCCATGATGCCCTACCGGAATTTGCAGTAAAACCGGACATGACCGCTCTCTGGCACGAGAAGCAAAAGCAAATCGAAGCCGGCGAACTGAATTACCTCCAGCTCATCGAGGAGGTGGACGGTTCCGTTGCTCAGGAGATCGCGCGCGTCAAACGTGAAGGCATAAATATCAAGAGCAGCGCCGTTCAATGCCCCAAATGCAAAACCGGATTCCTGAAGCCCCGCAAAGGACCGAAAGGTAAATTCTGGGGCTGCTCCGCATATCCCGATTGCAACGCAACCTTTCCCAACAAAGCCGGTAAGCCGGATCTCAAGGCCAAGCCTGCCAAGAAGCTTGCAGCATCCAAAGAACATAAATGCCCGGATTGCGGCAAAGGTCTGATCCGCAGGCCAGCCAAGCGCAAGGGCTTGTTCTGGTGGAGTTGCAGCGGTTTTCCTGAATGCAAATTCCGCTGCTTTGATGAGAAAGGAAAACCTAAACTTGAAAGCTAACCCGCAAACCCAAGGAGAAAACATGCCCGACAACGACGAAATCAAAAAACACTTGAACGATCAGGCCGACCAGCTCGACCGGGAAATGACTGAAAATCCCGGCGCAGCCATCGAGGTTGACCCGGAGCTGGCCGACCACATGGGAGCCTTCGAGGAAGATGCACTCACGCTTGAAGAAGCGGAAGACGCTTCTTTTGATCCCTTCGACCCTGAAGAAATTGAAACGGAGGAATGACAAAATGGCAAAAGCTAAGACACCATATTATCAGCGGTTTGCCGAAGAAATCATCGATAAACTGGAAAAAGGAACCGCGCCCTGGCAAAGGCCATGGAAAGCTGGTGAATTCCAGCCGGCTTTCAACCCTGTCTCCGGAGCAGTCTATCGTGGAATCAACCAGGTCATGCTCAGTTCAGACGGACTGAATGATCCTAGATTCATGTCCTACAAACAGGCTGAATCAAAAGGCTGGCAGGTTCGTAAGGGCTCAAAGTCTCAGACCATAGTCTTTTGGCAGATGTCTCAAGTCAGTGTTGAGAAGGACGAAGACGGCAAGCCGGAACGGGATGAAGATGGCAACGTAAAGGCTGAACGAATCCAACTTGAAAAGCCGATCCTGCGTTTCTCCAATGTCTTCCACGCCAGCCAGATTGACGGGATTCCTGAATGGGATGGCCGGGAGATATCTTGGAATCCGGATGAACGAGCTGAAGCCATTCTGGAGAATTCCGGCGCAAGCATCACCCATGATCAACGCGACCGGGCATTCTACAGACCTTCTTCTGATGAAATCCATCTTCCCCCGCACGCGGCCTTTGACAGTCCCGACAAATACTACAGCACCGCCCTGCACGAACTGGGACATTGGACCGGCCATGAATCACGGCTTGACCGTGAATTCGGTCCTTTCGGCTCGGAGTTCTACGCCAAGGAAGAACTGCGCGCGGAAATAGCAAGCTGGATGACCAGTTCAGAACTCGGCATCAGCCATAATCCGGAACAACATGCCAGTTACGTGAAAAGCTGGGTCAAAGTTCTGAAGGAAGATCCTTATGAGATCGTCCGGGCCTGCCAGAGTGCTGAAAAGATCAAGGATTACACTCTAGGATTTGAGAAAGAACGCGGCAAGGAAGCAACCAAGGAGCAAGGCATGTCAGTTTCTGCCCCGGACAAGGCAAAGCTGGAACAGCGCGAATCAAAATATGGAGTTCCGGAGAACGGCAAGACATGGCTCAAAGTACCCTTCTCTGAGAAGAATCAAGCAAAGCAGCTCGGAGCCAAATGGGACCAGACTCAAAAAATGTGGTTCGCCCCTGAAGGAGAAGACGTTCAAAAATTCGCTGCATGGCTACCGGAGAACAAAGCCGCAGCGCAGCAAAAAGAAAAGCCTCAGGAACCCCGTCTTGCCACAGAAAAGACCTATCTCAATGTTCCCTATCAGGAAAAAGGACAGGCCAAGAAGCTCGGCGCACGCTGGGATAAATCCGAGAAGTTGTGGTTTGCTCCCACCGGAACAGACCTCAACACCTTAGCCAATTGGCTTCCCAAGGAAAAGGTCAATGCTCCGCAGACAAATGCTGTTCAGGAATTTGCCAAAGCCTTGCAGGAAGCCGGACTTGATCTTCAGGGCCAGCAGCCAATCATGGACGGAACACTACAGCGCGTGCCAGTCATCGATGGCAAACCCAATTCAAGAGACGGTGCATACAAAGGATTCCTTGATGCCCGCCCTGCAGGATTCATCCAGAATCATAAGACTGGCTTGAAAATGAACTGGAAGGCTGATGGCCTTGAACTTACCGCTGAAGAAAAGTCTCAAATCAAGGCACAGGCTGCACAGAAGAGGATCGAACGAGAGAAAGCCCTCGCCGAGCAGCGCGAAAAGGCTTCAAAACGTTCTTTTGCCAAGTGGACCAACGCCAAGTGGGCCACCCAGCAGCAGGAATACCTCACTAAAAAAGGTGTTCCGGCCTACGGGGTCAAGGTCAACGAGCGCGGGGATCTGCTTGTACCTGGTCATGACGTACGCGGTCATATCCACACGCTTCAAACCATAGCTCCGGAAGGCAAACTCTTTGAGAAAGGAGGCCTTAAGGCAGGTATGTTCCACGCAATTGATCCTGACAGCAAATTCAACGGTAGTGGAAAAATTATTATCGCTGAAGGATACGCCACTGCTGCAAGCGTGCATATGGCCACTAATGAGCCAACAATTGTGGCTTTTGATGCTTCAAATCTTGAGCCAGTAGCTAAAGCCCTGAAAGAAAGCTACCCGCAATGCCAGATTGTGATCGCAGGCGACAACGACCATCACCTGAATAACAATGTAGGTGTCGAAAAAGCCGAAAAAGCAGCTAGAGCTGTCGGTGGAACAACCATTGTTCCCAAGTTTACCGAAGCGGAACGAGGACAAGGTCTCAGCGACTTCAATGACCTGCATCAATCCAGTGGGCTTGGAGAGGTGAAGAAGCAGCTTTCCAGACTTTTTAAACAACAGAATAAAGTTGCTAAGAAGCAACAGACAGCTAAGGCTATGGCAATGTAAATTAACAAGCGGGTCTGAGGGGGGCCGCTTAAATGTTACAGCGAGAATATATAAATGAAACGAACAGCATCACAGCAGTTAATTGATCGTCTTTCAAGGTATCACAAAGAATATCGTAGGCAACTTACCAAACAAATCGGTCAAAGGCTGAAGCAGGCAAGGACTGAGAAGAAAATCAGTATCGCAGAACTTTCAAGACGGACCTCATTAGGGACAGATACATTGACTAGTTATGAAAGTGGTATGCTGGACAGCATCAGCTGTAGCTCCCTATATATGCTGGCATCCGAAATTAATGTAGACCTGAGTTGGTTAATTTCAGGAAATAACACATTCAGCTTCATGCATTACATGAATCAGGGCTACAATATAGCCGGACTTAAAACAGAGATCGAAAACGCTCTCAACGATGTCGAGTTACCAAATAGTTCAAAAAAACGACTTTCAAATTTTCTAGAACAACTGCACACGTCAAAAACACCAGACACTATTAAACCATTCGACAACCCTGCTGAACTAGTTGAAAATAAAGACAATACAGCATCAATTGACAATCATTCAGAACTTGTATTCGCAATTCAGGACCAGTTTCATAAATTTTCACTGAGCTTGCAGACTATACTTGATTGCCTTAAAATTGCTGAATCAAGCGGTTACCTCCCGCCCCTGCCAGCCCAATGGTGGTGTTCGGCAATCAGTAGGCATGGACAAGAAATCAACATAAAAACCAACCAGTCAGAGGAGTAAACATGGCAAAAATGACCCGTGATTAAAAATTCAAAATCATTCAGGAAACGTGATGATTGATAAACACGGCTCATACGCCGAGAAAAAAGCCCTCGGCACTGGGAATATCAAGGGCAAGGCTATGACTGGAGAACAGGAAACTCTGAGGGGGGTTCCTGTTAATTTGAAATAAAATTAAACACGCTATGCTATTTATCATAAGTACCTAATTTTGCGACTACCTTTAAAAATTACTCTCTCTCACCAAAGTCCGGTAAACCTTATGCCACATATCAATCAGATAGGATCTAGGGACCATCTGCATACGCATTTTACCACTTTTTCCCAACGGTAATCCCATTGGGCTATCTGGACTGATTTCAACCACGTACCGGGCTTCTAGTAAGGAAATGTTGCCATAGCTATCCCGGGTTGCCGGAATATCTCCTGAAGCAAGTGAAGTTAGAGCGATATGACGTGTCGAGTCGGTTTTGCTCTTTCCAATCTTAATAATGGTGCCCGAAACGGCTTCAGCTCCGGTTTCCGGGTAAAATAAAACTGTCCCTTCTTCAGATAAAAGGTCTACTTTGTCTTCTGGAATATAAGCTGCGAAATAGAAATCTTCAGGATTAACAATGCGGCCAAAAACCTGATTCTGACGAACGTGCTGTCCTGCTTTCAGATTGCGATCCCATTCAGTAATTACCCCTGAAACCTGTGCGGAAATATTATAGAATTCCTGCCTCTTTTTTATTCCCTGCAATCTGGAAGCGACTTGATGCTTTTCTTCCTCCTTCTCAGGAATAGCGGAAAAATTGTGCTGGATGAACAGAAGTTGTGCTTCTTTATCCAGAATCTTCTCTTGCAGAGAGAGCTCGCTTATCTCGGCCCGCAGGGGAACAGACGCTATGCTCAATATTTCATCACCTGCTCTGACTTTCTTCCCCCGGCTGCCCTTTATTTCAGTTACTACCCCAGAAAAAGGAGCGTAAATTTGTTGCATATTTCGTGCTTCAACCACAGCAGGGAAATAGTAAGTATGCGAACGGGGCCAGACAAGCCATGCCGCCAACGAAACGAGCAGTAACAACGAGGTCACCAATCTGGCATTGAATGTAAGCATTTTGCGCATTTTTATCACGGACGTAATCTCCTTGACGATGGGCAGAGCGATAAACCACCACACTTCTACCAGAAACAAAAAGATCCCCAGCAGTTTGGTAAATTTGTAATAAACCAACACGGCGATACCAATATACAGAAAAAAGCGATAAGCCCATGAGTATATGGAATATGTGACATAAAGAAATTTGCGCCAACCTATGGGCTTTTCTGGAGCGGTAAGGCTCATCCCTAGGCAGAAAGTTCTAAATAAATATCTTAGGTAATTGAAAGCCCTTGAACGCAGGTTGTCGATGCCGGACACATCCATGAAGATGTAGTAACCGTCAAAACTCATAGCCGGGTTCAGGTTCACCAACAGCGTGGAAATGAGCGATGCCGTGGATACTACGAAAAACAGACTATTCAACAATCCCGGTTGAGTGAAAGCCCAGCCTACGAGGCAGAAACCAGCTATAACCAATTCTGCGATTATCCCGGCAGCGGCAACCGGAAGTCGCTTTCGCTGTTTGGGAATACGCCATGCATCGGTTACGTCACAATAAGCCACTGGCCAGAGCACAATGAAAGCCACCCCCATGACCGGGACTCTTAAGCCGTGCGCCTTGGCAGTGTAGGCATGTGAAAATTCATGAACGATTTTTACGAACGTTATGGCCGTGCCGTAATAAAGCAATCCTTTGAAATTGAAAAAATACTGGAAGGTATGGAAGAATTGTTCATGTCGCATACTTACCAGAATCAGCCCCATAATTCCGCATATGAAATATAAGGTAAAAGCCGCATTGGAGGCCAACGGACGCACGTAATTGATTGTTTTTCTTAGAAATGAGTCAGGCCGCAAAAGAGGGATGCGGAAATACAGATAGTGATGCAAGAGCCATTTGAACCAGTGCGGAGTTCTGGCTTTCACTTCTTTCTCAAGCTGATCGGGTTGCTGGATGAGAGTATTTATGGTCAGTCCTTCCCTGACCAATTCCTGACAGACGCTCAGAATTTCTTCAGCTGTAGGGTCCATGGTTGTTTCCTGCTTCAGTAAATCAACCACTTCATCCAGAGTTCGCGGCTGCCCCAGCAACCTGATTACTGCAAACTCAAACCACGAAAAACGGTTGTATGACCTTGCAAGAGGATCATAAACAACCGTTGTGGGTGAACCGTCATGGGCTTTCGGGCCCGGAATAATATCGAGATCCGGACGTAGAATCGGAAGGGGAGTATCCCCTGACATCATAATGCTAAACCTTGTTGTTCTCTGCTGCTTCCCGAATCTGGCGTTCCACTTCCGCAAGGGCTGAGTTCAGGGCATCCTTGAGTTGGATTGCCCCGGGAACGGAAAAAACCACACGATCACGCAGCACGGCTTCATTCTTTACCGAACGGTGTACATTGCCCATTTCAATAACCACTTCCGTGGCGGAAGCATTTACATTGAAAAAATCGCGAAATTTGTAATCAAGATCGTTGGGGATAACCACTTTGAGATCGTTACTTTCATCAGCCATGTCTATTCTCCTTTAAATTCCCATTATTCTTCGAGCTGATGCCCATGGTTTACGCAGCAACCAGTAGGCAACAGAAACCTTTTCGCCATAGAGCACAGCAGATCCCTTCAACCCCATCCTAAGCTTTCCTTCTCCGATATTGGCTTGGCCATCAAAGGCTCCTTCGGCCATTATCGAGGGAACACCTTCCGGGCTTACGGAAACACTCTGGGCCACGTATTTAATCCGCGCATGCAATGAATCATCAGGAAATGCGTTCAAAAGTACTTTAACTTCAGTGCTGTTGCTGAAATTAACGTTATCCGCTTCCGGAAGCCAGATACGCAAGTTTATATTCTGCGGATCAACCACCATGAGCACCTTCTGACCAACTTCAACCGGTCGGCCACGCCATTCATCAGGGTTATCCACGATGATCGAACCGTTAACCTCGGCCCGGACATCCAACAAAGAGGCTCTATACTCTGATACCTTTAGTCTGATCCGTTCCTGCTCTAGTTGGCACTCTAAAATTGACAACTCAGCCTTTGCTTTTGAGCTGTCAAGAGCCTTAAGTTCAGTATTCATTAAAGTTCGCTGCAGGGTTTTTACTTGCTGCTGAGCTATTTTCAACTCTTGCATAACCACACGGGGATCGTAATCAAAAAGTAAACTGCCTGCTTTAACCTGATCACCGGACTCAACCAGAACCTCGGAGACAACACCGGAAAGAGGCGCGGTAACAATAAAAGGATCTTCTGGGATAATCTCACACGGGGCAACTACTCGAAGCGGAACCCGCCATGAGAGCAGCACTGCAAGCAACACAACAGTTGCAACCAAAAAACGTCGCCAGCTGAAAAACTTCCCTCTTATGCGACGGCACAATGTTTCCGGTTCCAGCCTTTCAAAAGCAGCCTTTGCGCTGACACCAACGAGACTGAGCAATTGTAAATCCCGTTCAGTCCACTCTTCCTGTTCCCAGCGTTCAAACCAGAGGACATATTTTGTCTTTCCCCACGGTTTGATCGGTAGCCAATATACGGAAAGACCGTTGGTATGGTCGCTGATAAATTTCCAATTCTGCGCTTCTTGATCGGAAAATACGCCTTCGTTCAGCAATTGCGGTTTATCTTTGCCAGAAAGTGACGAGGCTAAAGATTCCCATTTTTCGACCATTTCGGAATAAGCATCCACTCCGGATTTACCGGATACAGCCAAAAAGTTTGCGCGCTTCCCATCAACCTTGAACAGCACGGCCCGTTTATAAGGACAAAGCGAAATAGAACGGTTTAGCAGTCGAAAATAAAGTTGCTTCAGGTTTTCCGCAGCCAGCAATTCCGTGGAAAGCTGGTGCAAGATCATTGCCGGGTGCTGTTCATTACTCATCGCTCAGCAACCTTGGCTATGGGCGTAGGAATATGGCCGGTCATGCCGCATTTGAGTTTTCGTTTTGAGTTGGGCACTTCGATCTTCACTTCAAAGGTCTGACTGGCGGAGTCCATAACCGCGCCTACGTGGGAGACTTTCCCTTTCACTGTCTCACCGCTAGTCAGCTCAATATCTACCTGTTTCCCAATGGGAAAGGACTTTAGCTCATTCCACGGCACCAATGTGCGGGCCAGCAACACCGAATCGCTAACAATTTTAATCAGCGGAGTGCCTGCTTCCACCCATTCCCGTTCATCCACCAGCAGCCTTTCAACCCGGCCGGAATAAGGAGCCTTGATGGTGCAAAACCCTACTTCCTTACTGGCAATACGCATATTAGCTTTGGAAATGGTCAAATCTGCACGGGCTTCTTCCAAATCAATGATGGAACGGGATTTGTCTTTGTACAGATTTTCGATAACCTTGAAGGTTTCTGCAGCCTTTTTGTGGAGGGCTTTGGCCTTATCCTGTCGCCAGACAAACATTTCCGGGTTCAGTTTGATCAGTACCTGCCCCTTTTTGAAGGATTGCCCGAACTCCTTTGCAACGAGGCTGACTGTGGAATCCACCTCCGCAGAAAGAATGACTTCTTTGCGCGGGGAAAAAACCACCTTAAATGTGCCCTGCATAGTTTTATGGAGATCTGGCTCATTATCGGTTCCCTGTTCCGAAAAGTCAGGGAAAGTAGGCAAGGTGGAATTATAAGCAAGAGCACAAGGGACAATCAGAACTTGCAATGCGAGCAATACTATGGCTGGGAGCAGTTTTTTCATATTGATTCGATCATAAAAAACAGCCGAGGAAACCCAGAAGGCTCACTCGGCTGTTCGGTTTGGTTTTTATCTATTTCAAGGCGTAAGACATTTCATCTGTGACTTCAGCATGCTTGGTGCTGATGCCGCTGGTCGCGGTCAGATCCTGCTGATCAAAATCACGGCCCATGGAATTGTAGATCTTGGCCTTGGCAATGATCAGGTCAGAATATGCCCGCAATCTTTTTACACGGGCTTCAAGATACTGCTGGTTAGTCTGCAGCAGAAGACTTTCACTTTCCGCCCGGGATTTAACTCCCCGGTCAATTACATCCTGCAGTTCTTTCTGGCTCTGCTCAAGTTCTGTAGCAATGCCGAGAGATTCATAGGCATCGCGGTATTCGATAGTAGCCAGATTGAGCTGCACCAGCACAGCTAAGGCCTGTGCTTGACGTTGCTTGCGAACTACCGCTGCCCGTTTCATCCCGGTTTGCTGCTCGGAAGAGAGACGGGGAATGGTCAACAGGTCCCATGATACGCGCAATCCCACATTACACCACTGATGACGGGACATATAAGAGTTGTCATCACGACTATAACGGGCAAAGGGAGTCAGAGCCGGAAACATCTGAGTAAGGGCTATATCCGCTTCACGCACAGCTTCATCTTCTTTCAGGTCCATCTCAAACATTTCAGGACGCGAAGCCAGTGCTTCTTTTTCCCATGCCGGAAGGTTCATAGCCATTTCGCTGGGAACATCCGCGAGGTTGATTCCTTCAATAGTAAATTCTGCAGAAGGAGCAAGCCCCAGCAACTGAGCAAGTTCCTTTTTAGCCTGACGGTAATCATATTCATAACGGCGGATACTATCGCGCAACTTAATGATAGAAATCTGACCGTTCAGGGCATCTTTCTTTTTCTGACTTCCGTCATTCTTCTGCTTAATGATTATTTCCTGACGCTTAAGAGCACGGGCAATAATACTTTCAGCCTTACCTTTGGCATCCTTGGCAATGGCGCAACGCATGTAAGCCTGAATAACGCTCACAATCAGATTCTGCTTCACACGCTTAAGCTGCTGCTTGCTCATGCCCAGCTGTGCTTCAGACTGGTATTTGCGCTGGAAATCTACCGCCAGATTAAGCAGGTTCCAAGAAAGCTCAACCGACTGAGTAGAAGTCTCCAGATCATGAGAGATGGAAGGTTCCAAAGACTCCTGCCCGCTCTCAAAACTCTTGGAAGAACTGGGGGTGTACCAGTCCTGAGTGGAAAATTCCGCGTTACCCATCAAAGAAGGAAGCATGCGCCAGTATGACCCGGTCAGCACTTCACGCTGCACAGCAACCTGATGTTCGGACACTGCCGCATCAAGGTTATGCTTCAGGGCATAATCAATGGCATCCCTTAGAGAGATCGCCCGGCCCATGATGGCTTCGCCTGCTTCAGAAGCAGTAGCGTTTGTCTGCTGACCCGAAAGAGTCATCTCAGCCTGTTTAGTGAAGGCGAGGTCCTTAGCCAGATTCTCGTTCCTCATTTCTGTGCCGGTTTTGGGGGCGCAGGCGGTGAGGAGGAGAAGGAGGAGAATAGAGTTGAAATATTTCATAAATTTTAACATAGAGAGGCATAATGGGTTTATATTAATCAGTAGATCACGTTATTATTTAAATGGCTGTTTTAATAATCTACTGCACCTTCAACAAAAGATGTTTAAAGTATTCTGGATCTTGTTCAACTCCTTCGTAAGTCGGCTCAGCTCCAATTGAAGTCCCAAAATAACCGCCAATTTTTATTGGTGGTACCTTTTTCGTATACAAAACCATCGCGCCTTTGAATGTCAGTTTATAGTAAACTGGACTTGTTAACCCTGTACTAAAGTTTTGTTTTCCATCAACTCTTGCAATCAAACCATCTTTAAACATGGCCTCTATTTCATCAGCACCAGCTCGGTTAGCCATTGAATTGCTGGTGTGTGAGGTAGTCATGTATTGTTCAAAATTAAACGTAGATCGAGTAGCCAAAACATTATCTAGATAGATAAGACCAGCCTGCCTTTCAAATTTTTGCAATTTATCTATAGTCCATTCAGCAACTGAATGTGCAAGCTGCATCATTTTAATGGGAGTCTTAAGGAAAGGCATCATAAAGAATGTCGCGTCTAGAGTCGCTTTCTGAGCAAGCTTAAGATATTCTCCTGACTCTAAGTAGTCTAGATACTTATAAAGACTCATGAATTTTCCTTTATTTGCAACAAAGAAATCCCCATTTTTTTCTGCAATGCTAAACTCTGTTATTTGCTTGTGTGTAATTTCTTTACTAGGCTTCGATTCTATTCCAAAAAAAGCATCTGGAGAATCAACCATATTAGCATATACTTGATCAATATTAATTGGACCTTCACTATGAGAAGAATCAGATGGAAGGGAATTGCCCGACTCAGTCTCTGGTTTAGGCTCCGGTTTAGGCTCCGGTTTAGGCTCCGGTTTGGGTTCCGGTTTAGGCTCCGGTTTGGGTTCCGGTTTAGGCTCCGGTTTGGGTTCCGGTTTGGGTTCTGGTATAACAGGATCGGGCAATGGATCTGGCTTCGGTTTTACAGGTTCAGGCTTGGGAACATTTACGTTATAAGCCTTGGCATTTTTTAATGTCGGATTGCGACTAAAAGAAGATGGAAACGCCCAGAGACTTCTACTCCAATCTTGATATGATAAATACTGAGAACCCCAAATATCTGCTCCATCAACTTTTGTCAGTCCTTTATTAGCAACTGTACCACCGACAACAGTCATTATCTGGTTGGCATAGTTTCCAGAAAGAGTGCCGCCCCAGTTAGTGCCTACAACCCTTCCTACATCAGATATCCCTTCAATTCTTGAATTAAGCGCATAACAATTGCGCACAGAAGACTGCGCAGTCCGCACACTACCAACAACTCCACCAACTGATAAATTGCCTTTTACATTTCCTGTTGCATAACTATCTCTTACAACCGCATTATTAAGACCTTCAACATAAGAGACAAGGCCGCCTGCATGAAAATTATTAGAATAAACATTTCCCGTGGCATAACTATTGTCTACAGCCATGTTTCCACTTCCGTACATAACTGCGACAAGTCCACCAACAAAACCATCCCCTTTCACTTCTCCAGTGGCATAGCTATCGCTAACAACTACGTACCCAGTTCCATATTCATTTATGCCGCCAACTAGTCCGCCTATCCCAAAAGTACCACTTGTCTTAGCTGTGGAATAACTTTCTTTCACAAAGACATCTTCCGATCCGTATAAGTATACAGCCCCTATCAGCCCGCCCGCATCTCTGTTTCCGTTCTTACCGCCAACTACTGTGCCCGTGGAGAAAGATTTACTAACATTAATATTGCCTGAGCGGTCACCTTTGATCATACCGACCAGACCACCAACAGCAGCATCCCCTCTCACAGTCCCTGAAATTTCATTATTGGTAACAGTTGACGATCCGGTAAGTTGGCCCACCAATAGGCCAACATTATCTTCACCATTGACCTCGCCATTAACAATACGGACATTCTCAATTCTGGCACCGGAAGCATTTCCAAACAATCCTACATAACTTTCAGTCGGGCGATCTATGTACAGATTAAATATTGTCTTTCCATTTCCCTTAAAATCACCTGTGAAGGCAACGCCTTGAAAATCAGCGGTATCTTTATCCGTATCGTATCCAATAGGCCTAAAACCATCATTATCTCCAGAACTTCCTGTCCGCCCATCACCATTCCAATCTACATATCTTTCTCTGGAACTGAAATCGATATTAGAAGCAAGCTCATAGTTCCTGGCCCAATCTCTGCTTGGGTTTCGGCTGCGAGACAAAGCAATCAATTTTTCTACACTATCAATCTCGTAATATCCGTTTCCGTTATAATCAGTCAGGGTTTGCGATTTACCAGAATCAAGATAAATCGTAATCGATGCGGAACTAAGCACCCCATCAAATTCCCCCAACTTCCCGCTATCAAAATACAGCTCAACCAGATCAACCCCGCCTTCCTCAAGCAGCCAGTTGCCGCCTGCCTCGACATTCCCGGTATCATCAATACTTGCAGCAATCTCGCGCCCGGTGATCTGTTCAAGCTTGGAGATAAAGTCCTTGCCAACCTCGCCGTCAGCAACACCGCAGCCGAGCAGGTCGATATGTCCGTCGGATTCGACAAGTGAACCGACATTCTTCCAGAACTCGGTCATTTCAGGATTGGAAAGCAAGGTATCCGCATCAACTGAGTAATCTCCGCCCAGATGAATGGAACCGGAGCCGATAGAATGGGAGGCAAAACCGATGGAAGCGGCCTGTTTGCCGTCGAGAGCAGATTCGATTCTATTAAAAATATCGTCAGGATTATCTGTATCACCGTCATAAGTAACGGTAACAACATTTTCCTTTGCTGCACCTAGCAGATCATCAACATCTGCAAGGCCGCTGGAAGCAACCAGCACAGTGACCGGATCTTCTTCCGGCTGGTGATCATCTTTGGGCGCAGTAGATGCAGTACGATCCTTGGCAGATCCAGCAACGCTGACAGGTTGATTTTCCTGAGGCGCAACAGCTTTTAAAAGCGCGGCAACATCGGACTCTTCTATGGTCTTAGCTGAACCGGAATTAGCATTCGCTGCGTCCTTAGCCTCATGGTCAGCATGAGAATCCTGTGCGGCATTTGCGTCGGCAGTATTATCAACTATATGCGCATCAGCCATAGCCTGAGCAGCATGCTCAACCACAACTGCAGCCGCACCATCAAGTACAATTCTCTCTTCCAGTCTCATGTTCCGCCCCCTCTCTAGTATCCAGAATATAATTCTGCACTGGCGTCAGAATTAATCGATTATGAATAAGAACAAAGATATCTTGGTAGAATATTAAGAAAACAGTGAGGGGTTTATCATATGAATCATTAAGAGTCTATAAAAGAGTATATTGACGTCTGCCCCTATTCTGTACCGGTCAAATATAGAGAAATTTGGCCTTCTGAGGGTGTCTTATGGGCAAGGGACGCCTTGCGTGATTATCCTCCGAACGAATCTCTGCTAAGATGAAATTTAACCCCTAAAATGATTACATATATATCAATTGTACCTTCTTTGTTTTTGTCGCATTAACTACACAAATCAAAGGAGAAACTATATATGAAACTCAATTTCGCTATTAAAACATTTTTGCAGTATTGTTCATTAGAAAGATCACTCTCCTCATTAACATTGCAAGCCTACCGAAAAGATCTATCTCAATTTGGTGAGACAATAGATTTAAATAATGTTGAAGTAATAAATATCGACAAAGAATCTATAAGAACATACCTGTCAAACATAAACCATAATTATAAGCCAAAAACGCTAAAAAGAAAGCTTGCTACACTAAAGTCATTTTTTAATTTTCTTGAAAGAGAAGACTTAATCCCATTCTCTCCATTTAGAAAATTACATATTAAAATCGATAGATCAAAAGAACTACCTAAAATCATAAAAGAGACATCTCTATCTAGAATTTTAAAATATGCGTATCTGGAGAAAGAAAAATTTGATCATAAAAGCAAAGCATACAGAGAAATCACACGAGACATATGTGTAATAGAATTATTGTTTGCTACTGGGATCAGAGTCTCTGAATTATGCAGTATTTCACCATCTGAAATAGATTTAAAGAATAAGAAATTAATTATAAATGGGAAAGGGAATAAACAAAGGTTAATTCCTCTTTGCGAAAACAACTCTTTGAAAATTTTAAAAGAATACAGTCTGCTTTATCAGTACGCACTACATGATTCTACATCATTTTTTCTAAACAGGGATCTCAAACCACTCTCCGATCAATCCGTTAGGAGAATTATTAAAAAATACAGTGAAATTGCAGGCGTTACCGAAACCATCACCCCTCACATGTTCCGCCACACCATCGCAACCATGCTACTCGAAAACGGAGTAGACATAAGAAATATCCAAACATTATTGGGTCATAGCTCATTATCCGTCACAGAAATATACACTCATGTGAGCCTATCTTCGCAGCGAGACATACTCGCGAAAAAGCATCCAAGGAGGAAGATCAGGTAGGAAAGAAGTATCGATAACTAGAAATTATGAATGATATCTATTTTTATAAAAAAGCCTTGGGCTGTATTACTGACTTGAGCACAGGTGATGCTACAGCAAAGATGGCAAAGGAAAATGCCTTTCTTGGTCTGGCTAGTATTCATGCGGCATACAACCACGAAGGAGCTTCCAATTCAAATATCAGGTTGATTGCGTTGCCGGATTTTACAATGACGAGAAATAAATCAAGGTGGGATGCTGGATTCTCTTATGGATGTGTCGTTTTAATGGACTCAGAACTTCCGCCACTAATCCCTGTAGGATTTAGACCAAACTGTTGTGGCGTTACGATGCTTAAACTCAAGGAAGATGTACCCTGTATTGCGGAGGCTTCAAATCGTTTAGTAGAAATAATTAAATCTATGCCTATGACAGACGATGACGATTTCAGCAGAGGGAATCATTTTTTGGCTATTCTCAAACGTCATAATAGCAATGACATCTATGCTCTTTTACATAGCTCATTTGGAATTGTTAAACGAGATTCTGAAAATGGCCCGGGATTATATCCAGAAAAAAGTAGACACTGGAAATCACGTATAAAATGCATTGATTCAATCGGATACCCTTTTGAATATTTATATGCTAAAGACGCTATCGACTATTACAAAACATACATGAAATACGATGAGTTTACAAAAACAATGCGTGCAAAAGCAATGCTTGAATTGTTTGATGGAGCTGAAATTATATTTAACGAAACTCATGAAGGTTTTTATGGTATTGATAAAATTTTACTTGGTGCATACGTTTCGGATATTATTTTTGAAATGCCAATAATGATTGCTCCGGACCAACCTGTTTCATGGGTAAAAATCAATAAAACGATTGATCATATTGCCGAAGATAGCAGCTTGCCGCCTCTTTATATGTCACCTCATGGAGCTGGCTACACATTAAATGATGTCATAAACGCTAAATCACTTACAAAAAACAACTCTGTTTATGAAATTAAGTACAGTAATAAGGCAATAATGCATTGTTCCACTGTCCAAGATTTAATGATCTCATATCGAAAGAACGTTACAGAGTTTTGGAGTAATAGGTTTGGAGGTTGTCAAAAGTCGTTCGATTTGACTCCGTTGTTCTTCTCCAAGGTTTGATTGAGTTTTATCTAATAAATGATTTCTATCAAATTCATGGTCGTTAAAATTAAATGTGACATCTCTTTGAATGCCTAATAATTTTAAGCGATTGTTGATGTCTTTAATTTTAGAAATGAGTTTCATTTTTTGAGCAAGAGGCAATATGCCTTCCAATATAACCATACATTGTTTCGACATATTAAGACGGTAATATATATCAAACAACACAATGCCTGAATTTATTTCCTCTTTATCCAAACCAAGTTTTTTTGCTAAACACTGAGATTTTTGGGCCCAGACTAGAGCCTCCTGCGGATCTCCTTGTGCCAGTATTATTTCTGCTTGTAAGTTCCAAGAATACAGTAGCCCCCGTTGATGATTGAAATTCCTTTTTATGACAAGGCTTTTATTATTTAATTCCGTAGCACGGTTATAGTTGCCAAGCTTTAATTCACATTGAGCCATTCTATATAAAGCGTACGACTTTCGTTTGTGAGTAAGATTGGATCTTTCTAGGAATTCAAAGCACTCTTTTGCTGCGGAGACCATACCAAGACACAGCTCTATCATCGCAATTCGGTGTAGTGATTTAAAAACAAGAGCCTTATTACCACCCAGAAGAGCCTTACTCACAGCATATATATATAACGAAAGTGCCACCTCATAATCAGCTCTAACATAAAAGACTCTAGCGATAAGAAGTACACACATCAAAATATGTTCATTATAGTTATCAGAAAAAATATTTAAGTTCGTTACTAATAATGTAAGCAGCTGATCGTATTTATTTTCAAAATACAACAGACGGGCCCTAGTATAAATTATCTCGTAGTCACAATTCTCAACTAAATCATTAATTCGCCCAGTGAGTGACATTACTGCAGAGGCTTCACTGTATGCACCAGACCTTTCAAGGATCATTGCTTTTTTCCAGCAAAGAGATTTGAACTCATAGGTTTCTGCCATCAAGTCGTTTATTATATCAATAAGCGACGTATCAAAGCCTCTATCCATTAAGTCAATAAAGTTTTCATTTAAAATTGTCAGAGCTTGAAAATGAGCATTATTAATCATGTTTATTGCTATAAGGTCAATATTTATAGCCGGAATTCTTAAAGCTTCATTTTTCAATATATTGTATTCAAGTTCAGAAACTCCACTAATGCTACATATCTTTCTAACAAATTTTCTTAATGTGTCGTGAACTTTGTACTTATTAGCAGTTTCTAAAACCAGTTTCTTACGAACTAACGATTTAAGCTGAGCAGAATAGTTTAATTGAGTAAAAGCATTACCAGACAGTGGAACATGTGCCATACTCAGAGCTTTGATAACTACATCCTCTCCATCGTCTAAGGAGCCAAAAATATTATCTAAAATTTCGTCTATCGAGCTGTGATGAAGATCGTTAAACGAATTATTAATCATTTGATTGGCCAATGTTATGAAGTAGGGCATGCCTGAACATTTTGAATATAGCAGTTCGACTAGATCAGCAGGAGGGGTTTCACCCAAATAATAGTGAGCTAAATCATTGGTATGTTTTTTATTTAATCCATCAAGTGAGATAAATTTTATTTTTTTTTTGGCTTTATTATGGGGAAAAGAATCAAACCAACCAATAAAAAACAGATCAAATGTTTCAAAAGACAGTATTCTTGTAAGAAATGAAAACAATTTATCACTATTACACTTATGGAAATCATCTAAAAAGAGTACAGGTTTTTTTTCAAAATAGCTGTCACAGGCGATTTTAGCTAACTGTGCAATGGCATTGCATTGATATTCTTTAAGAAAATCGGCAAATTGTTTTTCACCAAAATGAGCCAAAAAATAGCTTAATGAGTTAAAAAAATTCAGACTTTGGGCGTTACCATCATTTTCAATATGAAAATTGTGCCAGAAGACTGGTCTTCCACTTTTATGGTAATCTAAAGCTACACTTTTTGCCAACTCAGTTTTACCAGTTCCAGATATACCCGTTAAATAAAAATGACTAAACTCATTATCGTTCAATTCTGTTCTTTCTTTTACTCTATTCAACAGCATATGGTCCATTGGGAGAACATAGGACTCATACTCTAATGGTATTTTAATATTATTCCTGGTGCAGTTAATAGCAGAGTGAATTTTTTTACTTATATACTGCAGCCTAGAGGTTCTCCCCAATTCAATATCAAGTAAATATTCGTAAATAGAATGCTCTTCCTCATAAAGTACGGAAATATTGGTCTCTTTTTGATATTCTTTTAAATAGTCTTTAGTTTGAGGTGTTAAATAAGGGCAAACCCATAAATATATGCACGAAACCTGCTCAATACCTGTCCTTGCCCAGTCAAGCGTGTTTCTGATGCGCTCAATAGAAAGAGATTTACTATGAAATTTACATTCAACGAAGACTCCTTCTCTTCGTCCATCAAATTCATATTGAATTTCTAAGTCACGAGCCTTGTCTGCTCCTCCTTTACGCCAATCTAAAATTAATGGGGAGGTGTAAGACAATATTTTATATACCACATTTTCAAATTCATAGTGGTTTTGCACTTTACCCCTAATACTATTCATGCAATACAGCCTATATCATTCATAATTTCTAGTTATTTTAAAGTTTATATTACTCAACAAATCAGTTGATCATTAATTAAACTCAAACAACAGGAATTATATTATCCCGAAAACAACGTCAAACCCTTTTCAAATAAATATAAAATGATATTTAAATACTTATATTTTGCAGCATCTTCCTTGCTTTATCTTTTAATCTGACGTGAAACCTTCCTACCAATCTCATTCCCCGAAACCTTAATATTCCGCCCAAACATCATCCGCGCAAATCCCTGCGCAACCTGAGCCGCCCCCGGATCATTCACGCTGAAGAAAATCTTACTGCCATTGTCTTTGACCATGGCCCCATTCTTCAAGGTGTAGAGCACGTTCCCGGAGGAATCTACACGCCAAGTCATTTGCTCTAGATTACGTTTTCTGGGGTCATCCGTGCGCTTGGCCTCTTCGGCCTGCAACTGGAGCATCTTGGAAATGGAGAATAGCCTGCGCTTATCTTTCCACGCCAAGCTTGAATCAGATCTGAACTGACTCTGCTTAAGCTTCAGTTCAGAGACTTTTGATGCCGGAGAATCAAAAACAGGAGAAGGATTACTTTGGATTGGCTCCTTCTTCGACCGCAGGACCTTCAGGGCGATTTCATCACCGCCCTCAGCCTTCCATTTCAAAAAGTCATTCCAGCGGTTGAACGGTGTCTGTTCACGCAGCTCTGCGCGCTTTTCGGACATTTCCTTTTTGAGTGCTTCGCTAGCCTCCGTCTTTCTGCCGGCAGCGAGAGCAATTAACCGGCTACGATCTTTGATCCTAAGTTTTTTGTCATTCTTAAGGGCCTTGATCTTGCCATCCCAATAAGAGCTGGTCTGCTTCCAGCGACCATCCTGCTCTTCACGCAGATCCTCATAAGCCTTTTTCCTGCCGGCAACAGCAGCCCGATATTCGGCATACAATTCACTGCGGTGCTTATGCAGCGGTCGGGCTACGTACCTATCCTTCTCATTAACCACGATTCCCTTGGTCATCTGATAGTAGCCGAGTTGCGCCTCAAGTTTAGACTTGGTAAAATTCCGATCAAGTCGGCTGGCTTTGATAGCCGTCTTAGAATGGCGATCCTTGATGCTGCAACCGTTCCCGCGCAGACGGACTTCGATCCCGATTTCAGCAAGAGACATATTGAATTCATGCCAGTCCTGCGCCTTGTCCAGCGACTTCAAGATAAAGTCCTTGCGTTCCTTCACGTATGAATCAAAGGACTGCTGACCGGAGTGAGCTTCATAAGTAGCTGCACGGTCATTGCTGCGCTTAGGCTCTTGATCCTTCTTCCTGCCGTTATCGAACTTTAGGGCGAACTTCTGCTCCAACTCACGGTGCAGCCGATCGCGCTTATAAAAATCACGATAAGGCTCGTAACGGGTCAACTTCTCCGGATGAATCATGTTGTATGCGATATGCATATGAATGTTGTTGGTATTCTTGTGAACTCCACAATGCCGCTGGTGCTCCTCAAAGCCCAAGGCCTTGGAAAACTCCTGCTCGATCTCTTTGAAATCCTTCTCCGTAAGGACGGATTCATCTTCCGGCCTGAAGGAAACTATCAGGTGATAGGTCTTCTCCTTTCTGGTGCGCTGGTTTAGATCCTGAGTATCGAGGACCTCCTGAATTGCCAGTTCGTAATCCTCTCCAGCCCAGCAACCAGCGCACCACGACATCAAGGTCTTTTCACCCTTGTGCTTGGCATCGGCAATGTACTCGGCCAAACGTCGATAATTATCATTCTGGGGCTTGCAAGAAATACTGCGGCTAATCATATGGTTCGGACCTTCTGAACTATTTTTTTCTGAAGCCGGCGGAGATCTTCCAGCAAAGCTTCAACATCCGTGCGGTGCTGGTCATCATCAAGAATCCACATTTTAAGCAGACCGCCCAAACGGCCCTGATCGGCATTAAGCTTCAGCAGTTCCCGGCGTGCCTGCTGGTCAGTACGGCTCTTAATTACATGTCCCAGACAAACAGCTTTGGCAAAAGCAGACAGCGAAAGACTGCACTGCTGTGCAGTCCTGCTGATCTGCTCGTACTCTTCTTTGGAAACATAGGTTTTAATGACTTGCTTCTTTGAGGGCATTAGCTCTACCGGATTCACTGTTAATACCTTGCCAAACAAGACTTACAGCATGGGGGAGATAGGATTTTGGCAAATCTTCCAGCGATTCAATGCACATTTTTCCGCATGTATCAGCAAGTAACTCTTCACGAGTGCGCTGGCCGCAATGAGCCCAGTAATCAAACAGCCCATAAACCGGGGCCAACTCCTCCACCGAGCAGACATCCACGCCGCGCAATTTAGGAGGAACAACGCTCATGCTGATGTTGAGATACATCCATGCACTTTCTAAAGCCTGCACATCTATTTCATAAATATCCGAGACTCTGATTGCGCCCTCGATCTGCCGTTTGCCCTGCTCCCAGCTAAAGCCCTCAAGATAGCACCAGTACCGAGCCATTCCCTCAAATGACTTTACAGCCTCCGGCGTCGCCTTTTTATACTGAATCTTCCCCTCTACCGGCGGGACCGTCAGCTTAGCTTCCATGGCGTTGAAAGCCTCAAGAAACTTGATTTTCCACTCCATAGCCTTCTTGCCGGTAAACCCCATGGCAAGCAGGGAAAAGCCGTCACGAGTCATGTTGAAGGATGGTTCTTTTCGTGTTCCGCCATTAGGCTGGGAGACTTCAATTGATGTGGGTCCAAAATTGGACTCGCGATAAGAATCTGGGATTTCCAGATCACGAATATCTCGAAGGACGTGTTTATGCTGCTTTTCAAACAATTCAGCCACAACCAAAGATGAGACCATTGGCTGATTGTTCTCCATTACCAATTCCACAGCACTTGATATTTGTTCGTTTTTATTAGTCTTTTTATTCATCTCATATACTCCACTTGGTTTGCAGTTAATGTCAGTCCAAAATTGAGCCGTCCTCAATTCCGTCAGCAACATACGTTGAGCCGAAGGCGAATAAGCCAACCTCAGCCCCATGGCTGAGCAGGACGTAAGGGAGACCACCTTGAAAAGGTGGGCCTACCTTACCTGTCCTGCCTTCGGACTCCGCAGGAGTATACGCGATTTAGCGGAAAAATATCAATTTATTTAATTATTACTGCTAGTTCTTGTTGCTTCTCGGTAATTCTCGTTATATCTCGTTAAATCCTAAATACTCTTGTTAGTTCTTGCATAATCTTGCTAAATCTCGTTAATTAATCGTGTCAGTATGGATAAAGCTGAATAAAATTATCGCGTTCCTCATGAATGAGGCTTATTTTATATCAGACGACGCGGATATATTTTATTGAAAAATTCAGGCTATCCACTGAAAACAAAACACTTTTTCAAAAATCGGATCTTAGAAATAAATGACTCAAAAATTGACTCTCTCCAGCCTTGAACGAAAACTCTTTAAGGCCTGTGACATCCTCAGGGGCAACATGGAAGCCTCTGAATATAAAGAATACATTTTCGGTATGCTCTTTCTTAAACGTCTGAGTGACCAGTTCCACAAAGACCGCGCAATACTAGCACAGGATCTCGCAGCTAAAGGAATTCCCGAAGAAGCTAAAGCCGCTCTCCTTGATAAGCGCAACCAGTACACATTTTACGTTCCTGAATCCGCACGCTGGGAACAAATCCAGCACATCAAAAAAGACGTTGGTTCCGGCCTGAATAAAGCCCTTGCCGCGATAGAAGAGGCAAACCCTGAAACACTTCAGGATGTACTGAAATCCATCAACTTCAACCGTAAAGTCGGGCAGCGCACTCTTGATGACAGCACACTTGTTGAGTTCATTCAGCACTTCAATGATATCCCACTCAGTAACGATGACTTTGAATTTCCCGATCTGCTTGGCGCGGCCTATGAATTTCTGATTAAGCACTTCGCTGACAGCGCAGGCAAGAAGGGCGGCGAATTCTATACTCCCACAGAAGTAGTACGTACTCTGGTTGAAATCATCGAACCGCAGGAAGGCATGGGAATCTATGACCCCACAGCAGGTTCCGGCGGTATGCTGATCCAATCCGCAAAATACGTTCAGGAATGCGGCGGGAACGTCAAAAACCTTTCTCTCGCCGGTCAGGAGCTTGCCGGAAGCACATGGTCCATGTGCAAGATGAACATGATCCTGCACGGTATCGTCAGTCAGGACATCCGACAGGAAGACGTACTCAAAAGACCGTTGCATCTGAAAAAAGATCCTGACCAAAATAACCAAAACCATGAGCTTAAAACCTGGGACCGGGTAATCGCCAATCCGCCCTTCTCTCAGAACTATTCCAAGAAGGAAATGCTCTTCAAAGACCGCTTTGATGTCTGGCTGCCCACAACTGGTAAAAAAGCCGACCTCATGTTCGTGCAGCACATGGTTGCCGTGCTCAAGAACAACGGCAAATGCGCGGTCATCATGCCCCACGGGGTACTTTTCCGTGGCGGAGAAGAACGCAACTGCCGTGAAAAGTTCATTGAAAAAGGAATCCTTGAGGCCATCGTAGGCCTGCCCTCCGGACTGTTCTATGGTACCGGCATTCCGGCCTGCATCCTTGTTCTGAACAAAGAAGGCGCAGCAGACAGAAAGGAAGTACTCTTCATCAATGCGGACCGCGAATACAAGGAAGGCAAGAACCAGAACAAGCTGCGTCCTGAAGACATCGCCAAGATCACCCATGTTTACCGCAACAGGCTGGAAGTAGATAAATACTCACGCATGGTTCCGGTGCAAGAACTGGAAAAAGAAGATTTCAACTGCAACATCCGCAGATACGTGGACAACTCCCCGCCGCCCGAACCGCACGATGTAAAAGCACATCTGCACGGCGGAGTGCCTGTTTCCGAAGTCGATACTCTGAAAGATGATTTCAAGAACTTTCCCGGCCTCAAAGACCTGCTCTTCAAACCCAGAGATGCAGAATATCTAGACTTCACCGATGCCATCAATGGTAACGGCAGCATCAAAGCAGCAATCGAGAATTCACACGGGGTGCAGGAAAAACATGCCCTGTTCCGCGAGAGCCTTGAAAAGTGGTGGCTGGCCAATGCGGCAGACATCGCCGAGCTGAATAAATCCGGCAATGTCTTTGAATATCGCCGTAAATTCTTTGAGTCCATTGCTGAAGCTCTGGTACCGGAAGACATTCTGGACCTGCACAAAGTACGTGGTGCATTCGCCAGCTATTGGGAAGATCTGGACAGCGATTTCCGCTCCATCGCCGCCAGCGGCTGGAGTGCGCTGCTCATCCCCGATGACAGCATCCTGCAATCCCAGTTCCCGGACATTCTGCAAAAAGTGGAAGATGACAAAGCCCGCATCGCCGAGCTGGAGTCCATGTTTGCCGCTGCAAACGAAGCGGATGCAGACGACACCGAGGCCGATGATGAAATCACAGCTTTACCCAAAGCTGTAGTGAAAGCTCTCAAGGATGAAAAGAAGGACTGCAACAGCCAGCTAAAAACATTACGCAAGGATCTCAAGGATCTGAAAAAAGACCTTGAACGCATGAACAAGTCCGGCACAGCGCAAGTTGAGATTGATCAGCAGCAGGCCCTGATTAATGAAACAGATTCAAGCATTAAAAGGTTAAACGCGGAAAAAACCGCCATCGACCTTAAATTGAAGAATCATGCTGATCTTGAAAAAGAACTCAAAGACCTCAAGTCCGGCATCCGTGCAGTTGAGAAGCAGATGGACGATCTGGTTGAAAAAGCACGCGAAAAGATCAGTGAAGGCGAAGCTAAAAAGCTGATCCTTGAACGTTTTCATGATGAATTAGTCGAACGGTATGATGAATACCTGCGTCAGCATCTGCGTGGTTTTGTCGCTAAGATTGACAATCTTTGGGATAAGTATGCTGTTACTTTGAATGATATACTTGCTGAGCGTGATGCTGAAGCTGATGTTCTGGGTGGGTATTTGCGGGAGTTGGGGTATGAGTAAAGAACTGACCCAACTTGCTAGTATCCATTACGGAAAATCGCCCAGCTCAACTAAAGCTGAGGAATCGACAATCCCTATCATCGGCACAGGCGGACAAACGGGCTGGGGCAAGGACTCATTATTTGAAGGTCCTGCGACAGTCGTCGGCCGCAAAGGAACTCTTGGTAATCCACTGTATGTGGAAACCCCTTTCTGGCCTATCGACACAACTTATGCAGTACTGCCATATAAAAACATCCATGCAAAATGGCTCTACTACTCACTTGCTGATTGTGATTTAGAAAAACTAAATGAGGCAACTGGTGTTCCAAGTATAAACCGAGACTACCTTGGTCGAATAAAAATAAGTTTTGTTGAATTCCCCCAACAACGCAAAATAGCCAAAATCCTAACCACGGTAGATAACCAAATTGAAAAGACCGAGGAACTGATCGCCAAGTATGAATCAGTAAAACAAGGCATGATGCAGGATCTTTTCACCCGTGGCGTAGATGAAAATGGGAAATTAAGACCCAAACGTGAGGATGCCCCGGAGTTGTACAAGAAAACCGAGCTGGGGTGGATTCCGCGGGAGTGGGAGGTACTTCCATGTATTGACGTTTGCACTGAAATTGTAGTTGGAATCGTAATTCGCCCAACTCAATATTACACTTCATATGGAACCCCGGTACTGAGGTCTGCAAATGTAAAAGAAGAAGGCCTTGATTCTTCAGCTTTAATATTCATGACGGAAGAAAATAACCAAAAACTTTCAAAAAGCATGGTTAGAGCTGGCGATTTAGTCACAGTTCGAACTGGCTACCCAGGAACCACATGTGTAATTCCTTCTGATTTTGACAAAGCAAACTGTGTGGACATAATAATTTCACGACCGGACAATAGCATTTCTTCCATCTTTCTAGCTACATGGATAAACTCATCATTTGGTAAAGGGCAAGTCTTGAAACGGCAAGGAGGCTTAGCTCAGCAGCACTTTAATGTTGGAGAAATGAAAGACCTACTTGTTGTTTTACCCTCTCAAACGGAACAAGATAAAATCACTAAAAGACTTAACTCTCTTAAAAAGAAACTGATTACTGAAAAAAAGCAACTCACCAAACTAAAACACCTAAAAACCGCCCTAATGCAAGACCTGCTGACCGGCAAAATAGAAGTTACACCTGACCCTGAGGATATGAAAAACACAGAGGACTAATTGCCATGCTTGAAGAAAATTATTCTGAAAAAGTGATAGCACGCATCAAATCCGAACTGGAACACGGATGTAAGCCCTTGGAAATTGAGCGGGAGGGAGAATTTGTATGGGTCAGCATGATCTCGGGACTTCGCACTTCCGAAGAGGGTAATTCTGCGCTTGTCAAAAAAGCAAAATATACTGCTACGGATGAACTAATGGATCACTTGGATTCACCGGAATTCAAGAATCAAATATATGCCCCGAAAAAACGGGGAATAATCCTCATCGACATTGCCGGCTATTCTAAACTTGAAACCTTGCATCAAAGTGCAGTGCTGACTTTGCTTAGCCGCTGCCTAAAAGCTGATATAAAACCATTACACCTTTTACTTCCCTTCGATCCAGTTGAGCTTATCATTCCAACTGGAGATGGTTGCTACATAATTACTGACGAAAGGGTCATTGATAAATTTTGCAACATAGGGCTATCACTTCCCCAAATGCTGCGAGTCACCCAAACTCAAATCATTGAACATGAATTCAAGCAAGAAGATGATTTTGAAGAAAAAATAGAGATTCGTGTCGCCTGCCACATTGGAGAGTGCGATTTCTTCACAGATATAGCTGGCAACAAGAATTGTTATGGTGACGGCCTTAATGAAGCTGCTCGTATTTTAAGCGAAGGACAAAAAACAGCCGAAAAACAACATAGAGCCAATACGCTTGGGACTGTTTTTATTTCCGATGAAGTAAAAAAATTAGCAGAACCAACAATAAATTATCTCAACGACAAACTTAACCACAATATCAAAACAGTAGATCTTGGCGAAGTTGCAGACAAACACCAAAGAACCCGCCAAATATGGTGGGTAAACGGGATGCATAAGAATGTCGCCATTCAGATGTATTCACCGGAAGAATGTGTAGCCAAAGGCTGGACTGCCCCATTGCCTACAAGGGATAATTAAATGAGCAAAAACAACTCCCCTTTTTCCTTTAAAATCTTCCTGCCGGAAGGCGACCCGGACGGTCTGCGTATCATTGGTAAATCGCACTGGACAGGGAAAGGACTGGTCTTTAACCGCTCCAATTACAAGGAATCTTCCAAGCGGGAAGAATTCCAGAAAACAGGTGTATATATTCTAGTGGGCGATGCCGAGGACGGAACTTTGCCGACCATTTACATCGGCGAAGGGGAACCGGTGCTCCGCAGGCTGAACCGCCATTATGCCAATAAGGATTTCTGGAACTGGGGAGTGTTCTTTGTTTCCACTGACAACAGCCTGAATAAAGCCCACGTAAAGAATATTGAAAGCCAGCTCATTGAACTGGCTAAAAAAGCCAAACGGGCCAAGCTTGATAATAATGTTGATTCGCATGCTCCTACCCTCTCCGAATGGGAACAGGCCGACGTGGATAGCTTTCTGGATGATATGCTTAGTGTTTTCCCTTTGCTGGGGCTTCATGCATTTAAAAAAACAAAAAAGAAATCACACAAAAAATTTCCGACTCTAAAAATTAACGGCAGTGGAGTCTCCGCCAAAGGACAAGATACAGGTGAAGGCTTTGTTGTATTCAAAGGATCTCAGTCCAAAAAATTTACAGCAAAATCCATCCATAACTATCTCATCACCACAAGAGATGACCTTATAAATTCAGGAGTATTACTGCCTGATGGTGAAAACTTCATATTTTCACAGGACTACACTTTTAAATCTCCCAGCACAGCTGCAAGTATAGTTCTGGCCCGCAATGCCAATGGCAGGATCGAATGGAAAAATGAACAAGGTGTGACACTTAGAGACATTCAAACCGAAGGAATTGACCTTTCACAGGAGTAGACCGATGCCTGAATATTTTGACGATCAGAAAGAACTCAAAGCTTCATGGCGAGCAGTACAGTTGTGGCAGATTCTCATCGGCTGCGCTTACAACCAGCAAATCATCACTTACGGTCAGCTTGCTGATATTTTGGGCTATAAAGGAGCAGGAGTATTTGCACAGCTTTTAGGCCGCATCATGTACTACTGCGAAGACAATGATCTGCCTCCATTGACTTCTCTTGTTGTAAAACATGACGCGGGGGAACCCGGCGACGGAATGGAAGTGGAAAAGAAATACAAATCAGTAGATGCAGCGAGAATGAAAGTTTTCGATGAAGACTGGTACGGCATTATTCCCCCTTCCGCCGAAGATTTTGAGAACGTCTGGGAAGAATACGTGAAATAGTTATGGCTGAATATCTCGTTGTTGAAAAACCGTTTCTGGACCAGCTGGAAAATCTTGGATGGGAAATTACTGACCAAGGGCAGGGAATCCCCCATGACCCGGCTATGAGCTACCGCAGCAACTTCCGCGAAGTGGCCCTGTTTGAAGAATTCAAGCAAAGCGTCAGCTCCATTAACCGGACCGAAGACGGACAGCAATGGCTCACCGACAAACAGCTAGGCGACCTTTACAACGAGATATTTCATCAACCTACGGCTGGGCTGATTGAGGCCAACGAGAAAGTACTCAAGCTGCTCTTCAAGGCTCAAGTCGATGTCAACGAAATCACCGGAGAATCCGATCCGGTCGTTAAGCTCATCGACTTTGACAATCCCGAACGCAACACCTTCAGGGCTATCAACCAATTCCGTATCGATACCCCCGGAGGCGTGAAAGATTACATCATCCCGGACATTGTGCTCTTTGTTAACGGTCTGCCGCTTGTGGTTATCGAATGCAAAGACGCTAACGAATACACCTCCAACCCCATCCATGAAGCTGTCGAGCAGTTAAGACGCTACAGCGACCAGCGCGAACAAACCATAGCTGAAGGACTCCGTGAAGGTGAACCGGCTCTGTTTTTTGCCAACCAACTTTTAATCGCCACCTGCGGGGACGAGGCCGAATTCGGTTCCATAACGGCCACTGAAGACTATTTCTTTGCATGGAAAGACATCTACCCTGTAAAACACAAAGAATACGAACCGCCGCTGGGGCGCGAACGTGCGCAGGAGATTCTGATCCAAGGCATGCTGCCACCGGAAACACTTCTGGACATCATCCGTACCTGTACAGTTTTTATGGATGTCGGAGATAATCGGGTAAAGGCAGTCTGCCGCTACCAGCAGTACCGGGCCGCAGACAAGATAGTCGAAAAATTACGCAATGGCGGAAGCTTTAGAGACCGTTCAGGTGTTGTCTGGCATACGCAAGGTTCCGGCAAATCCCTGACCATGGTCTTCACTGTCCGAAAAATACGGATGTGTGACGACCTCAAAGACTTAAAGATCCTGTTCATGACTGACCGTAAGGATCTTGAAAAGCAGTTGGGGCAAACAGCAGAACTGACCGGCGAAAACGTCACTTATATTCAAAGCACTCAAGCTCTGCGCAAGAACCTGCACACGGACGCTTCCAACCTGAATATGGTCATGGTCCATAAATTCGGTGAGCACCAGCACAACATGGCTCCTGAATATCTGGCGAAGGCAATTGATGCTCCGCGCAGATATGATAATTTCGGCGTAGTTAACCCGTCTGAGCGCATTGTCATTATGATTGACGAAGCGCATAGAAGCCACAACGAAGACCTGGGAAACAACGTCTTCGAAGCATTCCCGGCAGCAGCTCGTATCGCTTTCACCGGGACTCCCCTTTTAAGCGGCATCAGCAAGGCCCCGACTATTGATAAATTCGGCGGTTATATCGACAAATACCGCTTACAAGACGCAGTAGAGGACGGAGCAACTGTACAGATCCTCTATGAAGGAAAAACCGCAGACACGGCCATTTACGACAAACACGAATTTGACCGTAAATTTGAGGATCTTTTCAAGAAACGCACTGATGAAGAAATCCTTGAAATCAAAAAACGGTATGGCGCAACTGGTGATATTCTGGAAGCTGAAGGCCGCATTGAGGAAATAGCCACTGATTTAGTGGATCATTACATAGAAAACATCCTGTGCAATGGATTTAAGGCTCAGGTTGTCGCCAGCTCGAAAATGGCAGCAGCCCGCTATGTAAAATATATCCGTAAAGCAATTGAAAGCCGTATTGAGCTGGAAAAAGAGAAACCGACTTCAGACGAATCTCTCATTACGAAACTGGCATTTCTCCAGACAGCCGCAGTTCTTTCCGCAGACGGAACCAATGATCCTGCCGTCATCACCAAGGCCATTAAAGAAGCCAAAAAATTCAACGCCATTGCTAATTTTAAGAAAGCCTTTGATCCTGAAAGACCTGAAACAGGTATGGCCATACTGGTGGTCTGTGACCGACTGCTGACCGGCTTTGATGCGCCCATCGAACAGGTTATGTATATTGATAAGAAAATCAAAGAACACAACCTGCTCCAGACCATCGCCAGAGTTAACAGAATCGCAGATGGTAAAACTCGTGGTTACATCGTCGACTACATCGGACTCGCCAATCATTTGCATCATGCCCTTTCTATTTATGGCAAAGATGAAGATTATGCCGACATCCAAATGTCCATGCTGGACATTGACTCTGAAATTCCGACGCTAGAAAGCCGCTACCGCAGGCTACTCTACTTGTTCAGCTCGAATGGACTTGATGACATTGAAGACTTTGTTCAGCAAAAAATTGATAATCCTGAGTTGGAATACAACATAGTAGAGGAAGCCATTGGTATTTTGGAAAATATCAAACGGCGCGCGGACTTTGAAGTTTACTTCAAGAAATTTCTCCAAAGTATGGATATCATCCTGCCTAATGCAGCTGCCACCCCATATAAAATTCCAGTAAAACGATTTGGGTACATCCTTGCTCGAACCAAGCAGCGTTACAAAGACAATTCACTGAATATTTCCGGTGCTGGCGAGAAGGTAAAGCAACTAGTAAACGAGCACCTGATCAGCCTTGGAATCGATCCGAAAATACCTGCGGTAGAACTCTTTTCCGCTAATTTCGACGAATCTATCGAAGAAAACAAAAGCACCAAGGCCAAAGCCAGCGAAATGGAGCATGCAATCAGGAAGCATTGCAAAATCCAATTCGGCAAAGACCCTGAAGGCTACGCTCGTATGAGTGAGAAGCTTGAGGCCCTGATCCGCAAGCACAAGGAAGACTGGGATAAACTCTACAAAAGCCTGCTGGCCCTGTGTGATGAAGTACGCAAGATTGAGGATAAGCCTGTTGATGATCCATTTCTCAGGTTAACACTCATGACCACATTCGGAACCACCGAAGTGGATGACGAGACAAAAGGCAAAACAGAAGTGCTGATTGATGAGGTACTCAAACATCTCCAAAAAACAATTGGCATTATTGACTTCTGGGACACCCCTGTGCGAGTTCGTGAACTCAAAGGGGAAATTAGCATTGCGCTGGCCTCCAGTGGCATCCCGGAAGTAATTGAAAAAATGGATCAGGTCGAAACCGAGATAGTTGCTCTGGCGAAACACCGCCACAAAGAGCTTCTTGCACTGGTTGATGACCGAAAAAAATAGAACGTGCCTACATACAAAGACATCGAATACAGCCTTACGCGCAGCAAAAGAAAGACAGCAAGCCTGCATATAGAAAGGAACGGATCTGTATCCCTGATGATTCCAGAAGGATTGTCCGACACCGAAGCTGACGGAATCATCGAGAGCAAACTGTATTGGATATACAAAAGCCTTGCAGAATGGGAAGATCTGAACGCCGCGAAAGTAAAAAGGGAATTCGTAAGCGGCGAAGGATTTCTGTATCTGGGCCGCTCATATCGGCTAAAATTTGTTGAAGAGCAGCGCGCACCGCTGATGCTAAAAAACGGTTACTTCTGCTTGCGAACCAGCAAAGCAGCCAGACAAGTCGAACCTCACGAAGCCTTCAAGGAATTCTACCGCACAAAAGGAAAAGACCGCATCCCGGAGCGGGTAGAACTCTACCGCAAAAAGCTAGGCGTAAAGCCATCCACAGTCCGGGTCATGGAGCTAAAGCACCGCTGGGCATCCTGTTCAGATAATGGTGCCCTAAACTTCCACTGGAAATGCATGATGGCCCCGCTTCTGATCTTGGACTATATAGTAGTCCACGAACTAGCCCACCTCATCCACCCTCGCCACACAACGGCCTTCTGGAACGAGGTAGATAAAGTATTGCCAGACTATCTGGAACGCAAAGAATGGCTGAAGAAACGTGGAGCTGAGATGGATTTGTAATGTCTGAGGCAGACTTAAACAATTAACTTTCAACCCTACATCTTAAGTTATACAATAGAAATATTATACACGTAACAAATCAGCCCTAGCAACAATAAACAAAAAAACAAAAAAAATATTCTATATCTACTAACATATGTCCATCCCCAAGCCAGATGTAGTATTTTTTTAAAAAAATTACGATTAAACCTTGCTCCATTAATCATATCATCAACATCTTCATGAGCCACTCGATAGTTAGTCAAAACCCTTATATAACGTTCAACAATAATATTATATTTTTCCTCAGTAACTCCTTTTGATTCGAGAACAGCCTTCGCGTTATGGATCACTCCAATAAGCTCCAAGCCTGACCGACGAAACAATTCACTTTTCTTCTCTCTCTTTTTTGAATCCTGCAATAGAGTTAAACAAATAATACATATGGATAAAACAACGTTAAAAAAGCCAAGCAACGACTTCATGGTAGCCGTCATGTTCTCCGCGAAGAATAACGGAACTAATGAAAAAGCAATAACCCCAATTGAACACACAGTAATAACAAAAGTTATGTCACCATGCTCACGTTCAAGTCTTACAGCAGCCCTAAATCTATTCCTCTTTGTTCTAGCCATGATCTTAATTAGAGAAATCATTAACTCCTCAAGACTACTTTTAGGCAATTGAGAATTTGTATCAGACACATCGTCCCCCTCGTAACTTTTGTACTAAACTTAATTTCCCCCCCCTGTACCAGATCACCTTAACTTGCTTAACATTATCTCAAGTTGTTCATGATCCATATTCATGAATATTTCTTTCTGTTCTGGAGTAAGGGTGTCTAAAATATTATTTTCACCTCTTTCTACATTACGGCTGTCATTAGCATCATCAGCCGGAACATCTCTTTTAAGCTCTCGGCCCAGAGCTTCAAACATTTTGGCAGACTCAGGATCTTTAAACCTAAGTCCAAATGCATTTTTAACATCAAAGCTCGACAAACAATTTAAAAAGGTAATCGTAACAACGTCATCCGCGACGATAAGCCTTGCATGCATATTATCAATACGTTCTATAGATGCGACATCATGCGGTCCACACTTACTCAACTTCTTTTTCTGGGACGCAATGTATTCATCTGCATATTCACCAGAAGCCTTCTGAATATCGTCAAAAGAACAATCTTTTGAATACATTGAGGCAAAGGAAACAAGTCCAAAAGAACTTAGCGGATATTCTCGATATCCTAGGACATTAAAAGGCTTCAACTTCTCATGCAATGTATGTGAGAAAACAAGACACCTGTCTTTCGCATTACGTAAAGCATGGCCACACTCATTTGTAATTGTACTACCAAAAACAAACATATTATCAGTAGAATCAAAAATTTCTTCCTTATTGCTTATTTCCTTTCTCAAACGATTAAGAACTGACAACAATTCACTTTTCTTAACGTTATCTGAATAACCGTCCACCTGGGAACACACCGCTTCTATAATACTAACTATAGTAGCACTATGTTGGCGTGAATTTAACAGAACAGAAATATCTACCCCATCATCAAGTTCATTTGAAGAACGATACTCCCGTAACCAGTTAAAACTTCCCAAAGCGACATGCACACATCCATCAGCATCATCGTATATAACCACTTTCATATCTGAATTACTGCCATCATCAGCAATAAAGCGTGGACCATTAGCATAATCAAAGCGTATAAAGTTTTTATTAAACCCTAAAACCATATAAGCATATTTCAAATCACCAGAGCAATCATTACAAATAAGATCTAAAGCCTTTTTGCTACAATGCGCACTAAAAATAAGCAAACTGGTTTCAGCTTTACGCAACGCATGTTTTAGCCATCTGCAATGATCACCAGCTGACATCAACCAATCATTCTTACTAAAGCTCACGTCTGGTATATTTCTATTACTTACCTTAAAAGCCTGTGACACATCTTTTGCTAATCGATAGGCATACCTATAGTAACCATTGTATCCACTTCCTAATGGCTCCATATCAAACAGCTTCAATTCTTCACGATGTAGCCTTGCTTTTAAAGCAGCACGTAAAACAACTTCTACCTGTCCTTTTACTTCATCAAAATTATACTGCAATACCAAAGCCTTATCTTTCCACTTGTCCATGTCATAAAATTTATTTTGGTACAGGACTTTCCCCTGCTTCTTTTCGTCCTTGTCCATAAGCGGCTTAAAAAGATCATAAAAATCATCATTTTTAATTTCTTCCTGCTTGCCCTTCTCAAGACGGAGATAAACATCAGCGGAACCATTATTCCAGTCATAAAAAATCTCAGCACAACCTTGCTGAATAGGTTCTTTATTATACTGAGCTAGCTTATCCATCCACGAACTACCTTTTGGGGTAATTTCCAAAGAACTTGCATTCATGAGTAGCATCCGTTCTTTTAATAAATCAAAAGCAGACTCAACCACAATACGGCGAGGTAATCCGATTAATTCAGGGATGATCGACAGAGCCTGTCCTTGGTTTAATAGCTGCAAAACGATTTGGTCTATTTTGCTAAATGAACGCCTGCTGGTATACTGAAAGGAAACCGAAAACTTTGCTCGCGGGAAATATACAAAATGACTCATACAGTCTTCCTTAAATTTTAAATTCAGCAGGAATTTGAGAATAAAAGATCTTTGCCAAATATCTATTTTCGAAATCCTCAGCCATACTTCTAAAGTTTTGTAAAAACTTGTAAAATAAATCGTGATCCGCCGAAGAATTATAACAGGTCATAAAATACTCAAAACTACCTACAACAACCAAGAATCGTTGGGCGCGTGAGATCATCACATTCACTCTATTTTCGTCGGTAACAAACTGTATTGTCTGTTTATTTTCGTATTGACTTGACGTAGAATTACGAACAAGACTTAGAATCACAACATCCGCCTGACACCCTTGGAATGAATCAATAGTACTCACCCATCCAACTCCGCCATTGCGTCTCATGATTACTGGAGTAAATTTTTCCAACAACAAGTCGTTTATCTTTCTAAATTCGGCCTTAAGCGCACTTACCTGCTTTCGATATGGAGTCAAAATAGCCAAACTCGGCTTTTTACAAATTCTTCCATTAATTTCCATTTTTTCCACAATATTACGTATAAGCTTAGCCTCTCCAGGATTACAAACCTGATTCTTCTCTTCTTGTTGCCGCAAACGAACTTCACCGCGCCCTGTATCCACCCAAATCCCGTTCACTCCCGTCAAAAAATTTGGCGCAGAAAGCGGGTTACTTTTTATTCCCGAAGGCGCAAGTTCACCATGAGTCATATCCTGAGTCATGGGAGCAGGAACCAGTTCCGTGTCATAAAAAACATTGACCAAGCCGGTTAACGCAGGAGGCATCCTGTATACGGTATTCAGTACTGCAGCAGTTTCACCATTAGCTTCTTCTCTATCTGGAAATTTCGGATTAATTTCAGCGAACAACTTTCTGAAAGCCCAAATCCACTCGCTTTCAAAAAAACGGGAGTCTTCTTTTCGAGCTAAAACTTTTTCAATATTTTCTATTGAGATATAATCCTTGCGCCCTGTTTGCCCTAACAACTTAACTTCTTTCAACATTTTGATTGAACTTGTATAATTATTCATTAATGCCATAAATTCATTAGCCCAAAACGGATTCAGTTGTTGAGAGTCTCCAAGCAGGACCCACCGCTGAGAAACAAGCATTGGCAACAGGAGATCATAAAAAGGAGTTTTAGCTGCTTCTTCAACAAAAACCCAATCATACATATCTCCACTGGCAACCATATCAGCTAGCCCTTTATCACTGGCAGTAGTGAAAATGAGGCTTGCACTTTGTTCAAGGAGATAGTTAATATTTTCAATATCTGAAGATTTTACAGAGCCATCCTCACCATCTTTAATACCAGTTAAAAAAAGCCTCCAATCATTACAAACACTGCTAACAACATCATTTGGAATAATTGTCCCTTTCATTTTAAGGTAAGCATCGTCCAAAAGAGCCAAGGTTTGCTCCGAAATAGTTGCCTTGATAGAAAAAGATTCGGAATCACCTGTATCTTTGTGTTCCCCACGTAAGCTGTTCTGAATGTTTGGTGACAACTTAAAGATTGGCTTATCTTCCCAACTCTGGGATTCCTTATACAACTTACGCAACAGCTCTTTAACTGTCGCGTTCTCTCTAGAAGTCAGCAACACCTGAGCCATGGGATCTTCACTAAAAATAAGCTTAACAACGGTGCACACAGTTTCACTTTTACCCGTGCCAGGAGGACCTTGAAGAACAAACATAGGCATTGTGCGATAAATATCCTCAATAATGGCCATCTTATTATCATCAAGCCTTTTAGAAGGATCTACCTTTCCATCATAAAGCACCTCTTCAGCCCATTGCCGAAAATTATTTGACGGACGAGGGAGCTGTCCTGTTTTCCTTCCTGGCTCAACAAGCTGCTGCATCAACATGTCGTACTTCCTCAAATGCTCAAAAGCATCGGTACGCCTCTTGACTACCTCCATTTGCCCATAGTGCCCTCTTGTACGCAATGACACGAGTTTACCGACTACGAGACTACTCTTCTCATAAAGATCAAAATCTGCTTTCCTCGAAGCCTTAATTGAAAAATTAGATGAGTCCTTGTTGGTGAAAAAATGCTCCCAATCTATTCGCCAACTTCTTTGGTCAAGATTTGCGCTACCCGCACCAATATTAATTGACAATGACCCGGCATCCTTCCATGTTGTGATTAGTATATCAGCATGTTTTCTTTTAGCTTCCGGCAAATGAGCATACTGCTGAAACTGATCTTGGAGATTACGAAACAGCACATCTGCATAATTATCGTTTTGTGATATTGCAGAACGCACTTTCGTCTGTATATCCCTTATTTTATTCAAATGTTCACGACATTCAGAATCAGAACCATATAATGCCTCTTCGCTTAAAGGAGAGAGAAGAATCTCTACCCCATCATTCAAATTAGATATTTTCTTAACTTCACAGACAAACAGTGTCAGAAAAGCCATTAAAGATTCCAGTTGATTTGCCAATTCAAGAGTAGATAATATGCTTAACTGCTGATCTTTAACGTGCTTCCTATGCTCAAACCCCATACAACGAGCCAAGGTTGCTCCCCACTCTCCACTGCTACTTGTAGTTCTCTTTCTTAATTCTTTAATATAAAAACAATCTATTTCAACATCATAAAAGCGTACGCAATTCTCCTTCAAGCCTCCCCTACAATAATGACCATTTAAAAAAAGCAATTTTTTGTTGACTTCATCAGTCCGAAGATCTTTAAAAAGCATTCCGCTTAATCTCAATCCACCTCCACAATCAAAACATATCTCACTATAACTTCCATCCAACTGACTTGAATCAAACCAAACCTCAGCTCGACTTAATCTCTTTCTGAGATACTCGCTAACCTGAAAGGCACTTGGTTCCTCCCCATACTCACATTTCTCATTGTTAACGAGATGAACAAAATTTTCTCTGGCATGCTCAGAGTAAACAACACTTAATTTTGTAGACTGTCTGCCGCTTGCAGTTCTTCTTATTGGTAAGGCATGGCTAAGAACTTCTATCTGCCGGCAGACATCTCCCAGCGAAAAGCTATCCTGAGCATGAAACATATGTTGCAGGAGAGAATACTCTTTATCTGATATTTTATTATTCACCAACCCATGTTTTAATTTATCTTCCCTTATCGCGTGGATTTTATCCGCACACTTAATGGAACTGGAGGGAGGACCAAGTAAGATATCCACAATAATACCGGCCAACGCATGCCAAGAAAAAATTTGGTGTGAAGGGTCGATTCTCGATCCAGAATTTTCTCTAACAAGCCCACCAAAAGGAACAATATTTTCAAGCCCAGTTAACCGCAATAATTCAAAAGGGTAATCCTGCCCGGACTCCAACAGGGCAAATTCTTCACTTGTCTCAGCTACAAAATAAAATGATTCCAATGTAAATTTGGGGCAAAACAATTTATTCTGCTGAAGACGACGTATAAATTGGGCAATATTTGAAATAGAATTCCAAAATCTGGCTCTTTCTGAATGGGCACGCAACTTATTACGCTGCTTTTCTCCCATTGCTTTCAATTTACCATTGCTTGAGAAAAGATCTTCTAAACTAGCAGTATACCACCCTTTAGTTACTATTTTGTATACTTTTTTCAAATCATCAGAAGAAGATTCGCTAAAATGCCGTTCCAGACATATTGTGCTATATTTAGCTTCCGGCAGGTTGCTTGCTTTAAAAAGTATACGCTGAACCTCCTCAAAATAACGCCGAATCAGCAACTCATGTTCAACATTATCCGTGCAAAGTTCATGGACCATCACAGGAATCTTACTTGATTCTGAATCTGAACGAATTTGCCACGCCCTCTGATGACTCCATCCATTGCTTTCAATCTTAGCCTCATCTACTTCTTCATATTCGAATGACATCCGCCCCCTCCCTCTTCATGAACATTTTCAATTTTAAATGCGTCTTCTAGCGACAAGACCAAAAAACATTCACCCAAATCTCACCACCAACACCGTCATTAGTGAAAACATCGATCCCGCCGTACCCGCATTCCTCAAGCACACGACGCAGCCCTTCCTTGGTCATATCTAAGAAGCGTCGACCATGGCTGTCTGTGCGCAGGCCATCTCCCAGCTTGAAGGAGCAGAAAAAGACTCCATCATCTTTGAGGAACGTCCTTAACTTTCTGATAATTATCGGCAATTCGTCCGACAGTAGATGCAACAAGCTTGCGCAGGCCCATATGCCGTCAAATGACTTGGGTTCGAAATCCATTTCGTCAAACAACATGACCTTTGCTTTGATTGGCAGAATCGTGTTTGCTTGAGCTACTATTTCTGGAGAACCGTCGAAGGCGGTTACTTTGTAGCCTTGATTGATGAAATGGAGAGAATCACGACCGGAGCCGCATCCAACATCGAGGATATGCGATCCAACAGCTAGATGCGGGAGAAATTTGTCGTAAAGGTGTGAAACGTCCAACGCCATGGTTTGTTCGGCGTATTGTTTAGCGTTGGCGTTGTAGAATTCTAGGGAGTGTAGGTCCATCTTGGTAATCCCCTGAATTGTGCGGTTAGTTCGGCCTGCTTGCTGACCACTGAGAATGTCTTTTGCTCCCAGTTCGACTTAAGTGGATCTATTTGCAAGGTTGCTTCAAGCTCGGAGCAGAATTGCTCTTCGGCCACGCTGCGTGTCTGGTTCCAGAAAGCAAACAGCCTTGATTTAGACTCATCTAAGGTATCCAACGTAATAATCTTATTTGACTTCTTGTTATTTACCGTGGGAAGGCTTGGAACGAGATTCCAAAGGTCGTTATTGAAAAAAATTGCATACGGTAATAGGTGATCCATATCGTATTTCTTGGGTAACGGCTTGCCGGAATAGATGCAAAACACCTTCTCGCCATGCTGTAGGATCTCTTTGATCAGATTTCGTGCTTCATTCTGGTTGCGCTCTTCAAAAGCATCCACGAACAAGTACGGCAGGATCTCCGCCAAGTTTCTATTCTGCTTCTTCTGGAGACGCACGCACTCATTACCCCATTGAACAGCTATCGCGTCAGACATCATGCTGCCAAACATCTGCATTTCAAACAGTAACCCTGTCTTGAAGCGCACGCATTTCATGCAACCAGCAAAATCAGACAGTGACCGCTTAGTTTGCGTAAGCCGTCCTGAATTGAATCGATCTGAAGTCTCAAAAGTATTCTTAGCCCCAGAATGCTCAACAGGACCATCTTTGATGGTCGTGACCACGCTGCGCATAAGTCGGCGCACGACATCATATATAGGGCTATCAGGTTTGTAACCGGCAATAAAATCCTGTTGAAACTGTGCCAGCGGATTTACTTTATTAATCTTGGTGTAAATATCTTGCAGCTCAAGCAACTCGTCTTCAAAGCTCATCTTGGGGCTTGATATCTGTCGGATGGACGCCTCCACCAGCGGCCAGTAATAAACCACCCATTTGAAGGCTATCAGACCATATGGGATGTAAGCGTAATCCTGAGCATTTTCAGTATCATAATGGATTCGCTCGTTCTCCAGCCCGGAAGTGATGTCTACAAGAGCTTTCAGCAGGGCAATTTTATAGGTAGCCACCTTTGAATCATCGTAAAGAATGCCGCCGATGGTTTCAATTCCCTGATTTCTAGATGGGGAAAAATGGAAGACTGCTCCATTCTCGGTTTGATTCACCAAGTAGAAACCATAAGCGCGCAGCATTATGCGGCTTTGGGCATCAGTATCTGAGAACTCTATGAAGGAGCCTTCTTTTAGAGTACTGGCGTAGTGAGCGGCTGTTGTTATGCCGTTTTGGAATTGGGCTTTTGGAATGGACATGAATCTTTCTTCTGCATAAGAAATTGTAGGAAGAGCTGAGACACCACAGAGCAATGACATACCACTCTTCAAAAACAATCTTCGACTATATTCGTTCATATTAAAATGAACTCCGTAACTAGTTTACATTTACAGAATCTATGCAGTCCATCAAACAATCCAAGTTGCATTTCTTTGCAATTCGTAATCGTAAACTACATTGAGTATGCTTGATCTCACACTTTTTGTTTCTTAAATATATTTTCAAAAGAGGAAAGAGGTAGTCCTTAGCTGAAGCATATTTGACAAGCATAATATTTTCATCACCGACAATAGAGGCTATCTCTTCTTTAACGATACTATAAGAATCTTCGCCAACTTTTTCGATAGTTCTTTGCTTTATAAAATTTATTCTTTCAATTGTTTTAACGTGGTCGACAATACCAGATGAATCTGATTTCAATTCGTTAACACCAAGACTAATTGTCTTCTCTTCTGGAGTTAAAACTATGGACACTGCATATTCGATAAACAAATTGACCATAAGTTCTTTATTCGCGCTAATCCAATTAACAAAATCAAATTGAATCCGTAGATCTTCTAAAGTCTGTTCAGGATCTTCCTCATCAAGAATTTCAAGTATCGCCTGTTCATCTAGCAAGAAATTCTCAATGCAGTAACGAGGTAGCTGATACAAACCATCCCACGGCACATCCCAGTTACCATGCAACAAATTTAAATCTCCATCTACAACATAGAGTCTAGGACGTGGATTATCCCTCCTTTGATCAATTTGACACCTATTTACAACTGCAGACCTTGACCCAAGAGGATAAATATTCTCAATATTGTATATACCTTCAAAGACTCTTTTAAATAAAATTAAATACAATTTTTTAAAACCAACAGCAGTATCCTCAACAAAAATATCTATCCCATTTTCTTTTGAGAAAAAGATAGACTTTGCCACCCTCGCTACATCACTCCTAACAAAGCTCATCTATTAACCATCCACATTAATATACTTATCGAAATTTTCCCCTACAATTTCAGGAGAATGAGTCGCCATAATAAACTGCGCACCTTGATTTAATTCGTATATTTTTTCCGAAAACTTTTCTTGCCACTTCATATGCAATGACAGTTCAGGCTCATCAATTAAAAACACACCTTTTTTATAGTTAGGCTTTCGAACAATTTTAATGATTGCATGAGCAAATATAACAAGAAGTTGCCGCTCGCCAGAAGACAAGCCATGAATTGGTACGTCATTTCCTTTGACATCTTCTATCACCAAACGCCCTATTGTATTGATAGATACTTTTTTTCTTGAATCCTTAAAAAAATCGTTAATTGTTGAAACAAACGTATTGATTGGTTCAAACAACTTATCAATGTTAGACTTATGGTCATCAACAATATCAATCAATGATATAAACCGATCAATCTGAGCCTTATTCATAACCAACTCTAAACTGACTAGATCATCATCAGCATCTTCAATTGACTCGTATAGTGACTCAAGCTTATTGAAAAATTTATCTACTTCATTTCTTAAACCTGCATCTTTTACTCCGACAGAATATACAGCATCATCAATTTCTTTTTTATTGTTCAAAATTGCGGAAATCTCAGACTTAACTTTTTTATTATTAAAATCTGCAAGACTATTTTCAGAATACTGAAATGCTGACTTTAAAATATTGTCTTTAAGTTTTATATTTTTTTTATCTTCATATTTTTTTAATATTCTATAATTTTCCTGAATAAGAAAACTTGCATCTAGTATATTGGCGTAACTACCATTATCAGCCGAAACCATACGTCGATAATTAGGACGGTATCTTCTAGAATCATAGTCATCAAAATCATCATCTGCCCCACTTCGGGCATATGTTCTTTCAAGATTCAAAAACGTAATTCTTGGAAGATTTCTTAGCATCTTATATAATTCACTTTTGTCCCCAAGAGCTGCCGCCTCATCAAAGTCATACTCGCGCCCAAAAGAACGTTTATCTTCATTAACTAAATATGGAATTTTAATTTTTTCAGAAGCACCAACAACCCCTATCTCCAATTCATCATCAGACTTAGAGCAATATAAATGCAAATCTTTATCTGTTCGAACTTTCAACTCCATTCGAAGAAAGGGAGTCGTAATTAATTTACCAATATCGACAGCAAGAAAGGAGTGGATAAGTTTTAAAACCGTTGTTTTCCCGCACCCATTTGCCCCAATCAGAAAAGTTAAATCCCGGTTAAAATCAATTTCGAAATCCAAAGTTCCATAAACCTGAATAGCTTTAAACGACTTAATAAACACAACAAAACTCCTTACATCAGATGAATAGATTCAGCATCATGAATAACGACAACCGGCTTTTCCAAAAGCTCATCAGCCCGACAAAAGTGACTTCCTGTCAGCTTTCCTGAATTTGAGGCTTCAGCATGAAACATCCCTTCAGCCAAAATCTTTTCAAAGCCCTGCTTATAACTTTCCATGCCTTCATGCTTATCGCTAAGTCCTTTAGCCTTACGCCATCCCCAAATATCAATCATAATTCTACCTGTAACACCTAAATGTTTCTGGAGCATAAAAAGCCGGGTACAAATCATTGCCCTTAAGTTTAGCCATAAACTTTGCAGCACCAACCGGATCAATCTTCTCTGAAAACTCAGGATTCCTACCATTCACGAACTCATCAAAGACTTCCTGAAAAGTTTCTGCTGAACACATGACTATACGATCCTCAGCAACTCTGGAGAGTTTGAAGGTTCCGTTGGTGAAAACAATTACAGAGAATATTGGGAGAGATTCATTAATAATGGAGGGCAAAGCATCAGCGAGGATTTCTCGGGACCTTTCGGCCTGAACAACAGGTGACCTAAGAACGTTAGTTTGACCCTTCCATTCCTTCTGCCATTTTTCAGGACGATAACAGGTACAATCATCCGCCGGACAATAGCTTCCGGAAAAGTTCTTAACTTCTACATGGACAAGCCCGTATTTGCAGAGTGCAAGAATATCCAGTTCACACTTTTCGCCTTCATGAGCTAAACCTACGTTACTATATACAGCGGACTTACCCACCAGCTCACAATGCCCAAGAACGAGCAGCTCACCCTCTTCTCCATAATGATTGATTCGGTCCTGCCCGGTAAGATTCTTGTAGCAACGATTATTAAACCGACGCATCCGCTCTATATATTCTTCTGAACGCAGCAACGTTGCAGAATTTGGGTTCTCATTGAAAACCTCTTCTTTCTCCGCAACCTTCTTCGTAGCCTGAGAATCTTTTTTCTTGAGCTTTAGAAAACGGTAAGCAACAGCTAGAACCACTAGCAGCAATAGAATTGAAAAATCCGACAAGACTCCACCCCTAAGATATTCAAAAACTCAAAGCCGAAAAACAATTATCAAAATCACATCATTTTTAGCTAAAAAAATTGACCCACATCCCTTTAATAAATGTGGGCCAATCAGAATTACGCTCTATCCACTGGCGATTTGTTCGCTGTCTCCAGACTGAACACTTTTTTCATCCTCAATATCACCTTCAATGACGGCTTTCATAGCCTCCAGCTTGGCAAGCTGAGCGGCTTTATCCATAGATTGTTCTACAGACATTAGTTTTTTAGTTAACGGAGGCAGCATCTCTTCTGCTGAACGTATATTTGTAGAGAACATTTCACCAACCCCAGTGAGAAGCCAGTTAATATTCAAACCCAAATTTTCGCGCCAATGGTATAAAATTTTCGCATTAGGTGTTGAGCTACCAGACTTAATGTTAATAATAGTCCGATCTGTTGTCTTGCCTTGTTCGGCAAGAGCTTTATTTGACAGATTCAGCTCGCTTTTAACTTGCTCAATTCTTTTATAGATGTCTGTTCCGCTAAACATTTCGCCCTTTTTATAAATTTTTCTTGACTGTGCAGAAAAATTTATACTAAACATTAACTCAACAACACATATTCAATAAAAATAACCATCAACTTATTGAGGTTCCGTAAATGATTAACCAAACTAAAGACTCAGCGCAACCCTTTACTACTGAATCTATTCCAGATCACTTTCTGCGCCGTGCGTGGATGGAGAAGAACGGGATAACCAATGTTGTGCTTGCGGAAAGATTTGAACTCACTCCTTCTAGAGTTTCCTGCATTATCCGCAGCGGCGAATGTCCGCAGAAGTATATAGACATCTTACGGGACGAATACGATATGCCCGAAGACATACTCCCTGCACGCAGCGCAGAGAAACCCGGCCCTAAACGCAAAACTGCTTAGTATAGAATCAGCCAACCAAAAATTACGTCTATTCACGTTCATGGTCACGTTAAGCGCAGTGTAATTTTCAGGAGTAATTTCATGAAGCTGACAGAAACAGTTCGCAAGATGGTTATCAATTCAGATATTGGAACACGGGCAGTAGCCGCTAAAGTGGGCAAGAAACACCATGTCCTCCTCAATGAGCTGAACTATGAGAATACAAGCCACAAGCTTGGAGCGGAACTCCTTGTCCCTTTAATGAAAGCCTGCGGTTCGGACTACCCCATGCATTTGCTGGCAGCTGAAATGGGCGGTCTATTTATAATGATACCTGATGAGAACTGCCCCAACGCCACACTGGTCAAGGCAGTGAAAGAATTCGGTGACCTCATATCAGTATATGGTGAAGCAATCGAAGATGGTGAGTTAAATGACGAGGACAAGGTACTAATTCGCAAGGAAGGACAGGAGGCTATGACGGCCATTCAAGAACTGATCTGCGGACTCGACAATACAGCAAAGCACCACCCCCAAGCTTAATTGATGGAGTAAGTACATGACCAAAGAAGAACTTAAAAATCACCTGATCAAAACACTCCCTCCCATCCTCAGCAGGCAGGGAGTTGAAAAGCATACCGGCGGACTCATCAAGGCAAAGACCATGCGCATGCTGGACTGTCAGGGAGCAGGACCGATGGAAGGAAGGTTCAAGCGCGGGCGCAAGGTCTTCTACTCCCGTGAACATTTTGTGGACTGGTTTATCGAAGAATCTAACCCGTTGGTCTAGAGCAGCAACTGCGCAGCATCACGACATTGCTCATCTTGAGTGTGGGTGTAGCGCATAGTGGTCTGAATATTGGAATGGCCCAGCATCTTTTTAACAACAGTAAGCGGAGCACCCTTAGCAATAAGACGGGAAGCAAAGGTATGACGGAAGCAATGAGCACAAAAACGCAAACGGCGATCAGTGACGCCATCATTCCACCCAAGATGCTTCATCAGGGTCGCAAAATCCGGCCCAATGCATTTGCGTATTCCACCGTTAGGTTTCGGAAAGATCAAAGCCTCTCGACCCTGAAACAGAGCAAGCCTGTTCTCCAGCATCGGCCTAATCTTCTCGATGATATATGCAACCCTGCTGCCGCCTGCCTTGGGTCCGTCGTCCGCCCCGGATCGACCTTTAATAATGATCCTGTTCTCAACCAGATCAATATCCTGTCTGGTAAGCGCAAAAATTTCCCCCATTCTCATGCCTGTGTAGAGACTAAGCAGGCAAATATCATGGCACTCGCTGTAGCCCATGTTCACAGCCATCTCAAAGAAATCGTATTCCTCTTCGACAGAACAGTAACGGAGCCTGCGGTTGTTGGGCTTAGGAAACTTAATTCCCTTGACGGGATTATCACCGGTAAGCCAGCCCCGTTTGATAGCGTAATAGCAAATTTGCCGGGCAAGCGTGAGACAATGCTTGATTGTTCCCTTAGAAAGCCCCTTCTTCGTAACGACACTCTTAAGCTCTTCAATGTGCTTAAGACGCAGGTCATCGAGATAAATCTGTCCGATAACCGGCTGAAGATGAAGCCTGAAGCGAGTGCAGTCGTGCCTCCAACTTTTCTTATTGTTTTTGGAGTACTCTTCAATAAAAACTCCACCGGCTTCAGAAAAGGTCTTCCGGGCCTGCATTTCAACCCGTTTTACGCGCTCTTTCTCTGTTTTTGCCTCTCTGAAATCTTTAAGAGACTGTGCCCCGACTCCAAGCTTGATATTTGTGACGATCTCAGAGCGAATTTTGTATGCTTTGGCCGGGGACCATCCTTGCGAAGCCCAGCCAAGCCCTTCCTCCTTGAGCTTTCCATTGACCTTGTAACGGATCACATAATATTTATCGAATTGAACTCCATGCTTGCGAGTCTTATGACTCCTGCATCGGACACCGGTATACTTTGTTGCCTCAAATCTATTGGCGGCCATATTTGTTCCACTCCTGTCCCACTTTTCTCAGTTACATTGATGGACTTTAATAGACGTTGGAACATAGTAATACCCAATGATTCCTTTGAATTCAAAGCGCTTAGAGACGCTAAATCACATTTTGAAAATTTTGCAAAAAGTCCCTCGCGGTCCCTTTTTTTCGACTACAATTTTGTATTTCAGGTTTGACAATTTCGCCAACAGAACAGCCAAAAAGCCGTCTATTTTCCGACACAGGCCAACATCAAAAGCAATCTTTTCCTACCCTGTTTTGAAAAGGCACACCATTCAAAGCATTTACTCACTTTTCATCAAAACTGGCACGTAAACTGCTGATAGATTATCAAGACGGACTAAAAAGAACAGACTAAACAAAATAAAATTTCAGGCAACAGCCATTAAAAATAAGAGTCGTTCTTCACCCCATCTTTAGAAAAATGTTCTGGACTGATAGGCGAGTGCAGGAAACGGTAGAAACGAACAGCTTAGAAAAGAAATATACACAAAAGCGATTCTGCCTCCCTCCCGCGATTGATCCGGACATTTTTTTATGCCCGATTTTTAATCCTATTTCAGGGATTGCCCTAAGCCCCTTCTCCTGCTATCGATTCCAGCCATGACACAGGAAAAATTTACAAATCCTTTCAGCATAGTTCTCTTTGAACCTGAAATTCCGCCCAATACCGGTAACATTGCAAGACTCTGTGCCGGAACAGACACCCAGCTTCACCTCATCGAACCGCTGGGATTTTCCATTTCCGACAAACACCTCAAGCGAGCCGGGCTGGACTACTGGCCCAAGGTAAAACTTTCGGTCTGGAAAAACTGGCAGGAGTACAAAGAGAATGCAAAACCCCAGAGACTAGTAACAACCAGTGCCAAAAGGGGAACCCATCTTTTCGAGTTTAAATTTCTGCCCGGAGACCACCTCGTGCTCGGCCCGGAAACACGGGGATTACCCGAATGGATGTTTGATGAATTCAAACACGCGGTAAACATTCCCACCACTGACAATGTACGCAGCCTGAATCTTTCCACCTCTGCGGGAATCATTCTTTACCAGGCATTGTCATGTCTGGAGACAGAAGTTTCCTTTAAATAAATACCGTCACTGCACATCAATTTGCACACTGCACTTTCTTGCATAACACTGCGGCAACAGGTATGTTCGCCCTTGAATTTTAACCATAAGCGGAGACTCTATGCGACTTCTTATTACCGGCGGATGCGGTTTTATCGGAACCAACTTCATTTACCTGATGAAAGAAAGACATCCTGACTGGAAACTGTTCAACCTTGATAAGCTGACCTACGCCGGGAACCGCAAGAACCTGCTTGAGCTGGAACAGGATGAGAACTCCGGCTACACATTCATTCATGGTGACATCTGCGATAAAGAGTTCGTTACTTCCGTACTGCACGATTATAAAATCGATGCAGTGGTCAACTTTGCTGCAGAATCTCACGTCGACAGGTCCATCAACGATCCCGCACCATTTTTGACCACAAACACCCTTGGCGCGCAGAACATGATGGAATGCGCCCGCAGTGCAGGCATTGAAAAGTTCGTCCATGTTTCCACTGACGAAGTTTACGGAACCCTCGGTCCCAATGATCCGGCCTTCAGCGAAGAAAACCCACTTGAGCCTAACAGCCCCTATTCCGCTTCCAAAGCGGGGGCAGATCTCATGGCCCGGGCATACTTCGAAACATACAAATTTCCTGTTTCCATTACCCGCTGCTCCAATAACTACGGTCCATACCAGTTCCCGGAAAAACTTATCCCGCTTATGTTTATCAAAGCAACTACGGGTGAAAGCCTGCCCATCTATGGGGACGGATCTAATATAAGGGACTGGATCTATGTTGATGACCACTGCACCGGGGTGGAACTGACCCTGCTTAAAGGACAGCCCGGTAAAGCCTACAACTTCGGCGGTGCTGCCGAGAAAACCAACCTTGAACTGGTCAAGGAGCTTTTGGCAATTCTCGGAAAAGATGAGTCACTCATAACCTACGTCAAAGACAGACCCGGACACGACATGCGGTATGCCATGGACTATTCACTGGCAGAAAAAGAGCTTGGTTTCGCTCCGGCAGTTACCTTTGATGAAGGAATACGCAAAACCATCGAATGGTACCAGAGCAACGGTCAATGGCTTGAAGACGTGCGTAGCGGAGCTTACCGCGAATTCATGGACCAATGGTACGGAGAACGAAAATGATTGATTTAGCAGGCAAAAAGGCCGTAATCCTCGGCGGAAAAACCGGACTTCTAGGACAGAGCCTTACTGAAAAGTTACAGGCGCAGGATATCATTACCATCCCCCTGTCCCGCTCCGATTTTGATCCCCTGAATGAGGAATCCCTGACCGCAATGCTGGAAAGGGAAGAACCGGACTTTATCTTCAATACCGTTGCCTACACTATGGTCGACCTTGCTGAAGACGAGGAGAACAAAGCCCACCTGCTGAACACCACTCTGCCAGCCACTCTGGGCAGGCTCTGCAAGCAATTCAAGATTAAACTGATCCACTACAGCACGGATTTCGTTTTTGACGGTAAAAAGGATTCACCCTACTCCGAAGAGGACAAAACAAACCCTCAATCTGTTTATGGTGAAACCAAACTTGCCGGGGAAGAAAGACTAAACGAACTTAATTATGATGAGATCCTGATTATCCGAACTGCTTGGCTGTTCGGCCCGCACAAAACCAACTTTGTGCACAAGATTCTAGGCTTCGCCAAGGAACGTGAGAGTCTGACAGTTGTGCATGATCAGTCCGGATCTCCGACCTACACTCCGGATCTAGCTGACTACTCCATTGAATTGCTCAAACATGAAGCCAAAGGAATTTTCAATGTAGTCAACTCCGGCAAGGCAAGCTGGTGTGAGCTGGCCACCGAGGCCATCGACAGCTGTGCCATTAATTGCCGGGTCGACCCGGTCCCCACTTCCGCCTACCCCACCAAGGCCACCCGACCGCCCTACTCAGTTCTCGACACCTCCAAATTTACAGAGGTAACCGGGAAAACACCGCGCCCGTGGGTGCAGGCTCTCAGGGACTATGTATACAACGACCTGAAAGACCATCAGGAAGATTAATCTTCCCGGCAAAGGAAAAATGAAAAAAATATCCCCTGAACTGCTGCGGGATTCCATTCAGTGTGCCATGACTCTGTTCTGCATCTGGGTGGGATACCGCTTTTATCTTTTCTACCAATGGATGATCGGCAATTCAGATGTTGCCGTGACCAAGCCCGGAGCAGTTGAAGGCTTTCTGCCTATCAGCTCCCTGCTTTCCCTGAAACAGCTCTTTACCAAGGGCATATTCGATGAAGTCCATCCCGCAGGACTGACCATTTTCATTGCGGTTCTGGTCATGAGTTTGATCATGCGCAAAGGATTCTGTGGCTATCTCTGTCCGGTAGGATTCATCCACAATCTGCTCAACAAAATTGGCCGCAAAATAGGTAAGACCGTCACAGTCAAAGGTAAGATTGAATTCGGGATGCTGATCCCCAAATACATAGCCCTAGCCTTCTTTGTAATAACCGTCTTCAAGATGGGCGGTCGCGAACTGCAAGCTTTTATCCGTTCACCGTACAATTTCACGGCTGAAGCAAAAATGATGCTCTTCTTCACTGACATGAGCATTACAGCAGCACTGGTTGTCGGGACAATATTAGCGCTGGGTATCTTCATTCCTTACTTCTGGTGCCGCTTCCTCTGCCCTTACGGAGCACTGCTGGGCATCCTCGCCAAGGTATCCCCCATTGCCATCAAACGAGAAGAAGACAAATGCATCAGCTGTGGCAAATGCAACAAGGCCTGCCCCGGCGGAATCGAAGTAGACCGCAAACAAACCATCAACTCACCGGAGTGTGTAGGATGCACACAATGCATCAACGCATGCCCGGTAGACGGCTGCCTGAACGTCACAGACCGCTTAAGCAGAGTGAAACTGCCGTGGTATGTAATCGCTGCCGGATCATTGGTGATCCTGCTGGTATATTACGCCGCTGCCAAGTTCACCAACCATTGGGATTCTCCCTACCCTCTGGAAATGCTGCGTAAATATTATATGATGATGTAAAAAACACATTCCTGCGAAACCAATAAAAAGGGCCGTGAAATTAGTATTATTTCACGGCCCTTTTATTTTTCCATCCAGAACTTATATTATGAGTAGATAACAATTCCATTTCAAAAATGGAGGTACATATGTCAGTAAAAACTATCCTGTGGCCGACGGACCTGTCGCGCTATTCACGGGAATCAATAGATGAAGTAGTTTCCCTGTCAAAGCTCCACAACTCCAAAGTTGTTGTCCTTTATTCCGCCATTGATCTCTGCTCCTACTTTCCCGCTTACGGAAACTACCCTGACCAGGACCGCTTGAATGACTTCCGTGACTGGGAAGTAGAAAAAGCCCGCAAGACCCTGAATAAACTATGTGATGAAGAGCTGAGAAGCTGCCCGCTGATTGAAATCAGGCTCACTCTTGGTGATCCGGTTACTAACATCATTGAACAAGCTGAAAAAGAAAATGCCGACCTGATCGTCATATCCAGCCACGGACTTGGACGTGAGAAGAATAACTCCGCTCCCGATGTAATAGGAAGTGTTGCAGAGCAAGTAATCAAAAAGTCCCCGGTATCGGTGCACGTAATCAAGAACACATAAAAATTAAGCCCGGCTGAGAAATTCTCAACCGGGCTTAACTCATTTTATTTTAAGCAGCTTTAGACTTTAGCAGCCTGAAGTTCTTCAACAGTGTATTCCCAGACAGTGTCATGGGGCTCAAGCTTTTCTTCGCTGAAGAAACGGGGCAGCTGATCATCGCTCTTGGTGAAACCGGCCTTGCGGTTGAACTCGAGTTCATCCTTAAGGGTATTCACGCCGAGTGCGATGAAGTCATCAGCGGTGAATTCGATACCGTGTGTTGCGGCAACAAGGTCACACATGCACTGAACTGCATCTTCAGTATCCAGAACTGCGAATGCTACGAACAGGCAGAGGCCGAGGCCATCGATAGTTGCGGTAGCAATCTGGAGGTTCTTGGAAAGTTCGATCTGGCCTTCCTTGGAAAGAGGATCAACATCACCACCAACCTTGAGGATGTTGGTTGCAACTGCGTAACCGGCAGTGTGGTCACCACCCATGGGAGTGGTAGCGTAAGTAACGCCGACACCCTTTACGGAGCGGGGATCATATGCGGGCAGACCCTGACCTTTAACAGTGGGGATACGGTCTACGCCGAAAGCCTGACCTGCGAAGTCTGCACCGTTACCGATGATGCGGCCCATAGCATCGGAAGAACCGATTTTCTGGAGCAGTTCGATACCGGCTTTGCTATCACCCCATTCAAGAACGCCACCGTCCATTGCAACTGCCATGGTACAACCCATTTCGATGGTGTCGATACCTTTTTCATCACAGATACGGTCCATAGTAGCGATATCGTCGATGTCGTTAATCAGGCAGTTTGCACCGAAACCCCAAACGGTTTCGTACTCAAAACCGGAAGTCAGGTAATTACCGTCTTTGTCATTGTAGCGCTGGGAGCACTGGATAACACAACCGGTATGACAACCTTCTTTGGTTTTACCGCCGCGGGATTCGATAACTTCAGCGATTTTTTCACCGGAGATATCAGCAACATCATCAAAACGACCGTAACGGAAGTTCTTGGTGGGCAGTGCGCCAGCTTCGTTAATAATGTTAACGAGGATAGCGGTACCGAATGCGGGCAGACCTTCGCTGGTTACGGGGTGACCCATGAGGATTTCAAGCCAGCGTTTACGGGCAACCTTGAAAGCTTCTTCATTAACGGGCTTAATACGGCCTTTAGCTTCGGGATCAAGAACAACAGCCTTGACCTTTTTGGAACCCATAACCGCGCCCATGCCGCCACGACCTGCGGAACGGGCAGGATTCAGGTGCGGATCGGAAAACTGGATGGTGGATGCAGCAAGGCACTGCTCACCGGCAGGACCGGCCAGAGCGGTAACGGCCTTGTCGCCGTAAATCTTTTTGAGCTCTTCGTGTGCAGGATAGTTGTCTTTGCCCACGATGGGGGTAGCATCCTTGAATTCTACGCGGTCAGCGTAAATCTCTACGATAGAGAAAGGAGCATCCATTTCGGGCTTATCTTCGAAAATAATTGCTTGAATATCGAGGCGGGGCAGAACCTGTGCGAACTGTCCACCGGAGTTACTTTCCTTGATACCGCCAGTCAGAGGAGACTTTGCACCACAGGAGAGTCTGCCGGAGTTGGCAGCACCGGAACCAGCGAGGATACCGGCAGCCCATACGAGCTTGTTCTCTGCGGAAAGAGGATGACAATCGCCGGGAACTTCTGTGTTTACGACTCTGGAGGTCAGGGCGCGTCCACCGAGACCAGCGTAATCACCAAGTTCTTCAAATTTGAACTCTTTAGTGCGGGTATTGATTCTTAGGATTCTGGGCATGATAACCACCTATAAATTTTGAAAATTAGTAATAATCAACCTTCGTTCTTAAATAAATCCGTTGTGTTAATAAGTGCCCCGATTATATACCTGCACGCACTCTTGTCAAAGATTTTAAATTATATCCCCCGAAGCACATAACTTTTTATTATATCTTTTTTGGCATATTTAACAAAATTGTTGCAAAACTGCACCTAAACAACACTTTAATACATAAATACATCATCATAAAATTAATCTACTACATTAAAATTGTATATATACCCAAATTATACAAAATCAAAACACACAACAAATTAAAAATACATTCACAGAACAAATATTGACTAGATCTTCATCTTAAGAATAGTTTTAATCAAAATCATCACTGATCCAAACCCGCATCCACTGCAAAGGGGAAACTATGGGCATCAATTCAAAAATCAACAACGCCATAAATAAACCTGAAGAACTCGAAAAAATCTATCGAAGTAACCCCAGAAACTTTAAAAAGAACTATCAAAAAGCATTTTCTAATCAAAAGGATTCAATTCTGTTTAGGGCATGGCAGGCTCGACTGGAATATGCCGCGCCGAATTCGGCTACCCTCTCCGCCATTGATCTTGCGGCAATGCTGCTTCTTTGCTTTCTGGCCGGGACCATATTGAAATTACCGGATTGGGCTAATCTGGATAACTACGAAATATTAGGCTGGATGAGCTCACTCATTCCGCTGACAGCCATGTTTATTTATTCCATGCACATGCGCGGCTGGCCCCGAAAGAGCACTATAGTAGGGCTTGGAATCAGTGCTGTTATCGGTCTGGTCATGCATTTTCTACCCGTGAAATGGAACGATACTTTTGAATTAGCCTGCTTAAATCTACCATTTCTACTATGGTCTTTTTATGGATTCAGCCGCATCAGCCAAAACTGGCGTTCTACAGAACAACGTATCGAGTTCCTGCGTTTCAGCGGTGAATGGATAATTCATGCCGGACTCTTCTTTCTGGGTGGCGGGATACTGCTTCTGCTCACTTTTGGTCTTTTGGACATACTGCATATAAACAGCAGCTGGATAATTGAAGATATGGCAATTTACGGATTGGCTTCGATCCCGCTGGTAGCGGCATGGGCAACGGATACATATTCAGCGGCCCGAAAATTAGTCCCCCTGCTGGCCCGGATATTTTCACCATTATTGCTGGTGCTCATTTTAGGGTACATGGGAGCGATGGCCTGGAATACAAATGAACTTTTTCAGGACCGCTCCACTCTGCTCACCTACAACATCCTGTTATTAACCGTGCTGGCTACAGCCATATTCACCCTGACAGGACGTGGAGAGAAAGAATCCGGAAAACTCGCAACTTGGGTTATCAGTCTAATGGTTGTAGCAACGGTAATTCTTGACCTTGTAGGAATCTGCGCCATCGGCTGGCGTATTATTGAATTCGGACTGACGGCAAACCGCTTAAGCGTGCTCGGCTCAAATCTGGTGGTATTCGGAAACCTTGCCGTTATGGGATCAGGATACCTGCGCTACCACTCAGGCAAAGGTACTCTGGATGACGTAGAATCCGGGCTTGCCCGATATCTACCCTGCTACTCAATCTGGACCGGATTCTCGGTACTGATCCTTCCTTGGATATTCAGATATTAAATATCAAAAAAAGGGGCCTCAAAAGGGCCCCTTATTTTTATGCGTGCACGTAATTTGCGAGGATAATTGCCACCCCGCACAAGAAGCTGGCGACAATGGCCGGTCGCCCTCCAAAGGCCCTGAATTTCTGATTTAGTCCTGCTGCGCGCATTTTCCAGATCATAATACAAGGCAGCAGAACAGCGATAACAGTAAAAGCAGCCCCGGCATGAGCAAGAGCGGCAATGAAACCGTCCGGAGCCATCAAAGAGGCTATAAGCGGTGGCACAAAAACTATAAGCCCGGTTCCTGTTCGGCCCATGTTGGTGTCTTTGCGCTTAAAAGTCTCAGCGACCAGATCAAAAAGACTCAATGAAACCCCAAAGAAAGAAGTCACCAGAGCAAGAGCCGCAAAAATAGAAACAATAGTTTTAACCCAGCCGATTCCTCCACTGATCAATTCCACTAATGCGTCTACATTGTTCATTGACGCTAATTGCTCAGGAGTAGTGCTGCTGAGCGAGAGAAAGAGCCAGAGAAGATAGCAAAGGCTGGGCAGAGCTCCACCAATAAGCATAATACGGATGAGACTCTTTTTGTCCTCACCTATATACGTCACAATACTTGGAATACAGACATGATACCCGAATGAAGTGATCAGTACGGGGAGAGTAACAAACAAAGCTGCGGGAGTCGGATTACCCTGCGTCAGGTAACTTGTATCTACATGTCCGCCCAGAACTATGAAGCTCGCCAGCATTGCCACCAGCATGGCGATGAATAAGAATTTATTTGCCTGCACCACAAAATGGGTTCCGGCTACGAGAATAACTACACTTATAGCTGTAAGGATTACGGTGCCCGTGCGGGGGTCAAGTCCTGTTGCATTGGAGACAAGTCCCCCGAGACCACTCAGGTAAGCAACAATCAAGCAATATAATAGGAAGAAAACACTTCCGGTACCGATCAACTGCCCGGTGCGACCGAGAATCTTCCCCGTCATGTAGTTAAAATTAACCCCCTGCCCAAACTCAAGGTTGATTTCAAGCAGCATCAATGCAGAATAAGCAGCCACAATCCACATGAAGACAAGCGCGCTTGCCCCGGTTGCAAATCCTAAATTTCCTAGCGTAATGGGCAGTCCAAGCATACCTGCGCCGATAGAGGTCCCTGCAACCACACTGATTGCACCGATCATCTTAGTATTCAAAACTTTCTCCTTAAATAATAAAACAAAGAAAATCCCGCATTCCATAAAGAAAGCAGGAGCAAAGCCTCATAAGGCTATGAATAGAAAAGATGCAGACAGGTAAAGAGACAAGCACAAAGGACTAAGAACGGAACATAGCTAAAGCCAGAACTTAAATACGACGGCTATTGCCGTCATCCCCTAGCGGATACATACGCTTATCGAAAAAATTTGCAATAATTTTAATAATACCGAAATTTAAAAACTAAACATTAACAATTGAAGAAAACTGCGCTTAAAAATGATAAAAGCGGAAATGCCAAAGCACTCCCGCTGTCAAAAACAGTATTTGCTAATACTAGCTTAGCTATTTTCCATATATAAAATCTTTATTGTCATCTGCATTTTGCTTCATAAGCAGACTGGCAATTCGCTGATAACGTTCATTCATATTTTTAAAAACAGCTAATTCTTTCTTAAAATCATCACCTAAGTCATTAATACGTTGATCGAATAGGCTTGAAGCGAATTTATAAAGCTCGATATCCTGGCTGTTGTATTCACGAATAACCTCAAGCTCTTCGTCTGTTATCGCGCTCCGCTTCTTTCTTACGTTATGTTTTTCATATAAAATATTTTCAAGACTCATCATTCTTTTCAGCAGCAGCAAACTTTCGTCAAACCGCTCAGTAATACCAAAAAGATACAATCTTTGCAGATTATCCTTTGCCCTCTCAAGCATGCTTCTGCCATCTTCAACAGCACCGCAAAGAGACCTGGCCATCAGATTTTTACCTCTATAAATGAGCTCAGGCCGCTGACTGCTGACATAATCAATCAAAGTCACTTTCTCTTCATTCAAATAGCGGTAGAGATGATTCTCAGGCCATGTGCGTAAAAAATTATATTCAGAAACAACCCGCGCAACAGGATCACGAAGAAATGTAAATGCATATTTCCCAAAAGCACCGGAAAAGAATTCATTAAAGTTGTGGACAAAGATATGCCCTTGAACAAGCTGAATACGATCTACTTCTTCGGCACTGATTTTTCTTAGAAACTCATTCTCTTCTTTTGTGTAGACAGAGCATATTGTATCTTCGGGAAATTTAGCTGCAAAGATATGGTTTAGAGTTGTCCCCGCAGTTTTGGGAATATGCAGAAAAAAGAATGGGCTGTGCAAAGCAACTCCTTAGGAGGTCGATGAAAAGTTCACGCTGTTACGCCAAATATGTCTCCTTCCCACTTAACAAAATTAACATAATGACACCACTATATTAATCCCCGACAAATCCATACAAAAAAAGCGGGAACGGCATAAACCGTTCCCGCTTGAATAAGCAATATGCAAGTGCCTGAAACTATGCTGCTTCAGCCTCTTCCACATCATCTTCAATCTTGCTGGGACCAAATCCGAGAAGGATGGGGCTTGCAACAAAGATTGAAGAGTAAGTACCAACGCCTACACCGATGAGCAGTGCGAGGGCGAAATCGTGGATAACGCCGCCACCCAGTGCGAACAGAGCCGCAACAACCAGCAGGGTTGTGCCGGAAGTCAGGATGGTTCTGCTAAGAGTCTGGTTGATACTGATGTTGATGGTATCAGCAAGACAATCACTGACTTTGCCGAGCAGGTTCTCACGGATACGGTCAAAAACGATGATGGTATCGTTCAGAGAGTAACCGATGATGGTCAGCAGTGCCGCGATGATGGTCAGGTCGAACTCCTTGCCGAGCAGGGAGAAGATACCCACAGTGATCATAATATCGTGGATAAGTGCCACAATTGCACCTAGAGCGTAGTTAAGCTTCAGGTACCAGCACAATCCGATGGTAATGAACAGTGCACCGAAAATGAGTACGGTGGTGGACATACCAAGCATCTGCAGCAGGGTGATTCCGCCGAAAAGGCCACCAGCCATGATTGCCGCAGCAAACCAGCGCTGCTCAAAACGACCGGAAATGTAGATGGCAATCAGGAGCACTGCAAAATACAGGGCCTCGATAGCCTTGGTACGAAGGTCAGCACCGACTTTGGGACCAACCATTTCCAGACGCTGAATTTCAAATCCGGTACCACCCATACCGGACTCAAGTCCGGAAGAGATTTTATCCCTTACTTCTGAGGAACTGATATCGGAGGAAGAAGTCCTGAGCAGGATTTCATTATCGTCATCATGACCGAAGCTCTGAACAACCAGTCCGGGAAGCTTAGCTTCCTTAAGAGCACCTTTAACGGCCTTTACTTCTACTTTTTTATCAAACTTAACCTGAACCACAATACCGCCGGCAAAGTCGATGCCGTACTTGGGGCCGCCGTTCATGATCAGCGAGCCGATTCCGAGAAGAATCAGCACAGCGGAAATGATGAACGCTTTGGCCTTGAATCCGATAAAATCGATCTTGGTATCGGGTTTAATTATCTGCAATCCCATTTATTCACTCTCCTTAAATGTTCAGCGGCGCATCAGCAGCACGCTTGGAGGTGTAAAGATCAAACAAGATGCGGGTCACGAAAATAGCGGTAAACATGGAGGTAATGATACCCAGAGTAAGAGTTACCGCAAAACCGCGCACCGGCCCGGTACCGAACTGGTAAAGAATAACCGCAGCAATCACAGTGGTGATGTTTGCGTCCAGAATAGTCAGGGTAGCTCTGCTGTAGCCTTCAACAATAGCGGCCTTGGCAGTGAGTCCCCTTCTGAGTTCTTCACGTATTCGTTCGAAAATGATGACGTTGGCATCAACAGCCATACCGATAGTCAGGATGATACCTGCGATACCGGGAAGGGTCAGGGTTGCACCGAAAGCTGCGAGACCTGCAAGAATGAGAACAACGTTGAGCACAAGCACTACGTCAGCAACAATACCTGCAAATCCGTAATAAACGAGCATAAAGACCAGGACCAGAACACTACCTACGACAGCAGCAGAGATACCTTTATCAATGGATTCCTGTCCCAAGGAAGGACCAACTGTTCTCTGCTCAAGGATTTTAACCGGAGCGGGCAGAGAACCGGCGCGAAGGACGATAGCGAGGTCATGTGCTTCTTCAGTAGTGTAGCTACCGGTAATGGAAGCGCGGCCACCCGCAATCTTATCCTGAATGGTCGGTGCGGAATATACTTTTCCGTCCAGAACGATAGCCATGCGTTTCTTGATATTCTCACCAGTGACGCGTTCAAAAATTCTTGCGCCCCTGCTGTTGAAGTTCAAGGTTACATAAGGCTGGTTGAACTGGTCAAAACGAGTCTGAGCATCGGTGATATATTCACCGGTCAGCATAGCGTCTTTTTTAAGAACAATAGGCTTTTCAATGTAAGAACCATCGGGAAGTCTGTGCATGATGACAGTGAGTTCACGACCGGGGGCAACAATACCCTTCTGCGCTTTTTCAAGGTCAGCAACATCGTCCACGAGCTTGAACTCGAGGTGAGCGGTCTTACCGATAATTTTAATAGCTCTTTCGGGATCCTGCATACCGGGCAGCTGCACCTGAATGCGATTGCCCTGCTGTTTACGGATATCCGGCTCAGCCACACCGAACTGGTCAATACGGTTGCGGATGGTCTTAATTGCCTGATCCATAGTCAGCTTGGTCAGGTACTTTTTGTATTCCGGAGTGGGAGCAAAAACGTAAGTGACTTTGCCGTCAGGCTTCACTGCTGTGCTGAGAATGGTGAGGTTGCCGAAGGTATCTTTAACAAGCTTTTCCAGCTTATCCTTCTGGGCTTCCTTAAGAAGAACCGCTTCGATTCTTTCACCCTTAAGCACTGTGGGCTTCAAAACAATTACACCTTCCTCGCGGGCAACGGCTTTAAGATCGTCTCCCATACGAGCAAGGTTGTTATCCATGGCTTTATCCATATCAACACCGAGTGTGAGGTGGATACCGCCCTTAAGGTCAAGTCCCAAACTGATTTTGTCATCAGGCAGGAAGCGAGCCATTCCCGAATTCTGAACCGCAGGCAGTGAAGGAAGGAGGTAAGAAACTCCAAACACGACAACAAGCAGGGTCAGAACTATTTTCCAACGAAGACTCCCGTTCATCTCCTCTCCCTTTATAAATTCAACTAGGATAGGTTACTAAAACACTAAAAAGGCAAGCACTCACGGGGCTGCCCCGAAAAGTGACTTGCCTTATAGGCTTCATTACACAAAAAGATTACTTATCTTTCTTTTCTTCTTTTTTCACAGGGTTGGCGAGATTGGAAACAAAAGATCTCTCAACCTTGACCTGCATGCCTTCAGCAAGCTCAACAGTCAACTCATCGCCATCAACAGCAGTTACTCTGCCGTAGATACCGCCTGCGGTAAGAACACGGTCGCCTCTCTGGATTGCATCCAGCATGGCTTTGTGCTCTTTGGCTTTTTTCTGCTGCGGTCTGATGAGCAGAAAATAGAAAATTGCAAACATGAGAATGAGGGGGAGAAAAGAGCCAAGTGCGCCCATAGGCCCGCCCTGGGCCTGCTGTCCGGCTGCACCCATCGCGTGTGCGACATCTGCAAAAAACATTACGTCCTCCTGAAAAGACTGTGTACGAATAAAACAATCCGCCTATTACACGGGAACATACATATCCCCGTACGGACGATGTGACCGAGGCAAAAGCTTCATAAATTCTGAAGCCATTATGCTTGCCGCATCCACACCGATTTCCTCTGAATAATCCCGGACAATCTCGGCTATTGCCTCAAGATCGCCTTTATCCGCGGGTTCAACCTTTATTTCACGGCCGACCATATCTTCGGGAACATTTCCGCGCACGTAGATCACTCCACCGTGCATCCCGGTTCCCAAGGACATTCCCGCGACGGGAGCATCTGGTTTACCAGAAAACATGCCAAGAAGTAAAATCACTCCTCCGGCCATATATTCACCAAGAAAATCACCGGCCTTTCCGCCGATGACTATCACTGGCTGTTGATCCATATAAGATTTCATATGGATTCCTACCCGATACCCGACATCGCCCTGAACGTAAATAGTTCCGCCGCGCATTACGTATCCCAGAACATCCCCGGCAATCCCCTTGATAACGATCTGACCGTCATCCATGGTATTTCCGGTTCCATCCTGCACATTGCCGTTCACAACAATTTTCGGCCCCTTCATAAAAGAAGCCATGTCCTGACCGGGCGTGCCGTTGACTGTGAAAGTCAAATTCCCTTTAAGGGCTGTAGCTATGTACCTTTGTCCAACAACATTGTCGAGAACGAATTCATCAATTCCGTTGCGAACATTTTCCCGCACTATTTCATTGAGCCTGCGGTAGTCCATATCAGTAGCATCTATCTTAAATGATCCTGCCATATCAGCACCCGTCCGCCTGCACAATTACCGGTTCTCCGGCCTTGGGCATCCAGACCTCATCGAGATCCGGACAGACTAACCGAATAGCACTCTCCTCACTGGACATGAATACACGGTCATTCTTACGGGCAACCACAAGGGGCCGCAACTTGATACGGTCGTTTAATCCCCACAACCTGTCGGAATCAGCCACCAAAATGGCGAACGGACCATTTAACATTGCACTTGCGTATGTGGTTCTAAGTGCGCTGTAAAGCTTTTTCTCCGGCTCATCCATTTTTTCGATTTCCTCCCAGAAAGGAGGAGCAAAAACAGACGAAGCCAGTTTCCGGCTCAAACCGTGTTTACGTACCAACAAATCAATTAAATATGCAACAACTTCCGTATCGGTATTCATGGTACATTCATACCCGTGGGTACAAAGGTACCGCCTGTTGATACCATACGAAGAGATTTCACCGTTATGCACGATGGACCAATCCAGAATTGTAAACGGGTGCGCTCCACCCCACCAACCGGGAGTATTGGTCGGGAATCTGTTATGCCCGGTCCATATATAAGCTGCATATTCATCAAGGCGGTAAAATTCTGCGATATCTTCAGGATAGCCGACGCCCTTGAAAGCTCCCATATTTTTACCGCTGGAAAGAACGAACGCGCCCGGAACCTCTTTATTGATATTCATGACCACACCGACAATATAATCCGATTCACTCCCACCGCTGAAATGTGACTGGGTCCGCAACTCTTTGGGGTAAACAAAATATCGCCAGACAACAGGCGGATCCGGGATAGTCAGCACTTTCCTTGTTCTTATCGGTTCAGCTTCATAAACATCAAAAAATCTTTTAATGATCACTTCAGCCTTATCGAGGGCCTGCTGGTTGTCACAAAGCAATTGCAGACAATATTTATCCGCCAGATCCGGGTAAATTCCATAAGCCGCAAAACCGCCGCCCAGCCCGTTACCACGGTCATGCATACAAGCCATAGCCCGGATCGGAATATCACCGGGAATGCATTCGCGGCTCTTGCTGATTACACCGAACACTCCACAACCGGATATGTCCTTCTCAAAATCATGATAATTTTCTGGTGCTTTCATATGATGCCTCCGGCGGCTCTCCGAGGTCCAAAGAAACTTTTACCAAGCTTCGCGACTTTAACTATTCAAACCTACTTACTTTCAGGATTCCATGCTTTGTTGAAAAATTCATCCGGCCACATTAGGACGTCCGGCTCACCTTCACTGAGCCTTTTGCGTGCATCCGCATCTACCTTGAATTTAAATTTGATAAATGATGTGTACATGCCTGCGAAATCGATATCCCCTACCAGCACATAGCCCACAAGACGATCTTTCTTGAATACCAACTTACGATAGCTATGTTTCCGTTCATCAAAAAAAGTATAGATTTCGTATTCCGAATTGTCAGGAGCGGGATTCACTTCCCCGACAGAAATAGTTGGCATACCGAAAAAGCTGATTGAACTCATGGACATGGTTCCGGGATAGGCAGATTTATTCCCCGCCATATTTCGTCCGGCATAGTATCCTTGGGTGTAGGCATTGGACCAGATGGGGACGACCTTATCTTTATCAAAGATCACATCACGAGCCTGTGCAACATCCCCGGCGGCGTAAACACCTTCTTTACCGGTAAACATGTTGTCATCCACCACAACGCCCTTATCAACTTCAATTCCAGCCTGTTCTGCAAGCTCGGTATTGGAAACTACGCCTATAGCGATGACAATAGCGTCAGCTTCAAGAAAACTTTTATCGTCCAACAGAATTCCGCGCAGCCTACCCTGTTTATCTCGCACTATTTCCTTACCGCTCACCCCGCATCGGACCAGCATTCCGGCTTCTTCCACCCGACGAGATATCAACCCGGCAGCATCTTCATCATAGGCAAGCGGCAATATGCGTTCGCGCGTTTCAACAACAGCGACCTCTACACCCCTGTTATATAAGGACTCCGCAGCCTTGATTCCGATCAATCCTCCACCAATGACCACCGCCCGCTTTAAATCTTTAACAGATTCAATCAAGCGATAAGCATCCTTCGCAGCGGTAAAATTATATACGTCATCCCCTACAAGGCCTTTGATCTGCGGAACATAAGGCTTACCTCCAGTGGCAAGCAGCAACTTCTCAAACGGGATCCGCTCTCCTTCGGAAGTTTGCAGTTCGCGAGATTCAAGATCTACCTTTACTATATATGTAGCCAGCTTCAGGTTAACGTTTTTACCTTTGTAATAATCATCCGGACGCATGGATAAACGTTCAGGGCTGATTCTCCCAGCCAGCAGATATGAAGTCAGCGGTTTGCCATAGGCAGCCGTATTCTCAGCCCCGATTACTGTAATCGGGGTTTTACGGTCATATTTCCTGATGCCGTCAATAGCTCCAAGCGAAGCAATACCGTTACCGATGATTACATAAGCCATGGCTACCTCTCCTCATATTTTAAAGCCCGATTAGGACAGGCTTCCACACATGCCGGACCGCTTTTCCTGCCTGCGCAAAGATCACACTTAACTATCATACCATTATATTTGTCGCGCTGAATAGCCCCATAGGGGCAAGACATAATACAAGACCAGCAGCCCACACACTTATCAGCATCATAAAGGGTGATTCCGGTCTTATCATCCTTGGTCAACGCCCCGGAAATACAAACAGGAACACATTCCGGCTCTTCGCAGTGCCTGCAACTGATGGCGACGCAAACTTCATCATCTTCAATTAAACGCTTACGGGCAACCAATCCCTTGGCCTGTTCTTGCTTATAAGCAAGAATCAAGTCATGTGATTTGGAATGGGCAGCGAGGCAACCCAGCACACACAGGCCGCACCCGATACATAACTCCCTGTCGGGATAAATTCTTTTCATGTTTAATTACCTACCAGCATGCTTAACACCCAGAATCTGCATTTCAGCATCAGTCAGCCCCACCGCTCTTAACTTATCCCTGTTACCGCGCAGACTTTCTATTGAATTAAGGCCCATACCGCCGAGCATTTCCTCAATTTCATGGGACCAGCCGCGGACAAGGTTAACCAGCCTTTCCGCTGCAACCTCCGGATTCTGGCGTTTGGCAAGCTTCTTATCATTGGTGGCAATACCCCACGGACACTTTCCTGTGTAGCAACGTCCGCAAAGAGTACAGCCCACAGCGATTAGAGCCGCAGTACCGATATTGACAGCATCTGCACCAAGGGCAATTGCTTTGATCACATCGCCGCTACAACGAAACCCGCCCCCGGCAACAATGGAAGCCTTGGAACGGATGCCTTCATCACGCAACCGTTGATCCACGCTCGCAAGAGCCAGTTCAATCGGTATCCCGACATTATCACGGGTCATAGCCGGAGCAGCACCGGTTCCACCCTTCATACCGTCAAGAGTCAGAATATCTGCTCCGGCACGAACAACACCCGATGCAATTGCCGCCACATTGTGCACCGCAGCAATCTTCACAGCTACCGGAACGCGATATTCCGTGGCTTCCTTCAGAGCAAAGATAAGTTGCAGCAGGTCTTCAATGGAATAAATATCATGATGTGGCGCAGGCGATATTGCATCAGACCCCGGTGGAATCATACGGGTTTCGGAGATCATTGCATTTATCTTCTCGCCCGGTAGATGCCCGCCGATTCCCGGCTTAGCCCCCTGCCCAACCTTGATCTCAATGCCTACGCCAGCATTCAGGTAATCGCTGTGAACTCCGAAACGCCCGGAGGCGACCTGCACAATGGTCCACTGACCATACTCGTAAAGAGACTTATGCAGTCCGCCTTCCCCGGTATTGTAGACCGTACCCAGCTCTTTGGCTGCCATAGCCATTGCCGCATGCAAATTGTAATTGATCGCCCCGAAGGACATCCCCGCAAAAGTTATCGGAGTAGCAAGTTCTATCTGCGGAGTCTGTTCAGTTTTGAGTTTCGGGTTGCCTTCAGCATCAAACTGAACTTCAACCTTATCAGGTTTGGACCCGAGAAAAGTTTTCAACTCCATAGGTTCACGCAGAGGATCGATGGACGGATTGGTTACCTGACTGGCATCCAGAAGCAGCCTGTCCCAATAGACAGGGATATCAACAGGACTGCCCATGCCTGCCAGCAACACACCGCCGCTTTCAGCCTGATTATATATGTTGCGCGCAAACTCAGGACGCCATGTTGCATTAGGCCGAAAATCCAGCTCATTTAATTTAATAGTGAGAGCGGCTGTCGGGCACAAAGCTGCACAACGATGGCAGCCTACACACTTACGGCTATCATGGGATACTTTTTCCCGTGCATCGTCCCAGAAGTGCGCTTCATATGAGCACTGCTTAATACAGACCTTACAATCAATGCACAGGTCCGGGTCGCGCACTATGCGAAATTCATGGAATGTGCTGGCAAATTTTCTAAATAGCACTTTTATTGCCTCCGGCGGCTCTCCGAGGGCTTAAACCCTTTTTGAAAAAAGGGTTTAAGAATCCCAAAAACTTTTAATAAGCTTCGCTACAAAATTAGTTTACTTTTGCGTTAACAAAAATCACTTAACGGCTGGCCAGAAATTTAAATGTCTTGCAGGTGAATAACCACTGTAAAAAGCTTCACCCAGACTGAAAAAATTAACTTTGTTTTTCCGGCTTATCTTTTTGGCGTATTTATCGCCGGGAAGAAAACAACGGCGGCTGTTTTTATTACCAACCCACGGTTCGTTGAACTTTTTCAACTTACTGATAACAGGCCAGAAACCTTTCTTTTCATCATAGGCTTTTCTCTGGGCTTGGAGAAGTAATTTCTGTTTGCCCTTGTCATTTCCCTTATGAAAATAAAAAAATGCCGCACCATTACGGATCATATGACTGTTCACGAAAACATCATCCACATAAACCCAACCGATGATACGTTTATAATGATCAGTACCTTTGCCTGCTGATTCAATACGTACCCGTTTGCCGAGAATAAGTTTATTCAGCATGGATTTAGCTTGCTGGGCGTAATATTGATCCGCTTTGCCATCCCGACCTATTTCCGGTGTATCAATCCCGGCAATGCGCACGTGCTTGTTATTGCTGAGGATGAAGGTATCGCCATCTATTACGTAACGGACCTTGGCTTCAAAGGCGGAAGCAGTTGCCGTGCTGAAGAACAGGCAACAGAACAACAAAATGAAAACGGGGCCCTTAAGGACCCCGCTTCGTGAATTGATTATTTTAATTTTTCCTTTCGGCATTCAGTTCCTTTTATTGTGCCCAATGGATAAGTCCGAGAGAATGAGGATCAAGCAGGAGTTCATGCTTGGGCAGGATACGTACGGTATAACCGAACCTTCCGGCCTCATGGGGCATAACTTCACCCTGATAAACATGCCAGCCACCGCCCATATCTTCCTCAGGAGTCATAACCACAGTGTTGCGGCGGGCAAACTTTCCGTCCTGTCCAACAGGTCCGGCGTAGATTTCCACCTGAACATTATCCGTAGTCAAACCATTAAGGAATATCTCTGCGGTAATAATGATCGGTTCTTCAACATATACATCAGTATGAGTTTCCGAACGAATGTTGCGAACCTTCAAGCTGGACCACTTAGTCATCACTTCCATTCTCCAGGCAGCCAGTTCCTTGGCGCCCTGGAATTCATTCTTATGCATGGTGGCGTAGTTACTGTATGCAGGCTGATATGCCTTTTCAGTATAATCTTCCACCATACGGTTAGCGTTGAATTCAGGTCCCAGAATCCGTAACGCCTTCTTGACCTTGGCAATCCAGCTACGGGGAAGGCTGCCATGACCACGGTCATAGAACTCGGGAATTATGTCATTTTCCAGAACTTTGTAAAGGGTCTGACTCTCCACAAAATCCTGATATTCATGATCGTTGTAGTCTTCGCCGCGACCGATAGCCCAACCGAGGCTGTTATCAGGCAGATAAGCTTCATCCCACCAACCGTCCGGAGTACTGAACTGGAGTACACCGTTTGCCATGGCTTTCATGCCGCTGGTTCCGCAGGCCTCAAGAGGACGTCTCGGAGTGTTCAGCCAGATATCGCAACCCTGAACCATATAGTTGGCGATTTTCATGTCATAATCTTCAAGGAAGACAAGACTCATGCGGCACTCTTCACGGCGGCAGAATTGGATAAGATCCTGAATAAGTTTCTTACCTTCGTTATCCTGCGGATGAGCTTTACCGGCAAAAATAAACTGCACGGGCTGCCTTGAATCGGAAATGATCTTGAGCAGACGCTCCTTATCCTTAAGCAGCAGTCCGGCACGTTTATAAGTAGCAAAACGACGTGCAAAACCGATAGTCAAAGCGCGAGGATCAAGCACTTCGTCCGCAAGTTCGATTTCCTTGCGCCGTGCACCGATATTCATCAGCTGGCGACGCAGACGTTTACGAACGAAATCCACCAGCCGTTCCCTGAGTCGCTCATGAGTGCGCCAGAGTTCTGCATCGGGGATATTATCGGTCTGCCTCCAGACTTTTGCGCAATCCGGGTCCTCACGCCAGTTCGGGCCAAGATAACGGTCAAACAGCAAGGAGAAATCTGTTGCCACCCATGTAGGCATATGTACACCATTGGTGATAGCTCCGATGGGAACATCTTCTACCGGATACTGCGGCCAAACCTTCTGCCACATGTTCCGCGAAACATGCCCGTGAAGCTTTGATACACCATTATTAAAACGGGAAAGCTTGAGAGCCAGTACAGTCATGCAGAATTGCTCCGCATCATCGCGGGGATCTTCCCTGCCGAGAGAAAGGAATACTTTATAGGCAAGCCCCATAGTCTGGGCATACGGTTCAAAGTATGGACGCATAAGTTCAGCCGGGAAACGGTCGTTACCAGCCGGAACAGGGGTATGGGTGGTAAAAATACTGGAAGAGGCCACCATCTCCATCGCCGCTTCAAAAGAAAGGCCATGCTCGGTCATGAAAACACGAATTCGTTCCAACCCCGCAAAAGCAGAATGACCTTCATTCATATGAATGACGCTTGGCTCAAGTCCGAGTGCATCAAGTGCTTTAACTCCGCCGATACCAAGCAGGATTTCCTGCCAAAGACGCATTTCAAGATCACCGCCGTACAAACGAGCTGTGATTCCCCGGAAGCTAACCGAGTTTTCAGGTACATTGGTATCGAGCAAATAAAGTGTTACACGCCCGACTTCGACCTGCCAGACTTTAACATGAAGGGTTTCCCCTTTCATATCGAAATTGAATTTTACGTCCTTTCCATTTTTATCCTTGGCAACCTTAATGGACATTTCCTCAAAGTCATGACTGGGATAACGCTCCTGCTGCCAGCCATCCTGAGTCATGTACTGCCGAAAATAACCGTGCTGGTAACAAAGACCGACACCAATCAACGGAATATTCAGGTCACTTGCTGACTTAAGATGGTCACCAGCGAGAATACCGAGTCCGCCGGAATAAATAGGCAGGCTAAGGCCGATACCATATTCCAAACTGAAATACGCAACAACGGGCTCACCTTTCTTGGCGCCATCAAATTTGTAAGCGCAGCCTTCACGAGCCAGATAACTTCTCTGTACCTTGGCGGCTTCTTTGAGTCGCTGCACAAAAAAATCATCTTTAGCCAATTCTTCAAGCTGCTGCTGAGGAAGACTGTTTAAAAACTTCACAGGATTCTGCTGGCAGTCCCGCCAGAGGACCTGATCAATGGTAGAAAAGATACTGGCAATGTCGCTGTTCCAGACAAAAAGATAGTTATATGCCAAGTCCCAAAGCTCTTTCAGCTGACTGGGCAGACGTGGAACGACGCTGTAAACGCGAAGCGGCTGCATAGTTATCTCCTTAATTATTTATTCGAAATGGGATGATTGATCGAATATATCAGAAACCAGAAACCTTTTACACTTATTTTTATTATTTGCCTTATTCAGGTTAACATATCAAGATAGTTTAGCAATAATCTCGATAGAAAGTTGACACATCAGCCTTACAAGAGCATTCTGCCTCTTCAAAATATCACTTGTTCAAGGATAGAAAAATGAATCCTACCCAATCCAATCCAGTTGAAGTAAAAGTTAAATTCCTCAGTGAGACTGCCAGTGAAGGCGGTCTGGACTACGCTACCCCCAACTCTGCCGGAGTGGACCTGCGTGCCTGCATTGAAGATGATTTCGTGGAGATTGAAGCTGGCGGAAGGTATGCCTTCCCCGCCGGAATCGCCATCGAGATAACCTCTCCGGGTATTGCCGGTTTTATTTATTCCCGCAGCGGTCTGGGCACCAAAGACGGCCTGACCGTCAGTCAGGGAGTCGGAGTAATCGACCCTGACTACCGTGGAGAGATCAAAGTTTCCCTGCTCAACACATCGGGCGAGAAGCGACGAATTGAGCGTGGACAACGCATCGCACAGCTCGTTTTCATGCCCTACTGCTATGCCCGGCTGACTCCCAGCGAAGAACTTTCCGACACAACCAGAGGTGCCGGAGGTTTCGGACATACAGGTAAAAAATAGTCTCCACTGAATAGAAAAACATCATGAGTAAACACGATACACTTGTAGCCGCTGAACAAAATTCCATCTGCAACACCTACGGCAGATACCCTTTAAATGTAACTAAAGCCAAGGGTTCCAGAATCTGGGACCTTGACGGCAAAGAATATATTGACCTGCTTTCCGGTATTTCCGTTGTTAACATCGGCCACTGCCGTGACGATCTTGCCGACATTATGGCTGAGCAGGCCCGTAAACTGGTTCAGGTCAGCAACCTTTTTTATCAGGAAGAACAGGTAGAGCTGGCTGAAAAGCTCATCGCGACCTGTGATGCCGACAGAGTCTTCTTCGCCAACTCCGGCGCTGAAGCCAACGAAGCAGCCATTAAACTTGCCAGACGGTACATGCGTACTATTAAAGAAAGAGACGCCTTTGAAATTATCACTCTCGAAGGTTCTTTCCACGGCAGGACTATGGCTACCCTGACCGCCACCGGACAGTATGGACCTATCAAGGACGGTTTCGCACCCTTGCCGGAAGGATTCAAATATGTCCCGGCCGGTGATGCAGAGGCCCTCAAAGCCGCCATTACTGATAAGACTGCTGCGGTCATGATCGAAATGGTACAAGGCGAAGGCGGCATCAAACCGTTGCCGGAAGATTACGTGAAAGCGGTAACCGAACTGGTCAAAGAAAACGACATTCTGCTCATCGTGGATGAAGTCCAGTCCGGCCTGTGCAGGACCGGTAAATGGTGGGCACACCAGCATTACGGAGTAACCCCGCACATTTTCACCTCCGCAAAGGCTCTTGCCAATGGGCTGCCAATGGGTGCTATGCTGGCGACAGAAGAAGTTGCTAAGGGATTTACTCCCGGAAGCCATGCCACCACTTTCGGTGGCGGAGCATTGGTTTCCAAGGTTGCATCCAAAGTCATCGACATTATGACCGAAAACAAGCTTGATGAACGCGCTGCAGAGCTGGGAGATTTCTTCAAAGCCGAAGCAGGCAAGTTGCAGGATAAATTCCCCGGAAAAATCAAATCCGTGCGTGGCCTCGGTCTTATGCTCGGCGTGGAGCTGAACTTTGACGGCAGTGAAATCTTCGCCGCCCTGCGCGAACAAGGTTTCATTCTCAACCTGACCAAGGGAACAATCCTCAGACTGCTCCCGGCGTTAACCATTGATAAAGACGACCTCGTAGCATTTCTCAATGCGATTGAGGAGCTGCTTGCTGAACAGGCTTAGCTTGACCATCAAGGCATACGGGCTTATCTTTAATTTATGGATGATATTGCACTTGCCACACCAGTAGAAGGCGGTGTTCAGGACACCAGCATTGAGCCTTGGCAGCCATCTGGAAGATTGGCTGAAATACCGGACGCAATTCCGGACTCTATTGATGCGGCCTCTTTGCATCTACATGCAGAAGAGCAGCAAAGACTCGTTGATCAGGCTATCCACAGTCTCACAGGTAAGGGCAATCTCATTGATCGAATTGTCTAAACAAAAATTATATAAATAAAGCTGGCAGATTGATAAGAAAGTGCCAGATGCTAGAAACAAAAAAGACTGGAACGACGCGTATATAGACATACGTGAGTTTCAGTCTTTTTTGCGGTGACGACTCAGATGGTGCTTTATTATCAGTCTGGGCTCAGGTACTCTGTGGAGTATCTGGTCATTTTCATGTACTGCTATCTCGAAAACACTGACCATTCAACTAGATTTTAAAATATAAGGAACACCAATGCCTAAACTGCTTAGAATTCAATTCACCCTTTCCGAGCTCGAAAGTGACGAATGTCAGGTATACCTCGGCGCACGTGTTGCACACGGCTGGGAAGAAAAACCGCTTGATGACGATTCCATTTTTTACACCATCCATCTGGAAGACCATCCTCTGGGAATGGAAATAGTAGAAGAGATCAAGACCCGCTGGCCTGACGCAGGCTGTGTTGGTGAAGAAATCGAAGATGAAAACTGGGGTCTTGCATGGAAGGATTATTTCGAGCCTGTCACCTGTGGACAGTTCGAAATCCTGCCCCCGTGGTTGCTGGAAAAGAAGACCGAAGGCAAGAACCACATCATCATAGAACCGAAAATGGCTTTCGGAACAGGCAGCCACCCCACCACCGCACTTTGCCTTGAACTTATCAGCAAACTTGCTGATGAAGGAAAGCTTAATGCGAACATGGAATTTTTCGATCTCGGTACCGGGTCCGCAATCCTCGCCATCGCTCTCGCCAAACTCGGCCTAAAAGGTGTCGGTGTGGATATTGATCCGCAGTCCATTGTCTGCGCACAGGAAAACATCGATAACAACGACGTTGACGGCATCATTCTTTCCGTAGGCAGTGCCGATTCCATTGATCCCAAGCTCAAATACGAGCTGGTGGTAGCGAATATCCTTTCCGGGCCGCTCATTGAGCTTTGCCCGGATGTAACCGCAAGGCTGAAAGAAAATTCCATCCTGATTCTTTCCGGCATCCTTGTGGAGCAATCTGAAAAAGTTGCAGCAGAATACATCAAAGCAGGTCTGCCCGCCCCTGAAATATTCACCATGGGTGAATGGGCCGGACTCCTCTGGCGCGATGTAAGTGCGGAAGATGAGTAGAGAACAAACATTAATAGAATACTACAAGGCCCTTTCGGAAAGATTAGGGCCTTGTCACTGGTGGCCGGGAGAAAGCCCGTTTGAAATCGCAGTGGGTGCTATTCTGGTCCAGAACACAAACTGGGCGAACGTGGAAAAGGCTATCAAGAATCTCAAAGAGAATGATGGTCTGACCCCGCAGGGGTTGCGTAAATTCTCCATTGAGGAATTACAGGAACTGATCAAACCTTCCGGTTTCTTCCGTATGAAGGCGATAAGGCTTAATAATTTCCTCGATTTCCTTGACGTCAATTCTGCAAAGTGTATCACGGACTTGGAAGACGCAGAAACCTTTGAACTGCGCGAAAAACTGTTGGCAGTCAATGGGATCGGTCCGGAAACAGCAGATTCCATTTTACTCTACGCTTTGAATAAACCTGTATTCGTGGTTGATGCCTACACGCGCAGGATTTTCAACCGCCACATGCTGGTCCATGAAGATATCGACTACCATGAATTACAGGATTATTTCATGGATGTACTTGATCCTGACGTAGAAATGTACAATGAGTACCACGCCTTGATTGTGCGCACTGCTAAGGAATGGTGTAAAAAATCCAAACCCGATTGTGAAAACTGCCCGCTGGGTAAATTTCTGGAAAACTGATTTCAGCCTATGTCCCGAATGCTTACTAGAACATACCTGCTCATAATGACCGTAGCATTACTCGTGCTTTGCGGAATTATACCTGCTTCTGCAGACTCCGCGGTCAACAGGCTCAAAGAAGAAATTCAGGACACCAAAAATACCGTCAAAGAGCAAAAACAGGAATTGCTTAAGCTGACCCGCGAAGAACGCAGCATGTTCGGGGAGCTTGCAACTATTGAAGACCGCATCAGTAATGTGGAACGTGAACTTTTCCGAAAGGAAGATGATCTCGCGGGCATTATGGAAGATGAGCTGGCAGCCAAAGCAGACCAGCGCGTTCTTGAAGACGAGCTCGAAGAGATTGTTGCTAAACTGAAAACCATGCTGACCAAGCTTTGGCCGGTTCATTCCCGCAAACTTGAGAACAAATTCGGTTCACTTGATGACTGGAAAAAGGCTGACCGTAATTTTGTCTGGCTTGCTTCTTTGTATAAAGATACCAAAATCGAATTGGACAAGGCACAGGAAAAAGCAGACGAAATTGCCGCCAATCTTGAAGTTCAGAAAGATTTACGTTTAAAAGCACAGTCCAAACTTTCAGAAATCAACGACACAAAAGACGGCTTACTCAAGGATAAACTCAGCTTGTTGGCCGGTATCAAATCCATCCGCGCCCTGAAAATCAACAGAGAGCAGGAACTGAAAGGTCTTCTTGAAACAATTAACAAACTGAATTACAAACTAAAAAGCCTTACAAGCAAAAAAATTGCCAATTTTAAAGGGTCCTTACCCCGCCCGTGCGAGGGGGACACCAAAGTCCGGTTCAAGCCTTCCGGTAAACCGCCTGTTCGCGGTATCGGAATACAAACCACCGGAAATGTTGATGTAAAATCAATCTTCTGGGGCAAAGTTGTACACAACGACACCCTCAGAGGATTTGGGCGGGTTGTGATTATTTATCACGGCTACAACTACTACTCCCTTTACGCCTATCTGGCCGAAAGTTTCGTTAAAACCGGGCAGGAGGTTGAAAAGGATGAAATTATCGGTAAAACAGGGTATTACCCTAACTTGAAAGAAACGGGACTCTATTTTGAATTGCGTTTCCATCAGAAACCCGTTAACCCGCAAAAATGGCTTGCCCGAAATTAATGTATAATAAATTGAGCAAGATACAGCACCCACCACGCTGGAGGAACACATGAGAAAAACTTTGTGGATGATTGCGATAGTCTCTCTTTTCGTAATATCCGTTGCACCGGAGCCGACACAAGCCGTTGATGAAAACCGTTTTGAACCCCTGCGCAGATTTTCGCAGGTGCTTGATCTGGTGGAGCACAATTACGTTAACGACATCTCCCGCAAAGAACTTGTTGATGATGCTGTAAAGGGCATGCTCGAGCAGCTCGACCCGCACTCCACTTTTCTTTCCACTGATGATTTCAAAGAAATGCAGGAATCCACCAGCGGTGAATTCAGCGGCATTGGAATCGAAATCAGCATGGAAAAAGGTCGCCTGACCGTTATTTCTCCCATTGAAGACACTCCGGCTTACAAGGCAGGCCTCAAAGCCGGTGACATAATCCTCGAAATTAATGGTGAATCCACCCAGTCCATTTCCCTTATGGAAGCAGTGGGCAAAATAAGAGGTAAGCGTGGTTCCGATGTAATCCTGACCATTCTTCATAAGGATGCAAACAAACCTGAAAAGGTAACCATCACCCGCGACACTATTCCCATCATCAGCGCAAAGAGTCAGGAACTTGAAGACGGTATCCTCTACCTGCGACTGACCAGATTCAACGAGAATACTACCCGTGAAATGCATAAGGCCCTGCGCGATTACCAGAAAAAACACACCTTGAAAGGTGTTGTACTTGACCTGCGTAACAACCCCGGTGGACTGCTCACACAGGCAGTATCTGTTGCCGACACCTTCATTAATGACGGCTTGATCGTTTACATTGAAGGCCGCAGCAAAGCCAGCCGCAAAGACTTCATGGCTAGTGAGCAAGCGACTGACGTTCATGTTCCCATCGTAACCCTGATCAACGCAGGTTCCGCATCAGCTTCCGAAATCGTAGCTGGCGCGCTCAAAGACCATGACCGCGCTTTGCTGCTCGGTGAACGCACCTTCGGTAAAGGGTCCGTGCAGACCATTATCCCCATGGCTGACGGCTCCGGCATCAAACTGACCACAGCCCTTTACTACACTCCCAGCGGCCGCTCTATTCAGGCCGAAGGGATTGATCCCGACATCGTATACCCCTTTGTGCCTCTGGTGGAAGACAAAGAGAAAGAAGATCGTTTCATCCTGCGCGAGAAAGACCTCAGCCGTCACCTTGAAAATAACGGCAAGGACAAGGACAATTCCAAGGTGCAGGATGATAAAGCCAAAAAAATGCTTGAAAGGGACAACCAGCTCAGACTTGGTCTGCAGATGGTAAAACAGCTTCCCCGCCTGAAAGAAATCAAATAGCATTAAGGTTTATTAAAGTGGATCAGCATAATCCTGAACAAAACAATCAGCCCGAAGTCCCGGAAACCAAACCGGGACTTCGGGCTTACATTTCCAAGCCTGTTGCCATTGCCGCCCTGACTATTGCGGCTGCGGCATCTATCTGCCTGATAATCGCCCTGCTCGTTTCCGGCTCGCCAGAAAGCAATGCTTCTGCTGAATCGCCTGAAACGGAACAAACTGCGGTTAATTCAGTTCCCTTATATGAGGAACCGATGGAAGGTGACCTTGACGACTTGGTTAAACAAATCGACCTGAGTCTGATCAACACCCTGAAAGCGGCCAAAATATCCATGAGCGATCTACGGCTGGAAGATGTTTCCCTGAAAAAACATCAGGGAAGGGATTACCATTTCCAGCAGCTAAGCTTTCCTGTCCCAGGTGACAAAAATCTTTTCCTCGCCGACGTGCAAAAGGGATTGGAATCAACTGCTCTGAATGCCAGCCTGCACGAAGTTTCCACTGATAAATGGCTGATCAGCATCAACGGAGTACCAACTCATAAGTTTTCCATCTTTACCCCCGTGGTAAAAAAACAGAAGCCTGCTCCGGTTAAGCTTGATCCCAACGCGCCCAAACTGGCTATTGTAATCGATGATATGGGTGAGGACCTGAAACTGGCCAAAGGATTGGCAGCACTGGATGCAAAAATAACTTTTTCCATCTGGCCCAATAGTTCACATGTGAAAAAAACCATTGCCATTGCCAAGAAAAGCGGCAACGAAATCATGGTTCATCTGCCCATGCAGCCTAAAGGATATCCTAAGGTCAATCCCGGTGCAGATGCCCTGCTTGTCGGTATGGATGCTGACAAAATCAGCAGCATAACCCTTGCAGCCATTGCAAAAGTTCCCGGAGCAACCGGGCTCAACAACCACATGGGTTCTAGCTTCACTGAGAACTATAATGGAATGCTGGCAGCGCTGAAACAGTTGAATAAGAAACATCTATTCTTTCTGGATAGCCGGACCACCCCCAAAAGTGCGTGCCGCAGGGCCGCATCTAAAGCCGGGGTAACATTTTATGAGCGCAACATATTCCTTGATAACGTAAAGGATGTTGGTGCCATTAAATACCAGCTTTCGAAGGCAGCCAAAATAGCCCGTAAAAGTGGACAAGCCATTGCTATCGGTCATCCGAACCACGAGACCCTTAAAGCCATCCGCCAATGGGTTGCTGAGAACAAGGGTAAAATCAGGATCGTTCCGGTAAGTTCGTTACGCCCCAAGAGTTAAACACTGTTACAGGCAACTGTGGCAAGACAGCAGTGTCGCCGTGATTTAATTCTATGGCTAAATCTATAATTGTAAAAAATAATTTTGATCCTGTCTTGACTTAAGTGTCATTTTAAGGGCAAATTCATTTTATTAAATAATTTTCAATAAAGGGTTGTATCAGGATGAAAAAAATCCTCCTATTCCTCGTACTTCTGTTCATGGTGACGGTTCCCGTTATCCACTCCGCCCAGACTTACACCGTATCTATTTCCCAAATTGTAGAACACCCATCCCTCGATGCCATGAGGGATGGTTTTAAAGACAGACTTAAAGAAGCCGGCTTTGATGTAATTTACAATGAGCATATTGCTCAGGGTAATCAGGCTACCAATATTCAGATTGCCAACCAAATTAAAGGTGAAAATCCCGATCTGGTTATGACCATTACCACTCCGTCTTCACAGGCAGTTGCCCAGAAGATCAAGGACATCCCCGTACTCTTCACCGGTGTTACCGATCCTGTAGCCGCAGGGCTGGTCAAAAGCCTCATGCTGCCCGGTAAGAATATTTCAGGTATGACTGATATGAGTCCGGTTTTGCGTCAGGTCGAACTGATTAAAGAATTCATGCCCGAAATCAAAACTATCGGTACCATCTATAACGCTGGCGAAGCCAACTCCATTGTGCTGACCAACCTGCTCAAAGAAATCTGCAAGGATTTCGGAATCAAGGTAGAAGAAGCTTCCATTGCAAACTCCAGCGGCGTTTATCAAGCCGCCAAGAGTCTTGTGGGCAAATGTGAAGCCATCTACATCCCGCTGGACAACACCGTTGTCTCCGGCCTTGAAGCAGCCATTAAGGTCTGCCGCCAAAACAAGCTGCCCATCTTCTCTGCTGATACCGATTCAGTAGAACGAGGCACTGTGGCAGCTTTGGCTGTTGACTACTACCGCATGGGTCTGCAGACCGCCGATATGGCCGCCCGCATTCTCGGCGGTAAAGCTAAGCCGGCCGATATGCCGGTCGAAACACTCCAGAATCTGCGCCTGTTCGTAAACGAGAAAGCAGCAGCAAAAATGGGAGTGAAAATCCCCGCACAGGTCATGGATCGGGCCGACAAGGTGATTAAGTAAATATTTGCAAATCTTCCGTATAAGAGTTAAAGGCGCAGTACATTCTGCGCCTTTTTTTATTTCTGCCTCCGGCAGCTCTGCCGAGGGCCTTAAACCCTTTTTGTAAAGAGGGTTTAAGAATCCCAAAAACTTTTAATAGTTTTAACTGTTACTCACCTCTTAACTCTCCTGAATTAAGAGAATTATTTTATATCATGATTAGTTTATATGCATTTATGGGAGCTATTGAGCAGGGAACTGCTTTCGGGCTCATGGTCCTAGGTGTCTACCTTACTTTCCGGGTACTGGATTTCCCTGACCTTACAGTGGACGGTAGTCTGCCACTAGGTGCTGCGGTTTCGGCTGTTGCCATCAGCAACGGTTATCATCCACTTGTAGGCATGAGTATGGCTGTAGGGGCAGGCTTTCTTGCCGGAGCGGTAACCGGAATATTGAATACCAAATTCAAAATCCTGCACCTGCTTGCTTCAATCCTGACCATGATTTCACTCTACTCCATAAATATCCGCATTATGGGCAGGCCGAACATGACCCTGCTTGGTGAAGACACCCTGATCGACCAGTTCATTGAACTCAGCGGACTGGCACCCCACTTTTCCACTCCCATACTTTTCGCAATTATTTCAGGCGTAGCCCTGCTGGCATTGATCTGGTTCCTGAAGACATCTTTCGGACTGGCAATGCTCGCAACCGGGGACAACCCCAAAATGATCACCAGCCTCGGTGTTAACCGCGATATGATGATCATCTTCGGTGTTGGACTTTCAAACGCAATGGTAGCCCTTTCCGGTGCACTGGTAGCACAGAACCAGGGAGCTGCCGATGTAAACATGGGTATCGGAACCATCATCGCCGGACTTGCCTCGGTCATTATCGGGGAAACCCTTTTCGGTAAACCCAATGTCACCCGGGCTATGCTTTCCGCCCTGCTCGGTTCCATAATTTACCGCATCGCCATTGCACTGGCTCTTGGTGTACGTTTCGGTGACTTCGCATTTACCCCCAGTGACCTGAACCTCGTTACTGCAGCACTGGTCGTAGTGGCCTTGGTCTCCCCTCAAATTAAGAGCGGCCTGCTCAAAAGGAGGGCTGCATAATGCTTACAGTGACTAAAGCGGCCAAGACCTTCAACCCGGACAGCGTCAATGAAGTGCAGGCTCTGCGAGGAGTAGACCTCAAAGTAGATGCAGGTGAATTTATCACTGTAATCGGCTCCAACGGAGCCGGGAAATCAACTTTTCTTAATTCAATTGCCGGATCATTCATGCTCAGCAGTGGCAGTATCACCATTGCAGGCAAGGATGTAACCAAATGGCCTGAACACAAACGTGCAGCAAATCTAGGCCGCGTTTTTCAGGACCCATTGCTTGGTACCTGCGGCTCACTTTCCATCGAACAGAATATGGCTTTAGCCCTCAAACGAGGCAAACGAAGAGGGCTTGGCTTGGGCGTTAAATCACGTGACCGGAAGCTGTTTCAAGAGCAGCTTGCGACTCTCGGACTTGGGCTTGAGAACAGACTTGCGGATAAGGTTGGACTGCTGTCCGGTGGACAAAGACAGGCTTTGACCATGCTTATGGCAACAATGACAAGGCCGGACATTTTATTACTGGACGAGCATACAGCCGCGCTTGACCCCAAGACAGGACGCAAAATTCTTGATATAACCGACGCCGTTGTGCGCCGTGATAACCTGACCACACTTATGGTTACCCATAACATGAATCAGGCCATCAACATGGGCGATAGATTGATCATGTTCCATCAGGGCATGATAATTCTGGATATTTCCGGGAAGGAGAAGAAGGGACTTAAGGTGGAGGATCTGCTGGATCGATTCTACTCCCTTCGCGGCGAGGATGTAGCCACGGACAGGATGCTTTTTTCCTGATCGCGGTCACATAAACTTCCCGTTCAGGGTAAAACCTGAGTAATGCGAAAATCCGCAAAAAAGAATACACTTGGAGGACTTAAACAATGAGCGAACTTACTTTTTCCATCATCAAGCCTGATGCAGTTAAAGCCGGCAAAATCGGCGACATCATGAAAATGATCTCTGACGCTGGTCTGAAAATCAAGGCTACCAAGATGATCCACATGACTCAGGCTCAGGCTGAAGGTTTCTACGCTGTTCACAAAGAGCGTCCTTTCTTCGGCGAGCTGGTTGAGTTCATGATTTCCGGCCCCTGCGTTGTTTCCGTTCTTGAAGGCGAAGACGCCATCAAACGTTACCGTGATCTCATGGGTGCCACTAACCCCAATGAAGCAGCAGAAGGTACCATCCGCAAGGCTTTCGGTGCTGGAATCGAAGCTAACGCATGCCACGGCTCCGATGCACCCGAAACCGCAGCTATCGAAGTACCCTACTTCTTCAGCAACCTCGAAATGGTAAACTAATATGACTAAAAAAGTTGGATTTATCGGCACAGGCAACATGGGCGCCGCCATAATCAGAGGAATGGCTGGCGATGACAGCATCAACCTGCTTGGTTCCGACCTGAACAAAACGGCACTGAATGCCCTTGCCGAAGAAACCGGGCTCATTCAATGTGAGACTCCCCGCGATCTAGCCAAGGAATCCGACTTCATCGTGCTGGCGGTCAAACCACAGCACGCTCCCGCAGTTCTGGAAGATATTGCACCTGAACTCACCGAGTCCAAATGCATTATTTCCATTGCAGCAGGCCTGACTGTACAAAAACTGAAGGACTTCTGCGAAAACCGCTGCCCTGTTGTCCGGGTAATGCCCAACACTCCCGCACTGGTAAATGCGGGTGTGTTTGCAGTATGCCTTGACGACAACCACCTTAGCGATGAACAGGCAAACTTCACCCGCGAAATGTTCACCCCTCTCGGTGATGTTTACGCGCTGGCAGAAAGCCAGTTTGATGCATTTACCGGGGTGATCGGGTCCGGTCCCGCTTATGTCTTCTACTTCATCGAAGCCATGGTCGAATCCGCCGTTGAACTTGGATTGCCCCGCGAACAGGCAACATCCATGGTCAACAAGCTGTTTGAAGGCTCCACCAAGCTGGCTCAGGAAAGCAAATTCCACGTCAGCCAGCTTCGTGAAATGGTAACCTCCCCCGGAGGAACTACCGTTAAAGCCCTCATCCATCTGGACCGTACTGCCACCCGCGCCAATATTATTGATGCGGTGCGTCAGAGCTATGAGCGGAGTGTTGAACTCGGGAAAAAATAAGAATGCCTCCGGCGGATCTCTGAGGACTTAAACCTTTTTTAAAAAAGTGTTTAAGAATCCAAAAAACTATTAGTAGTTTAAAATTGGAGTAGCTTCGAAAGGCGTACATATTGAATTAAAATGGCGGCTTGATTTTCAAGTCGCCATTTTCTTTTACACAAAATAAGTCAGGTAGATTGTCGTTCCCCAGACAGTTAGAAAACCGCACAGCGCCGACTTAATATAGATATTATCCAGCAATGGTTTAATGCCTGTCATGGCGAGAATGCCATAACACGGCAACAGGCCGAGAGTGTAGCTTGCCTTTGCTGTGCTGTAGATGGGTAAATTGAGATAAAGATACGCTTCGGCAGTAAAGTAGACCACGATGCACGCTGCAAGAAACATATTTCCATTAAAAACAGACCGTACAGGCTTAGAAAATGTTCTCCCTATCCCAGCCAGAATCATAATTGAAGGGACTAAAGCCAACAATGCGGTCGCCATCATCAACTGATCATCCCACTGCGGTCTGCTAGTAAATTTACTCATTCCACTAAGATTGGCATCCAACCAGAGGGTAGAATAAAGTCCGTCCCAGATCCCATTAACTGTCGAGTAAACGGGCTTGATGACAGCACTTCCGAAACTGGTGAAATGCTCCCAGATACGATAGCCGTGATCCTGCCACCAGCTTATCTCACGAATCTTATCCCAGCCGCCGACAAACGGTTTACCGTAACTGAGCCAATTCCGCAGATAATACCAACCGCCGATCACTGAGGTTGTTATCAAAGTCAGAAGAACTCCCCTGATACAGCTGAGTTTTTCATTTGAGGAATCACTTTTCGCTGCCATTAGCGGCAAAAGAACAAAAAAGAGGACCAGTGGTATTAAAAGCGTACAGGTCGCTTTGCTCAAAATGGCCAAGCCGAGATAAAAACCAAATAGAGTAAAATCCTTTAGATTTCGTCTGTCACGCTCTTTAAGGATGGTCAGACACATCAGGATGGTCAGTGCGGAAAAGACAGCCGCAAGAGGCTCATTTCCCCAGAACTGGCCCATCGCAAAATTCATAGGCAGGAATCCGCCGATCAACGTTGCCCCGATCTGAGCGGAACAGTTTTTATCAAAAGCCTTAACAGCACATCTGTAGCAGATTTCAATCAGGATCGCGCCACAGGCCAGCGGAATAAGGCGCAACCAATAAAGAGCACTTTCAACGTCCATGATCAGGAGCAAAAATTTATAAAATACGGCGGAAATAATGTAGTAAAGCGGAGGCTGAAACATCTGCCACCCTTCTAGCGGACTGGGCAGCCTATAGTTCTCCGCAACGTACTCAATATATTTGAAATGCCCGACTGAATCCATACCAAGCTTAAGCGGTAGATCATGAAAATTATTAAACGCCATGACCGCCCATAATCCGAGAAGAAAAAACCTGAATTGTGCGGGAGAAAAATCAAAGCTGCGAACGAATGCAGGCCCCCTGCCGCTCTCGCGCATCCAGACAAAACCTGCCCCGAGCAAAAACAAAGGCAACATTAGAGGCAAAGATGCCAACAAAGCTTGATCTGACCGTTCAAAACCGTTGGCGATTTGCAGCCTGCCCGGTTTCGCAACATCTGCGGCTGGATTCCAGACAAAATCATCGCGACTGGCTTCCCAGCCATCAGGAGTAGAGAGATTTAAAGCCGCAGAACCGGAATATTCTGCCCACAGCAACAAAGCCGGATGTGCATTTTCATTAATGACCGCAATTTTCAACTCATGTTTTCCAGCAGCAAGATCTGGCAGATCAAGTGCAATGCCTTCACGCCATTTTTGCATATTCCCATCAAATTTTCGCATAGGCATACCGTCCAGCCAGATACCGGCTCCGCGGAAAGCCTTCAGATGCAAACGAATATCCATACGATCTTTAAGATCGAATTTGCGGCGAAAAAGGGTCATTTCAGAACCATTATTACGGGCATTAAGTCGAAAAGGCAGGTCTAGCTTGATCCAGCGGGCTTTGGGATGCGCGGCCAGATAGGAATTATCAGGCTTCAAAAGAGATGAATTAAAGGCGTAAAAAGCAGCCCCGGCAAAAGCACAGATGGCCAAAACCAAAATCCCCAGCACAAAACGATTTCTATATGAATCCCGCAACATAAAAGGCTCCATTTTTGTATTCTTTTATACGGTTTAGAACCATTTGTGTAGGGTAAAAATCAAGAAGATATGGAGTCGGAAGTTTATAAGAACTATGAGATCAAATAAAAAACCGGAACCCCATACGGGATTCCGGTTCAAAGTCAGCTTAAAGCCGATTGATTTTTAGTGAACTGCGCCGGAAGCCCAGACCATTACAAAGTAAATGTCGAGCAGAACAGCGGAGAAGATTGCGGTGGTCATTACCAGAGCACCGAGTCTCTTCAATTTCAGAGAAGTCCATTCACCACCTTCAGGGCCGATAACGGGCTTTTCTTTTTCTTCACCGAAGTATACAGCCTTGCCGCCCATGGAAGCACCAAGCAGCCATGCAGCGGGAGCCATGGACCAACCAGCGTTGGGGCTTTCGGTCTTATTAGCATCTTCGATGAGATTATCGTAAGCGGATTCCCAATCAAGCTTCATAATACGGCCTGCTGCCAGCATCATGAAACCGGTGATGCGTGCAGGAATGAAAGCCAGTACATCGTCAGCCTTGGCTGCGTAGTAACCGAATTCCTTGAATTCTTCATTCTTGTAGCCCCACATGGAATCCATGGTGGAGATGGTTTTGTAAACCCACATGCCGGCAGGACCGGTAACTACGAGGTAGAAGAAGGGAGCAACGAAACCGTCATTCAGGTTTTCGCTGGTGGATTCAGCAAGAGCCTTACGAAGACCATTTTCATCCAGTTCGGATACATCACGACTTACCAGTTCAGCAATTGCTTTACGGGCATCTTCGATTCTGCCGCTATCCAGCATTGCTGCTGCATTTTTGTGCTCACTGAGCAGGGAGCCAAGAGCAAGACCTGCGTAAGCAAGATAAAGCGCGATCAGTACGCCAACGAAGGGGATTGCCAGAAAAATCTTGAGTACACTCCAGACCACTATAGCGAAAACCAGTACACCTACACCGCCCATAATTTTACGGGACATGCCGGTGGAGAAAACCCAGTTTTTGTACTTGTCGAGAGCCATACCGATATAGCGCACGGGATGGGGGAACCACTTGGGATCTCCTAAAACGAGATCAAGGACAAGTGCAATAACAGGTACAAGAAACAAAACAGTAGAATTGTCCATCAGATATTTATCCTCAAATCTTAAAGCGTTTGGCCGGGATAATCAGTGCGGCACACTTAAAATAAATTCGTACTTAGTTTAAGCGAATTCATATCCATGAATTTAATAAGCCTGACACTAAAATCGGCACACAGGGACAGCCGGAGCCGGAACCTCACTATTCCTACCTCGCGTAAAGGTAAATAAATGCCCCGCATCTGATCCTTCCCACAGAATCAGAGGCTTGCTGTCTCTCCATCATATAAAAAAGCGGCACGGACAACAATCCGTACCGCTCTCTTATTTTTAATTTTCGTAGTAAGAACGCAGTAATGCGCTGCGAACAGGATGACGCAGCTTTCTTAAGGCTTTTGCCTCAATCTGCCTGATACGCTCACGGGTTACGTTGAAAAGCTTACCAACCTCTTCAAGAGTATGATCGGACTTTTCGCCGATACCGAAACGCTTACGCAGAACCTGCTCCTCACGAGGAGTAAGATCGGAAAGAACGGTCGCAATCTGCTCGCCCAGTTTGGTGCTGACCACCTCTTCGGCAGGCGCTGCGGCCTTCTTATCTTCAATAAAATCGCCGAGACTCGAATCCTCTTCATCACCGATAGGTGTTTCAAGGGAAATGGGTTCCTTGGCAATCTTGAGTACTTTTTTAACTTTTTCCAGCGGATAATCCATACGCTCAGCGATTTCTTCCGGAGAAGGATCACGGCCCAGTTCCTGTACAAGGTAACGGGAAGTACGGATCAGCTTGTTAATGGTCTCAATCATATGAACCGGAATACGGATGGTACGGGCCTGGTCCGCAATTGCGCGGGTGATGGCCTGTCTGATCCACCAGGTTGCATAAGTGGAGAACTTGTAACCACGCTGGTATTCGAACTTATCTACCGCCTTCATCAGACCGATGTTACCTTCCTGAATCAGGTCAAGGAACTGCAGCCCGCGGTTAGTGTACTTCTTGGCAATAGAGACAACGAGACGCAGGTTGGCGCGAATAAGCTCCTGCTTAGCACGCATTGCACTGCGGTTGCCGTGCTTGATACGCCAGAGTACTTCTTCAAGCTCATGCACATTGTGGCAACATTTATCCTGTAGACGAACCAGAATTTCCATCTTACCGGAAATCATTTCTTTAAATGAGAAAAGCTCATCCACTGTCATGCCGAGTTCATCAGAAGCGGCAACAGGATTAATTTCACGATCATCAATCTGCTTGAACAGATCTTTAATCTCCTGCTGGGTTTTACCAGTGGAGAGAATATACGCGGAAAGGTCACGCTGGCAGTTATGCATCTGCCTTACGTAGTCACCCACGGTTTCAATAATCTGGTCGATGAGAGTCTTCTCGATTTTAATATCACGAAGTCTTTCAACGATTTCAGTCTTATAATTTACAATCTCGTTCTGCTGTTTGGCGACCTTCTTTTCGAGGGTGGCGCAATCATCGAGCTTGTAATAAAGGTCTCTTTTTTTGTCGTAAAGCTTCTTAACTTCGTCCAGCAGAAAGATAACACGCTGACGCTGGTTCATCTCATCTTCACTGGGGTCGTCTTCCTCAATGGTTTTAACGACGTCCTTCAGCTTGATGCGTGATTCGTCAAGGTCTTCACCGACGCTGATGAGTTCTTCGATTGCAACCGGTATTTCAACCAGTGCATAAAGAACGTCCATCTCGCCGTTTTCAATTTTCTTTGCGATGACAACCTCGCCCTCACGGTCCAGAAGACCTACCGCACCCATTTCACGCAGATACATGCGCACGGGATCGGTGGAACGGGAAACGTAATCTACGCTTTCCTCTTCGCTTTCAGTGAGATCAATGTCATCATCATTATCCACCCCGGCATCCATAATCTTTTTGCCGTCTTCGGGTGTGTTGACGATTGCAATATTCAACTGGTCGAAAATCTTGATTACATCATCAAGCTGATCAGACTTGTTGAACTCGGCAGGCAGAGCCTTACCCAGCTGTTCAAAGGTCAGAAATCCCTGTTTCTTACCTTCGGAAATCAGAGTTTTAATCGCCTGAATATCCTTAATGTTGCTCATCATCCCTCCATACAGAGTCGTTCAGGACTTTGAGGTACGCGTTTACGCGTTCGGTATCGCCTTGAGCCTGAGCACGGCGCAAAGCATCGGTGAGCTTTTTACGGCCCATATCGTACCGCCGCCGGGCAATTACCCTACAGACATGTCGCCATTCATCTTCCAGATCTTCACCGGAGAGAGCTTCCTCCATCCGACAACCGGCATAGAATCTTTTTTCAGAATCATCGAGTAACGGGATGATGTCCTGCCCGCTGTGAGCCGCAATTTTAGACCACAGTGTTTTGCCCCAGTGCGAGGTCAGGACCTGAGCTACTCCCCTTTCCGATAATTCGACGACATATTCTGGATGTTTTACCGCATACCTCAAGAAATATTTATCATCTTTAACCTGTGCACCCACCGGAGTCGCAGCGCGGGGTTGATCCCTCTGAACCGTATTCTGCTGCTGCGGGACCGGGGCATTGAGAGCACCGGAAAAAACCGACCTTAATTCCGCTTCTGCCACTCCAAGGCCGCTGGCGACCTTTGGCAGATAAAACGCACGCAAGGACGCACTGGTCATCCTCTTCAGGAATCCCTGCGCCCAATCCATAACTTCACGGGGTGAATACCCCTTCTGCAAGGTTTCCAGACTGAATTCCAGACCGTCACGGGCCTTGTCCAGAAACACTTGAAATCCTTCCGCCCCACGAGACTGAAGGATGCTATCCACGTCCTCCCCGTCGGGAAGAACAACTACACCGCAGGAAACACCCTGCGTAAGAATCATTTCCGTACTGCGCAAAGCCGCTTTGAGCCCGGCAGCATCCCCGTCAAAAACGAGATCAATTTTCGAACAGAATCCGGAAAGGCGTTTAACCTGATCCGGAGTCAGTGCCGTCCCCAACACCCCGCATGAATTTGTATATCCGAACTGATGCAAAGAAATTACATCCATGTACCCTTCGGTCAGCAGGGCCCGCTTGGTCCGGGCAATAGAGTTCCGAGCCGTTGAAAGGCCGTACAGGTGCTCCCCTTTCTTATAAATAGGGGTATCACTGCTGTTTAAATACTTCGGTTCTCCATTTGTAATTATTCTTCCGCCAAAAGCAATAACCCTTCCCGATAAATTTGTGATGGGAAAGATCAGCCTTGCACGAAAACGATCATAAGTGCGCCCCTTGGCATTTTGGGAAAGAAGTCCGGCTTTGACTCCCTGTTCGGCTGTATAACCTTTGGAAACCAAATACTTTTCCAATCCCTGCCAATCATCGGTACTGCACCCCAGACCGAAAGATTCGATAACAGAGGTATCCATGCCTCTGCCTTCGATATATTTTCGGGCTTCACGCCCTTCAGGAAGCTTGAGCATGCGGCTGAAATACTTAGCTGCATGCTCATGCATATCCATGAAAATTTTGCGTTCAGAACTTCTCTTGGCTGCCTGAGGATCAACTTTCCCCGGAGTAAGCTCCACCCCGGCTTCTGCTGCAAGCTGCTCAAGTGCATCCTTGAATTCCACTCCATTAATATGGGAGTAAAAATCAAAAATATCCCCCGAAGCCTGACATCCGAAACAATAGAAAAAACCCTCCTCTCCATTCACACTGAAAGAAGCAGTCTTTTCATTATGGAAAGGACAAAGTCCCATCCAGCGGCCGGACACAGGTTTCAGTTCTACATACCTGCGCACGATATCGACTATGTCAAGGCGTTCTTTGATGGCCTCTATGGCAGCTCTATCCAAAGAATCCTCCGTAACATCATCGAAAAAGTTCGAAGCGGTTGAAATAATGCACAATCATTGCAGCCTGAACATCCATAGCACGGCCTGCAATAATTTGCACTAAACTAATTCAACCTCGGTCATGCCGTCGCCGCCCCGGTCTTCCGGAGCAAGGCTGTACCCAGCAACAGCCGGATTGTCGTCCAGAAAAATATGCACTTCACGACGCAAAGCCCCGGTTCCGCGACCATGAACAATCTCAAGCTCAGTAGCCCCACGCAGCAGTGCCTGATCAAAGAAACGGTCCAGCTCACTTATAGCCACATCTGCACGCTTACCGCGCAGGTCGATCTTAAGGGTCATTTCACCCTTGGGAGCTTTCTTGTCCGCTTTTTCAGTAACCTGACGCACTTTTTCCTGAACAGCCTTTTTGCCGACAGGACCAAGCTGGTCTGCGGGAATCCACATGGCTACGCCATCCATATCAACCTTCACCCGCTTCTTGCGTTCATCTTTTTCAATGACCACACCCTTGCGGTTCCAGCTGATATTCAGAATCGGCTTACCGACCTTGATATCATCAAAGGAAAACGGCTTTACATCAGATTTCGGCTTTTCATCGCCGCCAATTGTAGAGCGCGCTTCAGAAAGTTTTTTAAGAGCCTGTTTGCGGCCAATCTTGCCGTCCTGCCATTCTTTAAGAACGCTCTGAGCCTGCTTTTTAACATCAGCAAGCACAGTAAGACGTTCCCGCTCGAATTTTTCTTCAAGCTTGGCACGCTTGGACTCCAGCTTGGCTTTGATGCGATCCATTTCTTCAAGCTCTTTCTCACGGCTTACCGCAAGCTCATTGAGCCTATTCATAACTGAACCGGAATCAGAACCTTCCATGAGCAGGTACTGCTCAGCCTTTGCAAGCAAGGACTCTGGGAATCCGTGCTCTCTTGCTACATCGAGCGCAATGGAAGCCCCGACCTGATCATAGGCAAGGGAGAAGAGAGGCTTCTTGGTAGAAGGATCAAACAGCACACTGGCCGCACGAACTCCTTCGGTCACCAGAGCGTATGTCTTAAGTGCCGGAAAGTGAGTAGCAGCAAAACAGGTCACACCATTTTCAAGCAGCCCGTCCACCACAGCCTGTGCCAGAGCAGCACCCTGAGCCGGATCAGTACCGGAACCGAATTCATCAAGAATGAAGAGGGTTGAGGAATCCATAGAATCCCAAATGCGGCTGATGGACTGAATCTGAGCAGAAAAAGTACTTACGTTTTCTTCAAGAGACTGCTCGTCACCCATGATAACGAAGATTTCCTTAAATAATGGAAGTACGGACCCTTTTTCCACCGGAACGGGAATTCCGCTGAAAGCCATAGCTGAAAGTAAACCGACAGTCTTGAGGCAGACAGTTTTACCCCCGGCGTTACCGCCACTGACAATAAGAACTTTCTGATCAGTAGGCAGTTCAATATTGAGCGGGTTTACTCCGCCTACTGCAGAAGCAAGCAGAGGATGGCGCGCACCGCGGAGATCAAAGCCGGCTCCGGACTGTACGTCAACGGCTACAGCTTTAACGGCATCCGCAAAATTTATCTTAGCCTGCAAAACATCATATTCAACCAGAAAACCGTAAGCAGCCTCGCACTGATCATATTCCGAACGGACCAGTCCGGTCAGGTAAGTCAGAATCTTGAGTTCTTCAGTCCTTTCCTGTTGCTTGAGTTCCTGCATTGAGTTGTTGAGTTCCACGAGGAACATGGGCTCAAAATAACAGGTCTCACCGGTATTGGAATAGTCGTGAACGATCCCTTGCAAACGGCCTTTGAAATTTGTCTTGAGTGGCAGAACATAGCGGTCGTTGGTGATGGTCATGAAATCATCCTGCAGAAAACGGGAAATATCTTCGCCGTGGATGAAATCACGTACTTTTTTAGAACAACGCTGATGCAGGGAACGAATGGACTGGCGTATATCGTAAAGTTCCGGGGAACTTTCATCTTTGATATTGCCGTCCTGATCAAGGCAGCGCTTGAGGCCGGAAAAAGTTTTTTCGGGCCAGCTTACACCTTCAAGAAATTCGAGAATAGTATCCCACTCACGCTTCTCTGCAATCTCAAGAGCTTCCTTGAGGGTACGGGCCTGACCAAGAGTCTGGACCAGCGCATACAGAGCATCAGCATCAAGCACGTTGTTCGGCTTGACCAGATACTGGAAAAGTCCTTCCAGCGGGGGGAAAGTGCCGAGCCTGAATCCCGTTTCTTTTACGAAATTCTGACCCTGCCTGAAAAATTGGGCTGTGGAATTAATGGAACCGGCATCGTCCATGGGAGACAGAGCAAGACAAGCCTCTGCACCGGATGTGGAAACACAATGGCCGGAAAGAACATTAAGAACTTTCGGAAATTCAAGTAACTGGAGAGATCTTGGCTCCATGGGATTCCAATATAGAAAAGTGTTAGATAACGCATCCCGAATGAAACGGGACACCAATACAGAAAAAACGGCAAACAGCCCCGGAGAAACTCCGGGGCCTGCCGTTAAAATTCAGCTTAAGCTGATGTCAGGAGAGACGGGCGCGAACGAGGCCGCTAACGACCTTTCCGTCAACCTGTCCTTTATAGGCTTCAGTGATGGCTTTCATCACTTTACCCATATCCTGCATGGACGATGCGCCAAGATCGGCAATCGCTTTATCAATAGCAGCAGCAACTTCTTCTTCAGAAAGCTGCTCCGGCATGTAGCCGGACAGGGCTTCGACTTCAACAGCCTCAATTTCGGCCAGCTCGGGACGTCCTGCAGCATTATACTGCTCAATGGAATCCTTGCGCTGCTTGATCTGTTTTGCAACAAGATCAAGTACTTCGTCGTCTGAAAGAGTCTCCCCTTTCAGTTCAACAATGCGATTCTTGATGGCAGTTTTGAGGTGTCTCAGAACCGCCTTCTTTACATCATCCTTGGCCTTAAAGGCCGCAATGTAGTCTTTATCAATCTGCTCAATGAGACTCATATACTAACCCATTGACATTTTGCGCATTTTTTTGATGAGCCTTTTGCGGGCAGCAGCTTTTTTCTTCTTACGCTGTACGCTGGGCTTTTCATAGTGCTGACGCTTTTTGAGTTCGGAAAGAACTCCAGCTTTTTCAACCTGCTTCTTGAAGCGGCGAAGAGCTATTTCAAAGTTATCAGAATCTTCGAGATATACACCGGGCAATCAAATCACCCCCCTGAATTAATCTCGCACATAAAAATGTGCGGAAGAGATTTTTATTAACCTTAAATATTGCATGGAGTCAAGGGCAATCCCCAAAAAAAATGTTCAGCACCCGCATACGCAGATGCTGAACAAAAATTGTCACTCAAAAGTGATACTAGTGAGCGGCGGTGTCGTTTTTGGAATCCATCCATGCTTTAACAGCACAGTAGGCCATTCCGGCACCAAGAATACCGATCACAATGTAGAGGACGCCGAAGAAAATAAAGTGGTCAGGCATCCACCAAGGAAGATCCATAGGAAGAGGACTCTGAACAGTTTCACCATGCAACATAATTAAATCTCCTTAAACTACTTTACAGCGTCTTTCAGAAGCTTACCGGGGCGGAATTTTACAACCTTGCAAGCGGGAATCTTGATTTCTTCACCGGTGCGGGGGTTGCGACCTACACGCTCTTTTCTTTCGTCAACCTGGAAAGTACCGAAACCTGTAAGGGTCAGTTTTCCTTCGTTAACGAGGGTTTCTTCTACTGTATCCAGAAAGTAGTTCAGGCAACGTTCTGCATCAGCTTTGGTCATTCCTGCTTTCTCAGCAATCTTAACAACGAGTTCAGCCTTAGTCATCAGTCCTTCCTCCTTGAAACGGGAAAATGATTATTGCGGCACGTTATCGCACCTGCCATTAACCTCGCCCTCCGGCGAGAGTTGGGTTCATTAAAAAAACTGCCGAGCATCCCCGCCCGACAATTTGTTTTGCTACCACTCAAAACCGTTTAAAACAAGCCCCCTACCCCGTATTTCGTTCAAAAAAATAGCGGGGGTGCCTGAACAAACGACCCTGATGAAAATCTAAAACAAAATTTTCGCCAACAAGTCAAGAGGGAAAATCGTTTTTAACGCTTTTATAAAGGCTCTGGAATTGCAGTGGTGACAAGGCTTCCGGCCGATCCGTAAGCGAAACTCCCTCCTTTTCAGCCCACTGAATAACCGCATCAGAAATGAATGATTTCAATATCTTACCCAATTGTTTGCGTCTATATTGAAAACAGTATTTTACCAGCTTCGCAAGCCCCTCAATATCACTGGGTTTTTCTTCTTCAGGAAGTGGAAAAAATTTTATTACTGCGGAGTCGACCTTCGGTTTCGGCTTAAAAACAGTCGGCGGCACTTTGAAAAGATAATCTGTCCGACAGAAACTTTGAATCCAGACACTGATCGCACCATACTTTTTCGACCCCGGCCCGGAAGTAACCCGCTGGGCAACTTCATGCTGAACCATGAAAACACAAGTGGCATTACACTGAGCCGCAATATCCCACATAATTTTAGAAGCTACGTTGTAGGGCAGGTTTCCCACAATCTTCCAATTCCTGTCGGGATCAAGACCAGCCCAATCAAATTTAAGGGCATCCTCCAGCTCTACGCGGGCTTCCGGATATTCAGCTTCAAGAGCCGGAGCAAGATCGCGATCCTTTTCAACCAGCGTAAGGCTCTCCGGTCCTGCTTCAAGAATAAATTTTGTCAAAGCCCCCTGACCGGGCCCGATTTCAATGATTGAATCGTTTTCCGTAATCTTAAGACTGTCTACAATCTTGCGCGCTATATTGGCATCTTGCAGAAAGTTCTGCCCGAGGCTTTTTTTAGCTCTGTGTCTTGTTTGCACAAAAACTCCACTTTAAAAATATATTAAAAAATCAACTTTAACTTCCATGATACTTACTAGGCAAGTTCAAGGTTGCCCGTCAAATGTATATATGTAAGGCTATTGCCGCATATTTTCCTGATATGCAAATACCACCTCAGGAGATACACATGAGTTCTTTTCTGGACAACTATTTTGAAATCACCGAACGCGGCTCCACTGTCAGCCGTGAGATTATAGCCGGGATGACTACATTCGCCACGATGGCGTACATAATCATCGTCAATCCTAAAATCCTCGAAGCTGCGGGCATTCCTTTCGGCCCCAGCATGGTCGCTACGATCATAAGTGCGGTATTTGGTACAATGGCCATGGGCCTCTATGCCAAACGCCCCTTTGCCGTGGCTCCATACATGGGCGAAAACGCCTTCATCGCATTTACCGTAGTGAAGGTAATGGGCCATACATGGCAAACCGCACTGGGCGCAATCTTTTTCGGCGGTGTACTTTTTATTCTTTTCACAGTGACCGGAATCCGCTCATGGCTAATCCGAGCTATTCCCAAGAACCTTAAAAACGCCTTCGTAGCCGGGATCGGTCTTTTTCTGGCTTTTATCGGCCTTAATACCACCGGAATCGTTTCTGTAGGCGTTCCGGGAGCCCCGGTTCATCTTGGCGATATGAGCAGCGCACCGGTCCTGCTGGCTATCGGCTGTTTTTTTCTGACAGCAATCCTCATGGCCCGCAATGTTAACGGTGCCCTGATTATCGGAATTCTGGTCACTTCCGCAGCTGCCATGTTCTTGGGCATTGCTCCCATGCCGGAGCAAGTCTTCAGCACCCCGCCTTCTCTTGAGCCCATACTTTTCAAGCTGGACATACTGGGAGCACTTAACTGGGGTTTCATCTCCGTAATCCTGACCGTCTTCATTCTCGACTTTCTCGATACCATGGGAACTCTCTACGCTGTATCTCACAGAGCCGGACTGCTGGATGAAAACGGTGATCTGCCCCAGATTGAACGTCCGCTTCTGGTTGATGCGGTTACAACTCTTTTCGCTTCACTGCTTGGAACAACAACTACTGGTGTTTTTGTTGAATCTGCCACAGGTATCGAAGCGGGAGGCCGTACAGGGCTGACAGCAGTAACAACCGCCCTTCTATTCCTCGCCGCCCTGTTTCTCGCTCCGCTGCTGACAATGATCCCGGCCTGTGCATACGGCCCCAGCCTGATTGTTGTAGGGATGCTTATGCTGGCCCCTTGCAAGGAACTCGAGCTTACCGACATAAGTGAATTGGTCCCGGCCTTTCTGGTAATCACCCTAATGAGCTTTACCTACAACCTCGGTATCGGCATGACTGCCGGGTTTATCGCTTATCCGCTTATGAAAGCTGTTACCGGAAGACTTTCCGAAGTATCGCCGGGCTTGTGGATTCTTTGCGCGCTTTCCGCTGTATTCTTCCTCACATGCCCACATTAAAATAAAAATAAACAAAAGACCCTAAAGAAACATAAAAGCCCGCCGATATGGAAGTCGTATCAAGAATACAACTCTAAAAAAGAGGATATAAATATGAGTTTCGACTTTCGTATCGGCGGTGACCCACAACAGACATACGCTACGTCAACTGCCAAAAATACTGCGGCAGAGGAAACTGAAATCCAATCAACCAGACTGACCATGGGTAAAAGTGCTGACGGAGACACCGTTTCTATTTCGCAGGCAGGCCAAGACAAACTTGCTGCCATGACCTCCATGAAATCTTCTTCTGAAGCAACAGAAGAAAGCTCTGAAAGCAGCAACTCCATTGATGATCAGATTGAGCGCGTCAAGAAACAGATCGAAAAGGTCAAGGAAGAGATAGAAAAGCTGCAAAAGGATCCGGAGAAAAACAAGGATCAAATCGCTGCCAAGCAAAACGAATTGATGCAGCTGCAAGGCCAGCTGGTTGAACTGCAGGATCAGAAATCACAGGCTTCCGGCACTAACGCTTCCGGCGGCACCAGAGCTGAAGGAATGAGTAATTCTTTAACATAATCCACAATTATCTTTCAGAACATTAAAGCTGGTGTTGATCAATGTATTGATCGGTACCAGCTTTTTTTCGTCCCTAAGGCCCTATTTATCCACCTTTGACAACTGCACCGAAAGCATTTAAGCAAATTTTATCAAATAAATCCGATGGAGGAACTTCATGAATCTGAGGGATTATATCCGCGATATACCCGACTTTCCTAAAGAAGGTATCGTATACTTTGACATTACCCCGCTTCTGGCTGAGCCGAAAGCATTCCAATATACAATTGATCAGCTCGCTGAACGCTTTGCTGATTACAAAATAGACAAAATCGCAGCAGCAGAAGCCCGTGGTTTCATCTTCGGAGCCCCGCTGGCTACCAAGCTTGATATCGGCTTCGTGCCTATCCGCAAGCCCGGTAAACTGCCTTACGAGACCATTTCCGTAAGCTACGACCTCGAGTACGGAACAGATAACCTGAGCATGCACGTAGATGCAGTCGCAAAGGACGAAAATGTTCTGCTCATCGACGATGTTCTCGCTACCGGCGGAACAGCTGAAGGAATGGTAAAACTGGTTGAAAAAGCAGGCGGCAAGGTTTCCGGTATGGGATTTATCGCCGAGCTGACTTTCCTTGACGGAAAAAGCAAGCTGAGCGGCATCGATACCACCAGCCTCATCCAGCTTTAATCAGGATATTTCAAAACTCCTGCCCGGATCACGGATTATAAATCAGCGATCGAGGCAGGAGTTTTTTATTTTTCACCTTTGCAAACAAGGACAAGCAATCATGGCAGTAATCGGAATCATCGGCGGCAGCGGACTCGACAATCCTGACATTCTGAAAGACGCAAAGGACTCGGAAGTTTCTAACAAGTGGGGTTCCCCCAGCTCGCCTATCAAATCCGGAACCATTGCCGGAAAAGAAGTCCACATCATAGGCCGTCACGGACGCGAGCATACAATCCCCCCGACATACGTAAATAACCGCGCAAACATTCAAGCGCTTAAAGATCTAGGCTGCGACTGCATTCTTGCCACCACCGCAGTAGGATCATTGCGTGAAGAAATTGACCGCGGACACTTGGTCATCATCGATCAGTTCATTGATTTCACCCGCAAGCGTGAACTTACATTTTTTGAAAGCTTTGAACCGCACGCCCCGGCCCATACTCCCATGGCTGAACCTTTTGATGCCGACCTGCGTGCTAAAATGACCGCAGCTTGCAAAGAACTCGGCGTTACCGTTCACGACAAAGGAACAGTAGTCACCATCGAAGGACCGCGCTTTTCCACCCGCGCAGAATCGCACATGTTCCGCGCATGGGGTGCAGACATTATCAATATGTCTACTGCTCCTGAAGCAATCCTTGCCAACGAAGCAGGTATTCCCTACGCCGCGGTTGCTATGTCCACCGACTACGACTGCTGGAAAACCGACGAAGCACCCGTCACATGGGATGATATTCTGGCAATTTTCAAAGCAAATGCCGAGAACGTAACTTCCATGCTGATTAAGACTATTGAAAATATTTAGAAGATGCCTCCGGCGGGTCTACCGACGTTCCCTCCGGGGGCTTAAACCCTTTGAAAAGGGTTTGTTCCACTGTCGCTATCTCTAAGACTCGTGGTAAAACCGCTCGCCTAAGAGCTAGTGCAAAAATCCCAAACTTTTTTATTAGGCTTCGCCGCTATAGTATGTCCAATTGCAGGTTAAAATATGCAGCCGAACAAATGTGATTTGATCATTAAGGGATCTTACATTCTAACCCAGAATGAAGAACGTGAGCTGATTAAAGATGGTGCTGTTGCGGTCAGTGGTAAGACAATTTCCGCTGTGGGCAAGAGAGCTGATATTGAGAAGGAATGGCTTGCCAATGAAACCATTGATTGCGGCAAATCCGTTATCCTTCCCGGCCTGATCAACTCACACACCCACGTGCCCATGACACTCATGCGTGGTGTGGCAGACGATCTGCCCCTACTGGAATGGCTCCATAATTATATGTTCCCCATCGAATCGGGGCTGACCAAGGATCTGGTTGAACTGGGAGCTCGGCTTGGTTGCGCTGAAATGGTTGCCAGCGGAACCACTGCCATATTGGACGGCTACATGTATGAGGATGTGGTCGGCAAGGCAGTTGATGAAACCGGTATGAAAGCTGTGCTCGGGGAAGGTTTTTTCAAATTCCCCTCGCCTTTTTTCAAGACAGCGCAAGATGCATGGGATGTGATTGAAGAACTGCACAATCAATTTGCCAACCATGATCGCATTAAAACTGCGGTTACACCTCACGCTGTATTCACTACCGATCCTGATCAACTGGCAGAAAGCATGAAACTTGCCGAACGGCTGGACCTGCTCTGGCAGATTCATGCAGCGGAATCCGTACCGGAAACCAAACTTACACTGGAGACTTTCGGCAAACGGCCCATTGAAATTCTTAAAGAATACGGTTTGCTGAAACAGCGAACCCGACTACATCACTGTGTTGACGTTACTGACGAAGAGATTGGCTGGATTAAAGACGCCGGAACAATGATTGCCCACAATCCTCAATCAAACCTTAAACTGGGATCAGGCATCTGCCCGCTGACCAAATTTATTGATGCCGGAATAACAACCGGACTGGGCACAGACGGGGCAGCCAGCAATAACAATCTAGACATGTTCGATGAAATGCGCACAGCGGCCATGCTCCAAAAAGGTTTTCTACAGGACCCGGAAGCCATGCCTGCACAGAAAATTCTTGATATGGCAACACTTTCGGGAGCTGAATTTTTAGGTTTTGATGACTGCGGGGCAATTAAATCGGGAATGAAAGCGGACATCATTGCTATAGATATGGACAAGATGCACCTTAAACCTGTATACAACCCCCTCTCGCACGTTATTTACTCAGCCGGAGGACAGGATGTATGCCTGACCATCTGCGATGGCAGTGTTCTCTACCGGGATGGTAAATTTCAAACCGCTGATGTGGAAACTATTTCACGAGAAGCGGAAAAGGCGGTAGAATGGGCCTTAAAGCGGCTTAAAAACCGCTAATCGGATATTTTTTTGAAATCCAAATTTAGTTTTTTCCTTGACAACATAGGGGAAGACTGCATATGGATTTGTGCTTTTCCAAGCAAAGATATTTAAATATAAAACTAACGCTTGTTCGCAAGCGACTTGCCAAACAGGAGGCGCTACATGGCTAAAAAGAATGCAAGAGTACACGCACTCGAAGGTGCAGAAATGACTGCTGAAGGTCTTTCCTACAAAGGCGTAATTCTCGAAACCGTTGTTGAACAGTGTGACGGTTGTGAACGCGCAGTTGATTTCGAAGGTAAAAACTACTGCCCCAGCTACGCTCAGCCCGCTAAAAAGTGGTCCCACAGCGTATGTAACTTCGCAACTCACGTGCGTGCCGGTGTTGACAAAGAAGGTAAAGTTAAAGTTAACCCGCTTAAAGCATCCAAGCGTGCTGCACGCGGTCGCTAGTAGAGCATCAGCAAAATTATTTATTAATTTCGATCATAAAATGGGTTTTCCCCTATTTTGTGGTTGCGATGCCAGTTACAAGCGAACACTGTCTTTTCAGGCAAGTCGTTAACTGCATATTACCTGAAGAACATTCTCACGAGTGTTTTTCAACCGATTCATTTCGTGTATCATGGGAGCCGGACTTGTTCCGGCTCTTCTCTTTGGTACGCCTGAACATGACCGAATTTCTAATAACCCTGTATCTGATGCATAACCGGAGAAATACCAATGCCTACTCAGCTTCTTTCAAAAATTGACGACATGAAAGACGCAGCTCTCGACCTCCACGCCAAGCTGGTTGCCATTCCTGCCATAGGTCCCACCAACAATGGAACCGGGGAAAAGGCCAAAGCGGACTTCCTGACCGAATACCTTAAAGAAAACGGATTCGGCGAAGTCAAATCATACAATGCGCCGGATGATAGAGTTGAGTGCGGTTACAGACCCAATCTGGTTACTGTAATTCCCGGTCAGGATCGTTCCAGAACCCTCTGGATCATTTCCCATATGGATGTTGTTCCTGTAGGAGATCTCAGCCTCTGGGATACTGATCCGTTTAAAATGGTACAGGATGGTGACACAATTTACGGGCGCGGTGTGGAAGACAACCATCAGGGTTTGGTGAGTTCCGTTATTGCTGCAAAAGCCCTGCTTGATTCCGGTCTGACCCCGGGTATCAATATCGGACTCATCTTCGTTTCCGATGAAGAAACAGGTTCTCATTACGGCCTTGAATACATCGTCAAAGAACACGAAGACCTGTTCAAGAAAAACGACCTTTTCCTCGTTCCTGATTCCGGCGAACCGGATTCAGCACTGGTTGAAATTGCGGAAAAATCATCCGTATGGTTCAAGGTGACAGTGGAAGGCAAACAGTGCCACGCATCCACTCCCGAACAGGGTGTGAACTCTCTTGTAGCTGCTGCCGCAATGATCATGGAAGTGCCGGAACTGAAATATCATTTTGATGAAGAAGACGAACTTTTCTCCCCGCCCTTCTCCACTTTCGAGCCTACTAAAAAAGAGGCCAACGTTGAGAACATCAACACCATTCCGGGCAAAGATGTTTTCTACATCGACTGCCGTGTGCTGCCCACTTACGACCTGAAAGAAGTAATTGATCAGGTCAAAGGCATGGGTCTTTACGTTGCCGAAGAGTACGGCGTAAAAGTCACAGTGGAAGTTGAAAGCGAAAGTCAGGCTGCACCGCCTACCCCGGCTGATGCCGAGATCGTGGAAAAAGTTGTCGATGCCGTTAAGGAAGTTTATGGCGTTGATGCCAGAGCCGGCGGAATCGGCGGCGGAACAGTTGCTGCCCACCTGCGCGAGCGCGGCTACCAGACAGTTGTCTGGTCCACCCTGCTGCATCAGGCCCACCAGCCCAATGAAAAAGGTTCCATCAGCAACACTCTCAATGATGCGAAAGTAATGGCACTTCTGCCTTTCTAGCAAAGTAAGTTAATATCATGATCAGAAAACAGCCGCCGCCGGAAAAATTCGACCTTATTGTCGCAGGTGCGGGCCATGCTGGTTGCGAAGCAGCTATGGCTGCCGCAAACCTTGGCCTGAAAACCCTGCTTTTGACCATCAATGTGGATCGTATCGGTCATTTGTCATGCAACCCTGCCATCGGCGGGCTTGCCAAGGGGCACATGGTCAAGGAAATTGATGCACTGGGTGGCTGCATGGGCATCTGGTCTGACAAAGCCGGAATCCAGTTCCGTATCCTGAATACCCGCAAAGGACCTGCTGTACGCGCCAGCCGTGCACAGATGGACCGCAATGAGTACATGCGAGTGGTCCAGAAGGATATCTTTTCACAGGACAACCTCTGGGTCCGGCAGGCTATGGCGGAATCCCTGATCGTTGAAGACGGCAAGGCTGCGGGCGTTGTGACCCAGATCGGAGAAAAATTCCATGCCCGCTCGGTAATGCTGACCACAGGGACTTTTTTACAAGGATTAATGCATATCGGACTGGAAAATTTCAGCGGCGGACGTATGGGCGATCCGGCTTCAGTAGGTATGTCCAAAAGCCTTAAGGATGCGGGCCTGACACTTGGAAGGCTCAAAACCGGAACCACTCCCCGCCTGCTCAAAGATTCCATTGATTACGACAAGCTGGAAGAACAGCGCGGTGATGATCCGCCACAACCGTTCAGTTTCCGTACCAAGGAAATCAGCCTGCCTCAGGTAAGCTGCCATATCACTTATACCAATGAAAAGGCACACGAAGCCATCCGCAGCGGCTTTGAACGCTCTCCCATGTTCACCGGAGTGATCAAAGGAACCGGAGCACGTTACTGCCCTTCTATTGAAGATAAGGTTGCCAGATTTCCTGAGAAGGACCGTCACCAGATTTTTCTTGAGCCCGAAGGCTACGACAGCCCGGAGGTATACCCAAGCGGCATCCCCACCAGCCTTCCGCTGGATGTACAAAAACGCATGATACATTCCATCGAAGGTTTGGAGCAGGCTCAGATTGTCCGCCCGGGCTACGCCATTGAATACGATTTCGTACCGCCTACCCAGTTATTGCCGACCCTTGAAACCAAGGTTCTTCCCGGCCTCTATCTGGCAGGCCAGATCAACGGGACTTCCGGTTACGAAGAAGCTGCAGCACAGGGACTCTGGGCAGCCTGCAACGCATTCTGCAAACTGACCGGACGCGACCCCTTCCTGCTTTCCCGCGATCAGGCATACATTGCCGTTCTGGTTGACGACCTCGTCACCAAGGGAACACTTGAGCCATACCGCATGTTCACTTCCCGTGCGGAATACAGACTGCTGCTTCGTGAAGGTAACGCAGACCTGCGCCTTACAGAAATCGGCCGAGAACTTGGACTGGTCAAAGATGACCACTGGGCGCTTTATTCCGCCAAGAAAAAAGGACTTGATGAAGTTCTGGCTATGATGAACTCCACCCAGATCAAACCGGATCAGCCGACCCGTGAAATAATCACCAAGATCGGCGGGACAGTTCCTAACAAATCTGTGCCCCTTGCGGCAGTGCTGCGCCAGCCGGAACTTTCAATCACAGATATGATCCATTTCAAGCCTGAGATTGAAAACTATGCAGACGACATCATAGCAGAAGCGGAAACCCAGATTAAATATGAGGGCTACCTTGTTCGTCAGCAGGAGCTGGTTGATAAATTCCGCAAAATGGAATCCGTATCACTGCCTGAAGATATTGATTACTCCGCAGTAGCAGGACTGACCCGTGAAGCAGTTGAAAAACTCACAGAGGTCCGTCCTCTTACTCTCGGACAGGCCAGCAGAATTTCCGGGATTACTCCGGCTGCGGTATCTTCAATTGAGATTCACCTAAAAAAAATCGGCGCCATTTAATTATTAGGCCTGTTGGTTAAAGCATTTACTTTTCAAAATAATAAAAAATAAGTATAAGTAAACAAAGAGCTTTAACATTTAGACAAGGCTGACAGATGGCAGTAGATCAGGAATTCTTATACAAGACCCTGCGAGGATTCGGAGAGACGGGACTCCCTCCCCAGACAGTCAATATGCTGATTGTGGTGGGGTTCTGTCTTATTGCCATTGTTGCTGCAGTGCTTTGGTACAACAACAGGGAATTGAAAAAAAAGCTCAAAGTAGTTCCTAGCAGTTGGATCACCGACAAAGAACAACTTGATACAATATTTGAAACGGCCCTTGTATACCGTTCAAAGATTGATCTCAGTTTTCACTCCACGTCTGAAAAAAGGCGAACTGTTGCCTGCTCAATTGACGACATAGCCGATCATCTCGTCCTTGAAATGCCTGCCAACGGAAATGTTGGTAAATCATGGCTGGGTCGCGAGGTAACTGGATTTTTCCATGTCCCTGCAAAACAGGCTGGAATGGTAATCTTTTATAATTTTACATCGATTATTACCGAGGTAAAAACTAAGGGATCACAGTACTTCAACTTGTACGTTGCTTTACCTGACCATATTGAGCAGACCCAGAAACGGGAATTTCTACGAGTTTCCCCCCCCTCACGGCACTACGATTATGCAAACATAATCCCTGATACTAAGCAGGGATTAAACGCAGGTCTTAAATTTATCGCCACAAACGGTGAATACGCTCCCGGTCACATGGGGGGGAAAGACTCTAAAGTATTTCTTTCAGACATCTCTGGCGGTGGCCTTTCGCTTGAACTTACGCATATGACAAACAAGCGGGCCGCACGATTCAAGCTGAATAAGGGACATAACTTTCTCGTCCTGCTTAGCCTTGTGGATTTCGGTGATAAAGGAATTGTCCGCCATCTTTTTGTTACTAAAGTCAGACGAATATTCATCGACCCTACTCAAGGGCGGGCACAGCTTGGACTTTCCTTTGAATCAAAATTCATGGGATTTGACGAAGACACGAAAAAGCCCAAATGGGAAAAAGTAGATCAAAACGGTTGCCCGGAAATGGATGACTGGACCTATAATCTTTATCTTGAACTTTACCGTGAAGGTAACGAGTAATTAAGCTTGTTGACACGGATAGCACATAATAAGTAGATATAAACATAAACCTGATTTATATTTGCGTATTAAAATTGGAACAACCGCAAAAAGGAGAATTGAATTGGACGACGGTTCTGAAGGCCGATTGTGGGCCAAAATGGTCAATATTTTCAAAAAATCAGACTCTCCCCTTGAAGAGCACATCCTCGAAGCAAGTGAAGACGGCGAAATCAAAGAAGAAGTCGTTTCCATGCTGCTCAATGTTCTTGAACTCAAGGACACCGAAGCCCATGAAATAATGATTCCCCGAACAGATATGATCGGCGTTGAAGTAAGCAGCAGCCTGTCTGATGTTGCCGAAGAAATCATTGAACACGGGCATTCACGTATTCCGGTATTTAAAGAGACCAAAGACCGCATCGTGGGGATTCTCCACGCCAAAGATATCATAGCCCCTTTACTTAGAGGGAAGACCGATACACCGCTTGAAGACATAATGCGGAAGCCTTTCTTTGCGTCTGAACACATAAAAGTAAAGACACTGCTTACGGAATTTCAAACCGGACGTATACACTTGGCTATCCTGCAGGATGAATATGGTGGAACCTCAGGGTTGATCACCATGGAAGATGTTCTTGAAGAAATTGTAGGTGACATTTCAGACGAACATGATGCTGACCGTCCCTCTGACTTTAATGAATTGGAGAACGGCAAATTCCTCATCTCCGGCAGGGTTCCGCTTACCGAAGTATCCGAAAGACTCAACTTAAGCCTGGACTCAGAACATGTTGAATCAATTGGTGGATACATATCTGAATTGACAGGAAGAATTCCCCACGTAGGAGAATTCATCAATATTTCTGGCTATAAATTTACCGTCCATGAAGGTGATGCCAAGCAGATAATTTCAATCCTGATAGACCCGCCAACCGGTAACTAGAATGCACCCAGCTGTTCCTCTTCTTATTGCAATGCTGTCTGCGGGGCTTGGCTATGCCAATCCCCTCCTCCATCTCCCTGCCGCTATTCTTGCTTTTCCGCTGGCTCTGGGAATGATTGCCTTCTCGGGAATTTCCCCACGCAAAGCCTTGAAGCAGGGCTGGATTGCCGGTTCACTGGCAGCCTTGGCCTGTATGTACTGGATTGCCTATCCCGTAGGGGTTTATGGTGGCCTTTCATGGGCACTGGCAATTCCATGCCCCATATTGATAGCCATGCTGATAGGAGCATACTACGGCATCTACACTTATATACTGAACTATGCAGCCCGGTGCTTATCTCCCTTTGCGCTCTGTATTTTCAGCGGAGTACTCTGGACCAGCATGGAAACAGCACAGGGCTATCTGTTTTCAGGATTCCCGTGGATGACACTATCCTCCGCTCTGGCTTTCAGGCCGGAATGGATTCAAGGAGCAGCTTTTATCGGATCATATGGGCTTTCAGGCCTGCTGGTATCTGTGGCAACGGCAATCTTGTGCTGGAAAATTTCACACCCTGCTAAAATATGGACTATCGCTATTGTCGCATTGATAATTATCCTCGGCGGCATGCGCACCACACCGGAACAATTTTCTAATCTGGTAAAAACCGGAGACACTTCCATCGGCCTGATTCAAGGTAATATCGATCAGGCAAAGAAATGGGATGCAAAGTATAAAAAAACAACTTTCGAAAAATATATCCGCTTAAGCAAGCAGGTAATGCATAAAACCGATCTTGTGCTCTGGCCGGAAACCGCCATGCCCTTTTATCTTCAGGACGGCGGCATAATGCGTGCGGAAATTATGAATTTCGCATCCGAAACCAAAACCCCGATCCTTACAGGCGCACCCGGTTACATTCTGCATAGCAAAGGTGATTTTTCACTCTACAACAGGGCCTATCTTATCTCTCCGGATAAAAAATACATGGACTGGTACGACAAGTCGCATCTGGTTCCTTTCGGTGAATACATCCCCTTCAAAGAGTATCTGCCGCTAGGCAAACTGGTGCAGGGCGCAGGGGACTTTATCCCCGGATCCGATGCATCTCCGCTTAAAAGCGGCGACCTTGCTATGGGTATGCTCATTTGCTATGAAGGTATCTTTCCGGAACTGGCACAGGAAAGAGTAGAAAAAGGTGCCAACATACTGATAAACATCAGTAATGATGCATGGTACGGAGACACATCAGCTCCGCGTCAACACCTTAATCTGGTGACTATGCGGGCTGTGGAACAGGGACGCTATATGCTCCGGGGAACCAATACCGGAATATCCGCCTGCATTGACCCGCTGGGAAGAATCAGTCATGCAACCGGACTCTTTGTAGATGCGGCAGTGGCTGCAGAAGCCGAACTGATGAGCGGTACTACTTTTTACCATGCAAACTACCAAGCAGTAACCATCTCCCCGCAGGTGCTGACCATGCTTGGTCTAATATGGATAATTATTAACCGTCGTAAAAATCAGACGGGAATTCAAATATAAAGGAATTATTTCAGAATATGCTTCAATTTTCAGACCTCAGATCCAAGGCCTTAACCTGCATACAAAAATATGAATCCCTCTGGGGGCGTCTTTGACCACGCTCAAAGCAAGGAAAGGCTTGAAGAGATAGAACACGACCTGAGCAAGCCCGGTGCATGGGATAAACCGGACGCACTGACTCCGGTCCTGCGCGAGAAATCCATGCTGGAAGAAAAAGTCACATCATACGACAATCTTACTTCCAGCAAAGACGATGTTGAAGAATGGCTGATGATGGCCTCTGAGGATCAGGATCAGGAAATCCTCGAAGCCCTTTCAGAGAACGTTGAAAAGCTTGCCAAGCTTGTGGAACAGACTGAGCTTGCCGCCCTGCTTTCCGGGCCGGAAGATAAAAGTACAGCCATTCTTGAGATTCACCCCGGTGCCGGTGGAATTGAGTCACAGGATTGGGCCGAAATGCTCCTGCGCATGTATCTTCGCTGGGCAGACAAACGGAACTGGAAAACCAGTTATCTGGACTACCAGCCTGACGATGAAGCAGGTATCAAGAGTGTAACCCTTCGCATTGAAGGACTTTACGCCTATGGTTTTCTCAAAGGTGAAGCCGGTATCCATCGTTTGATCCGTATTTCTCCTTTTGATGCTTCCGGCAGAAGGCATACTTCGTTTGCTTCAGTAGACGTTTATCCTGAAATTTCACAGGACATCGAAATTGAAGTAAAAGACGAAGATATCCGGCTTGACGTTTTCAGGGCCAGCGGTCCCGGAGGGCAGCACGTCAACAAGACCAACTCTGCGGTACGCATTACCCATCTGCCCACAAATATTGTTGTTCAGTGCCAGAATGAAAAGTCACAGCTGAAAAACAAAGAAACCGCAATGAAAGTCCTCAAGTCCCGACTCTACGAGCAGGAACTGAAGAGGCAGGAAGAAAGCAAGAGAGCTGACTATGCCACCAAGGATTCTATCGGATTCGGCAGTCAGATCAGGACATACACTCTGCAACCTTACCGACTGGTCAAAGACCATCGCTGCGGAGCCGAAGACGGAAATGTCGAAGCGGTTCTGGACGGTGAACTCGATGGTCTGATCAGGAAATTCATGCTTGACGCATACGGCGGAGAAAATGAGCGCTGAGTACATCGCTGAAAATGAAGCCAGCCTTCTCGAAGAGCTTATTTCCGTGCGAGACAGATTCTGTAATGAAAAAGAAGTCTGCCACACGCACGAGTGCCCGGAAGGACTTGCCGTTTTACGGCTCTGTCCGGGCATGACTCTCAAGGCTTGGGAAATTCTTGCGGAAAGGCACGGTTTAAATGATTGGATGACCGTTCCTCTTGACCGGAACATGGCCCCGCATCTTAACCATGTGCAATCTGTTCTTCAGGAACTCTCCTACAAGACAGAACATGATCCTCTTACAGGACTCTCCAACCGACGGGTCTTTGAAAGAACCCTTGATCAGGAAATTGAAAGGACTAGAAGGAGCAAGACTCCTCTTACTCTGGCTATTCTTGATCTGGATAATTTCAAAAAAATTAACGATACGTGGGGACACCTGAAAGGAGATGAAGTCTTAATTGATTTTGCAGATCTCCTTTCTCAGAACTCACGCCGCTATGACCTTGTTGCCCGAATCGGAGGAGAAGAATTCGCAATCATCCTTTCAGGTGTGGGCCTTGTAAAGGCCAAACAACTACTGGAAAGATTGCTGGATAAAGTGCGCGGACTGACTTTTGCCAAGCCGGGGAGCAATGAAACTTTTTCAATAACCTGCTCCGCCGGAATTTCCTGCTTTAAAGGTATGGTGGAAGTTGAAATGCATGAACTGATCAGCAAGGCTGACAAGGCTCTGTATGAAGCCAAAGAGTCCGGTAAGGATCAGGTTTGCTCAGCTGATATTCTTGATTTTGAAACAGTGACCAAGGAAACCCTTGTACACGCCAATGAGAAGAAATTCTTATTCACGGGAAGCTGACGCCGCACTCTCAAGATCGGATATTTTGAATCTCGATAAATTTTATTGTTACCCTAATAAAGGAACATATAAGACATGATCAACGCCAATAAAACATTAAGCCTTGCTATCATGAGCGGTAAGGGCGGAGTCGGTAAAACCAACCTATCCCTTAATCTTTCCTATGCCTTGAATACCGGAGGCAACAGCCTGCTGCTCATGGACTGCGACCTCGGACTGGCAAACCTGGACGTTCTGCTGGGGATTTCCCCTGAATCAAACATGCAGGATCTCCTGACCAGCGGTGCCAAGCCATCTGATATTGTAATCCCTATTGAACAGGGAAAGAAATTCGACATCCTGCCCGCAGCTTCCGGTGTGCCTGAACTGGTCGAAATGGATGAAGACATGCAGGATCTGCTGTTCAGTAAAATAACTGAACTTGTCGGCGGATATCAGTATCTGGTGCTCGACCTCGGAGCCGGAATCAACGGAACAGTACTCTCTTTCGCTGCCATGACACAGATGAGAATTGTGGTAATTACCCCGGAACCGACATCACTGACAGACAGTTACGCACTGATCAAGGTTCTGCATTCTCAGCATAATGTCAGCGATTTCAATATAGTAGTCAATCAGGCTACGAATGAGAAAGAAGCACGGGAGACTTTTAACCGCTTAAATATGGCCTGCGAAAAATTTCTTAATATTAAGTTGAAAAATATGGGTTATGTGCGCTATGATCCTGCAGTAACAGAAGCTGTAAGACGGCAGATTCCTTTTATTAAGTATGCTCCTAAATCTGAAGCAAGCCGCGATATCCTGAATATTGCTGTAAAAATTCAGAAGATCAGAATGGAAAATATGGGTAGACTCAGTGAAAGACCTGTCATGAAAAAATTTCCTACACTGGACGACTAATTATGCTTGACGAAAAGGGTAACTTTTCGGCATAGTTGTATTAGAAATGGTAATAACACTAGCTTGTCACACTCAACACGATGTGGGAGAGGACATGAACAAAAGCGAACTGATCAAGAGTCTTGCGGAAGAAAAAGGTCTCCACGTGGATGAATCAGCCGAAATTGTTGATGCATTTGTAGATGCCATCAAAGAGGCGCTTGTTCGCGGCGACAGAGTTGAAATCAGAGGATTCGGCAGCTTTAAGATGAAAGAATACAAAGGGTACACCGGACGTAACCCGAAAACAGGGGATGTCGTAGACGTCACCCCTAAAAAACTGCCTTTTTTCCGTCCCGGTAAAGAGCTGAAAGAATATTTGAACGCTTAATGCGCCTTCTCATATTTGCTTTTTTTATCCTTGTCAGCATGGGACCCTCGATGTCCTATGCTGACAAGGATGTACTATTGTCTATTGCTAACACCGCCAACACATTCGGGACTGTAAACCCCTGCCCCACCTGAGGAAACAAAACCCTTGGGGGACTGGCCCGGCGGGCCGGTTATCTTATGGATCTGCGGGTCGCTCAGAAGCACGATGTTCTGATATTGGGCGGTGCATTTGAATTTCTGCCGACTTCCGGCAAAAAAGTTTCCGATAAAAAACGAAATGCGCTGACTGATGCTTTCCAAATCATTAATTATGATTTAGGAATTCTTAGTCCTGCCGAAATGAGTTTTCTGCAAAATTCCCCCAAAGGAATTCCGCAAAACTGGTTCGGCACCATGGAAGTTCTGGTTATCAACAAGCCGCTTGCCGATGGCAAGAAGGCCGCAATAATCATTCTTCCATACCTTGAAAAAGGCTCCGACAATCTTCCTGATGATCTCATTGATGAATGCGCCACACTGATCAAGGAAAACAGGGAGAAAGCGGATCTGGTAATTGCCATGAGTTCATGGGGTTACTTCAGGGAGAAAAAATTTCTCGCCAATCCGGTCATTGGCGAGGCTCCCCCGGACATTCTCCTTGGGAGCGGTGACGGTCCGGGACTTTCCGGCAGTCTTACTGCAAAAGGTAAGACTGTATGGGTGCGCAGCTACCCTACCGGAAAAGCGGTTAACAGAATCGATATCTACGGCTGGCCCTCCAGAGATGAGGACTTTAATTGGTCTTCCGGCCAAAACGTAAAATGGTTTCTGCAAACCTTGACTGAAAAGCTTCGTGAGGAGCCGGAAGTTGCAAAGCTGCTCAGTGGTATTTCGGACGATAAGTAAATTAAATTTGGAGGCTTAAACATGACATTCCAAGGAGCATTCACTGCTCTGGTCACTCCGTTCAAGGACGGAGAGATTGATCAGGACGCATACCGCGAACTGATCGAGTGGCAGATCGAACAGGGGATCGACGGTCTTGTACCTTGCGGTACTACCGGCGAAGCGGCAACAATGACCCATGAAGAACAAGGTGAGGTTATTAGAATCTGTGTCGAGCAGGCCAAGGGACGTGTCCCGGTCATTGCTGGCGCGGGTTCAAACAATACTAAGGAAGCCGTAAACCTGACTAAGCTTGCTAAACAGGCAGGCGCAGACGCCACCCTCCAGATTACACCATACTATAATAAACCGACTCCGGCGGGCTTGCTGGCGCATTTCAAAGCCCTTTCCGAAGAAGCTTCAATGCCCTTCATCCTTTACAACGTACCCGGACGTACAGGACTTAATGCCCTGCCCGAAACCATCGCCATGATCGCGAATGAAGTTCCCGATGTCGTTGGTGTAAAGGAAGCAACCGCCAATCTCGGTCAGGTTTCTGATGTAATCGAACAGTGCCCTGAAGGATTTACCGTTCTTTCCGGTGATGATTTCACTGTTCTGCCTCTGCTTGCCCTTGGTGGACACGGCGTAATCTCCGTTGTCTCAAACATCGTGCCTGACTTGATGTCCGGCATGTGTGCAGCATACAGAGCCGGTGACATGAAAAAGGCTCAGGAACTGCACTTCAAAATGCAGCCCCTGAACCGGGTGATGTTCGTTGAAACCAACCCCATTCCGGTGAAAACAGCACTGGGCATGATGGGGAAATTTGAGACATCCTTCAGACTGCCGCTTGTTCCGCTCATGGAAGCAAGCAAGGCAAAACTTGAAGCACAGCTCAAAGCAAGCGGTCTGATCTAAACTGCTTGTAGCAATACAATTTAAAATCCCCGCACGGCTTTCCGTGCGGGGATTTTTTTACACGTCGCATTTAAATTTATTCAAAATAATTATCTTCGGCCCATCCCTCCACCTCCCATACCACGGCCTCCGCCGCCCATTCCGCGACCTCCTCCAGCCATTCCCATTCCACGGCCAGTTCCGCCCATGCGACGGCACCCGCCACCAAAACGGCTCAAACTATTAGGTGATCGTTTTAAATCCGCAACAGGCTGACCCCCTCCGGAAACTTCAGCCACATAATTTTCGACAAGTTCGCGCACGGTACCGGACTGAACGGTAACCATCTCAATGTGGCCTGCCTGCAAAGCCTGCTCAGCCTTAGGACCGAAAGTTCCCGAAATAACGGAGTTCACCCCCTGATCAGCTAGCAACTGTGCAGTCTGCAATCCAGCCCCGCCAGCAACCTGTGCATTTACGGAATTATCAATAAATCGACTTTCGCCTGTTTCGCTATTAAAAATCACAAAACCAGCAGCCCTGCCAAAACGAGGTTCAAATTGGTCATCCAAATTTGAATTATTTGCACTTACAGCGATAAGCATAATGCCTCCTGTTCTGAAATTAATTACTCTTTTCATTGAATTTTGCATAAAGGAGGCCAACAAAATCAGTACAATTAATACAGCTAATTATCAGTAACTTGGCAAATACAAGTCTATCTCTTTGGCGCAAAACAAGCCCTAAAGCCTATATTGGGATAATTATGAGCACTGCATTTCGATCCAAGCATTCCGCTGTAACCGATATAGAAAGTGCTCACGCAAAGAATTGCCAACAGGAATTGACGGATGCTCAAAAGTTTCACTTTCCCGGGACATACCAAGTCTTTTCATTACTGCCTGTGACGCTTTATTTTGCTTAGCAGTGAAGGACACAATCTCATCCAGATCAAGCTTTGTGAATCCATATTCCAAGGCAAATCTCGCCGCCTCTGTAGCATAACCGTAACCCCAAAACTCTTTATCAAGACGCCAGCCAATCTCAACACACGGCGAAAAAGGCAATTCTGCAATTGGAATATGTAAACCGACAAAACCGGTAAATGGACAGATATCCGGTATTTCAACCGCCCAGAATCCCCAGCCTCGCTTATCAATCAAACCACCTATCACATCAGCATTGGCGTCACTTTCCACTTTTGAAAGCGGTGCCGGAAAGTATTTCATAACTTCCTGATCCGCATTAATACGAGCAAAGGGAGCATAATCGCTAGGTTGCCAGCCACGCAAAACAAGCCGTTCGGTCTTAAATTTAATCATAATAAAAATGATACAATAGAACTAAACAATATGTAAATTTTGCTCAATGCAAACAAAAAAAGCAGCCCAGTCCCAACAAGACCTGTCTGCAAAATATAAACTGCCCTTCAATAAAAGACAGCCTTAAAAACTATATATGAAAATTATTAACGCGTTTTGGGAAGGAAGAGGAGTCCAGAGGAGAGGGAAACCCTTTTTGGCGTACGCATAAGGGTTTCCCTTTCCTTTGGCCGTCGGAGACGACTAAAGATTCTTGATAACGGCTTCACCCATTTCGGTGCAACCTACGAGCTTACCGCCCACATCCATGATATCACCAGTGCGCAGTCCTTCGGAAAGGGTCTTCTCTACTGCGGATTCGATGCAATCTGCCTCTTCAGCCATGTTGAAGGAGTAGCGCAGCATCATAGCGATAGAGAGAATGGTTGCCAGCGGGTTGGCTTTGTTCTCGCCTGCGATATCCGGTGCGGAACCGTGGATAGGCTCATACAGACCGGGGTTGGATGCGCCAAGTGATGCGGAAGGCAGCATACCAATGGAACCGGTGATAACGGAAGCTTCATCGGAAAGGATATCGCCGAACAGGTTGCCGGTCACGATAACATCGAACTGGGAAGGATCACGCACCAGCTGCATTGCAGCGTTATCCACGTACATGTGAGTCAGCTCAACATCTGGGTAATCCTTGGAAACTTCGATGACGATTTCACGCCATACACGGGAGACATCCAGCACGTTTGCTTTGTCTACGGAGCAAAGCTTCTTATTGCGCTTCTGGGCAGCTTCGAAAGCAACCTTGGCGATACGTTTTACTTCGTGCTCGTAATAAACCATGGTGTTGTAACCCATGCGTTCACCATTCTCGACCTTGGTGCCGCGAGGCTCTCCGAAGTAAATGCCACCGGTCAGCTCACGAACAACCATGATGTCGATACCCTTTTCAACGATATCGGGACGCAGAAAACATGCATCTTTAAGCTGCGGAAACAGTGCAGCAGGACGCAAATTGGCGAACAGAGAAAGTTCTTTACGGATACCGAGCAGACCTTTTTCAGGACGAATTGCGGGATCGATTGTATCCCATTTCGGGCCGCCTACTGCGCCGAGCAGAACTGCGTCAGACTCTTTACAAGCTTTAACGGTCTCGTCAGGAAGCGGAACACCGGTTGCGTCAATGGCTGCGCCGCCGATAAGAGCTTCGGTAGTTTCGAATTTGTGACCGAATTTTTCGCCGATTACGTTCAGGACCTTAACGCCCTGTTCCATGATTTCCGGCCCGATACCGTCACCGGGCATTACGCATATTTTCATTTGAAATTCCTATTTGATGCGCTATCGCGCTTTATATTTAGATGCCTTCGGCGACCATGCCGGGTGCCTTAAACCCTTTGAAAAGGGTTTAAGAATCCCAAACTTTTTTAATATGGCTTCGCCACCTTATATGGTCAAGGCGCGCTCTATACACAACCTGACCTGCATCCTTATTGATCTATTTAGAGAGACGATCTTTAACGTATTCTACCAGTCCGCCGCAATCGAGGATGCCTTTCATAAACGGGGGAACCGGAGCACAAGTGATGGTTTCGCCAGTGGTTACGTTCTTGATTTCGCCCTTTTCAGCATCAACTTCAAGCTGATCGCCATCGCCAAGCTTTTCAAAATCATCACCAACTTCGAGGAGAATCAGGCCCATGTTGAAGCCGTTGCGGTAGAAAATACGGGCGAAGCTTTTAGCAACTACAACAGGGATTCCGGCACCAAGAATGGAGATTGGAGCATGTTCGCGGGAAGAACCGCAGCCGAAGTTCTCATCGGCGACCATGATATCGTTCTTTTTAACGCGTTTAATCCAGCCTGCTTCCAGACCTTCCATGCAGTTGGCACCGAGTTCATCAGGATCGGTGGTAACCAGAAAACGGGCCGGGATGATAGCATCAGTATCGATGTGTGCCCCGACTCTGTATGCTGTTCCTTTGATAGACATATTTAAATTCTCCTATTCTTATAAGGCTTCGGGGTCAGTGATGATACCGGTGATTGCAGATGCTGCTGCTACTGCGGGGCTGGAGAGGAAAACTTCACTCTCGAGGCTGCCCATACGACCCTTGAAGTTACGGTTGGTGGTAGCAATTGCACGCTCACCGCCAGCGAGAATACCCATGTGACCGCCGAGACAGGGACCGCAGGTTGCAGGACCAACGATTGCGCCGGATTCCATGAAGGTTTCGATCAGACCTTCGCGCAGAGCCTGCTTCCAGATATTCGGAGTAGCGGGCAGCACGATCAGGCGCACGTTCTTATCAGCCTTGCGACCTTTAAGGATAGCTGCGGCTTCACGCAGGTCTTCGATACGACCGTTGGTGCAGGAGCCGATGACGGCCTGATGAATTCTCATGTCCTTAACTTCGTCAACAGGCTTGACGTTGTCAGGCAGATGCGGACAGGCAACCTGAGGCTTCATGCCGGTTACATCAATCTTGACTACACGCTCGTAGCTAGCACCTTCGTCTGCACGCATTTCCACATCACCGGTACGGCCTGCGGCCTTACAGTATTCGAGGGTCTTAGCGTCAACCGGGAACAGACCAACCTTACCACCAGCTTCGATAGCCATGTTAGCAATGGTCATACGCCCTTCGATAGAGAGATTTTCTACAACGGAGCCACTGAATTCCAGAGCCTTGTAGAGAGCACCGGATACTCCGATGGTTCCGATGAGATTAAGGATGTAATCCTTAGCGCCCATGTACTTACCGGGAGTACCTTCGATCTCAACTTTGATGGTCGGGGGAACCTTAAACCAGGTTTCACCCAGAGCCATACCGCCTGCGATGTCAGTGGAACCCATTCCGGTAGCGAATGCACCGAGGCCGCCGTAAGTACAGGTGTGGGAGTCGGCACCGATTACGATATCGGAAGGACCGACAAGGCCCAGTTCAGGCAGCAGTGCGTGTTCAACACCGACTTCGCCGCCTTCATAGTAATGAGTAATATTCTTCTCGTGAGCGAAGTCGCGTACAACCTTAACCTGCTCAGCAGAATCAATGTCTTTGTTGGGAGTGAAGTGGTCACAGACAAGAGCAACTTTGTCCTTGTCGAAGACCTGATCCGCTCCCATGGCCCTGAAAGATTTAATAGCAAGAGGGGCGGTAATGTCGTTGGCCAGCACCATGGAAACATTGCAGCGGACAATCTGGCCCGGCTCTTTCACTGTTTCGTCGGTATGAGCCTGTAAAATTTTCTCAGCTAAAGTTTTAGGCATTATTTTTCTCCTGTTTCATGCGTTCAGCCCTGTTAATTGCGTTGACGTAAGCCTTGGCACTGGCGACGATGATGTCTTCGTCAGAACCGCGCCCGATTGATTTGAAACCGTTGTCAGTAATGTGGACCGTAACCGCACCCTGCGCATCAGTACCGCCGGTAACAGCGTTTACGGAATAAAGTTCCAGTTTAGGTGATCTATTCACCATCTTGTTGATGGTGGAAAACACCGCATTGATAGGACCATCGCCGAATCCGACTTCCTGAATTACTTCAGGACTTTCTTTATCCTTGCTGAAATCTTCCAGCACGATTGCTGCGTGCGGGGAAACTCCTGCGGTACCGGAGAACACAGAGAGTTCTTTTACCCGGTACAAGTCATGGATACGGTATGCCTCTTCCAGAACGAGAGCTTCAACGTCCTCATCAAAAATTTCTTCTTTCTTATCAGCCAGAGCCTTAACCGCAGAAAAGACACGTCCAATCTGATCATCATCCAGTTGGTAACCCATTTCGTTGAGCTTTGATCCCAAAGCGTTGCGGCCTGAATGTTTACCGATGACAATGGAAGTTCCCTTCTTACCAATGGATTCCGGTGTCATAATTTCATAGGTCTGACGGTTTTTGAGCATGCCGTCCTGATGAATGCCGGACTCGTGAGCAAACGCGTTGGCACCCACAATAGCCTTATACGGGGATATGGGCTGACCAATTGTTGTCGCCAACCTGCGGCAGGAAGGGAACAACTGTTCGGTGAGGATAGAAGTTTCTACATCGTAGTAGTCCTTACGAGTATGCAGGGCCATGATCACTTCTTCCAAAGCAGCATTACCGGCACGCTCACCGATACCGGAGAGAGTTACCTCTGCCTGACGGGCACCGGCCTTGATCGCAGCCAAGGTGTTGGCACAAGCCAGACCGAGATCGTTGTGACAATGAACGCTGAAGATAGCCTTGTCGCTGTTCGGCACTTCTTTAATCAGGTACTCGATCAATTTACCGAATTCATCAGGCTGGGCATAACCAACAGTGTCAGGAATATTGATGGTAGTTGCACCCTCTGCGATGGCGACCTCTACAACCTGTGCGAGAAAATCCCAGCGTGAGCGGGAAGCATCTTCAGCGGAAAATTCAACATTGGGAGTCAGCGATACAGCGTGACGGACAGCTTTACGGGCCATTTCCAGAATCTCATCCGGTTCCTTATTGAACTTGTGCTTCATGTGGATGTCGGAAGTAGCAACAAAGGTATGAATTCTGGGATTTTTAGCATGTTTGACTGCATCAAAAGCACGATCAATGTCGGCTTTCAGCGCTCGACAGAGGCCTGCAACCTGAATATCGCCTACTGATTTGGCGATCGCGGTTACGGCTTCAAAGTCACCCTGACTTGCTGCGGGGAAGCCGGCTTCAATAATATCTACGCCGAGTTTTTCCAGCTGCCGGGCCATGGTGATTTTTTCACCCATGTTCATGGTTGCACCCGGGGACTGCTCGCCATCACGCAATGTTGTATCAAAAATGTAAACTTTATCAGACATTTATCTATCTCCAGAAGGAAGCTGCAAGTACAGAATATTTGCAGTGTATAATAAAAAGAGGGAATAAAACAGTGAAACAGGTTAAACTACTGAGTAATTTACCGTCCCCGAAAGAATTTTGGTACCGTATAAGCTTGTTCTGGGTGTAGTTATAGAACTACCTTGGAAAAAGCTTATGACAATTCTTTGGAGGACTTTCCTAGTAGCTTATTGCTTCTGCGGGATAGAATAAAAATAGTGTAGATCGGACCGGAAATAATATAACCGGCAAAGATCACGAAACCCAGAAATTTGGGCTGAGATGCGACCATGGTAAAGAGCGCAATAACGGTTACCATGGAGCTGAAGGGGTGAGCTTTGAATACACCAAATTCTTTGAAAGAATTATAGCGGACGGTACTCACCATCAGAAATGCGAGACAATATACAAGCACCAGAGTGAACATAGGCAGTACACTCTGTGCGAGACTTTCAGGAATATAAGGGGTGAACAGGATCAGAGTCGACAAGGTACAGCCAGCCGCAGGAATGGGCAGACCAATGAAATGAGCCTTGGAAGTTGTCGCTGCCTGAACATTGAAACGGGCGAGCCTGAGCACACCGCAAGCCATCAATAAGAAGGCTGCCAGCATACCCAGTCTTCCGAACTGGTGAAGTTGCCAGTGATATACCATGAACGCAGGAGTAACACCGAAAGCGACCGCATCAGCGAGAGAATCGAGCTGTACGCCGAATTCACTGCTGGTTCCGGTCAACCGGGCAACCTTTCCGTCGAGACCGTCAAACAGACAGCTCACCAGAATGGCTACAGCACTCATCTCGTATGCACCTTCCACAACCCAGTTCATCGCGAGGAACCCACAAAAGAGGCTCGCCACGGTGAGGAGGTTGGGCAGAATGTATACGCCCTTGTGCTTCGGTATTCTTTTTTCCTTTGCCATGAAAATATACTTAAACTGATTTAAAAATAAATTCCAGTAGAATCGTATTAGTTTTTAACTTTACCTAACCCGTTAGGGTCAAAATGTTCGGTTGGCAACATGCCTGTAACCGCTTTCTGGAAACAGTTAATACTCCCCTGTCAGGCAAAGGTCAACCCGATATTTGTAAATTATTTATATATCAGTATCGGAACTTAAAATGATCCTAGTCCCCGCGGGGCTTAAACAAACTCTCTAAGAACTGAACACTCACCCAAGAGAATTAAATCAGTCCGGGCTGCATGAACCCCACGCTGCGTCCAGCGTAAAGAAGTGATTCGCTAGAGTACTTTTCTTTCAAAAGTGAATACATTACCCGCAGCCTGCCATTACGAAAGACGAGATCATCAAACTCAAAGCCAAGCTTGGAAGCCACACGCATGGAGCCGCGATTAGCCGGATGAATGAGGGCTTTTATACTCTGAAGATCTGTTTTGAGATAAGCATAATCCAAAAAGGCGGAAGCAGATTCCGTAGCCAACCCTGCTCCCCAGTAATCTCTTTGAAAAACCCAGCTGATACCGACCTGCCCGAGCAGGGATTCTGAAAAATCTTCCAAGGGCTGCACTCCGCAATAACCTGCCAGCGCTCGACTCCCCTTCATTTCAACCCCAAACAAGCAATAACCCTGCCGAGCAAACAATCCTTCCTGTTTTTGCAACAAAGAATGAATCTTGCCCTCTGACCACGGTTCCTGTTTAAGGATGTAACGGTAAACATCCGGATTTTTCATCATACCGGAAAGAAATCCGGCATCACCCAGCTTAAGGGGCCTTAAAATAAGTCTCTGCGTCTCGATAAACACGGCGCATATCTCCCGGGGCTATTCCCGGATGATACCACCTCCGAGCACAGCGCCCTCTTCTGTATATACAGCCACAATCTGCCCCGGTGTAGGCCGGGAATGCGGCTCAATGAAATCAAATTTTATGCTGCTGCCAACCTGCACGGCCCTTGCGGGCTTGGATCGCTGTCGGTAGCGGGTCTGGATGTATACGGTTTCCGGCCAACGTTCAAAATCAATCAGAAAATTAAAACTGTCAGCAATACAGCCTCCGGCTTCAAGCTCATCACTGGTTCCCACGATAAGCAGATTACGCTTCATGTCCTTATCCAGAACATAAAGCGGAGCCTTCCAGGAAATACCCAAACCTCGTCGCTGACCTTGAGTGTAGCGCCATAGGCCGTTGTGCTTACCGACCTTGGTGCCATCGGAAAGTACCGCTATCCCCGGTCCGGGAAGCTTTACCTTGCGATCAATCAAAAACTGGCGGTAATCATCATCAGGTACAAAACAAATTTCCTGACTTTCTGAAGGAAGAGGAATCTCCACGCCGCGCTTATCCAGCTCGGCATAAGTTTGATCCTTGCTGTGCCCACCAAGAGGGAAAATCGCATTCAAAACGGAATCACGCGGAACAAGGGAAAGAAAATAGCTCTGGTCCTTGCCCATATCAGCACCACGGGCCAGCACACGACCATAACGCGCATCTTCAGCAATACGTACGTAATGTCCTGTTCCGAGCAGATCGCAACCAAGTTCCTGCGCAGCTTTGTAAAGTACGCCGAACTTGATTTCAGGGTTGCAGAGAGCACATGGATTGGGAGTATTTCCCCTAAGATATTCCTGAACAAAGGGCTCGACCACCAAACGGTCAAACTCCGCAGTAAGATCAAAAACATGCAACGACACATCCAGCTCTGCACATCTCTTCTCCAATCCGGCAACAGCGACTTCGGCCTTTTCCTTACCCAGAAAACAACCGTGGACCGCCACAATATCCGCCCCGCTCTCTTTGAGCAGAACCATTGACAATAGACTGTCCGCACCGCCGCTGACAGCCATAGCGACCTTCCGCCCCGCTGCCAGATCTTTCAGCTCAGGATATTTAAACCCTGTATCCATTCCATTCTCCACAAATTACTTATTATTTGTAACAGTATATCAACCGTGAAATTTCGTTCCGGTTACAAACTACAGAGCAGCTCTTATCCCAGCAAGTAAAAAATGAGAAATGCCCGGACACCCCCGATGGGCCTCCGGACAAGTCTCTCACAAGTCAAACCTATACAATGCCGGACCACTCCGGCTTATTGCTATTCTTCTTTCTTCGGTTGCGGCAGGACAAGGTTCAGAAAGACACCGAGAATACCGGCAAGACCGATTCCGCCGAGTCTGAACTCATCGCTGAAAGGAGTAGGCAGGGACATGCCGCCTACACCGAAGATTACGATCAGAGCTACGATAGCTAAGTTGCGTGCTTCCATGAGGTCATCGCCTGCACGAACGAGAGTGTTCATGCCGACAACCATGATCGCACCGAAAAGCAGGACCATGATACCGCCCATTACCGGAACGGGAATGGTGGACAGGAATGCACCGACCTTACCGCAGAAAGCGAGTGACATGGCAACAATTGCAGCCCAAGTCATGATTGCGGGGTTGAAAACCTTGATCAGGGCAACGGCACCGGTAACCTCAGAGTAAGTAGTGTTCGGAGGTCCACCAAGAAAAGCAGCAAGAGAGGTAGCCAGACCGTCACCGAGCATGGTGTTCTGGATACCGGGCTCTTTCACATAATCCTTGTTGGCAACGGAGCTGATGGCAAGAACATCACCGAAGTGCTCAATTGCCGGAGCGATTGCCACCGGAACGATAAAGAGCACTGCTTCTAGGTTCCATTCAGGTGCGGTAAAATTGGGGATTGCAAACCACGGAGCAGCGGCAACAGCTTCAAAGTTGACCAGTCCCATAAAAAGGGAGGTAATGTAACCTGCTGCGATACCGCAGAGGATGGGAATCAGCTTGAGCCAGCCTTTACCGAGCAGGGACACGGCAACGGTAACCGCGAGGGAAACCATGGACACGATCAGTGCGGTCTTTTCTGGAACCAGCACAACTGAGCCATCACCGGTTTTACCAACAGCCATGAAGACTGCTACCGGGGCAAGGATCAGACCGATAACCATGATGACCGGACCGGTTACAATCGGAGGCAGAACACGCTTAAGGATATCTGTACCGCGCCAGCGGATGAGAAAACTGAGTACAACGTAGAAAAGACCAGCGGCAGCAAGACCGCAGAGAGTGGATGGGATACCCCAAGTCTGTACGCCGTAGATGATGGGCGCAATGAATGCAAATGAGGATGCCAGAAATACGGGAATCTTACCCTTGGTAACAACCTGAAAAACAAGTGTACCAGCGCCGGCAGTAAAAAGGGCCACGTTGGGATCAAGCCCGGTCAACAGGGGAACAAGGACGAGTGCACCGAATGCGACGAAAAGCATCTGCGCGCCGAGGACAACGTCTTTTGCCCTGAAATTATAGTCAGTACTGGATGTGCTCATTAGTAATCTCCGTAAAATTATTCCAAAAAAAAGGCACCGTATTTGGTGCCTTTAAAAACATTTACTTAGTGCCGAATATCTTATCGCCCGCGTCTCCGAGACCGGGGAGAATGTATCCTGCATCATTGAGTTTTTCATCGATGGACGCCGTGTAAATATCAACGTCCGGATGAGCTTTAACAATTTTCTCAATCCCTTCAGGAGCAGCTACGAGGAACAGACCTTTAATATTGGTACAACCGGACTTCTTGAGAAGATCGATTGTTGCCATCAGGGTTCCGCCGGTAGCGAGCATGGGGTCAAGAATAAGAGCGATACGCTCATCAATGTTACTTGCAAGCTTGACGTAATATTCGACAGGCTGCAAAGTCTCTTCGTCACGGTAAAAGCCGACAACACTGACACGGGCACCGGGAACCATGTCCAGAACGCCGTCCATCATACCGAGGCCGGCCCTAAGAATAGGAACTACGGTGATTTTTTTACCCTTGATTTCCTCAACCTCAACTTCACCCGCCCAACCAGTAATGGTTTTAGCTTCGGTTGCGAGGTCTTTGGTTGCTTCATAAGTAAGCAGTCTGGAAATTTCCTGAGCCAGTGCGCGAAAACGACTTGTGCTGATGCCGTCTTCACGGAGAATGCCGAGCTTGTGTCTTACCAAAGGATGGTCTACCACATGTACCGCCACGGTGCCTCCTTGATCCCATGTTATTTGTTATAAAATCCGAAAAGTCAAAACTTCGTGTTTCTATAAGACACAGCTTTGACAGTCAAGCAAATTTTAAATTATTCTCCAGTTAAAACATATCTACTTGGCATAACTGAGAATTACCAATAAGCATCCTATTACTGAATACGAATATAACCCAATATGGAATAAATTACATGTGCAATAACGAAGATTTTCAAGAAAATGAGACCGAACTTCTCTGGACAAAAACTGCAGAATTTTCTGACCGCAATACCCGGTTGGATAAATTCTGGGGAACCGCTCTGGAGGAAGAAGGTATTTCTCGGGGAAAGGTAAAAGACTGGATCAAGGCCGGATTCGCTGAGATAAATGGTAAGATCTGCAAAAAGCCTAACCAGAAATTGATGGGAAATGAAGAGCTTACCCTCAAAGGTGAGGCAGAACTGACTTCACTGGTCCCCGAAGAGCTGCCACTGGAAATTATATATAATGATGGAAAGATCGCGGTTATCAATAAACCAGCAGGACTGACCACTCACCCAGCTCCAAGTTGCCCCACAGGAACACTCGTTCACCGCATGATTCACCACTTCCCTGAAATCCGGGATATGGACGAATGGCGGCCCGGAATTGTGCACCGTCTGGACAAATTTACATCCGGCCTCATTACCGTAGCCTTGAACGAACATGACCGTCTTGCCATGTCCACCGCTTTTGCTGATCGCGAGGTCAACAAGGCGTACCTTGCAATCGTACACGGTGTTCCAAAACGTGAGTTTGGTGAAATTGACCAGCCTATGGGCAGACATCCGGTACATAAGACCAAAATGGCGGTTGTCCTCAAAGGTGGACGCGATGCCCGTTCCGAATATGAAGTTCTCTGGTCCGACCCAGCCGGACGTGCCAGCCTAGTTAAAGTAAAAATTTACACAGGACGCACCCACCAGATCAGGGTCCATATGGCCCACATAGGTCATCCGCTGGTTGGCGATCAGGTATACGGTTCCATGCCTCACGCTATTTGGGAACAGGATCAGCCGCAGCTGGCAAAACTGGCTGAACGCCAGATGTTGCATGCCTACTCGCTCTCATTCACTCACCCCGACTCTGAAGAAGAGCTGAGCTTCACTCAGGCACCGCCCGAAGATTTCATCAACATGCTCAAGGCTCTTGATAAATCAGTACAGCGTGTCGGCTTAATCGGCATGCCCTGTGGAGGCAAATCCGCAGTACTTAAAATTCTTGCAGAAAAGAAAATCCCCACTTTCAGTGCAGATGAATCCGTAGCCCGTTCCTATGAAAAAGACGGAGCAGGATGGGAACTAATGCGCCAGAGATTCGGCAACCGTTTCATCGACAACGAAACCGGCAACATTGATAAGGCTGAACTCTTCACCGCAATGTGCGAAAATGAAGACCTGCGCCGGGAAGTCATGAATATAATCCACCCCATAGTGCAACACGATGTAACCGAATTCTACAAAACCAACTCAAACCAACCGCTGGCAGTTGCGGAAGTTCCCCTGCTGCTGGAAGGCGGCTGGCATACCAAGAAACTGGTTGATGCTGTAATCGGAATCCGCACACCGGAAGAGAAGCGGACGGGAGAATTGCGCGAGAAACGTGGAATTGATCCTGAAATGCTTGCGGTTTTCGATTCATGGCAGTGGGATGAAAAATCCAAAATGGATTGCTGCACCGCGATCATAGAAAATGACGCTGATCTGGCTAAACTTGATTCGGAAACAACGCGAATTCTCGAAGTTCTGGCTGACCTGCGCAAGGACAAGGAAACATCATTCGAGAACTACCTGAAAAAGCTGTTCAACCCTGATGAGAGCTAGGTTTTCGCGCCTGTGAGTATTGACTTACCCGCCCCATGTGTTATTTTATAAGTGAGACCTGAGGCGTGTGGTCAGGGCCGTAGTCGGAAGAATGAACACAATTTAATTGTTAGGATGCAAGTCCATTATACATAAAAGAATTCTACGCAAGGTCCAACCCCGCTTTCGGCATCAGGTTTAGTGTTTAGGGAGTGAGTACCCCTAGTTTACCTACCAACTCAATCTCGTCACGCCCCCGCAGCTTCTGCTGCGGGGGTCGTTTTTTTGCAGGACTATCCCCATAGAGATCATAATACTTTTCTGTTAAGCTTTAATTTAAATTCATAAATCTCAAGCTCCAACAAAGGCTAACTCAATGATCCCAATCCGCGACAACGTCCCCTGCCTGATCACGCCGTACGTGCTGCGCGGAATTATGATCGTAAACGTCATTGTCTTTGCGTTTGAACAGATGCTGACTCCGCAAGGACGGCTGGCACTTTTCCACCTGCTGGGCGTAGTCCCGGCAAGATTCTTCAATCCGGAATGGGCAGTAGCCGCCGGATATCCCGATTCCGGGATACTGCCGCTCTTCACTTACATGTTCCTGCATAGCGGCTGGCTGCATATCATTTTAAATTTATGGATGCTCTGGATTTTCGCAGACAACATCGAAGATGCCATGGGGCATGGACGGTTCATCTTGTTTTATCTGGTCTGCGGGATCATAGCCATCGCAGTACAGATGATAATAAACCCCTCTGCCAGTGCACCCGTAATCGGTGCATCCGGCGCAGTCGCCGGAATAATGGGAGCATACATGGTGCTCTACCCGCACGGGCAGGTACTGACTTTATTCCCTGTGATCATCATACCGTTTTTCTTCAAAATTCCCGCATCCTTATTCTTAGGACTCTGGTTCATACTTCAGGTTTTTTCCGGTGTATCCGAACATTTTGCCGAAGGAGCACAAAAAGTCGCATGGGCCGCCCATATAGGTGGGTTTATTGCCGGAGTGATATTGATTCGTTTTTTTGTGAAGAAGGATCGTTGTGTTTATTGTTATGTGCCAGAGAAGAAGGATTATGAGTTGCCGGAGGATTTTTAGATATTTCTGGTCACAAAGAAACAAAATTCACCGCTTTCAATCATTCTTAAACAAATCCTCCCACCTCCCCACCAAATTTCAATTATTACGCTTGACTTGCCCAAACTCTGTTTTATTCTGGTAGAGTGGCGATGAAAAAGTTGATCGCCCAATCACTCAAGGAGTAATTACAAGATGAGCGTGAAATATAAGGACTACTACAAACTTCTGGGAGTTTCCCGGTCCGCAAGCAAGGATGAGATTGCCAAGGCTTTCAAAAAGCTGGCGCGGCAGTACCACCCGGACTTGAACCCGGACAATGCGGATGCTGAAAAGAAGTTTAAAGAAATCAACGAAGCTTACGAAGTTCTTAAGGACCCCGAAAAGCGGAAAATGTACGACCAGTTCGGCGCGGACTGGGAGCACGGGCAGAATTTCCGTCCGCCTCCGGGCTACGAAAACATGAACTTCGGCGGTGGCGGCGGATTCGGAGGATTCGGCGGCGCAGGCGGTGGTGATTTCAGCGACTTTTTTGAAACCATTTTCGGTGGCGGAGGCGCAAACTTCGGCGGTGGCGGATTCGGCGGAGCACAGGGCTTTGGCGGTGGCGGATTCCATCAGCAGCGTCCTCGCAAAGGCGAAAATTCCGAAACCACCCTGCTGCTGACCCTTGAGGAAGCGTACAAAGGCGGACCTAAATCCGTTACCGTGCAGGAAAGGGCAACAGGTCCGGGCGGGCATCCTATGGTGCAGTCCAAGACTCTGGATGTTAAGATTCCCGCTGGAATCAAGGAAGGACAGAAAATCCGCCTTTCCGGTCAGGGATCACCCGGCCCGCACGACGGACCGCGCGGCGACCTGTACCTTAAGATCAAGCTTGCAGCGCACAAGAATTTCAAAGTCGAAGAAAGCAACGTAATCCTCGACCTGCACCTTGCCCCTTGGGAAGCGGCTCTTGGCGGAAAATTCAAGCTGCCCACCCTTGACGGTATGGTTGAAATGAACATCCCCGCGGGCCTTGGCAGCGGTAAAAAGCTACGCATCAAGGGGCGCGGACTCGGCACCGGATCTAAAAAGGGCGACCAGTTTGTGCGCATCATGATTCAGGTCCCCAAAGCCGAAACCGATGAAATGAAAAAACTCTGGGAAGAACTGGCTGAAAAGTCCGACTTCTCACCCCGCTCATTCTAAAGGAGGCCGGCAATGGACATTAAAGAACGTACCGAAGCACAGCCTCCATCCAGCTCCAAAAGGCTGGTTATCACTCAGGTCATGGAAATGACCGGACTGAAAGAAGCCGTGGTACTGGAACTGATCAGTATGGAATGGGTGCGCCCCGGAACAACCGGGGACGGACATTATCTCTTTGAAACACGCGATCTATATCGCATGACCAAACTATCAAGGCTCTGCAAGGACCTTGATGTAACCCCAACAGGCGGTTCTATCATCGTAGACCTGCTCGACAGGGTTGAAAAACTTGAGTCGCAAATCGAAGAAATGAAAAAGTTAATTTAAAACCGCAATGACTTGCGAGTTTATAAATAGATTCAAACTCCTGCCTAATACGCCGGACAACTTCAGGGGGAGGGCTACCCTCTCTCCCTGAAGAACAGTAAAGGTGCGTCCAAAATTCACCCAAGCGGGTTGAAAAGAGTTGTGAATCTGAATGCAAGTCAACTAAGATAAAGCAAAAGGAGACTATATATGGATCCGAACAAATTCACACAAAAAACCAACGACGCAATTGCTGCGGCACAATCTCTGGCTGTTAAAAATGGTCAGCAGCAGATAGAAGTGGAACACCTCCTCCTCGCTCTCATCGAGCAGGAAAAAGGGATTGTTTCCAAAATTCTCGAAAAATCGTCCATTAATCCCGCAGACTATAAAAAGGCTGTAGAGGATGAAATCCGCAAACTGCCTAGGGTCAGCGGCCCCGGAGCACAGCCCGGTCAGGTATTTGTTACCCAGCGGCTGAACAGGATTATTGTGGCCTCTGAAGAAATCGCCCAGCGCATGCAGGACGAATTCATCAGTGTAGAACACCTTTTCCTCGCCATCATGGACGAACACGGCTCCACCGGAGCGGGCAAGGTCAACAAGACTTTCGGCCTGACCAAAGACAAGGTTCTGGAAGCAATGACCTCCATCCGAGGCAACCAGCGTGTAACCACCGATAACCCGGAAGCCACCTACGATGCGCTTAAGAAATACGGTCGCGATCTGGTGGAAGAAGCCCGCAAAGGCAAGCTTGATCCGGTCATCGGCCGTGATTCCGAAATCCGGCGTGTTATCCGTATCCTGTCCCGCAGGACTAAGAACAACCCCATCCTTATAGGTGAGGCCGGGGTAGGTAAAACCGCCATCATCGAAGGACTGGCCCAGCGTATCGTCAAACAGGACGTTCCCGAAGGTTTAAAAGATAAAACCGTGTTCATGCTCGATATGGGTGCACTCATTGCGGGTGCTAAATATCGCGGCGAGTTCGAGGAACGCCTCAAAGCCGTGCTCAAGGAAGTTCAGGAATCCGAAGGCCAGATCATCATCTTTATTGATGAGATTCACACTATTGTCGGCGCAGGTAAGACTGACGGCGCAATGGATGCCGGGAACCTGCTCAAGCCTATGCTGGCCCGTGGCGAGCTGCATTGTATCGGCGCGACCACCACTGACGAATACCGCAAATACATTGAGAAGGACCCGGCCCTCGAACGCCGTTTCCAGACCATTCTGGTTGAGGAACCGACTATTGAGGATACCATCTCAATCCTGCGCGGATTGAAAGAACGTTTTGAAGTGCACCACGGTGTACGAATCAGCGACAGTGCACTGGTGGAGGCTGCAAGCCTTTCCGCACGCTACATCACTGACCGCCAACTGCCAGACAAGGCCATTGACTTAATCGATGAAGCCGCAGCAATGATCAGGACCGAAATCGACTCCCAGCCTTACGAGCTGGATAAGGTCAACCGCCAGATCATGCAGGCTGAAATCGAGCGCGAAGCACTGCGTAAAGAAGACGATGCCGCATCCCGAGAGCGTCTTTCCAAGCTGGAAGACAGCCTCACCGAGATGAAAATCAAGCAGTCCGAACTGGTTGAACAATGGGAAAAAGAAAAAGGTTCCATCGACACTGTGCGCGACCTCAAGGCACAGATTGAGAAGACCAGAATAGATATTGAAGAAGCACAACGCAAAGGCGACCTTGGCCGAGCATCGGAGTTGACCTACTCCGTGCTGCCCGGTCTGGAGAGTCAGCTAGCTGCGATATCAAACGACATCGAAGGCGAAGATGACAAAGTCACAGCGGACAGCAAACGTCTGCTCAAGGAATTTGTCGGCCCCGATGACATTGCAGGGATCATCTCTCGCTGGACCGGAATTCCGGTCAGCCGCCTTGTTGAAGGTGAACGCGAAAAACTGCTGCGCCTTGAAGAAATACTGCATGACCGGGTAATCGGTCAGGATGATGCTGTCCGCGCGGTATCCGAAGCGGTTCTGCGCGCCCGTGCCGGATTGAAAGATCCCTCGCGCCCCATCGGTTCATTTATCTTCCTCGGCCCCACCGGGGTCGGTAAGACCGAGCTTTGCAAGGCCCTTGCTGAAGCACTCTTTGACAGTGAAGAAAACATCGTGCGCATGGACATGTCCGAGTACATGGAAAAACATGCGGTCGCACGGCTCATCGGAGCCCCTCCGGGCTACATCGGCTACGACGAAGGCGGTCAGCTTACCGAAGCCATCCGACGCAAGCCATATTCCGTAGTGCTCTTTGATGAAATCGAAAAAGCGCACAGCGATGTGTTCAACGTGCTACTGCAAATTCTCGATGACGGTCGAATCACCGATTCGCAAGGCCGCACCGTTGATTGCAAGAACACCATCATCATCATGACCTCCAACCTCGGTTCCCAGCTCATGCTTGAAGGAATCGAAGCAAACGGAGAATTCAAAAATGGTGTTCAGGACGGTGTAATAAACGTTCTGCGCGGACATTTCAGACCTGAATTTCTGAACCGCGTGGATGAAACAGTGCTCTTCAAGCCGCTGCTTGAAAAAGACCTCGTTAAGATAGTTGACCTGCAACTGGCAGGACTGCGTGCGCGTCTGGAAGAACAAAAAATGTCCATGGAAGTCACCGACAAAGCCAAGGCATTCATCGCCCATGCGTCCTACGATCCCATCTATGGGGCAAGGCCGCTGCGCAGATATCTGCAATCCCATGTGGAAACTCCACTGGCGAAAAAGATTATCGGCGGCGAGCTTCGTGAGGAGCATGTAGTCAATATTGATGCCGGAGATGATGGTTTGGAATTTAAGACTGATTAAATTTAACTAAACAGAATCACTAGTACAAGCCCGCATGAAACTTTTCATGCGGGCTTCTTTTTTATGTTGACAGCAAACTCAAATTTAAATAGTAATAGTTATCAACAGCAACAAACAAGGAGATTAAGAAATGCAAGATAAAGTACTCGAAGCAATGAAAGATGCAGGTAAGCCCGTTCGTCCCGGTGATGTCGCAAAAGCCATCGGCGAAGAATCCAAAGAAATTTCTAAAGCCATTAAGGCTCTCAGAGAAGCAGGAAAAGTACACAGCCCCAAACGCTGCTACTACGAGCCTCTTTAAAATATTTTAAAAGCCTCATTATACCACTCACACCCCAAGTAAAAAGGCGGAATGTTCGACACCACCCGAGCATTCCGCCTTTTGCTATTCATAGAACACAAAAATAGCCGCAATATCTTATATGATATTGCGGCCTTAATTCTTTGGTAACGCCGGAGGCATTCTTTAAATCAACAAATTCCCAACCTGATAAATAATTACGGACAGCGTGTAACCGAAAGCCAGCGACCCGAAAACCGAGAATGTCGCCCATTTCCAGTTAGTTTCGCGAGCAATAACCGCCACAGTAACCATACACGGCACATAAACCATCAGGAAGATAAATACCGACCAGATAACAGGAGTGGTCCAAGCCTTATCCGCTGCAATCTTTTCAGTAAGAGAAAGAGGCTCTTCCGGATCTTCCTCTCCGAGAGAATATGCTGTGGACATAGTAGAAACAAAAACTTCCTTAGCTGCAAATGCGCCGATGAAAGCGATATTAGCCTGCCACGGAAATCCTGCTACGTCTGTTACCGGAGAAATGGCCTCACTGAGGCGACCGGCATAGGAATGCTTAAGCGCAGCCTCGCCTTCATTGTAGCTGATATCAGCAAGGGCTTTCGCTACCTTGGATTCTTTTTCCTCAGCGGTACCGGACCATGCAGCACTCTGTTCAACGACCTGAATTCGCTGGGTTTCGAAGGCAGCTACGCGGTCAGCAGGAAGCTGCGGGAAGGTCATTAAGGCCCACATAAGAATAGAAATGGCAAGAATTACAGTACCCGCCTTCTTCACGTATTCCCAGACGCGATCCCAAGTATGGATGGCAACACCGTGCAAAGTAGGAATACGGTAAGGCGGCAATTCCATTACAAATGGAGTAGATTCACCCTTAAGCGCGGTCCAGCGCAGTAAACGTCCGAAACACAGAGCCAAAAGCCAGGAGACCAGCACCAGACAAAACATGACCGTAGTAGCATTGTCCGGATAAAAAGCACGGACTAGCATAAGGTATGCGGTGGTCTTCGCGCCGCAGATCATGAACGGAGCGGTCAGAATGGTGGCGATACGTTCCTTGGGACTGCGCAAGGTTCGACAGGTCATGACCCCGGGAACAGCACAGCCGCCCGGAAGACCGCCGGACATAATAAAAGGCATAATCGACATACCGTGCAAACCGAATGAACGGAACACACGGTCTACCATGTAAGATACACGGGCCATATAGCCGAGGTCTTCCAGAAAAACGAGCATGGCGAACATGATCAAAATCAGCGGGGTAAAACCCATGACCGCGCCAACGCCATCAATAACGCCGGAAGTGATCATTGATTTGAGAAGTCCATCCGGCAAAAAAGATCCTACGGTACTGGAGAACCACGCGAAAGCGTCTTCAACCCAGCCCTGTGGCACAGCACCGACATTAAAAGTAATGTAGAACATGCCGTACATGATCAGAAGCATGATTACCGGACCAAGAAATTTGTGAGTCAGCACGAGATCGATCTTGTCAGAAAAATCAAAACGAAGATCATCTTCACGGCTGATAACCCCCTGCTTGAGAATGGAGTTAATGAAACCGTAGCGATAATCGGCGAGCACTGCTTCAGGATAGGTATTCAGGGTTTTCTGGATATGCTCGGAAACCTTCTGCACCTCTTCTTCCAGCTGCTCTGCAAGAGGGCCGGCCTTACGACCGTTCTTCATGACAATTTCATCTTCTTCCAGATACTTGACCGCCAACCAATGCGGATCATAGCGGTCTGTCATGAATTCGTTTTCTTTGATCAAGGCAGTCATTTCTTCAATAACCGGATCAAGGTCATGACCATATGAAATATTTACAGGACTCCACTTTCCTTGAGTTTTTTCAACGACCTTCTGGACAGATTCCATAAGCTCATCTTTACCCACTCCCCTGCGGGCAATACACTCAATGACAGGAACACCCATGAGTTCAGAAAGCTTTTCAGTATCGATGCGAATACCTTTCTTGCGCACCTCGTCCATCATGTTCAATCCGAGCACAACAGGCACACCGATTTCCATAAACTGAACAGCAAGATAAAGAGAGCGCTCAAGAGAGGTCGCATCAAGCATGTTGATGACCACATCGGGCTTTTCATCAACAATCACGTCACGAGCGACAACTTCTTCCATCGAGTAAGAAGTAAGCGAGTATGTACCAGGCAGATCAACCAGATTTGCGCAGAACTCAGGAGTACAATAGCGCCCTTCTGTACGATCAACGGTAATTCCCGGATAATTACCCACCCGCGCAGTTGCCCCGGTAAGGGCATTGAACATGGTACTCTTACCGCAGTTTGGCTGGCCTGAAACAGCTACAAAATATTCCTTACCCATGAACTAATCCTCCGGCTGAACCACTATGAAATCAGCTTCATTGTTGCGCAGTGTCAAAGTAAACCCCTTCATGCGCAGAGCAACAGGATCTTCGAGAGGCGCGCGGCCCACGACCATGAATTCAGTGCCGGGAACGAGCCCCATGTCGCGGATGCGGCGGCCAAGTTCACCACTGGCATTGACTGCAACGACAACACCTTTCTGGTCTTTTCTCATTGTTCTAAGTGATACGGACATAACTCCCCTCTACTATATATCGATATACATGAATATGAATAGCATTTTCAACAACACACAGTCTATTTGAGTGCTGCGAGAAATGAGTTTCATAGGCATGCAGATGATTGAAAGTCAATCTCAAACCCTACAATTTTAATGTGAAAAGTTTGACACATTTAATTTCACACCAATTAAGTATGCATCACCGCAAGTCAATCAGCTAGCATCATTTTAATTGTAGAAAAGATTGGACAGAACATTTACACTGCTAAAATCAACTACCCCTCTAACCATTCATACTTCTAAATGAAAAAATTAATCTCCTACGAAGATCTGCGCCAGTACGCCAAAGTCCTGTTCTGGGCTTTAGACAGCCAAAAAATAGATGGTTTAAAAAACACAGATATCGTCATCATTAAATATGACTATCTGGCAACACCTCTCGCTGAGGCTCTTTTTGCGTTGCTCATCGAAAAGCATATGCATCCGGTCATGGAAACCGGACTGACTCCCGCAATGAAAGCTGAATTGTACATCAATTCCAGCTACGGTCAGCTGACTTTTCATCCTCCGGGCAAAGAGGAACTTTACGCGAACGCAGCAGGAGTTGTCCGCATACACGCCCCGGAAGAAGTGGAAGCCATGACCGAGGTCGACCCTCGTTCGATAATGGAAAACCGGAATGGTTCACGTTCCGTCCGCCAATCAATTGAAAAACGAAAACTGCACGGCAAGCTGGCCTGGACTGAATGCGCCTACCCAACCGCAGCATTGGCGACAAAATCCGGCCTTTCACTTGAGGATTACACCACCCGGCTTATGCGGGCCTGTTACCTGAATATGCCAGATCCAGCTCGTGAATGGCAGAAGATTTCTGATCATACCACCGAGATTGCCAAATGGCTTACTTCACTGGATATCAAAACTATCCGCATGCAATCAGAGCTTTGCGACCTTTTTTTCTCACCCGGCGAAAATAGACGCTGGCAGGGAGCTGCCGGAGAAAACATTCCCGGATATGAGATTTACGTTTCGCCAGACTGCCGTACCGTGAACGGCATATACTACGCCGATCTGCCTTCTTTATATATGGATAAAGCCACATATGGAGTGCAGATTGAATTCATGGATGGCATTGCAATACGCGTGAAAGCCATGGGCGGGGAAAAATTCCTGCTTGATCAACTCAGGGCTGACGGAGGAGCACGAAGGGTCGGTGAATTTTCTTTGACCGATGCATCCATATCACGGGTCGATCATTTCATGGCCCAGACCATCCTCGATGAAAACTTCGGTGGAGAGCAAGGTAGCTGCCACATAGCTTTGGGACAATCTTTAAGCGAAACTTTCGCCGGTCCGCCTGAAATTCTCGATAAAATGATGATGGATTCACTGGGCTTCAATACTTCGTCCATCCATTGGGATCTTGTGAACACCGAAGAAAAAATTGTTACCGCAAACCTTGCCGATGGCAAAAAAGTGACTATTTACGAGGGCGGACGGTTCAAAATGCCTTAAAAATGCATGAATTTAAAAAAAGTTTCCTTTGATCCCCTTTCATGTGTTGACAAGATATGCGGGATGCTTATTTGTCTAATTGTGCGGTCTGACTGTCCTTTTTTAAGGTTCTCAGGCCGCTAATTCATGACACCGGAGAGTCCATGTCTGGAAAAGAAGATAATAAAGAAATGAACGAACAGGAAACCGCAGCAACTGAAACTGAAGAAACTGCGGAAGCTGAGAATGAAGTGACCTTAAGCGAAGATGAGCTCAAAGCCCTCTGCCGGGAACACGTATGCCCCGCATGCGATGTGATGGGAGAAGCCAAGGAAGAAAGGCTCCGCGCACTGGCTGAAACGGAAAACATTAAAAAGAGACTTGCCCGCGAGACTGAAGAACTGAAAAAGTTTGCGGCAGACTCCATCCTTTCCGACCTGCTGCCCGTGCTCGACAACCTTGATCTCGCCCTTGACCATGCCCAGAACCTCGATGCCTGCAAGGACTTCGTAATCGGCGTGGATATGACCAGAAAGATGTTTCTGGACACCCTCGGCAAGCACGGCCTTAAAGCTGTGGGCAAAGTCGGCGATGAGTTCGACCCCAATTTTCACGAAGCCATGGGCATGGCACAGGTTGCGGATCTTCCCGACAACTCCATCGCCCAGATCATGCAGCGCGGATACGTACTTAAAGAACGAGTAATTCGTCCTGCAAAAGTAATGGTGAACAAATTATCCTGATTTTTATAGCCTGACCTCTTTACAAGCAGAAATCAGGCCTTAAATCATAATGCAATAAATTTGAACATAGATCTGGAGGAATTTATATATGTCTAAAATCATCGGAATCGACCTCGGTACTACCAACTCCTGCGTTTACGTTATGGAAGGTAAAGACCCCAAATGTGTTACCAACGCAGAAGGCGGCCGCACCACTCCCTCCATCGTAGGCTTCACTGATAAAGAACGCCTCGTTGGTGAAATCGCTAAACGTCAGGCTGTTACCAACCCTGAAAAGACCGTTTTCGCTATCAAGCGTCTCATGGGTCGTCAGGCTAGCTCCCCTGAAGTAAAAAAATGGGCTGACCACTGCCCCTACCCCATCGTTGACGGTAAAGGCGGCGATGCATGGGTTGAAATCGAAGGCAAAAAATACAGCCCGTCTGAAGTTTCTGCAATCATCCTGCAGCAGCTAAAAAAAGATGCTGAAACCTACCTCGGCGAAACTGTTTCCGAAGCAGTTATCACCGTACCCGCATACTTCAACGACTCCCAGCGTCAGGCAACCAAAGATGCAGGCCGCATTGCTGGTCTTGAAGTTAAACGTATCATCAACGAACCTACCGCAGCATCTCTGGCTTACGGCTTTGACAAGAAAGCCAACGAAAAGATCGCGGTATTCGACCTTGGTGGCGGTACCTTTGATATTTCCATCCTTGAAGTAGGCGACAACGTTGTTGAAGTTCGCGCTACCAACGGTGACACATTCCTCGGCGGTGAAGACTTTGACAACGCTGTAATCCAGTACCTCGTTGAAGAATTCAAGCGTGAAAACGGCATCGACCTTTCCGCTGACCGCATGGCTCTGCAGCGCCTGAAAGAAGCTGGAGAAAAAGCTAAAAAAGAACTTTCCACAGCAATGGAAACCGAAGTCAACCTGCCCTTCATCACTGCTGACCAGAACGGTCCCAAGCACCTCATGGTCAAAATTTCCCGCGCCAAGCTGGAAAAACTGGTTGAAGATCTTGTTGAACGCACCAAGGTTCCCTGCCAGAAAGCACTGAAAGACGCAGGCCTGACTGCAGCTGACATTGACGAAGTTATCCTCGTTGGTGGTATGACTCGTATGCCTCTGGTTCAGCAGAAGGTACAGGAATTCTTCGGCAAAGAGCCCAACCGTTCCGTTAACCCGGACGAAGTTGTTGCAATGGGTGCATCCATTCAGGGTGGTATCCTCGCCGGTGACGTTAAAGACGTTCTCCTGCTCGACGTTACCCCCCTGTCCCTCGGTATCGAAACCATGGGCGGTGTTTTCACTAACCTGATCGAAAGAAACACCACCATCCCTACCCGTAAGAGCCAGGTGTTCACAACTGCGGCTGACAACCAGCCCTCCGTGTCCATCCACGTTCTGCAGGGTGAGCGCCCCATGGCTGCCGACAACATGACCCTCGGCCGTTTCGAACTGACCGGACTTCCCGCAGCTCCCCGTGGCGTACCCCAGATCGAAGTTACCTTCGACATCGATGCGAACGGTATCGTAAATGTATCCGCTAAGGACATGGGTACCGGTAAAGAACAGTCCATCCAGATCACCGCTTCCTCCGGTCTCTCCGAAGAAGACATTGAGAAGATGGTTAAGGATGCTGAGTCCCACGCTGAAGACGACAAGAAAAAGCAGGCTCTCATTGAAGCCCGCAACCAGGCTGACTCCCTGATCTACACCACTGAAAAATCCCTGCGTGAAGTAGGCGAAAATGTAGATGCAGCTCTCAAGTCTGACATCGAAGCTAAAATCGAAGACCTCAAGAAGGTTCAGGATTCTGATGATCCCGAAACCATCAAGCAGGCTACCGATGCTCTTGCTCAGGCTTCCCACAAGCTGGCTGAACAGCTCTACGCACAGCAGAATGCCGGAGCAGAAGGCGCAGAAGGCCCCGAAGGTGCTGCTAATGCCGGAGCTGCAGGCGCAGACGACGATGTAGTCGATGCAGACTTCACCGAAGTTAAAGACGAGAAAAAATAATTCCCGTGCAAGCTTGCATAGCTGATTAGTAAAGTATAATTTAATCCGGCCTTCCTTAAGTTAAGGAAGGCCGGATTTTTTTTACCTTCCCTTGACGAATTTACTTTCATGGGCCACAAACTTTGCATGGAAAAATCAATGAATAGAGACAAGGCCATACGCCTTTCAAACCATATTTTTACCTTAGTCATGCTGGCGGCTTTTATCTTTGCCGCATCAGGCTGTGTTTCTCTCCAGAAGCAGCCGGTTAAAATGCCTACCATTTCCACTGAAATGTTGAGCACTTCAGACCTTATAAGCGAAGCTGATAAAGCTTGGCGATTGAAGGACTACATCACCAGCGAACTATACTACACCAGACTGCTGGAACGCACAGATATTCCCGAACGGGTAATCCTCCCGGCAACGGAAAGACTGGCTGTCAGCTCCTTCAAATCCGGTCATTACCATGAAGCCGAAGCACGTCTTGAACAGTGGCAGAAACTTTCTGAAGACGCTATCAGCTCTCCGGTCTGGCAGGGTTATTATTTCGAGACCCTCACCGCTATCAAGGATTTCTCCAAGCTGAGAGCCCATCTCTCCCAAACCATGGAAGATCCTTTCCTGACTTGGGATATCCGTTCCGCTGCGGGTAAAAGACTTTCCGGCATGGAACAGGATGCCGGATCTCTTGAAGCGCTTGAACGTCTTTACGCTATTGCACCAGCAGACAATAACAAGCAGGAACTGGAACAATGGTTCATGAAAGGCCTTGCAGAAAAAAGTAAGGCTGAAATAGATGTCATGAACGAACTCGTTCTCAGCGGCAACAATTTGAAATTTCCTTACGAACTGCTGGTTTTCGAAAAAGCGGTTCGCCAGTCTGAAGATATTGAGTACTGGCCCATGTCTTGGCGCACCATGTCCGGCATCATCCAGAACGGTCAGATCGCGGACAAAACTTTCTTTACCGAAACCCTGAACAAGCTTCAGGCTGAATACGGCATCCCGCGCGTAGGTATCGCACTGGTGTTGCCTATCTCCGGACGTTTTCAGGAATACGGCTGGAAAATTGTACGCGGTGCGGGCGCTGCCCAATGGGAAATGACCAAGGCAGGTCTCGATGTGGACGTACAGGTCATTAACACCGAAGCACCCGACTGGCTGGAAAGGCTCCAGAATCTGCCCCCGTGGTACACCACTATAGGTGGTCCCATCAGCGTTAAGGCATTCAAGCAGATGGAACAGGCTGGAACCTACGCAGACAAAGTAACCTTCTCCTTCCTTGCCAAGCCCGGCAACCTTGAAGAAGGCAAGCAGGCTTGGAGATTTTTCTCCAGTCCTGAAGACCAGATCCGCTCTACTCTGGACCTCGCAGTTAATGATCTGGGTATCACCAGACTGGCCGTGCTTTATCCGCAGGAGAAATTCGGTCGCCAGATGTCCAAGAAATTCTTTAATATGGCTTCCATGCGCGGCGCGAAAATCACAGGTATGGCGTCCTATCCGCCCCGAGATTTCCCCAAATGGGGCAAGGTGGTCGGCAATCTGGTCCGCGCTCCCCAGAAACAGGCTCAAAACGAAGCTAATGGTCTGGGCGAAGACGCTCCCCTACCGGAAACAGATTTCGGTGCGGTGTTCATTCCGGACACATGGCATCAGGCACAATTGCTGATCCCGCACTTCTTTTTTCATGAGGCAGACACCCTTGTCTTCCTCGGCCCTGAACTCTGGAGTCAGGCACTGAACTCTGCCCGCGACGTTGAAGCGCGCAACCTGCGTCTGACCGTTGCCCCCGGAGCATGGTGGCCAGCCAGTGACGGTGCATCACGCCTCAAAGAGGTAATGGACCGTGAAGGTCTCGGCACTCCCGACTTCTGGGTTGCACTGGGATACGACTTCATTAAATTCGCAGGCAAGCTCGGAACCTTTTCCGAAGGCTGGACCGCTGAAACCGTTAATGCCCGCATTAATGATGCCCAGCACATGGATTTCAGCCTCGCACCTATCAGCTGGAACGCTGAAGGTCAGGCCAGCCAGAAGCTTTACCTGTTCCGTCCTGAACAAAACGGCAAGACCCGCATCGATGCAGATCTGGTCAGCAACACACTCGCTAAAGCCAAAGCCAGACGTGAGGCACGTGTAAATGCTTGGAAAGAAAAGCAGGCTGAACTGGAAGCAAAGAGAGAAGAAGCTGCCAAACTTGACGGAACAAAGACTGAGCAATAGATTGCCTTCGGCGAGCCTTCAGGCGGACTTAAACCCTTTTCCAAAAGGGCTTAAGAATCGCAAAACCTTTTAGTATGGCTTCGCCAAGTATATTTTATAATTCACGCATCTTACACAATTAGACGTGGGAATAATAATCTAAATTTAAAGTAAAGAGACTGTCTCCAGCGGCGAAGCCCCGACAAAAGTTTTTGAAAAGGTTGGGGTCTGGGGAAGGGAAAACTTTTGCAAAAGTTTTCCCTTCCCCAGCCGCCGGAGGCATCATAAAAAGGAGATATTTAATGAGTGATGAGAAACTCAATCTTGAGGAAGTAGCGCGAGTTGCGCGACTGGCCCGTCTTGATCTTTCAGAAGAGAAAACTGAACTTTTTGCAGGACAGCTCAATAACATCCTCACATATATGGACAAGTTGAACGAAATCGACACCAGCGAAGTGGAACCCATGTTCAGCCCGGTAGAACACACCACCAGACTGCGCAAGGATGAGGTTAAGAAAGAACACACAAGAGAAGAAGTTCTTTCCAATGCACCTGATTCTGATGGCAAGTACTTCGTTGTACCTAGAATTGTTTAATTAAAATACGCAGAGATATAAAATGTCCGCACTCATAGAAAAATCACTCACTGAAATCCACGCCATGCTCATGACTAAGGAAGTGACCGCAACTGAAGCTGTCAAAGCCTGTCTTGAACAGATCGCCAAAAGTGAACCCGAAACCAAGGCGCTGCTGCACATCTGCAACGATGAAGCACTCAAGCAGGCCGAAGAAATGGATGCCGCAGGCCCTGACGCATCCAAGCCGCTCTGGGGTGTTCCGGTAGTCATCAAAGACGCACTGGCAACCAACGGAATTCCCACCACTGCCGGTTCTAAAATTCTTGAAGGATTCACCCCCTTCTACGATTCCACCGCAGTTGCCAAGCTCAAGGAAGCAGGTGCCATCATCGTGGGTAAGGCCAACATGGATGAATTCGCCATGGGTTCCACTACTGAGAACTCCGCCTACCAGACCACTACCAACCCTTGGGACGCCAGCCGCGTACCCGGCGGTTCTTCCGGTGGTTCCGGCGCAACTGTCGCAGCCGGACAGTGCTACGCCGCACTTGGTACCGATACCGGTGGTTCCATCCGTCTTCCCGCATCTTTCTGCGGCTGTGTAGGCGTTAAGCCCACCTACGGCCGTGTTTCACGTTACGGCATGATCGCCTACGGTTCTTCTCTCGACCAGATCGGTCCCATGACCAGAACCGTTGAAGATGCCGCCCGCGTGCTCAACGTAATCGGAGGTCACGACCAGCGCGATTCCACTTCCGCGGAGCAGCCCATGGAAGATTTCGTAGCCGCCCTTGAAGAGCGCAAAGATCTTTCCGGCCTGACCATCGGCCTGCCCGAAGAGTACTGGGGCGAAGGTCTTTCCAAAGAAGTTTCCGAAGCCTGCCGCGCAGCAATCGCCAAGGCCGAAGAACTGGGTGCCAAGACCGTTCCGGTTAAGCTTTCCATGACCGAATACGCCATTGCCACCTACTACATTATCGCAATGGCCGAAGCGAGCTCCAACCTGTCCCGTTTCGACGGCGTACGCTACGGTCACCGCACCGAAGATCCCAAAGAACTGGCAGAGCTTTACACCAAGTCCCGCACCGAAGCTTTCGGTGACGAGGTTCAGCGCCGTATCATCATCGGTACCTACGTTCTTTCCGCAGGTTACTACGATGCATACTACCGCAAGGCCGCTCAGATTCGCCGCCTGCTGCGCGAAGACTTCAACAAGGCATTCGAGTCCTGCGACATCATCGCAAGCCCTGCATGCCCCACCACTGCCTTCCCCGTGGGTGAGCTGACTTCCGATCCCTTGCAGATGTACTTGCAGGATATCTTCACCATTTCCCTCAACCTCGTGGGAATGCCCGGCATGTCCCTGCCCGTAGCATTCGGCAAGGAAACTAACATGCCCGTAGGTCTCCAGTTCATGGCCCCCGCCTTTGACGAAAAGACCATGCTGCAGGCTGCACACGTACTTGAAAAGAACCTCCCCGAGCTGCCCAAAGTTAAGCTCTAGGAGTGATACCCTAAAAAAAAGTAAGCCCCGCATTCAATATGAGTGTGGGGCTTTTCTTTGATCAAAACACACTTATTTATTCTTTTTATAAATAAAATTAGTCTGATTATTTGAAGACTTAAACCACCAACGCAACATAAACTTAAATAAAATCCATTTTCCTGTTCTACTACCGCTTGACTTTAGATCAGAAATAGTTGATTAATTGATCAGTAAACACCAGCCGTACCCGTGAAGGCACGGTCAGACTGTGACTAGCGCTGGTTGAAATTGAACATGTCTATCGAGGAGCCGAGTACGCATCTTGTACACGGCCCTTTTTTTTGGTGCACGGGCACTAATATACTTTTTAATTTTTTTGGAGAATTTTGAATGTCTAAGAATATCTATGTTGGTAACCTGCCTTGGTCCGCTACTGAAGAAGATGTACGTGCTTCCTTTGAAGCTTACGGTGAAGTTGTATCCGTTAAACTCATCGAAGATCGTGAAACCGGTCGCCCCCGTGGTTTCGGTTTCGTAGAAATGGACGACAACGGCGCTATCGATGCTATCGAAGCACTCGACGGTAAAGACTTCGGCGGTCGTAACCTCAAGGTTAACGAAGCACGCCCCAGAGAAGCGCGCCCCCGTTGGTAGTCTGTTTATCTAAGTCGTAAAAGACTTTTTAACGCCCGGTTCTCTTTTGAGAATCGGGCGTTTTTTGTTTGGTGCGCTACGCGGATTTAATAAAACAATTTCGCCTCCGGCGGCTTAAACCCTTTTTGAAAAAAGTGTTTAAGAATCCCAAAAACTTTTAATAAATTAATCAGAACTTGTCGCCCTACTCTTTTCCGCTGGATTAAACGTAACCTTATAAGATATAAGACTTCCACTTACTGAAATTCGTCATTCAAAAGAGGTACACATGGGCTGCTGCGTTGGGGCTGATCATAGTAATTGGTGTGAAGAGTACGACATCGTTTATATTGATGCTGAGGGGAAAAATATTGTATTTTTCATGCTCCTGCGGAGTGTAAGTTTATTGAGCTTTATGATGAAAGGGATGGTGATGAGAAGCCTGCTTTGATGGGGGCGAAGAAATTTAATGGGATGGTTTTTGAGCGGATTCAGAAGGTTATTGATGCTGGGGAGGATGAGGAGCGGGATAGAAGAGATATTTTATTAGATCCACTTATGGGTGGATGGAACCCAAGGTGTAATTTTACAGGAACAGTCTTTCCTTATAACATTTACCTTTATGAATTCATTGAGGAAGGTGACAGTTTTCCGCCAATCAATTTCACGAAATCAATATTCCTAGGAAAAACGTCATTTAGGAAAGTACGATTCGAAGGAAGTACATATTTCAATGAAACAAAATTTCATGATATTGCAATTTTCGCCGATGCTATTTTTGTTTCTGATGTTGAATTTGAAAATTCACAAATCTATGAATACGCAATTTTTACTAATACATTTTTTCTTGGCGAAACATCGTTTCTGGCAACAGAAGCAAAAAAGCAAATTCATTTTGAACAAGCAAGATTCAAGAAAAACGTAAAATTCAACGCAATGAAATTCAATGCCCCTATATATTTTGATAGAGCTAAATTTTTATATAAAAACGAAGAAGTGTCATTTAAATATGCGATATTCCACGATTACTCCAACTTCGAACACACAAAATTCAACGGCGGTGCTGATTTTAATCTAGCCTTTTTCAAAGAATGGGCATACTTCCGCAATGCTGAATTCGATAAAGAAACATCCTTTGCCGGAGCCATATCCAAAGAAACAGTCCTGATGGAATCAGTAGACCTATCTAATTTGAAATTTGCTGAAACCAATATCGAATCATTTAAATTTATAGACTGCAGCTGGAGCGAAGAGAGATTTGCTAAAATTTACGATGAGAAACATCAAATAGACAGCAATTGCAGCGACACCACGCTAGCCGAAATTTACCGCCGCCTAAAAAAAATCGCCCGCGAAAGCGCAGACGAAGAACAAACCTCACATTGGCATTATCGCGAAAAAGAAATGACAAGACGTGTAGTTGATTCTGCTTTCTACTTTCCGACACTGCCAGTTTCACTCATTTGCATACTTCTACTATTTACATCTTACCTGTTTAGCATTTCGTACGACTATCACCCTTCAACACTTAACGCTTATCTTGAAAAGACTTTCCTACTTCTTCCTCTCATTCCAATATTAATCCAATATAGAAATTTCAAAAATAAAACCAAAAACTGTCAAATCAGTAAGAATTGGTTTTCAAAAATATATCTTAATGTTTACCATTTCATAAGTGGCTATGGTGAAAAGCCTATTAAGGCTGGCCTCCTGCTATTTGCATTGATTATTTTACCATTTTGCATACAACTAGCGTTTAGCATCACACCGAATGGTCCCAAAGACTGGATAAAAGGAGCAATGTGGTACATGCCACTAATTAAAATCAAATTTGATGAGGCTGTCGGTTATCAGTACCTCCTAAAAGGCATTTCAGTTACGCTCATAACCCTCCAAGCAGCCCTCTTCGGTTTCGCCCTGAGAAACAAGCTGCGCCGCTAACAGATCGCCAAAAAAGCCCCGCGCTCATATGAGTGCGGGGCTTTCCATTCTTCCAAAATTTGTTCTAAATCCATCAACCCAACTCAATCTCCATGGCCCCCACAACTTCTTCAAGCACGGCAATAAAATTATAAATTTTCTCCACACCGATTGTAAGAGCTGGATGCATCCGTAAAGCATTGGTCCCAAGACGGTGATCCACTATGAATCCCCGCGAAACCAATTTCCTATGCAGCTCTGCCACTTGTGAAACATCTACGTGATCGGCCATAATCAGAATCGCCATCAGCCCCCTGCCGCGCGCGCATTCGATCAAATCTGATCCCGCAGCGACTCGCTGTAAACCATCCATGAGAACATCTGAAAGAACTTCAGCATGCTGAATCAGGTTGTGCCCATTAATCTCGTTAATAACTGCCTCTACTACAGCAGCGCCTAAAGGATCATTGAGATGGGATTGCCCATAGGCAACGGCATCAGGGCCAAGCAGGTCGACAACACGACTGTTGAGCGAAACAGCGCTTACGGGGTAACCATTTCCGATACCTTTTCCCATAGCGACAATATCCGGCTGCATCTCATAATGCTGAAATCCGAACCATTTTCCAGTCCTGCCAACGCCCGTGGTAACTTCATTGACCATCACCAGCCCATCAGCAGCAGTCACATCTTTAACTATATTACTGATCAATTTTGCAGGAGGAAAACGGACCATTCCAGACGAACTACCGGGCTCAAATAAGAAGGCCCCAACATCATCAAATAGAATGGCGGAATAAACAGAACAATCCTTAGAACAAACCTCATGAGTACAACGCTCACATTCGCTCCAATCAAAAAGAAACCACTTGTCGGAATCCTTTGCGGACGCATCACCATAGGCACCGAAATATGAATCAGACATGGTCATAATGCGCTTCGAATTCAGTACCGTGCGTAACGCACGCACCCCATATTCAACAGACTCACTCCCGGAACAAAGGAAGGAACACCGCCCTCCGCCATGCCCCAAGAGATCAAGAACCGCTCCGGCAGCACGCTCAACAACATTAGTACTATAGCAAAAGCCTACATGCGAAATATTATCGATCTGCGAAATGACAGCATTCCTAACCGCCAGATTCGCATGGCCAATGCTGGTGCACCATATGCCCGCTTCCAGATCAATGTACTGATTGCCATCGGCGTCAATAAGAGTGCAGTTATCTGATTTTACAATCTCCGGAACCAACAATTCTCGGCCGGGAAAAGCAAAAGTATTTTTCATCCAAAAGCCTCTCTTATTTTTTGTCTAACTGACAACCAACTAACTTAGTTTAAATTTACTGGCAACCTATTTCCATATGATTCATTTTTGAGACTATCCAACAAACAACAGAACGCAAAAAAAGCCCCGTGCTCATAAGAACACGGGGCTTGAGATTTCCATATCAAAACAAATCTACTTAACTTCGCCGACCTCAAAACCAATCTTAGTAATGGTTTCCTTGATCTTGGCTTCATCAACAGGAGCTGATTCTTCATAGGTAGCGCATGCGTCTTCAAGGCTGACCTTAACGTCAGTTACACCCTCGATCGCACTGAGGGCCTTCTCAACGGAACCAACGCAATGCATGCAGCTCATGCCTTTTATTTCTACTTTTTTCATGATTAATCTCCTTATTCACTTCTGAATACTTAAGCTATTTGGGAGGGTGGCAGCGTTCACTACCCTATTCTCTAATTGAGAACATATATCATGTAGTTGTGTCGGCATCAAGCGCTGCTAATTATTCTCAATCCATTCCATAGCTTCTGCGAAATTGAGAGTCCCGGTATAGATTGCCTGACCGGAAACTGCGCCTTCGAGACCTTTGGAAACCAGAGGCTGGAGATTAATTACATCTTCAAGTGTAGCAACACCACCGGCTGCGATAACAGGAAGCTTAGTTTTGGAGCAAAGCTCAGAAAGAGCCATAACATTCACACCGGTCTGCATACCATCGCGGCTGATATCGGTATAAATAATGAATGCAGCCCCGGCTGCTTCAATGCGGGGTATAATGTCGAATACGGTAATTCCTGCATCTTCCACCCAGCCGCGAGACTTAAGCTGTCCATTTACGGCATCAAGAGATACCCCGATCTGACCAGGGAACTTGGCACAAAGCTCAGCGAAGGTTTCCTCGTCTTCAAGGGCCATGGTGCCGATGATCAGTCTTCTTACGCCTGCTTCAAGGTACTTGGATGCAGTTTCAATATCACGGATACCGCCGCCGAGCTGCACCGGAATGCTGAGCTGGCTACAAATGTCCCTGATAAGTTCGAAGTTCTTGGGCATTCCGCTGAATGCACCGTCTAGGTCAACTACATGTAGATATCTTGCGCCCTGAGTTTCCCAGTATTTTGCCTGGGCAACGGGATCACTGGAAAATACGGTAACAGCATCAGCCTGTCCCTGTGAGAGGCGTACGCACACGCCGTCCTTGATATCTACAGCGGGGAAAACGATCATAAACCAAGCTCCATAAGTCCTGTCTCAAGAGCTTCATCAGCAAGTTGCATTGCAGTAACCCATTTGCCGCCACGTTTGAAGAAAGTACCGGCTTCCAGCATATTCTCAGTCAGAGGCTGCTGGGTTTCGTCGTAATGAAACCGTCTAATGATGCGCCTGTTGTTAACATCAATAAGATACAGATCAATAATTACAGATGCAGGCTGGATATTGAAATCAGCCTTCTGCATGCCGCGCAGGTCCTGCCAGAAAAGAATCTGGGGAACCAGAATGTAGTCGGCACTCATGCACTGACCGACCTTAACCCAATAAGCAAAAGCGGCTTCGCGGCGGCCGCCCAAATTTTCAAAAACTTCAATTTCCTGACACTGGCGGGTAATTGCCGGACGCGCAAAAGCGGTAACACCATGCTTGGAAAGCACTCCCACCATCTTGGCATCAAGCTCTTGCAGAATGTCCTTCTTGATGGGCTTGCCTTCGTGCGGCAGGTAGCCGGCCAGCAGCTCCCAGTTAAACACAGGGTTGGTGAACCCGGCTACGGCAATTTTTCCGCTAGGACGCGGGAGTTTGACAATGTCACTTTTGGAGGCACAACCACTGAGTGCTCCAAGGGCGAAAACACAGAGAATGAGCAGAGGGAAAAGCCGTTTCATTAATCGAGACTCCCTTTTGTACTGGAAACACCTTGTCTTTCAACGGACAGAGCATTGCGGAAAGCAAGTCCGAGGGCCTTAAAAGCTCCTTCGAGCAGGTGGTGGCCATTACGTCCGTATTCAAACTTGATGTGCAGGTTCATACCGGCCTTGAAAGCCAGTGACTTGAAAAATTCACGCCAGACATCTCTTTCGTCCCCGGCAATAATCGGGGGCAGGATGTCATCATCATACACAAGATAGGCCCGTCCTGAAAGGTCAATTACAACCTCAACGAGCGCTTCATCCATAGGCACCTTGGCAAAACCGATACGGTTAATGCCTTTCTTGTCGCCCATGGCCTCGGAAAGAACCTGTCCAAGAACAAGCGCAATATCTTCTAGAGTATGGTGCGAATCAATTTCGAGGTCGCCTTTGCATTTGAGATCAAGATCAAACCCGGCCCAAAAGCTCATCAAAGTCAGCATATGGTCTGCAAAACCGACTCCGGTATCGATATTAGTATTACCTTCACCGTCGATATTGAGCTTCAGGGAAATATCAGTTTCCTTAGTGGTACGGGCAATTGCTGCGGATCTCTGTGACAAAACCAACCTCTCTTATGGTGCGGCCTGTTGCGGCCATTACATTTCAATCAAATCTTCATCGTAACCTGAATCTGCCGCTTTAGACTTCTTTTTCTTATCTGAGCCGGGTTCTTCTGCTTCAGGCTTTTTTTCAGCCGTAGATTCGGCTTTTGCTTCAGAAGAGCTGTCTTCAGCGGTTGCAGCGGAATCTCCACCGTCAGGACCGGAATCATCCGGACCGTCATTTTCAGGATCAGCATTTTTCAGCTTCCTGCCGCCACGCTTACCGAAGAAGTAGGCCACCCAGATACCAATCTCATAAAGAATAATCAGCGGCCCAGCCATCAAGGTCTGAGTCATAACATCCGGAGGAGTCAATATTGCGGAGCAGATGAAGCAAACCAGAATGGCATACTTACGCTTTTCACGCAGACCTTCAGCAGTGACGACCCCCAGTCTGGCAAGGAAGAAAATGAACAACGGCAGCTCAAAGATAAGCCCGAAAGCAAAGAGCAGCTTAAGCGAAAAGCCCAAGTATTCACGCAGGGTCGGCATAGGTTTAATAAATTCATCAGCAAAGCCCATGAAAAACTCACAGCCGAACGGAAATACCACGTAATACCCGAACAATGCTCCGCCCACAAAGAAAAATGCGGACAGGAAAGCCAGCGGAATCATCCACTTACGTTCATGTTCATAAAGTCCCGGCGCAATAAAGCCCCAGACCTGGGCAAAAATATAGGGAGATACAGCAAAAATCCCGGCCACAAAAGCAACCTTCAAGTAGGTGACAAAACCTTCAGGCAGGGAAGTAAAAATCAATGTTGAATCAGGCGGCAGAACCGCAACCAGCGGTGCCATGAGCAGGGAAAAAAGCGGTTTTGCAAAGGAATAGCAAGCCAGAAAACCGATACCGCACGCAATCATAATCCTGACAAAACGGCGGCGCAGTTCTTCAAGATGCTCAAGGAAAGTCATGGGAGCTTCTTCTTCATCAAGCTCGTCATCATCCTCCGCATCTTCATCAGCGGCTGAATCATCTTCAGACACAGCAAGTCCGTCCGCATCCTTTTCAGCAGGCAGCCCGGCTTCGAACTCAATGCTTTCGGCGGTTTCCTCTTCGGGATTTAGAGATTCCGCAGCAGTCTCTTCAGCCTGCTTTTTTTCTTCAGGACTCTCCTGCCCTACTTCACGCGAATCTTTCTCCGCTGAACTCATGCTTTCTCGCTCTCGGTCTTAGGTGCTTCAGCAACCTTTTCAGTCTCGTCAGCCGCCTGCTGTTTTTCAGCTTCAGCCTGACGTGCTTTTTCCATAGCTTCTGCTTCAGCTTTCTTACGTGCAGCCTCGCGCTCAGCGTCTTCTTTCTGTGCTCTTTCTTCGTCAGCAGCAGAAATTTCAGCATCAAGAGTGTTTTTTACATCATTAGACATCTTCTTCACTTCGGAAAGGCCTTTACCAAGATTCTTGATAAGTTCCGGCAGTTTCTGGGGTCCAATGAGAATAAGGGCTACAACCAAAATTACGATAAGTTCTGTAGAACCGATACCGAACATATTAATTCCTTCTTCGTTGCGACAATAAAAACACGCTAATGCGCGGAAAGCCGACACTGACCTAATTTATGCCTAGCATAGGCTTTTTCAAAATTTGCTGACGTCTTGTAACCGATTTCTAAAACTTTATCTACGTCTTATCTCCATAGAAATTCAGAGTAATCGGTTAGCTTTTAACTATTTACAAATTAATGTCCAAAACACATAGCGCACTAGCAACGCAATTTAATAGGACTTCCTTCTTATCTTGCGTTTTACATCGTACGGTTAAAAACATTTGCTTGATAAGGAACCAAGACCTTCAATACTTATTTTCACAAAAAAAATGCCTCCGACAGAATGTCGGAGGCATTTAATTAACTCATTTGCGAGGGAATAATTATTCCCATTCGATGGTTGCCGGCGGCTTGGAGGAAATATCCAGAACCACGCGGTTAACACCTTTAACCTCGTTGATGATCCTGTTGGACATACGTGCGAGGATATCGTTGGGGATGCGGGACCAGTCAGCGGTCATAGCATCGATGCTGTCTACGATACGCAGTGCAATGACGTGCTCGTAAGTACGGTCATCACCCATTACGCCGACAGTCTTGAGAGGCAGCAGAACAGCGAAGCCCTGCCATACCTTGCGGTACCAGCCGGAGGCATGCATTTCGTTCTGTACAATCTTGTCAGCCTGACGCAGGATTTCAAGACGCTCTTCAGTGATTTCACCCAGAACACGGATAGCAAGACCCGGACCGGGGAAGGGCTGACGCCAAATAATGAACTCGGGCAGACCAAGCTCGTAAGCAACCTTACGTACTTCATCTTTGAAAAGTTCACGCAGAGGCTCAACCAGATCGAGATCCATATCTTCGGGCAGTCCGCCAACGTTGTGGTGGGACTTGATGACCGCGGAGGGGCCTTTGAAGGATTCGGACTCAATAACATCGGGGTAAAGAGTACCCTGTGCGAGGAATTTTACATCCTTGAGTGCGCTTGCTTCTTCGTTGAAAACATCAATGAAGGTGTAACCGATGAGCTTGCGCTTCTTCTCGGGATCTTCAACACCTTTGAGTTTATCAAGGAAGAGTTCTGCGGAATCAACGCACTTAACGTTGAGTTCGAAGTGCTCTTCGAGGAAGCCGATAACTTCTTCACGCTCGTGCATACGCAGCAGACCGTTATCTACGAAGATGCAGTGCAGACGCTTGCCGATGGCTTTGTGAAGAAGAACAGCAACAACAGTGGAGTCAATACCGCCTGAAAGACCGAGAACCACCTGGTTGTCACCGATTTTTTCGCGCATTTCCTCGATGCAGTTCTCTACGAAAGAGGACATGGTCCAATCAGCTTTGAGGCCTGCAACTTTGAAAACAAAGTTATTGATGATGGTGGTACCGCTCTCGGTGTGTGCCACTTCGGGGTGGAACTGGAGTGCGTACATTTTCTTTTCTTCGTTAGCCATTGCTGCGAAAGGAATAGACTCGGTAGTACCGCAAACTTTAAATCCCTCGGGGATTGCTTCAACACGGTCACCGTGGCTCATCCATACGGTGAGCTTTTCGATGTCTTCGATTCCTTCAAAAATAGTGCAGCTGGAATCGCCTTTGAATTCCGCACGGCCGTATTCACGGTCCTCGGAAGAAACAACGCGACCGCCGAGATCGTTGGTCATGAGCTGCATGCCGTAGCAGATGCCAAGCACGGGAACGCCCAGTTCCAGCAGGGAAGGATCAAGCTGCGGAGATTCATCTTCCAGAACAGAGGAAGGTCCACCGGAAAGAATCAGCGCACCGGGATTGAGATCCTTAATCTTCTGGGGATCAACATTACAGGGGTGAATTTCGGAATACACACCCGCTTCACGGATTCTACGAGCGATCAGCTGAGTAAACTGAGACCCGAAATCCAGAATAATTACTTTATTATCGTGCTGCATGACGACTCCTGATTAATAGGAATCAACCCGGTAGTTGGGTGCTTCCTTGGTAATAATTACATCGTGAACGTGGCTTTCTTTGAAACCGGCTGCAGACATGCGGGTGAACTGTGCTTTCTCAGCCATTTCAGCGATATTAGCACAACCCACATAACCCATACCGGAACGGAGACCGCCGATCATCTGATAGATGCTGTCGGATACGGGCCCTTTGTAAGGAACGCGTCCAACGATTCCTTCGGGAACCAGCTTGTTGGTATCCTTCTGGAAGTAACGGTCAGAGCTACCCTTCTTCATTGCGTCAATGGAACCCATGCCGCGGTAGAGTTTGTAGCTACGACCCTGATAGAGAACTTTTTCACCGGGGCTTTCATCAGTTCCTGCGAACATGGAGCCCATCATTACGGTATTTGCACCCGCAACCAGAGCTTTAACAACATCGCCGGAGAACTTGATACCACCGTCACCGATTACGCAGACTCCGCGCTCCTGACAGGCACGAGCTGCTTCCATGATAGCGGTGATCTGCGGAACACCTACACCGGCAACAACGCGGGTGGTGCAGATGGAACCGGGACCGATACCAACTTTAACAGCGTTTACACCGGCATCAATAAGAGCCATAGCGCCATCGTAAGTTGCAATGTTACCGCCGACAATCTGAACATCGGGGTAGCAGGAACGGAGTTCCTTGATTGCTTCAAGAATGCCCTTGGAGTGACCGTGTGCGGAATCAAGGGTCAGGAAGTCAACACCGGCAGTGATCAGTGCGGAGCTGCGCTCCATGAGATCACGGCCAACACCTACAGCAGCACCTACACGAAGGCGTCCTGCGGAGTCTTTAGCTGCGTTGGGGTACTTCTTAACCTTATCAATATCCTTAATGGTGATCAGGCCGGTCAGCTTGTTTTCTTCGTCAACAACCAGCAGTTTTTCAATGCGGTTGGTATGCAGGTGACGTTTTGCCTCTTCAGTGGAGGTTCCCTTCTGCACGGTAACGAGATTACGGCTGGTCATCACTTCAGAAACGGGCACATTGCGATCAGTAATGAAACGGACATCGCGGTTGGTGATTATACCTACAAGGTGCTCACCTTTAACAACCGGGAAACCGGAAATTTTGAATTCAGCCATGAGATCGAGAGCTTTGCCCACGGTGTCATCGGGATGAACCACAATGGGATCGGTAACCATACCGGACTCGGATTTTTTAACCCTCTCAACTTCACGAACCTGATCACGTACGCTCATATTTTTATGAACAACGCCGACACCGCCGTGACGGGCCATCTGGATCGCCATCTTAGACTCGGTGACAGTATCCATTGCGGCACTGACCAGTGGGATTCCAAGAGTGATCTCTTCGGTGAGTTTGGCGGATACGTCCACACTATCGGGAAGAACTTCCGAATAGGCGGGCAAAAGCAGAACATCGTCAAAAGTCAGAGCCTGACCTACTACCTTTTCCATATTGCCCTCGCAAAATGATTTGAAATATTAGCTAAAAGAAAAGAGAAATCATTACATATGATTCCTCTCAAAGGCGCGCTCCGGTCATTTTTGGCGATCTACCGGGCAGCGGCACCATCAGTTTCTCAGGGGTTTTGGCAGGTTCTTCCCTGCCGGGAATTTCAATCTTTGATAAACTGATTATATACTTTTTTGCACCGGACTCAAGGCCGTAACAGAAAAGTTATTAAAAGTGTTCGGCCCCGCATATGTGCAGGGCTGATTTTTGTCAATAATTAATTTGCCACCAACAAACCTTCAGAGTCCGGAGAACCCTTTTGGGAAAGGGTTCTCCGGACTCTCATAAAACTTTTCTCACGGCTTTGCCGTTTTAATTTTATAATTAAACTACAAGCCAAGATATGCCTTCTTGATATCTTCGTTGGCGAGGAGTTTGTCACTACTGTCGGAAAGGATGATTTCTCCATTTTCCATTACATATCCACGATGAGCAGTTTTCAAAGCAAGGTTTGCGTTCTGCTCTACCAGGAAAACAGTGGTGCCGCTTTCCTCGTTAATCTTTTTCACGATCTCAAAGATCTGGCGGATAATCAGCGGGGCAAGACCAAGGGACGGTTCATCCAGGAGTAAAAGCTTTGGACGAGCCATGAGTGCGCGGGAAATGGCCAGCATCTGCTGTTCACCGCCGGAAAGGTTACCGCCAAGCTGCTTGCGACGTTCATAGAGGATGGGAAAAAGCTCAAATACATGATCCATGTCAGCCTTTACCCCGCTCTTGTCGTCACGCAGGAACGCACCCATATCAAGGTTCTCGGTAATGGTCAGGTCCGGGAAAATCAGACGCCCTTCCGGAACCTGTGAAATACCCATTTTTACGATCTTATCCGGCTTAGTCTTATGAATCGGCTCTCCATTGTAGAGCACTTCACCTGTTCTCGGCGGCACGACACCGCTGATAGTCATCAGAGTGGTGGTCTTCCCTGCACCGTTGGCCCCGATAAGGGTGATAATTTCTCCCTGCTCTACTTCGATATTGATATTACGAAGGGCCTGAATATTACCATAAAAGGTGTTTACATTCTTAAGTTTAAGCATCGACGAGTTCCTCCCCGAGATAAGCCTTGATTACAGCGGGGTTCTCGCTGACTTCCTTAGGTGTGCCGTGGGCAATCTCGCGACCGTATTCAAGCACAAACAAACGGTCCGACAATGACATAACCATTTTCATATCATGCTCAATGAGCAGAACTGAGATGTTGTGCTTATCCTTGATGGAAACGATAAGCTCTTCAAGCTCTGAGGTTTCCTGCGGGTTCATACCTGCCGCAGGTTCATCCAGAAGCAAAATGAAAGGATCAGTTGCTAAAGCACGAGCAATCTCCAGCCTGCGTTGCGCACCATACGGAAGGTTACGGGCCAGTTCGTCCGCATACTGATCTAGACCGAGTTCCTGCAGAAGTTCATAACTTTTTAGGATGGTCTCCTGCTCTTCTCTACGGGTTCGGGGATCACGAAAAACTGCACCGAGGAAAGTAGCCTTAGTCCGGCAATGACAACCGATCATGACATTTTCAATAACCGACATGGACGGAAACAGCCTGATATTCTGGAAAGTACGGGCCATTCCCAATTCGGTTACATGATTTGGCTTCATGCCATTGATGCGTTTAAAGCCTTCACCTTTGGGATCGATATTAACATCACCCTCTGTCGGAGTATAGATTCCGGTAATGCAGTTAAAGAAAGTTGTCTTACCTGCCCCGTTTGGTCCAATAAGAGCAACAATCTCCCCTTCCTTCACATCAAGATCAACATCATCAAGAGCACGCAATCCACCGAAATCCTTGCTGACACCCTTAACTTGGAGAACTGTTCTTCTTTCATTACTCATGGGCGCCACCTAAAGCCTTTTTCACTGCGCTGATATCAATTTTCTTCCGAACATCACGAACCAGTCCCTGCGGCCTGAAGACCATAACCAGAACCATGGTCGCGCCGAAGATGAGCATACGGTATTCAGAAAAATCCCTCATGTATTCGGGCAGCAGAATCAGCACCAATGCACCGAGAATAACCCCGAGGATGGAACCCATACCACCGAGAACAACAATGGAAAGAATAATTGCCGATTCAAGGAACGTGAATGACGCAGGGTTGATGAAAGTGGTCTTGGCAGCAAAAACAACCCCTACCATACCGGCCCATGTAGCTCCCAGCGAGAAGGCCATGAGCTTGGTTTTCATCTTATCGATACCCATAGCCTGACAAGCGATCTCATCCTCACGCAAGGCCTGCCATGCACGCCCGATACGGGAATTCTTAAGCCTGTTAACCACGAAGATGGTAAAAACCACCAGAACCAGCATCAAATAATACATAAAGTTGATCTGGGCCATGAATCCTTTGGCGAGGCCGAAGAATTCAGGACGGGCAATATTGGAGATACCGGCCGGGCCATGAGTAAAGCTACCCCAGTTTTCCAGCACAAGACGAATAATCTCACCGAAACCGAGGGTTACGATAGCCAGATAATCACCGCGCAGGCGCAGTACCGGAAAACCGAGCAGTATACCGCAGAAGGCTCCCAGCAGTGCTCCAAGCGGCAATGCCACCCAGAAGCTGATTCCCCAGTACATATTCATAAGTGCGTAAGAATATGCGCCGACAGCATAGAAAGCTACAAAACCAAGGTCCAACAGTCCGGCAAGACCGACAACAATATTCAACCCCAGACCAAGCACTACATAGATTAGTGCCGAAGTCATGACGTTGACTTGATACATTGAAAACAGTTTGGGAAATGCGATTGCAAAACCGGCAACAGCAATGACCGCAGGCCAGAAAAATTTCGGATTAGCCAGTAATTTATTAAGAATCGTAATTTTCTCAACACTGGATTGTTCTTCCGCCTTCTTGCCCTTTTCTTTGCGCTCAAGCATATACCGCCAGAGAAATGAAAGGACAAAGGCCGCCGCACCCACATATAAAACCCGGTCCAAATGCCAGGTGACAGACTTATCAATGGTGTTCACGAAGACCCCCATAATAGGCAGGGTCAAAAACATGAACCACAATGAAGCCAGAATAGATTTTTTCAAGCCTTCCATATTAAAAGATATCCATTTTTATCATTTTCAATCAGCGGGAAGCGGTTCCCGCACCATCAGCCTTGCTGTTATACCTTCTGGGTCTTAGCCTTTCCAAGCAGTCCGGAAGGTCTGAAGATGAGGATCAGAACCAGCAGTGCGAAGGCGAAAACGTCTTCGTAGTCACTGGAAACGTATCCGGTGCAGAAACTTTCGGTCCAGCCGAGAATAAGGCCGCCCAGCATAGCGCCGGGAACAGAACCGATTCCGCCAAGAACAGCGGCTGTGAAAGCCTTGATACCTGCGATAAATCCAATAAAAAAGTTGATCTGCCCGATATGCGAGGCAATAAGAACACCACCGACCGCCGCAAGTGCGGAACCGATAACAAAGGTGGCTGAAATAACCTGATCAACGTTGATACCGACAAGCATGGCCATTTTACGGTTTTGAGCCGTGGCGCGCATGGCCTTACCCATTCTGGTAAATTTGATAAAAAGGTTAAGGGCAACCATGACCACAGCGGCAACGACAATAATTACAAAGTCGGATGAGCCGATCATGGATTCAAATTTTCCGAGAAAGTGAAATTCGGGAATAAGGTTAGGGAAGGAAAGAAAATCGGAAGTCTGGGAAAGCATCACATAGTTCTGGAGAAAAATGGACATACCGATTGCAGAAATGAGCGGAGAAAGTCTCGGCGCATCACGCAGGGGGCGGTAAGCAATCTTTTCAAGAGTATAACCATATGCAGCAGCGTAAATAATAGCTGCAATGGAGGCCAGAACAATGATGGAAGCCGCTGGAAAGCCGAAGCTGGTCAAAATACCTGCGACAACGAGTCCCACAAAGGCCCCGATCATATAAATTTCGCCATGGGCAAAGTTGATCAGTTCAATAATGCCGTAAACCATGGTGTAACCAAGAGCGATAAGCGCATAAATGCTTCCTCTGGTCAGACCACTGAAGAATAATTCCAGAAAATATTCCATTTGGACCCTGCTGAATCAAGACTCAGGGGACAGGCAATACACCTGTCCCCTGAACCGGAATTGCTAAAAAAGAAGCCTAGTTAACTTCTACGTACTCACCATTTTTCACCTGATAAACAGCGAAACCTACACCGATTGCATCACCCTTGGCATCGAACTTAATCTTACCTACAGGAGTTTCAACTTCGTTGGTGCGCAGAGCTTCAACGATTTTGTCGTAATCAGTGGACTTGGCGAATTCAATAGCCTTGAGCAGGGCCAGAGCTGCGGAATATGCTTCAAAGTAGAAAGCACCGGGCTCAGCACCGTAATGGGAATCTTTGTACTGCTTGAGAGCAACCTTATACATGGGGTTACCGGTAATGTCCTGAGGACCGGTTGCGTATACACCCTCAGATGCTTCACCAGCGATGTCGATAAAGGTCTGAGCCTTAACACCGTCATCGGAAAGGAAGGGGATGGTCATTTTCTTTTTACGCATCTGGGAAACAACCTTGGATGCTTCAGGATGGTAACCACCGAAGATAACGCCGTCTGCACCGGAAGCCTTAACTTTCTGTACTACAGCGGAGTAATCCACAGCACCGGGAGTTACACCTTCAAAAAGAACAGGCTCAACACCTTTTTCTTTGATGTACTTCATAGTGTACTCAGCAAAACCCTTACCGTAGTCACCTTTGTCATGGATGATAGCAGGCTTTTTGAGGCCGAGTTTTTCAATAGCAAACATAGCTGCCAATGCACCCTGAGCGTCATCGGAAGCGATTGTTCTGAAAAAGTTGGGGTAGTCACCGCTTAAGGTCAGCGAGGGGCTGGTTGCGGAGGGAGACATGCAGACCAGACCGGAATCTTTATAGATGGGCAGAGCTGCCTTGGTCGGACCGGAACAAATGTGGCCGAGAACAACGTTTACCTGATCGGAAAGAAGCTTCATAGCCGCGTTGGTGGCGAATTCAGGTTTGCACTGGTCATCCTGAAGGGAAAGAACAACCTGCTCACCGTTAACACCGCCGGACTCGTTGATAGACTTAACTACGAGCTTGGCAGCTTCAACAGTGGGAAGGCCGTAGGAAGCGAGGTCGCCACTATGGGCACCGGGAACACCGAGAACAATTTTGCCTGCTGATGCAGAACCGAAACTACCGATGGTCATCATAGCTGCGACCAGCAGAACCAGCAATGAACGTTTCATCATAACACTCCTTGACTGCGTTGATTTGGGCCGTTCGAGCCCGGTTACCGTATTCACCTGCGTAACAACTCGTGAATCGCCACAAGAAGAAAACGTGAATAACCCTATCATGTTAATACAGCTGTTGAAAACAGCAGACTACGACAATTCATTGATTAATCCCCGCCAATGTCCAAATCCGGCAAGACGGACATAATAAAATTGCGAGAAAACCAACCTGTCTTGCAGTATTAATTACCCAGCATTGAGCAAACTTGTCAACGTTTGCCTGGAAATCACGAATAAAGTAAACCAAATTAACTTACTCGTAAAAAAATAGTCTGTTTTGGCGCCTTTTTTACCCTCTAAAAGATATAATATTCGGAGCAAACGCTCACCAAATACTTTTTAAGCAAAATTACAACCGAACAAAAACGCAAAAACAAAAAAAGGGAACCCGTTTTTGCGGATTCCCTTTTTCTAATTCTTATTTACTAAAACTATTGCTCTGCGTGAGCGTCCCGTTTCAGTTCTTCTTCTGCACGTTTTTTCATTTCAGCAGAAGACTTGGGATTATCTACAATCTGCTTCAGCTGTGCGTCAGCTTCTTCATGCTTATGCAGATAGTATTTTTTCACGATAGCAGCATTAAACAGCGCCATTGAGTCATCAGGGGTAATAGCCACAATCTTATCAAAAGCCTCGGCAGCCTTTTCAAACTGCTCAGCCTGATAAAAACACATACCCAGACCCATCAGAGCCTGTACATTTTTCGGCTCTACACTGACTACTTTTTCAAAGAAAGTCTGTGCACGGCCATAAGCCCTGATCATCATGAAAGAATTTGCAAGTTCGAGCTGGATTTCCATGTTCTCGGGATCCTTGCCCATACGTTCCATGAGTTCACGTACATGCTTCATGGCATCTTCGCTCATTCCCTCACCCATGCCTCCGGGCATTCCGCCACCGCTGCTGCGCTGCTGGAATTCTACCTTATTGCCGGGGTGGCTCATACGGTAAGTAAGAGATGAAACAAACAATGCAACAAGAGCTAAGCCCAACAGCCAGACAACAGCTTTCTGTCCTCCGCTGAGGGTAAAGTCTTTGAGTGATTTACTTGTCATTATCGAGCATCTCCATCTGCCTGATACGGCGGTCCATGGATGCACCCTTAGCCGCGATAAATGCCAGATAACCGGCAATAACGACCCAAACAGCAACATTAGCAATCAGAAGATATGTTTCACTGTTCATTATATATGTACTCCTCGCCTCCGGCGGCTTAAACCATCTAAAAAGGGTTTGTTCCACTGTCGTTATCCCTAAGACTCGCGGAGGACCGCTCGCCTAAGGGCTAATGCAAGAATCCCAAACTTTTTCAGTAAAGGCTTGCCGCATCGTATGGCAGTTTAGTCATTTAATATTAATCTTGGTCCCAGACCATTTTTGCATCCAGCTGACCGGAAAGCCTTACCTGACGGTAACGCACAGCCAGCAGGACCAGCCAGAACAGACCGAATGCAGCAAGGTTGACCATAAGAGTAGTCAACATTTCAGGCTCCATTCCGCCGCCCTTTGCGCCGATTACGTTGGGATGCACACTTCTCCAGAGTCGCGCAGAGTAAAAAACGAGAGGGACATCTACAAATGCGACAACTCCGAGAACAGCACAGACAAGGGAACGCCGTTCCGCCGACATGGGGGAAGTCCTGAGTACAAGATAAGCAGCATAGACAAACCACATAATTAATGTAGTGGTCAGCCGCGGATCCCATGTCCACCAGACATTCCATGCCGCCCTGCCCCAAATGGAACCGGTTACAAGTGCAAGTCCGCTGAAGATAACTCCGATCTCAGCAGCTGCTCCGGCAATGTAATCAAACTTAATATCACGTTTCAGCAAATACGCCGCACTGGCGAGAAAAACCACGAAAAAACTAATCATGGCCCAAGCCGCCATTGGCATGTGGACATAGAAAATCTTCTGAACAAGACCCATTGTCACTTCAATAGGTGCATACATCCAGATAAGATACTGCCCGGCACAGAGTGCTACACCAGCCAGCAGTGCTGCGATTGCAAGGTTCATTTATAAACTCCGTAAACTATATTAAACGACCAGCCTACTGCTCGCCGCTGTATACAAAAGGAAACAGGATCAGGCCCGCACCACTGAACAAAGCCGAGGCGGCAACAATAATACCCATCCACGAACTTTCGTCCATAAGGTTAACTCCGGAAAATACCGAAGTCATCAATTGTATCGCTCCAAGGAGGATAGGAAGCAACAGGGGAAAAAGGATCACTGAAAGCAATGATTCCCTTGCGGCCTGCCCTTGGGAAATTGCGCCAAGCAAAGCCCCGAGTGAAACCAATCCCCAGTCAGCAGCCAGAAGGGTTACAGCAAAAACTGCAAATGATCCCTTCATATCCTGACCAAGAAATACAATTGTTGCCGGAAGGAATACAAGCTGAGAGCAAATCAACAGCCCGAATCCGGCAAGACCTTTTCCGAACCAGACAGCGTGAAGCGGGACAGGTGATGAAAGCAGTCCCAAACGCGCTTCGTTTGATTCTTCCATTGAGAACAAAGTGTTGAAAACCAAAACCAGTCCGAAGGAGGATGCCAGCCAGAAGATGGCCGAAGCAGCCTGCGGCTCAACCAACTGCCCTGCCGGACGCGATAAGCTGAATACAAAGATCAGCAAAAGTCCGAGAAGAACAGCCTGAGTCAGTCCCTGTCCTCCACCTATAGATAGGCGCAGGTCTTTGGCTGCTATTGTCAATCCACGCTTAAGCATTCTCCCCTCCCAATACGGTTTCAGGGTCGAATTCAGAAGCGGCACCGAGGTAAGCCATCTTGCGTCCGGCCAGTCCGAGAACCCGGTCGGCCAGAGCAGTGTCATGGTTTACATCATGGCTGATCCAGACAATGGCAGTTCCACGGTCACGCATGGCTACAACTTCATCACGAAGTAAAGTGAGTGAAGCCTGATCAAGCCCTGTTCCCGGTTCATCCAGAAAAAGAAGATCCGGATTTACAAGAAATACTCGAGCCAGATTCAAACGCTGAGCCATGCCCCGTGAATAGGAACCGGCCTGTTCTTCGGCAGCACGTTCCAGCCCAACCCTTTTCAGCAGAGCCATCAGCTCTTCGCGAGACGGGGATAAGCCGTACATGGAAGCCCAGAAAGAAAGGTTCGCCACCCCGCTGAGACGCGGATAAATAAAGGTGGAATGCCCGAGATAAGCGGTCTTTTCCGGCTCAGTCAAAATCTCCGCAGCTCCGGCCGAAGGCCTCGAAAGCCCGGACATGATCTTGAGCAGAGTTGTTTTACCCGCACCGTTACGCCCTACTACGAGAAGAATTTCTCCACGCAGTACATCGCAACTGACATCCTTGAAAATCAACCTTGTTCCGAAGAACTTGGCCGCCTTTCTAACCTTAAGAGCTATACTTTCCTTCTCAGCCACTTTAACCCGCCTAAGTCAGTTTCGGTTTTCTAAAAGCCATGAATCCGAACAGGCACATTAAAGTACCGCCGATCCAAAGCCAGTTAATAAGCGGATTAAGGCTCATCTTGAATGTAGCGTTGCCTTCGGCATCCACACTCAACAATGTAGCGTATATTTCGCTGCCGAGGCTGGGGATTACTGAAACTTCAGCAAAAGGCTGCTCAAAGTTACGGTAAAGCCTGCGCTCAGGAGCGAGCAGACCGACAAACTTACCATTCTCGGAAACTTCGACGATTGCGGAAATCTTCGCCATTTCAGGAGTCTGGCCTTCGGTCAGTTTTTTATAAGTCATAGTGTATGTTCCGAGTTGGACGCTTTGCCCTTCCTTGATCACATACTGATGTTCGATTTTGTTGGGTCCGGACCAAGCCACGCCGAGGAATACAAGCGCTACACCAAAATGCAGACCATAAACACCGATCATGGAACGGACTTTACGCAACTGGGGGATAAAGGCGAACACGCCGAGAATTCCCACCAAGGAGGCAATCGCCGCAGCACTGGTAATCAATCCGAGGGGATTGTGCAGGCCGCATGCATAACTGATAGCACCACCACCGATGAAAGCTCCGCCAACCAGATACAGTCCGCGCTTATCAAAAATACCTTCTTTCCAGTTATACCAAGGGCAAACCGTAAAAATAAGAATGATCAAGCTGAACAAAGGCAGACAGACGCGGTTGTAGAAACGGGCATCAAGGCCGATGGGATTAGCACTCCACATCTTGCTGATCACAGGCCACATGGTTCCAAGTCCGACCACAAGGCCGAGGCCGAGGAAAGCCCATGCTGCGATAACCAGCATACCCTGCCTGCTATTCAAGCCGGAAAGGGTTCTGAACTCAGGACGGGGACCGGCAAAAAGCACTGCCAGAATAGTACCGAGGAAAGAAAGCTGAAACAGCAGCAACGGTAATCCCACTCCGTTCTCACCATATGCATGCAGGGACTGCACGACACCGGAGCGCACCAGATAGGTAGCAAAAATACAGAGCAACAAAGTAAGCGCCATCAAAAAGACATTAGTCCGCTGAAGCGCCTTACGCTTAATCTGGATAATGGCTGTATGCATAAAAGCGGAAGCACTTAGCCAAGGAATGAGAGATGCGTTTTCAACGGGGTCCCATGCCCAGTATCCACCCCAGCCGAGTTCCATATAAGACCACCAGCAACCAAGAACGATTCCGGCAGTAAGGAAAATCCAGGCCAGAATATTCCAGTTACGACAGAAAGAAACCCAAGACTTAAGCTCACCGGCAAGGTATGCCGCAAGAGCCAGAGCCGCAGGGCTTGTAAAGCCGGCATAACCGAGGAACAGCAACGGCGGATGGAAAATCATTCCGGGGTTACGGAGCAACGGGTTCAAACCGCGACCATCCGCAGGAGTGGGAACAAGTTCCATAAAAGGATTAGACCAGCTGGTCAGCAGAAGCAGGAAAAAGGCCTGCACCACCATATAAAACAGCCAGTAGTAAAGTCTTGTTTTTTCGGAAAATTCCTTAAAAAGAGGGAGTCTCGAAAAGATTACGCCCATAATCGCAATGGAAAGCATCCAGAAAAGCAGGGAACCGTCAGCTCCTGCCCAGAATGCTGTAAGCGTATAAAAAATGGGAAGTGTATTATCTACGTATTCGTAAATGTATTTAAATGAATAATCTCTGTTAACAAGTGCTATGGTCAGAATGACACTGGCACCAGTAACCAAACCGGCAATAGCCATATTCGCCTTGTCGATAAGGTCCAGCACACTTCTCTTGCCCGTAAGCAGGGCCAAGCATGCATAAGCACCCGCCCCCAACGCCGCAAGCAGGGCGATGAGGAGCAAAAGGTTAGCAAATAGCTGCATATTATATTTACTCCATTACGGATAAAATCTTTATAAAAACGGCAACATCAAGGCAAAAGCCTTGAAGTATAACCACAGGGATCACCCCTCGCGGTTTTCCTTTTCGTACTTGGAAGGACACTTGGTAATCAGGGAGGTGGCTTTGAACAGCTTGTTACCGCCGACAAATGTTCCCTCCACAATAACCTCTACACCTTCCTTAAAGGTATCAGGGACGGCCCCCTTGTAGTCAACGCGGATAGTCCCGGAGCTCTCCTTCTGATCCTTAAGATCAAAGGCAACACCGAGTCCTCCAGCCTTAGTCTCAATATTCTGAGGCGCGACCTTACCGAACAGCCTTGCCTGTCCAAGCTCGGCTTCATCCATGGCAAGGGCCTCTGAAACATTAAGAAAATACACGCTGTCCTGAGAAACGCCTGAATAAATCAGATATCCCAGTCCACCGAGAAAAAGGATCAAGGCGGCAATATAAACGCCTTTTCCACCTTTCTTGGCCATCTCGTACTCCGTTTTATTTCGAAACGTCAGCGGAAGCATCTTCCTTGCTGACGACCAGTTCTTTTCTTCTCCTACGGGCAAGTTCGCGCATGTCTACGACCTGATCAGTCTCGTCCACAATCTCGCTACCGAGGATCTCTTCCATAACATCTTCAAGGGTAACAACCCCTGACATTCCACCGTATTCATCCAGAACCACAAACAGATGCATGCGGCTTTCAAGGAATTTCACCAAAAGCTTATCAAGTGTAATATTTTCCAGTGCAAAACGGACCGGTTTCATCAACTCGGAAAGCTTTACATCGTCATGGTCATCCGCAAGCGCTTCAAAAACGGAACGCCTGTAAATAACCCCGACAATGTCTTCGGGATCATCCCCTTCATAGACAGGAATACGGCTGTGAGGCCATGCACTGTATTTGGCATGCGCCTCAGCTACGGTCATCTCAGCAGGAAGAGAGAACACAACAGTCCGGGGGGTCATAATTTGCTCAACAATTTTGTCGTCCAACGACAAAATGTTAGCAATTGAGAGGGCTTCATAAGGTTTAATCGCCCCGGATCTCCTGGTCAGACTGACCATAGCTCTTATATCCTCTTCCGTGGCCTGCGGTCCTTCCCCTTTCCTGTTAACAAGGCGGGAGAAGATACTGCAGATCCAAATAACCGGAAGAAAAATCCAAATTAAAATTTCCATGGGTCGGGCTAAAACCCGTCCCAGAGGTTCACAATAAACCACACCGATGGTCTTTGGCAGAATTTCGGAAAGAACAAGAATAATGACTGTGAAACCGAGCGTGAACCAAGGCAGGGTTTCAACACCGTAAACAGAAGCCCACGCGGCTCCGGCAAAAGCAGCTCCGGCGGTATGGGCAACAGTATTAAGAGTCAGGATTGCGGTGATGGGACGATCCACATTGGAACGCAGTTTATGCAGGATCGCTCCGGACTTATGACCTTCCTTACGCAGGGTTTCGATCCTGCTCCACGGAAAGGAATAAAAAACGGCTTCACTGACGGAACAGTAAGCAGAAATAAGTGTAGCTACACTGACGGAAAGTATTAATTCCAGCATTAATTTTTGAGTTAAAGTTATTGAATGACGCCATCCGGCATCTATTTGATACTGGCATCAGTATCAGAAGGCAGATAGTGGCGCAATAGAAATAGGGAGACCAGAAGTCTTAATCCCTACGGTTTTGCTACAAAATAAATTTATAAGTTAAAATTAGCAAGAGTTCAAACGGTTAGAGTGAAAAAAATAATCATTACTCCCCACTCCATACAAGATAAAAAGACATTGACCTTTTGAGTTTCGCCATTAAAATATGCGCGCGATGACAAACACAAATCACAAAGTAGTATTCAGGCTAAGCGCCCTTGGGGACGTAGTGCTGACCACTGGCGTAATTGAGTATTGGGCACAAAAGTACAACTGCACCTTCACAGTTATTACCAAAAGTTCCAGCAGCCCTGTATTAGAAAATAATCCTCATATCAAAAATGTCATCAGCCTTGATAAAAAAGACCTTGGTGATCTGGCTTGGGTAAAAAAAGCCGGACAGATTGCCGCCGAATATGAAGGCTGCGAACTCATCGACCTGCACTCCACACTGCGTTCCAGAATCCTTGCCGCACGCTGGAAAGGAAAGGTCTCCCGCTACAACAAATTTTCACTTGAACGCCGCATGTTCAAGATGACCCGCTCCGCCAAACTGAACACCAAGCTTTCGGAACTCAGGGTTACCCAGCGCTATGCCTCGGCCCTTGAAGAAAACATCCCGGCTACATCTGAACTCATACCCAGAATATATCTTACTGACGATGAAAGGGAAATCGCGCACACACTGATTGACGAGCACGACCTGGGACAGGATTTCATTTCCCTGCATCCATATGCCACCCATCCGGACAAAGCGTGGCCTGAAGAAAACTGGATCACGCTCATCAATAAGCTGGATGATGCTGGAATAAAGTGGACTATCATTGGACGTGACGACAATGTTTTTGAGCCCCAGTCAGAAGGCTGCAACTTCACCAGTCAGTTACAATTACGCGAAACATGCGCCCTGCTGGAGAATTCTGCACTGCTGATCACCGGAGATTCCGGCCCCATGCATCTTTCCGCGGCGGTGGGAACCCCCGTAATCGCCATGTTCGGTCCCACTTCAAAGGCTTGGGGATTCTACCCCGCCGGACCACGTGATGTCGTTCTTGAATCTGATATGGACTGCCGCCCTTGCTCTCTGCACGGCAAGAGCAATTGCAAAAAAGACCGGGAATGCCTTAGAAACATCACTCCCGAAGATGTGTTTGAAAAGATTTTAGACTTGATGCGCTAACGCGCTTTAGGAATAAATAGATTTCGCCTCCGGCGTCTTGAACCCTTTTTTTTAAAAAGGGTTCAAGACTCCCAAAATACTTTTATTGAGGCTTCGCCGTTGCTAGCGCCAAAATTTCTTTAGCTTATCACCCTTTTCATTCATGCATTCAGCAACAGCTTTCGGGACCAGCTTGGACACATCCCGTCCCTTTTTCCACTCCTCACGAACTAAAGTGGAACTGATTACAAAATCAAAATCTCCGATAATGTAAATCGACTTTCCGCCCTTCATTTGCCAGACATCTTGCCCGCTTTCGACTACTTCAGGAAAAATACGCTTCAATTCTTGAGACATAGCGCCATGATCAGCTTCTGCCCTACTCACAGCAACAACATTGGCTAATTCTGGAATACTCTGCCAGCCCTTCCATGTAGTGAATGTCTCCAGCGAATCCTGCCCCATGATAAAATAGAGTTCGGCATCTGGATACCGACGAGAGGCTTCGCGCAAAGTATCGACGGTATAGGTAGGGCCATCTGCTGAAATATCAATATCGCTGACACCAAGACCGGAACAGCCCTGTACAGCCTTTTTCACCAGTTCATAACGCAGCTCAGCAGAAAGCATTTCGCCCTGCTCTTTATGATAAGGATTACCAGCCGGAACAAACAGGACCTTATCAAGGCCAAGCCGTTTCAAAACACCGTTTGCGACATCAAGATGCGTCAGGTGAACAGGGTTGAAACTACCGCCAAACAAACCGATTTTCATACTTGGAACCTAAAAAAATACCCGGTGAAAACCATACGTTTTCACCGGGATTGATTTCAAAAAAGTTAATACTAATTTCTAACATCCCAATTACCAAGGAGTACGAACTTAGTTGAAGTAAGTTCAGTTGCCCCCATAGGACCGTAAGAATGAAGCTTGGAGGTGGAAATACCGATCTCCGCACCAAGTCCGAGCTGTCCGCCATCGTTGAAACGGGTAGACGCGTTAACACCGACCATAGAAGCATCAACTTCGCGGATGAATCGCATAGCGCGATCATGGTTCTTAGTCAGGATAACCTCACTATGGTTGGAACCATAGCGGGAAATGTGATCCTGAGCTTCATCCTGAGTGCTGACAACTTTAACACAAAGGATAAGATCCAGATATTCCATACCCCAATCATCGAAATCCGCAGCAATAGCCTTGGGCCCGAGCAGAGGCATCGCGCGAGGACAACCTTTCATAGTCACACCGCATGCTCCAAGCAGAACACCAAGGGAAGGCAGAATTTCCTTTGCAATATCTTCATGGACAAGCAGACACTCAAGAGAGTTGCAGGCTGCGGGCTTCTGAGTCTTGGCATTTTTGATAATGTCCATTGCCTCGGGAATCTCACAATCACTATCTACATACATATGGCATACGCCTTTGTAGTGCTTGAGCACAGGCATTGTTGCCTGAGAGACAACTGCGCGAATCAGCCCTTCACCACCGCGGGGAATGACTACGTCAATATACTCATCCAACTTGAGCAGTTCTCCAACGGCTTCACGGTCAGTAACTTCGACAACCTGTACAGCCTCAGCAGGAAGATCTGCCTTGCCGAGAGCCTTCTGCAACAAAGAAGCAAGCGCAAGGTTAGAATGAATTGCCTCTGATCCACCGCGCAGAATGACTGAGTTACCGGCCTTGAGACAAAGTACAGCGGCATCGACAGTAACATTTGGACGAGATTCGAAAATCATCATAATCACGCCCAGAGGGATACGCATTTTGCCAACCATCATACCGTTGGGGCGGCGTTCCATCTTCTCAATTTCGCCTACAGGATCAGCCTGTCCGGCAACCTCGTTGCAGCCTTGAATCATATACTCCAAAACAGAAGGGGTAATTTCCAGACGCTGCAAGCGGGCCTGATCCAAACCACGCTCTTTAGCTGCATCGAGATCCTTTTTATTCTCTGCAAAAATAAATTCTTTTTCCTGCTCCAGCAAAGCAGCCAGCTCGATGATGGCCGCATTCCTTGCGGTGCCGTCGGCACAGGCTATTTTTCGGGAAGCTTCCTTGGCCTTTACAGCCACAGCTTTCATTGCTTCAGAATGGCTCATTATTCCACCTCAAAAACATTTATATTGACTGAAATATTATTTTTTCCGCCGATTGATTCTTTTTGGCTACTAAGGATATTGCAAAAAAGTCAACTACCATTTACCAATGATAGCCATCAGCAGGAGGTTTTGACGTAAAATATGTAAAATTATTTTTTCTTTTTTTGTCATCTTTTTCAAGCACTTTAGCAATAAGTCAAATTTTACGGGACGTTATTTTAACTTTTCGCTTTTGACCTTTTTGTCAGACTGCATTATATAGCGCACTTCAACTTTGTATAAAATTTTCATGGAGGCTTTCCTTTAAAATGGAAGAACAAAACAACACACAGGACATTCTGAATCAGGTTCACGAATCCACCCCCGACACCCTGCACCCTATCCTTGACTACATTATTAAGAACGGAAAGATGATTGCAGCCGGGGTTGCGGCTATTATTCTTATCGCCGGTGGCGTCTCCGGGTTCAAATACATGAACCAGCAGAAACTGATCAAAGCCCAAAGCGAAATGGGAACTATCCTGATCAAGTACAGCGGAGCAAAACAGGCTGAAGAACTGTCTGCTTTTGAAAAAGATGTTCCCGCATCCATGAAGCCCGCAGTGCAACTTGCCCTCGCCAAGGCATGGATGGACGCAGGTAGTTATGCCGATGCTAAAGCAGTATGGGCTGCTATTGCCAAAACTTCTCCCGAGATGGCACCTGTTGCTGCTCTCGGACAGGCTAAATGCCTGATGCTTGAGAACAAAGCAGGTGAAGCAGTTACCGTTCTTCAGAAAATGAAAGAGAGCGCAGGTGCATCTTACGCATCTTCCATCAACAGACTGCTTGGTGAAGCAGCAGAGAAAGCCGGCAACGCTCAGGTTGCAATTCAGGCTTATCAGGCATTGCTGACCAGTTCTCCTCAGGAAGCTTCTTTCTTTGAGTTCAAAATCAAAGAGCTCAAGGCTAAAATCTAAATTTAACACAGGCTGATCATAAGTGTACGACGGTACACGATAAGCCGCAGAACGGGGCTCCGGCATTAACCATAGGGGCCGGATCCCCGCTGAGACTAACCAGTCGTGCGTTTGTGAACATTCTGTTAACCCCATGACCTAAGGAGCACATTCATGGCTCACCCACTTCTCAAGGACAGTCCGGGCATGAAAAAGCTGCTTCTCGGCAATGAAGCCATTGTCAGAGGCGCAATTGAAGCCGGTATCCAGGTAGTTACATGCTACCCCGGCACCCCCTCCTCCGAAGTTCCGGACACTTTCTTCCGCCTTTCTCCTGAAGGCGACTTCACTTTTGAATACTCGGTTAATGAAAAGGTCGCACTTGAAGTTGGCGGTGGTGCCACTCTCGCAGGTGCAATGACCCTGACCACTATGAAGCATGTCGGCGTAAACGTTGCTGCCGACCCGCTCATGACTCTGGCTTACACCGGCACCCCCGGCGGTATGGTACTGCTTTCCGCAGACGACCCCGGATGCCACTCAAGCCAGAACGAACAGGACAACCGCTACTACGCACGCCTTGCCGGTATGCCCTGCTTCGAGCCTTCCACAGCTCAGGAAGCCAAGGATATGACCCGCGATGCGCTGAATATGTCCCGCGAGATGTCTGCTCCGTTCCTGCTTCGCACCACCACCCGAGTCAACCATCTTCGCGGTCCGGTTGAATACGGTGATATCGCCAAGCTTGCTCCTGCTGAAGGATTCAAAAAGAATCCCGCTCAGTTCGTACCAATCCCGGCTTTTGCCCGCAGAATGCACGTAGATCTTCTTGAAAAGCTAGAAAAGCTGCGTGAAATGGCAGAAACCTCCAAGTACAACAAAATTTCCGGCAACGGAAAAATCGGTATTGTAGCTTCCGGTATCTGTAGAGCTTATCTCGCAGATGCACTGGCTGATACCGGCCTTGCCGATAAATTTAAAATCCTTGAGTTGGGCTTCACTTATCCGCTGCCCACCAAGATGATTACCGACTTTATCTCTTCCGTAGAAAAAGTTGTTGTCCTCGAAGAGCTTGAGCCTTTCCTTGAAAATGAAATCAGGATTCTGGCCCAGAAGAACTCTATTGCAGTAGAAGTAATCGGTAAAGATAACGCACTGCTGCCGCTGAATGACGAATACTCCACCCTGAACATCACCGCGATTATCCGCGAAGTTCTGGGTATGGAAGCCGAAAAGATCGAAAGCTGTCCCGCAGAAGAAGGACTGCCCATGCGTCCGCCGAACCTCTGTGCAGGCTGTACACACCGTGCCGCCTACTACGCAGTTAAAAAGGTATTCGGTCCTGATGCTGTATGTTCTTCTGATATCGGTTGTTACACCCTCGGTATTCTGCCTCCGCTCAACGCTGCTGACTTCCTGCTTTGCATGGGTTCCTCCATCTCCGCAGGTTCCGGAGCAGCAAGAGCCGCAGGACAGACCGTAGTCGGCTTTATCGGTGACTCCACTTTCTTCCATTCCGGCATCACCGGTCTGGTTAACGCAGTATTCAACCAGCACGACATCCTGCTGGTCGTTCTTGACAACTCCACCACCGCCATGACCGGGCACCAGCCCCACCCCGGCGTTGAAACCACCGCACTGGGTTCCAACCCTGCGCAGGTTGACATCGAGTCCATTGTCAAGGGTTGCGGCGTTAACGAAATCCGCACCGTGAATCCGTTGAACCAAAAAGCCCTTACCAAAGACCTTGAAGATCTGAAGGCCATGAAAGGCGTGCGTGTCCTTATCGCTAAGGCCCCATGTCCTCTCTTCGCCCGCAGAACCCTTAAAAAAGCCCCCGGACAGACTGCTTACGTAGTTAATCAGACTGAAGAAGTGCTTAAGGTAATGGAAGAGCTTGCCTGCCCCGCATTTGAAAAAACTGCGGAAGGCGTAGAAATTAACGAAATCCTTTGTTCCGGCTGTATGCTCTGCCTGCAGCTGACTAAAGATATTAAAGCCCGGAAAAGGAGCAGCTAATGAGTGATAGGTTGCGTATATTCATGACCGGGGTCGGCGGACAGGGAACCCTGACAGCCACCAACCTCCTCGCACAGGCGGTTCTTGACTGCGGTATCGATGTCACTGCCGGCGAAATTCACGGAATGGCCCAGCGTGGCGGTGTTGTAGAATCTGCACTTCTCATCGGACTGGCCTCCCCTAAAATCGGACACGGCGAAGCAGACGTAATCCTCGGTTTTGAGCCTCTGGAAACCCTGCGTGCCCTGCCCTACCTCAAACCCGGCGGAACAGTGCTTTCCAGCACCGAATACATTCCGCCTCTTGCCGTATGCACAGGTAAAGCAGAAAACACCCCTCTTGAAATTATCAAGGAAAAGGTTGCTACCTGCGCCGGAAAAGCATACTACCTCCCCTGCCAGTCTCTCGGCCTTGAAGCCGGTGCTGTGCAGAGTGGTAACATTGCCCTTCTCGGAGCTCTCTGCGCCACAGGATGCATTCCCCTTAAACCGGAACAATTGGCCGAAACAATTAAATCAGCCATGAAACCGAAAATTGCGGATATCAACCTGAAGGCTCTGGAACTCGGAGTGAAGGCAGTATCATAAGTAAACAAATCGGCAGCCGCATGTTATCATGCGGCTGTCAATTTTGAAAAACACTATACTAGATCGGGAGGTTACTCCCGACGCGCCAACTAAAATTTTAGGCCGGAACCACGGAGCAGAATCGCTCCGACAAAGCTGCAATCTAAAAACAGCCTGGACGGCATGAGTAACGAAATGACTAGAAACGGACTGACGGAACGAGTGGACAATATTTATCTTTCAACTTTGAGTGAAATTCTTGACTCTGTAGCTCCCCATCATGATTTGGAACCAAGCCTCAATGCGATTCTTGAAGTTCTGTCCAAAGATCTCCACTTCCCGCGTGCATTCCTGGCCATTATGGACCCGGAATCGGAAAAGCTGAAGCTTTCCATTACCCATAGCCCAGCAAAAGACTACACAGCCACGTACGCACCGGGCAAAGGCGTTGTGGGTAAAGTATACGAAACGGGTGAATCTGTAATTATCCCCAGAATGTCTGATGATGATCAGATGCTCAATAAAGCTTTCAACAGGTCTGAAGAAGAGCAGAAGGCTCTTTCCTTCATCTGCGTTCCTGTAATAAGGACTGATTCAGACGGAAATCAGGAAGTAATCGGTGCTCTGAGCGTCGACTCCCCCATCCTGCCCATGGATGACCTGCATGAACACAAGCATTTCCTTGAAGTTGTAGCAGCCCTTATTTCCAATCAGGTTTCCCGCTTGCAGGAAGAAATGTCCCTGCAGGCCCAGATGCTTTCTCAGGGAATGATGCCCGGAGCGGTGGATGTTCCTCCACCGGCAGACTTCGTGGCCACTTCCAAAAGCATGAAGCAGGTTCTCCGGCAGGCCCGTCAGGTCGGCCCCAGCCGCGCTACCGCCCTGCTTAGAGGTGAATCAGGAACAGGTAAGGAACTCCTTGCCGAAGCGATTCATTCATGCAGCCCCAGAAGAGACAAGCCGCTGGTAAAACTCAACTGCGCTGCACTGCCTGCTGAACTGGTTGAAAGTGAACTTTTCGGACACCAGAAAGGTGCGTTCACCGGAGCTTACCAGAACAAACGCGGTCTCTTTGAAATCGCCAATAACGGAACTCTCTTCCTTGATGAAATCGGGGAACTTTCCCTTGACGCACAGGCCAAGGTACTGCGCGCAATTCAGGAAAAAGAAATCCAGCGTGTCGGTTCTGAACAGCCCATAGCTGTTGATGTTCGCCTGATCTGCGCGACACACCAGCCCTTGGAACAGCTGCTGCGTGACGGCAAATTCAGAGAAGACCTTTTCTACCGCATCAACGTTTTCCCTGTGTTTATTCCGCCTTTGCGTGAACGCCGTGAAGACATTCTGCCGTTGGCTGAAAAATTCCTCGACTTGTTTTCCGGTGAATACAATAAGGAAATTAAACGCATATCCAGCCCCGCAATCGATCTCTTCACCCAGTACCACTGGCCGGGGAACGTTCGTGAGCTGAAAAACTGCATCGAGCGAGCGGTACTCATCTGCGAGGAAGAGGTAATCAGAACTTACCACCTGCCGCCGACCCTGCAGACCGCGGAATCAACAGCCACCGACACCTCTCTTTCCTTTGGTGAGGCTGTAGCGAAGTTCGAACAGGAACTGTTGGTTGATTCCCTGAAAAAGGCACGCGGCAACATGCTGCAAGCCGCCAGAGACCTGCGAGTCAGTTACCGTATCGTTAACTACAAGGTTAAAAAGTACAATATTGACGTCAAGAAATACGCAGGCGCTAAAAAGAAAAAATAAAATATGCAAACAGTAAAGCTTGCCGGAAAAGGCGATCTTAAGCCTATCCTTTGCGCAGCTTTAAGTCTGCTGGTTTTAATTATTACGGGTTGTTCCGGTGCAAAAACAGCTCCGGGGCAACCCTTTGTCATTCCTTTTGACTCCTCCCACATAACTACGAAAAAGACCCTTTCCGTATCTGCATCACTTTCCCCCGATGGCAGCTCTGAAAGGGATTTTAAAACTATCACCCAACAGCACTACTACTTCGAAAGTAAAAATTGCACAGCAGAAGTCAGACTGCTCCTGAACCGCAAAGCCACTGTGGACATGCCTAAAATAGGAGACTGGTCAACCGTGTCTCTCGGGAATTGCCTGAGCAATGATCAAGGCGTAAAATGCTACACAGCACACATAGACTGCCATTTGGTACGTATGACCTTCATTCCTACCGGCAAACGCAGCCTAGCGGTTATCAGAGTGCGTAATCGAGCCCGTGAGCCACAGGAACTATGTGAACAATGGGACCCACTTAATCTCAGTCCAGACCAAGAGGAAGAAGTAAATACTTTCAACCGGACTTCTGACTCAATGTTTATCTTTAAATAAAAAAACTCCGACCAAAGGCCGGAGTTTTTTTATTTAATACTATGTCAGTCAAAACTAGATGGAATCGTAATCTGAATCCTCGTCCGAGACGATTACGGAATTATCCTTCCAAAGTTTTTCGGGATCACCAAAACTCTTCTTGGCTTCACGGAAGCCCATGTTGAATGCCTTGACGTTGATATCCCTGATCTTTGCAGGCAGAACTTCTTCAAGATTCTTGCGCATGGTGCGTTGCTGGGCAAATGGCAACAAGTAAGTTGCAGCACCCAGAACAATTGTATTCATAGCCTGAGGCAGCCCCAGCTTATCCTTTGCAAGCTTGGTGAACGGCAGACCGATAAACTGGTTAACGGGGGGCTGCTTGACCAGGTCGGTCTCAATCATAAGCAGGCCACCGGGCTTCAGGTTACGGTAATACATGTTACACGCTTCCTGACTCAGAGCGATAAGCAAATCAACGGATTCAGCCTTCGGGTAGCTGATCACACTGGAAGAAATTACCAGATCAGAACGGCTGGCACCGCCACGGGCTTCCGGACCATAACTCTGGGTCTGGGTCACAAAATAGCCGTGCCCAAGAGCCAGACCGGACCCCATAACTTTACCCAAAGTCAAAATCCCCTGACCGCCAAGACCGGAGAGGCGTATTTCAAATCTATCCAAAGATTGATTTTTCATTACGCACCTCCCTGACATCTAGCAGCCATTTCATAGAATTTTTCTTCCAGACCGGGCTCATCTTTCTGCACGAACACGCCGGAAGGAACCTTGTTGGCTTTTTCCGCTTCGCTAAGTTTTTCATAACGCTCAATGTCGATGACATCCTTCTTGAGCATTTTATACATATCCACCGGGGTTTTGTACTTATTCTTGCGTCCGTACTGGGTATGGCAGGGAGTAAGGATCTCCACTACACCAAAACCGGGATTGCTAATTCCGTCCATGATCATCTGGTCCAATTTCTTAACATGGAAAACAGTTCCACGGGCCACATAGTTGGCCTTAGCAGCAGAGCAAAGCTCCACGCAATCAAAACTCTGCTCCATCTGACCGAGAGGAGTCGTCATGGAGAATGAACCGGACGGTGTAGTCGGTGAACATTGTCCGCCGGTCATACCGTAAATGTTATTATTGAGAATAAGGGCAGTCACACCGATATTCCTGCGCGCTGCATGGATCAAATGGTTACCGCCGATAGCCATTGAGTCGCCATCACCCATAACCACGATAACGTGCATATTGGGTTTAGCCATCTTGATACCGGTAGCGAAAGTCAATGCACGGCCGTGTGTGGTGTGAACGGTATTAAAATCGACGTATGCCGCCAGCCTGCCGGAGCAACCGATACCGGCGACAACACAAACCTCGTCCTTGGACAGACCGAGACCGTGAATAGACCTGATCAGTGAACCGAGCACAATGCCATGCCCGCAGCCTGCACAGAAAACGTGCGGAAACTTCTTGTTATGCCTTAAGTACTCATGAATGAGCTGTGTACCTTTCATATCAACCATGACTACACCCGTGTTAAGACTTTGAGGATTTCAGCCGGGGTAATGATCTGCCCATCGACCTTATTGATTGTCCGCACGCTTACCTGACCATTATTGACCCTTTTCACTTCCCTTGAGATTTGTCCCATATTCATTTCAGGAACAACAAGGGTGCTGGCCTTGGCCATAACTTTCTCTGTCGCTTTCCTTGGATAAGGGAACAGAGTTGAAAGCTTGAGCAAACCGGCTTTTACACCCAGATCGCGGGCCTGCTTAACAGCAAGCTCAGCAGAACGAGCCACTGTGCCGTAAGCAATGACAACAACATCCGCATCCTCGGTATCCACTTCATCAACCAACTGCACATCGTGCAGGAACTGATCAATTTTGCGGAACAACCGTTCGTTCAGTTCACGAACTTCATCAGGGCGGGATGTGGGAAAACCATTGGTATCATGAGTCAACCCGGTAACATGGAAACGGTAACCGGAACCGATGGCCGGCATAGGAGGTACGCCACGCACGGTTTCTTCGTAAGGCTTATACCATTCCGGGGGCATCGTCGGTACAATACGGTTGAAGACCTCATACTCATCCTCATTGGGGATGATGATCTTCTCACGGGTATGAGCGGTAATCTCATCAATAAGCAGGATTACCGGAGTACGGTATTTCTCTGCAAGGTTAAAAGCCTCAATAGTATTATCAAGACATTCCTGAACATTTGAAGCTGAAAGAACTATAATGGAATGATCGCCATGTGTTCCCCAACGGGCCTGCTGCACATCACCCTGAGCCGGGGAAGTGGGAAGACCGGTACTGGGACCGCCGCGCATGACGTTAACAATTACCAGCGGAGTCTCGGTAATACATCCGTACCCCAAATGCTCCTGCATAAGGGAAAAACCGGGACCGGAAGTAGCAGTCATAGCTTTCCTGCCCGCCAGCGACGCACCGATAACCGATCCGAGTCCACCGATTTCATCTTCCATCTGGATAAATGAACCATTAGGGATGAGCGGTAATCTCTGAGCCATTATCTCCATAATCTCCGATGAAGGAGTAATGGGATAACCGCCGTAAAAGGTACAGCCTGCCAGAAGCGCACCTTCAACAACAGCCTCGTTGCCCAGAGCGAAAATCTCTTTGTTTCTTTTTTTTCTAGGTCTGGCCATGGAAATTCACCTTATCCCTTTTTTTTACCGGAACCGGTTTTTTCCGCAGCTCCGCCGGAAGCGGCAGGCACATCGGCTTTCCGGGCGGCCTTTTCAAGGACAGCCCTGCATACTGCTGGAATCTCGTCATCAACTTTAGGACGAACCATAATCGCGAAGTCCGGGCAATGCAGCTCACAGAATCCACAATTAATACATTCTTCCTCCCGGATAACGACCGCCTTACCCTGATCGTTCAACTCCATGACCTTTGCCGGACAAAAGGCTGCGCAAATGCCGCACCCCTTGCACCAGTCCGGAAAAATCGTAACCGTGCTATTTCCCTTACGTTTGACACTCATAACCTGATCCAGGTTGAGGGTGACTCTAATAATCCGTTCCTCTTCTCCCCTTGAACGGACCAACCTTGCCGACAGCCTCGTAAACTTATCTTTTTACTGGGCCTAAATTCGGCCCTAGCATGGTAATTCCGCACATGCAACAGGAATCAGAACTTTTATGGCAATATTATAAAATAAGCATTACTTAATTGACATGAATATGCTTTCTACATAGATTATGAAAGGATGGACATTTGTGTAGCAAATGACTTTTGATTGATTATACAATCATAGAATCTTCCCAAAAAAAAGAGTCGACAGAATGCCGACTCTTAAAATTTAAACTACCGATGCATTGGCAGAACAAACATTTTCTGAATATTACTTGCAGAAAAGTATGTAACACATATTTTCCAGATTTAATTAAGCATATTACCAACAATTAACTCAGCTTAATCTCATTCTTAAAAAAAGCTTCAACTTTGCTGCGGCTGATAGGTTTAGAAAATAAGTAACCCTGCCCGAATTCACAACCGAGATCACGCAAAGCGTCTTGCTGCTCAATCTCTTCCACACCTTCGGCAACAACGTTCAAACCAAGGTTGTGAGCAAGGTTAACTATTGCGCGGACAATCTCAAGGTTCTCGGTGGACTCATTCATTTTACGCACAAAACTGAGATCTATCTTCAGTTGATCAAGCGGAAATTCCTGCAAATTACTCATTGAGGAATAACCTGTTCCAAAATCATCGATGGAAACCAGAACACCGGCGGATTTAAGCCTGTTAAGCATATCCACTGACTGCTTGGCGCGCTCCATGATTGCCGTTTCAGTAATTTCAATTTTTAAATTACGGGCAGGAAGATCAAATTCGCTCAGCTTTGAAAGAATATTATCTACAAGTGCAGGCTGTGAAAACTGCCGCGGGGAGATATTAATGGACATCATCATCTCAGAAGCGGAGTCGTAATTAACCTGCCAACTTTTCATCTGACGACAAGCTTCACTGACAACCCAACTGCCAAGTTCGAAAATAAGGCCGGACTCCTCTGCCATAGGTATAAATTCACCGGGCATAACCAGACCGCGACGAGGATGCTCCCAACGGATTAAGGCTTCGAAGCCAACAACGCTTTGGCTTTGCAGAGAATAAATAGGCTGGTAATCCAGATAAAGTTCATCGCCGGAAAGCATTGCCGCCCGAAGATCACTCTCAAGCTGCATAGCCTGAACAGCCTCTTCCAGCATTCTTTTATTAAAGACCTTGATCCTGTCTCTGCCCGACTCTTTAGCCTGATGCATGGCAACGTTGGCATTCTGGATAATTTCTTCGGGCTTGTCATACTCAGTAGGGCTGAGCAAAACTCCGTAACTGGCCGCAATATTGATTTTATGCCCTTCGATCATAATAGGATCATTCAAGCAATCCCTTATGCGACGCACAATTCGGATACCTTCACGCGGGGAAGCAAGTTCCTCCAGCACTACAATAAACTCATCGCCACCGAACCGGGATACAGTATCCAGTTCGCGAATGGTTTGGAGCAACCGTTTGGAAACTTCCACCAGCAATTTATCGCCAATATTGTGCCCGAGGCTGTCATTAATGATCTTGAAGCGATCCAAATCCATAAAAACAACAGCAAAATAATAATTATCGCGACGGCGGGAGCGCTCAACAGCCTGAAGAATTCGATCACAACACAAGGTTCGGTTGGCGAGTCCGGTAAGCGGATCATGCAGAGCTTCGTACTGAAGCTGCTTTTCCATAAACTTGCGTTTTGTAATATCACGCAATGAAATTCTTAAGCCGAGCGAAGTACCGTCATCAGCAAAGACCTGATGCCCGGTAAGAGAAACCCAGCGCAACAGCCCGTCCCTACGGAAAAGACGCATATCCGTACCATCAGCAGAAGGAAATGTTCCACGTAAGGCCTTTTGCCAGAATTCCCGGTCATTCTTGTGTAGAATATGCTCTACCCTGACCGGACCTTCCATAAAATACGCTTTGGGGTAACCGGAAATGCGCTCACATGAAGGACTTACATATTTGACTGCTCCGGTAGGCCCGATCCACATTTCCCAGTCAAATGTATATTCGGCAATGGTCCTGTATTCCTCTTCGGAAGCACGCAGGGCCTTTTCCATCATTTTGTAGCCGGAAACATCAGTAACAAATGCAAAAGTCAGTTTTACATTGTCACTTTCAAAAAGATTGGTAGCATTGATAAAGATATCAACTTCACGTCCGTTACTATTAACAAAACTGAGTTCAAACTTGTGGGAATGCCCTTCGTTGTTACGAAACCTTTCCGCTGCAGTATCTCCTAGAATTGCTCCAATATCTCCACCAAGAACTTCTTCGCGTGTAAGGCCAATCATGGTGCAAAAGGCAGGGTTCACATCAAGCAGAATTGAAGATTCATCAATCATGAAAAAACCTTCAGCGGTAGTTTCCACCAACGCACGGTAGCGTTTTTCACTCTTAACAAGTGAACGGGCGGCTTTTTCACGCATAAGTATTTCACCCTGCAAGACCTTATTCACTTCCTCAAGCCTGCTTTCACGACTGGCGATCTCTTCGGTCATACGGTTGAACCGAGAACCGATCTCCAGCAATTCTATGTACTGAAATTCATCGAAACGGTATGAAAAGTCCCCCATGGCAACCTTATCCATCCCTTTACGCAAGCGTGCTATTGGATTTCGGATAAAATAATCCATGAGAAAACCGGTGATTATATAGATGACCGCAACCGAGGTAAGAAAAGTCAAACTGGATACAAACAGAATCCAGTCGAGATTGCGACGGTAGATCCTGCTGCTGAGCTCCATGCGGATGGAACCGATTTTTTCCTTGGATATATACAGATCACGAACACGGACAATAGGGTTGTCATCTTTATCGCCGGGGCGCACAAAGTTGAACAACACCTCACCGTTCATATCAACAATCTTGAGCTTGGCGAACTGTTCATTCTGGGTATAAGCACTACAGACATGCTTAAGTGAGCCCATATCGAAGTTCCAGATAGGAAAAGTAACTGATTTAGCTAACTGTTCAATATAGTTATCAGCTTTATCCTCATATTCCTGACGCAACATTTTAGAACGGCCAATGTATTCATACGCCGTTACCAAGCCGATAATAATGGCAAGCGCAAAAACAAGGCAGGCAGCCAGATCACGGGATATTGATCTTTCACCTTTTTTGAATTTCAATAATGAACTTTTTGAAGCGGTCGTATTCTCAGACATACCTTATTGCACCGGAACTAGCATTAACACTCGAAAAACCAATAGAATTGACTACAGTATTGTTTTCACAATTAACTTTCAAAGTCTATAATAATAATTTGTTACTAAGAAAAGGATCATATTTCTCCGCAAAGATTCTTCTCAGCAAGAACAACTTCTGCAAGAGCGTTAATTACGCATGCCGCAAGAGCTGACCCTCCTTTTCTGCCTTCGATAGAAATATAAGGAATTGATTCACAATTCATCAACAGAGCCTTGGATTCTGCCGCATTCACAAAACCGACAGGCATCCCGACCACCAACGCCGGAGGTGCCATCTTTCCTTCTTCGACAAGATTAACCAATCTGATGAGAGCTGTAGGAGCATTGCCGACAACATGGATTGCAGGCTTCAAAGACGATGCAGCCAGTTCAAGAGCTGCATGAGCCCGGGTAGTAGAATTCTTCTTAGCAGATGCAATAACTTCCGGGTCATTCATCAAACAACGAACCTCACACCCCAAAGGGGTCATCCGACGCATGGGGATACCGCAACGGGCCATTTCGGTATCCGTAGCAATCGTACACCCACCACGTAATGCGGCAAGACCGGCAGCAACAGCCCCCGGATGAAAACGCACGAGATCAATCAGTTCGAAATCAGCAGTAGTATGGACCATTCGCCTAGCTATCTGCCATTCAATACCTTCAAACCTGCGTGGTTCCGGGACTTCGGAATCAATAATTTCAAACGACTTTTTTTCAATATCACCGGGCTTTGCCACGGCCATAAGTTCTACTTTCCCGGACAAAAATTATCTCCTTATTATAGCAAGGGAAGAGGAAGTACCTATTCTGCTGGCTCCGGCTTGCAACAGCTCTTGAGCCTGTTCATATGTTTTAATTCCCCCGCTGGCCTTTACGCCGATATCATCGCCAACAACGGAACGCATAAGTTTAATATCGTCTACACAGGCACAGCCGGGAGCAAATCCGGTGCATGTCTTAACAAAAGAGGCACCCGCTGTCACCGCAAGATCGCAAGCGATCTTTTTCTGTTCATCATCAAGAAGGCCGGTTTCAATAATCGCTTTTACCGGAACGCCGCCAGCACCTTCCACGGTCATAAAAATATCATTCAGAAAAGCTTTACGGTCGCCGGCTTTTAAGGCTCCAATATTGACCACCATATCCAATTCACGGGCACCTTTTTCCACAGCACGCATGGCTTCGAGCATTTTCACTTCCGATAAAGTCGAGCCCGAAGGAAAACCGATTACGGAACAAACTATAGGCTTTTCACCTGCCAGCAACTCAGTTGCTCGGGCTATATGAGAAGGATGGACACAAACAGATGCAAAATCGTACTGCACAGCCTCCCGGCACAGCTGCTCAATATCTGCTGGAACCGCTGTAACGCTCAATAAGGTGTGGTCAATGTACGAAGCAAGTTTATCTATTTTGTCCATGTCCGCCTCCCGGCTTTAAAAATTAAAAACACGGTTCAGAGGCCGACAAAGAATGCCGTCCCTGAAACAAGACCATACTTCCCATTAGAACGACATTAATCGAATTAGAAATTCCGGTCAAAATAAAGTTACATAAGCGCAAAAGAAAACCCCCGCTCCATAAGAAGCAGGGGCAAAACAGTTCATTTTTTCTAAGATTGCTAACGATCTCTAGCCTGATACTTAGCCATATGCGCTTCCATCCGGCGACTGGCCCAAGTAAGCACGTAACAGACAATAAAGTAAAGAATCGCAATGGTAATAAAGATTTCCGTGGGTGCGGACAAAGTCCTGTTGTTAACCTGTGTTGCTGTACGGGTCAGCTCATTTACCCCGATAATATAAGCAAGGGAGGTATCCTTTGTCAGGGATACGAACTGGTTAACGAAAGAAGGAATCATATTGCGCAAAGCCTGCGGCAGAATAACGTAACGCATAGCCTGCACATGTGAAAGCCCGGTTCCGCGCGCAGCTTCCATCTGTCCCCTAGGCAGAGCGATAACGCCTGCCTTAACGATTTCACCGATATACGCACCAGTAAAAACGATAAAGGCGATCAAGGCACAGTGAAATTCCGGCAGAGATCTACCAAGCACAACAGGTGCGAGAAAATAAAACCAAAAGATAAGCATCAGCAGCGGCACACCGCGGATTACTTCAATATAGATTACAGAAACGGTTTTAACCGCCCTATTACGAGAAAGACGCATCAGACCTGCGGCAAGACCGATCCAGAAAGCACCGAAAATACCGAGCAATGCCAGAATAATACTGGCTGCCAAACCGCCGATAGGTCCGTCAGGAAAGGCGCCCCACAGAAAATAATCAAAGTTGTTCCAAACTACATCCCATTGCACGAGACGCCACTCCTAGTATTTAATTTGCAGCAGGAAATGCTTGTTATACATATTGATCATGAGTGACACGACCAATGAGATACACAGATAGATAACGGTCGCCACAGTAAAAGCTTCGAATCCGTGGAAAGTGTAGGATTCGATCTGACGGGCCATGTAAGTGAGGTCCATAACCCCGATAGTCATAACCAGTGACGAGTTTTTAATAAGGTTCAGCGACTGTGAAATAAGTGGAGGTATGATGATTCTGAAAGCCTGCGGCAGAATAACGTAACGATAGGCCTGCAGAAAGGAAAGCCCGGTTGCACGGGAGGCTTCCAGCTGGTTCTTGGGGATAGAGTTGATCCCGGCCCTGATTTCCTCGGCCACAAATGCAGCGGTATAAACGGTCAGAGAAATTACCCCGGCCGCAAATTCGAAATCATGATCATACAGCCATTCGTTTACCCCCTCAGGTAGGATGGCGTATGAGCCGAAATACCAGAAAAATATTTGGATCAGCAAAGGTGTATTTCTAAAAAACTCTACAAAAGCAAAGCTGAACCATTCAAATGGCTTGAACTTGGACATGCGCATAACAGCTACAATAGTTCCAAGGAGCAATGTAAATACGATAGACACTGCAGATATTTGAAGGGTAACTTTAACCCCGTCAATAATCCACTGCCCGTATTGTCCGCTAAGAACCAGATTCCAATCAAACTGATAATTCAAAACATCTATCCGTTGTTTTCGGGAAGACCGCGCGAACACGGTCTCCCCGTTATCTTACAGAACTAAAACCCAGAGCCATGTCTTCATTATGATATACACGACACTATAGGACTGTCGGCTTAGGGCCAAACTTCCATGTTCCAGGTGAGGGGCAGGTAGTACTTGGTGTCAGGACCGAACCACTTGTTGTATGCTTTCTTGTAGTCACCGGACTTCCACATTTTGATGAGAGCCTGGTTAACTGCATCACGGAAGTTGGATTCGTTCTCGGGAAGACCGATACCGTAAGGCTCGGGGGAGATGAACTCACCTACGATTTCCCATTTTTCGGGATTGGGATCGGAGTTTTTGAGGCCGAGAAGGATAGTGGAGTCAGTGGTTACAGCTTTAACTTTACCCTGCTTGAGAGCAAGCATTGCCTGGGGGTAACCTTCAAAGGAAAGAACTTTACAATCAGGCTGTGCAGCCATGATGTTCTGCTCGGAGGTAGAACCTTTAGCGGTACCTACTTTTTTGCCTTTCAGGTCAGCTACGGAGTTGATGCCGGCACCTTTTTTAACGAGCAGCTTCTGACCGTCCATGAAGTAAGTGATGGAAAAGTCGATGGTGTCGTCACGTGCAATCTTGTGAGTCATGGTAGCAGCAGCAAGGTCAATGGAACCCTGAACAACCATGGGGATACGGGTGGCGGAAGTTACGGGTTTGAACTCAGCCTTCACACCCAGTTCCTTGGCGATGTAATTACAGATGTCGATATCCAGACCAACGAGTTTCTTGGTATCTTCATCAATGTAACCGAAAGGAACAACGGCATCTTTAACGCCACACATCAGAACACCGCGGGCTTTAACTTCCTGCAGTTTGTCAGCCATTGCGACAGATGCGCAAAGAGCCATCGCCAAAACCATAGCAACAATAATTGAGAGTCTTCTCATCAGGGTCCTCCTGAAAAATTTAAGGTTACCTACCAATATCGCCGGCAAGTGCGATACTTACAATATCTCCTTCAAGAACATTTTTGCTCTTTCATGCTTGGGATTGCGAAAGAACTCCTCCGGAGGAGCCTGTTCGATAACTTCACCGCCATCCATGAAAATCACACGGTCTGCCACTTCACGGGCAAAACCCATTTCATGGGTAACGCAAAGCATGGTCATGCCCTCCCGGGCAAGGTCTTTCATTACGTTGAGTACTTCATTGATCATTTCCGGGTCCAGCGCAGAGGTAGGCTCGTCAAAGAGCATAGCCTTGGGCTTCATAGCCAGCGCCCTTGCAATTGCAACACGCTGCTGCTGTCCGCCGGAAAGTTCTGCGGGATACTTATGGGCCTGATCGTGAATCCCAACCCTTTCAAGAAGGTAAAGTGCTGTTTCCTCAGCTTCAGCCTTGGGAACATTGCGCACTTTCAGAGGTGCAAGGGTTACGTTATCCAATACGGTCAGGTGGGGATAAAGGTTGAACTGCTGGAAAACAATACCGATTTCGGCGCGCAGCTCATTAATATTTACACTCTTGTCAAGAATGTCCTTACCATCAAATGTAATTGTCCCTTTCTGGTAATCCTCAAGTCTGTTGATACAGCGGATAAAGGTACTCTTACCCGAGCCACTGGGACCGCAGATTACAAGTACTTCACCTTTATCAACATGGTCATTGATACCTTTTAAAACATGAAAATCCCCGTACCACTTATGGAGATTCTTGATTTCAATCATTGCCATAATGCTTAACTCCAACTCCCGTACTGTTTATTAAGTTCAGGACCGGCCGTGACTGTAAAAAAACGCATATATTGATGATTACGGCCGCCATTCTCCAAGCTCGTATTGATATCGCTCAGAATTCAAGAATGAGAGACTTTTATAGCCCAAAACGATGAAAAGTCAAGGAATTAACCCCTTTTTTCCATTTATGTACAATCGTAAAAATGATTTACCGAAGTTGCAAAACAAGGATGATTTTACACTTATTTCAGTATCACCAGAAACCTTCTTTTGGCGTAACCACGGGCATTTTGAAACTCAGACAACACATAACACCTTTAGTCGTACAAAGGGAATTAATATACAAAAAAGACAAATGTTTTTTTGCGTAAAAATGAAATTTAAATAATTTTATTCTTTTTTAATAAAATTTTGCAGAAAAACCCTACCCTTAAAATTTACATTCGCTCACAACAATTTGGGTCCTGAACCTCTGCCTCCTTTTAAAACAAGTGCTAAGCTCCACTGACAACATCATTTACTGCCCAAAAAGCAATTTGCCATAGTTGTAAATTTCTTGATTGATCAAACAATCTACATCTCAAACCATAGAGAAACATAGCACATCTGCGGACATCTGTGAAAATAAACAATCACAAAAAAAGCGGGAACAGGTTAAACCTGTTCCCGCTGAATCAGCTTGTATGGAATATCGAAATTATTCGTCAGTGATAAAAGCCACTGCACATGCTCCGGGACCGGAATGCAGTCCCAGCACAGGAGAAGCCTCAACAATAAACTCAGGCTCTGCGCCAAACTCAGCTTTCAGCACACGGCTGAACTTTTCTGCTGTCTCAGGAGCATCTGCGTGTGAAATGGCATACCTAAGATTAGCACGCCCATACGCATTGTCTTTAACTAGCTTGATCAAGGCATCTTCCTGACGCTTAACACCGAAAGACTTAGCAACAACCTTGGGATGACCTTCACCTGCAAACTGCAGGATGGGCTTAATATTCAAAGCCTTGGCGATCATGCCCTGTCCTTTGCTCAAGCGACCGCCGCGCACGGCATAATCCAGACAGTCAATGGTAACAAAAATCTTAACGTTCTCAACCGCTCTATCAGCAACCCTGCGGACCTCGGCGGCAGTAGCCCCCTTCTTGGCTGCACGAGCAGCTTCAAGAACAGGCAGACCAAGACCGATAGTCAGCATCTTACTATCAATAGCTGAAACATTGTCAAAAGGACTGCTTACAGTCAGGGCATTCTGAAATGTCCCGCTAAGCACTTTAGCAACGTGCAAAGAGACAACATCTTCATAATCAGAAGAAACTTTCGCGTAAGCACGCTTCATATCGCCGGGAGTCGGCTGAGAAGAAAGCGCTCTCTTTGCAGAAGGAAGAATTTTATAGAACTCACTGGAGCTGAGAGTAACCCGGTCGATGTAGTCATTCTCATCGATGGATAAACGCATGGGAACCACGCGGATATCATACTCTTCCAGAACTTCATCAGGAAGGTCGCAGGTACTGTCAGTAAGAATACCAACTGTGCGCTCATCCGCGAGGAGGCGTTTATGCTGAACCAGCATATCGTCAACCTTGCGTTTTACCACTTCACCGTAATTGCTTACGATCTTTTCTACTGCATCAGGGTCATTGGTATGGATATGAATCTTAACCGATGTGGGAGTCCCGGCAACGATCAGACTGTCACCCATTTCAGAGATGGCATCCCGAACAGCAACACGGTCAACATCCTGCCCCTTGAGAAGGAATTCAGTACAAAAGCGGAAATCAAGAGATTCAACCGCCACCTTATCCTGAACATTGGCAAAGGATTTTGAGTTGCGTGCATCAGGCAGAAAACTTCTTTCGATTTTGCCGTTTTCCAACAAATCGACAATACCTTCCAGCAGGTAGACAAACCCCTGAGCCCCGGCATCAACAACGCCGGCAGCCTTAAGTTCGGCTAACTTTTCAGTAGTACACTTTGCGGAGTTCCGCGCGTATTCAAGAGAATCGGAAAGCAGGTGATGAAAATCGCGATAGTTATCGCCATTAGCATGCAGGTGGGCAGCCCAATCACGGATAACACTAAGAATGGTTCCGTCTTTAGGGTCAGAAATGGCCTCACAGGAACGCTTGGCAGCCAAGGAAGCCGCCTGCGCGAAATCTGCGGGAGAAAGCTTAGGCATATCTTTCACGCCTTCAGCGAATCCACAAAGAAACTGTGCCAGAATAGCACCGGAGTTTCCTTTAGCACCGTCAAGGGCGGATTCCGCAATCATGGCGGTCATTTTTTCGATGGAGCGCTCCACAGATTTACCGGTGGAACTTACTATGTTGCGCATCGTGCCGGCCATATTGGCCCCGGTATCACCATCGGGAACCGGAAACACGTTGATAGCATCCAAATGCGGGGAATTGGCTATCAGTTTGCTTGCGGCGGCCACAACTCCCCTCCTGAAGCGGACACCGTCAACATAGTCAATTTTCACAGTATTTGCTGTAGTCATATATAAAAAGAGCTAAATATTTTTTTTAAAGTGGCAAAATTAACGTTGTAACAATCGTCACAAAAAGCAGCTTCTTCCTGCATGCAATATGAACAAAAATCAAGTTATTATATAAATAAATTCATTTGTGTTTTTTTCAAACAAGCAGAAATAAACATCAACTGACTTTTAAGAATATATAAATTAGGATATATAACAATTATATATCAGCAGTAAGGAGATTTTGCCCATGCCTCGGATTAAACCATCCCCCGCAATACATTATATCCAACGCTTCACACCTCTATTGCTCTGCGTGTTGTTTTGCTTCCTGCTTTCAGGATGCAAAGATGATAAAGAGGCTACTGGTGGCTACCCACCCGCCCCGGTAACTGTCGCAAAAGCTGAACTTAAAAATACACCATACTATCTAACCGCTATCGGAACAGTGAAAGCTGTGGACACTATCACCGTCCGCTCAAGGGTTACTGGATACCTTAGCAGAATATTCATTGATGACGGGCAATATGTGACTAAGGGGCAGCAGTTATTTACTATGGACCCTTCTCCTTATGAAGCCTCCATAGGACAGCTAAAAGCAGAACTTGCTTCCGACATCACCAAATACGAACAGGCCAAAAAAGACTACAACCGCTACCGTGACCTTGTGCGGCGTAAAGTTGTCAGTGAAGAAGATTTCGAAGAAAAACGTCTGGACATGAAAACCGCCAGTGATGCTATCGCCGTAACCAAGGCCAAGCTCACTGATGCCAAAAATGACCTTAACTACTGCTTCATCCGTTCCCCCATTAACGGTCTTGCAGGATACGTAACACCTACTGAGGGCAACCTGATTGAAGAAAACAAAGACGAGCTGGTCGTCATCAACAAGATTTCGCCTATTGCTGTAAACTTCTACCTGCCACAAAAATATCTGGCAGAAGTGCAAAAATATTCAGCAAACAAAACCCTTGAAGTTCTTGCAATCACTGAAGGACGCGACAACCCTGAGAGCGGCGAGCTGACCTTCATTGATAATAATGTGGACACCAAAACAGGAACAATCTGGATGCAGGGACGTTTTGCCAACACGGACAAAGCTCTCTGGCCCGGTAATTACGTAGAAATACGGCTAAAACTCTATGATGAAAATGTAATTAATATCCCTATGGAGGCAACCTGCACCGGGCCGAATGGTAAGTTTATTTGGATAGCACACAGTAACAATACCGTTGATATGCGTCCGGTCACAGTTGATCGCAGAGCAGGCAAAGTGGACATAATCACTGACGGTCTTAAGGATAAAGAAAGCATAGTTACTGATGGTCAATTGCGCCTTTACCCCGGTGCAGCCATTACAATTAAAGGAAAAACAACTAACTCAACGACACCTTCAGCCCATGCAAAGAACGGTGAATAACCATGAATATCACCGAACTTTTCATCAAACGTCCGGTCATGACCTCTCTTGTGGTCATCGGCATGGTCTTTTTCGGAATAGTTGGCTATCTAAGGCTTCCGGTAAGTTATCTGCCTGCGGTTGAATTCCCGACCCTGCAGGTTACCGCCACCCTGCCCGGAGCCAGTGCTTCCACTATGGCTTCATCAGTAGCAACTCCGCTGGAAAAAGAATTTACCTCTACCCCGGGACTGCGCTCCATGAGTTCCGTAAACTCACAGGGGCAGACCCAGATCACCCTCCAGTTCGATCTTGACCGCGACATTGACGGCGCGGCATCGGACACACAGGCTGCTATTTCACGAGCCAGCGGGAACCTCCCTACCGATCTTCCGCAGCAACCATACTATGAAAAAGTAAACCCAGCAGATGACCCGGTGCTGTATATGGCTATCTGGTCGGAATCAATGCCGTTATATAAGGTTAATGAATATACTACGACCTTTCTGACCGACACTATTTCCATGGTGAACGGTGTTTCCAAGGTTGAGGTATACGGAGAATCCAAACTGGCAGTACGTGTACGCGTAAATCCGGAAAAACTAGCCGCACGAGGCATGAACATTGATGATATCCGGCAGGCCATAGCCGAGCAGAACGTGAAAGAACCGGTCGGTACACTGGACAACAAAATGCAGTCCGTAACCATAGAATCCACCGGACAGCTGAAGAATGCAGATGAATTCATGCCGATGATTTTTGAATCGGAAGAAGGCAGGACAGTACGCCTCTCCGAAGTCGGTGAAGTTATCAACTCTGTGCAATCGGATAAATCCGGTTCATGGATTGACGGCAAGCGCGGCATTGTTATCGCCATCAAAAAACAGCCCGGATCAAATACAATTCAGGTATGCGAAACCATCAGGGAAATGTTGCCGACCATCCGCAACCAGATCCCTGCCGGAATTCAGATGAAGGTCCTCTATGACCGTTCCGAGCCCATCAAGGAAGCGGTTGACGATGTACAGGTGACCCTGCTGCTGGCAATATTCTTTGTTATCTGTGTTATCTTCTTTTTCCTGAAAAACCTTTCCGCCACTATCATCGCTTCTGTGGCTGTCCCGGTATCCATCGTCTTCACCTTTGCAGTCATGTATGTGCTGGACTACTCACTGGATACCCTTTCACTGCTGGCCTTGACGCTCTCTGTAGGCTTTGTTGTCGACGATGCTGTGGTTATGATTGAGAATATTGTCCGTCATCTGGAAATGGGTAAGAAGCCGTATCAAGCCGCTCTTGATGGAGCGAAACAGATCACCTTTACCATTATATCCATGACCCTTTCTCTGGCGGTCGTTTTTATTCCACTCATGTACATGTCCGGAATCATCGGACGTATCCTGCATGAATTTGCAATGACCATTACTGTGGCAATCCTCGCCTCGGGCGTTGTTTCCCTAACCATGACCCCCATGCTTGCCAGCCGCATTCTCAAACCCGGAAGCAAGCTTTCCGAATCCGATCCCATATTCGATTTCCTGCTGCGCATGTATGACCGCTCCCTGCATTTTGTCATGCGTCATCGAGCATGGACTATGGGTGCAGCAGGACTTATCCTGCTGGCTACCATCCACTTTTTCATGGTCATCCCCAAAGGATTTCTGCCCACCGATGACATGAGTTATTGTCAAGGATTCGCACAGGCCAAGCAGGGAATTTCCTACAATGCCATGAAAGATCATATCAAAAAACTTGAGCCGATCCTCATGGACGATCCGAATATTAAAAGTGTCATTACCGTGGCCGGAGCGCCCATCCAGAACCAAGGGTATGTTTTTCCCATGCTCACACCGCCGGGTGACCGCGATATGACTGCGGATCAGGTAGCCCGCCAGCTCATGTATAAATTGAACAATGAACCGGGCATCATGGTCTGGATTCAAAACCCGCCCATGATCAGGCTGACCGCAAAATCAACTAAAAACCTTTACCAGTACACAGTGCAGGCCCCTGATCAGCAGGAGCTCTTTTCAATTGCTCCCAAATTTGAAATGCAGATGCGTCAGATTCCGTTCCTGACCGGACTGACCTCGGACCTGCTGGATCAGAATCCGGAACTCTGGGTCAAGATAGACCGAGACAAGGCTTCCTACTACGGAGTCACCGCTCACGATATCGAGAACACACTCAACTCTGCATATTCTGAACGCAAAGTTTCAACCATTTACGGAGACACAGACCAGTACTGGGTAATTCTCCAAGTGATGCCATACAACCAACGCGATCCACGTGACCTGATGAAACTGCATGTCGCCAACAAGAACGGCGACCTGATCAGGCTGGACAACCTTGCCAACTTTGAAGAGAAACCCGGCCCCATGCAGGTCAACCATACCGGAATGCTGCCTTCGGTAACCTACTCCTTCAACATTGCTCCGGGCTATTCCCTGAGTGATGCAACTGCGGCCATTAACGAACTGGCCCTCAATAATCTGCCGGATACCGTTGTTTCGAACTTTGAAGGCACTGCCGATGAATTCCAGAAATCAATGTCCAGCGTCTATTTCCTGCTGGCTATCGCGATCTTTGTCATCTTTATGATTCTGGGAATTCTATATGAAAGCTACATCCATCCCATCACCATTATCTCCGGCTTGCCATCAGCGGCAATCGGAGGACTTTTAACCCTGACCATCTTCGGTAAGGACCTCGACCTGTTTGGCATTGTCGGGGTCATCATGCTTATCGGTATCGTTAAGAAAAACGCAATTATGGTGGTGGACTTTGCCCTTGAAGCCGAAGAAAAAGACAACCTTTCCCCGGCAGAAGCGGCAATGAAAGGCTCGTTGGAAAGGTTCCGTCCAATAATGATGACCACTATTGCAGCTATCGCCGGAGCCATGCCTATCGCTCTGGGCCTTGGTGCCGGGGCACAGGCCCGTCAGCCCATGGGCCTTGCAATTGTGGGCGGTCTGATTCTCTCACAGGTAGTAACCCTTTACCTGACCCCCGTCTTCTACACCTATATGGATTCGTACCAGAAGTGGTCCTATGAACGTGGTCGGGCCAAACGTGATTTACTCGGCATTCCACATGAAAAGGATTAAACGCCAAAAAGAAACCCCGACTCTAAACAACTAGAGTCGGGGTTTCTCAATACGTATGATAGTTATCTACCAGTCCATCATCCGTACTGCATGCTTCATATCTGGAGCAAATTTAAGGAAACGATCCATGTACAACATCTCAAGGTTCTTCATGATCCTTTCAGGGACATCGGTAAAAACAACCATTCCCCCGTTTCGATCCGCTGTCTTATGGGTGTTGATGAGCATTCCAAGGCCGACACTATCGATCAAACTTGCATACCTGAGGTTGATGATAATTTTGCAGCCCTGCTCAGCAGCTGCGCTATAAATTCTATTCTTGAAGAACTTCACAGTGGAATTACTGATCCGTCCCTTGGGTGCAAAAATGGTGAACTCCCCTTTCTGGCGCTCAATAAAATCAAACTGAGCATCAAAAGCCTGATTAACCACAGAGTCGAGACTCTGCATAGTGTCAGAATTTTGCCCCTCTACCTTTTCCTTTAACTTCAAGGCATTGGCCCCGAGGCCGCTGCGCTTCACACTGTCATTTATGCTAGTCATAGCTGGGATAATGCATCATAAATGCCAATACTCAAGCTAACGTGTTATAAATTTAGCAAATAAAAAAGCGAACCTGAAAACAGATTCGCTTCGAAAAAACATATGCATTAAAAACTACCAGTTAAAATCACCTAAAGCGGAGTCAACATTAGGACTAAAATTCAAGTACTTATCCATATGCAACATCTTCATATTTTTGAAAATAAAATCTGAGAGATCACAAAAGACAATTTTTCCGCCATAGTCATCCGCTTTTTTATGGGCAGCAATCATTACTCCTAACCCGACACTGTCTATTGATTCAACATTGCTGCAAGACATAACAATTTTACAGCCTTCATCACGACTCAAATTATATAGCTGATCTCTGAACAACGATACGGTTGCAGTATTAAGACTCCCTTTAGGGCTTAAAACCACAATGTCCTCAATCCAATTTTCCGTGAAATCAAATTGGACAGGCTCCATCTCGTCCTGTCTGGAGACATAATCATCTGTTACGCCATTGAAATTGCGCATTGTAAACCTGCATTAAAGCATATTAATCATGAAAAAAGTTGAAATATAGACAAAAAAATTATGCGGCACGAATTGGAAGAACTTAGAAAATCTTTTTATCACAAACCCATATTGTATGAGCATCCACTCATGAGAGTGTGTATACACAAGAAGGAGTCACAAAGAAAGAATAAAAAAACATTCAAAAAAGAATGGAAAAAACTTTATGTCTGTAGATGATTATCAAAAATGATCTTGCGTATAAGGGAAATTTATTCCGCAATGCACTCACGCAGCAGGCAATAATCTTCACTTCCCTTAGCAGGAAGGATTACTCCCTGAGAACTGCGCCCATCGACTTTGAGTATGACCGGAGCGGGCAGCCGTAAATGACTTATAAATTCGCCTTTTTCAATGGTCGGCTGGTTTTGGAACCATTCCCAGTTCATAAAATCGCCGGGCTTATCAAGTACCATCAAATAATTGATGCCCAAGGTCGTTATATTATGAAAGAAATGAGATCCCTGTGACGGCTCGACTTTAAGCTCATCGCAGGAAGTCTCAATGATTGCAGAAACATTTGAAATATCAGGCCACTCTACCGGAATGCCCAGCCAATGGTCAGCTGATCCCCAACGTCCCGGCCCGGCCAACAGGTATTTGCGATTCTGTTTAATAAGACGGTTGTTTATAGCTGATATTTCCATGGCTATCTGTCTGGTCTTAGCCACATCGAATGAATCCGGCCGGACAATAAGCAAATCTACGATGTCATCCTTTTCGGAGTTACCTAAAGCATGGCTGGAAACACAAACTGCGTCCTTCAATTCCTGATCGGATATATCAATACGGTTGAGGTCGGCGCGGGCACTCATGGGCCGGAGTTGCAAAAGGTTGAATTCCGGCTTGCGACCGTCCTCGAATATGTTGATACAAAATTCCATCTCCACCGGACCGCCCATACCGTTTTCAGCCAGCTTGAGCACATCAGTCAGCACGCCCGGAAGAGGAAGCAGCTTATGCTTTAATACCGGAGCAAAAAGCACAACCTTGGGTCCGGGGATTGCAGCCGTATCCCTGATTCTACCCTCATCAGCCAGATAGGTGGAGGCCAGCCTGCGGACCGGAACCGAATCTTCAAAGTCCGCAATATCAAGTTTTTCGAGGTTGGCATCACCGTGGATGTCATACACTTCGCCATTGCCCAGGCGCAGCCCGTAAAAAGAAGTCTGCGCATTCTTAAGTGAATCCTGCAAGGTCGGGCATTGAGGCAGAATCTTCGGGTATTTGGGCGAAAAGCGAATACACTGCTCACCGTCCACCACGGATTTACCGATACCGAGGGCAATCGTTGCCACCCCGTGCTCCGGTTTCATCTTACCGAAAGGATAATAATTGTAAGATTGCCCTACTCCGGAAATAGCTGGAAAGTAGTAATCGCCATACTGCTGCCCTGCGACTTCCTGAATGATTACTCCCATTTTTTCTTCATCTGTGCGCTGATTAACCCGCTGGGAAAAGGATTTAGGAGCTTTGTAATAAGTAGATGCCCAGACCAGCTTGATAGCATCAACGAGCTGCTTCAAACGTTGTTCAATATCCGAATGATCATTGGGAATCATGTAGGTTTGATACAAACCTGCGTATGCCTGATACTGTGCATCTTCCAACAAACTGGATGAACGGATGGAAAGCGGATATTTTACTTCCTTTAAATATGCCCAGAGCTGAGCCTCAATCCAACCGGGAAAGAAAGCCTCCCTGAAAATATCAGCCACTTTATCATCTTCAAGGTCGGTGGTCGCAAGATACGAAAGGTCATTCATCTCCATAAAATCATCAAAACCGGAAGTACCGATGGTCAGGGTACGCGGTGCGGTAATGACCACTTCTTCATACTTTTCATGCAGCCATGAGTTACGGGCCAACATTGAACAGATGAAGGCCATTCCGCGAGCCTTCCCCCCCAGCGAACCGGCACCGATCTTCAAAAAATCCGTATCCGGGTCAAAATCTTTCGGGTTGAACGAAACAATGACCCCCTGCTGCCGCTGCAAACGCCTCTCCCTGATCAGGGTAAGCATATGCTCGCGGTGAGTTTCCACATCAGGAAAATCCTTTTCCCGTAAGGGCCTTATTCTATTTGCAAGAGCTATTTCCGTACGGGCATAAAACCAGCGGGAAAAATCATTAAGCTGGCAGTGCCGCATGAAAATATCTTTCGGAATCTTACGAAGAGTTTTCTCCAGAGAATAAAGACTGGAAGCACGCGCCACCTCATTATTTTCAAGATCGCGGAAAATGAAATCGCCGAACCCCAGATGCTCCATTACAAACTTACGGACCTCGGACATCAAATCAGGTGAGTTCTTATCAACAAAACAAGCCGGGACAGCCGCGGCACGTTCTTTGTTTTCAGGCTCATTACTGGTCAGCAGCAAAGGGATATCATCACGGCGTTCTTTGATACTCTTAAGCAGTTCTATGCCGGAATTACCGTCCAGAATGCCCATACGAGGGAATCGAACATCAGAAATCACACCCAGAATATACGGCTCATACTTCTCAAAAAGGACCATAGCCTCTTCGTAAGTTCGGGCGGTCAATATTTTAGGACGCGCCCTCATGGTCAGCAGACGGTGTTCTGAGTTCAGACCTTCTTCAAGCACAGCCTGAGTCTGACGGACCAACTCTTTATAAAGAATTGGCAAAAACGAGGCCAGATAGCGCGGAGAATCTTCCACAACAATAATGACCCTGATCCCGACCTCGGAGGTGTCATGTTCTACATTAAGCAGATCCTCCAAGTTCTTGACCATAGCCACCAGCAGTTCAGCATCACCGGACCAGACAAACTGACGATCCGTGCCGTCACAGAAAGTTTCATCGTTAACGGCAAGTTGCTTATGGGCCAGCATTGCCACTGGAATGCCCGGAATTTTATCTTTGATGCGCCGCCCCATATCGCAACAATCCATATTGGTCAGGTGAGGCATGATAATGACAAGGTCGAAGAATCGCACATCAAGCAATTCCAGAGCTTCTTCAATATTGGAAACCCATGTAAGACGAGGGGGACGGCTCAGGTTCAGACCACGGTATTCGCTGACGATGCGTTCGGAAATTCGGCTATCTTCTTCCATGACCCAGGCATCATAAGGGCTGGAAATCAACAAAATATCCCGCACCTTAACCTGCATCAGGTCATGATAAAGGCTGAATTTACGGCTCTGCCCGCCCAAAAATCTCATTTTGTCTTCCATATGATGCCCCGCAGCTGGATAATTCAAAAAAAGGCGGACAGCGAAATCATCGCAGTCCGCCTTTTTTGGTCAGATTCGTTATATTACAATATAATATGAAACTGTTTTATACAACACCCTGATCCAACATAGCCTGTGCGACCTTTACGAAACCTGCGATGTTCGCACCGTTAACGTAGTTGAACGGAGTTCCGTAATGCTCGGCAGTATCCATGCAGGACTTGTGGATATTATGCATGATGTGCTTGAGGCGATTATCAACTTCCTCACGGGGCCAGTTGAGGCGCATACTGTTCTGGCTCATTTCAAGACCGGATACGGATACGCCGCCTGCGTTTGCAGCCTTACCAGGACCATAAAGCATTCCGGCATCAAGAAAAATTTCGATGCCTTCGGGCATAGTCGGCATGTTTGCACCTTCAGAGACAACACGCACACCGTTAGCTACGAGGTTTGAAGCATCCTTGCCGTTAATTTCATTCTGGGTGGCAGAAGGGAATGCGCAGTCGGCCTTATGGTTCCAAAGCGGATTGTAATCCAGATCAGGATCAACTGGGACGTAGACTGCTTCAGAATACTTCTCAGCATATTCCTTAACCCTACCGCGACGTACGTTCTTGAGCTGCATAATGTAATCAAGCTTCTCGCGATCAACACCCTTTTCATCATAGATGTAACCGGAGGAATCAGAGAACGTGACCGGAGTACAGCCGAGTTCAAGAAGTTTTTCCATGGTAAACTGGGCTACGTTACCGGATCCGGAAACCAGGGCTGTCTTACCATCAAAAGTCTGTCCCTGAGCGTTAAGCATCTCAGCTGCGAAATATACAGAGCCGTAACCGGTGGCTTCAGGCCGGATCAGACTGCCGCCCCAATTAAGCCCCTTACCGGTCAGCACGCCGGTAAACTCGTTACGAATTTTTTTATACATACCGAAGAGATAACCGATTTCACGGGCACCAACCCCGATATCACCGGCAGGGATATCAGTATCCGGTCCGATATGACGGGAAAGCTCAAGCATGAAACTCTGGCAGAAACGCATCACTTCCATATCCGACTTACCCTTAGGATCAAAGTCAGACCCGCCCTTACCGCCGCCCATGGGCAGAGAGGTCAGAGCATTCTTGAAGACCTGTTCAAATGCCAGAAATTTGAGAATACCGAGGTTAACCGAGGGGTGAAAACGTAAACCGCCCTTGTAAGGACCGATAGCACTGTTCATTTCAATGCGAAACCCGCGGTTGACGTGCACATCGCCGTCATCATCAGCCCACGGCACGCGAAACATGATTACCCGTTCCGGCTCGACAATCCGTTCCATAATCCCGGCACTGCGGTATTCGGGATTGCGGTCAAGAACAGGCTTGATGGATTCAACAACCTCACTCACAGCCTGATGGAATTCACGTTCATTGGGGTCCCTATTTTTGACCAGTTCCAAAATTTCCATGCACAGCCTCCTAATCGGCCTTAAGCAGTTGATATGAAATTAACATCCAAATAAATTTTCAATTCCTTTATTCCACCACTAACCAACTAAGTCCACACATCTTTTTACAAAATAACAAGATTTTTCCATCTTTTTTTTGCTAATTTTGTTTTTTTTGATCAAACAATCAAACCAATTAGAATCCAATTGTAACACAAACAGGTTGACAGTGAGTAAATGCTTACTGTAGACAAAAATCATGAACACCAACAAAGCTCTATTTTTCTTTTTTAACTTTTTTAGCTTTACCAGCCCTGTGGTCTGGAGGTGTTCACTCGCGTAAGCGATAGTTGAAAGAGTTTTCTCCCAGGCCGCAGGCAACCAGCCCGCGGCCTTTTTTATTTCCTGCCCCGGGTTTCCACAAACCGCCTGCTCCTCCAAAAAACTCCATAATTTCAGCTAAGCACTGCATTTTTACAAATTTAACCAATTTTGAAATCTGGAGGCTTCAAATGATGTTAGGACTTGGAAGCGTTGAGATTGCAGCAGTCTTCTGGCTCTGTATTCTCTCATCGCTCGGATGTGTGGCTTATGGAATCCTGAACTGGAATAAAAGGGGCAAACCCGATGCCACAGCGCTGAATGTTGATATTAAAGGTAAAGGGGATAAGTAATGGTTACCAAGATCGTCATTACCTGCATTTATCTTTCCGTAATTTTCTATCTCGGCTTCAAAGGCTGGCAATCCACTAAAAAATCCACTGACTACATGCTCGCCGGACGGCAGATGAACCCTTTCATCATGGCTATGTCCTACGGAGCAACCTTTGTTTCCACATCCGCTATCATCGGCTTTGGCGGGGCAGCAGGACTTTTCGGATTCCCCCTGCTCTGGCTGACTCTTGCCACCATCGTAGTAGGTGTACTCATCGCCATGGTCTTTTTCGGTAAGCGTACCCGCAGAATGGGGCTGGCCCTCGAAAGCCATACCTTCCCGGAACTGCTCGGACGCAGGTACGATTCCAAATTCATTCAGGGATTTGCAGGAGGGGTAATTTTCCTGTTTATCCCGGTCTATGCAGCAGCAGTATTGATTGGAATCTCCCGTATGATGGAAATTTCCTTCGGCATCCCCTATGACACCGCTTTGATCTTAATCAGCGTCATTCTTGCAGGTTATGTTATTTCCGGCGGCATGAAGGCGGTCATGTACACTGATGCTTTTCAGGGGCTGATCATGGCCGTTATGATGATCATCCTCATTATCTCCACCTATGCTATGCTTGGAGGCGTAACTGAAGCGCATCAGACCATGACCGATATGGTCAACCTCATGCCTGCCAAACTCCAAAAAGGAGGCATGATAGGTTGGACACAGGGCGCAAAATTCGGAACACCGCTCTGGCTGGTGATATACACCACCATTGTTTACGGTGTCGGCATCGGCGTACTCGCACAGCCGCAGCTGGCAGTGCGTTTCATGACTGTACCTTCCGACCGTGAACTTAACCGCGCTGTTCTTTACGGTGGGATCTTCATTCCGCTCATGACCGGGGTAGCATTCCTTACCGGAGCACTCTCCAACGCAGTCTTCTATAAGGCGGCAGGTAAAATATCCATTGCAGTGGCTGGTGGTAACATGGATAAGATCATTCCCATGTATATCGAACAGATGATGCCTTCATGGTTCTCAGCACTATTTCTGCTGGCAATGCTCGCCGCAGGGATGTCCACCCTTTCCTCCCAGTATCACGTAGGCGGGACTGCACTGGGCCGTGACTTCTTTGAAAGATTTGTAAATGTTCCGCAGGAAAAATCTGTAAAAATCACCAAGATCGGTGTTGGTATTACCCTGCTGGCAGCAATCCTCTGGGCCTGGGTACTGCCTCCGTCCATCATTGCCCGCGCAACAGCCTTCTTCTTCGGACTTTGCGCCGCATCATTCCTGCCCATCTATCTGCTGGGTCTTTACTGGAAAGGCATGACCAAGAAAGCCGCAAAAGTATCTATGGTAGGCGGGTTCACCGCTTCCATGTTCTGGCTGTTGTTCGTACACGCCAAGGAAGCCAAAGCCATAGGGCTTTGCAAGGCCCTTACCGGAATGGACACCCTAGTTTCCTCCGCTGCCAAAGGTTCATGGATCTGGCTGCTGCAATGGGTTGACCCCAACGTAGTCGCACTGCCGGTCTCAATGGCACTGGCTATCGGAGTGGCCCTGATCACACCGAAGATGAACAAAGAGCATCTGAAACTTTGCTGGGCCAATATCTAAGACTTCTGCAAATATTCAAAACAAAGGGTGTAGCCGATATCGGTTACACCCTTTTCTATTTTGCGAGTAATAATTTAAGCGGCCTTAAATCTTGCAAGCCACAGCTTTGCGCCGGATGATTGAAGCTGAATCAGAAGAATACCTATTCAAATGAATGAATAAAAAACGAATAGTTTGACGTATTAATCTTAAAATTGCTAAAGAGCATTTATAAATAACAAAATTAATTATTCCACGGAACCGACCTTCAATCCCTGATGGTACCGCTCATAACAAGTCAAACTGGCGACCAAATGAAAAACACTGACAATATCAATATCCTTGGAGATAGAAATTCTCTTGAGTACGAGAGCTCAAGCATATCTAACGCGAGCATAGACATTATTGGAAATGACAACGTAATTAAAATCCACCCCAGCGCGCAACTTGGATCAGTGAAAATTGTTCTCCGTGGAGATCGTCATCGCCTTTTTGTGGGCAGGAATGTCAAAATAAGCGCAGGACTTTTACGTCTTATCCACGGAGCAGGACTGATTGCGATAGGCGCAGGAACCACAATCGTAGAGGCAGAGATAATCTCATTTGAGGTCGGCACCAAAATTATTATCGGCGAAGATTGTCTCATAAGCTATGGTGTACACGCTTGGACCGGAGACGCTCACTCAATCGTTGACGCCACTACAGGTAAGCGCATCAATCATGGTCGGGATATAACCATCGGCAATCATGTCTGGATCGGCTATGAAGCTGTGCTATTAAAAGGAGCAACCATTGGACACGACTCAATACTTGGAGCCCGTACAGTTCTCAGTAAAAAAATTCCTCCGCAGTGCCTTGCCGCCGGAAATCCTGCAAAAATAATTAAGAAAAACGTAACATGGGATCCCGAGGTGTTTTACGAAAAGGACAGCAATCCTTTGGTAGCCGGGGAAAATGTTAAATCTAATAGTTGAATATCAGAAGGCTTGCAAACAGCATCTAATATTTTGCCGTCTTAATATTTTGAACTTCAAGCACCATTACAGAGAAAAGGCGTAACCTTAACTAGTTACGCCTTTTCTCTATAATGATATTTTACCTAAAACCCCATACACAAATCAAAACCAAACTACCTGATGCACTTCACAAATTCAGGATCAGCAAAAAGTTGTTCAATATTCAATTTAATTATTTCTCTAATGGTCCCAAAAGCATTAGCAAATTTAGAGGTTGATTTTGTGACCAAGTGGCTCTTGTTATAGCATTGTCCTAATCCATCCTGTTTCTGGACGACATAGTTTACATCAAGCCTCCAATCCACCGAGAAACCAATATCATCAATAAGAAACTCTTTTATTTCACCAGAAACAACATTTTCATTTTTTTTCATATCAACACCTACGAAACGAGCTTCTGTGAAAAGAGCATCTTCAAAATATTTGTCGATATTCTTCTCAAAAAGGATACTTCCTAATGCTGTATTCTTGATTTGATTCGGTTTAATAGCATGATCATTTTCTGCAGGCAGATAGCTGAAATCACCAACTTTAAAATTACCATCGACAGTCATGGTGCTGCTTGGAGAATAATCCAACACAATCGGCTTAGAAGAACATCCGACAAGAGAAGAAAGGACAAAGAGGATTACAACAAAATGTTTAAACACAATTACTCCTTAAGATTGTATAACAAAAAAACAAACTTCGGAATCTCCTATAGAGCAGAACTTTTATGTTGTAAATAAAGATATTGACAATTATCACATTAAAATTATCATTCTCTAAATCAAATAGACACATCCACCCTTATCACAAAAACATCCTGATCATAAAAACATAATCTCAATAGAACCTTTCTATTTTGCTGCTTGACCTGTCTATGGCTTGATAGTTCATGTTACTCTCTCAAACTTAAAAAAGGAGACAACATGTCTAAGACAAGACTGGCTATATTATTCTCAATTATTCTAATTATGCTTTCGACACCCGGCCTTGCCGAGTCCGTTAGCATTCCTTTCAAAAATTCGACACTTCACTACACAGACACAGGCAAAGGCGAAAGAAGCCTAGTGCTGATACACGGATGGGCTTGTGATACGAGCTTCTGGAATCCCCAGATTACCGAATTATCCAAAACCATGCGCGTTATCGCCATAGACCTTCCAGGACATGGGAAAAGTAGCCTAACTAAAGGACCTTATATGCAAAAAACATTCGCCGAAGCTGTTGCGACTGTTATGGACTCCGCAGGCATAAAATCCGCAACTCTAGGTGGACATAGTATGGGGGCTTCGGTCATCCGCTGGGTTGCCCATCTCTATCCCAAAAAAGTAAATGGCCTGATCATAATTGACGGAGCCTTACTTCCTTATCCGAAGACTGAAGCAGAACTTGAATTCTGGGACAAAGAAATTGAACAGGGTTTTCGCAAAGGATTTACCGGTCCTGACTCAGAAAAATACACAGTCGATTTCATAGATTCACTGCACGGCAAAATGACCCCAGAGAACCTGAAGGTAGACATAAAACACAAGATGATGGCAACACCTGCAAAAGTTCGAACCTCGTCCATGATCAATTTTCTGGTCAAAGAAACTTGGAACCTACCCCAGCAGGAACTGCCGACTATGGCTGTCTATGCCATGTCTCCGGACTCCCCGCCAAATCTGAATGAAATGTTGGAATCCATGTTCAAAGGAGTCGAATACACCCTTTTCTATGGTCCCGGACATTTCCTGATGCTTGAACGGCCGCAGGAGATTAACTGTATGATCCGAGGCTTCATGAAGCGTCATGGACTACTTTAAATCAAGAAGCAAACAGACTAAAAAAACAGGCCGTAACGTTCAACGCTGCGGCCTGTTTCAATTCAAATTTTCCTAACCTTATTTTTTCGGAGGTAATGAGCAGGATTCGCTGCAACAGGTACCCTGAAGAAATCCGGTGTAGGTATAAAAAATACGCTCAATCTTTTCCCGTTTCTCAGCCGGAAGAGGTTCACGTTTGTAATCGGCAGTCATTTTAAGCAGTTCTTCGTAACTGGGCACAGACTTCATGCCATGAGCCAATGTTTTTCCGGAGACAGCATCCAATAGAAACGCGTCCATAGAATCGGAAATTACGACGTAAGGGACAGGACCACCCTGAAACAGCTTGCCAGCACAAACAGCTTCACGCTCATAGCTCCCTACATCACCAGCGCAAAACATGACCAGCAGAATAGGAAGGCCCTCTTTATCATAAATCACGAGGTCCATAGTCCGGCACATTTCCTCGCCTTCTATTTCAAAACAAAGATCAATCTTTGCTTTCAGGGCATCCTTGGGATAGCCAAGCTCCTCCACCAGCAGCTTTGCCAGCGCCTGACGAAATTCCTCATAAGTGGTCTCTTCTATTTTTTCACCACTCAAGTAATCGCGTAATGTTCCACCCATACTTACTTCATGCATATTGTGCCTCCGGCGGCCCTGCGGGTCTTATTTTGATGCGCTTCGCGCTTTCGATTAAATTAATTTCGCCTCCGGCGGCTTAACCCCTTTTCCCATAGGGAGTCGTCATTGGCTTGTTACTCAATTATATAAGCATGCCGAACTGTTGTGCAAGTGCTTAAAAAATAAAAGAAGGGAGGACGACCTGCCAATCAGGTCGCCCACCCTTCTCTATCCTTGAAGCAAAACTCCCTATGAGCTCTGCAACACATACATAATAAAAATTTTATACGGCTTTCGCAAGCTTAAGAAGCACTCTACTTTGGAATGCCCTCCAAATCCTTTATTATCTTAGTTCATGAGCAAGTTCCAATTGAAAACAATTTTCACTTTCTTCTTGACCTTCACTACTTCTAACCATAGAGATTAATCGACTTTGATTATCAATCTTTATTTCAATTAGATCACATGGCGAAAATGCATAACATCATACGAACATCAATTCTGGTTCTTATAATTACGGTATTAATCACACCGTATGCAGAGAGCTGCGACCATTGTCGCGGTCCATGGGCTGATGGATTCGCAAGCAATCACCAGAGCATTTTCACTACCCCTCATGATCACGATGGTAGCGGTACGCCCTCCACAGCCGACTACCCGCACAATGACGAACATCATGATCAGCATTTCCATCACAAACATAACGGCCCGATAGAGTCCGCAGAAACAGCTGTACCGCATAGTGCATGGCATTGCAGCGGCAAGTCTTTTCATTTTCATTATCTGGACAATGTTCTCCCTGCTGATGAAATCAAAGAAGACGACAACACCAGCCCGCGGCTAGACATAGCTGCCACAAGCTTTACACAGAATCACCGGATTGAATCAGCCGGACTTTATCTGAAACAATCAGACCATTCATCATCATCTCACCATATAAAATGGTTAATCCTGAACTCCACAGATCTCCCTCCCCCTCTAATTGAAAATTAATTTCATTTTCTTCTTGACGCATATTTCATACTTGTATAGTCAGGATTTCAGTTGACATTGATTTTCAACTTCCAAATCACGCATCCATAAAACAGTCATTCACAAACGGAGACACCAAATGACTAAAAACATAAATCTTTCCAAGATTCTTGAAGGCCGCACCTACGCTGTTCTCGGTTTTGAAGCAGAAAACTCTGATTACGCCCAGAAGCTGCGCAAAATGGGTTTTGTCGAAGGCACTCAGATCGCCCTCGCCCCGATTAAAATTTCTGATCCTATGATTTTTGAAATTCGCGGCAGCCGCGTGGCCTTACGTAAAAATGAAGCAGACCAGATCAAGGTGGAGGAACTCTAGTCATGCATAGAATTGAAAGAATCGCCATTGCAGGCGTACCCAACAGCGGTAAAACCACACTTTTCAACGCTCTTACAGGGGCACGCCAGAAAGTCGGTAACTGGCCCGGAGTTACAGTAGAAAAAATCGAAGGAACTTTTTCCCTTTCCGGTACCAAAGTTGAGCTTGTAGACCTCCCCGGAACCTACAACCTGAGCCCTGATACCGAAGACCAGAAAGTTGCCGAGCGCGTAATCCGCAGCGGTGAATACGACATGATCGTAAACGTTGTGGATGCAACAAATCTTTCCAGAAACTTGTTCCTGACCATGGACCTTAAGGAACGCACCGATCAGATAGTTATCCTGCTGAACATGCTTGATGTTGCAGAAAGCGAAGGTCTTGATATTGATGTAAGAAAACTCAGCAAAGAGCTTGGTATCGCTGTTATCCCGGTAATTGCCGTTGATAAGGATTCTGTTGAAAGAGCTGTAGCTGCTCTTGCTGTAGAAGCACAAAAACTCCCGGAACACGATTCTCACCCCACCCGTCAGGAAGTGATGGATACGGTTGAGAAGTACAACCACATCGACAACATTTACAGCAAAGTCCTCAAAGAGAAGAAAGACCGCAGCCAGAACTTCACCAATAAGGTCGATAACATTGTCATGAATAAGTTCGCGGCTATTCCCGTGTTTCTTATTTCCATGTTCCTGACCTTCTGGTTTGCAATCGGTCTCGGCTCTGTATTCATTGACTTCTTTGACATCATGGCCGGACTCATTTTCATCGATATCCCTGCGGACCTGCTGAGCAATATCGGCGCACCGGAATGGGTTACTGTTACCCTTGGCGGTATCGGCGCGGGTATCCAGACCGTAGCGACCTTTATCCCTGTTGTATTCTTCATGTTCCTCGCGCTGGCGATCCTTGAAGACTTCGGCTACATGGCCCGCGTTGCAGTTGTTGCTGACCGCTTCATGCGCAAGATCGGACTGCCCGGTTCCGCATTCATTCCCATGGTTGTAGGCTTCGGCTGCACCGTTCCTGCGGTTATGTCTGCCAGAACCCTGACTTCCAAGCGTGACCGCTTCATGACCATTTTCATGGCTCCGTTCATGTCCTGCGGTGCACGTCTGCCTGTATATGCACTCTTCTGCGTGGCGCTCTTCGGTGCATATTCCGGTCTGGCCGTATTCCTGATCTATCTCTCAGGTCTTGCAATGGCTATTTTCACCGGATTCCTGCTGAAAAATACACTTTTTAAAGGATCTCCGTCCCACTTTGTAATGGACCTGCCCCTTTACCACATCCCCAGAATCAGTGCAGTTTTCAAAAGCGCATGGCTGCGTATGAAGGGTTTTGTTAAACGTGCGGGTGTTATCGTAGTAACCGCTGTATTCGTTCTCTCCATGCTGAACTCAGTAGGTATCGATAACGGCAAACTGACTTTCGGTAACGAAGATTCCCAGAATTCCGTACTCTCCATTGCCGGGAAATCCATCTCTCCTGTATTCAAGCCCATGGGCATTGAAGAAGAAAACTGGCCTGCATCTGTTGCTCTGTTCACCGGACTCTTCGCCAAAGAAGCAATCGTAGGTACTGTTAACTCCCTGTACGCATCTATTGATGACGCTGCGGCGCCTGCGGAACCTGCTGCTGAAGAAGGTGAAGAAGAAGGCGGCCTTGATATCGGCGGAACAGTTAACGAAGCTTTCGGAACTGTAGTTGACGGTCTTGTTGGTGTTGTTACTTCCGTTGACCTGCTCGGAATCGGGCTGATCAGCGAAGACAGCGCAACCGTATCCGAAGAAATCGGCGCAGATGCTTCTGTATACAAGCACCTCGCAGCGAACTTCACCGTATACTCTGCATTTGCATACCTGCTCTTCGTACTCATGTACTTCCCCTGCCTTGCGGTAATCGGGGCAACCAGACAGGAAATGGGCGGCTTCTACTCCGGTGTTATGGCAATGTACTGCACCGCTCTTGGCTGGTCCGTAGCAACCCTGTTCTACCAGATAGCAGAAGGCAGGAATCCTGTTTACGCAGGAATCGCCATCGCCATCCTCGCTGGGATTTACGCGACTCTGAAATATCTGGGCAACAAGGAATCAGATAAGCTGGATGGATTGCAGCCTTTGAATCTGTAATCTCAACAAAAGTCTCCAACAACAAAAGCCCCTCAGCCATATGGCTGAGGGGCTTTTCTATTTCATAATTATTTATCAACTGCCTTACGGCACCACACTACCGACCTTCAAAGCGAAATCAAACACGCCCGCAGGCATCATTCCCAAACCGAGTACCAGCAGGGAAAGCAAAGCCGCACCCGCATAACGTTGCATAAAAACACAATCACCTATATTAGTGCGTAAGCAACACTAGTATAACCTACGAATCAAAACCTCATACCAATTAGATCAAAATGAAATCATTTTTTAACAAACTGTTTAAAAATACATTTTTTCAATTGCTAGGTTGGATATTATCTCTAGTTCTAGCTTTCATTACTATTTATGATTTTATCCATGAACCTAAGGGAGAAATTGTTTTTGATATAGTAGGTCAGAATGAATTAATACCTGCAAAAGCATCGATGAATGCCAAAATGCAAATCTTCTACAATGGTGAAAACATTGCCGAAAGCAAGAAAACAATCAGACAATATGTAATAAAAGTTACCAACAAAGGAGATCTGGATGTTCTCCCTGCTTATTACAATCCAAAAATAAAATTCGGAGTAAACTTTGAGGATTCGCTCGCTATTGATTCTTTAGAAATCCAAAGAGCAACCCAAAGCAGACATTTTGAAGCAATAAAACCTCAATACGACAAAACAAAAATAACTTTTGAAAACATGGTATTTGAAACCGGTGACGACTTTATCATCACTCTTAATGTCATTTATCTAAAAGATAAAGAACCACAAATAACTCCATTAGGAATCATTGCTAACACAGAAATAACTGTAATAAATAGCTACTTACACCCACCAAGCAAAAGTTTATTTTCTATTTTGTTTCCTGACAATTGGAATGAAACACTCGCGCGTATACCCGTATACTTCTTAACATGTATTGGACTAATTTTTATTGCCGCTTTTATAATCTCAATACCATTTAACATGTACAGATCCTACACAAAATGGTACAGAAAGAAAATTTTTAAGAACAAAATGGGGATCACAACGCGTGATTTAGAGGAACAACCAAAACTAAAGCTTATATATACAGCATATACAAAACATGGATTAGAAGAAATAAAAAGAATAGATAAATATATTACACATCCCAAAAATGTTATTACTGACTCAGCCTTACATGAATTCTCTTTCAAAAGAGAGAAATTACAAGAACACTTAAAAAATAAAACAAACAAAAGATTTAATATAACTGAAGAAGACTACCCTGACCATACAATGCAGAGCTCTTTCTTATACGAAAGCCTGTTAGATATTGGTGTCATTACTGGAGAAGCGGACAAAACAAAAACAACAACAGAATTTAAAGAATTAATAGCTCAAACTATTAAATGTCTTAATTCAAAAACATAAATAAAAGTAACCCCGCCTGAAAATTCAGACGGGGCTTTCAATTTCATGATTATTTTTCAACCGCCCTACGGCACCACACTCCCCACCTTCAAAGCGAAATCAAACACTCCGGCAGGCATCATTCCCAAACCGAGTACCAGCAGGGAAAGCAGAGCCGCACCCGCATAGCTGAATGCGGAAGTATCCGGTAACGGAGTATCTTCAGCTGCATCCTTGGTGTAGGCATGACGAACCATTCCCAGATAATAGTAGATGGAAATGGCGGTGTTGATCCCGGCGATGATGATCAGCCAGTTGTAGCCGTGGTTCCAGCCGGAAGAGAACAGGAAAAGCTTACCCATGAATCCGGCCATGGGCGGCAGACCGACCAGCGCGAAAGCTCCTACAGCCAAAGCAAAAGCGAGGGCCGGGGCGCGCTTATGCAGCCCGTTAAGATCATCCAGTTGCAGATTACGGCCATCCACGGACACGCGGCTGACAACCCAGAAGCAGGTCAGGTTCATGGCAACGTAAGCAAGTGCATAGAATGATGCAGCTGCAAGCCCTTCCGCAGTACCGGAAATAAGGCCGATCATGATGTAACCCGCATGGGCTACGGATGAGTAACCGAGGATACGCTTTACATCTCGCTGGACCAGTGCGGCAAGGTTACCGAAAGTCATGGATAGTGCGCCAAGTACAGCAATCACTGTGGTTATGTCGTATCCAGGCTTGAACATCGCTGCGAGACGAATCAGGATTACCACCGCGCCGAGCTTGGGCAGGGTTGCCACAAAAGCGGCAGTTTCATTGCTGGCACCTTCATAAACATCCGGGCACCAGAAGTGGAATGGAAACAGAGCCAGTTTGTAAAACATGCCCAGCAGAAACAAAGCCATGCCTGTTACAGCCATCGGTGCGGCCTCAAAGGACCATGTTTTCTGGACCAATTCTGCAAGGTAAGTGGTGTGCATTCCGGCAAGGATGTAAGAAAATCCGTACAGAGCCACAGCTGTGGAAACTGCACCGAACATAATGTACTTGATTGCCGCTTCCGCCGCTCCCTTATCCTTAGCGCGCAAAGCGATAATCGCATAGAGGGCGTAGGATGACAGTTCCAAGGCAAGATACATGGTGATCAGCTCTACCGAAGAAGCCAACATCATCAATCCCCAACCGCTTATGGCTAGGAAAAGGAAATAGTCGGATCGTTTATCATTCAGCAGAGTCGGCTGACGGGTAGCGTTGAATACGGTCACGCTGAAACCAATCGCAATGGCAACTTTGAAGAACTGCGAAAGCGGATCGATCTGATAAGCCCCATGAAAGAACAAGCCTTCCTGCCCGAGTGAAAACAGCGAGACAGCTATTGGCAGCAAAGACGCAATGGGCAACCAGACTCCAACCTTGTGACGCATACGTTCACTGCCCACCGCCTGTACGAACAACAGGGCGATGATCAGGAACATGGAAAGTTCCGGCATGAAAGGATATGGATTCACATTCATTTCAATATCTCCTGTTGCTTACTTAATGATTCCCTTCAGGGAATTAAGGGCCACTTCTGCAGGATGTTCTTTTTCCAAGGCAACAATCTTAGCTCCCTGCTTCACATCCTTCTCCAGCTTGATCAGCGAGGCATCCATGACCTTGAAGCAAAGTCCCGGTGCAAGGCCGATATAAAGGACAAACACTGCCGGAATGACCAGATAAGTCCATTCACGCAGGTTAAGATCAGGCCACTCCTTCCACGAAGTTGGACGTCCCCAAGCCAGCTTGAGTGAAACACGCAGCATGTAGGCCGCGGCAACCATAGCTCCGGGCACCATCAGAGCACCGATCCAGGGATTCTGCTCAAATGCTCCGACGAAGACCAGAATTTCGCCTACAAAGCTGTTGGTTCCGGGGAATCCAAAGGACGACAATGCGAACAGCCCCCAGAAGAACATGTAGGCGGGCATGTATTTACCAAGTCCGAGGTTGTCATCAAGTTCGCGGCTGTGACTGCGCTCATAGACAGCCCCTATCATCATAAACAGACCGCCGGTAGTAATACCGTGGTTGAGCATCTGGAAGAGCGCACCTTCCAATCCGCGCTGGTTAAAAAGGAAGATGCCGAGAGTGACAAACCCCATATGACCAACTGATGAGTAAGCGATAACCTTTTTAATATCATTCTGTCCGAGAGCCACGATCCCGCCGTAAAGAATTCCGGCAATGGATATGGCGATCATGAACGGGGCAAAGTATTCACTGGCTGCCGGAGTAAGCGGCAGGTTGAAGCGAAGAAAGCCGTAGGTTCCCATCTTCAGGAGCACGGAAGCCAGAATTACCGACCCGGCTGTGGGGGCCTGTACGTGTGCGGCAGGAAGCCATGTGTGGAACGGGAACATTGGGACCTTGATGGCAAAGGCCAGAGCAAGAGCCAGAAATGCCCAGAACTGGAAGTTGAAGGCAAAATTCTGCTCCATAAGTTCCGGTATGGCAAAGGTTCCGCCAGCTATTCTGAAGGCAACGATAGCCACCAGCAGCAGAGCCGATCCAGCCAAAGTATAAAGGAAGAACTTGAGCGATGCGTAACGCTTCTCAGGTCCGCCCCATACGGCGATAAGCAGGTACATGGGAATCAGCATTGCTTCCCAGAACACATAGAAAAGAACCAGATCAAGAGCGGTAAAGACTCCCACACAGGCTGCGGTCATAAACAGCAGACAGAAGTGAAATTCCTTGACCCTTGTCTGGATGTAAGTCCAAGAGCAAAGCACGCAGAGTGGCAGTACTGCGATGGTCAGCACCACCATAAGAAAGCTGATGCCGTCAGTACCGAGGTAATACTCTACCCCCCATTGCTTAACCCAGTCCATGCGTTCCACAAACTGGAAGGCTGCTGACTCAAGCTTGAATCCGGCGAAGAGCGGAAATGAGAGTGCGAGTTCAATTATTGACACGCCCAATGTGTACATCCTGATGGTGTTGTCGCCTTTCAGGAAGAAAAGCCCGACAGCCGCCAGCAAAGGAAAGAACACGAGGACAGTCAGAACAGGATAAGCGAATTCTTGCATTGTATTCTCTCCCCTTTATCCGAAATACCAGACTAAGCCGTAGACGCAGAGCGCGATGAACACAGCCATTCCGAGGTAATCCTGCAAACGTCCGGTTTGTATCTTGGCTCCTGTCTTACCGATATTGCGTACGGTGTATGCGGTGCCATCCACAACGGTATCAATACCCTTCCGGTCAAACCATGATGATCCGGCAGCAGAATCCATCAACCACTTAAGCCCGATCACCCGATACACTGTGGTCCAGACTGAATCAGCCCATGCGATGGGGCGGCAGACCAAAAGCAAGCCCATATTACCGATGAAACGGTACAGCTTGTCAAAATCGAGGTTACGTCCGTGGTGCGGTACGATGACCTTACGCATGATCCAGAAACCTGCTCCGGTAAATGCCAGCAGCATTGAAGCCTGCAACAGGTGCCACGGGGTGTAAGGATGATATTCAACCGGGAACGGCAGCAGCTTGTAGAGCATCTGCGGATAAACACCCTGTGCGAAACAGAGGAAAGCCGCGATACCCATTGCCACGTACATATTCTTGGGAATGGGATTTAGTTTGATGTCCGTCTTTGCCGGTTTATTCCAGAAGGCAAAGTACGGAAGCTTAATACCAACCGAAAGGAAAGTACCTACGGCGGCGATTTCAAGCCCTACGGCCAGCAAAGTGTGATGAGCTTCAGCAGCCCCGGTAATAGTCATGGTCTTTGATACAAATCCGTTGAAAAGCGGCATACCGGAAATGGAAACCGCCCCGACCATGTACAGAAGCATGACCACAGGCATTTTCCCGACCAGCCCACCGAGGCGGTCCAAGTCGGCAGTTCCTACTGCATAAAGCACCGTACCCACACTCATGAAGAGCAACCCCTTATAAAGGATATGTGCGTAAGCGTGAGCAACAGCACCGTTGATGCACATGGCTGTACCGATACCGATACCGGCGACCATGTAACCGACCTGCGAGACGATGTGGTAGGAAAGAATCCTACGCGCATTGTTCTCCATTGACGCGTAAAGCACTCCATAGACAGCCATGATTGTTCCGGCCACTGCCAATGCGTAAACCCCGGAGAATCCTCGGGCCAGCACGTAAACCGCAGTCTTGGTGGTGAAGGCACACATAAAAACCGCCCCCGGAACAGTTGCTTCGGGATAGGCATCAGGCAGCCATGCATGCAAAGGCACAACAGCTGCGTTGACGCAGAATCCGGTCAGGATCAGCCAGTCGTAATATTCCATTCCCTGCGGGTCCACAGGCAGGAAAGCGAAAGTTCCGATTTCGGAGTAACGGAGCAGCAATCCACCAAGAAGGAACAGACCGCCGAGCATATGGAACAGGAAGTACCTGAAACCGGCAGCGCTGGAAGTCTTGGTGCGGTGCAGCCAGACCAAAAAGGTGGAGGCCACAGCCATGAGTTCCCAGAAAATAAACAGGGACAAATAGTCTCCGGCAAATACACAACCGAATGATCCGGCAACATAAAGGGACGCCGCAGCATGGTGCGCTTTATCATCCGTATGCAAAGCGTAGATCATACCGATGAGAGACTGGATAGCGAATACGTTGGCAAAGACCAGCGAAAGCTTATCCACCCGGCCTAGCACCAGCACATTACCGAGATATGGAATTACCCCGAAATTACCAAGTGTGGCAGTAAAGACCACCCCTATGGCAATTACAGGGGGGACGAGCAGAAACCATTTCCACTGCTTGCCCCGGAAGAATGGCAAGGCCATTGCCAAGGCGATAAAAGCCAGTGCCGGATGGAGAAAACCATTAATGGTCATTGTTTCCTCCTTCTGTATAATCCTCGCCCTCTTCCGGTCCTACCAGAAAAGGCTGGATGAGTACCTTCATCAGAAAAACCATGCCCACTGAAGCAGCAAGAGCGAAGATTTCCCAGAATCCGGGGTAACCGTCATAATGATATTCCACATGATGCGGATGGATGAAGAAATTCAGCATCACCAGCAGCACAAGGAATCCTGCGAAAAGCAGTTTCCAGAACCTCATTTTCTGCGTGCGCTGGGTTTCGAACCAGTTTCCAAGTTTTTCGATCATGGCGGTTCTCCTTAGAATTTACCGAACACGTTGATGAAGTTCAGGAAAGTCTGGGGATAAAGTCCCAGCCAGACTGAGATCAGAGCCGTGGTAAAAAGCGGAATGACCATACACAGCGGGGCCTCGTTGTATTGCTCGATATTGGCTCCCTCTGCCGGAGCCTTGAAAAATGCCCGATAGACAATGGGTCCGAAATATCCGGCATTTAGCAAAGTACTTGCCAGCAAAGCCACCAGCAGTCCCCATTGACCTATACTTACCGCACCTTTGACCAGATACCATTTGGTGGCGAATCCGCAGACCGGAGGCACCCCGATCATAGACAGTGAAGCAATGGCGAAGGCCCCGAAGGTCCACGGCATTCGCCTGCCCAGCCCATCCATAAGGCTGATCTTCTTAAGGTGGGTTGCCACATAAATGGCACCGGCACCGAAGAACAATGTGATCTTGGAAAAAGCGTGGTGAGCTATGTGCATCAAACCGCCCTGCACTGCTTCCGGGGTCAGCATGGCTACACCGATAATGATGTAGGAAAGCTGGCTGACAGTGGAATAGGCAAGCCTTGCCTTGATATCGTCCTTGGTAAGGGCAATGAGCGAAGCCGTTACAATGGTGAATGCCGCAAGATATGCTGTCGGCAGTCCCAATCCCAGTTTATCCATCAGATCCACACCGAAGCCGGAAAGGATCACGCGGGAAACTGAGAAAACCCCGGCCTTAACAACAGCCACCGCATGCAGTAATGCGGAGACCGGAGTCGGCGCGACCATTGCTGAAGGAAGCCAGTTGTGAAATGGCATAAGCGCTGCTTTTGCCAGACCTGCAATGTAAAGTACGTAGGTAATGGTCACCAGTGTGGGGTCGGCGTCCGGTGGAAAAATTCCCTGCGCCACATCGCCGAGATGAAAATCCAAGGTTCCGCAGAGCACATAGGTCATGACCATGGCCGGGAGCAGAAACAACTTGGAGGTACCCATCAGGTAGACCATATATTTCCGCGCCCCGTTAAAGGAGACATCATCCTGATGGTGAGCAACCAACGGGTAAGTGAATACGGAAATGATTTCATAGAAAAGATAGAGAGTAAAAATATTCGCCGAAAAAGCAACTCCCACCGCACCGAAAATGGCAACCGCAAAACAGAAGTAATATCTGGTCTGGGCATGCTCGTTAAGGGTGCGCATGTAGCCGATGTTATAGCTGGTGGCGAATACCCACAGAAATGATGCGATCAGGGCAAAGATAAAAGCCAGCCCGTCCGCAGCGAAAGAAACTTTTACACCCGGAAAAAGGGTGAACAATGTGTACTCTACAATCTTGCCTTCCATAACATCGGGAACCATAGAAGCCACGGAAAGGAAGGTCAGGATACCGGCCCAGATGGAAACGGCCTCGCGGCGATTGATGTTCTCCCGGAAAAACCAAATGAAGAACGGTGCCACAAGGGTGATGGCGAGCGGGATCAGGATTCGCGCGCTGGTGATGAATTCAGTGCTAACTGTCATACATTTACCCTTTCAGCCTTGTTATTGCGTCGGTCTCAACGGACTTAAACCGTTTTGCCACCACAATGATTATTGCCAGCACAAGGGTCGCTTCAGCAGCGGCCAGTCCCATAACAAAAAGTGCGGCGATCTGCCCCACTGCGCTTCCGGCCTCGGTAAGCTGGGAGGCGGAAACAATGGACAGCCCCGCGCCGTTGAGCATCAGCTCCACGGAAATGAGCATGCCCACAAGCGATTTACGCCAGACAATGCCGTACAGCCCGATAGCCAGCAGCAGGAGCGCCACCAGTTGATACATTAAAAGAGGACTCATTATACTTTCCTCCCTTTCTTGCCTTTCTGTTCAAAGGCCAGCAGCACAGCTCCTGCCATGGCAGCCAGCAGGACAACCGAGATAAGCTCAAATGCAACCGGATAATCTTCCAGCAGTCCTTTACCTATTTCGATCAGGGGTACCTCAACCGGGATGTGAATTGAAACGGGCTGAAATTTGATCAGGATAAACCCGATTACAAATACCGGAGCGATAAACGTCAGGGCTGCGAGTGCTGATTTTCCCGGCCTGCGACTTCCTGCTTCAACCCCGTGATCATCAGCCTGAGTAAGCATGATGGCAAAGAAGATGAGCACACAGACTGCCCCCACGTAGATGAGAATCTGCATGAAAGCCATGAACGGCGCAGCCATGAGCATGTACATTCCAGCCACGCCCAGCAGGGACGATATCAGCCCCACCATAGCCCGCACCAGGCTGTGTGCGCCCACGGCTATGCACCCGCCGCCGAGAATCAGCAGCGTGTAAACAACAAAAGCTATTTTTGCGAGCGTTTCCATCATGATTCTGTCCCTGCCTCTTTTTCAGTAGTTACAGCTTCAACTTTCTTGGGAGACTCTGCCGCCTTTGCAACTACAGCAGCCTCAGCCTGTGCACCGAGTCTGGCAAGCAGGTCCATTTTAAGCTCCTTGCGATCAGTCACAGTCAAGTACACATTTGATGAGTAACGCAGTGCCTTTGCAGGGCAGTTTTCAACGCATGATCCACAAAGTGAACAGAGCGAAAAGTCATACAAAAATTTTGCAGGCTCTTTAGGAGCTTTAGGCTTATTGACCTTTTCGCCCCGCTCTTCCGCTTCTTTCATAGCCTGAAGTTCAGCCTCGGTAGGCTTGGGAGCCTTGGCCTTAACCACGGTAATGCACTTACTGGGACAGGCGGTGACACACATCATGCAGGCAATGCATTTTGGTTTGGCCGGATCCTTGGGTTTACCTATGAGTTCCAGCGGACCACGAAATCCCTCCAACTCCCCGGAAGTAACCGTTTCACGCGGATAATGGAGGGTCACGTTTTTATCGACAAAGTTTTTACCCGTGACTTTCAGTCCTACGATCAAGGACCAGAGCGAAGTCACGTCATCCCATATTTTTTTAATCACACTCATTAAAAACGCCCTCCTACAGCTTCATCACAAAAGCGGTGATAAACAGGTTCAACAGAGCTAAGGGCATGAGCCATTTCCAGTTGATATTCAGAAGCTGATCAAAACGAACGCGGGGGTATGTCCAGCGCAGCCAGATCATGACCAGCAGCAGAATATAGACCTTGACGAGGAACCACCATGCACCGTCAAAGAAAGGTCCCTGCCAGCCGCCGAGAAACAGGGCCGCAGCAACAGAACAAACCACGATCATGTTGGCGTATTCAGCAAGGAAGAACAGCCCGAAACCCATGCCCGAATATTCAGTATGGAATCCGGCGGTCAGTTCACTTTCCGCTTCAGGAAGGTCAAAGGGAGCGCGGTTGGTTTCACCAAGCGCGCTGACAAAATAAATGATGAAAGCCAACGGCTGCACTACTGCATTCCACTGCCACGGCCAGCCGCCCTGCCCCTCGACCACTGTGGTAAGGTTCAGGCTTCCGGTCATGAAGGCAACAGCCAGCACTGAGAGAAGCAACGGGATTTCATAAGCTACGGACTGAGCCACCGCCCTTGCCGCACCTAGAATTCCCCATTTGTTGTTCGACCCCCACCCAGCCAGACACAGGGCGAGAACATTCAGACCTGCGAAAGCCAGAATGAGCAACAGGCCGAGGTCCATTTCCATCCCGGTAGCAACAGGACCGAAAGGAATAGGCAGGAAAAGTAAAAGTACGGGCAGGAAGGATAGAATGGGAGCCATCCAGAACAACAATTTGTCCGCACCGCTGGGGGTGAAAAGCTGTTTACCGATAAGCTTTACGGCATCGGCCAGAGGCTGCAGCAGTCCCTGCGGACCGACTTCATAAGGTCCGGGCCTGCGCTGTACGAATCCGGCCACCTTACGTTCAAGGTAAACCAGCACCAGCCCGTTCAATCCCACAAAAGCGGCAATCGCCACCAGTGCGATGATTAATTTAACGAGTTCTACAGGAATTTGAGACATATGAAGCTCCTGACTACCTGTCGATTTCCGGGATTACCATGTCCAAGCTGCCTAAAATCGCAACCGCATCTGCCAGCATTGTTCCCTGTGCACATTCAGCAAACAGGGACAGGTTGGAGAATCCCGGCGCACGGAGTTTGATCCGGTACGGGGTTTTGCTGCCGTCACTGACAATATGGATTCCGACCTTGCCACGCGCACCTTCAGTACTGAAGTACGCTTCACCTGCCGGAGCCTTCCACGTTGGCTTGGGAGCCTTCTTGATGATGTGCTCACCTTCAGGAATCTGCTCGAGGGCCTGCTCCACAATGTTCAGGCTTTGCTCGATCTCTTCCATGCGCACCATGTAACGAGCCATGGCATCAGCTTCGTAATAAACCGGAACCTTCCAATCGAAACGATCATAGATTGAATAAGGTTCAGCCCTGCGGGTATCATGCTCAACGCCTGCACCACGAATCAGAGGACCGGTCGCGCCGTAGCGGTTACACATATCAACATCCATGTAGCCGATTTCCTCAATACGTTTACGCAGGATGATGTTATCGGTGACCAGATCCTTGTACATGGGCAAACGGTCACGAAGACGTTTGATGAACTCTGTACACTTGTCCGCGAAACCGTCATCAAGGTCATGAACCACCCCGCCGAAACGGAAATTGCTATAGGTCAACCGTGCTCCGGTTGCCTTCTGCATCATATCCATGAGGATTTCACGGTCATCAAAGCCGTACATAATCGGAGTAAATGCGCCGAGGTCCAGAAGATATGCGCCCCACCAGAGCAGGTGTGAAGAAATACGATTCAGCTCAGTAAGAATTACCCGGATGTATTCGGCCCGCTCAGGCACCTCAATCCCGGCCAGTTTTTCCACCGCGCCGACATAAGCATGGTTCCATGCCAGTGGATGCAGATAATCAACACGCCCCATGTTGGGAATGAACTGAACCCATGTTTTTACCTCGGCCATCTTTTCATGCATACGGTGCAGATAACCAAGTACAGGCTCGGCTCGAACGATATATTCACCATCCAGTTCAAGGATGACCCGCAGAACACCGTGGGTTGAAGGATGCTGCGGTCCCATGTTCAGAATCATGGTATGCTCGTCTGCACCCTTTTCAAAATGATTGGTGTAGAAATCACCTTCAGGAAATGTATTCATGATTCTACCCCCTCTTCCGGTTCCGGTTGCTCTTCATCGAAGAGAGTAAAGCCTTCACCTTTGAAGATAATTTCACCGGGATTAAGGATCTCGCGCAACGGCTTGCGGCTCTTATCATCTTTAAGCAGCACTCCGTTAGGAGTTTCGGGATCAAGTAACAGGGGCAGCAGATTGGGATGTCCGGTAAACTTCACGCCGTGAAAATCGTAACACTCACGCTCATGCCAGTCCGCTCCCTGATAGATGGAAGAGATAGACGGCAATTCAGCTTCATCACGACAGACCAGCACCCGGTGAGCAATGCGTCCCGGTTTGGTGAAATGGGCATAATGGTAGGAGATCAGAAAACCTTCGGCTACATCAATGGCGTCTATGTTTTCCAGATGGTAGGCTTGTTTGAGCATGGCACCGGCCGCCTGTTCAATATCATCGGCAGTCAGGAAGACATTCATGGTTACCCCGGAGGTTTGAACACTTCCCTTGCCGATCATAAGCGGGGTAACCGGGAGACTTAAATTATCACCCATCATAAGGCACGCTCCTTCTCTAAATCCTCAGGCACAGGCCACCAGCGTTTTCCGGTCACCTTTTCCTGAATCTGGAACAACCCTTCAAGCAATGCTTCCGGGCGCGGCGGACATCCGGGAACATAAACATCTACCGGAATAAGATTATCCACGCCTTCAACTATTCCGTACTGCCCCTTAAACTTGAAAGGGCCACCTGAGATTGCACAGTTACCAAGAGCAAGCACCCATTTGGGAGCAGGCATCTGCTCATAAAGACGCACAACAGCAGGAGCCATTTTCTTGGTCACCGTCCCAGCCACAATCATTAAGTCTGCCTGACGTGCGGAAGGACGGAACACCTCTGCTCCGAAACGGGCCATATCAAAACGGGCCATACCCACAGCCATCATCTCAATAGCGCAACAGGCCAGCCCGAAAGTCATGGGCCACAGTGACATGGATCGGCAGATGTTCATGGCGTCTTCAGCAAGTTCAAGGCGGACAAGTCCATCCTCAACAACATGCCCGCCGGGGGTCAGGAGATTTTTCTCGGCCATGTGAACACTCCTTTCTTCCAGAAATAAATAATCGCAATAGCAAGAACAGACAGGAATCCGGCAACTTCAATAAAATAAAACATTCCATCGGTATGAGGATACCAGACTGAAACCGGGAAGAGATAGAGAACGTCTACGTCAAAGGCTAAAAACAACAAGGCGTAAACATAATAACTAATACCGAACTGATTCCATGCCCTGCCGTGGGGTTTCATCCCGCACTCATAAGACATGCCCATGTCCCCGCCTTTTGCTCGTGGATGCACCAGAGCAGACAAGATAAGCGGACCACCGGCAAAAAGAAGCCCACCGATCAAAAACATGAAGATGGCGAACTGAAGCCAGGTAAAAACCATTCTCGCACCTCTCTTACGTTTTTAAAATTAGTAACACGAAGCGAACACTAATTGTTTTTTTGTTAAATTGCAAAGAGAACGTTGGAAAAAGTCTAAAAAAATTCTGAAGTTAAATTTTAATTAAATCTATCTCACCCGACCATTCCTGTGTCAAGGATGGCTGCGCGTTTTACAGGTTAAGACGACTGTAAAACGCTAGATAGTTAAATTAATCACAAAATAATCAACTTTAATTCCAGAGAGTTGAAAGATAAATAACGATGCAAAACAAAATTTCCGCTTAGTAATAGCACAACCAACAATAGATTCAATACTGTTTTACCAAAATATTTCGACACACCAACCAGCACGATACTTTAAAGCACAAAACATAAGGAACGAGAGAAATAAATATTTTTCACAAGTCATAAACAGCCAAGATATAGTATCAAAATGACACAGAACAAATCATCGATTAAAAATTAAACATAACCGCCCGACAAAAAAGAAGGTGTTTCCGCTCAACACGAGCAGAAACACCTAGCTGTAAAAATCTATATGTGTAGAAAAAGCTACAGTTTTAAATTCGGCAGATTAATTCCTCAGCTGTAAAAACAGTATTTTCGATCCTTCTGTTCTTTTACTCTGTACATGGCCTGATCTGCCTTTTTGACCAATCCCTCGGGCTCAACCCCATTTTCGGGATATATACTTATACCGATGGAGGCACCGATAGAACATTGAACATCATCAAACTCAAAAGGTTCAGTAAGGCAGTTGATGAAATCATCCGCTACACGCGCAATACTTTCCCTATCAGAAGGACGTTCAAGCAAAACACAGAACTCATCCCCGCCAAGCCGCGCAAAAGTGTCCGCTGAACGCAATCGCGATTTCAGTCTTGCGGCAACTTTGGCTAGGACCATATCCCCGGCATGGTGACCATACTGGTCATTAACACGCTTAAAATCATTCAAATCAATGAATAAAAGAGCCAGTTTTTCACCATACCGCCCTGCATTGGCAACTGATTTTTCCAGCCTATCAAAGAAAAGGTACCGGTTGGGTATCCCGGTAAGTGCATCAAGGGTGGCCTTTTCCTGAAGCTCAAGCTCACACATTTTGCGGTGAGTAATATCTTCCACAACACCTTCAATGTAGAATTCACCACCCTCTTCAAACAGTCGGCAACTTTCCGAGACCCATATTACAGAACCGTCCTTACGCCGGAAACGAAGCTCATAATCATTTAGCGACTTTTCCTGCATTAGCTTTTTCAGAAAGACTTTCCTGTCAGCCGGATTTTTGTAAAGAATATCCGTATGAGCCTTTTTCACAGCTTCTTCCGGGGTATCGTAACCCAAAATACGAGCCAAAGCCGGATTGATTTCTTCAAAATTACCATCAAGGGTAGACCTGAAGATACCTTCCACAGCACGCTCAAATATATTGCGATACTTTTCCTCGGCAGCCCGCAAAGCTTTTTCAGTTTTAATACGCTGCGCGATTTCCCGCTCCAGTCGATCTTTTTGTCTTTTCAGCTCCAGAAAAACCCCGACTTTTCCCCTTAAAGTCGGCGGATCAATTGGCTGCGTAAGAAAATCAACAGCACCTGCCTCATAGCCCATACGGGCATATGCCGGGTCTTTATAAATAGCTGTCAAAAAGATTATCGGAACAAGACAACAAGACTCAATCTCTTTAATCTTGCGCGCAGTTTCATAGCCATCCATTCCGGGCATCTGTACATCAAGCAAAATCAATGCAAAATCATGCTCCCGACAAAGTCCGATGGCCTCCTCCCCTTCCATAGCCTTGTGTAATTCAGCCCCTTCGTCTTTGAGCAGTCGCTCAAGAAGAGTCAGATTTACGGCATTATCATCCACAAGCAGTATTTTCAGGCTATTCTCCATGATTCCACCAATTAATATAAAATCAAACTTTATAAAACCCATAAGATCAGAAAAATAAATATCAAAACGATAAACTGAACACTTCAGGTTTAATCTTATTTTTAAGCAAATTTAATTCTGAAATTAACTTTCAAAAATAATTATCCACAGCAAAGCCCGTACCACGGTCAATCAATACTTCTAAAGTATCAAACAGACATAAATTATATATTAGACATATGGAAAGCCGTTCCATATAAACAGATCAACGAAGCAGGAAAAGGATTAAGGATTACTGCTCAGAAAATTTTACTTTCACTCTTTGTTCATCACCGGACAAACACCCTTTCTTCCAGACGGCACAAGGGAGGTTTGGCGCAACCTGACCCGAACGCCGCAAGCCCCGCTGACGAGGATTTCACCCCCTCATTCAGCGGGGCCTTTCTTTTGTGACTACAATATTACAAATCAGTCACCTTTGCAGACGAGCCTTGACTTTTAAGTCACTCATTGGCTTCCTGCTCAGATATGGCAGAGCAGACAAACAGCCCAAACAAAACAGGCAAACTATTTTCAGTATGGGATATTAAAGGAACTATACGCTTTCTACGCTATACCTGCGTAGGCGGAGGGACCTTTCTATTTGATCTGGCCCTGCTCTACCTGTTCACAGACGGATTCAACTGGTCACCTGTTTTTTCTGCCGGACTAGCTTTTCTAATAGCGGTTTCGTTGAACTACATAATCAGCCGCAGGCTTGTTTTCAAAGGAACAACCCGTGAATTCAAACAGGGCTATCTCGGTTTTCTGTTGATAGCCGGGACCGGTCTGATTATCGTAACCGGAGGGATGTTCCTGATGGTCGATATTCTGCACTGGCAATACATCATTTCCCGAATCCTGATCTCACTTATTACCGGATTATGGAATTATATATTGAATCTCTATGTAAATTTCCGGGTTGCAGGTAAGCATTTGCCCTAAGCACCTTGCATTCAGCAACATAGAGGTCTATTTTCCTTTCATGAATCTTTTTGAATATCTGGAATATAAATTCCGAAAATGGCGTTTAAAAAGAAAACGGCAAACGGTGATTATTCGCGGTTCGTGCAAAATGTGCGGGAACTGCTGCCGTTCAATATGCCTTCATGCAGGCGGTAAATGGCTGAAAAATGAAAAGCAGTTTTTAAAAGCCGTCGACGAAGACGAGCTCTTATCTCGTTTTGAAATATGCGGAAAAACCGAAGAGGGTTATCTCAAATTTTCCTGCACCAGCCTGACCGATAACGGTACATGCAACGACTACGAAAACCGCCCTCAACTTTGCCGTAATTTCCCAAACCCTACAATTTTCATGCAATTCGGAGAACTTCCTGCCGGGTGCGGGTTCCGCATGTCCACTGAAACAGACTTTGAAAAAATCCTGCAAGACGCCCTGCATGATGATGAAAAGATCAAGTCTGGACATATCCCCGAGAAAAAATAGAAAAAAAGACGTATTTCCCCGGTTTCCCTACACAAAAAGCATTGCTTTTTTCTTACGTAAAGGGCTACTTTACATCCCAACCGCAGCACTGTGATTTTTATCAACATTTATGGCGAATTGGAGTCATGATGAATAATGAAATCAAAATTGAATTCGGCCCCGGCCAAAAGCTTTCAGCTGTCAGCGACGATTACTGTATCGATGTTGATATGCCTGTAAGTGAAGGAGGCGAAGGGTCTGCCCCGGAACCTACGCATCTTTTTCTGGCTTCACTGGCAACCTGTGCGGCTCACTACGCCCGCAAGTTTTGTGAAGCGAGATCACTGCCTATGGAAGGTCTGGGACTAAAAGTCAGATACCAGTATAATGAAGAAGGAAACCAGATTGCCAAGTTCACCTACGAACTAAGCATTCCTGATGGTTTTCCTGAAAAGTACAAAGCGGCCCTGCTCCGAGCACTGGACCTTTGTCCCATCAAAAAGCTGCTCATGAGCCCTCCGGCCTTTCAGCTAGAAATTGTTTAAATAAATTTTGCTGCCATATTGGTTCAGCTAAAAGCGGGTAAGTAATAAATCTTATCCGCTTTTTTATTTGAAAAACCACATTCACAAGATCGTACAATACGATTCCTCCTGATCCTGCCTATAAAACGATCACACCAATAAAAACAGGAGGACAATATGACATCAGAGGAATTTCCCATTCTCGCCGCAAACGGCACAATTGAAACAACAACAGATTCTATTCAGTGCTCAAACCTTGATTGGAATCCACACCCTGCATTCGAAGGCGTTTACCTCAAACACCTTATCACCGGAGATAAGACCGCAGGTCAGCTGAGCTGCCACATTGTAAGAATTGATCCCGGCTGCACCCTTGAAACACATATCCATGAAAACCAATGGGAACTGCATGAAATCATCGGTGGAAACGGAGATGCCAGCCTTGCAGACAAATCAACACCCTACCATCCCGGCAAATCAGCTGTTATCCCTCAAGGAAAGGAACATAGCGTAAAAGCCGGACCGGAAGGGCTGACTCTGCTTGCCAAGTTTTTCCCGGCTTTGATATGAATCGGAACAAATGACAAAACATAATGAAAAACTGACCTTTAATGAGCTGGAGAATCTGCCGGAAGCAGTGCTTATTGAAGCACGTGAAATCGCAAACCGTTTTCCGCGCCATGTTCATTCCAGCTATATTTTCATCCTGATAGATCAGGGAGAACGCAAGGTCAGTATCAATTCTCAAACATATTCATATTGTGCCGGGGAGATGTGCATACTTCCCCCCGGCACATCTCACAGTTGCGAATCAATTTGCAAAAATGGATTCGGTCCCCACTCATATCGCGCCCTATGCGTCAATCCATCCTATCTGCAAAATCTTGCAGAAGAGATAAGCGGCAAGGCATGTTCTGCGCCACATTTTAACCCTGCCATTGCTTACAAAGGTTTTGGCCGCACCTCTTTTGATGAACTGTTCTCCCTCTTGAAGACAACTGGGACATCCCTTGAGAAGCAAACAGCTTTGAACAATTTTTTATACCATGCACTGGAACACTTCAGCACCACGCGGATAATCCCGGAAGCAACCGGTCCTCAGCAGGAAGCTCTAATCAGGGTGAAAGAATTTATTGATACAAATTTCAAAGACAAAATCACTTTAAATGTTCTGGCTGAAACAGCATGCCTCAGCCAGTTTCATCTGCAAAAACTGTTTGTAAAAAAATTCGGATTATCTCCGCAGGAGCATCTCACCTCTTGCCGCATTTACGAAGCAAAAGCCCGGATTCAATCTGGAGAAACATTGATCGAAGCGGCACTTAATTCAGGTTTTTCTGACCAAAGTCATTTTTCCCGCCACTTCAAAAAGGTAATAGGTATTTCACCCGGACGTTTCCTTCGGGAAAACAGATAGCGAATATCCTACCCGTGAATAGGATTTTTAAATGCAAAACAAGCGCATTCACGAGCAAAACAAATAGTGAACGTTTTTTTGCTCTATTCAGGTTGACTTACCTTGCATGAGGGCTATTCTGTTAGAAAAACAAACCTCAAAAGGAGAAAATAATGCTTAAGATCACAGAGAAAGCAAAAGAAGTACTCGATCAGCACTTTGAAGACAAAGACAAAGAGCCGATTCGTATATACATTGCTTCCGCATGCAGCGGAACCCGTCTGGCACTTGGAATTGATTCCGCAAAAGAAGGTGATGAAACCATCAACCTTGAAGGATACGACTTTGTAGTTGACGAAGAGCTTCTCGCGCAGGCCAAACCCATGGTAATTGACCTTTCACCCATGGGAATTGAGATCTCTTCTTCTCTCGTATTCGAAGAAGAAAATGGTTGCGGCGGAGGCTGCAGCGGCTGCGGTTGCGGCTAACCGGATCGACAACAATTACCCTCTATGCACCTCTAAGACCGGGACCTATATGGTTCCGGTCTTTTTTACATAAGACGGACTATATGCTAGACCAATCTTCATGATTTCACTTAAATACGTATCACATATTTTAGCTGCCATTTGCCTCTGCACATCTCTATGCGCCTGTTCAACTAAAAATTATCAAGATCAATTTTCACCATACTCCGCATCGATAAAAACGATACTTGCCACTTCAGGCAACAACCGCGCTGAATTAGAAAATTTCATTTCCAGATATGACGAAAATCCCCAAAAACGTCAGGCCGCACAATTTCTGATCGCTAACCTCCCTCCATCAGACCGGGCCGCCCTCTCTGCAAAAGAGTTGGCTGAAAACCTCGACTTTGCCTTCCTTGCCCGCGAATCAACCAAGTGGGGAAAAAATATTTCCTGGAACGACTTCCTGCACTATGTGCTCCCGCACCGTGTAAGTCAGGAAAAAGCCACCAGTTGGCGAAAACTTTTTTTTAATGAACTTCTACCGCTAGTTGCTGAATGTGAATCAATGGAAGAAGCCGTGCTTGCAGTAAACCGCTGGTGTTTTTCCAAAACAGGCTTCAAATCAACCCAGCGTTGGGACCAAAACCCGCTCATGACTATCAACCGGGGCTGGGGAAGATGTGAAGAAGCTGTAATCCTTGCAGTCTGCGCACTGCGTAGCGTGGGCATCCCCGCAAGACAGGCAATGGTTCCGGCCTGGCAGCACTCAAACGACAACCATACTTGGACCGAAGTTCAGGTAGACGGTAAATGGCATTACATTGAATCAGCCAATCCAGACTATGGACTTGATCATGCATGGTTCAGCGGTTCAGTACGCATGGCACCACTGGTGGTTTCATATGCATACGGAAATACAACTTCAGCAGACTTCCCAATTCTGGGACGTTCTTTCGGCTGTACACTGATCAACACCACTGCACGCTATGCCCCGGCAAGCAGAACCGAAGTGTTGGTAGTTGACTCCAAAGGCAAACCATTGCCCGGAACGAGAGTATTTTTTTCAGTGCTGAATTATGCGTCCTTCCGTCCTGTAGCCGCTAAGACAACTGATGCAGAGGGAAAGGTAAAAATCACGTTAGGGCCGGGTTCCGTACTTTTATCAGCTGCAAACGGAGATAATTCCGCATATTCAGGATCAATATGGATTCCCGGAAAGCAAACTGGACGAACCCCGATAATACTAAGAATGCAGCCGGACAACAAACCGGAAGGCACTATCAGTTTTAAATTTGCCTACCAAGACACTTTAAAAATACCTACCCCGCCCAAAAACTCAGAAGGCGCCAAAAAGGTGGAATTTGATTCCATAAAAAACAGACGGCTGCAAAGACTGACAGGGATGAAAACCAGTGCGGAAACAGCCTTGCCTGACAGTGCTTCTGATATTGCAAAATCAGGACTGAACACCCCGCAAATACTGCGCGCAATAGCCACCTGCCCTCCCTCAAACAGGGATTCACTGCTCAAATCAATATCCATCCTGCCCGTGGCAGACCTGTTGACAGTGAAGGCAACTGAATTAATAGAAAATGCGGAATTTTCTGACAGATCTAGAAAAGAAGCAGAATCAACGGGATTGAAATATCCTGATAATATTTTCGAGCAATACGTCCTTAACCCGCGGATCATATACGAACAGCAAAGCAATTGGCGAAAACGCCTGCATCATAAATTCAATCTTACCAAAGTCGGTGGAATGGAAAAACTGCTAAAAAGATTAGATAAACTTAATACTGAAATATCATCAGTAAACAAAGGTGTACTGGGAGACACACTCTCACCTGTCCAAGTATTAGATACCCTCAAAACATCTTCGATTACTGAGATATGCATATTAAATACCGCGATATTACGTAGCGCAGGTATTCCGGCACGCTTTCTTGACGAATTGGGCTGGGTTGAATTCTATGACGGAGAGCTATGGAAACCATTTTATCCGCAACTTACGAATCAGATAGGAAATGCAAATGCTACAGCAGAAAGTAAAGCCTTCTACTCAAACTGGCAAAGAATAAAATTCAATCTACCCTATTTTAAAAAAATTAAACGCAATCCTCAATACTTTAAAGATTTCTCTGTTTCTAAATTAATAGATAAGAATAGATTTCAAATAATTGAGAAAACAATTCAAGGTAAAATGAACCCTGAAAACAAAACATGGGAAATAAGTACTCCACAAGGAGAATACTATCTAATCAGCGTTCAACGGAATCATCAAAACGAACCGACTATTTCTGTACATAAAATCGGAAAATAAGATTACTATAGCACAAGGTTATGCTATTTTAAAAATGAGACAAGCTGACTTGCAACTCAACAATTATTAAAGTATCCACTTACTACGATGCACGAATTGCTGGAAAAACAACTGAAAGACACCATCGGAGACCAGTCTCTAGAACTAGCCGATGAGCTGAACAATTTTATAGACTTGGTCGAAAAAACATACTCCGGCCTTGATGACTCTACACTTGTACCCAACTCGCCTGCTGTCAGCATTTTACATTTCATACCTGACCCCGCTTTTATTATTAATAAAGAAGGGGTCATCGTTGCATGGAACCCTGCCCTTGAACAGCTTACCAACACAAAAGCGGAAAATGTCATTGGCAATGGCAACTTTGAGCACATAAATCTCATACACGGCAAACGCACTCCGGGCCTGATCGATCTTGTCAACGGTTGTGATGAAATTGGCGAAATTGAATATGGAGCAATCAGTCGCAGAGGTAGAGCTCTTGCCGCGGAAATCTGTATTCAAGACCTTGGCAATCGAAAAAGCACAAATCTATGGGTACAGGCTGCGCCAATACTGGATGCAAACGGCAAAACCATTGGGGCTATCGAGTCTCTGCGTGATATTTCAGCACGAAAACAGACTGAAAATATCAACTTAATCCTCTACAAAATTTCATCTGCTCTTAATTCAACAGCAGACACCCCCATATTCCTCAAGCAGGTACACGAAAGCCTCAAGCCGTTCATTGAAGCTGAGAACTTCTTTGTCGGACTGTATAACGAAGTCCAGAAAACCTTAACTTTTCCATATTACGCTGACGAAAAAGATTTCATGGCGCCATATACTGTTTTGCCAATGACTGATGGCAAAAGCCTAAGCGTGGAAGTAATTAAGGCGGAGCATCCGTTATTACTTGATGAAAACGATTTCCGTGACCAAAGAACCAATAAGATCAATCACATCGGTTCGCCTGCAAAATCATGGATGGGCATTCCCCTAAAGCACGGGGGAAAAGTAATGGGCGTGATGGCAATTCAGTCATATGAACGCTCCGGTGTCTACAATTCTCAGGATATTGATCTCATGGTGGCAATATCCGAGCAAGTTGCAGCAGCCCTTTTACGCAGGCAGGCTGAGGAAGCTCTGCTGGAGAGTGAGAAAAAATTTCGTTCAATCTTTGAAAACGCGACCGTTGCTATTTTCCAGATATCTGCCGCAGGAAGAGTTACTGTAGCGAACCCTGCATTAGCTGCGATAATGGGCTATGACAATGTTGATGAAATGCTGGCTGAAAATGATCTGGCTTCAAGATTTCTCTATAATCATGAAGGTCGTCAGAAATTTCTAAAAAGATTGCTCACCGATGGTGCAGTCAATGGAATGCTATTGCGAGTGAACCATCGCAACGGGAAAGAGAAATGGGTTACTGTGAATGCCCGCACCTCTTATGACTCTCGCGGCAACCCTGTTTTATACACAGGCACAGCTTTTGACTCCACTCTGGAAATTGTAGCCGAGCGTAAAATTTTCAGACACAAATCCCGGTTCATGCAACTTTTTGAAAGCTCTCCGCAAGCTATTGCATTAACAGATTCCAAAGGAAATGTGGTTGATACCAACAGAGCCTTCAACAAACTTTTCGGATACTCCACCGAAGAAATGGCGCCCTGCTGTGAAAACCTTTCTCCGACCAATACAGGAAAAATCAGGGCAAACCTGAAAAAGATACTCGGCGGAGAAACATACCGGACCGAAGATATGCGCCGCCATAAAAATGGCAGGCTTATCCCGGTATCCATCCTTGGGTACCCCTTTCTTTACAATGAGGAAATTTCAGGAACATTCATTATTTACGATGATATTTCACAGCGCAAGGAATATGAACGAAGACTTTCCTATCAGTCCCTGCACGACTCCCTGACCGGGCTGCCGAACCGCACTTTCTTTCTTGAGCGTCTGGAAGAAACTCTGGATATGTCTCGCAAGATTCCGGAAAGGACTTTCGCTGTCCTGATGCTTGATATTGATATGTTCAAACGTATCAACGACAGCCTTGGACATCAGGCAGGTGACGAATTACTCATTGAGGTCGGCAAAAGAATTAAATGCTGCCTGCGCCCCGTTGATACCGTTGCAAGGATGGGTGGTGATGAATTTGCGGTGTTGATTGAAGACTTCTCCACCCCTCAAATGGTCATCCAGATTATCCGTGATATTCGCAACGAAATCCGCAAGCCGATGAGCATATCCTCAAGGGAAGTTGTCATCAGTTCCAGTATCGGCATTGTTTTCAAGACTTCAAGCTACGAGCATCCTGAGCACATCATTCGTGATGCGGACATCAGCATGTACAAAGCCAAGGAACAAGGGGTTAACAAGTTCAAGGTTTTCAACAAAACCATGCACGAAAAAGCCCTGCAAAGTCTGCTGATTGAGACTGAAATAAGACAGGGTATTCCTGAAAATGAATTTTTCCCCTACTTCCAACCGGTTTACAGCATGCAAAACCGCAATCTGGCCGGATTTGAAGCTCTTGTTCGCTGGAACCACCCGGAGCGTGGATTCCTGACTCCGGATCAGATTATCCCTGTTGCAGAAGAAACTGGATTGATAGTTGAACTCGACCGAATCATACTCTTTGAAGCATGCAGATTCATGTCCGCATGGATCAGGCTTTATCCCAATGCCAACGATCTATTTCTGACCGTCAACCTATCCCCCAGTCAGCTTTCCAAGCCAGATCTGGCTGAAGCTATTGAAACAATTGTGCAGGAGACCAAGATTCCGGCTGACAATCTCAAGCTGGAAATAACAGAATCCGCGATCATGGAGCGCAATGCAGCATCCTCCCTGAACCTGAAAAAGATCGGCGAGATGGGAATCAGACTGGCAGTTGATGACTTCGGAACCGGCTATTCATCACTGGCACAGCTGCAACGCTTTCCGGCTTCCACCGTTAAAATCGACCGTTCCTTTGTCAGCCATATGGCCAGCGACCACGAATCTCTCGAGATAGTTCGTGCAGTAAATGCTTTGGGGCACAGTCTGAGCATGGACGTCATTGCTGAAGGTGTTGAGACACGGGAACAGCTTATTCTTCTTAAAGATATCGGCTGCGACTATGTTCAGGGCTACTACTTTGACAAACCCCAGACAAATGAAGACGCGGAAAAACTGGTCAAGATGCGTTCCGAAGGTTTCTGCCCCCCGGGATTAACAACAATCTAACAACTTTCCCCCTTCTTCTCTTTTACCGTCCCTGCTTGTTCACGACCGGCTTTGCGTGTATGCTCCAAGAAAAAGAACTGTCATTTTCAGGAGTAAAGATGAAACACACCATATCCGCACTTGTAAAAAACAAAACCGGAGTTCTGGCCGAATCCTCTGCTGCCTTTCAAGATAATAAAATCAACATCACTTCCATTTCCTGCGGTGAAACCGAGAATATGGATGTTTCACGAATGGTCATATGCGCCGAAGGCAGTAGAGAAGAGATAACCAAAGTAACCGAACAGCTTAAAGCGATGGACTTTGTCATTCAGCTGGACGATCTGGCCCGCAAAGAATTTGTGGACCGGGAGCTCGTGCTTATCAAAGTTGAAGTAAACAAAGACACCATGTCGCAAATTATGCAGATTTTCGAAGTTTTCCGGGCTGATGTTGTCGGAATGGGTCAGAAAACCATTACCGTAGAGCTTAGCGGAGACCAGGAAAGGGTTGAAGGACTTATCAAGATCCTCCAGCCTTTCGGGATCAAAAGCCTTTGCCGTACCGGTATGATCGCACTCAAACGCGGAGATGAGTAACGCTTAACCGGCGCGAAATTGATCTTAATCCAGACGGAACTTCCAGACCGTAAAAAGGTGCGCAGATGACCATAACATCACTAGATGAAATCATTACAGCAGTTCGCAATCACGATCGTCCTGCGCGCGTGGCAATTGCCCCATGCGCTGAAGAATTTGTAATCAGGTCCGCCCTCACTGCACATAAAGAAGGAATTGCCGAACCGATTTTCATCGGTAACAGGGAAAAGTCCCTCGCTGTTGCGGAAAAGCACGGGCTAAACATAGACGGCTTTGAATTCCATGATGAGCATGACGATGTCGAAGCGGTGGCAACTGCTGTCTCCTACTTTAAAAACGGCAAAGCAGACCTGATCATGAAAGGTCTGGTCAGCACTAGTACGGTACTCAAAGCCATCCTCAACAAACAGACCGGCGTGCCCACAAAAGGAATTATCAGCCACGTAAGCGTGTTTGAAGCATCTTCCCAGAAAAGACTGATTCTGCTGACTGATGCAGGAGTTAACATAAAACCCAACCTGCAACGTAAAGCCGACATACTGCGCAACGCCATTGATGTTGCGCGTAAACTTGGAATGGAAAAACCCAAAGCGGCAATTCTTGCTGCAACCGAAAAGGTTAACTACCCGGCCATGCCCGCGACACTTGATGCGGATATCCTTGCAAAAATGGCCTTGGAAGATGCTTTCGGGGATGCATACGTAGCTGGTCCGCTGGCCTTGGATCTTGCCATTTCCACTGCAGCCGCAACCTGTAAGGGAATCGAGAACCCTGTAGCCGGTTGTGCTGACATTCTGCTTACTCCTGAAATTGAAAGCGGAAATATTCTCTACAAGGCCTTGGCTACCATTGCGGGAAAAACTATGGCCAGCGTAGTTGTCGGCAGTGAAGTACCCATTGTAGTTTCATCTAGGGGAGACTCAGACAGCTCAAAATTCCATTCCATTGCACTGGCCTGTTACCTTTCAGGAAAATAAAAACATTGTATATCGATAGGTTTTAGCGTCAAAGGAAAGACCGTTACTATGACTTCCCGTAAAGAGGGGCAATGAGATACTATCTAAAATTCATCACAATATCTCTGATGGCAACACTGCTATTACCTGCATACTCTTTTGCTGCAAGGCAGCTTACCTTTGCTACAGACCCCTTCCCTCCATACTACTACGAAGATGCCGGGGTAGCTAAAGGGCTACAGGTGGAATTAGCGAAGGCCGTCTTTGCAAAGATGCACACCCGGTTCGACATCAAGTTCCTTCCGTGGAAAAGAGCACTGCTCATGGCTGAATCCGGAAAAGTGGACGGTATTTTCGGTCTGCGAAAAACAAAAGAAAGACAACGATGGCTGATCTACCCCGAAGAACCGCTAATGCTCATAACTTCATCAATATTTAAACGAATTGAAGACCCCTTTGTATATACCGGGATACCCTCGCTTGAAGATAAACATATCGGAACAACAAAAGGGTATACATACGGAACAGCGTTCGACAACAGCACTCTGTTTCATAGAGATGAGGTAAAAGACCTACGCCATAATTTCTTGAAACTTATGGCCGGACGAGTTGATCTGGTTGCCGGCTACCTTACTGTCGGCAATCATATTTTAAAAAGCATGAATCTGGATGATAAAATTGTAGCCAGCCCTATTGCCATTCATACAACCCCGCTCTACGTAGGGTTCACCCGCAAACCAGGCAATGGTAAAATCAGCCAGAAATATTCCCGCATTTTAAAAGAATTCAAAAACTCGAAAGAATGTGAAGAGATAATGAAACAAATCAGGATTAAAAAGGAGATGCCATCACCATGCAACTAATATCACAGCAGAAATCAAGCATGACTGGATGAGCACAAAACCCATACGCCGGAACCAATCAGCAATATGCCAAGTACGGACGTAAGTGAAATGTGTTCCCTGTAAATCAGAGCCCCTAAGGGAATAAGACACGCCATAACAACCCCGTTAACTAAAATCGGCAAAGTGTTTACATTCGCCCCGGCTTTGTATGTAAGCAAAACGCCGATCTCGATCCCAAAAACAGCCAGACCTAACAGCAGAACCGGCCAGTTTTTAAAGTTAACGATATCCACCACCTCTATTTTTCCGGTCTGGAAATACATTCCCGCAAGACTAAAGATCATGGCGATGGCGTACGCAAAAGCAAGAGGCCCAAAAAAAGATCCCCCACCTGCGATACTTTTTTGGGCAAGGTGATAAATCACGGAAGAAGCGACAACAACCGCGATTGAACCGTATAAAGCAAACATTTGATTTTCCTTTGAAATGAAGTAGTGATTCAGTATGAAAGGATAACTACTCCCGCTTATTAACTTTTACCACTGAAAACTATTCATTCCCTGTATGAGTAAAACTAATTCTTCCAATCTTGATCTGAATTTGCTGGTCATACTCGACACGATTTTTACCGAGCGCAGCCTGACACTTGCCGGGAACAAATTGTTTATGACCCAATCCGCAGTCAGCCATGCCCTTTCCAAGCTGCGTCATCACTTTGATGACCGTCTATTTGTCCGCCGGGGCAATATTATGGAACCGACGCCGCTCTGCAAAACAATACACCAAAACATAGCTCCCAGCCTGAAAGCAATTAACCAATCTCTTGCCGACCGGGGAGAATTCGACCCTGCTTCATCCAAAAGAACGTTCAGCCTTGGGCTCAGCGACTATCTATGCAAACTGCTTCTTCCCGAAATATTACGTTTGATTGATAGCAGGGCTCTGGGGATTTCCATCCGCATAATGCAGACAACATATGAAAAACGGGAAGAAATGCTTCAAAGTGGTAAATTAGATGTATTTCTTGGCTGTCCCCGAAATTACGGAGCAGGAGTACTCAAGGAAAAGCTCTTTGAAGATAGAGAAGTCTGCGTAGTCCGCAATGACCATCCGATAAAAGGTGAGGTTATGAATGAAGAAGAAATGGCCGAAAATGAATTTGCAGCCCTTTCACTTTCCGAGTCCGGATTAGGATTTCTTGAGGATTACCTGTACCGTAAGGGTGTGCAGCGAAAAATAAAAATTGTGTTGCAGCAGGAAACTGTCATTCCATCACTTGTGGAGAATTCGAACCTTGTAGGCAGCATAGCCCAACGTCTGGCTGAAATGTATGCTGCAAAAGGACGTTTACGCATTGTCCATATGCCACTTGAAAACACTGAATTTGAAGTCTCCCAGCATTGGCATTCTCTAAATGACAATGATCCAGCACAACAGTGGATACGCTCAGTGATTAAAGAGGTTGCGGCAACACTGCCTCCGCTGAAAGGAAAATGAGTTTATAACTGGCAATTAGTTTACAACTCTGCAAAAAAGATGATATTTTTACCAATCTGAAACAGTTTTTATCTGTACGACACTTGCGTAAAAATCTTATTTTATTTTATAAGTATAATTAACGCACTAGAATGAGAATTTCCCGCATAAAGGAGAAAACATGCCTGAAAAACTGAAATTAACCTTATCCATAGCTATGATTTTTCTGTCGGCCGTTGCTTCAGTTGTCATGGCTGCTTTCTTCCCGGCTGCTGAATCTGGAATTTCCATCACCCAAATAGTTATTCTGTGTATTGCCATCGCAGCTACAATACTTGCATTTATTTCCCTTAACTCGGGACTAAACAGTCAGTTGGAGACTCTGTGCAGTTACCTCATAGATATAAGCACGGGTAAACCTAAAGCATCTATCCCTGCCAGTCTTGATGACAACATTACTGAGACAGCCCAAAAAGCCGGTAAAGCAATCCATGAATTGGCTGAAAACTTCAGTAAGACTGAAGAAGAAGCTGACAATCTGCGCAATAGGTTAAGCAAAGCTGAATCTGATGTTGAAAATGCTCGCAAAGAACTTGCTGATCAAAAAGAAGTTCTTGAATCTATCAGCAAGTCGGCTGCAAATGCAGGTGGCATATCTGGAAAACTTTTCGCGGGGATTGAGGAGCTCAGTGCACAGGTTAACCAGGTTAGCGCAGGTATGGAACTTCAACGTGACCGAGTGACCGAAACAGCAACTGCAATGGAAGAAATGAACAGTACTGTTCTGGAAGTTGCTCAGAATGCAGGACTCGCAGCCAACAGCTCGGCCCAATCCAAAGACAACGCTGTCCACGGTGCTAAGGGCGTAGCAGAAGCAATCCAATCTTTCGAACAAATCAAGGACACCATCCTCAATCTCAAGGAAACCATGGGAACCTTGGGCGAACAGGCAGATAACATCGGCCAGATCATGACGGTCATTACCGACATTGCCGACCAGACCAACCTGTTGGCTCTGAACGCCGCAATCGAAGCAGCACGAGCTGGTGAAGCGGGACGCGGATTCGCAGTCGTTGCTGACGAAGTCCGTAAGCTTGCAGAAAAAACAATGGACGCAACCAAAGGCGTTGGTGAGGCTGTCTCCAAGATTCAGGACAATGCCCGTGAAAACATCGCCGCTGTTGAATCAGCAGCAGAAGATATTGTAAACTCCACCGAGTCCGCTGCTAAATCCGGTGAACTCATGGAAGCAATTGTAGGAATTGTTGACGAAACCAATACTCAGGTTGAATCCATTGCCGCGGCCAGTGAAGAACAGTCCGCTGCATCCGAAGAGATCAACATGGCTATCAGTGATGTGGCACGAGTTGCCTCAGAAACATCTGAAGGCATGTCTGCATCCGCTCATGCTCTTACCGAAATCGCCAGTGTAGTTGAGGAACTCGATTCAATAGTACAGGGAATCTCATCCGGCAGAATTGTGGACACCAGCTCCGGAAAAATTGTTGAATGGTCTGATGACCTTTCAGTTGATGTCCGCATTATTGATGAACATCACATGAAGCTGCTCGACCTGATCAACGAACTGTACGGGGCAATGCGCCAGCGTAAGGCTGACACCGTAATTGGTGAAGTAGCCGAAAGACTGCTTGAATACACCATCTACCACTTCGGATACGAAGAAAAGATCTTCGACAAACATGGATACCCGGAAAAAGAGCCGCACAAAAAACTGCATAAAATCTTCATCGATAAAATCTCTGATTTCAAAGACGATGTTGAAAGAGGTAAAGTTACTGCCTCAACCGATATTATCCGCTTCCTCAAAGATTGGCTCATCAAGCACATCATGGTTGTGGATGCCAAGTACACAGACTTCATGCATGAACATGGATACGATTAGACTTAACCAATACGAGTAATAAAAAGAGGCCCTGAAACGTATGTTTCAGGGCCTCTCATTTTTAATGTGAGTAAAAATTTATGCCTTACTCAAAAAATCCTTAATTCCAGCGCCAAGACGCTTAATGCCTTCTACGATATGCTCTTCATCAGAGTTTGAGAAGTTGAGGCGGAAAGTATTCTCACCGCTGCCATCCACGTAGAAAGGACGACCGGGAACAAAGGCAACCTTGTTCTTGATGGCTTCATCAAAAAGGTCCATGGAAGACATTCCTTCCGGCAAGGTTACCCAAAGAAACATCCCTCCTTCAGGACGGGTAACTTTGGCCTCAGCCGGGAAATATTCCTCAATAGCCTGCACCATAGCTGCACGCTGGTTTCCATAGCGTTCGCGAATCTTCTCAATATGGTTATCAAGCGGATTATCTGTAACATACTGATGCATAACACGCTGTGCGAATGTGCTGGTGTGCAAGTCGGAAGCCTGTTTAGCGATAATCAGTTTATCACGCATTTCCCCGCCACAGACCATCCAGCCGAGACGGAAGCCAGGCGCTGCAACCTTGGAGAAAGAACCGAGAAGAATTCCATTCTCTTCAAGGTAGCCGCGCACAACAGGCTTTTCAAAATCACCCATAAACCGGAGTTCACCGTAAGGATCATCCTCTACGAAAAGGACATCACGACCTTTGAGAATATCTGCCACGCCCTGACGCTTTGCAGCACTGTAAGTCAGACCCGAAGGATTCTGGAAGTTGGTTACAGCGTAGAACATCTTAGCTTCGTTCTCATCCAGCACTCTTTCCAACTCGGCAAGGTCAGGACCGTCTTCTTCCAGCCCTACGGTAAGGAAGTTTGATTCAAAAACGGAAAAGGACTGAATAGCGCCGAGATAACCGGGACGTTCGATTACAACATTATCCCCGGCATTAAGAAAGACCTTGCCCAGCAAGTCCAGACACTGCTGTGAACCTGAAGTAATCAAAATTTCATCAGCATCGACCTTAATGCCTTTCTTCTCCATGTAACGATCAGCAATATACTGACGCAAAGGCTGAAAACCTTCAGTTGTAGAATACTGCATGGACTGCGGACCGCTTTCACGCATAACTTTAACAGCAGCTGCCTCAAGGTCGGCTACAGGAAAAAGTTCGGGATTGGGCAAGCCTCCGGCAAAAGAAATAATTGAAGCATCTTCAGTTACTTTCAGAATTTCGCGGATAAAAGACCTGTGTACAGTAGACATACGGTCTGCAAATTTAACGGGCATATTAGCCTCCTTGAGAATATGTAATGCCGAAAGAAAGGCATAAGGAATTACGCCACTGCAAAATACAGCAGTGGGATTTCGGCAGTTCGTTGCTTATTTTTGGATAAAATAAAGGGGTGCGAACGTTGGAATGGAAGAAAGCATACTGATTTTCATTTAGAACACAAGTGGCAAAACAGATTTTTTGCAGCAGTACAGAAAAAATAACTCTTAAGCTAGAATATTCAATATGGATTTCTCTAAATCTTCAAAGAGTAAAGGCTTGGCAATATAGTCGTCTGCACCTGATTCCGTAAATTTTTCAGCATCACCGGACATAGCGTACGCAGAAATTGCAATGATGGGTATGCGACGAACTTCTTCACCGATTGCACCGGATCGAACTTGACTGATAACTTCTACCCCATCCACTACAGGCATCTGGATATCGATTAAAGCTAAACCATATTCATCCGCAGCAAGCATATCCAGAGCTCGCCCTCCATTTTCAGCAATATGGACTTCATATCCCATTTTTTCCAGCTGCTTTTGGATGGCGAACCTGCTGACCATATCATCATCAGCTACCAAAACTTTCAAGGTTTGATCCTTCTCGGCGGAAGTATCAAGTTCCTCAGTGACAAGGGGCATCGTAAACGAAAAGACAGTACCTTTTCCCAATACACTGGAAACATAAATTTCGCCGCCCATCACCTTTAAAACCCGCTTGCATATCGACAATCCCAAGCCTGCACCTTGGAAACTGCGTTTATAGCTACCGTCCCCCTGAATAAAAGGCTCAAAAAGCTTATCCTGTATGTCATCAGCAATCCCTATTCCTGTATCCCTGACTTTAAACAAGAGAGATTTGGCGCGTTTATCATTCAGAAATACTTCAACATCTACTCTGCCGTGTTCGGTGAATTTTAAGGCATTACCTACAAGATTAACTAACACTTGCTGCAAGCGCAGAGCATCGCCATCAACGGTTTCCGGGACTTCAGGACTGATATCAAAATTTAACACGAGACCTTTCTCACGCGCTTCCTGACCGAATAATTGTCGAATAGAATCAATAGTCTCTGCTATCTCAAAAGGAGCTATCTGCAATTCAAGCTGCCCTGCTTCAACCATCGTAAGGTCAAGAATATCAATAAGCAATGAGCTTAATCTGCTGCTGGATTTCAAAGCATAGTCAACATACTCTAATTGTTCAGCATCGAGATCAGTTGTTTTCAAAAGTTGGAGCATGCCCATTATCCCGTTGATAGGCGTGCGTATTTCATGGCTCATATTTGCGAGAAATTCTGATTTTACTTTGCTTGCAGCCTCTGCCTGTTCTTTACTTTTCAACAAGGCATCGCTCATAATTTTATGAACGACAGCATCAACTGCAGTAGTAGCCAACTGATTAACTACTTCAGTATCTTTTTTTGAAAAAGTTCGATCTTGTTTACATAGAGCTAAAACAGCAAAGACTTCTCCCTGATACATGACAGGAGTAACTAATACATATTGCATATAATCATGCTGCAAATCATTGTTAAAAGAACTATCTTTAATCTCAACATTATATATAGAACAACATTTGCTATAGCACTCTGTGCACCAATTAGCGAACAGGTAAGAATTAAATATCTCACCTTCATATTTCTGTTGTAAGCAAGAATTAAGCTTAACCTGCTCACTAACATCGAGAAGAAAATCTTCGGACTCTACAAAATGAAAAAATGCATATTCACAACAAGTAAGGCGCTTGATCTCTTCAAGTACACGTCCAATGATTACATCAACGCTGTGTTCGGTTGAATATTCACGAAGCATGAGCCTAGATTTCAGCAATTGCTCCATGAGCTTGCGTTCTGATGTATCCTGTCCAACAGCCTGAAACCGAACAGCCTGACCATTTTCATTAAAAAAAGCGCGGTTCGTCCATTCATGCCAGCAAATCTCTCCATTCCTGACAACTTCATGAACATGAGTATGGACCGGATTATCTGGAGTAAGATTCAAATATCTGCTTTTAACAGCATCCACCACATCTTCAGGTAGAAACTCTAAAAATTTGTATCCCACAAGCTCTTTTTCATTTTTACCAAAGTAATCGCAATATGCTTTATTTACATACGTGAGAGTACTATCCGGTAAAAACTCACAAATCATTGCAGGCAGCAACTCACCAAGCTCGTGGTGTTTATTCATGTCAGACATAAAATCCTTCCCATCCGAGAACTCAAAATACCGCCATTAATCCTTATTAAAAACCATATCACAACAAGACAAATAAACACACATAAAAAGTGAGGGGGACAGGCTTTTGCCTGTCCCCCTGCGGATTAGATGATAAGGAGATGGGAACTAATTATTCATCTGTGTTTCAATCCATTCTCTTACTTCGGCGTTCACGGGATAATTTCCCTTCAGTCCGCCGACTGACTTCCTGAACCTTTCAGCAATGTCCTTAGGCAGTTCAATGCTCATCAGCTCACGAGCCTCTTCCGAGTTCCTGCGTACGAACAGCACTCTCGGCTTGTCGTCCCACAGATAAACGGTGAAATAGTTTGTATAGTCATTCTTGGAAGTTACCGGTGCAAACTTGGAATCCCAAGGATGGTTACCCCACTCAAGGTACAGGGTTACAGCATCTTCAGGAGTCATTTCCCAATCGATATCCCAGTTCTTGTAATCTCTAAGGCTTCCCATAGTTATCTCCTTACTCTAAAAAATATTTTAACTAATCGGTTTCCCATCAACCTTGATTAAATAATAACAATTACTATTAGCGAGTCAAGTGATAAATTCCAATAAATTTGAATTTCTGTACTATATAAATTAAACAGGCACGACATAACATAAACAAAACCAATAATATTAAACAGTAAGCAATCATGGCTAACCAAGCATATCCAGTTCCTCTAAAAAGTATCCGCACCGAAGAATCCATAAAAAAAAGCCGATTTATCTGTGACATCAAAACGGTAAGCACACGAGAAGAGGCAAAAGAGTTTATCGCCTCAATTAAAAGCGAGTTCCCTGATGCCCGTCACCACTGCTCTGCTTTCATAGCCGGCCCACCCCAGACAGGGGGCATGGGCATGAGTGATGATGGAGAACCGCAAGGAACAGCTGGCAAACCCATGCTGCAAGTACTGCAAGGCAGCGGCATTGGAGATATTGCAGCAGTGGTTACAAGATATTTTGGAGGGATAAAACTCGGAACCGGAGGACTTGTGCGCGCCTATTCCGGTGCAGTGCAGCAGGGACTGGAAGCACTTGAAGTAGTCATGAAAGTCCCCATGCGTATACTGACTCTCGAAATTTCATACGCACAGGAAGGCATGCTCCGCCGCATGCTCGATGAGTATCGGGCCGAGATAGAAGAACAGTCTTTCGGAGCCAGCCTGATGTTTACTCTGATCATGCCCTCGGATCAGGTGGAAGCTTTTTGCGCAAGAATTATTGAAGATACAAATGGGACAGCAGAGCTGTTGGTGGAAGAAGAAGATATTTGGAGATAAATAAAAACCCCTCGCTTCATTTGAAGCAAGGGGTTTTTATATGACTTACGGTTTTACTGTCAGAGTATATTTATTATCCCAGTCGATGTATTTATTGATCAACTCTCGGACCTGAGCGGCATCTGTCTTTGAAGCCCGCTCGATAATCTTTTGGTCAAGGTTCGGCTCAAATCCCTTTACGATCAGGCTGGCCGCTTCCCTGCTTCGGGAAAGCAAACTCTGATGCTCCTGATAGTATTCACCACGCAGGATGTTGCGAGCGCGCAGGATTTCATCTTCCGGCAAATCATTCTCTTTGAGCATCTTCACGGTCTTATCGAAACCTGCCATAGCCTGTTCTAGCTGTTCCGGCTTGGTTCCAATGTAAAAAGCCATGAATCCGGTCTTTGGTGCCTGCCAGAGAAAGGCTGTTACGGTGTAACCGAGGCCCTGCTTGTCACGCAGGTCACGGAAAAGTAACCCGCTCTGTCCGGCAAGAGAAGCCCGGAGCAGGGAAAGACCTGCCGTAGCTTCTTCGTCTTCCATACCCGGAACCGGAAAAATCACCATCAGGTGAGCCTGATTACGATCCGGCAGGGTCATGGTCAGATCTTTTTCCACTCCCCAATGAGGAGCAGGCACTGCCACTGCAGTATCTTTAACGACCAGCTTACCGTCCAAATCCTTTGCAAAAGCCGCAAGAGCTTCACGGTCATAATCACCACAAATGGAAATTACGAAAGGACGGGAGGATTGTTTCTTCCAGTAGGCAACAATCTCATCGCGAGAAAATTTCTCCACATTCTCGGGCATTCCAAGATGGAAATATGAATAGCTGCCATCCTTATAAAGGAACGGAAAGATATTCCTGAACGCAAGACTCAGAGGACGGTCTTCTTTACGCTTGATCGCAGAAACCTGATCCTGCTTAGCGCGATCCAATTCTTCTTCAGCAAAGCGCGGACTGGTAATTAGGTCGCTGATGAGCGGCAGCATATCCGCAGTAAAACGTGAAGGAAACTTTGCGTTGATAGCAAAGACTTCACGCCCGGCAGTTGCGCCAAGGGATGCTGCACGATCAGAGACAAAATCTTCCAATTCTGTGGCATTCAAGCTTTTAGTTCCGCGAGTCAAGCTCTGGGAAACCATCGCTGCAAGCCCCTGTTCTTCAGGAGTTAGATCTGCATCTCCACCCACCCAGTACATGGACATTGCGGTGTACGGCAGTGTTTCATCGGGAATAAAGACAAGCTTGCTGCCGTTAGCCAGTTCAATCGTTGCAGCTTCACCCGGACCGGCAGCTTCCGCTTGTGCCGCAGCCTTGGTCTTTGCAGGCCAGTTCGCGGCAACAGCTTTTTCAAAACCCTGAGCATCAGCTTCAACGCCTTCAGGCATAAGCATGCAGGCAGCCAGCTTTGTGGGGTCAAAATATTCATCATAAAGCTGCTGTAATTGATCACGGGTTATGTTGCGCAAATCGTAAAGGTAATTTTCCTCCGCCTGCTGCCCGCCTTCAAAGAATTGGAAATATCCCAGCTTCGAGGCCAGACCGGAAAGAGTCTCCTTGGTCAGAAACAGGGAATCCTCAAGATTGATTACCACGCGATCCATTTCGCGATCAGTAAAATCATTAAAATCAACGGAAGAAAGCTCAATCATAAGCTCCTTCCAGAACTCTTCAACTTTATCCGCATCAAGTGTGGCGAAAACATAAAGCATCCCGGCCCGTTCAAGAGTCAGGGATGATACGGAAATACTGTCCACCATGCGCTTTTCATACTTGAACTTGCGGTAAAGGCGGGATGTTTCACCACCACCAAGAAGCTCACACATGGTTTCAAGCCCGGCAATCTGGGAAGAACTCAAGCCGGGAATGGGAAAAGCCGCGCCGATATACGCCTTATTCCATTTTCCGGGAACAACTTTAACAGTGGTCTTACCGGTTGCAGGAACAGGGAATGCTGTGGGCGGAACAACCGGATTAACGGACTTCCGGCTGCCGCAAAGTCTTTCCGCTTCCTTAACAACTGCCTCGGGATCAATCTTACCCACAACACTAAGAAGCATTGACTGCGGCTGGTAAAGACGATCTATGTAAGCATGAATATCTTCGGATGAAATTCCTTTAACCGTGTCACGGTAACCGATGATAGGCCACTGATAGCTGGTATCTTTCCAGACTATAGACTGCAAAGTCTTAAAAATCCTGCTGCCGGGATTATCCTCTCCCCGCTCCAGCTCAGAAAGAACAACTTCACGTTCGGATTTGAGTTCCTCAGGATCTATCTTAGCATTGAAGGTCATGTCAGTGACAATATCCATACCCAGCTTCCATTCATTCTCAGGAACTTCCACGTAATAAACAGTGTAGTCAAAGCTGGTTGCGGCATTCATATCGCCGCCCACGGATTCGATCTCACGGGCAGTCTCACCGGGACCACGGGTTTCGGTGCCCTTGAAGACCATATGTTCCAGAAGGTGGCTGATCCCGGCCTGCCCCGGCTCTTCATAAGAAGATCCGGCATGTACGAAGAGGCGCACATTGACCAGAGGAAAACGATCATCTTCCTTAACAAGAATGGACATGCCGTTCTTAAGCTTGATCACGTGCGGACCTTCGCCGGAAGCAAGTGCCTTCTTAATCTCATCGCTGAGTTCAGCAGAAGCGGCTTTTTCCGCGGCGGTATCAGCAGCTGGCTGAACCGCAGGAGCAGCACCGGACTCATTTTCTTTTAATCCGGCGGCTACCTCGGCCTTTTTATTAACATCTATCTTTTCCACTTCGCATCCGGTGCTCATCAGAAGCACCCCGCAAAGCAGCATAAATATACATAATTTTTCAAAATCAAATCCTTTAACGGCTGCTGCAGCCTTCGCATTTTGTTGAGGGACCATGTCTTTTAAACTCCAGTATGTCAATCAGGTTTGAAGTACAAATTATCTTAAAAATAGAGGGCGACTAAAAATATCCCATAAACACAAAGAACAAATTAAGCATAGCTTTCGCCAAGGTCAATGTGAGGGCGAAAAAAGACTCAAAAAACCATAACAAAGACCGCACCATTACGAAAAACGTAAAACAGGGCTTCGAGTCCGTAATTCCAAGACCTTACCTACAACAAACAATGTTTATGTTGATTGACAAAACAACATATGAAGTACATTATCACCGGCGCGGAAAATACCAGTTGCGAGGTATTTTATTTCAATTATTATACGGAGGTGCTGATGTCTTTCAATTCTACCGTTGCCCCAGTCAAACGGGGCAAGAGCGATGCTATTCTGGACTGGCTCCAGATGTTTTCAGGGGTGGCTCTTATCATTTTTGTATTTATGCATATGAGCCTTGTTTCAAGTGTAATTTTCAGTCCATCCATCATGGACACTATCGCCCACACATACGAGGAAAACTATATGGCCCAGATCGGCGGGCCGCTCCTTTTCCTGCTTTTTCTTTTTCATTTCTACCTTGCTGCGCGCAAGATTCCCTTCAGACTTGAGGGCCAGAAAACCATCTGGAAGCATGCCAAAATGCTCAAACACCGTGACACATGGCTTTGGGTTGTACAGGTTGTTTCCGCCATGCTGATTCTGGTTATGGGCGCTATCCACATGTGGGCAGTACTCAGCGACCTGCCCATTACTGCGGCCCGTTCCGCCGAACGCATTCAGTCCGGTCCGTGGATTTTCTTTTACCTTGTGCTGGCTCCTCTGGTGGTCATGCACGTAGTAGCAGGCCTCTACAGAATTGCGGTCAAATGGGGCTTCATCAAAGATTACCAGCGTGGAAGACTGAACAAGTTCGCCACCGGACTGGCAGTATTTTTCATCTGCATTGGTCTGGCCACTCTAGCCCGGTTTATGACCTTGAGCACATAAAAATTTAGCTGCAACCCTTTGCAGGAAAGCCGCCTACGCAACGTAGGCGGCTTTTTTTGCCTCAATTTGTATTGTCTGATTTACCAATCAATGATATCGGTCAGACCAATTGTTCAAAATCAAAAATTGGTAGGACCCATTATGGATTCTAAAAACCCAGCCAAAACAGTGCACCAGTCCGTGGCTCGGCAAATTGCCGAACTGATTGAATCCGGCAATCTGAAAAAAGGCGACAAACTGCCTGCGGAGAGGACCTTAGCGGAAAGGTTCAAAGTCTCCAGAAGCTCAATCCGCGAAGCAATAAAGTCACTGGCACAAAAAAATCTGGTCGAAAGCCGCCGCGGGGATGGTACGTACATCCTTGCCGACATGGATGCAGACATATTCGATGCCTTCGCCACAGCTTTCAGCGACCAGAAAAAAAGGATCAGCGACATTTTCCAATTCAGACGTGTTATTGAGCCTGAGATTGCCGCCCTTGCCGCCGCTTCAATGGACGAAGAAACACTCAATCGCTTAAAGGTGATCGTCTGCGATCAACAAATGAAAGCTCAGAACGGTAAGAATACCAGTGATCTCGATGCCCAGCTGCATCTTGAAATTGCCAAAGCCACCGGAAACTCCATTTTCCCGGAAATGATGCAGGCATTGGATCGAATCATGGATGAAAGCCGCAGTGAAATCCTGCAACCGCCAAAACGTCAGCAGGCATCGATCATTGCACATTTCAAAATTCTTGAAGCCTTTGAGAATCGTGATCCGGCTCAGGCCCGGGAAACCATGCGCAAGCATATTGCTGAAGTCGAAGAAGCGGCAACTGGCCGTAGTTCATCAGAATAACCTGTAGCAAAAAGTAGCGGAGGAACAAATGCTCTCTACCTTACTTATTTTTGTTGTTCTTGGTATTTTCGCAGGAATACTTGCCGGACTGCTCGGCATCGGCGGAGGACTGGTCATCGTACCGATCCTTGTCTTCACCCTCCCCCCGCTGGGTATCCCGGAAGTACACTTAATGCACATTGCGCTGGGAACCTCCCTTGCAAGCATCATCTTTACTTCCATATCCAGTATGCGTTCCCACAATAAACGCGGAGCTGTGCGCTGGGACATTTTCAAGACCATCACTCCGGGCATCATTCTCGGTACATTTCTCGGTTCGCTGTCCACATCGTTCATGAACACCAATTTCCTGAAAGGCATCTTTGTCGTTTTCCTCTACTACGTGGCTTCACAGATGCTCTTTGGACTCAAACCCAAAGCTTCCAGACAGGTGCCGGGCTTTCAGGGACTTTTTGTAGCAGGCAACGTGATCGGCATTTTTTCCAGTCTTGTAGGTATCGGCGGCGGAACACTTTCCGTTCCTTTCCTGACCATGTGCAATATCGTCATCCACACTGCCATCGGTACAGCTGCGGCAATCGGCCTGCCCATCGCTATCGCCGGGACTGCCGGATATGTCTGGACCGGAATCGGTGTTGAAGGACTTCCTCCATACTGCTTCGGCTATGTTTACCTGCCCGCCTTGATCGGTATCGTTTCAGCTAGTATGCTGACCGCTCCCATCGGTGTTCGACTGGCGCACAGCCTGCCTGTGGATAGACTCAAGAAAATTTTTGCAATCCTGCTTATAGTTGTAGCAACCAGAATGCTGATTTCTATTTTTTAATATAGGAGATAAATCATGAAAGAAGTACGCGATAACGCAAGAGAATTAATGAAAGGCTACTGCAAAGTCTGTCCTGTTTGTAACGGTAAAGCCTGCGTGGGTGAAGTCCCCGGCATGGGCGGCCTCGGAACTGCAGCCAGCTTCAAAAACAACGTAAAAGCACTCGAAAACCTTAAGCTGAACATGCGTACCATCCACGAATTCAGCGAACCGGATACTTCTGTTAATGTAATGGGCATCGACCTTGATATTCCGGTCATTGCCGCCCCCATCGGCGGTGTCGAATTCAATATGGGTGGTAAGGTCAGTGAGCTTGACTACGTCACCAACAAACTCAAAGGCTGCAAAAACAAAGGCATCATCGGTTGTACCGGGGACGGCGTGCCTCCCTTTATCCATGAAAGCGGCTTTGCGGCTATCAAGGATGTAGACGGACACGGCATCCCTTTTATCAAGCCGTGGGAAGATAAAGAACTGAACGAGAAACTCCAGAAGGCAGAAGAAACCGGATGTAAAATTATCGGTATGGATATCGATGCAGCCGGATTGATCACCCTGAAGAAAATGGGTCGCCCGGTTACTCCGAAATGCATGCGTAAACTGCGCGAAATCATCGAATCCGTAAATGCCGACTTCATCCTTAAAGGTATCATGACCCCTGACGAAGCACGCATGGCTATTGATGCCGGAGCTAAAGGTATAGTTGTTTCCAACCATGGAGGTCGCGTACTCGACTCCTGCCCCGGTACTGCAGAGGTTCTCTTCGAAATATCCCGTGCGGTTGCCGGACAGTGTGCTGTAATGGTTGATGGCGGAGTAAGAACCGGTATCGATGTGCTCAAGATGCTGGCTCTCGGTGCTGATGCAGTTATGATAGGACGTCCCTTCTCAATTGCCACCGTAGGCGGCCTGCAAGAAGGCGTTGAAAAATACATCGACCAGCTCAAAGCGGAACTCACTGCGGCTATAGTCCTTACCGGGACAGAAAAGGCCAGCTTCGTAGATATCAGAGCATTGTATCGCTAACATCCTGACAATCAGCGAGGTAAAACTTCACATATGGTTTTACCTCGTTTTTTTTAGCACCTGTCAAACCGGATTCATTTGCAATTTTCTTATTAACGATAAAAATATATTTTTGGTATTGACGCGTGGCTTAAGCGGAGTTATCTTTTAATCAAAGGCAGAGGTAGTTGTACCAAAGGCAACTCGTTACCAACCCTCAGACGGGAGTGAAATCAATTTGATGTCACTTTCTAAAGACGAGTCTCAAGTAGAGGCTCAATTCGAGGGGAGCCTACCGCGAGAGTTCTTTTAAGACCTCCAACGGGCCCACGGAGAGATTGGAAATAGCCGGTTATCCCGGCAAATGCGAAAAAGGATCCCCTCTTCAACGGCAAAGCGGATTTATTGTAACTTCGTAACAAACCATTAAATCGGTTTAGACGCGTTTAGGAAAAAACTTCAAAACAACCGCTAATCCTGGTTGATACGCGTAATTTAGGTAAAACTAAAAGCAAACCGTTAACATTTGGTTAGGACACGTTACTCAGTAATCTGTGCAACATGTATTTAAAGCCCCCGGGCGGAACACAAGTTCTGTCCGGGGTTTTCTTTTTGCCCTATTTTTACCAGATGAATGGACAGACATAGCTATACCTGTTATCATTGCGATTATTCTAAATGCATTAATTTAGGCACTTAAGCCTAAGTGCTCAATAATGATCGCAACTAAGAAACTACAAGAGATATGAAAAAAAGCCTTTATCTCATATTCACATATACTACTCTAGTTTTTTCCATTCTATCTCTATTAAATAAAGACATATATGCGGACCAAATAACAATTGGTTATATTGAACTTCCGCCATACTACTATACAAATGACAGACAAAGACCTGAGGGTATTTTATTACATCTCACGCAAAAAATTATGGAAAGAGCAGGATGTAAATGCAAATACATGAGTATGCCCTCCAAAAGAATACTACACACCATTAAAAAGGGAGGCTCATTTGCCTCTATAGGTTGGTTTAAAACACCAGAACGCGAAGAATATGCTAAGTTTTCGTTACCAATTTACGAAAATAAACCAATCCTTGTGCTTTTAAGACGTGAGAACCGTGATCAATTCTTAAAATATAAGACCCTGGAAGAACTACTGAAAAAAAGTAAATACAAAACCGGACTGATTGCAGGCCATTCTATGGGAGGATATATAGACTATTTACTTCAAAAACATCCAAAATCATTTCATGCCCTTTCCGGCACAACTGAGCAGCTTGTCAGAATGCTACATGACAAACGAATTGATTTCTGCCTGCTGGCTCCAGTGGAAATCGCTAAAATAATCAGGCAATCCCCCTACAAAGAAGATGATTTTTACCTCATGTCTATGGCAGACATCATAAAAGGAAACACCCGCCACCTGATCTTCTCAAGAGATGTTTCAAACGACACCATCAGTAAAATCAATGCAGCAATCACTGAAATCAAATATGAGACTGAACTTAGCAGATATGCTGATTAAAACCATTCAACGGACCTATGCATGTCTATATTTTACAAGTCATCGCCACCCATAAAATTGTTTAAGAAATACACCATACTTGCATTCGCCATTCTTTCGATTTTCATATTCAATGGAAACACAGGATGTGGGACTTCACCTGCAAATCATCCTTTTATCAAACCCAGCCCTTCAGATTTCAGCGGTATGACTTGGCTCGCGGCATATGATGCCCTGCATGCATTAATGCAAGAGCAATATGCTTTCGGGGACTGGAAAAGCATTGACTGGAATGCTCTGAACAACACCATCCGTCCCAAAATAATCCTCGCTGAAAATGCTGCCAACCCAAACGACTACGCAACAGCACTCCTTGAATATACCAGATCTATACCGGACGGACATGTCATGTGGGGTGACGAGATGGAAAAAATAATCTACCCCAACATTGAAGAAAGCTACGGATTTGGAATAGCTGAACTGGATAATGGCAAGGTCATTGCCACGACTGTTACAGCCCTAGGCCCAGCAGCATCAGAAGGAATGCTTGAGGGTGACGAGATACTGGAATGGAATAATGTCGCGATTACTACTGCAGCAAGCCAGTCTTCAATTCTCTGGCGACCGGAAACGGCGTCAATAGCAACAACTGAGCTTAAAAGATACGAACAGTTCCGTGCACTCACACTTGACCCGGACGCAAATGTCAGCAGGGTTAAGTTTTCAAGACCGGACGGTTCCGGAGTAACGACAAAAGATTTAACTGCTACAGATGACGGCAATACAATTCTGCAAAAAACACAATTCTGGAATAAAATAAATCCGGCTGACCCGATACAACACAGTATCCTACCCAGCGGATATGGATATATCGTGGTCGGCACTCTAGACACTGATAACTTCTCTTTTGACAAGCTCTTCAATGATTTCAAAGAAGCAATGGAATTCATGGCAACTAATAATGTTCCCGGGCTGATCATTGATTTAAGGGGCAACGGAGGCGGCGAAGACGAGCTGGCGGCCAAAATTTCAGGTTTCTTTTACGCAGAAGAAACATTTTACGAATACCAGAATCAATACAATGCCTACAATGGCCTGATGGAAATAATTCTGCCGAACCGAGATGGTACAGCCATAATCGGCTGGGGTATCCCGCTGAACATCCCACCACAAACGCCGCTGTTCACTGGTCCGGTCGTTGCCCTGGTAAACCCCGATACCACCAGTTCCGCCGAGGGGGTCGCCATGACCATCCAAAATCTTGAAAATGGGTATGTTGTCGGGATTTTCGGTACCAACGGTTCATTCGGAATGACCGGAGGAGAAGCAAAAATGCCTATGGGATACATCGTTAAGTTCCCTAACGGACAATCGCTAAATCAGGACAGGGAAATCCAGCTCGACAGCAGAAACGGAATTGGCGGCATCACTCCTGATATTAAGGTTTCCCGCACATCGGCCAATATGATCAATTATGTAGGCAGAACTGCGGATATAGAATTGAACAGGGCGGTGAGCTTTCTACAGTCTCTGTAAACAATTCGTTCACAATACCTATTTAAACTCATACTTCATCGGCACAAATCTAATACCATTCTTAAGCTGTTCTGAGTCCTGTGCAATAAAGCCAAAACTTTCATAGAATGTACGGGAATTAGGAGAGGAATTGACAGTTAACTCACTGGAACCTGCATCGCGACAGTGGTCTGCTACCATCTGAATCAGCACTTTACCAATACCTTTACCCTGCTCAGCAGAATCAACAAAAAGCAGACACAGATGCTCTAAGGAACGAATTTCAGCTACACCTACAAGCTTGGCATCGTGCCTTGCAGCTAAAATAACAGCCCCCTGATCAATACGCTCTCGCAAGGCTTCCGGAGTTGCAAAAGACTTAAACTCTGAACACCCTTCCTCTGTAAAACTTGGGGCTACTTTTTTATCGAAAACTTTAAATATCAACTCCGAAGCACCGGCTTCTTCTCCCGGCTCCAAGTGACCATAAGAAATTGAAGATTTCATTTTCATATCCTTCTGACTAACAGTTTGAATAACCGTACATACCAGAGGGAAATTAAGTCGAAAAGATTTATATGATAGGAAAAATGAGATAATCGCAGTATCCGAAGCATTTTCATGCATTCGGAGACATACAGAAGAGTTACAACAAAGTTCTAACGCCGCTTCTTCGGCATGGCAGCAGTACAAACCCAATCCAGCACTAATGCGGGATTAACGTTGTAATTGAGGGATTCCTGAGCTTTTCCAAGCACAAGGTCAAGCCTACGCAAGCCCTTCGGATCGAACATCCCGGAAATCGCGTTAGCTGCGGAGGTGGATTGAGGGTTAAGAAGCGCATTTTTAAGTTCCCGCTGACAGCCCATGACCACCTGCAAGCCCATTTCTTTATCCAAGGCACCCTTTGCGGAAGTACGGGCAAACCAGCCCTGACCGGAACGCCAGAAACGGAGCATGGCATTAACCCAATCAGCTACTTCCGGTGAATTCTGCTGATCTGTAGGCCACGCAAGGGTGATGACCCAGCTACGGGAGACAAGAGTTTCAAGCAAACGTTCACGCTGCGGTGCGGTGAGAACAAAGACATTGCCCGGGCGGGGTTCTTCAAGAGTCTTTAGAAGCGCGTTGGCTGAGTTGCCGTTAAGGTGCTGCGCTTCACGAACCACGGTAACACGGGTTCCGCCACCATTCGGAGGCTGCCCCCATACCGGAAGTAATTCGCGAATTGAATCTACGGAAATATCCTGCTTCAATCCGGTACCGCTTTCATTTTCTTCGCGGTCAATGAGCAGGAAATCATTGAAGGCATTATCTGCAATCTGCTGACAGGATTGGCAGGAACCGCAAGGGTCCTGACCGTTCTCGCAGTTCAGCACACAGGCCCAGTAACGAGCCATGTCCATACGCTCTTCAGCACTGCCGCCCTCGATCAGCAGACATTGCGGAGGCTTCTGAGCGAGCTTCGCAAAACGAGGCAATACCAGACTCTGCCTCGAAGCAGTTTCTTGAATAGATGTGAACATGATGTGCCAGCAGCGAAGCTTAATAAAAAGATTCTTAAAAAAAATATGTCCGGGAAAGGTAACCCCATACTGAGTCTACCTTTCCCAGACACTAAATCAACAATATTATCTTACAATAGTCTGAGCGCGGTCGGGACCGACAGAGACTATGCCGACTTTTACGCCGGAGAGTTCTTCAATGCGTGCAATGTAGTTACGTGCGGCTTCAGGCAGCTCGTCATAAGAAGATGCCTTAGTGATGTCTTCATCCCAGCCGGGCATGGATTCGTAAACGGGCTTGACGTGTGCCATGCCGTTTTGTTCCTGCGGGGGATAATCAACTTTTTCGCCGCGGTACTCGTAAGCAACACAGATTTCGATCTCTTTAAGACCGGAAAGGACATCCAGCTTGGTCAGGGCGAACTCAGTGAGATCGCAGAGTCTTGCGGTTTCGCGCAGGACAACCATATCCAGCCAACCGCAGCGGCGTTTACGACCGGTGGTTGCACCGAACTCGTGACCGTTTTTCTGCAAGGTATCGCCGGTTTCGTCAAACAATTCGGTAGGGAAAGGACCAGCACCAACACGGGTGGTATAGGCCTTACAGATACCGATAATACGTTCCAGCTGACGGGGACCGCATCCTGCGCCGGCAGCAGCGTTACCGGAGACCACGTTGGAAGAGGTCACAAAAGGATATGTTCCGTGGTCGATATCGAGGTGCACACCCTGTGCGCCTTCGAAAAGCACGTCCTTACCTTCTTTATTAACATCCTGAATTATAGAAGACACATCGGCAAGATAGGGTTTAACCCTTTCAGCGATGGGCAACATTTCCTGATATACCTTTTCAGCGTCGAGAGCTTCAACGTTGAAAAGTTTTTCAAAAAGAACGTTCTTTTCCTGAAGCCCGGCTACGATTTTTTCGCGCAGCAGTTCGGGATCAGCAAGATCTGCAGCACGAATGCCGCAACGGTTCATTTTATCTTCGTAGCAAGGGCCGATTCCTCGACCGGTGGTACCGATCTTGTTATCAGCGGATTTAAGTGATTCGCGGCAATTGTCCATCAGCTTGTGGTACGGCATGATGATCTGGGTTTTCTTGCTGATCATCAAGCGCTCGGGAGAAACGTCAACGCCTTTTTCGGCAAGTCCGTCAATCTCCTTGAGAAAAACCTCGGGGTCGAGTACTACACCGTTACCGATGAGGCACTTTTTACCCTGATGGAGAACCCCGGACGGGATGAGATGCAGGATACACTGCTCTCCTTCCACAACAAGGGTGTGACCTGCGTTGTTTCCACCTTGGAAACGTACAATCGCACCTGCTTGTTCGGCGAGCATATCAACGATTTTGCCCTTGCCTTCGTCCCCCCACTGGGTTCCCACGATTACGGTATTAGCCATTACTAATGTGCTCCTTCTACAGTATTTCCGCATGTCTTTGACTTAAGACATGGAATTCTTGCTGTAATTTGATTACTTGATAGCGGCACTGCGTCTGACGTATATTAACAGGAACGAACCAGTCGTTCACAACAAATAAATCCGTTAAAGGCCGCTCAAGAAGATCCGCTTACCTGCTTTTGATACCCTCTTTAAAATGGGTACGCCAGCACTAAGCACGGCAGACGGGTTTTAATGCGTAAAAAATCTTTCGGGGATATGTCAATACATCAGAGTAAATTAAATGACCCCAAAAAGGGCATTTTGATACTTTTTTCACAACATATATTCAATATTGTTGTGTACTTGGCGCTATTCTCCTTTTTTTACTACATTTATTCAGTAAAATATGAGATTCCCCTGCCCAACACAATCCGCGTTGCCGCAGTGGACATAGAACGCGTTTTTCCAAAACTTTCTCCGTGGGGTCCGGGATTCGAACGTGAACTGGTGGATGAATTCACTGAGTACGCAGGTACAGACCTTGATATCAAAGCCTATCCGACTCACGAAAAAGCCTTTGAAGCGCTGATCAAGGGTAAAGCAGACATTCTGCTGGCGACCGGATACAATCCGGACTTAAGCTCCACAACTACCCCGCTTATCAAAGGTCCGGTATATGAAAAAAGCCCTGCGGCAATGCTGCACCACATTCTCAGGTTTGAACTTCGCACACCTTTTGAGCTTTGCGATCAGGAAGTCTTTGTGCCTGCCCACTCAGGACTGGTTGAGACTTTCAACGAACTCAGCACACAATTAGACTGTTCGCCGACCATGATCAAAGGAAGCAACTCAACACATCTTGAGCCGCTGCTGAAATTGAACGAAAATAAAAACATCCGTTTTCATCTCGTAGAATCCGGTGCTTTCAAGCCTATCAGACCGTTCATCCATAAACTCAGAATCACGGACTATTTCGGTGATGACCAGGAATACAGATGGTATCTGCGCGATGACGTTCATGGTCTCGGACAAACAGCAGAAGACTACTGGAACCTGATTACCACTAACGGCACCCTTGAGGACTTACAGGAAAAATATTTTGGATTTATACCGGAAGAAACCGATTTTTATGATCTATACTCCCTTCGCAAAGATATCCGTGAAAAACTGCCCCGCTATCACCAATATATCCTTAAAGCCGCCAGAAAGTACAAAATAGACCCGTTGCTGCTTACAGCTGTAATGTATCAGGAATCACGATTTGATCCGCTTGCACGCAGCAAGACAGGAGTTCGCGGTCTGATGCAGCTGACAAACGACACAGCCCAACTTTTAGGATTAACGAGCAGGCTGGACCCGCAGCAGGCAATTAACGGCGGTGCGCGCTATCTAAGATTTCTTTGGGACAAACTGGACAGCCGCGATGTCGACGGCTGGGACCGCTGGTTGTTCACCCTTGCGGCATACAACCAAGGCTTGGGGCATGTTTATGATGCCATTGAAATCGCCAAATACACCAGCAGACACCCAGGCACATGGCGCTCACTCAAACAGGTATTTCCCTTGCTGACCAGACCGAAGTACCATTCAAAAACAAAATACGGCTACACACGCGGGTATGAAGCCGTAGATTATGTCGATAGCGTCCGCTACTACTATTATATTATGAACGGACTAGCTGTCCTTCCGGGGCTGGAGGCGAATTACCTTATTCCCCTTACTACTGCCCGCTGATCCGCCCCCTGAACCTTTTGGCTTTGAACCGAACAATTCTTCCTCGCCCTTTCCGGGAATAAAATCCGGACGGGGAGACATGGATTCCGGGCCGGCAGTTTGTGCCCAATGATAATTAAAAAGCTGGTTTTTAAGCCGTACAGCCTGTATCATTCCGAATACGACTGCGGCTTCCTCCCACTTGCGGGTAGGTTCGAAATTGGCCACTTCAGCTTCGTACTTGTTCCATAATTCAGTAAGAGAAGCCTCATCGTAGGCATTGAGCTGCTTTGCCAATTTCAACAGAGCCTTTTCCATATAACCTTCTGACATATAATCTCCCAAAATACTGCTGGCGACGGGGCTCATAAAAAAAATGTGATTTTCCCGCGCACTTGATCAAAATTAACCTACAAAAAGATCGCTGGTACCGCAATTCAAAATTGCCCACCGGAAAAGGGTGTGCTATGAGCGGCGTACCACAAGGCAACAACTCACGGAGAACAACTATGAGTGATCTTAAAAAAATGTACAAAACCCTGCAGCAGGACCCCTTTCCCGCTGATATGACCGTTACCCTCGGCGACCAGAAACTGACCTTTAAAAAAAGGACCTGGGAAATCGACGGTGAAACCAAAGGTCTTCGTTACGGCGAAAACCCTGACCAGCCCGCAGCTCTTTACGAGCTTGTTTCCGGCGGACTTGAGTACGACGGTATCAAATTTCGCGGCGAAGGACAGGGACTTGTTTCTGCACTCACCGAAGAACATATGATTCAGGCAGGTAAACATCCCGGAAAGACCAACCTTACCGATGTGGACAACGCCCTGAACATCCTGCAGTACCTGACCGCTAAACCCGCAGCTGTTATTCTCAAGCACAACAACCCCTGCGGTGCAGCATGGTCCGAAGAAGGCGTTGGTGTAGCTCTGCGCAATGCTTTTCAGGCCGACAGGATTGCAGCATTCGGCGGTGCCATCGTAGTCAACCGTCCTTTCACCATGGAAGCGGCTGAAGTTGTCGACAGTGCATACTTTGAAGTTGTTGCAGCGCCCTCTTTTGAAGAAGGAACCCTCGAAGTTCTCAAGAAACGCAAGAACCTGCGCATCCTCCAGATTCCCGGCATTGCCGATCTGGAAAAAATGCTCGGCCAGCCTTTCCTTGATGTAAAATCCCTTATGGACGGCGGCATGGTTGTGCAGTTTTCTTTCCGCAACCGCATTCTCGATGCAGAAGATTTCATCCCCGCAACAGCAGAGAAAGACGGTTCCACCTTCTCTTCCCGCGCTCCTTCCAAGCAGGAAATGGACGACATGCTCTTCGCATGGGCAGTTGAAGCAGGCGTAACCTCCAACTCTGTAATTTTTGCCAAAGACGGCGTAACCACTGCCATCGGTACCGGTGAGCAGGACCGCGTAGGTTGCGTGGAACTGGCTGTCACCAAGGCGCGCATCAAGTACGCTGACGGACTCTGCTTTGAAAAATTCCAGATGTCCCTTTTCGAACTGAAGCTCAAAGCTCTCAAAGACGAGCAGGCAGCCAAAGATCTCGCTGAAATCGAACAGGCCGCAGTGGAAGCCAAAGGCGGACTCAAAGGTTCCGTTCTGGTTTCCGACGGCTTCTTCCCCTTCCGCGACGGCGTAGACCTGTGCATGGCTCAGGGTATCACCGCTATCGCACAGCCCGGCGGCTCCATCCGCGACCACGAAGTGATTCAGGCTACCAACGAAGCCTCACCTCAGGTTGCCATGGTCTTCACCGGCCAGCGCTCTTTTAAGCATTAATTTTATGCCTCCGGCGGCTGGGGAAGGAAAACTTTTGAAAAAGCTTTCCTTCCCCAGACCCCATCCTTTCAAAACTTTTATTTGGCTTCGTCGTTTAGACAAATTATTTGGCAAAAATTTTAGCGCAGGCCTGCCATTTCAATAATTAAACATTTATGTTAAGAATGCCCGGATGTCGTGGTGAGACATTCGGGGTTTATTTTTTTTTAGACTTAGCAAGTTAGAACATTACTTCCGCTTCATAACGAGCAGGCGGAAAGCGGGAAACGTTTACTGTATCGGCAAACACAGCAATTCCCGGAAGGATTTACATGTCCCTATTTAAGGAAGGACGTTACGTAGCGCCCGGAAATATTGTAGAATTCATGCATGGCAACCAGCCGCAACTGGCATTTGTCATGGAAGAGCAATCCGGAAAGCTCAAGCTCTATACCATCAACAAGCGCGAAACCAAGATGCCCGCTGCACGGGTACTCCCTTGGGTAGGACCGCAATATTCCGCTTCTGCCTCCCGGCAGGAAATGCTCGACTACATGGTCGCCCATCAGGAAAAAAGAGGCGAACTTCAAGCCGGACTTGATACCATGGAAATCTGGGATCTGGCTCAGGGAGAAGTTGAAAAAGCTCCCCTGAACTGGTTTGCTGGTCTTCTCTGGGAAGAACCGGATGCAGATCATATTTCCGCCCTCGGCAGGGCTATGATCGCAGCTAAAACCCATTTCAAATTTCAGCCGCCTGAATTTATTATCTACACTAAAGAAAAAGTGGAACTCCGCCTTCAGCAGCAGGCGGAAGAAAAGGCTCATGAAGAAATCATGAGTGTCGGGCAGGATCTCTTCAAGAAAATCTGGACCGCCCGTGAATCCGGCGGAAAAATCAGACCGGACCAGATTCCGGATATGTCCGACGAAATAGCAGAAGGTCTGAAATCATTTCTTATGGACAGAGTTGCCGGCCTGAACGAAGACAAATCAAATAAGATGTGGTCTGCTCTACGTAAAGGACTGCCCGATCACCCCCACTTACCGCTTCTGCTGGCTCAAGGCTGGGGAATAGTACATCCTCATCACAACTACCTGCTGGATGAAGCGGAGTACGTTTTTGATGACAGCTGGTCCGCTGCACACAAAGATGAAATCGACAGACTGGTCAAAGCTGTGGAGACAAAAGCAGGCGATCCCTGTCCATTGCCCATGCGCAGCATTGACTCCGCGACCACAAAAGACATTGATGACGCCTTCAACCTCAAAAGGCGCGAAGATGGTGGATACACCCTGACCATTGCACTTGCCCGTCCCTGTATGGACTGGGATTTCGGCTCCGCTCTTGATCAAGCGGTCATGAACCGTGGAACCAGCGTATACCTGCCCGAAGGCACCAGCCATATGATGCCGGAAGCTCTTGGCATAGGTGCATTCAGTCTTTTTTCCGGAGAAGTTCGTCCCGCACTTGTCACCACTTTTGAGCTTGATGAACATGGTATTTTACAGTCGGTTACACCTCATATCAGCTGGGTAAAAATCACCGACAACTCCACCTATCTTGCAGTAGAACAGATGCTGGAAGAAGGCAGTGACGATGAAATGACTCTCGCTTTTGAGCTTTCTGAAAAACTTTTGCAGGAACGCATCAAGCACGGAGCAATTGTCATCCGCAGACCTGAGCCGGAGCTTTCCCTTCAAGGATGGCCGCAGCAGACCAAAGTACTCATGTCCGCCAAGGAAAAGACTACCCGGGCGGACCAGATCATCAGTGAATTTATGATCCTCGCCAACTCCGGGCTGGGCAAATTCGCAGAAGAGAATGACTTCCCCCTGCTCTACCGCACGCAGGATATTGCTCTGCCTTCCGACCTGAGCGGAATAGTCACAGAGCCTCACGAAATTTATATGCGGGTACGCCAGATGGTCCCCCCGCAAATGGATACTGTTCCTAAAAAACACGCCACACTTGCGGTTAGCGGATACAGCCCCATTACGTCCCCTCTGCGGAGATACGCAGACTTCATCAACATGGCCCAGCTTTGCCATTACCTTGTTGAAGAACAGCCTAAATGGGATACTGACGAACTGAAATCTCTCGCCGAAAATCTTCAGCTTCGCCTGCAATCTGTCATTAAAATCCAACGGTTCAGGCCGCGTTACTGGAAGCTGCTCTATCTGGCCCAGAACAGGAAAGGCTGGCACCATGCGGTTGTAGTAGATGATAACGGCCCCCTTGCCACGCTGGCTATGCCTGAAATCCAGATCAATGTCAGGGTTCCCCGGCCTATGCTTGGGGACAAGCTGTATCCCGGCCAAGGTTTCCAGATACGTTTCAACAAAATAGACCCGCTGACCAACGAACTGCGTGTTGTTGAGGCTATGGAAGAATAGTTATAAAGAAAAGGAAACGTCTATTTCCGGCTGTTATTCCAGCTGGAATTAGCATATATGTATTTTCGGTTTTTAAGGTTATTGACCTTAACTGCCGACATTAAACGGAAACTTACAGGCAATCCGGCCCTATCCCGCAATGGGGGAAAGCAACGGGAAGGGACACCGGTAGGCCTGAAAAGGAAAAAGACTTAAAGGAGTTAGCGCATGCTCTGGATATTCTGGCTGGTTTTCGCCTATTTTCTGGGATCAATTCCCTTCGGACTTTTCATCGGTAAAATTTGCTGCAACTGCGACATCCGCACTGAAGGAAGCAAAAGCACCGGAGCAACCAACGTTGCCCGCCTCTGTGGGTTCAAGTACGGTGTAGCAGCACTTGTTCTTGACGTTGCCAAGGGATTTGTTCCCGTACTCATGGCCTATCAGTACAGCCATAACTGGATTTTCATCTCTCTGGTAGCTGCTGCAGCCGTAATCGGGCATGTCTTCTCCATTTTCATGGACATGAAAGGCGGAAAAGCCGTTGCCACTACTATCGGCGTATTTCTGGCGCTGGCTCCTGTTGCAACATTCTACTCTATCGTTTTCCTGCTGGCAGTGATCGCCCTTTCCGGATTCGTATCCATGGGATCACTTACTTTTGCAGTGGCCTTGCCCTTCTTCACTCTGGTAACCGGTTCTGTCGGTATGGTCCCGCTTGCTTGCGGTATGACAGTACTCCTTTTTTGGACCCACCGGGAAAACATCAGACGCCTAGCCAAAGGCCAGGAAAATTCCTGGAAGAAGAAAAAATAAGCGAACAAAAAAAAGGAGCCTTTCGGCTCCTTTTTTTTGTCTTAAAAATCGTCTTTATACTTTTCCCTTATCTGCATAATCTTATCCAGATTTTCGAAGAACAGATCCACAAGTCCCGGGTCAAACATTGTTTCCCTGTGAGACTTAAGAAACTCCAATGCACGATCGACTTCCCACGACTGCTTGTATATGCGGTCACTGCATAAGGCATCAAAAACATCTGTAATACAGATAATACGTCCGGCAATACTTATTTCATCACCTTTCAAACCCTGCGGATAACCAGACCCATCCCAATACTCATGATGCTCATGAGCAATGGTAGCCGCAGCCTTCAACAACTTTCGGTTACTGGCCCGAAGGATGTTGTATCCGATTTCAGTATGGCTGCGCATAATATTCATTTCTTCCGGAGTAAGCTTTCCGGGCTTAAGCAGAATTGAATCGGGTATACCGATCTTTCCGACATCATGCATGGGGGATGCATAGTAAAGTTCATCTACCTGCATTGCATCAAGACCAACAGCAATACCTAAAATTCTGGCTATCTCAGAAACGCGAATGACGTGAAATGCTGTTTCCTTGGAGCGAAATTCTACAACTTCGCCCAGCATACGAACGATTTCCTTTTGTGTATCCAAAATCTCCTGATTCAAATAGATATTATCAAAAGCAACGCCTACGTTATCTGAAAAAATTTTGAGTAAATCTTCGTCCTGCTCACTAAACTCATTCCCACAGTTTTCCACATAAAGCATGTGAGAGCCTTTTTGATGTGTGGGCAGGTAGCCAATGTAATCATTATTCGCAAAACACCCACACCCCTGCTCGCGGACTCTCTCCAGTTGCTCCTTGGTCCGCTCCGAAATAACGCCACATTCTTCAATGGAAGCATTGCATACAGAATACTTTCCAGTTGAAGCAATAATCCTCATGTTTCCTTTATCAGGACTGGAAACAGCAACACCATCTCCTTCAACATACACAGAATCCCGTAAGCCAATCAACGAGATAACCTGAGTCAGCACACCTTGCGCCAGCCGTCCGACTGATTGTTGCTTGAAAAGACTTCCGGAGGCTTCAATAATATGCTTCAACCCCTTACGGTTCTGTTCAATAACCTGTAAGTCCCTGTACGAACGCAGAGCAGAAAATAATGAGGTAAATAAACGCTGGGCTGTTAGTTCAGCCTTATGTTTGTAGTCATTGATATCATATTCAACGATAACCTGCCGTTCGGGAGCCTGACCGGGCTGACCGGTACGCAAGATAATGCGGACCATAGTATTCTTCATTTCTTCACGAATGGTCTTGACCAATTCCAACCCCGCATGATTGGTCTCCATAACCACATCAAGAAGAATCACCGCTACATCAGGATGATCCTTCAATACGGCAACAGCTTCTTCAGCAGAATACGCACTCAAAAATTCAAGTCCGGAACCTTCGAAAGAAAAATCATCTAGAACAAGACGGGTTGTGCTATGAACATCATCTTCGTCGTCAACAATAAGAACTTTCCAAAGCTTTCCTTTCACTCCCCCAACTTCTTCAGGAGTCTCATCAGCAAAGAAAAGCTCATCATTATCAAAGGAGCTAGAACCATCTACCATAAACAGACCTCACTTGAATATCACAGGGGGATTTGCAGTGTAAAAACAGCCCCCCCTTCGTCCGAACAGGAAACATCTATATCCCAGTTATAACCACTGGCAATTCTATTTACAATACTTAATCCCATTCCGACTGCTTCTGGACGCGTCGTAAAAAAAGGATCGAAAATATAAGGCAAGTCCTCACTTGAAATACACTTTCCATTATCAGACACAACGAGCATGCAGACATCACCCTTAACAGTCACCTTAACGCTGACTCGCGGCTGTTCTTCATCCGCAAAGACTATCGCATTGGAGACAAGCTCAAATACAACTTTAGACAACAAATCCGGGCGTGAATCTATATTCTGCGCAACTATATCGATATCAAAATGGACATTCTTACCGAGCTCATTTGCCATTCCCCTACATAACTCAATCGCCTTTTCTCCGACCTCCTTGATATCAGCACTACAATGATCGCAACGATCTATAGCTGCAAACTCAGAAACACTATTGACTATATCTTCCAACCTTGCAGTCTCGTGGGAGATAGTTTCAAGATATTCCGAGGCCTCTGAATGCGGTCCCAACTTACGGGAGGCAAGATTAGTGAAGCCATTGATAGTCATGGTCCTGTTACGTATTTGGTGGGCCACTGACTTGGCCATCTGAGCCAGACTTTCACGATTAAGTTCAATCTTGCGCAAATCACGATAAGATCGCAAAGCCGTGGTCATTGAAGTAGTCAGCCTTCTGGAAGTCAGTTCCGCCTTTTGCCAATAATCGTTGATATCCAGCTCGGTAATTACCTGATGTTCCGGTGCGAAACCGGGCTGACCAGTTCGCAAAATGATCCTGATAAACTGATTGTTCAGTTCATTCCTGATCCTGCGCGCAACATCCAGCCCTGCTGTGTTTGTCTCCATTACAACATCAAGCAGAACCACAGCAAAACTCGGATCAGACTTAAGTATCTCTAATGACTCCTTACCTGAATGAGCGCTCACAAACTCAAGAGGGCGGTCTTCAAACGCAAAATCACCTAGAACCATTTTGGTCATAGAGTGAACATCAGGTTCATCATCAACGATTAGAACCATCCACGGTTCAAGCGCATTAACCGTAGACTCATCGGCTTCTTCACCGGAAAAAAGCAGTTCATCCTCTGCGAACAGATTATCACTATGCATGCAAATCCTCACGGAATAACCAATAGTAATTGAAGAATCTTACCAGTAGACTATCTCAGATAAAAAAAAATTTAAACTGTATTATGAACTTAACCGGCTATTTCTCCAATATGCAACACACATTATACATTATTTTAAGCAGATAGCTATTTTTCCTTGAACATAAAGTCCATATAAACTAAGGTTCCGAGAATATATACACACGGGGATGAATTGGAATGACGGAATTACTTGTCGCATCAATTGCACTCATCATTTTTGCCTTCATTATTTACTCCTCATACTCTGCACAAAATGCAAAATATGCCCAGAGGAAGAAGGCATTTGAGTTGAAAGAGCAGCACATGGAAAAAACCATGGATAAAATCCGCTCTGAAATCAACTTGATTGAAAAAGAGGTCGCTGAGACTCAAGAAAAAATTGATGAGCTGGAAATCGACTTAGTCGAAGCGGATGTTAATTCGAAAGATTCTTAACTGCTTATACTGCACTATAAGACATCAAAACAATGACATTTTCTATTATATTTGTCTTATTTGGAACTATAGCCACTATAGTTGCCTGCAAAACAATCAACGGCAACTTTGAGCTTAAGCATGATGCGTTGGCAAGAAAAGAAAAGAATCTGGTCGAAGCGCAGAAGGAGTTGCAAGCCAGACGCAAAGAACTTTCGCGCAGGCTGGACAACTTAAAGACACTTCTAAAAGCCGGTATAAAAACAGAAGCAGCAGCAAAAACGACAGATGAAAAGCCGTCGGACCTCAAAAGTTGGCTAGTGCAAAGCGGTGTACTGACAGAAGTTCAATTTCTTTCCGCTGAAATTTATGCCGCAGAAAAAAATTTAAATGTAATAGCTGCTCTTTTGACTCTGAATATGATTTCAATTGAAAAGTACGAAGAAGCCAAAAAAATGAAACTTCTTTAAAATACAAAAAAACCGCACCGGAAATCCAGTGCGGTTTTTTCATTAGCGATAACCATTAAAATTCATTCTTATACGTCTCGCCACGATGAACGTGATACTTAAAGTTATACGTTTTTTTCAGGTGTACAACTAAAGATTCCACAATATCATCGTCGAGCTTCTGGACCCAGATAAATACTCGGCGAGAACCCTGCTCAACACCTTCATAAGAAGTAAAAACAGTAGAAAGCCTTAATCCCCTGGCCCACATGTCGCTCAGCAGATCCTCAAGGGCGCTGGCAGTATCTTCGAGCACAAATGCAAACTGGGAACTACCTTTGCTTACTGCTGTTACAGTGGTCAGAAAACGGTAAATATCAACCTCGGTAACAATACCGACCAGGCCGAACTCATCGACTACGGGCAATCCACCAATTTTCTTTTCAAGAAGAATCTCGGCAGCAACCTCCATGCAGGTATCCGGAGAAACTATATAGGGATCATGAGTCATAATATCTTTGATCTTTAGACCCATCAACCCATCACCTTTTCCTGCGGCGTTATCTCCAGGCAAAAACTTGGAAGGCATTGCATCACGGACATCTCTATCGGAAACAATACCAACTACAAGACCGGAAGCCTCAGTGACAGGTATCTGCCTGATTCCGGCATCACGCATCATTTCCATGGCGTCGATTATGGGTGCGCCCGGCATAAGGGTCAGCACCTCTTCTGTCATCCAATCCCCAACTAACATATCTAACTCCTGAATCTCATCATTAATCTTACGAAGAAGTTCGTATTGATCAGAAAAAAAGTCAAAGGTTAACTGCCGTCCTCCATAGAGGCAGCTACAATTTCCGCCCGTAAGCAAGAAAAACCTTGTAACTGGCTTTTATACCTGATTCTCCCCTGTATAAATTTTCATACTCTTCAACGAACCGGCGGTATTTTTCTCTACCCCATGAGATCTTCTCACTGGAAGCAACTGCCCCGGTCATCTTATGCTGTTTCAGGAAGTGTTTTACGGAAGGGAAGAACTCAACATGCTCCTCACTTGCGTAATCCACCTTTAAACCTGACATATTGTCGAAAAGTTCCATGTAAAATGAACTTGGTTTAAGCTCTTTTACCGACCCGAATCCGGTCCTTGCGCTGACATCAGCCAGCTCAGCGAGTGTTCCGTGTGTAAAAATCGCTATGGCGAACCTTCCACCGGATTTAAGAACCTCAAAACTGCGTGGTATAGTTAGTTCCGGTGCACCATACCATTGCATGGCAGATGAACTTACCAGCAAATCGAAACTTTCAGCAGCGAAAGGCAATTCCTCACCATCCGCAGCGACAAGAGATGCGCCGGAATCCCTCTGCTCCCAAAGCATGGGCCTTACCAAATCCAATGAAATATAATTGCTGTAAGAAATGCGCTCCCTAAGCTCATTATGAAGAAACCCCACTCCCGAACCTATATCCAGAACAGTGCGAAAATCTTCTTTCGGACACAGGCTTGCACAATTGCGCGCGACCACACGCTGTACGGAAGCGGCCTTACTATAGCTGGAAGCAGCTTTGCCGAAACATTGGCGAATCCTTTGTTTCACGTAAATTCTATCCCTTGATGATGCTCATTAATTGTGTTTCAGAAATTTTATGGCCGCCCTCAATATTAAGGATATCCGCCCCATCAATGACTGCTGCAAGTTTTCCGAAAGCCTTGGATCGGACAATGCGATCATTTAAGCCATGTACCAAGGTACAATTAGGCAAATTGAAAACACCTTCCGGCTCAATCTTGGAAGCAATAAGGTATTCAAGTCCGGCAATCAGTGAATCTTTATCTTCCGGGGCATAGGCAGGCGGATTTGTTTCACCGCAATTCTCATGAAAAGAGTTTACAACCGCCGCAGGGTCACTCTCCATTCCGGCTATCATTCCCCGGACCAGTCGTGTGGGAAAAGAGTCGGTAAACGATAAAAAGGGAGCAATCAAGAATACCTTTTCATATAATTCAAATAAATGGCGGCAATCCTTCAAAAGCATATGTGCCCCGGTAGACCAGCCCACCAGAACATCACCACCCTCACTTATTAATTCAGGCAATTCCTTAGGATCAAACCCCGTAAATGGAACCAAAAACCGCGCAGACTCGGGCAATAATGAATACTGCTGGGGAGATGTAGCCCAGCCGCCGACAAAAACTATACTCATTTTTCCAACTCTGCTTTCAAACCGCCAAACGCAGCCTTAATTTTCTGCAAATCAACTTCTGTTAAATCTGCTCGCAATGAAAGACGCAAACGGGCTGTTCCTTCAGGAACGGTAGGTGGACGGATAGCAGCAGCATAAATCCCTGCCTCAATAAGCCTGTCCCGAGCGGTGAGCGCAGTCTCATTATCGCCGAGTATCACCGGTATGATCTGACTCTCTGATTGACCGCAATCAAATCCGCATGACTCAAGATAAGTTTTCACATCCCGACTCATATGCAGCAGCTTATCTCCTCTAGACGGGTCCTCAGCAACCATTCGCAAGGCAGCGAGATTCGCGCCGATGACTGCAGGCGACAGGGCAGTGCTGAAAACAAAGGAACGACCTTTGTTACGTAAATAAGATATCAAATCCTTTCGACCGGAGACGGCCCCGCCAAGTGAGCCGAAACCTTTGGAAAAAGCACCCATGTGCAAGTCAACACGCCGGACCAGTCCCCGTTCATGGGCTATTCCTTTTCCAGAACCGAAGACTCCTTCAGCATGAGCTTCATCAACGACCAGCATGGTATCGTAAAAATCGCAGAGATCGGCAATCTCTTCCAGATATGCAAGATCGCCGTCCATGCTGAAAATCGTATCAGTGACCAGCAGTTTCTCATCCGCATCCTTTGACGCTTCCATGCGTTTTTTCAAATGAGCAATGTCATTATGCCGATAGCGAACCTGACGCGCACCGGACATCCTTATCCCATCCAAGATACTGGCGTGGTTAAGCTTATCAGAAAAAACAACTGTACGCCGCCCGGCAAAACTATCCATAATGGCAAGATTAGCGGCGTAGCCGGATGTAAAAAGCATAGAATCTTCCTGCTCTTTAAAAGCAGCAAGCTCGCGTTCCAATTCATCATAGAGGCGAAAATTACCGGTAACCAGACGGGAGGCAGCAGAGCCGCAACCATACTGCTCCACTGCTTTTATTGCAGCCGTTGCAAGAGATTGGTCTTTGGATAGTCCGAGGTAATCATTGGAAGCAAGGTTAAGCAGTCTTTTACCCTTAAAAACAAGTTCCTTATCCGCACCGAAATCAACTTCAGGAACCGTCCTGAGCAGGGAACTTTTTTCAAGTTCGGTCAGTTCGCCCTCAATACGGCGATAAAAACTCTTTGGAATCATAAAAACAAAATCCGGCAGTAAAAAATAAAAGGAAGTTTTAAATGCTGAACAGGAAAAATAAGACTCATGGCCCAGAATAGCAACCATGTTTTTTAGGAGAAGCAAAATTTAAGCTTCAATCCACTTCTACAGTTGTATTTACTTATAACAAATCATTAATTCACCCAAGTTCGTTGACAGCACATAGATTCCACATATAACAACTACATTTACTAACAAACGATAACGGAGAAAAGGTATGCCTGTTAATAAATTTATTACATATTTCATTTTAGCAATCGTGATATTTGGCTCATCTGCCTGTAATATAAAAAAATCTACCCCACTACCAAATGCTCCTGACTACTCCGAAGATAAATTATGGTCTATAAAAGATGAAAATATCAGGCATAAAATTGATGTTTTCTTTGTTCATCCCACTACATATGGCCCTCCTGCAAACGGACACTTAATAGCTGACTTAAACGACCAGAAACTTAACCGGATCACTGACCGAGACACAGTACAATGGATTACCGGAGCATTTGCTGAATCCTGCAATGTTTTCGCCCCCCGGTACCGCCAGATGAATATTGAAGTGCTCCAAATGGATGACCGGCATCTTCAGGAATACTTAAAAACACCGGTTGCGGATATTGAAAATGCTTTCAAATACTACCTGAACAACATAAACAACGGCCGCCCGTTCATTCTTGCCAGTCATAGTCAGGGATCTTTTGTGCTCCAGACACTGCTGCGCAAGAATCCTGAACTTCTGGACAAAAGCAAACTGGTGGCAGCTTACATGCCGGGATGGACATTCACTGATCAAGACCTTCACGATCTTGGCCTCAAACTAAGCGAAAAACCGGATCAGACCGGCTGCCTGATAACCTGGAATACAATTGGTCCCGGTGGAGAGTCTCCGACAATTAAGAAAGGAGCTCGCTGTGTGAATCCACTTTCATGGAGTACTGCCACAAAAGAATTTCCGGCATCCATGAACATAAAGGCTAAAATATTCCTCAGCCCCGAAAAGAAGCTGCTAATCAAAAATTTCACAGCAGCACGCATAAATAAAGACGGAGCACTGGAAGTTCCCACCCCAAAACCAGCTGTATTAAGCCAACTGAACATGTCGTTGGGGAAAGAAGTATACCATCGTTACGATTACGATTTCTTTTTCTACAATGTACAGGAAAACGTAAAACAACGTTGCGCTGCATATTTAAAAGAGCACAAGTAGCACAAAGGGGCTGGTGAACATTCTCACCAGCCCCTTATTCTTTTACTGCAAAATGCCGCTAACTACGCTCCGACCCAATATGGACTCAAAAACATGTCTGTAGTCATCCGGTGACGCTGAGCCGTCTTTGCAAACGCGGATGAAAGCAGACCGGGTCTCAGGACTCATCAGGCTGATATCAAAATCTTCATGGCTACGCTTCGCCGGAATTTCACGATGAATGGAAACTCCGGACTGTTCTTCAACTTTATGGATTATTTCAGCCACTATGGTTTCTCCTTAATATAAATTTTACCTCTCTTGAAAATTACCCCTTCTCCATTTACAGACATAGCAAGTCGTGTAAGTGCCGGATTATTCTCTAAAGCTATTTCGGTCCCGCGAACTTTGAGGTCTTCCCCATCCAATGCATACGCATAGTTCGCTGGGGTCAGCGTACAGCGGTCAGGAATCGCCACAGAACTAGGAACCTGCGGAAGCTCGACAGCAGGAACAATTGTTGTTGTATAAGTGGTTTCAAGCCCAAACCAACGCAAATAACTGACCGCCCAACTGCAATTAACACAAAGTGAATCTGCTTTAGCAAGCAGACGCATAAACTTGCCTGTGCGAGGAGTTGTCAACGTATATTGACCTAAGTTAAGCCCTAACTCAGTAATGGTTATCTGTTCTACGTCAGTCCATTTAATTCCATCTGTACTTTCCTGAACCATAACAGAAGTCATCGAGTTGTTAGCAATATCGGCAGTACCCCAATGACGTAAATAGAATCCATATACAGTTGTGTCTTCTGCAAACTGGGACCCTACATAACCAGTATTAACAATAGCCGGACCTACATCATTGGTGCTCCAAAACGTAGTAGTATTTTCAAGTAACTGAGTTAATGGGTTAGGGGTTGTGTGGTTAGGGTCGGCAGTGCTATGTATAAAAGTTCCCTGATCAGCAATAATTTCAGGTCCACCTTGTGATACAATCTCACTAACCGCACTGACTTCTTTTTCCACTCCATCAAACAGCAAAGTTTTATGCAGACCGCCAGCTTTTAAAATCTTATCTTTAACTGAGCTGCCGCCTTTCGTCACAACAGAGGTGGTCGAAGATGATCCAAGCTCCTCCCAGCCTATAGCAAAGACATATGCACTGGACGTTGTTGTATTTCCTGTGCCGGTCATGTCTGCACCATCAAGATTCGCGTTCTCTCCAGCAGTCATTGACCAGAAGCTAAAATACGGTGTTGTACCCTGCACATATATTGCAACGTAATAATCACCAGTTTCTGGAATTGTGTAGGGTGTCACAAGATCGTCAGAGTGATACACGTTCCCTTCTCTGCCTGCACAATCAATAGTTTGATCAACTACAACATCAAAGGTATTTGCGGCTGTTTGCTTAACAATCTTCATTTTGATTGTTTGGTTGTAACCACCGCCAGCAGAATTGCCGGAGTTCCAGAGGAATTTACTTACGGTTGCTTCGTTAGGGATTTTCCTTGATAAGTCTACAAGTGTTCTGGCTGCTGAACCATTGGGAAATGTATCAATGTCTTCGTGGAGTTGTACAATGCCTCCATCAAGTTTCAATGCTTCTTGAGGCCCAATATACTCTCCGATTGCTCCGGCACCGACTTTAAGAGCAAAATCAGGCTGCTTAATTGCAGCTACAGTAGGAGCGGTAAGTAAGTCAGCAGCGGTTGTATCCACAGCGTAGTCATAGGCAAGGTACTTACAACCAACTGCCACATAACCGGGGTTATCGGTTGCAGTGTACGCTGTATCTACGGCAGTTTGACCAGTTATAAGCCATGCATTATGTGTATCACTCCACCAGTAGCTACTAGATGCGAAATGTACGCCTAAGTAGTACTCGTCTGTATCAGGCACTACAAATGGTGTCACTAATTCAAAGTATTGTGGTTGGTTATTCGCCTGAGTAAGTGATGTATCGAGTCGTACAACTGGTGTAAACTTACCATCTGAACCACGCTTTACGATATACAGACTTATGCTAGGTTGAGCTGACGTTACAGATTTTGTGCCTACATGCGTTATAGTACGTCCAGCAGTAAGCCTTGATTCCTTATCTATGAAGGTGTTACGTACGCTACCTAAATTTGCAGCGGTTATACTGCCGAATGCTTCCTCCTTAGGGAGCAAGGTCACTGGACCGGCGCTAAAGTCCTTCTCAGGTACGCGGATGATATCTCCTTCGGTAACCTCTGTAGGAGTAACAAAGTTTGTAGAAGTAGTAGCAGCGTCTACAGAAATAGACTTCCAAAATGGGCTTATATAGGCTGTAATTGGGGCCGACGGGAGAGGTGTCGTGAGGGTTGCTGCATATTCATCCGTTGAAGTCGACACAACTTTCATGCCCCATGCGCCAATGTTATCTGCTTGATAGTCTCGATAACTAAGCGGTGAAGTAGCATCCCGGTCATTCCAAAATGCAGTATAGCCCGTCCCGGTATTCTGCACTATTGCCCAGTATTTTGTTCCGGCGGTCAACTCCACAGCAGGCACAGACATTTCACAGAATTGATTGGCTACAGGGGCCACTACTGGACCATACCCGGACAGATTCGCACCGGGAACACCGTTATTATCAGAAAAGATGGCTGCTGAGCATTGAGCATCAGCATTAACAGAGAGTCCTGCTTTCAGCGTCACGGTATCCACTGTGCAATTTTCTGTGGGAGTGAACTGTAGTCCTCCGGGGCTGTATGGAGCATGAAGACGTAACCCATTGTCTACAGTCCCTGCAAACGTATCTAACAAAGTAATTGCGGGATTGCTGGAGGCTTCAACACTCGCGACAAAACATTCGCCCTGATCGGTAATAAGGACATCGCCAGCAGCGACCAGCATTGCCAGCTTGAGGACTGATTCTGTTGAGCCGTCCAAGACTACCAACTTGCCGTTAACAACCACAATTTCAGGCTTCGCTGAAACAATCTGCAAAGTATTCTCAGCTGGAGTTGAGTAAGCTGGAGTATGAACTCCTTCAGAATCCACACTTGCACCGGGATAACCATCAACGGAATCAGCAAAGGCAATAGTCGGTCCATCCTGAACGGCAACATGTCTTATGAGCAATCGATGCACTGTCGGGTCTGAATAAAGTTCACCACGCCTTCTTCTGGTAACTTCAATAGCTTTAGTTACATCTACAGCACTGGTTTCCAGCACCCAGCTAATAGTGTTCCCGGTTATTGAAGCTGCTCCAAATCCGAATGTATTAATTTCATATGAAGAAATACCGTCATCGGTATGATCAGTAATTACAATTGAAACAGTTGTTCCTTCCAGGGCCTCAGCAGGAGCTGAAAGTACAGGGGAAGAACTACGTAAGGAGCTTAAATCGCCCAAGGAAATCTCAATGGCAGAATCTCTTGCTTCCTCAGCTGCCGACTGAGCCAGTAAAGCCCGGTCGCGAGCTGCTTCTGAACCGGATTGTGCCGACAAAGCGTCACCAAGCATCACCCGGGCATTCTCCTCCGCCTCAATTGCTCCGCTATGGGCTGAGACAGCTTCATCCCTTGCATTGGAAATAGTCTGCACCATTTCCTGTGGGGTAAGTCTCTCTGCATCAGGAGTTGAAATGTCATACTTCAAAGCACGATCAACCTGTTCCTGTAACTGCTGGTCGCGCATCACTCCTCTGTCAAAAGCTTCATTCAAGAGCTGTGCGGAAAACGGATCATTGTCCACTAATTCCAATTCCTGTGTGTAAGCGATTTCCCGGTAAAGGGTAATGCTTTGCCCTACAGGAAGAGGTGTACCGTTGACTGGATACTGTACCCGGCCCCCTGAGTCGCTCCCTACGCCGGAAAGGATATTAAAATCAGTACCTAAGACAAGCCGCTCTTCAGTACTCTCGCTATTGCGCAACACTGCGCAAAGGTCCTCGGCCCTGTAGATACGGAAGTTAAAATCAAAAAAAGTTTGAACACCGTCCCCTGCAAAAGTGATGGTGTTCCCGCTAGAAACCACAGTCATAAATCTCTCCTGTTGATGTTACTAAATCATTTTAATACCGACCTTATGCTTGTAGCTTAAAAATAAAGGCGGACCCGAGTAACTCAACTCAGGTCCGCCTTGAATAACGATAATGCGGCGAATAATTACCCGCCGAGATTTGAACCCAGCATGCTTCCGGCCAGACTCATCCCCTGACTCAAAAGTCCACCATTAATTGATGAATCGCTTTTATTTATATCCTCTTGCACCATATTGGAGTTCAGCACTGACTTGCTTTGTGCTGACCAAACCGACAAATCACCATGCTCAATCATCCTGTTTGAATTCACCTCTGCCTGATATTTTACGATTTCAGCATCGTAAGCAGCCTGACGGATAGTATCCTCCCGCACATCTACAATTGAGCCGGAATCAAGTCGAACCCCTTTATGTCCTGAAATCGAATGGTTGCGACGGTATAATTCACGGCGCAAGGTTGCTAACTTGATTTCCGCATCCTGATTGATAAGCTGTGCTTCTTTGTAGCTAACGCTTCGATTGTAAACACCCTGCTCCATAAGATGATAATTATTCACCTCAGTCATCTGGGAATTATACAGCACTGCGCTTCGTTCCTGACTTCCACCGAAAATAGACTGCCCAAACTGGGTCATCATCCCCAGAGAACCGGAACCGCCTCCTCCACCAAGCAAGCTTCCTCCAACACTGGATGAACCGCTGGAAGTTGCGCCGCTTCCACCCAAAACACCGCCAACGCTTCCCATCATATTTGAAAAGCCACCAAAAACATCTGAACCAACATTCCAAGGCATTCCCTGCCCGGAAGTTTCCGTAGATGAAGATCCAGTTGCCATATTACCTAAAGCACCCATGAGCATCTGCGACCCATAATTAAAAGCAACTCCCATCGCCATATCAACTCATCTCCGTTTTATTTTTCCTTATCCGTCGCAAAGCATGGAAGTAATAATCCCTGCCCAGCCGAACTTTTTCATTTTCAAACTCAAAACCACACCACTTGTGCCAGTGCACACTTCTGCTGTTCTGACTGCACACCCATGTATCCAACAGAGGAAATGAGCGCTGGAGCATATCCAGCAACCCCCGTGAAGCCCTTGCAAATGGAAGCGGGGTTCCGTCCATAGCAACACTGCCTACAACCCAAGGACAGCCTACTCCGTCTGAAATAGGCACAACTCCGAAAATCGCTTGAATTGAACAGTTGCGATACAAGCCGTAAACCAGCTTTGAATACTCCACATCACCCATGATGATTGCACGTATGGATTTTCCGGGATGCAACCCTTCCATGTCCTCACGATCACTTTCGCGAATATTTGCGGCGACAATATTCACATCTTCCATGGTAGGAATACCAAGCTTAAACGGTGCAGCCTTTTTTACCCGATTCACGAATACACCGAAACTTCCGGTATAAGCGCCAATACTGAAAGCGGTAAGGGTTGATCCTGACGGATATATATTTGCCCGTCGCGGTCATAACCACGGTTAAACTTAACCTCGTAGTCTCCTGTATACAGAGCGGGGGCACCGCCAACCTTATCCGCTGATGTGCGGAACGGGGCACGCTCTAAATGTTCCCCGTCATACCCGACCTGTAACCCGAGAGACTGGAATAACCGCACAGTGACATGCGAAATACGTTTCTTGCGGCCCTGAGCAGTTCCACCGGACATGGCCCCGCCTTCGATACGCAACGTCTTCATGTTGGATATATATGGAAGTCCGGCATGGACGACCTTGGCTGGAGAAGCAAGGGTAATAGCACCATCCTTAACCACCACATCAGGCCGCACAGCACCGTCTGCAAGCACGGAAACAGTTTTACCTTCCAGATGCTCAAGACCGCTGAAAACTGTATCCGCAACTCCCTGATCATAGGTCAGTCCGGAATCCACAAAGAAAGCATCAACTGAACCTTCACCGACAAACTGGTTCTCCATACGCTCAACATATTTACGGGAAATGCCGCCGACTTCCCTTTCAACAACAACCCAAACCTCCTCCTGCGTTGGGCCGGGGACGGTGCAAACTGATCGAAATTTACCGTCTGTGGTATGACGATGGAAGCCCACTACTTCATGCTCACGCTGATAGGTCAGACCGACCATTACTCCATCATCACGGGTCATCCAGATTACGGAATCCGGTGACTGCTGATATGCCCACTCGGTGATGGAGTTGGAACGAGTCAAATGTTCAGCAAGAATGGTCAGATCGGGGGCAGTATAACCGTCCGCCTCGAATGAATAGGAAAGTTCACGGATGGTCCTGCCTTCACGCTGCAAAAACAACATCACTCCACCGACAACCACCGGAGGAATAGCAGCTGAACCGTGGGTAGTTTCACGGCGAACCATAACCGAGTTGGGTGTAACTGAATCCAAACTGCTCCCGCCGGAAAGCCACCATTCGCCGCCGGAAGTGCCCATGATCAGTTTCTTGGCACTAACCATCCAACGGATGGCATTCACCTGATCAGCGGAAAGAGTGTAGGTACACGCATCATCATCCACCACCGGAGAAGAAACCGCGAAATCTTCATACGATCCGGCTTTACTCATCCAGATCGTCTGAGGATTGGATGGGCTGGCAGCAAAGCATAGGCGCTCCTCAAAGAAGGTTACACAGGAAGGAAATCCTTTTTCGCTGTTCCACTCTTGGGGCGGAGAGCTGAACGCGACAAGCTCCATCTTCCAATCGACATGGGATGTACGCGATAGTTTGTAAGGCTGGACCTCCGGGTGAACTAAATACATCACATCAGCAGACTGGGTGAATCGGATCCCCGGCAGATCAGTTTCCGTATAGGGAGATTGTATTTCGACAGGACTCCCCTGATCATCCACCACAATCCCGCCATTTTTAAAAATACGAATATTACGGTCAGTAAATTCCAAAACGTAAGCCTGCTCGGTAGAGAATTCAAAAGGGATAAGGCGGGTAGCAGGATTGATTTCCCGAACCTGTACAGCCTCGACAGCACCGGAGAAATCTGCATCTGCAATAATTGAAAGCAGTCCATCAGCATCTGCCTTGGACCGGAAAGTATAGCTTCCGTCAGCAGCAACATACTCACTCAGGCTGTCACTTCCGGCACTGACACAAACCGCACCGGAATTAAATCCGGTCACATTGAAGCTGATCTCATAAATACGGTCCGCGACAAGCTCTAAGTTCCTGCTAAGAGTTGACTCATCTGTCTGTGATCCATCGCAGGATGCATTTGCCGAAGCCACGGTCCAGCCATTCCCGACAGTCCAGTTAATTGCGGAATCAAGGCTTGCTGAGGGGAGCTGGTTACGGCCCATAACCTCACGGATAAAACGAAAACCAGTCCTGCGCGAAGCCCCGCCATGAGGATGCGTAAACATGTTTTCAAGCTCGGCAAGACCGTTGGAATATTTAGCAAGATCCACCCTTCCGCCAAGCCGTGGAGAAAGTTCCCCGGCACTGAAATTAGTCATAATGAGGGACACTGACATAACTAAGCCCTCCAGACAGGTGAATCCATACCGTGAATTCCCCGTGCTTCCAGCCACGGATCGCTGGGGATATTGTCCTCCCGTCCTTCAGCTGAATCCGCCAAACGCGCAGACTGCATGGCATTAAGGTAAAGAGTCCACATTTCCCGTGCCTTGGTAGTGGAGCCGGTTATATCATCAGCCATTTCCGCAGCCAGCCGCGCTGCAAAAGCCATTACAAATGAAGGGTCAAAGAGAACCGGATTGGTCACCTTCATAGTATAAACAGCCGAGGCACCATCACGGTCAGTCAGGATTTTATCCCCTTCGACAACAAATTCATCATCCGGGGAATTCAGCTGCCTAAGATGCAGGCAATCTGAAGGAAGCTGGTACTGGTGGACAAAGCCGAAAGCCGGATTATCCGCAAGTTTAGCCAGTCTTATGCGTGAAGCAGCAAAATTCCACGGATGCTCACGAAGAACCGCATCGCGGACCTGATCATAAAAGAGATTACAAGTAACAGCCTCCTGCGAACTGTCACTTAATGATTCAATAAGTCTGGCACCAAGTTTACGTAGGGCGAGATTACAAATTTTAACTTCTGAAACAGCCATATTTTTCCTGATATGTTTCGGAAATACGCATTATTACGATTTCCTTTTCATAGTCAGAATAAAATTGAAGGCGGACCTGAGTAACTCAACTCAAGTCCGCCCGTACTGTTTCAGTAATTGAAATATTGTTTCGGAAATTTATTCTTTGTAAAGCGGTAAGCGAACCACAAAACGAGTGCCCTTGCCGAGCTCAGAAAAAACCTCCATGGAACCTTTATGCCGTCTGGTTATAATAAAATATGAAATAGAGAGGCCAAGCCCGGTCCCCTTACCCACTGACTTTGTGGTATAAAACGGTTCAAGTATCCGTTTACGAACTTCCTCGTCCATACCGGGACCATTATCCTCTATCTCCAACACAGCCATGGACATATTTTCGCGGATACGCAGGACAAAACACGGACCATCGTCAACATATGACTTTTCGCCCATAGCTTCCGCACCGTTTTTCAATAAATTCAATACAACCTGCTGAATTTCAACTTCATCACAATTTATCAATGAATTGGGAGAATCAAACTCCTTAGTAATTTTTATTTTCTTAAAATCATAATTTCGATTGTAATCATAATCCTTCATAACCAGACTTAAAGCATTTTCAACAATTGAGTTCAAACTGTGAGGCTCAAAATCGCTGCCGCTCTTGCGACTGAAACTAAGCATTCCACGAACAATAGTTGCTGCCCTGAGTCCTGATTCATAAATACCATCCAAAAACTTTAAACAATCCCTGCGTTCCAGATATTCTGTAATTGCTGAAAACGGTATCCCGCACTCTTCTGCGACCAGAATATTCTTTTTGCTTTCACTGCCCAGTCGCTTTTGCAAATTCTGAACAGCACCAACGATAGCGGCCAAAGGATTATTAATTTCGTGTGCCATTCCTGCTGCAAGTCCGCCGACAGACATCATTTTCTCGGACTGAATTATACGCCGTTCATTAAGCTTTCTTTCAGTAATATCCACGACAGAACCTTCAAAAATAACCTTTCCATTTTGATCAGTCGTCTTTCGGGCATTCATGGTAATCCAAACGATCTCACCGCCCTTACACTTCATTTTCACTTCAAAGCCAGAAAGAGTTCCTATTTCCTGCATTGCTGTGAGCAAGGTATTACGCTCGACTTCATTCAAATAAAGTTTCTTTCCAACATTATCTAAGACTTCAATAACTTCTTCCGGAGAATCGTACCCGAATATTGCAGCAAAAGCAGAGTTAGCTGCCAAAACTCTTCCTTCAACACTGGTCTGGAAAATACCTTCCTGTGCATTATCAAATATGGAACGGTATTTAATCTCAGAATGACCAAGATCTCTACGGGCCTTGTGCAGGGCCATAACATTCTTAACTAAAACAATAACGAGAACAATCATGGCCGTGAAAACAAAGACAGTACTCCACACAAGATAAAAATATTCATCATAAAAGGAAAAGGGCTCGTTGAGGATAACGCTTTCTTCAGGAATTGATTCAATAGAAATTCCGTACTTATCAAGAGATTGCCAATCAAAGATAAATGCATTGGCCCCGATCTTAATTACCGGTATATCGGCTGTTTTCTCCCCGGCAAGAACCTTGCGGGCAACTTCGCTCATCATCACACCCTGATGATATCCACTGATAACCTTGCCACCGATTACACCATCACGGAGATTAAAACGCAGAAGACAATAAACCGGTACCGGACTATCCTTTGTAAGAATGCTGCCCAGCTTTTCATATGTTACATATTTACCATCCCGATCAGAGTAATACACACCAAGTAATACGACGCTGCCCGATTTCAAAGAATGTATTTTTTCCCGCAAGCCAGCAATGGTAAGGTTCTCATTATATTCGATACTGACACGATCTTTGAAGGGGACCAGATTCCGCTTTATCGTGGTTTCCCAAGCCCTACCTGTTTTGAGATAATCATTAACAACATAGATGGATTTCGTTTCCGGCAACTGCTTCAGGATACTTTCCACGGTCTCACGCGATGACATTACTTCCGCAACTCCCGTGATTCCTTTTACTCCCTTGATCTGATCATCTGAAAAATTATTTACCCCGCAAAATACAATCGGCACACCGGGAAACAGCTCATCACGATTCTCCAATAGAAAATCGAAGGCATTGTTATCGGAAGACAAAATTAAGGACAGGCTTATATTTTTAAACTTTGCTTCGAGCAGATTTCGGATTCTTGCATAATGTTCAGCAGAATGATGCCGTTTGGTATCCATATATTCGATATGCAGAACTAAATCTTTATAAGGCGGTACCAGTAATGTATCACGAATTCCCTTTTCAATATTGGTAACCCAAGACATTCCGGAGTGATAAGAATGAAGGACCAGAACATGGCGCACTTCCTCTGCACGGACAGGTAAAGCCATAAAAAGAAAAATAACTGCAAGCCCGAATAGTCGCAATAATTCATTGCGAATATATTTGCATATCACTTTTGTCATATAAAATAACTAGCACAGTTTACGGGCTAAATCTACGCAGGACTGAATAAGGACTACAATTTCTTCGAAATTTACAATTTAAAAATTTATTATCCGGCCCACTGTTTTTTATAAATATTACCTGCTAAAGTAGAGTAGAAATATCCTCAACATTGCGAGCGAGGTTTACCTATGTTCTTTTTTGATAAGAAAACTTCTGCAAACCCATGCTCTGACCCTATAATAGACAGATTATGGGTATTGATACGCTTCTCTGTGCGCATTCTGGCAATGCTGATGACTCTTGTCATAATCTGGGGGATACTTGATGTAATATGGGTTCTTTACCAGCGAATGAGAACACCTCCTATCTACTTGTTAAATATCAATGATATCTTAGCAACATTCGGAGCTTTCATGGCAGTGCTGATTGCCATCGAAATATTTGCGAATATAATAATATATCTTGAATACAAGATGATTCATCTAAAACTTGTCATAGCCACAGCACTAATGGCCGCTGCACGAAAAGTAATTGTACTTGATTTCAAAGAAATAGATTACATGCAGGCAATATCACTAGGCCTAATACTCCTCGCATTAGGAGGATGTTACTGGATGGTATGTGATAAGGAGGCCGACACCCCAAAAGTATTTTTAAACGGCCCAAATGACAATTGCGAAATTGAAAAGTAACAGGTCTAAATCAAAAGAGGATTATATGACAAAACAAATCTTACTTTACCTTGGTACTGAAATAGATACCCCACTGATTAAACATGTACTTGATTTTGCGGACAAGAGCGGAGCAGGCATTACCGTTTTGCATGTTTTTGAAAACCCCAAAACATCTGTACTCGACTATTTCAACACTCAGGGAAAGGATTTAAAAAAATATATCCTCGATGGTCACAACGCCAATTTGCAATCTGCTTTGGAAAAAGAAAACATAGAGCAAAGCCGCATCAAATTTTCAGTTCGATGGGGCAAGGGGTTCATTGAGTGCATAAAGGCAGTTAACGAAAATAAATATGATCTGGTCATTTGCCCGCAAACGACACAAGAAAAAGCTCCGGACAGCACCGTAATGCATCTGTTACGAAAATGCCCTTGTCCGGTCTGGATTCACCACGGTCATCTCTGGAGGGGAGCGGTGAGGATTCTTGCGGCAATCGGACCTTTTGATAATTCACCGGGTAACGAATCGTTAAACAGCAACATCCTCAAACATGCAGCAGAACTAAGCCGTGTTCTTGGCGGAAAACTGCATGTAATGCATTGCTGGAAAGGCTATATGGAAGGCGTCACCGCCAACCCATATTTTTCGGAAAATGAAGTGGAAAAATATCTGGATTATGAAAAAAACAGTAGCGAAAGAGCCTTCGAAAACCTGATTGAGGCCACTTCCTTCCCGAATGAACCCCGCAAAGTAATCATGCACGGCGACCCCGGCATATTAATACCGGAATATGCACTGGAAAAGAAAATGGACATAGTCGTGATGGGAAGCGTGGCACGTTCCGGCATAGCGGGTTTACTCATCGGCAATACCGCTGAAAAAGTAGCAGGAGCTCTTACGGAATCATTATTGGCCATCAAGCCTGCCGGCTTCATATCTCCTGTAAAATAATTATTCCCTAACAAAAAGAAATCCCCGGTCAATACAGACCGGGGATTTTACTTTTGTACTGATTCAAAATGCTAAAACCAGACTAGTTTTCTCTCTCCTCTTTCTTAGTTCTAGGCATAGTTTTTTTAGCGGCTGGCTTTGTCTTAGGCCCTCCCGCAGGTTCAAAATGCTCCGCAACCTCAACACCAGCAGCATAATCGACACTCATTCCAGCTTTGAAATGCTGCAACTTACCTTGCGGATTCCTCACGTAACAATCTTTTTTGCAGACGTATTTCACTTACGACCTACCTTAGACGTTAGTCTGATCATTCATGATCAGATAACCGCTGACTTTACCGGCGGTAGCGTTGCTTCCTGTTACAGTAAAGGAAAGTCTCAAGAATCCCTTATGGGTCACCGGCAGGGAAGGCAGAGGAAAGCTGTAGCCCTGCTTAAGTTCTGCCACAGGGATAGAACCGGATTCGAAAAGAGTATCAAAAAGAGAGAAATCATCAGTCCCGGAAGCCTGTACGCCCACACGCAGGCTGGTCAGGGTAGCAAAATCTTCACCATCAACCATCACCTTAAGTCTGACATTACCACCGGAACCGCAGTCTTCACCGACATTGATTACATTCTGGGAAACCGCGCTGGCAGTAACTGCCTGCTCCTCACAAAAACAAAGTTCTTTATCAAGATACATACTCTTAACTCCTTTTAGTTACGCACTGATTGCTGCTTCGGTATTGAGAATGGAATCCACACGACGTACCGGACAACCCCAGAAAGTGGTTACAGGCTTGCCTTCCCAATTCTCAGTCTTGAGCATGACGTTGCTTTTGTCGGACGCTTCAATATCGAGCAGTGTTTTCACAGTCTGATTGCAGTAAATGGCAGTTCTGCCCATGTTAGTATTGGGGATCATGTTCAAACCTTCAATCAGTGCATGACGCAGGGAATTGGAACCGATATTTTTGGGATCAATGGAAGCAATGCGAACGACATAACGCCAGTCGCGAACAACAAGACCGGGAGTCCATTTATAATGGGTACGCAGTCCCTGATACTTACCGCCATTGGCATCTTCGAGGGTCACTTCGCCAAGATCCTTATGACTCAGGCCGTTGGAACTGCCTTTAGGGAAGGTGAAGTGGACGGTCTGATCAGACCAGCACACAATCCAGACGAGGCTGCTGTATCATCGCCAATCAAAATAAAAAAACTACTTTAAATTCTTGATGTTAAGAAACAAATGATAATATAAATACAATAAACAAAAGACAGGACACAACAAGGACACACTTTGGACACAGCTAAGAATGATACATAAGCGAATTTAAAATACTAGAACCAAAGCCAGCGTCTATAACATATAGGAACAAAAAAAGACCGAGCCATCCGGCCCGATCTTATCTTAAAATCAACATATATGACTTAAAATCATGCATAATTAACATGATCTCTTAATTTCCCTTTCATTTCGCTTGAAATTAAAGGGAAATTATTGATTTGCTCAATGATTGAGTCCTTCGTTTCACCTTTATCTGTCAAACCATCAATAACTGCTTTAGCCAAGGCATCTACCCCATACTCAGTTAAGCTACTAGAAAGCATAACAAGCAACCCAAGCACAGCCAGTCCACCAAGCATTCCAAATGGTCCCCCTAGTGCTGCAAGTGCTGCTGTCAAAGCCGCTGCACCAGCAAGACCAGTGCTAGCCATAACAATAAGAAGAACTAAACCAGGAACTCCAAGGCCAACAAGTTTATCAACGACCTTATCCATTATTTCCTCCTAATCTAATCATTATCTTTCGTACATATTTCATACTTGTCATCCACTGCTGTACATGACAAACGATTAGAATCACAAATCGCTTTAATTCCTTTTACCAGAGCGTACCCGGCCGCACCGGTGGCAATAGGAATAGCAGCTACCACAGCAACTCCACCAAGCATACTTCCACCAATTGCAGCCAATCCACTTGTTATTCCTGCTGCGGACAACCCCGGTACAACTCCTGCTGCACCTATAGCAGCAATTGCTCCCCCAACACCAGCAAGAACTCCTCCACTAGTCCCTATTGTTTCTGAAATTTTCTCTTTTTCTGCTTCGGAGAGCTGTGAGTACTTGTAGTACCCGATTGTCACTAGTGCTAAAAGTCGTGAAAGAAATTCATTTGTAGGCTTTGATACACCACGTTCGATTCTTGACAAGGTCGACTCTGAACACCCTATGACTTTTGCCAGCTCACGCCTTGTAAGATTCGAAACATCTCTTACCAGCAACAGTTTTTCACCACAGTTTTCAGCTGTAAGAGATTCAAGCATTTTATCTCGTTGCTCACCACTTTCAAATTCCCATGCATTTTCGAACATTTGTTTTTCAGCAACAGTCATAAAACCTCCTATTTTGTCTTCAGTAAACAACAGGTAACACACAAACAATCGGTGAGTCAACAACAAGTCACCAACAGGTCAAACACAGGTCGCTTTACAACGCCAAGCAATAACAACCTAATATACATGAACTTACACAGCAAAAAGGCCGAACCTTCCGGTCCGGCCTCAAGCAACCATCCATCACGCTCAGGAGTTATTCGACTAAAGCACACCTTCAACAGCTTCCAAAGCACGATCAAGTCCCATCTCATGGAGATATCTAACGGTGGTGTTCGGATTCTTATGACGCATCATTTTCTGAACTACAGCCAACGGTTGCCCATTGTTATATAATGTAGTTGCGAATAAATGACGAATGCCGTGAAATCCAAATCTTTTTACACCTGCTTTATCGCAATGCCTTTCCATGAATCCTTTACGATAAACATAACGTTGCCCATATGTTGGTGCTTTCTTTCTAACCTCAATAAAGACATAATCGCTTTCGCAGGGACAAGCTTTCTTCCACTCTGTTAAAATGCGTTTTAATTCTTTAACCATCGGGATAAGGTTGGATTCCCTGTTTCCATGCTTACGCTTATTAGTCCATAACCTAATTTGGTTTGAATCAAACAAGACGTCTTCCCATTTAAGACTAAAAATCTCATTCTTTCGACCACCTGTATAATAAAAGGTCTTCAGCATAACCCTATCTTGACCTTCCGCAACGTCAAAGACCTTATCAAGATCTTCTTTAGGTGGCACATAACGAGGATGCCTTTGTTCAGGAAACTTCTGGATATTTCTGAAGGGATCAGAATTTTGCGGAAATCCCTCAACAAATCCCCCAGCCCATGACCATGCAGCTTTAAGATGTTTCATAATGATGTTGACCATATTTCCAGTCTTCGTCTTTAAAACCTCTTGAAGAAACTTATTCATTTTAAATGCTGTGATTTCTTCTACAAAACAAGATTCAGTGAAATGAGCTATCAAGGTGTTAAAATGCCGACGTTTTTCCTTCACTGACCGAGGATTAATTCGCCCAGTGCAATATTCTACATATTGATCAGCAAACTCTTTCAATGTGACAGATGACATAGAATTTATGACGGAACTATCTTTATGCTCAACTACCTCCTTTTTGATCTGTGCAACGACTTCTTCAATGATTCCCTTTTTAAGATTTTGCCGTTGCTGGTTTTCCCATTCAACTGCCTGCTGGTAACTTTCATCACTTTCATCATGAAATCGCTTTTCTTTGCGAACTCCATCAACCTGAACAACCCCTTTCCACCGAGACATCTTTTGACGTTTATCTAATGTCGGCATTATTCCTACCTTTTCCAAAATTTTGTTCTCAAAGAACACATAATGTCCGGGTATAACTTCGATTCCACCAAAGTTTTCATAATACCGTAAAACATCCTCTTCATTCACGGAGAAGATTGAAGCTACTTCGTAAGCTTCAAGAGTTTTTCCAAGTTGCACCGAAAGGTTATGGGAAAGATCAGCAGATGTTTGGGATTCTATTTTTTTCATTAGGAACTTCCTGTCGTCAGAAAGTTGAATCAGCATTAATACTGCCCAATGCAGCCCCAATCAGCGGGGAAAAAAATAGGTCCCGCTATCCACCCGGCATACGCCGACAGCGGAATAGCAGCTAATTACAATAAATAGTTAAAGTTCGGTTACTTAGTTACCTAGCCACCATTTCCAGACAATTCCTTCCCATATTTATAAACACTGGACGGCACTGGGGCAAGGCATTTTTGAAAATTTATTCAAAAATATCATTAACTTAACTTCTAAAACATCATAAAAACTACATCAAGATTTTTCGAAGTTTGGGTGATGGTCAACCAGAGCTTTCCTCTATGATCAAACTGATCTTATAAATTGAAATTTGCTTCTACTCTGGCGGTATTCACTAACGACAACCGGACTCATATTGTCTTGCGTGAACCTTTAATGACCATCACCACTACTTTCATTCAGCGCGGACATGTTTGCGCCCACCGTGAATCTGAACAAGTCAGATCAACAATCTATAGCTTGCGTCACCTTCTTGCCGAATTCTCCCTCCGTCCTTATTGCGACCCACGCCCAAACATAACCGCACTTATCTTGATGTAGTTTAAGAGGTTAATTTCTATATTAATATTTTGAATTTAAGAATCATTGAAAAAGAAAACGAACGTAATTTTGATCAAACTTTTGTACACAAATTCCGGGTGTTACATCTTCAAATATTGTAAAATTGATTCAAATTGAAGCATTCATTATTCAACATAAAATTTGGAGCAAAATAATGGCGAAAGTAACTGCATACCTTCGAGTATCGACCACCAAACAAGACGTGGATAATCAGGAACTTGAAATCTTGAAATACTGTAGCGTCCGAGACATTAAGGTTGATACTTGGTTCAAGCTCGCAATGTCTTCCTCAAAATCTATGAGCAAGCGTAGGATTAATGAACTTTTGAATTCATTGAACGAAGGTGACATTCTTCTTGTATCGGAACTTTCCAGATTAGGCCGCTCTCTTAGCCAGATCGTTTCAATAGTAGATGTGCTGGTATCCAAGAAAGTCGAATTCATCGCCATTAAGCAGAATATTCATATCAAGGATGGTGAGCAGGATATTTCAACCAAGGTCATGGTTTCCACATTTGCACTCATGGCTGAGATAGAAAAAGATTTGCTTTCTTCCAGAACCAAGGTCGCTCTTGCCAAACGCCGGGAGCAAGGTCTTACTCTTGGTCGCAAGAAAGGTTCAAGAAGTTCAAAACTTGATGACCGGGTTGATGAAATTCAATCACTTCTCGACCGGGGCTTAAATAAATCTTCAATAGGTAAGATATTCGGCGTTACCCCTCAAAGTATGAGCTACTTCATAAGGACCAGAGGACTAACCCCAAACATTTTAGTAAAATCATAAAAAGAAAACCGCATCTACGGACACGGCTTTCCGATGTTTACTTGGTTGAACCTTTGACATCAATTTTACCGTCAGTTTTCGCCGCAAGTTCATCAACAGACTGACCTTCAACATCACCGGACTTTGAAACGATTCTGGTCAAAACGATCTTTTCATTGTCTGCGCTGATTTCAAACTGGTCATTATGCTTGTAGGTTGAACCTTCAAACGATAATTGACGTTTGGTAATCCTGATATCGCCCTTGAAATTGATCATAGGATTTTTCTTCGCATCACGATAAAGTCCAGCAACTTCATAGAACTTGCCGTCTTCATTGATCAAACGAAGGATATGTTGCTTCAAACTTTGTCGAGATGCCAACCCAAGGGCATCCTGTACCTCGTCAGCGTTCTTACCTTCCTTGATGAGATTTCGCAGAATATTTGCATCATACTTCGATTCAAACATCTTCGACTTCTTCTGATCTTTGGAAACATCTTTTGCCATGTCTTTCCTCCATAGAAATAGTTTTGAACAATATATTTCTATATAAGTGACATGAATTTATGATTTTTTAATGTTTCCAGCATCAAAAACAGCAAAATTCTTTGTATTCTTGAGCCTCCTGCGATTTCCAATTCCCCAAAGGCCAAACATCATATTTTCAAAACAAATTGATCCTAGGGGTCATTTTGAATGAAGAAATTGAACAATTAATGGAACTTTATGGGAATAAATACGGAATATGCCGAAGAATGATGCAAACATCTGACATTTTGACCGGATAGATCAGAAACTCTTAAAAAATATGTCCCTTTGTTGGTTTGATACCTGCCGGGTTTTGATAACTTAATAATCAGTGACGGATTCTAAACCATCGATGTTGTCTACGTTACTAGGAGGGTCTGTTTTGCGATGATCGCCGCAAGCCGGACTAATGGTCCTGTATCTCTTCAATCCTCCTGTATTATGTTGAAGAATCAGGGGCAGACCTTTCCGATTACATTGAAATGAACATAGAGGGTCCGCAGCTATGTTTTTTGAATATAGATAGGGAGAGCATTGCACTCTCCCATTGTTTAACAGGATGATCTGAATATGATTGATATGAACTGAATATACTTAATTAATTATTAAAATTTTAAACTGATTGATATAAATTCTTACTTGATGAACTTATCAAGGATTACCGGACAGGCAGTCGTGATGTGCTAACCCGGTAATCCAAGAAAATGAAATTTGAACTTACTCAGATGGGATTAATTCTTCATATCCATTGGAACCATTTCTCCTTCTAGGATTGATGGCACGATGGATTGATGAAAATGCTCCCTTTTTTTTAAAATTAATAAAATTATATAATTAAATAAATTATATCTGAATTTGATCGTGCCACCGTGCCATCGTTCCAAACGACCCTCGGCTTAACCAAATACAGACTCATACTCTTTCGGAATAGAATCTAATTCTTCCTGAACTTCGACATTCGGTTCCAAATCTTCATCTGGATCAAAAACTTCTCCATACAGTGCATCCATATCTACAAAATCTTCATCAGCTTCTTGAACGTAGCTTTCCTGTATAGATTCAATTTGATATTCAACTTCTTTAAACTCAAATTTACTACAGCGGACTTCCCTACCGGGATCAGGAATATCAACTTTGTGAATCTGGCAATAATCAACTTCATCCTGATAAAATTCCAGACGTTTGCATTTGTTACAGGTGATCGGAAATGAAACAGGATCAACGCCTTCCAAAGGATCATTCAAAGACAGCTTGTACTCAACAGGTCTTTTGTTTTCATATTTATAAAAATCAATCCCGAAAGCGTTAAGAACATCCTCATTATGCTGAAATTTTTTGCCAACTGAACCAGAGCTAATAGGTTCGCCGCCATTGGCTTCAATCTTCTCGTTAATCTTATCAGTTATGGTTGATGAAGGTTCAAGCAAAGCACCACCTGAATCTGTTATAACTTCTACCAGACTTTCAAAGAACAAATCAGAAGTTCCAGCAAGACTGGCTTTCTTTTCAGATTCAAGTCGCTCATGGATAAAAGTATTGGGGTCAAGGCCTAGTTCATAGGCTATTGCTGCGCCGAACTTATCGAAATCCCCAAGTCGAGTTTGGTGATGTAATTTAATTTTATCCTTAATATTCAAGGCCAACACGATCAGATCAAGTATTCCGCCACGAATATCTGGCAGGTCCTTTTGAAACTCTGCATCAATCTCGGATTCGCAAATTCGACTACCGGAACCAATTGAATTCATAGAAATAGGAAGACAACGGCTAAGAAAATCTTTTCGGGTAGTCGGGTTATGGATTGATGTCATTATTACCGGACGTTTATACTCGTAATGAACCATATTTGAATCTGAATATAGTTCACGTTTGGAGTATCCGTCTCCGGTCACAGCTTTGCAGAACATATCAGCAACTCTTTTCGTAATACCGCCGACATTATCAAAGAAACAGACAGGATTGCTATAGAACGCTAAAGCCAGATCACTTTCATTTGATGAAATACTCATCTTCATCGGGCTGGCAGGGTCAAATATCTCCCTTATGCGCTCTGCTGCTGTTGTTTTGCCGCTTGCATGGACACCTTTCAGCAAAAGTATTGGATTTTCCACTGCCATTGGAAGCGAACAAATCCATGCCAGAAGCTTGATTCGGTCAACTTTGCCCTTAACATTGATATACTTGAACAACTTCCAAAGATTTCCGGAGCGGGTAATATTTGAATCGATGCTCTTAAAGTTATCTTCCAGTGAGAATATGACACTGGAGTTCTGTGTTATCTTCCAACCTGATGAATTGATCTCGATTACATTGTTATTTGCAGGATCGCAGAGGTCGATAATCTGATTCTTCCCATCTTGGGCAAAACGTCTATGAATTTCAACTACCTTTGCACTATTCTTTGCTCTTTTTCTCAAAGAAGATATAGCTCCATTCAATGAAGAATTAGGTGCATATTTATTATATCTCATTGAATATTCGACTTCAAACCAATCTTTGAAATCAGGGCAAGAAACTATAGCCAGTTGCTTACGGTGGTTTTCTGACGGAATTTCAACATAAGAATTCTTGCCGTCGGTATGAACGATCAGGTTCTGGATAATGTTCTGAACCTTCTGAGGTTCAGATAACTTTGTTTTTGGTGTTGCCATGTAGGCACCTCCATAGGTTAAAATGTTTATGGTTAGATTTACACGTTCGCATCGTGTAAACGTTCAAATTATATCGTTATTATTTCTATCCATTTTGGGACAATTTTAAAAAGACGTAAAAAAAGGGAAGGCCGAAACCTTCCCTGATTTTTAACTGGATGTTGGCTAGATTAATCAAAATACCAACCATTGTTCGCATGATGCTCTGTCACTTTTTCCTGAAGTTTTTGAAAGAAGTAGATGTTTACCATTGTTCGCAGATCAGTAGCTTTCTTGTTCAGCAGATCAAACCAATCACATTTCAAATACTTTTCGACAAACTGCGGCAGAGGATGCGTTTCGGATAGCTGATCATAGTAAACCTTATTGGGCTTTCTTGGCTTACTCGCGTCATCGTAGAAGTAATATGTTTCGCAACATTTGCTGTAATCGACCTGCCCGGTTCCGGTAACAACAGCTTTGCTATCATTCCAGAAAACAACTGTCCCATATTTGCCATACTGAACCCAAGAACTTGAATCTGCGTATGCAACCGGAGTGTCGGCAAGAATTTTCCAACTCGTTGCCCCAAGCGCATGAACTTTCACTCCATGTTCATGGAAATATTCTGAAAACTTCCTAATGTTCTTACGGTTTTTCTTACCTTCTGGAGAAAATCCCAAAGCAATGATCTTATTTCCATCAGCAATAAACCGATCAGCTTCTTCGCATGTATAGGCATGCATGACCGGAACAATATTTTTGTTTCCTTGACCAAGAAGAAACTGCATATTCTTAGCGTTTTCATAGAACCCATCGTAACCAAAATTTGCATCATAATTAAATGCGAACAGGAAATAACTTCCGATTTTTTTAAGGAAAGCGGCATAACCCGGCAGGGTGATCTGATCCTTTATCTTTTGAGTCTTTGCATTATTTAACGTGTATGCACCGGAGTCTAAGATCAGGTAGCCAATTCTATGGTAATGTGTTTTCAAAAATCTTTCTGTATCACTATTTCTTAAACCGTAAGATAGCAGAACATTGATCTTAGCATCTGGAAAACACTCTAAATACATTTCAAGATGCTTTATTGTAAATGAAGATAAAAATATTAGCATAACAAAACAAAAGGCTACGGGACAATTCCCGTAGCCTTTATAGCTCCTTTAAACTTATTTAATTTAATTGATTATACTTGAGGCACATTTAACGACATTCTTTAAGATGGAAATATCGAGAACTGAAAGTTCTGAACTTCTTTTTTTAATACCATCCATTTCCGATTTTAATCTTGCAAGTATCGAATGTATAGGTTCGATGCTAACAGCATTAAGTTTACGTGAACTAGACTTCAGCAATGCTTTATCAACATGTTCTGACTTTTTATCGTCTGGAACTTTGAGATAGCTATCAACTATTTTTTTATAATCAAACCCAACTTCAGCAGCATCGATAAGAACCTCCAGATCATTTATTTCTGATGGATCAAATGAATTTTTATTTACTGTTCTTAATGCCACTTTGTATGCTGCCCGGCGAGCACTGTCACGCCGAACACTTTCTTTACTTTCATTAAAATTTAACTGATCAAGTACATCGTTAATATTAACTTTTTTATCAGCCTTTCTGACTGCTGCAATATAGTCATGTACTGTGGTAAAACTTTCTGAATAATATTTCTGATCTAACTCCCTCTCACGGGCAACAAGCATAAAACGCTGTAAATTTCTTTGACTTTCACTTAAATATCCTTGTACTTCCTCAAATATTTCTGACCATTCAAAACTGTTATCCAAGCACTTCTCTTTAAGTTTTTCTAAATATTTACCTGTTTGCAGCTTATCTTTAAACACTCTAACCTTGCGTGACCCAAGATTAAGACTATTGATATTGACAGCACATTCCTTAATTAAAGAATCCATTTCCAATTCAAGATCATTATGCTTCTTTACAATTTCAGGTATTAATTTCTTAAAGACTGCATCTAAATTAACGACTCCAGAATTTCCAACAACACTAGCCATAACATTACCTCCTTTTTAGGAAGTTTTTACCGCACGCCGTGGTCCGCCATTAATGGCGAACCATTTTTTACTTCTCACGCCCGGTTATTTAAAAATAATTTCCTCAACCGTAGCCAGCGCATCGCCAGCCTTCACTGCTATTATTTCTATACAACCGGGTAGAATATTAAATTTTTTATGCTTATTTTTCAGTATATTACGGAAAAGACTGAATAACATAGCCACCTAATAGCGCGCCCCAGCAAACCCCAGCAAACCCCAGCAAACATGGATAGATAATACGCTAAAAAATAGGCTTAATACGCCCAAAAACATGACCCCGAAGAGCTATCCAGCTACTCCGGGGACCGTATTATTGCATCGTTTAACACATCATGCAGAAGGCAATAGAAAAGCCCGAACCTAGGTCCGGGCTGGTAGGGTCATAGCGAGGGAAAGAAAGGTACAGTATTTACAAATCAGAACTCAATGGTCGCAACAAGTTCGTCAGGACGAAAGTCAGTAACAACATGGTCAATTGCTCCCGTCATTTTAAAAGAGAGCCCACGCTCCCCGACATCATAACTTACATCCATACCACCTTTTTTGTTAAACGAGTCATACACATATGTGTACCCCAAAGAATCAAGCGCATCAGCGACAGCTTCTTTGGCAATGCTCCGGCGATGTTCCAAGTCAGTCTCAACTTGTATTTTTCTAAAATCATGAGCCATTTCGCTCATGGATGGAGCTACTTGAATCTTATCAACATTGGAACTACGCATCTTCATTACATGTTTGACCGTTGAATCATAAAATGCAGCATAATACGCATCATCCCACGCTTTGATCTTCTGCATCCTTGCATTTTCAATATCATTCTTTGGTGTCGGTCTTTTTCTCTCCGGCTTCGTAGTATCCGTAGACTTTGTTGTCATTCTCTTCACACCTTTATTTCCGTCCTGCATGCTCCCAATGACTCCAAAAATTGCCAAGACTACAACAAGGCCAACCACATAACTGAACCATGAAGTATAGTGGGCTAACAGCATGAAGACTAAAAACACCACTACAAACGTAGTTATCATTTTGGGCAACTCCAAATTATAATAGGAATATATTGCGAAGGTTGCGATCCCCCCGCAGATCAACACACCAATATTGAGAAAACTTAGCTCAAACATCCCAACTCCTTATCAATGGGAAAAATGCAAAAGAAACCCCAGAGGTTAGTCTGGGGCTTCAAAAAACCTTACCGAAACTTATGAATCTAGTTGAGAGTCGAGCAGTTGGTGCAGAGAATGCCGTCAGGGTGGTCCACTCCGGTATCGGCTAAATTGCTCCCGCAGAAACTGCATTTTCTACTAAGGTCGATTGTTTCCGGTTTTACCTGCTCGGTTTCATTATTCATAGTCATCGTATCCCCCATCATGGTCACCATCCCAATCTCCTTCGTTCATGGTCGAGCAATTGCCACAATAGGTGCCGTCTTCGTGATCATAGCCAGTATCGTCAAGATTCTCGCCACAGAACTCGCAATCCTGTCCCATAGGAACCTCCATGTATAATGGTTTAATAAGATTGATATTTTTATTTATTTTATTCCTTTATCAAGAATTGGCAAGAATTTAATTACAAAATTTTCAAGAATCAGCATGTTTATATAAACCACAAGGACCGCCACTATACTGCTCAAGGAGTCGTATATGGCTGAAATTTCGAAATTAGTTGGCAATAAGATCAGATCAATCAGAAAAAAGCGAGGTCTCACGCAGGCCCAGCTCGGCAACGAATCCGACCTGAACGACAAATATATCAGTGAAATAGAACGTGGATCATCGAAACTAACTGTGGATGCTCTGAACAAGATTGCCAATGGTTTGAAAGTTCCAGTCAAAGATATTCTGGACTTCGATACTGCCCAACCGACACGAGAAGAACTTGAAAAAGACCTGCTATGGATGATCCAGAAAACCAGCGATGAACAAATCGTTTTCCTGCACAAGCTAGTCTCCGAAATACTAAAATAATACGCTTCAAATCAAAAAGACCACCTCATCACGAAGTGGTCTTTTTTTGATCAGTACGATCCTTATTCATCCTCAGGTCTACATATGGTCATGACAGGATTGCCATCGTCACCCGCACCGATGATTGCGACAACATGAACTTCTTCAAACTTCGGTCCTTCTTCCATCTGGAACATAACATCGAAATAAACCCGGCTACCATCCCACCGACTTCGGGCGCACAATGCAGCTAGATGCAACAGATCATGCAGACGACCTTCAACTGATTGCCCTGAATTTTCCATTTCTTTCGATGGAACCACATACTCATGGTAAAGACGGTCAGAAACTGCCGTAGGAACTTTGAAGCCAACTTCCTTGGCCTGTTCGGTAACATCGATAAGAACACCATCTTCAATCGCTTGCTTCCGGGTATAACTGTAGATCAATTCGAAACCATCACTATTCATCATGAATCTCCTTTCAAGTTAATATTTTCAATCAACTTAGAAGATTATCCTCTTTCAATTTATCTGGTCACGAAGGTTCCGGCATCTTCTGGAAAGTTCAATCCAACATTTTGGAAGATGGATATACAAGACAAAGTAAAAGCCGAGGCCCCGATAAAGTTCGGAACCTCGGCTAAGTCTGGATAACATTTTTACCGGATCAGAAACTATGCAATTTTTCTCCGATAATAAATTTTTATGACTTCTTCTTTTGGATCAACCTCGTGATAGTAATTAGCACCTACTTCAGGTCGATGTTCTAAAGGGACACCTGCTCGGTCCATACTGTCATCAGAGGCCTTCTTACCAAGACTCCACCCTCTATCATGAAACTTGGCATTATCGGATTTAGTTTTATCCTCATACCCCGTGACTTTATCAAGCTCAACGAACACTTTAAGTGCATAACAAGATTTATAAAAGATAGCTTCGCCAGCACCCGGATCACATTGAAGAAGCTCACAAATATCTTTAAGTTTGACGGAGTTGCTTTCAGAACTTTTCGCTTCTTCAAAAAGAGACTTCAACATCTCAATAGCTTTAGGTTCTTCCTTTTCCGAAAATGATCTTCTTTTAATCAGGAGCTTCCCATCTTCGCCAAGAAACTGGAACTTCTTGCGTAGCTGCATATTAAGATCGCGGATAACATCAACACATTCATCATCCTTGCACCCACAAGCTCCAACAATATCAGAAACGTGTATTTCTGTGCCGAGATGCTTATCCTTTAAAAATTCAGTCAACTTCTCGGTTGGAGACTTAACAGTTGGTTCAGGGTTGTCCTGACCTTCGCCCTTACCTGGCTGGGAATTAGTACCAGAGCCGGAAGTAGGTTGACCACCACCATCCTGCGCACCGGACTGGGGTTCAACAGCTCCAGAGTTTACTTGAGCATTGCCATTGTTTTCTACTTGGTCATTTTTCTTGAAATTTGTCATATTCTTAATCTCCTATATTGTTATGTGATTGATACGATTATCGACATTCTGTCCGGCACAAACATTTAGCAACGCCTCAAACCTTGGCTTTACCTGACAATGCTTGCGAACTTTCAAAATGGTCTGGATAAGTTCTACGAACTTTCCCGGAGCTCTCGCATCTCCACCAGAGATTAAGTCATGATCGCAATGCCCGATGCAACATTGATCAAAGTTGCTTCGAACATCTTGAATGCTTTTCAATCCAATTGAATTGTTAATTAATGGTTTGTTTGATAATTTGAACATATACATTTCCTTTTTAAAGTGTTTTGTTTTTAAATCCTAATGTAATATTCCATAGCAATATCCTTCATTTTTGAGATTTCGATCTATTTAACACCTACACACTTCATGTCAACCACACACATCATAAAAAACTGACTCAAATTTTTATTTTACATTAATACAAGTATATAACGCCAACATATTTCTATGTACGCAAGAAATAGTAGACTTTTGAAGCTTTTTTTGGCATATACTTGACCATTGAAATACGTTATAAAACAATTGCAATATTTTTAAAATCACCACTCAACAAAAATCCCCTCTCCACATAATTGGACAGCAAACATTGCCCAACCATCATTTTCCCAAGAAAATCGCGTAAAAACAGCCATTCCGGCCCAAATACGCGCTTAATATTTGATTCCAACCCCGCAAACTCCCCAAAATATCCCATAATTTCAGCAAAATATTACTTTAAAATCAGCTTCATCCCACATCACCGTAGCTTCTCCAAGCCGTTGCGGACCATGAATGAATCCTGTATCTGATCATCACGCTAGTTGCGCCGAACTTGGGTGTTTCCGGTCCGGCAACATGGACACTGGCATCTGCCTGTTATAAGCAGGATCAAAATAAAGGATTTTCAATGTTTGAGCAGACTTTTAAGAATATAGATGACGTTCTCTGGAAGGAAGCTGGATGCTCCTCCGAACTGGACTACACCGAACAGACCTCGTGGATGCTCTTCCTCAAGTATCTTGATGATCTTGAAGCAGCCCGGGCTGAGGATGAAGAACTGCGCGGTAACGACTACGAGTTCATCATTGATGCAGAACATCGCTGGTCCAGCTGGGCGGCACCGAAGAACGCAGACGGTAGTTTTGACCATGACAGCGCACTCACAGGTGACGACCTTATCACCTATGTTGATGAAGAGCTTTTCCCCTACCTGAAAGGATTCAAGCAGCGTGCCTCATCTGCCGACACCATTGAATACAAGATCGGTGAGATATTCGGGGAGATTAAAAACAAATTTCAGTCCGGCTATTCCCTGCGTGACGCTCTTGAACTCATGGATAAGTTGCAGTTCAAGTCCCAGAAGGAGAAGCACGAGCTTTCCCATCTGTACGAAACCAAGATCAAGAACATGGGCAATGCCGGACGCAACGGAGGTGAATACTACACCCCCAGACCTCTTATCCGGGCTATGATCAAGGTTGCCTCCCCGACCATCGGTGAAACTATTTATGACGGTGCTTGCGGTTCCGCAGGGTTCCTCTGTGAAAGCTACGATCATCTGCGCTACGGCAGTGACGGCAAGGAAGCCAAACTCAGCGTTGATCAGCTCAGATCGCTACAAACTTCCACCTTCTACGGCAAGGAAAAGAAAAGTCTGGCTTACGTCATCGCCATCATGAATATGATCCTGCATGGCATTGATACCCCGAACATCCTGCATACCAACACCCTTGCCGACAACCTCGCCGATGTTCAGGAAAAGGACCGCTACGACATCATCCTCGCCAACCCTCCTTTCGGCGGCAAGGAACGCAAGGAGATACAGCAGAACTTCCCCATCAAGACCGGGGAAACCGCTTTCCTGTTCCTGCAACATTTCATCAAGTACCTCAAAGCCGGAGGCCGGGCGGCGGTTGTGATCAAGAACACCTTCCTGTCCAACTCCGACAATGCTTCCAAGTCGCTAAGAAAGGAACTGCTGGAAAGCTGCAACCTGCACACTGTCCTCGATTGCCCCGGTGGAACCTTCCTCGGTGCGGGAGTTAAAACCGTTGTGCTGTTCTTTGAGAAAGGAGCAGCTACCCGTAAAACATGGTATTACCAGCTTGATCCCGGCAGAAGTCTCGGCAAGACCAATCCGCTTAATGACGATGATCTGAAAGAATTCATCGAACTTCAGAAAGATCAGCAGGAATCGGAAAAGTCATGGGTAGTTGATTTCAAGGATGTTGATCAGGAGAGTTTCGACCTTTCCGTGAAGAATCCCAATGCACCCGAAGAAGCCCCCCTGCGTAGTCCCGAAGAGATACTTGCCGAGATGGTGGAGCTTGATAAGGAAACTGCTGATGTTTTGGGTGTTGTGCGGGGGATGTTGTGATGGTTTTGCCGAAAGGATGGGATAAAAAAACACTAGGTGAATCCTGCACTCTTCAAAGAGGGTTCGATTTACCTAAAAGACTCAGAGTAAAAGGAGAACATCCTCTGATAAGCTCTAGTGGTTGTATTGATTCCCATAATGAACCAAAAGTCGCTGGTCCCGGAGTTGTCACAGGACGAAGCGGCAGCATAGGTTCATTATTTTATATTGAGGACGATTTCTGGCCCTTAAATACAACTCTCTATGTTAAAAATTATTTCGGAAATGACCCCCGGTTTATTTTTTATCTTTTGAAACATATCGACCTGAAGCGATTTGCCAGTGGCGCAGGAGTTCCGACATTAAACAGGAACAACGTTCATTCTGAGTCGATATTAATTCCTTCTGATAGTTCAGAACAAAAACGAATAGTCGGCATCCTCGACAAAGCTTTTGCGTCCATTGATAAAGCTATCGCCAACACCGAGAAGAACCTTGCCAATGCTCGGGAGTTGTTTGAAAGGCTTGTCGCGGACAGTATTTTTGTTGACCCTGATGCCCAACAATGGGAATCAAAGCTGGTGGCGGACCTTGCTGTAAAAGAAAAAGGATCAATGAGAACCGGACCTTTCGGAAGCCAACTTCTTCATAAAGAATTTGTAGATGAGGGGATCGCAGTTCTTGGGATTGATAATGCAGTGAAGAATGAATTTTCATGGGGTAAACATCGCTTCATCACTGATGAAAAATATGAACAACTATCAAGGTATACCGTACATCCCGGAGATGTCATAATCACTATTATGGGAACTTGTGGAAGATGTGCTGTCATTCCTGATGACATCCCATTAGCAATCAATACTAAGCATTTATGTTGTATAACCTTGGATCATGACATCTGCCTTCCTGAATATCTTCATGCGTACTTTCTTTATCACCCTACAGCCATTAGCTTCCTAACGTCTAAGGCGAAAGGCGCAATCATGTCTGGTTTGAATATGGGAATTATCAAAAAATTACCCGTTAGGTTACCATCTTTAAAAGAACAGAAAGACATAGTCGGGAAAGTATCTGAGGCCAAACAGAATTATCTCAAGATGACACAGCTATACCAACAAAAACTAACCAACCTCCAAGACCTGAAACAATCGATCCTGCAAAAGGCGTTTGCCGGGGAGTTGTGATGGCTGATTCCCAATTCTATTCAGATGAGGATCTAGCGAAGTTAAACAAAAGTTTTAGTGGGGTAATGCCATCATGGGCCATTGTTGCTGATTATCTTGTGGTTCACCTTGAAGCAGAAGAAAATGCTCGTGAATATATTACGCACGGTGTTTTGAGAAGACTAGTTATGATGCGTCGATGTATAGAACGTATTTACGAACTATGCCCACCGGACACACGTAAATTGGATGATCCAGACATAGCTCTTGATATTACTATCTATCTACAATCGTTTTACATCCATATGTACGGAGCATTCGAAAACCTCGCCCGTGTTAGTATAGAGATGTCAGGAATCGAAATTTCGGAAAGCGAAAAAAGACAAGCTTCATTTTTAAGCAAGAAAGTAAATTCCAAAATTAAAAAGATTCTTCCTGAACCACTTCGAAAATATTTCTCAACCGAAGGAATGTCTTCATGGTGCAGGCATTTGAACAACTTTCGTCATTCCTTGGCACATAGAATACCGCTGTATATACCTGAAAATGTACTTAGCCCGAATAAACTTGAAACCTATCAACAACTTGAAAAAGAAAAGGAAAACCTCTGGGAAAATCGTGACAATTGTAGACGATACCTTCACGAGGATATTCAAAAAAAGCTAAAAGAATTAAGCAAACATCGTAAGAGAATACACGCGATTGAGCTAGAGCAATCAAACCTGATGTCCTTTTCTCCTGTGGCACTTCATTCCTATAATGAAGAAGGTAGCCATATCGTCGTTTTTCATGCCCAAATTCTCGCTAACTGGAACACAATGTTAGATTTTATTTGTCTTTTCTTAAATGAGATGCAGCCACCACTTGGACAACAGCTGCGTGAAGATTTAATTGCAAAAGATGTTGTCACTTTTGAATCGGAATGAATTAATAGGCGATTGCTGGGGAGTTGTGATGTTTACCTTATCAAACGGACTGTTTTTCTTTAAGATGCCCTCAAGAATGACCGGGAGTATATTATGCTGAAAAATTTAAAGCTTACCAACTTCACCGCTTTCTCGGAAGCTGAACTGAACTTCTCCAAAGGTATCAACTTCATCATCGGTAGGAATGGTGTTGGTAAGAGTCATTTGTTGAAGGCTGGGTATGTAATCTGTCAGGAAAAATACCAGATGGGTTTGGAAGGAGAAAGCTATACAGCAAAAGGTTGGGGTTGGATCTTTTCAAAACTTATGAATACTTTTAAAGTTATGGGATTCAGCCATCTAGGACGAAAACAGAACACCGACAGCAATATATATGAAACTAAATTGGAGGGAACTCTTTTCGATTTTCCAGATGACTTTGCGAAGTCAGAGTTTTCATTCGACTCGGAAACAGGATCACCCATATCCCATTACCAACCGTCCCAGACTGTACGGGTTGAAGCCTCCATATACATCCCGCCAAAAGAAATTCTCACAATCTACCCCGGCCTTGCTCAAGCAATTGAAGATCGGGAACTATCGTTTGACCACACATACTATGACCTTGCCAAAGCTCTCGGGAGAAAACCGCTTAAAGGCAAAAGACTTGAAGAAATTTCAGACATCCTCCTGACTATTGAAAAAGATGTCTTCAATGGTGGTAAATTCATCGAGAAGAACAGCCAGTTCTACTTTGAAAAAGAATCCATAGGTGAACTGGAAGCCCCGCTGGTTGCGGAAGGTCTGTGCAAGGTCGGTATGCTGGCCCACCTGCTGCGCAACGGTTCGCTGGTTAAAGGCAGCACACTCTTCTGGGATGAACCGGAAAGTAACCTGAACCCGCAACTGCTGAAACTGGTAGCAAAGGCCATGACCAGCCTTGCCGACTACGGCATACAGGTTGTTGTTGCCACGCATAGCTTATTCCTCATGCGTGAACTGGACATCCTCAGCCGACAGAAAGATACGGACCTGCGCTTCTTCGGACTTTCAGAAACATCGGACGGTGTTAAAGTAAGTCAGGGTGATTCCATTGAAGATATTGACGACATTCAGTCGCTTGAAGCTGAACTGGAGCAAAGTGATCGGTATCTTTCTTTGGAGTATGGCGATGAGTAAGGAAGTAATCGTTGATAAAACTCTTGAATTCAGCTTTCCTGACGATTGGGAATACTCGGTATACGAAGACTGCAAGATCAGAAAAGACATCCAGAAAAAGATTAATTCTGTTCGCTGCGTTGACCTGTTACTTCTGAACAAGCCCGAAAATATTCTGTATATTATCGAAGTCAAAGATTACGACACGGCAACAACCGAAAAAATGAAAGAACTTGTGAGCGACCTGCCACGAGTTTTATCTGAAAAATTTATCGACACTATGGCGGGGCTTACCTGCGCAAAAATGTGTGGCGATACCGAGCTAAAACATTTCTACCGTGCGCTGCTTGATCCAGAAGTAAAAAAACGTTTCGTTTCATTTGTTGACCTTGGTCAGCATTGCAATGATCCACGGGGAAACGGTCGTAATCTTATTGCGAACCTGCACCAAAGAATGAAATCTGTGCTTAAGCCAGTATGTTGTGACAAAAGAATGGCCTGTGACATCAAAACTCTCCCGGCAGCATACGGATGGTCAGTAACCAGAATCAAACAATAACCATTCATCGACCCGACCTGCCGATAACTTCATGAAAATTCAAAGCTGCGGCCCCATAGTGCTTTAACGCAAATCAACTTCACCACTCTCCGGCAACCTTCCCCTATGAAACAGAGCAGTTAAGTTCTTCAACTCTAACCTTAATTTCTATTTTTATTTTGCAAATATCAGCTTTACGTTTTAAAAGGATGCACACGACTCAAATATAGATTTTCAACCTCAGGTGGATATATGAACAGCAACCGGAATGAAGCTGAAACTCGTGCGGAACTTATTGATCCGGCCCTTACTTCCTGTGGATGGGGTAAAGTTGATGAAAGCCGGGTCAAACGTGAAGTCATCACCAATGGTCGTTTGATAGGTGGTGGCAGACGTGGAAAGCAGGATATTGCGGATTACGTTCTCGTCTACAAAGGTCAGAAACTTGCTGTCATCGAGGCCAAACGTGAATCCTTATCCGATACCGAAGGTGTGCAACAGGCCAAACGCTACGCCGATAAGCTCAAGACCAGATTCGCATATTCCACCAACGGTCACACCGTCTACCGCATCGACATGGAAACAGGGGCCGAATCCCATGTTGATGCTTTTCCCACCCCCCAAGAACTCTGGGACGAAACATTTGCCGAAGAAAACGAGTGGCGTAACCGTTTCTCATCTGTTCCATTCGAAGACAAGGGTGGCACATGGGAAGCTCGCTATTACCAGCACAATGCCATCAATCAGGCACTTGAAGCAATAGCAGCGGGTAAAGACCGTATCCTGCTCACTCTAGCCACCGGAACAGGTAAGACATTCATCGCATTTCAGTTGTCATGGAAGCTGTTTCACAGCCGCTGGAACATCAAGGAATGGCGTGAAGGTGAAGAGATCACACGCCGCCCCCGTATCCTCTTCCTTGCGGACCGTAACATTCTGGCGGATCAGGCTTACAACTCATTCTCTGCATTCCCCGAAGACGCACTGGTGCGCATATCCCCCGATGCTATTCGTAAAAAGGGCATGGTTCCCAAGAACGGAAATATCTTCTTCACCATATTCCAGACCTTCATGAGCGGAATCGATGCAGAAGGTAACTCGGCACCAAACTTCGGTGACTATCCACCTGATTTCTTCGACTTCATCATTATTGATGAGTGTCACCGTGGGGGAGCAAAAGATGAATCTACATGGCGCGGCATCCTCGAATACTTTGCGCCCGCAGTGCAACTTGGCCTAACAGCAACTCCCAGACGCACCAACAATGCCGACACCTACGGTTACTTCGGTGATCCAGTTTATACATATTCACTTAAAGACGGTATCAATGATGGCTTTCTGACCCCGTTCAAAGTTGTTCAGATAGCAACTACCCTTGATGAATACGTCTACACTTCCGATGATGAGATCATTCAAGGAGAAGTTGAGGAAGGCAAAAGGTACGGCGAGAATGAATTCAACAGGTCTATCGAAATTAAAGCCCGCGAAGAACATCGTGTTAAAATCTTCATGGATAATATTGATCAATCCCAGAAGACCATTGTTTTCGGTGCCACCCAGCACCATGCCGGAATCCTGCGCGACATCATCAATCAGCAAAAAACATGTTCCGATCCTAACTATTGCGTCCGTGTAGTTGCTCAAGACCTTGCCGAAGGTGAAAAATGGCTCAGAATATTTCAGGATAACGAAAAGACCATTCCGACCATACTCACAACTTCGCAAAAGCTTTCCACCGGGGTGGATGCCAGAAACGTGCGTAACATTGTTCTGCTGCGTCCGGTCAATTCCATGATCGAATTCAAGCAGATCGTTGGACGAGGCACACGTTTATTCGATGGCAAAGATTATTTCACCATCTACGACTTCGTAAAAGCTTATGAACATTTCAATGATCCCGAATGGGACGGTGAACCAGTAGAACCTGAACCATGTAGTAGATGTGGTAATAATCCTTGCACATGTGAGATCAAACCGCCTGAACCATGCTCCATCTGCGGTCAACTTCCCTGTGTATGCGAAAAGAAAGTTCAACCATGCCCGAAGTGCGGCGAACATCCATGTGTTTGCGAAAAGAAAACGAAGCTTAAAATCAAGCTTGCAGACGGTAAATCACGCCAGATTCAACATATGATGGCAACAACCTTCTGGTCCACCGAAGGCAAACCCATGTCGGCAGCAGAGTTTATCAAGCAGATGTATGGTGATCTTCCCGAACTGTTCAAAGATGAAGACGAACTCCGCAACCTCTGGGGTAAACCGGACACAAGAAAGAAACTGCTCTCCGGTCTTGAAGAAAAGGGCTACGGGCAGGAACAATTGCGCGACTTAAGCACGATCATCAATGCAGAGAAAAGTGACCTGTATGATGTTCTGGCCTACATCGCCTTCGCCCTCGCTCCCATCAGCAGGGAAGAAAGAGTAGATAAACGCAAGGACCTGATCTTCGAAGAATACAGCAACAACCAACAGGAGTTCCTATCCTTCGTGCTGGCAGAGTACGTATCCGAAGGAATCAACGAACTCGATGACGATAAGTTGCCCGAACTTCTGAACCTTAAATACAACTCCGTCCAAGATGCCAAAACAGTACTCGGAAGCATCGCCGAGATCAGGAATGTTTTTGTCGGGTTTCAGGAACGATTGTATATTGCGGTGTAGGTAAGGAAGAACATGGCAAAACTTAGAAATCTAGCCCCGGTCTTTATTTTTATTAGTTCATACTTACCACTTGCGTTAATCTTGGTTGTTAAAAATTTTGACTCTACTAAGTATCAAAGCCTATTAAGCTGGCATGAGCTATATTCACTTTTATCCTCAAACTTTTGGGGAAATTTTGACCTACTTGAATTCTCGCTACCTGTAAAAAATCCTCTTTTAGTTTGCTTCATTATATTCACACCAGCGGTATCATTGCTAATATTATGCTGGATTTTAAATGAGATAGAAAGATGTACCGGGGTAGAGATAAAAATCGACCAAACAAAAACACTCCCCACTGACATCGCCAACTACTCAGTTCCTTACATCGCAGCTTTCTTCTCATTAGACATCGGGAACAAACTTGAAATAATCAGCTTGTTAATTTTTTTGACAACAATGTTTGCAATATCCTATAAAAGCGGGGCAATATTTTTCAACCCTATGATGATCATATTAGGCTACAAATACATGCAGGCAACTTACGAAGATAACAGCATAACCGTTACCGATAACATTTTATCTAAGCATAAAATCGAGATAAATGAAAAAGCCTATGCGGTTAATGTTTCCGGTATTCTTTTCATAACCCAAAAGGATAATTAATGCACCTTGAAACACTAAAAGACGCTGTAGAAAATGCTGACACTCATTCTCTGTGGAGATATAAAATATCATACTCAGGTGGACGGCAAGATCGGGCAAAGCCTGTTGTCATGGAAACAAAAGGTAAGCAGTCGCCAGCCAATTTTTTTAATCAAGCCTTAAGTGAAAGCGTTTCATCATTAGGGGAAGCTTTAAATTATTCTGTTGAGTGCGTACCCGGTGATGGGCAATGTATGTTTCAATCCACAACATCAAAAGCAAGCTTGCGTATTAAAAGTACAAATATTCCTATAGCACAAAACTCTATTTCAGACTTAAAAGACCTACAAAACACTAAATACTACTGCGTTAAATTCAAAATAAAATCAGGGTTTATCCATGCCTTTAAATGGATCGGTGCGACATGGTCGACGAAAAATACATCGTACGCAAGCATGTTTATAAATGAAGGTTCTTTAAAACAACTCGAGGAAGATCATTCATTTAGAGTTACCAAAAACTTTGATGTCATCGTTATGGATAATATCGAGTACATAATTAACTTTAATCCATATTCCCAGATATTTGACTATAAAGAAAACTTACTAGAAGTTGCAGATTCAGCCTACACTGAGCTTATAGACCTTGGTGTTCTCACAAGTAGTGAAAAGATCAAAAAATACGTTGGAAACAACAGTATGCGATTAAAAAGATTGTCAGAGGTTGTAGCTAAAGGTTTTTATGCTCAAGAAAAATTTATGAAGAATTTAAAAGCCAACAACAAAGAATTAAAATTTAACTTTAAATTTGTTGGAGACAAGATCGAACCAGAAGAAAATAAGATATCAGAACTATTGACCGCACTAGGAGACCGTAGACTTACATCTATGAATAGTGGACTTATGTATGATGCAAACTCAACCCAACAAGTTTAACTATTTTCTTAATTTTCGGGTAGCCGGATATCCTCAACAAAATTAATTTCAACGTAGGCAAAATACAGGACACAAACCGGACACAAATGATCAGGAACATCATGTAAAATTTCAGCATCATCTGACATGACCCAAGCAATCATTAAGAACTAACCGATTGAATTCATTGGCCACGTCGGGCGGCCTCCCTCCTGTCACGCCGGAGGTTGTGAAAAATTAATATGAAGATAAAATCATTTATTTCAGCTTTACTAATATTCCTTTTGATCCCGATCATCTGCTGTGCTGGATCTTCAAACAATCATCGTGGCAACACCTTGATCCAATCATTCAACAAGTCCAAAAAGCTACTTGAACAGCAGGTATATTTCGATCATCGAGAAACAATATATTGTGGAGCAAAATTCGACAGTAAAAAACTGGTAACACCTCCAGCCGGATTCACAACTTCAACATATCAAAAACGAGCAAAAAAAATCGAATGGGAACATGTCGTTCCTGCCGAAAACTTCGGGCATACCTTTACTGAATGGCGCGAAGGCGATGCCAGATGCGTGGATAAACGGGGAAAATCTTTTAAAGGTCGCAAATGTGCCGAAAAGACAAACACTGAATACCGCTACATGCAAAGTGATCTTTACAATCTTTACCCAGCTATTGGTGCAGTCAACGCCATGAGACAGAACTACAACTTCACGTTGTTACCGGATGAAGAATCTGACTTCGGATCATGTTCGATGAAGATTGATAACAGGAAAGCTGAACCTCCCGTTAATTCACGTGGAAGGATAGCCCGAACATATAAATACATGGAATGGGCATACCCACGATATAAGATGAACAAAGCTCAAAGAAAGTTAATGGATGCTTGGGACAAGATGTACCCGACATCTGAATGGGAATGTGTTCGTGCTAAAAGGATTGAAAAGATTCAGGGTAACGTGAATCCTTTTGTTGTTTGTGAGTAATACCTTATGAATAAATCAGACGAATCCACTATTGATGCCGCAAATATTGAAATGAAAGACTGGCTTGGACACTTAATTTTAACTTTAATATTACTCTTTAGGCCTTGGGAGAAAGCAAAAGAGTTTGCCTTAATAAAATTCCCTAAATTAACAAGAAATGAGTTCTATGTTGATAGCTTAGAAAAGATTCATAGTAAGTTCAGTTTAACATTTTCAGCAGGTGTATTATTCTTTGCCTTGATCTTCTTATTTATAAATATATTTGTTGATCATAATTTAGACTTTAAAATGATCGTATCAGCCCTGTCAGCAAACTTTGCATTTTCTGTTGCCGAATCAAAACCATCAATTCATGAAAGATCGGTATCAGGGCAAGATATATTAGGGCCGGTTCAAAACATGGCACAAAGAATAACTCATTTCTTCGGCTTATTAGCCATCATTTTAGTAACATAATCTGAAACCTAAACATTCATCCAAGTAGAACGGACACATTGGACGCTCTCCCGGACACAGCTCCACCCAGTAAACACTTGAATTTATGAACCTTCACAAACAACCACCAGCAAACAACCCAGCCTAGGATCATGTGTCCTTTAAAATTATCCACAAATACAAGATGTTAAGAGCCGGACACATTGGACGCACAACAGGACACAACCAGCGATCAATAAACCTTTGAATTTACAACCCTTAAGAGATAAACACCAACATACGATCCAGACGAGGGCAAATGTGTCCTAGGATTTTTAATGTAAAATCAGAATCTTATGGAGAAGTTGAGTATTTGAATCAGTATGGCGAAATGGACCCAATACCGGACACAAGCGAAAAATCTATGTAACAATAACATGCTGAACTTAAAGGATATTCAAAGACAACACCAACATACAATCCAAATAGAAGTGCAATTGTTACCGGTTCCACCGAAGTCGATGACATTCTTGTCTTCAAGAGAATTGAAGCGCGGTGCGAGGCCGAGGAATTTTTCAGGCTCAAGCGCGGTATCACCGTAGACAAAGGTGTCGGCAAATTCCTTATTCATGGCTTCAAGAAAAGCACGCTCTTCAGAAGTACGGAAATTGGAAGAATGGCCGTTAAGATCGGAAAGGGCTTTATCCATTTCCGCATAGGATTCAAGCATGCCACAGGTATCATCGATCTGCTTGGTGCGGGACTTACTGGGTTTGATACCATAGTTAAGCTTACGCCAGCTCACAGTGGGCAGGTCGGTACGCACGGTGGTACGGTGTCCGGTGGGCAGGTTGCCTTCCACCCATGCAGCGTCATCGAGAATTTCGTTGGTGTGGGCCAGAACTTCCGTGATCTCGGAAACTTTACCGTTAGGATCAAGACGTCCACTCCAATCGGAAAGGGTAAGTGCATTCATACCAAGAGTTGCCATAATTAATTCTCCTCACGAGATTCGGCCCTCTTGGGAGCTCTTAATTATATGACGCTTTAAGCGTTCAGAGATTTGATGCGCTAAGTGATTTAGTTACAAAATTTCGCCTCCGGCGGCTTAACCCCTTTTGCAAAAGGGTTTAAGAATCGCAAAACACACCACATCTTTCACAAGACTTTTTTAAATCGGCTGGTTGGGATAAAGAATTTCCCCGATTGTCTTCTTACGGGGTGTATTACTTTTGCTATCCACGTAGGAATCTTCAGTTAGACGCCTGCCGACATTGTAAAAAGCTTTAACAACCTCAGGGTGACAGGAATAGCCGGATTCCCTGATCATCTTGGCAAGAACCGGAGAAGCAAAAGCCTGCAAAGCCTTATTGGCTACACCCATATTCTTGCGGTAATTGTTTCCGTGCCAGCCGGGAAGCGCACGGGTTTGTCTCTCCCACTCGCCAGCCTGAGTCTGGTGGTCCTGATAACGAGCCGATTCAAGCGAGTTATGAAAATCCACCAGTTTCTGGGCCATTTCTCCGCTAACCCCGTTTTCGTGAGCAAACTGCCGGAACTGACGGTCCACATAGGGGTCTATCCCGTCCGGCATGCCATAATTGAGCTCATACGCTTCCGGCGCACTGGGAACCGGATTATCCAACAACTGCTCGGCTTCCTCTACAGCAGGTCCATCCTGCTCTCCGGCAAACTCATCTTCCAGAAAAGCATCACCGCCAAGTACGGGTTCCGGCAGATCGTCTTTCATTTTTGCCTGTGGAGAGTAATGATCCGGCTGCGGATCATCACTAACCGGGAAATCCATCATTTTCGTTCCTCCTCTTCTTTTCTCATTTGTTCAGCCCGTTCGCGGATAATGGAAAGGTAAATTTCCTCATCGGCACTGATCACCGGGCCAAGTACATTTTCAACAACAAAATCATGAACGGCCACGTTGCGATAAATATCGCTCTCTTTGGAAAACAAAAGCGCATTCACCCCGCCCTGCTCCAACAAAAAGGTAAACACCCTCTTGCCGTGCGAAGTATTGAATGTGGCCCGAACATCTGAAAGAAACTGTTCGTTGATCCTAAGATGTTCCTCACGAACCTTTTCAGCTTCAAGCTGTTCATCCTCCAGAAAACCGGAGTCCGTTGTCATTACTACTGCCTCCTTACTTTAGGTAAAAAACAATTTCCCGGAGAGAATTCAGCTTGTGAAGTAGTCCGATATCTACGATTCAACGAAGTATGCGGTCATTCAGTGTCCTCATTCGCCCCCTTCGAAATACATAATATGCAGCAGGGCGGACCCGAGTCAGAAGACTCGGGTCCGCCCTGCGCTGATTTCTGATAAAATGCCCTAAATACGTCAAAATCCGTCTTGTACCCTTTAAAGAAGATATGGCATACAATGCTCAGAACTTAAATTCATGCAAAGTGAGTACACATGTTTATTGAAAACGAAATCAGCTTTGAAGCTATCAACGACCTGTTCGGCAATGCTGACAATGAAGGACGTGATTATCTTTTTGAATATGAAGTATACAACCTGCTGGCGAACTCCGGTGCAGAAACACCTCCTGCCGCAAACCTGCTGCCGCGCGGAGCACGTTTTTCCGATGAAGAACTGACCTCCATACCGGGCGAAAAAGCAGTACTGAAAATAGTCTCCCCTACTATCGTCCATAAAACGGAAGTTGGAGGAGTGCGCATTGTAAAAAAAGAACCCTCAAAGATCCGCTCCGCTGTACGCGGCATGATGTATGAAGTGCCGGAAAACTTCGCATCATATATAGAAAGAGACCCTGACCATGCACCTGAAGAATACAAAGGACTGCACGGGGAAGCACTGATCAAGGCCATCAGCCGTGATCTCAGAGGAGTTCTACAGGTTCAGTTCATGCCCCCGGATTCTGACTCTTTCGGCAACGAACTCATTGTAGGCCTGCGCCGGACCAGAGAGTTCGGTACCATCATCAGTGCCGGACTCGGCGGAACTGACACCGAGCTTTACGCCGAACGCTTCCGCAAAGGACAGGCCATTGTTGCCGCATCCGTACAAATGGTGGACGGACAAACTTTTTTCCAGCTTTTCAAAAACACCATCTCATATAAAAAGCTGGCAGGTCTCACTCGCGGACAGCGACGGATTGTCACTGATGAACAGCTTATTGAATGCTTTGATTCCTTTATTGAAATGGGTAAATACTTTTCCCCTTCCAATCCCAAAGCTGAATTCGTCATTGAAGAGCTGGAAATTAACCCCTTTGCTTTTACCGAATACCTGATGGTTCCTCTGGACGGTTTATGTCGTTTTTCCAGACCGGACCAAATGCCGCTGCCCCGTCCTGTGGAGAAAATACACAACCTTCTGCATCCTAAAAAAATCGGTATAATCGGGGTATCCTCCACCCGCAGGAACTTCGGACGGATCATTCTCGATAATGTTCTGGCTGAAGGATACGCAAAGGAAGACGTAGTTGTTATCCGTGAAGGCTGTAACGAAGTTGACGGTGTGCGCTGTGTACCTAGCTTTGATGCACTGGATCATCAGCTTGATCTTTTGGTGGTCGCCATTGCCGCCCAGCATGTTCCAGACCTCGTAGATAAGGTTATTGAACTGGACTGCGCCAAGAGTGTAATGCTCATCCCCGGAGGCATGGGAGAAACCGAAGATAGTAAAGAGCGTGCGGAACAGGTCATTGCCAGCATCAATGAAAAACATGCTGAAGCTGACGGCGGACCGGTCTTTATCGGCGCAAACTGCATGGGAGTGGTTTCTCGTCCCGGCGGGTACGATACATGGTTCATTCCAGATGAGAAGCTACCCAAAGACCGCAACGCGCCATACCAGCGTTCAGCACTGATCAGTCAAAGCGGGGCCTTCATGGTCTTCCGCTACAGCCAATGCCCGGAACTTAATCCGGCTTACATGATTTCCATGGGCAACCAGACTGACCTGACCCTTGGCGACATGATCCATTATTTCAAAGATTCAGAAGAAGTGGACGTCATTGCCGTCTATGCTGAAGGATTCAACGATCTTGACGGATTGGAATTCTGCACCGCCGTACGGCAGGCAGTAATGAACGGTAAGGAAGTGGTCTTTTACAAAGCCGGAAGAACTCCGGAAGGGAAAACGGCCACCAGCGGGCACACAGCTTCTCTTGCTGGCGATTACATGGTCTGCGAAAGCTGCGTACGCCAAGCCGGAGCAATCGTGGCCCGAACCTTTCAGGAATTTCAGGACCTTTTCATGCTGGCGGAAAAGCTGAGCACCAAAACCATTTGCGGCGACAGGCTTGCTGCGGTCAGTGGAGCCGGATTCGAAGCAGTAGGAATGGCTGATTCCATTCAGTCTGATGACTATGATATTGAACTGGCACGATTCAGTGAAGAATCTATCAATAACATAGATGAGATTCTCGAAAAGAACAGACTAAAAGCACTGGTAACCATCCAGAACCCTCTGGACCTCACCCCAGGATCAAATGATGTAATTCACGCCAGCATGGCTGAAATACTTGCTAAAGATCCAGCGGTTGATTCCATTGTAATCGGGCTGGACCCGCTTTCACCGTCCATGCATACCTTGGCAGAGCCGACAATTCCGGCTTTTTCAATGGAAGACGAGAATTCCCTCGGCAACCTGCTCATTCAAATCGTCAAGAAGAGTGAAAAGCCGATACTCGCAATTGTAGATGGCGGCAGGCTATATGATCCTTTAAGAGACAAGCTGCTTGAAAACGGGGTTCCGGTCTTTCCGGTATGCGACCGTGCGGTAGCCGCAATAGCCTTGTACTCGAAAGCTCGTATGCGCGCTGAAGTAATTCGGTTGACCCACGGGTGTGATTAATTAGTACAAAAAAAGACAGGCCGTGGTTCACCAACGAACCACGGCCTGCATCTCTCAGGAGGAATGACTATCGAAAAATATTAATACTTATCGTTGTAACGATTTCTTAGTTTATTTTCACGGTTGGTTCTTTCAACAACAACGCAAGCCTTTTCAGCATTAGCGAAAAAGACATCTTCAACAATTCTTGCAATTCCACACAACCAACACATAAACATAAAAAACGCTCCTACAACTAAAAGTACAATCAAAAATCTTTTTTAAGATTTCTTTTTTCTAAGAACTTACTTTCAGTGTACGCAGAAAAAACCCCTCGTCAATGAGATTCACTTAATTCTTTTTTTCACATTTTATATTCACATTCATTACTTAAACATAACAACTTAAATTCATTGAACAAGACAAACTGAATGCAAATTCAATCGCATATAAAATAAGCCTTTCCGCCTGACGAAACACGCCTCATTAACAGCGCAAAGGGCTGTTTTATATTAAATATCAACCCGCTATGATCTATTGTCTATCCTTCGCTCAAGCAACCCTGCGCTAATCGGAATAATCAAAAAACTAGCTAAAAATGTGATCACACCTTGCCAGTCTGCATATTCATAAGCAAAACCGGCCCCCGTAATCCCTAACCAGCCTCCACTATAATAAAACAAAACATACAGAGCATTGGCTTTGCCATGACTACAGGTCAGTTTACGATTCAAAAGGACCACCGCTACTGTATGAATTGTAAAAAAGCCTGCGCAAACTCCCAGTAATCCGAAAACAACCGCTGTTATTGAAGGGAGCAAAAGTAACAAAAGCGAAGTACCCAAAAGTACAGAACTGGAAAGCAACATCACCCCTCCCCCGAACTGAGCGCTGAGCCTTCCAGCTAGAGGCCCCAAAAAAATACCGAGAATATAGACCAGATAAACCAGGGTAATTGTCTCAGTGGAAAGATCGAACGGTGGATGTGAAAGCCTGTATGGAAGGTAGTTGAAAACCGGGGAAAAAATCAAAAGACTACCGGCCCCGCAAGCATATATAAGGAGAAGCTCTTTGCGCTTGAGTAATGATAAATATGTTTCCTTACCATTACTGGTACGAACATCTGCAATATCTTTCTCTTCGCTTGCAGGTAGGATAAATACAGCCAGAATAGTTGTGACCAGAATCAGCACTGAAGCTGTAGCAAATGCATACCGCCAATGCAGAGGAGGATGAATCCAACCTCCTAACAATCTGCCTCCCAATCCGCCTAGAATAGTAGCCGAAACATACGAGCCCATGACAACGCTTAATCGCTTAGCAGGAAGAGTTCGAGCCAGCCAAGCAGCTATACTGGTAGTCAAAGCAGGGATGAAAAGACCTTGCAGAAGTCTCGCGCCAACCAGCACTGTGTAATCGTGGGTCAGAGAACAGATAAGACCACCGGCAGCCACAAAAACACCACCGGCAAAAATTATCGGTTTGACCGGATACCTATCCGAAAGGTAGCCGAAAAAAAGATTGGAGAGCACTATTCCTAGGATTACGAAAGAGACCGCAAATGAAGCCTGCACAGGACTGATCTGAAATTCAGATTGCAGAATGGGAAGGACAGGTTGAGGAAGATAGATATTGGTAAAAGAAGCTGAGACAAGGGCAAAAACCGCAAGCTGTATTTTTAGAAGACTATTCATCAGCATTTCCTTCTCTGACGGAGATCCTATCAGTAAATAAGCACAACAATTACACCTCTTATCATTGCTCCGCAAACTAATTTTCAGCAGAAATACAAAAACCCCGCTCTGTTACCAGAACGGGGTTTTTGTATTCGAGTTGAATCCAATTCTAATTCAACTAATCCAAATCGAATGCATCTTTTTTGAAAAAACAGTAAAATTCATCATCGTTACGATAAAACTTTGCAATTTTATCCTTTAACAATTTAAAAACACCATTAATTCTTTTTGATTTAACTAAAACATTGTCCTCAACATACTGTTCTGCTTCGGCTACTGCGCTCACAGAAACAAAAAACAACAAAGTAAGTGCAAAATACAATTCAAGTGCCATTTCTTAGCTCCTTTTCAAAAGACGTTGAGAAAAACATACGCCTAAAAGTGACCTCGTCAACTGTTTTTTATTAATTCTTTTTTTCACATTTAAATAAACTTTACGCCTATTTTCACAATCTCAATTTATTTTACATCCTAAAATAATAATTCTGCAATTTTTGAACGCAAAAAGCCGCCACCAGAGTGGTGACGGCTTCATTTTCCTTAAAAACCTGCCTGCAATTGTTCTATTTTTAACAAAAGCAGCAACTATGCCTGAAGGCAACTTACACCTCGATAATCTAAAAACTTAATCGTTTACCAAGCTCTCTGGCCTGCTCCAGAGCATCTTCCATACGGTTGGCTTCGGGGAAAGCAATGGGGTCACCGAGCCCCCGGATTGAGTAAACTTCATCAAATCCAAGATATTTAAAAAACAATGGGTAACGTCCTTGAATATCAGCGTACATATCTTCCATCGCAGCCCCCTGAGAAGTGACAAACACAAATTTAACTCCTCTCTTAAGACGACTATAGCTCCGCATCTTCTCTTCAATTACTCCACCTTCTGGATCGAACCCATCATGAAAATCAGGCGCAAATAGATGATAGAGCCGGTCAATAAATATTTTAGCCTGCCCGCTAACATCTCCAAAATAAACTGGGCTGGCCAACACGAGCACATCGCTTTCGTGTATCTCTTCATAAACAGGCGTAAGATCATCTTGGATGATACAACGCTCAGTTTTCCCTTTGCATGACATGCAACCAAGGCAACCGCTGTTCGTCATTTTAGACAGTTCATACGACTTTATTTCCGCATCTTCAGCAAACCCTTCACACAAAGCATTCACAATAGCATGTGAATTACCTTTTATTCTGGCACTTCCATTGACGACTGTTACTTTCATTTATTTTCTCCTCATACCGACATTTACATGCCTACTTACAATTTAATTACAATTCACAACCGAACTCCATGTAAAAGTGGTAACTTAGTTCTCTCGAAAGACAATCAGCCAAATAGCTGAAAACCATGCCCCGCATAATTTACATTGACTTTAGCAGATCAGTCGGTAGAGGTAGGCGGACTTCAATAATTAAAGAGGGCTGCTGCCATGAAACAGGTAAAAGTACAGATCAAAATCAATCCCGAGCAAATCAATCTTCCCGGTGCCATCCGCAAAGAAGCTCTTAAGGCCGCCGGTCTGCCGGACAATGAAGATATTTCCACACGTGTTCTGCGCCGCTCAATTGACGCGCGCTCCCGCAAACCGCACTTTATCCTGCAAGTTGCTATCGGCGACCCCGAAACCGTGGAACCGCAAAAATCTGTATTCACTCCCCTGCCCTTGAACGGCAAGCAGGTCGTCATTGCCGGGGCCGGACCTGCCGGATATTTTGCAGCACTAACCCTGCTGGAGCAAGGCATTAAGCCTATCATTATTGAACGCGGACGCACCGTGAATGACCGCCGTAAAGACCTGAAAAAGATCTACACTGAAGGACTGGTCAACCCGGACTCCAACTATTGCTTCGGCGAAGGTGGTGCCGGAACCTATTCAGATGGCAAGCTCTACACCCGAGCAACCAAACGAGGCAACGTAGGCCGCATCCTTGACCTGCTCATTGCAAACGGTGCCCCCGGAGACATACGTATTGATGCACACCCGCATCTCGGTTCAAACGTACTGCCGCGTATTGTCAGCAAAATGCGTGATGACATCATCTCCTGTGGAGGCGAAGTACATTTCAACACCCGTGTGGATTCATTTGTTCTTGACGGTGATCGCATGGCCGGAGTTATTGCGGGAGGTAATGAAATCAAAGCTGACGCTGTAATCTTAGCTACCGGACATTCAGCGCGCGACATTTTTTACGCCCTTGCCGATCAGGACATCAGAATTGAAGCAAAACCTTTTGCATTAGGTGTACGTATTGAACACCCCCAACCGCTGATTGATAAAATTTTCTACCATCAGTCACCTCGCCACGAGAACCTTCCCGCAGCAAGCTACCGCATTTCAACTCAAGCGATGGGGCGCGGTGTATTCTCATTCTGCATGTGTCCGGGCGGCTACATTGTCCCGGCATCAACAGCTCCGGGAGAACTGGTCCTGAACGGCATGAGCCTTGCCGCGCGCAATGCTCCTTTTGCTAACGCAGGCTTGGTGGCTGAAGTTAAAATCGAAGATCTGGAAAACCCCGGCGATCCTTTCTGTGCTTTGAAATATCAGGCGGCTGCGGAGAAAAACATGTTCGCCGCCGGAGATGGAGTTACCCAGCAAGCCCCGGCTCAACGGGTCAACGATTTCATTGAAGGACGTATCTCAAAATCAATCCCCAAGACATCATACATTCCCGGAACCTATTCAGCTCCGGTACATGAACTGCTGCCATTTATCCAATCAGAAGCATTGCGCAACGGATTAAAAGCATTGGGTAAAAAATTCAAAGGATTTGACTCAAACGAAGCCAAAGTACTGGCAGTTGAATCTCGCACCAGCTCCCCGGTACGCATCCCGCGTGACCGGGAAACATTGGAGCATGTGCAGATCAAAGGACTCTTCCCGTGCGGAGAAGGGGCAGGATATGCAGGTGGAATTATATCCGCAGCCATGGATGGAGAGAAATGTGCGCAGGCCGCAGCACGAATGATAAGCTAGCCACTCGAGCTCAACGGATTATCTTAATTTGAAATCCCTTCGAGCTCAGCGAATCCGGTATAGTTACATTCCAGCGCTTCATTTCAGGAGCGCTAAAGAGCAATTGCCCCCTTTTACCAATAACGGGGTGAATATTTTCTGTCTTTTCGCCTGTTAAAATTCTTTTAACCATTTTCAGTGCTTCACGGCCCTGAGCAATTCCAGAAAGGACATACCCCCCAATAGCCATACCTTGACCCACAGAAAAATCCCAAAGAGCAAAAACAGGGACAGGGGCATGTTCCGAAGTCCACTTTATGACCTCTGTGCTGGGAATATGATTCCCCTTTTTATCTTTAAAAATATGATAAGTACCGATTATTATACATAAGTATCCGGTATCAGAAGCTGCTTTGACCTTTTCCTGCCAATCACTAAAATCCTGAATAAGTAAAATATCCGCATGTGCTCCGGAAACATTAAAACTCTGCTCCCCCTTAAGGGACTCCTGCACAAAAACCCTTGAACTCAAACTGTCATCCATAAGGACAAGATACTTACCAGCTCCGACAATCTCCGTTAAATAAGCCACAGAACGTTTAACAAGAGGCCTTTCAAAGACTCCTGTGACTCTACGGATATTATCCACGTACCCACGTGCATTACCGTTAATACCTAAAAAAACGACTGGAATGTCACGGTCGACAAGAAATTGACCTAAAGATTTAAGTGCATAATCATCAGTAAGAACAACGACCGATGGTCTTTGCTCAGCCAGAATACTTTTAACAGCCTCAACATTTCGCTCAGCCTGCTCTTTGCTAAGTCTCTTGAAATCAAGATAATGGCAAAAGACATCGGCCTCACCTGAAAGACCTCTTTTTAAAATGCCGTTATGCTCTTTTACCCATTTAAAATCACGATTATAACTATTGACCACAACAACAGTCTTATTTGCTGCAATTGCCAAATCATATGACAAAACTAAAAAGAACAACAAAAGAAAACAGACTAAAGGCTTAAGACTTAACTTAAAACCTAAAAAAATATTATATTTATTTCGTATAAGCATTACTTGAAATGTAACATAGCTTTAACCGATATTACAAGCTACCATCATTACATGTAAAACTATTACAATAAATCCAACCGCAACTTTAAACAAAAACAGGCGGTCCGCCTCAAAAGAAGCGGACCGCCTTTCAGTCAATAAACACAGACGATTGTCTGTTCAGGAGCGTTAACTTCCCCAAGTTACGCAAATATTCTTAACAGGAAGCTTTACGGCTTTCCTCAATATAAACTTCACCAAGACGCTTGCTTACCGGACCGGGGGTACCACCGTTAAGCTCAACGCCATCAACTTCAATAACCGGAGTAACAAAAGAAGTAGCAGCGGTCATAAAAGCTTCAGCAGCATTCTGGGCTTCCTCAATAGTGAAAGGACGCTCTTCAATTTCCATATCCAGTTCTTCAACAATGCGAAGTACGGATTTACGGGTAATTCCGGGCAGAATGGAGTTGGAAAGGTTACGGGTAATAATCTTTCCTTCCTTGGTAACAATGTAGGTATTGTTGGAAGAACCTTCTGTTACGAAGCCATCCTCAACCATCCATGCATCATCCTTACCTTTCTTCTTGGCTTCGGTCTTAACCAGAGAAGCAGCCAGAAGCTGAACGGTCTTAATGTCGCGACGGCCCCAACGGATATCAGGGACGGAAATCACACGCAGACCGGATTTTGCACCGGTAAGTTTCTTAGCTTGAGTAAAAAGAACAACAGTCTGATCAAGACCTTCGGGCATAACGAAATCACGATCAGCAGCCCCGCGGGTAACCTGCAGATAAATAGCACCTTCTTCGAGATTGTTACGCTTAACCATTTCGCGGTGAACTTCGAGAAGTTCTTCAGCGCTCATGGGCATAGACATGCCGATTTCGCCGAGAGAACGCTCCAGACGACCGATATGACCATCCCATTCACAGATTTTTCCATCCACAACAGCAGTTACTTCGTAAATACCGTCAGCAAACAGAAAACCACGGTCAAAAACAGAAACCATTGCCTCTTCTTCAGGTACGTAAGCACCATTTACGTATACAATACGACTCATTTTTTTCACTTATTCCAATATGAGAGATTAACTACTAGCCCCACAAAGAACTCTGTGGGGGAAAGACAAATTTGTCATCGTATTCCAATGGGGATTCCCTGTCTTCTGCCAAAAGTAAAGGCCCGTCAAGATCTACTACATCAGCACCGCTTGCAACCAGCACAGCAGGTGCCATTGCCAGCGAAGAACCGACCATACATCCGACCATAACCTTATAACCCTCAGCTAAAGCAGCTTCACGCAGTTTGATAGCTTCGGTCAAACCTCCGGTCTTGTCCAGCTTGATATTAATCATATCATATTTGCCCTTCAAAGCAGGCAGGGACTCACGGTCATGGCAGGATTCATCAGCACAGACAGGCAGAACTCTTTCAATATCCAGCAGGGCTTCATCATCCGAAGAAGGAAGCGGCTGTTCCACCATTTCCACACCGAGACGAACCAACACAGGAGCCATCTCACGGTAAATGTCAGCAGTCCAACCTTCATTTGCATCCACAATTATGCGGGCATCAGGAGCTCCCCTACGCACAGCTTCAATACGGGCAATATCTTCAATCCCGCCGCCAAGCTTGGTTTTAAGCAGAGGACGGTTTGAATTTTTTGCAGCCTGTTCTTCCATCTTCTCTGGAGTATCGAGGGAAAGTGTATAAGCTGTAACTTCCGGGGTAGATTCGCTGATTCCAGCCAGCTTCCATACCGGAACTCCGGCCTTCTTTGCTTCCAGATCCCAAAGAGCGCAATCCACAGCATTACGCGCCGCCCCGGCAGGAAGTGCAGACTGCAATTCTTCACGGGTAATAGGAGTATTCAAACCTTCGATCTGTGCGGTGACAGAATCAACGGTTTCATTGTAGCGGGCGTAGGGAACGCATTCCCCACGCCCGGTAAAACCGTCTTCTTCGATCTCAACCCGCAGCACAACAGCTTCGGTGCGTGATCCGCGCGCAATAGTAAAAACCTGCGCCAGCGGGAAAACGTCTTTTGTTACCGAGATTTTCATTATCCCAGAGCCTCAATAAGACGTTCTGCACCCTGACGGAAAGGATCAACAGCGGGAATTCCCATCTGTTTTTCTACTTCAGCAAGGTAGGTAAGAGCCTCATCTTCAGACATGTGCTGAGTATTGATAGAGCAGGCCACTGCCTTGCAATCAGGATTAACTACTTTAGCAATAGGCATCACCATTTCGCGAAGCTCTTCAAGGGAAGGCAGGGTGTAATCAGGCAGACCGCGCATGGTTTCGCGAGTAGGTTCGTGGCAAAGAATCAGAGCATCAGGCTGACCGCCATGAATCAGGGCCATAGTTACACCTGAGTAGGATGCATGAAAAAGGCTGCCCTGACCTTCGATGAAATCCCAATGGTCAGCATCATTGTCAGGAGTGATGTATTCCACAGAACCGGCCATAAAATCGGCAATAACCGCATCAAGAGGTACGCCGTTACCTTCGATCAGAATACCAGTCTGACCGGTAGCACGGAAAGTGGACTTACGGCCCTGCTTTTTCATTTCGCGATCCATAGCGAGTGTGGTGTACATTTTACCAACAGAGCAATCGGTACCGACAGCAAGACAACGCTTGCCGCTGCGGTTTTTACCATTTGCAATGGGATACTTAACAGTGGGAATACGAACATCGTGCAAAGAACAGTCATTCTTTTCAGCAGCTTCAACAAGCTCAGGCTGATCACGCAGAAGAGTATGCAGCCCGGATGCGATGTCCATTCCGGCTTCAAGAGCTTCCACAAGAATGGATTTCCAACCTTCTGAGATAATACCGCCACGGTTTACAACACCGATGACAAGAGTCTTAACTCCGGCTTCAGCTGCTTCTTTAATAGAAAGATCCTTAATTCCAAGATCTGCTCCACACTCTTCCATACGAAACTGTCCGGCAACAGCTTCAGGTCTCCAGTCATAAATACCCTGAGCCATTTTTGCAGCCAGAGCATCCGGAGCATCTCCGAGAAAAAGTAAATATGGTGCTTCAAACATTGGTACTACCCCTTTATCATATGTTTTTTATTTGGTCCTGAAGCTAAAACAATTTGCATGCCATATTCTGCTAAAACAAGATAACACCTCAGAATATTGGCAAGTTATTAACCTCAAAACCAAATCCCTCTAAAAAACGCAGGATTTTAACACCCGCAAATGCATAAAATTGTCCAGTCAGAAGTTTTACCAGAGGTTACGTTCAACAAAAACGTTATTTGTTAAATTTAATTCTAAAATTTTATCATTTTTTTAAATTTTATGCGTTTTAAGTCGTAAAACGACAAAATAATTCCGCGGCTATTTTACATAATTGTGCAAAAACTTAAAAATCGTCAGCCTGCCAACAAAAAAAAGGACACTCCGCATGGAATGCCCTACCAGAACACAACTCTCCTCAACCTGAATCAGAAGACGAACAAACGCCATTCAACTTTTATAAATAATTAATTTATATGATCAAACACTATTTAAGCAAGCACACAAAAAAGCCTATTGATTTCTAATGATTTAAATCTCCCAAATATGTTTTGATAATTTTATCCCTCCCACCTTCAGCTATCAAAGAATCGAAAGCGCCTTGAATTCGTCTCACAACATCATCGGGTGTCTCTTTATTGACCGCGATATAGTAACCACCCTGATCAACTAAGACAAAAGCCATTTCTAAATCACTAAACTTATGTGACGTTGACTTCATCCTATGTGCCATTGTCACTTCCGATCCGGGAATGAGATCGATACGATTTAAAAACAATTTAAGGATATTCTGCTTATTCGTTGCAGCCTCATCGTAATTGCAGCCCTGTTCAAATCCACGCGCTTTTAAAATTTCTTCAACTGAACCGCCGCGCAAAACTCCAATTTTATACTTACGTAAATCATCAAACGAATTAACCACGATATGTTTGTTTCTCTTCAAGCGATATAAAACTATTTTTCTGGGAAAGAGCGGCCCCACCCACTTGAACATTTTTTCACGCTGTTCCGTACGACTGGTTGTAAATAGAATGGTAGCTTTATTACTCAGTGTTTCTTTATAAGCACGCTTCCAAGGCTTAATGTTCAGAGAATAATCAAAACCAGCCCTGGCAAGAGTCTGTACTACAAGGTCAGCACTTAGGCCTACCACCCTACCATCTGATTCATAACTGTAAGGAGGCCAATCCTCAGTAAGCACAGTCAGCCGATCACCTGCAAAAGCTGAAACAATACTCATAAAATAAAGAGCCAACCCAAAACAGAACACCCTTTTCATACCGCACTTACCCTTGATGTTAAATTCCGAATAAAGGTATGCATATCTGATTATTTAAAATTCAACAATATTTAAACCTTATTCATTATTGCCTCTAAGGTAACCCATTAGAATTAACAGCCACCAACTTTTTCCTACCCTGCACAACGCCATCAAAGTCGTATTATTTTACCCTGAAGCAACACTCTCGTTATTCAAAAAATCCTTCACAAAGAACGAAAAGAGACACTCAACACACAAGAAAAGTATATTTTACTGATTAAAATAAAGCCCTTTTATTTCAGTGAATAACAACAATTAGACCCTAGTTCGATTGTGAATATTCTCACATTTCAATTGACAAACCCTAAATCCAAACATAAAAAGCAAACATCAATTTCCATAATGTCGACATTTGACAGTCGCCATTCGCCATTAAGACAGAGCAAAAGTGAGAAGGAGTATTTTTCGGTCGATCATTGCGATCACCACAAACCGCACAATCAGTGCGGAACTTTACAACAGGCAGCCCTTTAATTCTCGGTCTTACAAATTTCTATTACGCCGAAAATTAAACAACACCTTAATCCTTTTCCGCCAAAATCATAATTGACGGACATGAGGATGTAGCCAAACCTAAACTCTCAGGAGGAGACAATGAAACTTTACCACAAAATATTACTAGGACTCATACTTGGAATAATTGCAGGATTAGTCTTAGGTGATAAGGCAGCATACTTAAAACCGATAGGCGACATTTTTATTCGCTGCCTCAGAGTTATTGTTGTCCCCCTGATCCTCTCTACATTGATTACCGGAGTCGTTAGTACCGGAGACGTCCGTAATTTAGGAAAACTGGGATTCAGGACGGTTGCGTATTTCATGGGAACAACAACCGTAGCAGTTGTTATCGGGCTTATTGTTGCCAACTTTGTGCAGCCCGGCACAGGACTTTCCCTCGGAGAAATTGCTGCAATTCAGCGCCCTGAGACTGTAGGACCGATGGAAATGATCGTAAGCATGTTTCCGATCAACCCCATGGAAGCCCTTGCAAAAGGACGCGTGTTACAGATCATCGTGTTCGCACTTCTCTTCGGAGCAGGACTTTCAATGACCGGCGAAGCTGGAGAGCCTGTTAAAAAATTCTTTGAAGGCATTGCCGAAGTTATGTTCAAAGTGTCTGACATTGTAATTAGCTTTGCTCCTTATGGCGTATTTGCTCTGATTGCATGGACTACCGGCAAATTCGGTCTTGATATCCTTATGCCCATGGCTAAACTGATCGCGGCCACCTTCCTTGCATGTGCTGCTCACATCTTATTCACATACACAGGCTTGATTGCCCTGATCGCTCGCGTCTCCCCCATGGACTTTCTCAAAAAAGTAATGGAACCAGCCCTCGTAGGTCTTTCCACCTGTAGCGCGGCAGCAGCATTCCCCTTTTCCATGCGTGCCCAGAAACAGCTTGGAGTTCCTAAAAAAGTCTTCGGCTTCACCATGCCTATGGCTCTGACTATCAACATGGACGGTACTGCATTGTACCAGTCTGTGGCAGCGATGTTCGTTGCAAATGCATTTGGCATTGAGTTAACCCTCACTCAGCAGGCAACCATTGTCCTCACTGCCGTACTCGCTTCCATCGGCACAGCCAGCATTCCCGGCGGCGGATTAATCATGCTGACCATGGTTCTCGAATCTGTAGGACTTCCGCTGGAAGGAATTGCAATCGTAGCAGGTATCGACAGAATCCTTGATATGTTCAGAACTACCACCAACATTTTCGGCGACAACTCTGCCGGTGTTGTTGTCGCTTCCCTCGGAGGCGAACTGGACCGCGAAGTTGCAGCCACAAGCCTTGACCAGCTTGAAGAAGCTGAAGCTCACAAATAGACCCAAGAAATCAATCACAACAAAACAAATCCCCATAAAGGCTAAAATTGAGCTTTTATGGGGATTTGTTTCACTTAGCATTCATGAATACATTCATGAACAATTGTATTTTTGTCATTTTCTTTAAAATATATATAACTATCCAGACCAAGAGAACAACGCAAAAGCCCTCCGATAGACACTTTTTTCCCTAACTCTCATTTCAATTTTTCAAACTTTTTTAATCATAAAAATATCAATATTTCATACATTTATTGCAAACCAACACATCTAACTTGTGAAATCCAGCACATTTCTGTTGACAGCCGAGATGTCGACATATAGAAAATACTCACGTTTTCAAAATGTCGACATTAGACAGTCGTCATTTAAACAAATCAATTGAATTTCAAATGGAGAAAATTCAAGATGAGCAAAACCATCATCGACACTTCTAATGCTCCTGCCGCAATCGGCCCCTACTCCCAGGCTGTGGCCGCTGGCGACTTTCTCTTTACTTCCGGTGCACTGCCCATTGATCCGGCAACCGGAAAAATGGTCGAAGGCAGCATCGAAGACCGTGCCCACCAGGTATTTAAAAACCTGAGCGCGATTGCAGAAGAGGCAGGCACCTCTCTGGACAATGCTGTCAAAACCACCGTTTACCTCGCTGACATCGCTGACTTTCAGGCAGTGAACGGCGTGTATGGTGAATATTTTAACAAGCCCTTCCCTGCCCGCAGCGCCTTTCAGGTGGCAGCACTGCCCCTCGGCTCGGACATCGAAGTTGAAGCAATTATCAACCTTAAATAATTAAATAGAGGAAAAAAACTATGAACCTCGCTAAATTTCCCCGTCGCGGCTATGTTAAAAACCCCACACCCATCGAAGCAGCTCCGGCTTTCTCCGAAGCGCTCGGCGGCAAAGTAAACATCTTTATCAAGCGCGACGACCTGCTCCCCGGTTGTGCTGGCGGTAACAAAACCCGCAAGCTCGACTTCTGCATCGCTGACGCAATCGAAAAAGGTGCTGACACCATCATCACCTGCGGTGCTGTTCAGTCCAACCATGCACGTCTGACCCTCTCCTGGGCAGTTAAAGAAGGTATGGACTGCCACCTCGTTCTCGAAGAGCGCGTAAAGGGCAGCTACAAGCCTGAAGCTTCCGGTAACAACTTCCTGTTCCAGCTCATGGGCGTTAAATCCATCGATGTAGTTCCCGGCGGTTCTGACATGATGGGCGAAATGGAAAAACTGGCAGCAAAACTGGAAGCTGAAGGTAAAAAACCTTACATCATCCCCGGCGGCGCATCCAACACCATCGGTGCAACCGGTTACGTAGCATGCGCAGAAGAAACCCTGCAGCAGCTCTTCGAAATGGGTCTTAAAATTGACCACATGGTTGTTCCTTCCGGTTCCGCAGGCACCCACGCAGGTGTTGTTGTAGGTATGCACGGCTGCAACGCCAACATCCCCGTATCCGGTGTTAACGTAAGCCGTCCCAAAGACGTACAGGAAGGCATCGTTCACAAACTGGCAGTAGAAACTGCTGAGCGCGTTGGCGTTAAAGGCGGTATCCCCTCTGAAGCAGTTGAGTGTTTCGACTCTTACGTCGGCCCCGGCTACTCCCTGCCCACCGATTCTATGGTTGAAGCAGTTAAACTGCTTGCTTCCACCGAAGGTATCCTGCTTGACCCCGTATACTCCGGTAAAGCAATGGCAGGTCTCGTAGACCTCGTCCGCAAAGGACACTTCCCCGAAGGTTCCAACGTTCTCTTCCTGCATACCGGCGGCTCCCCGGCTCTCTATGCATATCTGGACACCTTCCGCGACTAATTAATAAACAAGGCCCGCGCTTTTTTCAGTGCGGGCCTTTAGATAATGGCTTAAGGTTATTAGGTATAAGGTTCTGAAATGAGAAGCGGCACGACTCTTGTTGAATCGCTTCCGTAAAAGAGGAGAAATCAATGTCTCGTATTTCCGCAATGCTGATCGCTCTCGTGGCTGTTCTGGTTCTGTCCACCGCCGCGTTTGCAGGTCCCACTGTAATTAAACTGGCCCACCCCAACGTCCCCCAGCACCCCATGGGTCAGGCTTTTGAAAAATTCAAAGAACTCGTTGAAACCCGCACCGACGGTAAGTTCCGCGTCGACATCTACGACAGCTCCAAATTCGGTAACTTCGACGCAGTTGTACAGGGCCTGCAGTTCAACATGTTGCAGATGGGTTCCGCTTCCACTCCGAACCTTGCTCCTTTCTCCGATGATTTCCTGATCTTCGACCTGCCTTTTCTGTTCCCCACTTACGAGTCTGCGGACCTGATCACCGATGGTCCTATCGGCATGACCGCTGCAAAAGCACTGGAAAAAACCGGTATCATCGGCCTCGGTTACATTGAAATCGGTTTCCGTAACCTTTGGAACAACCAGCGCACCGTAAAAACTCTCGAAGATGCTAAGGGCCTCAAAATCCGCTCTACTCCTTCTAAAGCGCACATCGCCACCCTGAAAGGTCTCGGCATCAACCCCACTCCTATTTCCTGGGGTGAAGTATACACCGCCCTGCAGCAAAAGACTGTTGACGGCATCGATATCGACCTCAACCTTGCATGGCACAACAACTTCCCCGAAGTTAACAACAACCTTACTATTGTTAACTCCCTTTACTCCCCCCACCTCGTAATGATGTCCAAACGTTTCCTCGATTCCCTCGATGATGCAGACAAAGTTACCATCCTCGAAGCTTTCGAAGAAGCAAAACTGTACGAACGCAAGCTCATCCGTGACGGTGAAAAAGAAATCATGGCTAAACTGGCCGACAAAGGTGTGACCGTTTACACTCTCACTCCTGAAGAACGTGCTCGCTGGGCAGAAGCCACCAAAGGCGTATACAACCAGTTTGAAAAACGTATCGGTAAAGACCTGATTGAAAGAGCTAAAGCTACTATTGCAGCTGGTAAATAAAACATACAGCGGCCACTGGAACAAACTTCCCGGTGGCCGCTGTTCAAAAAAGCGTGAGCGCCATGAGTAAAAATTTATTCGATAAAGTCGAAGGGGTCGTATCATCTACCTGTCTCGCAGGCATGGCCCTGATCATCGCAGTTCAGGTCTTCATGCGCTACGTCCTGCAAAGTTCGCTGGACTGGTCTGAAGAACTGGCCCGCTACCTCTTCATCTGGTCCGTCTATGTCGGTTGCAGCTATGCGACTCAAAAAGACCGCCACCTGGAAGTAACCATTCTCCGCAGCTTCGGCCCGAACATAGCCAAATATGTAACTCTGGCGGCCTACATCTGCACCATCGGATTCTGTGTATGCACCTCTGTCTGGGGTTTCCAGATGGCTGATTTTCTCGCTGGCACCGGGCAGAAGACCCCGGCCCTTGAAATCCAGATGTACTGGGTATTCCTCAGTGTTCCCGTCGGCATGGGCCTCATGGCCATCCGCACCGCACAGCGTGTGCTCTCCATTATCCGGGGTGATATTAAATTCGCCTCCCCGGTGGAAAAATAGAAGGTTTATATAAATGGATACCGCAATAGTCCTTACATTTCTTGCACTCGCATCGTTCCTGTTCCTGAGCGTACCTATTGGTGTCGCCATCGGAATGAGCGTTATCGTGGGTATCTGGGCAGGCGACATGCTGCCCTACGAATTCCTGATTCAAAAAATGGTCACATCTCTTGATGTATTCCCGCTCATGGCTGTCCCGTTCTTTATTATGGCGGGTGAGATCATGCAGAAGGGTAGTATGGCCCAACGCCTGCTGACCGTTTCTAAAAGCCTTGTCGGTCATATTACCGGCGGAATGGCTCACATTTCCATCCTAACCAGCATGTTCTACGGAGCATTGTCCGGTTCAGCACCTGCAACCGTTGCGGCTGTTGGCGGAATCATGGTCCCCTCCATGAAAAAAGAAGGCTATAGCACCTCCTTCTCTACTGCCGTCAACACCGCAGCGGGTTGTCTGGGCGTTATGATTCCACCCAGTGTACCGCTGATCATTTACGGTACCACAGCCGGTGTTTCTGTCGGTGACCTGTTCATCGCAGGTGTCATTCCCGGTATTTTCGTTGGTATCTGCCTCATGATCTGCAGCTACATCCTTTCCAAGAAACACGGCTACACCGGCTCCGGTGAGCGCGCCACCTTCAAGGAAATCATGACTGCACTCAAGGATTCCATTGTAGCACTCATGGTACCACTCATCGTTCTCGGCGGTATCTACGGTGGACTGACCACCCCCACCGAAGCTGGTGTTATCGCTGTACTCTACGCCTTTGTTGCCGAAGGTCTCGTACTGCGCACTCTGAGCTGGAAAAAGGTAACCGAGATCTTCAAAGGTACAGCGCTGACCACTGCATCCATCTTCTTAGTGGTTGCCACAGCGACAGCGCTCGGTCAGATCCTGCTCTTCTACAATGTACCCGATATGCTCGTAAAATTCCTCGTTGGAGTTTCTGACAACAAGTACGTTCTTATCCCGATCATTCTGGTTTTCCTGCTGATCATGGGTACCTTCATGGACGCACTGGCAAACATCCTCATCCTGACCCCGCTGCTCCTGCCTGTGGTTAAGGTTCTGGGCATGAACCCGATTCACTTCGGTATTGTCATGATCGTCTGTGCTTCCATGGGCTTCCTGACTCCTCCAGTTGGTGTAAACCTCTTCGTAGGTTGCAGCATCGGTAACATCAGCATTGAAAAACTCAGTGCCGCTGTTATGCCCTTCCTGTTCACGATGATTCTGGCACTCCTCGCCATTGTCTTCTTCCCGCCCATGGCACTCTGGCTGCCCGGGCTGTAATAATACTTTGCCCGCCGTCACCCTCCAGGCGGCGGGCAACCTTTTTCGGAGCAAAACGCATGCAGATTACTCCCAATCCTGAAGGAAAAAGCATCCTCGGCATTTCCGGCCATGCCGGAGTCGGTCATGTGCACAGCCATTGCGGTTTTGTACAAGATGATTCCGCCGGGTTCGCCACAGCAATTGAAATCATCAAGAAAGCCTACCCCGCTGATACCACCATTGCCGAAGTCAATGTAAATATATTTTCCGGTGAAGTGACCGTAACCACCAAAGACGGCGGCACAGGCAAAGCAACCGCCCGTCGGGGATTCACTCCCCATGAAGCAAAGCTTTTGGCAGCTGCAAAAAACTTGGATGCAACATATAGTCAGTCATGCGCATTTCAGGTATTCGGCCGCATCTATGGACAGGGAGTACTCGAAGGTCCGGTAGCCTTTCAGTCCGCCTGCTGCCTTGCAGTCATGGACACCTTTGAAAAAAAATTTCCCGGCAGCTTTATTCGCGGCAATGAAGACATGCCCAATAAAATTGGCGGCTGCATCGGTACCCGCCTGCTGATTAACGAAACCCCGGTTTCCATACTGGCGCTTGTGAATGCCAATGAAGGTGGCCTCGGTCCGGATGAAGACCTTGAAGGCAACATAGCTCTCGGCGATAAAGGCCGCGCAATGAAAGACCTCGACCTTGACCGCTTGCCAACCATCATCCTTGAGAGTAAAGCCTACGTTCCTTCCATATGTGAAGGGGTTGATCATGACCGTATGTGGGTGCGAATCAACGCTGAGTCAGACAACCAATACGTTTATGAAGCTCTGCTTTCCGGTATTGAAGCAGCTGGACTGCCACATCTCAGTTCAGACACCGCCTACCCCCGTCATACAGGGGAACTAAAAGGCGCAGTGCAAGCCCTTGGCAGACGCATCACTGAGATCGGCAACAACTTTACTTCGGCGGAAACATCCGCAGAAAAAGTAAAACTCATCAGCGAGTTGGCATTGCTAGTAAGCCAAGATGCGGGCGGTGTAACCTTCATGAGTGCACACATGCATGATCAGGTAGGTGGTGGGGGCATAATGCCCGGAACCAGCGCAGTTCTTTCTATGGTAGTATCGGAAGATTACATCAAAGAATGGAAAATTCCGGCATTCACAACTGTAGACTCTGCCAAATACATGGATGTCATCATAAATGCCCTGCCTAGGCTGGCGGCAAATGCCGAAAAAGCGCAGACGCAATTGGAAGAACGCTTTTCATTCAACGAAGCTGAACACGAATTTTTGTTTTAATAGATTGTGCAGCCCCTACAGGCAGGCCTTCCGTTTGGTTGGCCTGTTCCTGTTTGCAAACAACTAACATTCGGGATTGTATTATTTTTTCTCCAGAGATTTAAGCGTGCTTGGAAATATGTTTCCGAAAGCATTCGTGCTGGTAAGACTCGACAACCCATAAACTTCACGATATCTAAATGACACAAATTTTTGATAGAATACTTGCAGACACGCGCGACCCTTTCAGTACTGGAGATTCCATGGACGGCATCAAAAAGCTAACTTATAGCGAACAAGTCGCTGAATACATTAAGCAATCCATCCTCGAAGGGGAATTATCCCCCGGAGATCAGGTCAAAGAAGTGCTGTTGGCTGAAAAACTGGGAATCAGCCGCGCTCCCATCCGCGAAGCATTGCAGATTCTCGCCCGTGAAGGACTCATCAAGTCCGAGCCGCAAAAAGGCAAACACGTATCCGCACTCACTGCCAAGCAGATCATGGACAGCTATTTCACAGGGGGAGTACTTGAAGCCGCCGCGGTAACACAGGCCCTGCCCCTCTACACTGATGAAGATATTTCCAATCTCGAACAGATCGTGGAACAGATGCGTGAGGTTGCAGAATCCGGCAAGGATCATGAATCACTGACCAAGCTGGATACCACATTCCACAACATTCTCTTTTCCCGCATAGATAATGAACTTCTTATAGAGCTCTGCCGACGCTCCTGTCAGGGAATCTCCAAGTTCCTGCTCTACAAGCGCTGGATAAACCTCTACACCCCTCAACAAGTCTACGAGCGCCACCTGGTTATTCTGGAAGCCCTCAAATCAGGTCGTCCTTCCAGACTCGAAAAGACTATCCGCAAGCACTACACCGATTCCGGTAAGCGCATGTCCAAGTATGGAGTAGATGTCCATAAGGGATAAATTTGTCTAGTTGATTGAAGTTTTCAAGTATTGAAAAGGGTTAGCTCCTGTTGGGAGCTAACCCTTTTTTCGTTTAATACCTTTTTCATCATTACAGCCATGTAATTTTCACGCAATCCACACGAAAGCTATCTCGCCCAAGATCAGAACCAACCAGATAATTCGTTCTGGTATGAATTTGCACTTTCTGTAGCTAAAGAGATAACGGCATTCCCCCATAAATGCACAAACCATGGCAGTACCTCATGAAGAAGAAAAGTATCATAATCATTGTTTCGTTAGCAGCATTGAGTCTCTGGATTGGGCATGTGATGAGCTCCCCCAATGATGACTCTTCAAAAGACTTCATCACACCTTACAACTCGACAAACTTTCACGATGGAGTCTCCTTCTCGCATCAGGAACATGCAGAAGAGGGAATCGACTGTTTTACTTGCCATCATACCGATCAGAACAAAGAAGAGATACAAGCTTGTCGCACCTGTCATAACGATACAAGCGAACAAGCCATTAATGATCCGGAAGGATACTACCAGGCATGGCACAGCAAAACTTCAAAACAATCCTGCGTAGGTTGCCACCAAACCGTTAAAGACGACATTGCCCCCAAAACATGTAAATCCTGCCACCTTGGACATGAACGCGAGGATAGACACTCGCGTCACGATGACCGGAAATACAGGTCTTAAAACCCCACCAGCCCGCTTAAAATATACTCAAAAAACCAACACCCACCATCAAATAGGAGAAGGACATGAAAAGTATTATTGAGGCTCACTTGAAGCCGAAACTCCACCCTGTTGCACTGCTCCGTTCAGACGTCCGCCCAGACGAAAACCTGCAACCCAAAATGGGGAAATATGTCTGTATTATGACTATGTTCGCACAAGTCAGCGCGCATGGTAAAACAGCAGTGTTTGATCGTAACACATACGGTTGCCCCGGTGCTTCAGCCGGACTGGGTTTCGGCTCTGTTTACCCATCAGCAATGGGCGGCCTTGATACATTCGAAGCCTTTTTCTCTAAAGGCATCTACTCCGCCAAAAACCCGGAAGCATATCAGCAAATGATCGACAACGCTCCCAAGCATATGGTTAATAAACTTACAGTAGGCGAAAAATTCCACGCTACACCGGAAAAAGCCCATCGCTGGATGACTGAAGAACTTCCCTTGTACAATTTCAAAGAGAAATACCGAATATTAAAACCTCTTTCCCAAGTTAGTGAAGAAGAAACACCTGAATCAATAATTTTTGTTGTAAATCCGCTCCAACTCTCAGCCCTCATTACTCTTGCCGGGTCAATCCACGATGGACTGATGGATATTATGGCTCCGCAGGGAGCAGCCTGCCAGATGATAGGAGCATACGTTTTTCAGCAGGCGGAATCCCCCCAGCCACGTCCGGTCCTCGGACTTACCGATCTTGCTGCCCGCAAACATGTCCGCAAGACGCTTCCTCAAGACACCCTTACTTTATCAATGCCTTGGAAACTATATCTCCAATATGAAAATGCAGCAGAAGATGGAATATTTTCATCCCCGCTCTGGGAAGATATGCTGTAGAAAATAAGGAGGAGTTAATGGTGTAAGTTCTGGAAGAAATGGATTTCAAAAACGGGTTAACCATTTTCTTATTGCTCATTCTAAATATAAAAAAACACTCGACAACAAAGAAGGGCTGGCGTCTCCACGCTAGCCCTTCTTCTTTTTTCCCTTCTCCAGCTCTATCCCAATATTTTACACTTTATTTATGTATAGCTGTGTTTATTTCTGCATTTGTGTTAATGTATCACCATTAAAATTTTTTTAAAAAAACCATTATAGCACTCTTTACTCAGTTAAAACGTTGGATTGAAAAGATAAATCTTTAATTTATTTCAACCAAGGAGATGAGTATGCGAAAAACGTGTTTCATTCATGTTTGCGTTGCCCTGCTAGCTCTGCTCGCGAGCGGATGTTCTTCAGGTGAATCGGTCAATGTTGCTAAAATCACCTCTCAACCTAAAGCTTTTGTAGGTTCGGAAAACTGTAAAACCTGTCATCTTGAACATTATGATTCATGGAAAATAACCAACCACAGCCGGATGGCTCAAGATGTAACCAAAAACAAGGATGCCTTCATTGTAGATATCAACCATAAAGTCATTATGGCTGATTTTAAAAAACTTGAAGAAAAGGGTAAGCTTAAAATGCCCTTGGACAAAATATATTTCCCGAAGAAAGATGAAATTAAATATACACTCGGCAACGAGTGGAAGCAGCGTTACATTGTTGAAAAAGATGGCGTACTTTATATCTCGCCAATCCAGTTTAATACTGAAACGGGACGCTGGGTAAATTATCACGACAATGATTGGGACAAACGCCCTTGGCTGCTCAAGTGTGGTGGCTGCCACACCACCGGCGTAAAACTTGATAAAAATGATCCTTCCAAAGGAACATTCTCTGAGCCCGGAGTAGGCTGTGAAGCCTGTCATGGTGCTGGCTCCTGGCATGCCGCATTGCCTAAAACAGCTCTCTTTGAAAAACGTGAAACCATCATCAACCCAGCCAAATTGCCCCGCGGAACAGCTGTACAAATTTGTGGAAGCTGTCACAACAGAGGAAAATCAACAATGCAAAAAGGTGCTAGCTGGGCAGTCGGATATACTCCCGGCAAAGCTCTTGAACCTTTTTATGTCTCAACCTCTTACGCAAGCGGCGATAAGAAACATGTCTACCCTAATGAATTTTCAAAGGCCCACCATCAACAGTATATTGACTGGCTCAAGTCTGAACACCGCAGAGAAGGTGTAACTTGTACATCCTGTCACTCTGTGCATGAACTGGGGATGCCCGCAACACGCTTTCAGACCAAGGCCGCCGGGTCTGCATCATGCCTGACCTGCCATAAGCAACAAAACAGTAATATGGCTCATTCCATTCATTCCTTTGCGAATTGTGTAGGTTGTCATATGCCACGCATCGCCAAGAGTGCGGAATCAGCTGATATTCACAGTCATGTCTTTAAGACATTGCTGCCTTCTGAAACAATCAATAATCCTGAAAATCCCAACTCCTGTCAGACATGTCACCGCCATAAGGATGATAATCTGGTCGAGTTGCAGAAAAGATTTGAAGAGCTAGCCTCCATGCCTGCACCGCAGGGCAAGGTAATGCAGCCGGTGAATGTATATAAATAGGGGGCACTCATGCAAAGATTTGCACTCTATATGGCCCTGATTATTGCGGGTTTATCCCTTTCGCAGCCGTGTGCAGCGCAGGAAGAACTTGCAGGAGCTGACCGATACAAGCTTCGGGAAGCAAGTACGGGCTATTATCAGCAATACGAAGTCAAACCCGGACGAGGCAGCCCTTTCAGGCAATGGAACTCACCTTCCGGGGTGATCAGCACAGGGGGCCGCGGCTCTGATGCATCCTATCAGGCAGACGCGCATGCTTTGGTAAAGAACTATGCACACCAGTCATGCGAAAATTGTCATAAGGTCGAAGCGCGTAATAATCGCCATACCACCCGAAACAATATCAGTTGCCGTCAATGTCACGGCAGCGATCCCATTGCGGGGGTAAATTATTATTACTCACCTCTGAACCCCATCCGCAGGCATGCCTATGTCTGCGCCAAGTGTCACGAGGGAGCAAGCGCTTCTTTTGCAATGTTCGTTGTGCACGAACCATCACCGATTATGGCCGGAACCGCTGAAAGTTTCCCCGCTCTATTCTGGGCTGTATGGATCATGCTGGCAATTGCTGTCGGAACGTTCGCAATATTCCTGCCCCATACCGGACTTTGGATGCTACGCGAACTATTCACCCGTAAACGCAAAGGGGGTGACAAATGAGGATTGTAAGATTCACCCCGACACAAAAGCTGTTCCACATCCTGCTGATGTGTTCCTTTCTGGTGCAGGCCGTCACCGGCACAGCCAGAATGTACATTGAAACAGCATGGGGAAAAATGCTTGCGCAACCATTGGGAGGCTATGAAGGATGCCTTGTGATACACAAATACATAGGACTATTCATGCTTTTCCTTTTTGTGTGCCATATTGCATATGTACTGTTTATCTCCTTTACTAAGAAGCTGCATGCCGGAGATACCCTCTGGATGCAAGGCAGGGATTTGAAACAGTTCTTCAGTCATTTGCGCTGGATGTTCGGCGGTAAAGCCCCTAGTTTTGAACGCTGGGGATATTGGGAGAAATTTGACTACTGGGCAGTGTTTTGGGGCATGACAATACTCGGAATAACCGGCCTTATGCTTTATTCACCCCTTGAAACCACGGCGTTATTCGAGGGCTGGACTCTCAATGTAGCCTTATGGATACATCGTATCGAGGCAGGACTTGCCATGCTGCATGTATTCATCATCCATTTTGCGGTTGCCCATTTGCGACGGCACAATTTCCCTATGGACCAGTCAATGTTTGCTGGTGATGCAAATCTCAAATTAACAATAGAGGAACGCCCCGCTTGGATATCTCGCTTAGTGGTTAGCGGGAAGCTTGAAGGGATGACCTCCGAAGACGTTCCCGTAACCCGAAGAGCCCTATCATATGTGATCGGACTCAGCGCAGTTGCGATCGGTATCTATCTGGTTGTAGGAGGCCTGATGAATTTTTATCAGGTCAGCTGGTAAAAGACTAATACTCAAAAGCCCCGGAACAACACGTTCTCGGGGCTTTTGAATTTTGACAGACTGAATCACCCCCTCCCCGCACACTATATTAATGAAAAGACATATGCTATCGAGCACACGGATTTAAACTCGACTACTAATTCTGAAATGTGAGGTTCCAGTGTTCTCCCTGCCATCCTTTGAAATGATTGGAAATGAATATGTTTTACTGGGCATTTTTTTTGCCGGACTTGTGCTTGGGATGATTATCTCCGCCGTTATCGGCAAAAGACGACTGGCGGAAGAAAAAGAAAAAGTTGAAGGACTCCAGGATCACCTTCAAGAGCAGCTCCAGCTTGGTGCCAGACTTGAAGAACAGGCGACACAGTTACCGGAACTTAAAAAAGAACTGGCACAGCAACGAGCGCAAAAACATAAGCTGACCACGGCTTACTCCAACCTGTACGGCAAATACAAAGCGACCAAAGCCAATCTTGATAATGAGAAAAAACAAGGACAGGAAAAACTGACTTTACTTCAAGAAGCCAAGGAAGAACTCTCCGATAAATTCAAAAGTCTAGCCGGAGAAATTCTAGAAGAAAAGTCCAAAAAATTCACTGACCAAAACGCCACCAATATCAAACAGATACTTGCTCCTCTGGGCGTGAAAATACATGAATTTCAGGAACAGGTTGAAAAGGCTTATTTTCAGGAGGGCAAGGACAGATCCGAATTGGCTGCACAGGTTAAGCAGCTGATGAATCTCAACCGTCAGCTATCCGATGATGCCCACAACCTGACCAAGGCTTTAAAAGGGCAATCCAAGACGCGTGGAGATTGGGGAGAGCTTATTCTTGAGCGGGTCCTTGAAGCATCAGGGCTGCGCAAAGATCATGAATATACGGTGCAGGTCAGTCATACCCGTCAGGACGGAACCAGAGTGCAACCTGACGTTGTTATCCACCTCCCGGAAGAAAAACATCTGGTAGTGGATTCCAAAGTCTCGCTGACCGATTACCTGAAATATACTGAGGCTGAAGACGAAACAAAGCGCGAGGTCGCTTTAAAAGGACACATCAACTCCATCAAAGCCCACCTTAAGGGATTATCGACAAAAAACTATCAGGATTTATACGGCATCAAATCGCCGGATTTCGTGATCATGTTCGTCCCAATTGAACCGGCCTTTGCGCTGGCGATTTCCAATGATGTTGCCCTGTGGCAGGAAGCCTGGAATAAGAACGTGCTTATCGTCAGCCCCAGCACCCTGCTTTTTGTAATTAGAACCGTAGCCCACATTTGGCGGCAAGAACGGCAGAATCAAAATGCACAGGAAATCGCCAATCGCGGTGCAATTCTTTACGATAAATTTAGAAATTTCGTAGACGATCTGGAAAAAGTCGGTGAACGAATCCGCCAGACTCAGGATTCATACGAGAAAGCCCGCACCAAGCTTTGCAACGGTTCCGGCAACCTCATACGACAGGCTGAAATGCTGAAAGAATTGGGAGTAAAGCCCAAACGCTCCATAAAAAAGGATTTGACCGAGGAAGCACTGGGCAGCGATGAATTTCAAATGCTGACAGAAGGAGAAAAGGACGGCTAGGAGGGTAGCCGCCCTTTCCATGGGGCATTTTCATCAAGGGAGTGATGACATGTGATTCTTTTCTGCTTCTGGGTATGTTATGCAAATTTGCTGAAAAGATAGCGAGGGTTAAAATTTTGTTTTTCACCCTACCCTTTGCGGCAAAGAAACAAACCTAAAGAAAAAGGTCCTGAAACTTAAAGTTTCAGGACCTTTTTCTTTAAATTTACCAGCACTTAGACTTGAAAGACATCAATCCATACTCAGTCCTTTTTCAGGCAGATAAACAACAGATAAATCCATCCTAACACGGGAATCAAAGCCAACAGCAGCAGTTTTGGACTACGGCCCAGAGCGTTCATCCTGCGGACCAAAAGAGACACGCAAGACAGGGAAGTTCCGACCACAAAAAGCCCACTCACAGTATTGACTACCTTGAGCGCAAAAGGATGCTCAATAGCAAAGCCCAAAAAGAGCAGAACTGCAATTACGCCACAATGACAGAGGACAAAATGTATAAATTCCCTGCGGCTGGCATTACCGTTAAAATCATTAAACTTTTTAAGTATTTCAAAATAATATTTCATTCTATATTCAAACGCTCCCCGGCATTTATGCCGTTTTTCTCCGCTGCTTTTTCGGGGCAAATTGATTTTGTGTCAAGGATTTTCAAATTTCGGTCAGGTAGAAATCCGATCATTTTGACAATTTTATTGCGTCAGTAAAAGTTAATGATTTTCATAATTTCAGACCATAAAAGTGAAGAATTACCAACCCCAACTTTTTGCAAACACCCCTTGACGGAAGGTAGATTAATAACATACCTATCGAGCAGGTATAAAAACCTATCTATTGAGGAGGTATTAATACCAACCCGATGGATGGGAAATGAGGCGCACCGGAACGGTTAGACAAATTATTCTGCAAAACGGCTTTCCACGGAGGAATAAAAGCTGTGAATAGTTATAAAAAACCGGCCGGAGCAACAAAGGTCTGGAGTAAGAGGCTCCAGGACCAATTGCATTGAGAGGGGATCCATATCATGGCAAACGGAAAGAAACTATTGCGATTGTCCGGTATCCTGATCGTCCTGGCCGGGGTGCTCGGCTTCCATATGGAAGCACTGAGCATGGTCGGAACCCCCCAGGAAAACGGCAACAAGCGTCCTGATCTGATCATGATCGACACTATTGCCGCTCAGGAAGAACTGGAACTGCCTGCCGTTGCGTTTCTCCATGAAACACACGCTAAGGCGGTGGCCGAGCAAGGCAAAGACTGTACTGCCTGCCACCAGAAAAACGAGGAAACCGTATCCTACAAGTTCAAAAGACTTGAGAACGGCACTCCTGAACAGCTTAAAGAAATTTACCACAACGGTTGTATCAGCTGTCATGCTGCCGACGCCAAGGCCGGAAAGAAAACCGGACCTCAGGTTGGTGAATGTCGCAGCTGTCACGTTGCTGAACCTGAAATCACAGCAGAGCGTGCTCCCGCTGGCATGGAGAACATTCTCCACTACCGCCACTGGGATTCCAAGCTCATCGCTAAAGATGCAGGTCAGGACACCAACTGTGGAGCCTGTCACCACGTATACAACAAGCTTGATAAGAAGCTTGAATACGTAAAAGGACAGGAAGAAAATTGTGGCGTATGTCATACCGCCAAGCCCACCGGCGATGTTAAGCTCAAAACTTCTGAAGCTTACCACGGCCAGTGTGTATCCTGTCACCTTGAAATGAAAGCTGCCAAGGCTGAAAAGACCGGTCCTGTCGACTGTGCCGGTTGTCACGGCCTGAATCAGGCTGCTGACCTCAAGGAAGACAACGCTGCTGTTCTGCAGAAAATGGGCGGCAAGCTTCCTCGCCTGCCCAGAAACCAGCCTGATGCTGTTCTGCTTACCGCTCCGGTACAGGACAACGTTGCTGTAAAAGCAACCATGGCTGGTGTAGCTTTTAATCATAAAGCTCACGAAGATTACACTGACTCCTGTAGCTCCTGCCACCACGAAACCATGAATAAGTCATGCTCCTCATGTCACACCGTTCGTGGTTCCAAGGATGGCGGATTCGTTACTCTTGACAAGGCCATGCACAAGGCCGACAGCACCAGATCCTGTGTGGGCTGTCACGCCGTTAAGCAGAAAGACCCGAATTGTGCAGGTTGTCATGAACTCATGCCTAAGAATGTAATCCAGTCCAAGGAAACCTGCGCCGTTTGTCATAACGGCCCCGCTTCCACCTCCAGCGAGCCCGTCGAGATGGATGCCTCCGCCAAGGCAGCCATTGCGTCCAAGCTGATTGTGGAGCGTCCTACCTCCCCGGTACTGGTTGCTGAAAAGGACATTCCCGAATTCGTGACCATCAACGTCCTCGAAAATGAATACAAAGCCAGCAAGCTGCCCCACCGTAAGATCATCATGAGCATGGTCGACAAGATGAAGGGTGATAATATGGCTAACGCTTTCCACAGCACACCGCTTACCGTGTGTGGAAGCTGCCACCACAACAGCCCTGCAAGCGCGACTCCGCCGAGCTGCGCAAGCTGTCACGGCGGTAAAGTTCAGGACGGACGTCCGGCCCTCAAGGCTGCTTACCATGTTCAGTGCATGACCTGTCATGACGCTATGAACATTGAGAAGCCTGCTTCAACTGACTGCACCGCATGTCACGCGAAGAAATAGTAACGGATAGCCTGAAGGAGAACAGATAAATGCAACGCAGAACATTCCTCGGAATGCTTGGCGCAGCCTGCGTGGGAGCAAGCCTCCCCGCAGGAGCCGAGGCCGCAGGCAAGGAGTTCAAGGGTTATCCCGGTAGCAAGGGTGTACTCTTCGACGCGACCCGCTGTATCGGTTGCCGCAAATGTGAAGCGGCCTGTAACAAGGTCAACAAGCTTCCCGAGCCCGAGAAAAAATTCGACGACCTGTCCGTGCTGGATAACAAACGCAGAACCGATGCCAAGACCTTTACCGTGGTCAACAAGTACGGTGGACCCAAGAACCCCGTGTTCCGTAAGTCCCAGTGCAACCACTGTCTTGAGCCCGCCTGCGCATCCGCATGCTTTGTAAAAGCATTCAAGAAACTGCCCAACGGCGCAGTTGTTTACGATGAGTCGGTTTGTGTAGGTTGCCGCTACTGCATGGTAGCGTGCCCCTTCGAAGTCCCGACTTACGAATATGATGAGCCCCTGACTCCCAGAGTCATGAAGTGCACCATGTGCGCACCCCGTCTGGCTGAAGGCAAACTGCCCGGCTGTGTTGAGGACTGCCCCAAGGAAGCACTTGTTTTCGGTGAAAGGGAAGAACTCATCACCATCGCTCGCGAGCGCATCCGCCGCAACCCTGACCGTTACGTTCACCACATCTACGGTGAAAATGAAATGGGCGGCACCAGCTGGATGTATCTCTCCGGAGTACCCTTCAACGAAATCGGCATGCGCGAAGACCTCGGTACCAAGTCCGCACCCGAACTCACTGCCGGAGCACTGGCAGCAGTTCCCATGGTTGCAGGTCTCTGGCCCGTACTTCTCGGCGGTATCTACGCTGTAAGCAAACGCAACAGCAAAATCGCTGACGAAGAGCGTGAGGAAGCAGTAAAGAACGCACTTGCCAAGGCAAGCGCGGAAGCTGAAAAGACTCTCTCCGATGCACTTGAAAAGGCTGATGTAGCCAACAAGCGCAAAATCGAAGTCGAGGTCAAGAAAGCCGTGGAAGAAGCCCTTGCTCCCAAAGAGGAAGAAGTGGCTGAAAACAGCGAGAAGGAGGAATCATAATGTCCACTCCCGCGAACAACGGCCCTAAATCGGCCTTCAATACCTTCAATCTGGTGGCTGGCGCCATCCTCGTAATGGGTCTGGTACTCTCCGTACTCAGATTCACTCAGGGGATCGGTCCCGTAACCAACCTTGATGACAACAACCCGTGGGGAATCTGGATCGGATTCGACCTGCTCTGCGGTGTTGCCCTTGCAGCAGGCGGATACACTACCTCCGCAGCCTGCTATATCTTCGGACTCAAGCGCTTTCACTCCGCTGTACGTCCGGCAATCCTGACAGCCTTCCTCGGCTACGCTCTGGTTGTATTCGCTCTGCAGTACGACCTCGGTCGTCCGTGGAGACTGCCTTACCCCATCTTCGTATCTCAGGGTACAACCTCCCTGCTCTTCGAAGTTGGTCTGTGCGTTATGCTTTACCTGACTGTGCTCTTCATCGAGTTCACTCCGGCCATGTTTGAATGGCTGGGCTGGAAGAAAATCCGCAAAGTGGTCGTTAAACTGACCCTCGTGCTGACTATCTTCGGCGTAGTGCTCTCCACCCTGCACCAGTCTTCTCTCGGCGCGCTGTACACCATCGCACCGTCCAAGCTGCATCCGCTCTGGTATTCACCCTACATGCCGCTCTACTTCTTTGTTTCAAGTATTGCAGCAGGTATGTCCATGGTCATCTTCGAGGGCTCCATGTCCCACAAGAAGCTGCACCGCATGATGGACGAAGAATACCTCAAGCACCACGACAGTGTCGTATTCGGCTTCGGTAAGGCTGCGTCACTTGTTCTCTTCGGCTACTTCTTCATCAAAACCATGGGTGTAGCTTACGATAACAACTGGCACTACCTCGCATCCGGTTACGGACTTGTGTTCCTGACTGAAATGCTCGGCTTCGTGGCCCTGCCCTGCTTCCTCTATGCTGTGGGTGTACGTGACAGAAACCTTGGCCTGATCAAAAAAGCAGCGATCATTACCGTTCTCGGTATCGTGTTCAACAGGTTCAACGTTTCCATGATTGCGTTCAACTACCACCTGCCCGCAGCTGACAGGTACTTCCCCAGCATGACTGAAATCGGAATCTCCGTATTCATCGTAACTCTCGGTGTTGTGATTTTCCGTTTCATCACCACCAGAATGCCCATCTTCTTTGAGCACTCTGACTACAAAGGCGACCACTAGGCCGACCTTAAGGAGATAGTAAAATGGAAGCACATAACCTTCAGGAATACTACACATTCACCAAAGGTATCATGTACCTTCTGATGGGTGGAGCACTGGTCGGAGTCACTATGTTCTGGCAGTTCCTCATGGGTGGAAAGGCCTACCGTGACGAAAACAAGAAGAACTACGGCGACCACCATTAAGCCGAGATTCGAGGAGAAACTATAATGTATGAACTTCTGACAGGGCCCCTGCTCTGGCTGGTCTTCGCGATCAGCTTCGGCGGCCTGCTGGTTCGCATCGTGCTCTACTTCAAGGGCCTCAGCCAGCAGCTCGACCGCGTGGCATACAAAGCCCACATGTCCTATGGACTTAAAGGTGCATTCAATTCGATAATCAGCTGGCTCAATCCCGTGGGTGCACGTGGATGGAGAAAGAAACCCGGCTTTACTTTCATATTCTTTGCATTCCACATCGGACTGCTTTTAACCCCCATTTTCCTCGCAGCTCATAACATCATGCTGCAAGAAAACCTGGGCTTCAGCCTGCCGCAGATGCCCGCATTCCTTGCGGACCTGCTGTCATGGACTGTAATCGTGGCCTGCGTTGCTATCATCGCCCGCCGCTTTGCACTCCCGGAAGTAAGAATCCTGACCACAGCATATGATTACCTGCTGCTGATCATCACCGTAGCTCCTTTCGTAACCGGCCTCATCGCCCGTTACCACATGGGTGACTACAACTTCTGGCTGCTGACCCACATTATTACCGGCGAAATCTGGTTGCTGTGCCTGCCTTTCACCAAACTCAGCCACTGCGTGCTCTTCTTCTGTTCCCGTGCACAGCTCGGAATGGACTACGGCATTAAACGCGGCGGTATGAAAGGCTCCACCTTCTCCTGGTAACAGGAAGAATCACAGCCGAACAGGAGAAAGAAAATGCCTCAAGGTAAGCTTTGTAACAGACAGCCGATCAAAACCGACGAGCAGCTTAAGCTGACTCTCGCGGACAAGAGCGGCAAGCAATACTACGCTGAGATGGAACAGCTGGACGTGGACACAAATGCATTGTGGGCCACTATCCAGAAGACCATGAAGTCCAGAACCAAAACCTGGCTTGAAATCTGCGCCCACTGCGGCCTCTGCGCCGACAGCTGTTTCCTTTATCAGGTTAACGACTGTGTACCCGAACAGGTACCTTCTTATAAAATCCAGTCCACTCTTGGCCACATCGTCAAGAAAAAAGGACAGGTGGACAACGCCTTCATGCGCCACTGCATGGAAGTTGCCTGGTCCCAGTGCACCTGCTGCAACCGCTGCGGTATGTACTGCCCCCACGGCATCGACATGGGTGTCATGTTCTCCTACCTGCGTGGACTCCTCTACTCTCAGGGCTTTGTTCCCTGGGAACTGAAAATCGGTTCCGGCATGCACCGCGTTTACCGCGCACAGATGGACGTCACCACTGAAGACTGGGTTGAAACCTGTGAGTGGATGGCTGAAGAGACCGAGGAAGAATGGCCAGGTCTGACCATCCCTGTGGACAAGCAGGACGCCGATATCATGTACACATGTAACGCCCGTGAGCCCAAGCACTACCCGGAAGATCTCGCTGAAGCTGCGATTCTCTTCCACGTGGCAGGAACCAACTGGACCGTGCCTTCTGAAGGCTGGGAACAGACTTCCCTGTCCATGTTTGCCGGTGACTGGGAATGCTGCAAGGACAACGTCAACCACGTCTACGATGCGATTGAACGTTTGAACCCTGCACGCGTAACCGGTACCGAGTGCGGTCACGCTCACCGCGCAACCGTTATCGAAGGCCCCTACTGGGCCGGTCGTGAAGACGGTCTTCCGCCCAAGCCCTACATTCACTACGTTGAATGGCTGGCTGAAGCACTGCGCGAAGGCAAGCTTAAAATCGACCCCGCGAAACGCATTAAAGAACCTGTAACCCTTCAGGATTCTTGTAACTACGTGCGTAACCAGGGTCTTAAAGATGTTACCCGCGAAATTATCAGCTACATTGTAGAGCCCGGATACTTCGTGGAAATGGCACCTAATAAGGAACATAACTACTGCTGCGGTGGCGGTGGCGGATTCAACGGAATCGGCATGTACCGCGAACAGCGCAACGTAGCCCTGCGTAAAAAAATGGATCAGATCCTCGACACCGGCTGTAAGCTGGTTATTGCTCCCTGTCATAACTGCTGGGACGCAATCCGAGATCTTGAGGAAGAATATGAGATCGGTATCCGCTGGTCCTTCCTTAAGCCCCTGATCATTGGTATGCTGGACGTTCCCGAAGGCATGCGAGTCGAATGGTAGTAGCCATCGGCCCTTCGGGGCCGATGATTATCTGATATTGTCCGCAACGAACGAGGTGTCACATGTTTAAGAAAATCCTTTTGGCGACTACCGGCTCTCCTGCGAGCTTCGGTGCCGCCCGCGTAGCCTTCGACATGGCGAAACGCTACGGTTCCGAAGTAACGATCTTCCATGTTGTGGGTGTGCCTACCAAGGCTTTTTCCCACGTTGTCAACGACGTTCGAACCGGTGAAGAGGTTGAGGTTGATGAAGAATACCTCGCTTGGGTTGAAGAAGAACTCAAAACCACCTTTGCCAAACAGTTCGAAGGAGCTGACAACGCCAAGATCGTTCTGACAACCGGTGTACCTTCCCGTGAAATCCTGCGTGAAGCCCGTAAAGCTGACAGCGACCTCGTGGTCATGGCTGCAAGCTCCGGCGAAAGTGCATCATTCCACAAGGGTTACCCCGGAAGCACCATGCAGAAAGTAGCAAAAGCCGCTCGCTGCCCGGTTCTTTCCGTACACCGTGAATCCGCATCCTACTGGGGCGGGTTCTCCAACATCCTTTTTGGTACCGACTTCTCCAAGCAGGCTGAGAGCGCTTTCAAATTCGCTCTGTCCACAGCCCGCGAACTCGACTGCGACCTGACTATCTTCCATGCCCTGGATATCAGCGGCAAGGTTCTGGACCAGAATGAAATCGAGGAAAACCTGATCATCGCCCGCAAGCGTATCAGAGAAACCTACGTCCCTCTTATGGGTGATTTCAAAAACTACGACATCGAAGTATGGGAAGGAACTCCCTACGTCGAGATCGTCAAGCTTGCCCGTGAAAAGAGCGTGGACCTTATCTGCCTCGCCCATCACACCAATGAGCTTGATCCGGAAAGAGCACGTATCGGTTCAACCGTTGAGCAGGTCATCTTAAGGGCAAACTGCCCGGTGGTCAGCGTCAGCAAGCCCGATAAAGTTTAGGCTGTAAGTATAACTGAATCTGATTAATCGCTAATTCCGGCAGCCTAACACCTTCAGGCTGCCGGGAAATAACGAGGGAAAAGATTCAACAGGAGGAGTTATTATGTCTAAGAAGATCTTAATTATAGATGACGATCAGGATATTCGTTCTTACCTGAGCGAACTGTTCACCGATAACGGCTACGAAACTGCAATGGCCGAAGACGGTTCCGTTGCTATGGAAGCTGTGGAAACTGAGAAACCTGACCTTATCACTCTTGATCTGGAAATGCCCGGTGAGTGGGGTCCCCGTTTCTACCGCAAGCTTTCCCAGAACGATGAGTTCAAAAGAACTCCGGTTATCGTTATCAGCGGTCTGAACGCTAATAAGTACGCAATTCCCAAAGCTGTAGCTACTCTGACCAAGCCCTTCGATGCAGAAGAGCTAATCAGGATTGTGAAGGACACAATCGGCTAATCCACGGGAATCCATATCGGGCCGGTCGGTGTTCACACACCGGCCGGCCATTTTTTTAACTTGAAATAACATGCAGGCTAGGTGTAGGCTTCATCCCACAGGGAAACATAACCCCTTAAAATCATTGCACAGGTGGAAATAATGCCCAAAAAAATAATGGTTGTGGATGATGACCCGTATATCGTGGATTACCTCGTAACGGTATTCGAGGACCACGGTTACCTTACTTGTCGTGCGTCCGACGGCGTATCTGCCTTCGATGTGGCCATGGCCGAAAAGCCGGACCTGATTACTCTTGATCTGGAAATGCCCCATGAATGGGGACCGCGTTTCTACAGACGCCTGACCCTCGAAGATGAATTTTCCAATATCCCGGTAATCGTTATCAGCGGTCTTCCGGGAATTCACATGGCGATCAAACGGGCTGTGGCAACAATTAAAAAGCCTTTTGATCCCACTGAAGTTATTGAAATAGTTAGAAAGGCTCTGGGCGAGACCGACGACTAGCTTGCTTGTCGACGGGGGGGCCTTTCTAACTTGAATTTTGTCCGGCGATTTGGCTGGAGACTTGTGTCATGACTTTGCGGGGTGCAGTGATGAGTGACAATAAAATTATGCTTGTTGATGATGAGGAAGGCCTTAGAAGATTCCTCGGACTCACTCTTATGGATTTCGGTTATACGGTTGAAACTGCGGAAAACGGGGTTGAGGCTCTTAAGCTGCTTGAAAATTTTCACCCTGATATAATTGTCACCGACATCAAAATGCCGAGAATGGATGGTATCGATTTACTTAAAGCCATCAAAGAAGACCATCCGCACATTGAAGTCATCATGCTTACTGGGCATGGAGATCTTGATCTGGCCATTGAATCTCTTAAGAACGATGCTGCCGACTTTATTACCAAACCCGTTGATGATGATGTTCTTGAACTCTCTCTTGAGCGGGTAATGGAAAAAATTCATCTTAAGCGGCAGGTTAAGGAATACACAGAAAATCTCGAAAAAATGGTCGAAGAAAAGACCAGCCGCATTGTTGAGCTTGAACGCCAGAACGCTGCCTGTCAGGTTGTGGAAGGGATTACTGACGCCCTATCGAATGCGGCCCATGAAGTGGAATCCGAGAGCAGCATGTTTAACGAACTTCCCTGTCTGGTCTCCATCCACAACCGCTACCTCGAAATTGTCGCCACAAACAAACTTCTCAAAGAACGTCTCGGTGACGTGGTCGGTAAAAACAGCTTTGATATATACTCCGACCGAACTTCAGCAGGGAACGCATGTCCGGTTCAACTTACCTTCCAGACCGGTAAAGGCCAGCGCAGCAAGGAAACTTTTATAACAGAAGACGGAGAAGAAATCCCTGTAACCGTCTATACGGCTCCCATCCCCGCTAAGAATGGAGAGATCGAACTTGTTCTCGATATTTCCGTGGATATGACCGAGCTGCAACGTTTGCGTGATGAACTGCTTGAAACGCAATCAAAATTTCAGCGTCTTTTTGACGAAGCCCCCTGCTATATCTCTGTCCAAAACAAGGACTACACCATAGCGGAAGTTAACCGGCGTTTTAAGGATGACTTTCTGGAACCGATTGGAGGCACCTGCTACTCATCCTACAAACACCGTGATACTCCCTGTGATGAATGTCCGGTCCAGCGTACTTTCAAAGACGGTGAATCACACCAGATGGAGACAGTAGTTACAACCAAAAACGGCGAACAGAAAAACATGCTGGTCTGGTCTGCCCCTCTGCGTAATGCATATGGAGAGATCAAGCAGGTAATGGAAATGTCTACTGACATTACCGAGATTCGTCGACTTCAGGATCACCTGACATCACTTGGTTTCATGCTTGGTTCCATGTCTCATGGTGTAAAAGGGATGCTTACTGCTCTGGATGGAGGCTTATACCGCCTTGAATCCGGTCTGCGTAAAAATGATTCCACCAGAGTTGAAGATGCTACCAAAACTTTGAAAGATGTGGTTGGCCGGGTCAAAAAAATGGTGCTGGACATCCTTTACTACGCAAAATCCCGCGAAATCGAGACCGAGACCATTGGCGCTGGTAACTTCCTGCGCGATACCGCAGCTCTGATTGCGACGAAAGCTGCTGCTGCAAATGTTTCCTATAACATCGACATTCCCAAAGAACTCGGCAATATTGAAATAGATACCAGCTCCATGTCTGCCGCTTTAGTAAACTTTCTGGAGAATGCAGTGGATGCCTGTGATTCGCCGCTTCCAGACAAGGAATATTCTATAAACATATCCGCCCGAGAAATAGCAGACGAGATCGAAATCAAGATCAGTGACAACGGCTCGGGCATGGATCAGGAAACCCGTGAAAAGATATTTACTCTTTTCTTTTCTTCCAAAGGCAAACGGGGTACCGGAATAGGTCTGTTCATTTCCAACCAGACAATTGAGCAGCACGGCGGCAAGATAAGCGTAGAATCTGAACCAAACCAGGGAACGACGTTTACAATCTTACTGCCCAGAAAGGCCGAGATCAAAAAACAGCCCAGACCTTGTCCTTGTGTATAGTGTAATGATTGCCGCTACTTTCAATCTTGACGGCATCCTGCTATAAGAGCTTAAGAAGCTATAGAATATTCTAATAATTTTAAACAGCGACAATTAATTTAATGAAACTTACCACCCGTTCAAGATACGGAGCACGTCTGCTGCTCGACATTGCCCTTCACTCGGAAAATGGTCCTGTTCCCAGTAAAGATTCAGCACGTAGAGAAAACATTTCACTGAAGTATCTCGAAAAGATCCTCAAAATCCTCAAAGAGTCAGGCTACATCAAGGGAAAGCGCGGTCCCAACGGCGGGAATGTGCTGACAATGGCACCTGAAGAAATTTCACTCGGCAAACTCACCGAAGCCCTAGAGGGAGAAGACAAAATTCTCGATTGCGATGGAGACATGACCACCTGCACCAGAGCAGCCGTCTGTTTGCGCCGTTCCATCTGGGACGATGCAAACCAAGCCATGTATAAGATGCTTGATTCGTACACTCTGGCCGACCTGATTAAAGATGCCCGCCTTTGTCCCATGGACAGGCCCGAGTAATAGAAAATCATAATACGCAGGATGTTGAGTGTTTAAAAAATACCGCCACACCCTGATCATGAAAATGCTCCTCTCCGGTGGAGTCACCCTTCTTCTAAGTGTGATTCTCTGGACGAGCTTTAATGTGGTTTTCTTTAAGAAGAATGTCACCGGCAATATTCAATCCGATATTGCCATGCTTTCCGACACAGTACTGCTGAGCCTGCATCACGCCATGATGCTTGATTCAAAAGAATTTATTCAAAATGATATCAACAACATCAGCAGACAAGGTGAAATCAAATCCATCCGGGTCATTAACAAAAAAGGCCAGATCATCTATTCAAATGATCCGGATGAAATTCTCAACGTCATCGACATAAAAAGTCCACCCTGCTGGAACTGTCACCAATTGGACAATCCTCCGGCAACCATGAGTCTTGAGCAGCGCACCAGACTAAAGACCATCAACGGTAAAAAATTCATGGGGATAATGACACCGATCCCCAATTCCGAGGGCTGTGCTCCCGGCCCCTGCCATGTTCACGCTAAAGACGAACAACTGCTCGGACTGCTGGACCTTGAAATTTCTACAGAAAAAAAGGACTCCATACTTACCACCTTTGAACAAGCCAACTTCGGCATAGCACTGGTTGTATTTATCGCCACCTTTGGAGCCCTGTTTGTTTTTGCCTACAATTTCATTTTTAAACCTATCAGAACACTGATCACTGCCACACGAAAATTCGGATCTGCTCAGGATTTTGTTGAAATCCAACTAGCCCAGACTGATGAAATCGGTACTCTTGCAGATGCCTTCAACATGATGGGCAGGCAGGTTCAGGAAAAACACCGTGCCCTTCTTGAACAGAAAGAAGAGTACCGCGACCTGTTCGACAACGTTCCCTGTCTGGTCTCTGTGGTCGACCTAAATTTCAAGGTTATCCGTCATAACAAAGCTTATGAAAAACATTTCGGTAAACCGCGTGGCAGACAGTGTTACCAGATCAACAAAGACCGAGACCGCAAATGTGAAGAATGTCCGGTCGAAAGAACCTTCTTTGACCTGACCCCGCATATGAGTGAGGAATCCGGGCTTTCCAAGGATGGCAAGCCTATCCACTGGATAGTATACACCTCCCCTATCAAAGATAGGGAAGGCAAAATTGTTGCTGCCATGGAAATGATGCTCGATATTACCCGCCGCAAGGAACTTGAAGAAAGCCTTGCAGCCTCCGAGCTGCGCTATCACGCAATTTTTGATTCTATTCCGCAGGCCGTATTCGTGCTGGACGCAGAAGACCTGACCATCCTGAACTGCAATGATCCGGTTGAGGAGATCTATGGATATTCACGTGATATGATTCTAGGAAGTTCTTTTCTCAAACTATTTAGAGAAGAAGAACAAAATGACTATGAGCATCTGATCAAAGTAAGGAAAGAAATCGGCCCTTGCTCACACCTTACTAAGTCAGGCAATACAATTTACGCCATGCTTAGAATCTCTCCTGCGGAATTTGACGGCAATCGTACCCTGATCGTCACCTGCAGTGATGTTACGCAAAAACTCGAAGCGGAACAGCAACTTATTCAGGCCAGCAAAATGAGTACTCTCGGGGAAATGGCATCCGGTGTTGCTCATGAGCTTAACCAGCCGCTGGCGATTCTTAAGACCATCAGTAATCTGCTCATGCGTAAGGTAACTCGCAACCAGCAGGTTGAGCCCAAAGTTCTAAAGGAAATGGCAGAAGGTGTGGATACCCACGTCAACCGTGCCAGCAAGATCATCGAGCACATGCGTGAGTTCGGTCGAAAATCCGACATGAAAACCATGCCCGTACAGGTCAACGATGTGCTCAGGCGCGGTTTTGATTTCTTCAGCAGACAGCTCACCCTGCGCAACATCAGCGTGGAATGGAACCTCAACAGCCACCTTCCCATAATCAAAGCTGATTCCAACCGACTTGAACAGGTGGTCATCAACCTGCTTATTAATGCCCGCGATGCGATCGAAGAACGCTGGAAGGACAGTGTTCCTCTTGCCGACAACAAGAAAATTTACATAACCACAGACTTTACTGATGAGAATGTAGTCATTGAGATTTGCGATACAGGACCGGGAATCCCGGACCCCATTCAGACCCGTCTCTTCGAACCTTTCTTTACCACTAAAGACGTAGGCAAAGGGACCGGGCTCGGCCTTTCCATATCCTACGGAATAATCAAGGACTACAATGGAACAATCTCCGCTTCCACTAAAGAAGACCTCGGGGCATGTTTTACCATTACTTTCCCGCGCGGTGATATAGGCGAGGATTAGGCATCTTGAAAGGATAGATCTTCATGGTTTATTATCTAGGAATGTTAGGAATCGTTGCTTTTTCCGTAACCGGGGTAATTGCAGCAGGCAAACGTAATATGGATATTTTCAGTATCGTTTTGCTTGGTGTTGTTACAGCCCTTGGGGGCGGTACAATAAGAGATATGATTCTAGATTCCCGTCCGGTCTTCTGGATAGCAGATCTGACTTACCTGTGGGTGGCAATAATAGCTGCAATTGCGACATTCTTTTGCGTCCGTTCTGTTTCCCGTATTCTGAAATTATTTATCTATATCGATACATTTGGAATGGCCCTTTTTACCATTACCGCCATGCAAAAAGCCCTTAGTTTAGGCAACAACTATACGGTTTCTGTACTTATGGGACTTATTACCGGAATTTCAGGCGGCATGCTGCGTGACGTTCTAACCGGAAGGATGCCCTTACTACTCGGGCGAGAATTCTACGCAACACCGGCTCTGTTAGGAGCAATTCTGTATGCACTGCTCGACCAATTTACTCCAGGATTCAACAGTGCATGGCTATGCGGTGTTGCTACAATTATTTCTTTCCGCCTTCTCGCAATTCATTATAATTTATATTATCCGCGCTGGTTAACTTATAATTGTGATGAAGATCAGGGATAAATCAAATCTTTACAACTCAGCCAACATCACTTCCATCATAAACTTCAACCAGATTACGACCTTTTGACTTGGCTTTAAATAAGGCTTCATCAGCTCTGCGTATAATCATTTCAAAATCATCGCCGGGAAAGTCAACTGCAACACCGATGCTGACTGTTAACTGGGGAAGACCATCACTATTGACGGACCCCTTTTCAACAGTTCTGCGCATCCTTTCAGCCACCTCAACTGCTTCGTCAATTTCTGTATCATGGAGTACTGCTAAAAATTCTTCTCCCCCGAAGCGACCGAAAACATCGGAGGAACGTAGCACCCCTGAGCATAACTTCGAAAAAGAGCTTAGAGCCCGGTCCCCAACCTCATGCCCAAACTGGTCATTTATTGTCTTGAAATAGTCGATATCCAAGACAAGCACTGAAAGATTACACGCACTCCTCTGATGTGCGGCAAGCATCTGCTGTCCAAGTTCCATTACATGTCTTCTGTTGCTGACACCTGTGAGATAATCTTTGGTGGCCATGAAATATAAATGCTCTTCCTGCTCTTTAATATTCCCGGCTTCCCGCTTCAATACGACCATACAAATACCACTAGCTACGAGATAGAATAAGCAGACCACTAAAGTAAGAAACGGCAAAATTTCCCGGCTGGGATAAACTTTGTCCCATACTACGCATCCGATCAAACGGTTCGCTTGATCATGTATCTTAAGACTATGGTCGCAGTCTTCAAATCTATATCTAAAATCAAGATTATTTAATCTATATTTTTCGCCGATCTTTTTAATATAATCAGAATCTATCTTCTTTCCAAAAGCCAAATAACTAGCAGGAAAACGTATCTGTTTTGTTTTTTCACTTATAAATGGGCCAACACTTACAAGGTAAAAATCATCCCCAATAGTAACATATCCGCTAACAACTTTTGTTGGCAGAGAGCTTCCTGGCACCTTTTTCAAAAGGGAATCTATCTCCGGCCCAAGCAGCTGCTTATACAAACTCATTTTTTGATCATCAGCAGCATCTACATAAGTAAAACTCCCACTCGGATCTATTGCCAAGCTAAAAGCAACACCAAGCTGACTGAATATGTAGTCTCCGGTATTAAGTGAAATCCATTTTTCATTCACATTTTCAATGCAATTGTCGTATGCTTCATCCCAAAATGTATACTCTTCAAGTATTTCCTGCTGAATACTTGTCTCAACTTCTAACGCAACCATTACCCTTTGGCGCATGTTTTCAGCAGCTAAATCATCCAACGACTTAAAATAAAAATAAAAAACAATCAGGAGACCTACAAAGCTAAAAGCAAGAATCATCACAATGGCCTTCCTTATTAATTTACCTTCATAGAACTTACGCATAACTCACCTATTCATATATACTAATTTCAACCGCTGATCTCGTAGACAAATATCAGTTACATATTGAAATATTATCATTTTCATAAATTTATGGCAAAAAAAATGACTAAAAAAAGCAAAACTATCTGTATCTCAAAAATACCATTAGGTTACTTCCTAATAAAATGACTCAGGTCAATTAGAAACAGGAAGCATTACACTAAAAGGGATAGCCTCAATAAATTTCAACGCCACTATAAATTGCACGCCAAAAACAAAAGCCTTACAAAGATAATTCTTCGTAAGGCTTTTATTTCTATGGAAAGTCTGACTGGTCTGCATTACATTTTCTTGACCAGTGATTTTACTCTATTGAAAGCAATCGTCTGCCGTGAAATCAGGAAATGACATTTTCGTTCAAATGACAGTCCAAATTACTGGCCAGCCATGCAGAAAAATCGGCAAGAAGGGAATCGTTAAGACTTTTACATTGATAATTTATATTATTTACTGAAATCACAGGGGTTTTATCCTTCAACCCCTGCCTTGAAATTTCCAGATAACAAGTAGTGACCTGAACACAAGCCTGAACGCCCTCGCCTTTAAGGAGAGAACGGAGTCGCCTTGCGGCCCGCTCAGCCTTGCTTGTGTCAGGGTCAAGAATATTAATCCTGAGCCCTAACATAAATTACTTCATACTGTGGATAAAACGTTCCGCTTCAAGAGCCGCTATGGTCCCATCGGACATGGCAGTGGTTATCTGGCGGTACTTCTTGGGCCTTACGTCACCTGCGGCAAACACTCCGGGAACGGATGTCGCCATGTCATCATCTGTAACTATGTAACCATCAGCATCAAGATCAAGCAACTCAGCAAAAGATTCGGTTCCGGGATGCTGCCCCATGAAAACAAAAATACCGTCACATTCGTGAGTATACTCTTCGCCTGTTTCAACGTTGCGAAATGTGACAGACTCGAGCTTATCACTATGGTTTACAGATACAACTTCAGTTGAAAGATGCATGGTAGCGTTACTACGCTCCGCGAGCTGGGCCTGCGTGGACGAAGCAGCAAAAAAACGGTCCATTTTTTCGATAAGGGTCAGTTCGCTAATCCCCAGATCAAGCAAAGAAAGAGCTTCGTCAAAACCGCTGTTGCCTCCCCCTACAATGAGAACCCGCTTGTCGATATACGCTGAGCCATCACAAACGGCACAATAATGCACCTGTTCGCAATCACCGGCAGCCTCCAACGGAGCCGGTTTCCGTCCTGTGGCGACAATGACAGCTTTGGCTGTATATACTTCGTCGTCAGCCTCAATGGTCTTAATTGTTCCGGAAAGATCCATTGAATCAATACAGGCAGCCTCTTCGACAGTCACGCCGAGCTCTTCTACCTGCTCCTGAACACGTTCCACCAGCTCCATACCGCCGATGGATTTATAAGATGGCATGTTTTCAACCACCTTGGTCCAGTTGACCAGCCCGCCGCAAGCGTTCTCATCCAGCAAAAGGACTTTCAGGTTGGCCCGGGATGCATAGATGGCCGAGGTCATCCCCGCAACACCGCCCCCAAGAATTATTAGATCATATGCATTGCTCATGATCGCCTCCGGAGTCGTTACAGGGATGCGTAAAGGGCTTTCAGCTCACGCGGATTCATGAGCCCGGAATGGGTCTTGATTACCTTGCCTTCACGAATGAAAAGCAGTGTAGGAACGCGCTCAAAAGCATATTCGGACATCAGGTTCACATGTTTCTCACTATCCACGCTGAAAAGAGCAACCTGCGGAGCCTTGGCACCGAATTTGACGAGCACCTTCTCCATATTTTTGCAATGAGGGCAAAGTTCCTTATAAAAAATAACAATAGCCTCATCCAGAGAGCCAAAATGCTCAACAGAGGCCAGTTCGGTAATATCTTTAATTTCACTCATTGGTATCCACCTTTGAATCAAAATGGTTATTAGCTAATCAAAATCAATGGTATGCGATAGCCGCAAGAGCATCGATATTCAGCAGTTGCAACCTGTTTTCAGCCAGTATTCTGATATATCCGGCTTTCTCAAGAGACTTAAGGGCCTTGTACAACGAGGCTCTGTGAACCCCGAGAATGGACGCAACCCCTTTCATACTGAGCGAGCCTAAGGAAATAGTATCGTTTTCTGCCAGTTCAGTTGAGTTATAACGCAACAGAATAAATTTCACTATCCTCTTCTCAAGGGTATCAAGCCCAAGAGATGCCAACTGGTTGCTGAGTACGCTCACCTTCATGGAAAGTGTACGGATAATATCCTTGGCAATTGAAGGATGCGCCGCCAGCATATTGTCCACGGTATCCTTTGGAAAAGAATAGACCACAGCATCTTCATGGCAGCTAAAAGAGCTGGTGATCGGTTCTTCGGTAAAAAACGGAACCTCACAGAAAAGGGAATGATGCTCAACATGCATGATAACCTTCTCGTTACCCTCGAGCGATGTACGCACCATACGTACTGAACCGGATCGAAGATAATGCAGCTCAGTTACCGTTTCCCCCGCAAGGATTATATGTTCACCCTTCTTAAATTCCTGACGGACACCAAGGTCAATAACCTTGTTCCAGACATCGCTATTACCTTTGATTCGCCAGAATTCATCGATCTTAAGTGTAGACATATATGCTCCTATGCGAGGGAACCGGGGTTAGAATCGATCAAGCATTAAGAAGTTCTCAGCTCCCCTATGTAGAGTTTCAACTTCTGGAGCATTTCCTTAGCTTTTTCCGGATTACTTTCAATGATATTGTTCAACTGGAAAGGATCCTTGCGACGATCATAAAGCTCATCTGACTGGGGAACCGAAACTTCCGCTCCGGGAACACAAGTCCACATGTCTTCCTTCATTTCCAGTTTTGCTGACTGCGCACCGGCATTACCGCCTGACCCCGAACCGTCATAAAATACCTTGTTCATGGAGTCGGTGTCTATCTCCTTTTGCAACCAGTGGATGTAGCTGTAATCATGATCAACGATGGACCATGACATGCCGTAGTATCCGGCGATGGCAAAATCACGGACAGTATCTGTTTCGCCACGCATAACGGGCAGCAGGCTGATACCGTGCATATCATCAGCATCATAGGTGGAGATACCTTCATGTCCGGTCTCATCAACAGCATCTGTTCCGAGCCCCAGACCGTCAAGAACAGTGGCAGTGATGTCAACGTTCTGAACAAAAGACTCAATCCGCTTACCGCCTTCCATACCCGGAGCGTGAACCAGCAGGGGAACATGAACCAGTTCTTCATAAGGCCAGGGACGGCACTTACGCATCAGTCCATGACCGTGTTCACCGCTACCCATAGGCTGACCGTGGTCGGAAGTGACGATTACCATAGTATTATCCCAAAGGCCCTGAGCCTTGAGAGAATCGAAAAGTTTTCCAAGCCATTTATCAACAAGGGTGACCTTTTCAGCATACAGGGCACGGATATGCTCGCACTCTTCTTCGGTCATAACCCCATCGATCTCGGTCCAGGGAGCAAGCAACAGCGGATTGCCTTCATAGTCCGGGTTGTAAGGACAAGGCTTGTTTTCCCATACAGACGGCGGATCCCAAGGCTCGTGAGGATCAAATGAATCGAGCCAAAGGAAGAAAGGACGTTCAGGATTGCGTTTTTCCTTCAACCAGCTATCTGCTTCGCTAATGACGACAGAAGCATAGTTGTCCGCATCGGAGTTCCAGTTCTGACGCTGCTTAAGATAGCATTCAGCTTCACGGATCAAAGACTTGCTTGAATCGTCGTATTCGCCGTCTTCATTCTTCTTCAGCCAGTTGGGGGAAAGATAGTCCTCGCCCTTGAACTCTTCTTTCAGAGGTACGTTGCTGAATGTTTCGTGGTCCAACTCATGACCGTTGCAGAAACGGACATAGTCGAAACCGCGGGAATATCCATATTTGGGAAGACGCATGGGCGGAGTATCATAAACCAGTGCGGTCTGAACCTCACGGCACCAGAGAACGTCTGTGATGGAAGTATCTTCGGTAGTAAGCGGCCGCCATCCGCCATAAGGCAGGGTGTAACGCCCGGTAAGCAAGGCACGGCGGACCGGAATGGTCGGGAGTCCTTCGCTGTAGGCATTTTCAAAGAGAAATCCTTCTTCAGCAAATTTATCCAGATGCGGAGTTTTAACTTCCTTATTGCCGTAGCAGCCCAGATAGTTGAACTGCAATGTGTCCAGCATTATGAAAAGTACGTTTTTAATTTTATCTTGTGACATAGTCTACCTCGTATAATTAATCTGATTTGGGATCAGTAGCGGTCTCTAAGGAACGGGACGACTTGCCGTCTGTTCTGATAATGCCGATTCCGGTAGCAGCGCAAGCGAGCGAAATAACGGGAATGATGACATTAAAGAATGCATATGGAACGTAATCCACAGCACTGACGCCAAGAACGCCGAGAATGTAAAAGGCATGAACAGACCATGGAACCAAAGGACAACCCAGAGTCCCTGCATCCTCACAGGTTCGGGAAAGAACCTGCGGTGCTATACCCGCTTTCTTGTAATTCTCACCAAACGCCCGCCCGGGAACAACAACTGCCAGAATCTGACTGCCGGTACCCAGAAGGATAATATAGGCAGCACCAAGGGTTGCGCCCACAAGTGAAACAGCAGACCTTGCACCGCGAAGCATCGCGTCCATCAGGACTTCCAGAACCCTTGCCTTTTCCAGAATACCGCCGAAAGCCATACCGCTGGTCAGCAGCAGGATGGTTACCATGATGGACATCAGCCCACCGCGGGAAAGCAGTTTGTTCAATTCAGGAGAAGGAGTCGCGGCTTTGTAGCCGGAGGTCAGTTGCTTGGCCAATGTAGAAAGGGTTGCCCCTTCAAGCATTGCAATACCGAGGGCACTGACAACGCAGATTACCATGACCGGCAGAACCGGCAGGCGCTTATATGCAAGCACAATCATGAGAACCGGAGGCAGAAAAGCAATGGGGGAAAGCGAGAAGCTGGCCTCAAGGGAAGTCAGAATGGTATCGATATTACCCATGCTGGTAACATCCCCAGTATGCATGGAACCGAGAACAATATAGCCGACAATTGCTATCAAAGCAGCAGGAACAGTAGTCCACAGCATGGAACCGATATGCGTAAAAAGCGGGACTTCGCAGACAGTAGCTGTGATGTTGGTTGAGTCGGATACAGGCGACATCTTGTCACCGAAATATGCGCCGGAAACAATCGCACCCACTGTCCATGCCGGATCAAAGCCCATTGCACCCCCGACACCGAGCAGGGCCACACCGATAGTACCCATAGTACCAAAAGAGGTACCTGTTGCCAGCGATGCCACGGAGCACAGAATAAATGTGGATAAAAGGAAATGTTCCGGGGCAATCAGTTTAAGTCCCCAGTAAATAATTGCCGGAATGGTACCGGAAGCCATCCATGAGGAAATGATCATGCCCACAAGCATGAGAATCGCAACGGCAAGCTGAATACGCCCCACTGCCGAGAGCATGCCCTCCTGCAACTCATTCCAGCTGTACCCGATCTTCAGGGCCATTATGCCCGCAGCAGCGACAGCAACAAGCAGCGGCAGAACCGGGGGCCGCACCCCGATAACGACAGTACCGTACAAAATAATCGCAACCGGAATCGCGAAGGTTAGAAAAGCCCAAAGCAGGCTCGGCTTTCTGTTTTCTGAACTCATATTGTCTCCATTATTGGGAGTATCTTACCATACTGTACGCGGAACAAGATCTTAACCAGAATCTCCCAACCCTCGTCAGAATATTTGCCCCAAAACTCACTCTAAATATGGATTATAGCAGTTTTGAAAACCAGTCCGTTGCAAATGCAACATGGATCCCGCAAAACAGTAAAATAGGCAAACTAGGCTTTCGGGTTTAGAGGGGAGGTAGTTGTAGAGTGTAGTTTTTTCGATTGTTTTAATTGGTCACTAGGGTGGAGTTATTTTCTGGGATGATTCTGTGGATCAATATATTACAATGGATCAAATTATGCTAAGATTAAGGCAATATTCTTTTTGGAGGACAAATGAAAATACTACATATAATTTATGGCCTTATCTTAACCTCGCTTATTTACGGCACAGCCTATGCCCAATCTCTCGAAAGTACGGTGTTCATGACTGAGGTAGTACCACCGTACAATTATCTAAAAAATGGGACCATACAGGGTGCTGGGATCGAAATCTTAATGCAGGCGTTAGAAGCAGTGAATATCAAGATAAATGCCTCTAAAATCAAGCTTTACCCTAGAGCAAGGACCTATAAAATTCTTTCTTCTCAACCAAACACTTGTAGTCTAACAATCCAAACCCCTAAAACAAAAAATAAATTCAAATGGGCAGGGCCGATAACTGATTACACATGCTCATTTATTGCAAGAAAAGATGCGAAGATTAACTCACTCGCTGACATCAAAAAGAACAGGGTTGGTGTAGTAAGAAAAACAATTCTCCAAAACAAACTAGTCAGTTTGCACTACAATGCGCACCCTGCTTCCACAATAGAGGAGTTAATCAAAAAGATAGAATACGGCAGAACAGATATCATATTTAGTAACTCTCATGTTGCCTTTGAAAAAATGAGAACTCTTGGAATAGACACCAACAAATATAAAATAATTCATACATTAAACATAGGGGAACTATATTTTGCATTCAATTCAGAGACTGACAATACCACTGTAAACAAGCTACAGGAAGGTATTGATAAAATCCGTTCAAACGGCAAACTGGCTAAAATACTTAAAAATCATCAACTGAAACATTGACCAAACATTATTACACCATTGAGTGTTGCTTGATACGAATTTGAAGATACAAAGTTCTATACAGAATTTCCTTAGCCCTCACCTGTAACATCGATTAAATTTCCGTCTTCGATTGTCTGTTTACGAGTGTAGGAATAGGCCATCTGCAACAGTGGATCACAATGAATAACCATCAGAATTTCTCCTTCAATTTCATATTGTTAAATAATCATGAAAATTGAAGGTTATCCTGATTGGTTTGATTTGGTCACTGGGGTGGGTTGATTTTTTGGGATGATTCTGGGGATCAGGATAGTGGTGTTCTTTGTGGTGGAGTTTGTTCGTTGCTAGTGCTTCGATTCTTCGGTTGACCGAAGGTGACGGTGACGTTGCTACTTTACTGCAACATAAGAAAATTAACCAGCGTTATGAATTGATACAAAATAACTCAAAATGAATGGAATTGCACAGTACAAAAAAGCCATCCCATATATACTCCAATAATATTTACAACAAACTCTAAACCTTTTCAAACAGGACATATCAAGAACATTAGACCGTTCAGATGCCATTTTTAAAAAGTCATTCATATCATGGTTCAAATCATAAAACTCTAATACTTCGGAATATTCTTTCGAAAAACCTAAATAAATTTCTTTGGCAACAGTTTCATTTTCTAATTCTGCATTAATACGACCTAAAAGTTCATGAAGCTTATTTGAACAACGGTGATAGCTTGCTGATTGATTTAGTAAAACTCCTAACGAATCTTGGTTCGCTATAACTAAAATGATAATTGACACAGTAATAGTCAAAAACTCAATCTTTGCACTTGCAATATAAGGAAAGTCAACTCCACACAAAGACCCTATCGCTACAATGACTTGTGCAATTGACAAAAAAGAAATCGTAAAAACTAAAGCTTGATGCTTTCTTTTTGTTCTTTCAGCAGCAGTAAACCTTGATTTCATTGTTTTCCAAACATTATCTGACAGGGATTCTAGTTTTTCTTTCACGAAAACCTCGATTATTAAAGTAAGATATGAGGGAGGGGCAAACTATTAGCCTATACCATCTGAAACAATATTGTCCCAAGGTTCACAACTACTAAGGTCTAGCCTGTTCGCTGGCAGTAATTAAACGAATAGATTAGATTGGCCACAGAGCATTAATGTCCTGCAGGTTCTTATACTTAAACAAGACCCCTCCCTCAAAATTTATAATCAACACCTAAATCAGCTTCAATATGACCTAAAAACTTTCCTACATGATATGAATAAAAACGGTCAATATCGTCTGTTGTAAACTTAGCCAACCGCAATCCACGTTCAGTCAGCCAACGACGCTTTTCCTTAATGTCTACTAATTCATAATCATGTATATAATTGGTATCTCTCCAATTATACTTCAATTCGTAATAGGCTCTAGATACTTTTTTCAATGAATTTGGTAACTTCGTAAAATGTTCACACCGATAAAACTGCTGTGCTACAAAATTATCTATCACATATGGTATTTCCAAATCATTTATCTCAGAATAATATTGTAGCCAGCCATATCTTTTATTATGAAATTTTGCTCCAGTAAGTTTTACATTTAGATCTTCAACAAAAGCGTTTTTAATTTCATCTGCCCCTATTCCCTTATCTTTCCGCTTATTGTCCATAAAGATAGCTTTCCGTAAACGGGAAAACATCATTGCAATTGAGTAAAAATGCCGTTCTAATGTCCTTCTTTTAACAGTAACAAGATCACCTTCAATTGCATAGCCAAGATAGTTCACCTCGGATACTTCACAACAAAATTTTGTTTTATCTGTATTCAAGGGCAAATTTTTAATTTTAAATTTATCTTCACATGATTTTTCAAAATCAACAATTGGTAATGCTAAGGCAACAATATCATCAACATACCGATCATAAAATTTACATTTATCATTCATATACTCATCAAAATCTAATAGATATATTTCTGCGAGGACATTTGATATTGGCAAACCTTGAGGAACACCTTTGTCTTTATTCGCATATTTAGATTTCTCGCTCCGAGAATAATTTTGTGGAACAGTTGGATTGATTACAGCTCTATGCAGCAGCAACAAAAGTAATTCATCATCAATGTTGCCATTAAGAATGCCAAACAACTGCTCAATGTCTATGTTGTCATAATATGATTTGATATCGACACGATGAAACTCGTAATCACAATTGCAAGTAGCTATAACATTTTTTAAATTTCTAACTTTAACATTCGGTAATTCTCGATTGACACAGTGTGGAAATATCTCTTGAATAATAGAATTCAAAATAGAAAGTACTATTTTGTCTCGAACAGTAGGAATTGAAATTTTTCGAGGAAAGCTTTCAGGCCCTTTAAGAATTAGTTTTTGAAGATAAGGAGAAAATTTATATGTACCATTTAGACACTTTACATGAATATTATTAAAGTACTCATCTTTACGCTTGTCAAAATCAACAACAGAAACCCTGTCAATTCCTCGACCGGACTTCAATCGAACACGCTCCTCATAAACTTGTTCAATATGCTCTAAGCTAAACATTTCTTTAAGCTGTTGTGATATTTCCATAGGAAAACAAGTACTCTATTTATGAAAACTATTCAACAGCAAAACCACGCTTGTAATTATACAAACAATAACAACACCACTAGCCCGCCCCGGTTGACACCAAAGGTTGGCAGCACACCAAAATAAACGCAAATAAACGCAAAAAAGGGTTAACTCTAAAAATGAGTTAACCCTTTAATATTATACTAGTTTTACACTAGATGGTGACCCCGGCAGGAATCGAACCTGCGGCACCAGGATTAGGAATCCTGTGCTCTATCCTACTGAGCTACGGGGCCACTTTATGTGGAAACGGCTGGAGAACTTTAGCGCATTTCTCCGCCCGAGGCGAGAATTAATATCCAAAGCGGTTTTCGATTGCAAGCCCTTTTTTCATCTTTATCCTTATTTTTCGACACAATCCGCTTAACTCGCCTTCCTTACCCATGCTCCCGGTAAAAAGTTCATATCTTCGGTTACATTTGGTTGACAGTCGCATACATTCATGCCAGAACGCTTCTCAGCTTAACACTGTTAAGCGCAGGAGAATCAACGATGAATACTACTTCAAAAACTATGGATGCGCAGCAGCAGCCCTTGCGTATGCTGATTCTGGACGCCGCCCGCAAGCTCTTTGCCGAGCATGGGTACGCTCAGGTATCCATGCGTAAGCTGGCTACCACTATCGGCTATTCGCCTACTACAATTTATCATCATTTTAAGGATAAGAAGGAACTCTTCCTCTGCTTGACTGAAGAGACATACCGGGACTTCCTGCATCGTATCAATCGCATTATTGCTACTACGCCTCCACCACGTGAAGCCCTGAAAGACATCCTCTACACTCTTGTAGATATGGGACTTGAAAACCCGAATGCCTACCGCGTGGGATTCATGATGGAAAGCGACCTCTGGAATGATCACAACTCACATTTTCAGGACAACCCGCTAGGCAAGACCATGTACAACCGCATTAATGAATGTGTTAAAGACTGCCTGCCTGCAAATGCTTCCGAAGAGGACATTCTGGTTACCGCAAACTCGGTAGTGGCAGCCACCCACGGGCTTACTTCCCTTTTGATCACCTACCCTACTTTCCAATGGGGCCCGCTGGACAGGTTGAAAGCGCAGGTAATTGACTCCGCTGTTGACGCCATCGGCTGATTACTATAATCGAACAAATCTTTTTTCGCACGGGTCGGATAAAATAATCCGTTTACATAAGGAACTTCAACATGAACAAAAAAAGTGCCATGAAACTGAAAAAAAAGGCTAAAAATCACGTTGTCTCTCTGCTACAGCCTACAGATGCCCTGAACCGGGTAATGAAAAGATTCCGCTCCCTGCAATCCCCTGAAGGATACTGGGTTTTTGCCCTTGAAGCGGATGTCACCATCCCTTCCGAATACATCATGTTCAACAGATTTCTGGGACGCAAGATGGACAAAGGCCTTGCTGAAAGGCTTGGCAACTACATCCGCGCGAAACAGATGGCCGATGGCGGCTGGCCCCTGCATGATAATGACGGTCCGGTAAACATCAGTGCTTCTGTTAAAGCATATATGGCCCTCAAGATGCTCGGCGATAACAAGGACGCCGAACATATGGTCCGTGCCCGCCAGATCATCCTTGCCAAGGGCGGAGCTGAAACAGCTAACGTGTTTACCCGCATCTGCCTTGCCACTTTCGGACAGATCCCATGGCACTGCCCTCCGGCTATGCCCATTGAAATCGTGCTTCTGCCCAAATGGTTCTTTTTCCATCTGGATAAAGTTTCCTACTGGTCCCGCTCGGTAATCTACCCGCTGCTGATCATCTACGCTAAGCAGCCGGTCTGCCGTTTGCGTCCGGAAGAAGCAGTACCCGAACTTTTCTGCAAACCGGCCGAAGAGCATATACATATAGATAAGTACCGCGACAAAGGCTGGCGCAAGAACCTTTTCATTCTGCTGGACCGCGTACTCAAGCGGACTATCCATCTGGTGCCCAAGTCCATCAACAAGAAAGCCTTGAACTATGCTGAAAAATGGACTCGCGAACACATGGCCGGACGAGGCGGTATCGGTGCTATCTTCCCGGCAATGGCTAATGCTGTCATGGCCCTGAGTCTGCTCGGATACGATGAATCAGACCCGGATTTCGCCCGCGGCATGCAGTCTGTGGATGACCTCATGGTCGATAAATTTCATGTGCCTGAAAAATCACCTTGGGAACATACTGTCATCACCGGTGGAGCTGAACTTTCAGCTGCACCCGAGCTGGACATTTCTCCTGACCACGGTACTGCGGAGAACCTTGAGCAGGCCATGTGCCAGCCTTGCAACTCGCCTATCTGGGATACCTGCCTGACTCTTTCAGCTATGATGGAAGCGGGCGAAAATCAGGACAGCAAAAGCACTCAGCAAGCACTGAACTGGCTCTGGGATCAGCAGATTTTCTTCCGTGGAGACTGGATTTCCAAGGCACCCAAACTTGAGGGCGGCGGCTGGGCTTTCCAGTTTGAGAACACCTTCTACCCGGACCTTGATGATACCGCTATGGTACTCATGGCCATGTGCCGCGCCGGAGTTCTGGACCAGCCTGAACACCGTGAGAACTTTATCAAAGGTGTAAACTGGCTCATCGGTATGCAGTCCTCCAACGGTGGCTGGGCAGCATTCGATATCGACAACTGCGCAGAATACCTGAACGATATTCCTTTTGCGGATCACGGAGCTCTGCTCGACCCGCCTACCTCGGACCTGACCGCGCGTGTTATCGAGCTTCTGGGCGTACTCGGTTACGATAAGAGCTTCCGCCCCATCAAGGACGGTATCGAATTCCTGAAAAAAGAACAGGAAGACGACGGTTCATGGTTCGGTCGCTGGGGTGTTAACTATATTTATGGAACATGGTCCGTACTTTGCGGTCTGCGTCAGGCAGGAGAAGACATGAACTCCTCCTACGTCTGCAAGGCGGTAGAATGGTTTGAAAACCACCAGAACAAAGACGGCGGCTGGGGCGAATCCTGCCTGAGCTACAACGACAAGAACTACGCAGGACTTGGTGATTCCACTGCATCCCAGACTGCATGGGCCCTGCTCGGTCTTATGGCCGCCGGAAGGGTTCACTCCAAGGCTGTCAGCCGCGGTGTCCGCTACCTGCTGGATACCCAGAAAGATGACGGAAGCTGGGATGAAAGCCTGTTCACCGGAACCGGATTCCCGCGCGTTTTCTACTTGCGTTACCACGGCTACTCCCAGTACTTCCCCATGTGGGCACTGGGCGTGTACCAGCGTTTTTCCGCAGATGAAGACACCAAACAGATTATGATGCGCCGCAAATCTCCGCTTGACCTCGGCAGGAAGTGGTAAGATGAGCAACGGTTCACTTTTGATCAGCAACACGGTCCCGGCTTACGAGACGGGACCGGATGACCGCATGCACTGCCACTGGCTCATGTGCAGGTTGCAGGAAGCTGCCACCGCCCATGCGGATTCACTCGGCTTCGGCATTGAGGATATGGCGAAACAGGGCTGCTTCTGGGTGCTGACCTCAGTGCGCATCGAGATTGCCGAACTGCCCTTGCGCGAAAAGACTTTTGCACTGACCACCTGGTCACGGGGTGCAAAGAAATTGCGGGCCTTCCGCGATTTCTCCGGCTGCGATGAAAACGGACGTGAAATAATCCGTGCCTCCTCAGAATGGATGGTACTCGATTCCCAAACCCGCAGGCCGATTGCAATTGATCAAAAGCTGAATCTGCATGCACAAGACCGCTGCGTATTCCCTGACCCTATGAAGAGACTTCGCCCCGGCACGCCGGAGAAAGAACTCCGGTCCTTAAATGTGGGCTACAGCTCTCTTGATGCCAATGGGCACGTCAACAATACCGAGTACCTGCGCTGGTCATTTGACGGACTGCGCTCACTTGGATTTGACCAGAACAATGTTAAATCAATTCGCGTTGCCTTCCTTTCCGAAGTTTTCGAAGGAAACACCATCAAGTTGATGGATTGTGATCGCGAAGACGATGGCTATGAATTGATTGGTCTGAATGAGACTGAAGGGAAAGCTGCTTTTGCTTTGAAAGTGGAATAAAGAATTTCCCCACAAATTAAATTTAAAGGTCAGGATGCTTAGTCGCTTCCTGACCTTTTTTAATGCAGACATCAGCATGTACAGATGATAAATATGGATGATGCAAAAACCACTGCAAACCATTCTGATCAAACCTGCCGGCCCGGACTGCAACATGGCCTGCACCTATTGCTTTTACCTGAACAAAAAAGAACTTTTTGAAAGCACTTCCATTCATCGCATGCCCGATGAGTTATTAAAAGAATTGATCCGGCAGGCAATGGAGCAATCCGCAGAACAGGTCAGCTTTATCTGGCAGGGCGGAGAACCCACGCTGATGGGACTGGATTTTTACCGCAAGACTGTTGAATTGCAGCAACAGTTCGGTCGCGGCCAAATGGTCGGTAACGGACTCCAGACCAACGGGTTGCTCATCAATGATGATTGGATTCACTTCCTGAAAGCATACAACTGGCTGGTAGGTCTGTCCTTGGACGGACCAGAACACATACACGACCATTACCGCCGGAACAGCAACGGAAAAGGCACATGGCAAAAAGTCGTAGCCAACGCTGAAAGGATGCTTGCCAATGATCTGGCAGTAAATGCCCTAGTTGTCGTAAATGACTACTCCGTCAGCTATCCGGACGACATATATCAATTCCACAAGAATCTGGGATTACCCCACATGCAATTTATCCCTTGCGTTGAAGTGGACATAGCCAATCCCTCGCAACCATCCTCTTTTTCAGTACCTGCCGAAAAGTACGGCCAATTTCTTTGCCGTATTTTCGACCTATGGATGAATGATTTTTCCGGGCTCACACCAACCACTTCCGTGCGAATGTTTGACTCTTTGTTTCATTTATATATGGGGCAAGCTGCCCCAGAATGCACATTACTCAATGAATGCGGGAACTATGTGGTAGTGGAACATAACGGGGATGTATTTTCCTGCGACTTTTTTGTGCAACCAGAATGGCGGCTTGGAAATATCAAAAGCTCATCTCTCACCGAGATGTTAAATTCTGGGAAACAACGTGCTTTCGGGCTTAGAAAGGCCAGTCAATGTGACGAATGCAAAAACTGCCGCTGGCTTACTTTCTGCCGGGGCGGATGCCCCAAGGACCGAATTATGGGGCATGGCAACAACAAGCAGACATACCTTTGTCCGGCCTATAAAATATTCTTCGAACACTCAGACAAAAAATTTCGTCAATTAGCGCGTGAGTGGGAAAAACAATATTCTGTAATGAGGACACAAAGGCGAAACACAGAATTCAGTTCCAATGACAAGCCCGGAAGAAACACTTCCTGCCCCTGCGGAAGCGGAAAAAAATTCAAGCGCTGTTGCGGCGCATAATCTATATTCTTGCCCCTACTCCCAATAGTCACGTATAGTAGTTCTAATTATCTGAAAAGGAGGCAGGGCAATGAAAGAAAAGACCAGACGTGAATTTCTTAAAAACGGCTTAGCACTAACAGCAGGAGCTGTGGCCTCCGGAGTATTTGGAAATTCGTCAGCAAAGGCAAAATCCAGGGCCATAGCCCCTCCTCAGATACGGACCAGACAAAAACGCCCTAACATCCTGCTGATCATCACAGACCAGCAACGTCAGGAACAGCACTGGCCCGCCGGGTGGCTGAATGAGAACATGCCCAGCATGGCCCGTTTGCAAAAGCACGGCGTTACCTTCAGCAACAATTTCATAGCTGCATCGGCCTGTTCGCCCAGCCGGGCCAGCTTCCTGACCGGATTATATCCCAGTGTTCATGGAGTAACACAGGTTCCACCCAACCCTCCCCTGCGCAACGACATTACCAATATCTTCAAACTGGCAGAAAAAGCCGGATACGACATCGCCTACAAAGGAAAGATGCATCTCTTCACCCCCCAGAACAATCCATCCATGGATAATTTCACAAGCTCTGATATCAAGTGGGCCTCGGACAATTACAGTGCCCACCGCTGGAATCCGCCGGACTGCGCCGTGGATATCGGCGGCAACCCATGGATCGGCGGCGGCGATCCAAATAACGATCAACGCTTTGTGGATGGAGTGCCGGAGACCTATAACCGTATGACCCCTGCCATAACTAAAGGCGAAACCATTTATGAATATCTGGACAACCATGATTCTAAAAGAGATAAACCGTTTCTCATGGTTGCCTCCTTTGGCAACCCGCATGACATCAGTGCATGGCCGGATCAGGATAAATGGGGATACAACAGAGCAGATTATGCTGATCTTAAAGAAATTAACCTGCCGCCAAACTACAACGATAATCTGGATGAAAAACCCTCTGCCCAAAAAGAATACCAAAAACTCTGTGAAAAGGTATCCAGCTGTCCCACCGAAAAGGATCGGATTGAATTCTGCCGCTTCTATGCCCATCTGCATAGAGTGGTCGACAAACAGATTTCAGCAGTTCTGGATAAACTGGAAGAAAAGGGACTCACTGAGGATACCGTCATTTTCCGGTTCGCAGACCATGGCGAACAGAGCTGGGCTCACATGATGATCCAGAAAGGAGTGAACAGCTATCAGGAAACCATCAATGTCCCGCTGATCATCTCCAACCCTAAAATGTTCCCTAAAGGAAAAACAACCGAATCCTTTTCAAGCCTGATCGATCTGGTTCCCACTGTGGCAGAATTAACAGGAGCAGCAACACCGGAAGAACTTAATGAAGCAGGCATCCACGGCAAATCACTTGTCCCTATCATGAATGATGCTAAAGCACAGGTACGGGATCGGGCCATGTTCTACACTGACGACTGTGAAACCCTGTTTGCTGGTCTACTTGGAATGAAAAATGTGTATGAGACAATACCGGGAAGAATCCGCAGCATACGCTACAAAGATTGGCTGTATGCTGTATACTTTACTAATAAAGGCACTAAACTCGAATATGAAATGTATAATCTGGCTGATGATCCGGGCCAGATGGTTAATCTGGCATGGGGATCACGAGCAAAAGCAAACGCTGTACAAATGCAAAGGCTGCACGACATGCTTACTGCTGAATTGAAGCGATATCAGGCTTTCCCTAAGGATTTCAAATGGCCGGCAAAAGCAGGAACGAAAGCAGTATAACGACTAAAAAGAATCAACTTATCCCCCTGCCCAGCCGGGGGATAAGAAATTTTAAAAGAATAATCATGCATTTTAGATAAATCTAAAAATATTGTGAGATGCTTTTCAATATAAACTGAATTTGTAATAAAACCCCCTGCAAGGCCGCGTACTACTTGACTTCCCACAATATGTCAGCTAAATATACCGCCTTTCGTGCAGTAATATTACTGCGCGATCCTTTTGATGTTCTACGTCTTCGAGCCTTATGAATTCAAGGATAATGATGGTTTGTAATAGCAACATTTCCATCTGCTTGAAGACATTTTTTAGTTGTCCGAAAGAATCGGACATAGAAACAATTTTTCCGCAAAGAGAGAATGGATTATGCAAGTTGCAGGTAAAGAACTTGAGGTTCAGCAGGGTGCGCTTTGCGGCGAGGTTCTCAAAGAGGCCTTGTCCAAGAAGCAGTTCAAGAACGTTGTAGTAGCCAAATGCGGCGACACGCTTCTTGATCTCACCACCACCGTGCCTGCCGACTGTACCGACCTTGAGCCGGTGATGGCTGATTCCAAAGAAGGTCTTGAAGTAATCCGCCACTCCACCGCACACCTTATGGCTGAAGCTGTGAAGAAACTCTTTCCCACAGCCAAGGTAACCATCGGCCCCTCCATTGCCAGCGGCTTCTACTACGACTTCGACTACGAACGCCCCTTCACCCCTGAAGATCTTGAGGCCATCGAAGCCGAAATGCTGCGCCGTGTGGGTGCCAATGAAGAATTTACCCGAGAAGTGCTTTCCAGTGCTGATGCACTGAAAAAATTCGAAGAAATGGGCGAAGACTACAAGATCGAACTTATCAACGATCTTGGTGAAGAAACTGTTTCCGTTTACACCAACGGTGAGTTTGCTGACCTCTGCCGTGGCCCCCACGTGGCTCGCACCGGAATGCTCAAAGCTTTCAAGCTGCTCTCTGTTGCTGGCGCATACTGGCGCGGCGATGAAAACCGCCAGCAGCTCCAGCGTATTTACGGAACTGCCTTCCCCGATCCGAAAGCCCTGAAAAAGCACCTCGCTCAGATTGAGGAAGCCAAAAAGCGTGACCACCGCAAACTGGGAACCCAGCTTGATCTTTTCTCCGTGAACCCCGAAGTGGGTGCGGGCATGACCATCTGGCATCCCAAGGGTGCGCTTATCCGTGCAATCCTTGAAGACTTCGAACGCAAGGAACACCTCAAACGCGGCTACCAGTTCGTACAGGGCCCGCTGATCCTTAAGCGCGAGCTTTGGGAAAAATCCGGCCACTACGACAACTACCGCGAGAACATGTATTTCACTGAGATTGATGAGCAGTCCTACGGTATCAAGCCTATGAACTGCCTTTCTCACATGCTGGTATTCAAATCCAGACTGCGCAGCTACCGTGACCTGCCCCAGCGCTACTTTGAGCATGGTGTAGTTCACCGCCACGAGAAATCCGGCGTTCTGCACGGCCTGCTCCGTGTGCGTACCTTCACTCAGGATGATGCGCACCTCATCTGCCGCCCCGACCAGCTCCGCGATGAAATCATCGGCGTTGCTAAATTTGTCGGTGATGTAATGGGCCTGTTCGGATTTGAATACGAAGCAGAAGTCAGCACCAAGCCTGAAAAAGCTATCGGTTCTGACGAAGATTGGGATAGAGCCACCGAAGCACTCGAAGGCGCACTCAAAGAAATGGGTATGGAATACTCAATCAATGAAGGCGACGGCGCGTTCTACGGTCCCAAAATTGACATCATTATTAAAGATGCTCTTGAACGTCGCTGGCAATGTGCTACAATCCAGTGTGATTTTACCTTGCCAGAGCGGTTCGACTTAAGCTATGTGGGCGAAGATGGTGAGCGTCACAGACCTGTTATGCTCCACCGGGTTATCCTCGGTTCCATCGAACGTTTCATCGGTGTTCTGCTTGAACACACCGGTGGCGCACTGCCTGCCTGGCTGTCCCCTGTTCAGGCAAAAATTCTCACAGTCACCGATTCTCAGAACGAATTTGCACAAAAAGTCTTGCAGTTTCTGCGAGAAAAAGGCATTCGTGCCGAGGTCGACGATCGAAATGAGAAACTGGGCTACAAAGTTCGGGAAGCCCAGCTTGAAAAAATCCCGTACATGTTAGTAATTGGCGACAAAGAGGTCGCTGCGGAATCGGTCAATGTAAGGGCCCGCGACGGGGAAGACCCCGGACTCAAGTCTCTTGAAGAAGCGGCAGAGCTTATTTCGACCGCCATAGACGAACCATTCAAACGCGGAGGCATGAGCTATAGCTTTTCATAGAGACAGGCGTCCCTATCGCAGGGATGACGGTGCCCGCCGAAACGAGCGCATTAGAGTTCCCAAGGTCATGGTTATTGACGAAGAGGGTAATCAGTTGGGAGAACTTCCCACACGTGAAGCCCTTGAAATTGCACAAGACCGGGGGCTTGATCTGGTTGAAGTTGCAGAAAAGGCTAACCCGCCTGTTTGCAAGATTATGGACTATGGTAAGTTCAAATATCAGCAGCAGAAACGTAAGCAGGAAGCCAAGAAAAAGCAGACTGTAATCCAGATCAAGGAAGTCAAATTCCGCCCCAAGACAGACGAGCACGACTACCAGACAAAGCTCAAGCACATCCGTCGGTTTCTCGAAGGCGGCGACAGGTGCAAAGTCACTATATTTTTCCGGGGCCGTGAAATCGTCCATAAGGACAGAGGATTGGCTGTTCTGGAGCGTGTCAAAGAGGAAACTCAGGACATTTCCAAAATGGAACAGGCCCCAAGGTCTGAAGGCCGCACCATGAATATGATGCTGGCCCCAATTAAAAAATAAGGTTTTTTCCGGCTTACGTGCCGGTATTCCCAAGGAGGAAAAAAAATGCCTAAAATGAAAACCAGAAGAGGCGCTGCAAAGCGTTTTGCTAAGACCGGTAGCGGCAAATTCAAACGTCGCAAGCAGGGTCTGCGCCACATCCTGACCAAGAAGACCGCGAAGCGTAAGAGCAGACTCGGCCAGAGCGCAACTGTTGACAGTGCGAACATCGGCCAGGTCAAACGCATGCTTCCCTACGCATAATTACTTCATAGAAAAGCTTACTTGAGTAATTAGCACTTTATTTGAACACTCCTGTCCACGGAACTACGTTCGTGGCTGGTTTTAGAGAAAATTCCCTAGGAGGAATAAATGAGAGTAAAACGTGGTGTCGCCGCTAAGAGGCGTCATAAAAAATATTTGAAAATGGCCAAGGGTTTCCGTGGTTCCGGATCAACCCTTTACCGCACCGCCAGAGAGCGTGTTGAACGTTCACTCTGCATGGCTTACGTTGGTCGTAAGCTCCGCAAACGTGACATGCGTAAACTCTGGATCCAGCGTATCAACGCTGCTGCACGCCTGAACGGTATGTCCTACAGCCGTCTTATCCACGGCCTGTCTACCGCTGGCGTTACCCTGAACCGTAAAGTTCTCGCCGATCTGGCTGTTAACGATGCTCCTGCATTCGCCAAAGTGGTTGAGATCGCAAAAGCTCAGGTAAGCTAAATGTCGGACGTAAAGTCCCTGTTACAGGAACTTGAAGGCCTGGTCCCGGAGTGCTCTGCACGCCTGGATCAGGCTTCTTTGTCTGAACTGGAAGATATCAAGATCGACATGCTCGGCCGCAAGGGCCGTGTAGCCAAAATCATGTCCGGTCTGCCCTCACTTCCTAACGAAGACAAGCCTGTCGCAGGTAAAAAAGCCAATGAAGTAAAGGCCGCTCTCACAGCGCTCATTGAGGGAAAACAGAGCGAGCTTGAAAAAGCCGCCACCGCTGAGAGTCTGTCCCGTTTCGACCCGACCATGCCCGGACGCAAACCTGCTGAAGGCTCGCTCCACCCGGTCACCCTCGTCATGGACGAGATTTGTGACGTATTCATCGGACTGGGTTTTGAAGTCGTAACCGGACCCGAAGTTGAAAACGACTGGTACAACTTCGAAGCACTGAACATTCCGCCGGAACACCCCGCACGCGACATGCAGGATACTCTGTACATTTCAGATTCCATCCTGCTGCGTACCCACACCTCTCCGCTGCAGATCCGCACCATGAAGGACAGAACCCCTCCGCTGGCAGCAATCGCACCGGGTAAGGTTTACCGCAGGGACTCCGACCTGACCCATACCCCCATGTTCCACCAGATCGAAGGTTTTCTCGTCGATCAGAACGTAAGTATGGCAGACCTGCGCGGAACTCTTACAGCATTCGTCCACCAGCTTTTCGGACCCAAAACTGACGTACGTTTCCGCCCCAGCTTCTTTCCCTTTACCGAGCCCAGCGCTGAAGTTGATATCTCCTGCGTAATGTGCGGCGGTAAAGGTACCATCGACGGCAAGCCCTGCCGCGTATGCAAGCAGACCGGTTGGGTGGAAATCCTCGGCTGCGGCATGATGGATCCCAACGTAATGAAAGCAGTTGATTACGATACCGAAAAATACTCCGGTTTCGCATTCGGACTCGGCATTGAACGCGTAGCCATGCTCAAATACGGCATCGGCGACCTGCGCATGTTCTTTGAAAACGATATCCGATTCCTCGAACAGTTTTCCTAATATATACGCAGTAAATACTGCTGGAGGCTCAAATGCTTTTAAGCATGCAATGGCTGCGGGATTTCGTTCCATATGAGGGCGAAGTTCAGGAGCTTGGCGACAGGCTGACCATGCTCGGCCTTGAGCTTGAAGAAATTTTCAATCCTTTTGAAGCGATCAAAGACATCGTTGTCGGCCACGTTGTGGAGTGCGACAAGCACCCCGAAGCCGACAAGCTGTCTGTTTGTAAAGTAGACGTCGGTGACGGCGAACTTCTTGATATCGTTTGCGGCGCACCCAACGTAACCAAGGGCATTAACGTGCCTGTGGCTAAAGTCGGTGTGACTATGCCCGGCGATTTCAAAATCAAGAAGGCTAAACTCCGCGGTGTAAAATCTCACGGTATGATCTGCTCCGAGCGCGAACTGGAACTTTCCGACGCGCACGAAGGCATCATGATCCTGCCCGAAGACCTGAAGCCCGGTGTTAAGTTTACCGAAGCCATGAACATGGAAGATACGGTTCTGGATCTGGGTATCACCCCCAACCGTGCCGACTGCCTGTCCATGCTCGGTATTGCACGTGAGACCTCTCTGGCATTCGACCTGCCCATCACCATGCCCAAAATCAACCTTGTTGAGAATGGCGGCAATGCGGCAGATATGCTTAAGATTGAGATCGATGATCCCGACCTCTGCCCGCTCTATCAGGCCAGAATCCTGCAGGGCGCAAAGATCGCACCTTCCCCGGACTGGATGCGTTACCGCCTTCTTTCCGTAGGCGTACGTCCCATCAGCAACATTGTTGATGTGACCAACTACATCCTTTTCGAACTGGGCCAGCCCCTGCACTCCTTTGACGCTGACCTGCTCAAAGGCGGCAAGATCCGTGTCGGCCTTGCTCCCGAAGGAACCAAATTCACCACCCTTGATGAACAGGAACGCAAGCTTATCGGCTCCGACCTACTCATCTGGGATGCCGAGCGTCCGGTTGCGCTGGCCGGTGTTATGGGCGGCATGAACTCCGAGATTAACGACGACTCCACCAACGTAGTCCTCGAATCCGCAGTCTTCCGTCCCGGCCTCATCCGCAAAACCGCCCGCCGTCTGGCCCTGCCTTCCGAAGCATCCTACCGCTTCGAACGTGGCGTGGACCAGCAGATGAACACCTTTGCTATGGACCGTGCAGCTCAGCTCATGAGCGAACTCTCCGGCGCGAAAGTTGTTTCCGGCGTTGCCAAGAACGAGCCCACTCCCTGGCAGAATCGTACACACGATTATCGCCACAAGCGCTGCAACAGCTGGCTCGGTCTGGACCTCGAACCTGAATTCAGCAAAAAAGCTTTCTCCCTTATGGGACTGGAAGTTAATGATAGCGATGCAGATTGCTGGAAGGTATCCACCCCCTCCTACAGACTGGACCTCGAACGCGAGGCTGACCTGTACGAAGAAGTAGCTCGCTACTTCGGCATGGATAAGATTCCTTCCGTGCTGCCCCGCATCTCCAAGACCTTTGACGCATCCGTTATTGCGGACACCCCTTACGGCTTTTACCGCCGCATTAAGAACTGGGGTCGCGGCGTAGGTCTGCACGAAGCAATCAACTACAGCTTTGTGGGTGATGATGATCTCGACCTCTTGGGTCTGCCCAAAGAAGGACGCGTGAACATCGCCAACCCCCTGAGCGAAGACCAGAACGTAATGCGTACCGAGCTGGCTCCCGGCCTGCTCAACACCGTGCGTCACAACCTTGCACAGGGCAACACCCACATCAGGGTGTTTGAGATCGCCAAGAAATTCATCAAAGATGAAACTTCCGATACCGAAACCCGCGAGCAGTCCCGTCTGGGCATCATGCTCAACGGTCCCCGTTCCAACGCCGAATGGCCCAACGAACAGGGCGATGCCGACTACCTCGATGTAAAAGGCCTCGTAGAGCACCTGCTGGCTGACCTCAAGCTGGCCAACTCAAAGTGTAAACCAACCTTCTCCCTTGCTGAAGATCACAGCTACCTTGAGCCTTGCGTGAACATCACTCTCGGTGAAAAGGAAATCGGTTTCATGGGTATGGTCAAGGCAGACATTGCCGACAAGTACCACGCCAAGAAAGAAGTATGGATGGCAGACCTCAACGCTGACCTGCTCCGTGAGATCGTCATGGATCATGAGATCCAGTTCGAAACCCTTCCGGTATTCCCGCCGTCCAGACGTGACGTAACCGTAATCGGTCCCGTTTCCCTGCACGCGGAAACCATCAAGGACGCGATCCTCGGCCTTAAGCTGCCGCTGATCGAATCCGTGGAGCTGGTAAACGTATTCGTACCTGAAGGTCAGGACGAAGAGCGCAACCTCTCCTTCCGCATCACCTACCGCCACGGCCAGAAAACTCTGACCGACAAGGCTGTAGACAAAGAACACAAGAAAGTGCTCGCAGGTCTTGAAAAGTCCCTGCCCGTACGTTTCTAGTTTTGGAATTGACGCAATTTAAAAGCCCTGCTGAACATGTTCAGCAGGGCTTTTCTTATGCCTTGTCTACATAAAACCAAACTAGCAATTCCGCGATACCGCCCTTTACATACACGGCTGGACTTTCCGGCACTCAAGTTGTAATAGGATTATGTTACACGAAGAAGCTAAATTAATGAGAAAATAAGCAAAACAGGAACAGACATGGCCAGAAAGACCAAAGAAGAAGCAGAGAAAACGCGGCAAGCCCTGCTTGCCTCGGCCTTCAAGGTGTTCAATGAAAAAGGATATGCCAAGACCACACTGCAGGATATCGCCGAAGATGCCGGAGTGACCCGAGGGGCAGTCTACTGGCATTTCAAGAACAAAACCGATCTTTTTGAAAAACTATTTGACTATGCATTCATGCCTGTTCGCGATCTACTCTTCAGTAAATTTGAAGAAGACCTTGAGCCCAAAGACATGCTCATCAGCCTCATGCAGGTCTGGATCTTACATGCAGGTACGGAAGAAAACTTCCGAGCAGCATTCGGAATCATGTTCAACAAAACTGAATGGTCAGAAGAGCTCATGCCCTTCAAGATGAAATTCAGGGAATATGAATACAAATTCCTGAAAAGAACAGAAACAATTATTGAGCAAGGCCAAAAGGACGGCGTATTCAGAGAAGAACTGAAACCTAGCGTTGCGGCTGCTCAGTATTTCTCAATCCTGCTCGGACTGGCACAGTATTCCCAGTTCTTCCCGGAAGAAGTAAACATCCATGAAGAATCCGAATCATTAATCGAAATGTTCATGCACTCATGTTTAAAAGACAAGTAATACTCTTCACTACAGCCCTGCTGCTCATGGCAAGCTCTGCCTTTGCAGCGGACAAGGAACTCTTCCCCACCAGCGAGTTCAAACTCGGTTACGAAGGGATGTACATGTATTATGATGAACCCGATGTAATGCATGAGAAAGGAATCCTCAACGGCGGTTTCGGATCGTGGACCGGATATTTCTCCGACTACAACATCATGCTCAATGCCGAGCTGGAAGGCCTTGCCGGATCGCTGCGCTACAGCGGCAAGTACAGCGATGGCACTCCGCTGGAATGTGACACTGACGACTACTTCATCAGTGGACGCGCCACCATCGGCATGGGCCTTGATTACGGGCACACAGGAATTACTCCCTACCTCGGCATAGCCGCACGTTATTGGAATGACGACATCAAAGCCACCGGCGGTTACGAGCGCCAGATCAAGCAGGTTTATCTGCCCGTAGGCGTAAACATTGTCACCCGGCTTGACGAAGGATGGTCCATCGGCGGAACCCTTGAAGGGGACCTGCTGCTGGGCGGTAAGGTAAAAAGCAAGCTTTCCGATGTCGGCTCAAACTATCAAGACGTCAACAACACACAGGAATTTGCTTCCGGTGGCGGTGGACGTGTATCAGCGTTCCTTGAATACGACTTCGATGATTATGCGTTGGGGATGGAGCCATACTTCCGTTACTGGCATATTAAAGACTCCAAAAAAGACACTGTAAGCTCCGGAACCTACATGGAACCGAAAAACAAGTTCTACATGTCCGGGCTTCGTCTTTACGTGAAGTTCTAAATTCCCGCCAACTCAAAATTTAAAATCCCTGCTGAACATCTCAACAGGGATTTTTTTACGCCTTACATATTATCTAAACAGGCTTAATGACCTTTGCAAACATGTTTGCTGGGTGCCCAGCCATCCATATACCATGCGCGATCGCCCTGTATCTGCAAACCGTGTATACGAATATATTCCAACTGATCTTCTGAATATTCCTGTCCTTCAATAGGAATAAGAGCATCAACCTCGGTGGGGCCGTAAGCTTTATCAGAACCGTCAGCAACAAACACAGGCTTACCCATGTCCCCTTCGGGGTGTTTAGTGGTCAGCTTTCCAAGCCCAATCCCCTCCGCCATGCATGGCACTTCTATGTCATGAACAATATCCATTTTAAGTCTCCTTAACTTTGGAAGTAATGCTAGATAGTACTAACCGATGAAATATGCTGCCATAATAAGCATAATATTCGTGCATATACAATATGGGAGTTCTGCCTCGGAGTATGACATCGGGGGGGAAATTGCTCTCCGCAATTTGAAATTTTCCTGCTGGATTGTTCATATATTTTTGCGATATAGAGCAGCAATCAGAAGAACAATTACTTGCGAGGAATTTGATGGGCTGTTGTATCGGAGAAAAGCATAGCAACTGGTGTCAGGATAACCCTACTGGCCCCAGTTACCCCCCGGTTTATATTGATAAAGAAGGAAATGAGTATTGTATCTTTCACGCTCCGGCGGAATGTAAATTTGTGGAGTTGTATGATGAGCGTAAGGGGGGTGAGAAGCCTGCTTTAATGAGTGGGGAAGATTTTAATCAGCTTGTATTTGATCGGATACAGGGGGTTATTGATGCTGGGGAAGATGGAAAGACTACAGGTTGTATGTGGCCCCATTGGAACCCGCTTCTAAACTTTGCGGGAACAATCTTTATATACATTATCTTCTTTCAAGATGCTAATGTTGAACATTTCCCAGCAATGAACTTTAAGAACGCAGTATTCTTACAAGGAGTTTCTTTTATCCAGTCACACTTCAAATCAGATGTTAATTTTGAGCAAGCGAGATTTGAATCACTTACAGAATTTGAAAAATCAACATTTCACAACGCTTGCAATTTTGAGCACGCAATATTCAAGGGACTAACTTCATTCAACAAAGCCCAATTTAAAGAAATGGCTGAATTCACCAATTGCCAATTCGAAAACCATGCTGATTTTCCAAAAACAAATTTTGAACTACACGCGAATTTTGAAAACACTATTTTTTATAAAGATGCATACTTTTATAAAAGCACATTCAAACTAGGAATTAACTTACAAAATGTAACTTTCACGGGCGATCTTGATTTTTCAAAATCAAAAATAGAAGCTTTAAATCTATACAAAGCTAAAGCAGAAGACCAAGCTATTTTTGAAAAAGCCGAAATAACAAACTCATCCTTTGAACTAATGGAGTTTAAGGGACCAGCATATTTCACCAAATCCTTTTTTTCAAATGATGTAACATTTAAAAATGCTATCTTCCACAATTATTCTAATTTTGAACAATCTAAATTCACAGGAATAACACATTTCATAAATACACTTTTTAAAGAGTGGGCTTATTTTAGAAAAGTTGTATTTAAAAAAGAAACTACTTTTGCAGGATCAATTGCGAAGGAAAACATTTTAATTGAAGATGTAAACCTACAGTTCTTTAAGTTTATCAACACAAACATCGAATCATTTAAATTTATAGAATGCGTCTGGGGTAAAAATAAATTTTCTCCAATATATGATGAAAGACATAAAGACAAACTAAACATAAAAAACTCATCACTAGAAGAAATATACCGAAGGTTAAAAAAGATAGCACGTGAAAATACAGATGAAGTTCAAACGTCAGCGTGGCACTACAAAGAAAAAGAAATGATGCGCAAAAGACTGCGCGAAGAAAACGGACCGGGCATCATCGAGAAGCTTTCAGCAAAAATATGTACATGCCTGCCCTGCGACATCCAAAAAACAAAAGATAAGTTAGCCAAACTCATCACATTCACAGAAAAACAACGAACCCCATTCCTGCGCCTCCTGAACTCAGCCTACTGGATAGTCTCCGGCTACGGCGAAGAACCACTCCGCGCCGGAATCTGGCTGCTGATCTTCATATTCGGAGCGATGCTCCCAGCCTTCTTCGGACCGGAAGTGAACCAAGCAACAAACACGCTCTCAGACTTCATAAAGGGCTGGATGTGGTACATGCCACTCATGAAAGTAAGCGATGTGCATGCCGGAGGGTGGAACTACCTATTTAAAGCCCTCTTCAACGTTACCATCTCAATCCAAGCCGCCCTCTTCGCCTTCGCCCTCCGCAACAAACTAAGAAGATAAAAAACGGCCCAAGCATAAAGCTCGGGCCGTTTTTTCTTTCCTAATCACAATAAGCAGTCACATATTTCATGAATAAGTTTTAAATATTCATCAAACTTTGTAACACCTTTTCTTGACTGGTAACACAAAATCAAGTACATACTTTTCTAGAAAAACGGCCCCAGTCCGGAAAGAAGCTACTGCTCAGCACGCTTTCTGGCTTCTTGATTCCACTCAAGAAGATCTACCTCCATCCCCGGGGCGTTCAGTTTTTCAAATCCCACGGCGACTCGGAAATAACTACCTCTAGATTCGAGCACGAGCCTGATAGCGCCTGTCCCTGCTATCAGGCCCGTGGGGATACAAGAAGCACAAAAAAAGGCCGACATCCATCTTAATAAAAGTGAATGCCGGCCTTTTGGTTTTTAGAAGAATCCTACAGATCAAATGGACGGATGACCCGATCCAAGACTCCCTGCACTTTAGATATTGCTACGCCATAATTAGTCACCGGAACCCCGCAGCGTTTGCATTCTTTGATGCGGCGAAGCATCTCACTGCGATTGAGCATGCAGGCTCCGCAATGAATCACCAGCTTGAAACGCTCCAAATCCTCAGGAAAATCATGACCGGAATACATAACGAAATTGATGTCCTTCCCGGTATACTGGCGAATCCAGCGCGGAATCTTAACCTTTCCGATATCATCGGCAACGGGATGGTGGGAACATGCCTCACCCATCAGGACAGTATCGCCATCCTGTAAGGAATCAATGGCCTTTGCCCCTTCTACAAGGCTGGGTAAATCACCTTTGTAACGGGCAAACAGAGTCGAAAATGTTGTTAACGGAATCTCATCCGGCACATCCCCGGCAACACTCATAACAACCTGAGAATCAGTTATGACCAATGCTGGCTTGCGCTTCATTGAGGACAAGGTTTCCTCAATCTCACGTTCTTTGACTGTTACCCCCACGGCATCGCAATCGAGGATTTCACGCAGAACCTGCACCTGCGGAAGGATCAACCGTCCTTTGGGGGCTGCAAGGTCAATGGGAACCACGCAGACAACCCAATCGCCCTCACCGAACAGATCACCTGCGAGGACGGGATCGCGCTTCATCTCCTCCGGGGCCAGCGTGATGATGGCTTCCTTGAGTTTATCAATGGAGCAGCCTTCCAGCACTGAAGTCTTATAAAATGGGATTCCGCGCTGGCGGCAATAATCCATATCTGACTCAAGCGGTTCGCACAGATCGTTCTTATTGAAAGCGACCAGATAAGGAATTTCCAGCTCAGAAACCTTATCTATCAACTTCATTTCGTAATCGGTAAGCCCGTCTTCGCCTATGACAACCAGAGCAAGGTCAGTGCGCATCATGACCTTATTGGTAGCCTTAATACGCAGCTCGCCGACCTCTCCGCTATCATCCAGCCCGGCGGTATCATAAAATGTCACCGGACCAAGCGGAAGCAATTCATAATGCTTTGCAACCGGATCAGTGGTTGTTCCGGGCTGGTCGGATACAATCGCCACATCCTGCCCGGAAATAGCGTTGATTAATGAAGACTTACCTGCATTGCGTTTGCCTACAAGGGTTATCACAAGACGGACACCGCGAGGAGCCTTATTAGACATTATTCATTCTCCTTGAAGAACCTTTGGAAGCTGACGGCACAAAACCAAGTGCGCGGACTAATTCTTCGGCTCGGGAAATAGTATCGGCAACATCTACAGAAATAGCATTCTTGCCGGGATATATATTGTAATCCTTCCGCTTGGCGGCAGGAGTAACCGAAGGCATAATGACATTGCAACCACGCTGCAAGCCCTTTTCCCTGCCCTTTGAATCAAAGGAATCAAGGGCGGAGGTAGCAGGAATATTAGACAGCGGATTTAGCATCCGGGCCAAAGCTGTAAACCTGTAAGAAAGCTCAATGTCACTTGTTTCTGCTGAAGAAAAAGGAGTATCGGGGTGCGGAATAAACGGACCTGCCGCGATCATATCGAGATCAAGAGCACTGAGGAAAAGTAAGTCATCCGCAAGCTGCTCCAAGGTATAATCCGGAAGACCTACAATGATTCCAGACCCCACCTCGTAACCTATGTCCTGCAATGACCGCAGCAGTTCAATACGCTGATGATAATTCTCACCACACCTGATTTTTTTATAGATATCCGGGGCAGTTGTTTCCAGCTTGAGCAGGCAGCGGTCAGCACCGCAGTTAAACCAATGCTCGTACTCCCCGGCACTACGGTCTCCCAGTGAAAGAGTTACCGCCACATCATACGATTCCTTGATCCCTAGGATAATTTCCTCGACCTGCCCTGGGGAATAGTTGAAGTCATCCCCGGACTGCAAAACAATAGTACGCGCCCCGGCCTCAGCAGCAAGACGGGCCGAATCAATTATGGAATCAACTTCCATGCGGTAGCGGCTAACCTTGGAATTGGGAGCACGCAACCCGCAATAATTGCACTTCTTATTGCAGATGTTGGAAAACTCGACAATCGCCCGCAAATACACTTCACGTCCAAATGATTCTTCCCGCAGACCGTCAGCTATTGCATACAATTCTTCATCATTGCCGCCATTCAGGTAATACAAAATATCATCACGCCCGAGCACAGCCATCATCACCCCCTTCAACATTTACACTGCACTTCATAGCCCTGGAACATTCACTGACCAGTCTGAATGCGGCAATCTCATCAGCCCCGGCTCCAACCGGAACACTCCCTGACTCGGCCCAGCTAAAAAGTTTTTCAACATCAGCCTCAACACATCCCCAGAATCCTTGAGGAGCATGAACGCAGGAATGCGCATACTGCCCGAAACAAATGGTATCATCCACAATAACAAGCGGCAGACATGGAAGATTGCCGGCCGGAAAAACATTTACTTTTTCAGGATGACGTTCAGCCAGTTCAACTAAAAATGATTGTGAAAGCTCAAGCTCATCATCGACAGACTGCCGGGAAATCCCGAAACGCAGAGCGGTTAAGAACGAATTGTCCCATCCATTTTCGCTTCCGGGCTGCACGGCAATGACATCAAGGCTGTTGAAACCGGTCCGCGACAAGGCTTTCTCCAACCCCTGAATATGAACCTCAGACTTTGAAAAAGGGCCGTAAACCGCGGCATGGAGGATAATTCGTCTCTTCGCCTCGGCAAACATTGTAGGAATACCCAACTCCCCTACACCACTTACGAGCTTCATTTCTTCTTACCCCACTTTACTTCATCCGAGGTGAACCCCTGCTTGCAAAGCCGTTGCGGGGACAGGAGTTCGTCAACTTCATCAGCCCCGGCAAGCCCCTGAAAAACTATTTCATCACGTAATGAACGCCCGGATTCACGGCAGGAATCGATTAGTTTCTCCACAGAGCTGTAACCCAGAACCGGAACCAGAACAGTGGCCAGCGCGTAGCTCGACTCCATATGCTCGCGGCAGCGGTCAGTGTCAGCGGTTATCCCATGCACACAATTACGAGTAAAACTTACGGTTACATTTTGCAGCAGACTTAAGGAATTAAGGATATTGTGCGCCAGAAGCGGCATAAACTGATTAAGCTCCAACTGAGCCATAGACGCGGCAAGAGTAATAGTCTGATCATTGCCCATAACCTGCAAAGCCACCTGCGCAACCGATTCAGGTATAACCGGATTGACTTTACCGGCCATGATGGATGAGCCGCACTGACGTGCAGGAAGTTTGATCTCTCCAAGCCCGGTAGAAGGTCCGCTACTCAACAGCCGCAGATCATTTGCGATCTTCATCAGATTTGTGGCGTAGGACTTAAGCATCCCGGAAACTTCTACAAAAGAGTCACAATTCTGGGTGGTATCTATGAGATTTTCCGACCTTGAAACAGGAAGACCGCATATATTCTTCAATTCTCCGGCAACCTGAAGGATATAATCGCGAGGTGCACCAAGTCCTGTTCCAATAGCAGTGCCGCCCAGATTAACCTTCTTGATCCTTTCCCGGCATTTGAAAATACGCCAGCGATCACGGGCTACAGCATCGGCAAAGACACCGAAGGTCATTCCCAACGTCATGGGTACAGCGTCCATCAGCTGCGTTCGTCCCACTTTTACTACCTGTGAGAATTCAGCTTCTTTATGCTGTAATGTCCCTTGAAGCTTTGAGACCTCTTTTTCCAGATCAACCAGAAGTGCAAGAACTGCTACCTTCAAAGCCGTGGGGTAAACATCATTGGTGGACTGATGCATATTTACGTGATCAACGGGGTGGACCAATCCGTAGTCACCAAGTTCTCCACCTAATATCTCAGCAGCCCTGTTCGCTATGACTTCATTGAAATTCATATTAGTGGAAGTCCCCGCACCGCCCTGATAAGGATCAACCACTATACTGGAGTTTAATTTACCGGAGGAAACATCCCTGCATGCCGTAATAACCGCCCTTCCTATCCTGTCATCCAGAAAGCCCAGTTTCATATTTACAGCAGCACATGCCTCTTTCACCTGCCCGAATGAGCGGATAAACCGATCATGAATTCGGGAATCGGATAGCGGGAAATTGAGCATAGCCCGCCGGGTATGGATACCGTAATACGATTCCGCCGGGATCTCCATTTCACCCAGCGCGTCTTTCTCTATGCGGAAAGCAGTTTTTCCGGCTTCAGACATATTCCCCCCGGATTCTAATTACAGATAGAGATCCCGTTCGCCTTTTTCCATACGGGAAAGGCGGTCGGTCAGCAGCTTGCGGCGTTCAGGATCAGCATAGCTTTCAATTTCATTCCTTATCAATTCTTCTCCGACCTTCTTGGTCTCTTCAGAAGCATAATCCTCGAGGTATTCCTTAAAAGTCAGCAAGCCGTTGGGCAAGCAGAATTTCTGGATGAATCCGGTTTTGGCCAATTCCATAAAATGCTCGCCGGTACGACCAAGGCGATAACAGGCAGTACACCATGAAGGTACATAGCCATGATCACCTACGATGGAACGGATGGTTTCATCAAGGGAACGGCTGTCGCCAATACAGAACTGCTGAACTTCGGGACGGTCATATTCAGGATCGCTGTAAGCACCGGGGTATGTGCGCGAACCGCCTGAAATCTGGGAAACACCGACTTCCAGCAATTCCTTGCGGGTTTCGGGATTTTCTCTGGTAGACAGGATCAGTCCGGTATACGGCACAGCCAGACGCAGTACTGCCACAATTTTCTTGAAATCATGAGGCGAAGAAAGGAAAGGAGGATTCAGGGCCAGATCAGAGTTCTGCGCAGGCTCAATACGGGGGAAAGAAATGGTATGAGGACCTACGCCGCAATCAGCTTCCAGTTGCAAGGCGTGGTAGAGCAAGCCCATAACCTCGAAGACCGGATCATAAAGACCGAAAAGCGCGCCCATGCCGACATCATCAATACCTGCTTCCATAGCACGGTGCATGGCATAAAGACGCCAGTTGTAATCTGTTTTACGGCCTGCGAGATGATATTTTTTGTATGTTTCCTGATGATAGGTTTCATGGAAACACTGGTAGGTACCGATACCTACCTCATGCAATTTCCTGAAACCCTCAACATCCAACGGAGCACAGTTGATGTTTACCCTGCGAATTTCACCGCTCTTGCGGGAAGTAACTGAGTAAACATCTCTAACAGTCTGAGCAATCCAATCGGCATCATACTTAGGATGTTCACCATAAACCAGAAGAAGACGCTTATGCCCCAGATCTTCAAGGACCTCGACCTCTTTATGAATTTCTTCCGCAGTAAGAGTTCGTCGTTCGAGGTCTTTATTAGTGGCGTTAAAACCACAGTATGCACACTGGTTGGCACATTCATTAGAAATATAAAGAGGAGCGAAAAGGACCAATCTGTTGCCGTAGATGCCCTTTTTCACTTCAATGGCGGCTTCAAAAATTTCATTGTCCAACTCCAAGTCCTTGTTCTTCAGCAAAACCGCTGCCTCAAAGGGAGAAAGACCTTTTCTCTCTTTGGCTTTTGCTATGACGTCACGGACGAGGGAAGGTTCAGGGTTGGTGGCTTTTTCAATTTCCGACCAAATAAGCTCTTCATCAATAAATGATTTGAGATCGGTTCCAAGGGTGGCATTCTTATTCATAACGGTATCCTTTCCTACACGAGAAGTGATTTGACTTTTACGCCTTGAAGCATGCCCAGTTGCCCGGTTAATGCCCCGACCTGATCCGTGGTTGCCTCGATAATTATACCGATGACATTCACGCCCTTTTCGCGGAAAGGAAGTCCCATGCGCCCTACAATGATTTCTCCATGTTCACTTAAGGTCTGATTGACCTTCGGTGCAGACTTGTATCTGTCTTTGATGGTTATTCCTATAATTCCCAAACGCTTATCCATTAAAAAGGCTCCGCAATGGTCGAAGTAAAGAAGCAACTGACAGCTTCCGGAGCTTGCCGGGGAAACCCCTGCAGGAAGTCAGGACGGACCCTTTTCCTCGGTAATTTGCCGGTAAGAAAAACACTGGCTGTTTTCACAAAACAGCCTCCGAAACTTGCGCCGACCCTTGGGCCAGAGAGATCCTCACCTCAGGCAAACGCATGTATATAATTTTAGAGATTCAGCTTGATGCCCTTTTCTTTCAAGGCATTAAGCTTACTGCTGCGATCGTAGTAATAAGTATGCAGGAGCTCATGGGATTTATGCCCACAAGGACCATCGTGCAGGAAACCTTTTTTAGGATCGTAAATTTTAACGATCATGGGGTTGTCCTGAGATTTTCTATACTTGTAGATATCCTTGTTGGCATCTGCTGCATAAACAGAGTTCTGACGGCGTGCAACAAAGTCCATGACTTCCGCTGCTGCCTCTTTGGCAATATTCACGCCCAGAACCGCATAACCGGCCACCGCACCTGCGGCCTTGATGAAACTGCGTCTGCTTAATTTCATATCAGTTTCTCCTTATGCCTTAATTTTGCGGGCTCTGAAACGCTTGTTGATCTGAGCCACGGTAGACCTGAACAGGGAAGCCCTGATTTCAGGATCAAGAGGCTGTCCGCCACCGTTAACGCAACCGCCGGGACAAGTCATAATCTCGATAAAGTGATAAGGAGATTTACCTGCACGAACTTCATCACAAAGCTTGGCAGCGTTATCAAGCCCACTAGCAACAGCAACTTTCACAGTTCCGAAGTTGGGGACATGAACATCAGCTGTGTTAATACCCTCGTGAGTACGGACAACTTTGATATCAGGGCTGGGGATCTTGGTGCCGGAAAGGACTTCGTAGGCAAGCCTGAGGGCCGCTTCCATTACACCACCGCTGTTACCGAAGATGGTAGCCGCACCGGTGGATTCACCGAGAACAGGATCAGGATCTTCATCAGGCAGGTTGTTAAAATCAATACCAGCTGCCTTGATCATGTAAGCAAGCTCACGGGTATTGATAGTAGCATCGATGTCACGGTCATATCCGGCATCATCGAGCTCACTGCGTACACCTTCGTACTTCTTGGCGATACAGGGCATTATGGAAACAGTGTAAATCTTCTTACCGTCTGTTTTTGTTTCCTTCGCACCATATGTCTTAGCCAAGGGACCAAGCATACCGATAGGAGATTTACAGGTGGACAGGTTGGGAATCAGGTCGGGATAAAAAGTCTCAGCAAACTTTACCCAGCCCGGACAACAGGAAGTGAACTGAGGCAAAGGCATTGCATCCTTGCTTCCCTGACTTTTCACCCTGTGAAGGAGCTCGGTACCTTCTTCCATGATGGTAACGTCAGCAGTGAATTCGTTGTCCCAAATGTAATCGAATCCAAGTTTGCGCAATGCTGCATGCATCTTTCCGCCGACATAGGTTCCGGTAGAAGCACCGAAACATTCACCAAGACCGTAACGAACTGCCGGGGCAGGCATGGAAACAACAATGGTATTCGGATCCTTGAGCTTGGCTGCAAGCTCATCCACGAAGGAAACCCCCTCATAAATAGCACCATACGGACAGTTGGTAAGACACTGACCGCAGTTCATGCAGGCAACAGGATCGACTATCCGGTGAATGCCCTCGTCATTAATGGACTGGATAGCACCACTGGCACAATATTCTTCACACGCACCGCACCCTTCACATTTAGACTCGTCAACCCGCACGAATCTGACAGTGTCTGCATCAACCCCCACAGGAGGAGCGTAAAGACTGTACTCAACACCCTCCATTCGTTTGGCATTCTCATTCACAGCAGGTTGAACCGCTGCCGCCCCGGCTGGCGGGGACTTCGGCGCACATCCTGACATGTATGGCCTCCTTTGTTAAAATTAGTTAACAAATCATCAAACACACCAAACACAAATATTTAAAAAGTAACACTAGAGATGCACTAATACACTTCTGTTATACATGTCAATTAATGATCTAAAAGCATTACTTTTTTTGGTAGACCTTCATAGCCCACTAATTACTTTATGAAAAATTTAAAATAATGATGGAATAAGGGCTGATTCATCAGCTGGGAGGGACAAATGAAGAGCTGACATGCATCTTTTCCAGAGCCAGCAACAACATTTTAAGATTTGTGCAATTTTCTGATTGTGCTCAACTCAACATAGCCTTAAATACTCTATGAGGAGTTGTAGCCTATGAGAAAGATGCTTGTGATTACCCGCGATGGAAGAAGATCGGAAGAAATCGGGGGTCTGATTGACCAGATTGAAGAAATTCTGACTGAAACATCCACAGAATCATCCAGCCCTGAAGATGACCGGGAAGTTGATACCCTTTTTGTAGATGTGGAATCGCTGCAAAAAAAGAATAAATCCATGACCAAGGCCCTTGATGACCTTTGGAAACATTACCCGTCAGCATCCATCGTGGTCATGGCCAGCGAGGAACAGACCAAAGTAGCTGTTGATGCAGTAAAAGCCGGTGCTTTTGATTACCTGACCCACCCTATTGAAAAGGAAGAACTGGGTCTGGTCATGGAGAAAGTCCGTGAATCGGATGTACTCCAATCTGAACTGGACTATCTCAGAGGACAATTCTGGAACGATGATTCACTGGAATACGTGGACACTCGCAGTAAATCCATGCGCGATGTATTCGCTAAGATCAGACAGGTAGCAGGGACACGCACTACGGTTCTGCTGACAGGTGAAACAGGAACCGGTAAAAGCCTTATCGCCAAGCTTATCCATGCCCACAGCAACCGCAAAGATATGCCCTTTATCAGCGTGCACTGCGGTGCAATCCCTGACACACTCGTGGAAAGCGAACTCTTCGGTCATGAGAAAGGAGCATTCACCGGGGCTATCCGACGCAAGCTGGGCAAATTTGAACTGGCCCACGAGGGCACTATTTTTCTCGATGAAATCGGCACTGTCAGCCAATCGGTTCAGGTCAAACTTCTTAACGTAATTCAGGAACGCATCATCCAGCGAGTCGGTGGAGAAAACGACCTTTCCGTTGATGTGCGCATCATAGCCGCGACCAACGAAGATATGGGGCAGCTCTGCGAAGAAGGCAAATTCCGGCGCGACCTGTTCTACAGACTCAATGTTTTTCCTATTAGAATACCCCCACTAAGAGAGCGCCGGGAAGACATCCCCCGGCTTTCCGAAGGTTTCATCAGGCAATTTAACGGACTGCTGAACACTGAAATTAAAGGTATCCATCCCCAAGTACTGGATACGCTTCTCGAATACGACTGGCCCGGAAACGTACGTGAACTGGAAAATGTTATTGAACGAGCCTGCATCCTTGAAACAGGCGATATTCTTCAGCCGGACAGCTTCCCCCCTGACTTGCTGGATACGCAGGGAGAAGTGGTCACCTCCCCGGTCAAAACCAGTCTGCCTCTCAAAGAAGCACGCCAGATAACCGTGGACAGATTTGAAAAACAATACCTTTCCAGTCTGCTTGAGCAATGTAACGGTGTTATCAAAACCACAGCTGAAAAAGCGGGAATAACTACCCGACAGCTAAGCAAGCTGATGAACCGTCATGGGCTCAAACGAACAGACTTTAAAAACAGGAAATAATAATTCCTCCCCCTTTCCACATAAGAACTAAAAGTTCTCATCTTACCATAAGCCATTAAAATAATTAAACTAAATACGCTGACGATGAAAGCCAATCTTGCATAAGCAAGGTTGGCTTTTACTATTTTACATCCTCTTGCCGCACAATAAGAACTATAAATTCTTACCACCATCAAGCTCACCAAAGATATATAAACGAATTCAACAACTTACAACTTTGGCACCCCTTATGCTTTGGCAACCCAGTTGAAAATGTCGAGAGGTATTATGGAAAAACTATCTACATCTGCGCAAAGCACCAGAACAACCATCCGAGGCATGGCTCTTCCCGCTCAGTGGAACGCCCGCTTTGAAGTGACAGGCATTCTTGTTGCCTGCCGGGATGAACGTGAACTGCGCGTGGAGAATCTTGAAAGTTTTCCGGAACTACGGACATTTTCGCAAAAGGAAGCATTTTTTACCGGTGTCATTAACCAAAAAGACGGCATGGAATCCATCCTGCTGGAAAGCTTTACACTGGTGGAAAATGCTGGGGAGTGACGGGAGATTCACGCCAACGGAAGCGAACCGCAACTGAATGACGCACTCGCCCCCCCCTCATGCAATAAAACCAATAACAAAGGTGATGAGAGATGGCTCTAGAGGAAGTTGCATCTGTCGAAACGCAAGAGGTTGCAATCGCATCGGGACTTACCCCGGATGAGGTTGAACAAGTTTTAAGCATGGCAGCGGCCAGTGGACTTTTTTCGTCCTCAGAAATGACCTCTGCTGAATCCATGGCATGGGACAGTGCCTATGGAAACGGCAGTGAACCTGACACGTTTCTAAAGGCAACCATAAATAAAGCCGGACAGGATCAGGTTATCGGTTTTATCTGTTTCGGGCCCATTCCATACTGGCCGGGAAATTACGAGATGTATGCAATTGCCGTCGACCCTGACTTCCAGAGACTGGGAATCGGTTCTGCTCTGATCGCAGAGATGAACAGACTGATTGATTACGAGAACGGGCAATGCATCTTTTTAGAAACAAAAACAGACCGTGCCTTTGAAAATGCACGTCTCTTTTGTGAAGCTAATAATTTCATTCCGGAGCACCGTCATATCAAACAATTCATCCCGGAAGGCGGTGGAATTGTTTACAGATATGATATGGGTTCAGACGCTGACGAGCTTAACTAGTTACTGAGGGGGAAACATGGGTTCAGAAATTTATCAAGACACATTATACGGACAGCTTGTGCCCTCAGGATGGGACAACGACTCTGTATCGGAACTTGTCCTGCTTGTGGATGGGGAAGAAGAATTCAACATCGAAAAAGACGAGTCCAGCAAGCTGCTTGCCAACTACATAGACAGATGGATCACAGTGCAGGGTGTAGTAACAGAAACAGACGATGATATCAGCGTTAAAATTCTCGGCTACACCCTTGAGGATGAAATGCAATTCGGAGGCGACGATGCCTGGTAACAAACAAAGGAAGAGATAATTTTGGCGAACAAGGTTATTAAGATATCCGACATATCTAAATCATATGACGGGGACATTGCCGTAAAAAAGCTGTCCCTGTCAGTTGACGATGGTGAATTCCTCACTCTGCTGGGACCATCCGGTTGCGGCAAGACAACTATGTTGCGTCTTCTGGGCGGCTTCGAAGAATGCGACGGTGGCGAGATATTTCTGGACGGCAAGCCCATGACCGGCATTGAGCCGGAGAACCGTCCGGTAAATACCGTTTTTCAGAGCTATGCCCTCTTCCCGCACATGTCCGTATACGACAATGTTGCCTTCGGCCTTAAAATAGCAGGTATTCCTGCATCCGAAATTGCCGGCGAAGTAAAAAAAGCACTCAAGCTGGTTCGTCTCGATGAAATGGGACAACGCATGCCTGGAGAACTTTCCGGCGGCCAGCAGCAGCGCGTTGCCATCGCCCGTGCCATTGTCAACAAACCCCGCGTACTGCTGCTGGACGAACCCATGTCCGCACTTGATTACCGCCTGCGCAAGGAAATGCAGAAGGAACTAAAGGAGCTTCAACGCACCCTCGGCATTACTTTTATTCTTGTCACCCATGATCAGGAAGAAGCATTCACCATGTCTGACCGTGTGGTGGTAATGAACAAAGGATGCATTGAGCAGATAGGCACGCCTCGCGAAATTTACGAAGATCCCTCCAACCTCTACGTGGCCCGCTTTGTAGGGGAAATCAATATACTCGATGGCATCATCACCGGAAAAAACGGATGCAGCTTCAACGCCGAAGTTGAAGGAGTTCCGGTCAGCGTCAAATCAAAAAGGGATTTCTCTGAAGGTGATAAAGTGCACGTTCTGCTCAGGCCTGAAGATTTCCGGGTTGAGGTAATGCACGAAGTAAAAGATGACCCGGAACTGGCTGAAAAATTTGCCAAAGCACTCCTAAAAGGAACCGTTGAGCATACCTACTACAAAGGTGCAACATACGATCTGGACATCACTCTTGATGACGGAAAGAAAATTCTGGTTTCGGAATTCTTTGATGAAGATGCCGAGACCCTCTACTTCCACGCCGGAGACCGCGTAGCAGTCGGCTGGTTCGAAGGCTGGGAGGTGGTCCTGCCCCATGAAGGATAGACGCTTATTCAAACGTTTTATCATCGGGGGAGTTCTGGGCTGGATTACATTATTCGGGATTCTGCCCACTGTGATGCTTCTGGGTGTGAGCTTCATGACCCGCCACACTGATGACCTCATTGCTCCGGTTTTTTCATTGGAAAGCTATTTTCGGCTTTTCGAACCGGCACTGGGAACCATGCTGGTACAATCATTACTGATGGCAGGAACAGCGACATTTTTATGCCTGCTCATCGGCTACCCTTTTGCATACATTGCAGCCCGAGCAAGCAAAGAGACATCCCGGCTGATGCTTATGCTGGTCATGATCCCGTTTTGGACCAACACCCTGATCAGGACCTATGCCATGGTTGCTGTTCTGAAGGCTGACGGCATCCTGAATAAAACACTTATGTTTCTGGGCCTGATAGATGCACCAATAAAGATTATGTACACTCAGTCCGCCGTTTTTATCGGGCTGGTCTACACCCTGCTTCCGTTTATGATTCTGCCGCTCTATGCTGCTATCGAAAAACTCGACCAGCGTTTACTGGAATCGGCAAGAGACCTGGGGGCAGGAAGATGGCTCGCATTCAGGAAGATCACCATACCGCTGACCATGCCGGGAATCGTATCCGGATGCATGCTGGTATTTCTTCCGGCTCTTGGAATGTTCTATATCCCCGATGTCCTCGGCGGAGCGAGAACAATGCTGCTTGGTAACTACATCCGTGACCAGTTCCTTACCGCAAGGGATCTGCCCATGGGATCAGCGGCATCCATTGCCATGACCCTGATGATGGGGCTTATGCTGGCCTTGTATTATCGCAGTATGCGCCGCTCCGGAAGGAGACTCAAGATATGAACAAATTCATCAAGTCTCTGTATGTCGGGCTGGTTTACACATTCCTTTACCTGCCTTTGGCGGTAATGGCGGTATACTCTTTCAATGCGTCCAAATACTCGCTTTCATGGAAGGGTTTCACTCTGAAATGGTATGGCAAACTGCTCGCCAATACCACATTGATTGATGCTGCATTGCGCTCAATGACCATTGCACTGATCTCGGCCACAATCGCCTGCCTGATCGGTACACTTGCAGCTTTCATGCTGCACCAATACCGCTTCAAAGGACGCGGGGCCGTTTTCGGAAGTGTATTTGTCATGATGATGTCCCCTGACATTGTTATCGGGATTTCACTGCTGGTGCTGTTCATGGGAGCGGGCTTTACTCTCGGATTCTGGACGCTGCTCATGGGACACGTGACCCTATGCGTTCCGTTCGTCACCGCCACTGTGTATTCCCGGTTCAAGGGATTCGACAGGACCGTGGTAGAGGCTGCGCGTGATCTGGGGGCAAATGAATATCTGGTATTCAAAAAGGTTATCGTCCCCATGGCCCTGCCCGGCCTGATGGCCGGATGGCTGCTGAGCTTCACACTCTCACTGGATGACGTAATCATCAGTTTTTTCACAACAGGGCCTACTTACGAAGTTTTGCCCCTGCGAATATATTCCATGGTCCGTTTAGGAATTAAACCTGATGTCAACGCACTCAGCGTAGTGATGATCGGGATAACTGTTATCGCCGTCATTTTATCACGGCGTCTGCTCAAGGAGAAAAAATAATGAAAAAGATACTGCTGGCGCTTGCCATGGTTCTGTTCTACTGCGTGCCCACCTATGCCGGAAGCGGTGAACTCTATCTCTACATCTGGTCCGAATATATACCCGATGAAGTTGTGGAGAACTTCACCAAAGAAACCGGTATCAAGGTCCATATGTCCAACTACGACAGCAACGAAGCCATGTACACCAAGGTGAAACTGGCCGGAGAAGGGTACGACCTTATTGTTCCCTCCTCTGACTATGTCAGCCTTATGCGCCGTCAGGGTCTGCTGCTGCCGCTGGACAAAAAACAGTTAAGCAACTTCGCATATCTTGCCCCCAAGTTCACCAACCAGTCATTTGACCCGGAGAACACATACTCTATCCCGTATATGTGGGGTTCAACATCTATTGCAGTGAACACCGCCCTGCTCGGCAACGACACAGTAAACTCCATCGCAGATCTCTGGAAACCCGAACTTAAAGGCAAGCTGCTTCTGCCAAACGAACCGCGTGAAGTATTTGCACTTGCTCTCAAACTGCTCGGATATCCTTTGAACGAAACCGATCCTGCGCACATTGAGGAAGCCTACCAGAAACTGAAAACTCTGATCCCGAGTGTTCGTGTTTTTGATTCCGACTCCCCCAAACAGGCTCTGCTCGCCGGGGAAATTGCAGTAGGTGTAGTATTTAACGGAGAAGCATTTATTGCCAATCAGGAAAATCCCGACATCAAGTACGTATATCCTCCTGAAGGATACAACCTCTGGGTTGATTCCCTGTGTATTCCTAAGGGAGCCAAAAATGTTGAAGAAGCGCACGCTTTCCTCAACTACCTGCTGCGCCCTGATGTAGCTACTATAATCTCTACTGAAATGGGCTACTCTACCCCTAACGATGCAGCCATGAAACTTATCCCGAAAGAAGTGCGTAACAACCCCATCGTTTACCCTTCTAATGAAGTTATCGAACGCGGAGAGTTTCAGGATTATTTAGGCGACTCTATGAAATTGTACGATGAATACTGGGTTAAGTTGAAAACCGACTAATTCCCAAACCTCCATACATCATCGCCCTCGGCATACGGGGGCGGTGGTGTCCATCCAACATCGACCAATACTGCTGTTTATCATGCAGTACCAAGAATGGGATTACCGGAAGCCCGCCTCCTCACTTTAGATCTCAAAACACCTATACCGGGACTGAATATTAAAAAGGCAACCAAAGCCGCAGCCATTGAAACTGCAAAAATGTGCCACCCTAGAGGATCATCAGCATACTCTTCAAAAAGTCCTATCACGGCATAGTGCAGTAGATAAAACGGATAGGTGACTTTACCCACCACACAGTCCAGCACAAGAGACTGAAAAGCCCGGAAAATGAAAGGCTGCAGTACTATGGCTCCCATGGGAAGGAAGAACGGGACATAAGTGTTGCTGACTCCACCGGCGATCATTACCAACGCAATTAAAGATATGAATGCCAGATAATCGACGATAGATACTTTTTTCGAAAGACCGCGATAAAACCTGTAAGAAATAATACCAAATCCGAACAGCCAGAAATCAGCAGGAAAAAAACGCAGGAAAAAACTTTGATCTGAAAGCGGGGTTAAAACAATAAATACTCGAAATAATAGACTTACGAAGCTCAAGCCAAGCAGGATTTTGGAGTTTAATCGTACAAGAAACGGCGCCAGCGAATAGAAGACTATTTCAAGCGAAAGGGACCATGCCTGCACCAGAAAAACATGGTTATATATACTAGGCATATCCCCGCTTATAAAATGTAACGAACCGCCCTCGCCGCCCCCTAGACTGAACAGCAATTCCTGCCCCACCACGCACACAGAAGTCCAAAGAACAATAAAAAAACCTGATGGATTACTCAATATTTCAACCACCTGGGCACGGCTTATCAGCGGATGTGCATCGAGAAAGAACAGAATTGCCGCACTAACCCCTACTGCAAATAAAAACATGGGATAGAGAGACAGTATACGGCTCTTATAGAAACACCCGGGACTCTCTTTCCTCTCTTCCAGAATCATAGCCATGTAAAAGCCTGACACTGCAAAAAAGGTCAGCACAGCCTCATGCCCATCGACCATCGGAAGTGAGGTCAACTCAAAATGAGAATTGCATACAGCAATGGCAAGTAACAACCTGATTATTCCCAACTTCAACTCCCGGAATACTGAAATCTTCACAACAGCAGGAATGCCAACCTGACATAAAAAGGAAGAGAAAAGATTTATGTACTCCGGGTTGTAATCAACATACATGCCACCAAATAACAGGCTGTAATCAATACATAATGCCAAACCCATCAAAACAGTATAGGAACTATGAATTCCTTTTATATGAATAAAGAACCATTTACTGTTGAATAGCACTATATATAAAGGGACGAGCGACAAGAACTCTAAATTCTCTTTTCCTAATAAAAAGAACTTCAAAGACCTGTTTGATTGATCAATTACACAATCACCACTCAATAAAACAACGACTCTGCGCATAAACAAATAAAATAGACTTACTTAACAAGTAGTTAATAAAATAACACTACAGTACTTATTGCATTCAACTTCACTCTCGTCTGGCATGAATAATGTAGAACACGGTGTTCCAGTACAGACTATAATTTAGGCAGTGTATTCATGATCAAATCTCTGCCAAAGGAACAACCTATGGCTTCCAGACAAAAAACTCGGCAGAAGAAATCCAGAAAAAGAAAAGCAATACCCAATGCTGCCATTAAGAATAAACACGCATCAAACACACTATCGCAACACGAATCAGTTGCCTTAAGAACAGCGGAAAAAAGACGCAAAGATTTTGTAGAAAGGCTTTCCATAGATACAGCACGCAGCGGAATCCAACCGCTTTACGAGCTTATGCAGGAATCATATTCGCTTTTTGATTCCATGCTGGATGATATAACTTTGGACCCGCCACTGGCATGTAAAAGAGGTTGTATTTATTGCTGCATCAATCAGGTTTCTTTGACAGAGCCCGAAGCGCTGTATCTTGGTTTTCATCTTCTTGAAACCCGCAGCCCAAGTGAGCTCCAAAACTTAAAAGACAGAACACAAACCCTGCTCACAGAATTGAAAGGTAAAAGTCGTGAGGAAATCGGGATGGAAAGACATCTTCATCCCTGCCTGTTCATGGAAGGAGAAACGTGTTCGATTTATACAGCCCGACCTTTCGTTTGCCGAGGTTGGAACTCAGTTAATGCTGAGATGTGCAAACACAGCAACCAGTCCGGGGATGCACTGGCGCCAATCGAAAACCACCCTTTGCCCAGAATCATTGCTGACAGCATTCAAATAGGACTTCTAAACGGCGCAAAAGAAACCAGCCTCGAAACTGGCTACCTGCTTTTGCCCAGAGCCGTATACTTATTATTGGAAAACGGAGTTGAAAATATTACTGAATTGACTGAAAACTGGCTGAAAGGCGAAGCTTTTTTCGCAAGAGGCATAAGCATCTAACTCACTGAAACAGCGCAATTGGCTGAGTTTTCACCTGTCCATATTCAATTTAGATTCAAACAGCGCAAAACTAGCCGTTCAAGCTAGGCAACTCACTAAATAAGATAACAAAAACCGGTCCGAGCATGATGCTCGGACCGGTTATCATTTACATAAAGTAAAAGGGTGCTAGACTAAACGTCTAACACCCTGTATTTACTGTGGTAGGCCACCAAGGACTTGAACCTTGAACCAACGGATTAAGAGTCCGCTGCTCTACCAATTGAGCCAGTGACCCGTGTCGTGAGAATGGATTTAGAGATATTCACAGTGGATGTCAATCGGTTTTTTATTTTTTTATTCAAAAAAGGCAACTAAATGCGCTTTAAGCTAATTTGTTTAATTTTATTGAGTTTCATTTCAACCTTTGCGCTTATTTGTCCGCAAACGGTTCTCAGTGCCCAAAATCAGAATCCCAATCTGGATACAAAATGGAAGCTCTACAGCCTGAGCAAAGATGACCAGAAACAAGTCGGACTGAAAACCAATATTTTAGTTGGCTTGATGCTTGAACCTAAAAACGGATGGTACACATACTCCAACAACCCGGGCAAGCTGGGCCAGCCTACTACCCTGAAAGTAACTCTGACACCGGACAACACCGTCCTTCCAGCTATCTACCTTCCGGGAAAGCTTAAGGATGATCCTTTTAACAAAGGCAAAAAGGTCTCCACATACTCAGAGCCTACCCCTATTCTGGTTCCGGTACCTCCAGCTTTGAAATCATTTACTCTCAAAGCCAAACTATCACTGCTTATGTGTTCAAAGACTGCCTGCCAGCCTTTCAGAACAGATCTTAGCTTCTTCGGCATGTCAGTATCTCCGGATAAACTGCCGCAAGCCAGCCTGCAACCTTGGTGGCCGGAATTCGTAGAGATGCGCAAGGGAGCAAAGACCATCAAGATTTCCCTTAAAAATATAGCTGCCAAAGTTGAAGGAAAAAATGCAGAAAGAGCTGCTAAATCCCAACCGCAAAAGACCGCTCCCCCAGTTGCGAGTGAAGAAGGTAACAGCGCAGAAGCCGCATTCTCCTTCGACTCCCTCACTCCTCGTTCCTTCACTCCGGGCCTTGAGGTAACAGACCTGACCACCGCGATCCTTTTCGGATTGCTGGCTGGATTCCTGCTCAACTTCATGCCCTGCGTACTTCCGGTTATCAGTCTGAAACTCTCCACCCTGCTCGCCGGGGCCGGACACGAAAGTCCGGAAGAACAGAAGCGCGGTTTCCGGGAACACAATATTTTCTTTGCACTGGGCATAATGCTTTACTTTGGAGTCCTCAGCGGCATCCTCGGTATGACTGGCATGGCTTGGGGACAAATTTTTCAGAAGCCTCCAGTGGTCATCGGGTTGACCGGAGTTGTATTCGCGCTCAGCCTGAGTCTCTTCGGGCTGTTTAACCTGCCCATTGTGGACCTCAAGCTTGGCTCGGAAAACAGCGGACCGCGCAGACAGGCCCTGTTTACGGGGATACTTGCCACCCTGCTGGCAACCCCTTGCAGCGGCCCATTTCTCGGCGGAGTGCTGGGCTGGGCTATGGTACAGCAGCATTATGTGATCAGCTCGGTATTCCTGAGCGTTGGCGCGGGCATGGCTTTGCCTTATATTTTAATGGCAATTTTCCCGGCACTGGCGACCAAATTCCCTAAGCCCGGCGCATGGACCATCTGGATTGAACGTGCCGCAGGATTTTTCCTTGCCGGCACATGTATCTACCTGTTCAGCATCCTGCCTGAGGATATGTACATCCCGACCATGATCTTCCTTTGGTTTACCGCCGTTAGCGCATGGATGTGGGGTCTTTCAGCAGGAGCGGACAAGAAATCAGTCATGTACCTGCTGCGTATTGGCGCACTGGCAATCTGCATTGGAGCAGGATTCTGGGCCGCAACCCCGCAAGAGCGCACCGCGCACTGGGTCGGCTTTGAGCAGCAGGATTTCACAGCTCGCTTAGGACGCGAAGCCATGCTGGTAGAATTCACTGCAGACTGGTGCCCATCCTGCAAGGTTTTGGAACAGACCGTACTGACTCCCGCCAACCTCAACCGGTGGCAGGAAAAGTACAACCTGACTTTCATCAAGGTAGACCTCACCGCCCCGGACAAAGTAGCCGACAAGTTCCTGCGTGCGCTGGGCAGCCGCTCCATCCCGCTGGCAGCCATCTTCAAACCCGGTGAGGAGTCATCATCTCCCACGGTTATCCGTGACCTGTACACCACCGGACAGATGGATGAAGCACTTAGCCAGACACTTAAATAAGGAAATATTATGCACAACGATTCATCATCACACGGTTTCTTCAGCTGGAACGAGCTGCTGACAAGCGATCTGGAAGCAGCCAAGAAATTCTATGGCGACCTTCTGGGATGGACATTCAAAGAATCAAAAACCATCTACGGTGACACCTACCTGACCGCCTTCAAAGACGGGCGCATGGCAGCAGGAATGATGATCAAACCTGCAGATACGCCTGACCACATCAAAGGCTGCTGGGACCCGTACATCACCGCTGATGATGTAGAAGCTGCCGCAGAGCAAGTCGAAGAAACAGGCGGCAAGGTTATGCTCCCTCCCACAAAGATTGAAGGGGTCGGACGGTTTTGCGTAATTCAGGACCCGCAGGGGATATACCTGAATCTGATCACTTACGACCAAGAAGATTAATGGGCGCAGCAACTTTATACATATTCTCCGGCTTGCCGGGATCAGGTAAAAGCACTCTGGCTCAAGGTTTAAGTACCGAATTCAACTGTGCCTATCTCAGGATAGATACGATTGAACAAGCAATGCGCGACCTCTGCAACTTCAAAGTGGAAGGCGAAGGGTATCGCCTTGCTTATCGAATAGCTTCAGACAACCTTAAATGCGGCGTCAGCGTGGTTTCCGATTCCTGCAACCCGATTGAATTAACCCGCACGGAATGGCAGAAAGTCGCCATAAGTGCAGGAGCAAGGTTTATTAATATTGAAGTCATTTGTTCTGACAAGGCAGAGCATAAAAAACGTGTTGAAAAAAGGACTTCAACCGTAGCAGGATTAAAACTGCCTAAATGGGAACAGGTAGAGCAACGAGAATATCACGCTTGGAAAGCGAACAGGATTGTGGTGGACACTGCGGGTAAAACCGAAAAAACAAGCATTCAGGAGCTGATCTCCTCAATCTCAAAATGGAACAAACAGATTTAAGCACTCTCCACCCTTTACGACAGCACCACAGTCAGTTATCAGGTGGCTCAACGCAATTAAAAAACACTACATAAATAAAGGAAGCGCATGCTCAATTTTCAAATATTTATTCCCACCCGCATTGTTTTCGGTCCCGGCAAACTTGCTGAACTCGGCACCCTGCCCCTGCCCAAAGGCAAAAAAGCAATGGTTGTCATCGGTGAATCCGGTGCAATGATCGAGAACGGTTACCTCGACAAAGTGCAGGCTCTCCTCGCCAAGCAGAATATTTCCACAGTGGTTTTCGATAACATCTCCCCCAACCCGAAATCAGATCAGGTTGACGAGGCTGCAAAAATCGCCCGTGAAAAAGGAATCGACTTTATCGTTGCACTTGGCGGCGGTTCCACCATTGATGCTTCCAAAGCTATCGCTCTTTTGACCACCAACGTGGGCAAATGCTGGGATTACATGCAGGCCGGTTCCGGCGGCGGAGTTAATCCTGAAAACCCGGCAGCACCGCTCATCGCCATCCCCACCACAGCGGGAACAGGAACCGAAGCGGACCAGTGGGCAGTGATCAACAAATCCGGCGGCATTGAAAAAATCAGCCTCGGTAATGATTCCACCTTCCCGACCATCTCCATCGTTGACCCGGAACTCATGGTCAGCGTGCCCCCGCGCACAACAGCCTATACCGGTATCGACACATTTTTCCATGCAGTGGAAACCTTCCTTTCCACAGCACACCAGCCCATGAGCGACATGCTGGCCCTCGAAGCGGTTCACCTGAGCAGCCATTACCTGCCCATGGCAATTGCCGAAGGCGACAACATCGAAGCCCGCACAGTCATGGCATGGTCCAGCACTGCCGCAGGTATGTGCGAGACTCTTTCCCGCTGCATTTCCCAGCATGCTCTTGAACATGCCCTGAGCGCAAAATATCCAGATCTCCCGCACGGCCTCGGCCTTGCCAAGCTTTCCGTGCCCTATTTCAAACGCCTGATCCCGGAAAGCCCGGAACGTTTCGAAGATCTCGCCATGGCAATGGGTTACGATACCCAGCAATTTGACGAGAACATGCGCGCAACAGTCTTCCTCGAAGGCCTGCGTTCCCTGCTCGAACGGGCCGGATTCAACGAAGAATCGCTCAAAGATTATGGTGCAAAGGAAGAAGACGTTGCCGAGCTGGTAGAGATCGCAGAGCAGACTATGGGCAAACTCTTCGAGTTCACCCCCGCTAAAATGGAACGCGAAGATCTCGAATGCATCATGTCCGAAGCTATTGCGGGATAGCAGCCTTCGGCGACCCTGCCGGGGCCTTAAACCCTTTTTGTAAAAAGGGTTTAAGAATCCCAAAAACTTTTAGTTTGCTTCGCACTATCAAGTATTAAAGCTAAGGGGAACTCATCTAATGGGTTCCCCTTAATTTCTAAAAAACTGCTAATTGACATTGTCATGTGCTCTTTTATAAGTATAACCACAGGCAATTAAAGAATTTTGGCATATTTCAAAGTGTTGGTAGCTGGGGATCGGAGGAAATTACCGCACAATGACTAAAAAGCAGAAAAAAATTATTCAATGCCCGTTTTGCGATAGCAACCGCTTGTACTTCAGGCGGGGGCTGGTTTCTGACGTGCTAATTTCGCTGCTCGTACCTGTCAGGTCATACTCCTGCGGTTCATGCAGTCGCAGTTTCCGTCTTTTCGGGAACTACTTCACCAGCAAGCAGGCCCTGATTCATATTTTCGGTGCTTTGGCAATCCTCGCCTTCATTAATCCGCAACTGCTGCTCCCTGAAAGCTGGCTACTCCAAGAGGAACAGAAAGTAACAAAGCAAACGGAACAGGCTGAGACTGAAATTATTGAATCCGAGCCGGAAAAGGAACTCCCTTTGCTGTCTATGGCAATTGCCAATGCAACCAACAGCAGTGTTGCGATTGATAATGGAACTGTTACCTTTCCTGTTGCTAATGGTACTGTCAACGCAACTATGCCCAACGCAACGCAGGAAAACGCTACTTCAAAAACCATTCTGGCCTTCAACGGAACGGATGTAAGCAACGCAACGACTGTTGCTGAGAATGTTGACGCGAAAGAGCCGGAAGACGCAAAACACGGCCTGCAGGAAGGCAAGCTTAAATCAATCTATTTCAAAGAAGTGGACAGAAAAACCAGAATCAGCCTTGATCTCGGTGGTTCGCCCCTGTCCTACACATCGTTCTTCTTGAAAGATCCAAACCGCCTTGTGGTCGATATCCAAGGCAAATGGGATTACTTCGGCCCCACCGTGCTTAAGCCGGAAAACCCGATTTTCTCACGATTCAGGATCGGCATCTACGATGACAAAATCCGCATGGTCATGGACCTGAAAGGGCAGACGCCGGCGCCAGTCATCAACAAGACTGCCAGCGGACTTGATATTGATGTGAAGTAGAATTCTTACAGATAGAAGACAAAATGAATCCCCCGTAACCTGATGGTTGCGGGGGATTTTTTAATCAAAAATATAGATAAAGTTAAACTACATGCAAAAATAGGCAAAGATTCAATCTTCTGAAGAGTCATCTTTTTTAGATTTGGCATAATCTTTCCAAGATTCAGACAATAACCCTCCTGCTCTTGTTGCATTTGTAGGCAGGATAGTGTTAGTCATCATTTTTCTTGCCAAACGATTTCTAAAGCTCTCTTTAGCGAGTAGCTCCGTGAGTTCTTCAAATGAAAGCTCTTCACTGTCCGCCTTTATTCCATTCTTTAACTTTTTAATTTCGTTTTGTAGCCTTGAGACCTCTTCGTCTTTCTGATTAAATTTTGCAATATATTCATCCTTTTCCTCCTCGGACAGCTTTGCTTTTTCGGTCAATTCATTAATAAGATTATCTCGCTCTGATCTATTCTTTTCCACTTCCTCTTCTTTCTCACCGAGTTCTTTAGATTTCGAAGCCTGCTGTTGCAGTAACTGTTCAAGAACTTGCTCCTGCATGCGGTTATTACTGTCATTAATATTTTGTAACTTCTCACCGAAACCGCTTTCAATCTTAGCCAACAACTGACTTATATCTTTAGTAAATTTATACGTATTGTCATAAAATAAATTACTTGATTCTGTAGCCTTGAAATAAAATAAAGCAGAAATAAGAATAGAAAAAAAAGCAAGAATAAGAGAAAGCAAGGTCGGAAAATCAACCGTCAGATCTGTCTTAACTGTTAGTATTTTAAAACCGCATACACCCACAAAAATAACAGTACATATACATTTTACCCAATCCCAAAGATTCGCAGTCTTAATACCGGAAGTACGAGATTTTTCTTCGCGTGCGTCATTATCAACCTGAGTCATAGTTATCTCCCCAAAATTCATATTGATTGAGGACTCTTATACACATCAGTGAAGCAAAATGAAAGTCTCACATTTATTTCAAAATGAATCCCCCGTAACCTGATGGTTGCGGGGGATTTTTGGTATCTTGAGCTTATAAAAAGAAATGGATTGAACGAGGCCGCCATGTCGGGTTAAACTCAGCCGAACATTGATACCCTTAAATCCTTAACTGGAGACAATTATGGATCACCCTGTCATCAAAGACCTTAACTTCCGCTATGCCTGTAAAAAATACGATGCGGCCAAACGCATTCCTGCCGACAAGATAGCAATCATCAAAGAAGCCATGCGCTTGTCGCCTTCATCAGTTAATTCGCAGCCATGGAAATTTATTATTATCGAAAGTGACGAAGCGAAGCAACGTTTCCACGACACTTTCGCCAATAAATTCGAATTCAACCAGCCCCACGCGACTGAAGCATCACATATAATTCTATTTGCTTACAACCCGTACTACACAGCAGAACAGTACAAAAAAGTTGTTAATGCCGAAGTTAAATCAGGGCACCTCCCAGCTGAGAAACATGACGAAATGATGGAAAAAGGAATGTTCTTTGCCGGCCTGAACACGGACACGAAAGGCTACAACGGCTGCTGGACCAAGGCTCAGACCTATCTTGCACTGGGTAATGTTCTGCATACAGTCGCACGCCTTGGAATTGACTCTACTCCCATGGAAGGCGTTGATTCTGAACTTATCGGTGAAATATTCAAGGAAGAACTTGGCGGATACGTCTGCGAAACAGCACTGGCGCTGGGCTATCATCTGGAAGGCGGAGACTATAACCACGGGCAACCTAAAGCAAGGCTTCCCCTGGAAGATGTCGTAACAGTTTTATAAAAAAAGGTGCGCAGGCTGCAAAAACAACCTGCGCACCATTTAATTTTTCAGACCAGAACCTACTCAATACAAATGATATCGTAATCATCACCGGTAAGGCACTCTGCTCCGTCAGCTGTGACTTCAAAAGTGTTTTCCACCCCGACCATGCCGATTCCGGGGATGCCCTGCTTCGGCTCAAGAGCGAAAACCATGCCTTCCTCAATGGGAATATCAAACCCTTTGGCAATGGGCGGAAAGCCGTCCACAGTCAGACCTATGCCGTGCCCGATGAAGGGCACCTTGCATTCGCCGATCCCCATGAATCCTTCTGTGAATCCTTCCTTCTCAGCCTGTTCCATGACCTTGGCGTAAACATCGCTGACAATATTTCCGGGATAAAGGAGATCTGCGGCCATGGCCTGCATATCCTGACAAAAATACTGGGCATCCAGAACTTCCTTAGGAATGGAGCTTTTAGGGCCGGACCAGTAAACCTGCGTCTTATCGGTATGATACCCTTCCATGACAAATCCGCAGTCAACTGAAAGAGGCGTACCTTTTTCCCAGAATTTATCGCCGCTGCCCATAAACGGGGAAACCGGATGCACTCCGCGCAACCCAAGCGGGCCGTTGAAAGAACTGGGGTAAATACCGGAATCACCGGCAGAAATATGACCGAGGAAAATTTCCTCGTTGAAGGTCTGCATGCGCATGTGTCCCTCATGACCAAGCTCAAAAAAGATATTCCAAAGATATTTTGCTATCTCCAGTTCGCTCATGCCTGTCTCGATCAGTTCCGGCAAAACCTCAAACAGCGCAGTGTGATGTAGATGCCCCACTTCACGCATGATTTCCAGTTCCCACTCGGACTTCACAGCACGAGACAAAGCCAAAACCATATCACCGGGAACAAATTTATACTCGGACATACGGGAAGTAAGCATTTCCCCAAGCTGCCATGTCAGCCCTGCGGTCTCTGCGCCCATAACCTCGGTCAGCGGCTGCCCCAACTCTTTGGCAAGGGGGGCGAGATCCTTGAAAGACCTGAAACTCACGATATTCTTGATGGAACTTTCAATATTTGCTCGGTCGCAAGATTTGCGGACAAAAAGAACAGGCTCTCCTTCCAGCGGAAGCCATACTGCGCCGTTGACAAATGAGCCTGAGAGGTAATAAATCTGCAAACGCGAAAAGCAGAGCATGCCCCCCGCCTGAGGAGCTACTTCGGGCAGGAAACGACGGCACTTTGCCCAGCGGGCCTCAAGTTCACTACGCGGAACAACAACATTGGATTCCAGATCAGACATGAGTTATACTCCTTGGATGTATCGGATTCATATAAATAAGGATTCGCGGAAAAGAGAGCTTTGCAAGTAACGGGGCTTTACTGTAGCATGCTGAAATCAATTACCCCGGAGAGATCAAAAGATGCTTATAGTTGACGAAAAAAAGTTAGCGACACTTCTTGACGAGGTCAAGGTAATAGCCGTAATTGGCGCGGTTGATAAACCCGGACGCCCTGTTGATCGGGTCTGCCGTTATATGATCGATGCCGGATATGAAATCATCCCAGTACACCCCAAAAGGGAGAATGTCTGGGGACTTAAGACATACAAATCCGTTAAAGACATCCCTGTTGCGGTTGATCTTGTTAACCTGTTCAGGGCTTCCGAGTTCTGTGCGGACCACGCCAGAGAAGTGCTGGAGCTGGAAACACTGCCCAAATGTTTCTGGATGCAGCAGGATATTTTCAGCCCCGAAGCACGCGAACTGTTCTCCGGCAAAGACATCACCGTAATCGAAGACCGTTGCATAATGGTTGACCATAAAAATTTAGCAGGCAATAAATAATGAGCAAGGCTTTTGAATGCCAGATGTGCGGCCACTGCTGCCAAGGCGAAGGCGGTATCATCATGACCGCCAAGGACCGCAATCGTCTCGCCGATCACCTCGGCATCTCCGAACAGGAATTGATTGAAAAACACAGTGAAACCGTTAACGGAAAAATCCGCCTCCAGTCACGCGAGGACGGATTCTGTGTATTTTTCAATGAAGGTTGCGGGGTCCATCCCGGACGCCCGGACATCTGCCGTGCCTGGCCATTTTTCCGTGGCAATCTCATTGATGAGATGAGCTGGGAAATGATTCAGGAATACTGTCCCGGCGTAAACAAAGAAGCCGGACACGCCAAGTTTGTTGAAGAAGGCAAAGAATACATCCGCGCCGAAGGACTGCGCCAGCACGATCCTGATGTTGCACCCAACGCACTGATTACTGACGAAGATTAATTGCTGCTATGAACACAAGACAGGCACAGAGCATTTTAAAAGTCGGACCTAACGCCAGCGAAGAGGACATCAAACGTTCTTTTCGCAAGCTGGCTTTCAGCATGCACCCGGACTTAAACCCCAGCCCTGATGCCGCTAAGAAATTCCGCGAACTTAATGAAGCATACGTGTTTCTTAAAAATGTAGCCGGAAACACCGGAGCCGGAAAAACTTCTGCGGAAAAACGTTCATACACCAGCCAAAAATCTAACTTCAAGTCCCAGTCAGACCGCAAAACCGCCCGCGAAGGTGCCAGTGCCTACCGGGCGCAGCAATCCAAGGCCAAATCGGAAGCCCGAAGCAACGGTACATCCAGTGCCCAGCAAAGCCGTTACTTTTTCCAAAAAGAAGAAGACGTGCTCAAGGATATTTTAAACGACCCTTTTGCGCGGCAGGTTTTTGAAGACATCTACAGCCAGATCAGTAAAGATAAGCCTTTCCGCAAACCCTCCGCACCAATCAAAGAACGCAAGCTGAATGTAAACTGGGGCGATAAAAGCACCTCTGTAGATGTTTCCTCCGGTCTCGGATCAGGGATAAAGGGCTGGTTTAAGGGCCAGCTTGATGACGAACAGACTGTCTACTTCCCGGCCTCTGCACTCCATCCCGGCCGGACCGTGCGCATCACTCTGCAACAGGGCATCCGCAAAAAAAGCAAAACCCTTGAAATCACCCTGCCCCGCGATTTCGTTATCGGACGACCTATTCGCCTGAAAGGTCAGGGCCGCAAACTAGGTCCATTCAAGGGCGATCTGTATCTGCGTATAATGGCAAAATAATATTTTACTGCCTTCTTGTTTTCTTTTTTTGAAAAAAATATATTCCAGCTACATTTTCACTTGTTTTCCTTCGTTTTTTTGACTAGCTCCTATATATAGAACAGAACCGTTATATACTGCCGCCTTAAGGCAGCCGTTCTTTCGGATACATTTCTGCATCCGGGAAATATACCCTCATTAAAGTTACAGACTTCTGCGGTTCAATAAGTATTTAACAAACAGAAGGGGGCCCCTCTCATGCTGGCTATTCTTGACTACAAGGCCGGAAACCAAACCAGTGTACAGCGCGCGCTGAACAAACTGGGCATTCCAAACCAGATCACTTCTGATAAGGAAGTCCTGTCCAAAGCCACAGGCATCATCTTTCCCGGTGTCGGAGCTGCAGGCCAGGCCATGGATGAACTCACATCCGGCGGACTGGATGAACTTCTTAAAGACCTCGTGCAGCAGAAAAAACCGCTGCTCGGCATCTGTGTAGGCTGCCAGATCCTGCTGGACTACAGCGAAGAAAACGACACTCAGGCTCTTTCCGTAATTCCCGGCGAATGCCGCCTTTTCAACCCTTCATGGGAAGATTACGAAGGCGTGCCCATTCGCGTGCCCCATATGGGCTGGAACCAGATTGAGCTCAAGCAGGACTGTATCCTTTTCAAGGACATTGATCCTGAAGCACATTTCTATTTCGTACACAGCTACTATCCGGCACCCGAAGAAAAATACATCATCGGTGAAACCATTTATGGCCGTCCTTTCTGTTCCCTGCACGGCCGTGAAGGGCTTTGGGCTGTTCAGTTCCACCCTGAAAAGAGTGGACGTCCCGGTCTGAAACTGCTCTCCAATTTCTATGAATACTGCAAGGAGGTTTCCGATGCTTAGTAAAAGAGTCATCCCCTGCCTCGATGTAAGGAACGGAATCCTCACCAAGGGCATTAAATTTAAAGGCAATGTCGATATCGGAGATCCCGTGGAAACCGCCCGCCTCTACTACGAGCAGGGTGCGGATGAAATCGTCTTCTACGACATCACTGCATCTTCCGAAGGTCGCGGTATTTTCCTCGATGTGGTTGAACGTGTAGCTTCCGAAATCTTCATCCCCTTCTCCGTGGGCGGCGGCATTAACTCAGTGCAGGATATGCGCGATGTACTCCTCGCCGGAGCAGAAAAAGTTTCCGTGAACTCCGGTGCAGTTAAGAACCCGGACATCATCAGCGAAGGTGCCGCAGCATTCGGCTCCCAGTGCATCGTGCTCGGCATGGATGTAAAACGTGTTGAGAAATCTGAGAAAATTCCTTCCGGTTTCGAGATCGTCATCAACGGCGGCCGCAAATACATGGGCATTGATGCCCTTGAATGGGCCAAGACCGGGGAATCCCTCGGCGCAGGTGAAATCTGCCTCAACTCCATTGATGCCGATGGCGTAAAAACCGGTTACGACCTTGAGCTGACTCGTCTGGTAGCCGAGAGTGTTCAGATACCCGTTATCGCATCCGGCGGCGCAGGTAATCCGCAGCACATGGTTGAGGCCGTAACCGAAGGCCGAGCCACTGCCGCGCTCATCGCTTCCATTGTCCACTACGGAGATTACACTATTCCACAGCTTAAAGACCACATGGCTGCTCAAGGCGTACGAGTTCGTAACAGCTGGTAATTTTAAACTTTATACAATCAAAAAGGCGAAACTGGAAATCCGGTTTCGCCTTTTTTCGTGAATTATACTTGCTTATTCATAAGTACAGTGGAATAAAATAAGCATGTGTTCCCTCTCCATTAATCCCAATTTCAAACGTATAAGCAACCTGCTTATATTCTTAGCTCTTTGTGTTTTTTCGACACTAACTTCCGCAGCGGCACAAGAATTAAACCCCAATATTATTCAATATCACACGCAGGAATGGAAAGGTGTAACCAACCGCAATGGGACCGGTCTTTACCATGATTTAATGAAAGAAATATTTACGGATCAAGGGATAAAAGTCGAAACAAAATACTATCCCTTCAAACGAGCACTGCTGAACGTAGAAAAGGGCAATGCCGATATTTCAGGAGGAACGGAAAAAGATTCTCCAAACTATATTCACAGCCGTTACCCGGCATGGGTTGTACGTAGCACAGCCATGTTCGATAAAAAATACTTACCGGACTGGAAAGGCTTGGAAACAATTCGGGAACACATAGATAAAACAGTCTCTCCCCCTGTTACCGGAGAAGAATACGGCATTCCGCTACACGAAGTTCGCACCCGCTATGCCGCAATACGAATGGTAGTCCGTGACAAGATGCGCTATTACATTGATGATTACACCATTCTTAAAGATCTTTTCCATAAAAACGGAGGCTTAGCTTTTGAAGAAGGCAAAGAAACTTCTGACTTAGCAAATGTGGACTGGTCCCGTTTTACTATTCAAGAATTACCTAAACGTGAATGGCGTATGGTTTTTCCCAACACGGAACGGGGCAGAATGGTTCGGGAAATCTTTGATGCCGGTTTCAAAAGACTTTACGAAAGCGGCAAGCTTCGAGAACTATACGCCAAGTGGGACTTGCAGGACGTCATGGTCCAAGAAATTCATCCCGAGACGAACTCAACGCGTCAAAATCCCAAAAAATAATTCAAATTTAAATTTTTCTGAAAACTTATTTTTTCCCGGCAAACATCTGGTCAACCAGCTCCAGATAAGGCTCAATCCCGCAAGGCACATCACCGGGCCACTCAAAAGCTTCTCCGCTATTCTCAGCTGCCACTTTGCGGATCATTGCTGCCAGTTTCATATAATCGGAAGGGTCATCTATGATCTTTTCATCGGGCAGGAAATAGCTGCTTCCATTGTCGCGGGAACTTATTACGGGAATTCCGCAAGCCAGAGCCTCCAGCACTGAATTAGAACAAGCATCGTAAAAGGAAGGAAGCACAAAAAGATCAGAACGTCCGTAAAGTGCGGGCATATCTTTCACTTTACCTAAGAAGCGGACCCTCTCGCCAACACCAAGCTCTTCAGCAAGCTTTATGTACTTGGAAGGATTGCGCCCCCCGGCAACCTGCAAATGGTAATTAGCGGGAAGCTCGGCAAGAGCTTTGATCAGGAAAGAAACACCCTTGAGAGCAAAGTTTGTTGTCGCGGTGGAAATCAAAACATCATTATCGGACATTGAAAATTCAGCGCGGGCAAGAGATCTTTCTTCCTGACTGAGTGGACTGAACAATGACAGGTCCGGCTTGTTGTAAATGACATCAATATCCCGTCCACTAAGTGATGGATGGGAATCCACCATCCAATCGCGAACTCGGTGAGAAACACAAACCATGCGACAGTTGGATGCAGCCTGCTTGCGCTCTATATATTTGATGATCATATTGACCAGTGCGGTGCGGCGGCGAAACATCTTGAAAGAACGTGCAAAACCGGCAGGCCATGCTCGCTTTGAAAGTGCCCAGAAAGATTCCAGCGGCCCGCCACCGATACGCAGAATATCCTGATTCAAGGATTTGCCAAGGCTGATGGTAAGATTATAGTTGCCTTTTTTACGTGCCTTCTCCGCAGCCATCACAAACCAGAGCAGCTTCCCGGCACGGCAAAATCCGTAACGTCCTACCTTGATGATATTCACTCCCTGAGGAGGAGCATCCTCGGCACGGGCACAGATAAAATCAACAGAATATCCGGCAGCAGCAAGAGCCGCGCTCAAATTGTATCCAAAGCGTTCCACTCCACCGTAGCGGCTGAAACGAGGTAGAATCAGAGAAATTCTTTTCATGTTCATCTATATTTAATGTATCTGATTGCTCACAAAATCGTCAGACTGTTGAGTCTGATCCCTTGCGGGCTTTTATTTATATTGATACTCGCAAACCATATGCGGCAGCGATAAAGCCGCCTGAAATTAAAAATTACGAGTTAAGTTCGCAGCAACGGACGGAGATGTTATTCGGAAACAACCGTCTTGCCAAGGAAAACGCTCACACAGGAGAAATAAGTGCCGTTTCTTACTCAACCGCTGGATATGCAAATATTCATTCTTGCCAACCAGATATTCCGCAAGAGCTGGATGGATGTAGCAATGCCTTTGCTTTCTTCTGCCGCTCTGCTCTGGGCCATCATCGCACTGGTGACCATTTTCGGAGTCTGGAAAAAGGGAGCTAAATTTCTGGTTATCATCCTGCTCATATCCGCCACCATGGGACTGGCAGACTTTTCCACCAATATAATAAAGAAATCCATAGGCAGGGTCCGTCCACTAAACTCCATCGCCCTGACCTATTTCAAAGATGACGGAATCTGGCAACGCCGACCGCTTGATTACCAGCAGACCAAAGAGCGCGGCAATTCCTATCCATCCGCACATGCGGCAAACTCCATGGCCTTTGCGGTAATGCTCATGTTTTTCTTCCGCCAACTCCGCCCGTGGATGCTTTTCCTGCCCATAGGGGTCGGATACTCGCGCCTCTATCTGGGCAAGCACTTCCCCACCGATGTAATGGCAGGTTGGGCCTTTGGAGCATGTGTGGCTATTTCAGTCTGGCTGCTCTGGAGTTACTGGCTGAAGTATAAATTGCCGGAGAAATATAGACCGTAAAAAAAAATCGACTTGAACCATTAGGATCAAGTCGATTTTTATTTGGAGGATGGGGTGATGAAAAATTTCCGGGCTGGCTAAAAAAGTTGTTACCCACAAGACAATTTACAATAAAATTTTCAGCCAGCCCGGGAAGAAATATCTGTCCGGGATTCCCGGGGATGCATGGAATCCCGGACACATGGGAAGGAAGGAGTTTTCAACTAGATTCCCGGAACCGGAAACCTTGAACAGAAAGATTCAATTTCCGACCGGGTGGTGACGGCCAGATTCTTATCTTCAGGATTTTGGAGGATGGTGGTGATCCAGCCCGCCAGTTTGACCATATCGGCTTCCTTCATGCCACGGGAAGTAGCGGCGGGAGTACCGATCCTGATACCGCTTGGTTTCAGGGGCGGATTGGGATCATCGGGGATGATCTGCTTGTTGGTGGTAATGGCAACCTCGTCGAGCAGTTCTTCGGCAACTTTGCCGTTAATACCGTAGCTCTTCTCAGTATCGAGCACCATCATGTGATTGTCAGTCCCTCCGGTGACAAGGGATGCACCGGATTTGAGCAGTTCATCAGCGAGTGTTTTGGCGTTAACCAGCACCTGCTTGCCGTATTCCTTGAATTCCGGCTCAAGTGCTTTTTTAAGAGTAACCGCAATACCCGCAATGCTATTCATATGCGGTCCACCCTGCAGACCGGGGAAGACAGCCTTATCGATCCTGGGCGCGAATTCCTTCTTGCAAAGAATCATTCCGCCACGGGGACCGCGCAGGGATTTGTGTGAGGTGGAAGTAACGACATCAAAGCCGAAGTCAAAGGGGTTGCGGATGACATCGGCTGCAATGAGTCCGCCGTAGTGTGAAGCATCGGTCATGGTAATGGCCCCTACTTCGTCGGCAATTTTCTTGAAAGCAGCGTAATCCAGATCGCGGGGGTAGGAAGTGTAACCGCAAAGGATCATTTTCGGCTTGTGTTCAAGGGCTGTTTTACGAAGCTCGTCAAAATCTATGCTGCCGTCAACAGGATCGGTTTTGTAGCGGATGAAATTGAAAAGCTTGCCCATGAAGGAAACCGGGGCACCGTGAGTAAGGTGTCCGCCATGGGAGAGATCCATGGCCAGAATGGTATCGCCGGGTTCAAGGAGGCCGAGGTATACAGCCTGGTTCATAGGAGAACCGGAAAGAGGCTGCACATTGGCATGTTCACAACGGAAGACCTGCTTCGCTCTTTCGCGGGCAATGTCTTCGATGGTATCGGTAAATTCCTGACCGCCGTAGTAACGTCTGCCGGGATAACCTTCGGAGTATTTATTTGTGAAAACACTGCCGAGGGTACAGAGAACTTCAGGGTAGGTGTAATTTTCAGAAGGGATCAGTTCAATACCTGCTCTCTGGCGGGATTCCTCGCCGGAAAGAGCATTGAAAATGTCGGGATCATTTGCTTGGAGAAGATTTCGATATTGCTGCATGGGCACTCCTTGTGATTCACCTCGTGGAGAGGTAAGGATGCACGTCTTGAAAAAGACGAGGCCCAGGCGAGCGGCTGGTAAAATAAATTCCGTGTTTCCCTGTGGTTAATTCCACATTACATCGCCAGTTGCACGGAATGTGTATTCAAAAAGCTGGTCTATAACTAGCAACAGATTTCAGCTCTGTAAACAAGTTTTTCAAATTTACCTTAAATTTCCGGTTCACCAAGCTTATAGCGAATGCGCAGAACACCATCATCAAAGCTATGTGAAACCATCTTGAACTCACCGATTTCATTTGAATTTTCTACATGTTCACCAATACAGGGACAAGCATCAAAATCGCCAATATTTACGACCCGAACTTCGGTCACACCTTCAGGAAGACGGGTAAGGTTGAAGCGCTCGTCGGCTTCTTTAAGACTGATCATCTGTTCAGTCACAACCAGACCAGATGAAATAGCCTCGTTAACACCATGCTCAATTTCACTTGCTTCAACGTCAGTTAAACCGCGCTCGAAATTGTAATCACACTTGGATTTCTTCTTGTTGATATGAGCGCTGAAACAGCGATCACAATCGAATTTACGCACCATAACCTGATTCAAAATATGCTCCGCAGAATGCATGCGGGGCTGGTAATGTTTTGCCATATTCCGGTGCTCCTTTTTTGCTTTAATAATTACTTTTACGCCAACTTATTCCAATTGAATGGAGATAACAAGTTTAGACGAAGGAGCCTAACCCCACTCCACCGCAGCTTCCTCAAGCAACCGCATGAATTCAGCCATTGCCGGGGAAATCCATTTATCCTTGTGATGAAGAATCTGGACACAAATCGGATCAATGGTTTCCCATGGGATAGACTTGAGCCTGCCATCGCCCAATTCCTTACGGACTACGATTTCCGGCAGGAATGAGACCCCGATATTGCAAAGCAGGTATTGCTTGATGACTTCCACGCTGGCGGTCTCGATGATGTTATCAGCCTTGATCGCTTTATCGGACAGCAACTGTTGGAAAATCTGACGATAGCTGCATCCTGTTTCCGTATACAGCACTGCATGCGACGGGGAATTGATCAATTCTTCAGCAGGATATTCATGAGGCAGGACCACACACATTGGTTCATCAAAGAGCGGTTTGCAGATCAGCTCATCTTCTTCCGCAACACGGTCCAACAGCACTGCCATATCAAGGCTTCCATCACGCAGCAGACCGCGCATAGCCGGACAGGTGGAATTGTGCATGATCAGTTCTACCTTGGGATACATGGATTTGTATTTCTGCAACACCGGAGAAAGCCGATAAAGCATGGTCGATTCCGGCGCTCCAATACGCAACTGCCCCGCAGGTTCTCCCACTTCGTTCTTCAATCCGCAAAGGTCATCATACCCTGCCAGCAGCGGTAAAACCCTGCGGTAAAGCTGTTCTCCGAATACATTCAGGACCACCCGCTTACCCAGCCGATCAAAAACAGGCCGCCCGTAGAAATCCTCGATCACCCGCACGTGAGACGTGATTGAGGACTGAGCATAATTGAGTATTTGAGCGGCCTTGATAAAGCTGCCCTGCTCCACAATTTCCTTGAATGAAAGTAAGTGCCGGATTTCCATGCTGTCCTCCTTGCCTCACTCTTATCTGTTTTAATGAACGTTTCAATCTAAATATTCAGTTTTTCAGATAGCAATTACCTTGCTAAGCTTTGCGCACTAAATTCAGGAAGGTGTGAAATGAGAAACAAGCAAATGGGCCCCATTCAACTGGGAGGTTTACTGGCTGGAGCAGTTCTGGGGTCCGGGGTAATTCTGCTGCCGCCTATGGCAGAGGCGAGACTAGGTGAATGGTCAGTTGCTGCGTGGCTGATAGTTATGGCGCTGGGTGCAGTCTTTGCTTCACTTTTCGCAAGGCTGGCTGTTGCCTATCCCGGCTCGGAAGGTGTTCCTATCGCCATCCGCGAAGCATTCGGCGAGAAGGCCGGACAGCTGGCTTCCAACTATATAATCTGTGCCGTCTGCGTTGGACCTGTGGCAGTCATGATGACCGCAGCAGATTCCATCGGTCATACTTTCAACCTCTCCGCCACTCAGATTTCAGGCTTTGCCACAATCATGGTGCTCATATGCTCTTTCATTTTGTTACGCAGAGTCACCTTTGTCAGCACCATCTCCCTCATCGCCAGCATTGCCATAGGTTTAATTCTGATCAGTGGAAGTTTCATCACCATCGGTTTTAACTCTGTAAGCCCGATACCGGTAAATGCGCCGGATATTCCCTCGCTCGGCTCTGCTCTGCTGCTGCTTTTCTGGGCCATCATCGGCTGGGAAATCATCGGCAATTACTCTATGGAAGTGCGCTACCCCACGCGGACAATTCCACTGGCAACCATTATCGGAGTCAGTACCGTCAGCGTAGTATATCTGCTGACTGGCTGGGCCATGCATTCCATCGGAAAAAGCCCGCATAAATCTTTAAACGTTGCTCAAATCGTAGAACCTTTACTGGGCGGTTATGCAAACTTCATGGTCATGCTGATAACCTGCGCACTATGTATATGCACCTATTTGATGATTATAGGCGGGGTTTCCCGGCTTATTGCAACACTCGCTGCCAAAGGCAAACTACCGTCTATTCTTGCAAAGACCAACGCCAACAATGCACCGTGGTCAGCAACATTTCTCCTGTGCGGCATTCATATGGCAACCTTGTTTCTACTCCAAAACGGAGTTGTATCTCTGGAAGAGCTGGTTTCATTTGCCAATGTATTCTTCCTCGCCAATTCATTAATCGCTGTAGGAGCAGCCTTGAAAATTTTCAAATCCCCTGCCGTACGTATACCCTGCATCATTCTCTGCACGGGCTTCAGTATTCTGTTGGCATTCTCCTCCATATGGCCTCTACTGATACTCGCAGCAGTGAGCATTGTCACACTAACCCTCAAACAAGTCAGGCGAATTACTTTCGCCCAAAAATAAAAAAGCCGGAACCGCAATCCCATAAGGATCACGGTTCCGGCTAAACTTTATAACGTCTGTTATATTTAGAAGAATCTACGCTTCACAAATCCAACAACACCAAGCCCACCGAGCATCAAGAATGCAGCACCCGGAATAGGGGTGGGAGCAGTGTTTGAAATGTTGGTTACTTTTAAATTAATTGCTGTAATCTGACTGTACGTCCAATTGTTATCCGAATTATAGGCAGATTCGAATATCTGCTGCACAACAGACCCTACTGTAAGATCTGTAAAGCTAGACCCCCAACCATTCATATGTACGTCAGACTTCTCATTCCCAGTAAAAGCGAAATAGCTATAGTTCTTATCCTTTAAGTAACTATTATCAGTAGTGCCATACCCATTGAGTGTACCGGAATACAAAGAAGTATAATACGAATTATTTACAGTCTTAGTTTGGCCATTGCCAATGGTTCTATAACCAGTCCGGTCAGTATCAATTTCAATGACATACTTAACCGTATCGCCGATGGATATACCGGCAGCACTAGCTAGGCCGCCGCCATCATTTACGGCACCGACAGTACCTTCAAGGGTGTAATAATATGATGCAAACGCCTGCCCCGGCAAAATCAAAATTGCCAGCAGAGCGAATATGCCAAAAATATTTTTCATGAGAATACCTCCACCAATTTTCCCTAAATATGGGAATAACCCGGATCAAAAATCCAGTCAATAAATCCCGACTAAGTCCCGGCAGGCTTGCCTTAAAGCTAACCATCTAACAATTTGAATCTTTATTTATGCAAAATTAAACATATATAAAAAAATATGCATTTCTAATACAAAAACAAGTGCCGACTGCCGAGAAACCGACAGTATATAACCGGATGAAGCAAATCAAATGCCAAAAGAAAGAAAAAAATCCCGGCTGAATAAATTCAGCCGGGAAACTTAATGAAAGAATCAGCTCTTATAATGCAAACTAAATCTGGAACTCTCCAGATTTATAAATGACCACTTCACTGCCATCTTTCAACTTAGCATAAACGGTTTTATCCTGAGTATTTACCAAGTCCCAGTGCAGAGCGGAAGTGTTGTAGCCCAGCTCCTCTTTCAGCTGCTCATTAAGCTCCGTCTGATCCCCGGCATAGGTGTCAGAGTAAGAAGAACCGACAGCAACGTGGCAGTTTCCGAACTCTCCGCCGTAGTTTTCATCATAGAGGGTGTTAGCCATGAATTTGTCAATTCTTGAAAAGCGACGGTCAGTAAGAGAGAACTCACCAAGACGTGCAGCCCCTTCATCCATTGCCAGTTGCTTTTTGACAAACTCCTCACCTTCCTTGGCACTTATTTCCGTGGCTATACCATCTTCGAAAACAAGGCGTACACCTTCAACATAGTTACCGGAACGGTAAGAAGGCTGGTCGGCGTAGTAAACCCCGGAGGTTCCACGCCAGTCAGGAGAAATAAACAGCTCAAAGCTGGGGATATTGTGACCGGAAACACCGATCCACTGGCGCAACTCGCCATGCTTAACGGTCAAGTCCATGTCATCGGTAACAACACGGTAGGATTCAATACCCAGACCGTTCAACCAGTTTTTAACTTCGGAAGCCTTATCAAAAACGCCCTTCCAGCAGGCAGCGGGATCTTCTTCATCAAGATAGCAGGCTTTCACGATCTGATCGGTAAATTCCTTAATGGTAAGTCCGGCAGATTCGGCAAGAGCCCTTGTTGGATAGGAGCAAAGAGTCCAGCCCAGTTCGCCTTTCTGCTCACGCTTTTCCATAATATCGCGCAGGAATTTACGGGCCACCGCACATTTACCCATGCGAGAAGGCTCTACTCCGGCTAAATGGGTCAATGAGGAAGGAGCAAGAAGAACGATCAGTCCGTTAAGACCTTCGGTAAATTCCTCTTCACCGGGAGCAATATACTCAAGTTGATTGTCATTCCCGTCACCGTAAAAACTTTTCTCCATTGCCGGAGTAAGGGTCATCCTCGGCACAGGATTAAGGCCTTCGGCAATAAGACGCTTAAAAACTGCTTCCGCAAGCGGCAGGGCTTCAGCTTCATAGCGAACCATGATCAGATCGCCCTTTTCATAAGGTTTGGTGCGGGCAGTAGTCAGGCCCCACCACAAAGCATCAACATATTTATCCAGCTGTTCATCGGTCAGCATAAAAACTCCTAAAATTATAAATCCATTATTTCGAAATAAAGTCACCTATTAATTCAATGTCCAACTAAAGTCATCATCTATGAAGAAAGTCGGCCAACTGAACTGAAAATCATAATCTCTGCTTGAAAATCTTAATCTTGATAATTAAGATGTTTCTTGTACTTTTTAGCCCCTGCCTTCTTGACATGCGGAAGGCTTGTGGCTATCCACATTTCAATAGCCCTGAGTCGGGGGTCACAGCTGGAATTAATCCGGCTCAATCCTAGTTGTAAAAGACTGCGTAGCCTGTAGGCTTTTGTACGCAGGCTACCAGAGGCTAAAAAATCAATCTTTTTGGAGGGTAACTCTATGAGCTACGTAATTACCATTGATAACGACAAATGTAACGGCGACGGCGAATGTGTTGATGTATGTCCTACCGAAGTTTACGAACTTCAGGACGGCAAAGCAGTAGCTGTTAACGAAGACGAATGCCTCGGTTGTGAATCCTGTATCGAAGTTTGCGAACAGGACGCTATCACCATCGAAGAGCAGTAGAAAATTCTTCATTAACGAAGTTTTAAAGGCGGGAATCAGGGTTAGCCCAGATTCCCGCCTGCTCTTTAATTAACGGTCAGCGAATTTAATATCGTTCAGTGGACCAGCCTGCCGGAGCCGGATTTCTTTTTCTCCTCCCCCTCTTCTCTTCCTTTTTTATGCGCCACCCCCGGCATGCTGAAAGTGCCGATTGAACCGTCATGCGGGATCGGTTCTACAAAAATCAGTAATTATTTTCACGCAAACAATTGACTGCTGAACAATAATACTTAGCTTATACGAGTTTACGCGGTTTATTCCGCCAAGGCTCTGAACATATTTTTTTTACGGAGGTTTTGCTTTGGAGTTCAAAGAAATTTTTCAAAAATACGAAGCTCTTGTCGCTGAAGTTGACAAGACTTTCAATAAAATATCCGAACAGACCGAAGATGGCATCAAATGCGCCAAAGGCTGCAGTGACTGTTGTCACGCTCTCTTCGATCTGACTCTTGTGGAAGCGATCTACATCAACCGCAAGTTCAACGAAACTTATAGCGGCATGGAACGTTCCGTGATCATGCAGGATGCGGATAAAGCGGACCGACTGATCCACAAGATCAAAAGAAGGGCTTTCAAAGCCAGCCAGTCCGGAGCCTCCACAACAGAAATTCTCAAGGAAGTTTCTCTCGCTAGGGTCAAATGTCCCTGCCTGAAAGAAGACAACCTTTGCGCCCTCTATGACTACAGGCCGCTGACCTGCCGCATCTACGGTGTTCCCATGAATATCGGCGGTCAGGCTCACTCTTGTCAGAAATCAGGTTTCACTGCGGGTAAAGCCTACCCCACCATCAACATGGACACATTGCAGTCCAAACTGATGCAGCTGAGCGAAGAACTGGCAGCTTCCATCAACTCTTCCCTGAAAGAGCTCCCGGAAGTACTGGTTCCTCTCTCCATGGCACTGGTAACCGACTACACCCCGGAATACCTCGGCGCCAACACCGGAGATAAGGTAGAAGAACCAGCTCCTGCTGCTGAACCTTCTGAAGCTTGCGGAACCTGCGACAAAGACAAGTCTGCATGTGCCAGCTGTAACTACTCTGTAGAACTCGGCGCAATGCCCGAGAAATAGGACACAGGAGATAATAGTGGGCACCCTTACTCCGGAAGAAATTGAAGAACAAAAACGATACATGTACGAGAAACTTTCGCCGCGTAGGCGCAGGTTTGTCGACAAGATCGGTTACGACGAATGGGACCCTTTTGCGAAACCTTTCGACCCCATTGACCTGCGTCAGGATGTCACCGGAAGAACTTCACAGCAGCTCTGTGAAGATTTCATCAAAGATGTCCACGTAAGCCGCAACTCAGAATATGCGCAGGCCGCAGCCGAGTTCGGGGTAATGCTGGTCATGAACTTTGAAAAAGTTCGCCCCATTTATGACTTTTGCGTCTGGTACGAAGAGCTGTTGAAAAAAGAAGGCAAACACGTTTAGCCTTCACGATTTTCAGCAGCAGACCAATAACGACAAAACTTTTGTAATATAAGAGGTTTATCCCATGCAGAAATTTGATAATATCGATGATTACATCGCAGACCTTAAAAAGAAAAGAGAAGCTAGCCCGACCTGTAGTAACACCCGTTACAACCTTGGTGTTGCCTACCTGTCCAAAAGGGACTTCATGGAAGCTGAGCGCGAGTTCCTCGTAGCTATCGACGAATCCCCCAAAATGGCTGAAGCCTATGTACAGCTCGGCGGTATCGCCATGCAGCGTGGCGACCTTGAAGGCTGCCTGCGCTACAACATCACCGCTACCCAGCAGCGTCCTTTCTTCGCTGTTCCCTGGGGCAACATCGGCTACGTGTACATGGAACAGGGCGAAACCGACAAAGCTATCAAGGCTCTGAAGCGCGCCATCAAGTACGACCCCAACTTCGTACAGGCTCTCTCCACCCTTGGTGCAGCATACTTTAACGAAGGCGAACTGGACGACTGCATTGAAGTCTGCGAAAAAGCTCTCAAGCTGGCAGACAACTTCGGTCCCGCATGGAACAACCTCGCTCTCTGCTACACTGAAAAAGAAGACTACAAAAAAGCAATTGAATGCGTAGACAAAGCAATTGAAACCGGCTTTGACGTATCTGATGAATTCCTCAAGGAACTTGAGAAGCACCGCTAATACACATACAGCTAATTCATACTGTTACATAAAGTCCCCCGGTCCAAATTGGATCGGGGGACTTTTTTTGACGAATATAATTTCCTTCTGAACTTTTTTTCAGACTGTAAGGCTCTCGTAATTTATACGATTCTGTTTTATATTGCTTTCAAATAGAAAACTATTTTCAATCCTGACCCCATAGTTACATGAGACTTCCCACATGACAAACATCTCAAATAGTAAACGAGAACTCATCGCCCCGTGTGGTCTGGACTGTTCACGCTGTGTAGGCTGCACTGCCGGAACAGTTTCCATTCATGCTCAAAGAATAAAGGAAACTCTTGGCGAAAATTTTCACACCTATGCAGAAAGGCTCAGCAGTTTCAATCCCGCAATGAAAAATTATCCCCAGTTTCGAGAGCTGCTTGAATCATTAAGCTCACCGCACTGCGATGGCTGTCGCTCTGAAAATCGAACCTGCCTTCCCCAGTGCAACGTTTCCGAATGTGTAAAGGAGAATAACTGCGAATTCTGTTTTCAATGCAGCAGCTTTCCAGATTGCGGTAAAACCGGACTACCTGAATCATTGCTTCAAAGATGGCAGGACAACAACATTTTCATGAAGCAGCACGGAGTAGACAAATTCATTAAAACTCAAGACTTAAAACCACGCTACCCATAACTACTGACCCGGACACTATATGTACGATCCTACCATCCTGCTCAACTTTGGCGGCACAGTCTGCTTTCTGATTGCCATACTGCATATCGTGATAATTATTGTCGGTCCGAAGGCTTACCGTTACTTCGGTGCCGGGGAAGAGTTGGCGTCACTTGCGGAAAAGCATTCACCGATCCCCCCGCTTCTGACAGCTTTCATTGCAATAGTACTTGCCGTCTTCGGTATATACGCATTTTCGGGTGCAGGAGAATTTGCCAGAATGCCTATGCTCGGGCCCGTACTGTTAATAATTGGCGCCATCTTCAGCATTCGTGGCTTGATCCTGCCTGTACAGCTTTTCAATCTGCTCAAAAATCCCCATAAGACAGAAACAAAAGAAATCTTCTTTTCCATCATATCTCTGCTGACTGGAATATGCCTGCTCTACGGCACAGCACTCAATTGGGATTTTATTTTTATCTCATAAAAATAATTCCTAATTATTTCCATTTCCTTCCTTCTGCTCCCAATTATCACCAAAAGAGCGCCCATATCTGCCGAGAATCATAGACAAAGGCATCTGCTACCTGTTAATTATCGAGAAATGCTCCCTGCTTCTAAGCAGGTTACAATCAGCTTAAAAACATCTGTTAACTGTTGTTTTTTTATATTTCTTTGATATTCTTTATCGGCATTCAAAATACGGAGGATTAAATGGCTCTTAGCAAACTGGCAGGACAACTGGCTCCTGCAAACATTCTGGAAAACATACCGAGACTAGTTTCAGCGTATTATACAGTAAAACCTGATCCTTCCCTTGATTCTCATCTTGTTGCCTTCGGAACCTCCGGGCATAGAGGTTCTGCCCTTGACGGCTCCTTTAACGAAGCCCACATTTTCGCAATCGCTCAAGCCATCTGCGAATACAGAAAAGCAAAAGGCTACACAGGTCCGCTCTTCATGGGCAAGGACCCGCATGCCCTTTCAGAACCGGCTCAAATTTCAGCCCTTGAAGTATTTGCGGCAAATGGTGTTACCGTGCTGCTCAACGACAAGGGATTCACCCCCACTCCTGCAATTTCCCATGCAATTCTCTCGTACAACAAGGGCAGGAAAGACGGATTTGCTGACGGTGTAGTAATTACCCCATCCCACAACCCCCCGCGTGATGGCGGTTTCAAATACAACCCGCCCAGCGGCGGACCTGCAGGGACCGCAGCAACCAGCACCATCCAGAACAGGGCCAATGAAATCCTGAAGAATGGGCTCAAGGATGTAAAACGTGTTCCCTTCAGCCAAGCCATCAAAGCTGACACTACGAAGGAATTTGATTTCATTACACCTTATGTTGATGATCTGGAAAACATCGTTGATATGCAGGCCATCGCATCCGCAGGGCTCAGCATCGGTGTAGATCCCCTCGGCGGAGCAGCTATTGATTTCTGGGAGCCTATTGCTGAAAGGTACGGCCTGAATATCAATGTGGTAAACAAGAAGCTTGATCCCTCATACTCCTTTATGCATGTGGATAAGGACGGCAAAATCCGTATGGATTGCTCCTCTCCTTACGCTATGGCAGGTCTGATTGAGCTCAAATACCAGTATGACATTTCATTCGCCAATGACCCGGACACAGATAGGCACGGCATCGTCACTAAAAGTCGCGGTCTGATGAACCCGAACCATTATCTGGCTGTTGCCATTGAATATCTTTACAAACATAGACCGCAATGGAGCGAGAAACTTACCGTTGGTAAAACCCTCGTTTCCAGCTCCATGATCAACAGGGTGGCAGAATCCATCAACCGCCCGCTCATGGAAGTCCCGGTAGGTTTCAAATGGTTTGTTGACCCGCTGCTGGACGGAACCTGCGGTTTCGGTGGTGAAGAAAGCGCCGGAGCATCCTTCCTCCGCAAAGACGGAACCGTATGGACCACTGATAAAGACGGTATCATCATGAACCTGCTTGCGGCTGAAATAACCGCAATCACCGAGCAGGACCCCGGAGAGCACTACACCTCCCTTGAGAAGAGATTCGGGCATCCGGTGTATAAACGCATCGACACCCCGGCAACCGAGGAACAGAAAAAAGCATTCAGCATTCTGACCCCGGATATGGTTAAAGCCAAAACTCTTGCCGGAGAAACAATTGAAGAGCGCCTGACCGCTGCCCCCGGTAATGGGGAGGCCATAGGCGGACTTAAAGTTGTAACAGAAAACGGCTGGTTCGCCGCCCGTCCTTCCGGCACTGAATCAATTTATAAAATCTACGCTGAATCCTTCAAAGGACTGGCTCACCTTGTAGCTATTCAGGAAGAAGCGGCCAAGATAGTAAATGCTGCTTTTGAAGTCGCACTGAAATAAGTCCAACTTCACATAACAATAAAAAAAAAGGCGGAGAGCTTTAAGCACTCCGCCATTTTTTTATTACTAAATCTAAATTCTACTAATCGGTCAGTTCAACACACACTCTAGTCGCCTCAGCCTCAAATTTGGCAAGACATTCTTCAACCGCCTGGGCATCTTCATTGAGCAGGGCTTTTTCAAGCTGCACAGCCGCGTCCCTTGCGCGTGGAGCACAAATAGCGGCGCAACTACTCTTCAAAGTATGGACGATTCTCTTGGCAACAGAAATTTTGTTGCTCTCGCGTGCTTCCTTAAATTTCGCAATATCACCGGACACGTCACTCATGAACATTGAGCACAACTCATTATACAAGGAGCTGTCCCCCTGATACATAGCACTAGCCTTATCAGGATCAATAACCTTTGCTTCTATCGTAACGGGCTCGGAAACGACTGATGGGACCCCGGCATTTTCCTTCATGGTCCGGAGAATGACATCCCGCAAGTCCACATACTGTACTGGCTTTGCAATATAATCATTCATCCCGGCCTTGGCACACTTGTCCTTAACCCCGGTCATGGCATGGGCAGTCATGGCAATAATTGGGACGTTACGGGCGGCATCACCGGCTCTGCCTCTGCGGATACTCATCGATGCACTAAAACCGTCCATCTCCGGCATTTCCAGATCCATCAGGACAAGGTCAACATCAATTCCAGAGAGCATGCTGACCGCTTCCAGTCCATTTGAAGCCACTTCGACAGAATGTCCCATTTTCTCCAACAGACTTGTAGCCACAAGAACGTTGATGGGATTATCCTCAACCAGAAGAATAGAATATTCAGCAGAGACCGCAGAAAGATCTTGAAAACTGTCAGCGTCCTGCCCTGACACAAGTTTACCGGAATCACCATACTTCAAGACGACATGGAAAGAAAAAACACTGCCGAAACCTTCAGAACTTTTGACCCCGATCCGGCCGCCCATCATCTCGACCAGTTCCCGGGAAATGGCAAGTCCCAATCCGGTGCCACCGAATTTGCGGGTAGTTGAATCATCCGCCTGACGGAAACTCTCAAAAACAATATTCTGCTTTTCGTCAGGAATTCCGATTCCGGTGTCACGGACAGAAACCAGAATGACGGCTTCATCGGAGTCCTTGCGATCCTCAAGCTTGCTGACCTGCACAAAAACACCGCCATTTTCGGTGAATTTAATGGAGTTGCCGATAAGGTTGTACAAAATCTGCTTTAACCTGACCTGATCACCACAGACAGCTTCCGGGACATCGTCGTCGACCTCAATATTCAAGGCTAGCCCCTTATCCCGGGCCTGCTGTTCCATGCTTCTGACAACATCACGCATCGCCTCACTTAAGCTGAAATCAGACTCTTCCAGCGTAAGCATACGGGCCTCAACCTTGGAAAGATCGAGAATATCATTAATCAGAGTCAGCAGCTGATCAGCGGAAATTTTAACCAACTCAAGATCTTCAGCCTGTTTTGTAGAAAGTTCGGATCGTAAGGTCAGATCAGTCAAACCGATTATGGCATTAAGAGGCGTGCGAATTTCATGGCTCATTGATGCCAGAAAGCGGGATTTGAAACGGTTGGCCTTTTCTGCGGCATCACGGGCCGTAATAAGCTCCCGCTCCATTTCCTTTCGCTCAGTGATCTCAATAAAAGAAGCGACAGCACCACCGGACTCACCCTGCATCGGGGTTACTTCCAGTAGATACCATTTAGGCTCCCCACCCTGCTCAAAAGAATATTCGTAGGAAAACTTCCGGCTATTTCCTTCTACAACAGAACGGACACCATCCACCAGTTCATGCAAAGAACCACGCAGACAACCGGAAGAAAAAACAGCATCTCTGAAATCAATTCCATCCAGAACGTCTTCGCTTGTACCGGGTAAAAAAATCTCCCGCCATGAATCATTGGCGGCTATAACCATCATATCCGTATCAAGCACGGCAATTTTAGCAGACATGGAAGCCAGAACAGAACTAAGCTGTTCTTCACGGGCAAGCAGCTTACGGTTGGCAACATCGAGCTGTCTGGATTGCAGAAGAGTATTTTCGTATGTTGCAAGCAGCAAATGGAAGACCTGACTGAAGTCAGCCTTCAGAACATGTTTGTCTCCCTGAAATTCAAAATCCACTTCCTGAACAGTGGAACTTTCAGAATCAAAATATTTATTTTTAAGAACCGACTCAATGCGTGAGATCAAAAAACCTTCATCATAAGGTTTGGTTACGAAGTTGGTCGCCCCGCTCTTCAACCCCTTGATAATATCTCCGGGTTCGGAAAGACTGGTCAGTAATATGACCGGAACATCCTTATAGCGGGAATTCTTCCTGATCTTTTCACACAGTTCATAGCCATCCATACCGGGCATGACGACATCACTGATGACCAGATCGACATCCTTGTCCTCCAAAAGCTGAAGGGCATTCTCACCATTGGATACAAGTGAAACCTTGAACCCTTTCTCAAATAAAATATATTCCAGCTTAACAGCCTGAGTCAGGCTGTCCTCCACGACCAGAATATGATTGCTTCCCACTATTTATCCTCCAGCAATCCCAAAAAAATCCTACAGAGCTCTCCCCCAATATTATCAAGCGGTAAAACAGATACAGCACCACCTATCTTAACCGCTTCCCCGGGCATACCAAAAACAATTGAACTCTCTTTATCTTGAGCAATAGTGTAGCCGCCATTGCGCCTTATCTCAAGCAGGCCGTCAGCTCCATCCTTACCCATTCCGGTCAATAACACCCCGACAGCAGCCCGACCTAAATTCCGGGCAACAGAATTAAAAAGGATTGATGCAGAAGGTTTGATTCCGTTAACGTTCGGCGCATCAGTAAGCACTATACGTCTATTGGAAGAAACTTCCATATGCACCCCTTCCGGTGCGAAATAAATTACTCCGGGCTTAAATTCTTCGTTGTGGACGGCAACCCTGATATCATGACCGGTATTGTTTTTAAGCCAGTTAACCATTCCCTCAGTAAATCCCTCGGACATATGCTGGACGATAAGTATAGGAGCTGGAAACCCCTGCGGCAATGACATAAGAATCTGTTTTATAGCCTGCGGACCACCGGTGGAAGCCCCGATACAAACAACTTTAGCTATACCGGGAGATGATTCAGGCAGAGACGGAGGTTCCAGCTGTATAACTGAACTATCGGTATCTTTACGGCTGAACCGTGTCTTACGGCGGACAACTTTGACTTCTGACATCAAACGTGCCGAAATAATGATTTCCTGCATCTGTTCTTCAAAATTATCATCTTTCAATGCAGGCTTGTTATGAAAAGCAAGAGCACCGGTATCAATAAGGCGAAAACCTATTTCAGCATCCGAGGCCCGGTATATGGCACTGACAATTACAATGGGAACCGGATTATCTTCCATAATCATTCTGGTAACCCGAAATCCATCGCAATCAGGTAGGTTCACATCCATGGTGACTACATCCGGTTTTAGATCACGGACCATGCGCAACGCAGAGTAGCCGTCCTCAGCACAGCCGACCACTTCAAAATCCTGCTCACGCTTAAACATCTCAGCAAACAAAGTCCGCACAGATGCCGAGTCGTCCACGATCAAAACCTTAATCACTTCACCACTCCGATTGACTACTTTCTAAAACTTCTACACTTGGAGCTATCATTTACACCCTAACGATCAGGCACGCAAAATCAGCCCATCAATACTACAAATAAGAGCGTCACTTATCTACAGTTAAATTAAATATCACCCCACTAAGCGCCCGATTACCTCCAACAAATTACCCTGATCAAAATTTGATTTAATAATGTAAGCATCAGCCCCGGCATCAACCCCCCGCTCCCGGTCCTCTGCCGAGCCAAGGGAGGTGACAAGAATGATGGGCAAACTTGCACTATTGTCCATTTTTCGGACTTTTGCTGTCAGGGTGAAGCCGTCCATCTGAGGCATCTCAACATCTGAAACCAAAACATCCGGTAATGATGCTTCTATCTTCTGCAAGGCATCAAGACCGTTAACAGCGGTAATTACGTTGTAACCTGCAGCTTCAAGAACATTCTTCAGAAGCATGCGTGAGGTGATGGAATCCTCAGCCACAAGCACAGTTTTTCGTTCCTTAACTCCCTGCCTGTGAACAACAGACCGAACCTTGCCCGCTGCATGCATTCCCAAAGCAGTACGAGCCATATCAGGAGTATGAAGAATGGGTACAAGTTCCCCGGAACCAAGCATGGAAAAACCTGAAACATTGCGGACCCTTTTAAGCAACGGTCCCATACTCTTGGCCATTACATCCTGTTCACCGGATAATTCATCAACACTTATGGCAACAGCTTTGCTGGCTTTCCCTACAATCAGGACAGGGAAAGACTTACTTTGGTTATTCTGACTTCCCAGCTCAAGAATATCTGAAAGACCAACCAAAGGATGCGGCCTTCCCAAGACAAAAACAGTCTCCTTGCCACCGGTGTTAACTATGTCATCCTGCCGAACCAGCATGACCTTGCGCACCCCAGATTTGGGGAACACAAAATTCTTACCGCCGGCCCCGACGACAATACCCCTGAATGATGTCAGGGCCACGGGGATGTTCAAAATAACCCTGAACCCTTTCCCCGCAGGGCTGGCTAGAACTACGCTGCCGCCAAGGGATTCCACCTTATCGCGGACAATGGCCATGCCCAATCCGCGCCCGGAAATATCAGTTATGATCTCACTGGTGGACATACCGGAAACAAAAACAAGATCCAGCGCTGCACGGCGATCAATTTTCTTAACATCGTCAGCCGAAATAAGCCCCTGACTTACCGCTACCGCTTTCAAGCGCTCCAGATCAATTCCCCGGCCATCATCACCGTAAACGATCTTCACCACATCTCGATCAGTCTGAGTAATGGAAAAAAATATCCTGCCCACAGGGTCCTTATCGGCAGCTTTCCTGTCTTCACTATTCTCAATACCGTGGTCAATGGAGTTGCGCATCATATGCATAAGAGGATCGTGCAGCATTTCAAGAATTCTGCGATCAATACGCACATTTTCGCCGCTACTCTCCATCCTGCACTCCTTGCCCTGCTCCATGCTCAAAGTACGGACCATACGGGGAAAAACATCCAACAAGGAAGAAAAGGGAAGCAGCATAGAATCTTTAAAATCACCAAGAAGCGAATCAATCTTTAAAGTAAGATCACGCTCTGCACGCCGCGCCGAGAGTTCCAGCGCATTAAATCTTCTGGAAAACTCGTCCAGTTTTTTATCCATAAGCGCATTGAGCTTCGCATCTTCTTCAGAAAAAGAATCAATTCGCTTGTCCTGCGAATCATTAAAAAACAGCTTGAATTCCCGCAGAAGTGCATCCATTTCCGAGATGTCCTGAACTCTGCTACGCTGTGAATTGCGGGAAGAAATCAGCTCTTCTGTCTGCAAAAGAAGGCCGGTAAGAAAGGAGGAACTTACTCTGACAGAATCACCCATTGAAGAGGAAGTGGTGATGTCCTGTCTTTGCTGATCAAGCGGTTCAACGCTCTCCTCAGGCTTAGTGTCATCGGTAGAGCTCTCAGCATCAGTACAGTCTGCTTTTCCGAACACTTCAAAATCTTTTTTCTCTAAAAGGGTAACTTTATCCGAATCCTGCTCCCCGCCCTCGGCTTCAATCTGCTGCGGTGATTCAGCCAATTCTTTCATGCGGGAAATAGCCACTTGAACCTGCGGAGAAACCTTAAAATCCCGGGAATCATCCTCCTCACGAAGCATGTCCTCCAGCAAATCAAGCCACCCCAGCATAATTGAACAAATTCTATCGGAAGGGACCAAACCGTCCTTCTTCAACACCGCAAAAAAGGACTCAAAAGCCTGACAAAACTCCTCCACCATTCCAAGTCCGACAGCTCTTGCCGCACCTTTCAGACTATGCAGTTCACGATAAGAAGATTCGATCACGGCTGAAAGATCTTCTTTACCGCACCCTTTTTCCAATCTCATAAAATCATTGGAAAGGACCCGCATGCGATCAGTGCTTTCCCCTCTGAACGCCGCTAAAAGTCTTTGCTTTAGATCACCGTCAATCATACCCACATCAACTCCCCGTGTTCCCGTTAAGACAGGCCGTGTCGACTACCGCCAACAAACTCATTGATGATGAACGATTCTTCCCGCAGCAGTGCGTATCCATTAAGAATGGTCCTGCGATCCTCAGTGAGTCCTATACTGAAACCGGTCAGCAGGTTTTCACCGTCAGGAAGAGATTTTATATCTGCATCAGCAACAGGCATCACCCCGAGAACCTCATCTACTGCTATGCAGAATTCCATATCCTCATCAGCCAGCAGAACAACACCGGGCTTTTCGGAATCAAGCTTATCACCGGTTCCAAGGAAAACACATAAATCAACTACCGCCCATAAATGACCGCGCACACTCATAACCCCAAGATGAAAATCCGGGGTGCAAGGAACGGAAACAATATCTTCAGGAATCATAACTTCTTTGACCACTGAAGTCTCTAAACCATAAGCATTGGAACCCATGCGAAAAAAAACATATTCCCGTGCGCCGGACTTTTGCTCCTCTTCATTTGTTTCTGCAGAAATTTTCAGGGCCAGCTTTTCCGCTCTCTTGCGAAGAAGCTCCCTGTCGCTTTCACGTTTGAAATAATCCAAGGTATTAGTTTCCATTCTTCCACCTTTGGTCAAATACTACTGAACCAACTGCTGCTGAACCAAACGAACCATTTCCATCAACCGTCCGGCTGTTACATTATCTGAACAGGGAACAGGATCATCCTGATCCATTTTATCCAACTCCTGCATAGAAATACGAAAATGCCGCAATGCCCCATTACTGTCATTCTGCTCTAAATATATATTGCCGAGAAGGAAATGAGCCATAATAAATTCACTATCCAGAAAAACAGCATTACGCATATGAGCTAAAGCCGTACTCAAATCTCCCTGCTGAAAACAAATCTGCCCGAGTAAAAAGTGGGCACAAGGAGAAACCCGATCCAGCTCAAGAGCTTTCGCACACCACAGAGCTGCTTCATCAGTTAAACCGGAATCAGCCTTGATCCCGGCAATTCCCAGAAATGCAGCAGCCTTGATTTCTCTCGGATTCTCATGCTCAACCACTTCTTTATAAAGTGATACAGCTTTAAGGGTATCGCCGTGCATCCGAACTTCTCCAGCCTGCTTAAGCAAAGCCGCTCCGTCATTCCCCGCTCTCGGTATAACAGGAGGTTCAGGCACAGACTCAACCTCAGGAACGGGGATTTCCGGTTCAGGAAACTTTAAATCAACAAAATCAGCCGGAGTAGACTCCAATTGGGCATTAAAATCAAACTGTTCTGCTGCTGAGGAGAATGACGTTTTAAAATCATCCCGAAATTTGAACCCGTCAAAGTCCATTCGGCATTCCGGTACATAATTTTCATTTTTCCGATACAGAAGAACTCCACCTACATTCACAGGCTCAAAACGCCCATGACTGCTGAGCAACCCCGATTCACTGGGAGTAGCAACAAGCCAGCCACCCGGAGTTAGACAATCCCAGAGTTTATCAAGTACAGAATTTACTCCCGCAGACGAAAAATACATAAGAACGTTACGGCAGAGAATAACATCCATATCCTGTAATGCCACAGGTACCGATGCATCCATAAGATTCAAGCGAGAAAGATTGACCATTCTTTTAATGGACGAATCAAGAAGAAATGAATTGGAACCGACCTTTCGAAAAAAAATATCCCTGAATCCCGTGTCCTCTGAGCGAAACGACCACTTGCGGTAACACCCTTCACGGGCTTTAATTAAAGCCTTGCTGTCTATATCCGTGCCGAAAATTTCAGCACTGACTCCAGACCTGCGGCAGATCATAGCAAGGGTATAGGGCTCTTCACCAGTTGAACAGGCTGTTGACCAGATTCTGGCTGCACCGTTGAGCCCACTCCCCCTGCCGCTAATTTTGCGCAGGATTTCATATTCCAGAACTCTTAATGCATTGGTATCGCGAAAGAAAAATGTTTCACCAATGGTCAGTCTATTAATAAACTGCTCAAGATCATCAGTTCCAACTGTCGGGGAAAGGATATATTCCAGACACTCGGCAGGGGTTTTGAATGACGAATCCTCTCGCTGAAAACGAACGACAGCACTGCGCAAATCCTTCCACCTTTCCGAGGAAAAATTCAGGCCGAACCTGTTACGGACCATGTCCGCCAATTCGCTAACCCTGTCATCAGTCAGAAAATTAATCATCTGCTGCGGAGTCCTCAGCTTCATTCATTGCTGCAATAGCTGCCAGTAAATCCATTTCCTGTTCAGGATCAAGGAGCTTGCTCATATCCTGAACCAGCACCACATCGGTTCCCATACCGGCGAGAGATTTCAGCAGAGAGATTCCCGGCCAGATTTCATCAGCATCATGTGTAGCTTTGTCATCAATTTCAATCACGTCACTGATTCTATCCGCAACCAAAGCCATACGCCGTCCATTGGCAGAGCTGAAAATAAGCCTGTCGCTAAGAATTACGTCCCGCTCTTCTCCACCAATCCTGCCCCACAGACCAAGAACCGGAACAACATCGCCGCTATAGTTTACCACTCCCAAAACAGGAACAGGTGCGTCAGGAACCGGAGTAAGCTGCACCGCTCGCTCTACACGGTCCACAACAACCGAAGGCAATGCAAATTTGCAGGAATCAACCTCGAAAATTACGTATTCAGTATTAGGCATAATCTTATTTCCCGGCAGCTGCAGATTTTTCCATCAGGGCATTGTATTTCTTCATCACCTTCACCGCATACGCACGAGCCCGGCCGGGCAGATTTTTGGGAGAACCGGTGTGATAGGCCCCGATAGCCCGCCAGTTATAGCCATAACGGTCAAGGCAATACCTTAAAATCCATGCACCCAATCGTAAATTTTCTTCCGGCTCCAGAGCCTCGGCAGGACTGAGATCAAATTTCCTGATCCAATACGAGTTAACCTGCATTAATCCCACATCATAACTCTTGCCCTTATACTTTTCGATAATGGCAAGCGCTTCTTCACGGGAATCAGGATACACGCTTCGTCCCTCAATGTTCAAGGCCCACGGGTTGTAGCCGCTCTCATGGTCCGCAATTGCATTCAGAATTTCCGGATGAAGAGAAAACTCATCGGCAACCTGCCCGAAAAGCGGAGGCACGGGAACCCGCTCACGATCTGCCACCTTAATGCGCTGCTGAACCTCGTGCCGCTGCGAAGGTGAAAACTCACGCTCCGCATCAAACGGTATGATCATACGGAACACAATAGCCCCGCTGAGAATTAGATACAAGGCAACAATGAATCTGGTCATTAACTATTAACTGCCTAAAATCTGGACCTGACCTGTTCGGCCTCTTCAAATTTTTCCTGCACCTCCAAGGCCTTGGCAAGAGTCATCCAGAACTGCTCTTTTGCAGGTTTGAGCGCAGCACTCTGACGGGCCAGAACTTCAGCAACCTGCGGATCCTCACCGCTTTCAAGATAAATGCGGGCCAGCATATTCATGGCTGCCGCATCGTTATGATTGGCGTTCAAGGCCTGATGCAGATATTCACGAGCCTTGTCCATATCTCCTCTCGAATAAGAGATACGGGCCAGATGACGCATACTCAAAGCATCCCCGCCTTTGAGCTTTGCTGCCTTGAGATAATACTGCTCAGCTTCGTCCAAGCCTTTGTCCTGCTCGGAAAGCACTCCGAGGCGGACAAGAGAAAATACGTTTTCCGGCTCCAGCTCAAGACATTTTTCATAGGCCTCACGAGCCTTATCCATGCTGCCAAGCATCTGGCAGGTCCAGCCGAGGTTATAGAGAGCCATGATGTTCTTGGGAGTAATGCTCAGAACTTCCTCAAACTGTTTGCGAGCCTGTTCCGGCTTGCCGACCTGCGCATAACAAATACCCAGCGAGTTGCGGGCAAGTATGTTGTCGGAATCAGCAAGCAGAGCGAGACGGAACTCCTCAATAGCGCCGTAAATATCACCATCCACATAGTAGCGGTCAGCAGAAATATTCAAAGAAACTGAATCAAACTGAGCCACCATTGGTTTTTCGAGCATGAGAGAATGATCCAGACCCTTACGACAGTTTTCAAGGATTTCACTGCGCCTATAGTTAAGGAAGGGAAATGAAGCTACACCGGCTGCAAGTTCGATTTCAAAGTCATCTGAACACTCACGCACCAGACGCAGTACATTTTCCATAACGGCATCTGATTCACCATCGGGGAAGAAATAAATCAGGCTGTTCAGGCTGTAGCGTCCTCCCATGCAGGACTTATCAAAAAAGGTCTCCGCCCTTGAAGCGACTTTCTGAACTTGGGCATCGGTTAATTTTTGAAAATTACCACCCTGCTCTGCCGGGTTAGCAGCGAGACGCAGTACAGCTACTGAAAATTTATCCAGATTCTGGCGCATACGGCTGTAACGCCCGATGAATTCTTTGTAACTGTAAAGTCCTGTGATCATATCCCTCTGCGGAGAGACATTAGCTTCAGGACCGGCCTGAGCATCAAAAAAACTGTCCTTTTCATTAAGCAGGGTCAGTCGGTCGCCCTCAGTAACAGGCCATGCCGGATCACTTAAATGCAGGATTTCCGCGAAAGCGATTTCTTCCTGCACTTCGATAATGACCACCTCGGCCTTGTACATAGTCGGATAGGTTCCTGAAATACGCTCATCCTCAGTGAGATGGGCCTGTGTGCCGGATTGATAATCCGGAGACCAGACCAGAAAACGTGCACCCTCGCGAGCATCAACACTTTGACCGATGGACAAAGCCAGACGCTGCAACGGCAGGACTTCCAGAACCTTGGCACCCTTCTGCAAAATCTCGGAATAGGCAAAAACGCAATTTCGCCCGAAGTCCTTAGCTGTTGCAACAGCTTTTGCGGCCTTGCGCATGAGGATACGGGCCTGCTCGTCTGCGGACCGCTTGAAATGGGGACCGGAAAGAGACTGGGGATAATTGGCATAACCGGCGCTGACGCTTATCTTGAGCACATCCGTGGTTACCGGGTCCTCAACTTGAAATTTTTCAACCAGAGCGCGCAACTCTTCAGCCAGCTTCGCACAGGCTTTAGGCCGGCCATCCGGAATCAGGAACGCAAACTTATCATCAAAGATACGGGCACAGATGACAGACTCGGCCACCATTTCCTTAATGCTCGCCGAAAGATCAGCGATTATGGAATCGCCCAAACCATAGCCGTACCTATCATTGATACGCTGGAAATGATCCAGATCGAGAACAACAACACCCACGGAACCACTGAAGGTAGGAATACCGGGGTCCTTGCAACCACCGGTGGTGGGCATCATGCAGTTCTGGATCAGGTCCAATTCCTTGTTCAATTTGGACATGAAGTAATCGCGTGTCGCCATCCCGGTCAGCTGATCGGTAATGGAACCTTTATAAAGAAGAATCTTTTCCAGCGAGCAGGCAGCCAAAGCTTCGAGATAAGGCGGCAAAGCTTCGGGCGCTTCCAGCTCCACACCTCGTGCAATAAAATAGCAGAGGTCCCGGCCGCGTAACCGCAAAGGCAGCATCAGCTGCGCTTCTTCAGCATTGTAACGAGCCTCTAGCTTGGCCCGAAACTGCCCCTTAGCGGGCTTGGGAAAATAAAGGCTGTAGGATTCGAAAGGCAGGAATTCCTGAATGAGGTCCTTGAGGGTATGCTCGTAGAGGATCAAATCCTGCGGGGAAAGACTGATTCCAGAAGTGAAGAGGTTATCCTTGTTCATAGGCAGGGACATAACCCGCATGGAGATTCAAGACAAGCAGGGAGTTGGTGAAACGGACTGTTAATTGTCTTTTAAAGATACATTTACAACACTTTTTGCGCATATAACATTTTTGTTAATACCACCCAAGAACATTTGTAGGTTAATACAAATTTGCAACTACATGCATTGCATTATGCGGTATTTGTAGCCTCCATCCAAACATACAGACATAATAACCCTCCAATTTTTGACTACTCAATCAACCACTAAACACATATAAGAACTATCATCAGACGCCACAAAACACCTTTGCACACTAATTGCAAATATTAAACATAAAATACAAATATGAATAACACATTTATACAATTTTGGGATTTTAGACTCAAAAAAAAGACTTACAAGCGAGATTTAAATGAACCCTACCCTGATCGAAAAACACTCAAAACAGCTCTTACAGGTAATGCCCACCACCTCCAACTGCATGTCGAGGCTGACCAGACTGGACAGACAGTGGACAATGGCGACTATGACCGGAAAAATAAACTGCAGCCGAATTGCCCAGACACTCATCGATTTTATAATCACAACTCAGGAGAATTTCTCCGGTCTTAGGCAGAATCTTATCGATATCCTGATCAAGGAGAACACAAACAAAGTTGTTCAGGAAATATCAGCTGTTGCACAGGTCGTCATCGACATTCTTAAACGAAATTTATTCGAAAGGACCGCAGACGTAGGCTTCCTCGCCACTGACGATGACCTTGTCCGCTTCCTGTCCAACCCGGAAAGAGATCGCCATGACGTATCCATTATCGAAGACAGGCTTCGCGAATACAGGGACAAGTACACAGTATATAATGAAATTGTCATCCTCGACACTGAAGGCCGTGTCTGCGCACACCTCGACCAGAGCAACAAGATCACAGCTTCAAGAGATCCACTTATATCTGAAACCCTTGCAGCAAAAGATTATGTGGAAACATACAGAAACAGCGACTTAGCCCCTGATTCAGGTGAAGTCCTGATATACTCTCAGGCCATCAAATCACCCGACACAGGGACAGACCTTGGAGTCCTGTGTTTGATCTTTGATTTCGATGGTGAAATGGATGGAGTCTTCAAAAACTTGAGCGAGTTTTCAAAAGATACAGTCCTTATTGTATTAGATGACCGGGGCTGTGCAATTGCTTCCAGCAACCCAGATTCAGTTCCTGTTGGCAGAAGAATCAACATGAATCTCGACGAGGATTTTCAGATCGTCAGCATCAATAACACCCCGTACTTATCAAAAACAGTCAAAACCAAAGGTTATCAGGGGTTTTTCGGATTGCCGTGGTACGGCCATGTTCTGAAAAGAATGGACACGGCATTCAGCGGGAACAATGACAACTCATTTGATGCAGCAGCCATCAGAGACAAAGCACATTTTTCAGGAAGACTCACCCATGTGGAAGAAGCTTCCGAGAATGTCCTTTCGGACCTTGAACTCGTTGTCCAGAACGGTGAAATCATGGCTGCCAAGAAATGCATTGAGCCGAATCCGGTAGAACAGATGGAAGGCCGAGCCCTTCCGCATATTCTTAATGAGATCAAAAAAATCGGTGATCAGGTACAGAGTGTATTCCAGCATTCCACCGACGAACTCCTCCAGCTTGTAACAGCCTCAAAGCTTCATGATACACAGTTCCTTGCTCAGCTGGCCATCGATATTATGGACCGCAACCTATACGAGCGAGCCAACGACTGCCGCTGGTGGGCACTGACATCAGACTTCAAGACAATTCTTGCAAAGCCGACAATCGAGGATGAAGACCGAGACCGAATGCGGAGAATTCTGGGCTATATCAACAGCCTGTACACGGTCTATACCAACTTGTTTGTCTATGACCGGACAGGTAAGATATTAGCCTGCTCCAACCCCGGAGAATGCGACAAGGAAGGGAGAGTGTTAAACGCCGGCTACGTGGTCGAAGCCACAAGAATAACCGACTCTCAGCTGTACTGCGTTTCCGACTTCATCAAGACCGACCTCTATGCTTCGGAAGGTCAGGACCGATACACATACATATACAATGCATCCATCACCGCGCATGAAGACCAGTCACGAGTATTGGGAGGCATTGGTATTGTCTTTGATTCAGAGCCTGAATTTAAGGCTATGCTGGGAGATGTGCTCCCCAAAGATGCTCAGGGCAGAATAATTGAGGGAGCGGAAGGCATGTTCGTTGAACCGGGCGGAAAGCTGATTTCCACAACCAACCCGGAACGAAAACCGGGAGAAACCACAACCTTAGACCCTGACTTCACACAGCTAAGTGACGGAGAATCCACCGTTAAACTCGTTGAAGAAGACGGATCTCTTTATGCTGTAGGCTGCGCACACTCAGCCGGATACCGGGAATACAAAAAGGACGGAAGCTATAAGAACGATGTTCTCTGCTTGGTGCGGGTATTAATTTAGGGGCCGATCCTGTAAAGGATCTGCCCCTATGATATCAAAACATTTTGGGAGACTATTTTCTCAAATTATCGAGAACCTTCTTTAACTCAAGAGACATCTCCGCAAGTTCCTGAACAGCAGTGGCGGATTGAATCATACCCTCTGCCGAATCGCTCACAATACGGTTAACTTCATCAACAGCTCGGTTGATCTGTTCGCTTGTTGCCGATTGCTCCTCGGCCGCGGCTGCAATTCCTCCCACCAGATCAGAAGATTCCGTGGACATGCTAACAATCTGACTAAGGGCGGAGCCGGAATTACCAGCAAGCTCAGTCGCTTCAGCAACATTTTCCACTGCGCTGTTAACATTAATCAAGTTAGTGTCCGTTGCTGTTTGAATGGCCCTGATATTCGAGCCCACCTCGGTAGTGGCATCCATCGTTTTTTCAGCCAGTTTGCGGACTTCATCAGCAACAACGGCAAACCCGCGCCCGGCTTCACCTGCACGTGCTGCTTCAATTGCAGCATTCAAAGCCAACAGGTTAGTCTGATCAGCGATATCAGTAATCACGGTCATTACACCACCGATAGCCTGCGCCTCCCTGCCGAGCTTTTCCATATCATCCTGCAAAACATTAGCAACAGTGTGGACCTTATTAATAGCAGCAACAACGCTATTAACCAGTTCCGCACCTTCCTGGGCTTTCTCTTTGGCGCTGTCAGACTGCTCTCTTGCTTCGGAAGCATTGCGTGCAATCTCAAGTACACTGGAGTTCATCTGTTCCATGGCAGTTGCAGTTTCTCCTACACGCTGCTGCTGAATCTCCGCACCATTGCTGACTTCCTCAATCTGGGCCGCCAGCTCCTCGGATGCTGATGCAACACGATCAGCAATTTCATTGGCCTGACCTGCAACATTAAGCATGGTCTCTTGAGCCTTTTTAATCTCAGTCTGATCAATTATGACTTCTGTGGCACCGACAACTTCACCAGAACGGGTTATCAACGGAGTAGAAGAGTAAGTGATGGCATATTCTCCGCTAACCGGGTGAGCTAAGGTCTCGGAAGAGGCAGCAGCCTTTTTCTTCATACATATATCCGAGGCGCAGTCAGCTGTTTGACACTCATCGGTTTTAAAAAGTTCATAACATTTCTTATCTCCGTACGAATCTATTCCGGCAATAGTTCTTGCTTCCTTATTCAAGTATATGGGCTTGAAATCGGAGGAGAGACTCATTACTCCCACCGGCAACTGATCCAAGAATCCGCTATAAACCCCAGCAAGTGTATTTACACCGCCAACCAAATCAGCAAACCCGCCTTCAAAAGCATCAGCATTTCCGTTTGCGTTCATTTCTCCGTTCTCAACACGGGAAACGATATCTTCAACCTCATCTGCGGCAGATGAAACAGAATCACGGATACTGTTCAAAGCATTGCAAATCTTACCCACTTCATCCTGCTGATTGATATCAATGCTTGTTTTAAACCTTCCAGCAGCAACATCTCCCGCAAAAGCGGTAGCAATCCCCAGAGGACGGGTAATAGCCCTTGAAATAACGATCATAGCGATAACGCCAAACACTACAGCAGCGAATGACAGCAGCCCCACATTAGTCTTTGCCTGCTCGCTTTGAGCCTGCACTTTAGGCCCTAAAGTATCCTGATCTTTTTTTACAGAGAGCTTAGCATCTTCAAGATTTTTAGCGATAACAGGGCCCCATTTATCGAGATCCCCTTTAACAATGGCATTACGGGCTTCTATATGCTCAACAGTCTCACCAAATGCGATTAAATATTTATCTTTGGCTCCCTTAATGTCAGCCAAAAGCTGACGGCGTTCGGGGTTCTGCACCTCACGATCAAGAGTTACCAGCTGCTGCTCAAATTTTTTAAATTCAACATTAACCCGTTCAACATCTGAGAGCTCATTACTCTTTAGAAATTTCATTGCATACAACCGGGCCAGAAGCAGATTCCTCAATGCTAATCCTGTATAATAAGCCGCACTGATATCCTCGTCCTGATGGGCAGAACGCATTACCTCGGTCAGTTTTTTCTCAATCCCGGGGCCGACAGTGTTTAATATATTCACGTCGACATTGCTCTCTCTCTGCAAGCGCTCAACTTCATTAAACTTTGAGTTATAGCCGACAAGCAGGCGACCAGCTTCCTCCACAAATTTAACTCGCTCCGGATTTTTGATCTCTTCTTTAACCTCACCCATGATGCCGTCAGTCAGCTCCATGTATTGTTTATATTCGTTAAGGTCTTTTTCACTATCAGTGATTAAAAAATCCTTAACATTCATGCGCACCATAAGCAGATTAGACTGTGCTTGCGCCATAAGATTGGTATCCCGGGCCAACCCGCGGTACTGAGTGAAGGACTCCAGATTGGAAGACAAAGCATAATACGCCATTCCCCCTGAAATAGATAACAGCAGAATCACGACCCCGAATCCCAATGCCAATTTCATTGCAATAGGTAAATTTTTCATCACTGCTCCTTAATTCTTTGGTATGAATGACGGACTTCTAATCTTTTAATATAAGCATATTTTTAGCCATGCGCGCAAGTATAAATGTTTATTTATGACTAGACAGAGCTCCAGACAAACCAACTTTTTATCCATCATAACAAGATCTTAACGCATATCCTACGTATAACTTGCATTTTATGCTTGCCGGACATAGTGTTCGGATATCAATTAGCACCGCAACAGCAATACTGCCCACTTTTTCAGGATTTTTTTAATGAACTTATCGTATATCCGGGCAGTAAAAGTCCGTTTATTTCATACCGTTAATGTGTCACATGCTGACCGCAGAGGGGGCATGAAAATTGTCCGGTAAACCATGTGTAGGATGCGGATAGTGCTGCATTTCCGATCAATGTGAAGTTTCACACCGTAAATACGGATATATGAGAAGATGCCCGGATCTTTTCTGGGATGAATCCATGAACCGCTACGTTTGTCTGTTGATGAGCGATCCCAATGAAGGAGAGGACGCAAAACGTCAGCTTTTCGAAGGCTTAGGATGTTGTGCACCGCTTATGAAGTGGCGTGATGACGTGCGCAATCGGGACAATGATTGATCTCTAGTAGATAGACTTAACCTCCTCCAGAACAAACGTACTCCGGGTGGCACTGACTCCCTTGGTATTGGCAAACTCTTTCATCACCACAGATGAATAGTGCTGCATATCACGTGCAACAATCTCGACCATAATATCAACATTGCCGGAAACTGCGTAGACACTGACCACCCCTTCAATCTTAGCCAATTCTTCAGCAAGCTCTGCCCAGCCGACACTTGCGTCACGAAACACCCCGCAGTACGCCCGCACGGAATATCCAAGCTTAAGACGATCAGTCAGGGCACGGTACCCTACGATAATACCCTCTTTTTCCAAACGAGCTATCCGGCGGGAACAGCTTGAGTGGGTTAGATTAACCAACTCAGCAACTTCTTTATTTGAAATTCTTCCATTCTCCTGAAGCGCAGCAACTATCTGCCTATCCACATCATCAAGTTTTATCATATGCAAACTCTTTGCAATTACAGGTTTGTATCAAACACATACTTCACACCTCACGCAGATAAAGTCAAACCAGTGCACATTTTTTGAAAATTTTACTCATATGCGAAAACTATTTGCAAACAAAACTTAAAAGGGAGTAGATTGGATTCACTTCCAACATCCCGCAGGACTTTTCACTTCGACCTTCCCGGGCGATTAAGTTCTGAAAGCAAGGCCGCACAGCAGCACAAGCACACAAGAAGCTTTCATCCCCTTTTGCAGACAAACCTGCTGTGCGGCCTTTTAAAATAATCGCACCAGATGATCCCGATTAAGATTTATTTTTAGCCATTTGCCTGCGTTTTGCTTTACTCTTCTGATACCATTCCTGATCACCGTACAACTCATCGGAACACTTCTCACATAAGCCGTGGCTGAACTGAGAATCTGTATTACTTTCAATGTACGCTTCCAGGTCATTCCAATATCCATCGTCATCCTTAATTTTCCTGCACTTGGAACACATAGGCAGTAAGCTATTCAAAGTGCGGATATTTGCATCTTTCAATTCTAACAATTTCGCATTCTTGTTTAGAAGACTGCCAAGATAAAGAATAGATACTAGCGAAAGAATGGTAACAACAAACCCGGGTAACTCACTCAAAGCATTTACCAAAGGCCCCCTCTGCAACTCATTCGTCCAAATTAAAAACGTAAGCACCTGTCTTAAAGCCATCAAAAGAAACATTGCGGCAAGAAAGAGTATCTTCCACTCCCGAAATCTAACTGAAATAAACACAGCGATCCCAAAAGCAAAAAATCTCACGAGAATCGACACCAACAATTCGGGATTCGGTACCAGACACCAAATAACGGCCAAAAAGATGATTCCGCCAATTGCGTAAAAAATAGTCCACCTAGGCAAGAGACTAATCCTCCTCAGTTAACACGCCAAAATTTAAAGCATTAAAAATGTCAGTAGAAATTAAATCATAATTAAGCATGAATCGACAACAATTTCCCCCATATGTTATAGACAGCAGGTATTGATCAGCGTAAACGGATTTCCCAGCCTTCCATATTATATTAATGAAAGCCACAGGCTGAAAAACCAATTATCAGGGTTCATAAAATGGAAACAATCAGTAATCCGCAAGAACTTCAGAACTTGTGCCTCATGCTCCGCGCTGAAGGCAAAAAGATAGGCCTTGTACCGACCATGGGTTATTTTCATGAAGGCCATTTAAGCCTCATGGATGCAGCCCGCAAACAATGTGACGTGCTCATCGTCAGCCTCTTCGTTAACCCCACTCAGTTTGGCGAAAACGAAGACCTTGACGCTTATCCCCATAATCTGGAACGGGACTCCGAACTTGCCGAAAAACGCGGCGTAGATATTCTCTTCACTCCGATACGCGACGACATGTATTTTGAAGACCACTCCACTTGGGTGGAAGTCCCCGATCTGGCAACAAACCTCTGCGGAAAATCCCGCCCCATACATTTCAGGGGAGTTGCCACGGTAGTCACAAAACTATTCATGACCGCACAGCCGCATGTAGCTGTATTCGGTCAAAAAGACTGGCAACAGCTGGCGATAATTAAAAGAATGGTCCGCGACCTGAATATTCCGGTCGATGTGCAGGGGCACGAGATAGTGCGCGAAGAATCAGGACTGGCCCTAAGCTCTCGCAACGTTTACCTCACCGAAGATGAAAAATCCGTTGCACCCAATATCCAGAAAGGATTGCAGAAAATGCGAGACTGGGTAACAGCCGGAGAGTCTGACGCGGCTAAGCTTAAATCCGACCTTGTTGAATTCTATGCAGAAACAATTCCGACCGGCCGGGTTGATTATATCGAAATTGTACACCCCGAAAACATCAATATCCTTAAAAATGTAGGCGATTCTGCACTTTGTGCGGTAGCAATACAACTTGGCAACGCAAGATTGATAGACAATTTGCTTATAAAAGTGTAAGGTGTCTTCATTCTTATATGCAAATTTATTTATATAGTGATTATGTGCTATATATTTCGGGGAGTTATCGAGAAATGGTCTCGAACTACATTTCCCCCGCCAATTAATTCCAGGAGGAACTTTTAAATGATCAGCAGCAAAGGCAAGTACTTTTTTACCTCTGAATCAGTAACCGAAGGTCACCCCGATAAAGTGGCTGACCAGATTTCCGACTCAATTCTTGACGCCATTCTCGCTCAGGATAAAGATGCCCGCGTAGCATGCGAAACACTGGTAACAACCGGTATGGCATTCATCGCAGGTGAAATTTCCACCACTGGTTACGCAGACTTTCAGCAAATCGTTCGCGACACCATCCGTGAAATCGGCTACGTTCACTCTGATATGGGTTTCGACGCTGATACTTGTGCTGTTATCTCTTCTATTGATAAGCAGTCTGTAGATATCGCTCAGGGTGTTGACCGCAACACTCCTGAAAGCCAGGGTGCCGGCGACCAGGGTATGATGTTCGGTTTCGCATGCAAAGAAACTGAAGCACTCATGCCTGCTCCTATCTACTACGCTCACAAGCTGTCCCGCAAACTGACTGAAGTTCGCAAGGACGCAACTCTCGATTACCTCCGTCCTGACGGAAAGACCGAAGTTGCTTTCGAATACCTCGATGGCAAACCCGTCCGCATTGCTGACGTTGTTATCGCTGCACAGCACGATGACGGCATTGAGCAGGGACAGATTTACGAAGACATCAAGCGTGAAGTTGTGCTGGCTTCCCTGCCCGCAGAAATGATCGACGATGCTACTAAAATCTACATTAACACCACCGGTCGTTTCGTAATCGGCGGCCCCATGGGTGATTGCGGTCTGACCGGTCGTAAGATCATCAACGACACTTACGGCGGTATGGGTAACCACGGTGGTGGTGCTTTCTCCGGTAAGGACCCGTCCAAAGTTGACCGTTCCGGCGCATACATGGCACGTTACATCGCAAAGAACATCGTAGCTGCCGGCCTTGCCGAGCGCGCTGAAGTTCAGGTTGCTTACGCAATCGGTGTTGCAGAGCCCGTATCCGTTCTGGCTACCTCCCACGGTACCGGTGAAGTTTCCGATGAAACCCTGACCAAAGCAGTCAAGGAAGTATTCGACCTGCGCCCCTGGTACATCTCCGAGCGTCTCGACCTTCGTCGTCCCATCTACAAGCCCTCCGCTTGTTACGGACACTTCGGTCGCAACAACCCCAACTTCACTTGGGAACGCACCGACGCTGTAGACGATCTCAGAACTGCTTGCAAAATCTAAGCAGCACTGAATCACTCAGTTTATTCACCCCCGGAAACCTTCTGGTTTCCGGGGGTTCTTTTTACACTTGAGGCAATCCGCGGAAGCATGTAAAGAAACTGTTCACCAACCAGAACAGCAAGTCAGGAGATATAAATATGAGCGCTTTTAAAATTGTTGAAGCAAAGCCGAATCCGGATTTTAATATTTTTTATTTTGCAGAACTGAACGGTTCCACCCGCATCGAGCATTCCCTCATGGAAAGCCTCGAAAAATACTGGAACGAATGGCTGCCCCACCTCAAGGCTTATACTCTTAAACAGCCTGATGACGCCAAAGGTACCGACTTCCTGCTGCTCTACCTTGAGAAGGAAGTTGAGGATTCCGTAGAGGAGATCTGGCAGGAAACCCCCACTGAAGGTCTTGCACACCACAACCTCGCTATCACCCTCGTAATGTCCGCTGCACAGTCTCTGATTCCGCAGCTGGAAGAAGGTAAATGTGCACCGCTGCCCAAGCCGGGTGAAGAAGTGCTCAAGGCATTCGAATCCCTCGGACTTACCTGGAATCAGGAAGGTACCGTAAACCGCCAGTACGCAGTATTCACTCCCTTCCCGTACTCCGGTGGCTGTGAAGTCTGTTACCTTGAGGACACATGCCCCAAGAGCCAGACTCGTAAGTAGTAATTTTTTTGGTGATATGAATTTGAAAAGCCCGCCTGAGCGTTAGCTCTGGCGGGCTTTTTCTTGAACTACACAAAGAGTAATCGCAAACTATTTAATTGGGTATTTCCTAACAAAAAGAACTTTTTTAATTTATCCTTAGCAAAATTAAGAACGGACTTATGCACTCTATTCAATTGATCCAAATAGCATTTTATAGTTTTAACTTGGTTCTTAACCGCTGAAATCATATCATGTGATAAACACTTGCGGAAGGCATATAGCAACCGCCCTAACTTAGTCGCTCTTTCCTCTCCATCTTTTATATAAATAAAATCCTTAGAAGCTTTTCCTTCTCGCTTTAGCCATTCCAATGATTTTGCAGGAGGAGCAATTTTGCTCAAAATCTGTTCCCACATAGTTCGCAATGAAACTAAAGTATGTCTCGTCTTATCCACATTATTTCCTGCGGCCGCTTGAGCAGCTCCCAAATATTGTTGTACTAACTCAGGGTTCATCTTCGTAAGAACATTAATACATCCGTCATCAACCAATTCTCTATAATCTATTCTTCTGGTTTGTTTTGTATGTTCTGTCTTTCCTAAAAGTGATTTTATTGCCTCAGCAAGTCTATCTTTTGTAATGAGGTCGCGAACCCCTGCTTTCAACTTTTCACGAGCACTTGAGTCAAACGTAATCATTTTTGCACACATAAGAACCCTCAAATTTTGAAAATAAATAATCCTATTTAATAAGACTTTAAATCCACTTGTAAAGCGCAAAAAAGCCGCACCATATAAATGGTACGGCTTTGCAAACAACAACTATGTAAAAATATTATTTAATATTCGTAACACACTCTATTTAAAAACACCCTACTCCACAAACGCCACACTCTTCAAAAGCGTCCGCTCACCAAAGAACTCTTCCAATCTTTCGCGCTCGGATTCAAGAATGCGGATTTCGGATAATCCGACTTCCTCTTTGACTCCGCCATAAATTTTCAAGGCTTGGTCAATGAAACCGGATTCCACAAAGCAGACATTCATAGCATATGAACGGTCATTCCACTTCATGCGGATTTTAATGATCGGGTTGCGGGTTTCATGATCTGTTACCAAATTACCGGTACGCACCAAAGTATCGCGCACATTTTTGGGCAGCATGACCCCGAAACGGCTCAAGTTTTCGGAAAAAGCAGGCTCAAAGGCCACATAATAATAAGGGTCCACCTTTAATGCGATGGATTTGCCCGGAATATTCAGGATAAAAGGATTTTCAGTAAAGGCTTTTCCCAGCCCTTTCTGCAAGCGATCAATGCGATCTTTATAATCTTGTAAGGACATTGGTGTAATCCCCCTTTAATTGAGTTATTACACCAAGTTTAACAGCTAATCAAACTAGTTTATTCCTTACTTCAATTCATTCTTCATGCGAATGTAAGTTTCCTCGTCAATCTCGCCGGAAGCGTAACGCCTCTTCAAAATATCCTGAGCGGAAGGCGCACTGGGACCGGTATCCGGTTTACGAAACATGCGCACGGTAAAATAAATGATCAACCCGATTACTACGAGCTGTAATATTCCGCCAAAGTGAAAAGGCATCCAGCCACTCATACCACTCATGCCATATCCGGCACCATGACCGAACCCTGACCCGCTACACCAACTGCTTAATGCACTGATAAATTCCATGTCCTTACCTCATTCTTTTAATTTTACTAAGCTAAAAGCATAACTCGTGCCATGAGATATAAGTAGTAAATATAACAAATTACAATTTCAACATCTGACAAATGTGCATTTCGCTTCACAAATGAACAACAAGAACTTGCACAAAGCCTGATCAAAAGCAGATTATGACCCGCCAAACAGGGCATGATATGCAAAAAACATAATACAAACAAAAGCAAAAAGCTCATTCAGTGTAAACATTATATTTCCCCCACAACTATTTCAGATAATCGTAAGGTCTGTCATCCATCACATTAATCCCATAGCGTTTCTTCTTAACGTAGAAAGCCGTGGAAAATTCGGAAGCACCTGCTGATTTACGAAGAGAACGAATCGCAATCCAGATGATGATAACTGCAAAAATTAACTGCACAGTCAGAATCCAAAATACGGTTCCTGCCATGCCATCAGAAAAAAGCACGCCTAAAACATCAACTGCAACATTGTAGAATTCCATTCTAAACCTCGCGATTTTTGTGAATAGAATTACATACTGCATGCCAGAAACAAAAAAATGTTTAATCAGCACGGATTAGAGAAGCACTTAAGACTCTGTTAATTTTAACTTAATATAAATAAATGCAAGAACTTGCACTATTAAATCCATTCATGTGCAGGCCTAATCTTTTGTGCAAAACAAAAACCCCGCAACACTAGGTGCTGCGGGGTTTTAGATAAAAACGGTATTAAACACTTTTAATCGTTAAAAGCCTGTTTCATAAGATGCTTTCCAAGTCCACCCAGATCCTTGGGGGTGTAGCCGAACACATCCTGCCAGTTTTCGGTAGACTCCATGCAGAAGTAGAGCTGCTTATCCATACCATGCTTGCGCAGACGGTCTACGATAAACTTAAACTGGCGCAGACGCAGGGGCCGCAGCAGTCGCATCTTGTTATCATTACCGGTGATGAATTCATCGAAAATGTAAGTTGTTTCCGGAAAATTCTGCTCAATAATAGGCTTTAGGTGCGGCATATGCCTGAATGAGCCAAGGCTGAAATAAGCGATCTGCTCCGGCTTCACGTAATCAAAAATCATATCTATGATTTCCGCATAGCCTTCACGCCAACCGTCAAAGCGGATAATCGGATCAAAATGGAGACAAACCCGGAAACCTGCTTCGGCACAGGTGCGGGCAGCTTCAAGACGCTCTTTTAGGGTAGATACACCAAATTCCTCATGCTCATTAACAAACGGAGCATTGAGGGACCAAGCCGGAAGCAGACGGTCGGTTCTCTTGACCACGTCCATCCATGAAAGATCGATGATCTTGGACTTAAGCTCCAAACAGACGTTGGGATAATCGCCAAGAAATTCTACCAGATCGCGGCTGTATCCGGTGACCGCTTCAAGGGCGAGGGAATCAGTGAATTCCCCGGTACCGACACGGTAACGGGTTGAAATATCCGCAGAAAAAGCCTTGCCCAGCTCATCGAACAGATCATTCTGGTTGGCCCAGACTTTAAGCACATTGTCCTGAAAGTAAGCCTGCAAAATACAGTAAGAGCAAGCCATAGGACAGCCCTCACCGATATGAATGATCCGGTATCCGCAGCAATGGTAGTAACGGGTGCCGGGACAAAACCGCAAAAATTTACCCTTGTACTCTTTAAGATACAGGGACTGCTTTCCACCCAGTTCCCCATGCGGGAAATTCTCCGGGTCCACAACCTCTACCGGGAGGTCGGGCATGCGTGAAAGCACCCGCTCGGTAAGCGGTACCTTTTGCATGCTGCGATCAATATATATTTTTTCAATTCCCTTAAGATGATCGGGAAGTACGATTTCATTATCCATGTATAATTATGCCTCCGGCGGCCCTGCCGGGAGCCTTAAACCCTTTTTGTAAAAAGGGTTTAAGAATCCCAAAAACTTTTATTAAGGCTTCGCCGTTTTGATTTATTTACTTATCGCGCCCCAATTCAAACAGATCTTCCCAGCCACTGAATTTGGCGATTGACTCAAGATCTTCCATTGCTTTCTGCATCATCTCGCGACTCTTAAAACGGGTCTGAATCAAGACTTCCCCGGTCTCGAAGCTGCCAACAGGCTCAACACGCCATTTGGTTCCGGCGCAAATTTCAGAAACTATCTTATTATGAACCTTTTCCAATTCGCTCAGAGTGGGATAGCGCAATTCCTTTGCGGCCTTACAAAAACGGGTAACCGCATCCTTGGGAGATTCACTTTCCCCCGCTGATTCAAATGCGGGAAATGCGGGAGCGGAAATCAATTCAACAACGGATTTGTTCTCGCGGCGGGAGGTCTCGTAGAGCCAAGTAAGAAAGTTAACCGCATTGGAACGGGACCAACTTAGCTTTTCAAAAAAACGAACCAGCGCAGCACGGTCTGTTTCACCAAGTTTAATCAGCACTGAGACCGCCGCCAACGGAATGTGTCCACGCCTTAGCAATTCATCATATTCAGGCTCAAGCTCCATCCAATCGAGCCAGAATTTCATATCCCTTGATTTGGGCTTAATGCCAAGCAAAGGGGCAACTGTTTTGGGAAGCTCAGCCACGTCCATACGTGCGGCAAAAAAACGCACTGCCGACAACTTAAGCGATTCGTCTGTTAAACGAGCGCTGTTTTCCTCAAGATGTAACACGGCTTTTTCAGTATCATCAGCTGCATCTATATAACGCACCAGAACATCCATACCAAGCTTTGAAGCGGCAGCAACCCTTGCTCTGCCTGCAACAAGGAGAGTTTTACCGGATTCTTCGACTGCCAGCACCGGAACGAGCTGTCCGTGCTTTTTCAGCGAGGGGATAAGTTTTTCAGCCGGGGATTCAGGGTGCAGAAGCCAGGGACCGGAACAGTCGACATCTGCCGGGGAAAGGTTGCAAACACTGGGATTACTCAATTTATTTAACCTCCGAAAAACGGAATAAGGTCGTGCTCAATTATTGTTTATGCACGATATTTAATTAATTATCTACGCTTGACATGTTAGCAGGGCTATACCTATAGGGATTATTAGGAAGAATTATAAGTTGCACCTTTAGACCTGTACTGGCCGGGTCGTCAGGTCCCGGCTGTGAACATTCAGAGAAACGGAGTTGTTGAATGTCTGAAGCTTTACAAAACCAAAGGACTTTTGCACTTGTGGGCCACGGCGGTTGTGGCAAAACCTCTACCGCCGAGATGATTCTTTTTAATGCCGGTGTGATCGACAGACTCGGTAAAATTGAGGAAGGCACCACCGCCCTCGATACCGAACCTGAAGAAATTAAGCGCCGCGGTTCCATCCAGTCCGGTTTTGCCGGATACAAGTGGGACAAAAATGACCACTTTCTTATCGACACTCCGGGTGATGCAAACTTTTGCGGAGACCTGCCCTACTCTCTAGCCGCGTCCGACGGCGTTGTCTTTACCATTGACGCCGTGGACGGAGTCAAGCCCCTTTCGCGCAAAGCATGGGCAGCAGTTGAAAAAGCAAACCTCCCCACTGTTATTTTCATCAATAAGATGGACCGAGACCGTGCAGATTTCGATTCTGCATTCGATAGCCTAAACTCTTCTCTCGGCATCAGCCCCGTACTGCTGCATTATCCAATCGGAATCAAGGAAAATTTCAAGGGCGTAGTGGATATGCTCTCCGGTCAGGCCTATCTGTTCGAAGAGAACGGAAAGGTTACCAAGGGTGATATCCCCGCCGATATCGCAGACGAAGTAGAAGTTCTGCGCGAAACCATGATTGAAAACATCGCGGAAAGTGATGAAGATCTCATGGAAAAATATCTGGAAGAAGGTGAACTTGCTCCTGAAGAAATCGCAAAAGGACTCACCGCAGGTGTAAAAAACCGCAGCCTGTTCCCGGTATGCGTTGGTTCCGCACTGGAAAATAAAGGTGGCTCCTTCCTGCTGGATATGATCCAGACCTATCTGCCCTCCCCACTTGACCATCCCGAGTGGCAGGGTGAAGACGGTGCAACCCGTGAATCTTCCGCAGACGGCCCTGTTGCCTGCTTTGTATTCAAAACCATTGCCGACCCCTTTGCCGGACAGCTGACCATCTGCCGCGTTCTCTCCGGAACCGTCAGCGGCGACCTGACCCTGACCAATACCAATACCGGCTCTAAGGAAAGAATGGGTAATATCCAGCTTATGGTCGGCAAGGAACAGAAGCCGCTCAAAAATCCTGCTGGCCCCGGTGCAATCATCACCCTTGCCAAGCTTAAGGAAACTTTTACCGGTGACACTCTCTGCGATGACCACAACAAGTTTACCCTTGAAAAACCGCACCTGGCTCCGCAGCTGATCACCTTCGCCCTTTCTCCGGCAGAAAAAGGCGATGAAGATAAGGTCTTTCAGGCTATCCAGAAGCTGCTTGCCGAAGACGTTAACCTCAGTCTTTCCCGTGACGAGGAAACCGGCGACATCCTGCTTTCCGGTATGGGCCAGAACCATATTGAAATCTCCGTTGAGAAAGCAAAGCGCCGCTACAAGGCTGAAATCGTGCTTAACGCACCCAAAGTTCCCTACCGTGAAACCATCAAAGGTTTTGCTGAAGTTCAGGGACGTTTCAAGAAGCAGTCCGGCGGACGCGGACAGTTCGGTGACTGCTGGATCAAACTTGAACCTCAGACCAAGGGTGACGGCTATGAATTCGTCAACAGCATTGTAGGTGGTGTTATTCCCAAGCAGTACATCCCCGCTGTAGATAAGGGTGTTCAGGAAGCAGCTCAGAAGGGCTTTCTCTCCGGTTCCCCGATCATTGATTTCAAAGTCACCCTTTACGATGGCTCCTACCATTCCGTTGACTCCTCGGAAATGGCATTCAAGGTTGCCGGTTCAATGGCTTTCAAGAAAGCCTGCGAACAGGCCGGAGTTGCCTTGCTTGAGCCGCTGATGAACGTCGTGGTCGAAGTACCGGATGAATTCATGGGAGACATCATCGGTGACCTTTCCTCCCGCCGCGGTAAGGTGCTCGGTTCCGACTCCACCGCAGGAGTGACCGAGGTTAAGGCCCACGTGCCCATGTCTGAAATCCTCAAGTACGCACCGGACCTGCGCTCCATGACCGGTGGTCAGGGAACTTTCACCATGGAAATGTCCCATTACGAAGAATGCCCGCCGCCGATCGCGGAAAAGGTCATCGAAGAATACATTGCGGGTAAGGACGAATAAACCCGCATCTATTTACTATGGTTGAACTACTTAGGCCGGGACATGTGTCCCGGCCTTTTTTAACTTATAAGCCATAAAAGAAACTATGAATAAAACAATCGCAGCCTTTCTTCTCGGTATATTGATAGCCCTTACGGGGTACGTTCCGCTCTACATGCATGTACGGGAAAAATGGTATGATATTGAGTGAATGCAGGAAGAATTGATGGTCTGGCAACCGCTTTGGGTGCATTGAACGAAGAGTTCGAACCATATGACGGAAAATCTGACTACCGGACTCTTTTCTCCGTAAAAGCAACAAGTGTTGTTGTGATCGAAAAAGACGGAAGAAAAGAAATTCAAATATATTAATACCCATTTCCGAAATTCCTAACAAAACTACAGCACCAAATCTCCCGTGACTTAAACTGCAAATAAATGCTAATGTGGTCGCAATCGTAAAATTCCGAACTCACGCAAACGGGAGATAAAAATCATGAGTGACGAAAAGAAATGTCCGGTAACAGGACGCACTTCAAGCCAGGTAGCCGGGAGCGGCACATCCAACAAAGACTGGTGGCCCAATCAGCTTAATCTCAATATCCTACACCAGCATTCAGCAAAATCCGACCCTATGGGCAAAGACTTCAACTATGCTGAAGAATTCAAAAAGCTTGACCTTGAAGCACTCAAAAAAGACCTATTCGAACTAATGACAGACTCGCAGGACTGGTGGCCTGCCGACTACGGACATTACGGTCCATTTTTCATCCGCATGGCATGGCACAGTGCCGGAACCTACCGCATCGGTGACGGGCGCGGTGGAGCCGGATCGGGCAGCCAGCGTCTAGCCCCTCTTAACAGCTGGCCGGACAACGTAAACCTTGATAAAGCCCGCAGGCTGCTCTGGCCCATCAAGAAGAAATACGGACGCAAAATTTCATGGGCCGACCTGATGATCTTTGCCGGAAACTGCGCAATCGAATCCATGGGATTGAAGCCTTTTGGATTCGCTGGCGGCCGTGAAGATATCTGGGAACCGGAAGAAGACATTTATTGGGGCGACGAGGACACATGGCTCGGTGACACCCGCTACTCAGGTGATCGTAAACTTGATAACCCGCTGGCAGCAGTTCAGATGGGATTGATCTATGTGAACCCCGAAGGTCCTAACGGCGACCCCAATGCCGTGGCTTCAGGTAAGGATGTGCGTGAAACTTTTGCCCGCATGGCCATGAACGACGAAGAAACCGTGGCTCTCGTTGCAGGTGGACATACTTTCGGTAAATGCCACGGAGCGGGGGACGCAGCTAATGTAGGGCCAGACCCCGAAGGCGCACCGATCGAACAGCAAGGATTAGGCTGGAAAAGCAAATTCGGCAGCGGCAAGGGTGGCGATACCATTTCCAGCGGCATCGAAGGCGCATGGACACCGACGCCAATCAAATGGGATAACAGCTATTTTGATACCCTGTTCGGATATGAATGGAATCTTGAAAAAAGTCCTGCCGGAGCATGGCAGTGGCACCCATCCGACCCGGAAGCTAAAAAGGCTGTGCCGGATGCACATGATCCGTCCAAGACTCATCCTCCAATGATGACCACCGCAGACCTTTCCCTGCGCATGGACCCGATATACGCGCCCATTGCCAAACGTTTCCATGAAAACCCCGAAGAATTTGCGGACGCTTTTGCTCGGGCATGGTTCAAGCTGACCCACCGCGACATGGGTCCGCGTGCTCGTTATCTGGGGTCTATGGTTCCCGATGAAGAACTCATCTGGCAGGACCCGGTCCCCGCAGTTGATCACGAATTGATCGACAACACAGAAATTGCCGACTTGAAAGCAAAAATTCTGGCATCGGGGTTATCAATCTCGAAGCTGGTATCCGCAGCATGGGCATCCGCTTCCACCTATCGTGACTCCGACAAACGCGGAGGTTCAAACGGTGCGCGAATCCGCCTTGCCCCCCAAAAGGACTGGTATGTAAACCAGCCGTTGCAGCTGCCGGAACTGCTGAACAAGCTCGAAGAAATCCAACAGCATTTCAACAGCAAATCCGGCAATAAAAAGGTATCTCTTGCCGACCTGATCGTACTGGGCGGGTGTGCGGCTGTTGAACAAGGTGCAAAAAATGCGGGATTTGATGTGACCGTGCCGTTCACTCCGGGCCGCACTGATGCTTCACAGGAACAGACCGATGTGCATTCATTTGCAGTGCTCGAACCTGCAGCTGACGGCTTCCGCAACTACCAGAAAGTAAAATACTCAGTTACGCCGGAAGAGCTGCTTGTAGACAAAGCCCAGCTCATGACCCTGACCGCGCCTGAAATGACCGTGCTCATCGGTGGAATGCGTGTTTTGGATGCAAACTTTGATGGCTCAAAGCACGGCGTATTCACAGACAAACCGGGAAGCCTGAACAATGACTTCTTCAGCAACCTGCTCGATATGGATACGGTATGGACATCGACTTCCGAAGACGCAGAACTGTTTGAAGGGCGTGACCGCGAAAGCGGTGAGTTAAAGTGGAGCGCGACCCGCATTGACCTTATCTTCGGAGCCAATTCCCAACTCCGTGCCATTGCCGAAGTTTATGGTTGTGAAGATTCGGGAGAGAAGTTTGTAAACGACTTCATCTCAGCATGGGATAAGGTTATGAATCTGGGCATTTTTTGATTTAGCATAATTAGTAGACACAAAAAGCGGCGTTTCATTATTTGAAATGCCGCTACCTTATTTTTTAAGCTAATATTTCATCCAGCTATAGTTATCAACCACCTAAATAACGTTCATTTTTATCTTGTTCCTTTCCGACTTCCTTTATAAAATCAGCATATTTTCTATCTTCTTCCATAATATGTTTCACCCACCAGCCTAATGCAAATTCGACAACTTCCTCTACTTTGACAAGAAATGCATTATCAACCGAAGCATTAGCCTGAGCATGATAGATCTTAATTTTTTTATGAAAATCACGGATTGACTCTAAATATTGGTCATGCAATTCGATATGAGAGAATGCCCCGGGATATTTATACTTTGCAAGCAAAGTTTCTTCTGTAAGAAAATGTTTAAAGGCATAGCTGCGCAACTCAAAAATCGCAACGATGAAAGGTCCAAAACGGACCGCTTTGTCGGATCGGACCAAATCACAAAGATTTACAATCTTACTACATATTGAAAAATAATGTTGATGCTGAGCATCAACCTCGTCAATGTCCAAAAGATATTTAGCCTTCCACAAACAAACCTTTTCATTATCCATAAAGACTCCGCTTTCTAAAAATTACCCTCAATATGTCATATATGAAAAATAATTCAAACACTTTATGTTCGATTTACCCATGAGCAGGGCACAGTCCATATGGAAAATATCGTACAAACTGCTATTTTCATTATTTTCCCTTTCCCCTTGTCCAGCGGGAAAAATTAAACTACTTAATGGGTGGTTTATTTGTTATTAATTAATGATTGGTCGGCCGAATTCAGAAATCCGCGGCCTTCAATATATTTTCCCGCAAAACAGTTTAACCTTAATTACTATCGTGAGCTTACTTAGAACCTTATTTTTTTATCTTGTTTTTTTTCCGGCCACTATTTTCTTTTCCATCGTGGCTATTATTGGGCGCACCCAGAAAACCAGCCACTGGTGTGAGCGAAACTGGGGCAAAATGGTTGCATGGCTTTGCGCCAGCACAAACCGTGTAGACCTGAGCGCTCTCGATGAAAATGAAACTTATGTTTTCATGGTTAACCACCAGAGCTTTTACGACATCCCCCTGCTCTTCAAATATCTTGCACCTTGGCAATTTAAATTCGTAGCAAAAAAACAGCTTTTCGATTTCCCGGTTTTCGGACACGCGATGACTGCAGGTAAGCACATATCCATTGACCGCGAAAACCGCAGGCAGGGAATGCGCGACATCCAGAACGCAATTGACACAGCCAACAGCGGCCTTTCCCCGCTCATCTTCCCGGAAGGTACCCGTAACCCCGCTCCGGAAAAAGACGGTCTTATGGAATTTAAAACCGGCGGAATGGTGCTGGCTCTTAAATGCCAGAAACCCATCGCTCCGGTGGTAATGTACGGCGTTAACAGGGTCTGCAAAAAACACAGCCTGTGGATGAATCCTTTTCAGGAAGTAAAAATCAAAGCCCTGCCGCCCATTGATATTTCAGAATACAAAGTCCGTGACCGCGTCAAACTCAAAGAACAGCTCGAAGAAGTAATGGGCAAAGCCTACGCGGAGCTGAGAGATGAGTGATCCTCAACTTACAGTATGTCCGCTCGGAGGCCTTGGCGAAATCGGTCTGAATTGCATGATGCTCAGCACTGCTGAAACTGCTGTGGTAGTCGACTGCGGTCTGATTTTTCCTGATGATGCTCTTTTCGGCGTGGACATAGCAATTCCCCGCTTTGATCATATCCTGACCATGAAAGATACCTTGAAAGGTATCGTGCTCACTCACGGACATGAAGACCATATAGGTGCACTGCCGTGGCTGCTTCCTTATATAGATGTACCCGTCTACGGCTCAAAGTTTACCCTTGGATTGGTGGAAAACAAGCTTCGCGAACATAACCTTGAAGACTATGTTGACCTGCGCGTTGTAAACCCGCACGACCGGATACAACTGGGCGATATGGCATTCAATTTCTTCCCTGTCTGCCACTCCATCATTGAAGGATATGCTCTTGGAATTGAAACACCTGTAGGACGAGTAATTCATACTGGCGATTTCAAGATCGACCGCAATCCGCTGGATGGTCACGCAACCGACCTTGAAGCCATTTCTAAATTTTCCGAGCCGGGTGTTACACTGCTTTTCTCTGATTCCACCAACGTTGAGCAGGACGGATATGCGCTCACCGAAAATGAAATCAAGAACACCATGCGCGACCTTTTCATTGAAGCAGAAGGCCGTATTCTGGTCACTCTCTTCTCCAGCCATATTCAGCGCATGCAGGAAATTTTTGATCTTGCCGTAGAATCCAAGCGCAAGGTAGGGGTCAGCGGAAAATCCTTGGCCCGCAATATCGAGCTGGCCCGAGATCTGGGCAAACTGCGCTTTCCGGGCGGTACACTCATCGACCTCGAAGACCTTCCCGATTATCGCGATGATGAAATAGTACTGCTGGTAACCGGATCTCAAGGCGAATCACTGGCCTCTCTTTCACGCCTTTCCACCGGGGACCACCGCCAGCTTTCCATCAAAGAAGGCGACCTTGTACTCATGTCTTCGCGTTTTATCCCCGGCAACACAAAAGCCATTACCCGGGTTATCAACAGGCTTTACAAGCTTGGCGCAGAAGTCCTCTATGAAAAAGTTCAGGGTATTCACGCATCCGGCCATGCACATCGCGAAGAACTGCGCACCATGCTTGAAACAGTGCGCCCCAAATATTTTATTCCCGTACACGGTGAATACAGACATTTGATAAAACATTCCCGTCTGGCCGTTGAAACCGGAGTCGCGCCCGAACGCTCTTTAGTTATTGAAGACGGTGAACCAGTAACCTTCCTGCTGCACGGCATCCGTTTTGAAGAAAACGTGCCTGTTCAGTGCACGCTCGTGGACGGCAAGGGAGTTGGGGATGTTGGACAGACAGTACTCAAAGAACGCCAGCTGCTGGCCGGAGAAGGATTGGTCATTGTAGCATTGGTTGTCGATGTTAACACCGGAGAAATCCTCAGGGGTCCGGAAGTTACATCCAAAGGGTTTGTCTTTGAACAGCAGTATTCCCATCTGCTGGAAGATGCCAAGTGCATTGTGCTTGATGTTTTTGAAAACATACCTCCGGGGCACACCAACAAGCTCAAGGAACGCATCCGCTCTGCCCTGCGTCGTTTTTTCCGCAAGGTACTAGGCCGCGATCCAGTGGTCATCCCGCTAGTTATTTCCATTACCGGGGACGAAGAAAAGGATATCGACGCCAAGTGCGATAAATGTGTGCTCTAAAAACACCAACACCTGTTTGGCTGTTTTTCGCGTTTGTGCTATTTTTATTTTTGCGACTGAATCAGATCATGCCGGGAGATTAAATGAAAGTTTACAGAATCAGACATGGTGAAAAGATTTTCTACGCTACTTTGGAAGACGGACATTTCAAGAGTCTGGTGACCGGTCAGCCCGGTTCCATACCGATTCCATCTTCGGAATGCGTGATCCTGCCCATCGTGGTTCCTTCCAAAATTGTCTGCGTAGGCCTGAACTACAAGGCGCATGCAGCTGAACTGGATATGGAAATCCCGGATGAACCTATGATCTTCCTTAAGCCGCCCTCTGCTGTTGTGGGCAATAACGATGCTATCGTTATCCCTTCCATCTCAGAACAGGTGGATTACGAAGGGGAACTTGCCATCATCATGGGGCAGACAACAAAGAACGTTCAGCCGCAGGATGTCGATCCGATGATCTTCGGGTATTCCTGTGCAAATGATGTCACTGCGCGTGATTTCCAGCGCAAGGACACATTGTTTACCCGGGCCAAAGGATTTGACACTTTCGCACCCATCGGGCCTTGTATTGAAACTGATATCGATGTCAGCGGTCTGGGTATCCGTACTATAGTTAATGATAAGGTCCGGCAGGAAGGCACCATTGCCGACATGCAGCACAGCCCTGCTGAACTGGTCAGCTATATTTCACACCACATGACTCTCAATCCCGGAGACGTGATCCTGACCGGAACCCCTCCGGGAATCGGCACACTTAAAGCAGGGGACCGAGTCGAAGTGGAAATCGAAGGAATCGGCAAACTCAGCAACCCTGTTGTTGACGATGATTCGCTGAAGACTCCGGTACAGTAAATATTTTCAAAAAAGAACGCACCAAGGGTTGCCTTTTCAGGCTAATTCCCGTAATGGTGCGTAGCCAAATCACACATTCCGGCCTCAATATGGGTGCCTGCAGCGGTTGCAGGTTCATTACCGCCGGAATGGAGGAAAAACCCAGGAGGAAATTATGGCATACGTAACTATGAAACAGATGCTTGAGACCGGCGTTCACTTCGGTCACCAGACTCGTCGTTGGAACCCCAAAATGCGCCCTTACATTTTCGGTGCACGTAACGGTATCCACATTATGGATCTGCAGCAGACTGTTAAACTTTTCCGCAAAGCTCACGATTTCATCGCTGACAACGTAGCTAAAGGCGGCAAAGTTCTTTTCATCGGTACCAAGCGTCAGGCTCAGGAAGCTATCGCTGCTGAAGCATCCCGCGCAGGCATGTTCCACGTGACTCACCGCTGGATGGGTGGTACTCTGACCAACTTTCAGACCATCAAGAAAAGCATCGATCGCCTCAAAAAGCTCGAAGAAATGTTCGAAGACGGTTCCATCAAACGCTTCCCCAAAAAGGAAATCGTAATGATGGGTCGTGAGGTTAAAAAACTTAACCTCGCTCTCGGCGGTATCAAAGACCTTAACGGTGCACCCGCTGTTGCTTTCGTCATCGACCCCAAGCGTGAGCAGATCGCTATTCAGGAATGCCGCAAACTCGGTATCCCCGTAGTTGCAGTAGTAGACTCCAACTGCGATCCCGATATGGTTGACTACATCATTCCCGGTAACGATGACGCTATCCGCGCCATCAAGCTCTTCGCTTCCCACATGGCTGATGCTTGCCTCGAAGGCGCAGCTCGCCGCAAGGAAGACAAAGCTATGGAAGCAGAAGAAACCAAAGCTGCTGAGAAAGCTGTAGAAACTGAAGCTAAAGAAGAAACTCCTCAGGAGGCAAAATAATCATGGCTATTACCGCACAGATGGTTAAGGCCCTGCGTGAGAAAACCGGCGTAGGAATGATGGATTGCAAAAAAGCTCTCGCTGAATGCGATGGCAACGAAGAAAACGCAATCAAATACCTGCGTGAAAAAGGTCTCGCCAAGGCTGCTAAAAAAGCAGGTCGCGCTACCAGTGAAGGTCTGGTTGGCACTTACACCCACAGCAACGGCAAACTCGTTGCTATGGTTGAACTCAAGTGTGAAACCGACTTCGTTGCTAAGGCTGAACAGTTCATCCAGCTGTCCAAAGACCTCGCAATGCAGGTTGCAGCTACCAGCCCTGTTTGTGTAAAGCCCGAAGATCTGCCTCAGGAAATGCTTGAGAAAGAAAAAGAAATCTACAAGCAGCAGGCTATCGCTGAAGGCAAGCCCGAAAACATCGCTGAAAAGATTGTTGAAGGCCGTGTCAACAAATACTACAAAGAAGTATGCCTTCTTGAGCAGCCCTTCATCAAGGACGACAAGAAGACCATTAAAGATCTTCTCAACGACACCATCGCAGTTCTCGGCGAGAACATGCAGATCGGTCGCTTCGCCCGCATCAACCTCGCGGAAGCAGTCGCTGAAGAAAGCGAAGCCGAATAAGACTTCATTAAAACGGGCCGCAAGGCCCGTTTTTTTTGTCCGTTTTTTAACAAGCGGCCACACACTTACCAAGGGTAAATTTGAAACATAAAACAATTGTTCCTCATAGAACCGGAAAACCGCAAAAACGAACCGACCTTCATCAGCGAATCCAGCGAATAAGCATGAAGGAAGTTCAGCGGTGGATATTTTTCTAAGCTCAAATCAATACGGTAATGGCCGTATGGGTTTGAGCTTTTTAAAGGGGCAATTTTCACCCGATCGATTATCGGAAGCGGGATTTTCTGGTAACATCGGGCAACTGAACGGAAACGGATAACAACGATTTTTATACAGCCGGAAACAGGAGGGAGTCCCCTCCCGCGCCACAGAAATGAACTTCCGGCCTGCTTATCGACTAATAACCGGACAAGATCCGCGGAAAAACGGGAGAAACTATGGACAAATTGCGCTATTCACGGGTAATGATCAAACTCAGCGGTGAGGCACTCGCAGGAGACCAGCAGTTCGGTATTAAGCCTTCAGCAATCAGCCAGTTCGCAGGTGAAATTGCAGAGGTTGCCAAGAAAGGACTTCAGGTCGCCCTGGTCATCGGCGGCGGTAATATTTTCCGCGGCATGTCTGATTCTGCAAAAGGCATGGATCGCGCTTCCGCCGACTACATGGGAATGCTCGCAACCATCATGAACGCCCTTGCTGTTCAGGATGCTCTTGAAAAGCTGGGATGCGATACACGAGTAATGTCTGCTATTCCCATGCAGGCTGTAGCCGAGCCTTACATCCGCCGCAGGGCCGTACGCCACCTTGAAAAAGGCAGGGTGGTAATTTGTGCAGCCGGTACCGGTAACCCTTATTTCACTACCGATACTGCAGCAGCACTTCGGGCCATGGAACTTAAGACCGAAGCTATCATCAAGGCGACTAAAGTGGACGGTGTCTACGATAAGGACCCGATGAAGCATGACGATGCTGTTAAATTTGAATCTATCACCTACCTTGAAACTCTGGAAAAGAGACTGGGCGTAATGGACTCCACCGCCACTTCACTGGCCATGGACAACAACATGCCCATCATTGTTTTCAACCTTTTCGAAAAAGGAAACATTGAAAGGGTTGTAAAAGGTGAGCAGATCGGAACAATTGTTCACGGAGGATAATAATGATTAATGAAGTTCTTGCCGATGGCAAAAAAAGAATGGAAGGCGCACTGACCGCTTTGGAAAACGATTTTGCAAAACTGCGCACAGGTCGCGCGGCCACTTCGCTGGTGGATAATATTTCCGTTGATTACTACGGAACCCCCACTCCCATTAACCAGCTGGCATCCGTTTCCATCCCGGATTCCCGTACCATCTCCATCCAGCCCTGGGACAAAGGTGCTTTTCCCCTTATCGACAAAGCACTGCAACAGTCCGACCTCGGCTTGAACCCCGTTAACGACGGTAAAGTACTGCGCATCGCCATTCCGCCTCTTACCGAGGAACGCCGTAAGGAACTGGTTAAGATCGCTAAAAAGTACACCGAAGATTCCAAGATCGCTATCCGTAACGTTCGTCGCGACATGAACGATACCTTGAAAAAGCTTGAAAAAGACAAGGATATCTCCGAAGACGAACAGCGCAAAGCTCAGGATGATGTTCAGAAGATCACTGATGGTTACGTCAAAAAATGCGACGTTGCATGCGGTGAGAAAGAAAAGGAAATTCTGGAAATCTAATATAATGATGCCCCGACATATAGCCGTTATTATGGACGGTAATGGACGGTGGGCACAGGCCCGAGGTCTTTCACGCAGTGAAGGTCACCGGGCCGGAACAGAAGCTGCTCGAAACATCGTTACCCGATGCCGTGAACTCGGTATTGAACACCTGACCCTGTACACCTTTTCAAAGGAAAACTGGGCCAGACCGAAAGATGAAATCAGCACGCTTTTCGACCTGCTGACAGTCTTTCTCAAAAAAGAACTGTCCAGCCTGCGAGAGCAGGATATACGCTTGAAAGTATTGGGGGAACTCTCTGAGTTCCCCTTTGGCGTGAAGCAGGTTGTTGCCCACACCATAAAAAAAACGGAAAACTGCAAGTCCATGACACTCAATCTGGCTCTGAATTATTCTGGCCGGGATGAATTGGTACGGGCCTGCAAAAAAATGATAACCGAAGGCGTCAGTGAAGACGATATAACTGAGGAATCCCTGTCCAAGTATCTGTATACTGCCGGACAGCCTGATCCTGACCTGATCATCCGCACCAGCGGCGAGCAGCGTTTATCAAACTACCTGCTCTATCAGGCCGCCTACTCGGAATTATATTTCACAGACATCTACTGGCCGGACTTTACTCCCGCAGAACTGGATAAAGCCCTAGCTGATTTTGCCGGACGGCAAAGAAGATTCGGCAAAACCGGTGAACAAGTATAAGCAAATCCCGCAGAGAATAACTCTGTGGGATTTTTTATTTTCCTTCCTGAAAAATATCTCCCTATAAATTTATTTTTTTATCGACAAAATCAAGTAAACCGCCTTATTCTATCTAGAAAATACACAACAACCCATAAACTGGAGTGATTTTAAGAATCAGCTAAGTTTTCATATCTTAAAAGCCTGCGCGTTTACATGAATAAAGGGAGGTATTTCATGTCATTAAGATTGTTTTCCGGCCTGATAATCTGCTTGATAACTTGCCTGCTTGTAGTGGGATGTGTTCCCAAAAAAAACACTCAAAATAATGCGGTGCAAACGACAGTAAGAACTGAGACCGTTGTTGTAACACCAATCGTAACAGGTAGCACTCTTGTAAAAAGCAACGTGCGGGAAGTTTCATCTTCAAAGGCAGATATCGTAGATATTCTTGCTAAAAACACACAAGTGGAGCTTATCGGCAAAAACGGCAACTGGTACAAGGTTAAACGCGTGGATGGAAGCGGTCAGCCCGGTTTCATTTACCACAAGCTGATCAATCTGGATTTCGGTAATTATCTCGGAACGAGAGGAAGAAATAAAGAAAAGACAGTCGTCTACCAATCTCCTAGCATAAATTCTCCCAGCGTTCGCATCATTTCACCTCAAACGACCTTTGATATCATGGGGATTGAGAATAATTTTTACTTAATCAAAGGTGAAGACTTCGAAGGCTACGCTCCCACAAAAGTATGTGTAGCCGATCCCCTCAGTCCTATAGCTAAAACCGAAACCAGAACTATCTCAGGAAAGATTGTTCCGGAAGATGCCGGTGCCCCCTGTCCGACTCCCGTGAAAAGTAAGACTTCCCTAATTGCCGAACCTAAGACCGAAAAAAACAAAATCAGGACCAGCAGCCGGACCAGAAAAAAAACCACAGTCAAGAAAAGTAGCAGCGGGCAAAGCGCCGGAGCTGCCTTGTTTGGAGCTTTTGCTCAGGCACTACTGACTGGAGGCAGCGGAGGGACGGCGCCAAACAAAAGCGGTGTTCCTGTGCAATCTTCCAACGACCAGCTCAAAGAAATTCTCAAAAGCGTTAGCGTCGGTAAAGAACTGGCAGCTAAGACAGTTGAAATCCGTGAACAAATGCTGCAAGCCTTGAATGAAACACGTGCTCTGCAATCGCTGGTGGGCGCAACGGTTGTAGCAATGAATGACAACTACAAAGTAGCTGCGGACACTGCCAGAGGTGTAAGCACTACCGGAATGAAAAAGATATCCATCAAAGCCTTTATCAAGGACCTTTCATATGAACCGACAGACTCAATTGAAGGAGCAGCAGTAAAAATAGCTCAAAACGGCAAGATGCTCAGGGCTCTCGAAACTAAGATTAAATCTGAAGCTGCTGAATTTTCGAATCTCAATGCCCAGCAGATCCAAAAACTTGATTCGGTTATCAATTCATTTTCAAACAACCTGCATGCATCTAATGCCCTTTATGATTTCAGTATAGACAAAGCCAACAGTGTAATTCTGCGAATCGACAGGGCTATTAATGCCTATGATGAAAAAGCCGGACCTATGGCAGCAGAAGCAACCAAGCAAGCCGGGGTTATCGCCCTTGCTACTGCAGAACTCGTCTCAATCATCGGCAACGCTCAAAACGACCCCGTTCGGGCACTTACAGCTTTGCCACGCTTGATGGAAATTCAGGAAGATCTGACAACTCTTGGAACCCTATTTTCGGACTTTCAAGCTGACTATGAATATATTGAAGAAAACTCGGCTGTTATAAGCGGGCAAGGTAAAGAGATCAGTAAAATCATCATGACAGCACGTAGAAAAAACACTCAGATTACTACATTACTGGAATCATACTACCAAAACAAACTGGACCTGAGCAATCGACTTAAAAATCAAATGGCCAGCCAGACTGCTCAAGGATTTAAAACAGTTGAAAAGAAGGCTGCCTCTGTTGCTTTGGCTGAAGACATGTTAGATTAACTGAGATAAGGAGATTTATTGATGAAAAGATTCAAAATACTGTTACTTTGTGTCGTTGCATTTCTGACCCTTTCCGCCTGCGGATTCAAGCAGGCAGACTCTGCAAAACAGTCTATGGAAGGAGTCCACCAGTCCGCAGGAGATCTCAAGGACGAAACCAAATCTGCCAAGGATCGTACCGAAGAAATTAAGCAGGAAGAAAGCCAGGATTCAACTGAAGGCTATAAATGGTAAAAGATTATGGCCCGTAAATTCAGTCTTGTTCTTATCCTACTGGTCACACTGCTCTGCGGATCATGGGTTGAAGCTGCTGAGCTTTACATTATGCCGCCAGCTATTGGAAAGGTGCGCAATAAGGAAAAAGACCGCCACAAAACGGAACTGAGTATCATACTCAAGGATAAACAATTCAAAAAGTCCCTGCGTAAAGGTATCCTCGGATTCCTGAAGCGTGCTGTTGCTAAAAACGAAGGCATAAATATCAAGAGAGCTGGATTCGGAGACAAATTCGACCCGGAATCTATCCTCATTCCACTTCTATTTGTGGATAACGTCATATCGTTTGTGGATGAGTATGGTTCAGCAGAACAACGACTATACAAAGGACGGGTTTACATAGGGTTGAACTTCCTGCTCTTTCAGGCAAAATCTGAATCGCTGGTATATTCAGCTCCCATGCTGATATCTGTCCCATATCTGGATAAGACCAAAAACTTCAGCCTTGAACCACTTGCCGGTCAAATAAGATCTTCCATTGTGGAATTCTTCACCGACCGAAAGAGACTGAAAGCTGATGCACAAGATGAACTGGGCAAATGTCTTGCCAATATGTATTACCTGTTTTCAACAAAAACATGCTCCGTCGATGACATAACCCTTTCCAAGGGAACTCTTAAACGCATTCAGAATCCCGCCAAGTATAAATCATTAGCCCAGATGCTGGCTTCACAGGCTCTTTCGCAGGAAATCATGGTCTTGCCTCCTAAATCGCGGTTTAACGCCATTCGCAGAGGACTCCATGCTTCGGTTTCCATGTTCGGAGTATCTTTCCAACAAGGTTCGGAAAAATCAGGATTCTCAGAAAGGGACAATGTTTACCAAACCAGCATGCGCATGCCCAAGCCAGAAACCAAATACAGCCTGACCATCAAAACCGGATCTAAGGATAATGATCTTGGGGCCTTTATTGAGCGTAACTACACTACCGCAGCCTACCTTCAAGGCAACGGTGATGTCATAAAATGTATCAAAGCTGTTGATGCCACTATCGCCAAAGGTCATACATCCGTGTCAGATGTGAACTATTACAACAGTCTGATCAATACCCTTTCCGATCTGGATTCCTGCAAACGATAAACGAAATGCAGACAAGGAGCTTGTAATGAAAAAAACGTCATTAATTTCAATCATCATTTCAGCCATACTGGTGCTGTCCTTTGCAACAACCGGAATATGCGGAAGCAAAGATGGATACAAGATTTACAAAAAAACAGGAAAACCGACCATTGTCTTTTCACTTGTACCTCGCATCAAAGGGGAAAACCTCTCCCCGCAGGAATGCGAAAACCTGATCCGCAACCTTAACAAATCATTACAGCAGGAATTTAATGAGGCCGGTTTTGAAACCCACCGTGACCGCATGATTACGGGATTTCTGCTCGACTCATGCAAGCGATCATACGCCACATCACAACAGACTGTAACCGAAGATGAAATTATCTCCATTGCTCGTGACAACGCTGTAGACTACGTTGTCATTGGAGCATCTGAGGTAGATATTGAATATGACGAGGATTACGAACAATACTCCGCATTAGTTGATATCAACGGAGATTTTCTAGGAGTAGAATTCGATCCTCCGACCTCGTATGCGCTGAACCTGACCGGAGAGTACATGCACCCCAAGAAGGACCGGCTTATCAAATTGGCAGTTATCGATATTGCCCGCAAGATAGCCCGCCTGCGCACCATCGATACGGTGCTGACTCACTGGAAAGAGAATAATAAAAAGAGATAAAAAAAGGGGAGCAACATGGTCGCTCCCCTTTTTTAATTATTTTCTTCCAATTGCGAAGGATCAAGCTCAGCCTTGGCGTAATCCAAGTATAGACCGGAATCGATGAAGAGCTGACAGACATCTTCGTCAATGTGCTTATCTTTGACCATAAATCCCAAAATCTTAATCGCCTGCGAAAGTTTCATCGGCTTCTTATATGGCCTGTCCTTAGCTGTCAGAGCTTCAAAAATATCAGCAACGGCCATAATTCTTGCCTGCAAAGGAAGATTATTTCCGGCCACTCCATTGGGATATCCCGAACCATCCAATTTCTCGTGATGTCCTGCTGCATATTCAGGAACACGGGAAAGCCTCTTGGGAAATGGAAGCCGCGATAGCATTTCATGCGTAATTGCTGCATGACTCTCGATAACTTCACGTTCCTTGTCTGTCAGGGTTCCTTTTCGGATGCATAGGTTTTTAACCTCATCCTCGGTCAGCCAGTTGAAAGTTTCGCCATTGCTTTCAAAGGTACGGGAAGCAATCCCCATAACCCTTGCAATGCGCTCATCAGACATAAACTCTTTAGGAATATTACAGGAATTGATAAACTGCCGATCTTCTTCAGCCTGCTCCAGCTCAACGGCATAACGCATTTCTATATCAACCAGCTCTGCCTGACCAACACCGTTTTTCAGAGCGGCAATAGTTTCCTCAAGCTGCCTGTTTTTGATGGTCTCGGAAATAAGCCTGAACCGCGCGTCCACCATTTGAGAACGATCAAAAATAGTTTGTAATTTGGTGGACTTGTCTACCACATGTTCCGGGATGGATATCTTGCCCACATCATGCATCCATGCGGCCAGTTTTAACTCCTCCAATTCATCATCGGTAAAGTGCACATCCGCATATTTACCTTCTTGAATGGAATTAACCTTATCGGCAATCATCATAGTAATGGTCACAACCCGCTCAATATGTCCATTAGTATAAGGAGACTTGGCATCAATGGCTGCGGCAATACTCTGGATTACCGAGTAAAGAAGGTCTTTAAGTCCCTGAATCAGCTGGGCGTTGGTCAAAGCTATAGCTGCCTGCGAAGCCAATGAACCTACAATGTCCACGACATCTGACGAAAACCCGATAATCTCGCCTTCCTCATCCAGAGCATTGAGTAATTGCAACACTCCGATGATATCCTGCTCGTGATTTTTCAAAGCCAGCACAAGCATGGATTTGGAACGGTAACCGGTAGCAGCGTCATATTTGCGAGGTCCGGTAAAATCAAAACCTTCGGCCTCATAAACATCTGCAATATTGATTGTTTCACCGGTCAAAGCGCAATATGAGGAAACGTTGGATTTGTTAGGATTATTACCTGAAGTATAAAGAGAAACCGGAGGCAGGGTTATCTCATTTCCGCTGGTTCCGCCCATCCGAACCTGCATGGTATCATTTTGAAGAATGGAAAATTCAAGTTTACGGCTTTCGCTGTCAACAATGTAGAGAGTCCCGGCATCCGCCCGAGTCAAAACACGTGCCTCATCAACAATCATCTCCAGCAAACGCTCAAGCCTGGTCTCCCCAGAAAGCGCTAAGCCGATCTCAGTCAACCGTTCGACAAGATCTTCTTTTGCATCGGAACTTTTAGCGAAAGCAGTTGTAATATCCTGACTCAGCTTACTTACTGCTTCATGGCAATCAGTCCCCTGCAAATCAACTAATGCATTTTCCAAAAGATCATGTAGTTCTTCTAACCCCGAAGACAACTTTCCATTCCGTGACACCATCCCCTCCCTGCAAGAATACACATCCGAAGAAACATCCTTCGAAAAAAACAACTGCACAACCCCAGAACAACATTGGTAATTTTTATACAATAACACTATATTCGCAACAAAAATAAAACCTGCAGCAATATTTACTTACTAATAACACAAAGAATAACGTTCTGAAACCTCTCTCAACTATTTATACCAATGATTGAAGCACATGTAAGCCCTTAATGACTATTGGAGAATTAATATGGAAAAATAACTGTCAACGACTTGCCCGCCAGTTATTAATGAATTATAAAAATGGAGTTTTTTGCACGATTAAGCATAATCTGCTCTATACTGGCACTGACTTTTTACTTCTTTCGAGACATGAAGCTTCACACACACGCGGAGAACCATTTTTCAAAAGCGGTATTTATATATTTTAATAGCATTTTTGTGGAAATTTTTTAACCGAGGATTTCATGTCCCTAAGCAGCCTTCAAAAACGAATTATCACTTCCCTGCTCCTGGTAGCAGCCCTTGCAACAGCCCTGATCATGGGGGGACCGGTCTTAACCGGCGGGCTGGCTATATTCTGCACCATCGCTCTCTATGAATTCTATGCCATGTTCTGGCAGGACAAATCACACCTCGCATCTAGAATTGTCGGAATGGCCGCTGGAGCTGGTATAATCCTTACTTCCGCTACAGTTTCTCCGGTCTGGATGCTTTTGATCATGCTGGGAGCTTTCTGGCTGTTCAATTTCCGGTTCCTGTTTTCATATAGTGCAAAACCTGATCAGGCGACCTATCTGGACAGCCTGATACTCTTTGCAGGACTGGTATACGTCCCCGTTACCATGCAGTTCATGACCTCCATGAGCAGCTGGGAAATTCTTTTCGTTCTCCTTGCCGCTTCTTCTTCTGACACTGCCGCCTTCTATGCCGGAACTTTCTTCGGTAAGAAGAAAATCTGGCCCCAGATCAGCCCCAAAAAATCATGGGCCGGGTCTATTGGCGGAATGACCGGATGCATCATCTGCTGTACCGTGTTCGGACACTTTTTCGGACATGCACCGACCCTATACTGGATTGCTCTTGCGATAATGCTCAACATAGCTTCCCAGATGGGAGACTTTTTCGAATCAGCTCTTAAAAGAAAACTCCAAATTAAAGATTCCGGAAAAATCCTTCCGGGGCACGGTGGAGTACTGGACCGGATCGACAGCCTTGTGCTCGCTCTTCCCGTATATATTCTGGCAAGACAAATTCACTCTTTCTTCTAAACCGGGACTTGCTCCAAAGCCCACAAAACAGACGGATATAAAGACTTGCAAACATATATTTCCCCATGGCCGGCAAAAGCGACATTACCGGATTTCCCCAGATCAATTTCCATTCTGGGCAGCACCGGCTCTATCGGAACCAGCACCCTTAAGGTAATTGAGCAGCACCCGGATCTTTTCAAGGTAACCGCCCTTGCCGGAGCAAGAAATGCAAAGCTGCTGGCAGAGCAGGCTATTAAACATCGCCCCCAGTACCTGGCTGTACTTAACGATGAAGCTGCTGCTGAACTGAAAAGCCTGCTTCCTGCTGATTACAAACCGGAAATCCTGACCGGGCCTTCCGCTTACATCACCCTTGCTGAACTGGAAGAAGTGTCTGTTGTCCTTTCATCCATTGTCGGGGCCGCAGGTTTTGAGCCCACTCTTGCCGCTGCCAAGAAAGGAAAAATGATAGCTCTTGCAAACAAGGAATCCCTTGTGCTCGGCGGCCATATCATCCGCGATGAATGCCACCGCACCGGTGCAACCATCCTTCCGGTAGACTCTGAGCATAACGCACTTTTTCAGGGGCTTGCCGGACACGATGGCGAAGAAGTAAGCAGACTTATTCTGACAGCTTCCGGCGGACCGTTCCGTGGCAAATCAAAAGAATTTCTCGAAACAGTAACACGCGAACAGGCTCTGGCCCACCCCAACTGGGACATGGGCGCAAAAATCAGCATTGATTCCGCAACCCTCATGAATAAGGGGCTGGAATTCATTGAAGCCTGCCACCTCTACGGCCTGCCGCCGGAACAGGTGGATGTTGTGGTTCACCCCCAGTCCATAATCCACTCTTTGGTTGAGTATGTGGACGGTTCACAGCTTGGACACCTTGGCGTACCGGACATGCAGATCCCCATTGCTTTCTGCATGTGCTTCCCCCAGCGCGTCCCCTTGAAGCTCAAACAGCTGAACCTCGCAGAGGTAGGCACCCTGACCTTTGAAAAGCCGGATCTTGAAGTCTTCCCCTGCCTGAAACATGCAGCGGATTCTTTCTCAGCCGGACAGAGTCATCCTATTGTCCTCAACGCAGCAAATGAAGTAGCGGTCGACCTTTTCCTGAAAGAAAAGATCCGCTTTCTGGACATTCCGGCCATTATCGGCAAGGCACTGGAAAGCCATGCCGGATGTGATGTAAGCGAAGCTGGAGCAGTCCTTGAACTGGATATCAAAACCAGACGAGATGTGATGGAATCCATCGTCTAAGGAAAATTTATGTCTTGGATAGTTGATTTTATTCTGGTCCTCGGCGGACTGATCTTTTTCCATGAACTTGGCCATTTCCTTGCAGCCCGTATGCTCGGCATCGGTGTGAAGACTTTTTCACTGGGCTTCGGCCCAAGGCTGGCCGGTTTCACATGGGGAGCCACCAACTACCGCCTTTCCCTGATCCCTCTTGGCGGATACGTAAGTCTTGCCGGTGAAGAACGGGACATGACCGAAGACAACGGATTCAATGATAAAGAACTTTTCATGAACCGTCCCCCGTGGCACCGCATGATCGTGGTTGCCGCCGGTCCTTTATTCAACTTTGTCCTTGCATGGGTTATTTTCTGGGGAATCATCATCAGCAACGGCCAGATGGGACTTGCCCCCACAGTAGGTAAATTACAGCCGGACAGCCCGGCCCTGCATGCCGGAATAGAAGTCGGAGATAACGTCCTTTCTATCCAAGGACACAATATTATCTTTTGGTCCGATCTTGCTGAGACAATCCAGAGCAGTCAGTCCGACACCCTTAATTTTGTTATTGAAAGAGACGGCAGCACCAAAGAGATTGCAATTAAGCCGCAGGTTCAAGAACTTAAAAACATTTTTGGTGAAACTATCCGCAGACCTGTGGTCGGCATTGTAGCTTCCGGCGATTCCAAAACAATAGAAATGAACGGAATCGATGGTGCTGTAGCTGCTGCAGAGCAAACATGGAACGTCACCAAACTGATCTGCACAAGTATCGTTAAAATGGTTGAACGGGTCGTGCCTATGGATTCCATCGGCGGACCTATCATGATTGCGCAAGCCATCAAACAACAGTCCGAACGCGGCCTGCTGGAACTGCTCCAGTTCACAGCATTCATCAGCATCAACCTCGGTCTGCTCAACCTGTTACCCATACCGGTACTTGATGGCGGTCACTTACTCTTCTTCAGCCTTGAAACAGTAATGCGCCGCCCCCTGAATGAAAAACTTCAGGCTGTAGCAACCAAAATAGGCTTGATTTTCCTGCTCTGCCTCATGGCTTTTGCCATTATCAATGACCTGACCCGAGAAGCATTAAAATAAATGACTTTTACAACAGAAAAAGAAGAACTCCTGCTGGCGATTAACGGCACGGAGGAAACATTACAGATAATACTGGCCCGCCGGGAAGAAGATGAAGAAGCATTCTCCTTACTGGAAGCCAAAAAACTGGTTGTACCGGGACGTTCGGTCAACTTTATGCTCCCGTCTGTTCGGGATTCCCTGAATCTCTTTGGATACGAAGCCAGAGATATCACCCGAATTGCCATTACCGCAGGACCAGGAAGCTTCACCGGGCTCCGCCTTACCTTTGCTGCCGCAGCAGGCATTTCCGCCGGAAGCGGTTGTCCCGTAGCTGCTCTGGATTACCTGCCGATACTCGCAAAAGGAGGAGCTCTTGTAAGTGGAATGCCCGTATGGGCGGTCACCCATTCACGGAGAATGCAGGTATACCTGCAAGGCTTTGAAGCAATCACTGACAATGGTCATTTGACTGCCATTACCCCGCCACTTCCGGTTCCAGTTCAGGAAGCAGTAAAAGTAATCCTTTCATATAAACAGAAGCAGGCTGCTCTTCTCGGTAGTGGACTGATCAAAAACAAAGCTTTCTTTGACGAGTTTCTGGCTGAACATTCCCAATATTCAGCCATGCCGGAAAGATTCAACATTCCTACCGAACAAGATGTAATTGAAGCAGCGGCGCATGCCGAATATTCAGACACAATGCCGATGCCCATGTATTTACGCGGCTCAGATGCAGAGGAAAACCTTGAAGCCATAACCAAAAAAAGTGGAATTTCCCTTGAAATGGCAAAAGAACGACTCAAGAACATTACGCCCCGTTAATTAATTTTTATAAAATTTAATATTCACTAAAGGGATCTCCATAAACGGAGGTCCCTTTTTTTATTAAATAAATAAAAAAATCCTCCAAACCCTAAAGTAATCTATGTTTCAGACGATCAGGTAGGCACGAAGGACCAGTACCGCTTTGTGAACCTTTTGTTCCAAGGCAATGTTTTTGGCAAGGAAGCCAAAGATCACTTTTCAAGGAGGAAAACATGTCTTTAGTAATTAACCACAACTTGATGGCGATGAATGCCTCGCGCAACTTGCAAGAATCATATGGTAACCTCGGTGTATCAACCCGTCGCCTGTCTTCAGGTCTTCGCGTTGGAACCGCGGCTGACGATGCTGCAGGCCTCGCAATTCGCGAACTTATGCGCGCTGACATCAAGTCACTCAACCAGGGTATCCGTAACGCCAACGATGCAATTTCAATGATCCAGACCGCTGACGGCGCTCTCGGTGTTATTGATGAAAAGCTCATTCGTATGAAGGAACTTGCAACTCAGGCCGCAACCGGTACCTACAACTCTGACCAGCGTCTGATCATCGACTCCGAATATCAGGCAATGGCTTCAGAAATTACCCGTATTGCGAATGCTACTGACTTTAACGGCATTCACCTGCTTAATGGTAACGTATCCGGAACCCACAGTGGAGCCGGCTTAGAGTCTTCTGGTAAGATCAAGGTTCACTTTGGTACTGCTAACGACTCAGCAGAAGACTACTACTATGTTTCCATTGGCACTTCCACAGCATCAGCACTTGGTGTTGGGATTGCGGCAAACAACTCCATTTCTACTCAGGCTCTGGCGCAGGAATCTCTGGATAAGCTGAACAAGGCTATTATCTCCAAGGATAAGATCCGCGCGAACCTCGGTGCTCTCCAGAACAGACTGGAAAACACCATTACCAACCTGTCTATCCAGGCAGAAAACGTTCAGGCTGCGGAATCCCGCATCTCCGACGTTGACGTTGCAACTGAAATGACTGAGTTCACCCGTAACCAGATCCTGACCCAGTCCGCAGTGGCTATGCTCTCGCAGGCTAACAGCATGCCCAGAATGGCAATGCAGCTTATCGGTTAATAAACCGGCGCAGCATAAAGCATTCTGACCAAGTCAGACTTAAGAGGAAAGCCGGGCCCGGTCCAACCGGTTCCGGCTTTCAGCTTAACTGAAACTAAGCACTCCAGAACCATTAACATAACTTAATCAATCGTTAACGTTTGGCATCCTGATTGCATCGGATGAGGTGAGAATAGAACCAGGGAAAAAAATTCCCGGAGATTATTATGTCAGATTACACCTCAGGAAATATCAACTTTACCGGACTCGGTTCCGGAACCGACTTCCAGTCTCTTATCGACGGGCTGATTAAGCTTGAGCGAGTTCATATTAATAGACTCGAAAGCTGGAAAAGCTCATGGAGCGATAAAGTTGAAAAATTTCAGGAACTGAACACCGCTCTCCTCGGTCTGCAAACTACGCTCAAGTCCATGGATACTCTTGATGAGTTCATGAGCAAGACCGTAACCACTTCAGATTCCGGGACTCTTACCGCCACGGCTTCTGCCGAAGCTCTGGTTTCTTCCCATGCAATTGAAATCGGCCAGCTTGCTACTAACGATATTCATGTAACTGACTCAGGTGTTTCAAGCCTGACAGAATCAATTTTCAGTTCCACAGGTGAGTTCACTTTTACGTATGGTTCCGAAACCATCACCCTGAGCAACATCAGTGCGGGAACATCACTTCAGGGTTTCGTAAACCTGATCAACTCTCATGTTGACTCCAGAGAGAAAATCAGGGCGACCACCATCAACGATGGAACCAGCTACCACCTGCAAATATACGGACTTGATCTCGGAGCGGACAATCAGGTGACCATCGACAATACTGTTGGCATGGTCTTCACCAAGAATGATTTTGATGAAACCCAGAATGCTGTAAACTCTCAGATTAAAGTTGACGGCTACCCTCCTGCTCCAGGTGACTGGATAGAACGCGATACCAACACCATCAGTGACGTTATCGACGGGGTAACCCTTAACCTGAAGAATACCAACGCAGCAGGGCAGACCACCGCGATAGGCATTGTTACCGACAAAGAGGGCATGAAAGAAAATGTCCAGAAATTTGTCGATCAGAACAATGAAATCCGACAGATGATCAAAGACCTGACCTCGGTAACAACATCTTCGGATTCAGCAAAAGGCTCGATCCTAACAGGTAACTACGGGGTTGAACTGCTTGTCGGCCAGCGGATGAAGGATATTATTGCCAGTAAGGGCATAGGCTTCAGCTGGTATGAAGAACTCCCCAACGGCGATTTTACCGGCGACCGCTACTCTGCCCTTTCTCAGCTTGGAATTCTGACCAATGCAGATAGTGGCGGCGCTAACATGGGTTTGCTGGAGCTTGATACTGAGAAGCTCAACGAAGCGCTTGACGCCGACCCTATGTCTGTGGCGATGCTCTTTGCCGCAAACTATGAAGGGGTCAGTGACTCCCCCAATGTTCAGTATGTTTCGCACATTAACGGAACAACCAAAGCCGGTGACTATAATGTTCAATACGAAGTTTCCGGCGGCCAGATAATTTCCGCAACAATTAACGGCCAAACCGCTTTGGTCGATGCCGCCAACTGGCAGATTACCGGTGCAGGTGGCACTGACGCAGCTGGTATGGCTATCCGAGTAGAAAACCGTGCAGATGGAGTTTACGGTAACTCCAATAGTGACGCTTCCGATGCAATCAACGTCCACCTCAAGCTTGGCAAGACAGGCGAGATGGTTGAGGCTCTTGAAGATATGACCGGTGAGAGCGGTCCTCTTGAGATTCTTCAGGACAACTATGATACCATCATGCGGAATATTGATAAAAAAATCGAATCTGAAGAAGACCGAATTGCACTTAAAAAACGTATGCTTACAGAAAAATACGCCAGACTTGATGCCTTACTTGGAAACTATCAGGGTAAATCTGCACAGTTGACTGCCAGTGTGACCCAGCTGATGAAAGGCTAGCTAAATTCAAAATAAATCAAAAAACAGTCTAAGGTTTTCTAAAAAGCTTGCCGATCAGTAAGTCAGGAGGAGCAAATATATGCACAAAGCCGCTCAAGCATACCTTTCAACTCAGGTCCATACCACTTCCAAGGGTGAACTTCTCATCATGCTTTATGATGCTGCAATCAAATTCATGAAGCAGGCAAAAGTGAAAATTAATGAGAAAGACTATGCTGCGAAAGGGATTCTTATATCCAAAGCCATTGAAGTTATTTCTGAACTTACCGCCAGCCTGAACAAGGAAAAAGGCGGAGAACTGGCAGAAAACCTCAGCAAGCTCTATATTTATTGTAATACCAGACTGCTGCAGGCCAACCTGAAAATGGATACGGAAAAACTTGATGAAGTAATCAAGATTATCGACGGCATTGCTTCCGCATACCGGGAAATTATCCCCACAGCAGAAGCTCAGGCTGCAGTTCCCCTGCAGACAGCTGCGACTGCAAACAGTGGCACAACCAACGTGAACCGCAGTTTTGTAAACGATGCAGGTTACGGAATGCCCAAAACCCAGAACATCCCCGCCCCCAACGCCCTGCGCTTGAAAAAAGCTGCAAACGCATACGGAGGCGGAGCATAACAAATTAACTGTAATTTGCTCCGGCTAATTTGATAAGACAAGCCCCTGCTTCGGCAGGGGCTTTTTTATGAATTAAAGCAAGATAGGAAAGCCCCTCTTTACTTAGCACCGTGTATCTGTCATCTATTTCTATCATGGAAAAAAACAGAATAAGGGTACTTCAGGTCTCCCCATCGCTTGGTTTGGGAGGCACTGAAAAAGTCATGCAATCATTTGCTGTCAATCTGGACAGGAAAATTTTTCACACTGCGACCTACTCTCCCGCAAACGGACCACGGGGAAAACTTATCCGGGAGCAGGGAATAGAGACCTTTGTAGGAACTGATCTGCTCTCCGTCCTCCATAAATTTCAGCCGCAAGTGGTCCATATCCATCGTGCAGGCTGGGCCGAACCGGGGTCTCTGCGCCCTTTTAAATTAGCCAAAACTCCCCTTTTGGTTGAAACAAATGTGTTCGGACATCATGACCCCAGTCCTGAAGGGGAACTGATTGACCGCCACCTTTTTGTTTCCAATTTCTGTGCAAAGCGATATGCAGCTGTTAATTCCATACCTACGGTGGAACCGAAATACTCCGTACTGTACAATCCTGTTGATACTGATTTTTTTCTGGATAAATGCCCTCACGACCGGGAAATACCTGCTGATTCATTCGGAAGAATTTCCCGGGCAGACAAAGGTAAATGGTCAATACTTGCACTTGATTTTCTACCCATCCTGAAAGAAAAGATAAAAAATCAGCAGATAACTCCATTCCAATACCGGATCATCGGTGGAATACCGGATGCTGAAAAATATGTGGCTGATCACAATCTGGAAAGTTTAGTCAATTTCCTCCCGCCGGTGCTGACTGACAGCGAGATTGCCGAATTCCTCAATTCAATCAGCTTTCTGGTCCATGCCAACGACACGGGCGAGTCCTTCGGGCTGGTAATTGCTGAGGCTATGGCTGCCGGACTTCCCGTCATAACCCATCCCAGCAAAGAGATGCGGGATAACGCACAATTAGAACTTGTCGATCATGGTGAAACCGGTTTTGTTGCTCATAATGCACTGGAATTTGCACAATACATCCGCTTTTTGTTAACCAATCCAAAGGAAGCACGTAAAATGGGTGAAAACGGCCGTGCTAAAGCGGCAAAACTATTCCGGGCACAAGACATTGCCTTTAAACTTGGCAATATTTATCTGGACCTGCTCAAAATGAAAAAGGCCATTTAAGCCATGACTCACATCTTCGATTTATACTCGGAACAAATTTTAACCTACAAACTTTCAGGTCAGCAGTTGGAAGAATTGAAAGACGTTTCGGCATCACCTGAAGAAACAGCCCAAAAACACCTGCGTTTCGCATCGCGGCGCAAGACTAAAGCTCTCATACTTTTCGGCGCTGGGGATGGTTTGCTGGGAAAGGCACTGGCGGAAAACAAAACGGCTGAACAAGAACTATTGATCTGTGATCTATATCCTGAGCATATTCGAAATCTAAATCTAAACAGTTTTAATCAATCGCACGAAAACTGTATTCTGCTGACAGATTCATCAATCTGGGCCATGCTATTGCTGCTGATCCAAAATGGTTACTCCGCTGCAAATTCACACCTGATTCTCAATCCTGCGCTGGATGGCAATAGCAAGAGCAAACATCAAAACCTGCAAAAGATCTTTTCCGGCTGCAAAAAAATTGACTATCCAACGCAGGATTCAGGTAGCAGAATTTCTGCAGCAGCAATTCTCAGTCCTGACGAACCCGAGCTCGAAGATTTCATCAAAAATTTTCCTGAATGGATAACTGAAATTGTTCTGGTATGGGATTGTGCTGAGCCAGCCTCTATCTCTGATCTTCAGAAATTTCACCGGGCAGAGATTATAAATATCTGTCATCCGCTTGATGCTGACTTCTCAGCGCAACGTAACCGAATGCTTGAAAATTGTTCCGGCGAATGGATTATTTATATTGACGCTGACGAAAGGTTGCGCCCCGAAGATTGGGATGACATAAGATTGATGACTTCCTGCGAGCAGTGTAACGGATGGTATCTGCCCCGGATTACATTTTATCCCGACCAGAATCATTGCCGCATCGGTTACGGACTCTGGCCGGACCTACAGCTGAGGCTTTTTAAAAACAGTTGTAATCTTAAATTTGTTAATAAGATTCACGAGCAATTAACCGGATTAGAGGGTGTTTCCGGAATACTGCCGGACACCCCGATTCAACATTTGACTCATCTTTTAAAAAGCAGAGAAAAAATTGAATCCAAACTGGAAAACTTCAACAATTCGACCGGAGGTCAATTCAGCCATCGACTGGGCATAGAGTTTCCTAATATTACTAAGGAATTGCTTAGCCCCCGAAAAGACAGGAAAGTCGGTCCATTGCTGCTTCCGGATGTTCGTATGTCATAATGTTCATGTACAATTGCCATTGCCTAACAGTATAAAATTTATTAGGTCTGACCGAAATATTCAGACAAACAGCTTCAAGGATTTAATATGAAAGTTACTTGTCCCGAGTGCGATTTCAGCAGTGAAATTCCGGAAGATAAAATCCCGGCAACTGCCCAGCTTGCCACCTGTCCAAAGTGTCAGGCCAAGTTCAAATTCAGAGATTTTGAAGAGGAAAGCGACCCGGTTCCGGGAATAGCTCCAGAGAATACAAACCCTACAGCCCCTGAAGAAGACGGTTATCAGGATGCTGCAGCCTATGCTCAACAGCATGCACAGGAGCAGCACCCCGAAGGATTCGGCGAAGAACAGCCCCGTCCTTATGATGAACAATTCAACCAGCAGCCTGAAGCCATCCGCGAGGAACAGATTCAGGAAGATAAATCAGATATCTGGCAGCGCCTTGACTCAATGAAACCGGAAGAAGACCTTCATGAGGAAGAGCACGGCTACGAAACTGACAGTTATGCTGAAGAAAATGAAGTTCCGTTTGAAAATCTGGAAAAATACGGTTTTTTCCCCGGCCTTTTCCTGACCATCAAAAAAGTGATCCTTTCCCCGGCTGCTTTCTTTAAAGATATGCCGCTCAAGGGTTTCCTGATGCCCCTGTTCTTTTTTGTCATTCTGGCAGAATTTCAGGAGATCTGTAATTTTGTTTGGGCTATGACCGGGGTGGACACTTCAATGGGTGCCGATGTCGGCAGAATTATGAATGACTCCATGATTGCAGATTCTCTGCAGGATGGAACCGGACCGGCCCTTTTATCTCTGCTCCTTTACCCGCTCATGCTGGCAGGAATCAGCTTTCCGCTTATCGGCATGACCCACATCCTGCTCATGATCTTTGGAGCGGGAGAACGCGGATATCAGGCCACTTTCAGGGCTACCACATACTCATATGCCCCGATCATCCTCTGTATTGTCCCCATTGTGGGTGATATGATCGGCGCACTGATAAGTGTTGCCATTTCTATTATTGCCTACAAAAACATCCATAATACAACATACATGCGAGTTGTTCTTTCAATGGTGATGCCTATTGTGTTACTGTTGGTCATTCTGGGCTTCTACATGCAGTTCAACCAGCCCACAATCTAGCAGTATCCGAGGGTAATTTATGTTTGGATGGATCAAAGGAAAAGTTGCCAACGCCAAGGAGCGCGTCCGCATTGCCAAGGAAATTAATCCTAAAAGCTTTAGGAGTATGGCCAGAGAAATTTCCGAACTAGCAGATGCATGCTCTCAAGTCTGTTCGCCCCAGAGCGAAATGCTGCAAAAAGTTGAGAGAATTAAGGGCGAAATGGAACAACTTACTGAACTAACCCGCCAACCGGAGTTCAAAAAACTCTCCGTACAGCGAAGAATGGAGCTACGCGAAAGCATGCTCCAATCCAAGGAACAAATCCTTGATTCCATGCAGGCAGCACCATCCCCAACTAAATTGATGCAATAAAAATAAAAAAGGTTCTTCGAAAGAAGAACCTTTTTTATTACCCAGAATCATACGGCACAAATATTGCTTTTATTTTAGCAACTATTTTATGGTCAAATTTCAGACACTATTAAACCCAATCCCGGTTGCCGATATGAAAAAATATTTGCTGATCCTTTTGCTGGCTTTATCAGCCTGCACCCATTTTGAACCGCAAATCGCCACTCAGTCCGTATACTATCAGGATGCCGAAGTATCCCTATCGCAGTTGATGGTCTACTCAAGGCCGGAAAAACCGCACTACGGACCGATTTCCGCCCTTTTCTATCCTTTCCACGTAACCCAGACCATGTACAAGGGAAGCGACTGGGGACAAAGGGTTGCCAAAGGAATCTGGCAGAATTGGACCGGACTGCAAGTATTTCCGTCCATGGTCTATGATGATAATCTGATATATAGGGGCTTGGATGAAGCCCTTTTTACCGCCCGTTCGCGCGGCTACGACCTGCTGGTAGTAGGATTCGTTCCCTATCTCTATCTGGGACATACCATGGACGATTCCGCAGTATCAGTTCAGGTAAAAATTTACGAAACAAAACGCGGCCAACTGGTCTGCTCCTTTGAACAAAGCGGCCGCATTGAGAAAAAGATGGATGATGATTTTATATTCGTAAAGCGGGAGCACCGTATGCCGGACTCTGCTTTCTATAAAATCATACAGGCTATTGCTTCAGACATGGCTGTACCCTTAACCTCATGGGCCCGCTACGAGAACACCAATCAGGGCATGGTTGCAGGCCTGATGCCCAACATGGTGCAGATGCAGTCACCGCCACAGAACGGAAACACAATACCCCAAAGTACACCAACTCAGCAGGAGCAACCTGTTGCAAAGCATGCAACTCCCAAAGCAGCACCTGCCCCAGTACAGTCAACAACTCAAGCTCCTAAAGCGCAATCCAAACCTCGCTCAATCAACCTTGCTGTACAATTTGATGTGGACTCATCCCAAATCAAACCTGAATCATACTCACTGTTGAATGAACTGGGGAAAGCCCTGATCAGCGACCGCCTCAAAGATAAGCGCATTGTTATCGGCGGCCACACTGATTCTGACGCTTCACCGGAGTACAACTTCAAATTGAGCAAGGAACGTGCTGAATCAGTCAAAAAATACCTGACCGATAATTTTCCTATTGCGCCGCAACGCATCGGAACAACTGGTTTTGGTGAATCCAATCCGCTGGTTCCCAACACCACTAAGTACAACAAACTATTGAATAGACGGGTACAGGTATCTATCGCACCATAATAAAGTTCAGATAAATCAAATCAGCAAAATTAACCTCCTCGCTTCGATTACACACCGAACGAGGAGGTTTTTCGTTGGCAAACGCATTTAACTGATAATTAATTTCAATTATTTATTCTTATTTTTCAATACTTTAAATTACACACTATAAGCTCCTATTTTGCCCTTTTCCCCCGCTTACATTTGTGTTACTCCAAAACTCGCTCTCTCATTACGCATAACCGATTGATTTTCCCGGTTGACGGATCGCAAACAGTAATTATTATTACTTCCAAGTCACGGGGAAACATCGTTAAAACTGATAGCCTGGCGCCATCTCAGCAGCTAGGGAGGAATTTATAAATGATTGGTATTTCTAAACTTTACTGTGGTGCAGTAGAATCTTCCGACGCCCTGCGCTACGGTCGTGAGTCTGGCAAACTGCCTTCTCACCTTCTGCAGTTTTCCAAAGACAAAAAACCCGTTGTAGTCTGGAACATGACCAGACGCTGCAACCTTAAGTGCGTTCACTGCTACGCACAGGCTGTTGATCCTGACGGAAAAGACGAAATTTCCACTTCAAAAGCAAAAGAGATCATCGATGATCTCGCAGCATTCGGCGCCCCGGTAATGCTTTTCTCCGGCGGAGAACCTCTTGTACGTAAAGACCTCGTTGAGCTGGCAAGCTACGCTACCGGCAAAGGTATGCGCGCAGTTATTTCCACCAACGGAACCCTGATCACCAAAGAAAAAGCCCGTGAACTTAAAGACGTTGGTCTTTCTTACGTTGGTATCTCCCTTGACGGTACCGAAGAAACCCACGACAAATTCCGCGGCGTTCCCGGTTCTTACAAGAAAGCTATCGAAGGTGTTGAAAACTGTAAGGCCGAAGGCCTGAAAGTCGGTCTGCGCTTCACCATCAACAAGCGCAACTGGACTGAAGTTCCTTCCATCTTCAAAGTTCTGCGTGATCTGGAAGTTCCCAGAGCATGTTTCTACCATCTGGTATACTCCGGCCGTGGTTCCGAACTCATTAAAGAGGATCTGACCCACGCTGAAACCCGCCAGCTGCTTGACCTTATCATGGACGAGACCAAAGCTCTCTATGATGCGGGCATGCCTAAAGAAATCCTCACCGTTGATAACCACGCTGACGGTGTTTACGTATACCAGCGTCTGCTGAAAGAAGATCCCGAACGTGCCAAGGAAGTCCTCGAACTGCTGCAGTTCAACGAAGGCAACAACTCCGGACGCGGTATCGGTTGTATCTCCTGGGACGGTCAGGTTCATGCTGACCAGTTCTGGCGTAACCACACCTTCGGTAACGTTCTGGAACGTCCTTTCTCTGAAATCTGGATGGACGAAAACATCGAGCTGCTGCACAAGCTCAAAGACAAAAAACAGCACGTTGGCGGCCGCTGCGCTACCTGTCGTTACCTGAACATCTGTGCCGGTAACTTCCGTGCCCGTGCTGAAGCATACTACGACGACATCTGGGCTCAGGATCCCGCTTGTTACCTCACCGACGAGGAAATCAAGAAGGACTAGGCCCGCTGTTTTGAAAAACGTTTCAAGACGGTCGTCCTGTCGACGATAGATATTATTGAATCCCGGCGGGCCTACAGGTCTGCCGGGATTTTATTATTTGAAAGAAATTTATCCAAGCTACACGGCGAAGCCTACTAAAAAAGTTTGTGATTCTTAAACCCTTTCCAAAGGGTTTAAGCCGCCGGAGGCAAAAAGGAAGGTCTAACATGGTATTCGACTTCCATCGGGGACGCAGACTCAGACGAACTCCCGTTATTCGTGATCTGATCAGGGAAACCACCCTTTCCGCCAATGATCTTATGATGCCCTACTTCGTCTACGAAACAGACGATGAAAATTTCAAAAAAGAAGTTTCCTCCATGCCCGGTCAGTTTCAGCTCAGCCTGAAACAGCTGGAAATCAAAGTAGAGGAAGCTGTGGCAAACGGCCTCAAAAGCCTGATCCTTTTCGGCATTCCCGCTGAAAAAGATCCCGCTGGCTCTCAGGCCTACGCCGAGGACGGCATTGTGCAGCAGGCCGTGCGCATGCTAAAAAAACGCTGGCCCGAACTGCTGGTCTGCACTGACGTATGCTTGTGTGAATTCACATCCCACGGGCACTGCGGACTGGTTAAGGATGAGATCATCCTCAATGATGCGACCCTGGAACTGCTGGCTAAAACTGCCCTCTCTCACGCCAAAGCAGGCGCGGACATGGTTGCACCCTCTGATATGATGGACGGCCGCGTTGCCGCTATCCGCGAGATTCTGGACGAAAACGGTTTTGCTGAACTGCCACTCATGTCATATGCAGTAAAATACGCATCCGCTTACTACGGTCCTTTCCGCGAAGCAGCTGAAGGCGCACCTCAGTTCGGTGACCGCAAAACCTACCAGATGGACCCGGCCAACGCCCGCGAAGGTCTGCGCGAAGCAGCAGCGGATGTTATCGAAGGTGCAGACATTCTTATGGTCAAACCTGCCGGACCTTACATGGACATTATCCGTCAGACCCGCGATAACTTTGATCTGCCCGTTGCGGCTTATCAGGTCAGCGGCGAATATTCCATGATCAAGGCTGCGGCTTTGAACGGTTGGGTCGATGAAGAATCCGTAGTTTGGGAATCCCTCATCGGGCTCAAGCGTGCCGGAGCAGACCTGATCCTGACTTACTTCACTGAAGACGTACTCAAAAGACTGAAAGAGAAATAATATGAGCGATAAAAAAATGACAGGCGGACACCCCGGAGGTCATCCGGGAGGTGGACATCCGGGCGGTCATCCCGGCGGCAAACCGGGACACCCCGGCGGCGGACATCCCGGTGGTCATCCGGGTGTACATCCAATTCCCCAGAAGAATGCTGACGGCTCACCGCCGCTCAGACTCATCGCATGGGAAATCACCCGCTCCTGCAACCTTGCCTGCAAGCACTGTAGAGCTGAAGCGCACCCCGAACCTTATCCGGGAGAGCTTTCCACCGAGGAAGCTAAAGCGCTTATCGATACTTTTCCCGAAACCGGGGACCCGATCATCATCTTCACCGGCGGCGAACCGCTGCTGCGCCACGATGTCTTCGAGCTGGTATCCTACGCTAATGACAAAGGCCTGCGTTGCGTAATGGCTCCCAACGGAACTCTGCTCACCGCAGAGAATTCCGTACAGCTCAAAGAAGTGGGCATCCAGCGTTGTTCCATCTCCATTGATGCAGCAGAAGCCAAATACCATGATGATTTTCGCGGTGAACTGGGCGCATTCGATCAGGCTATGAAAGGTATTCAATACCTGAAAGATGCCGGAATCGAATTCCAGATCAACACCACCGTTACCCGCAACAACCTGCATATGTTCAAGGATATCTTCAAGCTCGCCAAAGATCTTGGAGCATCCGCATGGCATATCTTCCTGCTGGTACCCACCGGACGTGCCGCCGAGCTGGGTGCGGAAGTTATTTCCGCTGAAGAGTACGAAGAGGTTCTCAACTGGTTCTACGATTTCCAGAAAACCACAGACATGCAGCTCAAAGCGACCTGTGCACCGCACTACCACCGCATCCTGCGTCAACGTGCAAAAGAAGAAGGCATTCCGGTCAACTTTGAAAACTTCGGCCTTGATGCAGTAAGCCGCGGCTGCCTTGGCGGTGTAGGTTTCTGCTTCATTTCCCATCGTGGACAGGTTCAGCCCTGCGGATACCTTGATCTCGACTGCGGTAACGTCCGCGAGATCCCCTTTCCAGAAATCTGGGCCAAATCTCCGCAGTTTCTTAACCTGCGCAACCCCGACACTTACGACGGCAAGTGCGGTCATTGTGAATTCGAAAAAGTGTGCGGCGGTTGCCGTGCGCGCGCCCAGACCATGGAAGGCAGCTATCTTGGACCGGAACCGCTTTGTTCCTACGAGCCCAAAAAGAAGCCTAAAAAATAGAAAGGAAATATAAATGGACGCAGTAGATAAAGATATTCTCGGCATCATCCAGTCCCACTTCCCCATTGTTTCACGCCCTTACGAAGAGATCGGGAAGATGGTGGGAGTATCCGAAGATGAAGCGCTTTCAAGGGTCAACGCCCTGCGCGAAGACGGAGTAATCCGTCGCGTAGGAGCAAACTTCGGTTCACGTGAACTGGGCTGGCATTCCACCCTGTGCGCAGCCAGTGTGCCCGAAGAAAAAATGGATGAATTCGTGGCCGAGGTTAACCGTCACAGCGGCGTTACTCACAACTACCTGCGTGAAAATGACTTCAACATCTGGTTCACCTTCATCGGTCCGGACAAAGAAACCGTGATCGCCACTCTCGATGCAATTTCCGAGAAAACCGGCATCCGCGTACTTTATCTGCCCGCGACTAAAATGTTCAAGATCAAGGTTGATTTTGACATGAAGGAAGACAAGGAGAAAAAATAAATGGCAGCTAAGGAAACCATCATTTCCCCTTCTCTGCTTTCCTGTGATTTCAGCCGTCTTGCGGACGAGCTGAAAGCTCTGGAAGAAGCAGGCCTCAAGTGGGCGCACCTTGATGTAATGGACGGCAAATTCGTGCCCAACATCACTTTCGGGCCTCCGGTAATCAAGTCCATGCGTAAAGAGTGCAACCTGTTCTTCGACTGCCATCTCATGATTGAGCAGCCCGAACGTTACATTGATGAATTCTGCGATGCAGGAGCTGACCTGCTCTGCATCCATGCTGAATCCACAGTGCATCTTGAGCGTGCAGTGGCAGCCATTGCAGAAAAGGGTGTAAAACCAGCTATTGCTTTGAATCCTGCAACCCCGCTGGAATCCATCAAATACCTGATTCCGCAGCTGCACATGGTGCTGATCATGTCCGTTAACCCCGGTTTCGGCGGTCAGAAATACATTCCTTTCTGTACTCAGAAAGTGCGTGATCTACGGGCCATGATTGATGAAATGGGTGCTGACACCCTCATCCAGCTTGATGGCGGCGTGACTATGGAAAACTGTCGCGAACTGGTTGAGGCAGGCGCAGACGTGCTTGTTTCCGGTTCCGCATTCTTCAAATATCCGCCTTACGCTGAAAGGCACAAACTGTTTCTGGAAACCTGCGCAGGCTAGTTTCCAAAACCGGGTAAGGGGGACTTTAACGAATCTCCCCTTACCCGGTCTAATAAAAATCCATATAACTCTTCATACTATTTTATCACACATATACTCTCAAGACTTTCGCATGATTTCAGCAAATCTCCCGGTGTAGTAAACATATTTTCATAGTCATTTAAGTCACGCAGCAATTGTGGAACATTCTGCCCGGACAACTCTACAGCCTGGCCGGTAGTTGCAAGATGATGCGCATAGGCAAACTGCGCCACAGCTTCAGTAAATTCATCAGAAATCGAAACTGAGACGATATCTGATTCGTCTAAAAAAGCCTCCTTCAATTCCTGACACAAATCCTCTCCCGAAAGAAAAGTTTCCTTCTCCGGCTCCAGAACTGACTGCAGCAGTCTTTGTGTCTGCGGAGGTTCTTCCTGATCCAATCTTTGTAAAACCTGTTCAATTAAATTTTTATCCTCTAGCTGTGCCGTTGCAGACTTTTGCAGAAGTCCCTTTTTAAATTTGAGTTTATACTCCGGCCCGGCATTGGCATAGCATTGGGCCACAAACTGCGAACAAACCATTGGCTCTTTGCCGGGGCTCTGGTGCTTATGGATGTAGTCAACTATAGAAGCAGTTATCTTTTTAAAAATTCTAATCATCACACGCTGCTTAGCCGAGCTTGGAGTGAACTTTCTGTATAAAAGCAGTAATCCAACGAGATACAAACCGCTTTGATCATAAGGCTCATCATCATTAAGATAAGCTTTAGCGACTTTGATCACAGGAACCATAGGCAACTCTTCTTTCAAGCGCCGAACGGTAATTTCCCTGCCCTTAAAGCGCTCAAAAGCTTTATTTATTGCAACCTGCGGAGGACTCTCCTCAATAATAAGCTGCTCTGGGACATCATAAAACATCGCAGCATGACTTACCTGCGCATCAGTTAAAAAAGTAATTACCCAAGAAATGAAGCTACCCTTCTCAGCGGAGAAAAGTAGGACATCACCAGCTTTTAGTTTTTGAATATCCATATGAACTCCTTTGCTGACCCCACACTTCTGTGTTTATATAATCTAATACAATTAGTATCATAAATATTATAACATAAACACATCCACTTCGGCGAAAAAGAATCAAAATTGTGAGTGTTATGGTGATACCACCCAACAGCTTTCTCATTCTTTCGATTAATCTTCTATCCTGCCGGTTCTGATGCTATAGTGCTATTGAATAACCTTTTAATCACATTCATGAGGGAGCAGCGGCAGCATGTTTTTTATGAAAACATTCTTCACACTTATCTTGACTATATCCATAGTCTTGCCCGCATTTGCTGCCGAAAAATGGAGAATAACTTCATTAGATTGGGAACCCTACTCCGGGAAGAAATTACCTGATCAGGGAAAATCTATAGCTAAACTCAAACAAGTTTTACAATCACATGGAATTAAACTTGAAGTGGAATTTTTACCTTGGGCGAGAGCAAAAGCCATGGCAGCTCAACCGGGATATATTGGTTATTTTCCTGCATGGCCTGAAGAGGTCAACGAGGGATTTATTGCTTCGCCTGCTGTGGACTGGTCAGAAATAGCCGTTATGGCTCCCCGTAACATGTGCATACCTGACAGCATCGATTCATTATTTGCGAAACACATTGTCGGACTTGTTAAAACTTACAACTACCCGGAAGAAATAGCTGAACCTGCCAAACGTTATGCAGACAACGTAGATCAAGCCCCGGACGAAAATTCTCTTGTCCAAAAACTTATACGCGGAAGATGCGAGGTAGCAATCACCGACCCATCAGTCATGAAATACTATGCTAAAAAAAATGGGATAGAAAATATTGTTGTACTAAGGAAACTTTTCGAGACTCCGCTGGTTCTGGCTATAAAAAAATCACCGCATAGTGATCGTATACTTGAAATTATTACCAATGCTCTTGCACGGCAAAAACAGCAACACACATCCAACTAATAAAAAAGGCCGTAATATTAAACTATTACGGCCTTAATATTTTTAAGAGCATAATTATTTTTTAGTTTGCCCCTGCTCTATTTGTCCAGTTGAACTCATACTGCCTAAGTTAACAGCACCCGGCACACTCCTGACCTGTGATAACGGCACGGATATAATATTTCCACGGGTAGTCATAGAATCACCTCGACCTCCAATGGCGGATAAACTCTTTATATTATGGGAATATTTACTTCCAAGTTTTGCTTTACCAGACACCCTGCTAAGCCCGAGAGACTTATCTCCTTTTCCGCCGATTGCGCCGGGAGTAATGGACACCCCACTTTTCAAGTCACGCACAGTTCCACCACCTATCCGCCCCACTTTTCCGCGCTTCAATCCAAATCCCTTCGGACCTAATTCGCGAGAGATGGAACCTTTAGGGCCCACTCCAATCAGCGATCCGCTATTTGGCCCCACCCTTGAAGGAGCAATGGACGGTTGTGCTTTATCGGTAGGTTTCCCCTCTGTTACCGAAACAGGACCAGAGATATCCGGCTGCGAAGAAATCTTACCAACACGAACAGAAGCAACAATAGATTCCGGCGTTGCCCCCAGTTCACGCGAAATCTCAGTTACTCCCATTTTCTGACTACGCATTGAAGCAATTGTAGACTGCTTGACCCCTGTTAAATCGGCCAGTTTTTCATCGGCGTTCTTCTGTACTTTACTCAACATTTCGCGAACGGCAGAAAGACGTTCGGTTGCAGCGGCAAGCATTTCAGTTTTATCAGCCTTCTGTATCTCGACTATTTCTTTGAGGGCCTTACGAACTTCTTGTTTACTCGTCTTGATTTCATTTTCAATTTTAGCCACCTCTTTTGCAGACTGATATGCTTCAGAAGCAACTGCGTTTCTAACTTCAATATCGGCAGCGTCAACTTCTTCCGGAGTTGAAAAATATGAAACATCATCATCGATCTCTGCGGCAAAAGAGCTTCCTGCCATAAATATAAGTATACCGAGAACGAAAAGAAGAAGGTGCCGTGATCCAGTCATTACACGTTCCATTATGACTCCTCCTTTTTCAAAACAGTTATAAAACGGATAGAGTCATTAAGTTTGAATGTCCTGTCACCACGGCGAATTTTCTCTTCAACCCCAAACCAGCTTAACGGCAGTCTGCCGGCATCAATGCCGGGATGGGCATTAAGAATATGATTGCGAATATGTTTAGCCCGTGCTTTGGCCAGTTCAGAATTTCCTTTACAGTAGGCTACAATATGAAATGCATTTTCTTTGTCCGCTTTCATGATTGCCGCTAAAACTCTAAGCGACAAACTGCTTTCAAGATCAGACTTAACTGTTCCGGATTTAAAACGAATAGCCCTTAAAGTTACGTTACGTTTTCCAAGAATAAAATTTCGGTAAGAAAAATCACCAAGATGATTAAGCTGCTCGGTCCCATAGACGGCTAAACTTCCATCTGGATAATATTCCAAAAATTTCTTCCATTCCTTTCTGGCCTGCTCATGTAATCCTTGTCTGGTAAGTATATCTGCCCTATTATATAAAGCTTGCGGATTATACTTATCCATTACGAGGACTTTGTCATAAAGACCTAGAGCTTCAACAAATTTACCTTCGTCTAGATAACTATGGGCCAGATAAAGATTAGCCGAGATGTTATCCTCATCTATAGATAGAGCTTGCCTGTAGCTGGACTGTTCTTCCTTGAAATCATCCAGCGCCCAGTAAGCAACACCTACCCAAAACCGATATTCAGAATTATCCGGGTCAAGCCGGGCTGCTTTTTGTAACAACGTGGAAGCCTGCTCAGGTTCATCCAAGGCAAGATAATAACGCCCCAAATAATAAGCAGCGGTAGAATCTTCAGGATCTTCGCTCAATTCTTCGCTGAGAACCCTGATTCCATCCTCAAACTCACCATGGTTCAAATAATAAGGCCCGGAGAATTGGGCACATCCAGAGAGCATAATGATCCAGAAAATATGCCCCAGCATGATAATTAAACGCAATTAACCCTCCAACATAATTTACTCGTGAACTCCCCTTATATAAAACAGGTAACAGAAAAATAATGACTCTTGGCAGAACTAAACAATTCTTAACAATCGATTCATAAGCATTTACACAAAAAAACTCCGGTAACTTCTCAGTTACCGGAGTTTTATTTTTAAATCATACTTATTTTATTTGTTGTTACCCTTACCATTTCCACCCTTGTTGCCCTTGCTACCGCCCTTGCCCTTAGCACCACCGGATGCTGCGTTGGCATTAGAGGTGCTCGCGCCGGTTCCACCGTCAACACTTCCGCCGGAGTTACCGCGTCCACCGGAAGACTTAGCGCTTGAAGCAGAGTCTGAACCCTTGGCACCGCTCTGGGCCTTGCTGGAAGCTCGGCTCAAACCAACAGACTTGTCACCCTTACCGCCGGAAACACCGGGAGTTGAAGAAACACCGGTCTTAGTATTTCTTGACGTTGCTGCGGCAGACTTCTTACTTTGACCGTAATTCTTGGCTGTGGATGTGGTTCCAACGGCACTGGTTCGTTCCTGAGACTGCTTCTGAGCTTGTTTCTGATGTCCCAGTCCAAGAGTCCCGGGGTGTACACCCAGTTCATGAGCAATTTCTCCCCAGCCCATACCCTGTTCGCGCATGGAGGCGATGGCAGCGGTATCAACTGCTGCTGCTGAGGAAAGAGTTTCATCAGCGGCAGCCTTGGCACTCTCAAGAGAACTTTCCGCTGCAGCAAGTTCAGCTGAAGCAGCATCAAGATCAGTTTCTGCTGCGGCCAAACCGGTCTCAGCTTCTGCCTTAGCAGTCGTTGCTACGGTCAGGGCAGCCTGTGCGTCTTCAAGTTCAGCCTGAGCTGCTGCCAGAGCTTCTTCGTCATCAGCGGCAGCGGCAATAGCTTCGTTGGCTGCACCAATTGCTTCATTGGCAGCAGTAATTTCAGCCTCAGCAGTTTCCAGATCTGAATTGTATCCGTCTACATTAGCCTGCGCCGTTTCAACAGAAGTAGTTGCGGTGTCCACGGTTTCCTGTGCGGAAGCAACTTCAGCTTCTGCTTCAGCAATGGCTTCGCCGAATTCCTCAGCCTTGGCTTCAGCATCAGCAGCAGCAAGGCTCTCAGCTTTCGCAGCTTGAGCAGGATTGGCAAATGACGGAGCTTCAGCTTCTTCTTCAGTCGTACCGGGATCAGTAGGATCAGTAGTATCAGTAGGTTCACCGGTATCGGTAGTTTCTCCGGTATCAGTGGTATCAGTTGTTTCAGTCACCCCGGTTGTTTCACCGGTCTGGGTATCCTGAGCAAGTAAGGGCTGAACCGCTAACATTACACTCAGGATAAGCATCGCAATCAGCCATAAGGTTTTTCTAAACATGTTTTTCATAGACTCCTCCCTCCCCTAATTAATTACAGTTATGAACTGTATGGATTCGTCCAGCTTGAAAGTCTTACCACTTCTTTCTACCTCTTCAGCTGAACCGAACCAGCTTAAAGGCATTCTTGAGGGAGCAAAATCAGGATGCCCGCTCAATATGTAATCCCGCACTCCTTTTGCACGGGCTTTCGCCAACTCAGCGTTCCCAGCCACATAAGCAACAATATGGAAACGGAGATCCGTGTTCTCTTCCATCATTGCGGCAATCACGTGCAGGGAGCTCTTGCTATCAAAATCTGAATCACTTTGACCGGGTTTGAAAGTAATACTTCGTAAAGTTAGATTTCGAGTTCCGAAGATAAAATTGCGGTAGGTAAAATCACCGAGCAGGTTCAATTTTTCAGTTCCACTCATAGCAAGAGAACCGTCCGGATAATACTCGAGGTATTTCTTCCACGCTTTAACGGCTTCCTCTTTCTTGCCCTGTCTTCCAAGGATATCGGCTCGATTATAAAGAGCTTCAGGATTATATTCGTCTAATTTTATGACTTTATCATAAAGAACAGCAGCTTCAGCGAGCTTTCCTTCTTCAAGATAACTGTGGGCGAGATACAGATTGGCTGAGATATGATTAGGATCAAGCTCAAGGACCCGGCGATAGGCAGCCCTCTCCTTGCTGTATTGCTTCAAGGCCCAATAGTTAACACCGGACCAAAAGATATAGTCGACATTGTCAGGAGCAATACTGAGAGATTTCGAAATATATGGCTGAGCTTCTTTCGGCTTTTTCAATGCCATATAGTAACGCCCAACATAGTATGCAGATTCGGCATCACCCGGATTTTCCTGCAACTTTTCATTGAACGCTTTAATTCCTTCCTTATATTTCTGGTTGTTCAGATAATAAGGACCCGAAAATGTAGTACATCCTGTTGCAAATAATGAAAAAATTGCCAACAGAATAATAAATCGTTTCACAATATCCTCCGCGCGCTGGAGTTTGTGTTCACGACCCCTCACAAAAACAAAATCCCGTCTACAGTAATAATATAAGACCTGCAGACGGGATTAACAATTCTTTATATAGGTTAATTTTATAACATAAAGATTACGACCTGAATTAAACCGATAATGAAACCAAGCACCCCACCGATAACTTCAATGAATTTAAACTCTTTCTTCATTATGGAGAAAAGGATCGACTCAAGCTGTTCCATGGAAAAACATTCCACTTTATCCTGAACGATACATTTGAAATCAAGGGAACACTCAAGCTGCGAAGATGTGGTTTCAATTAATTTAGGCAGCATGGAATCAAGTTCCTGAGAAAGCATCCCCTTCACGGTTTTCATTGTTTCATCATTTAGAAACATACCTACCATGGGATGCAGAGTGGTGAGTTTTTCACGGAAAAAGACATCCAGATACTCAAGCACAACGTCTTTATGCTTATCGATAAACGCCGGATCGTGGATAACATTTTTAATATCTGTATGGGAAATCAACTCACGCTCGATCATCTCACCAAGGCGCAGGGCCAGCTCTTTTTGACGTTTAGGAAAAATACCTTGAACAGTAAAAGGCCCGATCTTGATAGGTTTGTGCGGATGAAAAAGCATTTTCACCGCAAGAAAGTTTGTAAACCAACCAATCAAAGCGCAAATTACGGGTGAAAGAAGAAGCTTCATAGTAATCATTATATTTTTTCCTGAATTATTTTTTCTAGTTACTCTTAAAAGAAGTGCGCGGATATACTTGTCTAAATTCCAACAAAGTGCAAGCAAATTAAGGCAATCGTTCTCGTTAAACAAAAAATCACTTGATTAGTTTTCAAATCAACGTAATGTATTCACCCTAATAGGGTGGAGTAAAGTAGAGGGGTATTATGATATGAAGAATTTAAGCTGTTCAAGATCTATTTATTCTGAACTCGCGGAACTCAGGGATAAGAATAAACTCCTGAGAAATTCCCTTCTTTCCAAATGCCCGGACTGTGGACAGTTCCGGTTCCGTGAACTTTTTTCCAATGCCGCCTCAGCTATTACAATCCTGAACAAAAAAGGCGAAATCATATTCGCCAACTCTGCATTCGCTACAATCACATCCTACGACCAGGATGAGATTATCGGTAAGCTATTGAACGAAATTCTCGTATCCGAAGGCGATACCGAAGGCAGAGAGTATCTGCACAATCTTTTCTGTGGTCCCGCAGGAAAGGCAAATCTCAGCATAGCTATTACTGACAAGAATAATGATCCTCACTATATAGACATGTCAGTGTCCAACATTGCAGCGACTTGTGACACTCCTGAAAATTGTATCTGCATTATGCAGGATGTGACCTCGGAAAAAGAAGCCGAACACCGTCGCGAAGAATTGATTGAAGAGCTGATGGAAGTAAAAGAACTCCAAGAAGATAACGCAGCACAGCTAGCTACTCTGCTCCATGAACTTGACGAAAAGAATTATGCCTTGGAGCTGGAAATTGCAGAGAGAAAAAAAGCAGAGCAAAAACTCAAAGAAAGTGAAGAAAGATTCAAAAATTTAAGCATAACCGACCAGTTGACAGGACTTTTCAACCGTCGTCATATGCTTGATGTCGCAGAAAAAGAAATTTTCAAAAGTCGGAACACCGGACACCCTTTGAGCATAATGCTTATGGATGTGGACGACTTTAAAATGTTTAACGACACATACGGGCATGCTGCCGGAGATGACATACTTGAAGCCATAGGCAAAATCATTAAAAACAACATTCGCGCCACAGACAAAGCCTTCCGCTATGGCGGAGAGGAATTTATGGTCATCCTGCCTGAAACAAATGGTCTGGAAGCTATCAAAGTAGCAGAAAATATCCGTATCGCCTTGGCTGAATATGAATACCACCCTAAAGAGGGATCTCCAATACACAAGACAATTAGCATCGGCGTTGCTGAGTTTACCAATGACGAATCTCTGGAAAAAGTCATCAAACGCGCAGACGACAATATGTATCGTTGCAAAATAAAGGGTAAAAACAGGGTCTATTTTTCCTGTGAATAATCCTTTGCACTATCAAAATGGTTTGCACGAACAGTTGCAGCCAGATCTTTTTCAAGTTCAGTAAAAATATCAGTAAGCCCTTCGTTCAAGGCTTTTACCAGAGCAGCAGGTCCTGCGGCTCCTATCACCTTTTCACGACTGAAATCTCGGGAATACACAATAGGCAGATCAGGATTGCTGTTGTTAAGCAGGATGAATTGCATCTTAACAACCGCTTTTGGTTCCGGCCCTGAGTAATCGCCATAGATTGAATTTACTACACCCTCCAGAAGCAGTTCTCCTGTGCCAAGGCTTTCCGGTCCCAACACATTGGCAAATACACCGGATTCCCCCATCCAAACACGCAAGTCCTGAGTTATCAATGCTGCAGGAGGAACAAAATAGGAATTATAGTAATCGGCCTCAAAGACGTTCTCCCCTACCTTATAAACAAGGTCACGATCCTCATAGCGGGGGGAAATCTTGATCCGGCGGACAATAAGATTCTTTACCGCCTTGATATCATTCTTCTGCTTATCACCCCGGAGAACATCAAGAGTGTAGTATTTACGATCAAGACTGGGCCGCTCCAGCTTTACACAACCTGCGGCAGCGCAAAGAGCAATAAGTACCAGCACTACCGCAATATTAGCTAACGACGCTCTGTTAAACTCATATTCTTTCATTACTCACTCCCCTGCTTAAGCGGAGCCTTTTTCGGCGGATCACCAAAGAGGACACCGGAAGGATACTGTCTAGCCTCATTACTGAGTTCCCGTAAATTTTCCATAAGCCTGCGGACATTATCCAGAATAGCTTCAATATTGCCCTGCTGTCCGGCCACTGTCATATTCACCCTTGAAAGTGTGGATTCAAAACGTGCGGCCGCCCCCTTGATTCTGTTAGAGGCTTCACTGATGTTATTAAGAGTATTGGAAAGATCAGCCAAAGTCTGCTTGCCTTTAGGTCCTGAAAGATACTCTTCCATACCTCCGGTTACGTTTTTAGCGCTTTCGGAAGCTTTGCGAATATCCTTCATGGCAGCCACAATATCACCGGAAGAACTTTCCATGACTGTCCGCAAATTACGGGCCGCAGCCGCCACATCGGGCATGAGGTTATCAACTTCCGGGTCTGCCAGAAGCTGGTTTACACGAGCAATAAATTTTTCAGCTTCGGTAAGGGTTCCGGTTAAACGCTTGCTAATCTCTCCAGTATCTGAATTTTTAAGGAAGGTACTCATACTTTGTGCCACGGAACGCACATCCTCAATTGCTTCGGCAATATTGGCTTTGTTGATGTCCTCAAGGGTATCACTGATAGAAGCAACCGCGCTCTCAACCTTACTCATCATAGACGGAGCTGAAGGCACATAAATATGCTTCGGCTTCCATGCTATTTCCAAGGGAGGATTTTTTACAGGATCAACATAATCAATTTCCAGAAAAAGCTGCCCCGTCAGCCCGAGAGAAACAGGACGGGCACGCAAGCCACGATCCACTTCTTTTTTCAAGGCATGAACAAGTTCCTGACCTTCCTTGGTTTTAAACATCTTATGGTTAAGATCTCCAAGAAGGTATACGTAGCGCAGAGCGCTCTGTTTCAAATCCACATAGTGATCGGTGACAAAACCGATCTGGCTGACTGTGCCTATTTTAACCCCGCGGAATTTAATTGGAGACCCCACCTCAAGACCATTCACGGATTCATTAAGATAGGTTTCCATTTTGACACTTTGCTCAAATATTTTGCCAGCACCAAGTATTGCCAGCACCGAAACAAAAAGTATGGTGCCGATAATTATAAAAAGTCCCAGCCTGAAAGGATTGGTTTTCCGACTCATATATTCTCCGTAGCCACGGTCTGTTCCATGGGCTTACCTTCAACTTCTCGATGAAAAAATCTACGCACCAATTGATGCTCCGACTCCTCACTCAGGATACGGGGATCACCTTCGGCAATAATTCCACGAGTACTCTTGTCGAGCATAATTACCCGGTCTGCAATGGAAAAAATTGATTGTAATTCGTGAGTAACAATTACGAATGTTACCCCCAGCGAACGGGACAAGCTGCGAATCAACTCATCAAGCTCAGCTGAAGTAATAGGATCAAGCCCGGCAGAAGGCTCGTCCAGAAAGAGTATCTTCGGATCAAGAGCCATAGCCCTGGCAATAGCCCCGCGTTTAAGCATTCCACCGGAAAGCTCGGATGGCATTTTATCGGCTGAAGCTTCAAGACCGACCAGAGAAAGCTTCATACGAGCGGTGTAATCCATGGCTTCACGCGGCATAGAGGTAAACTCTTCAAGGGGCAGACGTACATTTTCCAGCAGAGTCATGGAACCGAATAATGCTCCCATCTGGTACATGACTCCAATACGCTGCAATATATCCAGTCGCTTACGTCCATATGCGGAACCGATATCATCTCCATCAATGAAGATTTCACCGGCAGCCGGAGGGTAAAGGCCGATCATATGTTTAAGTACAGTACTCTTACCACAGCCCGAACCACCGAGGATAACAAAAATTTCCCCTTGCCGGACACCAAAAGAAATATCATCGATGATGACCGCATCACCGTAAGCGCAGGTCAGGTTCTGCACATTAATTATATTTTCATTTGTGCGAACCAATTTAAATCCCCGTAAGGAAAAAGATTACTGCAAATATTCCGTCAAAAACGGCAATAAGAATAATTCCGCTGACCACTGCGCTGGTAGTGGAATCGCCCACCGCACTGGCCCCGGACTTGGTAACCAACCCTCGCTGACAGCCGATTCCGGCAACAAGGAAGCTGAAGACTACGGCTTTGATCATCCCTCCGGAAAAATCCATCCACTGCACATTTTCAAAAACGCGGCCGCAATATGTTGCCAACGGATAGCCCATGGAAAGCATGACCAGCGCCCCACCGACAAGGCTCATGAAATTGAAAAAAAGGGTCAGCAGAGGAGTCATGCAAACGGTAGCCAACACTCGCGGCAGGACGAGAAAACTAACGGGGTTAAGCCCCATGGTATTCAGGGCATCCAGCTCCTCATTTACTTTCATAGTCCCGATTTCAGCGGCAAAGGCTGATCCGGTACGCCCTGCAAGCAAAATAGCTGTGACCATAGGTCCAAGCTCGCGAAACATGACCAACCCGAGCATATTGGGTACGAAAATTTCAGCCCCGAAACGCATCAGGGAGACTGCGGACTGGAATGACATGATCAAGCCCATCAAAAAGCCGATCAACAGGATAATAGGCAATCCGTCTGCACCGACTTTCTCACAAGTAAGCCAAAAATCAGGCCAGCGCAGCTTATTCTTTAAAGTGGCAGTAGACAGTGAAGCAAGTACGCAATTACCGGTAAATTCAATCTGCTCACGCATATCTGCGGCTACAGCCTGACCGGATTGTCCGACAGATGTAATCCAACCGCGTATACCGCCTTTCCGTTTTACCTGACCACTAGGCGGAGCAGCTTTATCCAGATCAAATAATTCAAGAAAAGATGCGAACTCAGGACGCAGCCCATTAATAACCAGAGAACTGCCCCGGTCACGGCATCCGGCCTTCATCATCATAAATAAGGAAGCGCCTCCACCATCCAGGTATTCGATACCGGAACATTCCACCACCAAACACCCTGCCGCTACTGCGGCACGAGCTTTATCCCAGACCTCACCGGCTCCTTCGGCATCAAGACGACCGGAGATATTCATAGTTGAGCCTGATATTTGAAAACCAATAGAATCTGAGATCATAATAATACACTCTTTTTCAATTATATATCATGCTTTCTAGCAGGTGGTAACCCGAAAGGGAAGCGGGAAGTATGCAAGAGGTAAGGACTACTATATTTTCTTTTTCTAACTGTATCCATTACGGCTATGCAGTGGTATATTATTAATTGCTAATAGCTAATCATACCATCAGCAAATGGAATTCATAAGCTATCGGGAGGCAGATCGATGACTATTAAAATGAAGCTTTGGGCCATTGGAGCTTTAGCTCTGGCAGGCCTGCTGGCTGTTTTTGCCATTAATTTCTACGGCACACAACTGGTTCAAAAAAGCCTGAGTACAGAAGAACATGCACTTGAGCTCGAAATTGAAATGCTACAGGCCAGACGAGCAGAAAAAGACTTTATCCTGCGAAAGGATACAAAATATATTGAGAAGGTTAAGGAAAAAATAAACATTATGCATGGTCACCTTGATGAGTTGAAGAAAGGATCTCTGAAGGAATTGGCCATACAAGGTGAATCGTTGACTTCAGGTTATGAAAAACAATTCATAGTCGTTGCCAATGATTTCATAAAACTTGGCCTTACTAAAGACAGCGGTCTGGTTGGGAAATTACGCAAAGCAGTTCATGATGCCGAAAAAGCAGTCTTAGGCAGTGATAAGATTTACGAAGCCGGAATCCTCAGACTGCGCAGAAACGAAAAAGATTTCATGATGAGAATAGATCCGAAATATCTGGATAAATTCAACAACAACATGAAAACACTGGTCACCAATATCGAAGAATCCTACTTCGCCCCCGAACGCAAGCAATACATCATTGAAAAGCTTAAAGCATATAGCGATGGCATGGAGAGTTATGCCCAGTTGACTCTCAACATTAAATCTGAACAAGACAAATTCAGGACAATAATTCATCAAATGGAACCTCTCCTTGAAGAGCTTTCCCACAAATCAGAAAAACAACTCCACGAACAACAGCAACTGATCAGCAATGCTACTATCATAGCGGAACTGATTGCCGCTGCATTGCTCATTACAGCAATACTCCTCATTATCAGATCTATTCTCGGCCCACTTTCTTCGTTGCAGGCATGTGCCCGAGAAGTCAGTGGAGGAGATTTCGAATCCTGCAACAGAATCAGTTTTCACGGAGAACTGGAAGAATTACGCGTAACAATTGCTGAAATGGTCATCCAACTGAAGAAAAGTATGGACGAAGCTGAGCAAAAATCCATTGAAGCAGACAATCAGGCCCAAAAAGCTAATCAGGCAATGGAAGAAGCTCACGCCGAAAAAGAATATGCGACTTCACTTCTTGCAACTCTTTCCGCTATTGCTGACGAGGCAGGAGACATTACTTTAAGCCTCAACTCGGCAGCAGAAGAACTTGCACGACAGTCCTCCGGAATTATGCAAGGCGCCGACAATCAGAAACACCGGGTACAGGAAACCGCCACGGCCGTTGACCAAATGAGCGCAACCATCCTTGAAGTAGCCAGCAACTCTTCCAATGCTTCCGAAGGCACCCGTGACGCTGCGGAGAAAGCAAACGAAGGATTCTCCATTGTTGGACAGGTGGTTGAAGCAACCAATCAAGTTCAGGCAAGCACGGGAGAGCTTCAAACAGCTCTTACCAAACAGGACAAGCAAGCCGAATCAATTGGCGAGATCATGAACGTCATTTCCGATATTGCCGACCAGACAAACCTTTTGGCCCTGAATGCCGCTATTGAAGCCGCGCGGGCAGGAGAAGCCGGTCGCGGATTCGCAGTTGTAGCGGATGAAGTGCGTAAACTGGCTGAAAAGACCATGACCGCGACTCAGGAAGTCGGAAATGCTATTTCAGCGATTCAAAGCGGCACCTCCACCAGTCTGGGAATCATGCAAACAACGGAACAGGCAGTAGCCAAATGCTCCGAATTAGCTGAAGATGCCGGCAATTCCCTTAAAACCATTGTTGAAATTGTTACCGAATCCGCGAATCAGGTGGAACTGATCGCCACTGCAACTGAAGAACAATCCGCAGCAGCTGAACAGATCAATTCATCCACAATGGAAATCAACACTATCTCTGCTGAAATTTCGGACAATGTTGCCCAGTCTGCAGAAGCGGCTGATAACGTCAGCCAGCTTGCTTCCGAACTTCAGGCACTTATCGAAAAGATGCATGAAGCGAAGGACAGCCGTTAAACTTCCCTGCCATAACGAAATACAAAAGGGCCGCCATATCATAAAAGATATGGCGGCCCTTTATTTTCTCTTCTTAATTAAAGCTATGCAACCCAGTCGTCATCCTCGGAGATAGGTGCAAAACCGCGGCGCATGGTGTTTTCGCAAACAAGACGCGGATCCATGAACTGGAGCAGATAGTCAGGACCACCGGCTTTAGAGCCGACGCCGGACATCTTGAATCCGCCGAATGCGTGACGTTCAACCAGAGCACCAACGCTGGGTTTGTTCAAGTAAAGGTTACCGACCCTGAACTCACGAGAAGCCTTTTCAAGATGCTTGGGGCTTCTGGAGTATACAGCACCGGTCAATGCAAATCTGGTGGAATTGGCGATATCGAGAGCTTCGTCAAAATCTTTGGCCCGCATGATGGACAGTACAGGTCCAAAGACCTCTTCCTGTGCAATGCGGTGATCTTTAGTAATACCATCAACAACCAGCAGAGGAGCGTAGCAGCCCTTGTCACGATATTCGGCCGGAGCTTCGTGCTTGATAACGACACTGCCCTCTTGCTCAGCAATTTTGCAGTATTCGAGCACGTTCTTTTGAGCAGCCTTATCGACAACCGGCCCCATGTAATTAGTTGGATCTTCAGCAGGTCCGAGCTTGATGGATGCTGCTGCTTCTTTCAAACGGTGGATGAAGCGGTCATAAATGGAACCAAGGACAATTGCACGGGAACAAGCCGAGCATTTCTGCCCCTGAAAACCGAAAGCCGCATAAAGCACACCGAGTACGGCTTCATCGAGGTCGGCATCGTCATCAATGATGATACCGTTCTTACCGCCCATTTCAGCAATAACTTTCTTGCATTGTTCCTGACCGGGATGAACCTTTGCGGCGCGCTCCTGAATGCGCAGACCTACTTCCATTGATCCGGTGAAAGCGATAACTGAAACATCTGGATGGTCAACAAGATGGTCACCCATTACTGAACCGCGACCGGGGCAGTAGTTAAATACGCCGTCCGGCAGACCTGCCGCCTTGAACATTTCCACGATGCCGTAGCCGACTGCGGAAGAAATTCCAGCAGGCTTATAAACAACCGGACAACCGGAAACGATTGCTGCTGAAACCATACCAACACTGATAGCCAGCGGGAAGTTCCACGGAGCGATAACAGCGGCAACGCCTTTGCCCTGATAAAAATACTGGGAATATTCACCCGGAGCATTGCCCATACGTCTGGGGGCACCGAGTCTGATCATCTCGCGGGCATAATACTCGAGGAAGTCGATAGCCTCTGCAACATCGGCCTGAGCCTGATCCCACTGCTTGCCGACTTCAAGAACCTGCAAGGCGCAAAGGTCATACATATTGTCCTTGAGATACTGAGAAGCCTTAAGCAGGTATTGAGCGCGCTCTTTGGGCTCTACATCACGCCAGTCAAGATAAGCTTGTTTTGCTGTTGCCACGGCCTTATCAACTTCCGCAACTCCTGCCTGACAAACAGAACCGATTATCTCGGAAGTATCTGCCGGGTTGTAAGAATCGAGAGTATCGTCGGTAACGATTTCCTGTCCACCAATATAAAGAGGATAGCGTTTGCCGAAATCCTTCCTAATTTTGGCCATGGATGCAGGGAATCCGTCACGCTCTTCCTTCACAGTAAAATCAGCAGGCGGGAAGTTATTGAACGGGGGCAGTTCACCTTCAGGAGTCTTGTTGCCCGGATTGTTTTTGGGCTTGGCGGCAAGTTCCCGTTCAAGGGTCAACTCTGGATTTTCAAGCAAACGGCTTACGTCAGCTTCATCAGCAAATGTCTGCTTAAGAAATGATTCGTTAGCGGTGTTTTCCAGCAGACGCCGAACAAGGTAAGCCATGCCGGGGATAAGATCACCGTAGGGGCAGTAGAGACGGACACGCTTCGCAACGTTGCGCAGACCTTTACGTACAGGCTCAGCCATTCCGTAAAGAACCTGAAATTCATATTTCTCTTCGGGCACACCCAGTTCATTCGCAACTTCCATAACCGAAGAGATTGAGCGGATATTATGGGATGCGCATGCAAAATGGCAGATATCGTTGTTTTCAAGAATCATTCTGGAAACACGTTCAAATGCCATGTCTGATTCAGGTTTATGAGTCCAGACCGGAACAGGCCAGTCATTCTGCTTGGCGAGTACGGTTTCGTAATCCCAGTAAGCACCCTTTACCAGACGGATGGAAATAGGCAGATTTTCTGAACGCGCCCAATCAAGCAAACCGGAAACATCATCATCTACGCTGCGCAGGTAGGCCTGAAAAACAATACCGAGATGCGGATAGTCAGGGTATTTCTTCCTGAACCTCTTGTACATTTCAACGGTGGGCTCTTTGTACTTGAGAGCTTCCATGTCGATACACATGAAACCGCCCATGTCCATGATCTTCTTGTACACAGGCTCAATGGCATCCATCATACCCTGCACAGTACCTTCGAGATCTACAGGCTTGGACTGGGAGTAAAACGCGGAAGGTTTAACTGCGACATTAATCTTGGGAGCATGGCCCCAATCAAGGTCACCTGAAGCATCGAGGGCATCCCATTTCTTGTATTCTTTTTCAATTGCATCAAGGACTTCCAGATAACCATCGCGGTACGCTGCGGCTTCCTCATGGGAAACAGTAGCTTCCCCAAGCAGGTCGAGGACAAATGCAAAACCGTCTTTACGCAGTTTGCGAATACCTTTTACCGCTTCCTTGGATTTCTGGCCGATAATAAACTGGCGGGCCATGCCTTCAATGTTGGAGCGAATGGTCTTGTTCAGCACTTTGGCTACAAGACCGCCGCCAAATCCTGTCTTGGTGGCACCCCATTTGAGGACATCGGGGATATTGCTGTCTTCCCCGGCAAAATACTCTTCTATATGTCTTGAGAGGGACTCGGAAGTATTCAGGTATGGCAAAACGTCAACAAAGCGGAACATCTGGACCTTGAAATCTTCATTTTTCATGGACCAGTCCATAACCTTACCTGTCCACCAACCTTTATTAAAGACTGAAGGCGCTTCACCGGATATGGAATCAAAAAACTGCTTCCCGCGTTCGATTACTTTGTTGTCCAGAGTGGAGACTTCTGCGTTCATACCTGCTCTCCTTGAGATTTTTAATGGTTCTTCAAAATCATAAATTTTGCAGACCGATCAAAAATCACTCCGACCCTGAATCAACAGGAAGTTACAGGCCCACACTGCCGAGCCTGCACACGGGATATTTCACAGTCTGCTATGATTCGTAATCATCCTCTTCAAGAGGAATTGCCCGAGACTCCTTGATAGTGTTTAATACAATTGTTGAATTGGTGTCCCTGACGGTTTCGATTCTTCCGATCTGCCCCAGCATGATGGCCAACCCATCGGTATCTTCACAGCGGACTTTTATAAGATAGCTGTCACGGCCTGCACAGTAATGCACTTCCAGAACTCCGGGAACACGGGAGAGTTCTTCACCTGTGGAGGTGGCACCTACGCCTTCATTAACGTTCACAAAGATAAAAGCAGTAAGGGAACGCCCGACGGCCTTTGGGTTAACGATAGCTTCATATCCGGTAAGCACACCTTTGCGTTCCAACTTACGGACACGCTCAAGCACCGCTGAAGGAGCCATGCCGACTTTTCTTGCGATATCAGCATTGGAGACTCGGCCACTATTCTGAAGTATTGTCAGAATTCTACGATCAGTTTCGTCAATTTTTCTCTTATTCATTTGTCTTTTAGAATAAAATTCAATTTTTAAAGTTTTGTCAAGAAGAAATCACCTGAAGACACGCATCTAAACATCAAAAGTTAAGCAAAACAACAGTGTAACCGAATCATTTTCTACGTATAACCCCTTATACCTGAATTTTCGACTACTGCACACCAAAACATGCATAACGTACAAGCCGCTAGTTGATTAATTGATCAATCAAAAACACAGACATTCATCAAGTAACATACAATTTTGTAGGAAATCGGCATAACAATAAATACAGAACAACACACACAAATGCTGCAATACTTAAAAACAATTAATACAAAAGTCTGATTTCGGAAGTACAGAAAGCGACTATACAAGAATCTGAGGTATTTTAGGGCCAAATGGATCTTGACGAATTAAGTTCGTATATTATGTAATAAAGCAGAACAAAGCAAGCCTCCCGAACATTCTTCGGATTTCTGAATATTGATCTTCTTTTTCACTGCATAAAACAATCAGATCATTATTTACCAATACAATCCGCAATAACAGCAAGATATTACTTTATTAAAATCAGCATAGAATATTTAAAATGGAGAAAAATCGTGAATGGAGAAAAAGCATGCCACTACTTCACCAATGGATATCTGTGTGCTGAAAGTGTACTGCTGGCTATAGCCGAAGCCACAGACATGGAGAATCCATGCATACCGGCAGTTGCAACAGCCTTTTGTTCAGGCACCTCAAGAACCAAAGGGATATGCGGGGCATTGCAAGGAGCCACTCTCGCAGTAAGCCTTACTCACGGTCGAAATTCACCCGAACAGAGTATTGAAGATTGCTACAGCTTAGTTCAAAAATTGACGGATCACTTCAATGAACGTAATGAATCCATCAATTGCTTCGACATAACGACCTGCGACCTATCCACCACCCAAGGTCAGACATATTTTCAGGAAAACAGAGTTAAACAGAACAAATGTTTACCCATCGTTGAAGAAATAACAGACTTCACAATTAACCTGCTTCACAGCAAAGCATAACATGTCATCACCCGCACTTCTCTACTTCAAACTCATTGGCTCTGTAATTTTTTGGGGCGGAACCTGGATTGCCGGAAGAATTCTGGCCGGAGACCTGACCCCGTATTCCGCTGCATTCCTGCGCTTTTTCTTTGCTTCCATCTTCATGTTTTTTCTTACATGCAGGGCAACAGGCAAAAAACCAAGCTGCACCAAAGAAGACATTCTGCCACTGTCGTTTCTCGGTCTGACCGGAGTTTTCCTGTATAATATTCTGTTTTTCAGCGGATTGCAGACCGTAACCGCAGGCAGGGCCGCACTCATTATTGCCGCCACGCCTACTTTCATCGCTCTTGGATCAGCCATCATATTCAAGGAAAAGTTCACACTATGGAAGATTGCCGGATTCATTCTGGCCCTAACCGGGGTCAGCACCATCATCGGACACGGCAACCCCATATCAATAATTACTGAAGGAACGAGTTACGGTGATTTATGCATCATCGGCTGTGTAATCAGCTGGGCGGCCTATTCGCTCGCCGGAAAACCGGTCATGAAAAAGATTCACCCCATTGAAATGGTATACTGGTGCTGCCTGTTCGGGACTATAATGCTTCTTGGACCAGCTCTTTATCACGGGCTGGTGTCTGAGATCATCAGCGCGTCTCTTGTAGACTATAGTTGCATTCTTTATCTGGCCTTATTCGGCACAGGACTGGGGTTCAGCTGGTACTTCGAAGCAATGCAGGAGATAGGTCCATCCAAGACCGGAATTTTCATTAACCTCGTCCCGGTTGTTGCAGTCATCCTCGGAGCCATCATGTTAAATGAACCTGTCGACCTTTTTCTCGTAACAGGTGGCGCACTGACCATCTTCGGGGTCTGGCTGACCAACCGCAACTAGACTTTTATATTATGATGCGCTACGCGCTCTTTTAGAAAGATTTCGCCTCCGGCGGGCAAAGGGCCCACGGTCCTCTGCACTCCCGACTAGGACTTTGCCGCTGGAGACATCACATTGAAATAAACCTAAATTTGGCTTTCCCACCTCAAGGTGTGCGAACGCAAATTAGAAATCACAAAACGGCGAAGCCTTATTAAAAGTTTTTGAAGAGTCCAGAGACGTTTTTCCAAAAAGTTACTTTGGGCTCTTCGAAGAAGTCGCCGGAGGCATACTAATATGTACGATGCAGATGATTTATATAATGACGAAGAGGAATATGCCGGTCCGAGCAGATCACAAAAAAAGCGTGATATGACCGCATTGCAGAAACTTGCTGAAAAGCTGATGACCCTTGGCCCGGAACTGGTCAAGAAATGCGGCCTTCCGGACTACTTCATTGAAGAAGTGCTGGATGCCATGGCCATCAAAGCCCATGAAGCCAAACGCCGTAAAGTACAATACATCGGCAAACTCATGCGCGATGTCGATCCGCAACCGCTTATCGACTTCCTTGAAGATATCGAGACCGGAAACAAGGCCGACAACATGAAATTCCACGCTCTTGAGGTGTGGCGCAGCAGATTGATTGACGGTGATTTTTCCGTTTTTGATGAAATCACGGAACTTCATCCGCAGGCAGACCGCCAGCGTCTTTCACAGTTGGCCCGCAATGCCAAAAAAGAGAAAGAGAAATCCAAGCCGCCCAAGTCTTCCCGTGCACTTTTTAAAGCACTGCGCGAATTATCTGAATAACCGGGCTTGACTCCTGAAAATACATTCTTACTTTACTTATGTTGTGAATTAATTCACAGTCACTTTCCCAAGCAAACAATCAAGGAGAAATACCGTGACTTATACTTATAGTGGTGTTGAACTGGAAGAGAGGACATGCCCCCATTGCGGAGAAGAGCTCAGCCCTTGGATCGCACCGCCGGAATCCGGTTGGGGAGTAATCGTGGTCTGCAACAACAATAAATGCCCACACTATGTAGGCTCTGACTGCGACATCGTGAATAAACGCGATGATTCAAATCTCGGTTGCCGCTATGCGGAAAACCCGGACAACAAATATACCCCGTTTAACCTCCTTGCGTGGACCAGATAACATACAGCTGTAACCACAATAATTAAAATCCCCGCAAGCTTCGGCCTGCGGGGATTTTTGTATTTTAGGGCTATTATTTAATGCCTTCCGGACAAAATGCTATATTGACAAAGCAAATCACAACTCCTATTTCAAGATTCTTCAATTCTCAAATATCTTTCCCGTGAGGGTCAAAATGTCCTTTCTCCAATCCCCGTATGTTGCGGTAGTAGCGCTGCTTACCGCTGTACTGCTCTGGTCGAGCTCATTTGTAGCCTTAAAACTGGCTATGGCTGTATATGACCCCACTTTTGTAATATTCGGAAGAATGATGCTGGCCACCCTATGCTTCATTTTTTTCATTCCAAGCTTCAAGAAACAACCTATCCGCAAAGGTGATTTCAGATGGCTTATCTTCATGGCCTTTTGTGAGCCATGTATGTACTTTGTGTTTGAAAGTCAGGCCATTACATACACATCAGCTTCTCAAGCCGGGATGATCTGCTCTACTCTTCCGCTGCTTATGGCCGTCTCTGCCCGATTTATTCTCAACGAAGACCTAAGCCGTAGGACTTTGACCGGGTTCGCTTTGGCTGTTTGCGGTGGGATCTGGCTTTCTCTGGCATCTGAATCGACAGAGCATGCGCCAAACCCAGTACTCGGAAACTTCCTTGAATTTCTAGCCATGTGTTGTGCGGTTGGCTATATGACCGTGCTGAAGAAGATGACCGCACATTACTCATCTCTTTTCCTCACAGCATTTCAAGCCCTTATGGGTGCAATATTTTACCTGCCGTTGCTGGCTTTACCATCCACAAATCTTCCCTCTGTCTTCGATCCTCTGGCAGCAGGAAGCATAGTATATTTAGGAATCGGCGTAACAATCGGCGGCTATGGTCTGTACAACTTCGGCATGAGCAAGCTTCCGGCCAACCAGACTACCGCCTACATAAACCTGATTCCGGTCTGTACCCTTTTCTTTGGCTGGCTGATACTGGATGAGACATTCACCACCATGCAGTTTGCCGCAGCTGCGCTTGTGATGGGAGGGGTGATTTTGAGTCAGGATAAGAAAAGCGGTTAATACATCTATTTCTGCACATTAGTCCTAGATTTCAGGGCTGGCATAGTTCGCTATGTCAGCCTTTTTTTGACAAGATAGGAAATCAAAACTTCTAATAGGCTGAGCAAATAGCTTACTAAGCTTCTCTTAAAAACAAAACTCGCAATACCTTATAAGATATTGCGAGTTAACTTTCGTAAATTTCGGTAAAATTTACATTTCAATAAAAATAGGCTGATCCGGCAATTCAATTCCATCCATCCTCGCAGCTTCCTGCAAGAGTCTGGCTACAGCCTGCTCCCCTTCCTGACCGACATCATCGGAATAATCAGTCACGAAAGTCTTGATATGCTTATGAATGACCTCATCATCCATTTCCTGTGCATGTTCTTTGATGTAGGGCCATGCAGCTTCTTCATCCACAGAGGAAAGGGTCAGGGATTTGCGGATAGCGGCATTGATGAGGGAAGCCGTTTCAGCGCCCAGAGAACGCTTGATTGCAATGGAGCCGAGCGGGATTGGCAGACCGGAAAAATCCTCCCACCACTGGCCGAGGTCAGCAAGTTTGGACAAGCCCAGAGCTTCGTAGGTGAAACGGCCTTCGTGAATAACAACCCCTGCATCTACTTCTCCGTTTTTGATGGCAGGCATGACCTGATCAAAAATCATCTCCACCAAATCCACCTTGATTCCTGCTTCGCGGCACATGAGGCTGAAAAGAAGATTTGCAGTTGTATTGCGCCCCGGTATGGCAATACGCTTGCCATCAAGGTCCGCTATGGTGCAAGGTGCTCCGGTGAGCAGCAACGGCCCGACACCGCGGCCCATAGCTCCTCCGGCGCGCAACAGGATATAATCATCCATAATGTGTGCGGCGGCATAGACGGAAACCTTACAGATATCCATCTTCCCTGAACGGGCCATGGAATTCAGTTCCTCTACATCAGCGAGGGTGACGTCCAATTTGAAAGGGTCTATGCTGACAGCCCCGCTAGCGAGGGCATGAAAAATAAATGTATCGTTCGGACAGGGCGAATAGCCCAATTTCAATATTTTGCTCATGGACAAGGTTTTATATTTTTAAGAGCCGGAAATCCAGTGTTGACATGGCTGGAAGCGACTTTTATTTACGGCTGAACAAAGGTGAATATAAATGATCTCAAAAAATTACTTCCAAAATGCCGGACTCGGCTCGATCCTCGACAAAGTGCTTGCCGGAGAAAGGATTTCCACCGAAGACGGACTGACTCTTTTCAACTGTCCCGATATCAACGCGCTGGGAGCGCTGGCCTCCATCCGCAGACGCCAACTACACGGCAATAAAACTTTTTACGTAATTAACCGCCATATCAATTACACTAATATCTGTGTAAATGGTTGCCTGTTCTGCGCTTATGCCCGTAAACCTGAAGAGGACGGTTCTTTCAAACTCAGCAGAGAAGATATTCTAGAAAAGCTTGAAAAGGCACCGATTCCCCCCCGTGAAGTTCACGTTGTCGGCGGTTGCCATCATGATATTCCGCTTTCATTTTTCGAAGAAACTTTCGTTGAGATTAAAAAAATTCTCCCTCAGGCTGCTATTAAAGCATTCACTGCTGTGGAAATAGATCATCTTGCCAGTGCAGAAGGAATCACAACCGTTGAAGTTCTCAAACGGTTGAAAGCTGCCGGTTCCGAGATGCTTACCGGTGGCGGTGCTGAAATTTTCAATCCTGAAGTACGCGCCAAGATCTGCCCGGAAAAACTTCCCGGCAAAGAATGGTTGCGCATCCACGGTGAAGCCCATGAACTTGGCTACACGACAAACTGCACCATGCTCTACGGTCATGTAGAATCCTACGCAGACCGCGTTGACCATCTGGATCAGTTACGCCGTCAGCAGGATATTTCCGGCGGATTCAATTGTCTGATTCCTCTTCCCTTCCTGACCGAGAACAGCAAGCTTAAGATCGATAATCCGCTTACAGGTGTTGATGAACTGCGCAATATCGCAGTCAGCCGACTTATGCTCGACAACATCCCCCACATCAAAGCTTACTGGGTGATGCTCGGGGTTAAGCAGGCTCAGGCAGCACTCCATTTCGGCGCAGATGATTTCGATGGCACTGTAGTCGAAGAAAAAATAGGACACATGGCCGGAGCCGAGTCTGAACAGGGTTTGAGTCGTGCTGAACTGGAAGAAATGATTGTCGGTTGCGGGTTCACCCCTGTTGAACGCGATGCGGCTTTTAATGAGGTTTAATAATATGACAAATTTAACTCAAAGCCCCGCTGAAGTTCTGGAAATCGGAAAAAAAGTTGAAGCCGGGGAACGTATAAATTTTGATGAAGCCGTCACCTTGATGGAAAAAGCTGATCTTTTTGATCTGGGTAGCCTTGCCCATTCCATCAGGATGAAAAAACACCCTGAACCGATCGTTACTTATGTAATCGACCGCAATATCAACTACTCCAATATATGTGATTGCGGCTGCCGTTTCTGCGCTTTTTACGTTGCACCGGGCAAAGATGGTGGATTCGTAATCAGCAGGGAAGAACTTGGTCAGAAGATTCAGGAAACTATCGACCTTGGAGGGACTCAGATTCTAATGCAGGGTGGACACCACCCGGACCTTCCGCTCTCTTTCTATGAAGATATGCTAGCCTTTATTAAGGATAATTATCCGGTTCATATCCATGCTTTCTCTCCACCGGAAGTTGTCTACTGGAGTGAACTGAACGGTATTTCCATCAAAGAAGTTCTGCAAAGACTTATCAAGGCTGGACTGGCTTCCATTCCCGGTGGCGGTGCCGAAATTCTGGTGGATGAAGTCCGCAGCAGGATCGCGCCCAATAAGTGCAATGCTGCCAAGTGGCTGGAAGTAATGGAGACTGCCCATAATCTTGGCCTGCGCACCACAGCTACCATGATGTTCGGTCATGAAGAACAGCCTGTGGATCGCATCAAGCATCTTTTCGCACTGCGGGAAGTTCAGGATCGCACCGGTGGATTCACTGCCTTTATTCCTTGGACTTTCCAGCCGGACAACACCAATATTCCTAATGCACGCAAAATGACCAGTGTTGAATATTTACGGATGCTTGCAGTATCTCGCATTGTTCTCGACAACTTTGACAACGTGCAGGTTTCGTGGGTTACTATGGGTCCGAAAATTTCGCAGTTAGCGCTTTTCTATGGCGGAAATGACTTCGGATCTACCATGATTGAAGAAAACGTTGTAAAAGCCGCTGGCGTTAGCTTCAGGCTCTCTGAAGCAGAAATCCATAACCTGATCAAAAAAGCCGGATTCATGCCCAAGCAAAGGCTTATGGATTACACCCTTGCGGAGAATGCTAATGGATAAAGTTAAAGTCGGCCGTATTTCATATTTAAACGTTCTGCCGATCTACTATCCCCTTGAATCAGGTCTGATCGCCAACGACTTTGAATTTGTTTACGGTCCTCCGGCACAGTTGAACAAAATGATGTCCGAAGGATTGATGCATATTGCATCCAACTCCAGCATTGAATACCTGCGCCATGCTGAGCAATATTTGCTGCTTCCCGATCTGGCCATCGGCAGCCGTGGCCCGGTCCAATCCGTAATTATGATCAGCCGCAAGCCTCTTGAACAACTCAAAGGTTGCAATGTGCTGGTTAGCGCACAGACCCACACTTCTGCAGCACTGCTTAAGATTCTGCTTTCAGAGTACATTCCTCTCAATGCTACCTACGAAACCGGTAACGCAACCGAACGACTTGAATCAGGTGAAAAGCCTGAAGCTATCCTTTGCATTGGCGATGAAGCTCTGAACCTGCGCAAGCATGCAGAGTATCCTTACATATTTGATCTGGGCGAAGAGTGGATAAGATGGACCGGACTTCCTTTCATCTTCGGCATCTGGACAGTACGGCGCGATGCAGCACACCGAGAAGACGTGAAGCAGGCTGTGCGCGATTTAATTCGTGCTAAAGAATGGGGGCAGGCAAATATTGAAAAAATCTGCGAGATGACGGCCGATAAGACCATGCTTAATCTCGAAGAAAGCCGCTCCTATTATGACGGTCTAGTGTACGATTTAGGCAAAACAGAAATTGAAGGACTGAAAGTCTTTTCGAAATATTTATTAAAAACCGGACAGATTGACCATATACCAGAACTTGAATTTCTCGATATCTAATATTTTTAACGCAAAAAAAAGGCCGGATATGCTTCATGCATATCCGGCCTTTTTGATTTACTCGTACTAATTGGACAAACTCTTAACATGCTCAATGAAGTAACGAACAGCAGGGAAAAACTCCCTTCCCTGAAGGTGAGCAAGATAAAAACTTCTATCAAGATTAAGCGGTAGATCGCTGATGTGAACAAGTTCACCTGAATCAATAAGCGGTTGTGCCGCAAGGCGAGAAGTCACACTGACACCGAGTCCGGCCCTCACGCACTGCACAACAGCTTGGGTGGATTCAACCCAGACAGTAACGTTAAGCTCACGAACACTGGTGCCCATTTCAGATAAACCGGCCTCAAGCGCCTTGCGTGTACCGGAACCACCTTCGCGCATGACCCAAGGAAGTTCAGCAAGATGCTGAATGTCATCAATTACATCATAATTGCGAACCAATACCGGAGGAGCGACTATAACCAGTTCATCGCGCATAATAGGAACAAACTCGATATTCGGAACGTCAGCAGTAGCCCCGACAACACCTATAATCAACTCACCTGAGCGGACTTTTTCAAGTATCTCAGCCGTGTCACCTACAGAGAGATGCACGCTTACGTCAGGATACTTTTTGCAATAATTATAAAGAATTTCAGGCAAAAGGTAGTGAGAAGGAATAGTACTACCGCCAATTTCCAAATCACCGACAACTTTATCGCGCAGGATGTTGATTTCTGACTGCGCTTTTCCGATCAGACTGTAAATATCTTTCGCATTGCGATAAAGCACCTCACCAGCCTGGGTAGCCATAATAGACCTGCCCAAACGGTCGAAGAGCGGAACACCAAGCTCTTCTTCCAAAGTGGAGATATGAGCACTGATAGTGGGCTGAGAAAGAAACAGTTCTTTACCAGCTTTGGAAAAACTCTTTAATTCGTATACCTTGCAGAAGGCTTCGAGTCGACGTAAGTCCATGTAATCTCTCGTATCGAAAATATCTATATGTAGTTATAAAAAAAAGGGGCGGAATATTTTCCGCCCCTTTGGATAAGCATTGATTTATGCTTCCTGAGCTTCCTCAGCGGGAGCTTCAGTGGTTGCCGCAGCTTCTTCAGCAGGAGCTTCAGCACGTTTGGTCAGCTCGATGATGCACATGGGAGCGCAGTCACCCTTACGGGGTTCAGCGAGCTTGATGATGCGAGTGTAACCACCGCCGCCGCCTTCGTAGCGGGGGCCGATTTCATCGAAAAGCCTTTTAACAAGACCGTGGTTCTCAAGAGTCTTGTAAGCAAGACGACGAGAGTGAAGGTCGTTGCGGAGAGCAAGGGTGATAAGCTTTTCGCAAGAGCTTCTCAGTTCCTTTGCTTTAGGCTCGGTGGTACGGATATGTTCATAGGTCAGCAGAGAGCGAACCATGTTTCTCAACATGGCCTTCCTGTGGGAAGCGCTTCTGTTGAACTTTCTTCCGGACTTTTTATGCCTCATTTTTCTCTTTCCTCTTCAGCCATTCCTGATGCTTTTTATCGAAATCCTCGAGGACCATACCGAACTTAAGTTCCATGCTGTCAAGAACGCGGCGGATTTCGTCGAGAGACTTACGTCCGAAGTTCTTGGTTTTAAGCATGGTCTGCTCAGTGCGCTGCACAAGTTCACCAACAATGCGAATGTTAGCTGCCTTGAGGCAGTTGGTAGCACGAACGGAGAGTTCGAGTTCGTCGATGCTCTTGAACAGATTCGGGTTGAGATCGAGGTCGCTTTCTTTGGACTCTTCCTGCTCGGATCCCATTTCATCAAAGTTGATGAATACGGAGAGCTGATCCTTGAGGATCTTTGCACTGTAGGCAATTGCATCCTCAGGGGTAACGGAACCATCGGTGAAAACTTCGATGATAAGCTTGTCGTAGTTGGTCATCTGTCCGACACGAGCCTGCTCCACACTGTAAGCTACCTTACGGATAGGAGAAAAGCTGGAATCAAGAATGATGTGACCGATTTCATTGACAAGACCTTCGTGCATGTCTGCAGGTACGTAACCTTTACCCATGCGGATCTCGAAAGTCATCTCCATGTCCATCTTCTCGGACAGAGTCGCAATAATCTGCTCAGGATTGAGGACTTTGACGTTCTGGTTTTCCTGAATATCAGCTGCGGTGACGACGCCCTGCTTATTGACCCGAAGGGTAAGAAACTGGGGTTCATCTGTAGTCATTGCGAATCTGATCTGCTTGATGTTCAGAACAATCTCAGTCACATCTTCCATCACACCTTCAATAGTGGTGAATTCGTGCTGAACTCCTTCGATCTTTACAGCAACCGCGGCAGCTCCCTGCATTGAAGAGAGCAGTACTCTGCGGAGAGAGTTACCGATGGTTGTTCCAAATCCGCGCTCAAGGGGTTCACAAATGAACTTACCATAAAGCTCGTTAGACTTGGGGTCACGCACAAGCTGTTCCGGCTTAACCAGCTCGGCCCAGTTGCGGGTGTTGATGAGTTTGTCACCGTCTTGAATAAGCATGCACTAATCCTTCTTATTTGGAGTACAGCTCGACAATCAGCTGTTCGTTGATAGGGAACTGGATATCTTCCCTAGTCGGCATCGCTTTAACTTCACCTTTGAAATTAGCACCGTCAGCTTCGAGCCACTCAGGGCAGCCACGACGGGCAATAACTTCCTGTGCTTCTGCAATCACGGGGATCTTACGGGATTCTTCACGAACCTCGATTACATCACCGGGTTTTACATGCATGGAAGGAACATTAACACGTCTGCCGTTTTTGGTGAAGATACCGTGTTTCACGAGCTGGCGAGCCTGCGCGCGAGAGTTGGCAAAACCAAGACGGTAAACAGTGTTGTCAAGGCGGGTCTCAAGAAGCATGAGCAGGTTCGCACCGGTTACGCCTTTCATGCCGTCTGCGCGCTTGAAGTAGCTGCGGAACTGGCCTTCGAGGACACCGTACATGCGACGCACTTTCTGCTTCTCACGAAGCTGAATTGCGTAGTCGCTCATTTTCTTTCTCATGCGACCGGCAATACCGGGAGCATAAGGACGACGTTCATAAGAGCACTTATCAGTAAAGCAGCGGTCGCCTTTGATGAAAAGCTTTTCGCCTTCACGACGACACAGTCTGCACTTTGCTTTAGTATATCTGGCCAAGGTTATTACTCCTTCGAAATTAGACCCTGCGACGTTTCGGCGGACGACAGCCGTTGTGCGGGATGGGTGTTATATCGCGAATGAAGTTAACCTTCATACCGACGTTACCGATTGCGCGCATTGCTGCTTCACGACCGGAGCCGGGGCCTTTGACGAAAATACCAACGGTACGCATACCCTGATCCTGAGCTTTTCTTGCAGCGGTTTCAGCAGCAACCTGTGCAGCAAAGGGAGTAGATTTTCTAGATCCCTTGAAACCGGATGCACCGGAAGTAGCCCAGCTGATCACGTTACCCTTCAGGTCAGTGAAGGTGATGATGGTATTGTTGAATGTTGCTTTTACGTGAGCAATGCCCACGGGAACATTCTTTTTCTCTTTTTTCTTGCCGGAACGGCGAGGTCTAGCCATACCATTCTCTCCAGAATGAATTTATATCAGCAGCACGTGGGACCTTTACATGGTCTGACAACTGCGGATTATATTATTTCTTCTTCCTGCTCATTACAGAGCGACGGGGACCTTTGCGAGTTCTTGCGTTGGTCTTGGAGCTCTGTCCACGCACGGGCAGTCCGCGACGGTGGCGCAGTCCACGGTAACAGCCGATATCCATCAGACGCTTAATGTCAGCGATCTGATCACGGCGAAGGTCACCTTCAACTTTGTAATTATCTTCAAGTTCCTTACGGATGGTGTTCACCTGCTCGCCACTGAGATCATCAGTTTTGAGTGTCCAGTCGATACCAACAGTATCAAGAATCTTGAGAGCGGTAGTCCGACCTACGCCGTAGATGTAAGTCAGTGCAATATCCAAACGCTTATTTTTCGGAAGGTCTACTCCAGCGATACGAGCCACAGTTATACCTCTCTATCCTTGACGCTGTTTGTGTCTGGGGTTGTCACAAATAACCCTCAGAACACCCTTGCGTCTGATTACTTTGCATTTGGGACAAATCTTCTTAACAGATGGTCTTACTTTCATGACCGTCTCCAAATAATGCAGTTAAACAGTTTCAACAATCGGGAGCTAGCCGATTGTGGGCCTAATGCCTAGCTACCCGGCTAAAGGGTAACTGTACCATGCCAGTCTTTCGTTGCCGCGAAATTCAAGACGTGTACTCTACAGAACGATTTCAGAAAAATCAACCCCTATGGAGTACTTAAAATAAATTAGGAAAGGCTCAAAATCTGAGGCCCGTCCGCAGTAATGGCAACGGTGTGTTCAAAATGGGCGGACAGCTTCCTGTCCTTGGTCACTGCGGTCCATTTGTCATCGAGAATTTCGATGTCATGAGAACCTTCAGTCACCATCGGTTCGATGGCGATTACCATTCCTGTTCTGAGCTGCACACCGGGAAGACCCGAGGGTACAAAGTTGGGAACTTCAGGTTTTTCATGAAGGTTTCGTCCGATGCCGTGGCCTACAAAGCGGCGCACAACTCCGAACCCTGCTCCTTCTGCATATTCCTGAACTGCCCGGGAAATATCATAAAGACTGTTGCCCGGCAATGCCTGCTTGATACCGCGCATGAGAGACTCACGAGTAACATCAAGAAGATTGCGGGTAGAGTCGGCTACCTTGCCGACCGGGTAAGTACGGGCGGAATCACCGTAAAAGCCCTGATAAATAACACCCATATCAATGCTGACTATATCACCTTCTTCAAGAATTCTCTTCTCAGAAGGAAATCCGTGAACAATTTCTTCGTTCACGGAACAGCAAAGGGCAAAAGGAAACCCGTGGTAACCTTTGAAAGCAGGTTTAACACCATAACCTTCGCAGGCTTTGCAGGCGATATCTTCAAGACTCATGGTAGTGATACCCGGCTTGATTGCTTCACCCAGCATATCTAAAATGGTAGAAACAAGACGATTGGCCTCACGCATGAGGCCAATCTCCTTGTCATTCTTGAGGTAGATACCTCTGTACTTCTTCAAAGCAATTACCTGCCCTTAACTTTGCTGCCCTTACCCATGAGCCCTTCATACTGACGGGAGATCATGTAGGATTCAATTTTACCCATGAAGTCCATTGCAACACCGACAACGATGAGCAGTGCGGTTCCACCGAAGTAGAAAGGCACGTTGAACTGGGCGATAAGAATCATAGGCAGTACGCAGATAGCTGCAACGTACAGAGATCCCCAGAGAGTGATCCTGGTCAGAACGCGATCAATGTATTCACGGGTTCTGTTACCGGGACGGATACCGGGGATAAAACCACCCTGCTTCTGAATATTCTCAGCAATTCCTTTAGGATCAAACATGATCGCAGTGTAGAAATAGCAAAAGAAAATGATCAGGGCGATGTATACTACGTTATATACTATGGAAGACGGAGCGAAGTACGCAGAGAACTTGGAAAGAATCTCGTTATTGGAGAAGCTTGCCAAGGTTGCGGGGAACATCAGGATTGAAGAAGCGAAAATAGGGGGAATAACACCAGCAGTGTTGATTCGCAGGGGCAGATGTGTGGTCTGTCCGCCCATCATTTTGCGTCCCATCATGCGCTTGGCATAATGTATTGGAATCCTGCGCTGTCCGCGCTCCATATATACGATAAAAGCGAGAATGGCGACCATGAATGCCATAACAAACAAGAGCAGGAAGAGAGTAATTTCTCCAGCCTGCATCAGTCTGACAGTATTGAAAATAGCAGACGGAAGGCCTGCAACAATACCGGCAAAAATGATCATAGAGATACCGTTACCGATGCCTTTCTCGGTCATTTGCTCACCGAGCCACATCAGGAAAACAGTACCTGCTGTCAGAGTCAGAATGGTGATGCCTCTAAAGGCCCATCCTGCATGCAGTACAACAGGAGCACCGGTAGGACTGGTCATACTTTCCAGCCCGACTGCGATGCCGAAACCCTGAACTAATGTAATCAGCACAGTGCCGTATCTGGTGTACTGGGTAATCTTCTTGCGTCCCTGAGCCCCTTCTTCCTGAAGCCGTTTAATGGTGGGACTAACCACACCTAGAAGTTGAACGATAATAGACGCGGAGATATAGGGCATGATCCCTAACGCGAATATGGACAAGTTACGCAACCCGCCGCCTGAGAACATGTCAAAAAGGCCGAAGAGAGTGTTAGAAACACTCTCAAAAAAATCGGCCAATGCTGAGCTGTCTACGCCCGGGACCGGGATGTGAATCCCGATCCGGTAGACAGCCAGAAGAAGAAAAGTCCAGAAGAGCTTTTTCTTCAGTTCCGGCAGTCGGGAAAGATTATCAACTCCAGACAATGCCACGTTTTATCCTTCCAGGGCTTTGGCAGTACCACCTGCCTTTGTGATCTTTTCAGTCGCAGATGCGCTGAAGCGGTGAGCTTCGATGGTAACAGCAGCACTTACTTCACCCATGCCGAGTACTTTTACGAGAGCACCTTTTTTGCAAAGGCCTCTTTCGTAAATGTCTTCGAGAGAGATTTCAGTTCTGCCTTCGAAAGCACCAAGAATCTGACCAACGTTGAGAGCTACGTACTCTTCGCGGAAAGGATTCTTGAAACCGCGCTTAGGCAGACGACGAGCCAAAGGCATCTGACCACCTTCAAACCAGGCGGGGACACCGCCGCCGGAGCGGGCGTTCTGACCCTTGTGACCCTTACCGGAGGTTCCACCCCAGCCGGATCCGCCACCGCGACCTACGCGCTTGCGATTTTTACGTTCCTCTTGGAACGGATATATTTCGTGCAGCCTCATGATTCAGATACCTCCACAAGGTGCTCAACTTTTTTGATCATCCCTCTTACGATGGGAGTATCTTCAAAGCTCTTTTCCTGCCTGATCTTACGCAGTCCCAGCGCCTTGATAGTAGCACGCTGTTTGGGATTGCAGCCGATCATGCTGCGAACGAGTTTTACCTTAAGCATAACTATGTCCTCCTACTTTCTGGGAGTCACAACTTTCTTCCCGCGGAGCTGACCAACTTCATCAGCGCTACGCAGGGAAGCAAGTCCGGCGATAGTCGCGCGAAGGACGTTATGCGGGTTGTTGGTGCCGATAGCCTTGGTAAGGATATCGTGTACGCCTACAACTTCAAGTACCGCACGCACAGGACCACCGGCGATGATACCGGTACCCTTGGATGCGGGCTTGAGCATTACGCGTCCTGCACCGTAACGGCCGAGGACTTCATAAGGAAGAGTACCGTCCAGAAGAGGTACGGAGATCATTTCCTTACGGGCTTTCTCTGAAGCTTTACGAATAGCTTCAGGTACTTCGTTAGCCTTACCAAGTCCGAAACCGACCTGACCTTTACCGTCACCTACCACAACCAGGGCACTGAAGGAAAACCTTCTACCGCCCTTCACGACTTTTGCGACTCGGTTGAGGTAAACGATTTTTTCAATCAGACCCAGATCATTCTGTTCCATGGATATTCCCATAAGTTTAGAATTTCAGGCCACCCTCACGAGCGCCGTCTGCCAGGGCCTTAACCCTGCCGTGATAGATATAACCGCTGCGGTCGAAAACAACAGTTTCGATCTTCAGTTCCTTAGCCTTAGCAGCAATGTCTTTACCGACTTTAGCTGCAGTCTCGCAGGTGAGCTTGAGAGCTTCACCATCTTTAGCGAGTGCTTTGGAAGATGATGCGGTCACGGTTTTGCCAATCAGATCATCTACGAGCTGAGCGTAGATGTGCTTATTTGAACGGAATACAACAAGACGCGGGCGAGCTGCAGTACCGCTGATTTTCTTGCGGATGCGGATCTTTTTACGCTGTCTTGCCTGTTCTTTAGTCATTTTCATGGCTATACCCTACTATTTACCGGACTTACCGGCTTTACGTCTGATCTGTTCATCAATGTACTTGATGCCTTTGCCTTTGTAAGGCTCCGGCGGGCGTACACGACGAAGCTGCGCTGCAACTTCACCAACCAGCTGCTTGTCTACGCCGCTGATGGTGAGTTTGGTGTTGCCTTCTGCGCTTGCTTCGATTCCAGCAGGCAGTTCATAGTTAACGGGGTGGGAGAAACCAACGTTAAGAACGATGTTCTTGCCCTGTACGTTAACCTTGTAACCAACACCGACAACTTCCAATGTTTTGGAGAAGCCTTTGGAGACTCCTTCAATGCAGTTGGCAAGCAGAGAACGGTGCAGGCCGTGCTGAGCACGTTCCTGACGGGAATCGCCAGACCTCTTCACCTCGACCGCATTATCAGCAACAGTGAAGCTGACCATGGGGTGTACCGGGGTGGTGATGGTGCCTTTGGGGCCCTTAACGGAAACCACGTCAGCACCAACAGTTACTTCCACTCCGGAAGGTATATCAATAGGTTTTTTTCCAATTCTGGACATAATAAAACCTCTCTACCAGATTTCGCACAAGAGTTCGCCGCCAACGTTAAGCTCTTTAGCTTTAACGCCGTCAACTACGCCCTTTGAAGTGGAAAGTATGCAAATCCCGAGTCCATTGAGGACAGAGGGAATATCTTCAACGCCTACAAACACGCGACGACCGGGTGTGCTGATTTTCTTCATGCCGCTAATCAGGGCTTTTCCATCAACATACTTAAGGGTGACGTTAATTTCATTGTCTTCAGAAGTGAAGTCAGTGATGTAACCTTCATCCTTGAGAATCCCGGCGATAGCTGTTTTGATTTTGGACCCGGGAATGGACACGGACTTGTGATAAGCACCGTGAGCATTACGAATGCGGGTCAGCATATCGGCGATAGGATCGACAACAGGCATTTTAAACTCCTTATATTACCAGCTGGCTTTACGCACGCCGGGAAGTTCACCCGCAAGGGCCTTTTCCCTGAAGCAGATACGGCAGATACCGTATTTGCGCAGGAATGCACGAGGACGACCGCAGATGGGGCATCTGTTATATTCGCGCACTTTGAACTTAGGCTTACGTTTCGCCTTAACTTTTAAAGCTGTCCTGGCCAAAACGATATCCTCCTATTTCTTGAAGGGCATACCAAGAAGCTCGAGGAGCATCTTGCCTTCTTTATCAGTTTTAGCGGAGGTGACGATAGTCACGTTCATCCCTTTGGTGATCTCGATTTTATCGAGCTGAATCTCAGGAAAGATAGTCAGTTCCTTGATTCCGAGGGTGAAGTTGCCGCGTCCATCGAAGCCTTTGTCAGGAATACCGCGGAAGTCGCGTACACGAGGAAGTGCAAAGCTGATCAGCTTGTCCAGGAAGTCCCACATGAGATCTCTGCGAAGAGTTACACGGGAACCTACAGGCATTCCTTCGCGCAGCTTAAAAGCTGCAATTGACTTTTTCGCTCTGGTGACTACTGCGCGCTGACCAGCAATTGCGGTCAGTTCTTCAACAGCACCGTCGATGAGCTTAGCGTTCTGGCTTGCTTCACCGAGTCCGATGTTAAGAGAGATTGCCTTGATACCGGGAATCTCCATCGAGCTCTTGTACCCGAACTCTTTGTTCAGAGCCGGGGCGACCTTGTCCGTATATATTTTTTCGAGACGTGTCATCGCAAAACCCTAGTCGATGATTTCGTTACATTTTTTACAAAAACGGATGTTCTTTCCGTCTTCGGTCTCACGTACGCCAACGCGGGTTGCTTTTGTGCAAGCGGGGCACACAACCTGGATGTTGGAGATGTGAACAGGGGCTTCTTTCTCAACGATACCGCCGGGCTGGTTAGCATAAGGGTTCGGCTTGGTGTGCCTGGAAACCATATTAACCTGCTCTACGAGGACAGTGTCCTTCTTGCGGTTGATCTTGAGGACCTTACCGATCTTCCCCTTATCCTTGCCGGCGATGACCATTACTTTGTCATCAACATGTATCTTGTTCATGCCGTTTACCTTCTTGTGATAAGGATTACAGAACCTCAGGTGCCAGAGAAACGATCTTCATGAAGCCTGCGCCTCTGAGTTCTCTAGCCACGGGACCGAAAATACGAGTCCCTACCGGGTCCATGGAGTTGTTCAGAAGAACGGCAGAGTTATTGTCGAACTTGATGTAAGAACCGTCAGGACGACCAATTTCTTTCTTGGTACGAACAACGACAGCTTTCATCACAGCGCCCTTCTTCACTTTGGAATGGGGCATCGCTTCCTTAACGGAAACCACAATAATGTCTCCGACACTGGCGTAGCGTCTCTTGGAGCCACCAAGTACCTTGATGCAAGATACTTTTTTGGCACCAGAGTTATCTGCTACGTCAAGTTTAGATTCTACCTGAATCATAGCTAATACCCCTAAACTGCTTTTTCCAGAATTTTATCGAGATGCCACCTTTTGCGCCGGCTAAGGGGGCGGAATTCAACAATCTGTACCTTATCGCCGATACCGCACTCGTTGGACGGATCATGTGCCATGAATTTGGTGTGGCGACGGATGTATTTTTTATACAGGGAATGCTTAACGAGGGTCTCGCAACGCACAACAATAGTTTTGTCGGCTTTGTCAGAGACAACCACGCCGGTCAGCACGCGCCTGTTTCCTTTCAGATTAAGCTCTGCCATGGCTTATGCTCCCAGTTCCTTTTCACGCTGCACGGTGAGGATCTTTGCGATGTCTTTTTTAACATCGGACAGTCTCTGGGTGTTTTCCAGCTGTGCAGTAGCATGCTGGAAACGAAGGTTGAAAAGCTCCTGACGAGCTTCTGCAAGCTTCTCATTCAGAGCAGCGTTGTCGAGTTCACGAAGTTCTTTGGCTTTCATTTTACAATCCCTCCTTGACTACGATGGTAGTTTTAACAGGAAGCTTGTGAGATGCACGGACCAGAGCTTCTCTGGCCAGTTCAATATCAACGCCCTTCACTTCGTAGAGAATGCGACCGGGTTTAACCGGAGCAACCCAACCAACCGGGGAACCTTTACCTTTACCCTGTCTGACTTCAGCAGGCTTGGCAGTGATGGGCATGTCAGGGAAAACCCTGATCCATACCTGACCGCCACGCTTGATGTGACGCATGATAGCGACACGAGCTGCTTCAATCTGGTTGTTGGTAAGTTTTCCGTGTTCCAGAGTCTTAATCGCGATATCGCCGAAAGCGATGCTGGAGCCGCGCTGAGCTTTACCTTTCAGGCGACCTTTCTGACGCTTACGGAATTTAACTTTCTTAGGTGATAGCATTACTGTTCCACCTCGTGGTCGAGAATTTCACCTTTGAAGATCCAGACCTTGATGCCGATGACACCGTAGGTGGTGTTAGCACGTGCTACACCGTAGTCGATGTCAGCTCTGAGAGTCTGAAGGGGCACACGACCATCGCGGTACCATTCGGTACGTGCGATTTCAGCACCGGCAAGACGACCGGCACATGCCACTTTGATACCCTCTGCGCCGAACTTGCGAGCGAGGCCCACAATGCGCTTCATAGCGCGGCGGAAAGCCACACGGCGCTCAAGCTGCTGAGCAATGTTCTCAGCAACGAGCTGCGCGTCGGTTTCGGGACGGCGGATTTCGCTAACTTCAAGAGCGAATTCTTTATTGAATTTTCTACGAAGGTCTTCACGAAGTTTTTCAATCTCAACACCTTTACGACCGATGATGATACCGGGACGTGCAGTGTGGATGATCAGACGGATTTTGCCGCCAGCACGCTCAATCTCAATTTTGGAGACGCCTGCGTGGAAGATCTTCTCTTTTACATATTTACGAATGCTGTCGTCTTCGTAGACGAAAGCGGGATAGTCCTTACTGGAGAACCATCTGGAAAGCCAGTTCTTGGTGTATCCAAGTCTGAAGCCGTATGGATGTACTTTCTGACCCATGACACTACCCTACATTTCTTTTACTACGACGGTTATATGGCTGGTGCGCTTGCGAATGCGATACGCACGACCCATAGCCCTGGGCTGAATTCTCTTCCAGGTAGGACCTTCGTCAACTTTGACGATGTCTACGCAGAGAGAGTCAACATCCACTCCGGGAATCTGCTCGGCGTTAGCCACTGCAGAGTAAAGCACTTTACTGAGCATTTCAGCACCCTTTTTGGGAGTGAACTTCAGGATGTTGAGGGCTTCCTCAACCGGCTTTCCCTTGATGTTTTCCGCTACCAAGCGCACTTTCCTAGGAGAAATGCGCATATATTTTGCAATAGCTCTTGCTTCCATTGCTCAACACCTTCTAGCGTTTGGCCTTGCTTTTCTTATCTGCAGCGTGGCCGTAGTAGGTACGGGTGGGAGAAAATTCGCCCAGCTTGTGTCCTACCATGTTTTCGGTCACGAATACAGGAATAAACTTACGGCCATTATGTACTGCGAAGGTCAAACCTACCATTTCGGGAATGATAGTGGAGCGACGGGACCAGGTCTGGATAACCTTGCGGTCACCTGATTCCTGAGCTTTTACGACCTTTTTAAGCAGATGATCGTCAATAAACGGGCCTTTTTTCAGTGATCTTGGCATTACAGTCTCCTACCTCTGCCCGCGGCGTTTAACGATGAGCTTGGAAGAAGGTTTCTTCTTACTGCGGGTCTTGTATCCCTTAGCAGGCATACCCCAAGGAGAAACGGGGTGTCTACCACCGGAACTGCGACCTTCACCACCACCGAGGGGGTGATCGATCGGGTTCATGGCAACACCACGAACTTTAGGTCTGCGACCCAGCCAGCGGTTACGGCCGGCTTTACCGAGGGTAATGTTTTCGTGGTGGATGTTACCAACCTGACCTACGGTTGCGCAGCAGGTAGCGAGCACCTTGCGGACTTCACCGGAAGGCATGCGCAGAAGAGCATATTTGCCTTCTTTCGCGATGAGCTGTGCGTAGGTACCGGCAGCGCGGCAGAACTGGCCACCTTTGCCGGGATACAATTCGATATTGTGAACGATAGTACCAACAGGGATATTCTTCAGAAGGAGAGCGTTACCGGGTTTGATGTCGGCTTTCTCACCAGCGAGAATCTTATCACCCTTATTCAGTCCAACAGGACAAAGGATGTAGCGCTTTTCACCGTCTGCGTAGTGCAGCAGAGCGATGCGTGCGGATCTGTTGGGATCATATTCGATTGAAGCAACAGTCGCGGGTACTTCTACTTTGTTACGTTTGAAGTCGATGATACGGTAAAGACGTTTAACGCCACCGCCACGACGACGGGAAGTAACCCGTCCGTTATTGTTTCTACCGGCCTTCTTGGTCAGACCCTTGGTAAGGGACTTTTCCGGAGTAGACTTGGTAATCTCCTCAAAGGTGGAGATAGTCTGGAACCGGCGACCCGGGGAGGTCGGCTTCAGTTTACGAGTAGCCATCTCTTAAACTCCTTCGAAGAATTCGATTTTTTCGCCTTCGGAAAGCTTTACGTAAGCTTTCTTGTAGCCGGACAATTTGCCGACAACACGGCCGAACTTTCTGCGAAGACCGGGTCTTTTACGTACGATACGTACGGAATCAACCTTTACGTCAAAAGCAGATTCAACTGCTTTTTTGACTTCAGTCTTATTGGCAGAAGGCAGCACGTAGAAGGCAACCTGATTGGCTGCTTCCTTAATGTCAGTAGCCTTTTCCGATATTACCGGTTTGATAAGAATCTGAGTATAGTCCATGACTATTTTAACCTCTCCTGCAGATCCTGTGCTGCGTTCTCAAGCATTACCAGCTGACGAGCTTTCAGAATGTCATAAACATTCAGCTGATCGGCAGTGATAAGCTTAATGCCGGGGATGTTCCTCGCAGAAAGGAGGAGTTTGTTATCTGCGTCCTTAACAACGACCAAGGCTTTTTCGAGACCCAGAGCTTCAGCAACTTCAACGAAGAGCTTAGTCTTGATTTCGGGAAGGTCGATGTTCTTCACAACCATCATCTTTTCTTCGCTGAGTCTGGAAGTGAGAGCCATCTTGAGAGCAAGACGGCGGACCTTTTTATTAACCTTGAAGGAGTAGTCGCGGGGCTGGGGACCAAAAGTGGTTCCACCACCACGCCACAGGGGTGAACGTGTGGAACCTGCACGAGCACGACCGGTGCCTTTCTGGCGCCAAGGCTTTGCGCCACCGCCGCGTTTCATACCACGAGTTTTAGTGGCATGAGTACCCTGGCGTTTGGCTGCAAGCTGGGAACGTACTACGAGATGCAGGATTTCAGGCTTGACCGGAACTTCGAAAACTTCCGGAGCAAGATCCATGCTCCCGACTTCCTTTTTAGTTTGATCATATATAGTAATGGTAGCCATTTTTTTATTCCTCTAGCTGGTCTTGCGGATCATAACGAGACCGTTCTTAGGACCGGGAACCTGTCCCTTTACCACGAGAACGTTTTCGTCTGCACGAACGTCTACGATTTCAATGTTGGAAACAGTAACGCGCTCGTTACCCATCTGACCGGGCATTTTTTTGCCTTTGAATACTTTGCCAGGGAAAGTAGCGTGGCCGATGGAACCAGGAGAACGGTGTACCTTTTCAGCACCGTGAGATGCACGGGAACCAGCAAAGTTCCAGCGCTTCATTACACCCTGGAAACCTTTACCCTTGGAGGTGCCGGTAACTTTTACCTTTTCACCTGCGGCAAAGATGTCCACGGAGATTTCCTGGCCCAGTTCGTAGTCAGCTACAGACTCAAGGGGGAACTCACGAAGGTGACGGAAGTAGCCTTTTCCAGCTTTTTCCTGATGACCTTTCGCGGGCTTGTTAACCTTGCGCTCGGGAAGAGCGTCGTAGCCGATCTGGATGGCGTTGTAGCCTTCCTTCTCTTCGGTCTTAACCTGCATAACAGGACAAGGACCTACTTCGAGAACAGTGACGGGCACAACAGAACCATCGTCAGCGAAGACGCGGGTCATGCCCAGTTTTTTACCGAGTAAACCGATAGTTTTTGCCATGTTGAAGCCCTCCCTTACAGCTTGATTTCAACGTCAACACCAGCGGGCAGGCTGAGCTTGCCGAGTGCGTCAACGGTCTGCTGGGTGGGTTCAAGAATGTCAAGCAGACGCTTGTGGATTCTCATCTCAAACTGCTCACGAGACTTTTTGTCTACGTGCACAGAACGCTGAATGGTAGTACGGCTGATCTGTGTGGGCAGCGGGATGGGTCCTGCGATAGCAGCGCCGGTATTGCGGGCAGTATCCACAATCTCGGTAACTGCTTTATCAAGGATACGATAGTCGTATGCCTTGAGCTTGATCCTAATACGATCACTAGTCATAGAAACCATGTTAATTTCTCCTAAATGAATTCAGAGACGGCCTTTTACGTGCAACGGTAAGAAGGATCGTGAGGTGAGTCCTTCCTGGCCTGGTATGGTCGTCCAGTCAGCATGCCGGACCTTATACCCTATCTCTGTGGTTTCACGGGGTGGTTCCCGTAAAAAAGAACCTCCCGAACTCTATGGGTCCGGGAGGTATAGTGCTTTTTCAGCGTTGCTGTCAAGCGTATTTCAGATAAAAATTAAATTTAAATTAATTTTTATTGATCAGCTCTTCAGCGATAGAAGCGGGAACAGGCTCGTAATGGTCGAACTGCATGGTGAAAGTAGCACGTCCCTGAGTCTTGGAGCGGAGGTCGGTTGCGTAACCGAACATTTCGCTCAAGGGAACGTCACACTTGATAACCTGTGCGTTAGCGCGGGAATCCATGCTGCCGATACGGCCACGGCGACCGTTAAGGTCACCCATGACGTCGCCGAGGTACTCTTCAGGAGTAACAACTTCAACAGCCATGATGGGCTCCAGCAACTGGGGAGCAGCTTTCTTAACCGCATCCTTCAGTGCCATAGAACCAGCGATGTAGAATGCCTGCTCAGAGGAGTCAACATCATGGTAGGAACCGAAGGTCAGGGTTGCCTTGATGTCTACGAGCGGGAAGCCGGCGATAACACCATTCTTCATTGCATCGTGGATACCACGGTCAACTGCGGGAATGTATTCCTTGGGAATTACGCCGCCCTTAATTTCGTCTTTGAATTCGTATTCGCTTTCTTTGTTGGGCTCGATGGTAACGACAACGTGACCATACTGACCGCGACCACCAGACTGCTTAGCGTATTTGAGATCAGACTCAACAGCTTTGGTGATGGTTTCACGGTAAGCAACACGAGGAGCACCAACATTCGCGTTAACGTTGAACTCGCGCAGAAGGCGGTCAACAATAACTTCGAGATGGAGTTCACCCATACCGGAGATCAAAGTCTGGCCAGTTTCCTCGTCACCTTTAACGCGGAAAGAGGGATCTTCTTTAGCAAGCTTAGCAAGGCCCTGGCTGAGCAGATCGCGGTCAGCTTTGGTCTTGGGTTCGATTGCTACTTCGATAACAGGTTCGGGAATATCGAGAGATTCAAGAACAACTGCGTTCTTCTGTTCGCAGAGGGTGTCACCGGTAGCCATGTTCTTAAGACCAACAGCTGCAACGATGTCACCAGCGTATGCTTCCTTGATTTCTTCACGTTTGTTAGCGTGCATCTTCAGCAGACGACCGATACGCTCTTTTTTACCGGTTGCGCCGTTGATGAAAGTAGCACCGGATTCAATTTTACCGGAGTACAGGCGCAGGAAGGTAAGGTGACCAACGAAGGGGTCGGTCATGAGCTTGAAAGACAGAGCTGCGAGAGGCAGATTGTCGTCACAGGGACACTCGATCTGCTTGTCAGTGCCGGGTTCGGTACCAACGATAGCAGCGATATCCATGGGAGAAGGAAGATAGTCTACAACAGCGTCAAGCAGGGGCTGAACACCTTTGTTCTTGAATGCGGTACCGCAAAGAACGGGGCAGATGGTCAGGTTGATGGTAGCTGCGCGGATACCCTTGATGATTTCTTCGGGGGAAAGTTCTTCACCACCGAGGTACTTATCGAGGAGTTCTTCGTCTTCTTCTGCGATAGCTTCGATCAGTTCGAGGCGCATGGCTTCGTACTGGTCCATCAGATCAGCAGGGATTTCCTCTACAGAGTAGTCCTTACCCATGTCGTCGGTGTAGATAAAAGCCTTACCAGTGATAAGGTCAACTGCACCCTGATATTCGTCTTCAGCTCCGATAGGAATCTGAAGAGGAACAGCTTTAGCGCCAAGACGGTCCTTGAGCATTTCTACACAGCGGAAGAAGTCTGCTCCGATACGGTCCATCTTGTTAACGAAAGCCATACGGGGAACTTTATATCTGTCAGCCTGACGCCATACGGTTTCAGACTGAGGCTCAACACCGGCTACTGCGTCGAAAACGGCTACTGCGCCGTCAAGTACGCGCAGTGCACGCTCAACTTCCATGGTGAAGTCAACGTGACCGGGAGTATCAATAATGTTAATGCGGTGATCTTTCCACATACAGGTGGTAGCAGCACTGGTAATGGTAATGCCGCGTTCCTGTTCCTGGACCATCCAGTCCATGGTAGCTTCGCCATCATGAACTTCACCGATTTTATGAGAAACACCAGTATAGAAAAGAATGCGCTCAGTAGTGGTAGTCTTACCCGCATCAATGTGGGCCATAATACCAATGTTACGCTGTTTATCTCTAGCAACCTTTCTAGCCACTTTGTACTCCGATTACCAACGGTAGTGAGCAAAAGCCTTGTTGGCTTCGGCCATACGATGGGTGTCTTCCTTTTTCTTCACTGCTCCGCCACGCTTGTTGTAAGCATCGAGGAACTCACCGCTAAGACGTGCAACCATGCCCTTCTCGCCTCTGGAGCGAGCAAAGTTGATCAGCCATCTGATAGCCAGGGAAACCTGACGATCGGGACGAACTTCAACAGGGACCTGGTAAGTAGCACCACCAACACGGCGGGACTTAACTTCCACGTGAGGCTTAACGTTTTCCACTGCCTTTTCAAAAGCCTTGATAGGATCTTCCTGGGTTTTGTCACCGAGGAATTCAAGAGCTTGATAGAATATATTTTCAGACACACTCTTCTTACCATCGTACATGAGTCTGTTCATGAACTTGGTAGCGAGCTGAGAACCGTATACCGGATCGGGAAGAATTTGTCTTTTGGGTACCGGACCTTTACGAGGCATATTGGTATACTCCTTGGAATTTAATGCTATTTAGGACGCTTTGCGCCGTACTTGGAACGACCCTGACGACGATCTGCAACACCAGCGGTGTCGAGGGAGCCGCGAACGATGTGGTAACGAACACCAGGTAAGTCTTTTACACGACCACCACGGATGAGTACCACGGAGTGTTCCTGAAGGTTATGACCTTCACCACCGATGTATGCAGTAACTTCGATGGCATTAGTCAGACGCACACGAGCGACCTTACGCAGTGCGGAGTTAGGCTTCTTAGGGGTGGTGGTGTACACGCGAGTGCATACGCCACGGCGCTGGGGGCAGGCCTGAAGCGCAGGAGTCTTCTTACGCTTGAGCTGCTTTTCACGCCCTTTTCTTATAAGCTGATTGATGGTTGGCATGAACCCTCCAAATTAAGTTTAATTACAAAGACCGACGCAGTTAGACTAATATTTCACAATTTGTCAAGACAAATTGTGAAATATTTGCTCCGTTGTCACTCAAGTCAGGCTGCAACCACCTGCTCTTCGGACCGGTACTGCGTACTGGCGCCGGCACTATCTTTCGTTAACGAGCAGCGGTTCTTCTTCCAGTTCCTCGAGGAACTTATCTGCACGTTCGGGCTGATCAGGTACGATAATATCCGTACGTGCATACTTACGGAAACCGGTACCAGCCGGAATCAGTCGACCAACGATGACGTTTTCTTTCAAGCCGCGCAGGTAGTCCTTTTTGCCGCAGAGAGAAGACTCGGTAAGAACCTTGGTAGTCTCCTGGAATGAAGCCGCGGAAATAAAGGAGGCGGTTGAAAGTGAAGCCTGGGTAATACCGAGAACATGAGTCTGAGCGGTAGCAGGCTTAAGTCCATTAGCGACAGCATCCTGGTTGGTTTCCATGAAGCGCTGCTTGTCCACCTGTTCGCCCACAAGAAAATGGGTCTCACCGGGATCAACGATGCTGACCTTCTTGAGCATCTGGCGGACAATAACTTCGATGTGCTTATCGTTAATTCCAACACCCTGGAAACGGTAAACGTCCTGAATTTCCTCAACAAGGAAACGTGCGAGGTATTTCTCGCCTTTTACTTTGAGGATATCGTGCAGTTCGGGCAGACCTTCTGTCATCAGGTCACCGGCTTCTACGAAGTCGCCTTCCTGCGCAGTGATATGACGGCCTTTGGGCACGAGGTATTCTTTGGTTTCACCTACTTCAGGGGTAACAACAATTTTGCGCTTGCCTTTGGATTCAGGTCCATAGGAGACCACACCATCAATCTCCGAAATGATTCCAAGTTCCTTTGGTTTACGCACTTCGAACAGCTCCGCAACTCGGGGAAGACCACCAACGATGTCTTTGGTCTTAGAAGTTTCGCGAAGCTTACGAGCGATAATCTCACCAGCATTGACGACATTACCGTCTTTAACCATCAAAATCGCGCCAACCGGCAGCGGGTAAACCGCTTTCAGTGTGGATCCGGGGCGAGTCAGAGGTTCTCCGTCTTCGCCGCAGATGGACATTGAAGGTTTAAAGTTTGTGGTACGGTATTCCTGGATTGTGTAGGTAGCCTGTCCTGTGGCTTCGTCAACACGTTCCTGGAAAGTTTTACCTTCAACAAGGTCGGTAAACTTAACAGTACCTGTTACTTCTGTGATGAAAGGTTCTGCAAGCGGATCCCACTCGGCCAGCATGGTTCCTTGTGTGATCTGCTGCCCTTCCTCAACAAAAAGTTTAGCACCAAGAGGCAGAACGTATTTTTCACGTTCTCTGCCCTGCTCGTCCACGATACCAATCTGGCAACTCTTACCGAGTACCATCTGATGGCCATCAGCGTTACGGACGGAGCGCATACGGTTCAGAACAACGGAACCGTTATGCTGTGCTTCAAAAGAAGACTGCTGAATTTCACGGGATGCGGTACCACCAATGTGGAAGGTACGCATTGTCAGCTGTGTTCCCGGTTCACCGATGGACTGTGCTGCGATGATACCTACGGTTTCACCTACGTTTACAACGTGTCCTCTTGCAAGGTCACGACCATAACACATAGCGCAGATACCGTGCTTAGCACGACAGGTCAACGGAGAACGAACAGTCATGGAGTTGATACCGTTTTCATCAATAATCTTCGCAGCTGCTTCATCGATAAGAGAATCAGCAGGAACGAGGATCTCACCGGTATCTTCCTTAACTACATCATAAATGGTCACACGGCCGAGAACTTTTTCGGACAGTCTTTCCTTGATTTCGCCACCTTTGATGTAGTGGGTCAACTCAAGGCCATCAACTGTGCGGCAATCGTGTTCGGCAATGGTTACATCCTGAACAACGTCAACAAGTCGACGGGTCAGGTAACCGGAGTTCGCTGTTTTCAGCGCAGTATCCGCGAGACCTTTACGAGCACCGTGAGTAGAAATAAAGTACTGAAGAACGGAGAGACCTTCACGGAAAGATGAAGTAATCGGAGTTTCGATAATTTCACCGGAAGGTTTCGCCATCAGACCACGCATACCAGCGAGCTGACGCATCTGGTCCTGGTTACCACGAGCACCGGAGTGAGCCATCATGAAGACCGGGTTGAAGGAGGAGTTGGTTTCCTGCTTACCGGTCTTGGGGTCGACCATGATGTCAGTAGACATCTCGTTGGTCATTTCGGCTGATACGTCGTTGGTTACTTTGGTCCAAACGTCGACAACCTTGTTGTACTTTTCAGTACGGGTGATGATACCTTCACGGTACTGTGCTTCAATGTTTTCAACCTCTGCGTATGCAGTATCAAGCAATCCAGCCTTAGCAGCAGGAATGGTCAGGTCTTTAACACCGATGGTAACAGCTGCACGGGTTGCGTGCTCGTAACCGAGGTCTTTAAGGCGGTCACAAAGAATAACTGTAGCCTTGCTGCCTGCAGAGCGGTAAGCGCTGGAAACGAGCTTGGCGATGTTTTTCTTGGTCATGACCACGTTTGCGAACTCGAAGCCCATGCCTTCAGGAAGAAGCTCACCCACAAGAATACGTCCGGGAGTGGTTTCTACCAGTTCGCCTTCAATGCGAACCTTGATACGGGCATGCATGCTGACCACTTTAGCGTCCAGAGCGGCAATAACTTCCCACGGAGCGGTGAAGATCATGCCTTCCCCTTTAGAGAAAGAACGTTCAACAGTCAGATAGTAAAGACCGAGAACGATATCCTGAGAGGGGTTGATGATGGGCTGTCCGTTAGCAGGGGACAGGATGTTGTTGGAAGACATCATCAGAACACGACACTCAATCTGTGCTTCAACAGAAAGAGGTACGTGAACAGCCATCTGGTCACCGTCAAAGTCAGCGTTGTATGCAGAACATACAAGCGGATGCAGCTGGATAGCCTTACCTTCAACCAGAGACGGTTCAAAGGACTGGATACCAAGACGGTGAAGGGTCGGTGCACGGTTGAGCATGATCGGGTATTCGCGAACTACGTCATCGAGGATATCCCATACGACGAGGTCTTCACGTTCAACCATCTTCTTAGCGCTTTTGATGGTTGTTGCGATTTCACGGCGCTCAAGTTCTGCATAAATAAAAGGCTTAAACAGCTCCAGAGCCATCTTCTTGGGAAGACCGCACTGGTGAAGTTTCAGCTTGGGACCCACAACAATTACGGAACGACCGGAGTAGTCAACACGTTTACCGAGCAGGTTCTGACGGAAACGACCCTGCTTACCCTTAATCATGTCGGAAAGGGATTTCAGGGGACGGCCGTTGGTACCGGTAATTGCGCGACCGCGGCGACCGTTGTCGAACAATGCGTCAACGGATTCCTGCAGCATGCGCTTTTCGTTGCGGATAATAATGTCAGGAGCACCAAGTTCAATAAGGCGCTTCAGACGGTTGTTCCTGTTAATGACGCGACGGTAGAGGTCGTTAAGATCGGAAGTTGCAAAACGTCCGCCATCAAGAGGAACCAGAGGACGCAGCTCGGGAGGAATGACCGGAATTACATCCATGATCATCCACTGGCAGTCATTACCGGACTCGAGAAAAGCTTCAACGATCTTAAGACGCTTGGTCAGCTTTTTCTTTTTGGTCTGGCTGCGGGTGGTCAGGGACTCTTCGCGGAGTTCATGCCTGAGTGCGGGCATATCGATCTGAGCCAGAAGACCTTTGATGGTCTCAGCGCCCATACCCACTTCAATGGCTTCTTCGCCATAGTGGTCGATTACCTGAAAATACTGATCTTCAGAGATGATCTGATACTGCTTGAGCGGGGTTTCACCCGGATCAAGAACGATATATGAATCAAAGTACAGAACCTTCTCAAGATCGGCCATAGTGATATCAAGCAGTGTGCCGATTTTGGAAGGAAGGGTTTTCAAAAACCAGATATGGGCAACAGGAGCTGCAAGCTCAATGTGGCCCATGCGTTCACGTCTGACTTTGGAAGCGATAACTTCAACACCGCATTTTTCACATACGATGCCGCGGTGTTTCATGCGCTTGTACTTACCGCAGTTACACTCGTAGTCTTTTACGGGTCCGAAAATTTTAGCGCAGAAAAGACCATCTCTTTCCGGCTTGAAAGTCCTGTAGTTGATGGTCTCGGGCTTCTTAACTTCACCGAAAGACCACTCGCGGATCTTTTCGGGAGAAGCAATGGAAATCTGAATACCTTTGAGGCCGCGCCCTGCGAGGCCTGCACCGGATGTTCTACGCATAGTGAACAGTTCGTCCAGACTCATTAATATACCCCTTACATGAAAAGGTTTATTTCATCGCGGGGGCCTCGTGGGCCCCCGCGTTCATTATTTCTTGTCGGCAGTCTCTTCGACTTCATCCTGAAGCAGGTTAACATCAAGGCCGAGGGACATAAGTTCCTTGACCAGAACGTTAAAGGATTCAGGCAGGCCGGCTTCAAGGAAGTTATCTCCCTTGACGATCTTTTCGTACATCTTAACACGACCGGTAACGTCATCTGATTTGACGGTCAGGAATTCCTGAAGCAGGTAGGCTGCGCCGTATGCTTCAAGAGCCCATACTTCCATCTCACCGAGACGCTGACCACCAAACTGAGCCTTACCGCCGAGAGGCTGCTGGGTAACCAGCGAGTAAGGACCGGTGGAGCGAGCGTGAATCTTTTCATCAACAAGGTGATGCAGCTTGAGGATGTACATTACACCGACGGTTACACGGTTGTGGAAAGGATCACCGGTACGTCCGTCGTAAAGGGTAACTTTACCGTCATCCCCGATTCCGGTCTTGCCAACCAGATCCCAGATTTCTTCTTCAGTCGCACCGTCGAAGACTGGGGTTTTGGTGACAATACCCTCACGGGCTTTGTTGACTGCCAGTCTGAATTCTTCATCATCCAGTGAATCAATCAGTTCGTAGACATCTTCAGATTCGAAGGTATCTTTAATTTCCTGACGGATAACGCCGAGGGCTTCACCGGTATCAAGCATTGCTGCGAACTTCTGACCGAGAGCAAGAGCTGCCCAACCAAGGTGAGTTTCCATGATCTGACCGATGTTCATACGTGAAGGAACACCAAGCGGGTTCAGTACGATGTCCATAGGGGTACCGTTGTCGAAGAACGGCATATCCTGTTCAGGCAGAATGTTGGAGACAACACCCTTGTTACCGTGACGACCGGCCATTTTGTCACCTACGCTAAGCTTACGCTTAACAGCGATGTAGACTTTGACCATCTTGATTACGCCCGGAGGCAAATCATCACCTTCGGTAACTTTTTCGCGTTTCACATCATAAATGCCTTTGATGATGCGAATCTGCTTGTCGTATTCAGCGAGCAGCTGTTTGACTGCTTCGTTGGTTTCTTTATCTGCAAAGAGTCCGCCCAACTTCTTAAGGGGTACTTCTGCAAGGATTTCATCAGTGATGATGTGTCCTGCTTCAGCAAGTACCTCACCCTTCTTGCGACCCATGAGGGTCTGGGCGATCTGCTTGTTAGCGACCACATCCGCGATTTTGACGCGGGTTTTGTTGGTCAGGGACTCGATGTGCTTGCTTTCTTTCATATCATGTTTAGCAAGCTCGAAATCCTCAATATTGCGGGTACGGTCGTCTTTCTCACCGGAACGGCGGTTGAAGACCTTAACGTCGACTACGGTACCTTCAATTCCCGGCGGAACCTTGAGGGATGTGTTTTTCACATCGCGTGCTTTATCACCGAAGATTGCACGGAGCAATTTTTCTTCGGGAGTAAGCTGGGTTTCACCTTTAGGAGTGATCTTACCGACGAGAATATCGTCAGGAGCGATGCGAGCGCCAAGACGAATAATACCGCATTCGTCGAGGTTGCGAAGCATTTCTTCACTCACGTTGGGAATATCGCGGGTAACTTCTTCGGGTCCAAGCTTGGTGTCACGAGCGACAAGTTCGAATTCCTCAATATGAACTGAGGTGAACACATCTTCCTTAACAACACGCTCGGAAATGAGGATGGAGTCCTCAAAGTTATATCCGCACCAGGGCATAAAAGCTACGAGCAAGTTCTTACCAAGAGCGAGCTCACCGTCTTTGATACCGGGACCGTCAGCGAGGACATCGCCTTTCTTGACAGGAGTTCCGATAGGCAGACGAGGACGCTGACCGTAGCAGGAGTTCTGGTTTGATTTGTGCCACTTCTGGAGTTCGTAGTGCTTTACACCGCCGGTATCAGGATAAACACCGTCATCGTAACGAACAACGAGACGCTCAGCATCAACGTAGTCGATAACACCGTCGTTCTCAGCGAGAACACAACTACCGGAGTCCTGTGCAACGTTTGCTTCCATGCCGGTACCAACCAGAGGCTGGGAAGTTTTCAGCAACGGAACAGCCTGACGCTGCATGTTGGAACCCATGAGTGCGCGGTTCGCATCATCATGCTCCAGGAAAGGAATCAGCGCAGCAGAAACAGAAACTGTCTGACTGGGGCTGATGTCCATGAGTGTTGCATCTTCACGGGGGTGCATTGATACATCACCGTTAAGACGACAGGTTACCAGCGGGTTGGTAAATGATCCTTTTTCGTCAATGGGAGCGTTAGCCTGTGCGACTACATGTCCTACTTCGCGAGTAGCATCATAATATAAAATCTCGTCGGTCATGGTGGAGTCTTTGATTGTCCGGTAAGGACTTTCAATGAAACCGAAATCGTTGACCTTAGAGTAAGTTGTCAGAGAAACAATAAGACCGATGTTCGGACCTTCAGGAGTTTCAATAGGACAAATACGTCCGTAATGAGAAACGTGAACATCTCGAACTTCGAAGCCTGCACGCTCACGAGTCAGACCACCGGGTCCCAGCGCGGAAAGTCTGCGCTTGTGGGTAACTTCAGAAAGCGGGTTGGTCTGGTCCATGAACTGAGAAAGCTGAGAAGTACCAAAGAATTCCTTAAGTACTGCAGCAACCGGTTTGGGGTTGATCAGGTCATGAGGCATGAGGGTCGCCACTTCCTGGAGGCTCATGCGCTCCTTGATGGCTCTTTCCATGCGAACAAGACCGATGCGGTACTGGTTTTCAACCAGTTCACCAACCGGACGGACACGTCTGTTACCGAGGTTATCGATATCGTCAGCGGGACCGTGGCTATCCTTGAGTTTGCAAAGAACCTTAACCGCGGTGAGGATATCCTCATTGGTCAGGGTGCGCAGTTCAAGGGGAGTCTCGATGTTGAGACGTGCGTTCAGCTTATAACGACCAACGCTGGAGAGATCATAGTAATCAGAGCTGCGGAACAGGTTTTCAAAGAAGTTCGCAGCAATCTCAGCGGTAGGCGGAGAGCTCGGGCGCAATCTGCGGTAAATTTCAATCTGTGCGGACTCAACATCAGTTGTTTTGTCCAGCATCATAGAATCGCGCAGTGCGGAAGAAACGTCAGCACCCTGAGTATGCAGGACCTTGACATCTTTGAGGCCAACTTCCTGAATACGTTCAAAGATCTCTTCAGTGATCTCGTCAGCGGCTTCAGCAATAACTTCACCTGTGTCGGGGTCAGTAATATCATTGAAAGCAAACTGGCCTACGAGAGACTTAGGATCTACTTCAATATATTCTACACCGCCACGTACAAGCTTTTTCCAGCCGAACTTAGTGATCTGTTTATCACGGGCAACAATAACTTTGCCGTCTTCAAGGCAGAGATCAACCCATGCGTTTTCTTTGCGGTACTGATTTTCAACGACTTTGCGACGCACAATGTGACGATCGATCTGGTACTCTTCCACATCATAGTAGTAGTCGAGAATATCCTGCTTGGAGAGGCCCATGGCCTTGAGCAGAACAGTCGCAGGCATTTTGCGGCGACGGTCGATACGCACATAAAGAATGTCTTTGTGGTCGAAGTCAAAATCCAGCCAAGAACCGCGCATAGGAATAATGCGGCAACTGTAAAGAACCTTACGGCTGGTATGAGTTTTACCGGAATCGTGTTCGAAGATAATACCGGGGGAACGCTGAAGCTGGTTAACGATAACGCGTTCAGTACCATTTATAATGAAAGTCCCCTGCTCACTCATGAGCGGCACGGTTCCGAAGTAGATATCCTGCTCTTTAATGTCGCGGATAGTTCTGCTTTCAGTCTCTTCATCAACGTCAAAGACTACCAAACGAACCTTGATACGGATAGGAGCTTCATAAGTAAGCCCCTTGGAGATACACTCGTCCATATCGTATTTAGGCTCGCCGATGTCGTAGCTGACATATTCGAGGCTAGCAGTTTTGTTGAAATCCTCAATCGGAAAAACCGAACGAAAAACCCCTTCAAGGCCAACGTCCGCCCGGCTTGCGGGGGCTACGCCTTCCTGAAGGAATTTTTTGAAGGAATCCACCTGCAGTTCGAGCAGGTGGGGAATCGGCAGAGTGACTTTGATCTTTCCAAATATTTTTCTGAGCTGACCCATCGTATCCTCAATCAAGTGAGAAGGTTAGGGTTGGAATGAAGCAATTTGACGAACATCAACCAATAAATAGTCAGTTACAAGTCAAAAAGTGCAAGATAAACGTAGGCGGCAGAACAACATGCCTGAAAAGAAATTTTTATAGGGTTTATTTTGATCGCGCTAAAAGATCCGGCTGCGCCTTTTCCGAATCCTACCAAAATAATTGATCAGGCAATTTTGTCAATCTTTTTAACAGCGAGAAGAGCGCAACCCCGTTTTACAGGGGTTTGCGCTCCTCTTGCATTAGCGATAAATTCGCTGGAATTACTTCATTTCGGCTTCAGCACCGGCTTCTTCAAGCTGCTTAAGAGCTTCTTCAGCTTCTGCTTTTTCTACGCCTTCTTTGATAGCTGCGGGAGCTTCGTCAACTTTAGCCTTAGCTTCTTTGAGGCCAAGACCGGTCAGAGCGCGAACAGCTTTGATAACTGCAATCTTGTTGCCGCCAGCGGACTTCAGGATTACGTCAAATTCAGTCTGCTCTTCGCCACCGGCAGCTTCGCCGCCTGCTGCGCCGGGCATAGCTGCTACTGCTGCTACGGGAGCTGCAGCGGAAACGCCGAATTTTTCTTCCAGTTCGGTGATGAACTCGGAGAGTTCGAGAACGGTCATGTTGGAAATAAACTCAACTACCTGATCTTTGGTGATATCTGCCATGGAAATTTCCTCCTGGGAATTAACTTTGAATTGCCTTGACTAGGCTGTTATGCAGCTTCTTTCTGATCTTTCAATGCAGTCAGAACGTTGAGGAAGCCACGGGGTACGTTTGCGAGCAAGCTCACAAAGTTGGTGGGTACAGCATTCATTGTACCCAGAGCTTTGCCGAGGAGCTCTTCCTTGCTTGGAAGCTTGGAAAGCGCCTTCACGCCATCTTCGTCAAGATATTTGCCCTCAAGGGATGCGAAACGCATGTCGAAAGTCTTGCTTTCTTTAGCGAAATCAGCAACTGCTTTTGCTGCTGCAACAGGATCATCATATCCAATTACGATAGCGCAGTTTTCCTTGAATTTGTCAGCCAGTACTTCATGATCAGTACCAGTGAAAGCCAACCGGGCCAGAGTGTTCTTGACGACCTGGCAATCGACACCGACATTACGCAGGTTAGCGCGGAGCTGAGTAAACTCTTCCACACCAAGGCCTTTGAAGTCGGTAACGATGGCAATACTCGCCCTTTCAGCTTTTTCTTTAAGCTGCTCAATAATCTGGGCTTTTTCTTGCCTGTTCACCTTAACACTCCTAATGATTTGACCCGGAAAGCAAGTCAAAGTGTTGTCTAAGCAGGTTATTAAGGGACCATCCCCCCTGCCGTCTTCGACTAAACTTCCCGTGTATTTATTACATCAAGAGCCGCCCTTGCGGGCGGCCTATGATGTTTTTAGGACTCTGAGTATTTTCTCGCTGCCAGAGGATCAATCTTAAAACCGGGTCCCATGGTGGTAGCTACGGCAACAGCCTTCATGTAGGTACCTTTTGCGGAAGAAGGTTTAAGTTTGTTCACTGTTTCCAGCAGAGATTTAAGGTTTTCGAGAAGCTTTTCAGCTCCGAAAGAAACCTTACCGATGGGCGCATGCAGAACACCGGCCTTGTCGACCTTGAATTCTACGCGTCCAGCTTTTACTTCTTTAACGGCAGAAGCCACGTCAAAAGTAACGGTGCCGGTCTTAGCGTTAGGCATCAGACCACGAGGTCCGAGCACACGACCAATCTGACCGACTTTAGCCATCATGTCAGGAGTTGCGATAGCTTTATCGAAATCGAGCCATCCGTCCTTAACTTTGGCAACCAGGTCATCGCCACCGACAAAGTCAGCGCCGGCTTCCTTGGCTTCCGCTTCTTTTTCCCCGCTCACGAAGCAAGCTACGCGAATTTCCTTACCAAGACCGTTGGGCAGGGTTACTGCACCACGGATCATCTGGTCGGAGTATTTGGGGTCTACGCCGAGGTTGATGGCAACATCAACAGTCTCGTCGAACTTGGCATATGCCTTTTCTACAGCAGAAGCTACCGCCTGTTCAACGGTCAGACCGATCTGTTCGGTACCTTCTGTTGCTTTTCTGTATTTTTTTCCGTGCTTAGGCATGATCTATTCCCCTTACCTATTCTGTGACTTCAATGCCCATACTGCGGGCTGTTCCCATGATGGATTTCATGGCAGCTTCAGTATCGGCAGCGGTCAGGTCGGGAGCTTTAAGCTCAGCAATTTCTTTAACCTGAGCTTTGGTTACTTTACCGACCTTGTTCTTGTTAGGCTCGCCGGAACCTTTCTGCAGCTTTGCAGCCTTGAGCAGGAGGGTGGATGCCGGCGGAGTCTTGGTAATGAAGGAAAAGGACCTGTCTTGGTAGACAGTGATGATCACCGGAATGATCATGCCCTTCTGATCCTGCGTCTTGGCGTTGAACGCCTTGCAGAATTCCATTATATTTACACCGTGCTGACCGAGTGCAGGACCGACCGGTGGGGACGGGTTTGCAGAGCCAGCAGGTATCTGAAGCTTGATTTTGCCTATTTCTTTCTTGGCCATCGCTTTATGTCCTATATTAAATTCCAGTGAGGGTACTCACTGTCGGAAATGAATATGCAGCAGTGCGGTCAGGACTACCCTTTGGTTACCTGAACGAAGTCAAGTTCCACCGGGGTCTGGCGGCCGAAAATGGAGACTGACACCCGAAGCTTGCCTTTGTCGTAGTTAACATCTTCTACAACGCCGTTGAAACCGCTGAACGGTCCATCAATGACCCTGACTTCATCGCCACGATCAAAGTTGAACTTGGGTCTCGGCTGTTCCTGACGGTCTTCCATCAGGCTCAGGATTTTGGCTGCTTCGCTGTCGCGCATTGGAGTCGGGCGGTTTTTGCCACCGATGAATCCGGTAACACGAGGAATAGATTGGATGAGATGCCATGATTCATCCTCCATGATCATTTTGATCATGACATAACCCGGATAAAATTTCCGGGTAGATGTTCTTTTTTCCCCTTTAACCAGCTCGACAACTTTTTCCGTGGGGACGACAACTTCTTCGATCAGTCCATTGTCCTGACCAGTTCTCATCATCTCACGGACAGTCTGCTCAACCCGCTGTTCAAAACCTGAATAGGTATGAACAATGTACCAACGGGCCTTCCTTCCCTGAGGTTTTTCAGCGTCTGCGTTCATGGAGCTCTTTCCTTTTCTACGGGTTATTTAAGACAGGATTGCCTCAACAAGTTTGCTGAGACCCATGTCAACAACACCCAGAAAAAGCGACATGACTACGACAAGGACCAAGACGGCGGTACAGGTCTGTATAGTCTCTTTCTGAGTAGGCCATACGACCTTCTTGATTTCGACCTTGGACTGCTCAAAGAATTCGGTAAACTGTTTAATCTTGCTACCGGTACCCTGAGTTTCAGCCTTAGCCTGAACTCCCGCACCTTTATTTTTTTTCTTGGCCATATTGATTCCCATAAATGAAGTGGCAGGCCAGGAGGGATTCGAACCCCCAGCATTCGGTTTTGGAGACCGACGTTCTAGCCGTTGGAACTACTGGCCTGCTTATTTATAGAAACTACTTGGACTCTCTGTGAAGAGTATGCTTCTTATCGAAAGGGCAATACTTCTTCAGCTCGATGCGACCAGTAGTGTTCTTCTTGTTCTTCATCGTCGAATAGTTACGACGCTTACACTCGGTGCACTGCATCTGAACTTTGACACGCATGTCTTACTCCAGAATTTCAGTAACAACTCCTGCGCCTACGGTACGGCCACCTTCGCGAATAGCGAAGCGCAGACCCGGATCCATAGCGATGGGGTTGATCATTTCAACGTTGAAGGTAGCGTTATCGCCAGGCATAACCATTTCAACGCCTTCGTCGAGGGTAACTACACCGGTGATGTCAGTTGTACGGAAGTAGAACTGAGGACGGTAGCCGGAGAAGAAAGGAGTGTGACGTCCACCTTCGTCTTTGGACAGAACGTATACTTCTGCCTTGAACTTGGTGTGGGGGTTGATGGAACCGGGAGCGGAAAGAACCTGGCCACGCTCAACTTCATCACGCTTGGTACCACGAAGGAGAACACCAACGTTGTCACCAGCCTGACCCTGATCGAGGAGCTTACGGAACATTTCAACACCAGTACAAGTAGTCTTAGCGGTGTCTCTGATACCAACGATTTCTACTTCTTCACCAACTTTGATTACACCGCGCTCAACACGACCGGTAACAACGGTACCACGACCGGAGATGGAGAAAACGTCTTCAATAGGCATGAGGAAAGGTTTGTCGATGTCACGCTCGGGCTCTTCAATGTAGGAGTCACAAGCTGCGAGGAGATCGAGGATGGGCTTAGCTGCATCTTCGTCTGCGCTTTCGCACTCGAGAGCTTTAAGAGCGGAACCCTGGATAACGGGAAGATCGTCACCGGGGAAGTCGTAGGAAGAGAGAAGTTCGCGAACTTCCATTTCTACGAGCTCGAGGAGTTCTTCATCATCAACCATGTCGCACTTGTTCAGGAATACAACGATTCCGGGAACACCAACCTGACGAGCGAGCAGGATGTGCTCACGAGTCTGAGGCATGGGACCGTCAGTAGCAGCAACAACGAGAATTGCGCCGTCCATCTGAGCAGCACCAGTGATCATGTTTTTGATGTAGTCAGCGTGACCGGGGCAGTCTACGTGAGCGTAGTGACGTGCTTCGGTTTCGTATTCTACGTGAGCGGTAGCAATGGTGATACCGCGTTCTTTTTCTTCAGGAGCTTTGTCGATTTCGTCGAAAGCTACGTAGTCGCCGTTACCAGCAAGACCAGCGATCTTGGTGATAGCAGCAGTCAGAGTGGTTTTACCGTGGTCAATGTGACCAATGGTACCGATATTAACATGAGGCTTACCGCGTTCAAATTTAGCCTTACCCATGATAAATCCCCCTAAAATAAATAGAGTTTTTAATGATTTAAAGCGTCAAAGGTCATACTACACAAATGTATGGAGCCCACGACCGGACTTGAACCGGTGACCTCTTCCTTACCAAGGAAGTGCTCTACCGACTGAGCTACGTGGGCATCCTCTTATAAACGCGCAGGTCTTGGACTAGGGTAAGTACCAAATTGGAGCGGGAAACGGGATTCGAACCCGCAACCCTCAGCTTGGAAGGCTGATGCTCTAGCCGTTGAGCTATTCCCGCACCCTATGTCCGTAGTTTAACAGCAGGCCTACCTGCCTCCTACAGCGCGATTTACAATTTTAGTGGTGGTGGGGGGAGGATTCGAACCTCCGAAGGCGTTGCCGACAGATTTACAGTCTGTTCCCTTTGGCCACTCGGGAACCCCACCACTATATATGTTGTTGTCTTCACTGGAGCTGGCGATGGGACTTGAACCCGCAACCTGCTGATTACAAATCAGCTGCTCTACCAATTGAGCTACGCCAGCCCTCGTGAGCGAATCTTTCTACAAGCTCTGTTTTCAAATTGCAAGAACTTTTTTGATTTTTTTCAAATCCGTTCTCGGCTTGAAAACTTCGTTGAACTCGTGATCCGCCGAAGCAACGAAGCGGGGTTTAAATGGAAATCGCCTTTGAAGTCAACACCTTTTTTAAACTTTTTTTAATTTTTTCGAAAATAACCTGCGTAGTATATGCTACAAACGCAGGCAGGTTTTGACTTTGCGGACGTTTGGACGTAATTCACTGCCCTCGGCACTTATTGCCGTACAAACAAAGAACATAAGATTCTCAGGTACAAAAACATGAAATCACTTCCAATAAGCCCAGATAAACCTTGGCTGGCGCCCTTAGCCGGATATTCAGACCTGCCCTTTCGCATGCTCTGCCGCAAACGGGGATGCGCCGTTGCCTGCACAGAGATGGTCAGCGTCAAGGGATTAAAATATGACGGTAAAGGGACCAAAGCCCTGCTAGCCACCTGCCCGGAAGACAATCCATTGGTCGTCCAACTGTTCGGCGGAGAGCCGCAAGACTATTCAGACACTATGCCCCAACTGATAGATGAGGGCTACTCTTTTTTTGATTTAAACTCAGGCTGCCCGGTCAAGAAAGTCCTCAAAACTGGAGGCGGTTCCGCCCTTCATCTTGATCCTGACCGTCTGGTTGAAACTGCATCTGCTATGGTTCGTGTAGCAGGCGAAGGTAAGGTCGGGGTTAAGATCAGGCTCGGTTTCATGAATGGAGAAGACAACTTCCTCGAAATCGCCAAGAGACTGGAAGATACCGGTGTTGCATGGCTTACAATGCATCCTCGATATGCAAAACAGATGTTCTCTGGTCAGGCAGATTGGTCCAAGCTTGCAGTATTAAAACAAAATGTTTCCATACCAGTAATAGGCAGCGGCGATCTCTTTACTGCAGAAGACGGTATGGAATGCATTAAGCAAACGGGTATAGACGGGATTATGTTTGCCCGCGGCGCTCTTTTTGATCCTGAAATCTTCGCTCGCTATCTTAAACTGCTTGATGATCCTAAATGTGCCACCCTGCCGCCTTTCGATCTTGGCAAGACAATGGAAGAGCATATCAATATGACCAGAGATTTTGACGGCAGCAACCGCTCATTCAGGAAAATCAGATCCATACTTCCCCGCTACGCTAAAGGAATGGACGGCATACGCTCCATCCGAACAAAACTGACAGCCTGCGAAGACTGGGAAGAACTTCTTGAAGCCGCACGCGAAGTATCGACTCTTACCCGGGACCGTTGCTAATCATTTATTTTTTTTAAGCGATTGTTGACGATAATAGTATTTAAAGCGTAATATACGTAGTGTAATCGAATTACAGAATCTGAATTTAATCGGAGAGACACATGGCTCAAACTGATATTTTACTTGAAGCCGGTACTAATGAACTAGAAATCGTTGAATTCTGGCTTGAAGAAGAACCGCGCGAAGAAGGCGAAGGCAACTATCGCGGATTTTATGGCGTTAACGTTGCCAAGGTTCTGGAAATCATCAGAATTCCTGAAAAAATAACAAAGCTTCCTAAGGTTGCGCACCCTGCGATCATGGGAACTTTCAACCTGCGAAATAAGGTAATTCCGCTTGTGGACCTGAGCCACTGGCTGAAAAAACCTCGCGTTGAAACTGAACCGCCTAAAGTTATTGTTACTGAGTTTAACAACGTCTCTTCTGCTTTTCTTGTTTCCGGTGTAACTCGAATCCACAGGATCAGTTGGGAGCGTGTTGAAGCTCCTTCCAACTACGTATCCACCCTCTCTGAAGATTCGATTACCGGTGTTGTTAAGTTCGAAGACAGAATTTCTCTGATCCTCGACCTTGAAAAAATCGTGGCAGAGCTTAATCCAGATCTCGGACTGCAGCTTGATGACTCTATCGACTGGACCAACCACGCTGGCTACAAAGCCATCATTGCAGATGACTCCACCCTGATCCGCGAGATGCTCTTTGAAATGATGGTCCGGGCAAAGTTTTCTGTTGAAATGGCTAATACCGGACGTGCCTGCTGGGACAAGTTACAAGAATACAAACAGCGCTCAATTGAGGAAGAACGCCCAATAACCGACTTCGTCAATGTCGTTATCTCTGACATTGAAATGCCGGTGATGGACGGACATAACCTGACAGTACGCATTAAGGCCGATGAAGTATTAAAGCAGTTACCTGTAATCCTTTTCTCCTCAATCATTACTGACAAGCTTCGCCACAAAGGGGAATCTGTCGGTGCTGACGACCAGATTTCAAAACCCGAGGTAACCCAACTGGCACAACGCGCCATTGCCTTGATTGAAAAATAAAACAGGCGGAAATCGACATGGTTTCCCCTTCCGATTCCAAAACAAAAAAACGTACTGGAACCTCATTTAATCCGAGGGTCCAGTACGTTTTACTTATGTCTTTTTCCGTGGCCATCGGTATGGCGGCGGCAGGCGGTGCCTTCCTTTTTCGCTGGTTGATTGAAAATTTCCAGCACTTTTTCTGGGCCAGTGGTAATTCTTTCCTTGATATGGCGGCCAATTCTCCTTGGTGGCTGGTTCTCTTCCTTCCCTGCATTGGCGGGCTTATCGCCGGGGTGATTATCACCAATTGGGCTCCTGAAGCTCAAGGACCGGGTGTACCCGAAGTAATAAAAGCACTGGCAGTACGGGGCGGGGTAATTCGTCATCGTATTACCTTTCTTAAAGCATTAGCCACCAGCCTGCTTATTGGCTGCGGAGCCTCTGTCGGACGTGAAGGACCTGTTGTTCAGATAGGAGCTTCGCTTGGTTCTTCAGCGGCAAGAATATTTCGCCTAGATCCGTCCATGCTTCCGGTTTGCGTTGCATCAGGAGCGGCAGCAGGAATTGCGGCAACCTTCAATGCCCCCTTAACAGGAACTTTATTTGCCATTGAAATCCTGCTGCTCGATACTGAGATGTCCTACGTCAGCCACATAATTGTAGCATCGGTAACAGCATCCGCCCTCTCAAAATTTTTCTGGGGAGACTTCCCTACCTTCGATGCGCCTAAATTTATTTTCAGTAATTTCGAAGAGCTGATCATCTTCTTTCTGCTCGGAATCCTAGCCGGTCTAGTTTCTATTGCTTTTGTGAAAATGATAAGGCTTTGCGAATTCACCTTTGACCAGATCCCTGTCCCCGGCTGGGTAAAACCCGGCCTTGGAGGGCTGATTCTTGGAGCAATCGCGCTTAAAATCCCTGCGGTACTGGGCGTTGGTTATGAAGCTGTAAATATGGGTTTGACAGGTGTCCTGCCCCTTGATCTAGCCATAATACTACTAGGGGCCAAACTTGTTGCCACTTCTCTTTGTATCGGATCGGGAATGAGCGGTGGTATTTTTGCTCCCTCGCTGGTTTTAGGGGCGGCCTTAGGGGTATCGGTCAGCTCAACTATTAATATGATTTTTCCGGAACTGGCCCTTACACATGGACAATATGCTCTCGTCGGCATGGGAACAGTTGTGGCCGGAACCACCCTCGCGCCCATTACGGCGGTACTCACTGTTTTTGAACTGACATACTCATATAAAATAATCCTGCCCATGATGGTAGGCTGCATTACCAGTGCACTGGTTGTCCGTATACTAAAAGGATATTCTGTTTATGAAGCAAAATTATTGCGTCAGGGCATTAATATTCTACGCGGCCATGACGAATCGGTTATGGTCAATATTCCAGTTCAGGAAGTAATGGAGACTGATTTTGATTACCTATGTACCACAGACAGCCTCAGAAAAGCTGCCGAAATGGTATTAGACTCTGAATTTCCGCATTTTCCGGTTCTAAATAAAGACAATAAGCTTGCCGGAATCCTGACCCTTCGGGATATGCGTGCATTTCTCAAAAATGCGCAAGACTTAAAAGGTGGGGCAGAAATAGTGGACACCCTGATGGTCCGCACCGTGGTATCGCTTCCCGTAAACTCCAACCTAAAAGAAGCCATTATGAAATTCGAAAGGACCGGTGTCTCCTTCTTGCCACTCGTGAATCAGGATGAGACCGTAGCCGGGATAATTAAGTCCAAAGAGGCTATGAATATTTTTCGCAAAAAAAGATACAAAAATAAAATTCTTTCTTCATCGATCTAATCATTTGTATCATCCGGCGTAGAATCTACGTATTCAAGAACCAAAATCCTACCCCGGCGGCTGCCTTCCTTATAATAAAATCCTGCCAGATAATTGTATCCGTCACTGTGCAGGGCATCAGGACTGCGCACCCCCGCAGTTTTTTCAAACCCAGAATTTAAATACGTAAAATAATCCTGACAGCTGTGATCACTTCCCACAGCTGAAGGCATGACACGCAATCCAAACGGATCAGAAGCCCTTCCTGCCAGCCGTTTGCTTCGCTGTTTACCGGAACTATCCAGAATGTATACTGAAACAACAGAATCATTTTTTTTAACCAATTCTTCAAGAATCCGGTTCATATCCCCATCTCCACCCTGTTGCAAACGCGTCATCGTGCTTTTAAGTAACAAATGTGAGTCACGAAATTTTTCACGGGAATTCTCGGATTTAATTTTCATATCCCCATTTACAGACCTACTTATCCGGTTAACCTTATCCTTAAATAAATCTTTATTACCTTCATCGTCAGTGCTGTCGGAATAAAAATAACCCTGCTGTAAATAAAATCCGCTTTGCATAAGAGCTATTGCTTCAGCTTCCGTTTCTACACCTTTTGCCACAGGCAGAACGCTACAATAAGAAAACAGACGCGCAACAGAATTCACTTTTTTCTTGATCCGTTGTGAGTTTTCAATTCCTTCATAAAATCTGCGATCAAACTTAACAAAGTCAGGCTTGATTATATGCAAAAAATCCATCCAATCCATTGATGGCACAATATTATCTACCGATAGCCGATACCCCATATCTCGGACCGAATGGATCATTTCCAAGGGTGGGTTTCCCTTAAGTTGACCAGCATCCATTTCAAAAACAATCATGCGAGGGGAATAATTAAATGTTTTTGCCAACAGATGCGGGCTGCTGCCTTTACTTTCTTCATGAGAGTATATTCCGCAATTAATATTAAGAAAAAGAACCATATCCCAATATTTCTCTGACAAGGGTTTATAGGCTTCGAAACCCTTTTTGAGACACATTTCTTCAACTTTCAGTTGTGCTTGGATCGGTAAAGAGGAGTTGAAAAGACAACCGGGAGAAGCAATGGTTTCCCCTTTTTCATCAACACCACGCGCAAAAGCTTCAAAACCGACCACGGCGCGAGACAAGAGAGAGACAACAGGCTGAAATAATATGGTAATACCATCTTCGGTAACAACTTTACTAATGGCTGTAATGCAGCTTTTAATATCGCCTTCCACGCTATACTCCTATAATTTTGATCTGAGTATAGCACGATATTGATGACATATAACACCATATTTTTAGATAAAAAAAAGGCTTCCCCATCGGAGAAGCCTTTAAAATACCAATTAATTATTTCCCTTAACAAATGCGGGGCAACTGCTCACCTTCCAGCATATTGAGCAGTCTTCTGCCGCCAAGCGGAGTAACCAGAATAACTTTGCCCGGATTAGTATCTGTGATGGTACCGACCTGACAGGCATCCTTACCCAAATCATCAGCACGCATAATTTCAAGGGCCTGCTCTGCATATTTTTGCGGTAAAATACACAAGAATTTACCCTCATTAGCAAGATACAGAGGATCAAGGCCAAGAAAGGAACAACCTCCAGCCACTTCAGGCAGGACCGGAATGGTGGATTCCTCCAGTTCACAACAAACATTGGAGGAAACAGTTATTTCATTCAATGTGGTTGCCAATCCGCCACGAGTCGGATCCCGCAAAACATGAATATCCGGAATTTCCTGCACCAGTTTGACTAAAAGATGGTTCAAGGCAGCACTATCACTCTTTACATTGGACTCAAGGGAAAGACCTTCACGGGTACCAAGAATGGTTAATCCGTGATCGCCCATGGTTCCGCTGACAAGAACAGCATCCCCAACAGCAGCACGATCACCGCTGGGAGCAGGATCAGCGATAATTTCGCCGACTCCGGTAGTATTGATAAAAATCTTATCAACCATACCTTTAGGGACAACCTTGGTATCACCGGTAACAATATTAACCCCGGCATGCCGGCATGCTTCCCCCATGGATTTTACAATCTTTTCCAGATCATCCATAGGCAGACCTTCTTCAATAATATAAGCGCAGGTCATATAGCGGGGAATTGCGCCGAGCATAGCCACATCGTTCACTGTCCCGTGAACAGCCAGAGAACCGATATCCCCACCGGGAAAAAAGATCGGATCAACAGTGAAACTGTCGGTACTCATTGAAATCTGCCCTTTCAAATTCAAAGTGGCAGCATCATTGAGTCTGTCCAGCTCATCATTGGCAAAATGCTTAAGAAAAAGTTCGGAAATAAGTCTTTGGGAAGCCCTTCCGCCGGAACCGTAATCGAGTAAAACTTTATCTGAGGACATATTAATCTACTTTGTATTTGAAATAAGCGGCACAGCTGCCTTCAGTTGAAACCATACAAGGACCTACCGGTTTGGCCGGAGTACAAGCCTTTCCGAAAAGAGGACATTTTTCAGGAGTCATCTTACCCTTCAAAACCTCCCCGCATTTACAGCCCTTAAGCGGCGGACATTCACCAATATTCAGGTCAAAAACTTTCTTGGCATCGTATTTTTCAAATTCTGCCCTAAATTCGAGACCGCTACCGGGAATCATTCCAATACCGCGCCAAAGAGCATCTGATTCCTCAAAAACCTGATACATAACTTCGACTGCTTTAGGGTTGCCATTCTCGGAAACACCACGAACGTACTGATTCTGAATGGCTGGATGTTCTTGCCCGGATGCCCGGACCATCATCAGCAATGCCTGCAGGATATCAACAGGATCAAACCCAGTAACAACAGAAGGCTTACCGTATTTTTCTCCGATAAAATCATAGGGATGAATTCCGATAACGGTAGAAACGTGACCGGGAAGGATAAATCCATCAATACGTGTTTCCGGATCGGAAATCAGAACATCCAACGCCGGAGGAACCAACTTATGAAATGAAAGCACTTTAAAATTTTCGAGTCCCTGCTGCTGCGCCATGAGCACTGTGGCGGCAATGGTCGGAGCAGTTGTTTCAAAGCCCACCCCTAAAAAGACAACCGTACTGTCAGGATTGTTCCGCGCAAGCTCCAATGCATCGAAAGGGGAATAAATAATCTCCACCCGTGCCCCGTCTGCCTGAGCATTTTTCAAACAGTGTCCTTTGTCGCCGGGAACCTTGATCAGATCGCCAAAGGTAGCAACGATGACCCCGTCCTTACCTGCGAGATCCAGAAAAGCATTTACCTCGGACTCATGAGTCACACATACAGGACAGCCGGGCCCACTGAGGTGAACAACCTCTTTCGGCAGAACCGAATGCAGCCCGCTGCGAAAAATGGAAACAGTATGTGTTCCGCAGACCTCCATGAACCGTATTTCCTCATCCAGCTCGTCCCGCAAACAAGCCAGAAGTTCCTTGCACAGTCCAGGGTCGTTAAATTTATCCAAAATCTCAAGCGACAAGGAGCACCCCCAAAGTTAACATTTCCATAAACAGATTATACTTTTCACACACAGATATAACCTTGTTATTCATAAAGCTTTTGTTCTCATTATACCCAATCACGTTTACTAACAAGCCCGTTAGGTCGGATATTTCGAGCTACTAAAAAAGGCCCCGCCAAAATGACGGAGCCTTAATAAAATTTACATATAAAAGCTGAATATTATTTCAAACAGCGGTTGATAACCTCGTTAAATTCCTCTTTATCAATAGGTTTGGGCAGGAAATATGTCGCCCCAAGAGCCAATAAATTAGAAATATCCGAGACCCCTACCACTGCGGACATGATCACAATAGGCAGGTCCATAAATTGAGAATCTCCTCTCAAGGTCTGCACCAGCTGACGCCCATCCATTTCCGGCATCATTATATCTGTAACCAGCACATCAAAATGATTCTCAGCTTTCAATGCTTCATAAGCGTGCTTACCGTGAGGGCTGACAAAAGCAACGTGTCCCAGATCCGCAACAAACCTGGCTGCAAGCTTTTGAGAGATCTTGTCGTCTTCAGCAATCAATATTTTATACATGAATCCCTCTTCATTTGATTTACCTATTCTCAACTAACTAAGCTAAATAAGCTGTTTTTGTAAAGAACTATCCATTATAAAAAGAAATACATTCCATTCAAAATTTATGGACCTGAACTTTCTAATATTGTAACTTACTAGAATAAGAACTTAAACATCTTTAATATAATTTTTTCAGGAGCCACTATCATGGCAAAGACAGAAATCCTGCTTGAAACCGGCACCAATGAGCTTGAAATTCTTGAATTTTATATCGACCTACCCGCATCCGATGATGGGCCGGAAGAAAGATGCCATTTCGGTGTAAACGTTGCCAAAGTAATGCAGGTAATTGAAAGCCCCGACCTCGAACATCCCGAGTCGGCAGAGCATCCCTGCTTTATGGGAACAATTCCCCTCCGCAATCACATTCTGCCCGTTCTGGACCTTGCTGTGTGGCTGGGAATGGAACGCAAGAAACAAAAATACGACATTGTTATTGTGACTGAATTCAGTCAGACCGTATCGGGTTTTCAAGTCAGCGGGGTAACAGAAATCCATCGTGTCGGATGGCAACAGGTCCTTTCGCCTGACAAATTCATGAGCAGTTTCGATGAAAGCTGCATTGTAGGAATAGTTGAACGCGAAGATCGCTTTATCCAATTGCTGGACCTTGAATCCATACTTGCGGATCTTGACCCTACTCTTGGTGGAGATTTCGATGCTCCTTCAGCAGTTGCAACCGAAGCATACAATGCCTTGGTCTGCGATGACTCCCCCACTATCCGGGCCATGCTTGAAAAAAGCCTTGAAAAAGCAAACTTCAGGCACACTATTGTCCATAATGGAGAAGAAGCCAGAAACACCCTGCTAAACATCAAAGAGGTAGCCAAACAGGAAAACCGCCCGATAAAAGATTACGTTGAAATAGTGGTTTCAGACATTGAAATGCCGCTCATGGATGGATTCAGTCTTACCAAATGGATCAGGGATGATCAGGACCTTAAAGACCTGCCTATCATTTTGTACTCTTCTATTATCACTAAAGAACTGCGCCACAAAGGTGATTCTGTCGGAGCAGATGAACAAATTTCGAAACCGGATTTGCACTTACTGCCGGAAAAAGCAATCAAGCTGATTGAGAGCCGTAAGCCTCATTAGCTGGCTGCCCTTTTTAAAACACAAACATGAACGGTTCGCAGCTATGTGGACCGTTTTTTGTTGCATGAATCCAAATGAGGCAATATCTTCCTATTTCGGAATGGTATTCAACTAAAAAATTATCCCCTTCACAGAGGAGATTTATATGGAAGACGTAAGAGTTTACGGAGATGTCCATGGCTTATCCGAAGAAGACTTCGAGGATATTAAAATGGAACTTCCGTTTGAAAAAATTGTATACAAGGACAAAGTCCTGAACGTCGATTACGAAGGACATTACATCGATATCGATGACTTTCTCGACGAAATGGTAAAACGCCTGCCCCCCGAAGGATGGGCAAAAGTAGATTTCATCGACCACATAGACTGGCAGCTGACCCGTTACGAAATCGAGAACAACAAGATGACCTCACGTGTCGTCAATGTAGACGCAGTTCTCGAACCGACTAAGAACGAAGCAGGTCAGAGATAAGATAGAAAGAGTTTAAGAATCCCAAACTTATTCAATACGGCATTACCACTTAGTTTTAAAAATATTCCAATAAAAAGCCCGTCTGTTGATCAACAGACGGGCTTAAAATTTTGCTTAATCAAAAAAACTAATAATTAATGATTCGAACAGCAGTAGCTTTGGGAGCCGTGTCTTCATCTATTACTTCGAAGACAACTTTCTCACCAACATTCAAGGTCTTGAATCCATCGCGAAGCACTTCAGAATAATGGACATAGATATCCCTTCCGGCTTCATCCACAATAAAGCCGAATCCCTTGATATCGTTGAACCAGCTGACTACCCCTTTTAAACTCATAAAACCCTCATCAGTCGGATCATGACTGGAATCTGCTACATAAATTATTTCATGCGGAAGGTAATCCGCCCTCGAGTCAGGTCATATGGCGAAAGCTCGACCTTAACTCTGTCACCCGGCAGAATGCGTATGTAATGCTTGCGCATTTTACCGGAAATATGCCCCAGAATGACATGCCCGTTTTCAAGCTCAACCTTGAACATAGCATTAGGCAATGCTTCCTGAACTATACCCTCTACTTCAATACCTTCTTCTTTAGCCATGGCTACCTCCGCCAACAACTGCTGCTGAAAAAAATTAGTACTGCTGTTGTTCAAACATTTTTACTAATTTACAGGTATTAATGCAATAAGGAAAGAGCTTAACGAACAGGGTCGATCTTACAATTTATGCCCGAGCCTATCGATGGCGTTGAGAATTTCTTCCACCAAAAGATTCAGTGAACGGCGGTCCACTGCACTGGACGGAATACCCTGCGGATATGTGTTTCGCATCAGTTCTCGCTGTTCATCATCCAGCTTATCCCATTTATTGAGCACGAGGATGGTCGCCACATCACCAAGTTTCATATCGGCAACAATATTATTCACCGCCGCTATCTGCTCATCCACTTCAGGGTGTGATGAATCACAAACGTGAAGCAATACATCCGCAGCCTCCAATTCTTCGAGAGTCGCTCGGAAAGCTTCCTTCAATTCCTTCGGCAATTGACGGATAAATCCAACCGTATCAGTAAGGATAAGTTCCTGCTCACGCGGGAAACGAATACGTCTGCTGGTAGGATCAAGGGTAGCGAAGAGCTTGTCTTCAGCCAGCACTCCGCTGTTGGTCAGAGTGTTGAGCAAGGTAGATTTTCCGGCGTTGGTGTACCCGACAAGCGATACAACCGGAACCCCGGCACGGGCACGGCGTTCACGGGTGAACCCACGCTGGCGGCTGACTTTTTTGAGTTCATTACCTAACTTGGTCAGCTTGTCTTTGATCCGGCGACGGTCGATTTCCAGTTTTGTTTCACCGGGGCCACGACCACCGATACCACCCATGAGTCTGGACATAGCCCGGTTCTTACCAACAAGACGCGGCATGGTATATTTCAGCTGCGCCATTTCCACTTGCAATTTACCGGCGCGGGTAGTGGCGTGCTGAGCAAAAATATCAAGAATCAACTGAGTACGGTCAAGAATCTTCCGCTCGGTCAGCTTGGCGAGGTTACGCATCTGGGCGGCAGAAAGTTCCTGGTCAAAAAGGATCACTTCCGCGTCAGCCTGCAAAGCAATAACTTCAAGTTCAGCCAGCTTACCTTTACCCATGATAAATTTAGGATTGAGCTTACGGATACGCTGAACCAGCCGCCCTTCAACCTTCAGTCCCGCGGTATCGGCAAGATCTTCCAGTTCATCAAGGGAGCGTTCCTGCACGGACTTGGGGTCCTGTGAAACACTGACCACAATGGCCCGTTCACGTTTATCTGTTGTATCGCGGGTACGGTCCGCACGGCGAAATTCATCTTCAAGCGCTTTAATCTGGGCCGGCAGGTCCATATCTGCACGGTCCCAACGAACTGGTGCCAACTGTTCATAAGGCTTAGAACCAGCGCCGGGAGGAAGCAGATATGCATACTGAACGAAATCAGGCTCACCATGAGGATCGGAAGCAATAACGCTGACGCTGTCCAGACGCAGGAAAACCATATCCATGAGGTCTTCCTCGGACAGGTTTTCTCCGGAAATGTGGGTGTGCAGGAGCCTCAAACCGCGCAAACGCCCTTCGGCCTGACGTGCTCTGGGCAATTCGGGGATATAGATTGAGCCCGGATCACCGACCAGAATCATTTCCGGTTTGCCCTGCCTGTTAACAAGCAGACCTATCTGGCGTCCGATTTCATGACTGAGAAAAGAGAGCTCACGGGCCTGCTCGTTGGTGAACCCGTTGGGATCATTGTAACGGCGGTCCGCAAGACGATTGATGCGTTTCAACTCGCTGGGCTTAAGGCCCTGAGTATTACCTTTGGCTTTAAGAGCTATGGTCGTTCTCCAAGTATTTTGCCTCTTGCGGCTTAAACCCTTTTATTGCGTCCCGTCCTGGGGCTTCCCCCTCCGGGGCGGTGCTTTCTGGCACCGGGCAAATCTGCTTTCCTGCGGATTTGTTCAACAGGGCTTAAGAATCCCAAAGCTTTTAACAGGCTTCGCCACTTTTGAGGCTGAATTGGTTTATCTTATAATAATAGAAAGCGGGATGCCATATAAATGACATCCCGCTATTGAAAACTAAGCGTCGTGATCTGCCAGATATTTGGCGATCATGGAATCGTATTCAGATACAAGCGCAAAAGTTTCCGCAGCGAGGTCTTTTCTCAGGGCGAGAGAAACCTTGCCGTCGTTCTTTTTCATGTCTTCAAGAATACGGGGGTAATGTACCGGACTGGGGACAACCAGAACAGAATGAAAATTCTTGGCTGAAGCACGCAGCATAGTAGGACCGCCGATGTCGATCTGCTCGACAGCGTTCTTCAGATCCTGCCCTTCGCTAACAGCCTTGGCAAAATTGTAGAGGTTAACGCAAACCATATCGATAGTCTCGATTCCATGTTCATCAAGAGTCGACAGGTGTTCAGGATTATCCTTGTCCGCAAGGATACCACCATGCACGCTGGGGTGCAGGGTCTTTACGCGACCGCCCATGATTTCGGGAAAACCGGTCACATCACTTACAGACTTAACCTCAAGTCCGGCATCAAGAAGCATTTTTCTTGTGCCGCCGGTGCTGATGAGTTCCACACCGAAGCCAGCCAACTCAGCCGCAAATTCAGCAAGACCGGATTTATCAGTAACACTGAGTACTCCGCGCTTTACAGGCAACATATCCATAACACATCTCCAGATTATTGTTTTTGTGGAGTTGTGCCGGATTTACGCAGTAAAGGCAAGTTCCGGACCGCACCTTTCTCGCCGGTAGTTGGTCCCCGCTCCCGAACCACACGAACAGGAACGGGACCAACCGGGAGGGGAGTCGGCTATATATAAAGGATCTGTGTGAGCTAAATCTGGCTCATCAGTTCCTTAGCCGCTTCATTTGCGGGATCCTTTTCAAGGATCATTTCAAGCTGCTCGACAGCCTTATCCTTCTGCTCCATGCAGATGTAAAGACCTGCGAGGGAGTAGCGGACTTCGTGCTTCTCGGGATCAACTTCGAGGAATCTCTCGAGGAAAGGAATAGCTTCAGCCATTCTTTCAGCCTCGTGACCGATCCTGATGATGCCGAAAAGAGCAACCATGTTGCTGATGTTGATTTCGAGAGCCTGAGAAAAATTCTCAAAAGCTTCGTCCTGACGGGAGGTTTCCATCTGAATCAAGCCCATACCTGCAAAGCTCTTATCGGTAGCTTCTACCTGATGTGCTTTTTCGTACAGGGACATGGCGGCGTCGTATTCACCGCGTTGAACCGCGATGGTAGCAAGCCCGATATAAGGATCGGGATGCACGCCGTTGGAGCCGGCAGCCTTCTTGTAGTAATCTTCAGCCTTATCCAGTTCGCCCATGAACAGATAACACTCACCGAGTTCCTTGTTAATTTCATAATCTAAATGACTCATAATTCCCCTCCGGAAATTTTATTTACCGCAAGACAATCCAAAGCGGCATTTTTTTCGACCCCTCGGGGCCTGCCAAACTTAATGCACACCCCGTGCCAAAACGTAAAGCAGCATCACTACATTATATAGAAGAAAGCAATTCTTACGTGCCCGATTTCCGACACCCACTCGCGCAGACAGGCTAAAACTCAAATTTAAGCTACACAAACCAACTACTTACAGGAATGGAACACCTTTTGCTAACAACAAATCAAATGAAAATCATCAATTGTTTCCGCCCCAGATGGGAACCGGGAATTTTTTGCAGGAGGATATAAACATGAAAGGACTTTTCGGAAGCCACATCCAATTGACAGGCAAAGTACTCGACCTGAGATTGCAGCGTCAAAACCTTGTCTCCTCCAATCTGGCTAACGTCAACACCCCCGGCTACAAGGAAAAACGCCTTGAATTTGAAGAAGACCTTCAGAAAGCCATGAACCTTGATGCGAAGGGAAAAATGACCAGAACCAGCAAGATGCATATCCCCACAGCTTTTGATGCAAACAAATTTGAAGGGGATACTATTTCAAAGTTCGAACCCAGAGTCATTCACGGTGAAAACCGTGTCGACATGGATAAAGAGATGGTCACCATGGCCAAGAACACTCTTTACTACAATGCCCTCTCTCAGGTTATTGGGAAAAATTTTCAGGGAATGACCAAAATCATTCAGGAAGGAGCTAGGTAATGAACTTCTTCACAGCACTTGATATCGGAGCTTCGGGTCTCAAAGCCCAAAGGGAGTATCTGAACGTTGTGTCCATGAACATGGCAAACGCCAAGACAACACGTACAGCCGAAGGCGGTCCCTACCGCCGCAAAAGTGTTTCCATGGAGTCAAGCCCTGTTCTCTCACCTTTCGAAACCGCCATGAACCAGCAGCTTAACCAGCAGCTGCGGGGCGTAACTGTCCGAGGCATCGTCTCCGACACCCGTCCCTTTAAAGAGGTTTATGAGCCCAACCACCCTGATGCAGATAAAAAGGGAATCGTCAGATATCCGGACATCAACGTGGTTGAAGAGATGGTCAACATGATCACCATCAGCAGATCGTACGAAGCCAATGCGCAGGCAGTGGACTCTGCCAAACGGATGTTCAACCGTGCATTGAGAATTGGAATGGGCCAGTAATAAACGGCTGACCCTGAACGACGGATTTCCGACTTTCGAAAAAGGAGCAAAACATGTCTATTAGAAACGTAGCAATGCAGGCATACACCAATGCCATCCAGAACCAGCAGAAGTTTGACAAAAAGTTCGACAAGACCATGGACCTTAACAAGGCCGAGCCGAACTCTTTTTCCGAAACCCTGACTGACTCAATTAAAGGTGTTAACGAACTTCAGGGCCAGAAAAAACAGATGATAGAAGAATTCGCTTCCGGCAAAACCCAGAATGTTCACGAATTGATGATTTCATTACAAAAAGCCAGCGTTGCCATGACCATGACCAGCACTGTACGCACCAAAGTTATGACTGCGTACCAGGAAGTCATGAAAATGCCTTTCTAATTCTGACAGAACCGCTCCTTTATCTGTCTTGCAAATATTGCTACCACGAGCCCCTGCTACGAGGGGTTTCGTGGTAGCTTTCATATATCATCCACATTGACATTATTTTGTCATCTTCGCTCACCAACCACTTAGTCTCAACAAAAAAACACTACGTAAACGGCTTATATAAATACCATTTCTTGCAATGGCCCACCATTTGCTTAAACAAATGAAAAATCGTCAGGAGTTTAAGTATGCCAAATTTCATCGTTGAGTATCTGGGTAAATTTCAGACCTTCTGGTCCGACCGAACTGTTTCGCAGAGAATTATGATCGGTGGGCTAGCGGCCACAGTCGTAATTGCCTTCATCCTCATGGTTTTCTGGCTCAACCAGACAGAATACCGTGTTCTCTACACCAAGCTGTATGCTGAAGATGCTTCCCGTGTTGTTTCCATCCTGCAATCCACCAAAGAGCCCTACAAAATTCAGGATAACGGCTCTACCATTTTGGTTCCTGCAGACAAGGTGTACGACCTGCGTCTGAAAATTGCCGGAGAAGGAGCTCTGCACGGGCAGGGAATCGGTTATGAAATTTTCGATGAAGTCCAGATCGGACAGACAGACTTCATCCAGCGAATCAACTACCAGCGAGCCCTTCAGGGTGAACTGGCCAGAACAATCAGCGAATTCCCACAGGTTGAACGCGCCAGAGTCCATCTGGTACTGCCTGCGAAATCCCTTTTTATTGAAGAACAGGTTGATCCTTCTGCTTCCGTAGTACTTAAGCTCAAAGACGGCGAAAAACTGGCAGACAAGCAGATTAAAGGTGTTCTTAACCTTGTAGTAATGTCTGTTGAAGGCTTGAAGCCGGAACATGTCACTATTACTGATATGCGTGGTCAGGTACTTTACCAGCCTGAAGATGACGGCGGTCTGGGACTGAACATCACCAACAGCCAGCTCGAATACAAATCCGGCCTTGAATCCAAGATCGAGCAGCGCATCCAGCGCCTGCTCATGCCCATCGTCGGCCCGGACAAAGTAATTGCAAAAGTCAACGCGGATCTCGACTTCAGACAGCGCACCATCAAGACAGAAGCATACGACCCTGACGGTCAGGTTGCGCGTTCTGAACAGACCAGCGAAGAAACTACCCGTGGAACCGCTAACGTTGACGGCGGCGTACCCGAAGCAAACTTCAGGGGTGACGGTTTCACCGGAACAGCGACCACTCAGGATTCAGCTCGTGAAACCCGTACCACCAACTATGAAATCAACAAAGAAGAACAGCAGATCATAGTTCCCGTCGGAGAACTCAAACGCCTTAGCGTAGCGGTTATTGTTGACGGAACTTACACTAAAAATCCTGACACAGGCGAAATGACCTACGTACCCCGCTCTGAAGAAGAAATGCAGCGCATCCGGGAACTGGTCAGCTCAGCTGTAGGCTATGACGAAGTACGCGGTGACATCGTTGAGGTCTCCAATATGTCCTTCGGCATGCAGGATATGTTCGGCGATGAAGGTCTCATGCGCACCATGCTTGAATACGCACAACGCCTTGGTAAGCCTTTCCTTAACGGCCTGTTGATCTTCCTCTTCCTGATCCTGGTTGTACGCCCGGTAATCATGGCCCTGATCAAGCCCCGTGTGGCTGAAGAAGAAATTGATGAAGTTGCAGGTCTGCCTGAAGCAGGAGAAAGACTCGCAATTGATGAAAGTGATCTTGACGAAGAGGCTCTTGATACGGCACGTAGACTGGAGAACGCCAAGGCTCAGGCTCTGCAACTCTCGGAAAAGAACATGGATCAGGCTGTGCAGGTGCTGAAGAGCTGGCTGAAGCAGGAGGCAGCTTAAATTGTCTACGCCGTTCACCGGTAATCAAAAAACAGCGATTGTACTTCTTGCCCTTGGGGACAAGTTTACCGCTGAAACCTTCAAACGCATGAACCGTCAGGAAATTGCCGACGTGTCAAGAGCCATGCTGGAGATGGATTCAGTCCCTAAAGAACAGGTTTTGGAAGTACTCAAAGAGTTTAATGAAACTCTGGCATATGGAGCTGAGCTCCTCATGGGCGGAGCCGATCAGGTCAAAAGACTGCTCAGCAAATCCCTTGATGAGGAAACCGCAAAATACATTCTGGATAAGCTCGACCTTGAAAGCGGGCCTGCTCCGTTTCAGGAACTCCAGAACGTCAGCCCCAAGATTCTGGCTCAGATTCTCAGAAACGAGCACCCGCAGACACTGGCCCTTATTATCGGGCATCTGCACCCGGATCAGGCAGCGGACCTTATATCCAACCTGCCCGGCGGCGTAAGAGCCGAAGTGCTTATGAGACTTGCCAAGCTTGAAGCTGTTGCAGAAGAAATGCTCATGGAAGTTGATCGGGTGCTGCAAAGCCAGCTGATCGCCATGGGCGGCAAGGAAGGCAAGAAAGTGGGCGGCGTACCCGCAGTAGCAGAAATCCTCAACGCCGTAGACCGCTCCACCGAAGAGGAAGTTCTTTCAGAAATCGAGGAAGAATCCACCCAGATGGCCGAAGAAATCAGGAACCTCATGTTCGTTTTCGAAGACATCAAGGGACTGGACGACCGCGCGATCCGCGAACTGCTCAAGGAAGTTTCAAACGAAGAGCTCACCACCGCACTCAAGGGTGCCTCCGACGATTTACAGGAGCTCTTCTTCAAGAACATGTCCGAGCGTGCTTCCAATATGATCCGCGAAGACCTCGAAATCATGGGACCTGTAAAGCTCTCCGATGTGGAAGCTGCACAGCAGAATATTGTTAAGAACATCCGCCGCCTCGAAGACGAGGGCCGGATTATGATCAGCAGAGGTTCAGGAGATGTCTTTGTCTAAGACTGAAGACAATAAGTTCTACACCGGTAGGGTTATCATGGGTCTTGATTCCAACAACAAGACTCAAGAGATGACTATACAGGAAATGGAAGGCAAGAAGAAGCCGACCTGGAACGAAGACACTGACCGCGAATATTATGAGCGGGTCAAAGCCAAAGCTCAGAACATGGCCAAGGAAATTATTGCCAAGGCCATGGCTGAGGCGGAACAGATCCGTGCCAATGCTCAAGCCGAAGGTTACGCAGCAGGCCAGCAACAGGCTGCGCAGGAAGCTGAACAGCATTTGATAGGCTTCAGCCAGAATGTTGCTCAAACCCTGCAAAACATTCAGGACCAATCACACAATGTCATGATGGCTCAGTCAGCTGATGCCATATCACTGATCTTCATGGTCATTGAAAAGACACTGGCCGTAGAAATGGAAACCCGCAGACAGGAAATTCTTGCATCCTTGCTGGATGATGCCCTGAACCGCATTGATTCCATGACACAGCTTGTAATTAAGGTCTCACCTGCTGACAGTGAAATCATCGGTCCCCTGCTGGAACAGGCTCGAACTGAACATCCCGACCTCGCCAAGTGGCGGATTAAAGCTGATCCTGCCATCGACAATGGCGGTGTAATTGTTGAAGCCGCCGATGCTATGATCGAAAACACGGTGACTTCCCGCTGGGAAGGCGTTCAGGAAATTCTCGGACAACTCACGCCAGGAACAGGAGAATAGTCATGGCCGACATGAAAGGCTGCACTCAACTCCTCTCCGCACTGGACCCCTGCCGCAGCTACGGCCGGGTCAGCAAGGTTGTAGGCTTAATTGCCGAAGGTAAAGGCATCAAGGCCCCCTTAGGATCAGTCTGCCAACTCATTCCCGAAGAAGCAGAATCCCCCATCGCTGCCGAGGTAGTCGGTTTCCGGGATGGAGCCTGCTTGTTCATGCCTTACGGAGAAATGCATGGCATCAGCCCCGGAAGTCTGATTGAGAACTCCAAAACACCTCCCAAAGTCCCTGTAGGCATGAACCTGCTGGGACGAGCTGTAGACGCATTTGGCGAACCAATTGACGGCAAAGGGCCGATCATTCCCGATGCTTACAATCCCCTGCATCGCGACCCACCCAACCCGCTGGAACGCCCGCGTATCAATGAACCGCTCGATGTTGGTGTTAAAGCCATCAACGGCTTGCTGACACTGGGCAAGGGTCAGCGCATGGGTATTATGGCCGGCTCCGGTGTCGGTAAATCGACACTACTCTCCATGATGGCCCGTTACACAGTAGCTGACATCAACGTCATCGCCCTGATCGGTGAGCGTGGTCGTGAGGTTGTGGAATTTATAGAACGCGATTTAGGACCGGAAGGACTCGCCCGTTCTGTGCTGGTTATCGCCACCTCGGACAAAAGTCCGCTTATCCGTCTGCGTGCGGCCTATACCGCCACCGCCATTGCCGAATATTTCCGGGATTTGAATAAAGATGTGCTCTTAATGATGGATTCAGTTACCCGCTTTGCCATGGCCGGTCGTGAGGTAGGTCTTGCAGCAGGTGAACCGCCGACACGTGGGGGGTACACTCCTTCAGTTTTCGCACAGCTGCCTAAACTTCTGGAGCGCGCAGGTAAAAACCCAAACGGTTCCATAACCGGGGTCTACACAGTACTTGTTGATGGTGATGACTTCACCGAACCCATTGCCGATGCTGTACGTTCTATTCTTGACGGTCACATCGTGCTCACTCGCGACCTTGCCGACCAAGGGCACTACCCTTGCATCGATGTTCTTAAAAGTGTCAGTCGTGTTCGCGGAGACATTGTTCAAAACGACATTGTTGCTGCCGGACGTAAGGTCCTCGGCCAGTTGGCTACTTTCCGTAAAGTGGAAGACATGGTCAATATCGGTGCCTACCAGAAAGGTGCAAACCCGGAAATTGACACTGCTATAAAAATGGTCCCGGCGATCAATGGATTCCTGCAACAGCTTGTTGAAGACAAACAGACGATTGACGAAAGCTTTGCTAAACTGATGGAACTTGCAGCAGCTAGTTAACAAGATTCTACCAGCCACAAAACATCCTTAAGTACACCTGATTTATGCCAGTCTAGACCTATTGACTTTGTCGTGGATTAAACTGTCGTTTACTGCTAATAATCGATTTTTGAAGTAGCACTACTACCTAAAAAACGCCTCGGCATAAAAATGAATAAATCCATACTACTCTCCTTCATTGCCGCAATATTAATCCTGCTGCCTGCAATAGCTGCTGCATCTACTCCTTTAATCATTACCCACTCTTCCAGCATGCCCCCTCTGGCTTTCATTAACAAAGAAGGTGAACCGGATGGAGTTCTCATTGATTTCTGGAAAGAATGGTCTGAACAGGTAGAGGTAGAAATAATATTCAAGCTTCAGCCTTGGAAAGAGGCCGTACAGGAGACTGTCAATGGCAAGGCAGATATCAATGGAGGTATGTTCTATTCAGAAAGTCGCGCAAAGAAACTGCTCTACGGAGACTACCTCTTCCATATCAAAGGGAGTCTTTTTACAACCCCGGACATCATTGTAAATGACCAAATTGCAGATGGACAAAGCTGCGGTGTAATCAAGGCTGACTATTCAAAAATTTTCATGGAAGAACATTTTCCTTATACCAAGTTAATGCTTTTCAACTCTGCAGCAGAAATGTTCAATGCAGCGGCGGAAGGAAGAGTTAAAGCCTTTGTAGCCGATTATCCTGTAGCCATCTATCTGCTAAGCGAACTGGGCATAGCGAATTCATTCAAATGCGTTAAGGATCTATACACAAGAAATCTTTACCCAACTGTGGGCAGGCATAACCCAGACTTAATCAAAAGAATCAATTTGGACATGGCCGCCATACCTCAGAAAAGGAAAAAAACGATCATAAATAAATGGCTGGACTTTACGCCCGATAGTGAGGAACACCGTAAAACAGCAGCCGCAATTGTTTTTTTAGCCTTAATAGCAATGACATACATACACCGCAACGAGATCCGGACAGCCTTCAAATTCGTCAAAGACAAATTAGTTTAACAAGATCAGCCAACTACGGATCCGGACCAATCTATCGACAACGCCGTGACATCGTCATCAAAGACAGGACGAACCCCGGTCTTTTCTTCCAATATATCCTCAATGGAATCAAGATGCAGAGAGTTACTTAGCATCAATTCTTCTGCTATTTCCACAAAAGGCTCAAGACTGAAAAAGTCATCATTCATACGCCATTCATAACAGCCGTCGGTAAACAAAAACAACCGCAAGGAAGATGTAAACCTACACTCAGAAAGAACGCAGTTCACCGGAAAGAAACCTAAAGGCGGAACATCGGCTACCAACGGATCACTCATTTCTCCATCCAGCATGGCCAGAGCGGGACAATGCCCGGCACTCATGTATTTCATCACACCTTTATTGAAATCAATGTCAGCAGCAAACAAGGTCACAAAATAACTGTCTTTACCAATGAGATCGAGAAGATGTTCGTTGATTTGGTTTAAGCTCTCTGCAAGATCATTGTGGTTTGCTCCATCAGCTTTAAAAAGAGTGCGTACGATAGCCATAATGAAAGCCGCCTGCGGACCATGTCCTGAAACATCGGCCATTATAACCCGGACCACACCATCCTTCAGACCGAAAACATCATAATAATCTCCGCTTGCACGGCCTGACGGACGATACATGCTCTTGATATCAAGACCTTCAATGACCGGGATAACCGTTGGTAAAAGTTTATCCTGCAAGCGGGCAACAAGTTTAACTTCATCGTCAATAATATCGTAGGCACGCTGCAAGCTTTTGTTCGCAGCCTGCAACTGACGGGTAAGCATTACCTGCCTGATAGCGACCCCTACCCTGGCCTTAAGTTCAACCACATGAAATGGCTTCGTCAGATAATCGTTAGCTCCGCTATTAAGAGCCCGGGCTTTGATTTCCTGCTCATCCTGCCCCGTAAGAACAATGATGATAACTTCCTGATCGTTAATGACATTTCTAATCTTATCAATAACATCGAAACCATCCATCCCCGGCATAAGCAAATCAAGTAATATTACACTGGGCTTCACTTTCATATACTGGGCAATACATTCAAGCCCATCGGAGGCAGTCTCAACATCGTAATCGCCTTCGAGCACTCGGGTCAAAAAATTCCTCATAGTTGCAGAATCATCCACCACCAATATTTTTGGAATTTCTTCACCCGCCTTTACATCAAGGGTACTTTTGCTCACCTGAAAACCTCCGCTAACATAACAATCCTAGAATATATTCCGCAGCACCAACAGGAATTAATGCCATTTAATACTTTAAATTCAGAATGAGGTTAGCACAAATCAAACCGATTATGTAGTATAAACAGGCTCATAATCACGAATCGCAAGACTCGCTACTTCCGGCCGTCCCCTCAGGAAATATACCCCAACAGATATCAGCCGCATTGGAAGAACTTACCCCCAACATCTTAGTCAAATAGGCCAAACCACATGCATTGAGAGAACGTCCTTCAGCAGCATGGCACTCAATAGATTCGCTTATAAATTCAAGAGCAGCAGAAACGTTATTCATTTCTACAATAGCTTCTTCAAAATGCTTATTCATAAGTATTTCCTACCTTTAAATTATTTCAGTTAAGAAAAACAATAAACGTAGAAATATATTCAAAAGACTATCTTGTCCACACAATTATGAATTTTTTCCAATAGATTCGCCTGTTTGCATTGCTAATTTCATTTTAATATTTTAAAAAGTTTTTCCTAAATCGCGTTATAAACTAACAAACAAAGACAAACTAAACTAAGCACAATGCAAAACACACTAATCCTACAGTAGATTATATTAAACATCCATACCAAACATGCATACAACAGTCATATATTTACAAAACATTCATTAATCTAATAGATATATATTTACGTAAACACTCAATAAAATTGCCATAGGCACAATTTTATACATTAGTACTACAACCAATAGACGCTTATACATATTTAAATTTTAAAAAATAAAATAATATTCCCAAAAAAAACCGAGGCACATTTTATTGTGCCTCGGTTTTCTCTAAAATATTCATCTGTAAAAAATAAAAATCCTAAGAACCAGTTTTCATACCAACGGATTAAAGGGAGACTGTTTCAAAATATGACTTAGATAAATCAAACATTAAAGCTTTCCCTGAAAGAGAAGATTTTTTACCGCTGAGTATCTTTAGAATCTCACCACACTGAACTCCAACAGCAGTTGAAATAGCTGGAATAGGAGTACCCAATTCCTCCTCAAGACCATTATTAGAGCCAAAAAAATCAGCAGGAGAAATGTCTCCCGGAAAAACTGTAGAAACAACCCCGGCCCAACCGGCTACAGATGCCGTCACTAAAGGGACACCTAACTTTGCAGCAGCACTTTTGAGCTTTCCTCTGTACTCAAGTCCTCCCAGACAATCAGCAACAAGATCAGCACCTCTGATAAAAGACTCAAAATCTTCATCAATAAACTCTGATCGAACATCCAGAAACACAGCAGGATTAACTTCCCTTATCATTTCAAAAGCGGCCTCGCTTTTCTTGCTGTAAAGAGTGTTTTCTACTGCAAATCTTTGCCTGTTAAGATTGGAAGGCTCAAAGCTGTCACCATCGCATGCTGTTATATGCCCTACTCCGGCTCGGGCCAAAGACTCGAGTAGATGTCCTCCAAGCCCGCCCATGCCAACCATGGCCACCTTTGAAAAAAACAACTGCCGCTGTTCATCCGCAGAGAAAGTCATAAAATTTCGAGCGTAGCGCTCCGGGACAGCTCCCTTAGAAAAAACGGCCCGCTCAACACAATTCATATCCAGTCCGAGATCACGAGAAGTCTTCCTAAGCAGAGCATGTGGAGCAATAAGAACCTGTTCTCCAGAGGCAAAACGCTTTTCCGTGAACTGCCCGTCAAGCATCTCTGAAACTTTGACATCTATCTTCATAATTCCCCCTGTAACATTCAAAGATAAACTTCACACACAGACAAGTTAAAATCAACTAAACAAGCTATTACAATAGATGACACTTTGATAAAGCTTTGATAATGCTTACCACATGGAAGAAATAATCAAGAATCTATCCTGTATTGCACGCGAAGCCGGAGCTGCTATCATGGCTGTCCGTAATAAAGGCTTTGACGTGAAAAACAAGAATGATAAATCACCTGTTACTGAAGCTGACATTGCCTCAAACGAAGTGATTTCCAAACGTCTGAAAGAACTATATCCAGAAATACCCATATTATCGGAAGAGGGAACCAAAATACCCTACGAAGAAAGAAAACAATGGGATATTTTTTTCCTCATAGATCCATTGGACGGCACTAAAGAGTTTATCAAGGACAATGGTGAATTCTGCGTATGCATAGCACTGATGCGTAAGAAACGCCCGATTCTGGGAGTAGTCTACGCCCCAACTCAGGACGCGCTCTATACCGGAAGCATCGAAACTGGAGCACAGGTTAGCAAAAACGGCGAACCTCCTGTAGCCATATCCACCCGTCCTCCAGCTGAAAACGAAGGACTAATCGTGGTCGGAAGCAGGTCACACCCTGCACCGGAACTTGCGGATTATCTGGAAACTCTCAACGTGGAAAAAATGACTCCTGCGGGCAGTGCTATAAAATTCTGCCTTGTTGCTGAAGGCAAAGCACATCTTTACCCACGCTTTAACCCTACCATGGAATGGGATACGGGAGCAGGGCAAGCTATTGTTGAGGCTGCGGGCGGCTCCATGCTTGGACTGGATGGGAAGGAATTCCCTTACAACAAAGAAAATTTGAGAAATGCAGGCTTCATTGTCAAAGCCTGATGAAGGACAACACATGAAATATATCGTACTGACCGGACTTCTGCTGTTAGGTGGCTGCACATCATGGCACAACCCCACTCTGGATCTTTCTGTAAACAGAAGTGAACGTTTTGCCGCAGACAGGTCCGAATGTCTGGAAAGATCGCAAAAGGCTACCAACTCCGCCCCGGACAACGATCTTCCGCAAAGGACTTACACACAAGATCAAGATCTTTACACCAAGGAAGTTAAAGCCTTCCAGCGCTGTATGAATGCCAAAGGCTGGATCAAGAAATAAAAAAAGGGGATGTTCAACATCCCCTTTTTCTTAGTCGCGCAACTTGAAATAATCTTCTTTAGTTCCCCGGAAGGCGACCCTGCCCCCTTCAATTTCGAGAACATGTGAGATTGACGGAATCAATTCTTCACGGTGGTGAGTCACGTAGACCATGGCGACTCCGGCCCTAGCGAGTAATTCCAACAATTGATAAATCTCATGCCGGGATTCTTCATCAACTCCGGCCAGCGGCTCATCAAGCAACAGAACATCCGGCCCAGAGATCAGTGCACGGGCAATAAATGCCTTGCGCAATTGCCCGTAAGAAACCTGTTCCATAGGCCGATTCGCCAGATCAGAAATACCGAAGAAACGTAACCACTCCCATGTCTTCTCACGCATTTCATCTGAAATATCATCCAGAATTCCTGCGGAAGCAAAGAACCCGGAAAGCACCACATCGAAAATCGGTATAGGCTTACCAACTGCTTCGCCGAATGAAGCCTGCATAGAAGCGGAAACCATGCCCATACGTCCACGAACAGAACGCAAACTATCGCCTCTCTCGGGCAGACGTTTCATCTCATCTTCAGCGGCATAGGCTGCGGCATCTCCGTAGAGCAAACGCAAAAGAGTGGATTTCCCGGCACCGTTACGACCCAAAACAGCCCAGCTTTGACCGCCGGTCATTTCCCAGTCAATGTTGTTCAGCACAGTCTTACCGAGAAAAACAACACTTGCATCGGAAAGTTTAAATAAAGTCCGTCCCGGCTCAATGCTGTTCACTTCAGGCGGAGTCCGCTTCAAATCCCGAGGACTTGCGCAGGAGACTTCAAGTCCATCTCCGTCCCGGCAATGATCAATCTTGCCGTCACGGATATATAAAGTCTTATTGACGCAGGAAGGCAGTTCTTCCTTTCGATGAGCGGAGCAAACAATAGTCGTTCCGTTGGCAGCGGCAATATCAATTGCCCGGATCAACTGCTCACGGGATTGCTGGTCAATGCCCTCAAGAAATTCGTCCAGAATAAGTATTTCCGGTTCAGCCATCAAAGCGCGGGCAATGAGAATCTTACGTCCCTCACCTCGAGACATCTTAACCATGCTGCGCTTGGCAAGGTCCAGCATCCCCAACGATTCCATAAAATCACGGACCCGCACGTACTCTTCATCATCTGCGAGACGATATAAAAATGGAGTATTATCCTTACCGGCTAAAACGACTTCTTCCCCGGTTACGTCCCAGGCCAATTTCTCAAAAATATCCTGATGTTCCGGGGAAATCATACGGTAACGCTCAAGGGGTTCCAGCGGGCTGTGGACGATCTCACCCTCAACCCTGAATTCCCGGCTGGTCTCGTCATCCGGCCAGACTTCACCGGCCAAAATCATCATCAATGTAGTTTTACCTGCACCGTTAGGCCCGAGTACTGCCCAATGCTCACCGGAACGGATATCCCAATCGATACCCTGCAACACCGGTCCACGATCCAGTGTAAGTGAAAGATCGTTCATGGAAACCAATTTACCGCTCATGCCAACCCCGCTTCGCCTTATACTTAAGCTTTTAAAATATAAACCAATATTTATGATCAGGGCTAAACTTCTACTACTTAAAAATAACAAGTGCAAGTTGTGCTCATGATTACAGACGAGAAGAAAAGACAGATGGTTGATATATTTCCCAATTCTTTTTATATGTAAATAAAATCATTACTCAATCAGGCAGGGACTCACATGAAGAAACCTTCCGGCCGAGACATTTTTCTACTCATCAGTGCAGTATTTCTCCTGCTCTGCCCCCTGCTGTTGCACGCAGCAGACATCAAAATTCCAGCCTACATCGGACGAGCCAACAACCCATACATTCTGCCGGACGCTGACGGTCCGGGATTTTTTCAATGCACAGCCATCGGCCTTGTTACCGGAATGCTCAGCGCGGTAATAGGGGCAGGCGGCGGGCTGCTGGTTGTTCCGGCACTGATGACTGCAGGAGTAAGCGGAATATACGCTGTCGGTTCAGAGATGTTTCGGCTTTTTATCTTCAGCACCATCCAAAGCCTGCGCATGGGCATCAACCGTCGTATCAAATATACACTGGCCTTGATCATGACTTTCGGTACAGTCCTTGGTGGACTCGCCGGCTACACATTATGCAAAAAAATATTCATTGCCGACCCAGCCGGAAATGATGTTTTCATCTCATCCATGATCGCCCTCTGGCTTATCATATACTCATTCATTATTATCCCGGATTTCCGTGAAGCTGCACAAAAATATGCTCTTGAACTTCTGCGCAAAGAGCAGGAAAAAGATCAAGAACAACAGGCAATAAACACGCAAGCTGAAGCCCCGGCAGAACAGCCTAAGAAAGAAGAGAAAAAAAAAGAGGAAGGAGAACCCAAAGAAGGAAAGGACGAGCAAGCCCAACCACAAGAAGAAAAGCCGAAGCCTGAACCCGAACCGCAATTTGAAGATGAATTATACCCGGACGAAGAACCTTGGGAAATTGCCCGCAGCATGCGAAGCATGAAGCTACCGCCGTACATAAAATTTCCTTCAACCATAAAAGATGAAGAAGAGGACCAACTGGAACCGGCTGAAATGCGCCGGGGCGGGGAAGAGCCTGATCTGGATACGGCAGAAGAAGAGGACAAAGCAGAAAGCATCCCCATTCTGCCGATCTTTTTTCTAACAGTCGTTGGTGGCTTTTTCATGGCCATGACCGGATCAGGCGGGGTAATCCTGACCTTCACCGTTATGACCAAAGGCTTTGCCTGCGTAGCCGCACTGGTAGCCGGGACAGATCTGGCAAGGCTGGCCCTTTCAACTGGGGGCTTAACAATGTCTACATACGGTTTGAACGGATTCATCAACATTTACTGCATAACAGGGCTGGTCTTCGGAACCATAACCGGCCTCCATATAGGCAGCAAAAGTCTTAAGAATATCCTTCCCTACCGGGTCAAAGGGCTGGTTGCCCTACTGGTAGTCTCAGTGATCATCAACCGCATACTGGCTATCCCTGCTCTATTGCGCAAAGCTGGTGCATCCATTGACGCAGGATTGGTTTCTACTTTTGATTCGAGCGGATCATACATTCTGCTCATCGGAGCCGGGATTTTCGGAGGATGGATGTTTTTCGCCTTTCTAAGCGGAGTATATAAATCCTTACAACCGGTTGAGGCAGAGGAGGAAAAGAAATGACCTACTCTATTAAAACCCTCATCATCGCGGCCATGCTTTTCATTTCCAGCATGCTTATAGTCGGGGCCATGCATCTGCCTTTCTTTAAAGGTGCAGACGGATTTGAGGCCATGGAATCCACCTTCAACTCTTTGCGCAAAGGAATAAAACCTCCCTTCAAAATAATTGAAGCTGAGAACAAACAATTTCTCGGCAAAAATTTCAATATAACACTAGTCTTCAGGGACAACGATGAAGCCCGAATCGCGACAATGATGTTCCTGCGCAATAAGCTGACCGTCACTCCAAAAGGTCGAAAGATAAACATTCAGGGCGACCTCGGCTACACTCTCAAATTTTTCATGGATGATATTCACCTGCTATACTTCAACAGGTTTGATGCCTTAGAGCGCAGATATTCCATGCCTGCAATTCAGGCTATGTATTACCTTAACCGGATACTGCAAAAAATGTCCGGTGCAATGGCTTCTCAAAAGCAAGATAAGGCGGAAATGCTGATCAATAAAATCCGTCAAAAACTGCTCATTCCTGCCTATAACCTGCGAGAAGCACTACCGGTCAGCCAAACATCAGGCTTCGCATATCTTGCATTAGGAACAATAGGTATACTTCTATTTGCCGTCCTCTGGGATATGTCCAATTTCTTTTTCTTCGGTACCCTAGCTTCTGAAGATTTCATGAAAAGCGTACGCATCAGACTAGGCCGAGAATTATCGGATGCTCAAAAGGATGCCCTTGCCGCCAAGAAAAAAAGAGCAGCAAAAGCTAAGGCCGCAAAAAAGAAAAAAGGGGATCAGGGCCAAAAAGTCAAAAGCACGCGAACCAACAAAGAAGCACTGCAAAAGAAACCTGAACCGAAACTCAAACAAGAGACCGCCGCCACAGCTGCAAAAAAAGCTGGGAAAAAGGAAAAATCCGCCCCGGCCCAAGCAGCAAAACCGAGTCCTAAAAAAGCTGCGGCACCATCAGGGGAGCAGCAGGCCAAGAAAGTGCTCAAAAAGAAGACTGCCCTTCAGAAATCCGCAGCAAAACCGAATCCGGCTGAGCACGCAAAGAAAAAGGCTGTAAAACCAGCAGAACCAAAAAAGCGTCCGGTTAAAAAGGATGCTAGCGGCAAACCTGTCAAAAAAACAGCCTCCGCCAAAAAAGTAAAAGAGTCCACTTCACAAAACAAAGGCAAAAAAGTAACTACTCAGCAGGGGAGAAAAAAAGCTGCAACCAAGCCCAAACCGGAACCAGGCCAAAAACAGACAAAGAAGCCCGCTGCCCAACCATCAGCAACAAAACCGGAAAAAGTTAAACGAGCGGCCAAAAAAGAGATAAAACCAGATGAGCAGTAATAATCCGAAAATCCCTGTCGCCTTTTTCCGTATCCTTGAATATGAATCCACATTTCTGGATACGGCAGTCGCTATGACCGTGGAAGAATGCGGACTAAAAGTTCACCCCGGCACCAAAGTGCTGGTTAAGCCCAATCTTGTTTCCTCTAAGAATCCATTGGCCTGTACCCATCCGAACGTGACTCTTTCGCTCTGCCGTTACCTCAAGGATTGCGGAGCGCAGATCACAGTAGCGGACTCTCCGGGCTACGGTAGTGCTGCACAGGTTTCCAAAGCCATCGGCATGACTGACGGCTTGAAAAAGATGGGACTGAAACCCAAAAGCCTCGGCCGCCCTACCCCGCTCAAACTTTCTTTTGGAGAAACCATCGGTATCTCGCGTGATGCCCTTGAATCGGACATGATCATAAATGTCCCCAAACTCAAGGCTCATGGTCAATTCGTAGTCACCGGGGCAGTGAAAAACCTGTTCGGAACAGTGGTAGGTTTCCGCAAGGCTTACGCTCATACCCGCTTTGGTGAAACACCCGGACTAATGGAAAAGATGATCATTGAAGTGGTCCAATCCATGCCCTTGGCCTTTAACTTAATGGATGCAATTTATCCTATGCATGAAACCGGACCGATCAGCGGCAAGCCCTACTCCATGAGTTTGCTGGCAGGATCGACCAATCCCTATGCCCTTGATACCGCCATATACATGCTGCTTGGCTTAAGCCCCAAAAAGATTCTGCTCTGGCGGGAAACCGCACACCAGAAGATACACGGCTATAATCCTGACCACATTAAATATGTAATCGAACCTCCTGACGACTTCGACACTACTGATTTCAAAGTTCCAGAACAACTGAGTCCCATGGAATTTGAACCCGTCCGCTTTGTAAAAGGACGAATCAAATCCTTCCTAAGCAGATTCGGTTGATTTTGATTTAACCTTCGGTATCCGCCAAGGGCCAAGAAAATTTATTATGCTTCATAACCTGCGCTGACAGCTTGTACAAATTATTAACAAAGTGATTTTCATAAGATGACCGACAACAGAATTTCCCGAAGACTCCTCACTGTCACCGGACAGGTGCAGGGAGTTGGTTTCAGGCCCTTTGTTTACAAGACAGCACTCAAACACAAACTTTCCGGCACAGTACTGAACAGTCCGGAAGGTGTGCTCATAGAATTGCAGGGAAGTGAAGATGCACTCAACGGCTTTGACCAAAGCTTTAAGGACGACCTGCCAAGACTGGCCCGTATAGTTTCGCTGGAAAAGGAAAATCTTGCAGTTGTCGAAGGTGAAGAACAATTCTGCATTCTGGCCTCAACTGTCGGAGAAGGACATTGCGTACTGATAAGCCCGGATGTGGCGACCTGCCCGGACTGTTTTGCAGACATGAATGATCCGCGGAATCGCCGCTACGAATACCCGTTCACCAACTGCACCAATTGCGGCCCGCGCTATACAATTACCAAATCAATTCCATATGATCGTCCGGTCACTTCCATGGCCTGCTTTGAACTTTGTGATGACTGCCGCACAGAGTATGAGGATCCGCTGGATCGCCGCTTCCATGCCCAGCCCAATGCCTGCGCTGATTGCGGACCGAAGGTCTGGTTGACCGATAACGAGGGTAATGATCTTGCCGGACCGGGCATAGCTCTGCGCGAACTGGCAAAACTGCTTGCAGGCGGGAAAGTCGCCGGAGTGAAGGGCCTCGGCGGATTTCATCTTGTATGTGATGCATCCAATCCTGATGCCGTGCGTACTTTGCGCGAACGTAAAAACCGCCCCGACAAGCCACTGGCTGTTATGGTCCGCGATGTTGACGAAGCACGCAAACTAGCAGACCTCACCGACAACGACATAGAACTTCTGGAAGGTTTGCAGCGCCCCATCGTGCTGGCACCCAAAGGCGATAATTATTCCCTTGCTCCGGAAATTGCACCGGACACAGACTTCATCGGTTTAATGGTGCCTTACACCCCGTTGCATCAGGTATTGCTTAAATATGTCTCAACCTTGAATGATTCCGATCTTCCGTCAGCGCTGGTTATGACTTCAGGCAACATGAGTTCCGCTCCCATTTGCATTGGTAACCGCGAAGCCCTGAAAAGACTGCCTCATATCGTAGACGTATTCCTCTTCCATAACCGTGATATCCTTATCAGGGTAGATGATTCGGTAGCACGTTCTGTACCCGAATTTAACGGTGAATCTGAATCACGCACAGTCTTCATGCGCAGAGCCAGAGGTTACACTCCATCCCCTGTTTTTCTTGCACAGGAAGGACCATGCGTTCTGGGAACCGGACCGGAACTAAAGAACACCCTTTGTTTGACCAAAGGAGATCAAGCATTCAGCAGTCAGCATATAGGTGATATGCAAAACCTTGAGACTGCCAATTTCTGGAAAGAAATACGGATGCACCTGCAATCCATCCTTAAGGTTAAACCGGAACTTATTGTCCACGATTTACACCCCGATTACCTGACGACAGGATTTGCCGAAGAAATTTCACATGCAGAGGAAATCAAAACAGCAGCATTACAGCACCATTACGCCCATATCCACTCCGTACTTGCCGAGAACAAGCATCAGGGCCCGGCACTGGGACTAGCCTTAGATGGGACCGGACTGGGGGAAGACCGCACCATCTGGGGCGGTGAATGTCTGCTGGTTGATAACGAAAAACTGGAGCACAAACGGCTTGCCCGTTTTAGCCACCTACGCCTCCCCGGAGGAGAAGCAGCTGTACGAGAACCCTGGCGCATTGCCCGTGCAGCTGCAAAAGACCTCGGCCTTGACCCGGATCAGATTGCAATACCGAAACAATTTCAAGGCGGTCTGAAAATGTTTGATCAAATCCTTGAAAAGAATATTAACTGCCCGCCGACCAGCAGTTGCGGACGCCTTTTTGACGCAGTCTCAGCCATGCTAGAACTCTGCCCAGCCATATCTTACGAAGGGCAGGCGGCAATCATCCTTGAAAAGGTTCAGGATATGGATGACCAAGGAGTTTATGACTGCCCGCTAGATGAAACAGCCGAACCTTACGAAATCTGCACTGGAGAGCTTTTCAAACAGGCTTTCACAGATTTCCAAAACAGAATTTCACCAGCAATCATCAGCCGCCGTTTCCATCGCGGACTGATAGTGGGACTTGCCGATTGTGCAGAGCAGATTGCCGCTCAAACCGGAATCAAAACAGTTGGTCTAAGCGGCGGGGTTATGCAAAACCTGACCATCGCCGTAGAGCTTCCAGAGGAACTTCAAAAGCGTGGTTTGACTCCACTGGTCCACCGCTACCTTCCGCCCAATGACGGATGCATTTCACTCGGACAGGCAGTTTATGGGCAGCTGCTTCTTAACAGGGGATAGTCGATAACTATTGTTTTTGAATAATCCTTACTATTGTACTTTAATAATTGTTTTACAATAGTTTTGACTATTGCTTTACAATAATTTAAAAACAATAGTTATGAGAAACCCATTTCATACCGACATTCTGGAACCGGACCAACCATTCTGTAACCGCGTGGATGAATTGCGCGAACTTACCAGTCACGGTCGAAACGGCATGAACGCTGTTCTTTTCGCACCCAGACGCTACGGCAAGACCTCGCTGGTCAAGCGCGTGCAGCACAGTCTGAGTTCGGAAAATATCTGCGTGATTTACGCCCAATTCATGCGACTGGTTTCAGTGGAAGATCTGGTACACAGGTTAGCAAAAGCTATCATCAACGGACTGGATGAATACGAATCCATACTTGAAAAGGGAAAAAGGTGGCTGGCCCACTTCCCGTCAATTCAGACATCATTCACATTTGATCCGGTAACCGGGATTCCATCAATAGAAGTGCAACTGGCTAAACGTCAGCTTGATCCCATAGTTGCCCTCGAAACGATAATGGATGAAGTGGGTAGTTTCCTCGAAAAGGAAGACTTTCAGGTCTGCATTGCTCTGGATGAATTTCAGGATATAGTAGACATTAAGGAGCCTCGTGTAGAAGCCCTGCTTCGTGAACACATCCAACGCCACAAAGCTTCATACATTTTTCTTGGCAGCCGCCGCCGGGTACTGCTCGATATTTTCAACAACAGGGGCAGACCTTTTTACCAGAGTGCAATCATGATGGAACTCACCCCCCTGCCGGAAGATGAAAGTGTAGAATTTATAGTAGAACAATTCGCGCAGGCCGGTAAAAAATGTTCTCAAGACATTGCCAGAGAAATAACGCAGAAGGTCGAACAATATCCTTATTACCTGCAAGCTCTGGCCTACCGAACTTTTGAACTCTGCGATAAAGAATGCACCAAACAGGACGTAGCAAAAGCATACGATACTCTGCTTGAAAACGAACGCTACGGGTATCAAGGAATCATTCAAGGAATGAGTACAGGACAGCTCAAGCTGCTCCGCGCCATTGCTGCTGAAGGAGAAGCGGCCCTCACTTCAAACAGCTTCCTGCAAGCCTACAACCTTACTCTCGGCGGAGTACAATCAGCCCGCAAATTTCTCAGTGAACAGGATTTGATTGAGCAGAATGCCGACAAACACTGGGGGATTGTTGATCCTGTTTTTAGAGTTTGGTTGCGACAGGCATTTTAAATGAACAAAATAAAAATCCGGCGAAGCAAAAACTCCGCCGGATGACTTTAATCACATTTAACTTAGCTTTTCTTCAACTGTGAGATCAGTGATTTCAACTCCTGAGCGTTATGGGCAACAGATTCAACTGTCGATGCCGCATGCTGCATGGATTTAGCTGTCTCACCTGAGATTGTGTTTATCTCATCCATAGCATGAGTAACTTCTTCACTGGCTGCGGACTGTTCTTCACTGGCAGCAGCAATGGATTCTACCTGAACCGCGGTTTCACCGACAATTCCCACAATAGAATCAAGAACTTTGCCGGATTCCTCAGCAAGCTTTGTGCTGTGCTCAACGGATTGGGTCGCATTTCCGGTGGCTTCTATGCTCGCCGTAGTTCCGATCTGAATATTTGAGATAGCCTGAGCAACTTCCTTGGTGGCATCCATACTCTTTTCTGCCAGCTTGCGTACTTCGTCCGCAACCACGGCAAAACCGCGTCCGGCCTCCCCAGCACGGGCAGCCTCAATAGCAGCATTCAATGCCAGCAGGTTAGTCTGGTCAGAGATATCTTCGATCACGGTAATGATCGCTCCGATGTCCTGTGCCTGAGTACCGAGATCATCCATATTATTGCGCAGAAGATCCATCTCGGCATAAACATCAGTAATGGATGAAATCAGACTCTGAATCATGTCTGCTCCGCTGGAAGCAGCATCCCTTGCAGATGATGCATTATGTGCTGCATCCGAGGCATTGCGGGCCACCTCAATGACAGTGGCATTCATCTCTTCCATAGCCGTAGCAGTTTCAGAAGTACGGTCACTCTGGCGAAGCGCGCCCTGACTTGTTTGAGAGACCTGCACAGCCAACTTATCGGACTCACGGGAAACCAGATCGGTTATTCCTGTTGCCTGCTCTGCAATATCCGCCATCAATATGTTTTTATCTTCAATTTCTTTCTGCTGTTTTCTAATGGGAGTAAGATCATAAAAGACACAGAAGACTCCCATTAGATTGTTATCCAAATCAAAAACTGGGTTGGCGTTTACTTCTAGGATATGATCCTCATTACCGGCTCGAACAGTCAATTCCTGCTGTGCCATCCGACGCGATTTCAAAGCCTCCAAAACAGGAGAATTATGGTAATCGGCATCAATGGCGGAAAGCATTTTACCCTTATAGGATTCAGGACTTCCGCTATGCCCGTACGCATCCAGCAACATCTTGTTTGTGAAATTAATTTTTCCATCGGAATCAAGAGTCAATACAGGAAAACGTGCAGAGATTCCGTCCAGTACACCCTGAGCATAGCCCAAACGCTGCTTGAGATTAATTACCATCCGTTCAATTTCAACCTTAACTGACTCCAACTCTGCGGGATGATCACCCTCAAGCTTAGCATTCAGATCTCCGGCTGCAACCTTACCGGCAAAGTCACGGATTCCTCCGAGTTGACAGTTGAGGCGTCTGGTGATCAACAAAGTGATTATTACACCGAGCAAAAATGAAACAGCAGTTACAACAATCACCACCAAATTCACTTTATTTAAAGAATCCTCTAAATCAAAAAGTGCAGTTTTTGCTTCCGCAACTTCTTCGTGTGCAGAAGTGTCCAAGATAGTTTCCAACTTGTCGAAAATATCATTTTCCATGACATCGGCGGCATCAATCGCACGCTGGCGGGACTGTGGATCATACTTGTTAAAAATATTCTGCGCTTCAGATTCTATTGCCAGAAATATTTTTTCTATACGTTCAAATTCGACCAGCTCTTCAGGCGCATGATCGAATTTCTTTATTTCTTTAAGAAACGCACGAAACGAATCTGCATCTTTTTCGAAAGATTTCTTGGTTTCTGTCCCAGAGACATAACCTCTGATTGAGCCAAGCATATCCTCTGTCTCATCAACCATTTCATAATAGTATTTCAAGCCTGGTAAAAACTGGTTTCTTATCTCATCAATGCTGGCGGCCTTCATCCCGTTTTCATATTCTTCGTCTTTTAACCGATCCAGAATATCTTCCAACTCAGTACCCAGAGTTTCTTCAATTTCTTTCGCTTTGCCGTAAGCCCACTTTTCCGTTTCGGGATTGTAGGCTCGAAAAACTTCCCTCTCTGCAGAATCTGCAAAAGAATCTATAAGTCCCGATATCTGTTTAACCTTTGCAACTTCTTCGGAATGATTTGACTCCAGTTTGACTAAAGCCGCAAAGCGCGAATTCAATTCCCTATGGTTTTCTTTAAACCCCTGAGCCTCTTCGACTTCACCAGACAAATATTCCAGAACACAGGTCTGCATATCACCAATTTTATCAAGTAGCAGAAGATAACAGATCGCACCCGGAACATCGTCCTCAGCAATCTCTTTGGAAGTTGCTATACTTTTCAAATTCAGAACATAGGTGCTTCCTCCTAGAACTAGAAGCAGGGTAAGGACAGCTCCGAACCCCAGAATAAGTTGAGTACGTATTTTTAACATTCTAACCTCTTTGTATAATAATTATAAGTATACCACTTCTGTGAGAAGCAAATTGTCCGGAGCTCTAGCACAGCCATTCTGCCGGAGCAAAACAAATCGTGTTATAATTTTTCCCTCACCGGTGATTCGACTCATAACAGCCTATAAATACGACAGATATAAACATCCACTGATGAACATAAACAAAAAAAGCCCCCTACTCCAAAAGAGTAGGGGGCTTTTTTTGTTTATAGTCAGTAATATACTATTTAGTTTACCAGCCCTTGTGGCTCAGAATATCCTTAACTTTTTCCTCGGTCTTTTCTTCCACGAGGATCATCTTCTTAGCCTGTGCTTTCTTGATCTTGTCGGTCAACACGTTGATGTCGGCAGGCTTTTCAACAAAATCCATCGCGCCGAGTTTCATTGCCTCAATGCCTTTCTCTACGGTTGCGTGACCGCTAAGCAGGATAACCTGCATTTCGGGTCTGGACTTTCTGATGTGCTTAAGGGCTTCGATACCATCGATTCCGGGCATCTGGAGATCGAGTACAATTGCATCGAAAGTTTCAGAATCAACCTTGTCGAGAGCTTCCTGCGGATTGGTACATGCGGTTACATTCATACCGCGCAGTTCCATACGTTCAGCCAAACCTTCAACAAATTCCTTTTCGTCATCAACCAGAAGTACTTTTTCTGCCATCTTTTCTCTCCACCTGCATGAAGCAGTTTAAAGTAATTAAAAATTAAGAGTTAATATATTGTCCTGCTGGACATATGCGGATTTAGCACCCGCTTTAACGGAAATTGATTCAAGCTCTGCAAGTTGTTCTTCAGAAAGGACTTCACTCAATCCTGAAATTGCTACGGCATTAACGCCACCTACAGAGCTTACCTCGATGCCAAGTTTTCCATCCCTGCCGGCACTATCCATAGAATACTCAAGAGCTTTAGCCATGAGCATCTGGATAGTAAACGGGTCGCCCTTGCCGTTGACCTGTTCACCTTCTTTGAGAGTGACAGTGACACACTTACGTGAGGCCATGCGGGTCAACAGGGAAATAACCAGTTCCGTGAGTTCGCGGAAATCAACATCACATACCGGAAGGTCCACACTATGCGCAAACCGATTCATGTTTTTGATGATTCCGTCACCTCTTTTGACCTGCCCCTGAATTTTCTCAGCCAACTTAATCAGCCGTTGGGGATCAAGTTCCATGCCCTGCGCAGCCATGAGTGAAAAATCCTGCAACAGGCCGGCATCTTCATTGATGATTGCCAAGACATTCTTGAGGTCATGGGAAATAGCCGCGCTGATCTGCCCGAAAAAGCAGAGTCCGTCACGGTCTTTATGCTGTGCTGATGCTCCCATGCGATACTCCTTGTGGATGTTTATTTAGATCCCAGAGCCAGATTGATCTTTTCCACCAGCTCTTCAATCTTAACGGGCTTGACCAGATAACACTCTGCTTCGGCCGCTCCCGCCTTGTAATCATCTTCCGAACCGTGGCCCGAAAGAAAAATATATTTCATACCTGAACGAATATTGTTCAGCTCGGCCCGGAGCTCCAGCCCGCTCATACGAGGCATTTTCACATCCAAAACCGCGAGATCGTATTCATTATTTTTAACTTTATCTATTGCTTCCGCCCCGGAACAGGCCCAATCAGCATCAAATCCCCTAAAGGAAAGTCTTTCCGCCAACGCTGAAACCAGTTCTGATTCATCATCAACCAATAAAATCTTCATCGACTAACTCTCCCCATTTATATTGGGAACAACAGGCAGCATGAAGCTGAACTCAGTACCTTTACCCAGCTGGCTCTGAACCTTCATTTCACCGCCAAGATCCTGCACCAGACCATAGGTAATAGATAATCCCAGCCCGGTTCCGCCTGATTGTTTTTTAGTTGAATAAAACGGTTCAAAAATTCTTTTCAAGTCAGATTCGGGAATGCCACATCCGTTATCTTTCACTGAAAACAGCACTTGCCCTTCATCTCCACGCTCAACCCTGATCCAAAGGGCTCCCCCGTCTTTCATGGCCTGAAAGGCATTGTTAATCAGGTTCAGTAAAACCTGCTCAAGCTTGCCTCTATCAGTGACCACCTCATAAATTCCATCATCCACGTCCACACTCACATCAATGCAGCGATACTCAGCTTCCTTATCCAGAAAACTCAGAACTGTATCGATCACCTTACGTGGATAAACCGGACGAAATTCCATATCGGTCTGACGGGAAAATCCCAGCAGCCGCTTGGTAATCCGTCCGCAACGTTCAACAGAACCGATAACTGAATCCACGAGTCCTATAACCCGCTCATCAGCATCGTAAGCCTTGCTGAAAGTAAAAAGATCTTTAAGCAGTCCGGCTTTTTCATTGATGATAGCCAAGGGGTTATTGATCTCGTGAGCCACCCCGGCAGCCAGACGTCCAATGGAGGCCATGCGATTATGATGTTCCATCTGCTGCAAAGCCTTGGAACGGGTCATATCAGCTATGTAGATACGATCAACCAGATAAGAAGCTACCGCCCACATAACCAGAATAATGACTGCAATACTGATAATGGTGAACCAGGTCACCGTATCGCGGGAGCTCTGCCAACCGCCCATGTACTCGGCTTCAGTCTTCACATAGAGAAGTACGAAAGGGGTATTTTCAAGATAGGCGTAGCCAACCATGGCCGGAGCACCCTTGCGATAAGAAATTTGTTCCACTTTGGTACGGAAGGATTCTTCAGGGAGTTCAAAACCTATCTTTGAGAAAATCTCACCGTTCCATTTGGATGGAGTTTGTAGAATCCCTTCCCTGTTCACCAGAAAGACATCTTCCCCGGCAGAAAGAACCAATGAAGACAGAATTCCGTTAAACTGCTTGGTATCGAGAGTAGCACGCAGAATCTTGAAATGGTTGGTCTTCTCGTCAAGCATATGCTTTAAGGCGATGACAAGGTGCGGGCTATCTCGAAATCCCAGAAAGACTTCACTGATGTAAATGCCCTGCTCCACAGTCTGCTCGAACCAGTCCTGTCCTGCATATTCCCGGCCCTCAAGATTGTAAGGACCAACATAGGCAACCTGCTTACCAGCTTTGTTAATAACACCGAGATCAATGAATCCACCGAAACTTTTTTTCAATGAACTCAGCATCTCACCCAGTTTCTCAGGATCATGGAAAGAGCGGAAATCATGCATTTCAACCAGCAGCTGTAATGCTGATTTCCGCTCCTCCAGAAAGTAAGAAACCGAACGGCGGGTATTGGACGTAGTCCTAGCCGCCTCCAGGGTATTTTCAGATATAATCGCTCCCCGGGTGACGCTGAAATCGATGGAAGCCATAATCAAAATGGGAACAAGAGATACCGCAACAAGGATTCCAATACAAAGCTGCCAGATTCGCTTGTAGTCAAACAGCTGCTTGTAAGGTCCTGCGGACTTGGGGTCCGCATCCCAGAATTCCGGCTTGAATATTCCCTTTATGTTCATGTCCCGCCCCGGAGAGGTTAGTTATTAAGCGTTACGCACTTTGGCGTAAGCATCCTTAAGAGTCTTGCTGAGAACATCGATATCCACAGGCTTATTCAGATAAGCGAACGCGCCGAGTTCCATACAGGTCTTGCGATCGTCTTCGGAACCGTGACCGGTAAGGATGATAACTTCAATGTTGGGACGGTCGGATTTAACACGACGCAGAACCTCAATACCGTCGATGCCGGGCATCTTCAGGTCAAGAATCATTACTTCAGGCTCATCATCCTTAACAACATCAAGTGCGGACTCACCGTCGTAAACGACTGCGGAACCGAGGTCACGAAGCAGCAAACGTTCAGAGAGGGTCTTAACAAATTCACGCTCATCGTCAACCAGCAGGACACGGGAAGGAAGTTCGAAATCCATGCGGCGATAGATATCAGCCTCATAGTATTCCTTGCCGAAGGTCACATCCACGCTCTTCACGCCTTCCAGAGGTTCGGCTATTTCGCGCAGATCCTTCTCAAGGCGGTCAACCATGAGCACTTTTTTATTAATGGCGAGAGTTACCTTGCCTTCTTTTGCACTGACGAGAACATTATGTCCTTTGGTTACCAACGCAGTCTCAACCTGAGCAGCAAGCAGGAAATCCTGAACAGCCTTTTTGGATGCTTCAGTAACCTCTACAGCTGCGTTGTTCAGCTGTTCTTTAATCAAAGCTACGGATTCATCGGCACCGGTTTTATCTGCAGGGATAATCATATCGTAGAGAGATGAAGACCAGGGATCATTGTTCCCGGTTATGTCGCGAACCCATATGGCACGCTCTTCATCACTATGATGAATTTCTTTTTCAGCCTCACTTTTGGAAAGACCGGACTCATTACGAGCAATTTCCACCCTCTTCTGCAAGTCATCGATAATGCAAACCTTGAGAATATGGCTGATTTCCTGAGACAAAAGCTGAGTAACCATTCCAGATACAAGCAGAGCCTGACCTTCGGCAAGTTTCTGAGCAAGAGCCAAACGAAGCCAGGAAATAGCACGTTCTTTTTCATGGCTGAATTTATTGAAAATCGAAGTCTTGGGAGAAAAAGCCTTAATTATGGCCTTTTCACTCATTCCTCCAAGCGCTGCAGCATCAGCAACGAGGTCACCATCTGTAACCAGCTTGAAATTAATGTCATCTATCAAGCGTTTTACAATGGCATCAGCCTGACAAAACAGACCGCTGAAGATAAATAGATCAGACATTAGCAACCTCCACTAGGCGTTACCGCGAACACGGCAATATGTTGTGAGCGGACAATCATCCTCAGTACCATCATGATGAGCTTGAGCATGGGTTCTGCAAAGAGCACTGTCGGTATCTGCAAACACATGATCTTTTCCGATTTTCTCAAGCAAATGAGTCCTTTCAAGCACATCCATAACACTCTCATTTACGCCAGAAAGAGAGATATCTCTTCCACCGCTTCTGACAGTATCAACAATCAAGGAAAGAGCTTCTTCGCCGGATGCGTCAATATCGTTAATACCGCTGCAAACAAGAATGATATGCTTCAACTTAGGCATATTCATCAGACGATCGGTAATCTGGTCTTCAAGAAAACTAGCGTTTGCGAAGAACAGGGGACCGCCAAAACGGACAATCGCGATATGATCACACTCACGCAGACCATGAATACTTGCATCACACAACACTTCATCCTCTCCCTTTGACAGGCTTGAAACGCGCGGACGCATACTCTTATAAAGAAACACGCCAAGCGAAAGAGCCACACCAATCATGATACCCTTATCAAGGTGCGGTGCAAAGGCAAGAGTTGCAATAAATGAAATAATTGAGATAGCTCCGTCATATTTCTGGGCCTTCCATGCGTGGATAAAACCGGATGCGTTGATCAGTCCGATAACAGCCATCATGATAACGGCAGCCAGAACAGCCTGCGGCAGATGGTACAGCAGCGGAGTGAAAAACAGCAGGGTTACGGCCACAATGGCGGAGGTAAATACACTGGAAAGTCCGGTTACAGCACCAGCCTGCAGGTTAACTGCGGAACGGGAGAACGAACCGGAAGCAGGGTATGCAGAACCGCAAGCACCAAGCATGTTGGCAAGCCCCTGACCGATAAGTTCCTGGTTAGGGTCAAGTCTCTGGCCGGTTTTGGCAGCCATAGCCTTTGCAATAGAGATAGCTTCCATGAAACCAAGCAGAGAAATGATAACTGCGAAAGGAAGCAGCTTAAGGATAACCTTAAGATCAAGAGAGGGAACCGCAATTGCGGGAAAGCCTGAAGGAACGTTTCCGACAACAGCCCCGCCGCCCATCATTTTCAAAGAAGCGGTGTCGAGTAATTTGTTCCCAACTTTTACACGCCAGGTACGCCCATCGGTGGTTACACCCTCGGGAGCTTTACCCTGTACGTAGAAAGTCATGGAGCCATCGACCTGCTCTACACCGTCAAAGAGGAGATGACGCAAAGAAGCGCGCAGTTCATGGGATTTATGCTTAAGAACATTAACCTGATAATTAACTACCGCAAGATCATGCTCTGCATCGTAGTAACCGATCTGGTTTTTATCTGCCTTGGCCTTATCTTCAAGGGCCGCAATTTCAGTACGTTTAACCGCAAGGTCTTCAATGCCGGTAACAGACTTATTGAAATCAGCAATAAGGGTCTGTACCTCAGCATCCTGAATAGCGGAGATATCAACTCTCGCATCATGGTTAAAGCCGGTAGCCCATGAAAGCAGAGTGGTGATTACAACAGCACAAAGTACGTTTGGAATCTTTGGGTTAACCCGCTTCAGCCCGACCATGATGGCGAAGGCCAGAATCCCCATACCCAAAGTAGGTAGGTGGGTATAATGCATTGCTCCCTTAATTACTCTCATAATTGTTTCAAAATGGAGCTCAGCTTTGTCCACGTAAACGCCGAACATTTTTGAAAGCTGAGAAGAGGCAATAATGATAGCCGCTGCGTTGGTAAAACCGTTAACAACCGGGTGAGACAGGAAGTTAACAACCAGACCGAGGCGCAAAACGCCGAGCAGGAACTGGAAGACACCTACCAGCAGTGCCAGCAGCAATGCATAGGCGATATAGCCTTCACTACCTGCGGTTGCCAGAGGCTCAAGGGAAGCTGCGGTCATAAGGGATACAACAGCAACGGGACCGGTAGCGAGCTGACGGCTGGAGCCGAACAACGCTGCCACCATGGGAGGAAGCAGAGAGGCGTAAAGACCGTAGTAAGCAGGCATACCTGCAAGCTGCGCATACGCCATGGACTGGGGAATAAGAACCAGTGCAACGGTCAGACCGGAAATGATGTCCGCTCTAAAAGCCGCTCCGCTGTACTTTTTGAACCAGCCCAGAAAAGGAAAAATTCTAGTAAGCATGAGATAAACACCCCTAGTTAGGTTTCAACATCCTACGGATGGACTCAATCAAGTCATTGAACAGAGCACCCGCATCGTAGAGATTAAAATTCTTGAATCTCACTAAACCATCGACCATCGTGAAAATGATGAGTGCACTCTTCCGGGGGTTGACCTCGCCGATGGAGCCATCATCCAACCCCTTCTGGATAGCCTGTTCAAAAAGTATGACCAGACAGTTATAGATGGCTTCGAGGTTTTCCCGGAATTCAGGTCGGCTTTCGGCGAACTGATAAAGAAAATGTCGGTGCAGAAGCAGAAACTGATATTCCATCCGTCCAGCAAGAAGAAGGTAAAACGCAACCACCTCTTCCATCTCTTCAATACCGGTTCCAGGCTGATGCTGATCCATATGAGCCTCGAACTCCTCCAATATACGAGCCTTGGTTGCCTCAAGGATCGTCAACAGGAGATGCTCCTTATTCTTGAAGTGATAGAAAATGGTTCCTTCCGCCGCTCCGGTCATCTTGGACAATTCCTGCATGGAAGTGTCTGCAAAACCCTTATTAGCGAATAGGATGGTGGCAGCCTCCAGAATTGCCGCCTTCTTTTTGGACATCTTGGTCATTGTTTCTCCTCTTTGAAAAAACCGACTGAGCACTCAGTCGGAATCTAAAATAATCTGTATCCGGGTTCAATGTCAACCCGTCCATTTTTTCACAAATATGACACAAATAACATTATAAATATTTTTAATATTTGTGTTTTTATGTATTTTTAACCCTAAAATCGACATGATATTTTTTTCACATAACTCATTTTTATCCTTAAAACTGAGTCACCACTCGGTTTTAATTGACAAATTTTTTTCGTTTTTGCAAGAAAAACTGAGTGCACACCACAAAAAAAAGCCCAAAAAATGGGCTTCTCGAACTCACTTTAGAATATGTATCAATTACTTTTTTTGCTACCTACTTTCAATGTATGACTTAAGGCCAGCCTGTTCTTTATATTTATCCAACAAACCTTCAGCCTTCATTGAACGCAAAATTGCGGCAACCTTCGGCGCAAGATGCTTATTTTTCTTATGCAAGTACAAATGCGCGGTAAATTTATCCATGACCCCAACGATCTTTAAACCACTGTCTCTGAACTCATCAGAATCCAAAGCACTCATGACATCCATTTCCGCCCCGATGTACACATCTGCCCAGCTACGAATTAGTTTCTGAAATCCACTTGAGATACTGGCGACCTTATCCAGCTTTCTTCGTTTAACATACCTGGGAAGATTAACCTCACACCCTTTGATTCCTCTACGGTAAACAGTCCTATACCCCGTTCCATTTAAACTACTCCAACCGTCCAACTCGATATTGGGTTTCATGGCCACAGCAATAAAACCAGATTCCCAGTGCGGCTCTTCAACCCTGATTAAATCGGGCTTAGAATCCCCATAGCTGTATATACGTGAAAAATCACCATCAACCTCTCCTGCATCCAGCAACAATTCACACCGCTTGGCTGGATATACTTTGTAATTAAGTATTATTCCAAGACGATTGAAAACTTCCGTGTAAACAAGGTTTAAATACAATCCGTCAGGATTAGTTATCGGCTTATGAGTTACGAGGGTAAGTGTTTTATGTTTAGCAAAGGAGGGCAAAACTCCAACCATCAATAGAGACATCACCAAGAAGAATGCACTTAAAACATATTTAAACATCACGCCCACCCTTTATAAAAATTCACACAGCCACCACTTTATAACACAGCCACATAAAAATAACATTATTTTTAAAATGCGACTCTAATTTATGGCTAATCTGCTCGGATAATATCCAAATAGTTATCTTATATTTAGTATGTTTACCTAAAAAAAGGCCCCGCTTTCGCGAGGCCAAATAAATGCATGATAATGTTTTTTACTAACTAAAAAGGTAACCCATTATTAATGATAATTGCCTGAGAAGAATTTACCCCACCTTGTGCTATTAAACCAACAATGTCATCTTCGAGATTCTTGTTTTCCCACTCAATTACCGCATAGCCATATTCATGGGAATACCCCTGCCCCATTGCTTCAATACGTACTATTGCCGATTTACCTGCACCAATTTCAGTATTACTATTCATAAAATTGTCCAAGGTAACATAGTCAGTCTTAATCGATGAATCTTTATTATAAACTGTCACTTTCACGATAAGATCACTTTTTGAGATATTACTTATGTTAATTGTAGTCACCTCATTTCCCCCATACTGATCTTGAACCGCCAACCAAAACGGAACAATGGCTTTCCCACTCCCAGCAATCGCTGCAGAGCACAACATCATCGACACAATACAAGTCATCACAACAATTTTTAAAACTCTCATTCAAAACTCCTAAATTTAAAGTTTACACTTATTAGAACAATTCCAATTAAACTTTTATCGGGCATATCTAGAAAGTCTTTAGACATAACAGCAAAATAATTATTTAAAAAATATCATTTATAATTAAACACAAAAAAGCCCTGATCCGCTCACGCAGATCAGGGCTTTGAATTCAAATCAATTTATCTGGACTACTTAAATACCTTCAGCACTCCGCCAAGAACATCAAGATATTCCTCAACCATTTCCGGTTGAATATCTGCCATATGTCCTACACGGAAGATTGGGGATTCGCCCTGCTCTTCCAGCTCTTTGTTAATCTTGCCGTATCCCGGATCAAACAGGTAACCATGCCCGCGCATGAGCTCTTTCACTTCCTTAAGCTTATCAATACTCATATGAGAAGGAGTTTTGAAAGTGGTCAGGCTGGGAGAGCGAAAGCCTTCCTGTGCGAAAAGTTCGTAGCCGTCCATTGTCTCAGCCCATTTATGGGCAATAGTACGCATATCTTCATGACGCTTGAATCGACCTGCTACAGTCTCATCATTAACTATATAGTCCAACTGCACACACATCTGGTTAGCGAGAGTGCCGTTGGGGGTAGTAAGGGTCTGGTTGATCTTGGCCTTACCGACCTGAGCGATAATGTCAGTGGTGTATCCTCGGTTCGCAACGGACTCAGCTTTCTGTAAAGCCTCCTCGCAAACAAAACCGATACCGAATCCTGCAGGCAGTCCCAGAGATTTCTGGGTAGAGGTGCAGTACATGAGCGGTCTGCATTCATTAATAAATGTTGGTGCACCTCCAAAAATCGAAACAGCATCAATGATCGGGGCAGCTCCATGAGCACGAATCATTTCGCAAACCGCAACAACATCGTTGATTACACCGGTCGAGGTTTCGTTATGAGTGAAAGTAACCACATTGGGCTTATGTTCTTTGAGGGCTTCTTCCAATTTTTCCAAACTGATAGCCTGACCATAGGGGAATTTAAGCTGAACAGCATTCTTACCGTTAACAACAGCCAGCTTGTGGTAAAGATCACCAAATGCGCCGACAGAAACATTCAGCACCTTATCGGAATCCGCAACAAGTGAGCGAATGGAGGCTTCGAGCACATTGGTACCGGAACCATTGAATATAACCGGACTATATCCTTCAGGATTTCCGGCAATAGTTTTAAGATTGCGCATGATTGGTTCGAAACGCTTAGGATTTTCTGCATCCCGGTGTCCGAATTCAGGAAGAAGCCCGGCTTTACGCACTTCTTCGCGCAAAAGAATGGGGCCGGTTATAAAAAGTTTGAGTTCTGCAAAATCGTCACCGATCATTAATAGGCCCTCTCTTTTTCAAATTTATTAATTTTTTAGATTTATATTACGAATTTCGAAATGAAGTTTAAGAAACGATCAAAAGTGAGAAATATGGAGGCAGAAATAATCATTCACTTCCACCTTTTATGTCAAGCATTAACCGCATACAGACCTTTACAATCGGCGGTACCGCCATTATATCTAATGAAGTCCGGCCCATCATTATAGGTCTCCCGCTTCTCAGCGCAAAAGACGTTTTCAGCCGGAAAAGCAAAATCTATCTTGCATTCCTTAATCCTCTGCATCATAAAATATTGCATAGAAATTCAGGGATTTAAGTATCTAAGCTTAAATTTACAAGCTGATAAAAATCATTATTTTGCAAAATAGTTGCTTGATTTTAACCACTGTGGTCACTATATTCCCTTTTTTCTTCACAGGCGGGTGTTCTGCTCCCTGTAAAAACAACAACAATTCACGGTAAGACAATTATGCCTCAATTAGGTCCCCATATTTCTATTCCTGCCGAAGCCCTGCTACAAAGGGTACTCGGCCTTGATCCCTTTGAATTTAAAGGCTGGCCCGAAGATGTGCGTACCCTTGCGGAAAGCATCGCAGCTGAGCTTTTCCTTGTGCGCTACAACCCATTCATCAATCCGGAACTGGTCCGCAAATCAGTATCCCGCACACTCACCCTTGCCCGCCCCACCCTTTCCGGTGAGTACCCGCAACGCTTAACCCGTGCAGTGGAAAATTTCTGGCTTAAGCAGGATGCGGATATGGAATTTCGGGACAGATTCGTCGAAAAGATGAAAGAAATCCTGCCTGAACACTGTATCGGCCTTGAGCCGCACACTGTTGTGCAATCCGCAACAGATGCCACTGACCTGCGTATTGAACTGCCCATCGCGGTTCTTTTTCCGGAAGATACCGAACAGGTCCGGGCCATTGTACGCCTTGCGAACGAAATGCAGTTCGGCCTGATCCCTCGTGGTGGCGGAACCGGAGCAACCGGGGGCGCTATCCCGGCTCTTGACCGCACAGCCGTTCTTTCCCTTGCTCGCTTCAAAAAAATTCTCAGCGTAGACACCGATGCCATGACCCTTTGTGCTCAGGCTGGTGTAATCACCCTTGATGCCATAAAAGCTGCGGATAAAAAAGGCGTGCTCTTTACCGTAGACCCCGCATCAAAAGCCGGATCTTCCCTTGGCGGTAACATTTCCGAGAACTCCGGCGGCCCCTTTGCTTTCGAATATGGCTGCACCATCGATAACATCATCAGTTATAAAATGGTCATGCCTAAAGGCGAACTTATTGAAGTGCGCCGCAAAGGTCATCCCGGTCACAAGATTTTCGCCAACGAGAATGCAACTTTTGAAATCTTTGATTCCAAAGACCGTCTCATCGACACTATCGAACTCACCGCCGAAGAAATCCGCACCACTGGACTCGGCAAGGACGTAACCAACAAGTACCTTGGTGGACTGCCCGGCGTACAGAAGGAAGGGGTCGACGGTATCATTACTGAATGCTGCTTCGCCCTTTATCCCAAGCCGAGCAACTCTCGCGTGCTCTGCCTTGAATTCTTCGGTCGCTCCATGCGCAACGCCATGCTGGTTATCAAAGATGTTGTAGCACTGCGCGACACCATCCGTGAGGAAGGTGACCTTGTAAAAATCTCTGCACTGGAAGAATTCGGTCCCAAGTACGTACAGGCTATCAAGTACGTTAAAAAATCCGAAAAGTACGAAGGTGATCCCATTTCCGTACTCATTCTGCAGCTGGATTCCGATGACGAAGCTGCTTTGCAGAGTGCAGTAGACACTATCCTTTCCATTGCCCAGCCCTATGACGGGGTGGACATATTTGCAGCCCGAGACGAAAAGGAGGCGGAACTCTTCTGGGAAGACCGCCACAAGCTTTCCGCTATTGCTAAACGCACTTCCGGCTTCAAGGTTAACGAAGATATCGTTATTCCTCTTGAAGTTATACCGGACTTCTCGGACTTCCTTGAAGATCTGAACCTGATCTACCTTGCCAAAATCTACCGGCGTTCTCTGCTTTCCATCAAGGAATTGCAGGGATTCCCGATTGAGGAACCCAAAGTTGAGCTGGCCCTTGAGCGGACCACCAACATCCTCAAAGGCAAAATTACCGGCAAGGATATGAGTGACCAGGAACTTGAAAGTCAGGTCTATTACCTCTTTCAGGAACTGCGCGACGAATTCCCCAAGCTGGACTCAAAAATCAACAAGATTCTTGCCAAGCTCAAAGAACAGCGCATCATCATCGCCAACCACATGCATGCCGGTGACGGTAACTGCCACGTGAACATTCCGGTCAACTCCAACGACCCGGATATGCTGCACAGCGCCCACGAAGCAGTTGACGATGTATTTAAGAAAGTTCTTGAACTTAAAGGTGAGGTTTCCGGTGAACACGGAATCGGCATCACCAAGATCGACTACCTTTCCGAGGAAAAGATCGAAGCCATCAAAGCTTACAAGCTCAAGGTGGACCCGCTCAATATCCTCAACCCCGGCAAGCTGACCCGCAGGAATCTTCCTTCTCCGGCATACACATTCTCGTTCAACAGGCTCATTAACGACCTGAACAAGACTGCTATCAAGGATAAGGAACACCTGATGGAGCTGCTCCAGAACATCCAGACCTGCACCCGTTGCGGAAAATGCAAGCAGGTCTGCCCCATGTTCTTCCCTCAAGAAGGACTCATGTACCATCCGCGCAACAAAAACATCGCACTGGGTGCACTCATTGAGGCCATCTACTATTCACAGGTACAGCGCGGCGAACCTTCTCCGAATCTTATGACCAGACTCAGGAAGCTCATGGAGCATTGCACCGCCTGTGGCCGTTGCACCTCTGTCTGCCCGATCAAGATTGATTCCGCAGGAGCAGCACTCCAGATCCGTTCTTTCCTCGAATACAAAGGTGACAGCGGACATCCCATCAAGAATGCCGTACTCGGTTTCGTAGCCAAGGACCCGCAGAGCAGATTACCCAAGGCAGCCAAATTCCTGTCCCTGTCCGCAGGATTGCAGGCCAAGGCAATCGGACTTATTCCCGGTCACTGGCGCAGACGCATGGAATCACCCATGCTGCACAGCAAGACCCCGGCCATGGATTTCAAAAACCTGTCCGAGACCATCAATCTCGACAAGGGTTCCATGTTTCTGCAGAACACCCCCGCACCGGACAGTGTCTACTACTTCCCCGGCTGCGGTGCGTCCCTGTTCTCCAAGGACATCGGTATGGCAACCCTGTACCTGCTGCTCAAATCCGGCGTGAACGTAATCATGCCGGCCAAGCACCTTTGCTGCGGTTATCCGCTGCTGGCAAGCGGCTGTGTTGAAGCTTACAACACCAACCGCCACCGCAACATCAGCGACATTCAATACCGAATCGCCAAGGCTTCCATTGCAGGCATGAAGGTTTCCACCCTGATCACCGCCTGCGGAACCTGTCGCGAATCCCTTGAATCATATGAATTCAAGGAGCTTGGTTACGATATTAACCGTAGTGATGCCGTTCAATATCTGCTGACCAATCCGGGCAACCTCAATTTCAACACTGCCAATGCAGCAAGAGATGTGATCTACCACGCCTCCTGCCACACCGAATGGACCGATGTGAAAAAGAACAAGGCCCCGGAAATGTACCGAAAAGCAGTTGCCGACATGCTCGGTGCTGAGGTAAAACTCTCTCCCGGCTGTTGCGGAGAATCCGGTCTCGGCTCCATCACCAGCCCTGAAATCTATAACAAGCTGCGCGACCGCAAGGGCGGACAACTCAAGAAAGATCTTCAGGGATATGGTAAGGAAACCCCGGTACTGGTAGGCTGCCCGTCTTGTAAAGTAGGTATCAAGCGCAACATGGATACCCTGAAAAAACAAAACCGCGTACTCCACACTGTGGAATACATGGCCGAGCTTATCGGCGGACCCAAGTGGCGCAAAGATTTCAAGAAAGAACTTGAAAGAGCCACCCGTCAGGATGAACTCGTATTGATATAAGCTTGCCTTCGGCGACCCTGCCGGGGCCCTTAAACCCTTTCCAAAAGGGTTTAAGAATCCCAAAACGTTTTAATAGTTTTGATTTTGGTTTTATATGAAAGTACTAAGCATAGACTTTGGTACAAAGCGCGTGGGCTTGGCGATCAGTGACCCTGATCAAATCTTTGCGTTTCCATATAAAGTGATGGAACGCACTACCCGCGACGCCATGTTCTCGGAGTTGCTTGAAATTATAGAAAATGAGAAGGTCGGTGACATCGTCATCGGCCTTCCCTTATCTCTGGACGGGGAAGATACTTTGACCACCCGTCAGGTCCGCAACTTTGCGGCATCACTGGAAAGGCGGGTTGACTTGCCTATACATCTTGTTGATGAAAGACTCAGCTCAATTGCAGCGGAAGACGAACTCAAGGAGGCCGGACTTTGGGACCGGAAAAGAAAGAAGAATCTGGACAGCCAGGCAGCGAAAATAATTCTGGAAACGTGGCTCGCCCGAGCGTAGTTCTACGTTATGTAATGCCTACCATCGCCTTCGGGTGTATGGCACTTATGCTGGTGGCAGGCTGGTTTATGTACCGCAACTGGACCTTCCTCAATGTTCCCCCGGAGCTTGAAGGACGTGAGATTCTTTTTACCGTTGAACAGGGCCAGCCCCTGTGGACCGTAGCAAGCGACCTTGCCGAGGCCGGACTCATTACCGACGTCAAACAGTTCCGTGAATATGCACAGGCCCAAGGCAAAGCTTCCAAGGTTCGCGCCGGGGAATTCAGACTCTGGTCCAACATGACCGCTCCGCAGGTGCTTGATACCCTGACTACATCTTCCGGCATCCTGCACAAATTTTCAGTACGAGAAGGACTCACTTGGTGGGCCACAGCAGCAAAAGCTGATGAATCCGGTCTAACCGAATACGCAGCATTCAAGCAGGCTGTATCCGATCCGGAACTGCTGGCGAAATATAAAATCCCGGCAAAGAATGCTGAAGGCTATCTTTTCCCGGAAACATACCTGCTGACCAGACCCAAAAATGAAACCGGCAAAGTCATGGTCGAAACCATGCTCAAAGAATTTCATAAAGCCGCTAACAAGGCTTGGGCTGGCAAGCTGCCCTCCCCTGCAGAAATCCACAAGACCGTGATCCTTGCTTCCCTCGTGGAAAAGGAAACCGGGGATGTAAGTGAGCGACGCACCATTGCCGGGGTATTCGCCAACCGCCTCAAGAAAGGCTACCTGCTGCAATGTGACCCGACCATTATTTACGGTCTGGGTGAGACCTTTGACGGCAACCTGCGCAAAAAACACCTGACCGACAAATCCAACCCCTACAATTCTTACCAGCACCGGGGTCTGCCCCCCGGCCCCATATGCTCACCCGGTCTTGAATCGCTTAAGGCAGCGATTAACCCTGAGCAGCACTCCTACCTCTATTTCGTAGCCAAGGGTGACGGATCTCACTATTTCAGCAAATCGCTCAAAGAGCACAACGCAGCGGTTAAAAAATATCAGTTGCGTAGGAATAGAGACACATATCGATCTTACAATTAGACGAAACCCATATCTCAAAAGAAAAGCGGTCCTGAGTAGCACTACTCAGGACCGCTTTTCTTTTGAAAAACAATTTTCCGCGCTATAGGTATATCACCTAGAAACTTCCTCGCGCCTCCTGCTCAGTCTCATAAACAGAAGCCATCTGGGTGATGCCCATGGAATCGAGTACGGAACGGAAATTCTCGGAAAGGCCTGCGATATGCACTCCGCAACCACGGGTACGGGCCTTCTCCACCAGCTTGTACAGGGAATCCATAGCCGCTCCATTGATAGAGGATTTCTCTTCGAACACGAGCAGAAAACTTCCCTTGGCTGTGGCAAGAGCCTCATCAAAAACATCCTGCAAAAGCCCTTCTGATTTAGAAGTCAGGTTGCCGCTGACATTGATCACCGCCAGATCATCTTCAAGGGTCAGCACAATATCTTTCTGCCTGCTGCGGGCAAATTCAATCCTGTCCGCTGACAGCTGAAGAGCCTTCTCAAGCTCCTCCCGCTTGACCGGTTTATTGAGAAAATCTGTAGCATCAAGGTTGAGCGCCTTAATCGCAAGGTCCATATCTCCATGACCGGTAATCACGATAACCTCGGAATCAGGTGAAATTGATTTAATTTTTCCTAAAACCTGCAAACCGTCCATGCCGGGCATTTTTATGTCTGTCATGACCAGATCAGGTTTTTCAGCATCAAAAACACTGATCCCTTCCTCGCCGTTTTCAGCAGTAAGGACCTCATGACCGTATGCGGTCAAAAGCATCTTGAACATATTCAAGGTTGCTTTTTCATCATCAATTACAAGAATTCTACTCACACCCAACCCCTGGATAACTTTATATTAAACTAGGTAAAACTAATTTTCATTCGGAGCAGCCGGGAAACTGATTATGAACGAAGTTCCGTTTCCGGGTTCGCTCTCAATATCGATACTGCCTTTGTAGTCTCTTACTATGCCATAGGTAATAGCGAGGCCCAAACCCATGCCATATCCTACCTCTTTGGTACTGAAAAACGGCTCGAAAATCTTATTGCGTACTTCCTCGGTAATACCTGCCCCGGTATCAGAAACACGCACATACACCAATTTACCGTCTTCATAAGTGTCTATATTGATGTAATCTTCGCTGTCCAACCCAAGGTTTTCCCGCTTCTCGGCAATGGCATCACGAGCATTGTTCACCAAGTTGAACATTACCTGCTGTAAACGGTTATCCTCAGCGACAATCTTGGTCAATCCATCCATAAGGTTCAAACGAATAAAAATATTCTGCAACTCAAACTGCTTGGTAACAAGGGCAAGGACACTGCGGATAGGAGCATTAATATCCACCTTGTCAGTCTTGAAACCGGATTTGCGACCGAAGGCCCGCAAAGCACTGATAATCTCGGCAGCACGATCAACCTGATTGCTGACCTCTTTAGCCACTTCCTGCAACTGACTGGCAGGAACGTCCCGCCCCTGTTCAGCCATAAGAGCAAGATACTCACTGCCCATCTTAATAGCATTTAGCGGCTGATTGACCTCATGCGCTACGCCGGCGGACATCTCCCCGAGGGACTTCATTTTTGCAGCCTGCACCAGCTGGGCATCTTTCTCGATAATCTCGGTAATGTCATTAACCGCTACGATTATGGACGGCTGACTCTTATAGGTAATGGGACAGGCATGCATGTTTACATAAACCGGAGTTCCACCCTTGCGGTAATGAATGATTTTAGGAAAATAAATGCAGCCGGAAGGACCGCCATATTCCTCAAAAGCCTTGATACATTCACCGTTGGACTCCGGCCCCAGTCTCAAAAACTGCTCACCGATAAGTTCATTGCGGGAATAGCCGTAAAGCTCTGTCACACGCGGGTTGGCATCCATGATAGTAAAATCGTCACAGGAAACAACCAGAACAGGATCCGGCCCACTATCAAAAAGTGATTTGTATTTTTCCTCGGACTCACGCAATTTGCGGCGGTAAAGCTTGATGGACCAAACCATATTGCGGAAACTATCCCCGAGCTGCACCACCTCATCGCCATCACGCTTGTAATAGAAATGACAGTCCCGGCATTTTTGGCGATTGGGTCGTCCATCCGCTTCACGATTATCATCGTTGGTAGACAGGTCAAAATGCCAGCAGGGAAAATCCGTATTGTAGTAGGCAGGACAGGCGGAAGGATTCCAGTCCGATCCACCCGCAAGCAGATCCAGACTGATATCAAAATTGCCTTTGGAAAGCTCATCTGAAACACGGGTCAGAGTACTTACAGGTTGCGTAATATATTTCGCCAGCCTGTGACTGATCCAAAAGATGATCACAACCACAAATGAAATAAAACCCAAAAACGTAAATCGGAGAGTGGAGACGAGCTGGTCGATATGAATTTTGTTCAGCCCCACATGCACTGTTCCGATTCGGTACAAACCTTCTTTGATAGGTACGGCGATGTCGTAAGCTGAGGTTTTCCCCAGATCGATAAGTCGCAAAGACTTGTCTGCTTCCTCAGGTACGGGATTGGCTTGAGCCAGTTTTCCGGGAAAAGGCTTGGTAAAAGTGTGGCAAAGCACCTTACCGTCCTTGTCCAAGATATATATGTAAGTGATCAGGTGCTGCCGTTCACGAAGTTTGGCTTCCTCGAAAGCAAGGCTGAGCAGCTTGGGATAATCTTTATCCAGAATGTATCCGGCCCCGCGCTCAGCAATGGAATAGGCAATTGCTACTCCGCGCAACTCAAGCTCTTTGGTCAATGAGGACACAAGAATCCAGCGGGCCAGCAACGCAATAATAGCGCTGATGATCAGGATAACCCCCAGAGTAGAGATAAAAATTTTATTCTTGAGGGTAAGACCGGAAAAACGCTCAACAAGTTCCTGCATTGAAATCTTTTTCATTTCAATGTCCCCTGCTTTAACTCAGCCCAATTTCTTATCAACTCGAACCTGCCGTTTTTGAAACGGGTAAAATAGACTTTATCCATGCCCTGATGGTCGTGCTTACCGTATGAAACAGTTATTCCCGGTGCTATTTCATATTTATCCATAGACTCAATAGCCTTGATAAAGACCTCTCGATCCAGATCCCGCCCACTGCGACGCAAACCTTCCACAAGAATGCGGGCATTGAAAAAACCTTCCAGTCCCACAAGGTTTGGTGTGTCCTCAGGATAATATCTCTTTAACAATTCAATATAGCTGGCAGCTTCGGAGCTGGATAAATCACGGTCATCAGCAAAAGGCGGAACCACTTGCGACATGATCACAAGTTCCTTGTCCGATTTCAGGTGCCTAGCAAATTCACGCGCGCCCATAAATGAAACGGTGTAGTAGACAGGAGAAAGTCCCTCCTGCTGCAAATGGTTCATGAACTTAATACACGGCCCACTGGTTCCTATCATGAATACCGCCTGCGCCCCGGAATCCTTGATGCGCTCAACTCCCTCGCTGACATCTAATGAACCCCGGGTATAAGAGCCTCTTGCTACCGGCTCAAGATCAAAATCCTTCAATGCCAATTCTGTTCCGGTAAGACCGTCAAAACCGAAGGCGTCATATTGGTAAAAAACAGCAATTTTCGTAATGCCAAGGTCCTCGACCATATGTCGCACGGCTTCGCGGGTTTCCTGATAATATGAAGGACGGATGTTAATCACATAGCGGTTGAAGGGCTTACGCAGGGCATCCGCTCCGGTAAACATTCCGAGCAAAGGAATACGTGCATCCTCTACCAGCGGCAAAACCTCTACCGTTGTGGGGGTTCCTACATAGCAGAATAGAGCAAAAATTTTATCGTCTATGAGCAGCTTCTGGGTATTGATCAAACACTTTGGCGGATCATAGGAATCATCATATGTTACTACTTCAACTTCACGACCGTGAATTCCGCCCTGCTCATTGATATGCTTAAGATAAGCAAGAGCCCCATGAATGGTCTGAGTTCCGAGATAACTGGCATGTCCCTTAAGGGCGAGTGAAGCACCAAGAACAACTTTGTCAGGATAAACACCTGAATGATCGGTTTCTTCAACTTCTACTGACACAGAGCGTTCACAGGCAACAAGGACCAAAAACAGAACCAGAAGCAATATCTTTTTCATAAACTAATTTTCCCTTTCTGGGTGGGCAAGACTCATAGCCATAACAGCTTGTCCTTTAAACAGGGTACTGCGTTTGCGGGGAGGGATAGCCAAACTGCGCAAGAACTGAAAACTAAGTCTAGTCATCCCACGCCCCATAGGACGTGCAGCCCGGGCCTCTGCGTAGATCAAATGAGGTTGAAAAGTTTTACGCGCCGGCTGATAAATCAACATACATAAAAGGACCTTGTCAGTGCGAGCGATAACATTCCCGCCCTGCCTGAAAATAGCGGTCAAAGCGATACCGCCCTTTGAAATATCCAGAACTTGCGGCACTGCGGGATTAGGAGTGTGAAATTTACGGTTATCAATAAGTACATCCGACTCAATATTATCCAAAATAAAATCTACATCATAATCCTCGGCTTCAAGACGCCAGATTTTGATTTTAATGTAGCGCTGATCCGCAACTTTACGCCGCGCAAAGACCCTGCGTTTGATAAAACCAAATGAAGATTGGCGAGTTATGACCATGCCCTTGTTCTCGGACTTGCTTGTAATCACCCCGACAAACGCATTTACTTTTTTCTTATCCCGTATCATTTCAGGGAATATGCACTTTACCTGAGTTCCGGGCACAAGAAGATCATCGCTGACCAGATCCTTAAAAGTAACCACAACATCAAGCTTTTCCACACCGGCCGCATTTACAACTGCAGCCAGAGAACGCTGGCCGGAACGCTCGACAAGAACATCCACCTGCATCTGACTCATAACCAGCTTATCAAGAATATCCCGATCACTTGTAACCTTCCAGGGTTCTCCACTACGGCTTAGATTTCCAGCCGCTCCCCCGCTTCGACCTTCTTGGTCTTTGTCTTCCACATGAAGACCCAAAGGTGTTTTTTTCAACAAATCAAAAAGAAATTTTTTAGCGCCGTACCTTTTAAGCCAATAACCTATCAAAAGCAGCAAGAAACCTGCAGCAAGAAACATAAAAAAATTCTTTACCGGCTCCGGCATGGGCGGCAAACCGTGGAACGTATCCTGAATAGTTCCCAGAAATCTAGAATCGACTTTGGACTGTATCATACAACTAATTATGCTATTGATAGAAATTTATGCAAGCCCCAAACAAGAACAGGCTGACATATTTCAGAATATATTATTTCCGGCTAAACGTCACTACTGCATCCAGTGAGTATTTCCTTACTTTTACATACATTACACACTGCATTCACAATTAATAAATTAATTTCCATTTTCACGAACCTAACCCTTGCCGACTTTGAATACAATATGTAAATATGATCACAATTTGGCAACAAAGAGGGGGGACTCATGGCCGGAAAGATTCTAGTTGTGGACGATGAAGTCCACATCAGGATGCTTCTTGAACAGACTTTGGAAGAACTGGAAGATGATCACGGGGTAGAGCTTCTGACCGCAGAAAACGGAGAGGAAGGTCTGGACTGTATCCGTGAAGAGTGCCCGGAACTGGTTTTTCTGGATATCATGATGCCTTACATGAACGGCTACGAAGTGTGTCAGGCAGTACGTGAAGATCCGGCTCTTTCGACTGTTAAAATTATTCTACTGACAGCTAAAGGTCAGGAGGCAGACCGTAAGCACGGGCTTGAACTCGGTGCGGAACGCTATATGACCAAACCTTTCGACCCGGACGAAATTTTAGAGGTAGCAAAATCCATCCTGAACATTGAGGACTGATTACACCACTATGAATGCAGGACTGAATCCGGAAATACGGCTAAAAAAAATCATCAAGCCCAAAAAGCTGAAATCGTTCTTGAAAAAGGCACTTCCGCTTCTTCCTGAAGGGTCGGTGCTCTGTGTTTATATTGATGGAACTCCTATTTTTTGCGCTGAGCCTGTCCGTCATTCTTTTGAAGAAACAATTCTCAGCCCGGTCAAGAACCCAGCCGGAGACAATCTTTGTCTCGGAGCATTCATACAAAACCGTGACAATCTTTCCGAACCGGAACTGCAACACATCAAATCCGTTCTGGAATTCACATCTTTCGCCATAGCAAACTACATTGAATCCGAAACCGCTCGAAGATTGATCGGAGAGGAAACACTATCCAAATACAGGGAACTGGCTCTGCTGCACCGTTCTATTGTGGAACTGAACAATTCCCTGCGCCTGAAAGATGTCATTACCGCCCTGACCAACGAGTGCAAGACTTCAGCACTGCCTGCGGAAATGGGCGCTGTCTATCTGCCCGAAGAAGATGGTTTCACAGTTTTTGACAGCTTCGGTAATTTTTCAGTGGACCAATCCCAACAACTAGTTGAATGCTCATTATTTAAAGACATCATCTCCAGCCTGCGCGGAGAAATTATCAACGATGTCAGCAAAGACACACGTTGCCGGGAGAAACTGTCCTCCAATATCCGATCCATGCTGATCATGCCTATCCCCTCTCCCAATGTCTGCGAGGGAGTACTGGTACTGACCTCATGCGCTCCAAACGCTTTCAACGCCGCTCATCTTAAGCATGTGGCGACACTTTCCTCAGTAGCCGGAATTTCCATCAGCAACGCATACAACTTTGAATCCATCCGGGTCCTCATGGATGCGCTGCTCAAAGCTCTGGCCGAAGCAATTGATGCGCGGGACCCCTTTACTGCTGGGCATTCCGAACGCGTAGCCCATCTTGCGGTTTCCTTTGCCCGACAGATCTCGAACGACAACGCGAAATTCGCTTACATTAATTTTTCAGATGAACACCTCCGGGAGATCTTCTATTCCGGCATCCTTCACGATATTGGAAAAATCGGTATCAAAGAAGAAGTGCTGACCAAGAAAACACGTCTGCCGAAATCCATGGTAGACGTAATCGGCATGCGCTTGAAACTCTTCGGGATTCATCACATGCATGAATGGGAAGACGACTATAAGCGCATCAAACAAATCAACCAATCCTTGAGCCCAGCTCAGGAGGATCTTGACTTTGTTGACAGCATCAGCACTGTAAAATTCAAGGTTAACGGCTCTACAATTCACATGCTCCAGCCCGATGAGAGGAAATGTTTGACCGTACGCCGCGGCAACCTTACCGCAGAAGAGCGTATGGAAATTGAACGCCACCCGGCAGAAAGCAAACGCATTCTTGAACATATCCCCTTTCAGGATGACCTTTCTCAATTACTGACCATAATCGGTCAGCACCATGAGAGGCTTGACGGATCAGGCTACCCGGAAGGCCTTTTCGCTGAAGACATCCTCATCCAGAGCAGAATTCTCGCAATTGTAGATATTTATGATGCCATTACTCAGGAACGGCACTACAAACCTGCCACTCCCAAAGAAAGAGCCTTGAAAATTCTTGCACTGGAAGCAGCGGAAGGAAAGCTGGACCAGAATCTGGTGGATCTGTTCATCGCCAAAATTTCTGATATTGAAACCGGAGCGGAATCGATTAATCTCGACCGTCCGGTATCAACGAGGTTTTGCAAAACACCTCGTAGCAACATGAACTAATGCCGGACCTTCGAGTTATCTTTTTATGAGGGTACGGCTGTAAAACCCCCGGGGTTTCCGGTATGCACAAAGCCTTATCCACGCTAGCACTGCTCCTGCTGACTTTCGTATTGCTCAGCTCTCCAGCCTCCGCAGGCAAACACAACACCTTCCTGCTTGGAATGTCCGCCGCCTTTACCGGACCGAGTAAGGGATTGGGAATCGAACTTTACCGGGGATCAACAGCCTATTTCAACCACATCAATGCTCAGGGTGGAATAAACGGACACAAGGTCGTCATCAAATTTTTGGATGACGGCTATAACCCGGAACCTGCAATCCGTAACACCATCAAACTGGTGGAAAAGGACAAAGTCACCGCACTTTTCAATTACGTTGGTACTCCAACTGTTACCCGGGTACTTCCGGTCATAAAGCACTTCAATTCTCAAGAACCGGAGTTCCTTTTCTTTCCTTTCACCGGGGCGCAGCCACAAAGAGAGTTTCCTTACGAAGAATATGTTTTCAACCTGCGGGCTTCATACAGGCAGGAAACATGGGGATTAGTCCACAACCTCTATATGATAGGACGTCATCGCATAGCTGTGTTTTATCAGGCTGATGCATATGGAAGAAGCGGATGGGACGGCATTAGAAAAGCACTTAAAGAAAAAGATTTGGATATAGTTGCTGAAACTACATACAGACGAGGTGCTTCTTTCAATGACTCCATGCAGGAACAGGTTGAAATAATCAAAAAAGGCAATCCAGATGCAATAATTTCTGTCGGGGCTTATGAGGCGTGCGCAGCATTTGTGCGTGATGCGCGAGATGCCGGGATAGATGTTCCTATCTGCAACCTTTCTTTTGTAGGAAGCGAAAATATGCTGGAACTGCTTGATGATCTTAGTCGCAGCTCAGGCAAAGATTATACCCGCGACCTTGTAAACTCGCAGACTGTCCCAAGCTATGAAGACACAAGCCTTCCCGCTGTCCGTGAATACCGCGAAGCAATGGCTAAGAATCCTCCGCCTCCGGAAGGTTTCGGCAAGGACTACACACCTCTTGAGTTCAGCTTTATTAGCTTTGAAGGATTCCTGAACGCCAAGGTCATGGCTAAAATATTAGAAAAAGTTTCCATGCCTCAATATGAAGGCAACATTTATTCAGCAACCCTGTCCATCCGTAATCTGGATATCGGGATAGGTACGGATATTAATTTTGGACGCGGAAAGCATCAAGGACTTGACGAAGTATACTACACGACCGTTTCCGACGGAAAATTCGTACCCCTTAAAAACTGGATGAGGTGGAACAAATGAAAATGAGAATGTCCAAAATATTCCAGAAGACCCTACTCCTGAACTTCATTCTCTTCGGGGTTATTTCCACTTCCATGTCCCTTGTCTCTGCCCTGACTCTGCACAATCACATGGTTGATGAATATGTAAGCAAGGGCAAAGCCATTGCCAGCAGCATAGCCAGCTCCAGTGTTGAAATTCTGCTTAACAGGGATGCCTCCACCATTCAGTCAATGATAGATCAATTCAAGGACAGTGATGGAGCCGCGTATGTTTATGTGCAGGATTCAAATGGAGATATTGTTTCGCACACCTTTGTGCCTGAAGTTCCTGAAATCCTCAGCAAAACAAGTATTCATCCCAATTCAATATCCATCCGTGAATTGAAAGTTGCAGGACGGGGTGAAGTAATAGACATAACAAAACCCATCCTTGCCGGAATGGCTGGATATGTTCATGTCGGAATGGATAAAAGCATTATCAATAAATATGTCTGGGCAGCCATTGCAAAACTGCAGGTAGTCATGTTTTTCATCTTCTGGGGAAGTGTGTTTATCTTATACATGATGGTTAAACGCATCTCGGAACCGCTCAACCAGCTGACTGAATACGCTAAAAAGCTCTCGGCACATGACTTTACTGCGGAAATTGAAATCACTTCCAAAGATGAAATAGGGCTGCTTGCCGGAACCATGAAAAACATGGCTGAAGAACTGACAACCCTTATTTCCGGACTTGAACGGGCTGTAGGCAACGCAACAAGTGAGTTGCAGGACACCCTGACTTATATGGAAGTCATCATGGACAACCTTGCGGACGGTCTGCTGGTTGTAGACATTAACGGCAAAATATCCGTGACCAACCCCGCCCTTGGAGAACTTTTCGGAGTAACGGAGAATGAACTCCGGGGTAAAGACATCAGGACTTTTTTTCCTGAAGAAATGACAGCTCTTTTCGAACTGGTAAAAGGCTGCGAGCATGAAGTCTATTCCTCTGAAATAGAACTTACCGGACGCAAAACAGGGAAAGCAGTAGCAACCCCGATCCATAAAATGGACGAGGGGGACACTCCCAATATCTGCCTTGGCGCAGTAATCCTTGTCCGAGACATCACTTATGAAAAGGAAGTCGACAATTTAAAGACCGACTTCATTTCCACTGTGTCCCATGAACTGCGAACCCCGATGACTTCCATTCTGGGCTTTGCAAAAATCATTAAGAAAAAGCTGGAGAAATCGGTATTTCCAGTCTGTAATGCACCGGACAAAAAGACAGAACGCGCTATTAATCAGGTAAAGGATAATATCGGGATTATTGTTTCAGAAGGCCAACGACTCACCGAACTGATCAATGATGTTCTGGACATCGCTAAAATGGAGTCCGGCAAAATCGATTGGAAAAATGTTCCCATTGATATTTCTGAAGTTATCGAAACATCTGTGCAGACGACTACTCCTTTATGGAAACCGCAGGATCTGCAAATGGTAGTGGATGTGGAAGAAAACATCCCCACCATTCACGGAGACCGCGACAGAGTAATGCAGGTACTGGTCAACCTCATATCAAACGCAGTAAAATTCACTGCTTCCGGCTCCATCACATGTACTGCAAGGTCGCATGCTGACGAAATAATGGTCAGCGTCAGTGATACAGGGAGCGGTATTTCCCCTGAAGACCAGAAGAAAATCTTTCAAAGATTCAAGCAGGCTGGCGACACCCTGACCGGTAAACCCAAGGGAACCGGACTGGGATTGCCCATCTGCAAACAGATTGTTGACCACCACAAGGGCCGTATTTGGGTGGATAGTAAACTCGGCGAAGGTAGCTCGTTCCACTTTACTCTGGCCATTGGTGTACCGGATGAAGAAACACAAATTCCTGCCCACATTACAAAAGCACCTCTCAGAGAAGGACACCTTGGGAGTATGGACAGTCCGTTGATCATGGTCGCTGACGATGATCCGGCACTGAATGAATTCCTATCGCAGGTTCTAGAAGAGGAAGGCTACCGGATCATAACGGTTACCAATGGTCAGGAAGCCGTGGAAACAGCTAAAAAACGCATGCCGCAGTTGATTACCATGGACCTGAAAATGCCCGTAATGGACGGAGCACAGGCCATAACAGCTTTGCGGCAGGATCCATCAACACGGCATATTCCCGTGATCGTCATCAGTGCACTGGCGGAAGGCCAGCAAGCAGGAGGAGACGCGGCACTCATTAAACCCATCGATGAAAAACGATTGGTGGAAACCATTCACGGATTGCTTCAAGAAGACCTGATCATGTCAGATCCATGTATGGTGCTGGGCAAAGAGAACGAAACGCCTACGGAAAACCTGCTGGTGATCTGTCCGGGCAAAATAAATTACTGCCCCCCTGCAGACTTGTGGACCCGGGTATCATCCGGATTCAAGGGAACTATCTTTATTACTGCAGAACTGAGTACCAGCCTTGATCTGGATCGCCTTTCACAAACCCCTGACGTACAGATTGTTATTTTACCGGAAAATTGATATTCATCCTTATATGGAAATACCAGCTGAATACGGAACTAAAAAGTACGCCACTTGCACTAGATGCTCTTATACAGGTCCGCTTGCCACATTCAACAGGCAAGCGGGCCTATTTCCTGAAGATATCACACTATTCTGTTCCAAATGCGGGTCAGCATTCGACAGTGCCAGTTCTTACTTTGCAAAGGGTTCAACCCTGCTGAAAGAAGGATTCACCATCATTTCCGGCGGTCAGACAGGGGTAGATCGCGGAGCTTTGGACGCTGCCATTGAACTGGGTATTCATCACCGTGGATGGTGTCCAAAAGGACGCAAAGCCGAAGACGGCCCTATTCCTTCACGTTACAACATGCAGGAAACCTCAGGCTGGCAATATTGGATCAGAACGGAAAAAAACGTGCTTGATTCAGACGGCACTCTTATCTTTCCCGGAAAACAGGAATCCAAAGGAACCGCACTGACCATCAGACTGGCCCGCAAACACAGTAGACCTGTTGCAGTTGTATCACTGGAGAATCCTGATGCAGGAGAGACAGTTCGGGCATGGATAGCAGCGAGAAATATTAAAATAATGAATGTTGCCGGACCACGGGAAAGCGGAGCTCCCGGTATTGGCAGGAAGACACGGGAATTGCTTAAAATAGCTCTGACTACACGGCAGGTGCGAAAACAGCAGTTTCAAGAAGAATCTTCAGCCTACCGATACTTTGCCGGATGCGAGCGTTGTCCTGATCTATTACAAATTTCCTGAGATTCTCCAGCTCTTCAGCATAAACCGCAAAACCGAATGTGAGAGCTGCGCCCTTTGATGAATGAGCTTTCTCACGGACGAGGGAGTATTCGTTTTTCTCTATGCCTGTCTCCATCTCACTGAGTTCTGCGGAGAGAGACTCGATGAGCACAGGAACAAGATCAAATAAATCAGAATCTACATAAACTCTGCCAAGTGATGAGTCGTCCAAAACAGTTCCTTAAAATTTTACTATATTCTCAATTGCTTAATCTCTAATTCCAGTACCTTAAATAATCCACCGCCTCAAAAAATCAAATTATATATTCCAATTGATATACAATTTTACTCCTTTATCGGAAAAAGAGAAATCAATTTCCTTGACTTTATACTGCCTACACTTAATATATGAACAGTTGTTCATATATACACATATAAGGAATACTCATGACTAAAAACTCTGACTGCTGCAATTCGCACAACCCTACTCCGGGTGCTGTGGAACTGGTTAACAGCAAAAGCTGTCCAAATGAAACATTGAATGATCTGGCGGCGACTTTTAAAATTTTAGGAGAACCGGTCAGGATCAAAATCCTACACGCTCTTTCCATAAGTGATCTTTGCGTATGTGATCTGTCAGAACTTTTGGATATGTCACACTCCGCTGTTTCACATCAGCTTAGAATTCTTAGAGCAGCGCGTATGGTCCGTTTTGAAAAACACGGGCGCAGGGCAATATACAGCCTAAACGACAAACATGTGGAAATCATAATGCAGACCGCTCTTGCGCATATGCAGGGCGATGGATGCGGTATTCCGCTGGGAGACAAATAAATGCTCGATATCTTAATATCAATTGGACAGGAATCATGGGAGGTGTTGCTGGAATCCGCACCTTTCATGCTCTTAGGTTTTTTTATTGCCGGATTACTCAAAGCATTTGTAGGACCGGAGTTTATTTCCAAAAACCTTGGCTCCGGGAAAACTTCAGATGTACTTAAAGCCTCTATTCTCGGAGTACCCATTCCTTTATGCAGCTGCGGAGTCATCCCCGCTGCAGCCCAACTCCGGCAACAAGGGGCGAGCAAAGGAGCTACTACCTCATTCCTGATATCCACTCCTGAAACCGGAGTCGATTCGATAGCTGTCACCTATGCTCTTCTTGATCCTGTGATGGCAGTTTTCCGACCCTTTGCCGCATTCTTCACAGCCGTAGTCGCCGGTATCATGGTGGACAGAAATGAGAAAAAAAACGGAAGTCCCAAGGAAGCACCAAAGCTGATCCCGGACGCAATCCTCCTTCCTAAAATGGACGAAGCTAAGGATCTATCCGGCTGCGGCTGCGACTCTCACAACGATCATAATCACACACACAGCAGCTGCGCTGACTCTGGTTGCGGATGCAACTCTCACAGTGAGGACCTGACAAGCTGCTCAGACTCCGGTTGCGGCTGCGGTAGCTCTCATAGTGATGAGCGCCCTGAATCATTCAGCGGCAAACTTTCATTCGGCATGCAATACTCATTCGGCAATCTGCTGCAAGACATCGGACTCTGGTTCCTCGGCGGCGTGCTTTTGGCCGGTATATTCGGTGCACTTATCCCCGACGGCTTCATTGAACGCAACCTTGGTGACGGCTTCTTCCCCCTGCTTATTATGCTTGCCGCTGCTATACCTCTGTATGTATGCGCTACGGCATCAACACCCATCGCTGCCGCTTTAGCACTGAAAGGACTCTCCCCCGGCGCCGCACTTGTTTTCCTGTTGGCAGGTCCGGCGACAAATGCTGCTTCATTCACCGTAGTCGCCAAGCTTCTTGGCAAGCGCTCCGCTTTCATCTACCTCGGCAGCATCATCGTCTGCTCTCTCGCACTAGGTATGTTCGCAAACTGGCTCTACTATTCTATGGGTTTAAGCATCACTGACTGGGTCCAATCCGGGGAAGAACACGGTCATAACCTTCTCTACACCATTAGTGCACTCATTCTGCTTGCCTTAATCGCTGTTCCCAAGGTAACAGCTTTAGTGAAAGGTGAATCATTGCACGGACATTCACACTAACTGCCCCCAAAACGGGGAACAGGAGTAAACTATGACAGGTGAAGGCGTAGAAGCAATAATTGTCATGCTGGTCATCGTCCTTGCCATCTTCAAGATGGTTAAGAGGACCGGAAACGGACTGGGACAGCCCCATCTCCGTGATGAAAGAGAAAAAAAAGAGATGGACAGCAATGAATAAAAGTACTGCCGGAATTGAAGCTCAGCTGGAAGAGCTGCGCGGAGCGGAAAACTTTATCGGCTTTTGCGCTTTTGACCTTTTCCTTGATGATGACGAATCCAAGCGCAAGGACGGGGTGCTTAAAATATCGCGCCACAACCTGACTCCGGAGACAGGGTTCCTTAAATTCACCTTCATTGTTGACGTATACGGAGACAAGCTTATCCGTAAGCAGGTACTTGATCTGTTCGCCCGCTTCCACGACAGCGAACTTAAATCCGATACAGACCCGGACTTCATGTACATCAAGCCTCCTGAACCTGCTTCACAAAAAGACCGGGCGTGGTTCATCGGGGAAGTCTTTTTCCACTTTGACTCCGTAAAAGGTTCTTCAAAGGAAAATGTCGTTCGTTTTTTCCTGCCTTTTCTCACACTACGCCTGCCGCTGGAATTCAGCGACCTGCAATGGTGGGAAACTGAGGATGAGGTCTGCGAACATAAAAAATCGGCTATTCAAGCAATTACCGAATTTATTAAGAGCAAGTTCTAGACAGGCCAATTAATGACTCAACTTATTTGCCACTGCTTCGGCTACACCTCAGATGACATCCAAAAGGATGTACTTAAGAATGGGCGATCAACCATTTTTGAACGCATTCTTAATGAGAAGAAAAGCGGTGAATGCCGCTGCGCAGATAAGAACCCCAATGGTCGTTGATGCCTCCCGAAAGTCCGCCAGGTGGTGGATAAAATAACAGGATCTCCAGCGCCTCCTTCCCTGAAAACAATAAAATAAAAGCCACAAATAAAAGAAATCCCCTGCTGCTCATGCAACAGGGGATTTCTTAATGTCTTTGTATAAATAAAACTTAGAACTTGAAGCCGATCAGCTCACGGATTTCATCCATGTTCTCTTTTGCTTTAGCCTGAGCCTTGGCTGTGCCTTCGTGGAGGATATCCCAGACGAGCTGCGGATTTTCATCCAGATGGCGGCGGCGTTCCTGCATGGGCTCAAGGAATTTCGCCATATTCTCAGCCAGAAGCTTCTTACATTCCACGCAACCACGGCTTGCATTACGGCAGCCTTCCTCAATCTCAGCACAAGTATCTGCATCGGTAAGCAGCTTATGGTAAGGATAGAGGTTACAGACTTCAGGATCACCCGGATCGGACTTACGCAGTCTGTTCTTGTCAGTCAGCATGGACATAACTTTGGGCTTAACTTCATCCATGGATTCGCCAAGATAAATACCGTTGTTGTAGCTCTTGGACATCTTACGACCATCCAGACCGGGAAGCTTTGCATCCTCGGTGAGCAGAGCTTTCGGCTCAGGGAAAAATTCGCCATTAAGATGGTTAAAACGACGGGCAATCTCACGGGCCAGCTCAAGATGAGGAAGCTGATCCTGACCAACAGGAACTTGTGACGGCTTGTACATGAGAATATCGGAAGCCATGAGCACAGGATATCCGAGGAAACCGTAAGTGTTCAGTTCCTTCTGAACCAGCTCCTGCTTGAGTTCCTTATATGTGGGGTTCCTTTCCAGCCATCCCAGCGGGGTCAGCATGGACAGAATCAGGTGCAGCTCAATGTGCTCCTTAACCTGAGACTGATGGAAAATCACACATTTTTCAGGATCGAGACCTGCGGCAATCCAGTCTTTTACCAGTTCAGGGACAAAACCCTGAATCTTGCGGGGATCGGAGTATTCACTGGTCATTGCGTGCCAATCGGCAACAAAGAAATAACATTCGTGATCTTCCTGAATCCTGACCCAGTTGACCAGAACACCGAAGTAATGTCCTAGGTGCAAACGTCCGGTGGGCCTCATGCCTGAAACTATGCGATTGTTTGTCTTACTCATTTTAAAAATCTTGTATGCTTGGCGGTCCTAATGAACCAGAAAATTATAGAAAAAACCCATGGCCGGACTGATAACCTTACCGAGCAGTCCGAGCATTGCCAGTACGATCACGATAACGAATCCGTACCGGAACGACATAAATTTGAAAGCAGCCTCACGGGGCATGAATCCGGCCAAAATCTTACTTCCGTCCAACGGAGGGATGGGCAGCAGATTGAAAAAACACAGAGCCAGATTGATTATGACACCCGCATTGGCGATCATTACCGAAGGCTCAAGAATCCTGAGCATCAACGGCGACATAGAATTCACATCAAGTGAAAGAATCACCTTTACGACAATTGAGAACATTACCGCAAGTGCCATGTTTGCCGCCGGACCAGCCAAAGCGACAATCATCATATCACGCTGTGGATTTTTGAAATACATCGGGTTGACCGGAACAGGTTTAGCCCAGCCGATCATGCGTGTAAGCACAAGAGCAAGGGTTCCCATTGGGTCAAGATGTTTTACGGGATTCAGAGTAAGGCGTCCGGCCTGTTTAGCCGTAGGATCACCAAGAAGATAAGCTGCGAAGCCGTGGGCGGCCTCATGGCAGGTAATTGCCAGAAGAAAAGGTAAAGCAAGAATGCTTATTTCTTTGATTGTATTGGCGATGTCGAACATGGATTGTAAGCTTGTTCGCTTTTTAGAAGTGATAAATGGCAGGCCAGGAGGGATTCGAACCCCCAGCATTCGGTTTTGGAGACCGACGTTCTAGCCGTTGGAACTACTGGCCTGCATTTATTTCGAGTTGCCTTGAGACATCTCTGCCGTCAAAGACAAGCGGGTTCTAGCACCGTCATTTTGGTTTGGCAAGTAAAAAAGGAACCTATTTTCATAGATTCCTAAAATAAGTCTAATTATTTTAATACTCAGCCCAGCCGAGCGAGCTAAAAATCAGCTTAAAGCAAGCTTAACTTTTTCCTTCAGCTCACTCAAATCAACGGATTTCACCACATAATGATCAGCCGCAATGGACTTCATGTCGTGCTTGAAGCTGTCATAGGCGGTACTGAGGATAACCGGAAGATTCTGATCCTCCTGTCTTATCTCTTGCAGCAGATCCAGCCCGGAACGATTAATCCCCAGCTTAATATCCAAAACAACAAGGTCAGGCTTTTCGCGTCCGATAACCATAAGAATATCTTCGGTTCCGTCGGAAGTTGCTACTTTATAGCCTCCGGCCTCAAGCTCCTCCCTGTAGAGCATTCGTATATGCTTTTCGTCGTCAACGACTAAAATTGTCTTCTGAGACATATGCCACTCCTTGAAAGTCGTTTTTACTTATTACCAGTTTAGTTCAATATTCAAGTTGGGGTCAACATTTATAGACATTTTTTAATTCCCTGCTCCGGATGCATTGCAGACTTCCGGTTCTTGCCTTAATCATAGCACAGGATAACAATGTTTTTCCGTTATGGCTGCTATTTTTTCTATTTTTCCTCGATTGTAACTTAAGGCAGAAAAATTCTCCCTCTTTCTAGTAGGAAAAGCTTGATGAAAATGTACTTAAACGCTACATCCCTAGGCCTCGGACATCATCTTATCATATAAAATTAGAAAAAGGAGTCTGACCATGGTAATTGTCAAAATCGAACCCGAAGGCCAGACAGTAGAATACACAAAATTAAATACCGTCCTGCAACTGCTCAACAAGCAGGGGCTGCACCATACTGACACTCTGGTCATCCGCAATGGAGAACTGCTCACTCAGGATGAGCAGATCAGACAGGGCGATGAAATTGAACTCAGAAAAGTAATTTCAGTAGGATAGCGATATGAAATGCAAGGTGTGTAAAGAAAAGGCCGTAGTTTCACTGCCCAGCCATAATGCCGCGTTCTGTAAGGAACATTTTAATAATTTCTTCATGCGTCAGGTTGCGCAAGGCATAAAAAACCGCAATCTTCTTGAACCGGATGACAAAGTGCTGGTCGCCCTTTCCGGCGGCAAGGATTCTCTCGGGCTCATGTACGCATTGTCTGAGCTGGGCTACGATGTAACCGGACTGCATATTGATCTGGGCATTTATGAGTCATCAATCAAGGCACGCGCCGTTGTAGAAGGTTTCTGCAAAGATAAAGGTTACCCGCTGCGTGTGGTGGAGCTGGAAAAAGAAGGCGTGCCCATGCCGCTGATCAAAAAGCACATCCGCCGCCCCATCTGCGCAATCTGTGGTAAATTCAAACGCCACTATTTCAACAAGGTAGCAATTGAAGAGGGTTACACCGCACTTGCCACCGGACATAACCTTGATGACGAAGTGGCCCGTCTCTTCGCCAACACCCTGCGCTGGGATCAAGGCTATCTGTCTGATCAGGGACCGGTACTGCCTGCTGAGAACGGCTTTGCCAAGAAGGTAAAACCTCTTTTCCGGGTTACTGAATATGAAAGTGCCATATTCTCTTTTCTTGCAGATATTCCCTATCATCACCTGCCCTGCCCGTTCAGTTCCGGCGCCAGCTTCACCGGGCACAAAAAGCTCTGGCGTGATATGGAACTTCGCAGCCCCGGCACCAAACGTGCTTTCTACAAAGGCTTCCTTGATCGCGGACAGCCCGCTTTCGCAGCTCTTGAAAAAGAAGAAAAGGACTACGAAATCAATCCCTGCACAGAATGCGGCTATCCCACTTCGGCGGGAGTTTGCAGCATTTGCAGAATCAAACGCCAGTTGCAGGAATCTATCGAACAGGAATCTCAAGGAGAGAAGTAAGTTATGGGCAGTCCCAAAGTCTCGGTAACCATGCCTTGCTACAATTGCGAGTCAACCGTAGGCGAAGCAATTGACAGCATCCTCGGTCAAACCTTCGAAAACCTCGAACTGCTGGCTGTGGATGACGGTTCCGAGGACAATACTGCCCAAATTCTCAAAAAATACGCCGCCCGTGATCCACGGCTAAAGCCGATCTTTCTTGAGCATCAGGGAGTAGTCGGCGCGGCCAATGCTGCCATTAACGCGGCAAGCGGAAGCTACATAGCCCGCATGGACGCTGACGACTTAGCCCTGCCTGAACGTATAGAAAAACAGGCGGAACTGCTGGACTGCGATCATGAGACCGGACTTACCGCCTGCCGTGTAGGGTTCGGCGGAGACCGGGAAAAGAACGGCGGCTATGCCCATTATGTGGATTGGATCAACACATTGGTTGATGCTGATGAAATTTCCTTGAACCGTTTTGTGGAATTTCCTTTTGCGAATCCTTCCATCATGGCGCGCAAGGAGCTCATTGAAAAGCACGGTCCATTCCGCGATGGAGATTTTCCCGAAGACTACGAACTTGTTTTGCGCTGGCTGGAAGCAGGGGTAAAAATGCGCAAGGTGGATGAAGAACTTCTTATTTGGAATGATCCACCGGACCGCCTGTCCCGCAATCATCCCAAATATACAGTTGAAGCATTCTACCGCATCAAAAGCGAATATCTCTTTAACTGGCTGCAAAATAAGCTCGGACCAAACCCTAAAGTCGGCATTATCGGCTCGGGACGAACCTCCCGCAAGAGGTACGAGATACTGGAAAGCCTCGGGGTGGAAACCGCTTTCTATGTTGACGTTGACCCGCGCAAAATAGGAATGATTATCCACGGCAAAAAAGTCATTGGTCGCAATGAACTGCCCCCGGCAGGAGAAATCTTCCTGCTCTCCTACGTAGCAAGCTGGGGTGCGCGTGACGAAGTAGCTGAATTTCTAGATACACGCGGCTTTGTTATGGGTAGGGATTATCTTTTGGCTTCATAAATAGCGAACACCACTACATAGATTGTTTTTTAAGGTAGGACCTGAGTTTGATAACTCAGGTCCTACCTTTTTTATTTATCCAGCTTGGCAATATTATCTGCTGCGAGTTATAAGATTTGTGGTGTGTTCTCATCTAATCTTTACTTGAAAAATTAAGCTGGAGGTTTGGAAATGACATCTAATCGTTATTGGACCAAAACTATTATCCCATTCCTTTGCAGCCTGCTCCTCTGCCTTGGTCTTGCCGTATCCGCAAACGGAGCATCGCAACATTCTATTTCAAAGGATGACCCGCAACTTATTCCGGTCGTTCAAGAGTTCAAGGATCTTATTGAAAACGATCCGCAGCTGCTCATGCTTTTTACTCAAATGTTTGAAATGATCCCGGACAAACCGGAATTTAAAGACGATCCGTCAGGTAATCCACAAATTCGCGACTATAAGCAGATGTTGCAGAAAATAAGTGATATTTCAGTGCAGGCACCGGAATTCAACCGAACCGGAATGGTAGGATTCCCCATCAATGCCATTTTGAACTGGCCCATGGGTACGACAGCCGGGACAAGCGCATTCTTGGACCGCAGAGTGAACATGCAGCTGAAAAAGATACTCAATCAATGGGCTGTATTTCTTGGATCACCTGACTCACGCTATGTCCTCAACAATGATCCGAAGAAAGGATGGTTCGGGCGGGATGCGCAGAAAGCCATGCCAGGATTTGAAAAAGACTTTATCTGCGATCCAAGCAAGCCATACCACGGATTTAAGTCATGGGATGACTTCTTTACCCGCCAGTTCAGAAAAGGAAGACGCCCAGTTGCCTCACCTAAAAACGATGCGGTAATTGCAAACGCCTGCGAATCCGCACCGTTCAATCTGGCTGGAAACGTAAAGATGAGGGATCAATTCTGGATTAAGGGTCAGCCATACTCGCTCTACCATATGCTCGACGGCGACCCGCTGGCTGCACAATTTGAAGGCGGCACAATTTATCAGGCATTTTTGAGCGCGCTGAGCTACCACCGCTGGCACAGTCCGGTAAGTGGAAAGATTGTGAAGACAAAACTGATAGACGGCTCTTACTATGCCCAGTCACCGACAGCAGGATTTGATCCAGCCAGTCCCAACAAATCCCAAGGCTACATAACCCAAGTAGCGGCCCGTGCGCTTATCTTCATTGAAGCTGACAACCCGGATATCGGTTTAATGGCTGTCATGTTCGTAGGAATGGCGGAAGTTTCTTCCAATGAAATAACTGTTTATGAGGGACAGCTTGTAAAGAAAGGAGATCAGCTGGGAATGTTTCATTTTGGAGGCTCAACGCACGTGCTCATCTTCAGGCCCGAAGTTAACCTCGACTTTGACCTGCATGGACAAACTCCCGGACTTGAATCTTCGAACATTCCTGTCCGCTCGCGCATAGCTACCGTCCGCAAACCTTAATACTATAATGCAGCCTTAGTTCTTTTAGCTGAGGCTGCATTATCTAAATGGAACAGGCATGCAGGCTGAATGATTTGACAACCTGTTCCAGCAGTCCCTCAGCCCCATTGTTAAATTTGACGAACTTGAGTCCGATGGAAACATTGGTCGATCCACTGACCATATTACGAATAACACCTACTCCGCTGATTTCCGGTCCATCGCCATGCAGCTTGAAAGAAAAATCAGCTTTCAAATCCTGTCCCATGTTAAAGAAAATATTTCCATCAGGAAGGGTGAAGGATATCCTTCCTCCCCCCTTGGAAATGTCCTTAAAGACTCCCTGTAATTCTTTTCCTTTATAAACAATGCTAACCGGCTGAAAACATTCTACACGCTCATTCTTACGCAAGCTAACCTTCTCAAAAGATTCTGGATAACTGAGATAAAGGAGAGGATAAGGATATTTTATCGCTTTAGTAACAGTTGACCGAAAACCGCATATAAAACAATCTTTACACTTGGCCCTGACCGTAACATCCGGGTCGTCTGCCAATATCCGCTGATACTCCCTTTCCCGCAAAGCAGGAAGCCACACAGAAAGAAAGACTCCGGACTTGAAACCGACAACCTCTCCCCAAAGACGCTCCTGAGTCGTAAAGAGTTCAATATTTACACTCTCCCCTTGCTGAAGCCCAAGATTATCCAGAGAACCGCATGAAAGAACTGTGAACTTTGTATTACCCGCAACCATTCAGATTCCCACCATGTTTCAACAGTATTTACCTAACAAGAAGCGACATTAATATACATCTTATAAGAACGTGTCTCGCAATCTATATAGGCTTTAGTGGGGAAATATCAAATTATAATTTTAGCTCTAGAATTTTTGCGCTTATTCCATCAGCCAAGATAAAATCAGGTTCAAATTCGATACAGCCGATAGCTGTGACCGGAATCATTCCCCCCAGTGAATTAAGCGCATAAACATGATCAAACCCATCAATTTGAGCCACGTTAATCACTGCGGAATCAATTTCAATATGACGAGATGCTACAATACAAGCAGTACCGGGAAGTTTAAAATCAGTTTTCGGCTCGATAAATGTATCGCCAGCTTTAAATAAAAGAGACGCAAAGGACGACTCCAGCACATTACCTTCGAAATCCTGAAGGAGGGCATCGTCAAAACCGTCCGCTTGTGCAGTCTTCCATGCATTAAGATAATCCATACGATTGGTGGATTTATGAGCCATGAGCGGAGTAAGAAAAATATGAGGGTTAGGCTTGATGGTCCACGTACGTTGCGGAACATACTCAAAAGGCACAGCGCAAACGATGGGCTGGGTATGATCTGTTTCAACCGGGAAAAATATATTAACGCGGGCAAATTCATTCAAAAGGCCATTCGCGTTGACCACTTCCTCAATGGCTGCCTCATAATCAAGCGGTTCTTCAGCGACACAAAATTCAGCAAGGCTATTGCGCGCTCGTTCCAGATGCAAATCCAGATGGCAGGCTTTGCTTCCGTTCCAACAGATGGTCTCAAAAAATCCGAATCCAGTCCTAAAAGCGGGCTGAGCTAAATCGAGACAAACATCATTTTCATGCAACTCACCATTCCTGAAATAAATCATACAGACTCCGGGTCCAGAATTTTGCCGGCTTTAGCAATGGTTTCCCTGTACTCCGCTTCAGGGTCGGAATCAATGACAATGCCGCTTCCGGCCCAGTAATCAAGTTCTTTTGTATTTTGGTCGTAAACAGCGGTCCTGATGGGAATAGAAGCAACCATGTCCTGCGGTCCATTAATGATCACGATACTGCCGCAGTACGGACCACGCACATGCGGTTCCAGCTTATCGATAAGCTCCATAGAACTTTTCTTAGGACATCCGGTAATGGAACCACCGGGGAATGCGTTCAAAAGCAAGTCAATGCAATCACGCCTTTCAGCCAGTTCCCCGCGTACCCGGCTGAACATCTGTAAGAGATTGTCCACCGCAAATACAGATTTATGGTCCTCAACAACCACCGATCCGTAACGGCAATCGGATGAAATATCATTGCGGATCAGATCCACGATCATGGAAAGCTCGGAATCCTCTTTTACTGAACTTTGCAGAGAACTGACCAACTCTTCAGAATACTCCTCAAAACGGAGTGTCCCCTTAATGGGTTCGGACAAAATGTTACCCTGCTCAACCCGTAAAAAAAGCTCCGGCGAAGTGGAAACCACCACCTTTTCACCACTGCTGAAAAGAGCGTAATACGGAGCCGGATAACGTTTGTGCAAAGCAAAAAACCAGAGCACAGGATCAAGATCCCCACCAGCCATGCTCAAACGGGTAGTCAGGTTCAGCTGATAAGTCAGGCCGTCACGGATATATTCAAGAGTGCGAGCCACTCCGTCTTCATACCCCTGTTTATCCAATGACATACGAATACTATCAGTTGCAAAAGACGGCAGTTCGACATCCGGAATGCTTTCGGATTTATGAATGGAATCAACAATAGCCGACCGATAAGTTTCATCACAACAAAGCAATTTCAGGGACGATTTACCACTGTCATGTATAAGTACCGCACGGTACTTTTTCAGATGCATTAATGGAAATCCCGCAGCCTTGTTACTTTCCACTCCGCGCAATTCATGCCCGAGTTCATACGAAAGATAACCGATGACAGGCCCATCTTCGGCAAAGCAGAAATCTTTCATTTGTAAACTGACATCTGAGCCGGAAACACCGGATTGCAGAATAAGTTCCTCCTGCGGTTCAAGCCCCAGATAACTCACGCATGAATCAGGAAATTCAGAGGCACCGAGCAGTACATCCGCTTTATGCTCACGCACAAAGTGATAGGCAATCTCCCGAAAGCGCTCAAAACTACAGGAGTCCGAAATGATGGAGGGCGTACGCAATGAATACTCCGGGTTGCTCAGTTAAAAATGATTCCGGATGAAACTGATAGCCTAACAATGGCAGACTTTCATGGACTACAGCCATGGGAACGTGGGCGCTATTCTCGCTGAGCAACTTAAGCCCGTCTCCAAGCTGCGCACAGTATAAGGAATGATATCTAGCCACAGCCAGATCATGTCCGGCAAAGTCTATACGTTCGGTTCGTCCGTGAAAGCAGCCATCCAGCCGTGCAGTACGACCGCCAAAATATTCGTTGAGAATCTGCATGCCGAGACATACGCCCAAAACAGGCAAACCGGATTCAATCACTGCTTCATAGCCCGGGTAGTCCGCAGGGCAGCCCGGACCGGGAGATATTATGATCAGCGCGTAAGAGCTGAAATCAAAAGATTCACCGTACCCCAGTACTTCTGCATAAGGATGCACAGAAATCCGTGCCCCGGAAATCTCACGGGCCAGCAGATGCTCAAGGTTGTTGGTGAAACTGTCGTTATTGTCGATAAGAAGTATATTCATAGTCTGTGGCGGGTATTTACTGCATCGCAGAAACGGGCACAAGCATGATAAACAGATTCAGAGCTACTATGTTGCACTCAAGCGATACTAAATGTATATGATCGTATAGCCTTAGAAAAATCCCGCCATCTCATAGGGATTCCAAAGTGAATTTCCTTTGGCCGCCAGAGGCGAAATCCCAAATCAAAAGCGCGTGGCGCATCATATCCCCCCGGAGAACAGCATGGAATGTATTTCAAAAAGAGCCTGTGAAATCACCCCGTTCTTAGTCATGGACGTTCTGGAAAAAGCGCAGGAAATGGAACGGCAGGGCCGCAGCATTATCCACATGGAAATCGGCGAACCGGACTTCGACACTCCTGAATGTGTCAAACATGCCTGCATCAAAGCCATGGAAGCTGGTGAAACCCACTATACCCACAGTCTGGGCATCCCGGAACTACGCGAAGCAATCAGCAAATATTATCGAGATACTTACGGCGTGGATGTCGATCCGGGCCGTGTTATCATCACCCAAGGAACTTCCCCGGCAATGCTGTTGCTCTTCACCTTTATCTTGGATCAGGGAGACAACATTATTGTCTCTGATCCCTGCTATGCCTGCTACAGCAACTTTATTTCCTTCTCCGGGGCCGAAGCAAACAGTATCCGTACTTTTGAAGAGGACGGTTTCCAATACCGCCCGGAAGCAATCGAAAAAGCAATCAATGAACGCACTAAGGCAATCCTGATTAACTCACCCTCCAATCCTACCGGGACTCTGCTCTCACCTGAAAGAATGGAGAAGATTGCCAAGATGGGACCTTGGATCATTTCTGATGAAATATATCACGGTCTTGTATACGGAGAGAAGGAGCACACCATTCTCGAATACACGGACCACGCTTTTGTGCTCAACGGATTCTCCAAGCTTTTCGCCATGACCGGCTGGCGGCTGGGCTACATCATCGCCCCGGAAAAATACGTACGCCCCATGCAGAAGCTCTGCCAGAACTTCTTCATCTCCGCCAATTCCATGGCCCAGTATGCCGGAGTAGCCGCCCTGACCGAATCATGGGATGAGGTAAACCGCATTAAGGGTATCTACGATGAACGCCGCAAGTTCCTGATCAAAAGGCTGCGCGAAATCGGCTTTGAAATCAAAGTCGAACCCACCGGAGCATTCTATGTGCTGGTCAACATGAAACACCTTGCGGCAAAATTTGACGGAAGCTCTCTTAAACTGGCCTTCGACATCCTCGAAAAAGCTGGAATCGGGGTCACTCCCGGCATCGACTTCGGTGAAGGAGCCGAAGGATTCATCCGCTTATCCTACGCTAATTCCATGGATAATCTTGCTGAAGGGATGGATAGATTGGAAAGATATGTGAAAGATAATTCCTGATCAGAAAGATATTGGTAGAAATGAGAACAGCCCTGCGAACGTTGTGTTCGCAGGGCTGTTTTTTATTTTCGTAGAATTAAAACTGCTACGCCTCAACCTCACCGCCGCCAATCTTCTCCATTTTAATGAAGAACATAAGCAGGGCCGGAATCATGAACACGGTGAAGACCGTGGACAAAGCAAGCCCGCCAAGAACAACTGCTCCGAGTCCGCGGTAGAGTTCCGAACCGGGACCGGGGGCGATTGCCAGCGGGAGCATACCGAAAATGGATGTTGTGGCTGACATATAGATAGGACGCAGCCTTGAACGGGTCGCTTCAAGCACTGCCTCACGGTGTTCCATTCCTTCGTTACGCACGTTGTTCAAAGACTGGTGCACGATGAGAATCGCGTTGTTAACAACAACCCCGATAAGGATAACGAAGCCGAGCATGGTCAGTACGTCCAGCGGCTGCGGAGCGATGAACAGGTTCTCCAGCTTCAGGCCGAGGAAACCACCTGCACCCGCGAGAGGTACGGTCAGCAGAATAATAAACGGGTAAATGAAGTTTCCGAATAGGGCTGCCATCAGCAGATAGGTGATGACAACTGCCAGCAGGAAGTTCCACTGCATGGCTTCACGGGTCTGAGTCAGCTTATCAGCTGCACCGGACATACGCACGTTCACGCCATCCATAAGGCCCATTTCCTTAACCTTGGGAATGAGCTGATTCTGGACGATATCCATAGCCTGTTCAAGAGGCATACTCTTGGGCGGAGTAATCTGCAGGGTTACAGTTCTCTGACGCTCAAGGTGGCGGATCTGGGTAATACCGTAAGTCCGCTCCAGATGGGAAAGTGAAGAAACCGGGACCGCCCAGCCCTGCGGGGTTGCCACGAGGGATTCGTAAAGGTCTTCAGGAGTACTTACCCTTTTCCCAGAAGCCATAAGCTTAAGGTCGATTTTCTTTTTACCTTCCTCTTTATAATCGCCGATCTTGCGACCATCCATGAGTACGTCAAGAGCCTCGCCTATTTCCTGACTGGACATACCTGCGGCGCGCAGACGGTCACGGTCAGGAACTATGCGTACTTCGGGATAAAGCATTTCAAGAGACGGAATAGGCCGAACCTGTCCACCGGGAATGGCTTCACGGGCCATGCCGAACATTGTTCCGGCTGCAGCCATAAGCTTGGGAAGTTCCGGTCCGCTGAAATCAACAGCAACCATACGCCCTTTACCAAGACCAGTTTCAAAGATCGAAGCCTGAATACTAACCCCGAACATACCGGGAATTGAGTTCATGATCCGGTTAAAAAGCGGAATCATAGCCGCAGGACGATCCTCGTCTTTTGAAATAGCACCGAAAAGGTTGATATCCGGTGCGGAAACATAGAACAAACTTTCAATCTGCGGAAAGCCATCCTTCTCAGCTTCCATATGGGGCTTAGTCTGGGCGGCAATATATTCACCGATGGAATCGCGTTCTTCAAAAGAAAGACCCGGCGGTGGGATAAGAATTGAAAGAACCAGATTTCGGTTACCCTGCGGCAGGTATTCCATCTTCGGGAAGAAGGAAATTACCAGCAGGGCTGAAGCTGCGACCAAAATTGCTACAGTAGAAAGACGTGTTACCCAGTTACGGATAGCCAAGCTGAGTAATCCCATGATGGCATCGGAAAACTTGGCGCCAATTCCGGTGAGGATATTCTTTTTGACCTTCTTCTTACGCTTGGAGAGGGAATAAAACTGCTTGGCCAGCATAGGAATAACTGAGATGGACACAAACATGGACAGGGAAATAGCGCAGGTAACCGCAATGGCGATATCCTTGAACAACTGCCCTGCTTCCTCTTCAATGAAGACGACCGGAAGGAATACCGCAACAGTAGTCAGGGTCGAAGCTAGAACAGCTCCCCAGACTTCACTGGCTCCGTCATAAGCGGCATTGTATGGGCGCTTGCCCATACCGCGGTGACGGTCAATATTTTCAAGGACAACAATGGCGTTATCCACCAGCATACCGACAGCAAAAGAAATACCGGACATACTTACAATGTTCAGTGTCCGGCCCAACCCGCCGAAGACGATGAATGAACCGACAACGGAAATAGGGATAGCAATTGCTACAATGATGGTAGCTGAAAAAGACTGCAAAAAGATGAGCAGCACTATGACCGCAAGCACACCACCGATAATGATGTTCTGCTTAACGAGATCAATTGCACCGTTGATGTAAGGTGCCTGATCATAAACCCAGTCGAGGAAGATTCCTTTGTCGGCCAGTACTTCTGCGTTAAGATCTTCTACAACTTTGCGTACGTTCTTGGTTACTTCCAGAACGTTGGAGCCGGGTTCAGGCTTAACACCGATAGCCATACCGGGGATACCGTTATGGAGCATTGAAACGGTCTGCTTTTCAAATCCGGGCACAACCTTACCGACATCACCAATGGTCACTCGCTGCTGACCGGAGGAAGTGATAACAACACTCTCGATTTCCTCGGGAGTCTTGAATTCAGAGGTAGTGCGAATTCGATAATCACGGCGTCCAACACCGAGGTTACCGGCGGAAACGTTAGCGTTCTCGCTTTGCAGAACCTTAGTCACCTTATCAATGGTCAGGTTGTAGGCAGCCAGTTTTTCGGGAGCGATGATGATATGCATTTCATTTTCGGTACCACCACCCACAAACAGGTCGGCAACACCGTCAACACGCTCAAGATACTGACGAACGTCATCTTCAAAATAAGTGGCGTATTCATTGATATGATGCTTGTTATCCGGCAGAGTGCGCAGGATCATCCAGATAACCGGAGATGCTGAAGCACCGGTGGCGGAAATAACCGGCCTGTCTGAGTCTGAAGGATATTTCTTAACTTCGTTCAGCTTGTTGGAAACCCTGAGCAAAGCATCATCAATGTTAGTGCCTATCTTAAAACGCAGTGAAATACGCCCGAAACTGTCAAAGCATTCGGACTCCATTTCCATGAGTCCGGTGACACCCTTAAGCACTTTTTCCTGCTCTTCAATGATATCGCGTTCGATCTCATAAGGAGTAGCACCGGTCCATGAGGTTTCAACTGTAATTTCCGGCTCGGTAACCGAAGGAGAAAGCTGATAAGGCAAACCGGAAAGAGCCAGACCGCCGAATAGAACCAGCAGAATAACCCCAACCAGAACAGATACCGGCTTTTCGATTGAAAATTTTACAAAATCCATGAATTACTCCGGCCCGTCGGGCTATTTATTATCAATGACCACGGGCTGTCCGGGCCTGAGTCTTTCGTTACCCTTGGTGACAATATCCAGTCCGGCTTTCAGGCCCTTGCCGCGAACTCCGGCGTTCATGCCTTTGAAACCTACGACCTGTACCGGAAAAGGCTGTGCCTTACCGTCAACAACCGCAATAACCATGGTGGTTCCGCGCAGAGTAATTACAGCATCACGGGGAACAACAACAGTCTCACTGGCTAAACCGTTAGGAAGTGAAACACGAGCTTCCATACCCTGCTTGAAACCATTGTCGCTATTGATCCTGATCTTTACAGGAAAGGTACGGCTGGCAATATCACCGCGTGGGATGACAGCGAAAACCTTGCCCTTATATTCCTTGCCGCCGGCAGTTATACCGACTTCAAGACCGGGCTTAACGACCTGTGCAACATCCTGCGGAACGTTGACCACTACATCATAACTGGTATTCATACCCAGCTTGACCACATCAGCCCCCACGGAAAGCCATTCACCTAAGTAAACAGAACGTTTAAGCACGATGCCGTCAAAGGGAGCACGGATTGTTTTCTTGGAAAGCTGAATCTGGAGACGGCGGAGCTTTGCCTGAGAGGAAGCAAGTTCACTTTCCATAGCGATAGCTTTGAACCGTTTGGAATCGTATTCACCTTCGTGGACGGACCCGCTCTTGAAAAGCTTGGTGATACGCTGGTCATCGCGCTTGGCAAGATCGTAGTTTGCTTTGGATTCGGCATAGGCCGCCTTAGCTGCGCGGATTTCGGTGTTGAGCAAATCGGAGCTGAGCCTGATCAGCACATCACCCTTTCTGACGATATCCCCTTCTTCCACCTCTACCTTGACGATTTTCCCGCTGACTTCAGATGCAACATCGGAAGTCTCAGAGAAATAAACCGTACCTATATAAGAGGATTCAGGCGCAACCTGTCCGGCGAAAGACTTTGATGTCGCCACATGTGCAGGAGGCATCTGGGGAGCCTTTTTCTCAGCAGCGAGAACTGGGCAGGAGGACAGAATAAAAATCAAAAAAAATATTATCCGTTGCATAGATCTGCTCCGATTTGAATTATAACTTTATTTCCGAAGGGCACACTTTACGTAAGATTCGAAGATAGTCAACTGAGAACAGAGATCAATAACATAAGTATTCGCTCACCAGATCAGCCAAAAGTATGAATAAACAAAAAAACTACACACCGGTGAATTTATAATATACCTTTCCGACAATAGCGCGCCATATTTAGCTCAAAGGTGTTAAAAAACATAACCGCTACTGGAAATCATGAAAAAACTGTTCCTCACACTAATAATCCTGACGGCAGTCATTTCGGCTCACACTGATGCTGAGGCTCTTACTATTCAGAATAAATGCAAGTTCCCTGTAGCAGGTTCAGTTATCACCGTTCAGGGAAATGTAAGTGTCGCCCAGTTCAGGCTTATTCCCGGTCAGACCAAGCGGATGCTCAAGGGATTCAATAAAATGCAATTAAAAGTACGCACCATCCCGGATGTATATGATCTTGAAATGCTTAAGATAACCTCTACTGAAGTTGATACCCCGGACAGTCACATCGAACTTAAGCAATCCCCCCAAGGAATAAAATTCAGCGTGCAATAAGTCTCGCACCTCATTCTTTTTACGTAAAAAAGCCCTCCCTATGTTAACCATAAGGAGGGCTTAGTACATTCAGCCTCAATAAATTACTGCGTATGTCCTTTCAGCTACATACTACAGATTGGCGAGAATAATTTCACCGAACGCTTTACAGCCGACCTGTTCAGCACCGCTGATCTGACCAGCCAGATCTACAGTTACCTTTTTAGCGGCCAAAGCTTTTTCAACTGCATTCTTAATAAGAACAGCAGCTTCACCCATACCGTTGTTTTCCAGCAGCATGGCTCCGGAAAGCAGAATACTTCCGGGGTTAGCAAGGTCTTTACCTGCGATGGTAGGTGCGGTTCCATGAGTTGCTTCATAAATCGCAAGCTTGTCACCCATGTTTACGCCCGGAGCAAGACCGAGACCGCCAACCTGAGCGGCAAGTGCATCGGAAAGGTAGTCACCGTTGAGGTTGGTGGTGGCTACAACACTGTACTGTTCGGGACGCATGAGCAGCTCCTGAAACATTGCATCAGCAATACGGTCATTAATAACGACCTTGCCTGCTGCGTCTTCGCCTTCTTTGACCACCTTTCCGGCATACTCTTCCTCAGCGAGATCATAACCCCACTGGCGGAAACCGCCTTCGGTGAACTTCATGATGTTGCCCTTGTGGACCAAGGTCACGGATTCACGGTTCTGGTCAATGGCATAATCAATGGCCCGGCGCACGAGGCGCTTGGAACCTGCGGGAGTAATAGGCTTGATACCGACACCTGCGGTGGGGTCGATTTTAGCACCCATTTCGTCCACCAGAAAATCAATTACCCTTTTCGCTTCGGGGGAAGCAGAGCTCCACTCGATTCCGGCATAAACATCTTCGGTGTTTTCACGGAAAACAACGATATCCACCAGATCGGGACGTTTTACGGGGGATTCAATGCCTTCAAAATAACGGATGGGACGAATGCAGGCATAAAGATCAAAGACCTGTCTCAAAGTAACGTTAAGAGAACGGATTCCTTTACCTACCGGGGTCTGCAAAGGCCCTTTGATAGCCAGTTCAGCTTTGGCAAGAGTATCAAGAGTTACCTGAGGCAGGTACTCTCCGGTTTCCGCATAAGCTTTTTCTCCGGCGAGAAGTTCGGTCCATTCAATTGTTTTTTCGCCGCCGTAAGCTTTTTCAAGGGCAGCATCAATAACAGGACGGGCAGCGCCCCAGACTTCAGGACCGATACCATCACCTTCAATGAAGTATACTTTTTTTGTAGACAAAATAATCTCCTTAATCATAGACACAGCTCCGGCTCCTTACGGCTGTGCAGTGGATTGTGCTAGGCAGGGCTGGACGGATTTTTTCGAGTTATTGCGTAAACTGAAAAGAGGAACCGGATGGCTTCCGCCCGCGGGCTGGACAAAAGGCAGGAATGTATCTGCATTTCTGGATTCAGGCCGGAGATATACGATGTTATTGCAAAAAAGTAAAGATAGAGACTCGAAACACACACCTCAACACCATGGTTCGCAAAAAGATCAAAAAAAGGAATTTTAATCAAAACGAAGCAGACACCACAGCAGATTATTCACAATTAGTAATAAAGCGAAAAGGGAGGCCCGGTAACCGGACCTCCCTTTCTGAGTGATTTATACTCACCTGTGTTATTAGCCACCGATGAGCTGCATTGCCATCCTGGGCATACCGTTTGCCTGGGAAAGCATGGCTACTGCGGACTGGGTAAGAATCTGGTTTCTGGTGAACTCAGTCATTTCAGTCGCAACGTCAACGTCGGAAATACGGGATTCCGAAGCCTGAACGTTTTCAGCCTGGATTGAGAGGTTGGTAATGGTGTTTTCCAGTCTGTTCTGGAGAGCACCGAGGTTTGCGCGAATCTTATCCTTGGAGATAATAGCATTCTGCAACTTATCCAGAGATTCCTGCGCAAGCGCCTGAGTAGAGATGGAGTTACCTGCGGCAAGACCTACACCAAGAGCGGAAGCTGTAGAGGTTCCGATTGCGATGTAGTAGTAGTCTTCTGCAGAATCGTTACCGGTACCAAAGTGGACCTTAACCTTACCTGTGGATCTGACACCGGCACCGCTGTGATCGCCGGACACGTTACCGTTAAGCAGGTGAATTCCGTTGAAGTCAGTCGCATTTGCGATACGGGTAATTTCTGAAGCCATTGCCTGATATTCAGAGTCGATGATCAGACGCTGGTCAGAGTTGTAGGTACCGGTTGCGGCCTGAGTTGCAAGTTCCTTCATACGGATGAGCTTTTCATCGATAACACCGAGAGCTCCATCAGCAGTCTGAATCATGGAGATGGCGTCGTTGGCATTACGAATACCCTGGTTCAGGGATTTGATATCTGCACGCATAAGTTCGCGAATCGCCAGACCTGCGGCATCATCTGCTGCGGTTCCAACACGAAGACCTGAAGACAGGCGACGGGTTGAAACGCCGAGATTACCATATGATTCCTGCAGGTTACGACTTGCGTTCATAGCCATCAAGTTGTGATTAATTACGAGCGACATAATAATTCCTCCTTGAATTATCTATAAAATTCGCCTGAGTGGTTCCGTCCACTCCGACCTTTTACTGGTTAGTTTTCAGTTCAAAATCCGCTTGATTTTTTACTGCATAAAATACCCTCCGGAACAGTTCGACTTTCGGCCCACGGCCTTGTAGCCCGGTAAACCACCGACACTTCGTTGAGCATCTTCGGGCATTACCTGCATATGGACTCGCGCAGGTATCCGCTTAATCTTTAGTTAAGACGCGGAACTCCTAGCTGAGTCCGCGACTCTGTGCAGGCACGGCCATGCGACGGCGATTCTCACATGTCCCGTTATGGGAAATATTCTCAATGCGGATGAAATCCGCACATTACCAACCTCCGAGAATCAACTCGACCAAATGCCTTCATATGCTCATGGAATTATCGGTCTATATTTTCCGGCCACACCTCCTTGTTAATTTAAAGCTGGTTTGCTCTGCAGTTGAGATTGCAATGGTTGTGCCTATTGTTTCATCCGTTTATTTATTTACAAAAAGAATACACAAGACACTGTTTAGACAGGCTTTTTAAAAAATTAGATTTCTTAACAAAAGACAATGCAAGGTCGAAAGGCACGAACAGGAGGAAAGTTCTGCCTTATGCGATGGGGAAAATCTTTCCCAGACTTTTGAGGGGGAGAAATAGTTTACAGGATCATCTTTCAAATATATTACTCAACAAGCCGTTCAGTAAAAAAGATGTAAAAAGCCACTTTGGAAAAGTCATATATTTCATGAAAATAAGAAGCATTCACAGACTTAACAGCCGAATAAGAAATTATCTCTGCCTTTTTCTAACTATCTTCATTGCCAGCTCTATCTGCTCGACAATTCTTTTCTCTTGGTCCGTATCTAAAGACGTTGACGGCAAAGCATCGACTTGGGCCAATTATCTTGTAGAAAGGATTTCATTCCTTGAAACCGTAGTGACTTCACGGGCAACTTTCGATCACGGCTTATCCATATTAAGAGTCACCCCTTCAGGCGAAGTTGTTAATACGCGTCCTTTTCCAATCGAAATAAAATCAATCGCAGAGTCCCCTATCTTCCAAAAAGTGAAGGATTTTCAGCCGGGACAATCACTACTTATCAAACAGCTTGCAACCGAGTCCTCCGAACAGGATGAAATATACCTGATCCAACGGCTGGACCACAGTTTCGCCATTGCTAAAGTTCCTTCCGAGAGTCTCCTTCCGGTGTCACCAAATGACACCGAGCTATATATCAAGGATAAAGCCGGAAACACCCTGTATCGCTCCGAAATAAGCTATTTCCCCAAAGCTAACCGAGTGGGCAAATTATTTTTTTCTGATTACCATGTGTTCTTAACGGCAAAGGCTAATGTCCAAAATTTCGGGGGACTTTCCATAACTCTTGCTAAAGATATTTCTACAGAATTTTACGCTGGATTGCTGCTCATAGCTTTTACCGCCATATGCATGGGAATACTTGTCAAAAGGTCTGCGTTCTTAACTTGGGATTTAGATAAAAACGAGCAGGACTTTATCAGAATCAACAATCTGCTGAAGCAGGTCGTTGATAAACCAGAAAGAAAAATCCAGCATCTGGCGACCATTGAATCTACAGCAAAAAGCATTCGGGAAGTGGACTGGGCTACTGAAGCACGTAAGATGTCGTTTATAGAAAATAGAAACTACATTACCGCCACAGCCTTTTTTTCCGGCAAGATACTTAAACTGCTTGATGAAGTTGCATCACACTCGCAACAGCTGACCAGATCACGCAAAGAATACCATGACCTTGTGCATACTGCGCGCAGTATCATCATCAGAATTGACCGTAACGGGATGTGCACTTTTTTTAATGAATACGCCCAGATATTTTTCGGGTTCTCTGAAGAAGAAATCATAGGTAAAAGTGTTATAGGAACACTGATCCCCAAAACGGAAAAAGGGGAATCTGAACTTGAGCTGATGATCCATGATTTGACCGAAAACCCGCAAGATTTTCCGGTCAACACAAATCTGAACACCCGTAAAGACGGCAGTCAGGTCTGGGTTTACTGGACCAACAGTCCTATCCTCGATGCCAAAGGCAAACTTGCGGAAATACTATGCGTAGGAACAGACATAACAAAGCGCAAAGCTATCGAAACAGAACTTCAAAATACAAGAAACTACATTCGTAACATAATTGATTCCATGCCTTCGGTGATCATCGGTGTGGATAGCCAAAAAATGATAACCCACTTCAACACTGCTGCCCAGCAATTGGCTGTTATTCCTAAGGAAAAAATAGAAGGAGCCGAAGTGGAAAAGGCTTTCCCTCCTTTGGGCAAATACACAGATAATATCACTCAAGCCATAGAAAGCGGGATTCCGGAAAGAGGCTTCCGAACTCAAGGAATGACAGATCCCAACAGCCATCAGGATATCATCATCTACCCTCTCACTGACGGCATGAAAGGCGCGGTTATCAGGATTGACGATGCGACCGAAAGAGTCCGGATTGACGAAATGATGATCCAGACCGAAAAAATGATGTCTATCGGTGGACTTGCCGCCGGAATGGCTCATGAAATCAACAACCCCCTTGGTGGAATCCTCCAAGGCATTCAAAATATCGTGCGCAGGATGTCTCCCGACCTTCCAGCCAACTTAAAGGCTGCGGAGAAAGCGGGTTGTTCAATTGATTCGATCATTCACTACATGGAAGACCGCAAAATAATTAAAACCCTGAACGGAATAACCGACTCAGGAGTAAGAGCGGCCTCTATTGTTTCCGGAATGCTTGAATTCAGCCGTAAAAGTGATTCCCGTAAAGCTCCGGGTGACTTGCGCAGAATTATGGACAAAGCATCCACCCTTGCAGCGCAGGATTACGATCCAGTAAAAGGATACGATTTTAAAAAGATCACCATACTCAAGGACTATGACGACAACCTGAAGCTGACCCCATGTACTGCCACTGAAATCGAACAGGTATTCCTGAATCTGCTACGCAATTCAGCGCAGGCAATGAACGACTGGCCGGAAATGAAAGATTCTCCTGTGATTTCGATAAAAATCAAGAATGAACGGGATATGGTAAAGTGCACAGTCTCGGATAATGGTCCCGGAATGGATGAAACCACCCGCAAAAGAGTTTTCGAACCTTTTTACACAACGAAAGCACCGGGAACAGGCACCGGATTGGGACTTTCCGTTTCATACTTCATCATTACCCAGAATCATCATGGAATATTTCAGGTGGCTTCAACCCCCGGCAAGGGAACAACATTTACAATCCAACTTCCCATCGCCAAAAACTAATAAAACCCTGAAAATCCAAGACGGATTTTCAGGGTTTTTCTTTTTTACACTCTAAAATAAATGAAAGTAGTATCAGCCTTTAATTTGCAGCTCCCATCCCCTGCTTCTCACGCATGATACGGTCATAGGACTGCCGGATTCTACGTTCGGTGATCTTTCCCTCATGAACAAGCTGTTTGAGAGTTGAAACTGCCTTGGTTCCCAAACCGGGTTCATAAATCAGATTATTGCCGAAAAGAAGAATATCGGCCCCGGCCTTTACCGCCCTGTAGACGCCTTCCTTGAAACCATACTCTCCGCTAACAGCCTGCATCTGCATATCATCGGTAACAATTATGCCTTCGAAACCAAGCTTACGGCGCAGAAGACCGTGAATAACATTACGGGAAAGAGTTGCCGGATACTTGCGGTCCCAGCGGGCATTGAAAATATGCGCGGTCATGACCATATCAGCTTTATTATCGCTGATTAATTTCTGAAAAGGATAAAGTTCGCTGCTGTCCCATGAATCAGTCACATCGGTAAAACCTAAATGTGAATCACCGCGGGAACTGCCATGTCCCGGAAAATGTTTCAGACATGAAATAATGCCTTCGCTATGCAGGCCGTCAATATATGAATCTGCAAATCGGGCCACAATGCGTGGATCATCTGAAAAACTGCGCTGTAAGGCTGCAATCACCGGATTAGCTGCATTACGGTTCACATCCACAACCGGAGCGAAATTCATATTAATTCCGGCTTCTTTTAATGACTTTCCGATAGTCTTCCCAGCCCTGAATGCAGCCTGAGTATCACCGCTGTTTCCCAGCTCAGCGGCGGACGGAGTTTCCGGAAAACCCATTTCTCCGGTCAATCTTTTAATTATGCCGCCTTCCTGATCAATCGAGATGAACAACGGAACTTGAGCATAACTTTGCAGATCCGAAGTAAGCTTTATCAGTTGAGAAGAGCTTGCAATATTGCGTACTGTGCTATTCAAAGCGCAATCCTTGCTGAAGAGAATTACTCCCCCGACACGGGCATCCCTGATATCGCCCACAACCGGATTATTCGCACTCAATTCCAATCCCCGGAATCCGACCATGACCATCTGACCGATCATGATGTCTAATTCAGAAGGGTTGGAAGTATTTGTCTTAAGCGAACATCCGCTGGAAATCGCAAGAATAAACATTAAAATAAATATTATTTTTCTCAATTGGGAGCTCCGTCATTTTTGAATGCAGAATAAAAAAAACATGTTATAGTGAGCATTCTGCAATTTATCAAGAACGGCAAGAATGTTGCCACCGCTTATGATTTCCTATAAACGGATTTCTCCACTTGCGTATAATGAATTGCAAACAGAAGGAAAATAAATGTCCCAGACAGCACTGCAGAAAGTAGTTGAACATGCCCGTGCCGGACTTGAAGTCCGCGAATCTTTTTTTGAGCAATACTCCCAACTCGTGGTTGATGTTTCCAAAGCATTGGCCGTTCGCCTTGCCCTCGGTTCCAAAATCCTCTTTTGCGGAAACGGCGGAAGCGCGGCAGACTGCCAGCATCTTGCGGCAGAACTGGTTAACAGGTTCAAACTTGAACGCCCGCCCCTGCCCGGAATTGCCCTGACCACAGACTCCTCAATTCTTACCGCCATCGGTAATGACTATTCATACGAAATGGTTTTCGAAAAACAGGTTCAGGCACTGGGACAGCCCGGTGATGTTCTGGTCGGCATCAGTACCTCCGGAACCAGCCCTAATGTGATCAGCGCCCTTAAAGAAGCCAAGCGCAAAGGCATGGTCACCATCGGCATGACGGGCATCAGTGCGGGCGAAATGCTGCCTATATGTGACCACATTATCAGTGTTCCCAGCAAAGACACCGCCGTCATTCAGGAAGTTCACATTGCCGTAGGACACCTGTTCTGCCACCTCATTGACCACTTTCTGTTTGAAGCTGTAGGTGAACTCGAGCCTTACCTGAGCGGAGAATAGGTAAAAAACTCCAGCGAGCGAGTAGCAGCATGCAGATTCTTATAGTCGAAGACAGCAATACAAGCAGAATGTATCTCAAAGAAGTCCTTAGGGTAATTACCGAGGGACTTGAGAACAAAAGCATAGACAGCGCAGTCTCCGGCGAGGAAGCACTGGAAAAATTCGAACACAGATGGCTTGAAGGAAAACCCTACGATCTTATCTTTATGGACATTGTCCTGCCCGGTATGGACGGCCTTCAAACTCTTGAAAAAATCAGGGCCATCGAGCAGAACAAAAATATTCCTGAAGACAGGAAGGTCAAGGCTATCATGACAACAGCCCTTGATGACAGCACGAAAGCTTCACGCGCTTTTTTCCAGTGTGAAGCTTTATCATATATTACAAAACCGATCACAGAAGATAAAATTCAGGCAGAACTCAATAAATTCGGGCTGCTTTAAAGGAAACTGGACAATGGATGCACTGACCATGGCTTTTATCCCGGTTGCGGCTATTCTGACCATCACCCCCGGTTCAGATACCATGCTTGTGATCAACAACACGCTGACCCGCTCAACTGCAGACGGTCTGTGTACAGTAGCCGGGATCAATGCCGGTCTGTTAATCCACGCCCTTGCATCAGCATTGGGACTGTCCATGATCCTCATGAATTCCGCAACCGCCTTTGAAATGGTCAAGCTTGCCGGTGCGCTGTACATTATTTATCTGGGAATTCAATCCCTGCGCAGCAGCAGAAAACATGAAGAGACCGAATTCTCAGCCGAGCCGTGCAGCAAAGGAATCTCCGCCTCCATCCGTGAAGGATTCCTGACCAATGTACTCAATCCCAAAGTTGCAGTATTTTATCTTGCACTGCTTCCTCAGTTCATCTCTCCCGGAGAATCAATCCTGAGACAATCCCTGCTGCTCATGACCATCCACTTCAGCATGGGTATTCTCTGGTTCAGCTTTATAACACTTGCTTTGGGTAAAATGCGCCATCTCATTTCCGGTGGCAAATTCAAAAAACGACTGGAAGCCATTTCCGGCATAGTATTTATCGGACTGGGTCTAAAAATAGCCTTTGCCAAAAACTAGAATTTACTCAAATTCCCTTGCTATCCGTAAGCTGAGACCGGAGTCTTCTAACTCGCGGGCAGCATCTTCCGCTCTTTCCCGATCAGAACAGACCCGGAGGACAAGCTGTGCGCATTTGGATTCATCATAGACCCAGACGTTTTCGTCCAGCTCTATCCCTGCTTCATTCACCTTATGGAGCAACTCTGCGCGGCACTTCTCCCTTTGATCAAAAGTATCTTCATCAAAATCTTCACCAACTGCCAGCACCCACCATTGCCCTGTCTTTTGCAAGCTACTCATCCTTAACTCCTCTCTTCCTCTTGAGTAAGGACAACAACTTGCCCCTCAAGCACTCAGGTGTTAAACTTAAACATGCTATTTTCTAAATATATACCTTCTTCCGGCGTAAAAAACAAAATCGCACTATGTGTAGCTTTGTTGGTTATTGCCGGATATTTCTTTATCCCCTACAAGGAAATCAGACTGGAAAGAATAAGAGCCTTTGGAGAAAATAAAGCTATAGGTATAGTTATTGAAAAAAACAGCCGAATAAGCGAACATAATTTAAATGAAACGGAAAAAGAACGTCAAACCGTCAGGTATCGCTTTATTGATCCTTCCGGTTTGCCCAGAGAAAGAACAGCTGCTGTACAAAGCACATTCTGGAGGAGGATTTCACTGGGGGATAGTGTAATTGTGTATTATGCCAAAGCCTCGCCGCAGGTGTCTCGCATTGAACATGAACAGGAAAATGCAGTGGTTCGGCTTTTAGCCAAGTTTTCAAGGGGCAATACACATTAATTCATGCCGAAGTACTCAATGTCCTGAAGAACTGCATCCCACAGTTCTCAATCATATTTTAAGTCGGGTCTACGTGCGTAGAGGGAAAACGCTAACAAGACTGGCAAACGTATCTAACTTTGGATCAGGGAGAGAGCATGTTAAAGAAGCTGGCATTTCAAACAAAACTTATGCTTGGAGCAGTCCTAATCGTTCTGGCTACAATCATTTTCATGACCGGGATCAACCTTTATAAAGTGCAGGACTCGCTTCATACGCTTGGTCAAACATCCATGAAATCTATCGCTGACAGCGTTCATTCACTCATGGAAATGCAGAATGACATCCTGATGGACAAGGTAAAAGCAGACATCGACATTCTGGATAAAAAAATATTTTCACTCGGCTTTCCTAAGCTCAATAAACGCCATCCCATTGAAACCACCATCACAAACCAGATCACTAAACAGAGCGAGACTGTAAGCATACCCAGCCTTGAATTCGGCGGAATACCAGTCAATAATAAATTCGACATCGTTGATGATCTCAAAAAAGAAATCGGCGGAACTGCCACAATTTTCGAAGTCCTTCCCGGCAAGCTGCTGCGGGTATCAACCAACGTGCTCAAGCTGGACGGGAACCGGGCAACAGGTACCTACATCCCTGACTCAAGCCCTGTATATAAAGCAGTAATGTCCGGTAAGACATACTACGGCATGGCTTATGTTGTTAACGCTTGGTACATCACCGCCTACAAACCCCTGACCGACCTTCGCGGTAATATTGTCAGCGTCATTTATGTAGGACGCAAAATTATTACTGATGCCTTTAAAAAATCCGTTATGGCTTCAAATGTAGGCGGAAAGGGATTCGCTATGATATTCAACACCAAGGGTGATATCATGCTCCACCCGACCCTTACCGGTGAAAATTTGAAAGATACCCCTAATTGGAATCTCTTTGCCGACACAGAGGAAGGGGAGATTGAATACGATAAGGACGGGGAATCGACATCCGCATATATAACAGACTTCAAACCATGGAACTGGTCATTCGCATTTGTGATGAAGACATCCGATATGTCTCATGGAGTGGACCGCGACATTTTCATTACCAACGTCATTATCGCCGTGGTTGCCCTTTCCATCTCAGCAATCATTCTGCTGCTGATGATCAAAGCGACCACCAGACCACTGCAGCAGCTTTCCGACTTCACTGCCAAAGTATCTGAAGGTGATTACGATTCCGAACTTAAATACGAAGCCGACGATGTTGTTGGCCGTACAATCAATTCAGTTAAACACATGGTCTTCGAACTGAAGAATAAACTCGGTTTTTCCAGCGGCCTACTCAGTGGACTGACCCTGCCTTGCATCGTGGTGGATCTTGATAAAAAAGTGTCCTTCATCAACCAGCATCTCATTGATCAATTCGGTTTAAGCGGTAATGCTGATAGTTATATCGGAAAACGCGCTAACGATCTGGTTTCGAACCAAACCATTCGTGAGACCATTGAACGCTGCCTGAAAGAAGAAAGCAGCTTCTCTGAAATTGAAGTGCAGGGGCACACCGAAGGCGGCAAAGAATTCTATGCTATTATTGACGTAGCTCCTCTTCACGACCTTGATAAAAAGCTCATAGGTGCCTTCATGGTCATGAATGACATCACAACCATTAAGGAAAACGAAAAATCCATTACTGCCCAGCGTGACACCATCGCTGCAACAGCAAGGGATGCTGACGAAATCTCTGATCAGCTTGCTTCTGCTGCGGATGAACTTTCAGCTCAGGTTGACGAGTCCCGCAGGGGTGCAGAAGTCCAGCAGCAAAGAGCCAGCGAAACAGCGACAGCTATGGACCAGATGAACGCAACAGTTATGGAAGTTGCCCGTAATGCTGGTGAAGCATCTGAAAATGCCCGCGTGACTAAGGAAAAGGCATTGGAAGGACAGGAACTGGTAGGTCAGGTTGTATCGTCCATTAAGGCCCTTGAGCAAAATTCCGAAGAACTCAAATCCAGCATGGAAGAACTCGGACTGCGCACTGATTCCATCGGAAAGGTCATGAACGTTATTACCGATATTGCTGATCAGACCAACCTGCTGGCGCTTAATGCTGCTATTGAGGCCGCACGTGCCGGTGAAGCAGGTCGCGGATTCGCAGTTGTTGCCGATGAAGTTCGTAAGCTGGCTGAAAAAACCATGGATGCAACCAAGGAAGTAGGTGAAGCTATTACTTCCATTCAGGACAGCACCAGGACAAACATCAGTGCGACTGAAAATGCAGTTAAGTCCATTGTCGAATCAACTGATCTTGCATCGAAATCCGGCGAAGCCCTTGATGAGATCGTGCACATGGTAGAAACCTCTGCCGATCAGATCGAAGGAATTGCTGCTGCAGCTGAAGAACAATCAGCATCAAGTGAACAGATCAGCCGCGCCACCGAAGAAATCAACGAAATCTCCGCTGAAGCTGCTGAGACCACAGTTCAATCTGCTCTGGCCATCTCCGAAGTTGCGGAACTGGCCTCCAAGATCAAGGAATTGATCAGAAATATGCAGTCATAAGGACGGCAACAAAGACAATCAAAAGGCGGTTTCCCAAAAGGAGGCCGCCTTTTTTATGAGCATGTCTGTTGACCCGTCAAAAAACACTGTGTAACCAGCTTTCATACTGAAAACAATCAACCCTTTTGACTTGGCGGTAGCGATCATGTGCGGCATTGCAGGCTATTTCAATCCCGGTGGACATCCCGGAGACATTAAACCCATCCTCGACCTTATTTCCCATCGAGGCCCAGACTTTCAGCACATCCACACAGAGGAAAGCATCGCACTGGGACATACCCGGCTCTCTATTCTCGACCTTTCCGATCGAGGCAACCAGCCCATGAAAGATTTGAAAACCGGGAACATCATTGTCTTCAACGGGGAAATATACAATTTCAAATCCCTGCGCGAAGAGTTGATAGGCAAAGGACACACCTTCAATTCATCCGGAGATACGGAAGTTCTGCTCAAGCTTTACGGTGAATACGGAGAAAAATGCATTTCTATGCTGCGCGGCATGTTTGCATTCGCCATCTGGGACAACTCCAAAAAGCAACTGTTCATCGCACGCGACCGCCTCGGTAAAAAACCATTCTTTTACTCTCAAAGCGGTAACAGTTTCATCTTTGCTTCCGAGATTCGTGCTCTTGCAGCTCACCCTGATATTTCAAAGGACGTGGACGTACAGGCCATTGACCTTTTCATGAGTACCGGATGCGTTCCATCCCCCTTTTCCATCTACTCAGACATAAGAAAGCTCCCTGCCGCCCATTACGGCATTGTGAATGCTCAGGGACTTTCTCTGCATCGCTATTGGTCCCTTGATTTCACCCAAAAAATTGAATGTTCGGAAGAAGATGTACTGGAATCACTGCACAGCCGACTTCTGGAGGCAACCAGAATCAGGCTGGAGAGTGATGTTCCGCTGGGAGCCCTGCTTTCAGGCGGGGTCGATTCCAGCCTTGTCGTGGCACTTATGGCTGAAGCCGGAAGTAAATCTATCGACACCTTCACCATCGGTTTTCATGAGAAGAAATATGATGAGTCAGGCCATGCAGCCAAAGTAGCAAAGCATCTGGGTGTGAATCATCATGTGGAATATCTGGACCCGACCCAATTTGAGAATATGCTGCCCGCAGTAGTCCGGCAATACGGTGAACCTTTTTCGGATGACGCAGCTTTGGCAACCATGCTGCTCAGTGAAGCCACCCGCAAACACGTTACCGTTGCCCTCAGCGGTGATGGAGGCGATGAACTGGCCTGTGGGTACTCTGCATACACCCATGTGAAATTGGCTTCGGCTTTAGCACCTATGATCGGTAAAAAAATTCTGCCGGAAAAGAATATCGCCAGCGCCTTCAACAGCAATTCGGCACTTGGTAAACTGCGCCGTAAGATGATCTGTAAATTCCACCCTGAATTTAAACGCATACTGCGTAATGAATTCAAGGTCGCCCGCTATAAGAATGATGTCTTCCGCGCTGATGTTCAGGAACAGCTGGGGCAATTTAATTTTAAATGGCAGTACGAACTTTCCCGGCAGGCCTGTATACACGCAAAAACTCCCGCAGAACGACTGCTCTGGATGGACACCGTCCATTTCCTCGCTGACGCACTGCTGGTGAAGGTGGATATTGCTTCCATGGCTCACAGCCTTGAAGTGCGTTCTCCGCTGCTTGATCATGAACTTTTCGAGTACATGGCAAGCCTGCCCCCTGAACTTAAAATCAAGGGCGGCGAGTCAAAATACCTGCTCAAAAAACTTGCAGAACGCTACCTGCCCAAGGATATCCTTTACCGCCGCAAGCAGGGTTTCTCCATGCCTGTTGCTAAATGGACCAGCGGCGATTCAGCCGACTTCACACTTGATGCTATCAGTCAGGCTAAACCTTTCCTGCTGCAGTTTTTCGATATGAACGCGCTGAACAAACGAATTGATGAGCATATATCAGGAAGGAAAAAGCACAAAAATTTTGTCTGGAATATATTAAATCTGGCACTCTGGGCCATTGAGCATAAAAACGGCAGAGTCTAGAAAGACAAAACTCCCGGTTTTCTTTAAAACCGGGAGTTTTTTTATTAATGAACCCTGCGCAACCTGCCCAAGGCTGCCGAAACGAGAAACCCCGCCACACTGACGGCAATTATCGTAGCTCCTGAGGACAGATTAAGCTGATATGAGAGTAGCAGTCCGCTAACGCAGAAGACCATACTCAGAATAGAAGAAAGAACCATCATGGAAAAGAGGGACGAAGTCCTGCTCTCAGCGATCTGGGGTGGAATGGTTAAAAGGGCGATGACCAGAATCAGACCGACCACGCGGATGACCATAACCACACTGAGCGCAATAAGTGCCAGCATGACGAAATACAGCAAAGTTACCGGAACTCCGCGCGAACGGGCGAACTCCTCATCAAACGACATGGCCCAGAAGCCCTTGTAGCAGGAGAAAACAACCAGCAAGACAAAGGCTGCCAAGCCTCCCATGAGCATGAGGTCAGTCTTCGGCGTGGCGAGAATGCCGCCAAATAAATAACTCATCAGATCCACATTGTAGCCGGGGGTGATATCCAGCAGAATAATCCCCAAAGCCATGCCCGCAGCCCACATTACACCGATAAAAGTATCAGCTCTTTCCTTTACACGCATGGTCACCAAGGCCATGAGCAGAGCAGCGCAGACAGCAAATGCGGCAGTAACCGGAAGCATAGGCAGGCCGAGATAAAAGGCCAGACCTACCCCGCCATAGGAAGCGTGGGCCACCCCGCCAGCCAGCAGGACAACCCGGTTAACGACTACCAGCGCACCGATAATCCCGCAGATAATGGACGCCAGCAAACCGGCCATGAGCGCATTCTGCATGAATTCATAACTCAAAGCCTCAAGCATTCCAGTCTCCTTCGGAATCATCTGATTCAGGATGATATTCAAGCACACGGTGCGGGAGTTCTCCGTGGGTTATCAATTCAATGGGACAAGTACCCTTGAGGGTTTCGCCATAAGCTTCACTGAGCAACTCACGGGTAATCTTGGGCTGTTCATGTAAGTGAACTTTGCGGTTGACGCAGGCAACGGATTTCACACCCTGCCCGAGCACGGAAATATCATGACTGACCATAACAATGGTCATTTCATCATTAAGCTCTTTGAGCAGGCAGTAAAGACCGCTTTTACCGGCCTGATCCACGCTGGCAGCCGGTTCATCCAGAAGCAGCATCTTCGGCTCATCCACAATAGCACGGGCAATGAACACCCGCTGCTTCTGCCCACCGGACAGATCGGAGACCCTGCGGTCTATATGCTCAAGCATCCCGACCCGTTCAAGAGCTTTTTCAACCTCTCCCCCGGAACCGTTACCGAAACTTAAACCGAAGACACCCTTAAACCCCGGCGAGACCTTACCCATAAGCACAGCATCACGGACGGTGATGGGAAAGCTGGCGGAGACTGTCGTATATTGCGGCATGTAGCCGATACGCCCACCATGCCTGCCCGGAGGCATACCCAGTATTTCAATACTGCCCTGCTGCGGTTCTATCAGTCCCAGCAGCAACTTAAGCAATGTAGTTTTACCGCCCCCGTTAGGTCCGATAACCGCAAGATAATCTCCCGGCATTATCTCAAAACTGGCACGATCCAGCACCATATGCTGTCCGTACCCGAAACTTACATCCTTAAAACTTATTACACTTTTTTGATCCATTTAATCTTACCTTCCGCCATTTGTTTAGGCGAACAAGTTGATAGCCTAATTGAGAATGGATTGCACTATCTTTTTGCGGCAGTGTTTCATATAATCATCAATATAAAGTTTACAACAGTTCCACTGTATGCTCCCTTCAAGGATAAATATCACTGCTGCAAAAGCAAGGATATGAAGCATAACACTTTAAAAGGAATATGAAAATGCAACTTTTATTCATAGGGGATTCACTAACTTCCGGAGTCAGCGACTCGGAACGACTGGGCTGGGCAGGAAGAATCTGCAAACAGCTTGATCCCCAGGGAGCTAAACTGACAGCTTATAACCTCGGTGTACGGGCATCCACCACAGCACATATTGAATCCCGCTGGGAAAAAGAAGCCGCCGACCGCATTAATCCCGAAGCTCCTGTTCTGCTGATCTTCTGCATGGGTGCGCCTGACGCTGTAAAAGACATTCCGTTTGGGCAGAGCAAGGTCTGTGCTGAAAGCATTCTTCACAACGCAAAAAGCAACTACGCGACTGTGTTCATTACACCGCCGCCGATGATTGATGAAGAGAAAGATAAAAGAACAGAAAATCTCTCTGCTGAGTTTATTAAAATCTGCTCAAAACTTGACATTCCCTGTCTGGATATTAATTCACCCCTGCGGGAAAATCCCGCTTACATCAAGGCCCTCAAGGAAAGCGACGGAGTCCATCCGAACGCGGAAGGTTATGGCATCATGGCCGGAGTGATCAGCAAATTCATTTCCCCTTACATCCTGCCCCACCTCAGCTAAATCACGTCTTTCCCACAATCCAGTTACCAACCGGACAGCATTCCCTTGATGGGGATGCTGTCCTTATTTGATGAGGAGATTTCCCATGAGATCATTTGCCAGCGACAACTACTCCGGTGTCCATCCCGAAATAATGAAAGCCATCATGGAAGCGAACGAGGATCATATGTCCTCCTACGGTGCCGACCCGGTTTCTGCGGAAGCTGAACAACTTTTCAAAGCCCACTTCGGCGAGCAGGCCAAAATTTTCTTTCTTACCACCGGGACAGCCACCAACACCCTGATCCTGCGCCATCTCTGCAAAAGCTGGAATAGCGTCATCTGTTCCGAAGACGCACACATTAACGTAGATGAGTGCGGTTCGCCGGAAAGCATGGGCATCAAGCTTATGCTTGCTGAGACCAAAAACGGAAAGATCACTGTTGAAACCATCAAGCCGCTGGTCCCTTCCGAACCGGATGTGCACCGTGCGCAACCCGCAGTAATTTCCATTACCCAGAACACCGAACTCGGAACCCTTTACAGTTTGGAAGAAATCAAATCCATCTGCGATTTTGCGCACAGCAAAGGACTCCATGCGCACATGGACGGAGCTAGAATCGCCAACGCTGCAGCCGCTCTCGGTGTAACTTTCAAGGAAATGACGGTTGACTGCGGAGTGGATGTACTCTCCTTCGGCGGAAGCAAGAATGGATGTATGTGTGCTGAAGCCGCAGTTTTTATTAATCCGGAATTAGGAAAAGATTTCGAGTATATCCGCAAGCAGAACATGCAGCTTATCTCGAAGATGCGTTACATAGGCGCACAGTTCAAAGCTCTGTTTACCGATGAGCTCTGGAAAAGAAATGCTGAACATTCCAACTCTTTTGCCCGGAAGCTGGCTGAAAAGGCCGGTGCCATCGAAGGAGTAAAGATCACCCGTCCAGTAGAAGCCAACGGTGTGTTCGCCATCATTCCTGAGCATGCAGTCGAAAAGTTACAGGAAAGATTTCCATTCTACGTATGGGACGAGCAGACCGGAGAAGTGCGCTGGATGACCTCATGGTCTACCACTGAAGAAGATATTGATAACTTCTGCGCTGCTTTGAAAAAATTAATTTAGTTTAGCCTCCGGCAGCCCTTCGGGGTCCAGAGAACCCTTTGAAAAGGGTTCTCTGGACTCTCCTAAACTTTTTAACAGGGCTTCGCCGTCTGGCCAACCATAATTAGAATTAAACTTAACAAGCCCTCTCTTTCCACGCTGAAAGAGAGGGCTTGTTTATATAATCCTTGAATTGGCCTAGGCCACTTTTTCATCACAACTTGGACAACTGCATTCCTTACTTTTCTCTGCTCCCGACGGCTTGCGGTGGTAATCCAAATATGCCCTTCCCTGTTCCTTGCCCATAAACTTGAATAGGCTACGCTCAGAAGTTTCCAGCAGATCCACCACGATCAGGCCATCAAGAGCGTTTCCGAAATCAGGGTCTATGTTAAAGCCGACCAGCTTGCCGCCGATCTTTAAATAATGACGCAGCAAAACCGGAATTCCTCCACCTCCTTCAATATCTTGAACTACTTTCTCCAAGTCAGACTCATCAGCGAAAGACACACCCGGTAAGTTTTTCTGCCATGCCTTAAGCTTCTTGAATTTCAAAGGACGGGTCGGAGAAATGAGCTCTGCCAGATCTGCGCATCCATTGTGTTTCAGCAAAGCGTCAGCAATCAACTCACGGGATATTTTCTTATAGTCATTGGAAATGCTAACGCATCCAAACAGATAGCGGTACTGCGGATTACGCGCGAGGTAGGCGGCAATCCCTTTCCAAAGCATCATCAGTGAATAAAAATTCTTTTGGAAACTGGGACGGATAAAAGACCTTCCCAATTCTAGGGCAGGATTGACCTTATCGAAAAACTCAGGGGCAAAGCGGAAGAAGGAATGACTGTAAACACCCTTCAACCCGAATCGCTTAATCTGTTCATCTGCGCGGGCAATACGATAAGCCCCGGCAATTTCCCTGCTTTCCTTATGCCATAGGACCAGATGGATGAAGGTATTGTCGAAACGGTCCACATCAACAGCCTGACCGGTTCCTTCACCGACTTGCCTGAAAGTCTTTTCACGCAAACGTCCAATCTCGTGCATTATAAATGGACAGTCGGCAGCATGAACTTCATGCACTGCAAACTCGTTATTTTCCACCAGCACGGATTCCGGTCCAAGCATGGTTAACTCTGTAATGATGTTACGCTGTGAAGTCTGTTCACTAATGCTGACTTCCTTTTTCTTGAACGCAGGCAAAGCTATGCGCTTTTTTTTGAAACGAGAACGCAAGCTATAAGTGCGAAAACGCAAATATTCCATTAATTCCTGATTGCTATCAAATGAAGCAAGCCGATCGCCACTGACGGTATTGCCCACAGCATACTCGACAGGCCCTGATTTCTGTTTCAGGTTTTCGCGCGGCAGTAAAACAGTACGCAAGGAAGGGTGAACCATCCCTGCAGCCTGAAAGAGAACACTATTACGCCCATTAAAAAAAACAGAAGTGGCACTGGCTCCGGTTCGTTTGATAATTCCACCGACAGTAGGGCTCCATGACGGATCTTCAACCTTAGCCCCCCTGAGATTGAGACTAGCGACCTCTCCGGCCGGAAAGACAGCCAGCATACCACCTGACTTCACCCACTTAACAGCTTCCTTGAGTCCTGAAATATTTCCTAAATGCGACTCCTTACGCCCGAAAGGGTCAACCGAGATCAAATATTCATTCATCTCAGGAACCAATCCGAGCATAAAATTAGCCATAATCTTAACATCCGGTCGGACTGCTTTCAGTAATTGAATCAGTATCAGCCCTTCCACAACGCCAAAAGGATGATTTGCCACAACCACGGACGGCCCTTTTTTGGGAATCCGTTTTAATTCCTGACTATCAAACTCTACGTGAACCCCTAATAAATTCAGAGCCTTGCTCACAAAATCATCATGATTCTTTTCACGCCAGTGCTCTTCATCGTGCAATCGCTTATAGAGGCAGTTTAGCCGTGGCAGGCACAACAGGTGGGATAAGGGCTTTTCTACAATAGAAAATAAAGCACCTCTGAAAGGATCCTCAAACGGTGATTTCAAACTGAATAAATCTGAACAGGCTTCACGTCCCATCAACAACTCCCGGATAGTAATTTTTGATTTACGTTAGCCTGACAGCCGCTGGCATGTGTTACTCTGTAGTGACATGTGCCTTACATTTGTAAATCAACAAATAGACAAGTCTATATCTTAAGAAAAATAAAAAAGCAGACAAATTAATGCCTGCTTTATTTTTAACTTGTCAGTTGTTAAAAAATTTACTACTGAATAGTTCCAAGATCGGCTTTCATATGCCAATGATCCCTTGGGATTGGGATACAGAAACTGCGTTTAGCCACGTCGGCGCACAGTATCAACCCCTTTGTATCCTGATCCCAAAACACACGATCGATAAAAAAGGCTATCGCTTGTGAATTGGTCAGTGTCTCGGGACGGCTACCGGGCATGAATCTCTGCATCACTGCAACGGCAGCTTTCTTCAGGGTAAGCACTGCGTGGGTCGAAATTGCTACATCCTGAAAATCCAATTCATGGAGTATTGCGCTTTCTCCGGCCATGACTTCAGCGATCTTGACCCGCTCCTCAGACGCTTCGCGGTGTTGATTATTCATGGTCTGCCTCCTAATGCTGTTACGAGATGCAAGTACTCAATCACATGCAAAAGACGAGCCGACTGTTGGTATCAGTATACATTATTATTTTTGGAAAAACAAAATTTTTTTATTGCGAGCGCATTTATGAATGAAAAACTTTTAGGAGCACGACTTCAGCAAGATGGTAAATGTTCTTTCAGAATTTTTGCGCCACACATCCAACAGGTTAAAATAAAGATACAAAACCAGCCGAATGAATCCTATTCTCTAACACCGTCACAGTATGGCTACCACGAAACAACCTTGGAAGAGATTAAGCCCGGAGCCCTGTATTCTTTTGTCCTAGATAACGGTCCGGCTATCCCTGATCCTGCCTCTTCTTGGCAGCCAGAGGAACAGAAAAACGCTTCTGCGGTAGTCGATCACCATTTTTTTGACTGGGGCGAGGACAATTTTTCCGGTCTGCCCATGAGCGAAATGATCATTTACGAAGCTCATACAGGCACCTTCAGTCCGGAAAAGAATTTTCAGGGACTCATATCCAAACTGCCGCACCTTAGTGAGCTGGGGATCAACACCTTGCAGCTTATGCCGATAGCAAGCTTTGCAGGAAGTCAGGGCTGGGGATATGAAACCACGTTTCCCTATGCAGTGCATCCTCCATACGGCAGGCCCGATGAGCTTAAGGAACTGATCAAACAATGCCATCTTAGAGATATAGCGGTTATTCTGGATGTATCCTTCGGAAGCATGATTCCGGTGGATGCGCTTGAACCTGCCTACTTTCCTTTTTTCAGCTCAAAATATAACGTCCATAATGGACGAGCTTTAAATTTCGATGAAGAATACAGCTACGGCGTTCGTGAATTTTACATCCAATGTGCTCTTTCATGGATACGCGACTACCGCGTTGACGGATTACGCATTAAGGATGCCGACCATATTTTTGATCAGACTCCCATCCATTTTCTTGAAGAATTAGCAACCCGCGTCAAAAATTTTGCACGCCAGAACAACAGAACATGCGTGCTTATTAATGGTGACAAACGTAACGCCTTGCGTCCGGTGCTGCCACCCGAGAAGGGCGGCTACGGACTGGATGCTCTTTACAACGATAACTTTTACTGTGCTCTTCATAGCCAATTAACCGGAAACCACGAAGGACGCTTCAAAGATTACGTAGACCCGGAGCGTATGGTTTCGGCAATGCAGTATGGATTTGCTTATCGGGGCGAAATTTCGAGTCATTACCTTAGAAAACAGGGACGCAACCGATCAGAATTAAACGGCTGCCAATTTATTGCTTACTCTCAAGGCCATGAAGATAATTACGGAAATGAATCTAAATGCCGGATTATTGAAAATGCAGGGTTCGAAGCAGCAAAACTTAGTGCCGGGGCAACACTTCTTTCACCCTATGTACCGATGATTTTCATGGGCGAAGAATATGGCGAAAAAGCACCTTTTCATAATTTCAACGACTCACAGGATGGATATTGTATAGATGAGTGTTGCTTGAACTGGATGAATATTGAAAGCGATCAGGGACGCGCACTGTTGGCCCTTTACCGCAACCTATTAAAAATAAGGAAGGAACACCCCACCATCCATGAACCATGTCGCAGTAGATGCCATGTTCAGGAAATAGCACCGGGAATTATTTTAGTTTTCCGTAACTCGACATCCGCAGACAGGGAATACGCTGCTGCGCTATTTAACTTCTCTAAAGAAGATGCAGAAAATAATATTGCTCAATATCTGCCGGAAAGAGTTTGGACCACCGAGCTATACAGTGCTTCCACCACTTATGCCGGCAAAGGTTCTGCTCTGCCGGGAATTCTGCCTCAGGATGGAAAAGTAAAAATCGCAGGACAATCTTTTGCTCTTTTCCTTCATTCCGAATTGGTAATCAGGTCCGAGGATATTTCAATCAGGTAAAAAGATATCATCTGGACATCTCCCCCCTTGCCCTGCAATATGATACTGTTAAAGTCAGCATGACTGCATGCATACTTTGCAGAGCAAGAAGGAGATATATAATGAAACGTTCCAGCGGTGTTCTTTTACACTTCACTTCACTGCCTTCCCGGTTCGGTGTCGGTGATCTTGGTCCGGCGGCTTACGATTTTGCCGACTTTCTAGCAGAAGCCGGACAAAGATTCTGGCAGGTACTGCCCATTACTCCTACAGCGCCGGAGCTCTGCAACTCTCCATATTCCGGATTTTCCGCTTATGCGGCCAATCCGCTATTGATCAGCCCGGAACTCATGGTTGATTACGGTCTGCTGGAATATGAAGATATTCTACAGCACACCCTCCCCGACACCGATCATGCTGATTTCGAGACAGCAGGAATGGTTAAGGAAGAATTGCTCCGCAAAGCTTTCGCACGGGTAGCCAACAATCTCCTCGATGAAGTGATCTTCAACCAGTTTATCTGGGACAATATGCACTGGATTAACGATTTTGCCCTTTTTACAGCCTTGAAAAAGCATTTCAAAGGCGCAAGCTGGGTCACTTGGCCTGAAGATATACGCGACCGGACAGAAGACGGCCTGCGGCATTGGGGTGAAAAGCTCTACCGCGAAATTCTGTACGTAAAATTCTGCCAATGGATTTTCTTCCGCCAATGGGGGCAACTCAAAGACCATCTTGATGAAATCGGGGTCGAACTTATTGGAGACGTCCCTATCTACGTTACCCACGACAGTTCCGATGTCTGGGCCAACCGTAATATTTTTAAGCTCGACAATAAAGGCGAGGCGTATTGTGTTGCCGGGGTCCCGCCGGATTATTTCAGCGAAAAAGGCCAGCTATGGGGTAATCCGGTCTACAATTGGGAAGTACTCCAAAATGACGGCTTCGGCTGGTGGATCAGCCGCATGAAGCACAATCTAGGTCTTTACCATTGGGTGCGCCTTGACCACTTCCGAGGCTTCTCAGCATATTGGGAAGTTCCTGCCGAAGCTGAGACAGCCATGGAAGGTTACTGGGTCCCCGCGCCCGGTCATCAACTTTTTGAAAAACTCACTGAAGAAATAGGATGTCTGCGAATTATTGCCGAAGATCTTGGTCATATAACACCCGATGTAATATGGCTTAAGGACCGCTTCCAGCTTCCGGGCATGAACATCCTGCAATTCTCCTTTGGAGAAGACATCGGCTATTGCGGAGATGCCCTGCACAACCATAAGCGCAATTCTGTAGTCTACACCGGAACTCACGACAACAATACCAATAGGGGATGGTTTCTCGAAGATGCTGATGAAGTCAGTCGTAAAAATCTGCTAGCCTACCTCGGCTACAATTGGATAGATGATGTCAAGATTTCATGGGAATTGATCAGACTGCTTATGTCCAGCGTAGGCTGCTTGTGCGTAATTCAGGCACAGGACCTGCTCAGCCTTGACGGAAAGGCTCGTATGAATGTCCCCGGCGAGGCTGACGGCAACTGGGGATGGAAACTTACCCCCGGACAGCTGACCCCGCTTATCCGTGAAAGGCTGGGGGAAATGACCGAACTTTTTGGCCGCACCAGCAAGATTGACTAGTCTAATAATTTTCACAGTCATTTTTGATATTAATTCAAAGCTAGTGAAGTTTTAATTTCTTTTAACCACCTAAAACCATTTCAAAAAAGATGAACAACAAACTTTATCTGGATTATGCCCCTGAATACAGCGAAGCGATTAAAAAGAATATTTACAACGCACTTTTCGAACGTCCTTCACTACAAGCCATGTTGCCTGATCTTAAAGGAAAAACAGTGCTCGATTTAGGCTGTGGTTCAGGTGAACACTCCAGACACCTACAGAGTAAAGGTGCAAATGTAACTGCGATCGACATTTCTCAAACAATGATCGACCTAATTCAAAAACAAAATCAAGGCAGCCTTAAGGCTTACACTCAAGATATTTCCAAGGGCCTACCTAATGAACTGGATGAATCTTTTGACGTAGTCATCAGTGGATTGACAATCCATTATATTAAAGACTTGACCCCCCTATTTTCCGACATCAACCGAGTTTTAAAAAAGGAGGGGAAATTTATTTTTTCCACACATCATCCTGTTTTTGATCTTAAAAGTAGTATTTCAGGAAATTATTTTGAACAAGAATTGATTACTCAAGAATGGGACGTAATTGACGAGCCAGTAGAAGTTTCATTTTACCGCAGACCACTTACTGAACTATTTTCCGCCATAACCCGAGCAGATTTTTGCGTTACCGGGCTAAACGAAGGGATGGTGCAAAATGAGATACAAAAACTTAACCCAGCGACGTACAAAAGGCTCACGACCAAACCCTGTTTTCTATTTATTGAATGCACTAAAAAATAAGGCTACAGCCTTTAAGATCCAGCAGAATCATTAATAAACATTCCCTGGGTATCCACGGAGTTGTTTTCGACCCTATTTGAACTTCATTGTAAAGTTTCACCTCCGTAACCGGATTGCGATTTTTTCCCGGACAGGCAGGCGTATAAGCCCCATAGTCAAAGGATTAATAATCAATTCCACAATCCAAGTCGGAGGTTAATTATGAATTCTTCTCAGAGAATCAGCATCAGACAACATCTTGAATTAAAGCTTGCTGAACTAATTGAACGAACCACAGCGCGAGACACTGCTGTTGAAAGTTGCGCTGACGACAATGAATACGCTTCCCGTATCAGCGAACAAAAGATAAATCTTGCTCTGCATGTGCGCGAGACCAAACTGATCATTGATATGGAAGAGACTTTGAGTCGTGTGGACAACTGGGATTTCGGTATCTGCGAAGATTGCGGCGAAGAAATTGCCCTCGCCCGCATCAAAGCAAATCCGACCACCCGCTTTTGCGTGTCCTGCCAGTCCCGTATGGAAGAAGACCATCTCGGCCGCGTGGGGTAATTTCCTCCTGCGGCTCTCCGAGGAGCCGAATAAACTTTTGATTTGCTTCGCCACTAGCAATAGTCAAATTTGCTTCTTTATCAGGCTTGGTAAAAAGTATAGTAAAGCACTATGCCATCAAGCTTGAAAATATCAGTCATCATTCCGGTATATAATGAAGCGGATACTATTCACTCCTGCATTGCGAATGTGAACAAAAGTTGCGGGGATAATTCTGAGATAATAATCGTCGACGGTTCCGCTGACGGGTCTACTCTGTCTGCTATTAACGATGACAAAGTAATGCTCTTGGCTTCACCTCCGGGACGTGCTGTCCAGATGAACTACGGTGCGCAAAAGGCCAAAGGTGAAATCCTGATATTTCTGCATGCGGACACGGTTCTACCGCATGCAGCGGGTAGTCTCGTCCGAAAAGCACTTCGTGCGCCTTGCGCCGCAGCCGGAGCCTTTAAACTTGGCTTCGACACTCCTTCTCGCACTATGAAATTTATTGCCTTCCTCGCCGATCTGCGTTGCAGAATTGAGCGGGTTCCCTACGGAGATCAGGCTGTTTTTATTTCTAAGTCCACATTCGATGAACTGGGCGGTTTCCCCGAAATTCCGCTCATGGAAGATGTGGAACTTTTCCAGACTATCAAGAGAAAAAGGCTTGAAATTGTCATTCTCAAAGAATCAATTACCACTTCTGCCCGCCGCTATTTATCCACTGGCCCTATACGCTGTGCCTTGCGCAATACTTTTTTGCGCCTGCTACACCGTCTCGGTGTACGTACTGAGACTCTCGCAGCTATGTATTGTAGAAAGGAATCCTGACCATGAAATGTGCCGTCATAGTATTTGTGAAATTTCCTGAAGCAGGCAAAGTCAAAACAAGACTAGGCAAAGACATCGGCTACGATACAGCAGCCCTGCTTTACACTGCTTTTGTGGAAGACATGCTACATAATCTGGGCGAGTCCGGGCTCATGCCGATCATAGCTTTTGATTCTTTTCAGCCTGAAGGAAGATATAAAGAGTGGCTGGGTAACAGGACTTTCATCCCGCAGCAGGGCAATGATCTCGGGAAACGCATGCATAATGCATTGATGGACGGATTCAATTTAGGCTTCGACTCCTGCATCCTGACAGGCAGTGATCTGCCTGACCTCGACCCTGAAATTTTACAACAAGCAGGACAAGCCCTGAAAAAAGCCCCCGCCTGCATTGGACCTGCAAGTGACGGGGGCTATTATCTGATAGGTTTCCAGAAAGAATTTCTAACTGACGCTGTCTTCGAAGATATGGAATGGAGCACCGAAAGCGTCTTTAACGAGACAATTTACCGATTTGAAAAAATCGGCATCAATCCTGCCATTCTTAATGAGCATCATGACATAGATACAGTAAAAGATTTGAAAAAAATTCTCAGCAATCCCAAATCGCATCAGCTTTGCCCTAAGAGCTTAGCCGCTTCGAAAACTATCTTTTCGCGCTAGGTCAACGCAAAACTATCAAAAGTTTTCCTAATCTCGTTAAAAGCGCCGCCGAAGGCATTAATATTCTACAATATTCAAACGGTCTTCATTAGATTCTTTACGGCGGGTAAAACGCAGACGGTCACAGCCGAGATCGTCGACTACTTCGATATCCCATTTTCCACCGGTTCCGAATCCGCTAAGTATTTCTTCACGAATACCAAGCCTGATTTGAAATTCGACCACAGGATTGGAAGTGGTATCGAGGTGGTTCACAATAATAGGTACCAGCCCGCAACTAACTGCCTTCAAATCTACAAACTTGCTGTCATCCATTTTATTTTCCAACGCAAAAATTTTCGAAAATTGAGTTCAACACTTCCTGCGGCGTAATCTCCCCGGTAATTTCGGAAAGAGAACTGCAAGCAGACTCAAGACGCACCCCAAGCAGATCATAAGGTACCTGCATAGCAATATCACCCATAAGCTCTTCAAGCTCTACGTGGGCTTTTTTCAGTGAAGCAGCCTGACGAGAGTTGGGCACCAATTCATCGGGATCAGGCTCACCTGCACCTTGGAGGATATGCTCACGGATCAGCGCAGCCAGCCGCTCAATACCCTGACCCTTTTTGGCTGAAATTTCAACAACCTCATACCCTGATTCGCGCATAATTACGGCAGGAGAAGGATCAGCCTGTTCAAGGTCGGACTTATTGATTACCGCGAGACATTTGTCAGCCATATCAGCAAATTGCGGATCAAGATCAGCAAGGGCGAACGGCTTGGAACCGTCAATAATCAACAATACAAGATCGGCCTGAGACGCCAGATCGCGCCCCATGTCTACACCGGCAAGCTCAACAGCATCGCTGGTCTCGCGCAATCCGGCGGTATCAACCACCCGGACCTGTAAACCGTCAAGGTTTAAAGTTTCCTCGATAAAATCACGGGTAGTGCCGGGAATATCGGTAACGATGGCCCGGTTACGCCCAAGCAGTGCGTTAAGCAAACTGGATTTACCGGCATTTACTTTTCCGGAAAGGACGGCAAGCCCTCCTTCGCGCCACGCTTTTGTGCGCTCTACACCGGAGAGAATTTCAGAAATATTTTTAACTGCATCCCCAACTTCAGACTGCATCTGTTCCAGGGGAAGGCATTCCAATTCGTCTTCAGGAAAATCAACAGCTACACAAAGCTGTGCACGCAGCTCTTCTAAACGAAGACGCAAACCGCTGATACGCTCGCCAAGCACACCGGAGAGTTTCACTTTAGCAAGCTGGGCAGCTCCGCGTGATGGTGCATGAATCATTTCCGCAACAGCTTCAGCCTGCGTCAAATCCATACGACCATTCAAAAAGGCTCGCAGGGTAAATTCCCCCGCATTGGCCAGCCTAGCACCTTTGGCAAGAACTTCGCCGAGAACTGCACTGAGAATAGCTCTGCCACCGTGACAGTTAATCTCAACGGTATCTTCACCCGTATAGGAATTGGGCCCGGGCATGAACACGGTCAATACATCGTCTATCTCAACGGAATCCGCATCGACAATAGTTCCGTAATGCATGGTGTAAGGCTTAAAACCGGAAAAGGAATCCTTTGCCGGATGGAAAATATCTTTGGCAATAGATAACGCCTGTTCACCGCTGATGCGTATGATCCCGACCCCGCCGTCACCCGGAGGTGTAGCAATGGCAGCAATGGTCCCGGTGGAAGTGATGGACATTTCAAAATCTCCCTGAAAGAAAGGATAAACCCCGCAGACATAAGTCCACGGGGTTTTCAAAGTCATTATTCACCGCTCGTGAACAATTAGTAACGGTTGTAGCGCTCGCTGTTGTAGTTAGCGCTGTTTCCGTCTTTATTGCGGTCATTACGGCGGTTGTTATTGTAGCGCGACTGACGGTTACCGAAGTTGTCATCCTGATAGCGGTTGCCGTAACCGTTATCAAAAGGAGCAGGACGGTTGAATTCTTCGCGGTTGCCGAAGTTCTCATCTCGTTCCTGATTATAATTGTCATTGCGCTTGTTGTAATTGTCGTTACGCTCGTTACGACGACCACGGTTGTAATTATCGTTACGGTCATTACGTCCGCGATAATTATCATTACGCTCGTTACGATCATTGCGTTCGTTACGGCGACCACGGTAATTGTCATTACGCTCGTTGCGGTCATTACGGTCGTTACGATCGTTGCGATCGCGACGTCCCCTGCTGCGGTCATTGCTGCGGGAATCGTAACGGTCATTGCTACGATTATAGCTATCGTTGCGTCTGCCGCCTCCTCCGCCTCCGCTACGACTGCGGCGGGGCAGTATCAGTACACGCTTCATGGGGCCTTCGCCCTTACTGCGGGTATTGACGTGCTTGTCTTCCTGCAAAGCCATATGCACGACTCTGCGGTGGTAAGAACTCAACGGTTTAGTGGACTGAACGCGTCCGGTGTGCATAGCCTTATCAGCAAGATGCCAAGCCAACTGGCGAAGCTTTTCGTCCTGACGCTCGCGGTAGTCACCGGTGTCAATCTGTACGCGCACGGACGTCTGCAATTTCTTGGAGACCATACGGTTACAGAGGTATTGCAGGGAAGACAGGGTCTGTCCCTCGCGGCCGATAATCAGGCCGGAATTTTCTTCATCATCAACCAGAACGTTAACACGGTCTTCGCCCACTTCGATTTCGAGCTTGGGCTTATCCTGAATGATGGGTTCAATCATCGTTTCAAGAGCTTCACGTACAGCGGCGGCAATCTCTTCAGGATCACCTTCCATAATGCTGCGCGGTTCGCGACGTTCTTCACGCTCTTCAATCTCTTCTTCACGCCCTTCTTCAGGTCTATCAGCAACTGCCGGAGCAGGAGCCTCATCCCTGACTGCGACTTCGCTTTCAGGCTTAACTGCAACTTCACCTTCTTCCCTCACAGCAACTTCAGCCTCAGGCTTAACTGCGGGAACTTCTGGTTCAATGCGCGGAGCAGGAGAGTTCTCTTCTTTTTCAACCGGAGCCTGTTCCTCTCTGCGACGATCAGATTTAGGTCTGGACTGTCTCTTTTCAGGCTGCTCTCTTCTCTGCTGACGACCTCTTCCTCTTCTGGAATCATCGTTCAGCACAGAACGGTTATCTCCACCCCTAGGACGTGCTTTCACTTTAGCGTTTTTCTTTCCAACCAGGCCGAAAACCCCGGTGGAACCTCCACTGATGATCTCAATCTCAAGTTTATCGCGATTCAGACTAAAATGATCACAGGCATTATTAATCGCCTCGTCCAAATTTTTCCCCTGGAATTCCATGAATTCGCTCATTCTATCTCCTGATTGTTCTTCACTCCATTAAATCCGATCAGCTTGTTACGCGCTAATTTTTAACGTTGCGCATCATCATCCACTGCTGTGCAATTGAGAGTACGTTGTTCACCATCCAGTACACAACCAGCCCGGAGGGGAAGTTGAGGAACATGAATGTGAATACGAGGGGCAGAAACATCATGATTTTCTGCTGGGTCGGGTCGCCTGCGGAAGGAGTCATTTTCTGCTGCAGGAACATAGTCGCACCCATCACGATAGGAGTGATGTAAAGCGGGTCTTTTGCCGAAAGGTCGGCCAACCAGACAATATCAGTAAAAGGCAGGAAATGGACAAAATCAGCATGCCTGAGGGCAACTGTTCCCATCAACGCCTTGTACAATCCAAAGAAAACCGGAATCTGCAGCAGCATGGGCAGGCAACCACCTGCGGGGTTGACATTGTATGTCTTATAAAGCTGCATCATCTCTTTGTTAAGGGCTTCCCTGTCATCGCCATGCTTCTCACGAAGCTTGGCCATCATGGGCTGCAGACGCTTCATCTGCTCCATGGACTTGTAGCTCTTGTGGGACAGGGGCCAGAAAAGAATCTTGATAACGATGGTCAGCAGGATAATCGCAATACCGTAGTTGTTGGTATACTGGTGGAACCACTCAAGAGCCACAACAAGCGGCTTGGCAATAATATCAAACCAACCGAAGTCGATAGCCTTGGAAAGTTCACCGGGGACTTTCGCCATCAGCTGGGCATCCATGGGACCAAAGTAGTAGGAACAGGCCAGCTTGCGCTCAATGTCCTTATCAAAGGAAACATTCTGTTCTGCTGCAATACGGAAAATATCATCCTGAAGCTTACCCTTCATAGTAACGGAATCAGCACCGGGAACAAGGGCGAGGATGAAGTAGTTGGAGTCAATTGCGGCCCATTCAACTTTGCCGGATTCAGTCACACCGGTTTCGCTAAGAGTGTCGCGGTCGCTTTCTTCGACCAGACCTTCAGCGTTGAACCATGCGATTCTGGTGGGGTTGTAACGGTCATCAGCAGCGGTGAGGCTCTTTGTTGCAGTGGTAAATGCAATACGTCCCATGCCGCTGGGATTGGACTTGTTAATTACCCTTACGTCCTCGTCTATGAGGTAGTTGTCTGCGTGAAAAGTAAGCCTGCGCTCAATTCTGAAACCTTCCACATCGCCGCGAAAAATAAGTGTACCGAGCTTGTCGCCTTCAAGGTTGAGGTTTGCACCTTCGTAACCCCAGACGCCGTTAGCCCAGGTTGCAATACCGTTGAGAATCAGTCCCATGGGAGCTTTATCAAGAGCATTGGTACCGACCATGTCCACATCGGGAGAGTCAGCATCAATAGTTGCCTTGAATTTTTTAAGCTTGAAACTTTCGAGAAGGCCGCCCTGTGAATTGATCACTGCGGAATAGAGGGGAGTTTCAACGGTAAGTCTAGTTCCCTTAGCGGAAACAATAGCGCTTGTGGAAGCGGGATCGGGCAGTTGGTTTGATACAGGACCGGCGACACTGGAATCAACGGCCTGATTTGGTTGAGCGGTTTGCTCCTGCTGTGCAGGCGCGGGCTGCTGCGGCTGGGGAGGGAAAAGGAACTGCCAGCCGAGAAGAACTGCAAACGAAAGGGCTACAGCCAAAATAACGCGTTTATTATCCATGTCTTTTTTTTCTCACTAAAAATTTGTCCCTCAGATCAAACCGGGACTGCGCGGTGGAACTTTTTCATGGGCGGGAACGGGATCGTATCCGCCCTTACATAGCGGATTACAACGCAACAGACGCCACAAAGTATACATCCCCCCTTTTAGCACTCCATGAAGGGATATAGCCTCTATGGCGTATTGCGAGCAGGTTGGATGAAAGCGGCAACACCCCGGAAATAACGGGGATATAAACTTCTGATAAAAGCGTATCGGGTAAAGAAACAGAGTCCGCATTCCCTGATTTCTCATCACTCTCCGCCACAGGAAAGTTTATTTATCTTTCCGACCATGGGGAGAAGTTCTTTTTCGGCAAGAGCATAGGTTATGGTTTTGCCGTCCAGAGCACGCTTAGGCACAATAATTATGTCCGCACGCACCTGAAAAATTTCCTGATTAATCCTGAAATAGCTTCTCAAAACCCTTTTTATCCGGTTCCTGACAACAGCAGGTCCCTTCTTTCTGCTCACGGTAAGGCCCAAACGGACCCCGCTGGGGCCGCTACCATGACACAGCACAAAGAGAATGAAACTCTTTGTGAAGAGCTTTTTTCCCTGCTCATAGCAGAGATCAAATTCAGGCTTCCTAAGGAGTTTGTGCTCCTTTTTCCAACTTAAACGGCTAATCTTTTACGACCCTTTGCACGACGTCTTGCGATAACAGCACGACCGTTTTTGGTGCGGGAACGAACGAGAAAACCGTGGGTTCTTTTTCTTCTACATTTGCTAGGCTGGTAAGTTCTTTTCATTGTTCTATTTCTCCAAAAATTAATAACGTTAGTAGAGCCGGAGAACAAATTCCGGCTACGAGGAACGGGAACATATATCCCCTACTTCAGATATCGTCAAGAAATGTTTTCAATGTGACCGTGCAGCTAAGTGCTTTTAATCTCACTCTGAATAATCTATGCTGCTGCAAAACGAAAACAAGTCCGCATAACCCGATGCGGCCATACTGTCAAAGTGTATTCATACATAATGCTGACGTAAAGTTCTCTCAACTAGGTTAATAACTTTTATCACGTGCGCATTTTTTTTTCACCGCTTTTTTCATATATTTTTCAAGCGGCAACTTTTTAACGGTCTCACTCATGTGCGGCTGAAATGATTTCAAGGAGATGCAAATGAAACCCGTTCAAACTTTCTGGGATATCAAACTCGGTGAAATAAAAGAAGTATTCGAAGACAACGGTTACGAAACATACGTTGTAAAGAGCCAGAAAGCTGCGGCCTCTCTGGTTCTGGACAAAATCATCCCCAAGATGAAACCCAAGTCCATCAGCTTCGGCGGCTCCATGACTGTTGTTGATTCCGGCCTCTATGATAAGGTCAAAAAACTTCAGAAAGTTAAGGTAATTGACACCTATGATGTCAATCCTCCCATGGCAGAGAAAATCGAACGCCGTCGACAGGCTCTTTTAACTGACTTATTCATCACAAGTGCCAACGCATTCACCGAAGAAGGCGAACTGGTCAATCTTGACGGCACAGGCAACCGCGTTGCAGCAATGGCTTTCGGACCCCGCAATGTTGTAGTTCTCGTGGGCCGCAACAAACTCTGCCCTGACCTTGATGCAGCTGTAAGTCGTATCAAAGAATACGCTGCCCCGGTAAATGCCATGCGTCTTAAGCGCAAGACTCCCTGCGCTGTTACTGGTAAATGTCAGGACTGTAACTCCAAAGACCGCATCTGTAATGTCTGGGGAATTACTGAAAAGTCCTCACCCCAGGGACGCATCCACGTAGTATTCATCAACGAAGATTTAGGCTTCTAATTTTATTGCCTCCGGCGGTTGGGTAAGGGGAAACTCTTGCAAGAATTTCCCCTTACCCAACCCCCATCACCTTCAGAACCTTTTAACAAGTCTTCGCCGTTAGCGCGAATAATTATCCTCTCGAAATTGGATTCATACCTTGAGTAAAAAAATACACACTGACCATACCCGCAGCTATCGCAACAACGTAGCCCTATCCGGCAGCGAGACCTCTTTTCAGGTTGTTGTCGAGCAAACCGATTTATTTATTGTTGCTGAGAAGGTCTTAAAAGAAGAAGCACTAGATGCTGTCCATGAAATTCGTGGCATTATGCAGGCCCATTTCGTGCTCAATCCTGATTTCGCAACCAGCCTTGTACCTGTTGCTGTTCCTGAGGAAGTCCATCCTGTGATCAAAGCTATGGCTGATGGTGCTCTTGCCTGCGGAGTTGGTCCTATGGCAGCTGTTGCCGGGGCGGTAGCCCAATATGTTGCCGATAAACTGCGACCCTTTTCTTCTAATGTTATTGTAGAGAACGGCGGCGATATTTACATGCATTCCACTTCATCGCGTAAAGTTGCCCTGCTCTCAGAACCGGACTCTGGGGCAAAAATCGGCCTCGCAATCGAAGCCGAGGACTTTCCGCTTTCCATCTGTTCATCTTCCGGAACAATAGGCCATTCACTAAGTCTTGGCAGCGGCGATTTGGTTACTGTTCGCGCAAAGGATGCACGGTTTGCCGATGCCGCAGCAACTGCTCTCGCCAACCTGCTCAGATCCCCTGCCGATGTGCCGCTGGTCATAGAAAAAGCCCGCGCTCTCTCGGAACACGGGCTTGAAGGTGTTTTCGTACAATACGATTCAAAAATCGGAGCCTGGGGCGATCTGGAATTGATCGCACTTTAAATTACTGACTTACAGCACGCTCAATGGCCATAAACGGAGGACCGTTGTTGTCTTCACGGCTTTTGGAAAGGGCCATGCGATAGCCGAATGAAATGTAAAGTGGACCTGAATCAAGCATCTCCGGCTTGAGTTCAAAATCAAAAGGGATCCCCTTACCCTCTTCCAGAGCTTCAGGTGAGAAGACCTGTAATCCTTGAGCCAGAACTTCACCATCCATGTCGCTTAAGTAGCCCTGAATCCAAAGCTCACCAATCCATCCGGCCCACATAGGCACGTTATTTTTCTTAACGTAAGCTTTACCACGAAGACCGAAGCTGTCTTTACGCGGCACAATTTCATAATCAAAAGTCATGAACTCCATCTGTATGGTCCGTGGGGTTTCAAGCTTCCACGACTGCCGCTCCAAATGCGAAACTCCGAGATGGACACATCCGGATATGGCAAACAATAGAATTAATAGAACAGCACAGTTAGCAGGCTTCAGCAATTTCATCGAATTCTCCTAACCGACCCCGTTATAGTTTTGATTCCACGGATTTTACTTTACCGTGCAGCCGATCGACAGCACCTTTACGGCAATCAGCTTTCATCAGCATATAAATTCGCTCGCAATCTGTTTCAAGAGCCTTATAACATTTTGTAACCACACTCATAACCTCTTCCCATTCACCTTCAATGCAGGTTCCCATAGGACCGAGCTGGCATGGCAGACCGCATTCGCGAATAATCTTCACAACCCTTGCAACATAAGGGCTAACACTTTCACCTTTGTCTGTGGGAAAAATTGTTAATTCAACAAGAACACTCATTTTCAAATTCTCCATACACGTTGACACTGGTTGTCAACTCATTATAAGTTCGGCCTCCCGAATACCGACACTTAAATTACCCGCTATAAGTTTTACAAGGAGTAAACTCACATGGGTGAATATTATATGCCTGCGGAAAACGATGGCAAATTCAAACAATTAATGACCTGGATCAAGGACAAAAAACGTCCCCGTCCCTCTTTTCCGCGCGCCATTCAGATTCAAACCACAAGCTATTGTAATGCCATGTGTTTGTTCTGCGGCTGGAAACACACTCATAATACACAGCCTCAGGGCCATATGGAAGATGATCTTTTCAAAAAAATCATCGATGAGACCAGCAAACATTTCATTGGTCGCATCAGCCCTTATTTAATGAATGAGCCGCTCATGGATAAAAAAATGCCTGAGCGTATCGCCTACATTGAAAAAAACAAAAAGCCTTTCACCCGCACCAAGATCAATACTAACGGTGCCCTGCTCACCGAAGACATGAGCGAAAGACTCATCGAATCCGGTCTGCGTCACCTCTGGGTTTCCGTTCAGGGCTACACAGCTGAGACTTACACTGAATCAATGGGCATCAAGAAATTCAACATCCTTGATAATATTGATAAGTTCCTCGACATTAAAGAGAAGAAAGGTGCCAAGCGTCCCAAGGTTTCCATCACCACCCTCGATACTACCATCGTTCACGATGAGCTGGAATACGCGAAAAAGCATTGGGCTAAACGTGATGTAACCTTCAAGATTCACCAGCTGGATAACCGTGCCGGAGACGATATCAGTAAACTGAGCGCCCGCAAACCCCAGCTCAAGCGAGACTGTGACCTATTCCTCAAACAGGCCTACGTGCTTTTTAACGGGGATGTGATTATCTGCTGCCACGACTGGCGCAGAACCGTTGTACTCGGCAACCTCTACAAAAACACCCTTGAAGAAATCTGGAACTCGGATCATTTCATTTCCCTGATCCGCCAGTATCAGGAAGGTGATTTCACTAACCTTAAGATCTGTAAGACCTGCACTGGCTAGATTTTAAAATATTTTGTATGAGACAACAGGCCATGGCATCTTTTATGGCTTGAACACACAAACTTTTAACGGGGATTTTATGAAAAAGAGAATAGTAATGTAATCCGTCTGCTGACGGGTTGTTTCCGCGGCAGGCGGAGGACTCCGGTTTTACTCTGGTTAAGGCATGAAAGTGCCTGCTCCAACAATCCAAAACAACAGGAGTCATCCAATGACGCAGATTAATTACTCAAAATCATCAAAATATACTGATCTGGACACCATCTACGCACAGTGCAGCGGTCCCGGAGGACTGAAACTCAGTGACTTCATGGCCCAGAAAATGGGCATCCGGCCCGATACGCGACTGCTGGATGTAGGTTGTAACCGTGGGGTTCAAGCCTGTTTCCTTGCCAAGGAATACGGAGTATCCGTATTTGGTATTGATCCTTGGGATGACCGCATGGACGGCAGACCGATGGTGGAACATGCCCAAGCCAACGCACAGCAATGGGGTGTGGAAAATCTTGTTTTGACTCAGAAGATAGGTGTACCTGAAACACACCTTGCCTCTGAATCATTCGACTTCGCCACCTCGACAACTGCGCTTGAGATGGTTCGCGGTATCAGTGGAGAAGAAGGTTATATCGAGTGCCTTAAGGAAATTCGCAGGGTACTCAAACCGGGCGGAATCTTCGCCTTGGGCGAGCCGATGCACCTTGATGTACCTTTGCCCGAAGACTTGGAACCGTACGTTTCACAACCGGAATTTCCGTGGAAGGAATGCTTCAGGACTGTTGACAGCACTGTTGCCGACCTTAAACTAGCCGGATTTGAAATCGTCGAGAGCGGCTATGCTCCCGATGCGTGGGACTGGTGGATGGAATTCGCTAAGCATGACCCTTTCTGCAAAAAGGACCCGGACGATGATCCGAAAACCCTTGCTGTAGATAATGGACGCTGGACCAGCTTCGGCTATATAATCGCCAAGAAATAAAAAAAGGGGCAGACTCTCAGAGTCTGCCCCTTTACTTTTTAACCCATTCTTCGTTGCAGCAAAATAAAATCCGCCACCGTGAGCATGGCCATAGATTTAAGTACCGGCACAATGCGAGGGATAGCGCAGATATCATGCCTGCCCCCGATCTTAATCTCGGTTGCATTGCCGTCACGGTCAACGGTCTGCTGCGGTTTGCTGATGGATGGAATCGGCTTCACATATGCACGGACAACAACATCCTGCCCACTGGAAATACCGCCGAGGACACCTCCAGCATTGTTGCTGCAAAAGCCATCGCCATCCATAAAATCATTATTCTCGCTTCCAAGAGCATCCGCTGCCTTACAACCGGCACCGATTTCAACGCCTTTGACCGCCCCCACAGACATGAGCGCATAAGCAAGGCGGGCATCAAGCTTATCAAAAACAGGCTCACCGAGTCCGGCAGGCACACCTTTGATGCAAACTTCCACAACTCCGCCAAGGGTATCACCCTGTGAACGGACTTCTTTGATCCGCTCTTCCCAACTGGGAATAACATCAGGATCAGCAGAGAAGAAAGGCAGTTCGTGCGCTTTTTCGGGAGCTTTGACCTCTCCGTCAATTCCACCGATTCGCACGGTGTAGGCTTGGCAGCTTATGGATTGCTGACGCAAAAATTCCTGTGCCACTGCCCCGCCAGCTACACGGGAAACAGTCTCACGTCCGGAAGAACGCCCTCCACCGCGATAATCGCGAAAACCGTACTTGGCGTCAAAGGTCCGGTCTGCATGTCCGGGCCTGTATACATTCATTATTTTGGAATAATCGTGGGAGCGCTGATCAGTGTTCTCGATGTGAAAACCAATTGAAGTCCCGGTTGTACGGCCTTCAAAAACACCGGAAAGAATCTTGACCCGGTCCGCCTCTTTGCGGGCGGTGGAAGCAATGCCCTGTCCGGGCTTGCGACGATCCAATTCAAGCTGAATAATCTCTTCGCTAAGTTCAATCCCTGCCGGACAGCCGTCAATAACTCCTCCAAGTCCGGGGCCGTGGGATTCGCCGTAGGTGGTTACCTTAAAAATCTGGCCGAATGTATTGCCGCTCATATTATTTCTCCCCTTTGCTGAAGGATTGGTAGCTATCTAAAATCTCACTGCAAACATCTTCGATCGAACCGGAACCGTCCGCTACAAGATTTGCACAACCGGAATAAAGGTCCTCTCGCGCATCCAGTACTTCGCGGATTTCATCGACAATGGACTTTCCGGTAAGCGACGGACGCTGATCATGATTTGGATCGGACAGCAGACGGTTAGCGAGAGTTTCTACGTCCGCTTTAATATAAACTGTAAAATTATCACCTAACAAAGTTCTGTTTTCCTCACGGACAACAATTCCACCGCCGCAGGAAATGACAGCATTCTGCTGAACGGATAATTCGCGAAGCACTTCCGCTTCCAAATCACGGAAGCCATCCCAGCCATGCTGTTCTACGTACTGCGCAATCTCGCAGCCTGCTTTTCGCACAAGCACTTCATCACTATCGAAGAATTCAAGACGAAGCTTATCGGCAAGTTGTTTTCCTACAGTAGTTTTACCGCAGGCACGGGGACCGATCAGATAAATATTGGATACCATAATTCTCCCGGTTGATAATGGGCTGTAAAAAATGTTTTATTTATCAGATACATTTAGTACAACCAGCAGTGTACATTGAAGAATAAGAATTGCCGACTGCAAAATGCATGTTTGTGGATAGAATTATCTACCGGACACGATCCGGTTTGTACCGGAAAATTTTCTAGAAAAGATGATCACAGGCAGGACTGTGAGGAAACGAACTGAAAAGCAGTCAGCGGATGCGGATAATTAACCGGAAAAATAGCAGGCTTGTCAAGCCTCGGAGAAAAACATGCCCTTAAAGACGCAAAAAGGATTGATCCTGATTCTTTCTATTTTACTCTTCACTTTCTCCACTGCCCCACATTCACAAGCCGAGACAGCCACGCAGACTTTACTTAGCATGGTCGAAACTCTTGATGCTGATATCAACCGACAGGACTTGGCTGTAAAGAAACTCAATCAGCATATTCCGGCAATGATTGAGAAATATGATGCACGACTGCACACTGCTCAGGTCCGGCTGGATCAGTTAAAAATGCTTCGCGGAATGGCCAAGCAGACCCCGTGGTCGTACCGCACGGTAATAATGCAGCTCGATGATGTGCAAAACTTTGTTCAGCTGGCAAAATCAGACCTGCTCATTGAAAAAAACAGACTCAAGAAGATTAAACAGGGCTTTGATGTCATAAATGAAATTCACTTTAAAACTAAAATCACCGATCCGCGACTAAAACAGAAACTCGCCTCAACCAGAGGTAAATATCTCCGCGTCCGCGATGATGCTGCTACACTGAAAAAGACCATTGATGCGGCCCTGCTCAAATCAGACAAGTTGATTGAGTCCATGAGCGAGGACCACGAAGTCACTCATAACTTTTATGCTCAGACTTTAACTAATTTCTATTTCGAACCTAATTTAATCCTACTCTTCCCACAGGCATGGAATGATATCGGCTATTCTTTTGAAGAATGGCGTGACAGCTTCACCAAATTCTACCATCCGCTCATCGTCTGGGTTGACTGGAGTAACTTCCTGATAATCATGAGCGGCATTACCATTGTGCTTTGGCTCATTCTTCGCACATCGGTAAAGAGAATGCTTTGCCGGCCCATGTTCAGCAACCACAAACTTTCATTATACAACACCGGGCTGTTTCTCATCTCGCTGGGTACGGCAATTCTGTTTGCCCGTATTTTCACTCTTTTCACTGCCAACCAGATAACCGGATTAGTATGGACGGAGGCCATAACACTAGGGGCCATCATCTGCACCCGTAATTTTCTCTGGGCCCGGGAAAAAGTTCAGCCTGCACCGCTGATCTACACCCCTATGTTCATCCTTTGGAGCCTGATGACCGCAGGGGATATCATGCATATGCTGACCCTGCCTGCGGAATGTCTGTCCGTAGTTTGGTTTGTGCTCAGTCTCGCCGGTCTTGCAGCTTTGCATTTCAACCGCAACCGCTACACTCTCCAGATTACCCGTTCCACATCCAAGGCCAACAAGGTCATCCTTTCCGGCTCGGCACTTTTCACCCTGCTGGGCTTCGGAACACAGGCAATGATGCTGACCCAGATATGGTTTCTCTTTCTGGTGACTATAAAGATCTGCACAGCCCTGAAAACAATCCTCATTACTGACCTTCCTCAGCCGGAATACCAGCCTCCGGAAGATCAGGAACTCGGTGAAGAAGAACAAAAGAAATTCGAAAAGGGACTGCGTGAGGCGCTGCACCATAACCAGATGGTCCAGCTTTTTTATCCGCTGTCTGTTTCAGTCATAATTTTTATGTTCATCGGCTGGGCCACATCCTACATGGGCGGTATTCCCTTTGCCCGTTTTGTATTCCGGCACATGGACATGAATATTGCCGGAGCGGATATTTCAATCAAAAACCTTTTCTACATTCTGATTCTTTTCTTTGCTGCACGGCTGGCCCTTTTCTGGCTCAAGTCTTTTGTCAACAACACTTCAATCAATGGACAGCGCATTGAGTCGGCACTGGCCCACACCCTGTCCACAATCGGATCATACATTGTCTGGGTGGTCTTCCTGCTGACTTCCTTCTTCCTGCTGGGCATACCCATGTCTGCTCTGACATGGATAGCAAGCGGCCTCTCCATCGGTATCGGTTTCGGTATGAAGGATATTGTCAGCAACTTTGTCAGCGGACTGATTATTCTTTTCGGCGGCTCGATCAAGAAAGGCGACACCCTGCAACATAAGAAGATCATCGGAACTGTGATTGATGTTTCCATCCGTAACACCACCCTTAAGGCGCTGGATAACAGTATGGTTATCATTCCCAACTCCAGCTTTCTGAAGGGTGAAATCGTCAACCTCAACTATCAGGACACCCGCATAAGGGTTACAATCCCGGTCACTCTTGTCCCTGGTTCCAAGGTCAAGAAAGCCAAAAAGGTCATGCTTAAGATAGTTAAAAAGCATCCTAATGTGCTCAAGGACCCGGCTCCGAATATTTTATTCAAGCGCTTTGGGAACTTTGGTTTGGACTTTGAAATCCTTTTCTGGGTAAGTCATTTTGAAGATAAATTCCCTACGGAATCCGATATTGTAGATGAACTGGATCAAAAATTCCAAAGCAAGAAAATTAAAGTCGCTTTCCGCGGTATTAAAACTAAGTACAAACCGAAAGGTGACGAAGCTGCTCAGATTGCAGCCCAGCGTGAAGCTCTCAAAGAAAAACGCAAACTCGTCAGCAAATGTTTCAGGTCAGCTGCCCTGCGTAAACACCGCTTTTTGAATAAGATTGAAATGGATAAACCGGAATAACGGAAGGTTCACACACCCATGCGCGAGTAGATTTGGCCTTGCCACTGGATACGGTCAGCACTTTTTCTTTGCAAGAATAGGTTGGGACATGCGCAATATAGCACTCTGCGTGGTTGATTAAATATAACTATTGCCCAGTGGGGAATTCGCAGTCGGCAAAAATCTCTACATTACGTTTTTTTATTTCCGCACATATTTGACAATATTCATGTAGCAAATTGTGGATCCAACTAAGGTCCTTATTAGACACCCCTGTCAATTTTGCATGTTGAATGTCAACAAAATATCCACAATCCTTCAGCAATAACAACAACGCTATCAAATCATTGTCTAATGAAGAAGAGCAATTCGTATCAAGTAGCTTGTCTATCAGATGTTGAGTTCGAATTCGTATATCATCAAGATAATTAATCCAATTCAAACGTTGAAGTTTATAATCTACTAACGGAGCTTCTGAATTTGGATCAATGTTTTTTAAAACGTCTCTAAGCAAACCATCTGAATCAAAATTATCTATATTTATATTAATACCAGACTTATTTGAAAAATCTGTAAACATTCTTTGGCAATTTCCTACTACCCCAGAAGACCATCTGCGTGCAATTGGGTATATCTTGAACGCCTTCAATACATTGTCGGCGTGTATGGTAAATAAATAAAACATAAAACTTGCGACAACAGAATTCGCTAATCCAAAAAATAAAATCCCTATCTCATGCATTCCATCAAATGGCTCAGGCATTTTATCAAAAGCAGTTATTTTAAACACAGCAAGCAGCAAACAAAAGCATGCAATAAGAGCTAGACTTAAAGGTATTTTTTTAACGAACAACTTTAAATAACCGAATTTATAATCTTTGATAACCAACACTTTCTGCTCCAAATTTATAAATACCGTTAACAATACGAATGAGACATATACCTCCGCATATTGCATTGCAAGATGTTGAAAATGGAAAAATCCCCGACATTGAAGGATGCCAAGGGATTTTTTATGTGAAATAAAAAAGAGGGGGATTGCCTTAGCAATCCCCCTCTCCAGTTTTACTTTGATTCCACCGGGAAACCGGATCGATACCATTGATGCCAACCACCCAGAAGCGTGCTTACATTGGTAAAGTCCATCTTCTTCAACTTCCGCCCCACACGGGAGCTTGTGTATTCATTGGGTCAAGCACAGTAGATTATTATCTCAGCATCCTTGGGCAGTTCTGAGGCCCATTCCTGTTCCTTTCCCGGCTTGCCGCGGATAGCGCCCTTAATCTTGGATGAGCTGCCCCGCCAGTCAGAACCACTACGCGAGTCTACAATTACCAGCCCTTCCGAGCCAAGCTTACGCTCCAGATAGTCACCCGAAACACGGGGAACATCCTCAGCACCTGCCACGAGCGGGAAAACCGCAAAACTCGCCAAAACAGCAAGCACCGAAGCACAGAGAAGCAATATTAAACGGTTGCCCATTATTACCTCCACGTATTTTGTATATTAATAAATGATCAACTTTGGGACTCATTTTAATAATACCAAATCAAAACCGCAGGACAAGTAAAAACAGGCAATCCCCCTCTATTTATAACTGACGATGTTCAGTTCTTCATCTTCAGGATCATCTTCAACCGGTTCACTCTGAACTTCCTCACCTTCTTCAGAACCAGAAGAGTCTTCGCTATCCTCTTCGGATTCAACTTCTTCCAGAGGAGGATAGTCGCAATACTCCTTCATGGTAAAACCAAGAGCGATACCAGCAACGGCAAGACAACCGATTGTATAAAGGAAATAGTTTAGAAATTCGATATGCAGGCAACAGACTGCGGCGGCAACAGCATGCAAACCTAAGGTCAAAAATCTGGGCAAATAGAAGCGTCTGGCTCGACGCATGGCAATAATGCCCAGAAGGTCAATCAACGCATAGGAACCGAACCAGAAGCAAAGTCCTGCGGAAATAAGAGACTCCAGTTCATCTTTCCCTGCCCAGCCTTTAGCCAGCATGATAGCGATAATTGCGCCCAGAAAAACCGCAGCGCCACCGACAGCGTAGCTGGAATAATCTTCGGCAAGAACCCCGCGTACCTTGTAACCGAAAAGGCGAAACAGAGCACAAAGGCCTGCAAAAGTCGCAAATACGATTGTTCCGCCCATGAGCAGAGTTCCTTTGCCTTCGAGAACCTGAGCAGCAACAGCAAGATGAGGAACTGTTGAATTCAACAAGTCATCAGGAGAAGCAACCAGTAAAGCAGCCCAAACGAAAAGCCCCAAAGCAACAAGTACTAGCAGAATCGCCGGAAACGCACGAGAGCCTTTATTTTCATAAACCAACGGCAGATCAAATCCGATAAAAGCGAACACGCCCAGAAAAATCAATTGCATCCAGCCTATAGGCCCGGCAGCAGCCAATCCAGCAGGCATTAATGGAGCAAACATTCCCGGCAACTCGGTAGGATATCCCATTCCTCCGGTAACAGGCTGGTTAACCATTACCGACACATACACAAAGAACAGAAAAGCCAAGGTCAAAGTGCCACCGAAAAGATCCCCGGCATATTTCTTTGAAAGGAAGCAAGCCCATACAGCAAGGGCAAGGATAGTGAATGAGGCGCCCAGATTAGGGAAAGAAGTGATGAAAATTTCATTAACCGCATACCCGGCAATACCCAGCCATGATACAGCCAGCACGGTCAGGGTAAAAAAACGGGCTGCATCAAGAAACCCGAAAGCAACACGGTCTACAGGGGTGGCCCGGAGTTCCCCGGAAGAGAGCTTGTCCATGCTGCGCGCGGTGCAGATTGCTGAAAGTGCGGCCAGAACAAGAATTCCCAGAAAAGCAGCTCCCCCCAATCCGGCACCATGTCCGGCGGCTTCAAGCCCTCTCGGTGACATCATTACTGCAAGAGATGTGAATATACCGCTCATTTTATACCCTCCGGTGTATGTAAGAAAGCGCAACGGCTATTATAACAATAAACAACTATAGTTTCAAAAAACAAACTTCCTGTCCGCTAAAAAAACGGACAGGAAGCAATAATAACATAAGGAAGGCCCTGAATATGGCCTGATTATTTGGAAATGTCTAGAAAGCACCCATACATTCATCCATAGTGTCGTATATAGGCAAGAAGGATACAAACCCCGAAAGGTCAAAGACTTCCCTGATGTAATCCTTAAGGGAACAGAGCATAAGTTTACCATCCCCGCCTTTGAGTTCTCTGGCTGCTTTGAGCAGAACACGCAAACCGGCACTGGAAATATACTCAAGATTTTCAAAATCCAGAATGATCTTGCTTTCACCATCCTGAATCTGGCTCAGAAGCCTTTCTTCAAAATCATTGGATGTATTCGAATCAAGACGCCCTTTAAGCTTAAAGGTAATAATACCGTCGTTTTTAATCTCACCTACTTCAAGACCCATCTTTTCCTCCGTTTTCCAAATTTACCGACTGGTAAGCGGCAATGCCGATCTGTTAAATATTAAAATCCGCGCTGCGGACTACTTATCTAATTAGGTTTATAAAGCTATTGAATATTTTTGGTCAACGTCAATTTATTCCTGCCGTCCTTCCATTCATATTCAATACTATCCATCATTTTACGCATGAAATGGATTCCCAATCCACCTACCTTGCGGTCCTCACATTTACAGCCCATGTCCGGTTCAGGTGCGTCAAGAGGGTTGAATTTCTTGCCGTCATCCTCAATCCAAATGGTAAGTACTCTATCTTTCAGCTCGATGAATATATCAAACTTATGCCTGTCCGACTGGCAGCCGTAACTGACAAGGTTAGTAAAAAGTTCATCAAGCACGAGATTAAGTTCAAACACAGTTTTATCAGAAACACCGTGTTCACTGCCGAAATTTTCTATCTTTTCAGCCAGAACCCTGAGCTCAGAAATATCGGATTTCAGGGAGAAAGAAGAAGTGACGCCAGCCTCAGCCTGCGTCTCAGGATTATTTACCAAAACCATATCCTCAATTTTCTCATGTGGGACAGATAGTACGATTACCTTTAATAAGTTAGAAAACCCTTGTCGCTGCGTCAACAAAAAGGTAATAAATTTTTGTTAGATATATAGCCTAAACAGGAGTTGTTAATGATCACCAAGCGTCCGCTAACCTACTGGGTGAAGAACAGCAATATGAAATTGCAGCTCATATTGCTTGTTGTAATCTTCTTCACAGTAGCAGTCAGACTTGTTCCCTTGGAAATGCAGAAGAAAATCATCAACCAGGCCATCAGTATGCGCAAGGTTGACCTACTCTTCATGTACTGTGGTTTCTACATCGCATCTGTTGTATCAGCCAGCCTGCTAAAATACCTTATTACTGTCCTGCAAACGTATATCGGTCAGGAAGCACTGGCAAAAATGCGTAAGGAATTATATGCGCATATATTAACTTTACCTTTAGGCTATTTCCGAAAAGCCAACCCGGGTATGGTGGTCTCTTCACTTGTAACAGAGTTGGCTCCGGCGGGCGAATATGTGGGGCAATCAGTAGCTGTTCCGGTTACAAACCTGCTCACACTTATCGCATTTGCAGGATACATGTTCTACCTGAACCCGATCATGGCCGGTATTTCTATCGCGCTTTATCCTTTTGTGATCTATCTGGTCCCCAAGCTCCAGAAAAAATCAAACAATGCCAACAAGAAAAGGGTTGATACAACAAGATATCTCTCCAGTCATATCAACGAGACCATTTCCGGCATCCATGAAATCCACGGTAACGGTTCCTACCGTATTGAAAACCGTAAATACGGAGCTTTTGTTGACCGCCTGTTCAAGATCAGGATCACATGGATTCTTTACAAACAGGGAATCAAAGTCCTGAACAACTTTTTCCAGAACCTTGGTCCCTTCCTGCTCTTTATTGTCGGTGGTTATCTTGCCATTCAGGGTCGTTTCGACCTTGGTGCTCTGGTTGCATTCCTTTCCGCTTATGAAAAAATTTATGATCCGTGGAAAGAACTCATGGACTTCTATCAGGTCCATAATGATGCCGGAGTCCGCTACAGCCGGGTTATGGAATACTTCGACACCAAGCCTGAATTTGAGCTTGAGCCTGAAGGACGAGAGCCGGTAAAGCTTAAAGGAAACATCGAAGTTCAAAACCTTGGTTTCACTGTTTCCGGCAATATACGGCTGCTTAAACAAATTAATATGCAGCTCAAACCCGGAGAGCAAATGGCTCTTGTCGGCTTCTCGGGCAGTGGTAAAAGTACACTGGCCCAATGTGTGTCACAGCTATATAAATATACGGGAGGGTCGGTAAAAATCGACGGCTACGAAGTGGGCGACCTAACCAAGGCCGACATGGTACATAACATGGGCATCGTGGCCCAGGCACCTTTCATTTTCTCAGGAACGATCAAAGACAACCTGCTATACTCCTGTGCAGCTATCCTTGAAGGTGACCCTGAAGCTGATGAAAAAATGCCCAGCCGGGACAACATGATTGAGTCAATTCAGCAGGCTGGTATTTTTGTCGATGTTCTTCGTTTCGGCCTTAACACGCTGCTTGACCCGGATAAAGAGACGGAACTATCGGAACGACTGGTCAGAGTGCGTCAAAACTTCCACTCCGATTTCGGCGACAGGCTTGCTGAACATGTGGAATTTTATCAGGACGGGGCATATCTCGACTTCTCATCCGTAGCCGGCAACATAACCTTTGGCCATGCCAATGATAACACTTTCTCAGGCCGTGCACTGGTCAGCAACGATTACTTCCAGAACTTCCTCAAGGAAGCACAATTGGAAACACCGTTGCTTAGCCTCGGACGCGAATTAGCCAAACAGACTGTCGATATTCTGGGCAATCTCCCGCCGGATGAGGTTTTCTTTGAGCAAAGTCCTATTCCTTCGGAGGAATTCGAAGATTACAAACAGCTTACTGCGCGTATTGACGATACCCCCCTGCTGGAACTTGAAGACAGAGACCGGGAAATGTTGTTGCGCCTTGCTCTTGGCTTTGTTCCCGGAGTACATAAAATTGTCGCCCTTCCTGCCGTGTTGAAAGGTTTGATCCTCGACGGCCGGAAGATGTTTAATTCCAGAATCTCAGCAGACATGCCGGAAGCCTTCAGCTTCTATACAAATGGCTGAATTCATTCCTTCGCAAACAATTCTGGACAATATCCTTTTCGGTAAACCCAAAACCGATCATCCGAAGGTACAGGATGCAATCAACCAATCTATGATCCAGCTGCTTATCGAGGAAGACCTCCTTGAAACAGTTGTTGAATTGGGCATGGAATTTCAGGTTGGCACCAAGGGTGATAAGCTTTCCGGTGGACAGCGCCAGAAACTGGCTATCGCTCGAACCTTCCTCAAAAATCCGCCCATCATGATTATGGATGAGGCGACTTCCGCATTGGACAACAGATCTCAGAACCGTATTCAGGGTCTGCTTGAAACCAAGTGGAAAGGCAAAGCAACACTTATCTCGGTTATCCACAGACTGGATACCATTAAAAATTATGATAAAGTGGCAGTCATGAAGGCTGGTAAATTAATGGAAGTAGGTCCCTATGATGAACTCATGGCGAGAAAGGGACTTCTTTATGAACTCGTACATGGAGCACATTAGTCATGGCAGCAGAAACAAGCGAATATCAAGAGCATTTGGAAATAATGAGGGAGATTCCTTACTTCTCCGGTCTTGACCTTGAAGCACAAAAGCTGATCGCCTACCTTTGCGTACGCGAAAAATTCTCAGCAGGTGACGAAGTGTTTGCCAGCGGAGACCTTGACCAGTCCGCGTATTACCTGATCAGCGGCTCCATGGAAGCTTATCTGGATACAGGCGCTACCAAAATCCAATCTTTCAAGGAAGGAGATTTTGTCGGTGCGCTGTCACTTATTGGCGACTCCAAACGGCTATTTACTCTTAAAGCCACTTCGGACTGCGTATGCATTCGCCTGACCAGTGAAAAATTCAAAAAAGCTCAAGAACAGTATCCTGTTATCAGCAACAAGTTCTTGAAAGCCACAGTTGACATGATCAGCAACTGGGAAGAAAGATTTATATCGAACTACAACGCAGGATGTTCCGGTTGTACGACTGGAATAGGATTGACTCTCATATAAGCCACGAGGCTACAGGAATTATCAAATGAAGAAAGTTATCTTATTGACCCTATTAATTTCCTTACTTGGGACATCTAGTGCTTTTGCCGCACAAAACGCACCGGAGTCAGTAGCCGGTATAACTATCGGTAACAACCTTTCAACAATCCGCTCACTCTTGGAGAGTAACTCTGCAACTTCACCGTGGCAGGAAGAGTATATTAAGCGAATCGGCTTGAAAGACATGGAAGGTTATAAGGGTGGGTATGTTGTTGTTGGTAACTGCAAGCGCAAAGATATCATCCTGCGCATGAAGCTCAAATACCAAGACGGCAGCATGGAATTTTTCAACAAGCTCTATGGCAAAATTGAAAAACGATTTGGAAAGCCCAATGACTGGCGCGGTAACCCTTTCGGCACCCTCAAGGTCTGGAAATGGTCTCTGGGTGATGCAGACGGCAACGTAAGCCTCATCCTGCAACACTTCAGCGGCGATGACGATTCCATAACCAAGGGGAACTCTATCAGACTTTCCCGTCCTTCATGGATTGAACAGGAAATGGAATGCTGGGACATCAAGCATCCTCCGTCACAAGAAAAGCCTATTCCTGCTAAGATGAAAGGAATGAAGTGGTTTCTGCCCTACTAGCTTAAAACCGACTAATTCTCATATAGAAAGCCTCCTTGCTCTAGCGGGGAGGTTTTTTTGATAAATACGGACACCTTGTTCTTCGGGATATATTTCAAACTAAATCAGCATTAATGACTTAAGTCCGTCACTTCTTATCTTTAGAGACTGCGCTTATCCATCCCCTAACCTGCAACTTATATCATTGATTAACTAAACTCGTAGTTGCGCTGCCATATGTACGAGCCAACTTAATTTACGATCTATACACAGTACCGACAGATAGCTCCTCTCAAACTTTCATCATCCCCAATCTAATCCCACAATTAATACACACAAACAAAGTAAGACATCACACTGTTCCTTCAAACAAGAAAAGGCCCCACTCTCACGAGCAGGGCCTTTTGACTTTACTTGTGTAATCAGCCGGAGACTACTTCTTGTTCAGCTTGAGTTCCTGAGGGAACATAGGCAGGTAGCGGTAGCAGAGGCTGAGTACGAGAGCACCGTATGCGCAGATCATCAGGGTGGTAGCCCATTCTGCCCAGTTCGGTACATATACTTCCCAGTTATCGAAAGGCATAACCGGAATAGCGATGGTCTGGACAGTGAATACGTAACGGTTAATGGTTACGCCGATGCAATCCAGAATTGCTGCAGAGTACAGCAGTGTGGGGTTGTTTCTGATGGAAGGAGTGATCAGCATGATTGCGGGAACGATGCCGCAAAGCACGAGTTCAGTCCAGAGCAGCCACTGACCGTATACATTACCGTAGAACATCTGTTCGAAGGTCAGGCCAACGGAGGGCAGGTAGCCTACAGCCCAAGCCCAGGTGTCAATGATCTTGAAGAACATGTACACGCAGAGCATGGTACCGGCGATTTTACCCATCAGAGCTTTAACTTTGTACTCCACCAGTTTCTTACCGGTCATTTTCTCGATGAGGGTACAAACCAGAACTGTGAAAACAGGACCGGAACCCACTGCGGAGAGAACGAAGAGGAAGAAAGTCCAGGGCCAGATGAAGAAACCTTCACGGAAGGCGTAAGGACGACCGAACATAACGCCGTACATACCGCCGAGAGAACCCTGGTGGAAGGTGGACAGGAATGTTCCGATACCTGCGAACAGAGCCATATTCACGTGAAGGTGATGGGCAAAGTGGTGCAGGAAAGGAATCTTATTCAGCTGCTTCTGCTCGAGAATCAGCGGAATGAATTCAATGATCAGAACGGTGCAGTAACAGGTAATACAGAAGATAACTTCTGTGAGCATGGAGTGCACGTTGGGGTGCCAGTAACCGAACCATGCGCGGATGGGCTGCCCGATATCCATGGTCAGAATGAGCATGGCGCCGGAGTAGCACAAGAACCCTAAAACTACTGCAAGGTTGATGATATTTTTAAGTTGATCGATCTTGAGGATGTACTTGAGAAAACCGGTGAAAAATGCACCGGCACCAAGTGCGATAACCGCAAGGTCAAAAGTAATCCAGAGGCCGAACCCGAAGTAGTTGTCAAGGCCGGTTACGCCGATACCGTAATAGAAAATCTTTACGGCAGCGTAGACGCCCCAGAGCAAGATGGCAGTAGGAAAAACCATCCAAAGCAGGAACTTGGGCAGTCCGCAGCGTTTTGTGCCTTCGGGGAAGAGATTGCTATCCATGGTAAACCTCCCTCCTAATGCTTGCCTTCAGCAGCATGCTCAGCATGGCTGCCTTGAGCTACGTTATCACTCTGCTCACGAACCCAGTCACGACGGCTGATGTAGTAAACCTGAGGATCCATGCCGATAGACTCCAGAATGCGGAAAGCATTGGGGCTCTTAATCAGCTCATGAACTTTGTGCTCAGGGTTCTTAGCATCACCGAAAGAGATTGCGCCGGTGGGGCATGCTTCCAGACAGGCAGGCTGGTACCAGCCGTCAGGCAGCTTGTTCGGATCCAGACCTTCAGCACGGGCACGCTGACGCGCATCCAGCAGTCTGGAGTGGCAGAAGTTACATTTCTCAACGACACCGCGAGGACGGGCAGAAGTAGAAGGAGACAAAGCCTTGTCCATTCCACCGGGCCATACCGGGTCAAGCCAGCCAAAGTAGCGAGCGTGGTAAGGGCATGCAGCCATACAGTACCTGCAACCGATGCAACGGGGATAAATCTGGCTGACGATTCCGCCTTCTTCGTCCTTAGTAGTAGCAACTACGGGACAGACGGGAACACAGGCAGGGTGTCCGCACTGCATGCAGGGTCTGGGCAGGTAGGCAACTTCCCTGTTGGGGAATTCCTTACCGTTGTTGAGTTCGTAAACAAGCATCCAGGTGAGGGTCTTAAGCTTATTGGACCCTTCTTCCATGGGAGCTATGTTATTTTCAGCCTGGCAGGATACCATACAAGCACCGCAACCGGTACACTTGTCGACATCAACTACCATGGTCCATTTAGTATCAAATTCCAATTGTTGCATAACGTGAATCCCCTGACTTTAATTTAGGCGATGCTCACGAAAGAACTGGTCCACACGGATAAACCGGTGCCGGACTCAGTACCAACGGTGAGAAGTTTGGAGATGTTTTCGCCTTTACCGCTGGAGTAAGCATCCCATGCGGTGTGACCGAATCCAAGAGGTGCGGCGATGACATCGTTCATAACGCCTTCATTAATGTGGATTCTTACAGCGCACTCTCCGCCTGCTCCTGCAAGCTTGACCTTGGAACCTTCAGACACGCCAAGTTTCTTGGCAGTCTTAGAGTTAACCTGAACCATGAGGTCTTTACCCAGAAGCTCAAACTTGCTGATAGCAACCACGTTCAGCGGCGGAATAGCCACAGTGGGAGTACCGAAGATAAGCTTGGAGTAAGGAGCAAGAGCGATTTCGCCGCCCTTGGGCATGGTTACAGCCTTGGAAAGAACAGATGCTGCAAACTTAATAGAACCGGATTCAGTGGAATCGGCAACATAAGCAGATCCTTCTACAAGGGAATCCCAGTCAGCGCCTGCTTTTTCGGCTTTAGCCTGATAAACGGCTTCTGAGGATTCGTAACCAAGGTCGATACCCAGACCGGAAGCCACGCCGAGAATTACGTCAACAGTGGGCTTGCTGTTGTAGAGAGGCTCTGCAACAGGAGCACTGGCTGCGAGCATTGCTGCACCGACACCGTAAGGAGTCTGCGCATCTTCAAAACGCTCATAGCTGGTGGGGTTGGGCATAATCAGGTCAGCTTTGGAAGCTGTTTCATCCATATAAGTGCTGAAGCTTACGAGAAAGCCTGCTTTTTCGAATGCCGGTGCCAGAGCTGTGTTCTGGGGCAGTGCGTAAACAGGGTTGGCTTCGTAAGCCATCATTACTGCAGGAGCTGCAACTTTGCCTGCGGCGATACCGGCAAGGTAGCCGATAAAGTCTTTAGCAGCCAGTTCGGAACGGCCGGCAGCAGCTTCAACAGCTGTGGGCAGTTCGGGCAGAATCTTCATACCACCGTCTTTGTTGACGCGACCGAGCAGCATGTTAACTGCGGCAGCGGCAATCACGTCAGCTGCACCGGCACCCTGAGCGAACTCGGAGCCAGCAACAACAACGGGAGCGGAAGATTTCATGATGCGTTTGGCAATTGCTGCCATTTCAACTCCGGATACGCCGGTGGCTTTCTCCACTTTATCGGGAGAGAATCTGGACATTACCAGAGTCTTAAAGTCGGCGAAATCAGAAGCAGAAGCGGAAGCTCCAGCCTTAAGCATATGGTAAGCAAGACCGAGGCAGAAGATAGCGCCGGTACCGGGTGCTACCGGAACCCACTTATCTGCAGCGGCTGCTGTGTTGTTCTGGAAAGGACCGGCGTAGACATAAGTAGTCTTGATTTCTCCACCGGTGGGACGGCTTTCAGAGTAAACACACTGGTTTCTCACAACCGAACCCCATGAATCCATGGCATCCGCGCCTACGAAAAGCACGAAGTCGGAATTTTCCAGATCGTAACCGATCTGTCCTTTTCCGCCCATGCTAGCCAGAGCAACGGCTGCGCCCTGCTCTTCAGAGGGCATCAGGTAGCAGTCAGCGCCCATTTCAGAAGCGAAACCGGACAGAACCTCAGTTGCAGTACCGGTGTTATCGCCGGAAACAACAGTGAGTTTGCCTTTCTGTCCTTTAACTGCTGCGAGTTTCTCAGAGAGGAGCTTTTCAGCATCTTCCCAAGAGATGGACTCGTATTTGCCTTCCGCGGTCTTTTTCATAGGACCGTTAATGCGGGAAGGGCTGTACATGAGCTGCGGGCCGCTGGCGCTGACTGAATCAACACCGCCTTTGCTCATTGCGTTTTCTGCATTTCCTCTGGTGAGGTAAGGGCTTCCGCCCACGGATTTTACAATCTCAGCACAGGGGCTGGCACCAAACTTGGCAACAGAAGCCTGCTCGGTGATTGCACCGTATTTCAGTCTGGGAATCCAGGGCCAGTTCTGAGACCAGATAGAAGCGTCATCCAGAGTTTTCCAAATTACAGGGGTGAAGAGTGAACCAACAACACCACCTGTTACCAATTGAATAAAAGTTCTGCGATCAATACCCATTGCAGTCCCTCACTTACTTATGGCAGACGTAACATGCGTTGCTGGTACCAACTTCCGCATGACAGCGTTCACACTGCCACATCTTCATGGTCTGCTTGCTGTAACCGCTGATTCTGTTTTCGTAATACGTCGGCAGCGTGTCGCTGTTGCCTACGTCGGGATGGCAATCCGTACACTCGAAGCCTTGGTGTGCCATGTGCGAAAAGTAAACGTTATCGGGCTGATACTGATAAACCAGCCAGGGTACTTCCACACCCTTCTGCAGATACTCGGTCACGTAGATTTCCTCAGCTTCAGTTTCTCCGAGGACATCTTCGTGACACTCAGCACACTGCTCGTTGGAAGGCAGACCGGCAAAGGAACCGTCTTCCAAAAACATGTGACATGACTCACAGTCCATACCTTCACCTTCAACATGAACCTTGTGGCTGAAATCGATAGGCTGAGTCTTCTGGCTATAAATAACCTGCGGGAAAACCCACCAACCAACGATCAGGCTCGCAAGGACACCGATGAAGAAAGGAAGAACTCCTCCACACTGCTTCGATGTTCTTTTTTCCTCCATAACCTCGCCCCACTACTCCTTAAGTTTTGTGAAACATAAACAACCAATTAACGCCATTTCTTCTAAAATAGAGAATCTTTCTATGTCAAGAGAATATGAAACTTTTCACAAACTCTCCAAAAGAAGAAAGACCCCTATTTCCTGACAAAGATATGCGGAAAAGCGTCTGTAAAACACTTCCCGCAGACCAGTTTAAAACTCAAACGGAGAGTCAAACTGTGCCAGAAGAGGAAGCTCCAGGTCTTTGTCGGAAAGTACCGGATTCTTTGTCTTCCAGTCGATATCAAGTTCCGGATCATCCCACCTGATCCCGGCCTCGCTGCCGGGGGCGTACCCAGAATCGACTTTGTACATGAACTCGTTTTCCTCGGTCAGAGTTTCATATCCATGCGCAAATCCCTTGGGGATAAACAACCTCAGAAAGTTCTCCGCTGATAGTTCAATTTTGAACGATCTCCGATAGGTTGGTGATCCCTTACGCAAATCCACAACGACATCGTTAACAGCCCCCCTTGTTACCCAGACAAGTTTTGCCTGAGCATGCGGAGGCATTTGCAGATGCAGACCGCGAATGACGCCGAGACCTGATGAATACGCATGGTTGTCTTGAACAAAATCAGTGGGCAACCCATTTTCCGCAAAGACATTTTTATTGAAACTTTCCAGAAAAAAGCCCCGCCTATCCCTAAAAACCTTAGGTTCAATGACCACAAGTCCGGGAAATTCCGTTTCAATCAACTTCACGCATATCCTCCAAGCATGAATGATAAAGTTCTTACCCTTAAAACCATTCCCTCAAAATTAATCGAGAATTACCTGAGAACACGAAATGACACAACCTCATTTTTCACTTGAATGTCATATTTTTTATTATTTTCAAGTAGGTTCATGATATTCACTTTTCCTCTGCGGTCTGCTAGGTTCCTTTTATCTCTTTCATTGATATGGCTTCATGCGGAATTCGCGCATTTTTTCACAAACAAATTATTAACGGATTTCAGTATGCAAACAGCAGGCTTAGCACTTAATGCGCTGGATATCATTTTAATTGTAATTGCCGGGGCCCTCATCTTTAGAGGCTTATTACGTGGAATAGTCAGAGAGGCTATTTCCGTTTTTTCTTTAATTTTCGGCTTTTATCTTGCCGCAAAATACCACCACGAACTTGCCCCGTATTTTCAGACTTATTTTGACGGTCCAGGAACAGTTAAGGCGTTCAGCTACCTTTCAATTATCGTAGCTACGCTTTTTGTAGCCTTTCTTGTCGGGGTCACCATTAAAAAAATATTGACTGTGTCCATGCTCAGCTGGGCTGATCAGGTCCTTGGCGGAATCTTGGGATTCGTAGAAGCAATCATTGTCGGCGGCATCATAATTGTCGTGCTGAACAGCTTTACACCCAATTCAGAGTTTCTGACTAAGTCCAAACTGGCCCCCAAGGTAATGTCCACGGCAAGCTTCTTCATTAGCTTCGCCCCGGACAACGTACTTGATTCATTGGATATAAAGTCAATGTTTCCCGACCACTCAGAACTCACTAACCCTATAAGCGATACTATTTAAATGAGCGCAAAATCCATCGAAAAACTTAAAAATGTAATTTCCAGCCTGACCGCACCGGACGGCTGCCCTTGGGACAAAGAACAAACACCCCAAACCCTTTGTGATTCTTTAATTGAAGAGGCTTTCGAACTGGTAGAAGCCATTCGTGCCGATGATAAACAGGAAGTAATGGAAGAGCTGGGTGACGTAATGTTCCTGCTGCTGTTCATTGCTCAGCGTTACGAAGAGGACAACGCTTTTACCTTTGCTGATGCAGTTGATTCCGGCGCAGCAAAAATGATTCGCCGCCACCCGCATGTATTTGCAGACTGCAAGGTTGAAGATCAGGAAGAGTTGCTCCGTAACTGGGAAAAAATAAAACGCAGCGAGAAAAAAGGCGACAAAAAGATTTTCGATTCCCTGCCGAAGGGACTGCCGCCCATGCTCAAGGCATACCGTATCAATTCAAAGGCAGCCCGAAGCGGTTTTACCTATGAATCTGACGAGCAATGCCTGGGCCAGCTCGATAGTGAATGGAAAGAATGGAATAATGCTTTGGACTCCGGCAATAAGGAAGCCATAGCTGAAGAATTCGGTGATTACCTGTTCACCCTTATCGAACTGGGCCGCAGGAAAGGCATTAAAGCAAATACCGCTTTGGATATCACCAACAACAAATTCCTTGAGCGTTTTGCCAAAATGGAAGACCTCGCCAAAGAACAAGGCAAAGATATCTCTGAAATGAGCCTCATCGAACAGAATGAGCTTTGGGAACAGGTCAAAAAATAAACCAACCTGACTATACTGTTAAAAGATCCCCGCTTTCATTGATGTAAGCGGGGATCTTTTTTTACTTCTTTAATTAATCATTATAAGCGCTTAATAAAGAACTCTAATTTTTTCTTATTTTTCCCCTAAAGAATTTCAGGTTCCATCCGATTTGACAGATAGGCGCGTATATTGCCCTTTTTCGGGAGGGGTTTTATGGACGTAACAGGAATCAGCTCACCAATGGATACCGCACCTGCGGTAAGTGACAAGCAACTCTTCGGGGCTCAAGTTGTAACCAAGACGCTTGATTACATGAACTCCGATCAGTTCAGTTCTTCAACCAGTAGCGATTATGATTTCCAAAAAAGCGTTCTCAGTGCCGCGTATTCCGGCGTTGGGACAATAGCTAACACTATAGCCTAAAAGGGCAGTCCGTGCGCCTGAAACGTAAAACCCGGCCATAACAGCCGGGTTTTATTATGTGTATTAATTTATTTTCCCGAAAAACTTATTCTAGAGTAAAGCCAAACTCTCCCTGCCCTTCTTTATTAGAACTCTTGGGACTTTTGTCCTTTCCTTTAACCTTACCAAACACGCTCATGGCAGTCCCAACCATAGAAGCCACATCTCCGGCTTCAGCAGGGAGGATCAAGGTTGTAGACTCACGTGCCAACCCTTCAAAAGCTTCCACATAACGTTCCGCTATACGAAGAGATGCAGCATCGGCACCACCAGAGGTATTCAAAGTTTCCCCGACAGTACGCAAAGCCTTTGCTGTAGCATCAGCAACGGTAGTAATTGCTTCAGCCTTACCTCGGGCCTCGTTCATAAGCCTTTCGCGTTCCCCCTCACTCTTAAGGACTTCATCAAGCTTGGCAGCCTCTGCTCTGTTAATAGTAGCCTGCTTTTCACCTTCACTGCGGGCAATGTCCGCACGCTTCTGACGTTCGGCGATCATCTGAGTTTCCATAGCCGCTTTCACGCTGTCCGGCGGGGTAATATCTTTAATCTCGTACCGCAAAACCTTGATACCCCAAGAAGCAGCGGCAGCATCAATAGCTTCCACCACCTGGGCGTTTATGGAGTCCCGTTCTTCGAAAGTCTTATCGAGAGCAAGCTTACCGACACAGGAACGAAGTGCTGTCTGGGCAAGCTGTGAAGCAGCATATCGATAGTTGTCGATACCATACGCTGCGGCTTTGGAATCCTGAACTTCTATAAAGATAAGACCATCAACTACAACGCTGACATTGTCGCTGGTAATGCAGGTCTGCGGTAAGGTGTCCAGAGCTTCCTCCTTAAGTGAAAACTCATATGCAACGCGATCTATAAAAGGGAAGAGAAAGTGAAACCCAGCACCAAGAGTCACCCGGTACTTGCCGAGCCTTTCCACTATTGCTTCTGTTTTCTGAGGAACAATCCGGATAGACTTAATAATTATTACAACCAAAACGACAGCAATTAATATCACTGCAATCAATGCGGGAGCCATAATGCAACCTCAACTGTCAAAGTTTTTCCACAAAAAAAGAAGTTTTACTCTTGTCAGCCCATGAAACAATACGAACCTTGTCGCCAACAACGAAATTATGATCTAACCGGGTAACAGCCTTCCAGAATGAGCCCCGATACTTGATCTGACCAAAACCGTCAGAACCGAAATCCTTGCTCACTTCAGCTAATGCTCCTTCAGGAGAATTGTCATATCCATCATCGACAACATCAGACACCTGCCCCTGAAACCAGCCCATAAATGTCCTGCGGAGGATCAGCAGAGCCCCTACTGAGGAGAGACAGAAAACAACAACCTGCAAAATCAAAGCATCGCTGTAAATAAGTGCGGCTAGAGCGGAAAGCAGACAACCAAGGCTAAAAAAAATCAAGATCATTCCCGGAACCACAAGCTCCAACAAAGCCAGAACAAGTCCGGCAACCAGCCAAATCAACCAGAGTGGAAGACCGTCCACACACATCTCCTTTGATTCGAATATTCATCTAAATCAACAAACACAAGATCATATAAAACCATTATCACAATAAAACCAGTTCGTTCAATATAAATTCATTAATCCTACTATCTACAATCTCCTGCAAAGTTTTTTAATAAATCTTAATAGATCTTTATTTTGGAACAGACATTGCTTATCACTGCCCATTGCAAACACTAATTTGACACGGAGACAGCTATGCAGGTTATCATTCTAGCAGCAGGAAGAGGACAAAGGCTCAGTCCCATTACGGATGATGTTCCCAAGCCACTGGTTGAAGTCAATGGATGCCCGCTGATCATTAATGCTTTGGATATACTCTCAAAACATCCGGTTGAGCGGTTTATTATTGTGGAAGGATACAAGTCTGAGCAACTGCATGAAAGGCTTGGTGACAGCTACAACTGTATCGAAATTGTCTACGTACGAAACGAAGACTGGGACAAAACCAACAATATCCACTCCCTATGGCTGACCCGCGAATTGTGGGACAGGAACACCATTCTTCTGGAATGCGATATTTTCTTTGAGCCGGGACTGATTGAAGAACTGCTGGAAGAGCCTTTCGCCAATGCTGTCATGGTCGATCATTTCCAGCCTCATATGGATGGAACCGTGGTTGAGCTTTCTGCTGACCGCAAGAATATTACCCGGTTGATCCCCGGTAAAGATCAGGATGAGAATTTCACCTTTACCGACAAATACAAGACGGTAAATATTTACACCTTTACTAAAGATTTCCTGCAAAATATTTTCCTGCCCACCATTGATCTCTATGTAAAAATGAACGGCCAGAACGAGTATTATGAACTGGTTCTGGGCGTGATCATTTTCATGGGCAGCAAAGAACTCAAAGCCAAGATATGCAATTCCCACCGCTGGTTCGAAATTGATGATTTCACAGACCTGCAACGAGCCGAGGCCTACGTAACCGATGATCGATCCCTGCTGGAAAAGGTACGCAAAAAATACGGTGGATACTGGCGTTACGACTTTACGGACTTCGAATATCTCTACAATCCGTACTTTCCCAACCAGAACCTTTACAATGAACTGCGCCTGAACCTGACCGACCTGCTCGGAAACTACCCTTCAGGTCAGCAGGAAATCAACCTCAGCCTTGCAAACTGGGCTAAAATTGATGAATCCATGCTCGCAGTGGCCAACGGCGGTTCAGAACTGATTGAACTCCTGCGTCAAAAAATTAACAAGGTTACCCTACTCCAGCCTTCATTTGATGAATATGCACGAAATCTTAAACCTGAACAGATTCATGCCATTCCTCCCTGTCCGCAGAGCCTGACTCAGACTCCGGCAACAATTGTCAAAGAAGCAAAATCGAGCGGCTCCAATGCGCTGGTTATCGTCAACCCCGGCAACCCTACCGGAACAAGGTTCAAACCGGCAGAACTTCGTTACATGTTCGAAGAACTGCGCCATCTGGACATGATAATTCTTGATGAATCATTCGCCGATTTCATCGGGACCGGACGAGACACGACTCTCCTCGATGAGCTGGATAAATACCCGAATGTGATCATCCTGCGAAGTTTGAGTAAAGACCTCGGAGTTCCGGGAATCAGGCTTGGTTACATTGCAAGCGCCGACCGCGAACTCATTAAAGAAGTACGCACAGCCCTGCCGATCTGGCACATCAATTCAGTTGCCCAATATTTTTTGGATATTCTCCCAAAATACCGCAACGATTACGCTTTAGCCCGCGCTAAAGTAATCGAGGCCCGTGATGAGATGGGAGAAATGTTAAACGCAATTCCTACCCTGAAGGTTATCCCTTCATTCGCAAACTATTTCTGCTGCGAACTCCCTGAGGGAGTTTCTTCCAACTACATTCAGGAACAATTGTTCATGAATCACAAAATGCTGGTTAAAGACCTCGGCAAAAAGCAAGGACTTCCCGAAGGACGCTACCTGCGGCTTGCGGTTAAAACTCCCGAGGAAAACCGCATGCTGGTTGATGCCCTGACTACAACACTCGCTGATAATATGATCACATCCCAAACAGCATAAGGCGGAGATTACAATGAACATTTCTACTGATAACAAATGGCACGAGGTATGGACCCGCAAAGGGACTGAAAGTGGAGATTCACTTGAAGACCTTATGAAAGCAGACGGTTTTGATACCGGAACCGGAGCAATATCGGTTGATGACTGGATGAAAACTTCAGCAGACATCAAAACCAGACTGGAAACCGATAAGGCTTCAAAAATTCTTGAAGTGGGCTGCGGAGCCGGAGCAATGCTTTATACCTTTCGCAATTCCGGCCCGGAACTTTATGGTGCTGATTACTCTGAAACACTGATCCAGAAAGCCACATCCGCAATCCCCGAATTAAACGGTAAAGCTTGCGAAGCTTCTGCCCTCGGTTTTGCAGACAACATGTTTGAAGCTGTTTTTTCCCACGGGGTATTCTTTTACTTCCGTGACCTTAACTATGCAGAGGAAGCCATGAACGAAATCATGCGTGTCCTAACCCATGACGGGAAAATATTTATTCTCGATGTGCCCGATCTTGAGAAAAGAGATCTTTGCGAAGACTTCAGGCGCAATGTTGTCTATGCCGGGGAAGAATACCCGACAGCGGAAGACAGCCCTTACCGCCATCTTTACTATCCCAAATCGTGGTTCCATGAATATGGAGAAAAGCACGGCATGAAGGTCCAGACATTTGATCAGGATCTTGAAAGCTATCCTATGTCCCCCTACCGTTTTAATGCTTTGCTGACTTTCTAGTTCCTGAACGAGGCCACTTCAAATGAAAAACATCATCTGGATCGTAATCGACACCCTGAGATCGGACATGCTGGCATCGTGTCTTTCCGAAACAGCTGTCTACAATGAAATTGACGAAGTAATTGAACAGGGGATCCTGTTCACTGATGTCATGACCAGCGGTGGTTCTACCAGAATATCCGCACCGTCGTATTTCTCATCCCTGCGTCCCGGACTGACAGGGATGATTCATCACGGAGTGCAGACCATCCGCAATTTCAAAGACGATGTCCTGACCGTCACTGAGCATTTCAAGTATTACGGTTACCAGACCTTCCGTTGGGATGACAGCAGCTTAGACTCCTGCCAGCCTAAACGGGGATTTGATGTATTTGAATCCGGCTACCCCACACTCGAACATACTCCGCATCGGAATTACGACAATGATAGACGTGATGCATTCATCGCCAGAGTCCGGCAAAGCAAAAAACCTTTCTTCGTCAATTTCCACCTTGATTACATTCATGACTTTGGCGGCAATCAGAAAACAAGCTGGACCACAAATGAATACCTCAAAGTTGTAGCCCGGCAAGCAAAGGATTTCAAAGCCCTATGGGATAAGCTAGCGCCCGGACCGGATGATATCGTTGTCGTAACTTCGGATCATGGCTGTGTGTTGGACGAAAACTACATTGAATATGACAAAAGCATGCCTTGGGGGTTTGCCAACAACAAAACCCGTGTATTTGCCTCTTTTATTGCCGAAGGACTTACCCCTACTAAAAAGCATGAACTGATCCGCTCCATAGATATCGCGCCTACTCTGCTCGATCTTGCGCTGGGTAAAGAGATGAATGCACAGGGTGTAAGTCTGAAATCGGCGCTTCAAGGCGGCCCTGTTCCAGAACTGATCGGCATATCCGAACGCAACGTCAGCTTTGATGTAACGGGTATCACCGACTATGCCTGCGTTAGAAAGCAAAACTGGGCTTTCTATTTCCATAAAGGCGCACCCATGGCCCTGTATGACAACTCAGAAGGGACCAATGTGACCGACCACATGGGAGAAGGACTGCCTGTCGAAGAGGAGCTGCTCACCTTCTATAAGGAACTGGTTCTTGAAGGGCCGCAGACCGCCACCGAACTCTATGAGCAAACAGGTATCTCCCTTTCCGATATCAGAACGGAAATCGAAGCCAGCATACTGCTCCCGGTATTCAGTTGGAGTGAAGAGACAAGACTGTGCATCGACGCTTTGCTCGACCAAATTCTTAATACGGAACTTATTCTGCTGGATGCTGACAGCAGTGGCGAAGTGGAAAAGGAAGTAAAAACAAAATACAGCAACCGCCTGTATATACGACACGTGGAAGCAAAAGATCTTCCGCTGCCCATGATGCTGAATAAAGGTCTGGAGTTGGCTAAAGCACCTTTTACGGTAACAGCTACTCCGGATTGCCAATACACGGAAAATTTCTGCTATAGTCTGCGCGAAATGTTTTTGGCTAAGACTGATACGGTACTCAGCTACCCGAACATAAAAAGGCTCATCAGTGATAACCGGGAAATGGAATATATCGGCAATGATGATTGCTTTGATGAACTCATGTTTTCACGGCTCGGTTCAATTTTCGAGCACAAAACCGCCACAGCAGCCTATTCTCTTCCGCATTTCAACGAAGTAGGCGCTTGCGCAATGTTTGAAACAGAAACCATGCGTAATGCAGGATGCTTCTCCACAAGCACAACAGATTTTCTGGCAAAGACATGGCATAAGCTCAACAGACTAGGCAGAGTCAGGCATGTAAATAAAGGATTGGTTATATCTAAAGATAGGACCATCCTAAGACCTGTCATGCCATGCCCTGAAAATGAACATGACACTAAAATCAGCATCTTAGTCCCGCTTAATGGGATAGCAGATCACAAACTGCTACCCATGTTTCTGACCATGTTATCCAAACAAACTGAGAAATCAGTTGAAATTATCCTGCTTAACCAGACAGCTGATACGGCCATCATTACAGCACTTGCAAAGAATTTCCCTGAGCTAAAAATCAGGAAGATCAATCGTACAGGCGAATTTCATGATCTGCTCAATAGCGGACTTTACGCGGCAAAAGGAGAGTATCTCTTCTGGTCTGATGTTTCTGACAAACTTCTGCCTACTTGCCTGACCGTCCTGGTGAATCAAATAGACGGCAAAAGTAATGTTACAGCCGTCAAATGCGGACATTTTCTGCAAAACACAAGCAATTCAGCTAATGATGTCCAACCTGTGGGACAAGTAAGGGAAATGCTGTGTGAAGTTTGCGACCTTCGGGGGCTGCTCTACAAACGCAGGCTGCACAACGATGTTGGGATTTTCAGGACTCCCAATGACAATGAACAGGGTTGGGACATGAGTGTCCGTCTTGCGCTTGTTAAACCGTTTGAACTCATCGAGGAACCGCTGATTATTGCAAGCAGGACTTTTCAATTCAATATGCAGCCTTCCATTGAATCATATCATCGGATACTGCGCAGCTCCATCAGCTCTATGGGTAACACAATTGATCTGGTAAGATTGTATGAAGATGACTTCTATCGCCATCGTGCAGATCAGGCCCGTTATATTCTGGAAGACGAAATGATGCTGACTCTGGAATTGATCAACAAAAGTGGTATCAGCTCCGGTGCATTACTCCGTGTACCTAAAGCACATGTAACAAAGTAATTCTACTAAACAACTGTACCTTTATACAGAGAAGTGAAAATCCCGGACCTGCCTTATGCTGATCCGGGATTTTTTGCGCGCGCGACCCTCTGCATAAGCCAATCATATTCATCACGATTCCTGTTCTATTGAATTACTATCGCATTTAAATTATACTAAATATAAGATTAGAAAATATTTCCACCAACAGGAGCTTACGAATATGTACGCGATTTTGACAACACCACGATTCCACTCGTTCATTCCTCCGGCCATAATCGTAGCAGTTATATTTAACATGCTTTCAAACGATCCCGGGTCAAAGGACATCTCCTTGCTTCTGGTGATTTATCTGGTTGGTGCCGGTGGCGGAGTAGTAAGTACATATTTGCGCTTGAAAAGTATGCCGGATGAATCGTTTACCTACAATAAGGACTCAAAAGATCGGCTCATGGCTATACTACAGGTATACATGTCCCCAGTAATTGCAGGGGTTTTCGCATGGTTGTTGTACGGTCTGTTTGCGACAGGAATACTAAAAGGCACAATGTTCCCCAATTTCATAGGGGCTGAAAAAGTCTACTACAACGTAGTTCAATTATTTCAGGACCTAAAACCGGAACATCTGGAAGACACTGCGCTAGCCATACTATGGGCTTTTATTGCCGGCTTCTCGGAAAAGATGCTCCCGAATATTTTGGACAAGCTTGCATCCCAAGTCGAAGAGAGTGATGCGGGTGATCCGGAATGGAATCGATAGTTAAGCTCAAGCCAAGATTTGAATGCGTGCTACAAAACAAAAGGCCCTGACTATTCAGTCAGGGCCTTATACTTATCGGGCTAACTATCAGGGGTTGGCGTTAATCACCCTTTTTTAATACTGCAAGGATTCTACCCTTCCCATCAAACAGCGTCAGCTTCAATTCAGCAATTTTATAACTACGGACCTGCGAGAGAATTGCATTAAATTTGTCCGGCACAGTCATATCAAAGCACATTTTTTTTGTTCCGGCCACGGGACTGAAAACCAATTCGGAATTGGTTAAAGTTATAATGCCGCCATTTATATAATTGCAGCCATCTGTGCCCATAACTTTCATTTTAGCAATATTGATTTCCAACCTGGGAGCACTAATTTTGTCTGTCACAACAATACCGTCCACCTGTTCGGCAATCCAGATATCATTGAGCAGCGTTTTAGCCGGAGTACCGCTTTTCGCAAACTCAAGCAGCTCTTTACCCTCATTATCTGTCAGAACTAAGCTGTCACCATTAATCCTATATTCCGCCACAGCGTTAAATGCCTGATTAAAGGAGTCAACAATGCTCATGTTGGCACATAACTTCATAGTTGAGGCAACAGGGCCCCATTCAATTTTCTGCTTCGCAACTTTAGTGATACGGCCGTTAAAATTATTACAACCGTCGCTACCGCTAATCTGCATTTCGCTTATATCAATGTTCAAATGCGGGATAACACCGGCTCCACGTATGCGAGGTATTTTTATTACTGAGCCGTTTATCTTAACTGCTTCCCAATTGCCGCTTAACTTTAACCTAGCATCCTCTTTCTTTTCCAAAACTTTGAGCAAGGTATACTTTATTGAAGAGGCATCAGCAGGCACATCCTGCATCTTTTCCTCTTTTACTTTAAGCTTGTAAATAAATCCCGGCTGATATTCAAAACCTTCAATTTGTGAATAAAAGTTCTGCCATTGGCTCTGATCAGGGTTTTCTCCCTTTTGAACGAGCATACATTTCATAGGCCCTACACCTACACAATCCTGCTTGTAACTATTCACCCAGTATATCTCGGAATTTTTAACCGGGCTGCAAGCAGCTGCAAATAATAAGATTCCAAGAATCAAAATTTTCTTCATTTTGCTTCTCCTAATTTACATATTCTCATAAATTAATGGTAAAAAAACAGATTCTAAATAGAAGCGTTCACGGCCTGAAAAGGCTAACTCATTTTACTTATATCAGTCAGTACAACATTCTCTTTTCACGTCTAATAGTACCCGACAATAGTCCGGCGACTGACTCAATTCAACTACATTTTTAATAACCCAAACAACTAAGTATATTATTAAGCAAAAGATATCTTCAGATAATTGTTATACACGAACATGCCGTTTTGATGGTCAACACTTTCCCAAAAAAAAAGGCCAAGCATTGCTTGGCCTTTATTATATTCTGGCGGAGAGGGAGGGATTCGAACCCCCGGAGGGCGTAAACCCTCAATAGTTTTCAAGACTACCGCGTTCAACCGGACTCTGCCACCTCTCCAAAAGGTGAGACAAGAACTTTCCCGAACTTGCCTCAGATGTCAACCTTTTTTTAAAAATAACATGTAAAATTTGTATGGTAAATGCGACAGCTACTTACATAATTCATTTGCTGCGATGCAAATTAGTTTATGTCGACTCCTCCAGCTGCGCACATCCACTAATCTTAGAGGTAAATACCCTTCTTCTTAAGCTCTTCACTGTAGGCCTTGAGTTCTGCTTTAGAACGCAGGCCGAGCTTCTTCATAAAGTTGGAGCGATGCTTTTCCACGGTTTTAACACTGATGACCAGCAGATCGGCAATTTCCCGGTTTTTATAACCAGCTAGAACCTGTTTGAGTACCTCACGCTCACGTTCGGTAAGAGACTCAAGACTATCACAACTATTGCTGCGATCCCTCTGTAAAAATCCTTTAGCCACTTCAGCTGAAATATCCGGAGCAAGATAGACTTTGCCCTGCATGACAGTTTCAATGGCCATGACCAGTTCCTTACTGGAAGAAGTCTTAAGAACGTAACCGCTGGCTCCTGCATCAAGAGCAGAATAGATATGATCAGGCTCAACATGGGCAGTAAGGGCCAGAAACTTAGTCTTGCCTTCACCGGAAAGCTCCTGAATGGCCTGCACACCGCTCTTAATAGGCATCGAGAGATCCATAAGAGCCACGTCAGGATTCAAACGCCTGCAAAGACGCACTGCTTCTTCACCGTTCTCAGCCATACCAAGAACGCTGATCCCAGATTGAGACTTAAGTATCGTCTTCAGCCCTTCCCTGACCAGAGCATGATCATCGGCAATAACAACTGTAACCAAATTTAACATCAACCACCCAATAAGGAATAGATAATATAAAGCTCCAGCTATAAAACTGAGATTCATTCTTAACAAGAAAAGCAGGTAAATAGCAACCTTGCACTCATGAATAAATTGGCAGGCAGCCTTCAAGATTTGCAAACCCATTCAAAGCAAAAAGGCAGCTGGATACCTCCAACTGCCTTTTGACTTTCATGTGGCGGAGAGGGAGGGATTTGAACCCTCGATAGAGTTTTAAGCCCTATACTCGCTTAGCAGGCGAGCGCCTTCAGCCGTGCTCGGCCACCTCTCCGTATATGTGGTGAAGAAGCGTGATCCGCTTCACTCACTCAGGAAGCGTTGTAATACATCCGCGCCCCCTGACTGTCAACAACATTTTTAAACTTTTTTGAATTATTTATGAACTATATCTTCTTTTGCTCTAAAAGTTGAACGGAAGACAATATTCAAAGGAGCATGCTTCACATTCAGGATCTTCCTGAGTCTATTCTCAAGGAAACGATGGTAAGAAGACTTGATCAATTTTTCATCATTGATGAAGAAAATAAAGGTCGGCGGCTCATCGTCGGCCTGAGTCATATATTTAAACTTAGCTCTTCTACGTTTAACAACCGGAGGCTGATGCTTCTCGATGATTTCCTTCATGATCCTGTTCAGCTGGCCGGTAGAAATGCGCAGGGAGCACTCTGCCTTGAGTTTACTTGCAAGAGGCAGAATTCCACCGAGACCGGATTTGGAAATACAGGAAGTGTAAACAACCGGAACATGGTGCGCCATACGCAGAGCACGTTCAAACCCTTCACGCAGCAAATTGCGCTCGGATTTGGAAACAAGGTCAATCTTGTTTACTGCGATGATAAAAGGTACCGCTTCACGCAGCAGGTATTCCAGCAGACGCTTGTCCTGTTTGGTGATCCCGGCCAGAGCATCCACAACCATGACAGTAATATCTGCCTTGGTACTGCTCCTCAGAGCACGCACAACGCTGAACCGCTCAATGGTATCGGTAATATTGGTCCGGCGGCGAACCCCGGCGGTGTCAACAAAAGTATAAATCTTTCCACCGCTCTCAAAGGTAACGTCAACGCTGTCGCGGGTTGTTCCGGCGACATCACTGACGATAACCCGCTCTTCCCCGGTCAAGGCATTGACCATAGAGGACTTACCTGCGTTAGGACGACCGAGCATGGCGATCTTGAGACCCTTTGCTTCTTCGTCTTCTTCCTCGTACTCGATTCCGGTGGCAAGGGCCATGTCAGCAACCTTTTCACGCAGTTCAAGCAGGTTAAAGCCGTGTTCAGCGGAAACTGCCATCATTTCAAAGCCGAGGGCATGAAAATCAGCTGTGGCGGTTGCTTCCAGCTCTGAACCGTCAACCTTGTTGACCAGCAACAGGATCGGCTTGTTGCTCTGACGGATGTATGCGGCAACCTGCTCATCAAGCTGGGTTATTCCGGTACGTCCGTCCACAACAAGAATAAGGGCCTGGGCCTCTTCGATAGCTTCACGAGCCTGTTCGAAGATATCACCCTGAAATTCTTCTGAATTGTTATCGCTTTCCATGACCAGACCGCCGGTGTCGATCAAGGCGTAATGGACGCCGTTGTAATTACCTTCGGCATAAATGCGGTCACGGGTAATACCGGGCATATCATGTGTGATTGCCCTTTTCTTCCTCAACAGTCGGTTGAATAAGGTGGACTTTCCTACGTTGGGACGTCCGATAAGTGCGATGGTTGGCAGCATGGCTGGCCTCCGAAAAAAAAATGAATGCGCTCCGCAGAAATTACAGCTTCCGTGCAAAGCAATATATATCAAAAAAAGCGGGAAGACATCCGCTTCCCGCTATTAAAATCTCCTTAAAGGAGTCCTATTGCACAATGAGTGTGGGGCTGTAAAGAATTTATTGAGGATCATTCACAGTCTGCCCCTCATAAATTTGCTTCAGCTCAAGTTCGTATTCGATTCTGCCCATGGTAAAGCTAAGAAGGGGAAGACCGCTTATATAAAGCCCCGAACAAACAGCAAACCACACTTGCTCTCCAGACATATCAAATAAATATTTAAGACCGAAAAGAGTAAATCCAAACAGGAACAATACAACAAAATTAATAGGCAACCTTACGAATGACATTTTGACTGATTTGATTTCTTCGTATTCGACTCTAGCAGGAACGTAAAACAACAAAGAACAAGCCGAGAATATTATTGATTCCACAAAAGTTCTCATCCCATCTATGCATAATAATTCTTTTGGTGAGTACGGAGCCACAGTTCCTGCCATCACATCTGTCCAAGCGCGGTATGCACCGAATGCACTTGCCAGAAAACTGCCCAACCAAGAAGAAACAGATGACAAAAGAAAAAACACAAGACAAACCATTATGGTTTTATTGATAAAAGAACCTATCTTGCCGATTCGCATGTCATCAATATTTTCTGCAAATGACAACACGAAAGCCGTCACAAGTGAATGAATAATTCCATAGCTGTACCATTCATCGGGAAGAAGGAAACAGCTTATGCTGTAAACTAGAAAAGGCGTAAAAATTACTAAGTTTTTTTTGACGTAGACAGATAGGAATTCGAGCAGCAATTTCATATTTACCTCAATTGAACCAGCCCAAATCAGGCGGTCACAATTTATATACACTTTTTCTATTTTAAGGCCTTATCAATACCCCACAAAATGATATCGTTCACCCCAGGTGTAGTCCGATGCACATCGGCCCAGTTTTCAAGCCTAGGCTTCAATGCCTTTTTAATACGATCAGCCCTATCCTTATGCGGGTATCCATCCTTATCCTTCGGTTTCTCTTCAGATTTATCCTTAGGCTTCTTACCTTTTGGAACAACCGCATGTTCGCGGACTTCACACTTGCAATTCGGATGAACCGGATCAGGCTCGTGCCTGAAAACAACTCCAGCCATGTTTTGACACTGCTCGCAGGCACCGCTATTGGGATGCATTGTCCAGTAATAATCTGCACCTTCCAAATTATCAATACCGCCATCAGAACTAAGTAAAGCTATATTAGAGTCTCGTTTATCCCTTAAATTTAGATTTTTTCTCCCTGCGCGACCACTCGTACTGACAGGTTCTTTTGTACGATTCTGTAGCTGTATAGCCCCGCCGCTTTCGGCTAAAACCCCCTTTCCATATTCTGTCTTCGCTAAGTCCTGTACAAGGCCCAGATCAGGATTCTCAAGCATAAAGCGGACATGAGCCACGCGCTTGATCTTTTCGTACTTCTTGGTTTCTTCCTTCCATTCAAGCTCGTTGCGCTCCCACTTAGCCTGAACTTCCGGGCTGTGCATGGTTGGATAAAGTATATCCCCACGTTCAAATTCGGAAAGGTCCCGTTCGGGTTTACAGAGTTTTTCACCAGTTTTAAAATTAACCACCTTCCACATATTCTCAATCTGCATTTCCGGCGGCTCATTCTCACCATACATCCGAAGTGAATGGTTCAATTCTTTCCAAGTTTTTTTGCGCAAGACATAGCTCTTTCCATAATCCATTTTTATTCCTGTGTTTTTGATTAATCAAAAATCCACAGAATCCTACGATTCATGCGAATTATCCCTTTTTCAAAAACAATAAATAAAAAATGGGGCGGACCTGAGTCAGCTGACTCAGGTCCGCCCCAATAAAACGTTTTGGGATTCTTAAACCCTTTTGGAAAAGGGTTTAAGCCGCCGGAGGCGAAATCCAATCATCCAAAAGCGCGCAGCGCATCAATTAATTATCCTCAAAAAGCTTCTTGATAGCCTCAGTGTAAGGAGGTCTCAGCACGCCCTTTTCAGTGATGATCCCGGCGATAAGTTCGTTAGGAGTCGGGTCAAAAGCAAAGTTGAATACTTCCACACCTTCGGGGGTGATGCGGTGATCGCCCACGTGGGTCACTTCGGTGGGTGTGCGGTCTTCGATGGGCACATCGTCACCGGTGGGAGTTTCGGGGTCGATAGTGTAGACCGGAGCGGCAACGTAGAAAGGAATGCCGAATTCACGTGCAAGCAGTGCTACCCCGTAGGTTCCGATCTTGTTCACAGCATCACCGTTAGCGGTAACACGGTCTGCACCGACAACTACTTTCTGGACCAGACCTTTTTTCATCAGCAGTGCACAAGCGTTATCGCAGGCAACCTTTACCGGGATGCCGTCACGATGCAGCTCGTATGCTGTCAGGCGTGCACCCTGCAAGAAAGGACGGGTTTCGTTGGCAATAACGGAAACCTTCTTGCCCTGATCAACTGCGCCACGCACAACACCGAGAGCAGTACCGTAACCGGCGGTAGCCAGGGCTCCGGCATTACAATGAGTCATGATGGTATCGCCGTCATCCATAAGCTCGCCGCCGAATTTACCGATGTCTTCACACATACGGATGTCATCGACATGGATTTCCTTGGCACGCTTGAGCCAGATAGCGCAGAGCTCATCAAGGGAAACGTCACCGGCTTCTGCCCAGATACGTTTCATTTCACGCACAGCCCAGCGCAGGTTGACTGCGGTAGGACGGGCGTTTTCGATCTTATCGAGATTCTTTTCCAGCTCGGCTTTCCAGTCTGCACTTCCGGCAACTTCACGACCTGCAAGGTAACAACCGTAGGCTGCGGTCACGCCGATAGCGGGAGCACCGCGCACAACCATGACAACAAGTGCTTCAACGATATCGTCAGTAGTCTTGCAGTCAAACCAATCCTCGCGGGTGGGCAGGTAACGCTGGTCCAGCAGTACGAGGGCGTCTTTCTCAGGGGAAAACTGAATATGCTCGGTCATTTGTAAAGTCTCGCTTTGGTTAGGAAAGTTTTTCGGAAATCATCTTGCTGACCATACCGGGGTTGGCCTTACCTTTAGTCTCGCGCATGATCTGGCCCATGAAGAAGCTCATCAGCTTTTTCTTACCGCCCTTGAATGCTTCTACTTCGTCAGGATTGTCAGCCAGAACTTTGTCGACCACAGCTTCAAGAGAGGAGCTGTCGGAAATCTGAACCAGACCTTTGTCTTTAACGTACTTTTCAGGATCAAGGCCGTTGGTGAATACATCGTTGAAAATATCCTTACCAATCTTGATGCTGATGGTATCTTTATCAACAAGCTGAATCAGTTTAGCCATCATTTCCGGCTTAAACTTGCATTCAGCCACGGTCATTTCGGACTGGTTAAGTTCGCGTAAGAAGTCACCCTTGATCCAGTTAACTACCTTTTTGGGATCATTGTGGATTTCGAGAACTTCTTCAAAATAATCGGCAATATCTTTTTCAGAACTGATCAGTTCAGCATCGTCCGCGCTGAGTTCCATATCATCAATAAAACGGGCTTTGCGTTCTGCGGGCAGCTCGGGCAGTGAAGCCTGCCATTCGCCCAGCCATTCATCAGCAATAACCAACGGTACGAGGTCCGGGTCCGGGAAGTAACGGTAGTCGTGAGCTTCTTCCTTACCGCGCATAGAATGAGTGGTACCTTTGTCAGCATCGTAAAGGCGGGTTTCTTGAATGACCTTTTCACCGTCTTCGATAAGATCGATCTGGCGAGCAACTTCGTAGCGGATAGCCTTATGAATATTACGGAAGGAGTTGATGTTCTTCAGCTCGGCACGGGTACCGAATTCCTTCTGACCAACGGGACGTACGGAAATGTTCGCGTCGCAGCGGAAGGAACCCTCTTCAAGGTTACCATCGCAAATACCGAGGTAGAGCAGGATGGAACGCAGAGCTTTGAGGTAAGCAACAGCTTCATCTGCGCTGCGCATATCAGGCTCACTTACGATCTCGATAAGCGGCACACCGGTACGGTTCAGGTCCACAAAACTTGCATTTTCAGCAACGGAGTGGATGTTTTTACCGGCATCTTCTTCCATATGGATACGGGTAATACCGATGCGTTTACCATGCTTTTCGCCGTCCGCATCTTCCCAAGAAATATCAAGATGACCGTGCTCGCAAATAGGCAGGTCGAACTGGGAAATCTGGTAGCCTTTAGGCAGGTCGGGGTAGAAGTAGTTCTTACGGGCAAAGATGGATTTCTGGTTCACGGTACAATTGGTAGCCAGTCCCATCTTGGCGGCATATTCCATGACTTTTTCATTCAGAACCGGAAGCACGCCGGGCATACCGGAGCAAACTTCACATACGTTCTCGTTGGGGTCCTTACCGAATTCAGTGGAACAACCGCAGAAAATTTTGGTCTTGGTCTTAAGCTGGGCGTGAACCTCAAGCCCGATCACTGTTTCAAACTGCATTATATATCTCCTTGAAATGCCTCCGGCGGCTTAAACCCTTTTGCAAAAGGGTTTAAGAATCCCAAAACCTTTCAGTAAGGCTTCGCCGCTTCATAAGACAAAAATTTCGTTAATCAAAAAAACATGTAAACCATTCATTGCGCAATAAAACTAAACATTAATGCACAATGAACATCCTCCTGCGGCAAAGCCTTGCTGGGGAGTCCAGAGGGCCCTCGGCCTTCTGGCCGCCGGAGGCGAAATCTTTATACAAAAGCGCATAGCGCATCAAATTTATCTACGCAGGGCAGATTTACTAATCAATAAATATACAGGCACCTGCTTTTTCAGATGATGTGCCGGATATTTGAATTGGTTCCCGGTCCCGATGTAGTAATCAAGACGCGTGCCTTTGATTGCCTTCCCGGTATCCTGAGCCAGTCCGATGCCGTTAACACGGCGGGAAGGTTGACCCCTTTTTGGATAAATATCCGTGCGGAAACCGACAATCGAACCCAGCGGAATAAGCTGCGGGTCCGTAGCAAGACTAACCATCGATTTAAGAGGCTTGCCGATTGCAGCCTGCGGCTGACCACGGGTTACCTTGAAAAAAATGTAGCTTTCATTCTTGGCCATCAACTCCCACATCTGTCTGGGATTATTGAGCAGCCATGCTTTGATTTTTTCACGGGAAAGCTGACTCTTTTTCAGCACCCCGCTATGAAGCATGATGCTGCCAAGCCCTTTAAATGACCTGCCGTTACTACCGCTGAAAACTGCGGTCCGCAACCTTCCATCGGGAAGACGCAAAACACCGCCCCCCTGCACATGCATATAGAACAGATCCACGGGGTCCTTAAGCCAAGCAACCTCAAGCCCCCGCCCTGCGAGAACCTTGTCAATATCGATGGCACGGCGGGAATGATACGGAAGTATCTTCCCATTTTCAACCCGGTAAGCCTTACGCAACTGCTCTGACCAAGGATGAGTCTGCCCCGGACGGGCTTTGCGCAGATCGGGAGGAAGCCTGTATACCGGATATTTGTACGGCCCTGTCTTGGTCAGACTGGCATCAATAACCGGGGTATAATAACCGGTCATTTCCGCACCGGACTGGAGTTCATACCAGACAAAATACTTGCCAAGCAACTCCGGATTCCGGTCCAGTCGGGGCAGCAATCTTTCAAGATCTTCCAATGATTTACGCAGTTGTCCCCATGTAAGACGCAATTCGTTGCGTCTTAGAGCCAAACCACCGGAAGGATTACGCTGCACATATTCAATTGATTTGCGAATCTGCGGACCGAGCTCACGCCAAGTGCGCATACTCTGACTTTGCACAGAAAGCCTGCGCGCAGCAAGAGTTGATGCCTGATCCGGTAATTTGGAATAACGAACCGGACCGGAAATAAACTTTCCGCTTTCTTTCTTGCTTTTCCAGACCTTAGTTTTGGTGCCTTGTGAAACTACTCTCTTTTTAGGAAGAGTACTTACCTTGGTGGCACAGCCACAAAGAAAAACTGAAAACAGGCAAAAAACCGCCAGTAATCTGATGATGGAAATATTCTTTTTCATTTTGATTTAAGGCTCGATAACCACGTCACTGAATCGACCGACTCCATATTCACGTCTTCTAAGGAATTTATCTGAACCGGGGCCGATAATCTGCAATTCACGGTGACGCTTCTGAACATCCTGAGCAATGTGCATTTCCTTAGTGCATCCAGTGGAATAGGTGGCATCCTTGCCCGCCCATACCGGGGGAACTCGTTCGCCCATTAATTCAAAGCTTTTCTCGATATCAGCATAAGTCTGGAAACGCCAAATGGTAATAAAACCGCTGCGCTGGACCTTTTCCCACATGAACATGAGGTCATCAGCGTCCATTCCTTCTTCGAAGTGCTCAGCAGGGTTAATGATGTAGGTATCGGCAAGCCTATCCCGCAGATGGCCCACAAAGGTATTCAGTACTTTGATGGCAGTATCGACCTGACCGGGGATACTGCCCACGATAGCACTGTAAAACATAACGGCCTTGCGTTCACTGCGGGCCTGCTGCATCTCCGCAATAATTTCATTTGCCTTGGCGGAAATACCAGCTTCAGTAAATTTATTAACTTTGGAAGACTTAGCCTTGAATTCAAGCTTAAACTCTCCTTCAAGGTTGCGGTAAAAACAGATGATATCGCGAGTGAAAAGATTGCTGTTACCGATGAGTCTGCGTCTGTTACCCCAGCCCTTGGCGATAATCAGATCAGATTCCTTCCATGCACGGGCGAAAGTAACACTGCAACGGATCAAGTTCAGACGTTCCCTTGTGCCATCGGAAATAACAACAAACGGGTTCTCTCTCAGACTCGAAAGAAGATCGTTTTTGGAAATCCTCTCCTCGGAAATGAACAAGGCATCCTTTAGAGCCTCGGCCAGCAGGAGGTTACTTTCACGATCCCAGAAGGTCGGTGAATCAAACCAGAAACCTTCCTTCAACGCGAGAATAACACTATGTCCCTGACGCAACAGGGACTTGATCATCAGCAGGTCAGCCATCAAACCACCGGTTTCATCCGGTATGAACAGGATTTTCAACCCGCCTTCTGTTCCGTGGAAAACATTACGCACCGGAGTAAAATCAACTTTGTCCCGGGAGTACATCTGTGAGAAAATTTTATAATCCTCTCCGAACAAAGCCTGACTCCACTGATCGGGCAGACTGGAAAGGCGAAAAATCCGCTCCAGTTCGATCATATCCAGCTCAAAGCGCATTTCTGCAAGACTTTCGCAGTCAAGCGCGGGGTAAGGGCAGGATTCCATGGACTGCCTGAAAAAATCACTTTCAACAAATGCTTTGCCCCGACTGAACAGTAATTCCTTACGATTGCGATAAGGATCATCCAGTCCACTTCGGGAAAGAAAAATGGTGATCATATTCTTAAGCAGGCGCAAAGGAATCATGATGGATGAATCGAGGGCCTGCCTGAACTTGTGGCGGCAAAGATTGAGAATCAGCCTGCGCTGATAGCGATCGGAGACGTGGTTTTTGACCAATTTAACCAAGGAACGCCAGACGAAAATATAAACATCCAGAAGGTCTGACTCCAACCCGGGGGTGACTAATCTGTTAAATTGCCAGTCCGAACAGGGGGCAAAAACCTGATTATCATCTAGGGCAACCATAAAACGCAATTGTTCCGGGGATGCGTTTTTGACCGGATCAATAATACTTTCCAGATGGTTGGCTGTCATGAAATGGAGAAGCCAAGCGTCAAAGACCGAATCTTCTCCGTATTTAAGATCTTTAATGGATGTAAAATCAGGCAGAATGCTCACTTATGGGTTACTCCGTGAGAAAGCCTTTGCTTCTCAATTTTTCAAAAAAAGTATTGCTGCGTATGCGGGCCAGCATGAGATCTTTCTTGTGTTTTGAAATTATCACCCGATACCCCACACTCAAGGGATAAGGGACACGTCCGTCTTCGGTAAGGTAAACATCACCGGATGTCTCCCCGATATCAATAGTTAGCGGTGTATCAACAGGCAGAACCATAGGCCGGATACCATTTAAGAAGGGACAAACCGGAGTCACACACATGGCGGCAAGCTCTGGATGCACCAAAGGCCCCCCGGCAGAAACGTTGTAAGCGGTAGACCCTGTTGCAGTGGAAACTATAAGTCCATCTGCACGCAGGTTCTTAATCCACTGACCCTTCTGGCCGATATCGAGGGAAATGATTCTGGCAACTGCGCCACGAGAAATAACCAGATCGTTAATAGCTACTCCACGCGCCACAATGCCATTTCCACGCTGGACTTCATAATCAAATGCGGTCCGGGGAGAAAGATCCAGCTCATTGCTGAAAAACCTTTCCAATGCGGTTTCCCAGTCCTCAGGAAGGACCTCGGCAAGAAATCCCACCCGGCCATGGTTGATACCCAGTACAGGGACTTCCCAGTCGATGACATTTCCGGCAACACTGATAAATGTGCCATCACCTCCGAGAACCAAGACCAGCATGGTATTTTCCCGGTATGCGGAAACATTGATCCTTGCCGGAGGATATGGGTGTTCTACAATATCGGAATCAACGCCACGCAGACTGAGCCAGCGGGCAATTTCTCCACCCAGCTCAGCCGCGGCACCTCCGCCGGACTTGGTGACAATTAAAACAGAACCTTGACTATCTGACATAGATAACTCTCCTATTAGAAAGAAGCCCAAGATTCAACTGTTTGCTGCTCCAAAAAATAAAGAAGATTATTATTTGCCGCCATCCATTTTTTTAAGTCAAATTTTAATGTATCTTCCACATAAAACCATAACTCACTGTAAAAGATATAAAAATATTTTTCATTTTTTTTATTAAATTACCCTAAAGATTATATAGGAACCGACCGATAAAGGGTATGAGGAGGATTATGTACCGTGGCTAACAACCCTGCAGAAATACGTAATATGCTGCGAACTTATGGAAAGCAGCTGACCAGTGCCAAGCGACTGGCCCGATTCAGGCGTGCCCTGAAAAGGTCCGAGTCTCCTGACACGGTTACTATTTCACGGCAGGCAAGGCGTCGCGAGCTTGTGGAAAAAGTTTCCCGGGAAATTATCGAAAATCTCATCGTCTCGGGTAATGAAAATCCGGTAGTGTCCGATATATTAGAACAGCTGGAACTTGATTTCGGTGATCGCTACTTTTTCGAGTATCCTCTCGATGGAAGCGATGTGCAAGTTCTAAAAGAAACGCCCGAAGGTGTTCGAGATCTGCCGCGCGATGAAAAGGCGCAGGTAATGAACCGCCTATGGGAAATCACACTGGACAAGGTTGACCGGACCATGCTCTGATGCTGGCCGCTCTGCATAAACTCAATCTATTGTAAATTTGGTAACCCCGGAGGGGATTATGAAGATTAACCAGTATAGCCAGACCCCTCTCAAGGCCTACTCTGACAACCGGGTGAACAACGCTGCGGACAAGACTCAGGCTCAGCAGCAAAGTTCCGCTCCCAGCCGGGACGTTGTAAATGTCTCGTCTCAGGCAAGACTGCTCGGCGCAGCTCGGCAGACTGCCACCGAAAGCCCGGACACCAGAGAACATAAGGTGAGAGAACTCAGGGAACAGGTACGCTCAGGTACATATAAGCCGGACATTCGTAAGACGGCCATGAACCTTGTGCGCGATGAAGTTGATTTCTTAAAGTAAAAACGGTGAAATCCTAATAAGGACTCCACCGCTTTGATGACTAAATATATGGGATTTATCCCGCACCGCTGACCCGGCAACGCCTGCGTTTTCGAGCACACCAAATTAAAAATTTAATTTGGTAAGCATAAACTAAAATGACATTTATTTTATGCCACGAAACTACGAAGGATCATCGTTCGCCGGGCGGAAGTGTGTCGGATATTTGGAATCCACCTGCGGGACCTGCATTCCGCGCTTAGCCTCGGAGTTGATCACAATGGGACCGCCAAGGTTAAGGGTGGTTTCATCAGGTCTTCCCGGAGGAATAGTAACCGTAACCAGCACTGCAAGCTGGCGGACATTTTCCACTCTTAAAATTCTTTTCTCTGCTTCACTTAAACGGACTTCATAGTCGTCCATGAAGCTGTAGGGATCAGCCACCAGCAAACCAAGGGCCGGATCTTCGAGACTCTGCAGCAGGAGAAACGGAGAATTCTCGCTAAGCTGGATTAATGCGAAATCCCTCTTATCGTCAAAGCCGATCAATCCACGGGAAAAGTAGATGATACCTTCATTGGTAATTTCTCTTTCCCCGATACGGGTCCTGATTATTTTTTTTCTTTCTTTTGCCATAACTCGGTCGCAGCAAGAAGATCCTGCTCTGTGTTTTCAAGCGCCAAACGGTTCTGTTCTTTAATCTTGAGGTAAACCTCTTCCCTATAGACAGTAGTCTCAGCCGGTATCTCAAGACCTAGCTTAACCTGCCGGCCTTGCACGCTTAATACCGTGATCTTTATATTGTCATCCAGGTAAAGGGCTTCCCCCGGTCTCCGGGTCAGAATAAGCATATCAATATGTGTGTAAATAATCCTTTTGGACTGTTTCTGCTTTGATTGAAAACATCCGCCACCATGGAAAATATTTTCAGCACTGGATAAGTAGTAGCGCAAGAAAGCCCCTGCGGGCAAGCACAACTATCTACATTTAAATAAATTTCTTAAACATAATTGAGCAGGTTCATCTTCATGATCATGGAGGAACTCTTCAATACGGCTTCATAGACGATCTGCTGCTGGGAAAGTTTGGTCATAAGTTCTCCAACATCCACATCCTCAATATGCGAAATACGGTCCTTCTCGTTCAATTCGAGACTGGAGAGAACCTGATCCGCAACAGCCAGTCTATTTTCCCTGCCACCGACATCAGCAGCCTTGGTCAGCACATGCTTCTGGGATAAATTCAAACTTTCAAGGCATTCCTGCACGCCGCTCTGGTTGTTGGTTTCCAGAAAGGCAACAAGGTTCCCCATTGTTTCAAGCAGGTTTTGTGTGGGCGAACTCCCGTCACCAGTATACGTACTGTTATTGTTAAAAACAACGCTGGCTCCGGTTGCTCCGGGCTGCTGATAAACACCACCGAAAATATCTTTACCTACATCGTTGATGCGTACAAATTCATTTTCCTGAATCTGGACATCCATTGCCGCAGTATCAGGATGAACGAGGAACTGTGCACCGGATGCCAAGGCATTGGCACCACCATTTGAATGGATGGTCAAAGTTCCGCCGGGGATGGTCAGTACGGCATTGGAAGTAATCCCGTCAGCAGGCTTAACATTACCGCCAACCCAGCTGACACCGCCATCAAGACTGTAGGAATATTCTATCTGGCTGGCCAGATCGGTAGTATTGTCAATGCGTACAACCACATCCTTATTAAAATCACCTTCAGCCTGATTCAACGGACCGTTCAGGTTGGTATTCATTCCTACTACATTGATACCATCCGCATCATCGCCCATATACTGAGCAGTAGGACGCACCCACATCCAGGTACCGGAAGCGTCGTTGGTATTATCAGCAGCATTAGCTTGTACCGGTATATTGACAGCAGGAGTACCCAGATCAAAATCCATGGTAACGCCGTCAAAGTCCAAACTGGTATTACCGGCCGCAAGAGTCTTGGTGGTGAAAGTCTTTCCGCCGTCCTTTGAATAACGGTAATCAAGGTCCGCACCGCCACCGATATCACCTGAATCAAGAAATTGGACAACTATGGTTTTATCCGCGCTACCGGTGATAGTGAAATTTCGTGAGGAAACATTGGAATCATTGGTAGTCATCCAGAGCTTTTCAGCAAAGGCATTTTCCTCAACCTTGTGCCCGGCATAAATACTCTTACCTTCGTATTCGGTGTTGGCAAGGGATACCAACTGCTGAAAAAGCTGCCGTGCTTCGTAACTGATCTGTTCCCTGTTATCAGCGGTAATAGTACCGGAAGCACCCTGCTCGGCCAGCCCCTTGGCGCGGGTAATGATTGTTGAAACCTGAGTCAGGGTAGTATCCGAGAGGGAAAGCCAACCCTTTGCAGTATCAATGTTATCCCGGTACTGCTTTACAGTAGCAAGGGTTTCACGATGGTCGAGAATACGAGCCATGCCCACAGGATCATCCGAAGGCCTATTCACCTTCTTCTGAGTCTGTGCCTGAATATTGCTGTCTACCAAATCGGTCAGCGATCTATTCATATTGGACACATAAGTGTTAAAAAGCATTTGCTGTGATACTCTCATAGCCTTTCTCCCTCAGCCTTTTAAACCTTAGTTCTTCATTCCCAGAAGGGTCTGAAGCATCTGGTCAGCGGTTGTGATCAGCTTTGCAGCAGCAGTGTATGAGTGCTGGTATTTGATCAGGTTACTCATTTCTTCATCAATATTTACACCCGATACAGACTGCTGCTTCTCGTTAAGGTCGGATGCAAGTGTTTCCTGAAAATTTTTATTAAACTTGGCGGTTCCGGTATCGGCACCTACCACCGCTACAGTACCGTCGTAATATTCAATTAAAGTCTGTTTGGTGGTACCGTCAAAAGCGGTGGTTATGTCCAGATCGGTCATACCCATCTGCTTCATTTTGATGGCATTGGTGTTATCGCCGGAGTTGAATTCGCCTGCGCCGTTTACATGTCCGGCATTGATGAAATCAATATCTCCGTTAACTCCGCCGTTCACCGCGATATCAGAGGCCTGAGAACCGCTGAAATAGGTATTCAATCCAAGAGCCGCATATAAACCGGAGGTATCGGTTCCCATCTGGAAATTATAACCGTCCTTTGCGGTGATATGCAGCTTGTGGTTAACAATTGATGCATCAACATATGTTCCGAAAGATGCATCAATGGCAGCTTCAACATCCTCAAGACTATGAACAGAAGGATCGAAATTCTGTACGCCCGGAGGAGCTATGGAGCTGAAATCAATCTGCCCGGAAGATTCCAAGGCACCGGTGGAAGAATTATAGAAATACATCAGTGAGTTTCCGGACTGAAGCCTGTCAGCGAATGGAAGCCCAGAGGAGCCGCTGCCCAAAGCGGCGGTATCAGTATTAACGGCGTAGGTACCTTCAAGAGAAGTGTGAGCCTTGAGCCCTGCTCCCTGTGAGTGGATACGGTTAGTCTGCCAGACGAGCTCATTGGTAAGTGCATCCATGCGCTCTTTGTATCTGCCTACCGCGTTATCACGGAAGTTAAACAGACCTGCCAGTGAACCACCGGTAACCCTTCTGGTGTTATCCTGTCCTGCAAAGTTGATCTGCGGGGTGATGTTTTCTCTGGTAGAGGTATTCTCAACCCAGTACAGAGCACTCTTGGGAACGATGTTGAATTTATCGCCCACCGACATGTTGGTGGCAGGTGCTGTGGAAGGATCAGAACCTGTTCCGAACCAGATCTGCAGATCATCAACCTGAATGGCGCCGGATTCTGCGTTGGCAGTAAAAGTTTTTACAGTACCATCATCGTTCTTAAGCCATGTGGTTCCGCCATCGAGAGATACGCGATACTCAGCAGTACCCATACCGCCTGCGGTTACACATTCCAGAGTGTATTCAAACTCACTTGATCCGGCGAAATAAGCTTTACCGTCAAAATTTGAAGCCGGGGTCAGGTTATTCTGGCTCTGCGGTCCATCGTAAGAAAGGCTGAAATGCTTATCGCCGTCCACCAAAGTCTGTCCTGCTCCGGTGGTAATGGTAATGTTGCCCTTTCCATTATCGATCATTTTTGTATCCATGATCTCGGAAAGTTCACGAACCAAAGTGGCTCTTTCATCATAAAGGGCGTTAGGATTGTTCTGACCTTCAACCTGATCCACGTTGATACGCTGGTTGATCTCAGCGATACGCTGCATGATATCATTAGCCTTGGTCACATCCTGCTTGATGTAATCCTCAACCTGCTGCTGATAGCGGGTCATGTCATCCTGCATACTGTGCAGCGAGTTGACAAGGTTGGTGGTATCACTAAGCAACTGCTGGCGGGAAGCAGCATCATTGGGACGCTGACTGAGATCCTGCCAGTCATTAAAAAATTTAGTCAGACTGGAGTTCAGCCCGTATCCCTTTGATTCGTTAAAAAGGGATTCAACACTGCTCAAAGTACTGTAAAGAGTATCCCAACGCTCGCGCATGGTAGCTTTGTCGTTATAGCTATTCTCTACGAACTGGTCGAAATTACGGTAAACTTCAGCAGCACGTACACCGGTACCAAGCTGGCCCGGATTGTAGTTGATGCTGACCCGTTCTTCGAGACGGACCTTGCGGCGGGAGTATCCTTCGGTGTTAACATTGGAAATGTTGTCACCGGTTACGGAAATCGCCGACTGAGAAGCAAAAAGGGCCCCTGTGCCCAGATTCAGAAGAGAATTAACACCGGGCATTAGAGCCTCCCGTTAATTAATGAAGCCTGAGGCTTGGGATTAGCATAACGACCGCGTGCAGAATAAACATTCTTTTCCTTGGGAGTAATTTCCCTGTGCAGGAAATCCAGCATGGAAGAAGATTGCTCAAGCAGGGCCTGGGCCAGCTGATGATTCTTGGTAGCCTGAACACCGCACTTCTGTTCGAGCTCATCAATCTTGGAGAGAAGCTTTTCAATTTCCTTGCGCTGACCATCCTCGATGGCAGGAAGAATCTGACCGAGACGCTGTGCGGACGGGTCAAATTTTTGAACGAAAGATCTCATGGACATGCGCTCAGCGGAAATCTGTCTCATAAGCTCCTGAATTACCAGTTCGACTCCGGTGACTCCGTGCGGGTCTTTGTTCATAAGCAGGGAAAATTCTTCCTGAAGAAGCATGGAGAGCAACAAGACTGCCTTTGACTGTCTGTCAAGATTTGCCTGTATAAGTTTTATCATTTCCCTCTCCTCCCTACTTAATAACCTGATATTTAATGTTTTTTATCTTTATCTAAGATTTCTTAACAAAACCTTGCTTATATACCAGCAAGTTTCTTGCCAATTTCTTCAGCAGTCACACCCTGCACATAAACTTTTGTGTCATGTTCCTGCTCAATCTTCCGGGCCAGTTCTTCAATCTTAGCCATAGCTTCTGTCCGGCTCATGGGACTCGGCGCAGCTGAATTTGAAGAATTCTCACGGGCAATCTGACGCTCTACGCGTTGGCCCATGCTGAAATCATCATCTTCGAGAGGAATACCGGGCTTAGGCAAAGGAATTCCAGGCAGCCCGTCATTTTCCCCCTTATTAATTGATGCCAGACGGGTTCCATGAACTGAACCCTTACGCCCTACTTCATCAAGGGTCTTTAAGGCTGTTGAGTTTCCAGTTCCCGGCAGGGTTGATTTGCTGGCATTTTCGAGTTTGGCGCGCAACTGATCATAAAGCATATCCCCCAGTCCGATACCACCGCCCTCTGCCAGTTTTTCGGAAAAATCCTTATCAAACATGGAAGTGTACTGCTGCTCATACCTGTTGGTCAGATAGCCGCCTTTAGGAACGTTCTTACGCATCTGCTGCCAGATCTTACCCATGAAGACCGCTTCGAACTTCTTGCAGGCATCCCGCAAAGCCGCTTCCTGATCCTTTCCACCGGAAAGACGGTCATTCAGACTGGTAAGTTTACGCTTGAAGCCCTGCAATTCTTTGCTTTCAGCATTGGCTTGCGCGGTAGCTGTGTTCATTGTGCTGTCTATCATTCTTTACTTCCTCCAGTTCATGCACGGACTCGGGCATAAATGCGCCTGAGACCACTTTGAAACCTAAGAAGCAAATTGCATACCGTCACACATAAGTCACTGAGATTAATAAGCTTAAGACTTCAAAAAAGACATGAAACATCAATTTTTCTTTTATTATCACCCATAAAGTCAGCACTTTGACTAGCCGGAAATCTTCTCCATATGAAAAGGGCCGCTCTCATTTAAGAAAGCGGCCCTTGGATTAATGCATGGAAATTATTATGTCGTTTAGTTGTTTAAAGGCTTTTTGCAGTTGCCGTACGCTGCCATCCGATCGCGTCATGACCGCATTGGTTTCTTCGGCCATAAACCTTACCTCACCTGCCGTTTTAGCAATCTGCTCGGTTGCAGCCGACTGTTGATCTGTGGCTGTTGCTATGCCGGTGATCATGTCACTGGTAACCTCAGCCAGCTCAGCAATCTTCTTGAAAGCTACATCCGTTTTCTGAACATTTTCCACACTTGTGGTCACTTCAGCTTCCACATTGGAGATTGATCGAAAACATTGGCGAGAATTACTTTGGATAGCTCCGATAGCCCCTTCCACCTCGCCGGTGGCATCAATTGTTTTTTCAGCCAATTTGCGAACTTCATCCGCCACAACTGAGAATCCGCGTCCAGCTTCTCCCGCACGGGCAGCCTCGATAGCTGCATTCAATGCCAGCAGGTTGGTCTGGTCTGCAATGTCATTAATGATCTTCATTACATCACCGATCGCATCTGCTTGATGACCCAAAGTTTTCAAATCCTCTTGGGTGGAAGAAACAAGCTCTCTTACGGAATGAATAGAAGATATTGTTTCCTCAGCAACATGCACTCCATTGACAGCCTGCTCCTTAGTTCCTTCAGCATTTTGAGCGGTCAGAGAGGCATTCTGGGCGACTTCCTGAATGGTCGAACTGAGTTCATCAATAGCAGTTACAGTTTCCAGCAGACACGCTTCCTGTTCGGAAGTCATTTTACTAGAATCGGCAACATCACTTATAAGTGACTGCAAAGACTTTGAAGTTGTACCGGATAACTGCTCCGCCTCTACTGCAGCCTGTTCGATCCGGTCCTTCTGCTCTTCGATGGCCTTTTGCTGGGATTTGAGTTCAGTGATATCATTCCAGAAAGTAATTCCTCCCAGCACTTCGCCCTTATCACTACGCACAAGGACGACATCAATCAGCATCTCAAAGGATTTACCGTTGGGATTTGTATACGCAAACGGCACTTTGTTTCTGGCTTTCCCATCTTTGAACACTTCGCTCAAAAGAACAGGACGATTGGCATCATTAAAAAAGAACTTTGAGATATTCCAGCCCTGAAAATCATCAGACTTGCCAATTCTTCCGGTTGTCCTGATCATACTGTCACTGCAATTAATCAAACGCATCTGCGGGTCAACCACGGCAAAGGGATTCTGAATCCCTGCAAGGATACCTTTGAATAAATCCATCTCAGTCTGTAATTGGCCAAGGATAGTAACAGTCATATTTCTAAGGCTGTCCGCAAGCACGCCGAATTCATCGGAACGCTCCAAAGAGAGCTCGGCGTTAAAATCACCCTGTTCAATACTCTTTGCGTAAGACACAACCCTCGCCAGCGGACAAGTAACCAGCCAGCGGTTTAAGCCGAATAAGACCAGCCCGATCATAAAGATCAACAAGGCACCGGACCAATAAAGTTTTTGGAGAATCCCATTAGCTCCGGCTTCTATTTCAGCCCTTGGCTGTGCAACAGTCAAAAACCATTCATGCAATATATTTTGGGATGGGATATCAACATGCATGGAAAGATAGCGAAAATCTTCCCCTGTTCCTGCTGTAGAAAAGAAGTCTTCTTTTCCATCAGTTATGTTCTGAAGATATTGCGTATGATCCCCTAATTCTTTTTTCAGGATCAGATCCGGATCAGGGTGTGCAATAAACATATTGCGGTCATCACTGAAAAAGACTCTTCCTCTTTCACCCATACGAATCTTTTTAATGAACATATCGGTAAAATAGTTCATCTGGGGGGCAAGAATAACTGTCCCGACATGTTTTCCCCTATTGTAAACAGGCGCTGCAATTACAAAGATGGGATTACCGCGAAGCAGGCTGGGGTAAACCTGACTGATAAAGTAATCCTTACCTTCGCGTGAGGCCTTGATAAAACTCATCTGAGGACTGCACTTGCCGATGGTCTTTCCATCTACCGTATCTACAAAAAATTGACCGTCCGAAATCCTGCGCGGCTGTCCATTAACCTCAATCTCCAGCAGAGAATCATCAGCCTTATGCAGAGCCAGAGGTATATTTTCATAAAATCCATAACGATCATGGATAGTTTGCAAAAACCTTTGTGCCTCAGATACAATATCTTCATTTTCAGGGTAGGAACAGGCTTGTACAACAGACTGGGTGTTGGCGATCAGCTTGGCAAGACTAACCTGACTCTGAATCCAATCAGTAAGAGCCATTGAAAGAGTATTCAGTGTAGCCGTACTCTCAGCCCTATCAGTTTCCAGCTCCTCCTGAACCAGATTACGATGTAGATAAAAACCGAATCCTGAAGAAAAAAGCGTAATTACCAGCAGTACGCATCCTATATACTTTACTGCTAAGTATCTGGATAAAAAATTCTTTTTTTTCATGTGTTCTATGCTCCGAACAAACGTTTTATAAAAAAGGAATTCTTGATAGCACACTTTTTATTATTACTAAGATATGTAACCTCTGGCCCAACCAGTACAAACGTTTTACCATTAAAAAGCCAATCCCCACGCCGGTTAATAAAAAAGCCCGGCAGTAACCTGCCGGGCTTTTCAAGAATCTATTTCGATCAACTGAATTATTACAGTTTAGATAACCTCAAGCTCTGCATGCAGGGCTCCGGCAACCTTCATCGTTCTCAGGATGGAGATAAGGTCACGCGGGGTTGCGCCGATGGCATTCAAACCGTCAACCAGTTCTTGCAGAGTCGCACCCTCAACAAGCATCAGCCTGTTGTTGTCTTCCTCAACCGCAAGCTCAGTCTCAGGCGTTGTCACAGTCTCAGCACCCTCAGGAGCAAAAGGACCGGGCTGACTTACGTCTGCACCTTCAGCAATAACAACCTGCAGGTTACCGTGAGCGATGGCGACCTTGGTCAGGCGGACATTACGTCCAAGAACAACTGTTCCGGTCTTTTCGTCAACCACGACCTTGGCCTTGGTATCGGGCGCAATTTCAAGGTTTTCAAGCGCTGCCATGAGCGGAACCATATTGCCCCGGAAATGTTCGGGAATAGCAAGATCTACAGTAGAAGCATCAACAGCGCTGGCATAAGAACCGCCGACCACACCATTAATCCTCTTCACTACCTGCATGGTGGTGCCAAAATCGGAAACACCGAGGTTAATGGTAATCTTCTGCTGACGATTGAAGTCAAAAGGCACGGAACGTTCAATTGTGGCCCCGGAAGGAATGCGGGCCACGGTAACAACGTTCTTGGACGCTGTGGCAGCTTCACCGCTTGCTGAAAAACCGCCGACAGTCAAAGCACCCTGAGCAAGGGCATAAACCTTACCATCGATACCTTTAAGCGGAGTCATCAAAAGCACGCCGCCAAAGAGAGATTTACTGTCCCCGATAGACGAAACAGTAACATCCAGCGGTGCACCGGGCTTAGCGGAAACAGGCATCTTGGCGGTAACCATAACTGCGGCAACGTTCTTAGGCTTGATCGAAGCACGGTCAACCTGAACACCCATTTTTTCCAGCATGTTGATCATGGAGGTGATTGTGAATGCGGAGTTGGTTCCGTCACCCGTTCCCGAGAGACCTACAACCAGACCGTAACCGACCAGATCGTTGTCACGAACGCCGCTGAAGGATGAAATATCCTTCAACCTGACCGCTTCAGCAGACTGGGCACTCATGAGTACGATGAACAGGAGCAATACGGCTGCCGCAAGCCCTGCTGTCATTCTGTTCATCCTGTTAGTGAATTTCATCCTTCCCTCCATTGATCACTGTAACTCTTATAAAACCTTATTAACTATGCCCTGAGATTAGAAGGGCCATACATTATCAAGAATTCTGGAAAGCCATCCGGGTCTCTGCTTGTCAGCAAGAATGCCCCGGCCATAGACTTCGATATGGGCATCGGCCAGATAGTTGGATGCCACGGTATTACTGGGTCCTATGTCGCGGTGGCGAAGCAGCCCGCGCACGACCAGAACCTGAGTTTCATCATTGATACGTACCTGACGCGCACCTTCCACCTGCATGACATTGCCCGGAAGAATCCGGACTACCCTGCATGCAACAGAAGCGGTGAGAGTTGACTCGTTCTTGGTCTCACCGGTGCTTGAAAATTTATTTGAGGTAGCAGAACCGATCAGCGGAGTATCACCGGCACCACCTTTCATATTAAAGGGATCGACTGCTGTAGCAAGACCGGCACTGAAATTTGTAACGGCAAGGCTGGTATCATTTTTCTTCTCTGCCTTTGAATCTGAAGTATGCTTACCCTTACTTGTTTCAGAAACTGTGACAACCACGATATCACCGATTCGTCTGGCTCTGTTATCGTCAAAAAGATATTCAGAATCAGAGGCAGCAAACAATGAACCGGGGTTATTCATAGGTTCGGGTTCGTATTGAGCGGGCGGAGTCATAACCGGCATGGGTGTCGGAGCCTGCTTAACAGGTGAGCACCCGGCACAAATGGCTAAAAGAAGCATAGTTGCCAGTGTTGTTTTTTTCATTTTATTCATTCCTCCGCTTAATTACTTAACCTGAACGGTTTGGGCGTTGACGACGGTCGCTACAACCTTACGCTTACTTTGCAAATTACGTACCGTGATATTCTGACCAACCCCGGCATCCTCAAGAGCCTCCACAGGGACGGTGAGCTTCAAATTCTTACCTCTGAACATCAGGGTAACCTTGTCACCTCTGGCAATAACCGGAGCCGGTTCAATGGACGAACGCATGATCGGCTGTCCGGTTCCCACTGGAACCTTAACCCGCCACGGCCCGCCTTTACCATCCCATACCTGATTACCCAAGTGCGCCATATTCTTGCTCTTCCAGGTGATCAGATCAGGTGTAACCAATTCCTTGCGGTTAATGGGGCGAACGGGGCAGGGAACAGGTTTCCAAAGATCTACAAACAGGGAGCCGGCCAATCTGCGTATAACTTTTCCGTCCACGCTGACCACTTCCATTCTGAAACTATTGCTTCCCGGTTCAAGGGCCCGGGGGATATGGACCCTCAAACTATCCATGGAATCTTTAAAAAACAGATAGGGGGGTAACTTGAAATCCCTGAACTTGTAATCGCCGTTCATGGCTTCTGCCTGTGGGGTCAAGACTTTGACAACTGCCCTCTGCAATTGCTCCTGCGACATCACTTTGCCGCCCGATTGCATGGTCAGAGTAGACGGGATGATGCAATTACGTACCAGCTCACCAAGATAATGCTGCAAAATAACCCGCAACTTATTTCGGTTCACCCTGACAGGCTTACGACTACGGGCCGGGGCATTCCAAAGCTCCACTGCGGAAAGGTCAGCTTTGGTCTGCGCAGGAAGATCACCATAAAAATCGGCAATATCACCGAGAGTAACCCGTGGACCATTAACCACAGCGGCAGACTTGATCTTGATCCGCCAGTCGGTGTTTTCCTTTGAGGCTGTTGCCGGGTCGGCCGCAAAAGAAGCCAACAGCACAGCAATCAGAAGCATCAATGCACCCTTGCGAAACATGTTGATAAAACCTGCCTTAGTCATAATAAAACCCGTCCTGTCAGTTAGTTACTATCGTTTAACGTTAATTGCGGTCTGAAGCATGGAGTCGGAAGTAGTGATGGCTTTGGAGTTAGTCTCGTAAGCCCTCTGACCGACAATAAGTCCTACCATTTCATCAACCAGCTCCACGTTGGAACCTTCAAGATACCCCTGAGCAAGAGTACCGAAGTTATCTTCACCCGGAGTACCCTGAATGGCTGCACCGGAAGCTTCAGTTTCCACGTAAAGGTTTTTACCTACAGCATTCAAGCCGGCTTCGTTGATAAAGTCGTAAATTGTGATGTCGGCACTGGAAAGTTCAGTACCGTTCTTATCAAGTGCGGCGATGTGACCGTCTTCAGAAACAACCACATTCACAGCCTCGGCAGGCACAGTAAATTCAGGCTGAAGCGGATAACCGTTAGAGGTGACCAGACGTCCATCACTGTCGAGCTTAAAAGCACCGGAACGTGTGTAAGCGTCTTCGCCATTGCGATCTACAAGAAAGAAACCATTACCTTCGATGGCGATATCGAGAGGGTTACCGGTACTTTCAAAAGACCCCTGACTAAAGAATTTGTGGATGCTGACCTCTTTTACACCCATACCGATCTGCATACCTGTGGGCAGTCTGTTACCGCCTTCGGTCTCAGAACCTGCGATTCGCATGGTCTGGTACATGAGGTCTTCAAATTCCACCCTGCTTTTTTTGAACCCCTGAGTGTTCACGTTGGCAAGGTTGTTGGAAAGAACATCGATGTGAGTCTGCTGGGCAACCATACCTGTGGCCGCTGTCCAGAGTGAACGCATCATAATTTTATCCCCCTGTTTTAATTTATTACATCATTGCCCGGCCAACCTGCTGAATGACCTTCTGGTCAAGCTGGTCAGTGGTAGTGATCATTTTCTGATACATTTCAAAGCTGCGCTGACATTCAATCATCGCAACCATTTCATTCACGACTTCTACATTTGATTTTTCAATGTATCCTTGAGCAACTTCACCTTCTGCGGGAACTTCTCCACCTTCGTTTGAAAAAAGGTTTTCACCTTCCTTTTTGAGGGCGCGATAATCCGCAGGCTGAACAAAATCGAGCCTGCCGACTTCCTGCCCGTCCGCGAAGATCACGCCTTCGCCATCGACAGCTACTCTGGAACGCGGTGGTAGATTGACCTCCCCGCCGTTAGCCATGACCGGATATCCCTGCTCAGTGACAAGGGTTCCTTCAGATGAAAGGGTAAAAACACCGTTTCGGGTAAGAAAAGTTTCGCCGTTCTTTTGAACCTTGAAGAAACCGTCCCCGCGAATAGCTAGATCAAGGGGATTGCCGGTTTTTTGGAAAGATCCCTGAGACATGTCGATCACTTCTTCGGAAAGTCTTGGACGGGCCATAATTTTTGCTTCCGGAAGCTGGTCTTTATCCCTGAGGTATGGCTTGGCATCAGCCACATAGTCATGGGCAAACCTGATAAACGTGTCCTGAAAAGCGCAGTTGTCACGTTTAAAACCGGTAGTATTGACGTTCGCCAAATTATTGGCGCTGATATCAATCCTGTGTTCGTTGGACATGGCCCCGAATAGGGCACTGAAAATACTGGATCGCATGTCTTTTTCTCCTGAAAGAGGATTTACTCCGCATTAGTTGCTGCACCAGTTATTGCAAAGTGCAGGCCAAAAGACATGGAGACAAAAAAATCCCGGCCAAGCATACACTTGACCGGGACAGATTCAATCAGTCGGATTAACTATCAGGTAGAAAGATGAACCACCACTCCAACCGTCACTTCAGGAACAACTCCCTGTGTGACTTCAGGACTCTGGTAACCAATGGTAGCATCTTCAGCCTCAAAAGCTATGGTAGCATCAAGACTGCGCACACCTTGCGTAGCCGGGGTTATGATCACATGCCCTGCGGGTCCGGGAACGGTAGAACCTGCCGGACCGGCACTAAAAGTAGCAGCCGGGGCTGCCTGCACGTGCCCTGCGGGCCCTGCAACGATATTATCAGTAAGTACCGGCATTTTTTTATCCTGTGTTAATATTCTGTTCCTATAATAAAATAATATATCCTTTATACGGTAAGTCAAATCTACCTGCATGGTAAGCTAAAGTCAAAGGGTAACGGGTTGCGAGTACTATAATATAATGATACTCATCAACAGACCTGCAACCGGGCAAGTCCCAGTAACTCTTCCCGCTTCCCACTTTCAAACACTCATTCAGGACTTGACATTGATTCGGGTAACGCCTAAGTTGCTGAACTCGGTGCGGGTGTATCTCAGTGTTCCCAACGGGCATACATCTAGACTTTTGAAGTTTCAGGCAAACCTCATACATTCGCATCAGCCTCAATTTTTTCAACCTTTCGTTGGGTTAAGATGCTGAGGTGGGCCTTCTTCAGGTCCACTTTTTTTTATTTTGTCCGCCTGAAAACCAGATACACGGGGTAAGTCGTGGAACAAGGCTCATTAGCCAAAAAAGTAAGCCAGTTCGTGGAGCCCACCATTGAATCAATGGGGCTGACCCTTTGGGGCGTGGAAGTAACTTCCGCTAACCGTCCGGCTGTCATCATTTATATCGACAGTGAAAATGGCGTAAGCATTGATCAGTGCGCAGAAGTAAGCAGGGACGTAGGTCTCATGCTCGAAGTTGAAGAAGTAATCGACAGTGCGTACGTCCTTGAAGTTTCCTCACCCGGACTGGAAAGAAAATTTTTCAAACCGGAGCAGATGTCCGCCTATGTAGGCAAAAAAATCGACATCGCCCTCGTCTTCTCCCTCGAAGGCCGCAAGAAATTCAAAGGCCTCCTTCAGGAAACCGACGAGGAAGGGCTCCTGCTCAAGCTCGAAGATCAGGAAGATCCCATCAAAATCGAATGGGATAGAATAAAGAAAGCAAAACTCATTCACGAGTTTAAATAAAATTAATAAGGCAGTCATTCGGCTAGTCGGCACAGATCATGTGTCATGAAAATTGTGCCGAAGCGGAGGAGCGATATGGGTTCTGAACTCAAAAAAGCGATTGACCAGATCAGCAAGGACCGTGGGATCGACAGAGACCTGCTCATCGATACCCTTGAAGAAGCGGTACGTTCTTCAGTGGCCCGCAAATATGGCGACGCCATGGATATCGAAGTTAACTTCAATGAAGATGCTGGCGAAATCGAAGTCTACCAGTTCAAGGTAGTTGCTGAAGAAGTTGAAGACGAAATCAGCGAGATCACACTCGAAGAAGCAAAAGAACACGATCCCAATGTACAGATTGACGATGAAATGGGTTTCAAACTCAAAGTCGAAGATCTGGGCAGGATCGCCGCACAATCCGCGAAGCAGGTTATCATCCAGCGCATGCGTGATGCGGAACAGGAAATCATCTACGATGAATTCAAAAACCGCATGCATGAAATTGTCAGCGGTATCATTCAGCGCCGCGACCGTACCGGCTGGATCATCAACCTCGGCCGCACTGAAGCAGTACTGCCCAAGGGCGAACAGATCCCCCGCGAAAGATACAAGCGCGGTGACCGGGTTCAAGCTTTCATCATTGATGTACAGAAAGAATCCCGCGGCCCCCAGATTACTGTTTCCCGCTCCCATCCTGACTACATGACCGCACTTTTCAAAAGAGAAGTTCCCGAAGTAGACGATGCAACCGTCAAAATCATGGGTGTTGCCCGTGATCCGGGACTGCGTGCCAAAGTTGCAGTTAACTCTCTTGACCGCGATGTTGATCCTGTAGGCGCATGCGTCGGTATCCGCGGCTCCCGCATCCAGAACATTGTTCAGGAACTGCGCGGCGAACGCATTGATATCGTTGTTTGGAGTCAGGACATCGCCATGTATGCCCAGAACGCTCTCTCCCCTGCTGTAATCACCAGAATTGCAGTGGATGAAGAAGAGAAAACTCTTGAAGTTGTCGTTCCCGATGATCAGCTTACCGTTGCCATCGGCCGCAAGGGACAGAACGTAAAGCTTGCTTCCAGACTTCTGGGTTGGAAGATTGATGTCTTCACTGAAAGCCGCTACGGCGAAATGAACGCCGCAAGCAAAGGCCTTGATCAGCTTGCAAGTGTTGCTGAAATTCCGGTTGATAATTTCCTCTCCGCAGGATTTGAAACCGTCAGCCAGGTTGCCAATGCTTCCGAGGAAATTCTCATGTCCATTTCCGGCATGACTCCTTCCAAGGTCTCGGACATGAAGTCTGCAATCATGCTGCTTGGCATCGGTGACGCTGAAGATGCTGTGGAAGAGACTGAAACCGAAGCTCCTGTAGAAGCAGAAGCTCAGGTTGAAGAAACTTCACAGACAGAAGAAGCGGTTGAAGAAACCGACGGCGAAGAATCCGAAGAACAGGAATCCAAAGAATAATCAACTCCGGGGGCAACCCCGGAGACTCAATAAAGGCAGTTGTATTTGACCGGAAAGAACAGCACAGAAAAACATGAACCGACAAGGTCATGTGTCATTTGCAGGCAGCGTTTTGCCAAAGAAGAACTGTTCAGGTTCGTTGTGGGCAAGGGGGCTTCCGACATCGAGCTTATTCCGGATGAGAAAAAGGTAATGCAGGGCCGTGGCTATTACGTCTGCGGCAATGACAAATGCCTTGAAAGATTTAAATTTTTTCGGCCACGGAAGAAGAACTTCAGGGGGTAGAACCATATGGCTTCAAAAATCAAAGTAAAGGAATTGGCCACCGAGCTCGGGGTCAATACCAAAGACATCCTTCAAAAACTCCGCGAAATCGGTGTACAGGCCAAAAGCACTGTAGCCACCATTGATGCGGAACAGGCTGAGACCATCCGTCAGGAACTCTCCGGTAAATCCGGCAAAGTTGAACAGCGCGAGGTACAGCCCGGTGTAATCGTACGCCGTCGTAAAGGCGGACGCGGCAAAGCAAAAGCCGAAGAAGCGGAGACTGCAAAAGAGGCTCCTGCAAAAGAAGAAAAGAAAGAAGCTCCTGCTGAGAAAAAACAGGAAGCTGCAAAAGAAAAGGCTCCTGAAAAGAAAAAGCCTGCCAAAAAGGCTCCCGCTAAAAGCGAAAAGCCCATGGTAAAAGTTATCAAGCCTGAAGACATTGAGAAAAAAGAAGAAGCCCCCGCAGTAGAAGAACCTAAAACACCCGAAGTGGAAACTCCCCCCGCCGCCAAGGTTGTTGAAGAAAAAGAACCCGTTGCTGAAGCTCCGGCTGAAAAACCCGCTAAAGCAGAAGAAAGCAAGGCTGAAGAAAAGCCTGCTGCTGAAGCGAAAGAAAAAGCTGCTGAAAAAGTAGAAGAAAAAAGCGAAAAAGCTAAAGAAGCCGAGCCTAAGAAGAAAAAGCGCAAGAAGAAAAAAGAAGTTGAAGCGCCTAAAGTAAAAATTATTTCCAGACCTGATCCCAACCTTCAGGCAGCACAGCGTGCAGCAGAAGGTCCGGGTGGAGCAAGGCGTCGTCCTACCGAAGGAGACAGACCCGGTGGTCGTCCCGGCGGAGGTCGTCCCGGCGGCGGAAGACCCGGTGGTGGTCGTCCCGGCGGTCCCGGTGGTCCCGGTGGCGGTAGACCTGCAGGTCCTCGTCCCGGCGGCGGTGGCGGTGCAGGCAGACCTGTTCCAGGCGCTCCGGCTCCCGGCAATGATCAGAGCAAGAAGAAGAAATTCAAAAAAGATAGACGCGTAGTTGAGTTCGGTAAAGATCATCGCAAGAACGATCAGGAAAGAGAACTCGAAAGCAAGTTTCGCGGCAAGAAGAGAGGCAAGAAAGGCAAGAACCGCGTTGAACAGACTCCTGTTGTTCAGAAACCTCTCAAGGCTGCAAAACGTAAAATCAAGTTCAACGAGGCTATCCGTCTTTCCGACATGGCCCATCAGATGGGACTCAAGGCACAGGAACTCATCAAGGCCCTCTTCGGTCTCGGTGTGATGGCGACCATCAACCAGTCCCTTGACCTTGATACTGCGACTCTGCTTGCTTCCGAGTTTGAATACGAAATTGAAAACGTATCCTACTCCGAAGAGGAACTGCTCCTGCCCAAAACTGAGGCAGATAAGGAAGAGAACCTCAAGCCCCGTCCGCCCATCGTTACCATTATGGGTCACGTTGACCACGGTAAAACATCCTTGCTGGATGCTATCCGCCACAGTGCGGTTACCGACGGCGAAGCAGGCGGTATCACACAGCACATCGGTGCGTACCACGTTTCCACCGACCGCGGTGAGATCGTTTTCCTCGATACTCCCGGTCACGAAGCGTTTACCACCATGCGTATGCGTGGAGCACAGGTTACCGATATTGTTATCCTTGTTGTAGCTGCTGATGACGGCGTCATGGATCAGACCCGTGAAGCTATCTCTCACTCCAAGGCAGCAGGCGTACCCATCGTTGTTGCAGTCAACAAGATGGATAAAGAAGGTGCAAACCCCGAACGCGTACAGCGTGAACTTGCAGAATTCGACCTCGTCCCTGAAGACTGGGGCGGCGATACCATGTTCGTTCCTGTTTCAGCGAAACAGAGAACCGGTCTCGACAACCTGCTTGAGATGGTACAGCTGCAGGCTGAAGTTCTTGAACTCAAAGCCAACCCGGATAAGGGCGCTCGCGGTAACATCGTTGAAGCAAAACTCGACAAGGGTCGTGGTCCTGTTGGAACCGTCCTCATTCAGGAAGGTACCATCAATCAGGGTGATCCCTTTGTATGTGGTCTCTATCACGGTCGTGTACGTGCAATGTTTGATGACCGCGGTCGCAAAATTGAAACTGCTGGTCCGGCCTTCCCGGTCGAGATTCAGGGTTTTGACGGCATCCCCGAAGCCGGTGATGAGTTTATCTGCGTAGCTGACGACAAAGTCGCCCGCCGCATTGCGCAGGAACGTAAACTCAAGCACCGCGAACGTGAGCTGGCAGGTAAGTCCAAGGTTACCCTTGAATCCTTCCTCGCCTCCAAGCCGGATCAGGATGCACAGACCCTCAACGTTGTCCTTAAGGCAGACGTACAGGGTTCACTTGAAGCTATTAACGAAGCTCTTGCCAAACTGGCTACTGATGAGATCAAGGTTGAAGTTATCCACGGCGGTGCCGGTGCGATCACTGAATCCGACATCCTGCTGGCTTCCGCTTCACAGGCAATCATTATCGGCTTCAACGTAAGACCGACTGTGAAGATCAAGGAAATCGCAGAGCGCGAAGAAGTGGAAATCCGCTTCTACGACATCATCTACAAGCTGGTAGGTGAAATCAAAGACGCTATGGGCGGCATGCTCTCTCCGGACATCAAGGAAGAGTACCTCGGTCAGGCAGAAGTCAAACAGACCTTCTCCGTACCCAAAGTCGGTGTTATCGCCGGTTGTTACGTGGTCGATGGCAAGCTGACCAGACATGCTCAGGTTCGTCTGCTGCGTGACGGCGTAGTTATCTACACCGGTGCGCTGACCTCCCTGAAGCGCTTCAAAGATGACGCCAAGGAAGTGGCCAAGGGCTACGAGTGTGGTGTCGGTCTTGAAAAATACAACGACATTAAAGATGGCGATGTAATTGAAGCCTTCCAGGTTGTCGAAGTAGCAAGAACTCTCGAATAAGAATGAAATAATCAGGGGCGGACTTAGGTCCGTCCCTGTTTTTAAAATTTGAAGATATGATTATCGGCGTACTGTCACTGGAATTCAGACTGCACGGAAACAGATCACTCAAGGGAAAACGAAAGGTATCCCTCAGCCTGAAGCAGAAGCTTCGAAACAAATTCAACCTCTCGGTATCTGAAGTTGAAGCAATGGACTCACATGAAAGGCTGATACTCGCAGCAGTGACCGTAGCCAACGAAACTCGCAAAGTTGAATCAACTTTGTCCAAAGCTCTGGCAATGATCGAAGCCATGGCCCCGGCTGAATTGATTCATTGCGAAACAGAAATTTTCAGTTCCTGATCTGCTAGATCAGGAATATTTTTTTAGAAATACAGGTAAACAATATGAAAACTTCTACATCACGCCGCTCCGTTAAAATGGGCGACCAGATCATGCGCGAAATTGCCACAATGCTCATCGAAGAGATCGGCGACCCGCGTCTGGAAATGGTTTCCATCAGCGGAGTACGTATGAACAAAGATAATAAAATAGCCGAGGTGATGTTCACCATGGCCGGGGACAAGGAAAAAATTGCTGCTGCGGTCAAAGCTCTGGACAAAGCCAAGGGCTATATGCGCAGCAAACTGAGCAAACGTATCCGTGTCCGCCAGATTCCCGAACTCAGGTTCGTGCACGACAACTTCCTTGAGGAGATGGTTTATGGAAGCTCGACTGAAAGAGATATGTCGGATTCTTAAAGAAGAGGACGACTTTCTCGTAGCAGCTCATTTCAATCCTGACGGAGATGCCCTCGGCTCCACTGCCGCTATGGGCTATATCCTTGAAAAGCTCGGCAAACGTTTCCGCCTTTATAATCAGAGCGGCAAGCCCGAAGCAATGGATTGGTTCGAGACTCCTTCCCCCATTCTTACTGAAATCCCCAAGGGATTTGACGGCTGGTATATCGTCCTCGATTGCGGCGATGCACCGCGCATGGGCGAAACACTCATGAACGCCCTTGATCCGGAAAAATCCATTAACATCGACCATCACATGGGTAATTCCGGTTTTGCTGCGGTTAACTGGGTGGACACCAACCGTCCGGCAGTAGGTGAAATGATCACCCTTATTGCCAGAGAATTGAAAATTTCTCTTTCCGGCAAACTAGGTGAATCCATCTACCTGTCCATTGCCACTGACACCGGATTTTTCACCTACAACAACACCAAGCCAGAGACCCTTGAAATCATAGCGGACATTATTCGCTACGGTCTTGACCTTGGTGAGTTCGTACCCAAAATCCGCAACCAGTGGACTATGAAACGCATAAACCTCTGGGCCACTGCGTTGGGCAAAATTGAAATGTATCATGAGGGACAAACCGCCCTTCTCTTCATCCCGCAGGAAATGCTCGATGACGCAGGAGCAGCTGGCCCTGATTGCGAAGGATTGGTAAGCTTCATCCTGCGCATTCAAGGCGTACGCGTAGCAGTGCTTATCCGCGAGGACAGTCCCATGCGCTACAAATTCAGCCTGCGTTCCCAATCCCGTGATAATGTTCAGGTGGTCGCTTCACTCTTCGGAGGCGGCGGACACAAAAATGCCAGCGGCGGACTTATTGAAAACACCCCTGACACCGTGCGCGAAAGACTTATCGCTGCTATCGGTGATAAAGTAATGAGTTAAAGTTTTTAGAATATGGGAAGAAAACCTAAAAAAAGCCCGTTCCAGAAACATGGTGTTCTGGTTCTCAATAAACCCAGCGGTCCAACTTCTACAGATTGTCTCAATTCCATCAAACGTGAACTGAAGCAATACAAGATCGGCCATGCCGGCACCCTTGATCCTCTAGCCGAGGGCGTGCTGCTGGTAATGCTCGGTCAGGCCACAAAACTCGGGCCTTATCTGCTGGGACATGATAAAGTGTACACTGGTAGTTTAAGTATCGGCAGAACTACAGATACTTACGATATTCAGGGCACTGAAACATCCACCGGAGACATTTCTGAAATTACAGAAAAAATGGTGGAAAATGAAATTTTACACTGGAATGACTTGACTAGTCAGGAAGTTCCTGCCTATTCGGCTGCAAAGCATAATGGCAAACCGCTCTATGAACTGGCCAGAAAAGGGGAAGAAACCCCGGTCAAAATCAAGAGCATTGAGATATTTGATGCAGAACCGCTGGAAGTGAGTCTGCCAATGGCCCGTTTCCGGGTTGGGTGCTCTGCTGGCACCTACATTCGCTCCCTGGTCCATAGCTTGGGGTCGCGGCTCGGATGCGGCGCGGTAATGGAATCACTTAGGCGTGAAGAAAGCCGGCCTTTCAGGCTGAGCGAAGCGCACAACCTCGATGAGGTTCTTGCCGATCCTGAAGGATTTGAGGCACGGATCATCCCACTTGCGGATGCCCTGCCCCATTGGCACAAGTTTACCGTTTCGGAAAACATGTCCAAGTCCATCAAGAACGGAACAAGGATACCTGTCGGGGATATTGCTGCTGATCAGGAAATTATCGAAGGTGAAAGGGCTATGTTCCTTGAATCCGACGGTACAGCTCTGGCTCTTATGGAGACAAAGCAGATCGACGGCAAGCTTCTCTGGGTAATTCTTCGCGGCCTGTGGGGCTGATTCCCCGCGGGAATTTCAACTTCCGGCACAAACTAATCGTTCATGTTTTTAGACATGAACTGGAGGATAACGCTATGGTTATGACTGCTGAAGCAAAAGCAAAAGTTATTGAAGAATACCAGACCAAGCCTGGTGACACCGGTTCCCCTGAAGTACAGGTTGCTCTTCTTACTGCAAGAATCAAATACCTGACCGACCACTTCAAGACCCACAAAAAGGATTTTCACTCCCGCACCGGCCTGCTGAAAATGGTTGGCCAGCGCAGAAACATCCTGAAGTACCTGAAGTCCAAAGACGTTCAGCGTTACCGTGATCTTATTGCAAGACTTGGTCTGCGCAAATAAGCAGTTTCGGGGGAGGGTTTACCCTCCCCTTTTTTTATAAATATTCACACAATTGTATTTCCATCTGACTTCACATCATATAGAAGTTAGTTAGATTGAATCCAACAGTGGAATCCGTGCTCTCCTGCAACAATTTTTAGTTGGCTGAGGAAGGGGTTCATCCCCGAAATGAAATCCTCCCTTAGCCGGCTGGAAAATTCGGACAGCATCGGGTTCCGATCAACTTATTTAGAGAGGAATCTAAATGTTAGTACCTTTTACCCCCACCTCCGTAACCGGTCATGTCGGTAATCTCGACATCACACTGGAAACCGGACGTATGGCTAACCAGACCAACGGAACCGTACTGATTAAGTCCGGCGGCACCGTTGTTCTCGTTACTGCTGTCGGTATGCCTGCAGACGGTCCGCGCGACTTTTTCCCGCTGACCTGTAACTATCTTGAAAGAACCTACGCTGCGGGTCGCATTCCCGGCGGTTACTTCCGCCGCGAAGTAGGTCGTCCTTCCGACCGTGAAACTCTTGTTTCCCGTCTTATGGACCGCCCCATCCGCCCCATGTTCCCCAAAGCTTACCGTGATGAAGTTCAGGTTATCGCAACCGTTCTTTCCGCTGACACCGACACCAACCCCGATGTACTGGCAATGACTGGTGCATCCGCAGCCCTGCACATCTCCGACCTTCCTTTCAATGGTCCTGTTGCTGCTGCTCGTGTAGGTCTTGTGGATAACGAGTTCGTACTCTACCCCACCTACAAAGGTGTTGCTGAGCAGTCCGACCTCAACCTCGTATTCGCCGCAACCCGCGACGCAGTAATCATGGTCGAAGGTAGCTCCCAATTCCTGTCTGAGAACACCATTGCTGAAGCACTGGAATGGGGTCACGAGCAGATGGCTCCCATGTTTGACCTGCAGGACGCTCTGCGCGAAAAAGTAGGCCGCCCTAAGCTGGAAGTTTCCGAGCCCGAAAAAGACGAAGAAGTTATCACACTCGTAACCGAGAACTTCTCTGCTGATCTGGACAAAGCTCTGACCATTCCCGGCAAACTGGATCGTAAGGCTGCAAAGTCTGAAGTTAAAGCTAGCGCCAAGGCTATGATCGAGGAAAAATTCCCCGAAGAGCCCGAAAGAGCTAAAGCTGTCGGCGATGCTATGGCTGACCTCGAAAAGAAAATCGTCCGCAAACGCATTGTTGAGCAGGGCGTTCGTATCGATGGTCGTGACCTGACCACCGTACGTAATCTTTCCATGGAAGTGAGCAACCTGCCCATGACTCACGGTTCCGCCCTGTTCCGCCGCGGTGAGACTTCCGCTCTCGCTGTCTGCACACTGGGTTCCACCCGTGACGAGCAGCGCTTTGAAACCCTGATCGGTGAAGACACCAAGCGTTTCATGCTGCACTACAACTTCCCCCCGTACTGCGTGGGTGAAGCTAAATTCCTGCGTGCTCCTTCCCGCCGTGAAATCGGCCACGGAACACTTGCTGAGCGCGCACTGCGTCCGGTTCTGCCCAAGGCTGAAGATTTCCCCTTCACCATGCGCGTAGTATCCGAGGTTATGGACTCCAACGGTTCTTCCTCCATGGCTACCGTATGCGGTACCACCCTGTCCCTTATGGACGCTGGTGTACCTATCAGCGCTCCTGTTGCTGGTATCGCCATGGGTCTCTGCCAGGAAGGCGATGAGTACTTCGTACTTACCGATATCCTCGGTGATGAAGATGCTCTCGGCGATATGGACTTCAAGGTTGCCGGTACCGAAGAAGGCATTACCGCAATCCAGATGGATATCAAGATCAGCGGTATCCCCGCTGATGTTCTGCGCAGAGCACTTGCTCAGGCTAAAGACGCCCGTCAGATCATTCTTGATGACATGAAGGAAACCATGCCTGAGCCCAGAGCTGAACTTTCTGTTAACGCTCCCCAGATGGAAGTACTGCAGATCAACCCCGAGAAAATCCGTGATCTCATCGGACCCGGCGGTAAAAACATCAAAGCGATCACTGCTGAAACCTCAGCCGACATCGACATTGAAGATTCCGGTAAAGTTTCCATCTTCGCTCCCACTCTTGAATCCCTCAAGAAAACTGTGGAAATGGTTCAGTACTACGACCAGACCGCAGAACTGGGCAAGAACTACGTGGGTACTGTTAAAAAGATCCTCGAAATCGGTGCGATTGTTGAAATCCTTCCTGGTCTTGAAGGTCTGCTGCACATCTCCCAGATCGATGTTGAACGCATCGCTGAAGTTACCGATGTTGTTCAGCTCGGACAGGAAATCACCGTTAAGGTTGTTGAAGTACAGCCTAACGGACGTATCCGTCTTTCCCGTAAGGCATGGCTCATGGAGCAGGCCGGACAGGAAGTTGATCTTGAGAAATTCAAGATGGGTGGTGGTCGTCCCGGTGGTAACCGTGGCGGGCGTGACGGCGGTCGCCGTGACGACAGACGTGATGACAGACGCGGTGGCGGACGTCGTGACGACAGACGCCGCAGATAATCTCTGTAGCAATATGTATATTCAAGCCGTCGGGTTAACGCCCGGCGGCTTTTTTTGTTTCTGTTATTATCCCTTTATATATCTGAACCTTCACTTGACGTGCACACAATACAACGATAATGATTTTCATCTCCAGTATCAGAACACAGGAAATCATATGAATGAACCATCCCGAAAATTGGTTTCACCTTCAGGTAAGGGCAAGGAAACTATGTATGTTCTGCTTGCCGCACTAGTTGTAAGTATAACCTGCGCAGCGCTCATCTTTATCAACCAGAAACAGGCTCAGATTGCAGCATTGGCTGACTTTCAGATAAGGGCATTTTCCGATCTCAACGAAAATGAACTCGCAATTTTCAACGGGCTTTACACTGCTGCGGTTGAAATCAATGAAATCCACGATGAGGAGGCTGAATGGCTGACTATAGCGCAGCTAGAAGATGAACTGATGCCACCCTTCACTAAAGACGCTTCGTGGAAAAAGAACGGGCGCTTCAGCTGGACGCGTTCCCTTCGTCCTTCAGGCACCATAGATATTGCCTTGTACACCGGTCATCCGGAAAAAGGCCAAAAGACTGGTTCCTTTATACTTCTATTTCTGCATGACCATAACCAGCAACTTACTAACGAGCGCACAGAACCCAGCCATGCACCATATGAAATATGGTTCCACCCTTCAGCAGACAAGACAGCCCCAGAAATCACCACTGATCAGGGTTTTATTTCTGCGGGCTGGAAAGAAGTAATTGCCTACAGCGGCGAAGATGAAATCAAAAAGATAAAAGGATAAATCATGTCTCATATCAAAATTATACTACTGACAGCACTACTGGTAATTTCAATAACAACTCACGCACAGGCCAAGAAACTGATAATCGGTACAACTCTGCACCCCTATTACAGCTTTGTATCCAACATAGTTCAGGATCGCGCTATTGTTCAGTCATTGATCGGAGACGGATTCAACCCCCACAATTACCGCCCGCAACCGGAAGATATCAAACGGGTGATGGATCTTGACGTGCTGGTGGTCAATGGCATCGGTCATGATGAATTCGCTATGGAAATTCTGGAAGCCGCCCAGATGAAGGGCAAAATCCCGGTCATTTACGCCAACAAAGAAGTATCTCTCATTCCGGTAGCTGGAAACATGGACGATCTGCGAATTGTCAACCCGCACACTTTCATCTCCGTGACCACCTCTATCCAGCAGATTTACACTATTACCAAAGCTCTGGCAGAGATTGATCCAGACAATGCCGATTTCTATAAGAAAAATGGCCGAAAGTATGTGCGCAAATTACGCAAACTCAAAGCAAAATACATGCAACGCATTGCCGACCTGCCAGATGTTGAATTCCGCTGTGCCACCATTCATGGCGGTTACGACTATCTGCTGCAAGACTTCGGCCTTCAGGTTACTGCGGTAATAGAACCCAACCACGGCCTTAAACCGACAGCTAACCAGCTGGCCAAAACTATCAGGAAAATCAAAGACCTCAACGTTGACGTTATCTTCACCGAAATGCATTTCCCGGACAAATACGTAGATACCATCCATGAGGAAACTGGTATCCGCATCCGCCACCTCTCCCATCTAACGGGTGGATCATACACCCCTGAAGATTTCGAACGTGGTATTGAAGCCAACATGAAAGCCCTGACTGATGCCCTTATCGAGGCCCTCAAAATCAAGGACGGGAAATAGATGAACACAATGCTCAAAGCAAAGTGCGGACCTTCGATCAACTTCGAAAACGTCAGCCTGACTCTCGGCAATACCCGGATTCTAAAAAACTTGAACTTTGAAATTCATTCCGGCGCCCTGCATTGCATTGTCGGCCCCAACGGTGGAGGCAAGACCTCCCTGCTCCGCTCCCTGCTGGGTCAAATGCCGCACTCAGGAAACATCAGCATAGAGTGGCATGAAAACCGGACCATAGGCTACGTACCCCAAACCCTGAACTACGACACCACCCTCCCGATAACAGTAGAAAACTTCATGTCCATGACCTGCCAGAACAGGCCTGCTTTCATGAACCCAGCAGCCAAGGATTGGAAGGCGATCAGAACAGCGCTGGAACTGGTCAACATGGCAGGAAAATCAAAACGCATTTTCGGGCAGCTTTCAGGTGGGGAAAGGCAGCGCGTGCTTTTGGCCCAAGCCCTGCTTCCCGAGCCCTCCCTGCTCATTCTTGATGAACCCACCACCGGACTGGATAAGGCAGGGGCAGCCATAATGCGCAGTCTGCTTCAGGAATTGAAAGCCAAGGGCGTAACGATCCTGATCATCCACCACGACCTTATGGAAGTAAAAGAAATCGGCGATTGCGTAACCTGCATCAACCGGGAAATTCTTTTCTCCGGTTGCCCCACAGAAGAACTCAGTGCAGAACGCATCATGAGCATATTCAGTTCCGCAAGGCAGGCTGCATAATGGATTTCATTTACGACCTGATCAGAACCCCATTGATGGAAATGGGCAGAAACGGCACCCTGCCGGACTATTTCCAGTATGCCTTTGTCATCAATGCTCTGATCTGCTCTCTGCTGGCAGGACCGATTCTCGGCGGAATCGGAACTATGGTGGTTGCTAAACGGCTGGCCTTCTTCTCACAGGCAGTCGGGCAGGCTGCGCTGACCGGGGTTGCGCTGGGTATTGTCCTTGGTGAACCATACACCGCGCCTTATGTCTCACTGTTCGGCTTCTGCATCCTCTTCGGCCTGCTCATGAACTACACCCGCAACCATACGCGTATGTCCTCGGATACGGTCATCGGGGTATTCCTCTCCATCTCCCTTGCTGTTGGTGCCTGTGTGCTGCTCTACGTGACCGGAAAGGTCAACATGCATGTGCTGGACAACATCCTTTTCGGTTCCATCCTGACCGTTAATAATACTGATATCAACGTGCTGGCTGTCATCTGCATAGTTTGCGCAGCTGTTTGCCTGCCCATGTACAATAAAATCCTGCTGGCAAGTTTCAATCCCAGTCTTGCCCATGTGCGCGGTATCAACGTCAAACTGATGGATTACATGTTCATCCTCATCATTACCGTGATTACCGTGGCAGCGCTCAAGATCGTTGGTGCTGTTCTGGTGGAGGCTCTATTCATTATTCCGGCTGCTGCTGCACGCAACATCAGCAAATCCATGCGCGGATTTTTTTTCTACAGCATGCTCTTTGCCACCCTGAGTTGCCTACTAGGGGTGGTCATACCCATGCAATATGAAATTCCCGTACCTTCCGGCGGCGCAATTATAATTGTTGCTGCGGTATTCTTTGCCATTACCTCTTTAGCTCGTGCAACTCTGCCTTCGTTTAAAGAAACGGCTATTTAAACATAGGATTTCAACATGAAAAAAGTGCTCATCTTAATTTTGCTCCTCACCCTTTTGGGGTGTGCCAAACAGCCAACTGCCAATCATCAAACTTCTGGTATGGCGATACTCACCTCGCTTGAGGCAACAAACCTGCTTACCCTGGCATTAACCGACGATACCGGGATACAAACGATCCTGACTATCCCCACGACCTATTCCATGAATGCTCATGCCCGATACTTTAAGAAACACAATAAAAACTTCAATGAACAGTCTGTGAATGCTGCAGCCTGCGTAACCATACGTTCCATATGGAACCACGATGATCTGTACCCTTACGCTAGAAGGGCAAATGTCCGTGTTGTAGAAATCGACAGTTCTGCTCCGGTTGATAAAACACAGGCCGGGGTCAAATTGATTAAGGAAAAGAAAAACGGAAAGATTTCGCCCTTTATCTGGCGTTCTCCGGCAAACCTGACCAAAATGGCGGACTTTATCGCTAAAGACCTCATGGCTCTGTATCCGGATCAGGCATCACAAATCGACAGCAATCTCAAATTATTCAAACAGGATTTATTCAAGCTGCGTACTAAGTACGAAGCAAAATTAATTGATCTTGATTCAACAGAAGTGATCAGCCTGACCGAAGATTTTGACTATCTTTTTTCTGAATTCGGAATTGAGGTGCTGGACCGTTTTTTAAAACAGCAGATTGACTGGCACGATGAGGATATTGCGGCTCTTGAAAAGTCTATACGCGAGCATGGAATCAAAGCGGTTATCTGCAACCATGCACCGCAAGGCAGAATATTTGAAGCCATTGTAAACAACGGTGCACAACCAGTGATTCTAGACACACTTCTCACTACCGATGGACAGCATTTGACGGCAAAACAACGACTGTTGGGATTCTTCTCAGATAATCTCGATAAGATTTACGTAGGTTTAAAATAAAAAAGGGGGATGCCTAATGACATCCCCCTTTTGCTTTCTATCCGCGTTCGTCAAAAACACGCTTGGTCTTGGCGAAACTTCTGGGCAGTAATCCGGGCTTGAGAATTTCCACATTGGCCCGCACAAGGATGAATTTCCTGATCTCATCGCAAATGGCCTTTGCGAGATTTGCGTCATTGGCCTCGGATGCTTCGGGCTTACGTTCAACACGAACGGACATGTGATCAAGTCCTTCACGGCGTTCCAGATAAATCTGGTACTCGGAGCTTGCTTCGGGAAAAGATTCCAGTACGGAAGCAATCTGACCGGGATAAATATTGACCCCGCGAAAAATGAACATATCGTCACTTCTGCCGGAAATGGTATCATGGCGAGGCATGGAGCAACCGCAGGAGCATTCTCCGGGAATAATCCGGGTCAGGTCACGGGTGCGGTAACGGACCAGCGGAGAGGCTTCCTTATTCAGGGTGGTGACGACCAACTCACCCACTTCCCCTTCAGGCACAGGCTTGAGAGTTACCGGATCGATGATTTCAGCGATGTACTCATCGCCCCAGTAGTGAAGGCCCTCATGGGCATTACATTCGATCCCCGCACCGGGACCGTAAAGTTCGGTCATACCGGAAATATCATGACTTGATTCAAGGCCGAGAGCCTCTTCAAACTGCTCACGCATCTTTGGTGAGCAAGCTTCGCCGCCAAAGATGCAACGTTTGAGCTTGAGTCGTTCTACAATCCCGGCTTTCTGGGCTTCCTCACCCAGCAACAGGGCCATGGAAGCAGTAGAACACAAGCAGGTCGCACCGAGGTCTTCCAGAATCTGGAGCTGAATTTCGAGCATCCCCGGGCCCACAGGCAGGGTCATAGCCCCGAAATGTTCCGAACCGAGCTGGAATCCGGCCCCGGCAGTCCAGAGGCCATAGCCTACGCAAACCTGCACACGGTCAAGAGTGGTAAGTCCGGCAAGCTCGTAACAGCGGGCAAACATGTTTTTCCAAGTTTCAATGTCCTTGCGGGTGTAGGAAAGAATCTTGCGCTTCCCGGTGGTTCCGCTGGAACCGTGAATACGCACAACATCCTCTTCAGGAACGGAAAGCAAAGGCAGCGGATAGCCTTCCTTAAGATGATCGGCAGTGGTGAAAGGAAGTTTCTGCAAATCATCAAGAGACTTAATATCGCCGGCCTCCACTCCCTGATCTTTGTACTGAGCCTGATAAAAAAGGCTGTTGGCGGCGGTATGCGCTACGGTCCATTTCAATCCTTCCAGCTGTTTATCAGCAAGTTCCTGTGCACTCAATTCCGGTATGAATCTATATTTGCCGCCCATTTTATGTCTCCGTAGAAAGCTTGTTCAATTATCTTAAGTGTCGTATCCACTTTTTTACTAAATAAGTCAGTCGCAACTGTTTTGCAGGGACACCCTAAATCTTCAAGTTATCCAAGGTCAACATGCATCTAATTTCAATTAATTTTTTTCCTATAGCTGCAGCGGCTCTTATCGGTGCGGTTTTAGGAAGTTTTTATGGCTGTGCTGTTTTCCGCTACATCAACGGTCAAACCCTGACCAATCCGCGCCGCTCTACCTGCCCGAAATGCGGGCACACTATCCGCTGGTATGAGAACATTCCACTCATCAGCTATCTGCTGCTGCATGGAAGATGCTCATCCTGCAACCAACAGATCAGCCCGATGTATGCTGTAATTGAACTTGTATCCGTTGCATGGGCGGTGTTGCTCATGCTTACTTTCGGCCCTTCGGCGCAGTGGCTTGTATATATGTTCTTCGGCGGCTTGATGATCGTGGCATCGTTCATCGACCTTAAAACATTTATCCTGCCCGATATCATAACCATTCCCGGTTCCATTGCAGCCATTCCCTGTGCCGCCATGCTTACCCCCGTTGGCTGGGAAGGAGCATTGCTTGGCGCGGGTATTGGTGGAGGTCTTTTCTGGTCCCTGAGACTGCTTTACCGTGGTTTAAAGGGAGTTGAAGGACTGGGACTTGGGGATGTGAAGATAATGTTCATGATCGGAGCACTAGCCGGGCCGCAGAACCTGCCGCTGGTAATCACGGTATCAGCCTTTACCGGCCTGATAGCAGGAGTTGTCATGACGGTGGTCGATAAGGATCAGGAATACGGGACAATGATTCCGTTCGGACCGTTTCTGGCGCTGGGGTCCATGCTGACCATCCTCTACGCCGATCCATTTTGGAATTGGTATTTAGTATAAAAAAAGGGGAGATCAACAGATCTCCCCTTTTTACGTTGGACAAGAAAAGTACTAAACGCCAAAAGGACCGAACTTCTTCACGTATTCCTGAAGCTCTTCCCAAAGGTGCTCTGAAAATTTGTCATATTTTTCAGCTGCGGTGTCGTAGCTTTCCAACTTTTTAACCACATTTGCAGCTTTGTCGTAAACAGTCTTGAACTCTGCTTCGTCCATGCCTGCCATCTGCATGGCTTCTTCTTTAGTAAGGTGGCCGGTATGGGCAAAAACCCCGGACAGAACGCCCATCATGTTCTTTACGTTCTTTTGAGCCATCGAGTACTCCTTAATTTAGATGAAATACATAAAACTTTTTCACACCATACTGGCCCATAACACTATTTTTTCCATAATTGCAAGCAGTTCCCCTTATAAACTAAAACAATCAACCCAAAAGTAACAACTATAATGAGTCATCATACACCGTTGATTTTTCATGACTGCATACGTATTGTCCGTCTTTAAACCACATTTATGAGAACAAATAATGACAATTAAAAATAACAGTATCTGGATTAATGCGGGAGAAGCTTCCGGTGATATGCACGGAGCAAGACTCGCAAAAGAACTCATGGAGCGCGACCCCGGCCTGAAAGTAATGGGCATGGGCGGGTCGGCAATGGAAAAAGCGGGCTGCGATATCCGCTATCCCATGCAGTTGATTTCACTGGTAGGGTTGACCGAAGTCCTACCCAAACTGCCCCGTCTGCTTAGGCTTTTCGGACAGATCGGAGACATCCTCAAAGCAGAACGCCCCAAGGCAATCATCCTCATCGACTGCCCGGACTTTAACTTCAGACTGGTTAAGATTGCCCGTAAACTGGACATACCTGTTTACTATTACATCACCCCGCAAATCTGGGCATGGCGACAGGGACGGGCCAAATTTCTGCAAAAGCATGTACGCAAAATTTTGTGTATCCTGCCCTTCGAGCAACAATTTTTCAAAGACCGCGGGGTTGATGCCCAGTATGTAGGCCACCCCCTCCTGGACCTCATGCCCCTTAATGAGCTGGACGCAATTGATCCGGACCCGAATCTGATCGGCATTCTTCCAGGCAGTCGCAGCAAGGAAATTTCCTCCCTGCTCCCGGAGTTCGCCCAAGCAGCGGAACGTCTCTCCAAGGATTTCCCGGAGCTGAAATTTTCCATTGCCCGCGCGCCGGGGGTCAAAGAAGAGAAACTACGTCACTTCTGGCCCGACCATATTCCGGTAACCATCAATCAGCCGGAAAACAGATACCGCCTGATGCGCAACGCCAATGCGATCATGGCTGCTTCCGGCACAGCCACTCTGGAATGTGCTCTCATCGGTACACCGACTCTGGTAGCCTACAAGATGTCTGCACTGAGCGGCTATCTAGCTAAAAAGATACTCAATATTAAATACGCCAGCCTCGCAAACATAATCCCGGACAAACTCATCCTGCCGGAATACCTGCTGGAAAATGCCACTGCTGACAATTTCTACAAGCAAATACACCAGTGGGTAAGCGATCCTGAATCTGCTCAAAAAGTAAGGGATGATTTAAAAGAATTACGCGAGATGATCGGCGAACCGGGTGTAGCCGCGCGCACAGCCAAAACCATCTTGGAAGACTTGAACAGTATATAGAACGCAACCTGAAACCGGAGCCGGAACAGAACCATGAAAATAATTCTCGCACTGCTTTTACTGCTGGCAACACTGATCCTTGCAAGCTGTACCGCAGCCCGGAAAATTCCCGGTAAGTATGGTTTCTATTCCACCAAGTCACCATCCCTGACCATTGAATTTAATGGGTTGGAGTATTGGGGAGAATATAAGACAAGCAAGAACGCCGTAACTGTTCACAGCTATTACTACTCTGGCCGGGACGGAGCACAGGGGGCATGGGTAGAACTTGTCAACGTAAGGCAGGACTGGGAGTTACGTCCTAAAAAAGTTCCGGGGGCAAAATTGCCGAACACAGGTGTTTACACACGGGAAATAGCCGGAGACCGCTATTACTGCCGCACTTTCCTTGTCCAGCCCAATTCGGGCAAAAGCGGCTTCGCAACCTTGCCCGTTTATACTGCGATCCGAATCTGCACCAAACTTATTTCTTCTAAGCAGAAGATATCCATAGGCTATGCCGCGGAAGTTGATGCAGAGCTTGCGGGCAAGATCTTCAATTCTCAAAATTACGATCAATTGACTCAAGCGCAAATAGATTTTTTTGCCGCCTTTGACGAACGTGCCGATGACGCTCTTATGATGAAAAAATTCCAGAAAGGTGATGTGAGTGACGAGATCGATGCGGCCGTTAAGCTCGATGATCCTTGGTATAAATTTTCGGATTACATTGATATGGATCGGTTGATTGGGAAGATTTCGCGATAATCAAACGAACTCAAATTGCTACCTACTTGCTCTTCATGACCCATACTCCATCCCAATCGTCTGCTGGCGGGACGGAGATGAAATGATCGCATCGATCTATGTACATTGCGCTCATCTTGTCGCCGGGCAAAAGCGCTAAACATTCCTTGAAGAGCATCCGAGCGGACTCGAATTCCCGATTGCGATAGACTTCCAGCGCATGGGCAAAGGTACGGACCACCTCCCGAAGGAGAGGGTGCTGCTCTTCCTTGGCATGATCAAGCACCTCATAAATGGCCACTGGCTCTGTTTTGCCTTTAACCTGAATCAGGTCAGCTTCCCGCAGAAGATAATCATCTTTGAGAGCAGCTACTGTGAACTCACTAAGCAGGATATGAGAACCGTACATCTTGTTAGCCCCCTCTAACCGAGCCGCAAGGTTTACCCCGTCACCGATTACGGTGTAGTCCATACGCTTAAGGGAGCCGATGTTTCCTACGACCACCGGAGCGGTATTCAGACCTATTCCGATATCGATAGGATCGTGCCCCTCCGTGAGGCGGCGTTCATTGAAATCACGCAGGGAACGCATCATATCAATTGCCGACAAAACAGCGTGATCAGCATCGCGATCAGTCGCAAAGGGAGTTCCAAACACTGCCATAATTGCGTCGCCAATGTATTTATCCAGAATCCCCCCTCGCTCGAAAAGAATTTCCACCATATCGGTAAAATAGTCATTGAGCATGGAGACTGTTTCCTGCGCCCCCAAGGATTCGGATAACGTGGTAAAACTGCGGATATCGGAAAAAAAGACCGTGGCCTCCTTGAGCTGACCGCCGAGCATGGCCTCATTGTCCATGAGTTGATCGGCTACTTCCTTGGTCATATACCGTGCCAGCGTGCCCTTGAGCCGTTTTTCGCTCGAAATATCCTCAAGAACGAGCAGCACTCCAAGGTTTTCGCCCTTGGAATTTACCAAAGGCTTGGTCGATAAATTAACGGATTTGATCTTGCCTTGGGTGCCCAGCTCAGCATCCATGACCAACTCGGTTTTATTTCCGGACACAGTTTTATAAATAGCGCTGGCTATCCACTCATTCTCATGCATAAAAAGCGCGTCCGCTTTCTTGGCAAGGATATCCATTTCGCGAATTTCCAGAATACGCTCCGCAGACGAATTGCACTTTTCGGCGATCCCGTCCTCATTAAACGTGACCACGCCGTTGGCCATTGATTCAAGCATGGACTCGTTATAATTTTTCATGGTCAGGACTTCTTCAAAAAGTGTTGCATTCTCGATAGCTATGGAAGCCTGAGCAGAAAAAGCATGAAGCCTTTTTTCATCAACGACAGTGAACGGACCGCCCTTCTTGTTCAAGGACTGAACCACGCCGATAATCTTCCCGGACTTATTCTTCACCGGCATGCACAGAATAGTATTGGTCCTGTACCCTGTTTTCTTATCCACATCGGGGTTAAACCGGGAATCCGAATACGCATCAGGAATATTGACCGTGCTTCCGGACGTAAAAACCGATCCGGCTATGCCAAGATGGTTGGGGAAACGAATTTCTTTTGTCTCCATCCCCTGAGCGACCATGGACCATAATTCATTTGTTTTTTCATCGTTCAAAAACAAAGTGCTGCGGTCAGCCTCCAAAAGCATGGATGTGGTGGACATAATCCTATTTATAAGTGGCTTGAGATGAATTTCCTTGGAAATGGCCTTAGTGACCTCCAGAAGTTGTGTCTCTTCCTTACGGGCACGGGTAACCTGCTCGAACAGGTGTGCGTTGATCAGAGCGGAGGCAGCTTGGGCGGCCATAGCCTCCAGCAAAGAAAGGTCATGCTCGGAAAAATTCTTTTCTTGCTTGTTAAGCAATTGAACCACACCCACAGCAATGCCATCTTTCCCCCTTATGGGTGCGGTAATTATATTGCGGGTGCGGTAGCCGGTTTTTTTATCTACTTCCGGATTGAATCTGGAATCGGCGTAGGCGTCATCAATGATGATCGACTCGCCAGAAGTAAAAACTGAGCCTGCTATACCCAAGTGGTTGGGAAAGCGAATTTCCTGAGTCAATTCACCCATAGCTACGCGCGAGAACAATTCGTCCGTTTCAGGATCATTGAGAAAAATCGTTCCCCTGTCCGCACGCAATGCCTCAGTGGTAAGTTCCACAAGGCGGGTAAACAGGATATCAAGGGTCAGGATATCCGACACCTGATGTGTGACTTCCAGAACAGCGTTTAACTTGTCGAAAGTGCCTGTCAGCGTCTCGACAAAAAAATCTCGATCTTCCAAGGACAGTTGATTCAGCACCTGACGGATATCATCCTGTCGCAGCCGATGCTCCATCACATCCTTGAAAAGTTCATATTTTTCGCTATGCCCTTTATTCGTCACCTAAAGATCTCCCTATTACCATCATAGGCAATTATCCCAGGCACAGCAAACACACTTTAAAAAATTCATCAAAAATTAAACAAAAAAAACCCCGGAGCCGATCCCCGGGGTTTTTCTGACTTTGGACTCGCTGTGAAGCAATCACCGCGACTGCTTCACAATTCACAAACTGATTAACTTATAAAACTATACGCAGCCGGTAGGCTTGGGCAGACCAGCCATTTTACAAGCTCCCTTACCGGGACCGGAGGGGAACAGCTCATAAATGTGCTTGAGTTTGAATCCGGTAACCTTGGAAAGGATGCGGACCATGGGTGCGATACCGTTCTTCTTGTAGTAGTCCTGCAAGAAGTCGATAACTTTCTGGTGCTCTTCGTTCAGATCTTTGATGCCTTCGCTTTCTTTACAGAAATCAACCCACTCAGGGCACCAGTCTTCGAACTTAAGCAGGAAACCATCTTCGTCTACGTCAAAGCTTTTTCCCTGAAATTCAACGATTGCCATGTAAAACCTCCTAAAAATTAATCGTAAAAGCGTCTTACGCTTTAACAACAGGATATAGTGAATTTCCCGAAATCCAATTTCGAGGAAAATTTCTCACTCACCCAAAGTGCCAATTAAAACCTTGGCAAGAAAAATTCAAGAAAAATATTGTGCGAGTTTGCATATTTCACACAAAAATGTCCAAATTCCCCCTCCACTGATATGTAATCCGGCTGATTCTCTATTTCAAACTTAATTCCTTCTTAAGCAAAAAGAGGAAATTCTTTACATTTCTTTTCATCACCCAAAAGGAAAAAGCGGAATATTTATCCACACAAAAACAAATAAGACACTAAAAACAAACATTTTTTTTACTACAGGAACACTTCATGCTTTACTGATTTGCATAAAATCAGGAGGAACTAAAATGGAAATCAGTTTTGTTAACAAATCAGCAAATCCCACTCTCAGAAACGAGCATCCCGGTCAGGCTGCTCCTGCCACTGTCACTCGCGAGCAGAAACTGGACTCAGTTTCAAGCAACATCAGGTCCGGTCTTAATGCGGCACAGGATAACCCTGACCAGCTTTTGGAACAGACAGTTGAAGCCAGCGCTCATGAAGGAGCTATTGACGGTGCCCATGATTTTAACATGGCAAGAATAATGGAACTTCTTTCCGACCCGTTGCTTCAGGAAGATGTGCCTGAATAAAGAACAGGAATTTCAAAACGATTTTCATTGAACAGATAGGTTCATATTTTGTTATGCCAGACGATTTAAAGCGTCTGAGGCAAAGCCCCGGAGTTACTATATTCGGGGCTTTGCCTTTTTCTGAGCAAAATGGTAACAAAGGGAAGTTTCAGCCCACAAATGGTTACGACGATTTTCTATGAATAAAATCAACTTGATAAAATCACCGGACAAACCGACCCCCGGATACCCGCCAATGGAGTCTTCTTTAACTCCCCCACCGCCGGTAAAAATAGACCCGTTATTACCTGTCCCTTCCGCAGAGCAATGCATGGCATGGTGGGATGATTACAGCATGCTGGAAAACATCAAAGCCCATAGCATGCTTGTAGCAAAGGTAGCGGTTCAGACGTCCACTCTTGCCAGTGAATCCGGCGTAGACATCGATATCCCGACTGTTCAGGCTTCCGCGCTTTTGCACGACATTGCCAAAAGCTACTGCATCCACCACGGCGGCAACCACAGCCAGCTCGGAGCAGCATGGGTCATGCAGTTGACCGGAAACCCGGTAATATCCATGGGTGTTCTCCACCATGTTTTCTGGCCCTTTGAGCCTGAGGCAGATAAATATTTCCTTCCGTTGGTCATAAGTTACGCAGACAAACGCGTAATGCATGACTCATTTACTACGCTTGAAAAAAGATTCAACGATTTGAAGGTCCGCTACGGCAAGACCGAAAAAATCAAACAAAGAATTCACAAAACATACGAGCAGGCTCTCATCCTTGAAGAGCGGCTCGGCAAACTTATCGGAGTTGATCTGAATGCATGTTCTCTTGATTGCGGGCGGCTGGTCTGAGGAAAGGGAAGTATCCCTTAGCGGCGCAAAAGGCATTGAACAGGCTCTTCTCGAACTTGGTCACGATGTGGAATTCGTTGATCCTGCAAAAGACTTCAAGAATATCCTGCTTTTGGCTGAACATGCTGATTTCGCTTTTATCAACCTCCACGGTTCGCCGGGAGAAGACGGCCTGATTCAGGCCATGCTCAATCAGGTTAACTGCCCGTATCAGGGTGCTGAACCTGAAAGTTCTTTCCTGACCCTGAACAAAGCTGCAACCAAAACTGTCTTTGATCACCACGGTATCCTGACTCCCAAATGGGAGCTGGTCTGTGCCGCTGACGGATGCAAAGGCTTGCAGGACCTTGAACCTCCGGTTTTCATCAAACCGAACTCCGGTGGTTCCAGCCTCGGCATGACCTTTGCCCGTACAGCAGAGGAACTGGAAAAAGGAATCGAAACAGTATTCAGTCTGGGCGACAGCGCCCTTGTTGAGGAGTACACCAAAGGTATTGAGGTGACCTGCGGTATCCTTGATGGCGAGCCTATGCCGCTGATCCTGATCAATCCTCCGGATAATGCCGAATTCTTTGACTATCATAGCAAATACGCCCTTGACGGGGCGGAAGAGATATGCCCCGCCCCCATCGATCCGGTTCTGACTGAGCAGATTCAGCAGATCACGGCCAAAGCCCACAAGCTGCTGGGCCTGACCGATTACAGCAGGGCTGATTTTATAATTTCAGAAGGAGTGCCCTACCTGCTGGAAGTGAACACACTTCCCGGCATGACTCCGACAAGTCTTGTCCCGCAGGCCGCAAAAGAAGCGGGTTATTCATTCAATGAACTGATCGCAAAGCTCATTGAACTGGGACAGCGCAAGCGGAAGTAACTTTTTTTCAAACGGAACGGAAACGTCAGGATCAACACATGTCAGTATCGCTCAAACTTAAAGCTGCATCATTTCTCTACGGCCTCGGCTGGAAAGCCGCCATCCCCTTTCTCAAGAAGAACGACAGACTGAAAGAGGGCTTCGATCGCCGAACCCTCAAACACAGCCTGCCGCCGCGCGCGGATGTCTGGATTCAAGCCGCTTCAGCCGGGGAAGCCAAGATTGCTTCCCGGATTATGGAAAACATTTCCATGAGCAGCCCTACAAAATTCCTGCTGACCACCAATACCGAGCAGGGACTCTCTGAGCTTGAGCGCACAGCTTACCGACTGAATCCTAATCCGCGTAATGTTTCCGCATCCGCAACCTATTTCCCGTTCGACAGCCCCGAGATCGCACGCAAGGCTCTCGAAGCTGTCTGCCCGAAGCTGGTGGTACTGATTGAAACTGAAATCTGGCCCGGTTTCCTTTCCACATGCAAAGAGCTTGGCGTGAAGGTAATCATCATCAACGGCCGCATGACCACCAAAAGCCTTGCCGGATACATGGCCCTGCCCGACTTTTTCAGGTCTGTTGCTCCAGAAGAAATCCTCGCTATTTCCGAGGACGATGCCACCCGTTTCAGGACCCTTTTTGAGATCGAGAAGGTCTCAACCATGCCCAACGTAAAGTTCGACAGCACCGGGACGGCCGCAGCAGTTCCGTACACAGCCAACCCTCTTTCTTCCATCTTCCGCCCCAAAACCCCGTTCATCATTCTCGGGTCAGTACGCAAGGAAGAGGAATCTCAGGTGCTTAAGCTTGCAGAAGGCTTGAAAAAAGAGCGTCCCAAGACTGTAATCGGACTTTTCCCGCGCCATATGCACCGCATTGATGCATGGAAAAAGATGCTTGAAGACGCAGGTCTGCCTTGGGTACTGCGTTCTGAAATCGATAACACCGTGCCTTTCGGACATGTTGTTCTCTGGGATGTATTCGGCGAGATGCAGTCCGCTTTCTCCCTTGCACGCGCAGCCTTCATCGGCGGATCTCTGGCTCCGGTCGGCGGACAGAATTTCCTTGAGCCGCTCACCCACGGGATCACCCCGGTGATCGGCCCCTACTGGTCCAACTTCACATGGATCGGCGAAGACATTTTCGAAAAGAAACTGGCCCGCCAGGAAGAGGATTGGGAAGGAGTTCTGCAAGGACTTCTCGACATCAGCAAAAGGGCTTTCAAGCCGGAAAAGGTTAAAAAAGATTTTGAGAAATACCTCGAAGATATGCGCGGTGGAACCGTTGCTGCCTGCGAGGCTATTAAAAGGAATATCTAATAAATGAGTATTGTTTACGGATGCTATGGCATCATCCCGGCCCGCTATGATTCGAGCCGGTTTCCCGGTAAGCCCCTTGCGGATATCTGCGGAAAACCCATGTTCTGGCATGTCTGGAACCGTGCTTCAAAGTGCCCGGAGATGGACAAAGTGGTCCTTGCCACTGATAGTGAAATCATAATGGAAGCTGCGGAGAAACACGGTGTCCCGGCTGTCATGACCAGATCCGACCACACCAGCGGCACCGACCGTGTACTGGAAGCGGCCCGCAAACTGGACCTTCCTTCAGATTCGGTTGTGGTCAACATTCAGGGCGATGAACCATGCCTAGAACCGGCTATGATCTCTGAGTTGGTTTCACCTTTTGCTAAAGATGGGGTAAGAGTAACAACACTGGCCTCGCCCATAAGTGCGGACGAAGCCCAAAGTCCGGACCGTGTAAAAGTAGCACTTGCAAAAGATGGCCGGGCGTTATACTTTTCCCGCTCACCCATTCCATTTTCCCATCAGGGTGACGGGGATTACCTTCTACATATCGGCCTTTACGGTTTCCGCATGGAAGCCCTTGAAACCTTTGCCGGCACGGATGTTTCGCCTCTTGAAAAAAGAGAGCGGCTGGAACAGCTCCGACTGCTGGAAAACGGAATACCCATCCATGTCACCATTACAGAACACTCCTGCCACGGAGTGGACCGTCCAGAAGACTTGGATACAGCCATTAAGATTCTTGAGAGGGAGAAAATATGAAAGCCATTCTGGCACTTGAAGACGGCACCTACTTCGAAGGAACTTCCTTTACCGGCCCCGGTGAGTCCGGCGGCGAAGCCATCTTCAATACCGGCATGACCGGATATCAGGAAGTCCTCACCGACCCCTCCTACACCGGACAGATGGTCTGCATGACCTATCCGCTTATCGGCAACTACGGCATCACCAAAGAAGACATCGAATCCGCAAAAGTCCATGTTGCCGCCTTTATCGTCAAAGAATGCTGCAAGCATCCTTCCAACTGGCGCTCTGTTATGTCCCTGCCTGAATACCTCAAAGAAGCAGGTGTTATGGGAATTGAAGGCATCGACACCCGCGCCCTTACCCGCCATCTGCGTATTAACGGCGCTATGCGCGGCATTATTTCCACCGAAGAACTTGATCCGGAAAAACTGGTCGCAAAAGCAAAGCAGCTTCCCACTATGGAAGGCCAGAACCTTGCAGATACAGTAACTTCCGAAACCTGCTATGCATGGCAGGACGGCAAGCCCGTTCCGGTTGATGTTTCCTCCGGTTACAAATGGAGCGACAAAGGCCCCCGCCTCGTACTCGTTGACTATGGTGTAAAATGGAACATCCTGCGTCTGCTGGATGAACAGGGCTTCGAAGTCCTTTCCGTTCCCTCCCATTACAGCGAAGAGCAGGTCAGGGCACTCGAACCTGATGCTATTTTCCTTTCCAACGGCCCCGGTGACCCGGCAGTTCTCGATCAGGCGGTCAAGAATGCCAAATCCTATTGCGAAGACCTGCCTGTGGCGGGAATTTGCCTTGGACACCAGATTCTTGGACAGGCTCTCGGCGGTAAGGCGTTCAAATTGAAGTTCGGTCACCATGGCTGTAACCACCCTGTTATGGACATGGAAAGCAAGAAAATTGAAATTTCTTCCCAAAACCACGGGTTTTGCGTTGACATTTCCGACTGTTCCGATCTTAAAATCACACACAAGAACCTTAACGACGAAACTCTGGAAGGCTTTGCTCATAAAACCAAGCCGATCATCGCCATCCAGTTTCACCCGGAAGCAGCCCCCGGTCCGCATGACAGCTGCTACTTCTTCGCCAGATTCCGTAATCTGGTAAAAGATGCCACCGGTAAATAAATTGCGCTAAATACTTACGTCGGAGACTGATATGTCCGGTGAACTGACCAACGCCAGAAAAAAACTGGCAACCATACCTTCCCTGCTCAAACAGCAGAAAGCCATGCCTGCGGTTCAGGCTGCTTATGATGCAGTATTGATCATGCTCAAGGGCGGTCTGATGAAAGCTGAGCGTGAGGAATTTCAGGAGCTGATCGACAGCACTGTCCACATCCTCAACAGCGATAAAAAACTCAGGGAAGATTATCCGCTGATCATCAACTACGCTCCCGGTGAAGAGAAAGCATTGCTTGAGACTTTACGGGAAATTCTGCAAGAACTGCAGAAGAACGTAAGTGCAGGCGCCCAGCAGCTTTTGGCTGCCATGGAAAAGCGTAAAAGGGAACAACTGGAGAAAGGTCAGGCACTCATTGAAGAGAACAACATTTCTGAAGCTCAGAAACTCTTCAACGCTCTGATCAAAGAGTTCAAGGACGATACAGAGCTCCGGGCAGAGATTGCCGACAAGTTCATCAAGTCCGGGCTTTACAATGAAGCTCTTGAATATCTGGAAGATGCACTTAAAAACGATCCCAATGCGATTTTCCTGTACAACCGTATCGGAATCGTTTTGCGCAAGATGAAAGATTTTGAGGCTGCTGAAAAATATTACCTCAGAGCACTCAAAATCAACAATAAAGATGAGTATCTCTACTTCAACACCGGTCGCCTCTACTACGACTGGAAAAAGTGGGATCGGATGGCTAAAGCTGCTCAAAAAGCACTTTCCATCAACCCCAACTTTGCCGAAGCAGAAAAGATGCTCAAATTCGCCCAGAAAAAAATGGGTTAATAATGCATCCGGCGGCCCTGCGGGGACTTTCCGGGAGCCTTAAACCATTTTATTAAGCTTCGCTGTTAGCGCGACTAAGCCGAATATAAAGATCAAGGAGGACTGTCTTTTCAGTTCTCCTTTTTTAATGGAACCACTATGAAATATATTTTGCTGGACCGTGACGGAACCATTATTGTGGATAAGCACTACCTTAACGATCCTGAGGGAGTTGAGCTTTTCACCAACACCGCAGAAGGCTTGAAAGCCATGCAGAATGCCGGATACAAACTGCTCGTTACCACCAACCAGTCAGGTATCGGACGCGGCTATTACTCTGAAAAGGACATGCATGCGGTTAATGCACGCATGGCTGAACTGCTGGCTGAGCACGGTATTGAATTCAAGGCCGTATACTTCTGCCCCCATGCACCGGATCAGGACTGCGACTGCCGTAAGCCAGCCCCCGGCATGTTTGATCAGGCCATAGCGGAGTTCGGTATCAATCCCGAAGAATGCTACGTAATCGGAGACAAACTTTGCGATGTGGAACTGGGCAAGGCCCGCAAAGCCAAATCTATTCTGGTACGCACCGGAAAAGGTTTGAAAGAAGAGCCAAAATGCGTGGGCAAAGCTGATTATATTGCCGATGACCTGCTTGATGCTGCGGAATTTATTAAAAGGTCCACAAATGAATAAAGTCCTTACCTTAAAACAATTTCAGGATCTCGCACTTGAAATGATCGCCCTTGAACCGCATGTGGAAGTTACTGCTGAAAATTTCCATATGGGAGATGAAGAGAAAGACATCGACAAAGTTGCCGAGGTCTACGGTTTTTCGCGCCATGCCAAGCCGGGTTATGAAATAATTTTCGACTGGGTGGCCAAAGGGAACTTGGACGGGTTTCTCATTGATATGTTCGATTTTACTATTGAAACATATAACAAAGGAGACTTCTGCCCGACCTTCAAAGGTGCAATTGTTTTGGATGATTACAAAGAGCCCTTTGAAGGCCATGAAATCGCCCAGAAGATCATGGAATTGATCAAGACGGAACAATGGACCAAATGGCTCATTGAATACCTGCCCGAGCCACGCATGCTGGTCGATATGGAAGATTAAAAATGAGGCCCGCTCTTCACTGGAGAGCGGGCCTTATTTCTTTATAATTTCTGAGCCGAAACCAGCATGATGCCCTTACTGGAATCACTCCAAGTTCTGCGGAAATTTCCAAATCCGCATTCTTTCAATTCCTGCTCCAGAATATCCGGTTCAATAAAATGCGAAAAGTAACCCGCAAAAGTTGTTATCACTTCAAGTGAGGCAATAGTCTGGGTGGACATAGGGCTGCCGGTCTTGGCGTAATGATTTGCGCAGAACCAGCCACCGGACCTCAATGACTTGGACACCTTTTCCAGCACAGGTTTCAAATTGCCACGGCAAGCATAGAGTACGTGTGAAGCGAAGATCAGATCAAAGTCCAACGCAGGCAGTTCTTCCTCTCGCATATCCACGGCAACTCCCTTCACCCTCGCTCCGAAACCATTATCACGGCAACGCTGCTCAGCCAGAGGAACCACATGCGGCAGGTCGAGAATGACTCCATTCAACTGTGGATTCCGGGCAAGTACAGACATGGTATAATTCCCGTGATTACCACCGAGATCGCCCATAAGCCGGAAATCATCAAATCCGGGTAGCAGGCTGATAGCATCGACTGTTGCATGCAACCCTCCGCTAAGTGATTCCTGAGCAGTTCCTTCCATTGCATCCGTGGCGGCCCATTTTTTATCACTATCATCACGCTGACTCTTGTTTCCTTTCAGCAACTCCCCCATATCCCGGATGACTCCAGTACAAAAATCCATGGTCAGACCCATAGCCAATCCCTGATACAAAGGAGAAGTGCTGACCAGATATTCGGTTGCTAAATACGTGTTGGAATATTGCCCGTTATTATCTTGGACCAGATCATACGACACAAGCAGGTCTAACAAGGACCCAAGCTTTAGCTCATCAAATTCAAAATACTCAGCCAACTCTTTCAGGCTGGCAGGTTTTAATTCGAGCGTATCAAAAAGCTTGAAATTTACCGCTTCCATCACAACCTGTGAAGAGACACTGCGAATGATAAGACTGTGCACAGGAGAGAAATCTTGTTCGGGTCTAGGATAGTTCATGACATCCTCCAAAAAGTGTTTAGCAACTAAACACTTAGGTTAAAAAATTTTACTTTAAGTAGCTATCCATCCAATCGTTCATCTTGCTACAGATATCGTCAAACATCTCAAGTTCCTCTTCAGACATGGACCGCAGATAATCGATAAACTCGCTATCATGGTCCAAATGGTATTTATAGTGATTTTCACTGGCTTTCTTCCCAAGCTCTGTCAGACGCAATATAACCTTGGAGCCATTTTGAGGATCAGGTTCTTTGAGCATCAGTCCTTTTTTTACCAACTTGCTGACCAGTTGTGATGCAGCACCTTTAGTCACTCCAGATTCGCGGGCGAGATCAGTAATCCCACATCCTCCAAGAGCATCAATAGCAGAAAGAGTATGTATTTCAGATGGATAAAGCTCAATTCCAATCCCGAAATCGAACGCCTTCCGCTCGACCATATTATACTTAACCAGCACCCTGCCTAGTTCACGCATATGAGGTATTATTTCTTCTACGTCTTTCATACTAAAACTGTTTAGTTGCTAAACAGTTGTTTGTCAACCATGAATTTACAATCCCATTGACTATTGCTACAAACAGAGCATGAAAAAAGTATTTATAGGGCCGGGAAAACATATTTTATTATTAATTTTTGCATTAATGCTTCCATTGCTGTGCAAGATAGCTCCCGTGGCCGCCGAAACATCACAATTTCCCATCGCTGATCCATACAAGGCTACTATCTTCGGCACACCGCCGGACCTAATGTACAAGTTGAAAGATCCGACCAAACCTTACGAATGCGAAATACTCATTGAAGAACGCAGGATTCCGGACATATTCTGGTATAATGAAAAATTTTATTACACCACAGCTATGCAGGAAGGAGAAGCTCCACTGCTTTTCATCATCGCCGGAACAGGATCGGAGCATGACTCCACCAAAATGCGTTTCCTGACCCAATTGTTTTATGAAGCAGGATTCCATGTAGTAGGCCTCTCATCACCGACACATATGAATTTTGTGGTCAGTTTTTCCAAATACGGTGCCCCCGGGTACGTGCCTCATGATGTAGATGACCTTTACCGGGCCATGAAATGGATCAAAGCCGACCTTGAAGATGACCACAAGATAAGAAGCTACAGCATTACAGGGTACAGCCTCGGAGCAATGCACTCGGCCTTCCTAGCCAAGCTGGACGAAGAACGCAGGGATTTCCTTTTCCGCCGTGTGTTGATGCTTAACCCTCCGGTCAGCCTGTACACTTCCGCCCTGCGCTTCGATTCATGGCTAAGCCCTGAAAACCTCGGCAACAAAACACCCCGGCAGGTCATTGACGAACTTATCGAAGCTTTCTCAGAAATCTACGTCCAATCCGACATTGTCGACCTTGATGATAACTTCCTCTACGCCCTGTCACAGCACATAAACTTTTCGGACATGGATATGCGGGCTATCATTGCCGCAGCTTTCAGAATGTCCTCAGCAAGTATGATATTCAGTTCCGATGTCTGCCTTAATGCCGGATATATTGTCCCGGTCAACAAGCATCTCGGCGTAGGCGATAATCTCATGCCTTATACCAGAGTTTCGGCGGCAATCACTTTTGAGGATTACGTTGATGAATATCTGCTCCCCTACCTGCAATTTCTGACCCCCGGCACGACCAAGGGAGAGCTGGTCAGAAACTGCGATCTTACAAGTATCAAGGATTACCTGAGCAAATCAGATAAAATTTTCGTGCTCGGAAATGAAGATGATATTATTCTGGACAGCGCGGATGTGGATTTCCTGCGAGACACATTCGGAGACCGTGCGATCCTCTTTCCCCGTGGCGGACATTGTGGAAACATGATGTTTAAGCCCTATGCCCTGAAAGCGCAGGAGCTGATAAAATGATAAGAAAATTATTCAGCTTCATTCTGCTTTGTCTTCTGCTGCAGGGCTGCGCCACAATCAGCAAAAATGACCCTTCGCTTAATCTTAAGCCTCAAGGGTTTATCGCACCGGTATCCCACGCACCACGGGCAGGTCAGCCGCAGACAAAGGACGCGGACCTCGACTTTCTTGAAGTGTATGATCCATGGGATTCCATGAACCGCCAGATATACTCTTTCAACGCCCGTTTTGACCGTGCGATCTATATTCCGGCGGTGGATGTTTACACCACAGTAATCCCTTCTCCGGTACGTAAAGGGGTAACCAATGCGGTCAACAACCTGAACGAAGTAAAATCTTTCACTAACGGCATCCTGCAATTTAATGGCGGCAAAACCGCACGAGCCTTTTCCCGGTTTGTAATCAATTCATCCTTGGGCCTGCTTGGAATATTTGACGTAGCCACTATGTGGGATTTGAAACGAAAAGAGACAGGATTTGCGGACACATTAGGTGTCTGGGGAATACCCCCGGGACCATATGTTGTGCTGCCTATTGTCGGTCCTTCAAGTATACGTGATACCGGTGGATCACTGGGCGACTTTGCCCTGCTTTGGTACGAAATGAACTGGGTTTACGATCTTGCCGGGGTTACAGAAGGACGCACCGCCATCGGTATAGGCGAATCCACTATCCGTGGTCTTGACCTGCGCGCCAATATACCCTTTCGTTACTACCAGACAGGTTCTCCCTTTGAGTATGATCTAGTCCGCTTCCTGTATACGAAAAAACGCGAACTGGATATGGAACGCGAGCAGTTGGGCAGTTCAACAGCCGGCAAGCCGTATATGAAGAAAAAGTTTGATACTCCCCGAAGAAACAGAGAGCCAGCGACTAAATAAAAAGAGGGACCGTCACAGTCCCTCTTTCTTTCTACTTTAATGGCTGTCCACTTTAGGTCTTTTACGCTCATTAGGGACTTCAAAAACCAGCGTGGCGGTCTTTTTCTCCTGCATAAAATCAGGACTTTCCTTCATCGGTTTTTTCTTGGTAAAGAACCGCACAAACCATCTTCCGCTCACATCAATCGGCAATTTGATTTTACCGTCATTAATCTGCTGACGCTGAATATACATATCCTCAGCCTGAGTGGAGAATCCGTTGTATGTAGCGTCCCAGTAGCCTTCCCCCTGATAGGGTTTACCGTCCACATAGACCTGCATTTCGAGCACATCCCCCTTCCTGAGCATGGAGACATCCTTTGCCGGAACAAGTTCCATGGGCATTCCGACAATAGCGGGAAATTCAGCTGAAGGATTCTCGCAAACAACATAAGTCTTGGTCCACTGACTGCTGCGCAGAGAGGACACAATTTCAGAAGCACGGTCTTTCACGCTGCTCATGGGTTTAATGGAATGACGTTTACGGCCTTTCTTATCCAGCCATGTTGTGAAATGACCGGGATTTGTAGCAGCGGTCAGCACATATGTTCCGGGTATCGCATAGTTGACGAGATAGGAATGCAGCGATTTTTCATCCCGGAGTTTGATATTGTATGATTTCCCATCAGGCTGCTGCACTGTGATGTGGTTAATTTTTTTCATACGCACAGCGTCATCCACCGGAACATGATGCCCGTAACAGAAGAACAGCGGTGACTTTTTGCCTTCGGAAACATGATAACGCCCAGCCTGAAGATATAGGGAGTGGGCAGAGGATGCTGCGGGGACAAATATCGTAAAAACCATAATCAGCGAGAGTAATTTCTTAAGCATCTGGTGATCCTTTTTAATGGTTATAGTTAAGAGGGACCAAAAGAGATAACGAAATCCGTTTTCAATATCAAGAAATTACACTCATACTCATTGTTTGGCAATAATATCAGATTTTACTCCAGACGACTGAAACGACTACGGTATTCTCTAGGACTTAAGCCCGTCATTCGCTTGAAAAGCCTCCTAAAGGACGATGGGTTATCGTACCCGACCAGCTCGGTAATCTCATCAACTCCCTTACCGCTGACCTCAAGCAGGTGGCGGGCAGCCTCAATACGCAATTGTTGAAGATAATTATTTGGAGTCATGCCCGTGGCCCGCTTGAATCGGCGCAAGAAAGTTCGCTCACCAAGACCGGACTGCTCAGCCAATAATGCTATATTTACCTGACGGCTGTAATTTCCCTGCATCCACTCCTGCACCCCCAGAATATTCTTATCCGTGAAACCTTCATCCACTGACTTGCTCTCGAACATAAAATACGGGGTCTGTACATCACGCGTAGAATCCATGACCAGCGTCTTGGCACAGGCAGCTGAAATCTCTCGCCCCATAAAGCGGGCCACAATGTGCAGGGCAAGATCCTGCCAGGCCATAGCCCCTCCAGCACAAATGTAACTGCCACCGTCAATGAGCATCCGCCGGGGCTGCAAATCTACATTTTTAAAACGGGCTGAAAAGTCCGGAGCTAACTTCCAATGCGTAGTTGCGGGCTTTCCATCCAACAAACCGGCATGAGCCATGAGGAATGATCCGGCACAAGCTGAAGCCAGAATTGTCCCTTGTTCTCCAAGTTCAGCAATACGCTTAATGAGCTGGTCATTTTCCAGCAAAACTTCAACGTCCCCGAACACCGGAGGAATGACCAGAATATCCGGCTGTGTATCCAAAACGCTACCGGCAACCTGCAAGGCAATCCCCACAAAACCTGAAACGGGTTCACCATCAGGACTCAGAATCGATAAGCCGCTGAATTTATCTCCAGCTGAGGCATTTGCAAGGCTATTGGCGATACTGAAAATCTCCAGCACCCCGGCAACCGCACTGACCAGACAATTATCATAGGCAAGAACTGCTACATTCATAATGACCTATTGTCGTTTTCAGCATGCTTATTGTCAATAGTGCCACTTAAATTTTATCGCGATTCTGTCAGCATGTACTCAAGCTGAACGAACACTTCTACAAGGAGAATTAAATGAGTAAAAAAGCACTGGTCATCATCGATATCCAGAACGACTATTTCCCCGGCGGCAAGTTCATGCTGGACAACAGTGAACAAGCCGGGGCTAACGCTGCTCAGGTTCTAGAATATTTCAGAAAAACCGCACAGCCTGTAATCCACATCCAACACATTTCAGTACGGAAAGGATCATCTTTCTTCCTGCCTGAAACTCAAGGGGTGATGATTCATGACTGTGTTAAACCGCTGGAAAACGAAACTGTCATCAATAAAAACTATCCGAACAGCTTCCGGGAAACCAACCTTGATGCAAAATTAAAAGAATTAGGTGCGGAGGAACTGGTCATAATCGGGATGATGAGCAATATGTGTATTGACGCAACCACCCGTGCAGCCGCGGATATGGGCTATAAATGCACAATTGCACATGATGCGTGCTGCGGGGCCAGCCTTGAATTCAATGGTGTAAAAGTGGGTTCTGCGGATGTTCATGCCGGATTCATGGCTTCGCTGGGCATGTTCTACGCTCAGATGGTCAGCGCGGAAGAGTTGACCAGCTAACGCACATTTTGAACCCGAAGATATAACATCAGGCCGAGCATGGTCAGGCCGATACCGGACCAGCCCAGTATTCCGGGCAATGATCCATGCAGCAAGACAACCTCTCCGGCCAATGAGAAAAGCACTTCCATTGACTGTGTGCAATCTGCCGCGGCCAGTTCCGCAGCGTTCCGGGCTTTGTGTCGGGCATATAGAAACAGACTGGTCGCGGCAATGCCGGAAAATATCGCCACAAGCGCGGTATTTATAATCTGCCCTGTTTGCGGAAGCGGGGGCTGTGTGAATAGAATCAATCCGGCCCACAGCGGGAGTGAGCCGAGAGTCAGCAACAGTACGCGGCAAAAAGGATCATCCATAGCAGGATCATCCAAAGCCGGGATCCTGCCACTGCCGCCGTTACGCGCCTCCCAGACTAATTGATTTCCGAAAGGATAGGCAAAAGCAGCAACAAAAACCGGAATTGCTCCCAGCAGAACCGCATTCCACGAACTATCCTCTACGCTTTCGATATTTACCAGCAGCACCCCGGCAAAAATAATCAAGGTCAGCAATAAAGCACGTAAAGGCACCTTCTTACCGAATCCAAGTAAAACCAGCGGAGTAGCGAGGATGGTAGTCTGCCATGTGGCGGCGACAACCCAGCCGGGAGTGTATGAGGCACTGAAAGTAATCAGGGCATAGAAGATACCGAAGCCGACTCCACCGGCAACAGTCCAGAATTTCCAGTGCTTAAGATAAAGTTTAAAGGAGCTGAGCAATAATTCACGGCGGAAAAATCCAAGTCCGATAAATAGCAGTGCCAGCATCCAGAAATAGCGCAGACTTGCTGACCAGACCCAGTGTCCGCCATCCAGACTCATGGCCCTGTTAAGCACAAAAGTAGAACTGAAAAAAAATGCAGCCAGAATACCGGTCAGGATGATCTGCATGAAAATCTCCGTGAGTTAACTTGATATCTCGCCTTTTCTGATCATATTGGAAAGTTTCTGTAGATCATCGGGAGTTGGAATATAGCCGCGCTGAAAAGAAGGAGCATGGGCCCGTCCGCGCAAATGGTCATTAGCCCATCCGACCACTGCCTTATGGAAAAATCCGGGATTATTGACAACAATATGTGCCTTGGCCACGCCATCCTCTTTTTCAGCCTGAAGTGAAAAATTGGATTCGTGGACATGGTGAATATAAAGAGGCTGCGCTACATGCTGAAATTTTCCGCCAACCATCAAACATTGCACCCAGTAATCCCAATCTTCATAGGATGTATTCTCTCGGTAACGAATCCCGGCATCCCATAATTCACGGCGATAGATAGAGGCTGATGCCACCGTATTCTGAACCCGTAGATGGCTGGGGTTGAAATCAGACAGATTGCGAATGAAAGATTCACCGGGTGCAACTTCATGGTAATCTGAATATACTATTGAAACTTTCGGTTTTGATTCTAGCAGGCCGATGCTTGTTTCCAAAAATTTCGGTCTCATTTCATCATCCGGATCAAAGCAGAGCAGATACTTTCCCTCGGCTTGCGCAAGACCGTGGTTCCGCACAGGGCCGGGCCTGCCGGACCTCGGCGGCGTCAAGATTTTAAAATCACTGCACTCAAGAATACCTGCCCACTTTCGGGCCTGTTCAAGGGAGTTATCACTGCTGCCATCATCAATAAAAAACACCTCAACATCACGGAGCGACATTGTTTGCGCTGCCAGAGAACCGAAAAAACGATCGGCAAAACGTCCGTAATTATAATTGGGTATGATGAGGGAAAGCAATGTCATGCATTTGTGTCCAGTGCGGAAGTATTTTTTAAACACCTACACTACACTGCTCCAATAAAGCAAGCGGCCCGAAACATAACTGTTCCGGGCCAACTTTTTTTTACTTGAATAACTTAAGATACTCTCCGTAACCTTCCTTTTCGAGATCCTCAAGAGGGATGAAACGCAAGGAAGCGGAATTAATACAATATCGTAGACCTGTGGGCTGTGGTCCGTCATCAAAGACATGCCCAAGATGAGAATCAGCCTTGCGGGACCGCACCTCAATTCGGGTCATAAAGAAAGAACGGTCTTTCTTCTCCACAACACCCTGCCCTTCAATTGGTCTGGTAAAACTGGGCCATCCTGTGCCGGAATCAAACTTGTCTTTGGAACTGAAGAGCGGCTCACCGGAAACGATATCAACATATATCCCATCCCGATGATTATCCCAGAACTCATTACTGAAAGCCGGTTCTGTACCATCCTCACGGACAACCTTGAATTGCAGCGGAGTCAGGATTTCACGTAGTTCAGCATCGTCAGGACGTTTGTAGCCATCAATTTTCTGCACAGGATGCGTGCTGCCTTCTTCCTGCTTCCAATGTTCCTCAATAAAGGAATCCCTGCCGGACAAAAACCTATACCAATTGTAACGAACCGAATTCTTTTTGTAGTAATCCTGATGGTATTCCTCGGCCCGATAAAACTTTTCAAACGGGATAAGCTTGGTTGCAAGAGGCCGTTCAAAAACACCTGAACCGTCTATATCCAGTAAAACATCTGTTGCTATCTTTTTCTGCTCATCATTATGATAAAATATTGCCGAAGTGTACTGCTCTCCACGATCATTGAAAGAGCCTCCCGGATCAGTTGGATCATGATGCTTCATGAAAACCCGCAGAATCTCTTCGTAACTGACCTTGGCGGGATCAAAGCGTACCTGTACGACTTCAAGATGCCCGGAATTACCCGAACTTACCTGCTCGTAGGTTGGATTATCCACATGTCCACCGGAATAGCCGGAAACAACTTCAAGGACTCCGTCAACTTTTTCAAGATCAGACTCAACGCACCAAAAGCATCCACCGGCAACAGTTGCGATTTCATAACTATTTGTAGTTTTTTGCATCTTGATTTCCCCTCTGCTTTCAACAGCAAATGCCTGCCCTGCAAACAATAAGACCATGAAACAAAGATATGGCAGCAATGTTTTCATACCCTATCCTCATATTAATAATTATTACCAATAAAATATAACCATATCGCCCATAGTCAATCAATTAGAGAAAACAAAAAGGCACAGCCAAATCAGACTGCACCTTTTTATAAATTGAACTTCTGTTTTTTATTTGATGGGAAAATTGAAATAGTTTTCTGGAAAGGGTTCAAATTCAAGGGTAAAATGCCACCACTCTTCCTTCAAGGGCTTGAATCCGTTACGAACCATTATTTCGCGAAGTAAAGCACGGTTTGAACGCACCTGTATGCTCATATCCTTGTTTCCAGGCCATGACTCAGGTCCAAAATGATCAAAACCTGTACCCATATCAAGTTCCTGACCGGTTTTGATGTCAATTATGGTCAAATCTACAGTTGAACCACGGGAATGGCTCGATTTTTCAGCAATATACCCATCGCGGAAGAGATTCTTCTTCTGTACTCCGGGATAGTATTTCTGCTTCATGCGAGTGTCGTTCAAATCCTCTGCCCAGCGCACAAAATGAAGAACAGCGTCCTGCGGGCGGTAACCGTCAAAAATCTTGAGACCTAGCCCAAAGGTAGCGAGGTCCTTTTGAGCTCCTGCCAATGCAGCGGCGGCATCACGGGTCAGAATAATCCGCTTGGCTTTATAACCATCAATACGTTCGCCTACAAAATTATCATTTCCAAAATAGCGGACATCATAAACAACGTCAGAGAGGATATTATCCAGATAGCAAAACTCATCGGGCAATCCATCCTGTCCGCAGAAAGCGACAGAGAATGAAAACAACGTACTTAAAACAATTGCCAGCACACAATATTTAAAACTACGCATCTGACCTCCAACGTCCAAAGCACAACAATATATTGGCATTATCAAACTGATTGCAGTAAAACAAAAATGAATATAGGCTTTTATTATTAAAGTCTTTCACCAAAAACAATTCACGTTATAATGGCAGATTCAACATCCATCTCTATATCAAGGAAATATAAGGTTCTGTGCTCACTTATATCCTGCACATTATTAACAGCATACATGCTGTGCTTTCCCTGCGCAAGTTATGCCCAAAAAACAATTGTCACCATTCCTAAAGCAACCATTTTTAATTTCTGGCGAATCGTATGCATGGGAGCCCATGCAGCTGTTGAAGATTCAGACATCACCCTGATCTGGCGCGGACCAAGAGTGGAGAACAAGCCCAGTGCACAGCGGCACCTTCTTGAATATTATATTGATCAAAAAGTTGATGCTATTGTACTGGCCCCTATGGACCGCAAAACACTGAACCCTTACATTGAAAAAGCTTCAAAAGCAGGCATCAAAATTGTCATTATTGACTCGCCTGTAACCACTGATTCCATAGACGGCTTCATTGCAACAGACAATTACAAGGCAGGCGCTATGGGAGCTGAGCTGATGGCCTCCAAACTAAAAGGGACGGGGCCGGTTCTGGTGGTCGGGCACTCTCCGGATAATGGTTCATGTGCTTTGCGGGAAAAAGGATTCATCGATAAAATGCAGGCTCTGTCTCCGGGACGCACTATTATCACCATCCATATGCTTGACGGCAGCGAGCGGGAAACAAGGCTTTCCACAAAAGAAATTTTGACGAACACCCCCTCTATCGCTGGAGTATTCACAACCAACGAAGCCACTTCAGATGGAGTCCTGCATGTTATGCAGGACCGCAACGAAACTCACATTCCGTTTATTGCCTTCGATTATAATCAAAAGTTGCTCGAAGGGGTTCGCAACAAACAAATTGAAGCACTTATCACTCAGAGGCCTTATGCTCTGGGGTTCTTCGGGGTGCGCTCAGCTATCGAGCTGCTTAATGGAAAGAAAATTTCAAAACATATGGAAAGTCCGGTCACAATAATAACAAACGACAATATCGATGAAGCCGGGGCATTGCGCTGCTTGCGCAAAATATCCATTAAGGAAAAGGCTGCTTGCCCCATATGTTTTAACTGACATTAAGCTGAAAAGATTCCGGGCATTGACAAATGCCAAGAAGAATCAAAGCAAATTACAAATAAGATATTTTACAAGCTGTTACATAAGATATTCGCTGTATTGCCTAATATAATTGTCCGGAGAACCTGAATATGAAAACCAAGCACATAAACATAGAGAACATACCCGCAATCCTTTGGGGTGAAGAATCCGAGAATCTGATTATTGCTGTACATGGCAACAAAGCAAGCAAAACGGACAATTCAATTGTCGTACTTGCAGAAGAAGCCACCAAGTCAGGATATCAGGTCTTAAGCTTTGATCTTCCCAAGCATGGGGACCGTGAGAAAGAGCCCCGGCTTTGTAAGGTACAAAACTGTGTTCAGGATTTGAGATCCATAATGGATTTCTCAAAATCAATCTCAAAAAATATCGGTATTTTTGCATGCAGTATAGGTGCTTACTTCAGCCTCCTCGCATATAAGAATGATGCAATACAACAAAGCTTATTCCTTTCTCCTGTTGTGGACATGGAATCGATCATCACAAAGCTAATGACTTGGTTTGATGTAACCGAAGAAAGACTTAAGCAGGAAGAAACCATATCTACCCCTATCGGTGAAACTCTCTATTGGGACTACTACTGTTACGTAAAAGAAAATCTCGTAACTTTATGGAATTCCCCCACATCAATTCTTTACGGTTCAAATGACGAACTGTGTGATTTTAAGACCATTTCTGCTTTCAAGGATAAATTTAATTGCGACTTGGAAATACAGGAAGGCGGTGAGCACTTTTTTCACACAGAAGAACAGATGTCGTACTATAGAAACTGGTTGAAGGAATCACTCTTGGAAAAATAATAAAGGCCGGAACTCTAAGGAACCGGCCTTACATACAAGACTATTTTCTTTAAATCAGCCACCGAACCAACCGGGAGCCAAAACTTCCATTGCCTTTGTGTAGTGAACACGCAAATCTTCGAGCTTGCCGGAGATTACTTTTTCCTGCTCACCGAGACTGGTGGGGCATACATCTTTCATCTGTTCTACAACAGCTTCCAGTTCTTTCATGGTCGACTTGAGATGCACGATCTGATCCTTGAGATTATCGGACTTGTCGTCAGCCAGAACGTCATACAGCCGTGATTTCCACGAATTGAGCTCCATTTCCAAGCCCTTGCAATAGTGATTTACAGCCTGCTGTTTTGATTCTTCAGTGCTACAACCGTCAATACCTACGCAACTGGGACAAGGTCCGGGATAATCCATATTAGCCATAACAAACCTCCAAATAATAAATTTAAGGACTCTTGAATTTTAACACGCTATATCGGCATTGACATTATTTTTCTTAAAAAAACTCTCTTCCTATAAACAGCTACAATTTAGAACTTTATTAAAGTCAAGAGAGTAAGCACACACTCCATAAAAACAAACAGCATTTATTTTTTAAATACCTTAGCCCCATTTTCTGACATAAGCATCTACATCAAATTTACGGCGGCAACCCCGCTCATTCATATAACGAATGGAACCGAAAACTGAGCGCTTTTTCCACCCACGATCATGCACCCCGCCAATGGACCAAAGCGCACCCACATATCCGTTAGGATCACGCCCGTCCAATTCAAAACGATCATTAAGTGCAATGGTAATGCTCAATGCTTCTTCTGCTGAGGCGGACCATTCCAGAATTTTTTTGGCCCAATACATACGCATGTACCCATGCATGAATCCCGAATGAACCATCTGACTCTGAGCCGCATTCCACAATGCTGAATGAGTACGCGCCTGTTCAAAATCTTCATACGAATACAGATAAGCCCGTCGATCTGCTGAATGCTCAGATAGGGTTTTCTGCGCCCACTCCGGTGCTGCATCCAGCGAATCATAATTTGGGGTATGCAAACAAAAATTATCTGAAAGCTCACGACGAATAATGAGCTCTTCAAGGTATGAGTCCACACTCTCCCCTGTAGGCCTGGCAGCAACTTCCAATGCTGCACGTTGGGGAGCCAGTTGCCCAAAATGGTAATAAGCCGAAAGACGTGACGTTGCTTCAGCATTGGGGTCATTACGCTTTTCCGCGTAAGCCCCAAGGCCGTACGTTACAAACTCATCAAGAGCAGCATGGGCAGCCGACTCACCGGGAATCAGATCAACCGGACCGACAGTTTCATCCACTTTAATGGAACTGCGTACCTGTTTCCAATCGACAACCGGGAACCCCTCTCCCTTTACCTCAGCTGAGGCTAATTCAGGGAATTCCTCTAAGAATTCCGGAAGCAATCTCTGGATCTTGGGTCTGATTGTACGAGCCCCATACTCACGCTTATCAGTCACAAAACGGGCCGGAACTATATTATGACCATCAACCTCAAGCAGCGGGATATCAATCTTCTGCCCGACATTTTCCTGCCATTGCTGCTTTATGCGCAGGGGATCGAAATCTGTAACCACGGCTCCTGCGCGAATATTAGAAACAAAAGCAGGCAATGTTTCATCAGGTTGCCCACTGAGCAGAACAAAGTCGTAACCAAGCTTCCGCAAATCCTTTTCAACCTGCTGCATTCCATTGAGCATGAAATCATAATGGCGCAATGTTGCTCCCAGAAAAGAAGGAACAAGGCAAAAGACAACAATCAGCGGGACTTTGTCTCCGGCAAGTTCACGGGCATGGAGCAGCCCCCAATTATCGAAGACTCGCTGTTCACGACTCATCCAATAGACGATCGGTCCCCCTGAAATTTCAGCTGAGTTGAGTTTTTTTATTCGCCTAACATCAACTTTAGCCATTATCCTTTCCTCCGGGAATACGACACCTCGGAGCAGGCCCCTCTACCAGTTCAGGACCTTCCATTAAGCGGCACCCGCTCTTCTCAGCCAAGGCACGGGCCATCCCCTTAAAAACAAGTGCATGAAACGGATAGACCGACCACCAATAAAGGATTCCCCCCAGACCGCGTGGAAGAAATCGTGCTGTCATAGTCAATTCAGTGTCCCCAACGATGGTATTCTCAAGAGTAAATTCAAGCAGCGCCTCTCCGGGCAATTTCATCTCCGCCAGCAGAAGCAGCCTTTCACCGGGCTGAACATCCAGCACCCGCCAAAAATCAAGAGCATCACCGACGCTGACCTCGGAAGGATGTCTGCGCCCACGGCGCAAGCCGACCCCGCCTACAAACTTATCCAGCCATCCGCGCATAGACCAAAGTGCATTGCAGCAATACCAGCCTTCCTCTCCGCCGATGGATATAATTTTTTTCCAAAGATCATCGGCACATCCTTCCAACTTTACCCGATATGCTGAATGGTAGACTGTACCACCGGAATATCCGGCATCTCCACAAATGGCCCATTCCGGTGTTCCAAGGGTTCCGGCATCGGACCAGCAGGTATCAACAACTTCCTGCTCAACTTTATTTAACGCACGACGGATAGCAGTCCGGCAATCTGTCAATTCACAGGGCATGATTTCACGGATGCGGTAATCCTTGCAGACTACCCTGTTACGCAGCCCCATTACCAGCGGCACAGCTAGCGAAACCGGAACAGGGGACACCAGCCCCAGCCAATAGGAAGACAATTTTGGTGACACAAACGGCACCGGGATGATCAGACGCTTACGCAATCCTGCCTCTTGCTGGTAAATACGGAACAACTTTTCATATGTCTCAATAAAAGGCCCGCCGATATCATAGCTCTCACCGGCGGTTTCAGGGTGCTCAAGACAACCGGAAAGATAAAACAAAACATCACGGATGCTGATCGGCTGACTCTCGGTTCGTACCCAGCGCGGGGTGATCATCGCAGGAAGACGATCCACCAGATAACGTAGAATCTCAAACGAAGCACTCCCCGAACCAAGGATGACCGCAGCCCTGAGCGTAGTACACGGCACCTCTCCTGCGGAAAGTATATCTGCAACCTCAGCTCTTGATTTCAGGTGGTGGCTGATATTCGGATCATCCGGAACCATACCGCCAAGATAGATTATCCTTTCCAATCCAGCCTGCTCTGCAGCATGAACAGTATTTTGCGCCGCAATACGGTCTTTTTCTGCAAAATCGGAACTGCCCGGTTGCATGGAATGCACCAGATAGTAAACAGCGGAACAACCCTGCAAAGCTTTTTCCAGTGATTCCCGATCAAAAAGATCCGCTTCTGCCAATTCACAATTTTCATGGAAGCTATATGGCCGGGTGCGCAACTTGGCCTGAGAACGCCCGACAGCTCGGACTTTCCAACCTTGATTTAAAAGTTGCGGAACAAGCCGGCCTCCTACATATCCTGTGGCTCCCAACACGCAAATCAACTTGTTTTGACGATCAGACATGATTCCTCAGCATTAGTTCTGCGGGATAAGGGTTGAGGTAGAATTGTTGCTCCAAATATGTCTTTCCATATTTGCGCACGTAATGATTAAGCATGGTTACCGGAACAATCAAAGGGATAAGGTTTTTATGAAATTGGTCAATCAATTTCAACATTTCCTGTTTCTCATCTGGCGATAGATCTTTCTTAAAATGTCCCAAGACGTGAGTCAGTACATTTACATGCTTCTTGACTGTTGGCCTATAAGTAAGAGCCTTGAAAAGCATGGCTGCATATTCTTTACTTAAGGATGAAGGATCAGCACTTCCTGCTGTAGACACAAGCCTGCCCATCTCGCGGTAAATGACTTCGTTATGAACCATGATCAACATTTTATGGCGGGTATGAAAATCAACCAGCTTAGCAGGAGAAAGACCGTCATCTGCAACATCGCGCCACCGTTTAAAGGTAAAAATGCGATTAATAAAATTCTCTCTGATTCCGGCATCATGCAACCTGCCGTCATCTTCGCATGGAAGTGACGGGAAGTGATCCATAACCATACGGGCCCAGATTCCGGTGCCGGAATAAAATATTTTCCCGTCATCACCAAAGACCTTCATCCGGCCCAAAGCATTTGAAGGGGAGCCATGCTTAAATATATATCCGCTGAGATTTTCCTTATCCAATGCGGCTAATTTTTTACGCCCCCATTCCTGCATGCGCCCGGTCCAGTCCTCTCCGGAATTACGACCCACCAGTCGTGGATTCTCCAACTCTCCCACCAGCCGGACAGCCTCACGGGGAATGCCCATACCGCATTCCGTTTCAGGACAGACAGGAACCCATTCCACAAACTGACCCAACACATCCCTTAAGTAACGATCCAGCTTGTGAGAACCATCATAGCGAACATTTTCACCCAACAAACATCTGGCTATCCCAATCCTGACTTTTCCTGCTTCAGTTTCTATTTTTGTCATTCCAGTCTCCTTTATACGCAAGCATACTTTTTTATAAACTAACTCATATACAAAAGGAAAACCATACAAGTAAGAAAACATCTTCTAATTTACCATCCACAAAACTTCTTCCGACAAAAAAGAGAACTCTTTTTTGAATTCTTTAATGGAAAAAAACACTTTTTTTACATATTATAAATATTCTCAAAAACCTTAGGCAATGATTTAGGCTTCATGGACGGTCCAGCAAATATGAAATCACCACAAGCAGCATTAAAAGAAGCCCGGAAGAAGGCTATGGATGCGGAAAAGAACATCAAGGTGCTTCTTGATGCAAACACGCAATCCATACTGCTTCTTGAGAATGACGGAACTGTGATTCACGTCAACCGCATAGTTGCCGACATTTTAAAAACTACGCCTGAATCACTTACAGGTAAAAATATATTCGACTACCTGCCTCCTGAGCTGGCCGCATATAGAAAGCATATGTTTGACAACGTGGTTAAGAGCGGGGAACCAATCAAATTTCAGGATACAAGAGAAGGCAGAATAATACTCCATTCGCACTACCCTATAATCGAAAACGATAAAGTTTCCAGAGTGGCGATTTATGCTGAAGACATCACAGAAGTAATAAACAAAGAGCGTGAGCTGGCGCATAGCAAGCACCTGCAATCTGTACTCTATGAAATTATCTGCCAATTTAATTCAGCAAAAGATCTTAATGAGTTGATGCAGTCGATACATGAAATAATGCTTAAGGAGCTTAAAGCAAAAAATTTCTTTATTGCCCTAATCGATCAGGAACAGGAAGAACTGGTGTTTACGTACTGTGTAGATGAAGGAATCAGTGAATATCCACCAATACAAAACATATTCGACCCGGATAACAACAGAATAAGTCTGCTGCCAATCAAGAACAACGAAATTGTCCAATTAACCAGACAAGAGATAATCAAGTCTGTTGAACACGGTTCCTTAGAAGTTATGGGCCGGATTCCTGAGATATGGATCGGGGTTCCCATGCGGGTGCGCAATACCCCCATAGGGGTACTGGTAATTCAGGACTATGAAAATTCTGACATCTTTTGCGAAGAGGATATTCAACTATTTTCAGCCTGTTCCCATCAGATAGCCTTGGCAATTGAACGAAAGAAATACGATTTAGCCATCCGAGAAAGCGAAGAACAATACCGGGCTCTTTTTGAAAACAACCACTCGGTCATGCTCATCATCAACCCGCAGACAGGCAAAATACTGGACGCAAACACAGCTGCGACAGAATTTTACGGATATTCCCATACTGAACTGCAAGCAAAGAATATATTTGATATAAATGTTCTTTCGCGCGCAGAAGTAATCTCAAACATGAGTGAAGCGCATAAAGCAGACCGGACAAACTTTATATTCCAGCATCGTTGCAAGAACGGTGATATAAAAGATGTTGAAGTCTTTTCAGGACCTTTTAATCATAATGGTAAGACCCTGCTCATATCAATCATTCATGACATTACTAAACGATTAAAAAACGAAAAGGAACTTTCCGCAGCCAAAGAATCTGCAATTCGCGCCAATAAGACAAAAGATGAATTTCTAGCCAACATCAGCCACGAGATAAGAACTCCGTTGAACGGCGTCATGGGGATGTTGCAGGTCATGAACTCAGCAAAACTTAATCAGGAACATAGGAACTGCATCAGTGTAGCCCTGCAATCTTCCCGTAATCTACTGCGTGTTTTAGATGACATTCTCGACCTGTCGAAAGTTGAAATGGGTACTCTTGATCTTTTTGAAGATAAATTTTCCCTGAACAAGCTATTGGAAGAAAGCATCAACCTATTCAAACCGCAAGCCGAAAAGAAAGAAGTTGATTTATCATACTCCATTTTCCCGGAAACTGAATCCTACTACTTTGGTGATGAAGGCCGCATCAGACAGATTCTTTTCAACCTCATTGGAAACAGCATTAAATTCACCGACCACGGTGAAATAAGAGTCGAAGCTAGAGCCGGTCCGGGAACCTGTCAGGACAAGAACAACCTGCATTTCACTGTAAGTGACACCGGGATAGGCATTCCTGAAGACTACCAGGAACGTATTTTCGATTCATTTACTCAGGTAGATGGTTCGCTCTCAAGACGATACAAGGGTGCAGGGCTGGGACTTGCCATTGTTAAAAGACTTATCGAGCTAATGGAAGGCTCAATTAAAATTGAAAGTTCACTACATCATGGAACTACAATAAGTTTTACAATTTCCTTGAGAATTGCAGATCCCCCTGAACCAAACCAAAACAAAAAGTCCGATTCTATGATAGAAACTCCCATACTCCACATCCTACTGGTTGAAGATGAACCCGTTAACAGAATGATGGCCCGTAAACTGCTCGAACGTATGGGCCACAAAGTAACTTGTGCGGAGAATGGAGCTCATTGCCTTGAGATTTTGAGTGAAGGTGTTTTTGATACTATCCTTATGGATATCCAGATGCCCATTATGGACGGACTGGAAGCTACCCGCACAATCCGTACCTCTAATAGTTTTATAAACGTGCGTGACATTCCAATTATAGCTCTTTCCGCACACGCAAATAAGGAAAGCAGGTACTCAGCTCTTGAAGCCGGAGTTAACGGCTATCTCTGCAAACCATTTGAAATGAAAGACCTTGAAAAAATTATCGCCGGAACAGCGCATCGGGATTAAATCCAGCCTGATCCAACTCCTGAAAGAGTTGACATAGAGGCATTTTCAAAGGCATTGAAGTGAACTCGGCAGATTACTCAAATAAAACGGAAACAAATGAATGGAGTTTTTATGGCTCAATATGCGGATATTTTTGATCAGGAAATGATGAGCAGTCTCTTTCCAAAAGACAGGACCAACGATTTTTTCGAGGCTCTTTTCGGCGATGCAGAGGAAGGCAGCTACGATATTTCCCTCGCTTACGCCGGGGATAACGGCAATACTGTAAATTTCGAGCTGCAATTGCACCAGCGTCCGGGATGCTGTCTGGCCTGCAACCTTACATACGGTCTGCCGCAGGTATTCTCCCGCCATCCGATCATTAATATTCAAGGTGTCGCTGAGAAAGTAGGCGAAGCAGTAGGCAAACCAGAAAACGTGACTTGGAAACTCGGCGCTACTCAGGAAAAAAGTAGAGAACTTCATGTAATTCCGCTTTCCATAAGCCTGAGCTAAACGTACACTATATTTTAAGCGCAAAACAGGCCCGTGTCCTCCAAGTGGGCACGGGCCTGTAGTCGCTTAAAAGAAAAATCACGTAATTATAATGTAAATTCAGTTGAATCAAACCTGACGAAAAGGTAATATACATAGAAATTAACCACTTCAGGAGCGGGGAATGCTTGAAGAGCTTCGTTACGGTATCTTTTCCAACAATTCAAAACACATATCAAACGACAGACTGACTCTGGTCGGACTTGGCGCATCTGATATATATGTTTATTCCACCTGGGATAATGCAATAAGTGCTCTGGAAAACGGCGAAATCGATGTCGCCCTTGTCGATGAATCATTACACGACACTTCCGGTGCTGATTGTGTTCGAAGGATGCGCCGCCACGCCATGCGTTCACTCCCCGTAATAATGGTCACCCCGGACCAGCGCAAAGAATCAGTATTAGACTCAATTGCCGCCGGAGTCGGTGGTTATGTATTGCGCCCATACAGCATGGAAACCCTCAAACGCCACGTATTTGCCGCATACATGAGTGCCAGCCCCGATGAAATTGAAAAAGAACTTCTCAATTCATCATGGGATCTTGTAGCCAACGGCAGCTTCGATGAAGCAATCGACAGTTTTTCAGAAATCATAGATGAAGTCACCGAAGCTGGAAAAAGCCCTGCGGAAGAATATTTTGATAAGGGCTTGAACTTCCTTTCACAGGAAAAATTCGGCAAGGCCATCATCGCCTTCAACAAGGCAATCGCCCTCAATGAAATGTATGCTGAAGCTTACAAAGGTATGGCCGATGCTTACAAAGGCAAAGGCGATATGGGCAATTATCAGGACTACCTGAATAAAGCTGCTGACATATACGCTGTTCAGGACAAACTTGATAATGTGAAAGAGCTCTTCGTTGAGATTCTCCAAAACGAACCGGATGCAGTAAACCCCTTCAACCGACTCGGCGTAAAACTGCGTAAAGACGGAGATTATCAGGGAGCCATCAAAGCCTACCATCAAGCTTGCACATTCACTCCCAACGATGCCAACCTTTATTACAATATGGCACGCGCTTATACCTACGCGAAAGAATACGAAAGCGCCCTGAACTATACAGAACTCAGCCTGCGTCTTGATTCAAGCCTTGAACCGGCAAGATCATTACATAAACAAATCGTCAAATTACTCGAGAAGATGAAGAAGGATAATCCCGCATCAGATACCGAATCTCCTAAAGTCAGCATTGATGATGAGCTGGAAGAATAGACATCTCCTCAATCCCCTTTCTCAATATCCAACAATTGTTGCTTAATTTTTGTGCCATGCGCAAATCCAGCCAGACTTCCATCGGCAGCAATCACCCGATGGCAGGGAATTATTAGCGGTACAGGATTTTTTCCATTCGCCGTTCCCACAGCCCTGCTCGCATTTTCATTCCCAAGAGCAATCGCAATTTCTTTGTAGGATCGAGTCTCTCCGCAAGGAATTCTACACAGCTCCGACCAAACACGCTTTTGAAAATCCGTTCCCTGCGGATCTAACTTTACATTAAACTTAGAACGGTTACCGGATAAATACTCTTCAATCTGGCCTTTTATATCCGAGAAAAAATCGTCATCACGTATCCAGCCGGGGTTAATTTCAAACACACGGCGACCTTCGCCGGTCTGCATATGCAAATGCGACAGTCCATCCTCGCTACCTGCCAGAATAATTTCGCAAAGCGGGGTCATGAATCTTGTATAAAAAGTGCCCATAAGAATTCACCTCCAAAGAGTTCAAAGCAACATGGAAATGCTTTTTCCACAGTTTTACGCTATAAGAATCAGCAAGCTCTTTTCTTACCCTACATTAATGAAGAACTTTGAAGATGAAAACAGTATTAAACAGCCTATTTCATCCAAAATATCGATCTAAAAGTTGAAAAGATTCTCTAAGAAAAGACCAACCCAAACTATAACATTCAACATGGAGAAAAAATGATAACTCTTACCGCGAAAATTCAAGCAGCAGAAGGCAATGAGCAGGAACTGGAAGTTGTCCTGCGTGAACTGGTCAAAGCCACCGCAACCGAAGACGGTTCAGTAGAATACAGACTGCACCGTGTTGTCGATACTCCCGGCGCATTTCGCTTCATTGAAAAATTCAAAGATCAGGAAGCCTTCGACTTCCACGCCAACTCCGATCACTTCAAAGCAGCCATCGGAAAAATCGGGGCACTCAGCGCAGGAGAAGGCGAACTGGAAATGCTGGAATTGATTGACTCGATTCCTGAATAACAAGTTCTTACCGGAAAAAATAAAAACTCGCGTATATTATACGCGAGTTTTTTTTAATTCTTTTTCCCGATACTCTACTTAACAAGCGCGGTCTTAATAAAGTTAGGAACTTCACTCTCAGGCATTGTGCTTACGATGCCTAATTTTTTAGCTTCAACCTTAATCTGCCCTCCTTCCTCGGTAAGAATAAACAGAATATCCTGCATAGTCTTTGTGTTCACATACCCTTCATACCGAACCCCGGGTTGGCTTCCGGTCGGCATATACATCCATCCCTCAGACATAAGATCCGGCATTTTAATATCGCTAAGGCCGGCAAAAGCAGTTCCTGAAAGCAACAAGCAAAGAATAAAACCAAATAAAATCTTACGCATAACAACTCCCCTTTTCTTTGAGTTAGAAGAACATCTATTACTAAAACGACAATATATAAGTACAGTCTTTACATACTACAACATCCCCAACAAAAAACAAAGAGTCTGTATCGATTATATCGACACAGACTCTTCATAAAACACAAATTTCTCTCGAAACTTATCCGGCCACCCCTGCTCGCCGCGCCATCCACAAAAGAGATAACAACGGGATAGTTCCGCCGAGAATTCCCATCTGACCGATAACACTTATCTTTGACGGCCAGTCAAAAGAAATCAGCTCCATTGCAACGGCACCAAATATAAAATAGGTGAAAGTCAAAAGCGCAGAAGCAGCACCGATGTCCCGGTCCACGGTCTCAAGAATCATATGGTTGCTGATAGGCCTGCTGACCCCGATCGAAAATGTCATCAGGAACATAGGCGCGGCAAAGGCATATTCCGATCCGCCCAACGCCAGCACACCGATACTTGCCAGTATTACGCCGATCAGTGAGACCTTGAGAATAGAAATGGATGAATAGCCGACACAAAGTCTTGAGCAAGTGAACGATCCGGTCATGAAGCCGATAGCGTTAAAGCCGAAAAACATGGCGTACTGCTGCTCATTCATTCCAAATCCACGGATATAAATATCCGCCGAACCAGCCAGAAACCCGAAAAATCCAATCGCAATGACTGAAAAAGCAAAACAATACGTAGTGAACTCTACGTTCTTAAGTACCACCAGATAACGGGAAAGCATGTTTAGAATCCCGCCCTCTGTTTTTTCAAATTCAGGCTCCTTGAAAACCAGAGTGCCGTAAAAGGCCATAGACGCAAGCACTGCCTGACATCCGAAAATCCATTTCCAGGACAAAAACTTTAACATCATGCTGCCCAGCATGGGGGCCAGCATAGGGCACAAAGGTATAATCACCCCGATGTAAGCCAGAACCTTCTGACGCTCAGAACCTGTATAGAGATCCTTTGCCAGCGCCATGGAAAGAGCCGAGGCCGAAGCAGCACCTGCGGCCTGAACAATGCGGGCAGTTACCAGAAACCAAATGTTAGTAGAAAGGGCACAGAGCACACTGCCGAGCACGTATATTCCTACTCCGCCTATCAGCACCGGTCTACGCCCATATTTGTCAGACAGTGGACCGTAAATGAGCATGAAGAAACTGAAAAAGATGAAAAACAGCACAAGCGAAAGATTCACTTCAGCCAGAGAAATACCCCACTGCTCTTGAATGGTCGGCAGTGCGGGAAGATACATATCTGTAGACAGGGCGGGAAATGCCGCCAGCATAGTAATAAAAAGGAAATTAGGCATAGCAATACTTACTTAAATTAAAATGATTCTGATTAACTCAGATAAAAAGAGGAAATGAATTGGGGAAACAGACTTTACTGAGGGAAGTTCAAAATGAACCATACCATTAGTCCCGGCAGATATTCTGGTCAACTGGAAAACACTCCACCGGGCACAAATTAACAATTCTTACCATTCACAAATTGTTCACCTCGACAAAGATAAATAGATACTCAGCAACTAAATTGAAACATTGTTTGAAATACTGCTTGACTCATTGCGACCAGAATCATACAAGGCTTCAAACAGTGTTTTAATTGTTATTGGAGATATACATGAGTGATCAAAGTACCAAAGAACGGATTCTGGAAGCAGCCAGCCGAGTATTCTGCGAGAAAGGCTTCAAAGCTACAACCGTACGCGACATCTGCGCAGAAGCAGACGCCAATGTCGCTGCCATCAATTATCATTTCGGAGACAAACGAAAACTATACCTTCAAGTCCTTAAATCATGGATGGACGCAATGCTTGAAGACGGCGACAGACTCAAAGGCATTACAGAGCAATCCACAATTGAAGAACGTTTACGCGCATATATTTACGGTGAACTGAGATCACTTTGCACCTACGATGATCCGGAAAAAATCAAAAAACGTAAGATCCGTCTTCTTTTTGAAGAGTACGTTTCTGAAGCCTGCGACCCGGATCTGTTCAAATGCCATGATGATTTAGATGGAGAACTGCTTAACCCGATCGTACGGAAAATGCTGGCCCCCATAGACGATGAGAAAATCATCCAGCAGGCACATATCGCTGCCAGCGGAGTGCTCGTTCACCATTTTCTGGCCATTATTCATTATCCGGAAGGAGAAATCGAATCCGAAGAAAAATTGAACTTCATGACCGATTACTACACCACATTCATCCTCGGCTCTCTTAAAGCCATTAAGGAAAAATATCATGCAGAATAAACATATGATTCCCCTCATGCTGAGCGTCCTGCTTCTCGCACTCTGCGGATGTGAATCTGACAAGCAGACTGAAGCCAACACAGCAGCCCCGGAAAGATCAGTACGGGTAGGAACAGTTGAAGTTGCCCCGGTAACCATCAAGGACATACTAACCCTTCCCGGGGAAACTGAACCGGATAAGGATGTCTGCGTATCTTCCGAATCAGCCGGCACAGTTGTCTGGCTCGGTGTGAAAGAAGGCGATCACGTCAAAAAAGGTCAGCTCATCGCCCGCCTTGACGGAGCATCAAGCGGAGCAAAATTCGACCGCGCCAAGGCAGCCAAAAAGCTCGCCGCCGAACAGTTGCGCCGCCGCAAGGAACTGCTCAAAAAAGGAGTTCTTGCACAGGAAGAGTACGACCAGATCAAGGCCGAACTGGAGCAGAGCGAAGCATCACTCAAAGAAATGCTGGTCAACGTGGAATACGGTATCGTGAGAGCTCCCATAGCCGGAATAATCAACAAACGTTACGTTGACCGTGGCGAACGTCTGGAAGTTGGCTCCAATGTTGTTGATATCGTGGACTCCTCCATCATCAAGACTATTATCAACGTCCCGGAAATGGACATTTCCTATATCAAAAAAGGTCAGAAGGTTACTGTTTCCGTTGATGCGCTCCCCGGTAAAACATGGGAAGGCGTAATCGACTTCGTATCCTTCAAGGCTGATAAATTCTCCAAAACATTTGAAACCAAAGTTATCACCGACAACTCAGCCGGAGAAATCCGTGCCGGAATGCTTGGCCGAGTGTCCCTCTTGCGCCGGACCGTAACTGACGCGGTCACCACTCCCCTTTCCGCTATTATCAATCAGGGTGGGGAACGAATCATATACGTCGAAAAAGACGGCGTGGCTCAAGTTCGTACAATTGAACTCGGCGTAATCGATGGCGACCGCGCCCAGATTACCAAAGGCCTCAAAGCAGGTGAGAAGCTGATCACAGCAGGACACACCATGGTAGAAGACGGCACAAAGGTGGTGACCCAGTGATTATCAACAAAGCAGCATTAAACAGGCAGTCCACCGTAATGGTCCTGCTTGTTTTTATCATCATAGCCGGAATATCCAGCTATGCATCCCTGCCCCGCGAGAGTGACCCGGACATCACCATTCCCTACATCTTTGTACAGACAAACTTCGAAGGTGTAGCCCCGGAAGACATGGAGACTTTGATCACCATGCCCATTGAGCGCAAACTCAAAGGGCTTTCCGGAACTAAGGAGATTTCCTCCATTTCCGATGACGGTGTTTCCATCATCAAGGTTGAATTCAACCCTGATGTAGACATTGACGACGCTTTGCAGAAAGTACGCGATAAGGTGGATCAGGCTAAACCGGACCTGCCCTCGGACCTGCCAGATGAACCGGTCATCAACGAGGTAAACCTTTCGGAACAGCCCATTCTGAACGTGGTTCTTTCCGGCCCGTTCTCATTGAAACGGCTGAAAGTGTTTGCCGAGCAGCTTGAAGATCGCATTGAATCAGTTCAGGGCGTGCTGGATGCCAAGATCATTGGTGGCCTTGAGCGTGAAATCCATGTGGAATTCGACATGGACCGTGTGGCCTTCTACAATATTCCGCTTTCCAGCCTGCTCAGCTCAGTGAAAAACGCCAACGTAAACACTCCCGGCGGTTCTGTTGAAATCGGAAAATCCAAGTATCTCGTGCGTGTGCCCGAAGACTTCAAGCACCCGGATGAGATCGATAAAATCGTAGTTTACGAACAGGACGGACGTCCTATCTATCTGCGCGATATCGCCACTATCCGCGACCACTACAAAGACCCGACCTCCAAAAGTCGCTTCAACGGAATCCAGAGTGTAACCATTGAAGTTAAGAAAAGAGCCGGGGAAAACATCATCCGTATCATTGATACGGTTAAGGAAATCCTTAAGGAAGAACAGCAGATCCTGCCGCCAACCCTGAAAATTAACCTCACAGCAGACCAATCTGATGAAATCCGTCAGATGGTTGCCGACTTGCAGAACAACATTATTACCGGGCTGCTGCTGGTTCTCATCGTGGTTTTCGCCTTCATCGGCGGTAGGTCGGCCCTGTTTGTATCACTGGCTATTCCGCTGTCCATGCTGATAACCTTCACCGTGCTGGAGATATTCTCCTACACCCTGAACATGGTTATCCTCTTCTCACTGATCCTGAGTCTCGGGATGCTGGTGGATAACGGGATCGTTGTAGTCGAAAACATCTACCGCCACATGGGTATGGGTAAATCCCGTTTGCAGGCGGCAATGGACGCCACAGACGAAGTGGCATGGCCGGTAATAGCTTCCACCCTGACCACTGTGGGCGCATTCTTTCCCATGGTCTTCTGGCCCGGAATTATGGGTGAATTCATGAGCTACCTGCCCATCACAGTAATCATTGCCCTTACTGCATCGCTGTTTGTGGCGCTGGTAATCAACCCGGTGCTCTCGGCAAAGTTTCAGGATGTGCCTAAGCTTGATGAAGATGCCAAGCCCGGTTTGATTGATCGCATGATGGAAACGCTCAAGAACATCTACCGCCCCATTCTTGAATGGTCTCTGGATCACAGACTGTGGGTGGTACTTTTTGCGTTTGCTTTCCTGATTGTTTCCACAGTCAGCTTCGGCATGTTCGGACGCGGTGTGGAATTCCTGCCCAAGACCGAACCCAAGCGTTCCGATGTCAAGATCAAAGCTCCGGTGGGAACCAACCTTGAAGCCTCGGACCAGTTCGTAAAAGTGGTTGAGAAAATCGCCGCCGAATACCCGGACATTGAGTACATCATCGCCAACACCGGGGAATCCGGGCAGTCCGATGAAATCGGTACCCACTACAGTCTTGTTAAGCTTGATTACGTGGATATTCAGGACCGCAGCCGCCCTTCATCTGAAATCACCGATGAAATCCGTGGCCGCCTTCAGCACGCCATCCGAGGAGCGGAAGTACGTGCTGAAGCGGAAAAAATGGGACCGCCCACTGGCAGTGCCATCAACATGGAAATATACGGCAAGGACCTGCGCCAGCTTGGAGAAATCACAGCTTCCTTCAAGCGGGTTATCAAAGATATTCCCGGACTGGTTGACCTTAAAGACAACTACATCTCAGCTAAACCTGAAATTCGTGTAGACGTGGACAAAGAGAAAGCTGCCATCATGGGCCTCGACGCTTTCACTATTGCTCAGGCAGTTAAGACCGCCATTAACGGTGTCAAAGTCGGGGTCTACCGCGAAGGCAAAGACGAATACGACATTGTCGCCCGTCTACCCAAAGATGAACGCGATTCCCTTGAGGATATCCGCAGGATTATCGTTTCCGGACCGAAAGGTGAACCGATCCCCATCACCAGCCTTGCTGATGTGACTATGGGTGGTGGACTGGGCGGTATCAACCGCATTGACCAGAAAAGGGTTGTCACCATTTCTGCCGATGTATCCGGCCGCCTTGCTGAGGAAGTTATTGCCGACATTAATAAAGCTGTATCCGGCATAGAATTGCCGCGCGGCTACTCATACAAGTTCACAGGTGAACAGGAAGAACAGGCCAAAGCCTCCGCTTTCCTTGAAAGAGCCTTTGCCGGAGCATTGTTCCTGATCTTCATAGTACTGGTAACCCAGTTCAACTCCGTTGCCACACCGTTTATCATCCTGACCGCAGTTATCCTCTCTCTCGGGGGAGTTATGGTCGGGTTGCTGATAACCGGGACGGCCTTCGGAGTCATCATGACCGGAGTCGGGGTACTCTCCCTTGCCGGAGTCGTGGTTAACAACGCCATCGTGCTCATCGACTACTTTGAGCAACTCAAGGAACAAGGCCGCAATGCCCGAGAAGCACTCATTGAAGCCGGGTTGACCCGTTTCCGCCCGGTACTGCTCACCGCCATCACCACTGTGCTGGGCCTGATTCCCATGGCAACAGGCGTGAGTTTCGACTTCATTAACATGCGTCTAGACATGGGCAGTGAAACATCCCAGTGGTGGGGTCCCATGGCTGTAGCAGTTATTTTCGGACTGGCTATCGCCACCGTGCTAACCCTTGTAGTAGTACCCACCCTCTGCTCTTTGCAAGAGAGCTGGCAGGAACGGACAGCACAACGCAAATCCGCAAAACTAGCAAAACAGGCCGTAAACTAGACAAAAGTATGAAGAGCAGATGTTGATTATCCGATAAATATATATTCATGGATTCAACAGGCTGAAAACTTAAATGAAAAAGACACTACTTTATATATTCGCATTGCTGGCAGCAGCCGGGATCTCCATCGGGGTCCCGGCCTGCTCCAAGATGGGGCAGGCCCCGTCTATTGAGGAAAGCACCATGTTTGAAAAAGTCCCCAATTTCCAAAACGGAATATTTCTCAACGAAAATCCGGTCAATATGACTGTGGAGGGATTCACCTTTGCCAAAGCAATGAATTTCTTCTTTGACCTCAGCCGCACACCGGACCAAAAGCTTCCATACATCCACCTGACCAAAGAATCCTTCTCTACCACTCCGGAAGAATTACAGATAGCATGGCTGGGCCATTCTTCCATGATCCTCGATATTGACGGAGTTCGGCTGCTCATTGATCCTGTTTTCAACAATGCATCCCCGGTGCCTTTCACTGTTAACCGCTTTCAGCCTTCCCCTATCGAGCGCAATGAGCTTCCCGAAGTAGATGCGGTGATCATTTCCCACGACCATTACGATCACCTTGAGATGAACACCATCAAGCAGTTAGCGCCAAAAGTTAAACTTTTCATTGTGCCCCTTGGAGTTGGTTCCCACCTGCGCAAATGGGGCTGCAAGCCGGAACAGATTGTTGAACTCAACTGGTATGAGTCCATCACAATCCGTGACGTTGAAATAATTTCCGCACCCACCCAGCACTTCTCCGGTCGCGGTCTGAGTGACAGGAACAAGACCCTCTGGACTTCATATATATTCAAAGGTGAGCACCACAGAGCTTACTACTCCGGTGACGGAGGGTATGATGGTCGATTCAAGGAAATCGGCAAGCAATACGGTCCGTTTGACCTGACCATGATTGAGGCGGGAGCTTATGACAAAGGCTGGAAAAACGTTCATATGATGCCCGAAGAATCTGTGCAGGCACATATAGAACTTGGTGGGAAATACATGCTGCCCGTGCATTGGGGAGCATATGACCTTGCTTTTCACAAGTGGGATGAGCCTATCCGCAGAGTGTCCAACCTTGCAGCAGAACAGGGAATTAATCTGCTGACCCCGCAAATGGGGGAACTATGCATGCCCGGACAAAGCACCCACACTGCATGGTGGGAACCTGCCAAGAAGCATGAATTGGCTGTTGCACCACAATAGATTTGCCTCCGGCGGCTGGGGATGGGGTCTGGGAAAATTTTCCCTTCCCCAGACCCCATCCCTTCAAAACTTTTTAATAGGGCTTCGCCGCTGACACATCACAAACCTACATCGCCTAACAAAGCTTAGCGCCGAGTGGCACTTTCTTGTCCGGCACACATAGCGCCACATCTCCATTTTCATCATGAAATCCGGTCACTAGACACTCAGACATGAGCGGGCCGATCTGCTTCTTCGGAAAGTTAACGACACCAACAACGAGTTTACCGGGTAAATCTTCCGCACTATAAAGCTTGGTGATCTGGGCACTTGATTTACGCATGCCTATTTCTGGCCCGAAATCTATATGCAGAATGTATGCAGGTACGCGCGCTTCTTCAAAAACACGGGCCTCAACAATCTTTCCGACCCTGATCTCTACCTTTTCAAAATCACTCCAACTAATTGTATTCATTTCTTCTCCTCATAACTTCTTTTTATGAGAAGAAAATAGCTGACCGATCTTCATGAATATTGAATAAAATTGACATGAAATACCAATCTATCAATTCAGACAGCGAAGCTTAATGAAAAGTTTAGGAGAGTCCAGAGACCCCTTTTCCAAAGGGTTCTTTGGACCCAGGAGGGCCGCCGGAGGCCTTCTGATACTGACGGGGAGTAAGTCCGTACCTGATCTTGAAAAGACGGGTCAGGTGACTTTGATCAGAAAAACCGCACAGTGCAGCTGTATCGGCAATGGGAGAATTAGTGGCAATCATGGCGCGGGCCTTCTCCAGCCGCAATTGGATCAGGAAAGAGTGCGGCGTCATGCCCTTGTGACTGCGAAAAATACGGATCAAGTGAAACTCAGTACATCCGGCTAGATCGGCAAGCTCGGCAAGGCTTAAATTGCGCTCAGCGTGGGCATGCAGATAATCAACTATCATGGAGACCCTTCTATCTTCACTTCCGGGCCTGATTGTCCCGTCTCCGGCATGACGGTACAACCCGGAAAGCACGGAAAGGATGGCTTCATCAGTTTCCAGTGTTTCTACAGGGCTGAGCAATTTGTGATGCAAAACGGATAAATTCTGCCAGAGTTGCTTATTTTCAAGAAGAATATTGCGAAATGGAGAAGGAACGTTTTCATCGCCCAGTAATTTATAGTTAAGTGAACGGACAAACTTTTCAGAAAAATAAAAACTGCGCAGGTGTCTGCGTTCGGTACAGCAGGGACTGTTGGAATGGACTGTCTCCGGCTCGATAATACTGATGGAACCGGGCTGAAGAATATCAGAACATCCATTGAGACAATACTTCTCACCGGATTCGGAATTAAGCCAGAGCACATAACCATCATGCAGATGGCTTTTAAATTCCCTGCCACTGCTGCACGAAAGAACTTCCAGCCCTTCTACGGGCGAAGAATAAATCAACTTATCATCTATTGCCATTTCGTAATTTTTAAGCGGGTATTAACTGGAATCAAGGGAAGCCAGAGTTGTTTCAAGCTGGCTCTCTACCCCTGAATAATAGGCAAGCATGGTATCCAGAGCGGAATACTTTTCTTCTAACCTTGTCCGGTAAGTATCAAGTCTTGCTTCTTCAGCGTAAATATCACCTTCAAGCTTGGAGGTCAGGTCATCATAGCTTGCAGCCAGCAGGGGAATGCTCCCGGTAGAGACATCGGTTAACGCCGAACAGAGATCTGCCAGCTGTCCGCATTTGCCCTGCTTTACAGTAACTGTGCTGGAATATGTGCCGTCCGTCAAATCCGAAACCTCCAAGTACAGACCGTTAGCATCGCTATCCCTTGTTGCCAGCAGGGTATTGCCGCTGATGGTCATATCCACACCGTTAATTGTAGCGGCAGTGATTACCCCGCCTGAAACCGTGTATTCAACATCGTAATCCCCGGCCGAAGTTAAACCGGAAATTGTCGAAAGAACCCGCATATCGGAGCTGTCAGTTTCCGCTTCTCCATTTGCCGCAAACAACATAGCGACTGCTTCGGGGTCCGCAGCCAACGCATCTTCAAGTTCATCGTAATCTATTTCCAACTGTCCGAAAGTGGATGAACCTTCAGTACTGTCAGTGGTAATGCCGATAGCTGAAAGAGAGGCATACATATCCCCTTTCCCGGTTTCGCTGTCATAATAAAGAAACCCCAATCCTGCTGAAGTCAGAGCATCCTTTACCGAATCATAGACCAAACCGAGAGTTGCATCCTTGATATAAACCGTGCTGCCGTCATCATCTTCATCCGCCAATTCTCCGGTTACATCCAGCAGGTCGTAGAGAAGCTGATTTACCTCTGAAACAAATGTCTCGATTGTTTCAATCATGGCATCTGTATCGTATGAAACACCTACGTTTATGCCTGATTCATCAGTAACCGCGTTAAGGGTCAGAGTCATGTTGTCGATAACATCATCAACGGTGTTGGACGGGCGCTCGATCCAATTGCCGGAACCTGACGGGAAGCCATCCACCTTCATCTGCGCATTCTGAGCGGTCTGAGTGTTGGTGAAAGAACTCGCATTGTAGCCGTCAATAGCGCTCAAGTCGGTCAGTACAACCGCGTTATCCGCCCCGGTATCCTCTCCGCTGAATTTGATATAATAATTACTGCCGTCGCTGATCAAAGAAGCGGTAATCTTGTTATCAAAATCCGGGTCACTATTAATCTGGTCCACCAGTTCCTGAGCTGTTGTTCCGGCGGTTACGTCCATAGTAATCTCTTCCCCGGCATAGGACAGGGTGATTGATGAGTTGGACGAAATGATAGATTGGTCAGAGGAAGTAATGGACATGTCTTCTGAAATCCAAACATCCTTTTGCGCCAACTGGTTCACGACCAGATTATACGAATCCTCGGTAGCCCCGTCTTCAATTGAAGCCTGAACTTCTCCATCTCCGGTAGTGGAAACGGAATAGGCCAGAAATTCATCCATTTCGTCTATTCCCTGCAATATACCGGATAACGTAAGGATTTCTTCATTCAAGGCTTCTAGAAGCTCCGAGACAGCCTCCGCCTCTTCCAAATCTTCCTGATACTTCTCCAGTTCATAACTTTCCGCCTCAACGGAGGCTTCAATGAGATCGGTCCAATCTGTTCCATCACCAAGTCCATTAATGGTGAAACCGCCCGAAGTTGAGGTAGACTGGTAAGAGCCTGTTGATACTGATGCTACTGCCATGGTGAACCTCCTACAGATAGTTCATGATCGACATGCTGATTACTTCAGAGGTTGAACTGAGCACGGCATTATAAATGTATTCCGAACGACTCAGTTCAATGGTCAATGCAGTGCTGTCAGCATCCTCCTCGTCGCTGATGGCAGATGCAACACGTTCACGGGTCAGGCTCAAGCTTTGTCCGGTGAAGTCAGCCTTCTCCTCCCTAGCCCCCACATTGGATGTTTCGATCAACATCCGGTTGTAGCCGTTATCGATGGTTTCAATGGTGGTTGCCGTAGCCTCTTCATCACCTATCCACATGTAGGCAATGGAATCACTTATGGCTTCAAACATGTTGGGCTCAGAAAATGGTTCTCCGGTATCCGGGTTCACGCCGCCGAAGATATCGCTGCCCACAGAATTGACATCCAGCTCGGTACTTTCTGAAATCCCCACAGCCATAGCCTCATCAGACCCGTTATATTGCAGTGAATTACGGACTACGAACTGACCGCCAGTCTTACCATCAGAGTCATAAGCTGTAACCGCCGTACCTGCGTTCATTTCTACGGAAACATCTCCCAGTTCCATAGTCGTATCCGGGGGAATAGCCGTGCCGTCCATCGTTCCGGTAAGCCACGTGCTCCCGCCATCAAGGGAATAGCGATAATCAACAGAGTCCGCGCCGATGGTTCCGTCCGAGGTGAACTCCACGATTACCGGATCATCAAGTTCACCCGTAAATGCCGCAAAATCACTTTTGGCCGGAGAATCTCCGGTAACAGTCACTCCGGGGACATATTCATATGGAGCCGTGTCCGTTGATTCACCGGAGAAAAGGTAGTCATCGCCAATTTCGGAGTTGGCAATAGCAAGCAGAGAATCCTGATAGCCCATCATATTTACAGCCATAGCCTGCTGTTGCTCGGCCGTATAAGTTCCGGTGGCCCCCTGCTCGGCCTGTTCCTTGACGGAAATCATTATCTCGCTGGCCTCACTGAGCAGGCCGTCCGCACTGCCCAGCAAGCTCATAGCGTACTGGGTGTTGTTATAGTAATCTTCAAGGGTCTGGTCATAGCTGCGCAGGTTAACCACATTGCCCATGCCTGCCGGATCATCAGACGGAGCATTTATCTTCTTCTGAGTGGCGACCTGATTGGAAACATTCATGTAATCAGCCAATGACCTACTGACATTGGTTATGCTCTGATCATATATCTGTGATGTGCTGACTCTCATTGCTGCCTCCGTAAAGAATGACCTCAAATAAAACTCGGTTTGCTTTGAGGAAAAACAAGATAACTCTTTATTTTTTGAACTAAACAATACCCAAAACGGTATCGATCATGTCGCGAGTAACTGAAATAATCTGGCAGGCAGCCTCGTATTGCTGCTGGTGTCTAGTTAAATTAACAAGCTCTTCATCGACATTTACGCCACTGACCGATTCCTGCTGTTCGGCATAAATCTGGGCTGCCGCGGTATCACATGTTACCCGAGTTTCCATGGTGGAAGCAGCCGCTCCCACATCAGAGACAATAGCTGACAGATATTCCGTCAACGTAGCCGATGTTGCATTCGCCCCCTCACCTATTGATACGTCTCTGCTGAGCAAATCGTTTATGGACTGGGCTGTGGAATTACTTCCCGAAGCGACTGTTCCGTCAGAACCGACTTCTCCGGCATTGAGGTGCGAGGGGTTGGAGGCAACATAATTATTAACCGCAATATCTCCGGCTGAGCTGCCCTCGAAAAAAGTATTGATCCCCGCAGCAGCCAGAAAACCGGAGCTATCCTCACCAAATTCAAAAGATGAATCGCCCACTGCTTCAATTGCCAATTCACCATCTGCATTCACGGAAGCAGTAAGACTCCCTCCTAGCGAAGCATTAATATTACTGACAATATCGTCTAGAGAATCAGTTGAAGGATCAATACTGATTGTTATGCTTGCTTCAGGATTGCCGTCCGCATCATAAGTATGGATTGTGAATTCTCCGGAAGTGATTCGATCTTCGAAGTCCAGCCCGCTGTCGGAAAGTGCTGCAGTCTGGTCTTCAACACCGTAAGTACCTTCCACAGCTGTATGCGGCTCCAGTCCTGCGCCCTGAGAATGAGCACGGTTTGTTTCCCATATTAGTGCTGCGGCATACTCATCGAGTCTATCCAGAGTAGGCTGGATATGTTCATCACGGGTAATAAACAATCCGGCAATTGAGCCTCCGGTGATACGCCCGGAAACAGCGTCTCCGCTCTCGTCACTCATGGGTGTTATATCCACCAGACCGCCGGAACCGTTTTCCCAGAACAATCCGGTCTTGGAAGTATCATCATCGTATGCAACTGCAAGGTGATGGGTTTCCTCCCCCTCTACCAGCGGGTGTCCGGTCTCAGTATAAATCTTGGTAGATCCGTCTTCATAACTGAGCACTTCCACCCCGATCAGTTCATCCAGTTCACGGATGGCCTGATCCCGGCTGGCTACAAGTTCGTAGTTATCCGGATTGGCTGAAATCTGCTCGTTGAGTAACCCGATAGAATCTATCAATTCATTAGCAGTATTAACCTGATCGACAATCTCAGACTCCACGCTGGCAGACATATCTCGAAGTTCGGAATAAGATGAATTTAGACCATACAGAAGAGATTCGGCTTCCCCGAGCAGGTCTTCACGTTCTGCAAGGGAATCCGGGTAGGTGGAAAGGCCGTTCCAAGCACTCAAGAATTCATCCTGCGCTGCGGCAAGCCCCTGTTCTTCGCTCTGATTGAAGACAGAATCCATCTGAGAAAGGTATCCCAACTGTGCTTCGCTACAGGACAAAGAACCAAGGGCAATTAGGAACTGCTTTTCGATAAAGCGGTCCCAGTTCGCCCGTATCGCCACAATATCAGCACCGGTTCCTAAACTGTTCCCATAAGAATTTATATTACCTAAACTATCATAGACAGCATCGGCACGCTGATAACCTTCAGTTTCGGAATTGGCTATATTGTTACTGGTGGTGTTTATTGAAACCTGAGCATTCGCAAGAGCCCTCTGACCTATAGACAACGTATTTGTTAAACTCATAGCTACCCCCTGCAAGCATGCAAACTTAAACTACTTTTTCAAAGAGATTGCCGTTTGCAGCAGTGTGTCAGCGGTAGTCACCACTTTACTATTAGCCTGATACGAAGACTGGATAATGATCAGTTCGGTCATCTGGGAGGCAAGATCTACATTGGACCCCTCAAGCGCATTGGAAACAACTGAACCAAAACCGGAGGAACCGGCTGTACCGATAATTGCTTCACCGGAATCAGTAGTTGCACGAAAGAGGGTTCCACCTTCAGCTTTCAGTCCGCTCTCGTTGGTAAAGCTGGCAAGACCAAGCTGAAAAAGCTCAATAGACTGGCTGTTGGTATAGTTCCCGATAAGAATCCCGTTCTCGTCTACTTCTACAGAAACAAGTGACCCTGTGGGATATCCATCCTGCGCAATATCATATGTGGCTGATGAGCTGTCGCTGTAGCTGGTGGTTGCTCCAGTCTCAAGCGTGTAGTCGCTAAATGACGGCAGATCAGAATAGTCTGTGGCAGCGGTAATATCTGCGAGAGAAGTAATACCGCCGGAGGTATCCCAAGTGGCATTATCGCTGGACATACCGAAGTTGAAGCTTACGTTCTGCCCTTCTGCGCTTCCGGTAAAGTTGAGATTCGCTTCAGGATATCCAGCCGGACTGAGTGAAGCCAATTCCCAGTTTGCAGGATCCTTGGTTGCAGTTGAAGCAGCGGAATCATTAAGAGTAAACGCTGTCATTGAAGTCATCTGGCCTTCGGAATTGAAGGTCAAAGTACCGGTCATTGCCAAACCAGCCCCACTGGTAGTGTTAAGATCCAAACCATCGGAGCCTGAGCGCATGTCATCTTCCGCTTCATAAGCCGCAACATATTCCCAGACTATGTTGCCATCAGCATCCACATCCACAGGATCCATGTAATATGTCATGTCGTGAGCGGAACCGTTTTCATCGTAAACGGTCATGGTGGTAGAATAACTGTACTGAGAATCATCAAGAGGGGGATTCTGGGTACCGTCATAAAGTTCGAACAATGAAGTATAGGGATTGGCGGTGATGGCCTCATCGACACTCTGGGAATCAAGGTTCATGGTTAATGCTATCTCAGATGTCGCTTTAGGCGGAGACTGGGACTGATCCAGCTGAATAGTGGTCAATGATCCGGATGCGGAACCATTTTCCATCTCCCACCCCTGAACCTGATTACCATAGGCATCAACAAGGAAACCATCTTTATCGAAATCGAAATTACCGGCACGGGTATAGTATGTAGTGCTGGTATCCGGATCTACTACCATATAGTATCCGTCCCCATTTATGGCGACATTGGTTGAAATGCTTGAGTTCTGGTAAGTACCTTGGGAGTAGTCAGTATTAATCGTTGAAACCCCTGCGCCGTTCCCCACCTGAGCCAATCCGCCTCCGGTAGTAAGGGTGGAATAGAAGACATCCTCAAAGATAGCATCCGAACTTTTAAAACCCACAGTGGATGAGTTGGCGAGGTTGTTGGAAACCACACTTGTGGCAAAAGAGTTGACATAAAGACCTGAAATTCCGGTATACAAAGAACTGGTAAGACTCATCTGAACACTCCTGTGTTATGAGGTTAGGAAATAAACGAAACGTCACCAATCGAAACTTCCCGACCATCATCTAAAGTCAGGGTTATATTGTTTGAGTCATCCCTCCCAATCGAACTGATAGTTCCTGTTGATTTGATGTATGCTTCAACGGAAGCACCATCAGAATCTGTGGCGAAAACAAGGGCGGTATACTCTCCATCATTTTCAAGATTTGCTTCAGCCATGATTTGCGCACCGGTGATCTCAATTTCACCCTCTTCCAAATTGTCAAAATAGATTGTGTCTACGAGCTCACCTTCGGAATCGTAAATATTTATGCCTACTTCTGAAGCATCATCCTGCAGATCTATTGTCACACCGGTAGCTTCCCCGCCTTCCACAGAAAATGAACCACCAGGTGCCATTACTTCTTCTCCGATCAATCCGGCAGTACTTAAACTGGCGAGGGCATCAAGCTGATTAATGATGGCCTCCAGATTTTCATTCTGCGCAACATCCTCATCAAGCATGGCGTAATTGGTCATTTGATTGATCATTGCCGTGTTATCTGTAGGATTTGTGGGATCCTGATACTGGAGCTGGGTTGTCAGCAGGGTCAGGAAATCAACCTGATCAAGCGATGAATTATCGCTGCCCGTGGTTGTAGAGCTGGTCGAATTTGACCCGGTAAAACTGCTGTAATAGCTGGCAGCGTCGATACTCATGATACGACCCTCCTCTCGCTGGCCGCTGAAAAGTGGCGGCGAAGTTTCTGAATTGCCTGATGCTTGATGCAGCGGACTGTACGGGAAGTAATGCCCAACTGTTCCGCTACTTCCACAGCCTTTAAATCTCCCCAGAAAATCATCCTTACGACCTCTTTTTGTCTCTTGGACAAAATATCTTCGGGAAAATTGAAATCTATTTTTTCATTTTCAGGTTCTGAAATTTGATCAAGATCATCTACATTAATATATATACGATTATTTTTTCTCATATAATCAACTGCAACGGAGCGACTTATGATATACAACCAAGTATTTATGGAGCTTTTTTCAGATGAATATTTAGCTATGTAATCATTTTTTATTATCTTAACTGCTACTTCCTGACATACTTCATCAACATCATTTTTATTAGCACCTACATACTTTGAGAATATAAATTTACTGACTACGTTTTTAATAAAATTAATATTCTCATTAAAAAAACAACTCATTTCTTTTTCAGAAATATATTCGTATTTTTGTTCAATGTAAGTATTCATAATTCCTCCTACTGCCTAGAATGGAGCAACTTACATTCCTACAAATGTTAATTTACAATGAAATTGAATTTAGAATAAAACAGATTGAATTCAGGATTTGTTAAATAGATTTAGCTCAGCTAATGAAAAAAGGCTGAAATTAAGGATTCTTAAGTCAGAAGAAGCTCATTTCCGGCTGCGAGGGGGCAAAATCGGCAGAGGGGAACTTTTTGCCGGAACATTTAACCGCCACAAAACGAAAAAAGGCCGTTATCCCGGTAAGTCAGGACAACAGCCTCATGCACAATCACAAAAAAAGGCCCGGTAAACCGGGCCTTGGTTAAATTTTAGAAGTTGACGAACTAGCCGATGAGTGACAGAGCCATCTGAGGCAGGGAGTTTGCCTGTGCAAGCATTGAAACCGCAGACTGGGTGATGATCTGCTGCTTGGAATAGTTGGTCATCTCGGTTGCGACATCCACGTCTGAAATCTGGGATTCTGCGGCCTGCAGGTTTTCACCCTGAATCTCAAGGTTGGAAATAGTTGCCTCAAGCCTGTTTTCGAGAGCACCGAGGTTTGCCCTGATCTTATCCTTGGAGATAATCGCGTTATCAAGGGCTTCAAGTGAAGCCTGAGCGGCTTCCTGAGTGGATACGGTGTAGCCGGCATTTTCAGCACTCTGGTTACCGATACCGAGAGCTGAGGCGGTGCAGGTTCCGATCTCAATATCATACTTATCTTCGGCGCTGTCGTTACCGGTTCCAAAGTGGATGGTTACAGCATTGTCGCCGGAGACATTACCATTGAGCAGGTGAATACCGTTAAAGTCAGTAGCACTGGCGATTCGGGTGATTTCCGATGCCATTGCCTGATATTCCTGATCAATCAGAGCCCGCTGGTCCGAGGTGTAAGTACCGGTTGCAGCCTGTTCCGCCAATTCCTTCATGCGGATAAGCTTTTCATCCACAACGCCGAGCGCACCGTCTGCAGTCTGGATCATTGAAATACCGTCATTGGCATTTCGCACACCCTGCTGCAGAGTTGAGATATCCGAACGCATGAGTTCGCGGACAGCAAGACCCGCTGCATCATCTGCCGCAGAGTTGATGCGCAAACCGGAAGACATCTTTTCAGTAGAAGAACTGAGAGCGCTGTATGCATCATTAAGATGACGAGCGGTAGCATTTGCAACGGTATTGTTATTGATTACTAATGACATAAAAACCTCCGTGTTTTATCGTACATCCTTGCACTATCAGCAGAGACCGATTCACCTGCCTTTACTTGCTTATACGTAGCGGAGGTAAAGAACGTTTATGGCGGAATTATTTTCATACCCCGTTCAAATTGCGGACACTATAGACAGACTCAGCCTTTCTTAACATTTCTTAATCTTATTAACACTTATTTACACTAAACTTATTTGCTTATCCCTTCTAAACACATAGTATGCGATGCAGGAGAAAATTATGAACAAGATACTTCTTATCGACGACGACCCGGAGATGGGGGAGCTTTTATCCACCTATCTGGACGGCGAAGGGTACAGCCTGCATCACAAATGTACAGCCAAGGAAGGACTTAAAGCATTCGGCAGCGATGAATACGATCTCATCCTGCTGGATATTGTCCTACCCGACATCAGCGGGCTGAATGTGCTGGAAAAAATCCGGCTGGACTCAACAGTCCCGGTAATCATGCTTACCGGTAAGGGAGACGAAGTAGACAGAGTTGTTGGCCTCGAAATGGGTGCTGACGACTACATATGCAAACCCTTTCCCTTGCGTGAACTGCTGGCCCGCATGCGCGCCTCCCTGCGCCGCTGCTCCATGACCCCGCAATCCCATAGTATCACCCCCAGTTCTCGGGGCAAACTCAAAGTCGGGGAACTTGATATCAACCTTGATTCCCACGCCATTATGGTCAAAGGAATCGAAACCCACTTCACCGCTGCTGAATTCAGCATAGTTGAACATCTTGCCGCCAGTTGCGGAAAGCTTATTGAGCGTGACGAACTCATGGAAATCGCCCTCGGCAGGAGCGCCGACTTTGATGACTATGTACTCAACGTGCATATGAGCAACCTGCGCCGCAAAATCGGAGATTCCGTCTCAATCAAAACCATCCGCGGCCGCGGATATATGATGACTTCGAGGACTCAGGCCTAAGCATGATCCGGTTGCGGTTGGCAGTTGTTGCCCTCTCTCTCATTCTTCTGGCTATGGTGGCCGGTACCGCACCAAGTTTTGCAGAAGACAAGGATGTCTCTGCAGAACTGGAAAAACTTGATCTTGAAGACCTGCTACAGGTCGAAATGATATCCCCTTCCGAACGCAAGCAATCCCTTGAAAACATAGCCGGTTCATACACTATCCTCACCGAAGATGACATCAAGCGCAGCGGAGCCAAAACAGTTCCCGAAGCTCTGCGTACTGTTCCCGGAATAGTTGTAACCCGCACAGACACAGACAAATGGGCCATCGGAGTAAGGGGATTCTCAGGCACATTCAACAGCAAACAACTCATTCTGGTAGATAACAGACCCATTACATCGCCCTACTTCCACGGGGTAATCTGGTCCAGCCAGAATCTGCCTATTCAAGCAGTTAAGCGGATCGAAGTTATACGAGGTCCATGGACCAGTCTCTGGGGTTCGGAATCATTCAACGGCGTCATCAACATCATCACCAAATCCGCTGCGGAAATGCAGGGGACACAAAGTGTAACCACTGCCGGAACCGAAGGTATAAGCCAATTTATCCGTAAGGGCGGACATATATCTGAAAACGCAACTATGGCAGTATATGCCAAGGGCGAATATGAACCGGGCAAAAACTATCATATCCGGGGACGTACCGAAAAAGGCTCTACTGATTGGATCACAGGAAGCGGAGGCTTCCGCGCTGACTGGCTCAATGCCTATACCGACCAGTTTTCACTGCAAGGACAGATAGCCGGATCCACAATCACTGAAAACTCCCCTCCGGGAAACCCGTTTTCCGCCAACAAGGACAAAAGTGATTACAACGGCTATGTCCAGATTCTCTGGGACCGCAAGACCGGTGCACGTTCCGGCATGCAGTTCCGCTCTTCCTACACCCGCAGCTCCATCACAGTTACGGATATGGAAAACATGTCCAACACCATCGATTCGGAGTTTATCTACTCCAATGAACAGTTGGATGATCATTTCCTAACGTTCGGAATCGGCGGTAAATATTTCTGGGATCAATTCAATCAGGGTGAAAATGTACAGGTCACAAACGACAGCATCTATCGCCTAGACTTTAGTGCATTTGCTAAAGACCGCATCACTTTAATTGATGAAAAGCTCTTCCTGACCATCGGCCTGAAACTCGATTATTCCGGTGGCTCAGACCTTGCCCCGCAGCCCACAGCGCGCCTTCTGTACATGGAAGACGATGAGGAATACTGGCTGGCTTATTCCTACGCCAACCGTAAGCCGGGATTCTGGCTGCGGGACGGTAATTACAGGGTCAGGGTCAGGGAAAGAGAATACACAATGGATTTCACCGATGACCTTGATAATGAAAAGCTGAACTCCTTTGAAGCCGGATACCGCAAACTCTTCAGTGAAACCCTGAAACTGGATGTCTCACTGTATCTGAACAGCTATGACCAGATGGTCACTTTTAATTTTGATGACAGCACCAACACAGCGACACCTTACAGTGGATTAAGCGGAGTTTCATACGGAACAGAGATCGCTCTGGACTGGCAACCATATTCTTTCCTGACTCTGCGACCTTCTGTGGATATTTCCAATCAGGACTTTCAGGATGTCCCGGCAGGAATTCCCGGCTTTTCACCGCCGCTTAACTCAGCGCTATACAATATCAAGTTGCAGGCTTTGATAGATCTGGCCGAAGACTGGGAATTGGACCTGTTTACATCCTATCTTAACTCCATGGATAGCAAGGATCTTTCCACCGGATTCGGCTTTGATGTGAGGTTGGCATGGCAGGCCCGCCAAGACCTTTTGCTTGAACTTATCGGCAACAATCTGCTGACCAATGTTTACCAAGGCAACTATTCTCCTTCAGAACCATCGTGCTCGGTGAGGCTGACATGGGACTTCTAAATATCCATAAAATACTGGCAATTACAATCGCCACTCTTTTTATGGTATGTTCCATACCTGAGCAGACTGCACATGCCGGCCCAAAAGCAGGAATACAACGCCATATCAAGGTTACTCAGCCGCAATTGCAGGCCTTATTCATAAAGAAAATCACAAAATATGTACTAGGACCAGATAAACGCAGAATAGTAGCACAACGCCCGGTAACCATTGCTGCTGTCGCCCCGAAAAAGCTTTCACGTTTCTTCAAGAACCCGGACAAGTTTAAACTGGTCCGCTGGCCGGATGAAGATTTCAGAGTTTTGTTCATCGATGTGGACAACCCGCGCATTATTGCTGCAGTGCTCAACAAAGTCAGCGGCAAGCCGATTCTGACTATCGGACAAAGTCCTGAATTCCTGCGCATGGGCGGCATGATCAACCTTGTGGAATCAGGTTCACGCTTCAAGCTGCAAGTCAACATCTGTGCTGCGCGTAAAGCGGGGCTGACCATTAGTTCCAAGCTGCTGAATTTATCTGAAATATACTGTGGAGACACACCCCAATGAAGAAATACCGGAACAGTATCGGGCGCAAAGTAGGCCTCGCGATTCTGGGTACGACCATTGCCGCGGTTGTGATCTCCCTGACGTTGAATATTGCCTCATTTTTTCACTCTTTCAGGCAGGCAACCCTGAAAAAAGCGACCTCATTGACGCAAGTCCTGAGCACTTCAGTTGCTCCTGCCCTTGATTTTGATGACCGTGAGTCTGCAACCGAAGTGCTGGAGTCGCTAACTCTTGTGGGTAATTCCATGGGAGCAACGATATTTACCCCGGACGGAAAAATTTTCGCTGAATTCGGAACATCAGCCAAAGAACTTCCTACTGATTCTTCTGAAACAATCCAAGATTTCAACCGCTACCGCATTGTAAAAGAAATCCGTTCCGGCGAGGACGTCTTGGGCTACATTGTGCTGGATGGTTGCTTTACTGAACAGCTCGACTGGTTCTTTCAGAACCTGGCTACTTCCGGCCTTATTCTGGTTACAGTTCTGACCACATGCTTTCTGACTACTGGATATCTGCGCAGAAAACTGACTAAACCGATAGGTCAGTTAACGGACACTGTACGTGATATTTCTGAAAGCAAAGACTACACGCGCCGTGTATCCTATCGCAGTGATGATGAAATCGGCTATCTGGTCACGGAATTCAACTCCATGCTGGCCAAAATAGATAAGCGTGACCAGTGGCTTAACAGCCACCGCGAGATGCTGGAGAATATTGTTTCGCAACGAACCCGCCAGTTACGTTCCAAACAGGCTGAACTGGAAAAGAAAAATAAACTTCTGGTGCAACAGATTCATGAAAGACGCACAGCGGAAATGATCCGCGATGAGGTTGAACGCATCAACAGGCACGACCTTAAATCATCACTCAACCTTGTTATCGGCTACCCGGAGCTGCTGCTCAACAACGAAGAACCGCTAAGTCCAGATCAGCGTAAATACATTAAACGCATCGCCTCCGCTGGCTACCGTATGTTGGACATGATTCAGTTCCATCTGGATATGTTTAAAATGGAGCAGGGAATCTACCGTCTGAAAACCATGAACGTTGATCTGGTGGACCTGATGACTTCGCTGGAAGAGGAGATGGCCCTGCTGCTGAACCAGTCAAAGGTAAATCTTTCCATCATGCTGGACGGCAAAGAGATAGAAGGAGTGGAAGAAATCTTCCTCACCGGGGAAGGGATGCTCCTGAGAACAATGTTCCGTAACCTGATCAAAAATGCGGTGGAAGCTTCCAATGAAGGAGATACCGTCACTATAGCCATTAACAGCGGACCGCCAATATCTGTGACAGTCAAGAACACCTTGGCTGTTCCCGAAGAAATCAGGGAAAGATTTTTCGATAAATACGTTACCCTTGGAAAAGAAGACGGAACCGGGCTGGGAACATATTCCGCCAAACTTATTGCCGAAACACACAAGGCTACAATCTCAGTACACTCCGCAGAGACCACGGGAACTGAAGTGACAGCATGTTTTGTAGACGAAAGCAGCGCGGCTTAGCCTGCCCACACAGAACTACTCTGCGTAATAAAGTCCCTCGGAACAACCAAAAGCATCATTCAAGCGTTCTATACTGCGCCCTGAAGTCAACACGATAAGATAATCACCGGAACCGACCCTTAAGGAAGACGGCGGCAGCTTGTTCAACTCATGCCCCTGTCCTCGATCCTGACTGACGCCGATGGCCAAAACATTGAATGATTCGCGCAGTTCTTCAAAGATGTCTCCGTAATTCTGACCGTCAAACCTGCTGCCTTCCTTGATAAAATACTGCTGGACATCATAATCCTGATTACCTGAAGCCGAAGAGAGAAGATCCTCATTGAACAGGGCAACGCTGGGTTCAAATATATAACTGGCTACAATCTTGGATGAAATATCATTGCGGCAGATGGTGAAATTAACCCCCGCGCTGGTAAAAGTTTCCTTCAACTCGGAATTATCAATGGTTGCCACAAAAGAGAGATGGGGATGGTATTTTTTGGCGTTAAGCACGAATACAAGATTCTTGGTGTCATCGCCAAGATTAGGCATAAGTGAGACGGCTTCAGCTGCATTGGCTTTTTTCAAACACTCGCGGCAATTCATATCCGAAAAAATCACAAAAACCTGCTTCCGTGAAAAGCTCTCGTAGATAAAATCAATATGATCTTTGTTATCCGTAACAATACATACTTTTTTACCGGCATGAACAAGCTGGGTTACCACATCTTCCGAAAATTCATTCCAGCCGACAATTATCACATGGTTGCTAAAACCAGTTCCGTCAAAACCCATTTTACGTCTCTCCGCCAAAGCCTGAATATGTTCGGTAAGCCTTCCAATGAAATAGCCGAGTATGCCGACACTGCCCAGCACCATAACCATGGAAACCATCTTCCCCACCACGGACGTGGGATAATGATCCCCATAACCGATAGTAGTCAGGGTCACCAGCGAATACCAGAAAGCATCAAAGATGGTTCTAATATTGGAATTCTCACAGGCTGATTCAAAATGATAGATGAGCAGGATAGTGGCAAGATACCCCAGCAGTGCCGCCCAAAAAAAGTAAGTACCCTTTTTCATGCCTGATTTTTAGCATTTTAAAGGGCACATAACAATAATGTCGGATATGAAAAATCCGCACATGAATTGATCCATGTGCGGAAACTATAATCCGGGAAAAAGGTCAGCAGAACCGATCTTTCAGTTAGCGGATTCCGTGACTGTTCAGGAATGAGGTATACTTACGGTCTTCACCCTGAATATGCTGAATCAGCCAGTCCTTGAGGAACTGCATTACATCCATCGTGACCTTGGCCTTACCGCTGAGCAATGCGGCTTCGAATTCAAGGACCTGATTGACGAACTTCTCATGCAACTCCTTATGTGCCGGAGTCTGGGGATAGCCATAACGGTCAAAAAGTTTTTCTTCAGTACTGAAATGGTCCACGGTATAGTTTTTAAGTTCTTCCACCAGTTTTTTCATGACGGTATCCGATGCACGGTCACGCATGGCCTTGTGCAATCCGTTGATCATGCCGACGAGCTTCTTGTGCTGCACATCAATGGCCTTGATTCCGACCGAATAAGCAGTGTCACTCCATGTAACAAGCTCATTACCGGATGCAGAGGCAAGGTCTCCCTGAGCCATTCCGTTGATCAAGGTGTCCAGCTCCTGAACAAGGCTTGAGACCTCAATAAGGATATTACGTGCCTCGCCCATTTCCTCTGCGGTTTCCTGTGCAACCTGTGTAACATCGGAAACAGCATTATTGATTTCTTCACTGGTGGCTGACTGCTCTTCGGAAGCAGTAGCAATAGATTCAACCTGCTCGGAAGTGGACTCGATGATGGTTACGATTTCCTGCATGTACTTACCGGATTCCACTGCGGTTTCAGTACCGGCGACAATATCGGCTGCAGCACGATCTACAGAAGCCACGTTGGTTTTGGCATGTTCCTGAATATCGGTAATAGCGTCACCGACTTCTTTTGTGGCTTCCATTGTTTTTTCAGCCAATTTGCGAACTTCATCGGCAACAACGGCAAAACCGCGTCCGGCCTCGCCTGCCCTAGCCGCTTCAATAGCAGCATTCAGGGCCAGCAGGTTGGTCTGATCAGCAATGTCGTTAATTACGTTAATGACCCGGTCAATATTTTCTGCACGCTCCCCAAGCTGGCTCATGGTCTGCTTAAGGGAAAGGACTTCGTCCTCAACCTTTTTAATCGCATCAACGGCATCATTAACTCCACGAGCCCCGGTTGCTGCATTTTCACGTGACTGATCAGCATTCCCTGCGGCAAGCGAGGCATTGCGGGCGACTTCAGCTACAGTGGAATTCATCTCCTCCATGGCGGTGGCGGTTTCAGTCATGCGGTCACGCTGAACCTCGACACCTTCACCTACCTTTTCAATACGCTCACTCAGATCATTGATGCCTGAGAAAATACGTTCAGATGAATTACCGGCTTTGTCAGCAGCCTTTCTCATGGAAGCAATAAGCTTTTGAGTCTGCTCTTCCTTATCACGGCTGCTTTGCAATGCTGTCTCGATTTCTATATTTTTCAGGCGCGCTTCCTCGCTCAAGGACTCGGCTCTCTTGTTAGCATCTTCAAGACTGGCGACCATTGCGCAAACAGCCACTTTAAGTTCCTCCAGTTCATGCATGTAAAAACCGGAGCACTCATCGTTAGCCTTTCCTTTTTGCACATCAACTGCAAAATCGCGCAGATTTTCAATGGGTGAAATCACATTGCGGCTGATGCTGTACACGATAAAAATTGTGAGCAACAGACTTGCAGCAATACCGCACAACACTACAGTCGAAGACACAGAGCCAAAAACAAACTCGGGACTGAAAGCAAAAAGAATTATGGCGATAATTGCCGGGATAAAACCAAGAACAAAAGCTGAAAGTTTCAAGCGAGTAGAAATATTCATAAATTGCAACCTTTTATTTACATATTCATTCAGTTAAGTATGTGTGGAATAACACTGACGTATTAAAAAATAAAATTATTTTCTGTGACAAACCTTTTTGATTCAATGCTAAACAGAAGCTTAATAGGAATGGTTACCATTTAAGTCTAGATGTATTTAAAAATAAGAGTCAGCAATCACTTCTAGAAATTCATGAATAATAATCTTAATGGCTGGCACCGCTCAATTTAAGCCCTACCACTCCGGTAATAATTAGCAGCAAACTGACTACCTTAAGAACCGAGACAGACTCTTTGAAAAAGAAAATCCCTATAGTGAAAATGATTGCTGTTCCGAGCCCGGACCAGATAGCATAGGCCACGCTGACATCGATTTTCTTAAGAGCAAAGGCCAAAGCGGTGAAAGAAGCCCCATAGAGGACAAACATTAATACGGAAGGGACTATTCTGGTAAAACCTTCAGAAAATTTCATGGCAATAGTACCGCAAACCTCCAGTACGATTGCACATGCAAGTATGATCCAATATTGCATTTATTACCTAAATTTAAATTAATACCCACATTTATGATGATTCATTTATGGAACCGAAAATAATCCTGTCACGCCCGTCCTGCTTCGCTTTATACAGAGCCTTATCAGCTATATCCATCAACTCTTCCAACGTGTCGGAACCGGAATTATCTGTATATCCGACACTTACGGTAACGGTATTACCATGCGGGAACTCATGAACCGAAACTTCATGTCTAAGCAGATCAAGCAGTTTATGGCCATCGTCACGGGAGGTTTCGGGCATAACCAAGACAAATTCCTCCCCACCAACCCGGGCAAAAAGGTCTGTCTTGCGTATCCGTCCTGAAATAAACTCGGCAAAGTTTTTTAAAACTTCATCTCCTACAGCATGGCCAAAACTATCATTGATAGTTTTAAAATAATCAATATCAAAAAGAGCAATAATAAGCGGATGGTTGTAACGATCACTCAACCAGAGCAATTTTTCAACTTCGCTATGAAACCCACGGCGGTTGGGCAGTCCCGTTAGTTCATCAGTTACTGCCATTTCACGCATTAAGCTGAAGTTCTTATCCAGTTTGGTACGCATATCATCAAGAGTTCTACCCAGCATGGAAAACTCATCATTACCCTGCCACGAAAACGGAACACCCAGTTCTCCCTTTGAAATAACTCTCACCTGCTTCATCAAACGACTCAAGGGCTTGAAGACTTTGAAATAAATAGCCGGAATTATCAGCAGCAGCCCTCCCATAAACATCGTTACAAACAGAACTATAGTGCGGTTACGTTCAGCTTGAAGCCTCGGTACAACCCAATCTTTGTCAACTGCCACCAACACGTATCCCAACTCTTCATTGTTCTTCGTTACGTTCTGCTTCAGTTCATACACATTGTACTGATGTTCAGGTGTTTCCTTGGAAACGCGCAGGAGGTAGAGGTCATAAATAGATGAAAATATTTCTATTCTTACAATACGTTCATCCTGTAAAAGAATGCTCACAATGTTTCGAGCTTCTTCCGGTGAGAAGGAAAGCATTGAATCCTCGGCACTGTTAACCAAGGTTGCCAGCGAGTTCTGATGAAATTCGTTAAGCTGAGACTTCAGCTCCTTTTCCTCCATCGCAAACAAAACCGTCATACCTGCTGCAAGCGGAACAACCAGTCCTATCAACAAGACCTTCAGCAGGAACAGTGAGATACTGTGAAATCGTAAAACATTGTTACTTGTCATGATTTGGACAGACCGGTTTTTCTGTGTATTCGTGAACTATGATTTCTCCGAGTACTATCTTTTTGCGGATATTTTCAATTCGATTACGCATCTCTTCAGTCACCAAATTTTTATTATGTTCATCAAATACAATACCAACTGCTTCCTGCTCCAGTCCTAAACGCTTATAATTATCACGCCATATTCCTCGTCTGGCCAACATCAAAGCAGCATAAATCGCCTTATCAGTATGTTTGACCATAGATGTGAGCACAGTTCCGGGATGCAGGGAGTTCTGGTTAATATCCACACCGATGCCAAGCCTGCCGCGCTCAGCACAGGCTTTAAGAACAGCTGGTCCGGCTCCGCCTGCGGCCTGAAAAATAACATCAGCCCCCTGATCCATCATTTTGTCAGCCATACGTGCGGTTGCATTACCGTCAAACCATGCCCCAGGATAGCTCCCTGTAAACCCTTCGAGCACCTCAATGTCCGGGTTTATGTACTTGGCTCCTTGAGAGTATCCGCACAAAAAACGACGCTGGAAATCTGTATCGACAATTGAAATAAATCCAAGCTTATTGCTTTTTGAAGACATTGCCGCCAAAGCTCCGGCAAGAAATGAACCTTCATGATCGGCCAGCACAAATGAGTAAACATTCGGCTCATCGCGGACAGTATCAAGGACAATAAATCTGGTTGCAGGATACTTTCTTACGAAAGAAACCATATCCGGAAAATGGTTGCCGTACAGGAGAAATATCGGAGAATAGCCCTTGTCAGCATATTCAGTAACCGTATCAATGTATTCTTTGAAGGTCATTCCGACTTCGACTTCTGCACACTTTTCACCTGTCTTAGCCTCGAATCTTTCTACTCCTTTATGAATCGCCACACTGAATGAATTCTCTTCAATCTTTCCCTGATAAACAATGATCGGTTTAAATTCATCAGCATGGGAACTAACTGAGAGTAGAATGAAAGATGCCATCAGCATCATTATTTTAAACATTTTTTTCATCAAGCACCTTTAGAAAATCAAAACCAATTCACAGTAAACATTTTAATACTTAATAAGATACCTGTCTTAAACTATTAACTAATATCAGAATTTTAAAAATAATACTTTTCTCATTAAAAGCAAAGCTACCATTTTTACTTTAATTTTAGATTCATTCTTCTAACGCTGGTATACTTGCCATAGTTCTATGTTTAAGACTAACTTAATATAATATTTCTGATTAGATGGAGAATTGATGCGCATATATCTTCTGAAGATACTTCTTCTTTTAATATTGACGGTTCCTGCATACGCAGAAGAAATCCCGCAAACCCTGACCATTACGAACTCAAATGCATGGCCTCCATATTCATTCACAGGCGAAAATGGAGAACCAAGAGGACTTTTGATCGATCTATGGCGGGAATTCGGAAAAAGAAACAACAAGCAGATTAAGTTCATACTCACAGATTGGAGCAAATCATTAGAGCTGCTCAAAAGCAATAAAGAGATAATCCACGGCGGGCTGTACAAGTCAATTGAACGCAGCAAGTATATGGATTTTACAAAATCACTGAAGCTTCCTCTCAATACAAGGCTCTTCGTCTCCACAAAACTGAACATCAACAAATTATCAGAACTCGGGGACTTCCCACTAGCTGTAACCAAGGACGGTTATGCTGAATCTTATATCCGTGAAAAATACCCGGAAATTAAACTGGTTTCTTACCCCAATGAAAACGTAATCTCAGACTCAAGACTTGCATTTGTTACGGATTATCCGGCAGCAATGTACCATCTGCACAAAATGGGGATTCATGACAAATTCTATGTAGCAGAAACACTTTACACGAAACAACTTCATGCCGCAGTCAGCAAGGGAAATAAAAATCTGCGGAAATTTATTGAAGAAGGAATGCAAAATATTCCTGATCAGGAAATAAACCGTATCACCCAAAAATGGATTCAGGCTGTCAGCGTAACTCCAGACTGGTTCCTGCCTACCGCTATAGCAGGTTTTGGCATAATGGCCGGTGGATTCATATTTCTTTACATCTTTACATTGAAACGACAGGTAGCATCCAGAACAGAAGAACTTCGCCAGATGTCTCAGACTGATATGCTTACCGGATTATACAACCGCAGAAAAATGGACGAAATCATGCATCATGAATTCGACCGTTTCAAAAGATATAATACACCCATAACATTCATCCTGATTGATATAGATAATTTTAAAACAATTAATGACACATATGGACATGCAGTCGGAGACAACGTTCTTGTACGCTTCGCTGAAATTCTTATTTCCAACACCCGCAAAACGGACCGAATCGGACGTTGGGGTGGAGAAGAGTTTATTGTAGTCTGTCCTGAAACTACATCCGGTGAAGGCATGATCATCGCTGAAAAACTACGGCAACGGATCGCAGAAACACGTTTCCCGACTATAAACAATTGCACGGCAAGCTTCGGTATAACAGAAATAAACCAACAAGATGATTTTATGAGCCTATTTGCGAGATGTGACACAGCACTATACAGTTCAAAAGAGCAAGGCCGAAACAAAGTTACTATGACTTAACCATTAATGGCAGTTGACCAAACTGTTGCTGGCCTATTTAAATTAAGTCAGGAACAAGACATAAAAGCTCTAATTGACACAAATATGTACTAATTTTAAATTAACGCATGCATATATTAAAAGACCCCGAATCATCCTTCTTTTTCGCCTGTATTCTTTCAGGACTGACAATACTTCTATTCGGTATTTCTTTTTATTTCAGGCAGCTTCTCTCCCTGCGCAAACAGGAACCGTCACTGTACAGGCAAACGCGTAAGAGCTTCCTTGTTCTCATTGGACTTATAGGCTCTTTTCTCGCGGGATATTCTGCCGTTATTGTTGCCATTACTTTCCATTACGAAATTGATTTCAATTCAATTTTCGGCCCGATATTATTTCTCGGTTCATTATTTGTTCTGGCTACAGCTTACTTGACACTGAACATGTTCAAAAAACTTTTGAAGTCGAGAAATGCATTAAAGAGTCAGGCATACCACGACTACATGACAAAACTGCCAAACCGGAGAATGCTTACCAACCAATTGAATGCATATCTTGTGCAGAGTAGAAATTCTGACCTTCAATTCAGCGTCTTTTTTCTCGATCTTCTAAATTTCAAAAAAGTGAACGACAGCTTCGGACATCACATCGGTGATCAAATTCTCATTCAATTTGCAGAAAGACTCATCGAAGCTGTTGGCCCGGAAGCCCTTGTTTGCAGACTTGGAGGCGATGATTTCATCATACTCGAAAAGAATGTCTCAGCCAATAAAAGCATACTTAAATTACGAAAGTTACGTGAAAAAATACTGCATCCCTTTGAAATAGACGGCCTGCACTTCAGCCTTGATATAAGCTTCGGCATTTATGCATATAACATTCAGGATAAAGTCACTGCGGATGATATCTTAAATCGCGCAAATATTGCTATGCGCCGCTCAAAACAGCGCGGTAACAATGTCGTAAGCATTTTTACCAAAACAATGCTCAACCAGACGCACGATATTTTAAAGTTCGAGAATAGTTTCCGAACCGCATTGCAGGAAGATCAGTTCAAGTTGGTATTCCAACCACAATTCAGAATTCAGAATGGAATAGAACTTTCAGGTTTTGAAGCTCTGGTTCGATGGCACCACCCTGACCGGGGAATGGTCAGCCCGGCTGAATTTATCCCTCTGGCAGAAGAGACAGGGCTTATAGTCGAACTTGACCGCTTGGTAATGAGAAAAGCATGCTCTATGTGGTCTGACTGTCTTAAGGTTTCCGGTGCCTGTGAAAACCTGCATATTTCCATAAACCTCAGCGCCAAGCACATCACAGAATCCTCCATGATGCGCTATATTGAAGAGACCATCGATAAATATAATATTCCTTTACAGTCTCTTTATCTGGAGCTGACTGAATCCGCATTTGTGAATGACCCTGAACTGGCAGCAGCACGCCTCAAGACTCTTAATAAGCTGGGTGTTCACTGTGCAATTGATGACTTCGGAACCGGCTATTCATCACTGGCTTACCTGAACAACTTCCCTGCCCGGAGCGTCAAAATTGACCGCAGTTTCATCATGGGGATCAAACCCGGAAATGACTGCGCCAAACTACTTGAATCAATCATCAAACTGGCTCACGGGTTGAATATGGAAGCTGTTGCAGAAGGTGTTGAGACTGAACAGCAACTGGAAATATTAAGAGAACTGAACTGCGACACCGTGCAAGGCTTTTATCTGGGCAGACCGATGCCAAAGGAAGAAGCACAAAAACTTATTTCAGATTATAAAAAAATAAACGGACCGGAAGAGTGAGCTTCCGGTCCGTTTGGCTTTCATGGGGACGAGGTGTATCCCATGTATGAGGACGTCGTATTCCGAACTACTGCGTTGTTGCCCTGAACGGCAGTTAATCACATCCCAAAATATGCTCTACTTATTTTGGGGAAACTAATTTTTTCATATCAAATTCAGACAGAGGAGTTTGATATATGTGCCACACCGTCCCTACAGTGTGCCGGGAACCTTCATTTAGGAGGTTTTAAGTCCCCGACATCCGGAACAGACTTTATATTGAATTAAATCCCGACCTTCGCTTCCCAATTACAGGAATGCAATTTTGCACCGGATGAACGGGAGATCAGGCATTCTTTATGTTTCTGCGAGTTGATAAAACTGATCGCTTCCTTGGGATTCATTACAAATGCCGCAGTGGAAAGAGCATCAGCTTCCATCACCGTGGGGGCCACAACCGAAAGGCTGACACCCTGACACGATGAAATCGCATTTCTGAAGTTTGGTACGTGATAATGAGCACGTTCGGAATCAAAATAGAACTCACAGCCCCCAGAAGTTGATACAGCAGCATTCTTAAGCCTGATTACCGCAGTAGAGCCTCCCTTGCCGGAAAGGTCCTCAATAGCGACAATCCAAGGCTGTCCCGGAGAACGTTCACCACCGGCGCGGATATCCCCGCCTGCGATGATCAGATGATTCTCCACTCCGTTTGCTGCCAGTACATCCGAAGCCTTGTCTACAATGTAGCCCCTGCCGATACCATCCAAGGTCACAGCCATGGAGCTTTTGCTGAAACTGATCCCGTTTTTGCAAACATTAACGGAATTAGCTCCCACAAGTCCCAGTGCATCATCAAAATCACTCTGGCTAAGTTTCAACCGGCCCTCGAGATCTCTATTCTTTTGCAACATTTCCAAAACAGGAAGTACAGTTACATCAAATGTCCCATTGGAGAGGTGATAGTAAGCCTGAGCTTTACCCATTACTTCATAGAGTTCTGGTGAAACGTCGCTCAGCTTTCCGGTTTCATTAAGTTGGGAAACCGGAGTACCCGGACGATGGCGGTCAAAGATAGCGGAAAGACGCTCTATTTCGAGAAAAGCCAGCTCAACGGCATGCTGAGCCGCATCCTTGGACAGATGTAAAGCGGCAATGCTGACTTCCGTCCCCATAAGAAAACGGGTCGCAGTATACTTGTGCCGCCTGTCACCGATTCGCAAGGTATCGGCCAGTTTCATTGCCGCACCGAGAGGGTGGGCTATGAGTGCCGCCTTGGAGCCGATGTCACCAAATGATTTGACGAATGAACGCCTAACCGCATTTTCCATGACCTAAGTCCCCTACTCCTTGCCCAATTCGCTGAACTTCTGCACGTCGGAATCCTGTGCGTATTCCGCACCGGCTTCCGCATCGTAGCAGGTCAGGCCGCAACGGAGGCAACGACTGCCTTCCTTACGGGCTGCTTCATAAACGATGGAGCCTTTAACTTCTTCCTTGAATGTGGACTTACGCTCTTCAACAGTGATCTCGGGAACCTTGATTCTCGGGATGGTGTAGGTAACATCCATATTCTTGAGGATGGATTCAGGGATGACACGAAGCTGCGGGTTCTTGGGCTCAGGAATCTCCCCTTCGGTAACAAAGTGGTGGATTCCGCGGGCTGCCATACGTCCGTCAGCAACTGCCTGAATAATGATAGAGCGACCGGTATGCAGCTCACCACCAACGAAAACGTTAGGCATGCTGGTCTGCATGGAGGTCTTATCGCAATCGATACCGCCGGTTTTCTTGTTGATTTTGAAGGGAATATTTCCTTCAGCATCAGTGAACGGGGTCATATCGGGCACACGGTCTGTGGCGATGACAACCAGATCGGCATCAATGGTCTGCTCAGTACCTTCAACAGGCAGGGGGTCGCCAAGGGCCTTCTTGGGGTCCTTGTACTGAACTTCAATATATTCAACGCCGCTGACCTTGCCGTTTTCAGCAATGAAACGGGTAGGCTTGGTTAGAAAGAGAAGCTCACTTCCCAGCTCAGTAGCGCGTTTAACTTCATTCTTGTTTGCGGACATCTTACGCTGGATGCAACCGACCAGAGAAGTCACATTGCAGTCCAGACGTGCTGCACTGCGCACAACGTCCATAGCGGTGTTGGTGTCGCCGATGACAACAACCTTCTTGCCTTTGAGGTCAGTGATGGACTTGCCGACTTCCTCAAGGAAAGTAACAGCGTCCATAACGCCTTCAGCCTTAGAGTTTTCAAGCTCGAGAGCAGGGACTTTCCAAGCACCGGTTGCGATGAACACAGCTTCAAAGCCGTCACGTTCAAGGGTTTCAAAAGTAATATCTTTACCGAACTCAACGCCGTTTTTAACTTCAACGCCGAGGTCGAGGATGGTCTGAACTTCCCAGTCTACAACTTTGGAAGGCAGACGGTATTCAGGGATAACACCCTTCATCATACCACCGGTCTGCTCGCGCTTTTCAAAGATCACAGGCTCGTGACCGATACGGCGCAGGAAGTAAGCTGCGGAAAGACCTGCGGGACCGGCACCGATGATTGCAACCTTGTGACCGGACGGCGGGTTGCAGTTCAGGTTTACGCGCGAACCGGAGTTCATTTCCCAGTCAGCTACGAAACGGTGCAGGGTGTGGATAGCCACACCATCATCAGCGATATTACGACGGCAGATGGTTTCACAGGGTGCGGGACAAAGACGGCCCACAGCCAGCGGCAGCGGGTTGCGTTCCTTCATGGTCAGCAGAGCGCCGCGCATGTCGCCGTTTTTCATCTGGTTGATATAGGTACGAACGTCGATCTGAGCCGGACATTTCTGCATGCAGGGAGCCAGACAATCGTCGATTTTGTTGAGATGGAGCAGGTCCATGGTCATACCACTCACGCGGATAGCTCCGGTGGGGCATACTTCTGCGCATTTACCGCAGGAAACGCAGGCGTTCATGTCTACAACAGGTACGCCGTCTTCGTTAAGGCGGATAGCATCAAAGCCGCAGACTTTTACGCAGGAACCGAGACCGAGACAACCAAGACCGCAGGACTTTTCACCACCGTAGAGCAGTGCTTCAGCGCGGCAGTCTTCAACGCCTTCGTAATCGAAGAGCAAATTTGCACGGGAACCACCGGTGCAGATGTTGTTGGCAACCTTGGGCTCTTTGAAAGAAGCTTCAAGCCCCATGATAGCAGCAATGTTTTCTGCAATCTCAGGGCCACCGGCAACGCAGATCTCGGGAGCGGCTTCACCTTTTACAATTGCACCTGCAGCTGCGTTGCAACCTGGGTATCCGCAACCACCGCAGTTGGCGCCGGGGAAACATCCTTCGACTTCAGCAATGCGGGGATCTTCCTCAACATGCAGAACCTTGGATGCGGCAGCCAGAACAGCTGCGGCAGTAAGTCCGAGCAGGAATAGGACCAGTATAGAAGAAGTAACCATAACTAAATATTCTCCTTACTTAACCTGTTAGGCAACCATGCCCTTAAAGGCGAAAAAGATCATGGACATGATTCCGGCGGTAATCAGGGCGATAGGTACGCCTCTGAAAACATGGGGAACCGGAGCAACGTCAAGACGCTCACGAATGGACGAAATGATAACCAGCGCAATGAGGAAACCGATACCCGAAGCCAGACCGTAGGCCATGGACTTGATAAAAGAGTAACCGTTACGCTGAACCATGATCGCAACACCGAGAACAGCACAGTTGGTGGTGATCAGCGGAAGGAAGAGGCCCAGAGACTTGTACAGGGGCGGGATGACCTTTTTGAGGAACATCTCAACAAACTGTACCAGCGATGCAATGACCAGAATAAAGACAATGGTCTGCAGGTACTCAAGTCCGTGAGGAATGAGTACATACTGATGCAGGGGCCAGGTAATGGCAGTCGCCATCAGAGTAACAAATATAACCGCTCCACCCATTCCGAGTGCAACATCAGAGGACTTGGAGGTTCCCATGAAGGGACATGCGCCAAGGTACTGAACCAGTACGATGTTGTTGATGAAAATGGCGGAGATAAAAAGCAGAAAGTATTCCATTTTAACGCTCTCCCCTATTTATCCTTAAGGTCTTGAATGCCGCCGCAGGCACCGCAGTGCGCACAACCGGAGTTCATTACATCAGGCACAGTCTCGCCCTTCTTGCGGCTCTGGTACCTGTTGAAAGCGTTCATGCCCGCGAGGATGACACCGAGGCCGACAAAAGCACCGGGAGCCATGATCATGAATTCAGCAGGCTTGAAGCTTTCCCACATGACCGGAACGCCGAACACGGTTCCGGCACCGATAATTTCACGGATGGCACCGAGGAAAGTCAGGGAGACGGCAAAACCTATCCCCATGCCAAGAGCATCGGCAATGGAGAGGATCACACCGTTCTTCGAAGCAAATGCTTCGGCTCGACCGAGGATCAGGCAGTTAACAACAATAAGCGGAACGAAGATACCCAGCTTCTGATAAAGCGGATATGCATAAGCCTGCATAAGCAGCTCAACCGTAACAACAAGTGAAGCGGTGATAACGATAAAGCAGGCGATACGTACTTTAGTCGGGATAATCTTCCTGATGCTGGAAATGATCAGGTTGGACATGGTCAATACAAAGATGACCGCCATTCCCATACCGAGACCGTTCTCGGCAGAGGAGGTAACAGCCAGTACGGGACAAAGTCCCAGCAGCACCCTGAACGGAGGAAGCTCGTCCCAGAGTCCTTTTGCAAATTCTTTTACTAAACGGCTCATGGTGTCTCCTTAAGAGTTCTTCCAGATGTTGGTGATCTCAGGCTTGATAGACTGATAAACCTCAATGGCCTTGCGAACTGCATCGACAGTACCCACGGAAGAGTAAGTCGCTCCGGCGATGGAATCGATATCGCCGCCCTTGGCAGAAACCTGCATGGAATCAAGGCCGTGACCTTTAAACTTATCAGTAAAGGACGGTTTCATGATCTTGTCGCCAAGACCGGGAGTTTCAGTCTGGGTGGTGATGCCGATGCCGAGCAATTCGTCATTATCCACATCAAATCCGACCATAACGCCGATGTCACCGGAATAACCGGGAGCAAAGGCTTCAAGAGCGATACCGACCAGCTTGCCGTCCTTCATGGCCGGGAAGACAGTCACATCTTTTATTTTCACACGTTCCTTGATGGGATCGTTATCACGATTTTCAAGTACGGAGAGCAATGCAGGACCCTGTACGTAGGTAAGAACCTGCTGTTCAATCTGAGTTTTAGTGGCCTGCTTAAGGTTAACCAGCACCGCACCGGAAGTGGCACAGATGATGGAGAGGACCACGAGCATGTGAAGTATTTCGCGCATGACTTACTTGCCTCCGAAAGGTTTGGGACGTACGCGGTCCAGCAGGGGGGTAAGCAGGTTTGCCACCATGATGGCAAAGGGCACGCCGTCAGGATAGATGCCGTAAACCCGGATAATGATGACCATGGTCCCGGCAATAAGTCCGAAGAGAATCTGCGGGATCATACCCACCGGGCTGGAAGCAACATCGGGAGCGAGAAAAAAAGCTCCGAACATTACAGATCCGGTCAGCAGGTGGAAAAGCGGATTGGCGTAAACCTCAGGATCAATCATCCAGAAGATGGAAGCGGTAACGGTCACACCTACGAGGAATGCAGCAGGAATGAATACACGCACCCAGCCGGTAGCGATGAGGAATATACCGCCAGCCAGCACTGCGAGAATCTGGGAAGCACCCAGGCCGCCGAGTTGCTTACCGAGGAAAAGGTCGGTGTAATTGAACTGCTCAAGAGTATCGAGACCGAAAAACTTAAGCTGGTCCAGAGGCGCGTTGATCATGAAGTGAGCAAGGTTTGCGTCAATATCCATGGCAGCAGGCCAGGAAAGGCGACAGAATGCCCAAGCAACCAGAGGCGCACAAATGGGGTTGGAACCGAATCCGCCGAAAACGGTGCGGCCCAAAACGATAGTCAGCACAGCACCGCTGGCTACCAGCCACCAGGGAGCACCGGCCGGCAACAGGAAAACGAAAAGAAGACCTTCGTAAAGTGCGGTGTAGTTATCTACGTTTACGTCACGGTTCTGCATCTTGAGGCAGAGAACCTCAGCAAGAACGGCAGCGGTTCCGGCGATACCCACAGTTGCGAGAGCGGGCAGGCCGAACATATTGAAAGCCATGAGCAATGCGGGAACCAGAGCCAGAAGATGAGACTGCATCATCTTCTCCACGGTGCGCTTGCTGCGCCAGTGAGGAGCAGGCGAAACCGTAAGTCTGACCGCAATGTCGGACATTGCTTTAATTACTGGAGGAGTCATATTTTAACCCTTGAAACTTGTATGTTTAACCGCAATCCGGCTGTTCCCTGTATGATTATTCAATCAATATTTAGAATCTGATGATCCCGGGATTAATTGTGCTACCGGAAGCGAAATCAAATCATTTTAGCGCGAAGCGCAACACCTATAACTGCTAAGCCTTCTCACCCTGCCCGCTCGCCAGAAGCTGATCCTTGGCAAAACGGATGTACTGCAGAATGGGGCGTCTAACCGTACAGTTGAACGAGCAAAGGCCGCATTCGAAACAGCTGTGCAGATTATGCTTTTCAGCCATTTCAAACATCTCATACTCGGCGTAACGGCTGAGCATGTTCGGCTGGATTCTTGCCGGACAGCTGAGCACGCACTCACCGCAGTTGATGCAGGTTGCGTCTTCAATTGAAGGGAATGTGCCGGCAGGAATTACGAACAAACCGTAATCGCCCTTCTTTACACCTTCATCAAGGCTGTAAACAGCTTCACCTCGGAAAGGACCGTCAAGAACGACCTTGTCACCGGACTTCACTTCAATATCCAGTTCATTGCAGATATGAGCTACGGGAGTTCCGAAAAGAACGCGGTAGTTCTTTTCACCGATGGTCATGATCGTATCGGTGATAGGCATACCGGTTTCATAAACTCTGCCGAGGTTATAAAGGTCCATGACGCTGATCACTTTGGTGTCATCAGGAAATTCCTTTCCGGTGACTTTCTTAACAACAAGAGCATCGAGGGAGTTGGGGTATTTGGGCTTAACAAAAACACGCTCTGCCCCTGCAAGCTCATATGAAGAACCGGCAGCAACAGCCAGCGTGGTATGCACCGGAGTGATCAGAGACTCGGCAAGGCGCAGGCCAGCTTCAATGGTCTCTTTCTCATCTTTGAGCAACTGTTCGGCAACGGAAATACCCGGCTCCGGGTTCAGGCCGTTGATGACCAGCTTATCCGCATGGGAAGAAAGCGCGGCAACGTTCAAACCGAGTTCCTGAAGAGTACGCAGCAGATCTTTGCCCGGTCCCATGGACTTTACATCAATGGGTGCAACACTTTCTTCACCGCCGTCAGATTTGATGGTCAGGTGGTGGTAGTTGACCTTGGTAGCCTTACCGGAAAGCGCCGCACTACAGGCCGCACCGTATTTCGAAGGACGCTCGGCAAGCAGTTCACCAGCTGCAAGCTTCTGGCCTTTCTTGATTTTCAGAATCTTGTTGCGCATGGAAATATTAAGTTCCGCAGGCGCAGTGATGTCGGAAATGGTCTTCTGAACATCGGATTCAAGGGAATAATGTATTCTAAGCATGAGACCTACCTCGCATGGCAATCGTAACAGGAATCTTCACCGTAGGGGCCTCCATCACTCTCGTGACAGTCCATACACTGGGCGTGAAAAGCTTCAGCGCGCAGAGGGATGCTCTCGGTATCAGGCTTGTCTTCTTCAGCGAGAGGACCGGTAGGGACATCATCGTGACAGCGCAAGCATGCTTCCTCACTGGGAAAACTCTTCTGGTGTTCAGCCCTGAATTTGGCATCGAAAGCAACCGGATGACAGCTTCCGCAAGAAATCGGCCTTTCCTGACCGATATCGTCATGGTGGCAGTCTGAGCATTCATAGCCATACTCATCAGCATGAACAAAATGAGTAAAAATCACCCTGCCGCCACTGTTGTCCATTACAACACGGGCCGGATTTTCCTGCACAGCCGGCGGGAAAAGAAACCCGGCGATTGCCGCAACGGACAAGACAGCAACAATTAATGTTATTGGGATATATCTGTTCTTCAACGGATCAATCCTTAATTTAAAAAGATTCAAGATTAAGGCACTAAAGCCGGAAACTACCGATTAGAAGCAAACCCTATGCATCAATTTGCAGTTTCATCCTCCGGTAAATCTTTAAAAAGTGTATGGAACCCTCAACCCACAGCCTTTAAGAAAGATTCGTCCGCCCCCGCGATTCTTCCTTCCGTAACCTTTTGGGAAAGGCACGCAGTGAAAGAAGAACCGCGAGGACGGTTAGTGATTGGTCAATCATTCAGTATCTATTTCGGAGTAACCCTTTTCCAAAAAATACCGTTTCGGTCAAGTAGGGAATACCCCCTTAACCTACGACCAGAGCCGATAAACAATTATCTGAAACCACCGTCACCTGACCAGCAAGTGCCGAAGACAATTGATTATTCGTTCAGCATAGCAAAGTAAGCAAGTACTATACCACGATTTTATAAATCCATGTCTGGATAATTATTTTAGGTACTCAACATACTGAAATATTGCATTTTATATGAAAAACTCTTTTCTTGTGAAAAAAATATTATAATTTCTTTACAACTGAATCTTAAATTTATTTTGTGCTTTTTTGCACAAAGTCTGAAAAAGAAGAGTCCTAAATATAAGACACTCTTTTATAAACCATTGAAAATATGCTATTTAACATTGTAAACTGATTCTATAAAAGGGTCTTTTTTTCAGGACTCCCAGCTATACAAAAGATAATCTATTCTAGTATTATTACACAATTTCAATGGCATAACTTGTCTTAGTAAATCTTCTGAAAATTACTTGTCTGAAAATACGGAGCAGTGCAAAATCAGATCTTTTTTAAATAAAACACATTAACTTTGATAAGGAAGGAACATATGTATGCAGTAATATTTGAAGTTTACCCTAAGGAAGACGGAAAGCAGGAATACCTCAAGATTGCAACCAAAGTTAAATCTTTCCTTGAGAACCGCGAAGGATTCATTTCTATTGAAAGATTTCAAAGCCTTGCGGATGAGGGTAAAATTCTGAGTCTTTCTTTCTGGGAAAATGAAGAAGCAATAGAAATTTGGCGAAATCTCCTTGATCATCGCGAAGCACAACAGTCAGGGAAAGAAAAACTGTTTAAATCTTACAGGATAAGGGTTGGCAAAATCACACGGGATTATACTGACAATACACGAAAGCAAGCCCCCAAAGACTCAACGGAGTACCTTTCGTCCTAATCCTGTATTGTCATTTTTGTATTAATTGAGTGTCAAAGCATGCCTACATTTTATAATTGATTCTATTCCTAAAAAGACTACAATCCTTTATTAGGACTATAATTATGTCACTATAAGACATAATAAAGGTTGGAGAAAGCTTAAAAACATCTCTGGGGAGGGAGTGCTTTTAGCTGAAGGGAGAACTGCAATTTATAATCAAAAGGGTGTCATGACTTTTTCAATTCGAAACAAAATCGTGTTGATGGCAGTGGTGATTGCTTTAGTGACCGCCACATCAATTTTCCTGACAGTGAACCACTATGTTGCCGAAGGATTCTCCGATGAATCAATACGCAACATTTCCACCATGAAAAAAGTTGTCGACCGCCATATTGACAGCCTATCCCAAGGATTTCGAGAGAAAGCCGAGTTGTTAGCACGGGATATTGACCTAATAACTGCCATAAAGCAGGGAGAGTCTGAAACGCTTCAGAAAAAACTTCGCTCTTTGATGGTAGAAACAGAATCTGAATTCTTGACCCTGACTGATGCAAACGGAGTGGTGCTTGGGCGTGCGCACGCCAGTAGCTTAGGTGACAATGCCAAAGGACAGGAAACCGTAAACAAGGCACTGAGTGGAACAGTCACTTCAGGTATCGTAAAGGGCAAGGAAATCACCTTTTCCCTGCGGGCGGCAGCACCTATAAAAGTGAATGGTCAGATAATCGGTACGATATCCCTTGGAACCTCACTCTCCGACAAAGACTTCGTTGATGATGTAAAACAATTCTCCGACCTTGAGGTAACCGTATTTAATGGTGATACCCGTGAAATGACGACTATCATCAAAAATGGTCGTCGGGCGGTCGGCACAAAAATGACCAACCCCGAAGTTACAGCTACCGTAATTGATCGTGGCGAAACTTTCCTTGCCCGCAACAATATTCTTGGCATCGACTACCAGACAGCATACTGGCCGATCAAATCAGTCAACGGCAAGAATATAGGGATGTGGTTTATTGGAATGCCCATCCAAACCATGATCAAAGCCCAGAATAATGTAAAAACATCTTCCCTGCTGGTAATCGCCGTGATCCTGCCCATTATAATGCTCGCAGCATGGCTTTACGCCAGAACAATGGCCCGCCCCATCATTGAAGCCACTAAATATGCCACCCGTGTTGCAGCAGGTGACCTTGACCACGTTCTTGAGATCAAGACCCGTGATGAAGTAGGAATACTGGCTAATGACCTGAATGCAATGGTCGTTACTTTAAAAGAAAAAATCAGCGAAGCGCAGGAGCAGACCCGCCACGCAGCAGAAGAAACAGAAAAAGCGCAGCAGGCCACGCTCGAAGCAGAAGAAGCGCGTAAAGAAGCTGAAAATGCCCGACGCGACGGTATGCATCAGGCTGCACGGGAGCTCGAAGATGTTGTTGCTATCATATCAACAGCTTCCGAAGAACTTTCCGCCCAGATTGAACAATCCGCAACCGGTTCAGACATGCAAAGCCAGAGAACAGCGGAGACAGCCACAGCCATGGAACAGATGAACGCCTCTGTTCTTGAAGTCGCTCGCAACTCAGGCGAAGCTTCAACAACTGCCGGAGACGCAAGCACAACCGCTACCAACGGGGCAAACGTCGTTAAAGAAATGGTTGAAGGTATCGGAGTTGTCCAGAATTACTCTGAAGCCCTTGAAAAAGAGATGGAAGAACTGGGCGACAGTGCAGGCAAAATCGGTCAGATCATCGATGTAATTTCGGACATTGCCGACCAGACAAACCTGCTGGCCCTCAACGCAGCAATTGAAGCTGCCCGAGCAGGTGAAGCAGGCCGAGGATTCGCAGTTGTAGCTGACGAAGTCCGCAAACTTGCAGAAAAAACCATGACCGCAACCAATGAAGTTGAATCTGCCATTTCGGAAATTCAACGTGGAACAAAAGAAAGCATCAGCCAGTGTGCATACACAGTAAAAGAAATCGGAACAGTTTCAGAAATGGCAGAAGATGCAGGTAAATCACTCAGTGAAATCCTCTCGCTTAATGATGCGGTTTCCGAACAGATTCAAGGTATCGCCGCAGCATGTGAGGAGCAGTCCGCAACTTCAGAACAAATTAACCGGGCTGTAGACGAGATCAACAATATCTCAACCGAGACAAACAGTGCCATGCGCCAGTCGGCGGAAGCTGTTTCCGACCTCGCAGCTCAGGCACACCAACTCAAATCCATTATCGACAATATGAAATCAGCATAAAAATAAGGCCGGTGCGTAAAAACGCACCGGCCTTTTAACTTCCCTTCTTACAGTAAGAAACTACCCGGTTCCTGCCCTGCTCCTTAGCTTGATACAAACATTTGTCAGCATGTTTAAGGGCGATCTCTATGTCTTCGTCAGCACATACCATTGTAAGCCCGATGCTCACCGTAAGTTTCACAACATGTCTACCTATACGGACTTCCATATCTTCAATTGCCTCACGCAATCTTTCTGCCACCTGAATGGCCGAATCTATACTGCCGTGAACCAATAAAGCTGCAAATTCCTCTCCGCCAAGTCTTCCAAAGACGTCTGAAGTTCTCAGGGTCTCTATACAACACTTGACCATCTCCTTAAGAACCACATCACCCACGCTGTGACCATAGGTATCGTTTATATTCTTGAAGTGATCAATATCCAGCATCATGAGATACAGTTCTCCGCCATAACGAGTCAACCTATCAAGCTCGGTTTCCGCACGGCTCATAAAATGACGCCTGTTATGGGCACCGGTAAGATAATCAGTGCTGGCCAGCCGCTTAACTTCTTCAAGCATTTCTTTTTGCTCAGTAATATCATGTGCCGTAATACTTACCAGTCTACCGTCACCAACCACCGAATCAACAGGATGGTAGGTTACTGAAAAAAACCGCTTCCCAACCAAAGGCAAATCGACCCATGCTTCAAAGCCTGTAGTCTGGCCCGCGAATGCCGAATCAATTAACTTTTTAGAACGATCATCAAAAACATCCTTTCCGGTAACTTCATATACGGGACGGCCAAGAAAATATTCTTTGGGTTTATCGAAAAATCTCACATACGAATCATTAACCATTACATACCGATAGTCTGAATCAAGCAGAGAAACCATATCCGGACTAAGCTCAACAAGCCTCTCAAATTGACGTAACCTTTGCTCTGCTAATCTGCGCTGCCCAACTTCGTTTGCCATTGCTGAGTTAACCTGTCTCAAATCACCAAGAGCACGCCGTAATTCCTTGGTTCGTTCTTCAACTTTTCCTTCCATTTCTGCGTAAGCCTGCCGCAACGCCTCATCAGCCTGTTTGCGACGTACAATATTCCACATGCCATCCATCATCAGGGTCAACTGACGCACATCCTCGTCATCATATTCATCTTCCTTATTTCCAACACCGACAAGAAGCACGATTTTCCCGTCATCAAAAAGAGGAACATTCATATGCCTCTTGATTGGCACATGCCCTTTGGGAAGCCCTTTCTTTGCTCCACATGCAGCATAGTCATTAAGAATCATGGGGCGTCTTTGCCTGATAGCCTCTCCCCAGATCCCGACATCTTTCACATGATAGATATCAGGGATTAATTCCACAGAACATTGGGGCATAACTTTTCGAGACCACGCATAAAGCCTGAGTTCTGATTCATCTTCGTTTACAAAATAAATATATCCGATCTCACTTCTTGTAATCCTTACTGCTGCTTCCAAAGCAAAATCATATATCTGGTTATAATCCGCGTCAGCCATACCGGATAACGTGGCAAGAGTTTCAAACCGAATCTCATTCAACTGGGTTTTCTTACGCTCCGAAATATCCCTGACTATCGCAACAAAGACCCGCATCCCTCCCACATCCATAGCGGAAACACTGATGCTGGTAAAAATAGAATTGCCGTCCCGATCCAAGACCTCTGCTTCGAAATCCTTGACTACTTCGCCAGAGGAAAGCAGGTTCATCAACCGCTCCCTATCTTCGGGATATTTATAATTATCATTAACACTTAAAGGGATTGTAGCTTCATCTACATAACCGAACATTTCAGCTGCACGGGAATTGCCAGCCAAGACGATTCCTTCCTCATTTGTAATAACAATAACATCAGGAGAAGATGCAATAAATTTCCTGCACAGACTGTTTTTGGCAAACAAATCCTGAAACAAATTATTCAAATAAAACAACGTCCCCCCCTTCGATTCGCATTAAATGCAGCTATAAGCATGCACCCCACTAAACTTATTACCATATTTAAACTAAGCCCCTGCTCCCCCCCCGGTGAGCAGATTCATAGCCGATGAAAAACAACGCTTGCGGACTAGCAACAGAACAATAATTGAAGAAAGAGCAGTTGATGCAACCAGCATAAACATTACTACGATCTGATAACGGACGGCTTCTTCAGGATCAGCACCGGCCAGAATCTGACCAGTCATCATACCGGGAAGAAATACCAAGCCCACACCCATAAGTGAGTTGATGGCCGGAATCATGCCCGCACGCAAAGCATCGCGAAATATATCCGCTGTAGCCTCCTTATAGTCCGCACCATGACATAGCAGCATTTCAACTTCGTCACGTCTATTCCTGAGCTCAGAAAAAAACCTTTCCAGAGATAAGGCCAGAGAATTCATGGAATTCCCGGCAATCATACCTCCGATGGGAATAAAATACTGCGGGTTCCACCACGGCTCAGCTCCGATAACAACCTTGGTGACCAGAATAGTAACCAACGAATAACTGAACATGACTGCCAGTCCGGTGGGCATGAGATACGAGACATTCTTCTCTTTTACCCGACCATGAATAATATGAACAGAGAAGAAGGTCATAACCAGATAGAGAGCTAAAACAAGCAACGCACTATTCAAACCAAACAGAATCTTGAGCAGATAGCCCATAGTCAAAAGCTGCACGAAGGAGCGCAATACGCCGACAGCCAGATCCTTCTCCAGTTTTAGCTTGTAATAAATAGAAAGAACCCCGGAAATGGAAACAAGCCCTAAAGCTATCAATAACTGCACCCATGTTATGGAAATTAAGCTACTGTTCATGCGACAACCTCCACTTTACCGTCTGAAACGGTCAGATGCATGTGAGGACAGCTGGGGTGATAACTGGTATGATTAACCATGAGTACAGAAATGCCTTCTGCCGCCAGCTCTTCCGCTATCTTCTCAACACGCTCCCGGCTTTCCCGGTCAAGAGCACTGGTGGGTTCGTCAAAGCAGATTGCCATAGGTTTGGGCAACACTGAACGAATCAGGCAAAGTCGCTGGCGCTGGCCCACGGAAAGATCCGAAGCTTCGCTATCTAATGAGATTTCACCAAGGCCGACTCGTTCCAGCCATTCGCGCAGGTCATCATCTAATGGGGCATCAAAGCCCTTTCTGATATTGAGAGTGAAAGGTAGCAGCAGGTTTTCGCGAACTGTCCCCGACAGCACAACAGGAGTCTGCTGCACAAAGCCGATCTTGGACCGTAATTCCGGGGGATAGATGGATTGTATGGATTCATCATTTAAGAGGATATCCCCCTGCCCGGCTTCTTCCAGACGGACAATTAACCGCAGCAAGGTAGATTTTCCAGCACCTGAAGGTCCGGAAATATGAACAAACTGCCCAGAAGGTACGGCAAAGGAAACATTGTGCAAACCTTTGCCTTTCGGCCAGTTGAATGAAACATTCTTAAATTCAAGAACAGGAGTCTCACCGGCGGACTCCACTTTAAGGGGTATATTCACTTTGCAGCTCCCTAATGCATTAGCAGTTGCGACCAAAATCAGATACTGATCTTTGGTCAATTACAGGGCTAACGGCAATCTTCAAATCAATGTCTCAGCTACAAATTCAGTCAGTGGTATTTGCCCGCAGTTTTTTTAACTCTACATTCTACCAACAATCATTGAAGCATGATTTCATTTACATTGATATTATATTCCATACCTCCACGGCAATGTTTTCATTATTCAGGAAAAATAGAAACTATTGCCAAAGCCCCCACGCATATATATCTTTATAGATAACGAAGAGTTCGGAGGACACATGGACAAAAATATAAAATCAGAAACAATTTCCAGACGACAGGCCTTGAAACTGGCCGCAGGCGGAACTCTCGGCATCCTGAGCGGATGTGCCATTAATCCTGTGACCGGACAACAGCAATTGATGCTGGTTTCGGAACAACAGGAAATCCAGATGGACCGCCAGAACTCCCCGCACCAATTTTCCGCGGACTATGGCGAGGTTCAGGACAGTCGGGTCAGCAACTACATCACGAAAGTCGGGGTTTCCCTTTCCTCCAGCAGCCATAGACCGAACATGCCCTACTCTTTCCGGTGTGTTAATGCTAACTACGTTAACGCTTATGCCTTTCCCGGCGGCAGTATAGCCTGCACCCGAGGCATTCTGGTCACCCTTGAGAACGAAGCTGAACTTGCCGCACTTCTGGGTCATGAAATCGGACATGTGAATGCCCGGCACACAGCATCACGCATGAGCTCCGCCATTGCCGTACAGGGAATCGTTGCTGTCGGGGTAGGTGTTGCCGCCACTCAAGACAGCCGACTCGTGCCACTGGCAGCAGGTCTGGGCGGCATCGGTGCCGGAATGCTCCTTGCGAGCTACTCTCGTTCTGATGAAAGACAGGCCGACAGCCTCGGCATGGAATACATGGATAACGCAGGCTACGACCCGGAAGGAATGGTCGGACTCATGGAAGAACTGGAGAAGCTGCACAAAAGCAAACCTTCATTCGTTCAACAGATGTTTGCTTCCCACCCTATGAGTTCAGAGCGCTACGCAACCGCTGTTAAGAAACGGGATACCGTATACGCCAACAGTCACGGCAAACTTCTGCGCGAAAGATACATGGACAACATCGCATCCATACGCAAGATCAAACCTGCCATTGAGGAAATGCAAAAAGGCGAAGGAGCCATGCGCAAAAAAAGCTACAATGAAGCTGAAGAACACTTTTCAAAAGCTTTGCGCATAGCACCCAACGATTATGCAGGCTTACTGCTCATGTCCAAATGTCAGCTGGCACAAGGAAAAGCCAAAGAAGGATTGCACTACGCTCAGCAGGCAAAAAACAGATATCCACAGGAAGCACAGGCTCTGCATTTGACCGGTATGCTCAGTCTTGAAAACCGCCAATTTAAACAGGCTCTTTCCAACTTTGATGCATACGAAAAAAGGCTACCCGGAAACCCCATGACTACATTTTATAAAGGCGTTTCATATGAAGCTCTTGGGAACCGGGAGATGGCAGCTAATGAGTACTACCGTTTCATCAAGGTCAATAACCAAGGGGATTATGCTAAGCACGCATATGACCGACTTGTAGGATGGGGCTACCTGCAATAGCCAACCGGGAACCAAAATGAAATATGTAGCTAAACTCATATGCATCTTGCTGATAATACTTACAGCCACTCCCTGCATTGCAGGAGAAAAACTGGTGTTGTCAGGCATCAAATCACCCAGATCAAAGATCGTATATGAGATATTGCGAGAAGCATATTCATCCTTGGGGGTTGAAATAGAATTCAAGGCATTACCGCTGTTACGCTCAACGCATTCAGCCCATTCCGGTGCAGTGGACGGTGAGCTTTTCAAAATCAGTGGGATAGAGGAACAATACCCTAATTTGATAAAAGTCCCAGTACCGATAGACCATGTGAATTTAATGGTGCTGACCCGCAAAGACTCAAAAATAAATGCAACCTGGAAAAGCTTGCGACCCTTAAGAGTAGGTTACTTCAGAGGTATAGTTTTCATTGAGAATAAGATTTCAACCGAGAACCTTCGCAGTGCAAAAAGTCTTGAGACCAACGAACAGCTCGTAAAGATGATCAACCTTAAAAGGCTGGATGCAGGACTGATTGCCCGTATTGCCGGGATCGTTACTTTGAAAAAGACTCATTCTGATAATGTAAGAATGCTGCAGCAACCTATCGCAACAACAAATTTATATCATTACCTTAACATTAAGCACTCTGCTCTGGTCCCTAAATTAACAAAAGTCTTAAAAAGAATGAGTGAAAAAGGAAGATTCAAAGAGATCAGGAAAAAGATTCTCAAGCAAGAATTCAGTAAATACGACTGACACAATAAACCTTACACTCACATGAGATATCCCGGACAACGTTCCGGGATTTTTTTTATCTCTCACAACAATAATACTACACTTTTAAAACAACAAAAGGTATGCTGAAAAGTTAAACCCAATTGACAATCAAAACCCTTTACTCTAGTTATCACTATCAATTCACATAGATAAATAGCAAAACAGTCAAAGGGGAGTGGGTCCGATGCTCAAAAATCTTAAAGTAACTACTAAAATTGCAACAGGATTCGGGCTTATCCTTATTCTGCTGGCGATTACTGCAGGACAAGGTGTTTTTAAGCTGACTGAAAGTTCAGACGGCTTTACGGAATACCGGGCATTGGCTCGTCAAACCAACCTGACCGGCAGAATACAAGCAAACATGCTGCAGACTGACATGAATGCAATCACCTACATGCATTCAAGTTCAGATAAATCTCTAAAACAGTACTACGATAAGATATCCATACTCCAGAAATTCATCCAAGAAGCTGAAAACGAGATGAGTTCCCCTGAGCGAATAAAACTGGTTAAAGAAATAGAGCATGAAGTTGCTACTTATAAAAAGACATTCAACCAGTTTCTTTCAGCAAAAAAGAAAGAAAAAGCTTCTATCAATCAGGCAAATGAAAACGGTGAAGTATTAGTAAAAGGACTTGAAACACTGCTTCAAAATGCCAATGAGCGCGAAGACAGTTTCCTTATTGCTATGGTACAAAAAAGCAGGGCGGCGCTATTTGAAGCAAGACTTGCAAACTCCGTATATATTTTCAAAAGCCAGCATAAAGACGATGCAGAGAAAGCAATCAATCTTCTCGGTGAATTTGCAAAAAGCATCGGAGAAATTCAGAACGTACTCTACTCCCCTGCCGATCTGGGCCTCATCAATGAACTTACCGAAAACAATAAACAATACGTCCTGCACACCCAAAAAATCATCGAAGCAAACATAGAACAGGTTGCAGCAAAACAGAAACTCGACACCCTTGGCCCCATCACAGCAGAACATATCGAAGATCTGAAGCTATCCATAATGGAAGCGCAAGATGATCTGGGCCCGAAAATGCAGACTGCAATAGCTTTTGCAGTAGATAACATGACACTCATGTCCGGCCTGACTTTACTGGTAGGCGCAGTGCTGGCTTTCTTTATTGCCCGCAGCATAACTCGACCGCTGTCAAAAGCACGTATTTATGTGCAGGAACTGGCTCAAGGAAACCTTGACGCCGAAATAGCTGTAAACCAAAGAGATGAAGTCGGCATGATCTGTAAAGACATGGCGCAAGTCGGCAGCACCCTGAACAAAGTAATGACTGAAATTGACACGGCCATAACCGGAATAGAAGAAGGCCGTATTGACAGTCAGGCCGACAGCAGCGGATTGAAAGGCAGTTTTGCAGAACTCATCAACCGCACAAATCTGGCTATGAATGTCATGCGCTCCTTCATTGATTCCGTGCCTATGCCGGTAATGACCATAGACCGTAAAATGAACATTCTCTTTATGAACAAACCCGGCACAAAACTGCTGGGCAGGTCTCTTGAAGATCTCAAAAAAGACAAATGTTCCACAGCACTAAATACAACAGACTGCGGCACCGACAAATGCGGCTGCGCTAAATCATTCATTTCCCGTAAACCTGAAAACGGTTCAACCTCAATAACCACCTCTAATGGCAGGCTGGATATGGACTACTTCGGCGTACCTATTGAAAAGGGCGGCGAAGTTGTCGGTGCCATTGAAGTTATACTGGACCAGACAGCTATCCGTGAAGCCCAGCGCAAAATGCAGGACGTTGCTGAACGTACTCAAGCCATTTCCGAACAACTTTCATCCGCCAGTGAGGAACTGGCAGCACAGGTGGAACAAATTAGCAACGGCTCTGAGATACAACATGAACGAATCACTGAAACTGCTACCGCTATGGAGCAGATGAACAGCACAATTATGGAAGTTGCCCGTAATGCTTCCAGCGCATCCGGAAAAAGCATGGAAGCCAAACATCAGGCCGAGGAAGGAGCAGCTATTGTCTCCCAGTCTGTTCGTTCAATAACCGAAGTAAGCACTATTGCCGACGACCTGCGCACCAATATGGAGAATCTCGGCAAACAGACCGAATCAATCGGCACGGTCATGGATGTTATTTCAGACATTGCCGACCAGACCAACCTGCTGGCCTTGAACGCGGCTATTGAAGCGGCCCGCGCAGGCGAAGCCGGGCGAGGCTTTGCGGTCGTTGCTGATGAAGTTCGCAAACTTGCTGAAAAAACCATGACGGCGACCCATGAAGTGGGCAGCAACGTGGAAAGCATTCAGCAGGCCATGCGCACAAACATGCAAGCTGTGGAGAGTGCAGTAAACGCAGTTGAACAAACCACTGAGCTTGCCGCAAAATCCGGTTCTTCCCTTGAGGCCATTGTAAGCACAGTCGAATACAGTGCAAGTCAGGTGGAAGGAATCGCGACAGCATCAGAAGAACAGTCCAGTGCATCCGAACAAATTAACAGTGCCATCAGCGAAATCAACAACATCACCCGCGAAACAACCGAAGGCATTCAGCAATCGGCAAAAGCAGTTCAGGAACTGGCCGTCATGTCCAGTGAACTGACCGATCTGATCAGTGAACTTCGCTCCGCTTAACTCAGCCTTAATTCAGCAATATAATCCCGGCAGCCCACATCGGTCTGCCGGGATTTTTTTTGGTCTTATTGACCCAAACCTCAAAATTATGTCATTAATAAGCACAACTACCCCTCTTTGTAGAAGGGGGCTGCATTTTTTGCTCGGTACAGGCTTCTGAAAACATATTCCTGCGAACCCTAGATTACAGTGAGGTCACATGGATAAACTCAAAAAGTTTTCCCCTGTCATTGTTGCAATTGTTATGGCTCTCTTCCCTACTCCCGAGGGACTGCACCCCGAAGCATGGTACTTTCTAAGTATTTTCGTCGGTGTTGTAGTGGGACTGATTGTGGAACCGGTTCCCGCCGCCCTGGTCGGCCTTGTGGGAGTAACTGTGGTGGCCATGCTGGGGCTGGTTGATCCCAGTGCCAAAGCCAGCCGAAACTGGGCCTTGTCCGGTTTTTCAAATGGTGTAATCTGGCTTATTTTTTCCGCCTTCATGTTTGCCATGGGCTACAAGAAAACCGGGCTGGGAAAACGGATCAGCCTTATCCTGATCAAATATCTGGGCAAAAACACTCTCGGTCTGGGTTATGCCATTGCCTTTTCAGATCTGGTCCTATCCCCGTTCATGCCGTCCAACACTGCCCGAAGCGCCGGTACCATCTACCCTATCGCCAGCAATATACCGCCCATGTTCAACTCTACCCCTGAGAATGAACCGCGCAAAATCGGTTCCTATCTTACATGGGTAGCCTTTGCAGCAACCTGTGTGACCAGCTCCATGTTTCTTACTGCACTTGCACCCAACCTTCTGGCCGTTGACCTGATAAGTCAGGGAACCGGCATAACCATCCAATGGGGGCAGTGGGCTAAAACAATGATTCCGGTCATGCTTCCCCTCTTTCTGCTGACTCCTTGGCTGGCCTACGTTATCTACCCGCCAACACAGAAACACTCTCCGGAAGCCCCGGCATGGGCTTCTGAAGAACTTAACAAGATGGGTAAAATCAGCACCAAGGAACTCATGATGCTCGGCTATGCCATAACAGCCCTCATCTTCTGGATTTTCGGCAAGGAGCTTGGTGTAAACGGCACGGTAGCCGCCATGTTTGTATTATCGCTGATGGTCTTAACAGACGTCATCAACTGGCAGGATGTTATCACCAACAAAGGCGCATGGAATGTGCTGGTCTGGTTCGCCACTCTTGTAGCAATGGCCAGTGGTTTAAAAAAGGCCGGAGTGCTCAAATGGATCGGCGACCTTGTTTCAGCCAACCTTCAGGGAATGCCGCCGGAAACTGTCGCAATCATGCTGGTTATCCTGTTCTTCGTACTGCACTATTTCTTTGCCAGCACAACAGCACACACCACGGCTTTGATGCCCCTGTTTTTAGCCATTGCCCAACCTCTGCTTCCGCCGGAAATGATGCCGACAGTAGTCCTTATGCTGGCAGGCAGTCTCGGTGTAATGGGTATCATCACCCCTTATGCCACAGGCCCTGCACCAATCTGGTATGGTTCCGGTTTTATCAGTCAGGCCCGCTGGTGGGCACTTGGAGCCATCTTCGGCGGTCTTTACCTGTTATGTATGATCGCCGCGACAATCTTATATGCTTAGCAAGACCTTATAAACAAAGCCCGTTTGCATTTGCAGACGGGCTTTTCATTTAAGATTTATTAAGAACTTACCTATACTCTGGATGAAAAGCTCGGTTCATGCTTTAATTCAAAGCAATAGGAGCGTTTATGAAAAAGAATCCTTTTTTGATCATAGTTACATTTTGTTTTATCTGCTCAACATCCGCATGGGCTGGAAATTACCCGATAGTAGATAGTGGACAGCAAGCCTGCTTCGACAACTCCCGCCAAATAACTTGCCCAATTAAAGGAAAAGATTTCTACGGGCAGGATGCACAATACAAAGGCAACCAACCTCGCTACAAAGACAATGGGGACGGCACTATATCAGATCTCGTGACGGGACTGATGTGGGTCAAAGAACGCGGACCCGCAGTCTCATGGCAACAAGCCATGGACGGAGCGGATGACTGTCGCGTTGGAGGCTACACGGACTGGCGTGCCCCGAACATTAAAGAACTTTACTCACTCATAGACTTCAACGGCTGGGTGCAAGGATCAGAAAAAGCATCTGTACCTTTTATTGATACCGACTATTTTGATTTCAAATACGGCGACACCTCAAAAGGGGAACGCATCATAGACTGTCAGGACTGGTCCTCAACTACTTACGTGGACAAAACCATGGACGGCAATCCCACCGCATTCGGGGTGAACTTCGCTGACGGTCGCATCAAAGGATATGGCAAAAGAAATCCGCGCGGTAAATGCAGTAAATATATCCGCTATGTCCGAGGCAATCCTCAGTATGGGAAAAACATATTTGTAGACCGCAAAGACGGAACCATTGAAGACAAAGCTACCGGACTGATCTGGCAGCAAACCGACAGCAGCAAAAAGCTGAATTGGGAAGAAGCCTTAAGCTATTGCGAAAACCTGAATCATGCCGGACGCAGTGACTGGCGATTGCCAAGCGTTAAGGAACTGCAATCCATAGTAGATTACTCACGCAGCCCCAAAACCAGCAACTCCGCTGCTATCAACTCCATCTTCAAGGTCACGGACAATGAGTCCTACTACTGGTCCTCAACCACACATATGGACGGTCCTAAACCTTCCCACGCATCCTACGTTGCCTTTGGACGGGCCTTGGGCTACTTCGCGCCCCCACGCAGCAACAATAAAAAATGGATGGACGTTCACGGAGCAGGATCACAACGCAGTGACCCGAAATCAGGCACTCCGGATGCCTTCCCTAATGGACGCGGCCCGCAAGGGGATGACATTCGCATCTATAATTACGCACGTTGTGTAGCTGGCGGCGGAGTTCAACCATATGATCCGCCCTACACCAAAATCCCTACTTGGAAAGGCGGTTCCCCAAATTCATTCTCTGATGGAATGAGCCCTATGGGTGGGAACAGACAGGGAATGGGAAGAAATCAAGGCCGGAGCTCCGGCATGGGGCAAGGCATGGGTCAAGGAATGATGCAAGGCGGAATGGGGCAGGGACGTGGTCCCGGTAACCGCCAAGGGCCGCCCAAAGAAGCTTTCACTGCCTGCGAAGGTAAATCTCATGGAGATGAGTGCACAGTAGTAACCCCGCGCGGTAAGCTTTCCGGGTTATGCATGAACCGGGGAGATCAAATATTCTGTGTTCCCGAAGGACACGGTCCCGGAGGAATGCGCGGCAAACAGATGCAGTAAATAAAAAACATCCCGGAATTAAACACAATTCCGGGATGTTTTTATTTTGACTAACAGGAATTCCAAACTTCCTACAAACCTTCAACGTAATCCATAATTGCCTGCGCGGAATTCTTGGAACAACGCACGGCTTCGGCTACGGTTCTGGCTCCGGTGACAACATCCCCGGAAGCGAATACGCCGTCACGAGTGGTACGACCTTCTTCATCGGTAATGACCAGTCCGGTCTTGCCGATTTCGATTCCGGTCAGGTTATTACGCGGGGCCTGACTTACTGCGATAAAAATAGAATCGGCCTGCTCCATCTTTTCAGAACCTTCAATGGTAACCAGCTTGGTATTGCCATCTTCATCGGTTTCTTTTTCAGTACGCACGCAAAGCACACCTTCCTCGGAAAGTTCCAGCGGAGAATGGAAAAACTTGAAGTGCACGCCGTCCAGCTTGGCATAATCGTACTCATATTTGGTGGCGGACATATCTTCCTGACCACGGCGGTAAAGAACGGTCACTTCCTCTGCGCCTTTACGCAATGCAGTACGAGCCACATCCATAGCCACGTTACCGGCACCAATGACCGCAACCTTCTTGCCCAGTTGGTAGACATCGGGATTCTTAAGATAGTTGATGGCGTAATGCACATGGCCGAGGGTTTCACCCTTGAGCCGCAGCGGACGAGGATTCCAGACCCCGGTTCCGATGAAAATCGCCTTGTAGCCATCGCGCAGCAGGTCATCAAGACTGATAACCGGACCGATAAGCATGTTGGGACGGATTTTCACACCGAGCTGCACAAGAACTTCACGCAGTTTCTCAAGAATATCCTTGGGCAAACGGAATTCAGGGATACCGTATTGCAGAACCCCGCCGATCTTTTCTTCGGATTCAAAAATTGTAACCTCATACCCTTTCAGAGCAAGGATAAAAGCAACAGTGATCCCGGCCGGACCGGAACCGACAACGGCAATGCGGGACTTGCGTTTTTCCTTTTTCTGCGGCTGGAACTGAGCAAGGTAATAGCGTGAGATATAGTTCTCAATGTCACTGCACTGCACCGGAGAGCTCTTACGCCCCAGAATGCAATGGCCTTCACAGAAATTTTCATGGGGGCAGATAAGTGAACAGACCACGGAAAGCGGGTTGTTCTCGAAAAGCATAGCCCCGGCCTCCTGCATTTTGCCGTCCAGCAGGAGTTCGATCATTTTATTGATAGGTGTTCCAAGGGGACAGCCCTTGCTGCAAAGCGGTTTCTTACATTGCAGGCAGCGGGTCGCCTCTTCAATGATATGTTTTCCCATATGAATGATGTGTGGTTTGGCCCTTGGATGATGGGGCCTGATTATCTTGAAAAGGATAAGAAAGTAGTGCGTGGAGATGTGCTAATAGCAGGGGTGGCCCCGAAGGTCCACCCCCATCATGTTGGCAAAAAAGTGCCAGACGCAAGGAGCAAGCAAAAGGCTGGAGCGATGCGTATATAGACATACGTGAGCTTCAGGCTTTTGCGCAGCGACGCCGCAGATGGTGCTTTATTTCCAGCATGACGGCTGTTTCAACAATCCGCAGCCTGTGGTCTTTAATTACCGTAGTAGGACAGCTTGAACAGTTCTTTCATCTGCTCAACGCTGATCTCACGAGGATTGGTGCTGGTGCAGGGATCTTCACATGCGCCTTCGGCAATCTTGTCGAGGTTGGCAAGGAAGTCATTTTCATTAACACCGAACTCTTTGAGGGTAGCAGGAATCTGCATATCCACGTTTAGTTCTTTAACGAAGTTGATCAGGGATTCCACCAGTTCTTTAGTGTTGGAACCGGCAAGCCCCAGCCTCTTTGCGGCATCAGCATATTTTTCACCGGCTTTTTCCGCATTGAAACGGATTGCAGCAGGAAGGTAGATAGCGTTTGCACAGCCGTGAGGAATACCGAAAAGGTGTCCAGTCTTGTGGGCCATACTGTGAACAATACCGAGAATTGCGTTGGAGAAGGACATACCAGCCAAGCACTGGGAAACATGCATCTTGTCTCTGGATTCCTTGTCGCCCTTGTAGGATTTAACAAGCTCGTCCTGAATCATCTCCATGGATTTCATAGCGAGGCAATCGGTAAGCTCATTAGCCATAATGGAAACGTAAGCTTCAAGAGCATGGGTCAAAGCATCCATACCGGTATGAGCCACGAGAGATGCAGGCATTGACTGAGCCAGATCGCTATCAACAATCGCCAGATCAGGAGTAATGTTGAAGTCAGCGATGGGGAACTTCAACTCTGTATCATTGTCGGTGATAATAGAGAACGCAGTTACCTCTGTTCCGGTGCCACTTGTGGTGGGGACAGCTGCAAAACGAGCTTTCTTACGCAGTTCAGGCAGATTGAACGGCTTGGCTGCTTCTTCAAAAGTAAATTCGGGATGTTCGTAAAAAATCCACATTGCCTTAGCTGCATCAATGGGGGAACCGCCGCCCACGCCGATGATCCAGTCAGGCTGAAAATCATTCATTAGTTCAACGCCGCGGCGAACGGTTGCAACAGAGGGATCAGCCTCAACACCTTCGAACAGGGTGGTTTCGATACCTGCTTCTTTCAGAAAGCCTTCAATCTTATTAAGAGCACCGTTTCTTTTTACAGAACCGCCACTGATGACGATAACAGCTTTACTGCCTTTGATATTTTTAAGTTCTTCAATGGTGCCTGCACCAAAGTACACTTCACGGGGAATGGTAAATCTTGCCATTTCTATTTTCTCCATTAACTTTTAAAGCAAATTCATTTTTATGAAGATGCTTTTATTTTAAAATAAACAAAAATTGTTTAGTTTTTAATTTTGATATTTTTAAATCAGACCAAACAAAACCATTTTTAAAACCAGAAACGTTTCTCTATATCGGTTGAAAAGCTATAAACACAAAAAAATATCTTATGTAAAGTACGCACCTTTCAGTATCGTAGTTTACAACTGGTACGTAGTTCCCATTTAGTAACTACCTTTTAGAATCATTAGAAAACTACACAAAAGAGTTTAAATCTGGTACGTTGGAAGTCCTGCTGAATTGAAAATATTTTTTAGATTTCCCTAAAAACAGCAAAATCCATCCAAAATTTTTTTATTTTTTTTGATTACGGCCCAATTTCGCCGCAAGAAATGGAGAGAATCATGCCTGAAGACAGAACTCACAAAGTGAGCTGCAGCAGCTTTACATATGAATTGGAAGTGGCCTTTGAAATCCTGTCCGGAAAATGGGTGCCACTAATTATCTGGCACCTAGCAGACGGAGAACCGAAAAGATTCGGAGAAATGCGCAGACTGATGCCCAAGGTGACCCAGAAAATGCTGACCCAGCAACTGCGGGCTCTCGAAAAGCACGGACTGGTCAGCCGGAAGGTATATCAGGAGGTACCCCCGGCAGTAGAATACTCACTCACCGAAATGGGCCTGAAACTGATCCCTATCTTTGAAAATGTTAATGGATGGGCTGTGGAGTATCTGGAGAAGCGGGAAGAATCATAAGAAATAAAAAAGGCGGACTCCCTTAAGGGAGTCCGCCTTTCAAATATTAAAACTAAATAAACTTACTTGGTTGCTTCGAGCAGAGCTTCTTCACCGAGACGGTCAACAAGACCGCTGATGCGTTCGCGCTTGCGACCGTTTTCTTTGTAGAAATCAAGGGCCTTTTCGATCAGTGCGAGGGCTTCATCGTCACCGAGTTTGGTACCGATTTTTACACCTGCACGAACATTACGTGCTGCGCCGCCGCCGAAGAGAACATCCCATCCTTTGGGAGTACCGACAAGGCCGATATCGCGCACATTGCTGAATGCACAGACCATTTTACAGCCTGAAACACCACTTTTAATCTTGAAGGGGTAAGGACCGTTTGCCTTGATGACTTCAAGCAGCTTTTTACCCATGCCTCGGCTATCCTGAACACCGTATTTACATACGCCCGCACCGGTGCAAACACCTACGGTCGGAGGAACTTTATCAACCTTGGTTCCAAGGCTGGCAATAACCTCGTCCACTTTATCCTTGGGAATGCCTTCCAGATTCAAACGCTGACCGGTAGTCACACGAACAGAAGTAAGACTGAACTTAGCCATAGTTTCCATGACAGTTTTCATCATACCGGGGGTACACTGCCCCTGAGCCAGAGGAATACGCAGAGCGTAGGTTCCGTCTTTGCGTTCAACGGGCATAGCTGTAAGAGCTTCAGCAACAATATTATCCATAAAAAGACTCCTTGCTTATTTTGATGGGTATCCATTTACATCAGAGCGTCCGGCAGTGCAAACACGGGATGGCATTAGTAATTATCTTATTAAAAACACCTAATTTAATGGGACATTTATATAAACGCAGGAGGTTTTGACATGTTTAAGACTCCTGTATTTTAAAAGCCCTGCTGGATTTTCTAAAATAAATTATGTATCAGTTCACAATGAAGCAACTCCTTACTATCATACTAACTATACTACTCTTAATCGCGACTGCAGCTTCAAGCCTTGCGCAAAAAGTAATTGTTCCTGTGTCACATTATCCTCCATGGAGAATTGTAAATAACAGCAATGATATCAATGGTATCAATATCGACATAACAAATGCCCTGCTGCAAAAATTGGATCTGGAAGCCACCTATATAATTCGCCCATGGAAGCGGGCCCAAAGAATGATGAAGAAAGGCACAGCCGACCTCATGAGTGGGCTGCTCAAACATGAGGATCGCGAACAATACATGGTCTTTCTCGAGCCCCCATATAAGACGCACAGCTCTAAGGCTTTTTATGTCTTAAAAGACAGATCTATTAAGCTTACATCGTACGATGACCTATACAAGTATAGAATCGGGGTCACCCTCGGAACAAAATTCTTTCCTAAATTTGATCATGACAACGCCCTGAAAAAAGATATGGGGAAAGATGCAACAAACAATTTTAGGAAGCTGGAAGTAGGACGAATAGATACCCTGATTCTGACTGAAACAGTCGGTGACTATCTACGCTACAAACTAGGTTATCAGGACACAGTGGAAAAAGCGGATTACGTGTACAGGAAGCCCCTTGCTGTATACTTCGCTGTCTCAAAAAGATCTCCCTTGGCGCAGAGAGTTCCGGAACTCAATGCAGCCCTGAAGACAATGGTTGAAACTGGAGAAGTCCAAGATATTATCGACCGTTTTCTAGCTAAATATCAGACCGTTCAATGATGGCCGTTCAGATCGGCATAACATTACGTGCTTATCCCCCAAACCATCACTTTGTGCCGTTTCAACTGCACAGTGAACCATATTGACTTACACAGACATGGGTGCGAAGTGTGGCTTCTATTCAAAGGAGAACGGAATGCGCATTTATATGGGATTTGATGATACTGATGACAAAGATGCCACCATGGGAACCGGACGACTGGTACGTGAATTCGTTTACGGACTGGACAACGATTGCCACGTAGTAGGCGTAGTCCGCCACCAGCTGCCCAGGCTGGATAGCATTCCGTACACCTCCAATAACAGCTCAGCCTGTGCAATCATTCAAATTTCGCCGGACAGCAATCTTGATTACCTGCGGGAACAGGCTACTGAGCATCTGAACAAATGCTGTGCTCCCGGCAGTGATCCGGGGCTGTGCATTGCCCGCGAAAATGAAGTAAACAGCGAAATTATCGACTTTTCCAAACAAGTTACCGGACGCAGGCAAACCCAAAAGGATGCCATGCATGCCGCCCGTTCCATTGAGCTCTACGGACTGGGAGGAACAAATGACGGTATCATTGGAGCCACTGCCGCCGTGGGACTTACTGTTTACGGATGGTGCGGAAGATTCATTGAATACGGACGCCTGCGTGAACTGGGCACAGACCTGCATGTGCAGGATCTGCTTGAAGCCGGAATTGATGTTATCTCTACCGACCGCGACCCGCTGGTGCCACTGCCCGGAGATGAACTCCGCAACAGTTCATGGATCAGACCCTCTCTCTGGGGAGGACGCCCGGTATTACAAGTTAAACGCATAGACTACGGTATTTGGGAACCGGCCCACGGCAAGCGCAAGAAGGGACGCAACACGCAGGCCGGTTCTAAAAACCGGGCTACAGTTGTCCCCTCCACTTCTCCGATGTAAATTAAAGCTATTGGCCTTCCCGGTAGCGGGCAATAAAACTGTCCAGTGCATCGCGCTGGCGTTCCATATGTATTATCCACGCTTCAAGAATCTCGAGACCTTCAGGGGTAATGGCATACACACGCTTAGCCGGACCGTCCCCCTCAGCATCCCACTTTGATTCGACCAGACCTTCTTCATCCATCTGCCGCAAATGACGATAGATCATACCGGGAGGCGCTTCTGCCCGCAAAAAACCATACCCGCTAATGGTCTGAATCAACTCATAACCATATGAAGATCCTGATTTTAAGGCCAGCAACAACGATGGCTGCACATACCTTTGGGGCTTGCCCCCGCCTGCTTTCTTCGACATTTTTCACCTGTTCTTCTTGACTATATGTTCTTAGAGGATATATATCTAGTATAGACGAATATCCATAAAGACACAATAAACCGCAGAGGAGGGCTTTATGAAAATTTTCGTAAGGGAAAGAGTTAAGGCCACAGATGGCGACAAGAGACCCCGTTACCGCGTAGTCGGTGTACAGGGTGAAGGTCTGACCCTGAAGGTCAAGCGCATCCGTAAGTGCGAACTGAGGGAAATTGCCAAGCACACCGGGGCTGAGATCGTTTATCTGGAACGTGACGGCAAGGGTAAAGAAGGCAAGAGAGACTAATAAAAAAACGGGAAACAGTAATGAAACTGTTCCCCGTTTTTAATTGTTCAGAATTTAATCTTTATAAACAATGGTTCCAACGTGCTCTCCGCGCAATGCGGCATGTACGCATTCCGGATCACGCAGAACATCGATAATCTGGAACTGCTTAAGAGTCTTAGCGTTCTTGAGGAAGGTCAGAACAGCACGCTCGACGATGAGGTCATCAAGATCCATCTCAATCAACTCGTCTACATGGATACGGTCATAGAACTTGAGGGTTTCACGGTCCTTGGCCTTCTTAGGGTCATCCTCATAAAGTCCTTTTTCATCCTTAAGATAAATAACAGACTTAGCACCTATGTTTTCCGCCAGCAGGAATGCACCGGAGTCAGTGCGGTGCGGCGGAATAGAACCTACTTCTGCCGGATGCTCGAAGAATCCGTAAGGCGGAATACCTGTGGTGATGGGCAGATAACCGAGCTGGCAATACATGTTCAGCTGCTCAAGATGCTCACCATGACCGATTTTTACACCGCCGCGTTTAGCCAGCAGTACAGAGAGCATCTCTGCGTTCTGCCATGAAACCTTATCACCCAGCTTGGAAAGAACACCGGTGGGCATGCCCAGATCAACGCCGATATTATATACGTGACGGGCACGGGTACCGCCCCCGGTCATGAGCAGGATTTTGTGTTCTTCCTTGGCTTTGACCAATTCATCAAGGATAGGCAGCAGAGCATTTGCTCCGCGGTCCATGATGGACTGACCACCGATCTTAAGAACATTAACCTCTGGCTGCATGTGGAAATAATTATCCGCTTCGGTATTACGCAGACACTCTTTACCGACAAGAGATTCACCCAGCAGCTTGGTTTCTATATGCAGACGGCCTTTTTCGCCTTCTTCCTTAATCAATTTACCCATAAGAACCTCCGTTTTAGCAGTATTGTCATCCCTGAGGACTGCGGGATGATTAAGTGTAAACCATTCACAGCTATTGTGACACCTTAAACCTTGAAAAAATAATACTCAGCAGAATACCGGCTCCAAAAGCCCAAGCAAGATTCGAAAGAAGGGTAATGCCAAGCATGACTGCAATCACAGCCTGCGCTGACCTCGCGGTCATATCACGCATAGCCAGTACCAGCTGAACCCCGGCAAAAACCAGCAATACCCCGAGCACACCCATGGGGATAAGTTGCAGAACCTTTACTGATCCCGATCCGAAACCTATTGCCAGCAGAACGAACAAAGCACCGATAATCAGGTTGGAACCGCATGTCCTCGCACCGAAGCGATAATGGGCTGCAAGCCCCCCTGCTCCGTGACAAAGCGGCATTCCACCTATCAGCGCAGCAAAGCCGTTGGCAATGCCCATGCTTATGCACAAGGCACGATCAGTTACCCGCCTACTTTCCGAACCGAAATATTCATGACTCAAATCACGGTTGGCAATAACCGCATTACCCAGCGTCATGGGAATCTGGGGTAAGACCAGCGCCAGCAGGGCAAAAGAAAAATCATCCGCTGTGGGAAAACCGAAAGGCATGAATTGCGGCAGATGAAAACCTAAACTAAGGTCAGCCAATCCCTGCCATGACCCGAGCAATCCACCCAGAACCGCACCACAGCCCACAACGACAAGTCCGGCGGGAAGTCTTTTGCTATTGATTAAAAGCATAGTGACGATTCCGAATAGAATTCCGAAAAACACGCTAAGAGGTACAGGTCCGAAAGATTGAACAGCCAGAAACGGCTCAACCTTTCCCTGTGCAGCCTGTAATGCACTTGTTCCGGCCGCGAGGGAAACACCTTTCAGCAGCAGCAATATCCCGGTTGAAACCTGAACACCGCGGATAACAGGCAGCGGGATCATCTTTGCCGCTTTCTTAACCAAACCGCTGGTACCGAGGAACAGCATTAAAGCAGCAATGATAAACCCTGCCCCGGTAATCACTGTAGGGCTGAGTGACTGGGCAATTGCATAAGCCGAAACCACCTTCATCGGCTGTACCGCAATGGGAACCCGATAGTATATTCCGCCGATGATGTAGAACAGGCCAACCGATAACAAGACCCCGGTTGCCGAAAGGCCATTAACCATAATCATGGCAAAGGCTAATGGCAGCAAAGCACCGAGATCACCAACCGCTCCGGCCCACTCCATCCTGTTGAAACTTATACGCACGGCAACTCCTATTTATGTCAGCTGTTTAACTACTACTGTATTATGTAATAAATTCACAACGATTTTAAAAGCTGACAGCCCAGACATAATTACATTTTTACACAAAAAAACTCCCGATCAGCAAGAACCGACCGGGAGCAATATAGATGAATGCTATTTACAGCTTAATCTTCAAAGGCCATTGAGACTTTCCAAGCCTCCCAAACCTTACCTACGAGTTCCGGACCGGGGCTAAGAACTGTTTTTCCCGGTTTCCAACCTGAGGGGCAAACCTCGGCTGCTCCAGTTGCCCTTACATGCTGATAAGCCTGAATCTGGCGCAGAGTTTCAGACACATTACGTCCGACAGGCGGAGTCAGGACTTCATACCCGACAATAACGCCGTCAGGATCAATAAGGAAACGTCCACGAATATCAACACCGGAATTTTCATCGTAAACGCCGTACATTTCACCGACCTTACCGCCACCGTCTGAAAGCATGGGAAAAGGAACCTTGCCAGCTGTGATCATTTTGGAAAGTTCATCATATTCCCAAATCTTATGAACAAAAACGCTGTCTGTGCTCATGGAAAGAACCTGAACTCCGAGAGCTGCAAACTCAGCATGTTTTTCGGCGACCGCCGAAATCTCAGTTGCTCAGACAAAGGTAAAATCACCGGGATAGAAGCAAAGCACTACCCACTTTCCTGCGTAGTCAGAGAGTTTGACTTCTTTGAACCCGCCATCCTGATAGGCCATTGCAGAAAAATCAGGGGCTTTTTGTCCAGCTTTAATCATTTTTCCTGCTCCTTTGGTTGTTTCGGAGGTGACATTTTCAACTTCAGGCTGCACTTCTTCGGCATTATTGCCGACAGGTTTCGAGCAACCCGCTTGAACTTTACTCATTTTTAATTCCTCCAATTTGGTATTGGAGTCTTTATATCAAGAATACTTATTAGTAGAAAGTACTTTTATCAAAAAAGTCGATACATATTTCGAGCACAAAAAAAGGGATGTCCTATTCAGGACATCCCTTGATATAAAGCTTAGTTACTTTTCTACCACGGCATGGGATCAGGCAGGATCACATCATCGGAGTAATCATACTGGTCAAACTGCTCCGAAAACCAGTCGAAAAATTCGAAGTATGGAAAAATCTTACGACCGGCCTCAACCTTGTCCAAAGCCTTTTCGCCGGTGACATCAATTTTCTTGGAATCTAGCGCCATGATGGGAACCAGATCTTCAGGGCAGACATAGGCCACATTGCCGACCACATAGTAGCGGATATCATATTCTTTGAAGGTAACCTTCTTCACTTCAGTCTTACTCATAAACACCTCACGCTTGATCTCATTAAATTCAGGTGGTCATAAATCAAATGAGACTGGCGCACAACTGTTTACAATTTTCGTTGGGTGTAAGAGCTGAAATCAGTTTCCTTACGCTGGAACTCCCCTTCAAAAAAAGGAGATGAGATCAAAAATTCCGCAGTGGATCGGTTACTGGCGGTGGGAATATTGTAAAGAACAGCCAGACGCAGAAGCGCCTTAACATCAACATCGTGTGGCTGCGGCTGCATAGGATCCCAGAAAAAGATCAGCACATCAATCTTACCTTCGGAAATCATAGCACCAAGCTGCTGGTCTCCGCCCAGAGGACCGGATTTCATCCTGTTAACAGGCTTAAATTCATAACCTTCGTCTGCCTTCTGCTCCACCCTTTCCATGATCATTTTCTCGACCAATCCCCCGGTGGTGCCGGTGGCAACAAGGTTGTGCCGGGAAAGGATATTATGGTTACAGTCAACAAAATCAAGCAGCTCTTTCTTGCAGTTGTCATGGGCAACCACAGCTATATTCTTTACCTTACTCATGGAATTCATCCTACTAAATTTAAAGGTATTTATTTACAAGCACTATGACATAGCAAACAGGAAAAGTCACTGCAGCAGTGTTGAGAATGGGAAAAGAAAGGTGTCATAAAAAAGGCTGCTGAAATTTCAGCAGCCTTTTTAGCCTTGTTTGTGAAGCTTGCTAGAACCGTTCTTCCCATTCCTTAATCTTGAAACCGATGAGAATAAAATCATCGTTCACAAGAATGGGACGCTTAACCAGCATGCCGTCAGCGGAAATCAGCTCAAAAAGATCAGCATCGCTCATGGCATCAATGGTCTCTTTCAACCCCATTTCCTTATATTTCTTACCATTGGTATTTACGAACTTTTTCTTATCCACCCCGGCAATCTTCTGCCATGCAAGAAATTCATCTTTGGTCGGGGTCTCTTTAACTATATGGCGGATGGTGAAATCAATACCTTTTTCCTCAAGCCAAGCCTTGGCTTTGCGGGAAGAGGTTCAACTGGGGTAATGTACTAAAATCATGATATATCATCTCCGTCTGATGGTTGCGGGCAATTCTTATTACCAAACCCATTCATAACACAGATGAATAACGGCTACAATTATAGATAAAACTTAAAAAGACCGAAAATCACGACAGGAAGCAAGTTCCCGCTTAAGCACCTCTTCATAGTTATCCCCAAGCCGGACTGCCATATAATTGTGCTGGGCCTCGGCAGCTGTAGCTAAGAAGCCTTCCACTTTCTTGGCAGTGCTATGGTAAATATGGCGTATTGTAACCTGATGATCGACCACTACCGGAAAACCCGCTCGGTGGAGAGCCATAGAATTCCAGACATCCACCCCGTAGCCATAGATATTACCTTCGTAATCAAGCCCGCCGATTTTATTCAGGCATTCAAAGTTGAACAGCGGCGAAATTCCATCAATGTACGGAACAATGGAATATTGCATCCCCGGTTTTTCTATCATTTGCGGATGGTACGGGCTGCGATGGGTGGCTGGAGAATACACTCCCACAGGTCCTATCTTAGCATCCAGCTGTTCCAGACGCTTCCATGCCTTAAGGATGTGCGGAGGCTTTGAGCCGAACCAGATATCATTATTCAAAAACCAGAGATGGGTGTAGCCCCTGCTTTGAAATTCTTTGAGGCAATAATCCAGTGCACCCGCCCAATATAAATTTTCGTCCAGCCTGCGCCATGCTCCGGAAAAAGGTTCGGGTGCATGGTTATCAAGCACGTAAAGATGTTCCGCCCACTTGGGATCGGACTGCTCAAGCTGCTCTTTAACCCTTGTAGTAAGGGCCGGATCACCATAATGCAGGATAACAAGCGCCAACCGTCTGTCTGCCACAGCAAACTCCTTGCAATGAATAAGGATTAACTAGTAAAGAAATACTCTAGAAGTTATTAACAATTCCATCAAGGGCAGTATCATGGACACATTCTGGAACAGGCTCCCACGAGAACTTGCAGAGAAATTTCTGGCCGGGGGCGTTGGACGCACTCATTTAACATCCATCGGCTACAAATGCATAGAACTCAGTAAAAACGATCCCGCCAACAGCGAATTATTCATCAAGCTGGCCTTTGAAACCCTGATTTCTGCATGGTGCCATGATCCCTTGAATCTACAAAGCGCGCAGCTCCAGCAAAACCTTATGGGGCAGGAAGGACCGAACTCCCCAATGGGCAAAATGCTGTCCCGCATTGTGGAAGAATCCCGCAAAGACGATTTAGGTGCACAAGAGAAACGTTTGCGCAACCTGATCAGCCGTGAGCGATATGAGCAGGCGGCAGAAGTGTTGAGCCAATTGCTCGATGAATTTCCCGCTTCACTTGCCCTGCTGAAACTTTCTAAAGAACTCTATGAAGCTACTGACGAAAAGCCGTTCCTCAATGCCTCCTTGCACTTGTTAAAAAATATAGATTTCAGCTCAATGGAACCGCTGCACGATTTTCTTTCCGCTAATCTGGATTTCGCACAGGGGAAATACACGCAGGCTGCTGTTAATTACGAAAATGCCTACAACACCGGGTCATTCCCTGAAGCCCTGCCCCGTCTGGGAGAATGCCTGCTGCGCATGGGTAACCGTGCTGATGCCATCAGACTTTATAAGCAGGACACAGAAGCACGCCCGTGGCGGATTAATACCCTGCTGCGCACTGCGGATCTGATCAGTGAAACCGATCTCTTAAGCTGTCCCCCTCCGGGCAAAGTCGCGATTCTGATATACAGTTACAACAAGGCCGAAGAACTGGACGCCACCCTTGCAGCCGTATTCGCGGCAAAATATGAAAATACTTTTCTAGCCGTGCTGGATAACGGCAGTGATGACGGAACCGCAGCAGTCATAGACAAATGGGAAGCTGAATCCGAGGCAAGGGATGATCTGCCCATGATCCGCTTTGACTTACATGTGAACATAGGTGCACCAGCTGCCCGCAACTGGCTGCTCTTTCATCCCCAAATTGCAAAGGCGGACTTTGCTGCTTTTGTTGACGATGACGCCCTGCCACCGCAGGACTGGTTACTCAAGCTTGGGGCTGCAATAAAGAATTATCCCGATGCGGGAGTCTGGGGCTGCAAAGTTGTGGATGCTCCCAATCCGCGCAAGCTTCAAAGCGTAGACCTGCACATTAAACTTGATCAAGGAGCAGGCAGTCCGCAACTGCGTACAACCGACATTCAGCTCCAAACCATGGATTATGGTCAGTTTGATTATATGCGGCCCTGCGGTTCAGTCACCGGATGCTGCCACATCATACGGATGGATGATCTTGCAACGTCAGGCGGATTCGACATCCGTTTCTCCCCCTCACAATTCGATGATCTCGACCGGGACTTACGACTCTGCCTGCAAAAGAAGGCTCCCGTATACCAAGGTCACCTGCGAGTCAGACATTTGAAAAGGACCGGGGTTGCCGGAGCAACCAGCAAAAAAGCTGCTGCCATCCAGATCGGAAATCAATCCCGGCTGGACATGAAATATTCATCAGTTGAAGCCAGCAACATAAGTGAAGCAGACTTCAATGCGACCCTTGCAGATGTTCTGAGAAAAGAAAAGATAGTGCGAAATTAAAAAGGTCTCCGGAGAAAACTCCGGAGACCTTTACTTTAATATTAACTGAGCCCTGCTTTAGAACTTTTCAAAATCACTATCGTCAGCTTCCATATCCAGACTCAAACCTCCCATATCCGAAGTATGGGTTGCAGTAACAGGTTTAGGAGCAGGAGTGGTAGGGGCAACCGAAGCTTCTTTCACAGACTGATCAACAGGGTTATGACTGACCGGCAATGCTCTGGGCTGAGAATATCTGGAACTGCCATAACCGCTGACCTTGAAGAAAGACATGGTGTTTTCCAGCAAAGCACTCTGAGATGAAAGTTCCTCACTGGTGGAAGCCATTTCTTCCGAGGCTGAAGCATTCTGCTGGATAACGGAATCAAGCTGGGTAATGGCCTTGCTGATCTGTTCTGCACCGGAATTCTGTTCCGTACTGGCGGATGCTATTTCCTGAACCAATTCTGCGGTTTTCTGGATATTAGGGACAAGATTATCGAGCATCTCTCCGGCTTTTTCGGCTACGCTTACCGTAGTGGTGGAAAGCTCGCTGATCTCTCCGGCAGCGTTACCGCTTCGCTCTGCCAGCTTACGCACTTCTGCAGCAACAACGGCAAAACCTTTACCATGCTCCCCGGCACGGGCAGCTTCAATGGCGGCATTAAGTGCAAGCAGATTGGTCTGGCGGGCAATTTCTTCAATAATGGAAATCTTCTCAGCAATATTCTTCATTGCTGAAACAGCCTCGGAAACGGCCCCGCCACTTTCCTGGGCATCCGAAGCAGACTTGAGGGCAATCTCTTCGGTTGTCTGGGCGTTCAGGGTATTCTGCTTGATATTACTGGCCATTTCCTCAATTGAGGCGGAAACTTCCTCAATTGATGCAGCCTGTTCCGTGGCTCCCTGTGAAAGTCCTTCAGCGGAAGCTGAGAGTTCTGTGCTGCCGGAAGCCACATTGCTTGCACCGGCCCGGACATCAGAAACAACCTGCGTGAGCTGTGCTGCCATATTGCGCATATTTCCGTAAACACCGATTGCAGGCTCTGCAAACTTGAGATCAAGATCGCCACCGGCAATGCTTTGAGCAACATTTGCTATTTCAGCCGGATCACTGCCAAGCTGACGATTAACAGTTCTAATGATAAAGCCGGCAGTGGCAACACCTATTGCAAGGGCAATAAGACTGATGCCGACCGCCAGCATAATAGCTTGATTATTGGCAGCTTGAAGTTTAGGTCCCAACACATCCTGATCAGCCATGACTGACAGCTTCACATCTTCAACATTCTTAGCGATTTCCGGTCCAATTTTATCAAGATGATTTACGATCACATCATTGCGGTCAAAAATAACCTTGGTCAAACTCACAAAAGCCGCCATGTATTTTTCTTTCAAATCAACAAGCTCACCTAAGAGACGACGGCGCTCAGGATTTTGCAGACTTCGATCCAGATCTTCCAGCAGCTTATTGAAATCTTTAGCCTCACTTTTAACCCTATCAGCTGAAACCGGTGCGTTGTCATCCAAAAATTTAAGCTCATATAATCTGGCAAGCAACAGGTTACGCATGGCATGACCGCTTAATACTGCTGCACTCATATCATTATCGCGTTCTGCTGTTTGTAATATGCGGGTTAATTTCTGCTCCATCAAAGGACCGTTCACGTTCAGCACGTCATTTACATAATGATTGCGCTCTACCCTGAATTTTTTAATTTTTTCAAAATACTCACCATACTCCCTAACTTCCGAATCAGCCTCGGCAATCAGAGAAGCCCTTTCCGGCTTCTTGATATCACTGACGGCCTCATCCATGAACCCACGCATCTTTGCATAGTAATCGTCATATTCCTTGAGGTCCTTTTCACTGCCGGTAAGGATAAAATCCTTAACATTCATGCGGACCATCAGCATATTTGCCTGTAGCCGCCCACTCAGATTGGTATCCCTTGCCAGCCCACGATATTGGTTAAAACCTTCACTGGAATTTTCAAGTGCCCAAAATGAGATTCCTGCCAAAATAAGAAGCAAGCCAAGGACAGAACCAAAACCTAACATTAGTTTCGCCGACAATTTCATTTTATCCCCCCGAAAAAAACTGAGTGAATCTTCTAAACAAGGCATAAAACAACAACTATGAAAATTAATAATACCTCAAATTCCAGTTTATTTAAAAGAGAAATGAATATTTTTTTAAACTAATTCAGAAGGCAAATAACAAATCTTTATACAACAAGCACTTACTCACAAAAAAACAATAAAAAAAAGGCCGACTGATAAAAATGCAGCCGACCTTAAAGACGTTGTCCTATTATTAATTCGAAAGAACTAACCCTCTCCGTACTCACTCCCCGCCTTAGGGAAAGAGCCCAGATGCGGTTTAATAGCTTTACCCAACCAGTCAATGGTGCGTCCGAGATGAACCATGTTTGCAATGCCTTCATCATCGTTAAGAACCTCACCCTTGTTCAACCCGTACCCCATGTTCCAATAAGTGGAACCCGGCATGACCATACCGTTGATCTGGTAGAGGTGGTTGATACTGTCAAAGACATGAGTCGCTCCACCACGGCGTACGGCAACTGCTGCCCCGCCGATTTTTCCTTCAAACTGACGGTCGTTGGCAAGGGCAACCATACCTGCACGGTCAATCAGAGCCTTGATTTCGGCCGACACGTCAGCAAAATATGTGGGGGAGCCAATAACAATAGCATCAGCACGGATCATTTTCTCATAGACTTCATTAAGCTTGTCGTTATCAACAACGCACTTGCTGTCCTTATTTTCCCAGCATTTCATACAGGCCATGCAACCCCGTATCTTTTTGCCACCAAGTTGATACAACTCAGTTTCCCATCCTGCACTTTCAAGTGGCTCCAGAACTTTTTGCAGCATGCTTTCAGTATTACCACCCTTGCGGGGACTACCATTAATTACAAGTACGTACATAACACTCTCCATGTATATGTTCTTTGTAAATAAACCGGCCCAAATACGGCCTCATCTTAATGTAACATAAAGCCTTAAAATCAAGATTGCTTATTCATACTCATATGGCAGCGTTACACATCATACTTTTAGCTGAAAGTTCATTTTATCAGAGAAAACAAAATTAAGGAGTAGAGCTAAGCATTCTCTGCATTAAACAGCGAACTGAAACCAATCCGGAAAATTCCCCCCTGTTAGTCACGGCAATTGGATCAAATGTATAACTGCCTTCACGGGAAAGGGCATTGCGGGCGACTTCTTCCAAACCTGACTCGGCAGGAAGAACCAATAATTCCTTATCCATAACCACGGACACCGGACGGTCCAGAAAAAGAGCCTTATCTGTTTCCTTGCGCACGATTTCATCCATACGCCCTTTAGTGATCATGCCCACCGGAGAAAGGCCGTCAAGAACAATCAGACAGGACCATTCTCCGCTATCACGCAATTTTAAAAGAGCATCGGAAACCTTACTATCAATTGCAATAGTCTGCGCGGGCCAAACCATTTCTCCCAGCGAACCTTCCAAATCCTGCTCTATGGCATCGGCCTTGCCTATAACCTGATAGGTGCGGATGGAATGCTGAATACCTTTTACAGAAATAGCCTCTCGTCCCAGACAACGAAAATCTTCTTTCACCAACGCCCATGTTTCATGAGAAATCAAAATCTGATCCGGCGGCGCATTCTGCTCCAAGCGGGCAGCCACGTTAACCTGACCTCCGATAATGGTATAATCCATAAGCTGCTTGGAACCGAAGTTACCCACTGTACAAAACCCCGTATTAATTCCCATTCGGATTTTGAACGGACTGGAAATACCAAGCTCAAACCACTCCTGCTGCATTTCCTTGATGGCATCGCGCATCTCAATGGCCATATTCAAACATGCTACAGCATCCTCTTTGTATCCTTGTGACACAGGATCGCCGAAAAATATCAGCACCGCGTCGCCGATATATTTATCGATAGTCCCACCATGCTTCAATGCGATGGATGCCATACGGTCAAGGTAGTTATTCAGCAGAGCGGTCATATCCTCTGGTTCCATGCGCTCTGTGGTGGAAGTAAAACCTACGATATCAGAGAAAAAGATAGTCAGCTTTTTGCGCTTGGCACCGATGAGAGTATCCTGAGTGCCTTCAAAGATAGATTCGTAAACCTGCGGGGAAAGATACCTTCCCAGTTTATCAGATAACTCGGCCAGCCTGTCTCCCTGTTCTTTCTGGATCAATGCGGAAGCAACACGCCGCAAAACCATTGGCGGACTCAATGGGCGGTATATAAAATCAAAAACACCGGACTCAAAATAACTGTATTCTTCCTCAGGACGCGTTTCGCCTGAAATCAAAATAAGAGGAATATTGCGAGTCGGCTCGCTAAGCTTGAGTCTTCTACCCAGCTCACGGCAATCCACTTCAGGTAAATCAGCGTCTAAAAGGATTAAATCCGGCTGTTCTTTAGCAGCTATTTCAAACAGATGAGCTCCACTCATAGCCATCAGCAAAGCATAGTCATCACGAAGAATTTCCGCGAAAACATCCATTTCGGGCTTAATTCTATCTACAATAAATATTGTCGGACGGTTCCTTTTCTGCACAAGAATTCTCCTTTTCCAACCTGCCTTTCAAACCATCTTTACCCAACTGCAAAGGATATTAAAACAAAAATATAACATCCCCCATAAGCGATACTTCTTTCCTTGAACATGCTGATCAGAACTACAAAAAAAAGACCCTCCATAAATGAGGGTCTTTAACATTTCCTACTCCGGCAAACTGCCGGGAATTATACATTTCATGATCCGCGATTGTACCCGATGGTTACATTACCATCCTCTACAATCACCGGAATCCTTCTTTTACCGCCGGAAAGCTCCAGCATCTTGTTAAGATCTTCCGCAGACATGAGCACATCCACAAATTCAGCATCAGGATACGCTTCCAACGCTCTTCTGGTATGCGGGCATGTGGGTTTACCGTAAATAATCATTTTAGACATGTCTCTCTCCTGTTCTCATCAAAATAGCACTGGGAAAAGATTCATGTCCAACGGAAGTTTTTACTCGTTTTTCCGGCGCAGGCGTAAGGCAAAGGATATACATGCGATCAATATCAATAAAAGCGGACTATATTCATCATTCACCCCAACGGTGCATCCCGTTCCGCTGCCCCCTGCCCTGTTCATACCAAGGATCTGAGGATCGTCTATCACGCCGGGGTCCGGGTTTTCATCATAAGGGCCGCCGTCCTTTACCACTGAGACGATATAATATGGCGCCGTGGCATTTAACGCCCGGACAGGATCAACATATTTCCCGGACACGTCTGTAAGCCACCAATTTCCATCTGTATAATCCTCAAAATTGGCATATTTGAACTGTGTATTAGTGCCGTTATTAAAAAGCTTTGCGAGAGTTAATTCATTTGCTTTAACTTCAGGTAGTCCGGTTGCAGCATACCGAATACTGACCACCCTGCCTGCTTGAGTCTGGACACAAAATGCAGATTGATCACTGTAAACATTTTCAAAAGCTGTTCCATATACGGTATTTACATTTTGAACTGTTGGTGTTTCACGGCTCTTACTCAAAAATGTAGATGTGGGAGCGTCAGGCTGATCGGTATTAAGTTCAATCTCTCCTGATGTCGGAGTGTCGCCGGTCATTGCGCTCATCACCAATGCATAAGGCTGTGGCCCTACAGGAATATTATAGGCCGTAACTTCCGCAGTATATGTACCCTTCTGCGGTTTATCGATAGTAACAGAAACAGTATTATTCAAACGATCAAAACTTGTTGCTGCAACTTTTGTCCTGAAAGTAACTCCAATACCAGGCGTGATAGATGCCTGCTGCCAAAGACCGCCGACCTTAACCAAACCGCGTGTTGTCGGATTTCCAATCTGACAATAAACTCCGGATGAACTTCCGCTCTTTTCTACAGCTACCACCACGCTACCATCAGCAATGGTAAGTCCAACCGGTAAGGCATATTCTCCTGACGGAATATATGCGAACGACTTCCTGAATATTTCATCTCCGACACCACCGTCATAACGATAAACGACAATGGAAACCTCTTCGGCCACACTTTCACTATTTGAAAAGGCAAGAACCACAGATTCGAGAGTACAGGGGTAAGACGGGGGTGTGACCCGGACACCTATTGCCTTGCCTTTATACATACCGCTAACACTGGTTACATACAGGTACTTAGTCAAAGGGCTGAGACTGACCGCATTATCAGGATATACCCATGATCCGTCAGGCTGCTTGACCCTTAAGTCAAGATCGTTAACCAAACCTCCGGAAGCAGCTGTCGATCCCGGATAATCCGTCCACCCAAGTGTCGCTTTAAAAGGCTTTCCGTCATTTACAACTTCAAAAGAGAAATTTTGCAAATAGGTATTATCTGAGGGAGGAGAATCCTTTACGTCATGATACTCAACCTTGTATCGGGCATCAGAGTTGACAGAAGCTTCAAGATTAACCCGTCCCCAGCCTTGAGCATCATCAGGAGTGTCATGAACTTCCTGTGCTGCCCCTGATCCATACTGCCCCGGAGCAAGCGAAACCGCCCCGTGAATAAGGCCTGTCTTAAGCAGAGCGGCACTTGGCTTGGCTATCCCCTCCTCCTTAATCAGATACTCACGCAAAATTGCCGCTGTACCCGAAACCAGAGGGGTAGCCATACTGGTCCCGCCGGACCAATAATAGTCATCATTAAAAGCCCCCCACCCGTTACCATACTGCGCTGAAGAACGGGTGGAAAGGAGATTTGTGCCCGGCGCAATAACCTCCGGCTTGTAGCGGCCGTCAATGGTGGGACCTCGACTGGAAAAAGCGGCAACACCGTATGGCTTGTCAGAAGTAGGATCAGAACCGATAGGATCGGCATAAGTTCTGAATTCCCCCCAGCTTCTGGCAGCAAAGCCCTCTTTGCTGCCGGTGCGGTACGACTCTGAAGCCCCTACCGAAAGGCAGTTCTTTGCTGTAGCCGGAGTATCAATGCAGTAAACATCAACTATACCGTCTTGGTCTTTGTCATATCCGGCATTACCCGCAGCAAAAAGAATCAAAAAATCTTTATTACTCCACATAAACTGATCGACAGTGACACATTCACTATCATAATCCCCTGCTCCGGAGGTTCCCCAGCTATTGCTATGGATACGAGCTCCGGCATCAAAAGCAGGCTGAAAAAGTTTTGACAAATCCGATGGTATGCCCGGTAAACGGGAACTACCGTCATCAGCACCCACGCTTTGGACATAAAGCCCAGCCTTAGGCGCTATCCCGGCATAACAGGTGGAGGGGAATTTATTATCAACAGGAGAAGAACCCGACTTCATTCCATTTCCAGCTATAATCCCCGCAACATGAGTACCATGACCGCTGCAGTCCTTGATACTTGCCCCGGAAAACACGTTATTGCTGACAACTCTGCTTCCCCCCTGACCGTCGCTGAAATCTTCATGAAGAGTATCAACATCTCCGGTATCGATTCCACTGTCACAAACAGCGACAATCTGCCCATCACCAAAAAACTTGCTACCAGAAACAGGCCATACTTTATCCTGCACTGAACGGGCTTCAATTATGCCCACTGCAATATTATTGTTAGTGCGATGCTCTGGCGCTTTCTCAATCCATTTAACACCCTTGATGTCTTTAAGTCCGCCGACTTCCTGAATTGAGATCCTGACTTCAAGCTGAACACCCCATTCAGATGACGAACTTGAAAGGACAGAGCCTCCTGCCGTACGGATTTCCTGCTCCAGTGAACTCACATTTTCGCCGGGGAAAGCAACCACTTTAACGTCCAGCAGGCTGCCCTGCTCTTTTAGTTTACCGGGAGTGATGTCGTAGACATCGCTCGACAGCTTCAAATCGGCCTCATACTTGCCGAGCCAACGGACAAAGTTAAGCCCTTCAACGGCAGAAACCTTTGCAGTTCCAAGTTTAATGATAAATGCATATTGCGGAATATAGTCGTAAAAGACGGCCCCATGACCGGAAAGAGATTCTTTCCACGCAGATTGCACGGGCCCCGAGAACTGCACGACATAGTAATCATATTCTTCAACCACAGCGGGAGCGGAAAAAAATAAACGCCTTGAAAAGCTTTCTTTTGATGCAGTGCTGGTATCACCGGATTTTACGGAAGAGGATGAAGTCGCATTTGGCAGAACAAGAGAGGAACCCGGAGTGCTTTCCAAAGGATCAACGTGTTGATTCTGGAAAAACAACTTAGGCGTTGATAATGCACTATCTGCAGCCGATGCAGAGTGAGACGACAGCAAGATAAAAACAGTACAAAACAAAAACAATTGTATAACTACAGAAAAACAAGATAGGCGCACTATATATTTCCTTAGTATTCGTTGTCTTGCTGCAATATTAAACAACGTACTAACATGTCAAGAAATATACGATTTGGCCTACCTGAAACACAATCAACCATTGTTACAATAGGCAAACCAATAATACACCAGCGTAAAATGCGGCTCTCTTGGCTTAATTATCGATACGCGGACATTTTGTCAGCTCCCCCTTTTTGGCAATAGCTCTCGCCAAGCGAGAAAGTTTACTTTTCCCCAGACGGAGCATCTGAAAAATAAAAACGATCAACTAATGAGGAGGACTCCCACGGCACCTGTTCTCCACTTGTTTCCTGCACCACGCCTTTGCGGGTGTAAAAGAAAACATCGCTGATATCGAGCCCCGGTTGCATCAGGTATTGAAGCAAATACTTTGTGTACACCCCATTGCGACCGCTTCCGTCTGCGGCAACGGAGCCGGGTGCTGTGGAATAAGCCACGATTGATCCGGTAGGTGCATCCATGCGAGCCAATCCTCTCTGCGCCGAGCGAAAGCTACGGGCAAATGGATTGTTACGGCAGGCATCTAGAATGACGATATTCAATGCATTGCCCGCATCTTCCATCTTGCCGAGAATACGTCCTGCATCCAGACATTCGTAGCGAACATCGGATTCCGACCTGAGAGTCGCATCAACAGGAATGAGATAATTCCTGCCGCCGACCTGCATACCATGCCCCGCATAATAGAACAGCCCAACTCCTCCTTTCTGCAAACTGGCGTAAAAACGGTCCATAGCCTGCTCCATGTCACGCAACCTAGCATTATTGACCATAATCACATTGAATCCCAATCGGCGCAGGGCCTTGCCCACATCTCGGGCATCATTAACCGGATTCTTCAAAGGAGCATTTTTATACGCACTGTTACCCATAACCAGTGCATGCCGCTCGCCCTTAACAGCTACCGGAGCAGGAACTGGAATGTTTGTTACCACCATAACCGGCTGACTGACCTCTTCAAGAACAGCAGCCAGCTGACGCGATGTGGTCAGCTCATCATTTAAAGCCTTGAGTGCCCTTCCCGCAGCCTCTGTGTACCCGAACGAGTTAGCCGGAAAAGGAACCACTCCCACGCCATGCCCCCTAATATCAGTAAGCACACGGCGATCCCAATCCAGAAACGAACCCTTGAGATCAACAGATGTTTGAGCACCTGATGTCACTCCAAGATCTATCTGCATGTCAAAAAGCATAACCACGTCCAAATCCAAGGACCTTGCCTGATCCAGTGAATCGACTTTAATCACTTCCCCGAATGACCGGGACAGAATTCTTTGGAGGTTCTTTTCCACGTAGTCTACATCCAGATCATTCAAAGCTGATGTATTGGTTAATATTCCAAGATCCATAGCCTTGCGATTCTTTGCGAGAAAATCCCGTGATATCTGGACATTTCCGGAAAAAAGCAACCCAAGGCGCATATCTCCAAACATACGGGTCGATGAAGGCATGGTATTAAGCTCAGCAAGCGGGTCCTGATATTTAGGAGGAGGCAGGCAAGAGGTCAGCGATACGATATAAATGAAACAAAAAAGATATATGAGTAACTGGCGAACTGTCCGAACCGTGGACGTAAGAGCTTTCCCAGAGATGTGGAAATTAAACATCACTCCCCTCCTATATTACTTTCAATTTACCAATAAGGAATGTTCGTGACAAGAAAAACGGGCTTTAACATCGGCTCTACCGGGACAATAAAAAAGGACTCACGATTTTTATCGCGAGTCCTTAAAAATATGTGAGGCTGTGGAGGATTAAATCCTCCGCAGAACCAAACCATCAAATAATAAAATCAAACTTATTCCATCTTAAAACCTGAGAAATATTATTTTATATCAACACATTAAATCAAAGATACTGCCAAACTTTACCAATATTTTTTTCCATAACGGCAACAGCGCAAAGATCAGTGAAAGCAATGCCCACAACCTCTGCGTGCAGGTGATCATCGTCCTGCTTTTTATTAAAGGCATCCATGATCTCAACAGACTCACTGCGATTGCGTGATTTAGGAGAACTGCCGTCATGGGTACGTGGGTGGTAGCCTATATAAATGCTTTTTACCTTCTTATATTCTTCGCTCATTTCCTGTCCTCGTTATTTTTGGTTGTTCTGCATTTGTTTCAGAGATCACAATATGTCTTAAAAGACATACTAGCAAAGAGCAAACAAGAATTGAATTTATATAATTTTATTCACCTTCTTACACTAAAAGCATCTCCATAGTTGCAGGAATCCCCCAAACAAAAAAGGCTTACGATTTTCATCGTAAGCCTTAAGAAATATCTGGTGGAGCTGGAGGGAATTGAACCCGCGGCTTCTTAAATGCTATGCGGGGGACAGTACTCCATAGATTTAAATATTTGGATTAATCCCCCCTTGGGAACTGGTTTTGGGGATTTTCCGGGATTAGCGGGGGTGAGTGGTTCCCCAAAAAGAATCGTTCTAAATTGTCAGAGAGGCAAGAGCCTTTTTAGCGGGTCCATACCCCTGAGCTGCAGCCTTTCTGTACCACTTCACCGCTTCAGTAATATCCTCTTCAACACCTTCTCCGAACTCATATGCAATTGCCAAACGCCACTGTCCTTCAAAATCACCAAGTTCTGCTGACTTTTTAAACCACTTCACAGCCTCAAAAAGATTCTTATCAACACCCAACCCTTGCTTATACATTTTGCCAAGACGCCACTGAGATTCAGATTCACCCTGATCAGCCGCTCTATGATACCACTTCACAGCCTCTGCAAAATTCTTTTCAACTCCTTCTCCATATTCATACACTATACCTAACCGCAACTGACCGCCAGAATCACCCTGTTCTGCTGACTTTCTGAACAATTTAGCGGCCTCATTGATATCCTCATCGACGCCCCGTCCGAACTTATACATATTACCTAGACGCCACTGACCTCCAGAATTACCCTGCTCTGCTGACTTTTTATACCACTCTACAGCCTCAAAAAGATTCTTCTCCACTCCTTCACTGTACTCATACATTACCCCGAGACGCCACTGACCATTGGAATCTCCCTGTTCTGCCGACATACGAGCCCACTTAATGGCTTCAACAAAATTCTTTTCAGTACCTTTCCCATATTTATACATATCAGATATAATCCATTGTCCGACAGAAGCACCCTGCACAGCTGATTTTTTGTACCATTTCACGGCTTCAAAAAAATTCTGATCAACACCAAATCCGTACGCATACATTTTGCCCAAAAGCCACTGCGCGTCAGGATCACCCTGCTCAGCTGCCTTCCTATACCAGCTCACAGCCTCAGAAAGATTCTTATCAACACCGTTTCCGAACTCATACATACGCGCTAGGCGCCACTGCCCGTCAGAAGCACCCTGTTCTGCTGCCTTCCTATACCATTTCGCGGCTTCAGCAAAATTCCTTTCGACCCCCATCTGATACTCATACATAACTCCCAAACGCCACTGCCCGCCATAATTTCCTTGTTCTGCTGACTTTCTAAACCACCTCACTGCTTCTGAAAGTTTTTTTCCAACCCCCTTCCCATACATATACATAGTCCCCAAAAGCCACTGACCATCCGAATCCCCCTGTTCTGCTGCCTTTCGATACCATTTTACAGCCTTAGCAAGGTTTTTATCAACACCCGTCCCTTCCTCATACATAAAAGCCAGACTCCACTGTGCAATAGAGTCACCCTGTTTTGCTGACTTTCTGTACCATTTAACTGCCTCTGTTAAATTCTGTTTGACACCCTTTCCGTGCGAATACTTATAAGCCAAACGCCTCTGTGCAATAGAATGACCCTGCTCTGCCTGAACTTTTATCTCCCCTAAGTTTTCGCCATGCAACAACGGCTTCATATCCCGCATACATCCTGTGGCTCCGAGAAGAAAACTAATTAAACACAGTGCGCAAATTGCCCTCATATTGACTACCTCATAATTGAATTTTCACAACGCAAACTCATAAAATTTATATATAAATAGAAAGTGCAGACAAGTAAAATCCAAACTTGAAATTGGGTCAAACTGGCTTCCCCCCTTTCTTTGATATAGCTCCCCAATGTTCCCCGCCCGGTTCCCCAAACAAAAAAAGGCTTACGATTTTCATCGTAAGCCTTAAGAAATATCTGGTGGAGCTGGAGGGAATTGAACCCACGGCCTCTTGAATGCCATTCAAGCGCTCTCCCAACTGAGCTACAGCCCCACTTGCGTTGGGTGAAGAAGTGTTTATAGAATCCGGCACCGACTGTCAACACTCTTTCTAACATTTAACACAAAAATATCAGGACATACCAACCCCGCTAACACTTCCGGGACCTTTTACGGGAATACTGATCACAAACCGAGTCCATTCACCCGGTTCCGAGAACACTTCCATGGAGCCTCCATGCTGCTTGACGATAATAAAATATGAGACAGACAAGCCAAGTCCTGTCCCTTTACCTGGCTCTTTAGTGGAAAAAAAAGGCTCAAATACTTTCTTACGAGCTTCTTCAGACAGCCCCGGCCCGTTGTCTTCCACTTCAATCACGCTCATATCGTCTCTAATATAGTTTTTAACTATCAATCGAGGGATATCATCAACATATTCCTTATCCGCCATGGCGTGGGCAGAATTCTTGAGTAAATTGAAAAACACCTGCTGAATCTGATTGCTATAACAAACCACGTTGCCGTTGGAATCTGAGTATTCCTTGATTATATCGATCTTTTTAAAATCGTAATTTTTCTTTAGGTCATAATCGTTACTGACCAGTTTAATCGTCCGGTCCAATAAATCCGTAACCTTGTTACTGACGAGCGACTTATCACTCTGACGGCTGAAACTGAGCATATCTTTGACAATATCAGCTGCCCGCTTCCCTGATTCATAGATGGATTCAACCATCTTGTCACAATCACGGGCCTGCGCATAACTGACCATGTTATCAAATGAAGTGCCGCACTCTTCAGCGATTTTAATATTCATGGGATTTTCCTTGAGCAACCTGTTCCGCAGATTCTGGCAAGACCCGACAATAGCGGCCAACGGGTTATTAATCTCATGGGCCATCCCTGCTGCAAGACCTCCCAGCGACATCATCTTTTCATTTTGAATAATAAATTCTTCAGCTCTTTTCTGGCTGGTCATATCCCTGAATTCAAGAACCTGAACCACACGGCCCTTGTACGGAATATTTCTGGACTCCAACCGGACAGGATACTCAACCCCGCCCTTGCGTATAGCCTTAGCTTCGTAAGCATCTTCAAGTTCATTGCGAATATTGTCCCGGACAAAACTGCGGGAGGACTCAGATATCAACTGCAAAAGATCCATTCCCACGAGCTTATCAACATCAAACCCGGAGATTTCAGCCAAACCCTGATTACAATCCAAAATAATACCCTGCTCATGGATAGCTATCCCACCGAACGAAGCATTATGCAGGGCTCTGAAACGCTCTTCACTACGCACAAGAGCTTCCTCAGATTCTTTCCTGATCTGAACTTCATGTTCAAGCTCTTCAAGCATCCGTTGCAGATTGCGGGTCATGGAATCAAAAGCCAAAGACAGCTCTTTAATTTCCTTAAAACCAGTGACAGAAATTCCGGGGTAAAAACCATCATCTTTGATATTAAGGGCGGCCTCTGTCAAAAGCTTAACCGGATGAGTTACCCTTTGAACATTTCGAACAGTTGCAATTAGAACCAAGGCAGCGGTAAGTAAGGTCGCAAGCAAGGCAACACCTGCGGAACGAATCGCAGGGACCAAAGCCGTTTGCACATCCCGCTCAGCCACAACCCTGTATGTAAGGCCTCCAAGTTTTAAGTCAGCACTTGCTCCAATGACCCACTTTCCATCAAAGTCTTTCCTTATCCTGTGCCCGTCCTTCAGAGACAAGCTTCTTTTGCCGAGCACCACTGAAGGATTGGGGTGAGCCAGAACATTTCCGTTCTCAGCAACAAGAAAGATGTTTTCGCCATCCCGATAGTTCTGGTCCACAACATTCTTCCAGACTACATCCAGCCTGAATTGAGCCAAGAGAACAATCTCCAGACGGCCTGTCATTCTGTCCCTTAACGGTACGCCCACCAACATTAAGGACTCTCTGAAATTAGGATCATCGTGCACAGGCCCGTAATTTACCTGTCCGGTTTTGATTACTTTTTCATAAAGCCGTAAATCAACAGGGTCCAACGGTTCCGATCCGTCATAAACCATATTTGAAGAAACTCTAGCTTTAATCCTGCCTGTTTCATCAAGTATCATTACGGAATATATGAAAGGCTTTCGGGCAATCATCTCCTGCGCGACGTCACGCATTTCCTGCTCCGAAAGAGTTGCAAAATTTCTGTACCGATTCAGGCTGAAGAGCCTATCTTCCAGCATGGAAAAATGCTGCCCTAAATCATGGGCAACATATCTGGCCATTGCCTGTTCCTGCCGCAAAGAAGCATCAATCTGACCGCTGGCAATCCAGACTGTCAACATTATGCCCAGCAGAACAAGCGGAACAAGCGCAATCACCATATAAGAACGGAAGAGAATAGAATAAAGAGATCTCATTATATCCCTGATTATCTGACGATATTCTTAGCCTGACGCAAAATGGAATCACTTATTTTTGCGCCGATGGCTTTAGCTGTTTTGAGATTGATAAATAAATAATCTTCAGATGTTTCCACCGGAAGAGAAGAAACCGGAGCTCCTGAAAAAAGCATGTGAGCCATGCGTGCGCTCTGCTTGCCTATCTCATACCCATTGAAGCCATACCCGGTAAGTGCACCGTCTTCCACCTGCTTGAAACGCGGGGTTGAAAGAGGAAGTTTACGTTCAAGGCAAACAGTCACAAAATCATTAATTCTTGACATTACCAGCCCTTCGCGGGGCAGAAGAACAGCATCCACATCCGCAGGAACATATTCTTTATCGCTAAGAAGGTCAGTTTCCCGATAAAAAGGCTTCTTAACCAAAGTAACACCTACCTTGGGAGCAGCTTTTTCAAGCATCTTCACACTTGCAGCCGCGCTTTTGTCCCCAAGGCTGTAAGGGACCAAGACTTTGGTTACAGTCGGAACAACATCTTTTAAATACTGCAACCTGCGCCCATCACTGGCAGAGAGTCGAACTCCGGTAATGTTACCTTCCGGTGCACGTTCATTCTTCACTATGCCAGCTGCGACAGGATCATTAACAGGCGCAAAAAGAACCGGAAGATTTGTTCCCTGTGTAATTTGTTTTGCAACTATGGCCGCGGGTGTAGGAGAAGCAAAAATTAAATCGGGTTCATTCTCCAGCAGCGTATGCATGTAACTGCCAAGGTCCTTTTTGGAAGAAGCGGGACCAGCGAAATCAAATTCTATATTTTCACCTTCAATATACCCGAGCTCTCTCAAACCGTCCTTGAAGCCCTGCAATGTGGACAAATTATTTTTGGTAAACTGCAGAACGCCGACCCTATATAATTTTTCATCTGCCTTGAATGGCAACAATAGATAAATTGCTATGGTAAATAAAAGCAGTAACCCTACTGCGCCCAAAACACTTTTCCTCATATGAACCTCCAGTCCAAAGGGGATTTGAGGTTATATTAAAATAATATATTGGCTCAGTCAGGTAAACCTTAATATAAAATAACTTGAAACTACGGATTAAATCCGGACCTCAACGGTATTATCATTTAGTGTTGTGGCTTCTCCCATGTCGGAAAGTCTTTCGTGATGCAGGGTATTTACCAAATTCCCGTTCCCCGATTGCCTGCGCATGAAAATTCCAGCCGCAGCCACCGCTCCCTTGGCAATCAAAGGAGTAACCCGGGCGGTAAAAGCAACCTCTCCCAAATCATTATAGGCAACAATACTGTCACCGTCTGCTATGGAACGGGCCTCAGCATCATCAGGATGTATTTCGAGAAACATAGCTCCCCGACTTTGCACCAACTCCTCCCGCTCAAGAAATACGGAATTAAGAGTTTCGGAACTTGGCACCGCAATCAAGCGCAAAGGATAAGGGCCGCCATGACACTCCTGATAGTGAGGGACTGGATCTTTCAATGTGTTATTAATGATTTCTATTTTTCCGGAAGGAGTCTTCCAGCTTGTATGGTCGGCATAAGGCAGTGAAATCATGCCCCCGGTTTTTAATATCTCACGCTGCTTAGAAGTAATGTCCTGCAATCCAGCCATGGGATTATCGAGAAGTTCCGCCACCAAATCATCTTCAGAACGCTGAAAATGGCTGTCAGTATAGCCCATGCCTTTCGCGAGGAGACAAAAAATATCCCAATTGCTCTTACATTCACCGGCAGCGGGGATAATTTTATAAGCAGCTCCAAAGGAACAATAGCCATAAGCACTGTAACAATCGGACTGTTCCACAGAGAATGTGGCAGGAAGGATAATGTCAGCATAGCGCGCTGTATCAGTCATAAACCGTTCGTGGACCACGGTGAAAAGATCAGGATCAGCAAGTCCCTGCTCAATGCCGAGCTGGTTGGAAACCGAACCTACCGGATTACTGCCGTAAATATGCAGACAGCGAATAGGAATCTGTCCTTCTTCGCCTTTCAGGGCCATGGCAAGCTGGTTGATGTTAACCTTTCGCCCTACCCGCTCACGCAGATCAGGCCGCGTAATGCGGGTACTATCAATGCACTCCCTCATTCCGGGGTTACAGCCGCAAAGACCTCCACCCGGATGCTGCCATGCTCCAGAAAAAGTGGAAAGAATTGTTATCAACCGAACAGTCATGCCACCATTCCCATAGCGGGAATTTCCGCTTCCAAGGATGATTGCCGGGGCTTTTGCAGCGGCGTATTCCCGTGCAAGTTCAACAATCAGCTGCGCTGAAACACCGCATACGGACTCAGCCCATTCCGGACTGTACTCATCAAGAGTATCCTTGAATTCAGCATAACCAATAGCTTCATTTTGCAAAAATTCAGAATCTTCAAGACCTTCCTTGACCAGCACATGCATCATACCGAGGGCCAATGCTCCATCGGTACCGGGTTTCACCAGCACAACCTGATCGGCATACTGGGCCATTTCCCCGGCAAATGATTCGATAAGTACGACACGCTTGCCCTGCTTACGCCCTTTGAGGAGATCAGGCATGCTCTGCAAACGGGTAGCCTTCATGTTGCTGCCCCAGACAATATACATATCGCTGTCGACCAGTTCGCGGGGATCAAGCCCTCCGGTGCCGCCAAGCACGGATTGATATCCGGCACCCTTAGCCGAAGAACAAAGAGTCTTGATCAATTGGCAGGATCCCATTTTATTGAACAAGGCATCACCGCAATTGCGTTGGATAAGGCTCATGACACCGGAATAGTAAAAAGGGAGGATTGAATCAGGTCCGTACTCATCCAAAGACTGCTTCCATTTTCCGGTAATGGTTTCCACAGCCTCATCCCATGAGATGGGTTCAAATTTACCCTCACCTTTCTGTCCGGTCCGCTTAAGGGGAGTTAAAATTCTGTCCGTGGAATGAATAGATTTTTCGTAACGCTGCATCTTGCGGCAGATCAGTCCGCTGCAGATTGGATCATCGGGGTCACCCTTTACTTTGGTAATTCTGGTTCCATCGCTCTCTACAAGAAGGCCGCAAGTGGTGGGACAGTCGTAAGGACAAATGGATTTATATATCGGCATAGCTTTAACCTTGGGATGATATGAAAATATTGGATGGAAATTTCAAAACGTTGTCAGTGAATTCATACTATCTCAGAAGGCATGCTTAATCCAGTGCTGAACACAAGACAGGCGTGAATCCCAATAAGAATCACGCCTGTTACTTTCTTTGTATGACCTGCATATATTTACAAATAAAACTCCGGCTCCTTAGGTTCAGCAAAAAGCCTATTCAACCTCACCCGCGCATCTTTCACCGGACCGTCTTTCATTGCCCGCGCCTGATTCGGACATTTCTTGAGGCAGGCACAGCAGGTGATGCATTTGACTGTATCTATGACCGAACTGTCCTCAGCATCGATAGCACCTGTGGGACAGATTTCAGCACACAATCCGCACTGAACACAGGACTCATCGACGGCAATGAAGTCCACATCCCATAACTCTGTGCTGCCACGGTAAGGATATTCTCCTGGGATATTATTCACGCAGGATTCTGCAAGGTCAGTAATTGAATCAAGTTTTTCCCGAACCTTAAAACCGAACATTTCGGCATGGCTTAAGTCGTTGTTATCAGGACGGCCATGTGCTGTAGGAATTTCAGAATTTGAGAAAGAATGCTCACCGATATATGCCGCACAAGCGATAGGCACAGCCCCCTGCCTTTTCAGCATATCTTTCAACTCCAGCATAGCATCGTCATAAACACGGTTTCCATAAACAACCACACCGACCGCCGGACTCCCTTCAGCCTGAATTTTCCCGAACCATTCCTGCAACAGTCCCGGAACCCTGCCCATATAAACCGGCACACCGACCACAATCAATTCACCTTCTGTGAATTTCAGCGAATGAGATCTTGCTTCCGGCTTGGTTACATCAATCAACTCAACATCGTTAATATCAATCCCCCGCGCAACAGCCCGCACCACTTGCTCCGTTGTCCCTGTAGGGGAAAAGCATACTAACTTTAAAGATTTAATATCCATTCAATCGCTCCGTTATTTATCTGCTTATTCGATTTTAACCACCACTTATTTTCGTTACGTTACGTAACGAAAATAAACTTGTCAATATCCCCTAAGCGTGGCACAAAACAGCATCAGCTAAAACAAGGTGAAAAACATGACTAAGACTAAAGCCGGACGGCCCAGAAGTGAAAAGGCTAAACAGGCCGTATTAAACTCAACCTATGAGTTGCTAACTGAAAGTGGTGGAAAAAAACTTACCATCGAAGCAATCGCCCAAAAAGCCGGGGTCGGCAAACCTACAATATACCGCTGGTGGCCTTCACTGGCCGACATTGTGCTTGAAGCGGTTCTCAATCAGGCGGATGTTAAAATACCTGTTCCGCCCTATGAATCCTTAAATACAACCCTGCGCCAATTTCTTCGAAGCTCCATGAAATCGATTAATGAAGGGGATGGAAGTAACCTTCGTTACCTGATGTCCTTAGCGCAGCAGGATGAGTCATTCAGAGACAGATTCAGGGAAAATTTTGTGGCAAAACGTCAGGAAATCCTGAAATCCATCCTCCGACAGGCTGTTGATGCAAATGATATTTCTTCAACACAGGACTTGGATATGCTTGTGGATCTGATATTTGGGTCTATGTGGTACCGACTGCTGATCGGTCATGGAACGATGGATGAAGTCTTTGCAGACAAACTGACTGATATAGTAATTAAACTGGGAAATTCTGACGAGGTTTGCTGAGTACGGCAAATCGAAAGGAAAGATAGTCTAACTAAAAACAAAGGGACGGCATCAAAAAGATACCGTCCCTTTTTTGTTATGCATTCAATCTTTCGAGCATTCCCCGCAGGTCCTGCGCAAGAGCATTAAGTTCCTGCACAGCACGGGAAGACTCAATCATTCCGGCTGAAGTTTCGTTCACGATCCGGTTGACCTCTTCTACTGCTGAATTAATCTGTTCAGAGGTGGCGGACTGTTCTTCCGCAGCTGCCGCAATACTGCTGATCAGTGCGGAGCTTTCGCTGGAAACATTTACAATGTCGGCCAGAACTATGCCGGACTCATTGGCCTGAGTTGTTGCAGCGGAAACCTGTTCAACAGCTGACTCAACCTGCCTTATGTTAATTTCTGACGATTTCTGAATTGCCTTGATGCTATCGCCTACTTCGCTGGTCGCAGTCATAGTCTTTTCCGCAAGTTTGCGAACCTCATCAGCAACAACAGCAAATCCGCGTCCGGCCTCACCAGCACGGGCAGCTTCGATTGCGGCATTAAGAGCCAGCAGGTTCGTCTGGTCTGCAATATCAAGGATAACTGTCATTATCCCGCCGATGGAGTCAGCCTGCTTGCCAAGCTCAAGCATGTTACCCTGCAATTCACCGGCAATGCCGTTAACCTGATTAATAGAGGTAACGACCTCACCTACCAGTCCGGCACCGTCCCGTGCTTTGTCCGCAGCCTGTTCCGACTGCATTGTAGCGTCGGCAGCATTTCGGGCAACCTCAAGAACAGTTGCATTCATTTCCTCAATGGCTGTGGCGGTCTCGCTTACACGCTGTTGCTGAATATCAGCCCCCCTGCCGACCTGTTCAATCTGGGCTGCAAGCTCCTCTGAAGATGTGGCAAGGCGGGTTGAAATACGATCTGCAGCATTGGCAACTTCCACAATCCTGTTCTGTACAGCTTTAATCTCAGTCTGATCGATAAGAATTTCCAGAGCACCGACAGTTTTTCCTTCCCGGTTCACAATAGCCGATGCGGAGCTGCTGATTTCGTAAGTTCCGGTAGAAGTCTTCGCGGTTGTCTCAAAATTCTGCTTGCTGTTGCTATCCATACATTGTTCAGGAATGCATCTACCTTGGCGGCATGCTTCGGTCCCGAAAACCTGATCACAGTGCTTACCCTTAAAGGAGCTGACCCCGGCAATATCCACCCCTGCCTTGTTCAAAAATAGTATTTTACGGTCATGTCCTCTGGTCAGCACGCCCACAGGCAGGGAATTAAGCAGCGCACAATAAAGAGTCACCAAGGTATTTACCCCTTCGATCATTGTGGCAAACCCGCCGGTATATCCAGAAGCATCCCCTTTACGTTCCAGTTCACCTTTTTCAATAGCAGTGATGATCTCGTCCGTATCCTTTTGAAAATTTTTAAGAGAATCCACAAGACTGAGAACCTTAAGATACACCCCGCAGGCCTTGTCATCACTTTCAAAATCAAAATGGCCCTCAGCCACTTTGCCTACCACCTGCTCAAGCTCTGCCGGATCTTTGCCGAGAGCGCGATGAACAGACCGCAAAATCCAAAGTGCGATTACAATGGAAAAGATAAATGCCACGCCGACCATCGCCCGCAGTATATTACCCGTCTGCGCTACGCTTTCACCCGCATTTGCATTAAAAGATGCCGCAGTTTTCTCCGCAGAAGCAATGAACTTCTCCATTCCAGCTTCCAACTCACCATGCAACTTGGCTTCTTTATCCCTTTCAGCCTTGATAACACTACGCAAGGCCCCTTTCTCATGAGTATTGATAAGATCCTGCTGCAAGGAACTCATTCGGTCATACAGCTTGGTAAGAACAGACAATTTATCTCTGTCATCCGGTGCGCGGTCAGCAACAAGTTCAAAATCATTTATGATCTCGGCATTAAAATTGTCGATATTTTTTCTGTGCTTTGCGATTCTCAGTTTATCGTATGAAGTTATAATCTGAGACATTTCATTCTGAATACGCATTAAGTTGACATCAATACGCAACATGGCAGTGCTGACAGCATACGGACGTTTATACAACGAGTCAGTCAAAGCTCCGACACTTTCAAGTTTGGCAGCTGCAAAAAGTCCCAAGGCGGCTATAAGTAACGAGATCACCCCAAAAGCAATTATCATTCTTGATCGTAAAGTCATACATTCCCCACTATTATTCATCGACTGATTTAACTGTGTTTTTCAACATTGTTTCCGTGTATCCATCGGAGTCAATGTACTAATGTCGACATTCGACACAAAATTAAAGAATATTTACTTTGTCGGGGACAGTAAGTCAATATTGCTGTTGGGAATAAAGCAAAAGAATACAAATCCATCATGCACTGGGCCGCGAAAGACCATTACAAGCGATATTTACTATCTGAAATATACTGCTCGAAAAGAGCAAAAATTTGGGATGTATGGAGAGGAAAGGGATATAAGATAGCTAAAGGTTTTGTGGTGGGGTACTATAAAAACACCCCACAATTACTTCTCTACCAGCACATTAACTTGAGCCTCTGCAAATTCAGCCTTCGCAGATTTCTTCATAGACTTGCTGCCTTTGAGCACTGCAAGCCCGCGGGTTTTCATTCCAATATCGTTAATATCATTATCAATAATCAAAAAATCTCCGGACATTTTACCCTGATAGCTTCCCATCGGACTGGTGGCGGTATAGAGAATGAGTTTCTCTTTACCCAGCGGTGGAGTTATCTGGAGTGTAAACCGATCATTCTGACCGGGGATTTCATAAATAACTCCACCCCTGTAGTAAGCTGGGCGATTAGATGGGGTCACCTCGATAAGATTTCCTTCAGCATCTTCATATACTGCGTGGGCATAGAAAGGCTTATTGCCCCGAAAATAAAATTTCATAAAATCGCCGAGCTTGTAGGTATCCTTATCGGTCCAGAGTTCAACAGTTAAGGGTGCGCGGGGATTGTTGATGACTTGCTGATGAAGGCGAGATTCCGCATTCGATTCAGCAGGTATGATCTCGGCTTTGATCTTAATTTTATAACACTGGTCAAGATAACCGCTCTTGTCTTTTGACTGAAGCCAGCCTTTTTCAAGCTCCTCAATAACTTTAACTGTAGCCCGTGAATACACATCAATCAGGTCTTTGCTGACCTTACCTTTATCGACACTAGTCTCCCGCGAAACATAGGTACTGACCCGTTCGGCGGCACTCCTCCTGGCATCATCCAAGGCTAATTTACGAACTTGCGTGCGGGTACGGTCAAGGCCCAGACAAGCCATGCCTTCTGATTCTATGAGTACTGAGGACTTAGAGATCTGCCTCCCGCCAGCCAGAGACGGAAGAGCCAGACAAAAACATATGATTCCAAGGAGGAAAAGTTGCATAGTTTCTTTCATTTTTTTCCCCTCACACATTACTTTACGATCAGGTCTTCAACTAAATCGCCCAGCCCACCTGTTTTTAAAGGCAATCTCAAGCAGACTTCAGCATTACCGGTAGCAGGATTATACTGCTCCCCGCAAAGGGAAGAAAACTTAACAACTCCCTTGGCCTTGGTTTGGATGATATCTCCCTGAACCTTGCCTTCTTTGACAAGTGTATTTCGTTCAACTTCAATCCCTTCCACAATCTCAACCAAACGCGCCTGTGCCACTGAACGCGCGGCGAGCAGTGCCATGGACTTGGATTCTCCATTTCCACGTCCAACGACCTGAAAATACCCTTTATCGAACGCCTCCTTTTTATTGGAAACCTCAATATAGCTAGTGCTAAACTCAGGGATTGTTGAAACGGTATTTTTTTTACAGGCAGGAAGAGCCGTAATCAGCAACAAAGCTATAATAAATGAGTGGAGGCGTTTCATGATTTATCCTTTTTATATGGAGAATCTCAGAGGTCAAATAAGCGCACGCACCTGATTATACATTAAGAATAAATTTATGATCAAGCTGCAAGTGACTCGGATGCCGTCAATTTCCTTGGCACATTTTATGCTCAGTTCATACAACACCAGATCTTGTCATGACTAGCAAACGTCTATAGATTAAACTTAAAAGAAAACTGCCCCATACGATCCACCCTAATGGGTGTCTACATTTTGACTTTGAACAGTGACACCCAAACAGTATGATCAAAAGACATTTTAGTAGAACCCTATAACTCCTTATGTGTCCGGTTTAAATATTTATAAAAGCTAAACACAACTTCAGATAAAGAGCAAAAAAATAGATGAGTCAATTCAATAAAGAAATAAAGGAATCATTTCTAAATCTGGAACGTAATGCTTCAGATATAATAGATTCCTTCAACGATGATTCAGGGCTTAATATGTGGCCGGCAGTCCGACAGTGCTACATGTATGACTTCAAAATAGGCCAAACCTCTCGCTATATTGAAAACAATCTGACAAACAACTCATTCTTCCATAAAGAAAAACTTGCCACAAGTCCTCCCCTGCTACGCGGACTTACTCGGATCAAAAAAGGAGCGTGTCTTTTAATCGGACTGCCTAAACTATATACCTTACAGACCCAGAACGGAAAATATGACCCATATTTAGACCCTATTGCAGACATTGCTTCAGAAATTGGTCTTTCCCCCTTAAAAATAATTCATGGTACTTTTCCCGAAAAAACCGATACATATAATCCTACAATTGAAATTCCACATCAAGTTTCAGAACAAGAGCTGATTAACGTCAACCAACTACAACAACCTGAAAGCTATCAAGATTACGCAAATCTTTGCCTCCAGCACAAACACCCTGCACTACACCTCACAAATATATGGAAAACACACTATACAATACAATCACACTATGAACTTTATTTGAAATATCTGGAGACAATTGAACCCTGCATGGTCATACTTATATGCTACTATTGCCCTCTTAACCTAGGGATAGCTCTGGCCTGTGATAAATTGAATATCCCGTGCATTGATTACCAGCACGGAATCCAATCACACCCTCATTTAGGCTATAATTTTGGGTACATGCCCCCCTCAGGATACAAGACTATACCTAAATGGTTTTTTACCTGGGGAGAATCTTATCAGAAAAATTTAGAAAATGAATTTGCAGCACAGACTTACCATCAGTCGCTGATCGGTGGAAAACCCACACACATAGCCTGGCACAAGGGAACACTACCGGAAGACGACAATCTCGTGGCTAGATTTAATGAAAAGATACAAGGGAAAGAAGTTATCTGTGTATGCCTTCCCCTATTGGGGGACAAGAAAATTCTCAAGGAGCTGGAAAAAGCTATTTCAGAATCTCCAAAGAACTGGATCTGGCTAATGCGAAAGCACCCATTGCTTACAACGGAAGAGTACATTCCATGGTTTATTGATGATTATCCGGAAAAGATAGAGCATGACATATGCTCTAGAATTTCAATTGAACTGGTTCTTACACACTCCAAACACATAGTTACAGAGCTATCAACATGTCCACAGGAAGCATTATCCAGCTTTGGGGTAAAATGCACATTAATTTCTCAAATAGCATCAGAGATTTACTACAAAGAAGAGGTACAGCAAGGAGTATTCAGGATAGCAAAAACAAAAGACGAAATACTTAACAATATTAATGTTTCTTTAAGAGAAAAGCGCATACCTACGGAAACTCACACAACTTCAAATCCTGAATATTTAAAAAAAGCATTAAAAAAAGTACTTTCGTATTAAGTTCATATTTTCAATAACCACACCACCCCATATTATATGGACAAAAAGTTTAACTTGAACATCACTTGAGTGGCATATTAATCAATAAAACCATTACACCTATTGCTAGCGTTGGGAGATTTACGTTACTATTGAACACTCTTTTTGTAGTATTAGGACCAACCAAAAGATTTACATTTCGGCACTGATTTATGCATTTTTTTCAATGTATGCTAATCGAATCGTATTCAATGTTTTCTCAAAGCGCGGACTCATACAATGGCATACAATATGCATAATTAAAAATAAAACCCTTCAAGACAAGTCCAATATTATGAGCAACATATACGACATCAACACATTATCAGAAATTATGGAAAAAAGGCGCAATGCAGGAGACTCTATTGTCTTATGCCACGGTGTCTTTGATCTACTTCACATTGGGCATATCCGCTATCTTAGACAGGCCAAGCAGTTTGGAAACTGCCTTGTGGTCACACTAACCCCAGATAAATATGTGGATAAAGGTCCGAACCGTCCCGCATTCACAGAACAATTAAGGGCTGAAGCTCTCGACTCGCTTGAACTAGTTGACTACGTAGCCATCAACGAATGGCCTACAGCCGAGAACACCCTACGAAAATTGAAACCAACTTTTTATGCCAAGGGTTCTGAATTTAAAGATATTGAGAATGATCCCACGGGAAAGATAAAACTCGAAGCTGCCGCAGCAAAAGAAGTTGGAACTGAACTCGTTTTTACTGAAGATATTGTATTCAGTTCATCAAATTTGATAAATAGATATCTTAATGTATACCCACAAGAGCTTGCCAACTATCTGGAAATAATACGAAAAAGACATTCTCCAGAAAACATATGTAATTACGTTGACCAGATGAAAGACCTAAAGGTGCTCGTTATAGGTGATGCCATCATTGATGAATACGCATATTGCAACCCGCTGGGAATATCCTCTAAAGACCCCACTGTAGCTTTACGTCACGCTGCAAAAGACAGTTTTGCTGGCGGAGCTGTTGCAGTAGCCAGACATGTGGCAAATCTTGCCAAAGAAGTGACTCTTTTTACCACGCTAGGAAAATCTGACCCATATAACAGTGTCATTTTCGACTCAATCCCTGAGAATGTGCTTTATCTTTATGAAGAAATCCCGGACGCACCCACAGTGCGTAAATTGAGATATGTTGATGGTTATTCTTTCAACAAACTTCTAGAGATTTATCATATTTCGGATCAATCCATTCCCGTGGAGACTGAACAACGGATAAACTTACAAATTATAAAAATTATCGGAGACTATGATTTAATTCTGGTCCCGGATTTTGGACACGATGGAATCCCGAATTGCTTAGTTACCACCTTATGCCGAGATGCTAAATATCTGGCAATCAACACTCAAGCAAACGCAGGGAACCGTGGATACCACACGATCTTCCGTTACCCAAGGGCCGATTTTGTTTCATTGGCTGAACATGAAATTCGAATGGCATATCGCGATCAAAAAACGAAAGTACCTCAAATGATGCAAAATCTTGCACGCAAACTGGATATAGAAACTCTGATCGTCAGTCGAGGAAGAAATGGCTCCAGCCTACAAAAAGGGCAAGATTTTATTCAAACCCCTGCTCTTGCAGGTAGAGTTGTCGACCGCGTAGGTGCTGGAGATGCACTCTTTGCAATTTCAAGCATGGCAGCCTATCTAGACTGTCCTCTGGAGCTGATCGGACTACTTGGCAATGTTGCGGGAGCGGCATTAGTTGAACATGTTGGTAACGAGTATAGTATCGACTCACAACAAATAAAGAAAACTATTACAGCCATGATGAAATAGTTTTTTAAGCAATAAAGAGGGTGGCTATTAAGTTTTAAACTTCACTTAATACCAGCTCCTGCTATGCAAGAAGACACTGGTCTTGGAATAGCAGATCTACACCTAATCAGTGATACTTCTAAAGAAGTTGATAAGAGTTCTTCTAAGTATTATACCGATCTTGAAAAACGCTATCAACTACAACCATATCAGACAAAGGAGTAGGCTACTATGTATGGAGATGACTTAAAAACATTTCCCCAGCATTCTGGGAAGCCAGCTACCGCAAAATCTGCTATTGGAGTTGACAAGCCACAGATATGGTCAAAGGCCATAGCAGACATAGAACGAACACTCAGAACAATGCTGGTCTTCGACGAAAAACAAAACTTACTTGAGCATGATTCTGCTTATTCCAAATGGCTAGATTTTGCCCTCAAGACCAAAGAGAAGCAGGGAATCATTTATCTCATAGGAAATGGAGCTAGCGCCAGCATGGCAAGCCATATGGCAATCGACGTGATGAAAAACGGAGGGATTCGCACTATGCTTTTTACAGATCCTGCCATGGTGACAGCCCTTGCCAATGACTATTCTTATGATGAAGTTTTTTCAACTCCGCTTCGCTATATGATCCGCAAGCACGATATGCTGGTTGCCATAAGCAGCTCCGGAGAATCTCCAAACATCGTCAACGCATGCTATACAGCACAGCGAGGTGGAGCGAATGTAGTCACCTTAAGCGGTATGCAGCAAGGAAACACTTTAAGCCAGCTTGGGCATTTAAATTTTTATGTTTCGGCTCCGTCCTATAGCCTTGCTGAAACATCGCATGCTGCAATTCTACATCATTGGATGGACTTAATTTCCGCAAAAGCACAAATCAGCAAGCCCCAGGTACGCTATGAACAAACTTATTCTTAATGGAACTAAAATTGGATATCACCTCGACACCTTGGAAAAATGGAAAAAAGGTGAAGAGGTATACCCCATTTTAATTGAAATCAGCCCGACCAATAAATGCAATCATGGTTGTCTGTTTTGCGCTTACGATTATCTGGAACGAAAAGAACCTCGTTTTATTGATACCGAAATCCTCTATGACAATATATATCAATTACAAAACCTCGGAACTAAAGCTCTCTTCTATTCAGGTGAAGGAGAACCGCTTCTGCATAAAGGCCTACCTAATTTTGTAGAAAAAATTTCCTATCTCCAATTGGATCAGGCTCTCAACACAAATGGGAGTTTGCTGAAAGGTAGATGCATGGAGCAAATCCTGCCGCACATGTCTTGGATCAGAGTTAGTGTTAATGGTTCTTCAGCCGAAGAGTATGCACATATCCATAGAACTCACAAAGATGAATTTCAAAAGATTTTGAAGAATATTGAGCAGGCCGTTGTTTTCAAACAAAAGAACGGTCTCGGCATAACCCTCGGTATTCAAATGGTCTACGCAGGACAAGACCCCAAGCAGGTATACAAGCTTGTAGAGCACCTACGGAGCATAGGAGTTAATTACTTTGCTTTGAAGAACTACAACAATCATCCCTTAAGTCCTTTTCAAGCTCCTGAGCCCCCTATTCAGAAACTCGCTCAGATTAAAGAACTCGCTACAGATGATTTTTCTGTAGTATTGCGCATAAATATGACTGAACCTTCAAACCGCAAATATTCATTTTGTCACGGCATGGCTTTTTTTGCGGAAATTATTTCCAATGGAGATGTATATTCATGCGGTCCCCATTTAGGTAACAGTAAATTTTGCTACGGCAATATCAACGACTCTTCCCTCATTGAGCTCTGGTCCGCCGAAAACCGTTCTAAAGTTGTCGAGCACGTCCGTAATATTGCGGATCTTGATGAAGAATGTATGCCGAATTGTAGGCTGCATGCGTTAAATGATTTTCTGTGGAATCTTTCCAATCCACCCCAGCACGTAAATTTTATTTAAATAACAGGTAATAAAGATGAGCAAACTCTTTCTTGACGGATGCAAACTATTCAATCATCTTGACCGCTTAAATGCCTGGTCAAAAGGAATGGACATTGCCCCTGTACATGTAGAAATAAGCCCGACTAATGCTTGCAATTATCGTTGTAAATTTTGCTACGCAGATTACTCACGACACAAGCCGACCTTTATTCCAGATGAAACCCTTATACAAATGATGCAGGATATGGGTGATATGGGAGTTCGCAGCTGCTTGATGGCCGGTGACGGGGAACCTCTTTTGCACCCTGCACTGACGAAGGCAATTACAACAGGGAAAAATGCTGGTGTGGATATGGCCTTGAACACCAACGGTAAGCTGTTGACCCCTGAATTCTCAGAAAACAACTTACAACATCTGACATGGCTGCGTACCAGTGTAATGGCCCTTGATCCAGACATTTACGCTGAATTACACGGGGTAAAAAGCCATAATATCTCGAAAGTATTGTCGAACCTTGAGGCGGCTGTAAAAATAAAACACAGGGACAATCTGGACGTAACCCTTGGTATCCAGCAGGTTTTACTCCCAGAAAATGCCAAAGATGTCTATAATCTAGCCTATCGTTCCAGAGAGATCGGAGTTGATTATTTTGTACTCAAGCCTTTCAGCCTGCATGGAGAAAATGAACACTACAAAAATGGTATTTCCGCCCTTGCCCTGCGAGATGAAAACATTGAACTGCTCAATAAAGCTGAGCAATTAACTACCGACACTTTCACCAGCATAATCCGCTGGAATACATTCTCTGACGATGGAGAACGCGAATACGAACGGTGTTACGGACTCCCATTTATTGCTCAAGTTGCCTCAGACTCTAAGATCTACACCTGCTGCCCATTTTTTGGACGTGAAGAATTTGCATACGGCGATTTAACAAAAGCCTCTTTTCCTGAAATATGGCATTCCGAATCAGCTGTAAATTTACGCAAAAAAATTGCCAATGATCTTGATGTGCACAAAGAATGCATGACCTATTGCCGGCATCATCAAATCAACAAAGTTCTCTGGAACCTTAAGAAAGAACCTATGCACGTTAACTTTATTTAGGGATAATAATGAGCAGAAAAGACCTCCAATGTCCGACATGTGGACAGGGGACAAGTAAATTCTGGAAAATGAAATCTGGCTTCCCTATCATGCGTTGTTCAAGATGTGGTTTGGCACATTTGCAATACATAGAACAGTCAGTAAATGAACTTTTCTTTAACGATTCAGCCAAAGACACGCAACAAGAACACATTAATAATACGAAGAAAGATAACAGTAGTAGCAATAAAGATAAGATTGAATATTGGAGCTTCCCTAACTTTTATTCAAAACATAGTGCTGTATTCGAACACTTTTTTGAAGAAAGGCTGAAAAAGATACGAAGCATGACACCACAAATAAACAGCCTACTTGATATTGGCTGTGGCTATGGTTTTTTTCTAAAACACGCAAGCGAAACAATCCCTATCGTAGAAGGAATTGAACTTAACAAAAAAATTGCAACATACGCAAAGAACCAATTTGGTCTCAATGTACATTGCATCCCTGTAGAGGAATTCCACTGTGACAAGAAGTTTGATTGCCTTGTCATGTGCGATGTATTGGAGCATTTAGAAAACCCCGTAGCAATACTTCGCTCATGCCAATCCTTACTGAACCCAGGCGGGATTCTCTTTATACAAGTTCCTAACCTGACCGGATTTCGTCTTCCAATGGGACATAGCTGGGGATTGCCACATCATATATGGCAATTCAACCCCAACAGCCTGAAATCAATACTTCAAAAAGCAGGCTTTTTTCCGCAGGAATATCAGACTGGTATTCTGGGGGTTATTGGCTCATATGAAAATGGTGGTCCAACTTGGTTTGAACGCATGCAGTGGTCTGCCGCCAGAAAATTTAAAATTGGCAACCGCCTACAATATATTGCACGATGCAGCCAATAGAAATAGGTAGAGAAAGATGAACGAATTATGGAAACGTGCTCTTCTAGAAGGTAAAAGCAGCGTATATCAGCAACTCCTAGAATCAATACAAAAAACTGACTCTGCAAAAGTTTTATGGTCATACTTTACACTTTTGTGCGCTCTGCGGGAAAAAAACATAGCAACTAAACTGCTGCCCCACATCGCCCCCCACGCTAATTATTTATACGACTCAGGAGTCATATCCGACAACACAATTAAGTCATTAACCAAAAAAGACTCTCAAGAAGTTATTTTCTCCGACCTAATTACCCACAATCAAAAGCACGACAAATCTAACGAAACACCTAATCAGGCAAACAATTTTATCATCCAAAAAATGCTCATCCCTTATCTAGGCAAAGGAAAAGTTGTAGTGGAACTGACTTGTTCCCGTTGCGGATCTTCATTTCGCGCTAATGTGAAAAGTGATTATTTCCAGAACCAGAAGGGGCATTGTCCAAACTGTTTACATTTGCAAAAAATAGAGAAAAAGAACTTGGCGGATATTTGCCGTAATACTTTTGAAACGCATATCCGCAGCAGATTTTTAATGTTTTTTTCAGAGAATTCCCAAAGGTGCGGCGATCAAACACGGCAAGCCCAGTTTTTACTTAGTAGTTCAGTTGCCTTACAAGATATTTTCCCCATCTATTTTGTAAAAATATGGACAAACCGCATAGGACACTTGGTATTAAATCCTTCGATACTCTTGGCTCGCCTGAAAAAAGAGGGAAAAGAGAATGCCTTAATTTTTGGATTTCCAGCACACCCGAACAACATTGCAAACAAATATCTGCTGCAGCTATGGACACAGCACATGGTAATAACTCCACTTGCCGAGACTGTTTACTCAACGTTAAATACTATCCCACAGTTCAAACACCTCCTCATTGATCTTACTTTACGTGAGAACTCTTGTGATAAATATGGAGTTCTGGATAATTCTACGCCTCCTTTCACATACACAAAAATAGAACATGCAACGGGCTTAAAATGGCTTGAAAAGCAAAATATTAATCCACAAAATGGCTATGTCTGTTTTTTGGGCAGAGACCCTCTATACCTCGAAAAACAATTAAAAAATATTTCTACAAGATATCACGACCATCGCAATATCGATTTTAAATCATATACTGCTGCCATGGAGTGGCTCAGCACAAAAAAAATCGCATCTCTACGCATGGGATCAGTTGTTCAAGAACAATTCAAGCATGAGGATCCTTTAATAATTGACTATGCAAGCCACCACCATTCTGAATTTTTAGATCTTTACCTAAGTTCGCACTGTTTATTCTACGTTTCTTGTGTTACCGGACCGGATGTAATCCCACTGGTTATGCGAAAGCCGGTATTGTTCGCCAATATGCCAACTGTTCTTTCAATCCACCATTATGCCGATCCGTTAGCCATGATAATTTTCAAAAAGATCAAATGCCGTAAATCTGGAAAGTTACTAAGTTTTCGGGAAATATGCGAAAGAGGTTTAGGCGTGGTCAACACAGCAGAGGAGCTTGATAAAAATGAAGTCGACATGATCGATAATTCAATGGAAGAACTTTTAACGAGCGTACAAGAAATGTACGAACGTACTTTGGGCACTTGGGTTGTCAGTGAAGAAGAAAAAGCTCTGCAGCATAAATTTGCAGAACTCCTTAAAGAATACTCCCCTGACAGAGCAGAATTTAGTGCTACAATAGGATTTCGTTATTTACAGATGAACGATTTCCTTCTCTAACAGCTATAGCCTGAACAGAGCATTAATCCCCTGTAATTTTGGTCTACAGGCATGGATGGGCGCTTTTTTTCATCTGACACAACCATCCTAATATCTATGAAAACAATAATCCTAATCCCACCATCCGAAGGCAAAGCTGAAGGAGGACACAATACCCCCTTAAAGGCTGTATCAGGTATTACCGCTGACTTAATTGAAGCGATTAAAGATGCTGATCCTAAAAAGTTATATGGACTTAAGGAGAAGGCACTTGAAAAAGCAATTGCTACCAATAAGGAAGTCTTAAACTCAGAGACAATGCCGGCAATTGAACGGTACACTGGCGTTGTTTATGACGCTATTGATTATCAAACTCTGAAGAATAAATCTGACTTTGATAAAAAAGTTTCGATTGTTTCAGGTCTATTCGGCCTGGTCAGCCCCACTGATTTGATTCCTAATTATCGTTTGAAGATCGATAAATTGAAGGCTGCCAAGTTATGGATTGATTCCAATTCAGAACAATTAAAAGATAAATTTGTCATTGATTTACTGCCGCAAGCACACAGGAAAGCTGTTAAATATGAGAATGGAATCGAGGTTGAATTTGTCCTGAAAAAAGCAGGAAAGAAGATGCCGGCAGGTCACCAAGGTAAGCACATTAAAGGTCGATTTGTCAGATGGCTTATTGAGAATAATATTACTGACCCAAAGCAATTTAAGGACTTTGAGGAAGATGGTTATAAGTGGACTGGAGAAGTTTTCTTGAAGGAAGTTTAATTTTTCTTCAAAGAAAACTTGCCGAGCCATATTCGACTCTTTTAGCAGCTGCCATCAGGCAGCTTTGACTTTTTAGCGACACTTCTCTGGTACTTAACTAACTATTCCAAGACACTCTCTTCCCGATCCCCTGCTTAACCAATCACCAGACTATAAAATTCTTGGAAGTATTTTCGTAGGATTTCACCCCCCTCTCTTACTTCTTTGGAAGAATACTCACCGATACTGACTCGCGATTTATTAGAAAGCCTATCCAATGGGCTGGTTCATGACTCCATTTAAAATCAATAACCCTCTTGACACGACTTTAATACAATCGTATTAATACATACGTATTAAATGGAGACATGAACAATGACTGCAAGAATTCATTACTTGACCCGACAATGTTTGCTTACTCTTTTAATAACCTTAGCAATGCAAGGGGCTGTCTTTGCGCAAGGAGGAAAAATGCTCAAAATAGTCGAACTTCAAGGTAGCTACTACGAAATCGGCAAGGGATGGGGAGAGGTCTTCAGACAGGAAATGGACCGAATCATCACCTCAGAGCTGGGTGTAATTGCAACGTACTATGGCATCGACACTGAAACCGTAATAGAACTCGGGAAAAAGTATCTTCCTGCTGCTCAAAAATATGATCCCGAATTTATAGAAGTGCTGCATGGATTTGCTGAAGGTGCAGGGGTTAGCTTTGATACAATTTTTGCCATTCGATCAGTTTTCGATATTCTTTGTTCTGGCCCTCCGCGCCAAGGGATGTGCACTTCATTAGCTGTTGGTGGTTCAGCATCTCAGAATGGGCAGGTCATTATCGGACAAAATATAGACTGGCATCCGGGACTCCCTATAGCTCTTTTAAAGATAAGCTGGCCCAATGGAGTAAAACAGCTTGCTCTATCAATGAGCGGAGTCTGGGAATACACGCTTTCAGCCTACGATAAAGCATCACCATTCGCCATTATGTCCACTTTGACAGTTACTCCCGACACAAATCCCGACATATCTGTCCCTATCAGCTTCATTATGAATAAAGCGTCCCGCCAGAAGCAGCTGGAGAACGCTCTAGAAGTCTTTACGAATGCAACTTCCACTATGCCCAGCTATCTGCTGGCAAATGGCGCAGGAAAAATGATCGGGATTGAACTTGGACTTCACAGCCATGAACTGCTCTATCCCGAATCTGATGTTCTTATACACGCCAATCATAACATTTCTGAACGATTCGCAGCGAGAGATGCCTTCATTCAATTTGTACCTGATTCGCCGTTTAGATATGATCGTATGAAAAAACTCGCTGCCCAGAACCATGGTAAAATTACACCCAAACGCATCATGGCATTCCTGGCGGATCACGAAAACTATCCAAAGGGAATATGCAGTCATGTTGACCCTGAATCCCAATTACCGCCCTCGGCTACGGTTGCCTCGGTTGTTATCATCCCAGAAGAAGCTGCAATGTACATAGCAGTTGGAAATCCATGTGAAAATGAGTATGAACGATATCATCTCCAAACGGATTAAACCGATTGAGCAAAACTTAAAATATTCACTATGGGCAGCGATACAAAAAACAATATATTAATGGCCGCAATCAAAGAGTTTGCAGCACACGGTTATCAGGCGGCAACTGTGCGTAAAATTGTGCAGCAGGCCGGAGCTAAGAACCTTAATGCCGTGGTTTATTACTTCGACAGCAAGGAAGGACTGTATAAAGCTGTATTAGAATTCATGTTCCAAGAAGCGGAGAAGTTTAAGGAAAAAAGCGACATTGCCACATTTGAATCGCTCCCCATCGAGGAAAGACTGGCCTCAATGATTCGCTTTTACTGCAAAGCCTACTACTCCGTAGAAACAGATCTTGACCGGGATTTGTATAGCATCTTCACTAACGAGGTTCGCAATCCATCGCCTTACTTCAATGATATTGTTTCTCGTTACCTAAAACCAAGCCGTGACTATATGTGCTCCCTTTTAAAGGAGTACCTCGGACCTGATACGCCGGATAGTGTTGTCAGGAATTGTGAATACAGTATTACCGCGCAAATTCTCTACGGAGTTCTTGGCTGGTCCATTATCAGCGGAACTGTGCCGGAACAGAAACCATTTGGGGAGTGTGTGGATGAACTGGCTGAACACGTGATTAATTTTTCCTTGGCAGCACTATCCACTTATAAAAAAACTTAAAACCGACATCGGCTTTCGATACAGCATAACTACCGACTCTACCTCAAAATATGGGCAAAAAAAAGGCTTACGATTTTCATCGTAAGCCTTAGAAATATCTGGTGGAGCTGAGGAGAATTGAACTCCTGGCCTCTTGAATGCCATTCAAGCGCTCTCCCAACTGAGCTACAGCCCCACTCGTGTTGGGTGATGTAGGATTTATAAAAACCTGCCTCCGCTGTCAACTCCCTTTTTCAATTATTTTAGCATAAATGGATTTCCCTGCCTGCCAGCTTGGGGTAAGCTTGCCTTCACATCGGCCTTTGTAAACAAAACACAACATTAGTTTACTTTTTATAAACACAAACTATTGCCTCCAGCGTCGACTTGAAGTATCTTGCCTCCAGATTGACGCTGTCTAACCTGCTATTTTTAAACGAGGTACCATGCTGGACATTGCCTTAAAAATTCTTTCTAAATTCGCTTGGGTTTCCGTTGTCTTTATCGGCATTACGGTAATCAGCTTCTGGGTTATCCACCTTGCTCCCGGTTCGCCTACTGATATGGAAACCACCCTCAACCCGACAGCCACGGTTGAAACACGCCTGAAATTGGAAAAACTGTACGGTCTGGATAAACCTATCCACGAGCAATACATAAACTGGGTGACCCGTCTGGCAAAATTCGATTTCGGATTATCCATGTCCGGCGATCGGCGCCCGGTATGGGACCGCATCAAGGAACGGTTGCCGCTAACCTTCGGCATGAACATAGCTTCACTATTCCTTACACTCATGATCGCCGTCCCCATCGGTATGTATTCGGCATGGAAACAAGACGGCTGGTTTGACCGGGGGATGACCGTGCTGGTCTTTATCGGCTTTGCCGTGCCGGGCTTCTGGCTGGCACTCCTGCTTATGCTGTGGCTGGGTATCTATCATCCCATCTTTCCCATATCCGGCCTGACATCCCTTGATTACGAATTGCTTTCACCGTGGGGAAAAATGGTCGATCTGGCCCGTCATCTGGCTTTACCTATTTTTATTTATACCTTCGGAAGTCTCGCCGGGATGTCCAGATTCATGAGGTCTTCCATGCTGGAAGTGCTGCGTCAGGACTACATCACTACCGCCAAGGCTAAAGGGTTGCCCATGCGCAAAGTCCTTTTCAAGCATGCCCTTCGCAACGGATTGCTCCCGGTGATTACAATCCTCGGCCTGTCCATTCCGGGACTGATCGGTGGCAGTGTAATCATTGAATCTATCTTTGCCCTGCCCGGACTGGGGCAACTTTTCTACGGAGCGGTCATGGCCCGCGACTATTCGCTGATCATGGGCTCACTGGTACTTGGAGCCATGCTGACTTTAGCAGGAAACCTGCTGGCAGATATGGCCTACGGACTTGCCGACCCGCGTATCCGCTCAGGAGGGCAGGACTAATGGCAAACAAAAAACCACTTACCCCACCCTCAAAACTGCAAAGATACGGTTTACTGTATCTCGGTGTTTTCCTTGTGGGAACAGTATCGCTGGCAGCAATTTTCGCTCCCCTGCTGACCCCGTATGATCCAAATGCCCTGAACGTTGATCATCTACTGCAAGGGCCGAGTGCAACACACCTCTTCGGTACCGACGCACTTGGCCGCGATGTTTTTGCCCGTATGCTCTACGGCGGACGGGTTTCGCTCTGGGTCGGTTTTGTTGCGGTGGGAATTTCCACAGCCATCGGGCTGGCATTAGGCCTTGCTGCCGGATATTTCGGCGGACTCGTTGATGAAATCATTATGCGCGGGGTGGATGTAATGCTCTGCTTCCCGTCATTTTTCCTGATTCTCGCGGTCATTGCTTTCCTTGAACCGGGACTGACCAACATCATGATTGTAATCGGATTCACCTCGTGGATGGGTGTGGCAAGATTGGTGCGAGCGGAAACTCTTTCCCTGCGTAAACGAGATTTCGTGCAAGCCTCACGCTTGGCAGGAGCAGGACCGATCCGCATTATGCTGACCCACATTCTGCCCAATGCCATCACCCCGGTACTGGTATCAGCAACCCTCGGTGTAGCAGGAGCAATCCTTGTAGAATCATCGCTCAGCTTTCTCGGACTCGGAGTACAACCACCTGATCCTTCATGGGGCAATCTGCTCATGGACGGCAAAGAAGTGCTGGAAATAGCTCCGTGGCTGTCCATCTTTCCGGGCATGGCTATCCTGCTGACCGTACTCGGCTACAACCTGCTTGGCGAAGCCCTGCGCGATATCCTTGACCCCAGACTTAAACAATAGACGGTAAAACAATGCTGGAACTGCTCAGAATACGCGACCTCGCACTCATCGAAGATGCTGAAATTGAGTTCTCTGCGGGCATGAACGTGCTCACCGGGGAAACCGGAGCCGGTAAATCCTTCATCCTGCGGGCCATCGACTTCCTGACCGGACAAAAAATGCGTCCTGATATGGTCCGTCCCGGTAAGGAACAGGCGTTTGTGGAAGCACTGTTCATTCATCCTGACGGATCGGAATCCATTGTCCGCCGAGTTCTTTCCGCAGAGACAGGCCGCAGCAGAGTCTACGTGAACGACAAGCTCAGCTCCCAGAACACCATCCGTGAAATGGGCGCGTCAATGATCCTGCACACCAGCCAGCATGCCCAGCAGAAGCTGCTCCAACCTGCCTACCAATGCCGCATGCTGGATACTTTTCTTGCCGACACAACACTCCCGGAAAAGAAGGATGAAATTCTGACTTCTCTGCGAGCTTTGCTGACCAAAAAGGAAGAATTGAAAGCACGTTCCGCGTCTTTGCTGGAGAAAAAGGATTTCCTCGAATTCCAGCGGACTGAGATTGAAAAGGTTTCCCCCTACCCCGGCGAAGAAGATGAGTTGCTGGAAAAGAAGAATGCTTTGCGGGCGCAGGAAGATGCAGGGAAATGCATCGATAACGCCATGGATATCATGCGCGGACAGCTTGATGTTTCAGGCGGTGTTTCCGCTCTAGGCTCCGAAATGGAGCGCATTTGCGACCTCTTCCCGGACTACGATCAGGATCGCGAGACAGTCATTGAATTCAAACATTTTCTGGATGAACTGGCAGGGAAACTGCGTGCCCAGCCCCTTGATTTTGACTCCGAAGACAACATCGACGACATCGAATCCCGACTCTACGAACTTTCTAAGCTTAAAAGAAAACTAGGCCGCACCCTTGATGAAATTGTAGACCTGAAAAATGAGATTCAGGAAAACCTCGATTTCTTGGATTCCTGCTCTCTTGAACTGGCCCAGATTGAAAAGCAGGAAAAAGAACTGGTTGAAAAACTTTCTGTAGCCTTAGATAAACTGTCTGCTGCTCGTGAAATTGCTGCGAAGAAGCTTACTGATCGCGTAGTTGCGGAGCTTAAAGGACTGGGCTTTTCCGAGCATGTGCAGGTCAAATTTGAATTCCAGCCACACGAACTTTATCCGGGGCTCAATGAAATGCGCGGACGCTTGATGTGGATTCCCAACCCCGGTCAGGCCCCCCAGCCGCTGGATAAGATCGCATCCGGCGGTGAGCTTTCCCGTTTTCTGCTGGCAATTACCGGATTACAAGGTGAATCCGAAAAGCCGACCCTGATCTTCGATGAAGTGGATTCCGGCATCGGCGGGCATACCTTGAACCGCGTAGGCGAAAAAATGCAGGAGCTTGCCGACCGCCAACAACTCATCGTTATCACCCATTGGCCTCAGCTAGCCGCATTAGCCGAGCGTCACTTTCTGATCCACAAGGGCGTGGTTAACAAGGAAACTTTCACTACCTGCCGTCAATTGAATACAATTGAAGTTGAGGCTGAGTTGGCTAGGATGGCTGGGAAGGAGTAAGAAAACTCATTTAAAATTCAGACTTATTCTGACAAGAGGATGCATAATTTTGACGCTCCAATGGAAACAATACCCTATATTAGAAAATACGATTTTAGGTTCAATTACCCACAGCATGCAGCAGTTAGAACTTAAGGTTCCTGAGTCAGCTCCTAATTTCAAAAATTCAAAATCGTTATTTTTATTCTCTGACTACAGTGGAGAGCACAAAGAAGCTAATTATACAACGTATTCTTTTCTACTAGCAGATGAAAATTCAGTGTCTTCTTTCGATACTGACCGTTTGTCAGTCAGAGCTAAATTCTTACCCGACAACAGAACTTTTTCTTTCAAAAAATTAAATGATAAATACAGAAGCAATGCTTTGGAAGACTTTACTAGAGCTAGTGACCGTATAAATGGCATTTTATTTTCTTTTGCCATAAACAAAAAAGCCTTCTTATTTAAAGAAACAATACCTGATAACAATTTAGGAAAGCAAATTTCGAACTTAAAACCTAATGTTGTTAATAAAATGATAACTGCAAGCCACCTTGGTGCGTATTTGGTTTCTAGCCTAGCCTTTCCAGACCAAAACATAATGTGGTTTACAGACAATGACTCAATATCAGCAAACGACAAAACCACAACAATCCTCACACAGATATTTGCTACCGCAATAAACAATATCGTAGATTTTAATTTAGGAAACTTACGCTGCGGTAGTGCCAAATGTGATATGGGTAACAATCAGATTGAGGATCTTCTTGCTATCCCTGACTTTGCTGCAGGAATGATTTCTGAGCAGCTTGCGAAGCATCAGTATACTCAAAACATGTTTTGCATTTCATCACCAACGATGTCTCCCAAAATGCTAAAACTTGCTTGGTGGTACTCAGACAGCAGTACAAATCTAAAAAAATTCTTGACGGTGCTAGACACTAGAAAGGCTAAACCTACTCAGTCTTTATATCACTTTTTCAATTGATAGAAAACTTTGTTTAACCCATTCCGCAAAAAAGTTATTGACGGACTACCACCATATGAATATCTTGTTCCTACGTTCTTTGAATCGAAAAATATTTACTCATGTAGAGGATGCGAGGGAAATCGGCCCGTCGACCATCCGGCAACCTGCTTCAGCAGCAAGGTGCCAATGCCTTCCCGTTACGGGACCCATGAGAGGGACTAAAACATTGAATTTCTTAAAGGCATTTCCGATTGGAGATGCCTTTTTTCGTTTCTGGAGACCCGGATATCAGCTTTGATCAACCGAGGAATCCGGTGGGAGGATTTATGGATAATTGCGCTCCCACCTAAAAAAACAGATGCCGCTAAAATGCCCGGATGAGGAAAGTTTTGCACGGCACACTTACTGCTAGCAGAACATCAGGCGTCAAATGCTTCAGGGCATTCTTTTGGAAGCAGGACGCAAACACGGAGACAATCCAATGACCGACATCGTAAAAAAAGCCACCGGCAACTTTCACTCAGGAACTATCTGCTTCTTCTGCAGAGATAACGAAAACGAAGCTTTTCCCGCTGACTACACTGATCCCCTGGCCCTGCTGGGTGATATCAGCGAACTTCACCTCGGTACCATCCAGAAAGAAGAACTGCGCAAGATTCTGAAACGTGAAATCGAAGAAGACGGGGCTGAATCCGTTTGGAAAAACCGTACTTACCGTAAGAACATTATTCTGTCCTTCGGCAAACTGGTTTAACCATAAACTTATTAAGACAAATCGCGCCTTAAAAGCCCTCCCGGAATGATCCGAGAGGGCTTTTTTCTATCCTTGCAATTCGCCCTGTGTACGTTTAAATAAAGACAACATCACAATCCGGGAGATAACCATGAACATCAAAGGCTTCTTGAAAACCGCAGTCCTGCCTGCCGCTCTGCTGGCAATGACAGTCACATCCGCCGCAGCTGATGAAAAAATTTTCACTGTCATCAACCATACAGATTCCGTAATCAGAGTCTGGGGCAAGTCCAACGACTACAAATTCGGACGCATCAACACCAAGACAATTGCAGACTGCACCTGCAACGCACTCTACAATAAAGACTGCTTTGATAAGAAAGGCGGCAAAGCCAAAATTAAGCTGGCCCTTGAATCCAAGAACGGTAAAGATCTTTATTCTGGAGATACCTGTACCAAACTTTATGTTGATCCCGGTACTTTTATTGATGTTACCTACGATACAGATGGAAGACATATTCGCTGTGCCATCATTGATAAGTATGAAATAAGACAGCCCATCCCTTCATTTGAAGAAGCTGATGTCAACAAGGATGGTAAAATCGATGAGCAGGAAGCTGAGGCTATCCAACTGAAAGCCAATTTTAAGGATTTCGACGATGACCTCAACCGGGAGCTCAACCCCAAGGAATTCGATCGAGCCATCGATAAAATCAATATTTTCCGCGGCGTTCCCTTCTAAAGACAGGAGTATATATGCCTAAGACCAATCCTGTTCTTGAAGCTATATTTGAACGCCGTTCCATCAGGAAATTTACTGCTGAACCAGTATCAAAAGAAGACCTGACTGCTATTCTGGAAGCCGGACGCTGGACACCCAGCGGGCTGAACAACCAGCCTTACCGCTTTCTGGTCATCCATGACGATGACGCACGGGTCGAACCGCTTGCGGAATGCACCAAGTACGGTCATATCGTTAAAGCCGCGAAGGTACTGCTCTGTATATTTCTCGATAAACAGGCCATGTACAGCGAAATGAAAGATCATCAGGGTGCCGGAGCATGCACTCAAAACATGATGCTGGCCGCCCATTCACTTGGACTGGGAACTGTCTGGCTCGGCGAGATAATCAATCAGCAGGATCAAGTGCTGGAAGTTCTGAACCTTCCTGCCGAACGCTATGAACTGCAAGTAGTAATCGCCCTCGGTCACCCGGATCAGCAGGGCAGCTCAAAAAGAAACGAACTCTCAGAATATATGTTGGAGGATTTTTAATGGAAATCAAGATTTTTCCCCTCGGTCCCCTTGAGACCAACTGTTTTGTAATCGTCAATGAAAACAAAGCGCTGGTTATTGATCCGGGCGGCGACCCGACCCCGGTACTTTCCTATCTGAAAAAGACTGGAGTAGAGCTGGACCGCATCCTGAACACCCATCTCCACTTTGACCATATCCTCGGCAACCGCGCATTGGCTGATGCTACCGGAAAATCCATATACGCCTCCAATGATGACCTCGTGCTCATGGACACACAGGTTGGACGCGGCGGTCTGATGGGATTCCCGGAAGTTCCGCACTTTGAAAGTGAGCACATCGGCGAAGGAGAAACCGAGCTTATCGGTCTGGAATGTAATATTTACTCCACTCCCGGACACACTCCGGGCAGCCTGACTTTCCATTTCCCGGCTCTAAAATCTGCAATCGTAGGTGACCTCATTTTCCGCCGCTCCATCGGCAGAACTGATTTCCCCTACGGCGACACTGAACAACTGCTGAATTCAGTTAAAGAGAAAATCTTCACCCTTCCGGCTGAAACCGAACTCTTTGCCGGACACGGACCTTCCACCAGCGTTGGCGATGAAATGAATCACAACCCCTATTTCAGCGGGGTTCATATCTAAGCGGAGGACAAAATGAACGAGAAGAAAATCGTTGATGTCCGCAACAAGTGCTGAGGCGTAGGACTGGAGGTAGGTTGGTACCTCCGTTTTGCGCGGACCGATGAAATAACCGCCCTTGTGGATAAAGGAACTGTCGAGCAGCTTTACCATCAACTGGAAATCCTGCCCGAATGGACCCTTGAAACATTTGAAGAGGAAGATCATGTTCGCGCGGTTTTCCACAGTAAAACACCACGGGCCAAAAATAACGATTAAAGATGAAACAACTACCGGTATTATTCAAATGCAGCCATCACAGAAAAGGCAACAGCGACCTTGCCGTAAACCTTTTTCTTGAAGGAATCCGATCCGCTGGCGGTGACGCAGAAATTGTCACCCTCGGCGATATGGATTTCGAGCATTGCATCGGCTGCCTGAAATGCCGCACAGCAGCGGACAACCGCTGTATCTTCGCTGATAAAGACGGGGCGCAGGAATTGTACGAGAAAATAATTTCCGCCCCTTTCACTTTCTTTGCCTCTCCTATATACTTTTACCATTTGCCCTCAAGGTTGAAGACCTTCATAGACCGGGGTCAGTGGGCTTTTGAAGCCGCAACCGGAAAATCTCCGGTAATGAACAGCCTGCAAAAACGCCCTGCCTATGCATGTCTTCTGGCCGGAAGGCCCAAGGGCGAGAAACTGTTTGAGGGCGCGGAGCTTTCGCTTAAGTTCTTCCTCAGATTCTTCAAGGTTGAACTCCAACCCGCTGTTGTATTCAAAGGGATAGACGAACCGCAGGACTTGAGCATTGATGCTGAAAAGTGCGCACTCATCATTCAGCATGGAAAAGAAGCATGGCAGAGGTTTATGAATCATGACTGATTTTTCCTTTCCTGATTTACGCGTTCTGGTGGCTGAAGACTCAGCTCCGGTCAGACTTGTGCTCAAAACCTATCTCGGCAAGCTAGGCATTAGACCTTCCTTTGCAGAAGATGGACGCGAGGCTTTATCACTGCTGTCGGAAAAGCATTTTGACATGGCCTTCATGGACGTTCATATGCCTGAGATGGACGGTACCGAAGTCGTCACAGAAATACGCAAAAAAGGAATGAAGATTCCAGTCATCGCCATGACTACCGGAGACAACCCTAATCTACTGACCCACTGCTTAGAATGTGGCTATAACGGCATCCTGCTCAAGCCGATCATGAAAGAGGATGTCTTTCGCAAAGTTAAAGAATTCCTTCCGACAGTTTAAGCAATGTTCGCCCAGATTCTGCGATACCTGTCTCCTTTCAACGCGCTGGAGAGCTTTAAAAAGGCATTTGCCGAAAGACGGTGTCCGGCCTGCCTGAAAATCCATGCAGAGAAGGGACTATGCAGGCCATGTCTCGCCTCAATGGAAGCAAAACCGGAAAACATCTGCATGGTCTGCGGTAATGAGCACAATTCACCTGATGCAGACAAATTACCCTGTATAAGCTGCCAAACTGTCCCCCGCAATTTCAGCAGACTTTATTTCTATGGCATGCACCAAGGATTGCTGCGGCAAATGCTGCTGGATTGGAAATTTAGCAATCAATACGGTTACAACCAAATATTCGGACAGTTCATTGCTTCTTTATGTGCTGATTTGCCAAAAGACAGCCACCCGGATCTGATAATTCCTGTCCCCTTGCACTCTTCACGATTGCGAGAACGCGGTTTCAACCAATCCATGATTCTTGCCCGCTTTGCCGCCACCACATTCAAAACAGACCTTTCCGAGCAAGCCCTGATCAGGGAAAGAAAAACCATTCCGCAAACCAGACTAAGCGGCGCTGAACGTCGAACAAATCTTCACACAGCATTTACTGCTTCCCCTTCCATCGTAGCTGACAAACGAATTTTACTCATAGACGATGTATACACCACAGGTTCCACAGTGGATGAATGTGCCCGCACTCTGCTTGAAGCCGGAGCCGCCCGTGTAGAAGTAATGACCCTTTCCCGGGCCTTGATCTAAGTCTCAGATATAGGTAAAATTTATTTTTTACCCAAAGTTTTCCAAATACATATTTTCAAGGAGATAGGAATTGTCCTTTAATATAGCTGAATGGACCCGTATTATTCACAACGAAACTCCTATATATATCAGGCCCGAATCACCGGACTGGTTTGTTCCCACCCCAAAAGGTGACGCACTGCTCTGCACCATGCTGAAAAATAAAGGACCGGAGCTTTTACAGGACCTCACAATTGACGACAAACGTTTCCTGATGCGTCTGCCCGACAACAATGAAGCTGTGTACCCCGGAAGATATGAGCTGCTGAAAACGGACACCCTGCGTGAACTATGGTTCCATATCACCGACAATTGCAATATGTCCTGCTCCCACTGCCTGTTCTCCTCTTCCCCGCAGGCCAAACGCGAACTTGCTACAGAACGGGTTCTGGAACTGACTGCTCAGGCGGAAGCTTTGGGTTGTAAAATGTTCGCCCTCACTGGCGGAGAACCACTAGTCCACAAAGGACTCGATAAAATCCTGACCCGCATGCTGGAAATCGAATCCAGCCACGTAGCCGTACTCACCAACGGGTTGGCCGTGGAAAAATTCTTCTCCAGACACAGTTATGATTTCAACCGCTTACACTTACAAATCAGTGTAGACGGCATCGGCAAAACCCACGACAAATTACGCGGCGATGGCATGTTCGCTGCTCTTGAAAAATCACTGAAATGGCTTTCCGCTAAAGGAATCCCTTTCACCCTGTCCATGTGCGTGACCAAAGACAATGTGTTGGAAATGAAAGATGTTGTAGATTTCGCTGCTAAAACCGGAGCCTCCAACGTCCATTTCATGTGGTATTTTGTGCGTGGCCGTGGTGAATCAGAGCAATTTGTCGAGCCGGATGTAATTTACACTCACCTGCTGAAAGCGTGGGAAACCGGCGAACGGACCGGGGTGACCATTGATAATATTGAAGCTGTCAAAAGCATGATTTTCGCTCCCTGCGGGACCATACATGATGGTTCAACAGCCGGGTGGGAATCTATCGCAATCGGTCCGGATGAAAAAATTTACCCGTCAGCAGCTACTGTTGATATTGAAAAGCTATCAACCTGCATTAATGGTAATTTAGAACATGCATGGAAGCAAAGCTCTATACTTGGCGAGCTGCGTAAAAGCAGTGGTAAAAACCTTGAAACACCCTTCAAATTAATCCTTGGAGGCGGAGATACCGACCACAGTTATATGCACAAAGGAAGTTTCATCGGAGATGATCCTTACAGTGCTCTCTACGAAAAGTTGGCCCTTGAACTGATCGCCCGAAAAGCTACGGAATCGAAACAACATGACAGCCCGCAGCTGCTGCTCAAAATGGGTGACAAGCTGGATCGTTGTTCCGGACACGGCGCAGTAGCCCTTACCCACACTAACTGCCTTCTGGCTGTAGCCGGAAACAACAGCCTTGCGGTGGTGAAAGATTTCTACACTGAAGCAGCAGACACAGCCAAAGAAGACATCCTTAATCCGGCCTGCTACGATCCAGCTCTCATGGCCCATATCCCTGATCAGTATCGTTTCCGTGGTTACGGATGCGGTTCTCCGGTCATGGATGCCGGAATTTCAGAAGGTGAACATGTGGTAGATCTCGGCAGCGGACGGGGAATTGAATGTTTCATCGCCGCCAAGCAGGTAGGACCGAATGGAAAGGTAACCGGAGTCGACATGCTTGAGCCCATGCTGGCTCATGCGCGCAAAGGACAAGCTGCAGTGGCTGAATCACTCGGCTACGACAACATGGATTTCCGCAAGGGCTACCTTGAAACCCTGCCTATCGAAGAGAACAGTGCCGATCTGCTGCTATCCAACTGTGTGCTCAACCTTTCCACCGATAAAAGACTCACTTTTTCCGAGATGTTCAGGGTTCTTAAGCCCGGAGGCAGACTGACCATATCAGACGTGGTCTGCGAAACTGAACCCGGACCGGAAATCCGCAATGACGACACCTTACACGGTGAATGCATTGCCGGAGCCCAGACCCAGAAGAACCTCTGCGGACTTCTGGAAGAAGCGGGATTTGAATCACTGATAATGATCAAACGTTTTCCCTACCGCACAGTGGGCGGACACCAATTCTTTTCCCTGACATTCTCAGCACGCAAACCGCTCAATGACGAAATGGTCAAGACCGTCTACCGTGGACCGCTTAAAACCGCCATCACCGCCAGCGGAGCCATCCTGACTCCCGGCAGCGTAATGGAAATACCAGAACAGGAAGCGAACCTGCTCGGAGAACAGTTATTCATAATAAATAATGAAGGCGCGGTAGATAATATTTTTATCGGTGGCTCATGCTGCTGCCCAACACCGGATTCCTTTGACAAGCCGGAAACTGAAACCAAGAAAGACACCGGCCACTCAAAGTTTTCTTTGAAAAGCATGGAAGGATGCATGGTTTGCGGAGCGGAACTTGAATATCTGACATCGTACCGCGAAATGATCTGCGCTTTCTGCGGAGAAACGCATGAGGCAAACGGACATTGTGCAAACGGACACTTTGTATGTGATAAATGCCACAGCGAAGACGGAATGGAAGTTCTCCCCCATCTGCTGAAGTCCAGCACGGAGACGGATATGATTGAATTGCTCAAGAAAGCACGCAGTCATCCGGCCATCCCCATGCACGGACCTGAGCATCACGCCCTTGTTCCCGGTGTAATTACAACCGCTTACAGAAATTGCGGCGGGGGTATTGACGACAAGGTCATAGATACGGCAATATCACGCGGCGCAAAAGTTGCCGGAGGCTTCTGCGGATTCATGGGAGTCTGCGGTGCAGCCATCGGCGTAGGTGCGGCCATGAGTGCAATACTGGAAGCAACCCCGTTAACAGCGTCTGAACGCTCCATTGCCCAGAAAGGGACCCTCGCAGCCCTTAAATTGATTGCAGACATTGAAGCCGCCCGTTGTTGCCAGCGTGACTGCTGGCTGGCCCTGAAAGCCGCCGCACAGGTATCCGAAGAGGTCCTGGGCTTGCGGTTACAGGCTGATGCGCATATACTGTGTGATCAAATGAAAAATAATAAAGAGTGCATGGGACGCAATTGCCCGGTAATACGAAATAGTAAGGGCAACCATCCTCCCGTAATGCAACTTCTGGGGTCGATAGCGGATTCTGAAAAAAAAGTTTAAAAGCTACTTGACTTTTTAACCTAGATACGAATATCTTCCCCTCTCTTACGTGACGGAGGTAAGTTAAAAATGTATGCAATAATTGAGACTGGCGGCAAGCAGTTCCGCGTTGAAGAAGGTCTGGAACTCAATGTCCAGAAAATGGACGCTGAAGCAGGCACAAAAGTCGATCTGGATAAAATTCTTCTTATCGGTCAGGGCGAAGACGTTAAAATCGGCGCTCCTTATGTTGAAGGTGCGAAGGTTTCCTGCACTGTTGTAGAACACGGTCGTGACAAAAAGATCGTTGTTTTCAAGAAAAGACGCAGGAAAGACTCTCAGACCAAACAGGGTCATCGTCAGGACTACACAAGAATCAAAGTGGAAGCCATTCAGGCTTAAGCTTGACGACAGAACCTACTAAGGAGGCTAATAATGGCTCATAAGAAAGCGGGCGGTAGCTCGAAGAACGGTCGCGATAGTAATGCCCAAAGACGTGGTGTAAAACGTTTTGGTGGTCAGGAAGTACTGGCTGGCAACATTCTCGTTCGCCAGGTTGGTAGTAAAGTCCACGCTGGTAAAAACGTTGGCACCGGTAAAGACTGGACTTTGTTTGCACTGGTTGACGGTGTTGTGAAGTACGAAAAGTACATTCGCAAAAACCGCGTAAAAACCAGAGTACACATCGTACCTGCAGAAGCCTAGACATCAGGCGAAAGCTTTTTTCAGGCAGGGGTCGCATTACTTAATGCGTCCCCTGCCTTTTCGTGTTTGGGTCTTTTGCATTATTTAAGAACCAAATGAGTTAAGGATTTTCAAAAAACTTAACGGGAGATATACTTCTCCTCCTACGCTAATTTAGCGATCACACCCAATGACCTACCCTCAAGGATTCCAAGGGAAACAATTTCCTTTGGCTGCCGGAGGCGAAATCACCTATAAAAGCGCACAGCGCATCAATTACTCCTATGAAATTTATAGATGAAGCAACAATTACGGTTCGTTCCGGTAAAGGCGGCAACGGATGCGTGGCATTCCGCAGAGAAAGATTTATACCTAAGGGCGGTCCCAGTGGCGGTGACGGCGGTAAAGGTGGCGACCTCATTTTCCGGGGAAGTTCCAAGCTGCTGACCCTTTACGACTTCAGGCTCAAACGAGTTTACGAAGCCAGAAATGGTGAACAAGGCCAGGGTCGGGACAAATACGGCAAAGGTGCCGATGACCTGATCATTGATCTCCCGCTCGGTACACTCGTTTACGAAGTGAATACTGAAGACGGCAGCGAAAAACTCATCGCCGACCTGACCGTAGAAGGTCGTGAAATGGTTATCTGCAAAGGCGGTGACGGCGGACGCGGAAATATCCACTTCAAATCCTCCACCAACCAGGCCCCGCGTCAGGCTGAAGAAGGATTCCCCGGCGAAGAGAAACGCATCCGCCTTCAGCTCAAGATCATTGCGGACGTAGGTCTGCTCGGTCTGCCGAACGCAGGTAAATCCACCTTTATTTCCAAAATTTCAGCTGCGAAACCAAAAATCGCAGCTTACCCATTCACTACCCTCGTGCCCAACCTCGGCGTGGTAGATGATGACATGGGTAACAAGCTGGTCATCGCCGATATTCCCGGCCTGATTGAAGGTGCCAGCGAAGGACATGGACTTGGTCACCGCTTCCTCAAACACGTGGAACGTACCAGATTCCTTGTTCATATCCTCAGTGCAGAAGATCTGAGCCTTGAAGCCCCCTTTGAAGGGTTCAACATGCTTGATGAAGAACTGCGTATCTTTGATGAAGAAATGGCCAATAAAACCCAGCTGAGGGTCATCAACAAAATCGACCTTCTCTCCGAGGAGGACCTTGAGGCAATCAAGGGCAAGGCCGAAGAAGCAGGGATTAAAATTTACTTCATATCCGCCCTTCACAGTGACGGGGTTCAAGAACTCCTCAGTGACATGTGGGACAGATTCAAGGCAATGAATCAAGAGGAAGAAAATGACCAGGATGAGCAACAGGATTCAGACTCTTAAGGAAGCTAAACGCATTGTTGTAAAAATCGGGAGTGCGGTTCTGACCACGGCTGAGGGAATCAACCTCGGCCTGATCTGCCGTCTTGCCGATCAGCTGGCGACCCTGCACGAACGCGGGGTCGACATAGTCCTCGTCTCGTCCGGTGCGGTTGCTGCCGGACGAAACTCCATCCCGTCCGGCGCAAAGCTGGATGACCTGCCTGCGCGCCAGGCAGCCTCGGCCATTGGTCAGTCCCGGCTCATGCATGAGTATGACGAGACTTTCCGCCGTTTCGGTCTGGTGACCTCGCAGGTTCTGCTTACCCGCGATGACCTCAAGCACCGCGACCGTTTCTTAAATGCCCGCAACACCCTTTCAAGACTCCTTGAATGGCGGGTTATCCCCATCATCAACGAAAACGACACTGTCGCAGTTCAGGAACTGGAATTCGGTGACAACGACACCCTCGCCAGCCTGATCTTAAACGTTGTTGAAGCAGATCTTTTTATCAACCTCACTTCTGCTGACGGTGTTTTCGACAAAAACCCGGACAAGAACCCTGATGCAAAGCCTCTGGCCTGCATTGAGAATATCCATGACCTCGATCTGGACGCCATGTGCGACGGCAAGACCGCCGTTGGTTCCGGTGGTATGTTCTCCAAAATGCGTGCAGCCAACCGTGCAGCTCAGCTCGGCGTGCCGACCCTGATCCTTGCGGGCAAAGACCGCATGATCATTGAGCGCATCTTTAACGGCGAAGAGCGCGGTACGTGGATTGTCCCTGATGAAAAATCAGTCTCCCGCCGCAAATACTGGCTGGCTTACCATTGTGACCCCGCAGGTGATCTCGTCATTGACGACGGAGCACAGAAGGCACTGCTTTCCGGAGGAAAGAGTCTGCTTCCCGCAGGCATTATAGAAGTAGACGGCAAATTCAAGGCCGGGGAGCTTGTTCGAGTGGTTAACAAGGAAGGCAAATCACTGGCTGTTGGGTTATCATGCTATAACTCTACAGACATCATCAAAATTATGGGTTGCAAGTCCTGTGAGATAGAGTCGATTCTCGGCAAATGCCCCTACCCTGAAGCAATTCACCGCGATAATCTGCTCTTAGACGCTGCTCTTTAAGTATGCCTCCGGCGGCCCTCCGGGGGCCAAAGAACTTTTGCAAAAGTTTTCTCAGGACTTTTCAAAACTTTTTAACAGGGCCTCGCCGCCAGCGCATTAGATTTACCATATTCATTTAGTAGGACAGGCTTAACCGCCTGTCCTATTTTTTTGTCCGATAATTGTGCCATGAATGGATTAATTATTTTTATCTATATTTTTATCATACCAATATAAAGTTTTCTCAAGAACAGCCGATTATTTACTCTATACAAGACCCGCTTTTAACCAAATTTCAGAGGCTTGGAAATGCGTATCGGCTCAACATTAGGCACTAATGCCACTACCTACGATCCCAACTCGCACCTTGAGCGGATGAATAACACTTTTCGTGCGCGCAGAGCCAAAGAGAAAGCCTTCCAGAATTTTTGCCAAGCTATCGATGACAAAAGAGAGTTGTGCACCTCAGCTACTAACCGTGCGCCGGAACAAGCCCAACCTGAACAGAAAAAACTTTTTGATCCTGAAGCCGCTATCCAGAAAGTAGTGGAGCAAAACGCTGCCTATCTTGGCTACAAAATCAGCCAAATTTTTGAGGAAGACAAATCAAAACTCCTTTCCGGGAAATCAGAGGTTGAATACAATAATAGCCTTGATGAACTGACCCGCGCCGTTGAAGGTCAGGATTTCGATAATGCCAAAAAAATTCTTAAAGAATTCTACAACGGCGATTCTGAACTGGTCATCAACAAGATAGAAGAGACTCTGACTCAGGTTGAGGACAAGTTTTGGGGCGACATGCGAAAGGTCCTCGGTCAGATGGGACAGGCTCAAGGACTGACCCTTTCTGATGGAATACAGGAAGAAACGGGGATTTCAGGCTATGATCTGGTGGAGCGGGCAATTGAAAATGCCAGACAGAAAACCGGTTCCCTTAAGGACATGGATTTCTCTGATCTGATTGACGAAGTCCGTGAAGACGCAGTGGATTATGCTGCCCGTACAATCCGTGAAGCTAGCAATGAAGCATCGGAAGACTCGGCAGAAACGCAAGCTAAAAATGCAGTGCAAGCCGCATCTCTATACACCAAGCATACTCTCTACGGGGTAGATGGAGCTGCCGACAAGCTGGCTGATCAGGAACTTAATATGACCTCGCGCATTGAAGAGCAGAAGAACAACACCAGTTCAATGCGCATCCTACGTTACATGACTTTTGCCGATATACAGGAGTCTACTTCCGGCCAGACAATTTCTAATGAACAGCTGAGCAGAAGTGCCGGATTAGGCATTTCATCTAACAGCAAATTCTCACAGCAACTGAGCAAGATGGGTGCAACCGTCGTCGATGAACTAAAAGAACTGACATCTAAGACAAGGCGTGACGGACCATCCATTTACGTTGAAGAACTCTCCGGCAAAGATAAACAAACCTATGAAATGAACAAGCCTGCTGACTTTGTGGGTAATGAAGACTGGCGTTCATTCCGTGATGACGTCTCCACATTGTTTACCGGAGCCATAGAGGGCTATGTCGGGCGCAGCATGAACGTTTACAAATCAATCCAAAACAACGCGAATTCTTCCAACTATTCATCCTTCAGCCGTAAGATTTAAGGCAAAGGAGCACTCATTATGCGTATCTCATCATTCGGACAAACAAATTCCACTTTCGACTTCAAAGCAATTGCCGATGATTTCAAAAAGAAAAATGCGGATAAAATTGCTGACGAAAAAAAGAAACTCGAAGAGAGCATAAAAAACAATAAAAATATTCCGCAAACAGACCTCGGTTTTACAATTGAAATGGCCATAAACGATTCCTGCAAATTTCTGCATGAAGGATTATCCAAAATATTCATAGATGGAGAGTCCACACTGGCTGGCAGGACCAGTAAAGAATACGACAAACATATCGAAAAGCTATCCGAAGCAATTCAGCTACAGGACTACAAAAAAGCAGAAAAGCTTATAGACAAGTTCTTCGGCGGAAGCACCGATAAGATCGTTGGCAAAATAAAAATGCTGGCCGAAGCAACTGAAGACAAATTCTGGAACGCATTACAAGAAGGGATTGAAGCTTTGCCGGGAGGAGGTCCTCAGTATAATTTCAGATACGATGGTAAGACCTATGAAAAAATTACCATGAAAGAGATGACCCTGTTGGCTTTAAGGCTGTCGAGAGAAGAGGTTGACCCTTTTTCAGATCAGGATTTTTCTGGAATTACCGATTCCATCCGCAAAGCAGCAGTTGATAATGCCAAAGTAAAACTGGAGCATGCCGGACGTAACAAATACTCTGAGGATGCAGTAAGTGTCACAGCTTCAGCGGCTGAATTTTCCCGCAACAGAATATTTAATACTAACGATACCGTCATCAAGGAAGACAAAGAACAACTAGCCGATATATATGCGCTTGAACCCGGCGAAAAGCTCAATCAGGAACAAATCGAGAGACTAAAGCACCGTAACACGCGTAAGACGGACACATTTCACGATTACGCAGAGGAACGGGTTAAACGTTTCTACTCAATTTATGGAACCCTGAAAAGCACTGCTATGCTGGTAAAAAAAGGTGAAGAAGAGCAGAAAACACCGGATAAAACATCTGGATTGATCACAGCAGACGGCGCCTTAGGACAGCAGACAGCTGAGTCAGCGCAAACATCACTTACGACTCCAACGCAACCGTTGGTCAAAGCGCAACAAGACCAAATACAGTTACAAAATGAAATCAGCAACGAGCTCCTGCATAAGCAGTCAAAAAAGAACAATACGCATAAAACCGATGCGATAGAAAAATATAAGACCCAGCAGGCCAAATGGGAAGAATATTTATCCGGATCAGTTCAGGAGGATAAATAATCATGCGCATTCAGGGATTCAATCAATCCAACCAGATGCAGGCTGGTTCTTTTAAACTCGGCAAGACAGATCAGGAGCAATTAAGCACTCCAGAAAAGATTACCGCCGACCGCGAAAAAAACGGCCTGAGGATGTCGCAGAATAACGTCAAATTCCAGCTTGAAAAGGCAATGAACCAATCCTCCAAATTTCTACATAAAGAGTTAGGCAAAATATTCGATAATGGAGAACAATTGCTGGCTGGAAGAAATACCGCTGAATACCAGAAACATATTGATGAGCTGACCAAGGCCATTCAAGGACAGGATTTTAAGACCGCTGAAAAGTTGATCGACAAATTTTATAATGGAGACACCGAAACTATTATCAACCGCGTCCAGAACCTTGCCAAAGCTGCCGAGGACAACTTCTGGCAGACTATGGAAGATTCGTTTGGATATCTGAAAAATGACGGCCTGAAATGGACCATGTTCGTAAATGGTGAACTGCGCGATGACTTGGGGACTTTCGACCTCGCCATGATGTCCATTGAAGAAGCACGCAACGAAGTCGAGAAATTCTCGTCCGAGGAACTTGGTGATATAGTTAAAGCCACCCGTAATGGCGCTGTTGCCCACGCAAAAGGTAAACTGAAAAATGCAGGACAGAACCAGTACTCTGAAAGTGCATACAGTGTAACCCACGCAGCAACTACTTACGCAAAAGGCAAGATTTTCAACACCGATGACTCTAACTATGATGAAGATGAGATCAAACTTAAAGATATTAACGAGCTTCGCAGGGACGAAAATATTACGGAAGAACAACTTGATAGACTAACCCATCAAAACACCCGCAAAGGTGACAGATTCACAGAATATATGCGAGGTCGTGCCGACTCTTTCGAAGAAAAATTCTATGAGCTGCAACTTTCCGGCACTCCCAGAACAGTTAAGCAGGCAACGAATCAAGTTCAATCTGACGCCGCATCCGCCAATCCCAATTATCATTTCTTAGCCATAGCGGATAAACCGCTGCTACGCCCAATTGAGGATAGTATATCCGAAGCTTCCCAGCTCCAGTTGCAGAACGATCTCGCTAACATAGCAAAATATTCAACATCAACCACTGAGGATCTCCTTTCTTCAATCGACAAAGAAATTTAAACGAGGGAAACCATGCAGATCAATTCCAACGCTCAAAGCTCAGTTGGTTCTTTTAATTTCCGCGCCCGTCAGGAAGAAATAGCTTCCCGCAAAGTTGAAGAGGACTCCGCTAAAACTTCAACAAACAAATCCGTCAACGGTAAAGAAGAGCTTACCGTAATTACTCCGGTTGAATGGGAAAAGATTGAACTGCGAATTGCAGGAATAGTTGACGAAAAATCCAACGAACTTCAGTCCGGACTAGAGAAAATTTTCAAAGAGGGTAACGAAAATGTTCTCTCCGGTAAGTCCGGTCTTGAATATGACAAACATATTAAAGAACTGACTGCAGCTATCGAAGGTCAGGACTACAAAAATGCTGAAAGAATCATCGATAAATTCTTTACCGGTGACAAAGATAAGGTCATTGAGCAAGTCCAGAACTTAGCCAACTCGGTTAAAGACAGTTTCTGGAACAAAATGCGTGACAGCTTCAAGGAAATGTATGTGGCTGAGCACCGCACTACATACGATAAAGGAGAGGATCCGGAAAGCGCCCTGCCATACGTGCAGCGCGCCATTGAACGTGCTAAGAAAGCTTCAGCTGAATACGATATCAACGACAAAAATCTAGCGAAAAGAGTAAGCTCCACCATCAGCACAGGAGCGGAACAGTCCAAAGGCAACCTGAAAAACGCAGGACGCAACCGCTACTCTGAAACGGCTGAAAGCGTTACCCATGCCACAGCCCAGCATGCCCGTGACAACATCTTCGGCGGAGATGAAAATTCCAGACAGGAAGACAAGGACAATACTGCCGCGGCCTATGAAAGAATAAATGACGAAATAGCTTCGCCCACCCAAGCCATGGTGGATAAGCTGAACAAAGCCAACAAAAGTAAAAAAGATGATTTTTCCAAATATCTGTTCGAAAGCGGTGAAGCATATTTTGAAGCCCTGAGATCAGAACTGGGAGTAAAAAAACTCTCCGGCAAATCGTACACCACGGTTGAGGATGAACAGGCCTATCAGGATAGTTTAAAATCAAATCCGGTCAGACCAAAGCACCTGGGCAACATTGAACTGGGTCCCATGCCGGAGATACCCATGACCCTTGCGCTTCAGGACAGCGTAACCCAACAGGCCCTCTACTCTCCGGTAAAGGTAACAGAACTTTACGGCACTGAAGAAGAGGAGCAGTTCGGCAATATCAAGAAAGGTCAGTTAAGCGATTTCAGCGGCTGGGCTTAAGACTGATCTATTTCGTCAGGCCCTTGTTGCGCTTCGCCGGAAGAGCCTAGGTTTTTCTGAGATAAAAATGCGCCGAGAATTCCGGCAATAAAAACGGCCAAGTACATCTGACCGAAAAGACCCTGCAAAATAGATAGGGAGCGAGCCATATATGATACTGGCAGGATATCACCATACCCTACGGTGAGCATGGTTACGTAGCTGAAATAAGTTAAGGCCCCGCGAATGGCGAAGACGTTATCTCCAAGATCAATTCCGGAAAAAGACCCGTTACGGAAAATTTCACACAGGCTGTATGCATCAGCCCAGGCCAGCCCCGCCAGCATATAGATGCAGATTGCACCGGAAATTAAATCACGGGTGACCCTTTTCTGCCGCCACATGAAATTCTGAATACCCCAGATGGCAATCATCAACATAAGCATATCAGCAGCTTCGCTTCCTGCCAGCCACAGCATGGAGCGAGTCTTAAAAAACAGGATGGAACTTACCAGCGAGATTCCGTAAAGTCCGAAATAAAAATAAAGTTGTTTTTTCTTAACTACAATTGCCGAAACAGCAGAGATCAATACCAGATAAGTATAAAAATAAAGGACCTGCTGTAGGAACAAAGAATGACCGGCAATAGGGCTGATAAATATCTGGCCAACCAAAAAACCAAGTAGAACCGTGAATTTAGACGGACTATTTTTGAAAAAATGGTAAAGCTTGAACAGAAATGGACTGTATTGATAATCATTATTTGATACTGGCATAAAGCATTATTACCCCACAACAACATGTAATTCCATATTTTTATAAGGAATAAACATCTTTAAGCTTTCGCGGCAGTTGCTAAGCGTCCCGATTGAGAGTAGCTTTCTTTGTTCACATCACCCCAAAGGACTATTCGCTGATGGAAGCTTTATATAAAAACAAGAACTTACAGATAGTTTTCGCTGTCACCCTCATGGCTATCATGGGTGTTTCCAGCATTATTCCGGCCCTGCCTGAAATGATCCGGGAATTCGGAATCTCTGCATCAACAATCGGGCTGATTTTCACCATCTTCACCCTTCCCGGAATTCTCTTCGCACCCTTGGCCGGAATCTTCGCCGACCGATTGGGCCGCAAAAAAATACTAGTCCCCTCACTTATAATATTCGGACTTGCCGGCACAGCCTGCTTTTTTACTAAAGATTTCCATTCCCTGCTTCTAGTTCGCTTTATTCAAGGAATTGGTGCGGCTGCCATCGGGGTAATCAACCTGACCATCATCGGTGACCTTTTCAGCGGCAAGGACAGAATCAAAGCTATGGGCCTAAATGCAGGAGTCCTGAGTATGGGCACAGCTATCTTCCCTGCCATTGGCGGGATACTGGCTCAAATCAGTTGGGAAGCACCTTTCCTGCTTTCACTCGTGGCACTGCCTCTGGCATGGGTGGTTGCTTTCAAGCTGGACAACCCGGAACCCTCATCAAGTGAGAATTTCAAACGGTACATGAAAGCCGCCTTTGCAGGTATGCGCAGCAAAGAGGTTTTAAGTCTTTTCGCTATTTCCCTGCTTACTTTCATCATCCTCTACGGACCGATTGTCACTTACCTGCCCCTGCTGCTTAATTCACGCTTCCATGCTTCCCCGCTCATGATCGGACTGGTAATTTCCAGTGCCTCATTCATAACCGCACTGGCTGCGTCACAAATGGGCAGACTGGCCCATTTCATGTCCCAACCGCTGATGATATCGCTTTCCGCATTTGCATACGGAGCGGCAATGATCATGCTTCCTGCTGCGGAGTCGGCTTTGTGGTGTATTTTACCGGTCTGTATGTTCGGGCTGGGGCAAGGGCTGAATATGCCTAACTCCATGTCCATGCTCACGGCAATCGCACCTATGGAACAACGCGCTGTATTTATGTCCGTAAACGGGATGTTGCTGCGGGCGGGCCAGACAATAGCCCCGATCCTTATGGGTCTGGTTTATTCCGGATTCAGCTTGGAGGCAGTTTTCTATGCCGGGGCAGTGGTGGCAGCAGCAATACTGGTTATTTCAACTATGTTTTTACGAGGATTCGAAGCGGAAACAGTGCAATAGCGCTATGACAAACGCAATAGTTGACTGAAAAATTATTTTTGTTCATTTTCGGCTTTCTTAAATCAGGGATTAATTTAAACAGGGACTGTCCGAAAAAATGAAAGTTGGATTTATCGCCTTCATGGAGCATATCTTCAATCCGCTCCACATATACTGTAGACTTGTAGACTGCGGCCTTTCTTCTGCAAAAGCGAAGAAGGTGGCCCGTACCTACGAAATGTGTCTATTCAAGCCTGCCACCCTGTGCATCCCCGCAATCAAACATCAAAAGCGGGCGAAGTAAGCTCACTATCAATAGTATCCGCGTCTTCTGCATTGAATTGAATCAAACGGCGCAAGTGAGTAAAACTGACTTCATCCATGTGATGAAAATCAGCAGCCAATCCGTCTTCGTCTGAGCGAACCACTTTAGCACATACTCTTATTATCGCTTCTTCAGAGAGCGGAATGGAAATTTCGCATTCATCACCAACAGAAAAGCCCTTTACAGGGTCACAAAGAATTCCCTTCAAGCTTAGATTATGCGACTCCACAAAAGCATCAATGTCTTCTTTGTGTAATACGACCCTGAATCCGGCATTCACGCGGGTCCTGCGTCTCTTGTTCTGATCCATGAAAACTCCAAGCTCTTTTAATAAACTGTAAAACTCTTTTTCTACTATTTACTCAATATTGCTTTCTTCTTCAATAACAACATAAGAGTTTAAAGTTTAAAAAGAAAACTTCTTGCTGTTCATCTTCCGGTTTTAGCCGAAGCACTCTCCTTAACTCTATTCAAGGCAAACCGGGTACAAATCGGTCCTGCTACCTCAAAAAATACTGTTGCCATTGCTATCACCGAAACAACAGACCTAAACTCTTCAAACCTGTTGGCAGCAGTAAGTGCCATCCCTAGGGCTATACCTGCCTGCGGCATTAATGACATCCCCATCCATCCACTGAATGAAGCAGACTTTCCGGCAAACAAACCTCCAAAATAGGCACCTATAAAACGGCCTGCAATTCGCAACAGTATATAAATAACGATCAACAACAAATGCTGTAAAAAATATTCCAACTGGACACTTACGCCTGCAAAAATAAAGAAAATCACCAGCAGGGGCCACTCCACACCCTCGACAGCGCAAAACGGACGCTCATGATGCCGGGCAACATTTGCCACAACAGCTCCCATCACCATTGCAGAAAGCAGATATGAGGCATCCAGCCACAGGGCAAAACCACTGCAAATGAAAACCATACCCAACCCCTCTACAAGACTGGGTTCCCCTGATTGTATCCGGCCTGTAAGAAAACTCATTGGAATACCGAGGATTACACCGATAAAAACAGAAATAAATATTTCCGAAACTCCACCCAGCAATGTATGCAACCCGCCTCCATCAAGCATCTCAATCTGCGCGGCAGCGAACATCAGGCTGAAAACAATGAGTCCCCAAGCATCGTCAATAGCTGTAATCTTGAGCAAAGTATCAGGAAACTCTCCTTTGACTTTTGACTCTTTAATAACATCCACTGTCGAGGCTGGATCAGTTGCCGGAGCGATTCCTCCATAAATCAAAGCAACAGGAAGAGAACACCCCAAAAGCCACAATCCTCCTGCGACCCCCACAGCTGTCACCATTGCAACGAACAAAGATATGGATAATACGGTCTTACCTGATTTACGTATTTCTTTGATATTAAAAGAATTACCCAGCAGGAAACCGATGGAGGCAAGAGCAATGTCAGAGACAATAGGCATCCAGTTCCCAATCGACACTGGAAGGAGATTAAATCCTGCCGGCCCGATAAAAATTCCGAAAACAATTAATGCTGAGACACGTGGAACAGGAGTATTTCGACCTATCAGATCAGCAACCAATCCCAAAAAGAACAAAAATCCCAATGTCATCAAAGTAAGAGCTGAAACAGACACATGCCCTCCCCTCTGAAAGGATTAAAAAGAGCACCCCTCCCGCTTAGTCTTCCGTTTTTCGCCCGGAGTGATATCACCGACCTTTTTTAAAGCAAAGCGAGTACAAATCGGGCCGGCAATCTCGAAAAATATTGTGGTTGCTGCAATTACCGAAACCACCGCCTCAAATTCTTCAAACCTGTGTGCAGCAGTAAGCGCCATCCCCAGGGCAATACCGGCCTGCGGCATCAAGGCCATACTCATCCACTTGCCGAAAAACAAATTCTCGCCGCCTTTTTTCGCTCCAAAAATCCCTCCCATAAACCTGCTGACAATCCGCAGCAGGATATAGAACATAATCAGCTTTTGGTTGACGTAGATATGCTCAATTTCGATATTTACTCCGGCAAACAAGAAGAACAGAACAACAATAGGCCACTCAATAGAACGTATTGAATAAAAGGAGCAATCTATACGCTTAGCAAAATTGACGACCACCATTCCCATGGTCATAGCAGCCAGCAGGAAAGAAACATCCAGCCACATGGCAAGGCCGCCACAAAGACAAACCATACCCAAGGCTTCAAGCAAAGTATGCTCACCGGATTTCAAATATCCGGTAAGATAGCTCATAGGGGCCCCCAAAACAGCCCCTACAAAAATTGCGAAAACAATATCCTTACCCCCGTGAGCCAAAGTCTCAAGGCTTCCGCCTCCAGCGCTGGACAACATCTGTGCCGCAGCCAGCATCAGACTGAAAACAATCAGGCCGAGAGCATCATCAAGGGCAATAATCTTGAGCAGAATTTCGGTAAAACGTCCCTTGGCATTGGCTTCATGGACAACATCCACAGTAGCAGCAGGAGCTGTCGCCGGGGCTATTCCACCATAAATAAGTGCCAGCGGTAAGGGTATACCTGCCAGCCATAATCCTCCACCAACGATCACAGCTGTTGCTACCACAACTCCGAGGGTAATCCAGAGCACGAGCATGCCCGAGCGCCGCAAAGATGCATATTGCAGCGAACTGCCCAGCAGAAAGCCGATCATAACCAAAGCCATATCCGAAACAACAGGCATCCAGCTTTGGGTGGATACCGGGAGCAGATCAAATCCGGACGGACCGATCATAAATCCGGCAACCATAAGTATTGAAACCCGGGGAATAGGGGTATTCCTGCCTATGGTGTCCGCTAAGAAACCGACCATAAACAGCAATCCGAGTGTGATAAGAGTCAAAGCAGATACGGTCATCCGAATTTCCCTCTTCCCTTTTAAGCTCAATCTGATATAATATTTATTCCATGCTCTAACACAATAAACTATTTTCGCTGAACAACAAAGGAATTCAATCGTGAGCGCCTTCAAACTCATTGGTCAAACATTCACTTTTGCATGCACAACAAATGAAAACACACCCAAACTCTTTGCATGCAATTTATTGCTTGCAATTAAACACATTTTAATCTAGCTGAATGAGCGTTCACTATTCACAAAACACACCCACACTCCACCAAACACCCACCACTCACATTTTCCACTGCCCCACCGACAGCGGAAAGCCGGAATAAGTGTGTTTTGAAAGACTTATTTTTAGGAGAGACAAATGGAATCAAAACTCGCTAACCCCGCACCGTTGGGCTTGATGGGATTCGGCATGACCACCATCCTGCTGAACATCCACAATGCAGGATTTTTCCCCATCAGCTCTATGATCCTTGCCATGGGCTTTTTCTACGGCGGCATCGCGCAGGTAATCGCCGGAGTGATGGAATTCAAGAAGGGCAACACCTTCGGAACCACTGCCTTCACTTCCTACGGCCTGTTCTGGCTGACCCTCGTAGCATTGATCGTAATGCCCAAGATGGGTCTTGCAGAACCAACCCCGCACGCATTCATGGGCTGGTACCTGCTCCTGTGGGGCATCTTCACCCTGTTCATGTTCGTCGGCACCCTGAAAGGCAACAAAGTGCTGCAGTTCATCTTCTTCTCCCTGACCGTGCTTTTCTTCCTGCTTGCATTACGCGATTTCACCGGCAGCCACTTCATCGGCACCATTGCCGGATGGGAAGGCATTGTCTGCGGAGCATCCGCATTCTATCTCGCTATGGCTGAAGTCATCAACGAACAGTACGGCCGTACCGTTCTGCCCATCGGCGAATAGCACACTTCACTTCTCATGAAAGTATGAAGGCCGCACAGCTTGCAAGCTGTGCGGCCTTTTTTGATGCCATCACGCAGCTAATAATCCCGCCCTTCCCCTCACCCGAGTTTTAAATTATAGATAGCGGACGCCACGCGGAGCCTATGTCCGCTTAAGCACAGAATAAGCTTCAGGAGAAAACCGAACATGAATATGGAACATGATATTACAAGGGCCAAATTTCTGATTGAATCGCTGCCGTACATTAAAGAATTCTACGGCGAAACAGTCGTCATCAAATACGGCGGCAACGCCATGATCGATGAAAACCTGAAGCGAGCATTCGCCCTGAACATCATCCTGCTGAAATACATCGGTATCAACCCGGTAGTAGTACATGGTGGCGGACCGCAGATTCAAAAAATGCTCAGCGCACTGAACATCGACAGCCATTTCAAGAGCGGATACCGCGTCACAGACGAAGCGACCATGGATGTAGTCGAGATGGTCCTCGTAGGTCAGGTCAACAAACAGATCGTCAACCTGATCAACCTGAATGGCGGTAAGGCTGTCGGACTTTCCGGTAAAGACGGGATGCTTATCAAGGCCGAACAAAAGGAACTGGTCATCGAGTCCGAGACCAAAGCACCTGAAATTATCGACCTCGGCAAGGTAGGCGAAGTGACCAAGGTCAACACCACTCTCATCGAATCACTGCAAAGCGAAGGATTCATTCCGGTTATCGCTCCCGTAGGTGTAGACGATGAAGGTTCCACCTACAACATCAACGCCGACTCCGTTGCCGGAGCTGTTGCCGCAGCCATGAACGCCAAACGCCTGCACTTGCTGACCGACGTACAGGGCCTGCTTGATGCTGATATGAATCTTATTTCTTCACTGAATTGCCGGGAAGCTGCCGAAGCCATTGATTCCGGTGTTGCAAAAGGCGGCATGATCCCCAAACTGAGCTGCTGCCTTGAAGCGGTCCACAGCGGAGTTGAAAAAGCCCACATCATTGATGGACGGGTTGAAAACTGCGTTTTGCTGGAACTTTTCACCAAGAACGGTATCGGCACTGAAATTGTCGGGTAGTACGGAGAACAATAGAATGAAAGCGATAGCCATAGTTGGTAAAAAGAAGACAGGTAAAACCACAATGGGCCTTGCTCTGGTCAAGAAACTCACAGAGAAAGGCTACAAAGTCGGGGTGCTCAAACACTCCCACCACGGCTTTGACGGAGCCGAAGGTGCGGACACCGAGGAGTACAAGAAAATAGCATCCTGTGTAGCCGCATACTCTCCCAGCGAGTCCTTTGTTTCCTGGAAACAGGAACGCACTGTTCAGGATCTGGTTCCGCTCATGAACGCTGACGTAATCGTCATGGAAGGCGGCAACAAGGTCGGTTGGCTGCCACGGGTGATCATGGTCCGCGAAGACAACGACGACAAAGAATTTTACCCTGAACTGGCCCTGAAACAGATTCCGGCCTGTTCGCCGGAAAATCCGCCTTCCGATGAACTTCTGGAAGAGTTGGCCGATTTGGTCATGGATAAAGGATTCATCCTGCCGGGACTTAACTGTGGTGCCTGCGGACGCGAATTCTGTATGGATTTCGTGGCTGATATCATTGCCGGGAAAGCCCGCGTTTCAGGATGTCAGGCCATGAAGACCCAGATGTCCGTAACCTGTAACGGTGTCGAGCTTGGATTCAACCCCTTTGTAGCTGACATGCTTTCCGCCGGAATTACCGCCATGCTCAAGCAGCTCAAAGGCTATGTCCCCGGAGACATAGAAATTACAATTAAGAATTAAAACGGCCCCTCCGGAGGCATCCATTGATGAATCACGAATTTTTTAAAATTATCAGCAGGGTCGAATTTGAAGCCCTGCTGAATTCTTTTGCAGCGGTAGGCACAAAAAAAGTTTCCATTTCCGATGCCTGCGGACTGGTGCTTGGCGAAGATATCATCTCACCGGAAGACCTTCCCCCGGCCAACCGTTCCTGCATGGATGGCTATGCAGTCAACGCTCGCGATGCTTTCGGCGCAACCGAAGGCAACCCGGCTTATCTGGAATGCTCCGCCACCCTTAAGGTGGACGAAAATCCCGACTTTGAGCTCCAGCCCGGAGAATGTGCTGCCATCCCCACCGGAGGCACCCTGCCTGACGGAGCCGATGCTGTTGTCATGGTTGAACATACTCAGGAACTGGGAGCCGGAACCATTGAAATCCGTAAATCATCCGCTCCGGGTGAGCACACCATGCTCAAAGGCGAAGATGCTGCCAAAGGCGATCTAATATTTCAGGCCGGACACAAGGTTCGCTTTCAGGATGTTGGACTGCTGGCGGCGCTGGGCATCAAAGATGTTACAATTCACCGCAAACCGCGCGTGGGCATCATCTCCACAGGTGATGAACTTGTTGAGATTGACTCTCCGCAGAAGGTCGGAACTATCCGTGATGTAAACTCGCACACATTGCGCTGTCTGGTGAATGATGCGGGAGCAGAAGCTGTTAATTACGGCATTGTGCGCGATGAGCTGGAAAAACTTGAAAATACGCTTGAGAAAGCAATCGCCGAAAACGATCTGGTACTTCTTTCCGGTGGAAGTTCTGTGGGCATGCGTGATCTAACAGTACAAGCGATTGAATCCATGCAGAATTCTGAAATACTTGCGCACGGTGTGGCAATCAGCCCCGGGAAGCCGACCATCCTCGGGCGGGCTGGAAACAAACCAGTGCTGGGATTACCCGGACAGGTCACCTCCGTTCAAGTGGTTATGCTTGCTCTGGTGGTCCCTTTTATCCGCCAGCTTATGGGCCAGACAAATGCATTCTCCAGTACTGATCGAGTTTTGGTGCAGGCCGAACTGGGCCGTAATACCGTATCCAAGCCCGGGCGTGAAGATTACGTACGCATGAAGCTGACCTACCGCGAAGGCAAATTACCTCTGGCTGAGCCTATTTACGGAAAATCCGGCCTGCTCAAGACCATGATCCAAGCTGACGGGTTAATGATCATCCCCGCTGACACCGAAGGATTTTACGCCGGAAACACAGTTAATCTCTGGAAAATTTAAAAAGGAAATCTCATGAGTGACCGCAATATCTACCTGAAGACTATTCCTGTTCCTGAAGCCGTAAAAGCTGCCATGGACAATCTTGACCGCGATTCACTGGTACAGACCGAAACTATTCCGGTTCACGAAGCACTTGGGCGGGTCACAGCAGAAGCTGTAATAGCCCGCTGCTCTTCTCCCACCTACCATTCGGCAGCAATGGACGGCTATGCAGTTAAAAGCGACACCACTTTCACCGCCCGTGAAGGACAGCCCCTGCTGCTTAAAAAGGAAGCAGGATGCATTGCGGTCAATACCGGCAACCCGCTTCCGGACGGAATGGATGCCATCATCATGATTGAGCATATTGTTGATGAAGGTGAGAATATTTCGATCGAAGCACCGGCCTTTCCATGGCAGCATGTCCGCCGCATCGGTGAAGATATTGTAGCTACGGAAATGCTGCTCCCGCGCAAGCACACAATTTCTGCTTTCGATATAGGTGCGCTGCTTTCCGCCGGAATATACGAGATTAAGGTTTATGAAAGAATCCGCATGACCTTCATCCCAACCGGAGATGAGGTTCTGCCCTTCGCAAACCGCCCCACCCCCAACCCGGGTGAAGTCATCGAGTCCAACTCACAGGTATTCAAGTCACTGGCCGCCGGACTTGATGTAGAATTCAGCTTCACCGCTCCGGTCAAAGACCGTGAGGAAAAGCTCACTGCTGCAGTGGAAGAGGCTCTCAAAACTTCGCACATTGTGGTGGTCGGTGCCGGGTCCTCGGCTGGCAGCAAGGATTTTACACGCATCGTTTTTGAAAAACTGGGAAAACTGCTGGTTCACGGTATTGCGGTCATGCCCGGAAAACCTACTGTTCTGGGAACCGCACAAGGCAAATTGCTGGTTGGGGCACCGGGATACCCGGTCAGCGCAGTGGTCTGCTTCGAAGACGTGCTCACCCCGATTATTTCATGGCTGGCAGGCAAACATGAGCCGCAGCGAGACAAAGTACAGGTCAGACTGGCGAGACGTACCCCCTCCAAAATGGGTCAGGAAGAAATCGTCCGGCTGGCAGTGGGACAGGTTGGCGATGAATATATCGGTGTCCCCCTTTCCCGAGGTGCAGGTATGATCACCACGCTGACCAAAGCACAGGGCTTCACCCGTGTTCCTGCGGACAGTGAAGGTGTTGAGCTTAATGAGACCGTGGATGTAGAACTTTTCTCCAGCCGTTCCGAGCTGGACAAGGTGCTCATGCATGTCGGCAGCCACGACAATACCATCGACCTGCTTGCCGACATACTCATGGACGGAAATAATCCGCTGCGTCTGGTCTCGACTCATGCCGGTTCCATGGGCGGACTTACTGCACTCAAAAATGATATGGCGCTTTTTGCCGGAACACATTTATTCGACCCCGAAACAAATGACTTCAACTTCCCATTCATCGAAAGATACCTGCCCGGAATGGATGTAACTGTTGTTAACCTCGCCATCCGCCATCAGGGATTCATCGTCCCCAAGGGCAACCCCAAAAACATCAAAGGCATTGAATCTCTGGACGGTCTTGATATTAATTTCATCAACCGTCAGCGCGGGGCCGGCACCAGAATTCTCTTTGACTACCACATGAAGAAAGCTGGCCTGAAACCGATAGACATTCTCGGTTATGACCGTGAAGAATTCACCCACATGGCCGTGGCTGCCAACGTACTTACCGGAGCCGCTGATTGCGGGCTGGGTATTTTTGCGGCAGCAAAGGCATTGGATCTCGATTTCGTGCCGCTGGCCCATGAAAGGTACGATCTGATCATTCCGCAAAAACATATGGAAGACCGCAGGATAAAAACACTGCTCGCGTTAATAAAATCTGATAAGGTCAAACAGGATATCAGCAAACTGGGCGGTTATGACACAGACCTTACCGGACAGAGAATGAAACCGGGAGTAAGTCTGGGATACTAATACAACATCTTGCCGGAGGGGGTATGAACAAGGACAAAGAGCACATCATCAGGCAGAAATGCCATGAAAACGTGATCGGATTTGCCCCGTTCCGCTACCGCTTCGGCAAAGGAAGCTTCATCCGTGAAGGTCTACTCAATATCGGTATATTTGATGACAAGGAAGGCGGACATTTGGTGCTGACCTTCATCTTCGATTCCGATACCATTGAAACGGACAACGATATCCTCGACCGCATGGGACGACTCGATTTCAGCCCCATAACCCGCAAAGGATTGCTGACTGCATTACGAAATTCAGCTGAATTCGAGCAGAACGAAAATTTCGCCATGCACGAATTCAGCTTTTATTTTGACAAAATGCCTGCCGACATCCCCAAGTTGATTAATCATTGTTTCATCCCCTTCTTTCTCGACCACCTTTATATGCGTATCGGGGAAGTTGAATGGATGGAAGATGAAAAGATTAAGGGGTTGTTTTGCAGGGTTAAAGATCACTTTAAATGGTAAATTTTCAGGAGAAAAATAATGCCCGTAATTAAAGTAGAAATGTTCGAAGGCAGAACCATCGAACAGAAAAGAGAACTTGTAGAAGTGCTCTCCAAAGAAACCGCCCGCATCACCGGATGCAGCGTGGAATCAATATATGTTGTCATTGATGAAGTGAAAAAGGAGAACTGGGGGGCAGGCGGGAAGCTTTGTTCTGACAAGTATCCGGATTAAAATTCCATATAATTCCAACAACATATCCCCGGCAAGATTATCCAGCTGGGGATTATTTCTTTACCAATCCCACTATCCAATAGAATCTATCATTCATGCTCTTCAAGCGCCTATTCGTAAATACACACCTCAAAACGCAACCATGATTGACATAAATTACATTCATATTTTACGATAAAGAAACTACACATAAAAACTCAACATATCAATATATTGAAACATATTCTTACTATAGCCAGCTTATCTTGGAGAGGACATGATCGGTTATCAAACATTCCCTTATCGCCCGGGTGCTTCAGACTCACTTAACAAACTCACTCAATTAAAAATCCTGCCTCTTACAGCCAAGACCTTCCTCGACGTCGGTTGCAATGAAGGATTCTTTTGCGGATACGCTTTGTTTGACGGGGCCAGAAAAGTTGTCGGAATTGACATCAATGAGCAATTTATTCAGAGCGCAAAACAGAATTTTCCCGGTTGCGATTTCCGGGTTCAGAGCTGGAATGATCTTCCTTCCGACGAAAAATATGACGTTATCCTCTGTTCTTCAGCGCTGCATTATGCAGATGATCAAGAAAAATTAATACACATGCTCATGGATAAGCTTTCCCGAAATGGAGTTCTCATCCTTGAAGTAGGAATAGCTGACGGTAACGGTTCTGATTGGGTTGAAGTAAAACGGAGTATCGACACCCGCTATTTCCCGACACAAAATAAAGTGAACAGCATTCTTTCCGACTACGCATACAAATATATGGGAGAAAGTTCACCGCAGATCGGCGATCCAATCCCCCGCTACGTTTATCATATCCGTAGAAAAAAGCCGTATGCTTTCCTACTGATGCAAAAACCGGGAGCGGGCAAAACAACCACCCGCAAGGCCTTATTTCAAGATCAAAAAGTCATATCTGGAGACAAGTTGATCCTGGATATTGGCTCTAAGAAACAGTCTTGTTCTTCGGAACTGCAAGATTTCTTAGCACAAGGCTTAAATCCAGCTAAAATTGATCTGGCTGTCCGCTCACTGTTCTCTAGTCAATTATGGAAAGATTATCTGGATGTAATTCTTCAAATTACAAATGGTGAAACATTCGCATATGATGGATATGTTCCCTCATCATACCACGATCTTATTTCAGACTACCTGAAATCAAATGACTACTTTCCAATAAACCTGTGTTGGGATTCCCCTGATTCTCTTGACGATTTAGGAGTACGAACTAAAGCGGAAGCAAGAAAATATGCTATGTATCTGGCTGCTGTTCGCAGCAAAATTCGCAACCGTTAAACATTCCCCACTCAATTCCAACAACAAAGCCCCGGCAGGATAATCCCGCCGGGGCTTATTTTTGTCAGTTCTCCTAACCACACCCTACTTCTTATGAACCTCCCATTCCTCAGCCTTGTAATCTGCGGGAACTTCTTCCCAGCCGGAGAACATGGCGGCGATGTGGGCGGTGATGTTGTGTCCGGTAGTGGTCATGTAGATATGAACTATAAGAAAAGCCAGCAGTGCGTAGGCGCAGGCCATGTGCACGTTAGCTACTACATTCAGACTCAGGAAATCCAAGCCGTAGGCAGCCCAGTCGTTGTAGGTCCAATAAAGCAATCCCGTGATCATCTGCAAAGGCAGCAGGATCGCCGAGAGCCCTAAGTAGACCAGACGCTGCAAGGGGTTGTGCTTGGCATCCCTGCTCTTCTGTACCGGATGCTCTTCACCCTTAAAGATACCGGAAGCATAATACATGGCTACATCGAAGAGCTTCTTGGATGTGGGTATGTACTGCTTCCACTCCCCTGTGGTCAGCAGCCAGAAGATGATGAATACGAACAGAATCAGCCAGCTGATGCCCAGAGTGTTATGCAGTTCCACGGCCTTTTCAAAACCGAAAAGGGAGAATACTCCATGCACTTCAAGCCCGGTAAGCATGAGCAGCATAATTAGGATTGCTTGGGTCCAGTGCCAGAAACGCTCGAACTTCGAATAGAGGTAAATCTTCTTCATGTTATGTCCGCTCATGGCTAGTCCTCCTTACGTCCTGACATGAAAATGCGACCAAGGGCATGCAGGATTACACCTACTGCCGAGGCAAGCACGATGGACCAGCCCCCAGCATCCACAACGGCGGAAGCATCACGTCCGGGCATGTAAAAACAGGTCAGCTTTTCAAGACGGCCCTGCTTGCTATGGCATTCCTCACAAGCTACCGCATTTTCCTTGGGCGCAACCATATGGGTGGTCGGATAAACGAATTCGGTTTCCACAAAGCCCACTTCGCCGCTAAACGGCAATCCGGCATACTTCATCCCCGCTGTTACGGACTTCTCCCAATTAAAGCCCTTCCAGTAGGCATCATTATCCTTACCGAACAGGTGCGGGATAACCATGTTCTTGTTGATCTTATCGTAAGGAGTCATACCGCGATGCACCTTGAAAGGCATAATCCGGGAATTCCTGTCTTCAATTGAGCCGACTGGCTTTGAAACCAGCACTGGCTTGGTTGGATCAATGGTGGTCTGGGCGGTAATGGTATCGATGGTTCCGTTGAACCAGTAATATTCAGGTACAACGTTCTTTTCCCAACGCATATCGCCCTTCTTGGTCATGTAGACAGGCTTGCCCCATTCGCCCTTTTCAACATAAGGCTTGCCGTCCTTCTTCTTACCTGCGGCAGACCAGTCCCACCACATCTTGGTAGGCAGTTCACGTGCAAAAGTCGGAATATGACAGCTCTGACAAGCAAGCTTATCAGTATGATCGTTGAGCTTCATGCCCAGCTCAGACTTATGAGGACGGTCACTGTGGCAGGATTCACACATGATCTTGGAACCGAGGTCATCTTCCAGCAGTGACTTACGCTCGGTGGCAGCTGGAGTTGAATAGATTCGTCCTGCAATGTCGTGCTTCACAGTGGTATGGCAACGGACACAAGTAAAATTCTGCCCGTCCATGCCCATATGTACGTCAAGAGCCTTGGAAGGCTTAAGCATGGATGAATCAAGGTCACCGTGCTTCACGCCATCACCACCGCCACCGTAAAAATGGCAGGTTCCGCAATTCTTGCGGGTCGGACGACCTACGGACTGGGCAACCTTATTCCATTGGGGAGCAGCATAGAACTTACCGTTCCCCTTGAACTTCTTACCCGGCGGAGGAGCAGGGTTTCCGGCGCCTGCGGGAAACTTCTTATAAGTTCCGGTCTGCTCATGACAGACCAGACAGTCGATCTTTTCCTGGGAGGTAAAATCAAAATCCTTATCCTTCCAACCGTACCCAGCATGACAGGAGGTACAGCGGGGTTCGTTGGACTGGATATTGATACAGAAGTTGTTGACCACCAGACCGCCCTTACCGACCTTCAGCTCCTTTTCCGCCTTGGGATCAAGCCATGTCCAGTGAATGGTCTTGTGGAACTGGTGTCCGGCTTCGGTATGACAGGTCAGGCAAGCCTTGGTCACTTCCGGGCCGCTCTTGAATGGTTGCTTCAGCGCATCGAACTTGGAATGATCTGCCGTGATCCACAACTCCTTGCCCTTGGTAGCCTGACGGGCCATTTCCCTGCCGGGAGCAGTATCCCCGGCGGCAAATGCACTTGCGCCCAGAAAGACCACCGCCGACAGCAGCAGTACTGAGTTCCGCATGAATCTCATGTCCACCCTCCGTTAGTTTATGAACTACCGGAACAAAGGCCCCGGTTTATTTACTTCATAAATCCAAGCCCAGACACCTTTTCCAGATACGGTTTCCGGCCCATGAAAAAAGCATACATAGCCACCATCCCCAGAAGCATTGCAAAACCAAGATGAGTCCAGTCAATAAGCATGACCGTAAACGGATCGAGAGTCACCGAGTGCAGATTCTTAATCACCCGCATAACTCCGGTGCCGATTACTGCTCCGTAAAGGACAACACGCAGCAGACCCGAAGAAGACATTTTGAAATACTGCTTTCCCGCCATAACGAACATGGTCAGCAAATACAGGGTCATGAAAAGAAGTACGGCCCCGAATATGTAATGAAGCTTATTGGTCAGGTAAAAGTCGTTCAGCCACCCCAACCCCGGAATATCCGAGATATAGTAACGCTTGAATATGGGCATCTGGGCTGCCCCGGTCAGAGCCATAGCGAAAATAGTCAGCTTGAAAATACGCTTAAAGAGCGGGCTAGTCATTGTCCTTTCCTCCTACTGCGGAAGCAAGGAATCTTCCGGCCTTTATTACTCCGGCTGCGATCCCTGCAAAGGGGGCTATCCCCACTGCATACGCCAGCTTCTCCTCATCAGCCATAGAGTCTTCCACTTGAGAAAGTCCGGGCTTTCCGGGCCCCTTGTCCACAGCTTCATTGAGCAGCTCAAAAGGAACAGGAGAAAGATAGATGGTATTGGTTCCGCCGTTCTCATCCTCGCCGTAGATGAACCAGTTGTTCTTCTCCGCCAGTTCATGGGCCTTCTTGAGAATTTCACTGCGCGGACCGATAGTCTGAACATTCTCAGGGCATGCTTCGATGCAGGCAGGCAGCTTGCCTTGATCTATACGATTGTAACAGCGGTCACACTTGTACATGACCCCGTTCCCGGCCAGATTCGGCATAAGCCTCAGATACAGGCCCACCCCGGTCTGGCGCTGGGGAATGTGCCACGGACAAACCGTGCGGCACTTGGCACCACCAAGACAGACATCTTCATTGATGCGCACAATGCCGTTCTTCTGCTTCCCCGCTGCCCCCCAGGGACAGAGATTTGCGCAAGGAGCATTGCGACAGTGCAGACAACGGCGGGGAATATTGATTTCATGGACCTCGCCTTCGAATTCAACTTCTGCACTCTGGATATAGAGCCAGTTGTAGGGAGTCAGACGGTCATCTACATCTTTTCGATCCGACCAGTCCTCAACCTTTACCCGTGAGGTGGGATACATTTCCGGATAAGGCTTCTTGGGTTCGGGAAACTTGGGGGCATTAGCTTCGCGGCATGCAGAAACACATTCACCGCATGCAATACACTTTGAAAGATCCAGCAGGGTACAGAGTTCTTCTTCGCTGTTTCCTGCTGCCGCAACATCACGCGCAGGCAGGAGCATGGCAGCACTTCCGGCTCCCAGCCCCTTCAAGAAATTTCTGCGGGAAATTCCATTCTTCTTGTCTGTCATATATTATCCTTTATTAACTGCGATATTTTCAACTTCATCCTGAAACGATTTGATCAAAGCAAAGCAGAATCCGTACCTACTTTTAATATTCTGATAATAACTACCACATTTACACTGAAAATGGCTAGTTATCCGACAATTTCGACTTCTTTATAATTTGCAGCAGCCACCAAGACATTGCACACATGATTAAACACATGTACAATCAAACACACACACTTGAACAATTGAACACTTTTTAAACACCGGATCCATTCAATGACCGAACAGGATATCGATCTTTATCTGCGGGAAGTAATCGACACTATGAACGATGGGCTGATCATTGTGAGTCCTGACGGCATCATCATGAAGGTTAATGATGCCCTGCTGCGCATGACCGGATTTTCCAAAGATGAATTGCTGAACAAGCCTTGCTCAGTGCTGGGTTGCGATGCCTGCCGGATTGTGCGTGAGCAATCTGACGGGCACTGGTGCGGATTGTTTGAAAGAAAGAAGGAAAGCCGAAAGAACTGCCATATCATCGGCAAGAACGGAAACTACCTGCATGTACTGAAAAACGCATCCCTGCTCCGGGATGACGAAGATAATATCCTCGGCGCGGTGGAAACAGTCACCGACATCAGCGAACTGGACCGCAAGGAGCTGAAAATCAGGGAACTCTCCCGGAAGCTGCAACATGAAGAAAACGGATTCTGCGGATTCGTGGGCCATTCCCCGGCAATGCAAAAAGTTTACACTCTGCTGGGCAAAGCCGCCCGTTCCGATGCTCCGGTCATAATTTACGGTGAATCAGGCACAGGTAAGGAACTGGCTGCACAGGCCATCCATGAGATGAGTCCGCGCGCGGATAAACCTTTTGTACAGCTCAACTGCGCCGCGCTAAATGAATCCCTGCTGGAAAGTGAACTGTTCGGACATGTAAAAGGAGCCTTCACCGGAGCATATCGCCATAGGCAAGGCCGTTTTGAGGAAGCTGCTGACGGCTCCATATTTCTTGATGAGATCGGAGACGTTCCGTTGCCCATCCAAGTAAAGCTGCTGCGGGTTCTGGAAACCCGTTCCTTTGAACGGGTAGGAGAGAACATCAACCTGTCTATGGAAGCCAGACTGATCACAGCCACCAATCAGGACCTCAACCAGTTGGTGCAGGACAAACAATTCCGGGAAGATTTCTTCTTCCGTATTAATGTAATCCCGGTACACCTGCCGCCCCTGCGCGCGCGAAAAGAAGACCTGCCCCTGCTGGTGGATCATTTCATTAGTGTCATTGACCACCTCGACCATAGCGAAGGCCCAACTCCTGAAACCATGCGCAAACTAATGGAATACCAGTGGCCCGGAAATGTGCGAGAACTGAAAAGTGCGCTGGAATATGCCGCAGTAGTCAAGGACAGCGGCCCCATTCAGCCCGAACATCTGCCGCCGCAGATAAACTCCGTTACAGCCGATTGTTGCCCATGTATCGAGCCTCCTGTCCCTGCCGCAGAACCAGACGAAAAGCAGGAATTGATCAATGCCCTGAATCAGGCCGGAGGCAACAAAAGTAAAGCCGCAAAGCTCCTCGGAGTCAGCCGGGGAACGATTCACAACCGCATGCGCAAACATTCGGTTCAATATCGGCTGGAGGGGTAATTACATACCTGAGAATCAACCCTGAAGCTGAATTTTATACGGACCATTTGTGTGTTATAGAAAGATTATACTGCTGGCAGCACTGGACTTTTCGGCTGTTTTTGATTAAATACTTTTCCAACATCGGGAAAAAGCATCCGCTGATTCCCTACAAAGCGCCGTACAACCATTTACACTGGTAGGCAGTGAATCCCACCCTGCGCCAGTCCGAAAGAAATCACATTTCTGCCCGCTTACATATCCGGACCAGCATGGCTTCAGCCCCTGCACCCGGACCGCAAGACCCGGCATCAGGCAGGTTTGCATTTAACTGAATCACAGTATGCAAATCCTGCATTTGAGTGGTGCTTGATTTTGCCAAGAAACAGAACTTCATAATAGCGGCACAGACACTTAACCGGAGGACACGACATGAGCGATAATGACATTGCGATCCTTAAGTATGACGGCAAAGAATACGAACTGCCCGTAATTCATGGAACAGAGGGCGAAACCGGTATCGACATCACTCAGCTTCGAGCGCAAAGCGGCCTTATTACCTATGATCCGGGCTACGGAAACACCGGCGCATGTACCAGTAACATCACCTTTGTAGATGGTGAAAAAGGAATTCTGCGTTACCGCGGCTATCCCATCGAAGACCTTGCCGAGCATGGCAAGTTCATTGAAACCGCATGGCTGCTCATCTTCGGTGAACTTCCGCTCAAGGAAGATCTTGCCCGTTTTTCAGCTCTGCTCACTGCGGAAGAGCTCATCCACGAAGACCTGCGGCACCACTTTGAGGGATTCCCGTCCCACAAGAACCAGCCTATGGCTATCCTGTCCGCAGTTATCAACGCTCTGGGCAGCTATCACCCTGACCTCTACGACATTAACGACAAGTCCGAATTTTTCCTCGCAGTTGGTAAGATCATCTCCAAGGTAAGAACCATCGCGGCCTTTTCATACCGTAAATCAATCGGTCGACCCTTTGTTTACCCGGACCCGGATCTGAGCTACTGCCACAACTTTCTGCATATGATGTTCTCCATCCCCTACAAGCAGTACGATCCGCCGGAGGAAGCTGTTAAAGCTCTTTCGCTGATCTTCCAGCTGCATGCGGACCACGAACAGAACTGCTCCACATCCACTGTAAGAATGGTCGGTTCCACTCAGGCAAACATCTTTGCCTCTGTATCATCCGGTATCTGCGCCCTCTGGGGTCGTCTGCATGGTGGCGCGAACGCTGCGGTTATCGACATGCTCGAAACCATCAACAACGGCGATTACACCATCGATGAATACATCGAGAAAGTTAAAAAGAGGGAATGCCGCCTCATGGGTTTCGGTCATCGCATTTACAAGAGCTTTGACCCCCGCGCGAAAATCCTCAAAAAAGCGACCCATGACCTGCTTCAGCACGGTTTCAGCGATGAACTGCTGGACATCGCCATGCAGCTTGAAGAACGTGCCCTTTCCGATGATTTCTTCATCGAACGTAAGCTCTACCCCAACGTAGACTTCTATTCCGGCATCATCCTGCGCGCGCTGGGTATCCCGGTTGCCATGTTCCCGGTTATGTTCGCAATCGGCCGTATGCCCGGTTGGATCGCACACTGGTACGAGGATTATACCAACCCGACATCAAGAATTAACCGCCCGAGACAGATTTACACTGGCGAAACTCCGAGAAATTACGTACCTATAGATTTTAGGAAGTAAATCTAGTCAATATCGGTTCGAGGCTTATCCGGCTTCGGAACGATGGATATACCTACCCGGATATGCCCGTAATCCCGCTCCACACAAGGGGTGAGATTACGGGCAATACTTTTTCAAGAGGTTGTAATTTAAATTATTTTCAAAAAAATTCAGCTTTTCTTACGAAAGAACTTGCAATTCACAAGCGATATTTATAAACAGTTCTTCGCCGTGCCGAAGTGGTGGAATTGGTAGACACGCTAGGTTCAGGGTCTAGTGGAGGTTTCTCCGTGGAAGTTCGAGTCTTCTCTTCGGCACCATATTTCTAGAAAAAGCCGCAACGAATGTTGCGGCTTTTTTGTTTTCACGCTCTGAAATCGACACCACCTTATAATTTAAACTCAAGATATAACCCTAAACCCAAAAAAAGTTCTTGCCAAACTAACTCCATATCTCTATACAGGTTCTTCGCCGTGCCGAAGTGGTGGAATTGGTAGACACGCTAGGTTCAGGGTCTAGTGGAGGTTTCTCCGTGGAAGTTCGAGTCTTCTCTTCGGCACCATATTTCTGAAAAAGCCGCAACAAATGTTGCGGCTTTTTTGTTTTCGAGACTTAGATAATCCATCAACCCAATGGGGAGTAGGGCTGAGAAGATTTCTAAACAAAAACCAGAAAAAATTATTGACCGCAGAGCATGGTTTGTTAAGCTTCGGTTCGTTGTGTTTTCACTTCAGGACCATTTAAATTAATCAGGGAACCCGTTTAAAGTGCGGGGCGGTTCTGCCGCTGTGATTCCTCCATTTCATGGATCAGGAAAAGCCAGCAACCCTGCCTGAAGCATATCTGCACAAAGCAGATCAGTAACCTCATCTCTTCGAAAAAGCAGATTACGCCTTCTGGGCTTCCTGCAACACAAATCAAGAATTACGACTCCGCTATAGGAGTATTATCGCCGACAAATGTATTTTAGTGAGATACCATTTGTTCAATGGCTGTGTTTTGCTCTGTGTAAGTCAAAACAACTAAACGAGATACATGCGCCCTGCTTGGAAAGCAGCTAATTATTGACTCAAGGTAATAAAAGCCCTCTAAAGGAACTTCATCATAATGACTGAACATACTGTTATCACCCGCGAATCAGCTAAAATGGCCCTGGAAGAACACACCCGTTTTCAAGAAACCGTCAGTTCCAAAAAATATCAGATCCGTGACCGCAAAGGACGTCTTCAGGAACACTCATTTAACGACGTCAAAAACAGACTCTGCCGTGAATTCTTGAAGAATTCCCAATTCGAAAAAAATGAGAATGAACAGGTCTGCGAACTGCTCCAGTCCGGACGTTTCATCCCGGCAGGATCCATTCTTTCCGGCCTCGGCAATGAGCACGCTAAATGCTCGCTCAGCAACTGCTACCTTGCCAAAATCGAATCAGATTCCCTTGAAGGAATTTTCGAAGCCCAGAAAAAGCTTGCCCGTACATACTCCTATCGCGGTGGAAGCGGCATCGACATCACCATCCTGCGTCCTTCCGGGGACCCGGTAAACAATGCTGCGGTAACCTCGTCCGGTGCCGTCAGCTTCATGCCTCTTTTCAGCGAACTGACCAATACCATCGGTCAGAACGGCAGGCGCGGTGCACTGATGATCTCCATAGATATCAGACATCCTGAAACCCGCCGCTTCATCTGGTGCAAGAGCAAACCGGAAGAAATTTTCGGAGTAGATTCCCTGACAGGTAAAGTTCAGGATGTTTTCGGGGCCAATATCAGCCTTAAGGTAACTGATGAATTCATGCAGGCAGTGGAAGAGGATAAGGACTGGACCTTTATTTTCCCCGACAGATTCAAAATCAGCGGTAAAATCATCAATGAGTCTACCCTGCAACTGCTACCCGAAGTATATGAAGCCCTGAGCCCTCAGGTTGGTGACCGCATAGAAGCGGAGATCACCTACAAGGTTATCGGGATTGATTCCAAAAAACACCAGATCAAAGTGCAGCCGGACCTGCCGATCAATGAAGACAGCACTGCCCTTTCCGAGGAAAACCTGACCTTCATTCTCTCCAGAAAACGCAACGAGACATCTGACATTTTTGATCCGGTAAAGTCCGTTTACAATACTCTCTGGGACGGTGATTACAGCCGTTGGCAGGAGCTTGGACTCCCCCTCAGAAAATACGACACAGTTAAAGCACGGGACCTGCTGGAAGAAATCAGTGAATCCGCTTGGAAATCCGGTGATCCGGGCATTCTTTATCAGGACACCACCCAGCGCAATACCCCCGGCACATATATCGATCCCCTGCGCCTGAAGCCCATGTCCACCAACCCCTGCGGTGAACAGGCCCTCGGCTACTGGAGCAACTGCCTGCTCGGAGCGATGGTTCTGTACCGTTACGTGGTCAACCCCTTCACCAAGGAAGCACGTTTCGACAGTGATCTTTTCCACGATGACCTGACCCGGACCATGGCTTTTATGGATACCATGTCCGACCTTAACCAGAACAAGCATCCCCTGCAGAAACACAGGGATGCTGACAAGTACGGCAAAAGGATCGGTATTGAATTCACCGGTCTTGGCGACATGCTTGCAATGCTCGGCATGCGCTACGGCAGCGAAGAGTCTATCGAATTCATCAAAGAAATTATGCGCGATAAGGCCATTACTGAAATTTCAGTAAGTGCCAACATTGCCGAACGTTTCGGAGAAGTCGAAGCCCTGAAAACTAAGGATGCACGCCAGCGTTTTCTGGACTGCCCCTACATCAGTAAACTTGGACTTCCCAATAAGCTGCAAAAGAAAATCCTGAAAACAGGACTGCGCCACACTGCATTCAACACTGTCGGACCTTCCGGTTCCATCTCCATTATGTCCGACAACTGCACCTCCGGCATCGAGCCCGTTTTCATGTTCAGCTATGCACGTGAAACAAGACTTGAGGCCGGGAAGGTTTTTGAATTCATTCACATGCCTCCGCTGAAATGGATGCTGGAAACAAATCAGGAGCACCTGTTCGGCAAATATACTGCCTTGCAGCTCAAGGAAAAGCTGAACTACGTGCAGGCAGACGAGCTGGATTATATGGACCGCATCCGCATGCAGGCCGCAATTCAGCAGTATACTGACAGCTCCATTTCCTCGACCATCAACCTTGCCGAGGAAACACCCAAGGAAACCATTTTCGAAATCTATCTCGAATCTTGGAAACACGGCCTCAAGGGTGTGACTGTTTTCCGCAACGGCTGCAAAAAAGGTGTGCTGAGCAAGAAAGAGGACTCCAAAGAAGCTGATCCGACCATGAAGGGCCAGAACCCGACTTTGATTGAAAGGGAACTTGGCGATATTGAGCGTGCCGAGCGGCACCGTGTTATGTGGAAAGGCTCCAAGATGTACATAATCGTATCCTTGGATGAAACAGGCAATCCTATTGAAATATTCGTCAAGCTGCCCAAAGAGGCTGGTGTAACCGGAGACGGCTTCTACAATGAGCAGGTATTTCAGGAGAAATACTCCCTCTGGGAAACCATCACCCGCCTAACCAGCATGCTTCTGCGCGTAGGTATGCCAATTGACCGCATCCTGACCCAGCTGGATCGCTCCAGCTACAACATCATCGATGCGGCGGCGATAATCTCCCGCATCCTGCGTCAGTACATCTCACTGGACATGGATGATCAGACGATTGTCTCTAAAGGTCTCGGCGATCCCTGCCCCGAATGCAGTAAGAAGGCATACGTTCCCGAGGGCGGCTGCAAGATCTGCAAGGCTTGCGGGTACACCACCTGCGGGTAGATCAAATTAGTCCATAATAATCCTGTAATATTGACCATTTCAAAAAGGCTGCAACATTTGTTGCGGCCTTTTTTATATTTAAATTACAAAATCAAATCGCTCTACCTCAAAAACATTATTTACAAAATAACCACACCTGAATATATTATTCTCCTAATCCATTTCAAGGAGGATAGGATGACAGACTTAAGCAACATTTATTTCATTACCAACAGATTCTTAAGTGGATCAGATGAGAACAAAAAATTTCAAAAAAGCAACCTCTGCTCCCCGGACCTGTCCTTCTGCAAGACTGGCCCTGACCGCACTATTGAACTGATCAAAAGCGCAACCATGTTCAAGGAATTGAAGAATGAACAAGGTTACGAAGAGTTCCTCATCTATCTCCACGGCTTCAATAACCAGCCGTGGCCGGACATTTTTCCCAATGCCGCCCGCATGCAAAAGCAATTAAATGAGGCGGGATGCAGCAAAGTAAAGGTACTGCCGTTGATCTGGCCCTGTGACGACGATTTCGGAGTATTGAAGGATTACTGGGATGATCAGGAATCCGCAGAATTCAGCGGGAAGTTTTTTGCCCGCGCCATAGGCAAGCTCATGGAATGGCAGATGGCCAACCGTGATGATCCCTGCCGCAAGCGTATACACATAATGGCTCACTCAATGGGCGGAAGGGTACTCTTGAAGTCACTGCCCTTCTTTGCCAAAAACATTGCAAGAGCTGATGTGCCTTTCCTTTTCACCAACACCTTCCTGATGGCCTCTGACATTCCCAATGAAAGTCTCGGCAAGGGCGAGGAAGGCCATTACATTTGCAGCGCGTCCCGTAATATTGTCTGTTACTACGCCAACGATGACATCGCCATGCCCGCAAGTAAGGCTGCCAACGTAAAGAATATGGTCTTCAGCAGACGCATGGGACACACCGGCCCGGAAGAATGGGATGATATTTTAAAGAAAAAGGTAATCGCCGCCAATTGCGACAGCTTCAACAATAAGCTTGATCTCAAGGGGCATACCTATTTCATGGACAGCGAGGATATGCAGAGCCCTGCTTTTCAACACATGATAGCACTGATCAAAAGCCCCGGATCATTCAAGCCTAATCAGGAATTGGTTTTATAGGATTCGGTCTAGCAAGAAGAATCAAAAAAGCCGCAACAAATGTTGTGGCTTTTTTGCGTTTTATCCTCATACTCCCGCGGCCCTCTTTACATCATCCCACTTTCGTGCCACACCACCCTAAGCTTATGACAATTATAACTAAGATCACTTATATATGAAAAAAACACTTTTTTTACTATTTATCATACTCCTTTCTTTTCCGTATCCAAGCCAAGGAAAGACGCTAATACCTGTTACTATCCAGCAAGACACACTCGATAGCTACAATGAATTACTTTTGCACACAGGAAAACACCCTTACCTTCTGGAAGAATTACCGACTTCTAAGATCAGCAGGTCTCTCGCAGATGTTATAATTGCTCAGAAAGCCATTAAACTTGGCGGAATAGAACCGGTATTTATTTTTAAAGCTATCCCCAACAGCAGACGAGCCACCGAAGACGCGGCAAATGGTCTGGTGGTTTTTTACCCCCATCAACTAAACCTGAATACTTTGAATGTTCCAAGATATAAAAAAAATTTTCTAGTTAGCGATCCGATCACAAGATTTGGAGAATTTCAAAAAGCCTTCTACTGCCTTGCATCTAATGCAGCTCTACTATCTTGCACCAATGCAAAAGAAATCAACTTAAACGGCAAAGGAATTGTGGGACAACATTGGCACAATGATAAAAAGGTCCTTAGGGACATGGGCATCACAAACTTAATAGATGCACCAACCTTCGAATGCATGATCAAAATGATTAGAGCAGGACGTGCTGACTGGATTCCGTTAGAGATATCAAACGCCAAGGATTCCAGCATGACCCTCTACGGAGTACATCTTGTCCCAATTCCGGAGATAAAGTTTTCACTATTAGAAAGCAGGCATTTCTTTATTTCCAAAACCCATCCCGAAGGTGAAAAAATATATGAGGCTTTACAAAAAGGAATTAAAGAACTGCGCAAACAAGGTTTCATCCATAAGATACTAACTCAAGCGGGGATGTTTAATCCGAACGCTGATTCATGGACGATTTTAAATGCTGAGAAGATGAAGGCAGGGATGAACTGACTCAACGCTTCAATAAAATCAAAAAGCCGCAACAAATGTTGCGGCTTTTTTGCGTTCCACAGTTTTACTTTAAGATCAGGAAACCATCTTTTTCCAGTCAGCCATAAACTGCTTGAACACCGGAAATGTATCCTTAATATAAAAAACGCCTTCTCCGCCGACAAATGTGCTCAAGTACTTATCTGAACTGATCAGTTCCTTAAAAGCACGAATAACATTGGGGGTAAGTTCAAACGGCGGTTTGACCGGTTCCTTGTCCGAGCGCATTACCGCGACAGTAGTATAGTCGTACTTTTCATCTTTGAGATAGGCGGCATTTTCAAACAGCTCATCAATAAACAACCAGTGCGGCTTCACCTGCATATTCGGCTGATTATTCTCATTGATCTTCCAGCAAAGAACCCACTTTCCTTTTCTGATCTTATCGCCGGCAGCCAGATGCATTTCATCATCAATAAGACTTTCGTAGTTTTCAATGTCGCCGCTGTATTCAACGTTGTCGCTGTCACCGTACCATGCAATATAAAAGTCAGTTTCGCTAAGCACCGCAAAATCAAGAAGTTCCTCGCCGTCCTCCTCAATTTCCTCAGCACCTCTGCTTCTCTCGCGTTCACGCCATATATTATAAAGATCAGAAAGGGCCTGCTTTTTCATTTCCTCCGCAGGATATTTCTCCATGGCGCTCTGCTTGATTTCAGAAAAATAGGAGCTGAGATTTTCAATTTCCCGCAGATCAGTAATTTCCACAGCAGCTTCTTCCAACCCCGTTTCCGCGATTCCGTTTCTACTTAAGTTGGGGCTTCCAAGTACGGCGGACTGTTCGCCAATATAAAATTTGCAATGAAGGTTATCCAAAAAGTGTACGTTTTCCCATGAAAGGCAATCCACAAGGGACTGAATCCCCTTTGGATTTGACCCTTCAGTGGGAGAAACCACGACTTCTTTAACTTTCTCTTTGTCGATAAATTTCTCCCAGTCCAACCCAACATACGCAACAGCGATCCTCTCAGGCTCGCAACGCTCAACCGCTCCGCGTATTTCACCAGTTTTCAACAGTTTCATAATGCCTCCAAACTGTTAAGAGTCCTGACGGGAATCTATGTGAGAGGGAATTTAATTTCAATAGAATTTTGTGGGAAGTTGGTTGGTAGGTAATTGGGGGGGGAGGGGTAAGAGGAACGAAAAAGCCGCAACCTTGGTTGCGGCTTTCTCTTTATAAGTTAATCAAGTCCCTCAAAGGCAAAATCATATGCCCTTCCTAAATCTGCAGTGGAGGGCTTTTCTGTCTTCAAATCTCCAAACTTGTCCTGCGTTGCTTTCAGTGTTTTCGAATGTACACGCTCAGCCTCAACAGAGACAGAAGCCAAGATTACCCCTTCCATAATAAATGATTCTTCACTACTAGCCATTTTACCTTTTGAGATTCTTTTATTATAAACAATCTTATCAACACCATTTTCATCACAATAATCCTGAATAGAATTTGCAAAATTTACAGCATCAGAACTTGAGGGGTTTTTATTAATCGATATCTTATTGGTTTTAACATCTAAAACCTCATGAGATTCCTTATTCCCACCCACTGCAACAATTCTGCACGAATTGCCGGACAAATACATACCAGCTACAATTTTATCGCCCATAGCGAATCTCCTTTTTTAGAACAAACTATATTTAACAACCCAAAAATTATAGAAGAATATTTAATCAGTATATAATCAAAGTCAACATTACTTCCTAAAGAAAACCCTTGACCCAACATCAATTCGGTGCTTAAAGCTCCTCGCGTCCGTCCATATCCGGTTGTTTTGGGTCCAGAGAGACCCGAGTTTTAAGACAAGGGCAGTGTACTTGCTTCGTACATCGTCCTTATGTGACGATTTTCCTGAAACCTAATTAAGAGATTGGGACCAGTTATGCAGGCAGTTCGCCTCGCTGTTTCAGGAAAAAGTACGATCTGCCTTTGTGAGTTTTTTTACCCACCTTTTGTAGATCGAGATAACCGGACGGTCCCTCCAAAAATACCGGACATTAATTACGGTAGCTAGAAGCCTCCCCTGCATTTAAGGGGCGGGCCTTGCTTTGTTTTTCACCCCCATTTCCGCAAGACCGGAACATCCCCGGATCAGGCCGCACGTGCGGTTTGCTGATTCGTGTTGCTGTACTTTTGCCAGTGATAACAAACGACCCGATTTAATAAATCCGGCCCAGCTGAAACGGGAATTAACACGCGCCCAGTTGAGAACTGAGACGCGCTCATGTTTTATTGCCCTTTTAAATACAACTTTTATTTTCACTACATTTTAGAGAGATACATACATCATGGAAAAATTTAGAAACCTCGGCCTTTCCGATGCCATTATTGAAGCACTTGAGAAAAAAGGCTTCACCGCGCCCACCCCTATTCAGGAAAAAACCATTCCCATGCTCCTTTCCGGTGAAAAGGACATCGTAGGTCAGGCTCAGACTGGTACCGGTAAGACCGCAGCTTTCGGCCTGCCTATCATTGAAAATGTCCGCGAAGGCGCAGGACACGTTCAGGCCATCGTCCTGACCCCCACCCGCGAACTGGCTATGCAGGTTGCGGATGAAATCATTTCTTTCCGCGGCTCACGCAAAGTTTTCGTAGCCACTGTTTATGGTGGACAGCCCATGCTTCCGCAGCTGAAAGCACTCAAACGCGGCGCGGACATCGTTGTCGGTACTCCAGGCCGTGTTCTGGACCACATCCGCAGAAAGACCCTCGACCTTTCCCAGATCAACAACTTCGTACTCGATGAAGCTGACGAAATGTGCAACATGGGCTTCCTTGAAGAAGTATCCGAGATCATGGAAAATGCCGGTGAAGATCGCCGTACCCTGCTTTTCTCCGCTACCATGCCCCGCGAAGTAATGAACATCGCCAAGAAATTTATGGGCGATTACGATGTGGTTTCTGTAAAGCGCGAAAAAGACGAAGCACCGCTGACCGAACTCATTTTTCACGAAGTAAACGAGCGTGACCGTTTTGAAGCACTCTGCCGTGTTGTTGATGCGCAGCCCGAATTTTACGGTCTGGTCTTCTGCCGCACCCGTGCAGATGCAGACCGCGTAGCAGGAACTCTTGCTGAGCGCGGCTACCCTGCCGAACCCATTCACGGTGATCTTTCTCAGGCCCGCCGCGAAGATATCCTCATGCGTTTCCGCAAACGCCGCTGTAAAATCCTCGTGGCTACCGACGTTGCCGCCCGTGGTATCGACGTTCCCGACCTTTCACACGTTGTTAACTTCGCCCTGCCGCAGGATCCGCAGAGCTTTGTGCACCGCGTAGGCCGTACCGGTCGTGCTGGTAAAAAAGGTGTTGCTGTAACCCTGATTACCCCCCGCGAATTCGGTAAACTGCGCTACATCACCAAGATCACCAAGCTCCGCGTAGACAAGAAACCCCTGCCGACCATCGATCAGGTTATCGATGTGAAAAAATCCCGCATGGGTGCAGAGCTTAGCGAAATCGTTGAAGCCGGCAAGCATCTTTCATACCTTGATCTCGCCCACGAATTGCTCGAAGGCGTTGATCCTATTGAAGCTGTTGCAGCACTGCTCAAGCATTCTCAGGGCGGCGTTCTCGACAAACGCAGCTACCGTAAAATCGAAGAGTGCGGCGGACCCGCAGCAAACCGTGGTCGTGTACGCTTCACCGCGCACATCGGCCGTGCACACGGCATGACCCCGCGTAAACTGGTAGACATGATCTGCCGCCGCGCACGCATCAACCCCGTGCGCATCCAGCACGTGAAGATTCAGGGACGCCAGTCCACCTTCACCGTACCCGCAGGTGATTCCGATAACGTAATGCGCGCTGTGAACAGGGCTTCCAAAAACGAAAGACCTTTGCTCAAACGCGGCTAGTTTGCCTCCGGCGGCTTAACCCCTTTTATTGGGCTTCGCCGTTTCGCACCTAGAAAATACCATTTAAAAGCCCGGTTCGAACTATGTTCGAACCGGGCTTTATTTGTTTACTCTTCCAATCCCATTCCGGGGTGGTGGGCCGGATAGCCCATATCGTCCTCATGGCAGACCGTACATGTTCCGGCTGCTCCTATGGGCTGCGCTTCACCCATATATTGTAGCGGACGCAGATTGTCGCGCTCGTTTGCTGCCGGGAAGATTGCATGCGGTGCGTTATGACATGCAGCACACATCACGGCATCCATTTCATCCTTGCGATTGCGGAACAAGCCGGAGCTGTCCTCAGTCCACTTGTTAAAGGCAGAATCCGAATCAGGGTCAGCGAATTCAACGTGACAGGTCAGACAATCAGGCTGCTGCTCATTAGGCTGACGTGCATTGATTTCTTCAAGCTCATAATCAACCGGAGTAATCAGTTTAATAAGTTCCTTGGCTGCAGGCTTCTGTTCTTCACCTTTAAGCAGAGCTAGAGAATGATTCTCCATAGAGCCGTGGCAATTCACGCATTCCATTCCGGCATCAACATGAACACCGCGCAGACTTTCCTGCGGATGGCACATCATGCACGCATCGTTCTCCCTGCCTGAAAGATAAACAGCATGAAAACCGTGCAGAGCGGTGGACAGATTAAGCTGCAATTCACCGTCGTGGCATCCCATGCAGTCAATGATCTCGTTATCCTTTAACCGCTGCCTAAAGTTGGTTTTGTTATCGCGGTCATGCACCCCGGCGATATCCATCGCTGTGCGAGCGGAAAATCCACCCTGCTCCGGTATATCCCAACCTCCGCCGTGACAATTGTTGCAGCCCGGACGGGTAGAGACCGGAAGCACGATAGTTGTACTTGCGAGAACATTTCCATTCGCATCAAAAGCCTGAACTTCCACCGGGGGCAAGGGCTGATAGGCTTCCTTGGTGTAAGGCAGTATTTCTATGGGACCGGACTGAAAATAACCGTCCTTAACCGCAAGTTCAAAACTCTTATCCATACCCTGCGGCTTGCAGACGATTTTTACATCATCAGTGACAACTTCGGGTGGATCTCCACGCAGCAAGAGCTGAGCGCGTACTGTGCTGCCCTTGTCTGAGATGGACATGGCGCGATCTTTATCGATGATCAAACGCAATCCTTCCAGCGACCAAGCCATGAGCACATATTCCTGCTCAGCTTTGAAGGGCCCGGGACTCAGCTCTGCTTCTTCAGTTTCCGGCAGAACAGGATCGTATCCCGAACCGACAGAATGGATATATTCGGCAAGAACTCTGCGTTCTTCAGCATTACCCATAAATTCCGACATATACTTATTAACCTTGCCCATGCCGGAGATAAAAGCATCCAGCCCAGCAGTAGTGTATTTTGATGTACGGGGCACAATATCATTCATGGGGCCGTTAATAGCATGACACGGACCGCACTCCATCTGATAAAGCCATGATCCGGCTTTCAAGCGGTTCTGATCAGTAATCTCGCGCAGGTCCTGCGGAATCCATTTAGCATTTTGCAGAATGGACTCACCGTGCAGCTTCTTTGCCTGCTCCACGGTGATGTTGGTGGAATAGACCTCACCCCAGACAACATAGGGCTTACGGCCGGCCTCGCGCATGAACTCGAAGGAACCGTAAAACATCAAAGCCACCACCAGCATTACCATTGCCGAGCTGAAATTAACCCGGCGCGGGGCACAGATAGCCATGAACAGACCACCGAAAAGGAGAACCGGAGCAGTGTACTTAAATACTTCCATGAAATAAGCCACGCGATGTGACTTATGGACCACCAGCATAATCTGCTCCGCGGGGATACTGCCCATATACCAGTAACCGGAAAATACGGTCAGAACCAATCCGGTCAGGGTCCAGATGCCGCAAAAACGGACCAGCATGCAACGCAGGTCCTTATCCTTGATCCGTGCCGCAGTCACAAAACCGAACAGTCCGGCAAGCATGCCGCAAAGTGCGGTACGGAAAAAGAGTGCGGGCCAGAAAGTGGGGTTGAAAATGGCATCCCAGAAACTTCTGGTTTCCTCCCAGACTCCGGGGGTGAGCATGAAGGAAACCACACCGTTGATGGTAAAAAGAGACAGGAAAGCAAAAATGAAATAGAACCAGCCGATAATCAGATGATCCCTGCGGTTCATCTTATCCCAATAGTAATAATAGATAAGCAGGGCAACGATCTCACCCACGAACCAGACCCATTCCGTAGCCCATGCAAAGAGAAACTCGCGGACCAGCACAAGGGTTCCCTGCGGACTGAGAAGAGCCATGGTAAACCAGAGAGCAACCCCGGTCCCGCCCCCGAAAACCATCGTAAGAAGCAGAAAGAATTTAGAATGTTTTTTAACGTAATCAAGCAACTCGCCTGATTCAGTCTTGTAGGCCAGTTTTTCTGTGACGACTAAAAACAGCCCGCCACCAACGGCAAACTGAGCCACGAAAACATGGATTGTAGCAATGACCGCGATCCAGAACCCACCGCCGAAAGTAGTTAAATGCCAGATTGGATATTCCATCATTAACTCCTTTCAGCCTTGCGCATGAGTTTCAGCATGTAGACGATGCAAAATCCGCCTGCAATAAGGGAGACAACAAAAAGTATGAAGGGAGACCACTGCCCTGACACGGGGGCGGTATCAAGTGTAAAATACGGTTCCAGATATTTCTGGCGGACAAGATGACGCATAACAGCCATGACCGGCACAATAAAAACCGTTGCAGCTACGCCCCAGTAAACGTTCTTGGTGAATCCGGCGTGAAGCATGGCAAAAGTTGCGAGCAATCCCACACAAAGCAAAACCGTGGCAAGAATATCACCGCCCATAAAGATAAGCATTATTTCTTTGGGCAGGGCCACCAGAAACCAGAACCCCATAAGTACATTCACTAATGTTGACCGTGAGAACCATTTCATTCCCGTATCAACAAAGTCTGAATAACCTTTCCGCTTGCCCACTAAGGCAACAAAGAGTCCGCCCACAGCCAACGCGGATATGGCAAAATGCATAAAGCGCGGGTAAAGAACCGGATCACTCAGGTTGAGGTTGAATCCGTGCGGATCAGTAAAATATTCAGACCAGACCTCCGGGCGCAGCATCAGGGTCATTTTATTGGAAAGCATGAAGCCGATGTAGACAATCATACAGAGCACTGCCAGCATGGTCAGACTGCGTCCTGAGACACCCAGTTTTTCATAGCGGTAGTTATGAAAATACAAACCATAATAGCCGCAGATGAGGGCAGCAATCACCGCCAGCCAGAAAACAGCCATGAGAATTGAGGAAACATAGCTGAACTGACCGTACACTGCTTGCAGAAACAAGAGCGGCGGCACTCCGGCATTAATTGCCAGAGCCAGCAGTGTCGGCAATTTCTTGGAAATATTTTTGGAAATCGCTGTTCCTCCGGAAAGAGAGTGAACAAAGACGATCGCCGCTCCCCCGAAAACCGCATTCATAAGCAACAGGTGAACGGAAAAAGTAATGATTGAAAGAGTTACCGGCCAGATAGGGTGAACTGAAATACCAATAGCAGCCGGAACCAGCGTGGACGGGTCCATGAATATCCCCCTTATTAATTTTCTTACTAGGCTTTCTATAACAAGAGAAAACGGGGGCCACAATTAGAAAACTATTACTTTTTGAGTGACACTTTTTTATCGAGAGCAGCTTTTTTACAATTTATTTACAATTTAACAAAAAAAGTTCTTGCCAAAGCAGGTCGAAATCAATAAACACTTCTCTACCGAGTGCCGAAGTGGTGGAATTGGTAGACACGCTAGGTTCAGGGTCTAGTGGAGGTTTCTCCGTGGAAGTTCGAGTCTTCTCTTCGGCACCACTCGTAAACAAAGAAAGCCGCAACGAAAGTTGCGGCTTTTTTCGTTTTTAAGCCCTTCCTTACGCAAAACGCACGCCTTTCTTTATTTTTCTACTCAAACTGCATTTTTCAAAGCAGAAACAGTACATTCATAATGTTACTCTTAGACAATACAGCCAAAATCATGTTGTATTTTTTATTTTTTTATTCATCAGCAAACACAACTATACCACAAACAGATACAACTTTAAAAACAGTAAAAACAACATCACAAAATACATTAGCAATACTATCTTAAGCTAATTTGACATATACTTTCCTTATGTTACCCTTTTGCCTTCTTTGTAAATTCAAACAAGGCCTACGGGCATCGTTATTAAATGAAAAAATTAGTTGTTGAGAACGTCACAAAAATCTTCGGAACAAATCCACAGAAGGGTTTAAAATTAGTCCGCGAAGGACTGGATAAAGAAACAATTTTTAATCAAACGGGGCTCAGCGTAGGAGTCAATCAGGCTTCCTTTTCTGCCAATGAAGGAGAACTCCTCGTTATCATGGGACTTTCCGGCAGCGGTAAGTCAACACTGGTGCGCTGCATAAACCGCCTCATCGAACCGACAGACGGCAGAATTCTTGTGGACGGTGTAGACATTACAACACTTGATGCACCGGAAATGCGGAAATTAAGTCAAAAAAAACTTGGCATGGTCTTCCAGAACTTTGCCCTGCTCCCCCACAAAACAATTTATGAAAATGTGGAATTCGGTCTGGACCTGATGGGCAAACCGGCTGACGAGAAACGGAAAGTTTCCGAAGCAATGCTGGCTCAGGTCGGTCTTGATGGCTGGGGAAACAGTTACCCCTCACAATTATCCGGCGGTATGCAGCAGAGAGTAGGACTCGCAAGAGCCCTCGCCCTTGACCCGGACATACTGCTCATGGACGAAGCATTCTCCGCTCTCGACCCGCTCATCCGCCGCGACATGCAGGATGAATTGATCAAGCTGCAAAAGCGGATGCACAAAACAATCATATTCATCAGCCATGACCTCGATGAAGCCCTGAAGTTGGGTGACCGTATTGTACTCATGAAGGACGGCATAATCGTCCAGACCGGCACCCCTGAAGAAATCCTCACAGAACCCGCCAACGACTATGTCAGACGTTTTGTAGAAGACGTGGACGCCACAAAGGTGCTCACCGCTGAAAATGTCATGAAAAAAGCGGAAGCTGTTGTTTACGTTGCCGCTGACGGACCGCGTGCGGCCCTGCGTAAGATGCGCAAGAACAGCATTTCTTCCATATTTGCACTTAATGCCGACGACAACCTGCTCGGCATTGTCCATGCCGCCGATGCAGCCAAAGCAGTCGAAAGCGGTGATAAGAAACTTGAAGATATAATTAAACCTGCCCGCAGTGTCTCCGCTGAGACCCCCGCACTTGAATTATATCCCATGATGTCCGAATCCGATTGGCCCCTTGCCGTAATAGACACCAACAATGAGTTCATCGGCGTTGTGGTCAGCGGCAACCTGATTGCTGCTGTGGCTGAATATGGACCGGACCCGTCAATTTAATATTTTTGGAGGATTTTTAGTTATGAATACAATTAAATCACACGCAATGCTTTGGGTTGCAGGCTTTGTTTTTGCTGCAATCATAAGCATTATGCCCGTTAATTCTGCACAGGCAGCTGACAAGCCGGTCATCTTCGCCGACCTCAACTGGGACAGCATCCAGATCCATAACCGCATTGCCGGATTCATCATTGAGCATGGATACGGCACTGAAGTTGAATACATACCGGCCGGAACCGCTATTGCATATGAAGCAATCATGCGTGACGACATGGACGTAGACATGGAATCATGGACATCAAACTCCCAGCACCTTTACGATAAAGGCATCAAGGCCGGAACACTTTTTGACCTTGGCCCGAACTTCAAGGATGCCCGTGAAGGACTGATGGTTCCCACATACATGATCAAGGGTGACCCTAAGCGCGGCATCAAGCCCATGACACCGGATCTCAAAACCGTTGCCGACCTCGCCAAGTACCCTGAATATTTCAAAGATCCCGAAGATCCTTCCATGGGGCTCATATATTCCGGCGTTACCGGATGGACCGCCACCCAAAAAACAGAGCAAAAGCTTAAAAACTACGGCCTGGATGATAATTTTAACTTTCTCGCCCCCGGTTCAGATGCCGCACTGGCCGGCTCCATGGTTTCCGCTTACAAACGCGGTAAAGGCTGGGTTGGTTATTACTGGGGCCCCACTTGGGTAATGGGCATGATCGACATGACTTTCCTTGAAGAAGCCCCTTATGATCCCAAAGTATGGAATGATACCAGACTCTGCCTGTACCCCAACTCCGATGTTAACATCATCGTCGGCAAATCCTTGATGGAACGTGCTCCTGAAATTATTGAAATGTTCAAAAAATACGAAACAACCATGGCCATGACCAACGAGTGTCTCGCATACATGAAAAATGAGAATGCGAGCCTTGAAGAGGTTGCTGAGTGGTTCCTGAAAACCAAGGAAGACGTTTGGACCAAGTGGGTTTCCGCTGATAGAGCTGCCAAGATCAAGGCCGCACTGAATTAAAACACAACAACTGGATTTTAATAATGTATAAATTTCCAAAGACTCTGGAAATACCACTGGCTGACTGGGTAAACACAGCTATGACATGGGTCATGGATAACTGGGGATCTTTTTTTGATGCTCTGGGCCATGTTCTTTTGCAAATGCTTATTGCTTTGCAGCAATTCTTCCTCATGATCCCGTGGTTTGTAATGATAATCGGTGTCGGCGCAGTCGGATGGTGGCTGCTCGGCAGTTGGAAAAGAGGACTGGGCATGTCAGCCATGCTTTTTGTCATCGGTTGCTTCGGATACTGGAAGCTGACCATGATGACTCTGGCACTGGTCACCGGTGCGGTTGCCATATCACTTTTAGTAGGGATTCCCGTCGGAATCTGGATGGCAAGAAGTGACCGCGTGGAAACCATCATCAAACCGATTCTCGATGCCATGCAGACTATGCCGAGCTTTGTTTACCTTATCCCGGTAATGATGCTCTTCGGCCTTGGAAAGGTTCCAGCGCTTTTCGCAACGATCATTTACTCAATGCCTCCGATTATCCGCCTCACCAATGTAGGTATCCGCGAGGTTCCCAAGGACGTAATCGAAGCGGCCCGGGCCTTTGGTGCGACTCCCATGCAGACTTTGTTCAAGGTGCAGCTGCCTTTGGCAAGGCCGACCATAGTTGTCGGCATCAACCAGACCACCATGATGGCACTGGCAATGGTTGTTGTAGCCTCCATGATCGGAGCTAAAGGGCTGGGTATGGAAGTACTGGTAGCAATCAACCGCATTGATATCGGCATGGGCTTTGAGGCCGGACTTTCCATCGTATTTCTGGCGATCATCATTGACCGCCTGACCCACGCCATGGCAGTCCGCAATACTCATGACGCCCAGTAACTCCAATAAGTTTACAAAAAAAAGCCGCAACTTCTGAAGAAGTTGCGGCTTTTCTAATGGAAATATCCCAACAATAAAGTATACTGCAGACCTAAACCAAATGAACATGGAGAAATAAAAATGAAAAATTACCGTTCCCGTATGATAACTGTTTCCCTGTTGGCCGTTGCATGTATGCTTTTTCAGGCCTCTACTGTGTTGGCATTCAGCCTGAACGATCTGTCTTCTTCCGCTGAAACAGCAAAAAGCGCAGCAGAAGGTGCTAGCCTGCTTGACCGGGCAAAGAGCGTCTACAGCGGTTTCTACGATTCCACAGAAAACCTTGTGGATGCCCAGACCGTGACCATGAGCCTGATTAATCCTGATGAAGGCGCGGCCCTGACTTCACAGCTCGGCGACATCAACTCCGGCTCCACCTTCACCAGACTTGCCAAGCTGGTAGGATTTTCCGAAAGCATGGATGCCGGAACAACAGACTCTTCCCTGACCTCCAAACTTACCAAAATAATCACTACTCCCGGCAGCTTTGATAAGGCTAAGCAAGTATACGATCATGCCTCCACCGCCTACACATCCGGCAACAATTCCGTAAGCGAAGCCAAAACCCTCTACACAGAGATCAAAGACTTTATCGCCTCCCCTTCCTCTAAGGGCCTCAGCGAAACCCTGCTTTCCGGGTTGGGAAACTATTCCGATAAAATTCTACCCTTCATCATTGAAAACGGTCCGGCGCGGGTAAAAACAGCCGCCCAGATCGCCGATGCATTCAAGGGATTTCTCTAAAAACAAAGAAGCCCTGTGCGGGAGTTAGTCGCACAGGGCTTCCAAGCAGGGGAGGAAGGTGTTTAATTAAAATATCCGTCACCTTTAAGGTCAGTAATCAATCTCTCGCACATTGCTGCACGGTTCAGACTATAAATATGAACACCCGGCGCCCCTCTATCCAACAAGTCTGAGATCTGTTTACGGGCGAAGTCAAAACCGAATTCCATGACCGCTTCATCACCGCCCTTTTCAAAAGCCTTTTCCACACCGCAATAAAGATCACCGGGAATGCCTGCGCCGCAAAGAGACATAATCCGGCGCAAAGAACTTAAAGACTGGATGGGCAGAACACCGGGAATCACCGGAGCTGTACTGCCAAGTTCTGCCAGCCTGTCCACGTAATCGAAGTAAAGCCTGTTATCGAAGAAAAGCTGGGTCATGGTGAAATCCGCTCCCTTGGACAACTTGGAGTTATGGATTTCAATATCCTTGGCAATGGATGGAGATTCAGGATGACCTCCCGGATAGCCGGCAACAGCAATCCCAACTTCAGAAAATTTATCATCAACATATTCCACAAGGTCAGAAGCATGAAAGAAACGGCTCTGTCCTTCACCATTTGCATCCTTAACCCCGTCACCGCCGAGAGCCAGAATATCCGAAACCCCGGTTTCACACAGACGGGAGACAAACTCGTCAATGGACTGTTCACTGGCACCGACACAGGTCAAATGGGCAAGAATATCAATACCCATATCTTTTTTAAGCAGGGAGCATATCTCAAGAGAGTTATCATGGCTGGTCCCCCCTGCTCCGTATGTGACTGAAGCAAAAAGAGGTTTGAGTGCGGCCAGTCTTGCGGCCCTTTCCATAAATACGGGCCATGTGGATTTATCCTTGGGAGGAAAAAATTCAAAAGAAAAAAACTGTCCAGCTTCATTGATATTCTGTGCCACCTGCATTTTAATTCTCCATTTTTATCTTCTTGATTCCCGGACCGCAGACACGGTCCGGGAAATTTATTGTTGTTACTGAATCTTGCGGCGAACAATTTCCGCCGCCTGAACCATATTTTTAAGCGCCGGGACAACTTCATCCCATTTGCGGGTCTTGAGTCCGCAATCCGGGTTTACCCAGAGCCGTTCTGCGGGGATGACTTCCAATGCTTTTTCAAGCAGCTGAGCCATATCATCGGCCGCTGGAATGGCAGGGCTATGAATGTCATAAACACCGGGACCAACTTCATTGGGATAGCTGAACCGTTTAAAGCTTCCTAAAAGTTCCATGCGGCTGCGGCTGGCCTCAATGCTGATAACGTCAGCATCAAGGGCTGCAATAGAATCGATGATTTCATCGAATTCGCAGTAGCACATGTGGGTGTGAATCTGGGTTGAATCCTCCACGCAGGATGCGGAAAGACGAAAGCACTCTTCGGCCCATCTCAGATATTCCGGCTGCTCCCCCTTACGCAGGGGCAGACCTTCTCGCAGGGCAGGTTCATCAATCTGAATGACTTTGACCCCGCTCTTTTCAAGGTCTGCGACTTCGTCACGTACTGCCAGTGCTATCTGACGGCAGGTTTCACTGCGCGGCTGGTCATCACGAACGAAACTCCAGCAAAGGATGGTGACCGGACCGGTAAGCATACCCTTGACCTCACGATCAGAAAGAGAACGGGCATAATTGATCCATTCCACAGTTATGGGAGCGGGACGGGAAACGTCCCCGAAAATAACCGGAGGCTTTACGCAACGGGAACCGTAACTCTGAACCCAACCGTTCGAAGTGAAGCAGTATCCGTCAAAATTTTCCCCAAAATACTCAACCATGTCGTTACGTTCCGGTTCACCATGAACCAGCACATCAAGACCGACGTCCTCCTGATGGCGGATGCAATCCTCAATGTATTCGCGCATAAATCTTTCATATTCAGCACGTTCAATACGCCCGTTCTTGAAACCGCTTCTGGTGGACCGCACTTCCGGTGTCTGAGGAAATGAACCGATGGTGGTAGTAGGCAGAGCGGGCAAGCCAAGATCTCGCTGAATTTCAGCACGTTTTTCATAAACTGAATTACGGCGGTAATCTTCAGGCTGAAGCGCTGCCAGCCGCAGGGCAACCTCTGGATTGTGCACTCTAGGACTAATCTTGCGGGATTCTAGAACCCTGCGATTCTCAGCAAGAACAGCTTCTACATCCTTCCCTTCTACAGCATCTGCAATAATCCTGATTTCAGCACATTTCTGGCGGGCAAAAGCCATCCATGATTTGATATCGGGGTCCAGCTTTGTTTCCAGATCAAGATCAAAGGGAACATGCAGAAGTGAGCAGGATGGAGCCACCAGCACACGTTCCTTGCCAAGTATGACATGTGCGGACTTAACCGCAGCCACAGCCCGTTCAAGATCAGCGCGCCAGATATTTCTGCCGTCTACTACGCCGAGGGAAAGGCTCAAGTTATCTGATATATTAGCTAACAGTGGCTCAAGATCCTGCGCTCCACGCACAAGGTCCACATGCAAACCATCAACAGGCAGAGATGCTGCCGTTTCAAGGTTGCTTCCAAGACCGCCGAAGTAAGCAGCGACCAAAATTTTTGTATCTGATACAACTTCTTTGAGGGTGCGATAAACAGGATTGAAAAGTTTGCGTGTAGACTCTTCAAGATCAAGAGCCAAAACAGGCTCATCAAACTGAATCCATTCGCATTTAGCGGAAAGCTTCTCAATGAGTTTCGCATAGGCAGGCAAAAGCTTTTCCAGCAGGTCCAGGCGATCGAATTCCTGATCTGAGCATTTGCCCAGCAGCAGGAAAGTCAGCGGTCCGGGCAGAACAGCCTTTACTCTATGTCCCAGCTGAGATGCTTCTTCCACCTGTCCAAGAAGGGTTTCGTCCGCAAGAAAAAAATCCTGATCCTTACTGAATTCCGGCACTATGTAATGGTAGTTGGTATCAAACCATTTAGTCATTTCCATGGCGGCCACGCCGTTTTCTCCAGCTTCGCCACGTGCCATCCTAAAATAATCATCAAGGGAAGCTTTAGCGCCTTCCGCATTGTATCTGGCAGGGATAACGCCGAATCTTACAGCATTATCAAGCATATGGTCGTAGTAAGAGAAATCCCCCACCGGCAGCAAATCAACTCCGGCCTGCTTCTGGTTTTCCCAGTGCTCTTCACGGAGTTTTCTAGCGGTCAAAGCTAGGTCATCCGCCCCGGCTTCACCTCTCCAGTAGGATTCAAGCTTTCGTTTAAGCTCGCGATTGCTGCCCATTCTTGGGTAGCCTAGTGTGTGCGTCAGCATTGCAGTTCTCCATATTAAAAGTGTCCGCTTAGCGGCGGGACTACTGTCCCTCTTTTCAGACCTGTTCGCGAGGTCCGACACTTGCTCCTGCAGGACGTCTTCTGGCTTCCGGGCCTGTTCGACGCACAGTGCCGCTCCTTCCCGTTTTTCCAACAGTGGGCCGACACCATATCCTTCTTGATTTACCCGGTTACAGCAGCGCGCCTGCGACGGATTCTCACCGTCTTCCGTTTCCTGCGGGCGCATACAAATCAAATTCAATATATAAAAATATTGTTATATAGTGATGAAGAAATGACATTCTTCCCCCCCAAAGTCAAGGGTTGCTACAAGATTTTGTTGAGTCAAACAAAAAGGCCCCCGAAAAAACTCCGGGGGCCTTGGATAAAATCTGTGCTATTGATTTATGCTATTCGCAATCTCTAACATTTAATTTTTCGCGAAACTTTCCACTGGCAGCAGGGAACTGAGAGAATGCACCCTTAACCAGACATCTACCTACAATATCGAGACCTTCACGATCCTGACTTGTAGCCATACCGCGCCAGAGGTAAGTTTTCATTCCTTCATTCTCGGGAGTCATCAGGTAGATGCGGACAGTGTTGTCTACACGAGGAGCATCAGCTGTTTTAACCACCCCGATGTCGGTATTGGTTTTACTGATGTAATCGTACTCGTAAGTCTCACGTTTGTAAGTTACGCCCCGCTCCATGAAAGCCTTGGAACCGAAATTAACCACAACCATGAAGTCCGGTGATTCAGGATCATAGCTGAACCCTTTTGCTTCAAGCTCCAGTTTGGCAGTATTAAGCAGAATAGCTTCCAGATCCTTCTTTGAGTCACTTTTCTGCTTAAAAGCAAAAGTCTTCAAACCATTGAAATCAGCACCCGGAACAGGTTTATTCTCAACATCCATATTTACGTATACGCACCCGGAAAGCATCATTCCGATCAATGCAAAAACAACGAGTAACTTCCTCACCTTATTCTCCTGACTTTATTAGTTACGGCCTCCCCTTAAATTCAGGCCGCATTAAAAGCATTATTACACTTTCCTATAGCATAACCATTTAACTTTTTTAACGGCTTTAGCCAAGAGTAAAAACAATTTCAATGGGGAAAATAGTTCTGAATTGTAAATGTTAATCGCAAAAGCAACCCCGGATGCTGATTAAAAGGCCTAATACATCTCAAAACCGCCATACAAAAAAAATAATTCACTTGCAGTTATTAAAAATTTAGCATCCCCCGCACAAGAGGTGAATATGAACACATTATCAGATAGACGAAAGCACGCAAGGATTGAGCTGAACTCCATCAACAGCTTCTTCCGGCAATGTGACGTTGCTGCAACTTCCGGTGGGGATTTCGATATCACTATCCTCAATATTTCTAAGAAGGGAATGAAATTCAAAATTAATTCGAAAAATGATTCCGACAAAATAAAACTGGATGACGAGCTCTTCATTCGCGGCTGTATTTTCAACGACAGAATTGGATTTCTCAGCAGCCAGAAAGCCGTAACTGTTTGGCAGGATAACACAGTCTTCGGAGTAGAATTCACCCCATCCCTCGACCTCGATGAACCTTCATTGTTCAACATGCTCAAATAAACCGCCTATTGCTGATTTCCCCCTCTTTCAAAGAACAGAATAAATTGCTACTTTCGGCTTGTGAGTAAGCAAGAACCCCAAATAATTGCATGGATCGGTAATACCTTTTTCCGGACCGGAATGGATGAACTGGGCTACAAGACAGTCCATATTCCAATCCGGGGGCAACAGGTATTCACATGGCAGGACATCCTTGAAAAAACCGGAACAGAACCCTTTGCCGTGGTTTATGCCGACCGGTCCATTGCCCCGCCGCTGGCCGGGGTGGAAAACTATCCCTGCCTGACCATTTTTCACTGTATCGATACCCACATTCACAGCTGGTATCCTTTTTATGCGCAAGGGTTCGATATCTGTCTGGTCAGCCTGAAAGACCACTTGGACCGTTTCACCCCAAGATTGAAGGACTCACGCCTGCTCTGGTTTCCGCCTATTGTTATGGACTACCATGTTCCATCCGAAACAGAGAAAGAATGGGACCTGCTATTTGTAGGTAATGTAAGTGCGGAATTGACGCCGGAAAGAAAAATTTTTCTCGATAAAGTAGCTGAACATGTGCCCGGACTGCACATTACCAAAGGAGATTTCAGCAAACTTTTTCCCAAAGCAAAAATAGTGCTCAACATTGCAGAACGCGGCGACCTCAACTTCCGGGTCTTTGAAGCACTAGCCTGCGGCGCATGTCTGCTGACTCCCAAAATCGAAAACGGATTCTTTGATATTTTTGAAGATGGAGTTCATCTGCTGACCTATGAACCCAACAACGTTGAAGACCTTCTTGAAAAATTTAATCTTCTGATGACTGACGAAGAATTACGGGAACGACTTGCTAGGAATGGCAATGAATTGATCGAAAGCTCACACCGCATCATCCACAGGGCACAAACCCTGCACAACGTAATTACTGAGATGGATGTTGAAACGGCTATTAGTAACCGTATCGCCGCAGCACCCCAGTTGCGCCGTAATTTCCTCAAATCGCTCTACCTGCACTGGGCCGAGGAAGTGGGTATACCCGAATTTCAGAAGATTTATCTGGAAGCAGCAAAGAATTAACTAATGGATTCAAAATCTACATTTCAGCAGCCGCTTGCTTTTACATGTCTGATAATTTTCGCCTTCTGCTTTGCCTGCATAGGAGAGTGGCGCCCTTTTTTCTTTGACATTGATGAACCCAAATATATCACTGCCGCCATGGAAATGGTCCGCAGCGGAGATTGGCTGCACCCAATGTTCGGCGGTTTGCCCCGAATGCAAAAGCCGCCCCTGCCTTACTGGTTGACGGCAGCTGTGATTGATTTATTCGGCACCGGTTTCAGCACGGGAACCCAGCTATTCATTGCCCGGATTCCGGCAATGCTGGGTTCTGTTATGGCTGTAGCCGCCACGTACCTGATAGGCAGAAGACTTGGCGGTGAAAAATGCGGCTTGTTTGCAGGCTTACTGCTGGCAGTTGCCCCGCCGTTTAAAATCGAAGGAATGCTGCTGAAGGCAGATATAATCTATACAGCAGCTGTTACGTGGAGCAGTTTTTTCTATTTGCGCCGATTACAGGGCCAACGCGGGCTATTTAATCTTTCCGGAGCTAGTGTTGCCTTAGCTCTTGGAGTCCTAAGCAAAGGACCTTTCGCCCTGCCTCCACTGGCCGGATATTTAATGGCGGAAACATTCAGGAATAAATCCCGCAGGGAAATACCATTCTACCGAGCTATACCGGAGACTCTCAAAAAAGAAGCCGCACCTATTCTGCTGGGACTAACGGCCTGTCTGCCGTTCATACTCTGGCTCGCCGCAGCCAGTTCATCCGGTATGGATTACCTGTCCGGCATGCTCAATGATGTTTCGCAGAACACGACATACAAAACCCCTGTCCTGCTTCATCACCTACAGAGCATCGGCTTTTATCTTTATGATGCAGGCATAGTTTTCTTCCCACTGGGAATTTTCGGACTGTGCGCAGTATATTTCCTTTTACGCAACAAGGAAGACCGGAACGGGGATACAAGTTATCTGCTCTGGAGCGGGCTATTCTACCTGCTGCTGAATATGTTTGTCTTCAGGCTCAGAGCACACCGCTATTTTCTACCGCTAATGCCAATTCTCTCAATAATAGCAGTAGACTGGATACTTACTGCCAAGCGGGAAGGACTTTTCAAAAAAATGTTTTCAGTCTGCACTGTTCTGGTGGCTCTTATCCCCACCGCAATCGGAGCGATAGTGCTCTACAGCGGTAAAATCTCTGTGAACCTTTGGCGCAATGCACAGATCAGCGATTTCCAAACACAGGCCGTTCCTTTTGCTATTGCGGCTTTTGCCCTATCACTGACCCTAGGTCTGGCCGGGCTGAAACTATATAAAAAACCGGCAAAATTCCTCGCAATAGCATTTGGAGGCATGCTGCTGTTTTATCCGTTCTATTTCAATGCCACACCGGACGTTGATACCAATGGCCAACTTAAGCCAGACACCCTGTTAGCTAAAAATATGGCAGATACGATAGACAAATCAATCGCCACTCAAGACAATTACATATTTATAGCTTCCAGAAGATCCTTGCGGATTCACCCTGAGTTGCACTTTTTCCTGCACAATACAATTAACCGGAAAGGCAAAAGCTATCTGACGACTCTGCCCTTTCAGACACATCATTTCACCAGAATACTAAAGGATCCGGCTTCTGCATCCAGCATTCTCAGAACAGAAAAAAATGGGAATATTCAAACCCCGCTTTATGGTTTTCTCAACACAAACAAATTTGAGAAAACTGCACTGATCCTTAACAACATTGAAGTCAGTCTGCTTTATAGATCATTACCGTCACTCAATACATTCAAATCTAAAACAGAATTTGTTGCTGTAAAAGGCCTTGGTCATGAATGGAAAAATGAAATCCTCTACCTAATTACTCTGAAAAATAACTAGGTAGAGGGACTCAGTTCTTTATTTTAAACGATCTAGCCCCTGCGCCAGATCAGCCTTGAGGTCTTCCACATCTTCCAGCCCGATATTCAAGCGGAAGATTGTTTTGCCCTCGTAACCGAAATGGTTGGTGCGCCTGAATTTACCACCGGTGATCAGACTCTTATATCCTCCCCAGCTGTAACCAAGGCCGAAAAGCTCAAGGTTATCCACAAACGGGGAATGATCGATATCTTCATATTTATTCTTGAGCGTAAATGCGAACAGTCCGCTTGAACCTTTGAAGTACCGTTTCCAAAGATCATGCTGCGGATGGCTTTCAAGAGCCGGATGAATGACGGATTCCACCATTTCATGACCTTCCAGCCATTTTGCGATCTCAAGGGCAGCTTCTTCATGTGCCTTGAGACGAACTTTCAAGGTCCGCAGCCCGCGCAAAGCCTGATAGCAATCTTCCTGAGCAGCAAAGACTTCAAAAAGACCGCAACATTTTGCGAAAGCAGCCCAGCTTTGCTCGTTAGTAGAAACCGAACCGAGCAGAATATCGGAGTGACCGGTGATGTATTTGGTGCAGGATTGGATAGAAACGTCCACTCCATGCTCAAATGGATTAAAATATAAAGGAGTGGCCCAAGTATTATCGATAACCGAAACGACACCCTTTTCACGGCAGATTTCGGTGATAGCAGGTACATCCTGAATCTCAAGGGTATTCGAACCGGGAGATTCCATGAAAAGCAGAGTAGTATTCTCGCGGATATATTCGGCTACCCCGGCCCCGGCATCAGAGGGCAGATACTCAGCTTCAACGCCGTACTTGGAAAGGAAACCATCGCAGAAATGTCGGGTAGGTCCGTAGACGTTATCGCAAATCAGGATATGGTCACCCTGCTTTGTGTAGGCCATGAGCACCATAGCAATAGCGGCGATGCCGGACTGAAAAGTTTTACAGCCGTGCGCACCTTCAAGTTCAACCATGGCAGCTTCGAAAGCTTTCTGCGCAGCCATGCCGCAGGTGCCATACTCAACACCCTCGAATTCACCCTTATTCGCCTTGAGCATATCAGCGTAAGAATCAAACAGCACAGTAGATGCGCGATGCAGAGGCGGATTAATAGTATTTATAGTTTTCAGTGCCTCATCTTTGCCCGAATTGATCAGCTTGGTGGAAATATTTTTCATGGGAACTCCTTGTTGTTTCTAGCCCCAAATATAAAGCGGGAAACTGGAAAAACAACCAGTTCCCCGCAAATATATTATTCTTTAACAGCCTCTTAAACCAAAGAGCGAAGCTTAATAGAAGTTTTTGAAGAGTCCAGAGAAACTTTTTTCAAAAAGTTTCTTTGGCCCCCGAAGGGCCGCCGGAGGCATTCTTAAGCCATCTTATCAAGTTCAGCTTCAATCAATTCAAGCGGAAAGTCCTCACGCACAACAGCATTACCCAGTCTATCAAGACCGACAATCACAACCTGTCCCTGCTTGACCTTCTTATCCTTCTTCATGAGTTCCATGATCTTGGCTGACTGAATGTCGAGCTTTCCGGTGGCAAGGCCGAGTTTGTCCATGAGTTCTTCATGCAACGCTAGGTCCTCAGCGCTGAGCATCCCGGCCTTATGGCAGGCCCGAGCGACAATGCGCATGCCCCATGCAACGCACTCACCGTGTGAGATCTTATATCCGGCGAATGTTTCAATGGCATGACCTACGGTGTGACCGTAGTTAAGGATGCGACGAACACCGCCCTCCTTCTCGTCACGGATAACAACATCAGCCTTGATCTCGCAGCAACGAGACACGACCTTGGCCATTACCTCGCGATCAAGGGAACGGACTTTGTCCGCATTTGCTGCAAGGTAATCAACCAGCTCACGGTCGGCAATGAAAGCAGTCTTAACCACTTCGCCCAGCCCGCTGAGAATTTCCCTTTCAGGCAGGGATTCAAGAGCTGAGATATTGGTGTATACCCGCTTTGGCTGATAGAACATGCCGCAATAATTCTTCCAATGCTTGATGTTCACCGCAACTTTGCCGCCCACAGAGGAATCCACCTGTGAAAGCAGAGTTGTAGGCACCTGCACGAAATTAATGCCGCGCATGTAACTTCCAGCAACATAACCGGACAAATCACCGACCACTCCGCCGCCAAGGGCTACCACAACATCCTGACGAGTGATCCCGGCTTCGAGCATGGCTTCGAGCAGAGACCCAAAAACATCAAGGGACTTGCTGTTTTCTCCGGCGGGAACAGTGAGCAGCAGCGGATCAACATCTGCAAGAGCGAGCTTTTCGACCAAGGCATGACCGAAAAGCTCACGAGTATTTTCATCGCAGATAACTACTGGAGTATGTCCGTATTTCCTCGCCTTGAGATCTGCGACCACTTCATCCATTACAGAGTAGTCCACGCTGATCTCATAGGAATTATCGAACTCTCCACGCAGTTCAACATTGACCTTGGGCATTATTCTTCCCCGACCAGCACGCATTCCTGCTGACGCAGAGATTCTTCATGGATGTACTGGAAAATGCGGAGCATGAAGTGCTCATCCATACCGCGTGCAACACCTTCGCGGGTGCGCTTTTCAACGGTTTTCTTCCACTGGTCAGGCTGCAAGAGAGCAATACCGCGCTCACATTTCATTTTACCGATCTTGCGGCCCAGAGCCATACGCTCGGCAAGAAGCTCAACAATGGAATCGTCAATTTCTTCAAGACGGGCACGTTTGCTTTCCATCTGCAAAGCAAATTCTTTGTCTTCTGCAACAGAGTACTTTACTTCAAGGGCGTCCAGCACTTTGCCGAGATCTTCAGGAGTAAACTGCTGCTTGCTGTCACTAAGAGCCACATCAGGATTAATGTGAGATTCGATCATGAGACCATCGAAAAGGAGATCAAGAGACTTCTGAGCCACTGCGGGAATAAGTTCACGCTTACCGCAAAGATGGCTGGGGTCACAGATAATAGGCATGCCGTCAGTGCGTCGGCGCAGTTCAATAAAAATTCTCCAGTTGGGCGCATTGCGGTATTCACTGGGACGGGCGGAGGAAAAACCGCGATGGATAGCACCGAGCTTAGTAACACCGGCTTTGTTGATACGCTCAAGAGCACCGAGCCAGAGTTCCACATCAGGGTTGATGGGGTTTTTAACCAGTACGGGAATGTCGGTTCCCTTGAGAGAGTCAGCTAAAGCCTGCACCGCAAAAGGGTTAACAGTGGTTCTGGCGCCGACCCAAATCATGTCTACACCGTACTTGAGGCAAAGCTCAACGTGCTCAGGAGTAGCAGTTTCGCAGGAAATAGGCAGTCCGGTTTCCTCTTTGGCTTCAACCAGCCATTTGAGGCCCTCCTCGCCCATACCTTCAAAACAGCCGGGACGAGTACGAGGCTTCCAGATACCAGCGCGCAGTATATGCACGCCTTTGTCCTTAATACCACGGGCAGTTTCAAGCAGCTGTTCGCGGGATTCCGCGCTGCAGGGACCAGCAATGATCAACGGACCGTCGTTATTGAAACCCCAGGAATCCAAACCGGTTACATCAAGTTGTACACTCATGGTAGTGACCTCCATAATATTTGAAGTTGAAAAGAAGTCCGGGCCGGTTTGATGGCGCTAGATAGAAAAATACTGCAAAGATGAAATCTGAATATAACAGACTATGCAGAAAACAGCAGGAAAAATCGGCCGGGATAAAAAGGAAAGAACCGAACACGAAAGATTGTGTCAATCTCACGCAATCAATATCAATTTAAAATGAAGTTGGACCTTACATCCTGCCGGGGAGGCAGAACCCGATAAAGCAGGCTCAGCGCACGTTAAATTCACACATAAGAATTTAACGATAACAATAAAATTTTATTTCTCTCAAAACTAACATTTTGAGAACGCTGCACTGGCCAGACCATTTAATGGCGCGGGCCGAGCCGCGATATATCGGTCAGTCTTAAGGAGTGCATAACACCACTCAGGCGCGGCGTAAACACTCAATTACCGATTGGCTGACATTTTCACATTTTCTTAATATTTTTATAAATTGATATTGACTTTGAATTTCACTCTCACTACAAACTAACACAACGTTATCAAACCGATTACAGATTTATAAGGAGGACACTATGTCCAAATCACTGATCGTTTACGGCTCTACTACCGGAAATACTGAAACAGCCGCCGAATACGTGGCTGAAGCGTTTGAAAACAAAGAAATTGATGTGGAACTTAAAAATGTTACTGATGTCAGTGTTGCCGATCTCGGCAACGGATACGACATCGTGCTATTCGGCTGCTCTACCTGGGGCGAAGAAGAAATTGAATTGCAGGACGACTTCATCCCCCTCTACGATTCCCTCGAAAACGCAGACCTGAAGGGCAAGAAAGTATCTGTCTTCGGATGCGGTGACTCCGATTACACTTATTTTTGCGGTGCAGTAGATGCCATCGAAGAAAAACTCGAAAAAATGGGGGCCGTCGTCATAGGTGACAGCCTCAAGATCGATGGCGACCCGGAACGCGATGAGATTGTAAGCTGGGGTTCAGGAATAGCGGACAAAATTTAAATTAATACAGCTCAGGTATCCTTACGAAGAAGCCCCCGCACTGAATTCAGTACGGGGGCTTAAAATTTTATTTGTGCACGTTCGAGCTAGCTTTCACCAGCCAGTGCCCGTTGCACTGAAACCTCAAGCATGGTTTTCTGCAAGCGGATACTTTTTGTATTGCTGTTGAGCACATCTTCGGTCAGGGAGCGTAATTTATCCACTGACTCCAATGAGGCGGTAATGATAAGCTCTGTTGGGATCAGACCTTCAGAACGGATCATTTCCAAAACATTCTCAAGCTTATGGGATAGTTCCTCAATAACTGTAAGTTTTAGTAGATTTGATCCTGCCTTAATAGAATGCGCATCACGGAAAATTGAGTTGATCAATTCCGGGGTAAGGTCTGAAGGGCTGTTTTCCAACTGCAAAAGCCCGGTCTCAATATTATCAAGCCGTTCCAGTGTCTCATCTTGAAAGATGTCCAGTAATCTATCGCCGGTACTCATATTATATATCCCGCCCGCTTTTAAAGCAGGGGTTGAAAATCAAAATAAAAAAACTCCGCAGGAGCTACGTTATGGGTTATCTGCCCTAAGCGAAAGCTTTCGTCAACAGATTGTAACTCAAAGCACTACATTTAAGGACCTAGGAACGGACTTCCCTTTTTGGCGGCAAAATTCTACACTGCCGCCCTCAAGTTTGGAATACTAATGAAATTAATAATACATATCTTTAATTATATTATATTTTTAATCAAGTATAGTGCGGAGTTAAACTAATGGCTTTGATGAGTGTAAATGATGTTTCCATGACCTTCGGCGGCCCCCAGTTGCTGGATAAAGTTTCTTTTCAAGTGGAAGAAGGTCAACGAATCTGTATTGTAGGTCGTAACGGGGAAGGTAAATCCACCCTGCTCCGGCTCATGAGTGGAGACCTCGTTCCTGACGGCGGAAACATCTCTTATCAGAAAGGGGTCAGTGTTGCCCGACTTTCCCAGAAAGTTCCCGAAGTACTGAAAGGTTCTATCTTCGAAGTGGTTGCCGGGGGACTCGGTGAACTTGGAGATGCCCTGACCCGCTACCATACAGTCAGCCTTGAAGTTGCCAATGGCGGGGATGTTTGCAAGCTTTCCGAAGTGGAAGAAATCATGGAAAAACACGGCGGATGGGAAGCGCTGACCACAATTGAAATGGTCATCTCCCGCCTGTCACTCAGTGCTGAAATGCGCTTTGAGACTCTTTCCGGCGGTTTGAAAAGACGCGCACTGCTGGCCCGGGCACTGGCTTCCAAACCGGACGTACTGCTTCTGGACGAACCTACCAACCATCTTGATATTGATTCAATCGCATGGCTTGAAGAATTTCTGGTCAAGAACATCCGCACCCTGATCTTCATCACTCACGACCGCATGTTCCTGCGCAAGATCGCCACCCGAATCATTGAACTGGACCGCGGCAACCTTGCAGACTGGTCATGTGATTACGACACCTTCCTTAAGCGCAAGGAAGAACTGCTTGATGCCGAAGAAAAGAACTGGTCCGAATTCGATAAAAAACTTGCCCGCGAAGAAGTATGGATCAGACAGGGCATCAAAGCCCGCCGCACCCGTAACGAAGGCCGTGTGCGTGCGCTGAAAAAGCTGCGCGATGAACGCAAGCAGCGCCGTGAACGAACCGGAAAAGCTACCATCGAAATTCAGGAAGCAGCACGATCAGGTAAGGTTGTGGCTGAAACAGTAAACGCATCCTATGCATGGGACGGCAACCCGATCTTTAAGAATCTTTCCACTACCATCATGCGTGGAGACAGGGTCGGGATTATCGGACCCAACGGTGCGGGTAAAACAACCCTGATCCAAGTTCTGCTGGGCAATCTCAAGCCTGATTCCGGTAGTGTGAAGCTTGGTACCAAGCTCGAAATTTCCTACTTTGACCAGCATCGCGAACAGCTCGACCCGGAGAAATCCGTGCGCGACTCCGTTGCTGACGGCAACGATACCGTAACCATCAATGGCCGCAACAAGCATGTCATGGGTTATCTCAAGGATTTTCTGTTCTCACCGGATCGTGCCAACTCCCCGGTAAGCGTGCTTTCCGGCGGGGAACGCAACCGTCTTCTTTTAGCCCGTTTGTTCACCCGCCCTTCCAACCTGCTGGTAATGGACGAACCTACAAACGATCTTGATGCCGAGACCCTTGAACTGCTCGAGGACCGGATCATGGAATATCCCGGCACAGTAATTATCGTCAGCCACGACCGTGCATTCCTGAACAACGTGGTCAGCGGAACCCTCGCCTTTGAAGGCAATGCGCAGGTTAACGATTACGTAGGCGGTTATGATGACTGGGTACGCCAGCGTCAGCAGCCTGAAGAGGATGTTAAACCCAAGGCTCCCAAGTCCAAGCCGAAGAAAACACCGGACGCGCGTCCGGAAAAGCTCAGCTACAAGGAACAGCGAGAATTCGAAGCCCTTGAAGTTGAAATCACCGAACTTCCCGGTAAAATCGAAGAGCTGGAAGGGGCAATCGAAGAAATGCAGAATCTCATGGCCGACCCGGAATTCTACAAAAAGTCCGGTGAAGAAATGGCCGCCGCACAAGCCAAGCTCGAAAACCTCGAAGCTGAGCACGAAACCACCTTCATGCGCTGGGAAGAAGTGGAAGAAAAGTTAGAAGAATACAGAAAAAGAACAGGACAGATTTAAATGCCTCTGGGGTCTGGGGAAGGGAGACTTTTGAAAAAGTCCCCCTTCCCCAGACCCCATCCCCTCAAAACTTTTTAATAAGCTTCACAAATAGATCACAAGGCTCACTTCCAAACCTAGCCCTCCATAGCTTCAAAACTTGCCATCTTTAACGCTCAAGCGTAAATAGAACTATATGAATTCCAAAGCGACTTCTCCTTTCTGGGTGCCCATTTACGCATTTCTCGCTACTATTTTGATTGGCGGGATGCTGCTGAAATTAGACATTTGCCATCCGGGAAAGGAACTTTCATTTCTTGATGCTATTTTTACGGCAACCTCGGCGGTCTGCGTTACCGGCCTTGCTGTTGTGGACACCGGAACCTTTTTCAGCCGGACCGGACAGAGCGTAATTCTTTTCCTGATCCAGCTGGGAGGACTGGGAATTATGACCTATGCCAGTCTGGTAATTTACCTGCTGGGGAAAAAAGTCAGTGCCTCGGACCGGATAGCTGTCAGTCAAACTTTAATCCATGACCCTTCGTTTAATATCGGCAAATTTATTGTCGGCGTGGTCACGGCGGTGCTGTCTATTGAAGCACTGGGAGCTTTGCTGCTTAACCGCATGGACCCAGACGGATTCTATCCGTTTTCGGCGGTCTTTCATTCCATTTCAGCATTCTGCAACGCGGGTTTCTCGCTCTACTCAGACAGTCTGACAACATGGAAAAACCATCTGGGAATCAACACCGTTTTCATGGCCCTGATTATCATGGGCGGGCTGGGTTTCTACGTCATGACCGAGCTGTGGCATAAATTCATGAACTTCGTGCGTAGACGCAAAGGTGAAATTTCAGCCCATACTTTAAGCTGGCATACCCGCATTGTTCTGGAGACAAGCCTTTTCCTGATCGTAGTCGGCGGGCTGGCTATCTTTTTTGCCGAAAGCTTCAAAGTTCATGTGGTGGAAGGTGCTGTGGTCAATGAAATTGCTGCCCTGTTCCAGTCCGTAACCTGCCGTACCGCAGGCTTTAATACCGTGGATATTTCCGGCCTGACCAACATTTCCCTGCTGGTTATGATCGGTCTGATGCTTATCGGCGGCTCACCGGGATCATGCGCAGGCGGCTTGAAGACGACCACCTTTCGAACTTGGGTTGGATTCATTATCTCCAAGGTCAAGGGCCATTCACAGGTCAAAGTGGGCTGGTACGCCCTGACTGAAGAAAGCGTTAACCGCGCTCTGACCCTGCTGACCATTGCTAGCGTGATCCTCGGTTCGGCAATCATCATGCTGAGCATAACAGAAGGAAGCCACCTGCCGCACAGCGAAGTGCGCGGACACTTCATCGAAATTACTTTCGAAGCAATCTCAGCCTTTGCCACAGTAGGGCTCTCCACCGGAGTAACACCGGACTTGAGCGGACCCGGCAAATCAATCATAATAGCCCTGATGTTCGTAGGAAGATTGGGACCGGTATGGCTGCTGACAGCAATCAACAGCTGGCAGAAAGAGCCGCGCTACAGATTGCCGGAAGACGATTTACCGTTGGGATAAAACAAATTTCACATACAACTCGGCGAAGCCTAATAAAAATTTTTGGGATTCTTAAACCCTTTTTACAAAAGGTTTTAAGCCGCCGGAGGCAATAAAAATATGGCAAAAGAAAAAATAGAAGTAGGCGTCATCGGCCTTGGTAAATTCGGTCTGGAGCTGGCCTTGAACCTGCGCAAGCTAGGCCATAATGTTGTTGGCGTTGATACCAGTGAAGAGCGTGTTAAAGCAGCCAAGCCTTACCTTGCACAGGTATTTCAGGCTGACGGCACCGATCCCAAAACACTTGAACAGCTAAGCTTTCAGGATTTCAACTACGTGGTGGTTTCCACTGGCGACTCGCTGGAAGCAAGTGTGCTGGTAGTGCTCAACTTACAGGAGATCGGAGTCAACAAAATCTGGGTTAAAGCCATCAGTGTGGCACATAAGAAAGTGCTCAGCAGAATGGGTGTGGATTATGTCGTTTTCCCTGAGCATTTCGCGGCCAAACAGCTGGCCCATAAGCTGTCCACTCCGGGCATGATCGAATACCTCTCCATGGGGAACGACATCCTGATCAAAGAACGTCAGGCCTCAGACTGGGCAGGCAAGACTCTTATCGACCTTGATCTGACCAATAATTATCAAGTACAGGTCATCGCCATCCGCAAAAACGGATCTGAAGAACTGAACTTCGTCCCCAAAGCCAATGAGTCTTTGGGTGAAAATGATGTGCTGATTATGATCGGAGCGCGGGAAAACCTGCTTAAACTGCCGGAAAACTAATCTCCATCCACATTGTAGAGGTCTTTTTCGATCTCCTTCATCTGCATATCCTCCTCTTCAAGGGCGATCATGCGGTCACGGATTTCGTGGGTCTTTTCAATGGCATCATCAAGCTCCACACCGGCGGCAACCTGCATCTTGCGTAGCAGGTTCAGGATGTCGCTGCGCAGGGTCTTACCATTATCCCCTTTTCCCATTTCACGAAGCATGGAGTCATCTTCTTCGGTTTTCTTTATCAGATAATGGCAGAATTTTTGGGCTTCCTGAACACCACGGTTCTTTTCAAGACACATGGTCAGGTAACGGAAACAATTTTCCCAGTCTCCTGCTTCGTAATGAGTACGGGCGATATTGAAGAAAAGGTTTTCATCGGCACTATCAAGATCTACGCCTCGGTTATAATACTGCAAGGCCTCGCGATACATGCCGTTCTTACGCATTGATATGCCGAAATCATTAAACATATGTTTGTGCTCGGTCTGAAAAGCAGATTTAAGCTGCAAAACTTTCGCAAACACTTCCTGCGCCCGTTCCACATCACCTTTCTCAAGGTAAGTCAGGCCGAGACCGAAAGTAGCGCGGACATTCTTTTCATCCACAGCCAGAGCTTCGGCGTACTCCATCTCGGCGCTATAGAATTCACCCTGCTCACGATGAGACTCACCTCTGCTTAATCGGTTGTCCTGCTGTTCCATAGCTGGGCGAACATGCTGCTGATAATAATCCAGCTCAAGAGTGTAATGGGCGGCAAACTCCCCGTTACTGATCACTTTGGGGTCGCCTGAAGGAACCCTGTTTTCATTCAAAAGCAGCAGCTCAAAGCTTTCGTCATCCAATTTGCTGGCCAACCAATACTGCTTGCCTTTTATCTTATGCGAGTCAGAACGCAGTGAAACCACCGTAATGAATTCGGTTTCCTCTCCATTTTCCTGCTCGACAGGAGGAGTATAATTAAATAATGAGGATTCACCACTCATGAAGTAAGCCTCCGGAGATCCAAAGAAAACAGGATCGGGCTTGAAATTGTTGCAGACCCCTCATCTACACCAGCTTGATCGGCATTTAATCCATTTCCATTTAGAGTTCCAGTGCCTAAACAAAAATGAAGCTTTCTGTATCTGGAACTTAACAGGGAAATTAGCTAGGCTTCACATCAATGAACAAACACCGCCCAATATTAATTCTAATTACCGCCATCTTTATATTGCACTTTTTCGGGCTAAAAAGCTACGCCCGCGAAAGAACAGGCGCACCTGTCATCGAATGCAAACTGCTCAATCAGTTTCCGCATGATGATACGGCTTTCACACAGGGATTATTATATCACGACGGGTACTTATACGAAAGCACCGGTAAGCGTGGACGTTCTTCCCTGCGCAAGGTGGAGCTGGAAAGCGGCATAGTGCGCATAATGATTAAAAACGACAAAGAAGTTTTCAGCGAGGGTATTTGTTTCTGGAACAATATAATTTACCAGCTCACATGGCATTCCGGTAAATGTTTCATATATGACGCAGCTTCCCTTGCTCCCAAGGGCTTCTTCAAATACAAAGGGCAGGGATGGGGACTGACCACAGACGGGCAGTTCTTATACCAAAGCGATGGTTCCTCAGTGATTACCTTCAGGGACCCGTATGATTTCGCACGCATCAAAAGACAGCGGATAACTGACGGCATTGCCAACATCCATCGTCTTAATGAACTTGAATATATAAACGGCCTTATTTTCAGCAATATCTGGAAGCAGGACCGCATTGCAGCCATTGACCCTAAGCAAGGTAAGGTCAAATTCTGGCTTGATATATCCTCGCTACGTCCCCTTGCCGGGAAGAATGCCGAAGCCGCCAACGGTATCGCATGGGACACTGCTGGAAAAAGACTCTTCGTGACCGGAAAATTCTGGAATAAGGTTTTTGAAATTGAACTACCCGCACTTGAAAATCAGCCCGCTTCAAACTGATCAGATGACAATCTCGCTGGGCATTTGCGCCGGAGCTTCCTCAGTCAGCATGGTCCTGACCGGAAACGATAACGGCAGGATTGAAATACTCAAATCAATTTCACTGAACCACGAAGGTAATCCCGCGCAGACCGTGATCACAGCTTTGCAGGAACTGGATCTACCTGAAAACATCCATGCGGCAGTGACCGGACGCAAATTCCGCCATCTGCTGGACCTGCCGACCATCTCCGAACCGCAGGCCCTTGAAACTGCCCTTGCGCATCAAAATTTCGTTAAAGACGGTTACCGTACGGTCCTCAGCGCCGGAGGGGAAACCTTCATGGCCTACCTGCTTGATAATGACGGCAAGGTGGAAACCGTTCACACAGGCAACAAATGCGCTTCCGGAACCGGGGAATTTCTGGTCCAGCAACTGGGCCGCATGGGTCTGAGCCTGAATGATATGTCAGGCATGGAGATGAGCGAACCGCACAAAGTCTCCGGTCGCTGTTCTGTTTTCTGTAAAAGCGACTGTACACACGCCCTGAACAAGGGAGTCGAAAAAGAAGCGGTTGTTGCCGGACTAGCCCGCATGATGGCCGGAAAATGCATTGAACTTCTGCGTAAGCTACCCGCTGAGAAAGTAGTCCTGATCGGCAATTGCTCCCAAAACAAATTCATGGTCAGTGAGCTGCGCCGCGAAATACCGGACTTGCTTCTGCCCGAGAACGGACATTGCTTCGAAGCCCTCGGCGCAGCAATCTGGGCGGCTGAAAACGGGGCTGACCTTCCCGAAGATTGCCGCACAATTATTCGCAAAGGTGACACAGCATTTACTTTTCTACAGCCGCTTAAGGACTATACAGAGTCCGTAAAATTTCATGAAAGTTCCAAAGCGGAATTCATATCCGGCAACAGGCTGGCCCTGGGTCTTGATGTAGGTTCAACCACCACCAAAGGCGTGCTTCTTGATCTGGAACAATCAGAGATTGTTGCTTCCTGCTATTTACGCACAGACGGCGACCCAATCGGAGCATCACGAAGGGTTTACGCTGAACTGGCAAGTCAGGTCCCAGCCGGAACCACCGCCGAAATTATGGGAGTAACCGGATCGGGCCGCAACATAGCCGGACTGCATGCGGGTACGGACGGAATTATCAATGAAATTACTGCCCACGCCACCGCCGCCGTTCATTACGACCCTGAAGTAGATACAATTTTCGAAATCGGCGGGCAGGACGCAAAGTACACATGGCTGAAAAACTCGGTGCCATGTGACTATGCCATGAACGAAGCCTGTAGCGCCGGGACAGGATCATTTCTCGAAGAAAGTGCCAAGGAAACGCTCGGCATTGATGTAACTGACATTGCTGAAATCGCCTTCAAGGGGACGAATCCGCCCAACTTCAACGACCAGTGCGCTGCATTTATCGGCTCGGACCTGAAGCTTGCGGCGCAGGAAGGTGTTGCGCTGGAAGATATGGTTGCCGGACTGGTCTACTCCATCTGCATCAACTACTCCAACCGCGTTAAAGGCAGCCGCACCGTGGGGCAGAAAATTTTCATGCAGGGCGGGGTCTGCTACAATAAAGCCGTTCCCACTGCCATGGCTGCACTTACCGGACAGGAAATCATCGTTCCTCCTCATCCGGGATTGACCGGAGCCTTCGGAGTCGCCCTTGAAGCGGCTAAACGAGTCGAACAGGGTAGCATTGCAACAGGAAAATTCGATCCCGCAGAACTCGCCAAGCGCGAAGTAAACTACAAATCCCCTTTCACATGCAAAGGAGCCGGACGGGATTGTGACCTCGGCTGTACCATTGCCCGCATTGAAGTTGAGGGGAAAACCTTTCCTTTTGGCGGTATATGCAACCGTTTTGATAATTCAAAGGTAGCCAAGGACACCAACCCCGGAGAGGACCTTGTACTCTGGCGTGAGAAACGGGTTTTCCGTGATTTGAGTGAGCCGGAAGAAGGCCAGCCGGTCATTGGCATGAACCGCTCCCTGCTCATGAACACATGGTTCCCGCTCTTCAACACATTTTTCAAAGAGATGGGCTTCGGAGTTCGCCTACCCGAAAAGTTCGATCCCGATGCCATAGAACAAAAAGGCGCACCTTTCTGCCATCCGGTGGAACTCGCTCATGGCGGTCTTGGTGAGCTGCTTAATCTTAAGACTGATCATATTTTCCTGCCCCACCTGCGTTCCATGCCGCTTAAAAGCGGTGACCGTTCCTGCACCTGCGTGCTGGTTCAAGGTGAGCCTTATTATTTAAAGTCAGCCTTTCCGGAACTGGAAAAGCGTTCACTGCTCACCCCGGTCATCCACATGCAGGATGGGGAAGAACAATTGCGCAAAGCCCTGCTCCAGACCGCAGCCAAGCTGAAAGTAGGTGTTCAGCAAGCTCTGGATGCTCTCGAAGCGGCAATCGCCGAACAAGAACAATTCTTCACCGATCTGCGCCTTAAGGGGGAAGAATTTATGGCCGGACTTGATGCTAACAGCAGTCAAGCCATGGTCTTATTCGGCAGGCCTTACAATGCTTTCAGCTCATGGGCCAACAAATCAATCCCTGCTAAATTTGCCACCCGTGGTGTTGAAATCATTCCCTGTGATATGCTCCCGCGCAGCGAAAAATGCGGCAATGAGCTAAACATGTACTGGGCTACCGGGGAACTGATCATGGATGCAGCCAAACTGGTGGCGGAACATCCCAGACTCTTCGGCACATACATCACCAATTTCTCCTGCGGACCGGATTCATTCCTGCTCGGTCATTTCCGCAAGGTCATGGGCCGCAAGCCATCGCTGACCCTTGAATTAGACAGCCATACTGCTGACGCAGGAATAGAAACCCGAATCGAAGCCTATCTTGATATTGTGGGTGGTTTCAGACGCATGAAAAAGTCACAGGACTCCGTAGCTCGCCCTTTCCGAGCCGCACGCTGCGAAGTGCGTGACGGAATTACCGGAATCACGGACTCCAACGGCAAGTGGTATGCGGTGAATGATCCGGCTGTGACCTTGATCATTCCCAGTCTTGGCGAAATCAGTACTGATTTTCTGGCAGCTTCCATGCAGCGCGACAACATCCGCTACAAGGTGCTATCCCATGCCAGTGAAGCCGCTCTGAAAATGGGCCGCAACAATTCATCCTGCAAAGAATGCCTGCCCTTGCAGCTTACAGCCGGGGCTTTGCTGGAACATCTGGAAAACCGTGATGAAAACGAAATAGCCCTCTTCCTGATGCCCAAAGCTAAAGGTCCGTGCCGTTTCGGTCAGTATTCTGTGTTCATGAACGATCTCATAGAACGCTTGGAAATCCCGAATCTTGCTATTTTCGCACCCAGCTCCACTGACGGGTACGGTGGATTAAGCACAGGTGTCACCCTCGGCATGTGGCAGGGTATTGTCGCCGGTTCCATTCTTGAAGACATCTACGCCACAATCTGCACGGCAGCAGCTGAAAAAGATGCGGCCCTGAATCTTTTCTGGCAGGTACGGCAGGAATTGTTGGACAGCATGGCCAGTTGGAAACAATTTTCCAAAGCCCTACGCAAAGCAGCTATCGATCTTTCCACCATCAAGCTGGCTAAGCCTGTGCAGGAATATCCGGTCATTTCCCTGCTAGGCGAAATTTATGTCCGCCATGATCCCTTGGCTCGGCGCAACCTGCCGGAACACCTTACTGAGCAAGGTTTTATTGTCCGTGTGGCCCCGGTGCTGGAGTGGATGAAATACACAGACTGGCTGAACCGCAACAGCATTGAAGGCAAGGCCGGGGTCAAGACCCTGATCACCCAAGGTGTGAAATCTTATTTTGAACGTCGCATCCGTCATATCCTTGCTGACAGCGGGCTGCTCTTCTATCCGGGACCGAATGTGCGCCAAGTGGTCAGCCACGGCAAGCCGCACATTTCCGAACAGTTGACCGGGGAGGCAATTCTGACCGTGGGTGCATCGCTGCATGAAATTATGTCTCCGTCCTGCGGAGTGATCTCCATAGGGCCATTCGGATGCATGCCCTCGCGGGTTGCTGAAGCTGTGCTTAGTGAAAAATTCCGAGCCGGATCAGCTGGCAAAAAGGCAACTTCAGTGCTTGAAGAAGATTCGCGGCTGCCATTCCTAGCCATTGAAACTGACGGCAATCCATTTCCGCAACTGATCGAAGCACGGCTGGAAGCATTCTGTTTACAGGCCAAACGCCTCCATAAACGCATGTCCCAGACTGGAAGGTCTTAAAATAACACCAGATCAGTTCTTCTTGATATAGCACAAGCTGTCATGGTACCACCCCTCAGGGTAAATTTAAGCGGAAACGCTTGTCTGGGGGAGAATAGCTTTGGATAGAAGAATTGTCGGTTTAGTTTTATTGATACTGCTGATTACAATCTGTGGATGCAGGACAGTCAGGTCAATAAAAAACAATATCAAAGAAACAGTAATCACCTCCCAACCGGAAGATAAATTTTCCCGGGCACTGGACCGGAATAAATTTTCAGAAGCGGAACAAATTTGGCTCGATAATCAGGATTATTTTCTTGAAAAACCGAAGGCCATGGACGAAATAACTAGAGCCGCCTCTGATCTCAAAAAACGTTACCGTCCGAAAATTTCCGCTGCCACTACCAATCTTCTTTCCATCCACTGGCCCGAGAAATCCGCAAAATGGACTTTGATCCGTCTTAAACTGGATAATGCCCGTAATTTAATCGACGAAATTGAATCCAGCTGCATTCTCAATGACTTGGGCCAAATCCCCCACGGCCTTGATAAGCTGAAGAATAAATTTAACGACAAAGAATTACAGATAAAAGCTGATGCGCAGGCGCAGTTCAAGAATTACCCTATTCAAACCGGACCGAACTTTTTTTCCATTTATCCCGTAAAACTTGACGAAGAAGAATTCCTTAAATCTCAAGCCGCCCTGTTGGAACAGGCAGTAGCATCAGCTAACGGAAAAGGCGTGCCGCATATGATTAAGGAATACGGTAACGTCATACCTGCCGAAACCATGCGCAACTTGGAAGGACAGTACTTTCGGGACCTGCTCAAAAAAGAAGCAAAAGGCAAGAAGCCTTCATTCCGCACTGTTCTTAAGGCCATGAATGAGACCAATAGATTAGGCTTCCCTGTGACCGAAGTGCCTGACTGCAAAATCGCCTTTGTACGCGTGACCAGTAAAAGCCTGATGAAAGAGCGTGGTATCGAATTCGGGCTGGGTTTTGATGTTGATCTGCCTATGCAAACCGAAACATTGGCCAAGACGCACATGTTCAATTCCAATACCGCCAAGGATGCGGACATCGTCATCCTCATCAACGAGGTGGTCTCCAGAATTGACCGCAAAACTTTCCGTCCTAAGGCATACAGCAGCAAAAACATTGTCGGATACACCGAAGGATACAACCACGCCTACGATCAGGCCCAGCTACGGCTGGAACAGTTGCGGCTGAAACGACAGGAACTCAACAACCGCAACAACTCCCACATTCTGGGCTGGTTCGGAGCGAATGACATCACTTCAGCGGCTCATATGGCGGCGCAGGAAGAAAAAAAATACAATGAGGCAGTTGCCAACGCCACCAACATTCCACGCATGATCGACAAGCCCATTTATAAAAACTACAGCTTCAGCGTTGTGCCGCTGCGGACAACTAAAGTTGCCTCGGTTCAATATGTAATCATCGACCGCAAATCTCGCACATACTTCACCGATTTTTTTGATATTGTTCAGGAGAAGAACTTTAAAATTGCATATGGCATACAAATCACCGACCCGGACCGCAAAAAACATGAAATCAACTTCAACACGGAAAAAGAATTACGGGGATGGGAAAGACAGCCTGTTGCAGTTCGCCTATCTGACATGCTCAACTATTATCTGGACCACAAAGAAAAAGACAAAAAATACAGGAGCATGGCCCGGATACAAAACATTATAATCAATAACCGCAACAAGGCTCTGGCTGAATTCTATAGCAATGAATACGATTCCGACACAGGAAATGATCCTCGCTATGATTCCACAGTCATGGTTCTGAGCCCGGATCGCAGAGGAACTGGCAGCGGTTTCTTTGTCACCGACAACATTATCCTTACCAACTACCATGTTGTGGAAAAAAATGAGTTTGTGGAAATAAAATTGCACAACAACATGGAAACCTTCGGCAAGGTCATGGCTTACGATCTCTATCGTGATCTAGCTCTGGTCAAGATAAATGCCCACGGTAAACCTGTTCGATTATACTCCAAAAACAGCCTTCCGGCAGGAGTAACACTTGAAGCAATCGGACACCCCAAAGGCTTTCCTTTCACTATAACCAGAGGTGTTTTCAGCGCATACAGGAAAAGGCCGAGTAAATTTCTAAACTCACGCCGTATGGTTCGCTACATCCAGACTGATGCAGCCATTAACTCCGGCAATTCCGGCGGCCCTTTGTTTTACAAAAATAAAGTTGTAGGGGTTAACACCTGGAAAAGGATTGGAGATGACATAGACAACCTAGCCTTTGCTGTTCACTACGCTGAAGTAATCAAATTTCTTGAACAATACGGCATAAAATACCGCAAATAAGGAGCCTTGAATTGAAAAAACGCATTCTCATATTAATAGCAGTGGCAATGCTCTCAGCGCTGGTACTCATGAGCGGATGCCGCAGCAAGCAGCGTATGGGTATGGTCCGCGAGCAGAATACCGGCCTACTCTACGGCTCCATGACCAGCGGTAACTTTATGGTAGATCCCTCCCAGTTCGATACTCCAATACTGAAACTGACCATCCGCAACACTTCCGGTGACCCGGCGATAAATCTCAAGGCCCTGCGCAATAGCATCGAAAAATCATATATCGATAAGGGCTACAAAGTAGTAAAAACAGGCAAGTATTCCGCACATCTGGATATCAACCTGCGCTATTCAGGTCAGATTTCACAGAACATGGTCGATGAAATCAGCCTTTGGGGTGGAACAGGCGGTGCCTATTTAGGAGCCACTTTGGGGCAGACCCTCGATTCAATGATACTTGGTTCCGCCTCCGGTGCGGCTATCGGGGCCATTATCGGACAGTACACAACGCAGGACACCTACATCATGGTTGCTGACGTGATACTTGGAGTCGTGGACAAATACGCCAAAAAGCGTAAAGCGATCATCCAGTTCGATGACACCCAGATAAAATGGGAAGACGAGGACGACGGTTTCACTTCCTACCGTTCTCGCGAACGCATCAAGGCGGCAGTTTATGCAGGCGGGGATAACACCGCGCAAAGTAAAATCGTGCGCGGGGTTACTTTAAGATTTAAGAGAATTCTGCAGGACATTATTTAAAGCATGCCTCCGGCGGCCCTTCGGGGACCAAAGAACCCTTTTGCAAAAGGGTTCTCTGGACTCTCCCAAAAACTTTCAATAGGGCTTCGCCGTTTTTTTAACTACACATCGTCAAAACGGGTACGAACTTCATTCAGCCCTTCACGATACCCTTTTGCATCGCCATAGGGGAAGAAATGACGGTAACGGCTATGCACAGACTTTACCGGACGGGCATGCCGAATCGGACACCAGTACTGTTCTGTACGGGCAGCCACCTCACGCACAAATCCAATCAAGCCGTTAAAATAACCGCAATAGTAGCAGTTTACCTTTTCAATCAGGTTCAGATATTTAAGGCTATGGCGGTCTATGACCACGTAATCGCGTCTCTTTACCCGGGGAATGCCGTAAACCGGGAAACACATCAGCTGATAGAGCCAGACAGATACATCAATCATCAGGGCCGGGATAAGCGGCATAAAGATAAAGGGCAGCGTAAGCATAACCCAGACGCCGGAGTCATAAACATAGTCGCTCCACTTAGCAGCCAGCTCACGGTGCGCTGCACGCACCTCCGCGCTGAAGCGGACTTTCTTTTTCTGCACGGTGTAGAGGAACTCACTTTTCATATCCCTAAGTTCTACACGCAGTTCTTTTTCCAAAGCATCCATTCTGCCGAGGATTTCATCAATTCTGCTCATGTGGCACCTTCCTTTTCAGTCACAGGTTCAGATACAGTATTCGGGGCGAGCCCCGATTTCAGGTGTCATTCTTTATAGTTGATAAAAAATTGATGAGATTGGCAAGATTTTTCGGATGGACGGCAAAAGAAAAGCCGCCCGGGACCTATGGCTCCAAGCGGCTTAAATCTGGGTCAAAACAGAAATTATACAGTATTTATAATATCTCCATCAACAACGGTATCAACTATTGCGACAAGTTCACCAGCCACTCCGTCAGTTACGTCAGTATCGTAAAACAATTTATTATTAGTACTGTCATAAACAAAAGCGGCCCCGGTACCGGGGGCAATAGGTGAACTCTCAGTGGCATATCCCGGATCCTGAACAACAGTTGTGGTTGTGAAGGCGCTTGAATTTACCTTAATCTTGTCTACCGTAGTTTGGAAATCAGTAATGGTATCTCCCAAATATGCTGAAGTGGAATTATAGTAAAAAAAGTAATCAGCAGTGTCTGACCCACCTGTCAGAGTATCGGCTCCGAGACCACCAGTAAGCTTATCTATTCCGGTTCCACCAATGAGGATATCGTTCCCGCCACCACCATCAAGATTATCTGCTCCGGCCCCTCCCATTAAGGTATTGCTGGACGAATTACCAGTGAGGGTATCGGCATTATTTGTTCCGATAGCGTGATCAAAATCATAGATGGTATCTGAATCAGAAGTTCCTATTTTAGTAACAGATCCACCACCAAGATTTATGAAAACGCCATTACTACCATCAACATAAGAAAGCCAGTTTCCACTGCCGCCACCGCTCATCTCATCGCTGCCGCTACTTCCATAAAATGTTTCGACTGCGCCGGAGCCGTAAAGAAAATCATCGTGACTTGATCCCTTAATAGCTTCAAATCCTGTGAAATAATCTATTTCACCATTACTGACTGCAGTTCCACTGCTAAGACATGCATCAACACCGGCGCTATTATCCTCGAAAGAAAGAATGTCGATACCATCTCCACCGGCTAACGTATCTGAACCGTCACCACCGGAAACTGTATCATTTCCGATTCCACCGTAGAGAACGTCATTACCTTTATCGCCAAAAATGGTATCATTGCCACCGTTACCATCATAGTAATCAACGTTAATTGTGCCTTTCCAATATTCACCAGTTTCAGCACCCTGACTAAAGTTAGTCCCATCACTGGAAGTATAAGTCTGCCCCTCTGTGCCCTCGGGGATATTTTCCAGCAACTCATCAATTACATCATCAATTTCACCCTGTAGATTATTCAGCAAATTCTGCGCAGTAGTAATATCATTGGAATTAATAGCACTAAAAATATCCTCAGCTAGATCTTCTATCTCTGCGGCAGCAACAGCAAAGGGAGAATCCCCTAATCCACCGCCGAAGGGATCACCTTGTCCCAATTCGCCCGCTAAAATAACACCCAGCCCCGGATCAAGCACACCCTGACCGGGAATTGCCGGACCTCCGGTTTCGCCGCCTTCGGCTTCACCTTGCTGATCTCCTTCGCCCTGAGCATCCTGCCCCTGTTCATCCTGTCCCTGATCCTGAGGATCGCCTTGCTGTTCCTGCTGTTCCTCTTCCTGACGCTGTTGCTGAATTTCCTGCTCCTGCCGGATAGCCGAGGGCGCGATTTCACGGAATGAATCAAATTCGCTGGCAGTCATGGGACGCACAGAACCGAGCTGACCGGACATGGCGATATCAACCAGTTCACGGGCGTTTGCAATCATCCTGATTTCGCCGCTTATGGATTGGACAAGCAGGGCTTTACCGGCATGAATTTCTTCAACACCGATCTTCTGCCCGCCGCCGGGACTGATTTCACTGACAATGGTGGTACCGCGGATACCGATGGTCGCAAGAGGAGTACCGACTTGGAAGCGGTCAGGATTCTGCTCAGCAATTTTACCTGTCACCAAACGGAAAGTTCCCTGACTCATTTTGAAAAGCAGCTCAGCTTCAGATACGGAGTCGTCAAATACGTAATCATCAAGGGATATTGCCGAATCAGCACCCTGAGAAAGCAGGGTATCGTCCACAAAACGGATCTCTGCAGTACTGCCTGATCCGGTCACCAGTTCTTCACCCCGAAAAACTTCGGCCCCCGCCTCTACCTGACGGACTCCAGCTTCAGAACGCAAGAACACATCACCGTTTGCAGCAAGGACAACACCGATTGAATTTTGACTTCCTTCAGGAGGCATAAATTCCCTCTACTTTTTATAAGCACTCCACCATTAACAAACAATAATAGATTTTAAGCTTGCAAGTCAACAACACCAAAGAGCGAGACACAAATCACAAGAACAACAGTAACGCTCACACCTTATAGAATACTAACATAAACACACCAAGCAATCTAAATTACATCAATATTTTCATGCAGTAATTCACATTAAATTCAAAAATAGAATCAAGACATTCCACTTTCCACCGAGATATCACTTTCCACTACAGAATCTCCAAAAACAGTAGCGATAAGTGCATGATCAGAGCTGGCGGCACTTCCATCAGGGTCATACCAAAGCTGACCATTGTCTGAATCAAAAACAAAATAAGCGGTACCGTCAGCCGGACCGGTCTGACCATCATAAGGCACACCTTCTCCGGGAGTCACATTAATGAAAGTGTAATTTGAATTGAATTCTGAGGAGAAATAGAAACTGTCATCCGCGCTCACAAAATCGGCAATGGTATCGCGACCTTCAGCTGAAGAAGTATAGGAAAAAACATCATCCCCAGTTCCACCGGACAAGTAGTCTGCATCACCTGAACCGAACAGCGTATCGTCCCCGGCTCCCCCGGAAAGTGAGTTGGGAGCATCACAACCATTGAGCGCGTCATTGTTATCAGTACCAATTACGTTTTCTATACTTACCAGCGTATCAGTATTGGAACCACCGGAAACAGTACCATCTGCAAGATTGACCTGCACAGCGGATCCGCCTTCGTATGAGACAGTGTCATTTCCTTCACCGCCAATCATGGTATCACCGTTCTGCCCACCGTAAATCAGGTCATTATCGGCTCCACCATCAATATAATCCGCGTTCTGCCCACCATAAATGGTATCATTGCCACCACCGCCATCAATGCTGTCCGCACCGTTTCCACCATCGATAATATCGTCACCGAGACCACCGAACAAAGTATCAACACCCTGCTTGCCGCTGATGGAGTCATCGCCGCCTGCACCATTATAATAGTCGGTCTTGGAAGTTCCGACCCATGTTTCACCGGACTCTGCACCAGTTTCCCACTGCACAGCTTCTTCGATAGCTGCACCGTCAACAGTGAGATCAGAAGCGACAACAGCGTCGCCGCTTACCTTGGTAATCAAAGTATGGCCGCCTGCATCTACACCGTTGGAATCATACCAGAGCTTACCACCTGCATCGAAAACAAAGACAGGGGTGGTGCCCATAGTCACATTGGTACCAGTATAGTCGTTCGCTTCAATGGCCGCGAAAATAGCGGTTTCGCTAAAATTTTCACCACTAAAGTCAAGAGTGTCATCAGCACTGGAAAAAGATTGCAGTTCTTCACCAGACAGACCTTCAGCTTCACTATAACGAAAAATATCCTGCCCATCTCCCCCATCAAGGGTATCAGCACCGGAACCACCTTCGATCAGGTCATCTCCAATGTTGCCATAAATGATATCGTTCCCGTCACCGCCCTTAAGGGTATCATTTCCTTCCTTTCCATCTATGTAATCGTCTCCGCCACGGCCATCGTAGTAATCCGTATTTACAGTTCCCGTCCAACGATCAGCACTTTCGGTGGCATCACCCCAATCAATGCCGTCTCCGGAAGTTTCATTACTCGTTTCATCGGTAGTTTCACTGGTAGTTTCAACCGGAACAGGGGCAGTATCTTCTACTAACTCAATGATTTCATCATCAGTACTATCATCACCAACGTCGTCTGAAGTTGAATCTCCGGCGGAATCAATTATGAAACCTCCAAGCAAATCAACGACAGTATCAACATCGTCTTCAGCCAAAGCTCCAAAAATCTCTTCTGCGGCAGCAAGCATGGTTGCATCTACAGGCTCCTGCCCGCCAAACACACCTTCACCGCCCGACAAGACACCGTCTCCGCCAAATCCCAGAGCTTCACCACCGACTTCAGGAAGTTCTCCCTCTACCTGCTGTTCACCCTGCTGTCCTGAGATTTCGGCTCCATCTTCGTTTTGTTGTTCTTCGCCTCCTTGCAGATCCTGTTGCTCTTGCTGTTCTTCCCTACGTTGTTCCTCGATTATCTGCTCCTCTTGTATTGCGGCAGGGGCGATGGACTGAAATTGGTTGAATTCAGCGACAGTCATAACACGAACACTGCTCATCAATCCCGAACTTGCAATATCAACCAAGGCACGAGGTGAAGCAATCTGACGGATGGAACCATCAATACTCTGTACCAGTAACGCCTTACCACTGTGAATTTCTTCTACACCGTGCTTTTCGCCATCAGGACCTATCTCGTGAACGGTAATAGTCCCGCGAATACCGATCGTGGCAAGAGGAGAGCCGATCTTGAACCGCTCAGGGTTCTGTTCGGCTATTTTTCCGGTAACCATACGAAAAGTCCCGGTACCCATTTTAAAGAAAAGATCCGAGGATTCTTCGTCTACCTCATCGTAGACATAATCATCGAGGAAGATGGCGGACTGTGCGCCCTGAGAAAGGAGGGTATCGTCAGCAAAACGGACTTCGACCTGCCCGTCTACTCCGGTTATAAGCTCATCACCACGAAAAACCGATGAGCCGGACTCAGCCAACCTCAAGCCTTCAGAAGACTTAAGTGAGACCTCACCACTAACGGTGAGAATAACGCCGATAGCGTTTTGAGTGACCGTTTCAGGGGACATGGTACACCCCGCAGGTAAAATTTAGACCCTAATGGCAGGATAAGTCTTCATTTCACTTTTGCAAGGTAAGTACACACTCTTTTATTACTCCTAACCGACCACTTTCATAGAATAATAATCATTATCAATTCAACCCACTCAACTAATGAATAATATATTATTTGACAGTGGCAATTAATTTTTAAAACAAATTCCCCTGCACTTTCGCACAGGGGAATTTGTTCAGTATGATTATTAACGGTCAATTATGCTGTATCGGCAGCAGGGGGTATAGGTCCTTTCTTCAGCCCCCAGACAAACAAAGCCAATCCGGCCAAAATCATAGGCACACAAAGCAACTGCCCCATTGTCAACCAACCGAAGGCAACAAAACCAAGCTGTGGATCAGGCTGACGGAAAAACTCTACAAAGGCTCTGAAGAATCCATAGCCCATGAGGAATATTCCTGTGGTGGTACCCCTTTGACGGGGTTTTGCAGACCAGATCCAGAGAATCAAGAAAAGCAACAGCCCTTCCAGTGCTCCCTCATAGAGTTGCGAAGGGTGTCGGGGCAGATTCCCTGCACGCTGACTGGGAAAAACCATACCCCAAGGCATATCAGTTACCCGGCCCCAGAGTTCTCCATTAATAAAGTTCCCCAAACGACCGCAGAGTAGACCTAGCGGAGCTAAAGGAACAAGGAAATCACCCACATCAAGAGTTGTCCTATTGGTGGATTTTGCAAATCTCCATGCGACAATTGCTACACCGGCAGCACCGCCATGAAAAGACATTCCGCCCTTCCAGACCGCCAAAATATCCATGGGATTAGCTACAAAATATTCAGGTTCGTAAATCAGACAGTATCCAAGACGCGCACCTACAACCAGACCGACCACCAGCCATGTAATCAGGTCATCGACCTGCTGTGCAGTCCAATTATTTGTCTTTTTTGAAGCCCTGTAGCGCCCCAAGGTCCACGCTATGGCGAAACCGATCATATACATCAGGCCATACCAATTGGCCTTGAGAGGTCCTAATCTAAAAGCAACGGTATCAAACTCCGGCAATACAATCATATTCTTTACCTACTTATAAAAATCCTTAAACAAAAAACTACTCTGGACGGACTATGTTTCCCGGACAAATTCAGTTACAATCTGTACACAGGAAATACAAGGAAATCCCATGGAAGAACAAAAAGATTTTGATATTCTGGAAATGCCCGCCGAGGGGCTTGCCGCATACTGGCTATCAATCAAAAAACTTATTGATGTTAAGCGTAGCAGAAAAGTCCTTGAGGAAGAGATACGCTATACGCGTGAACCTTACATCAAATTTTTGTTGGAAACTGCATTTTCCGAACTCGATGAAACTACAGTGCGCCGCCTTGCTGAAGCCAAGAGGACAACACTAGCTGAAGAATACTCACGCAAGCTGGAGACCATGCAAATAGCACTGCTGGCTATGTCATCACAAGAGAATCCACGTATCAGCTTTGTGCGCATGGCTTCGCACTATCCTGTATCTGTAATTTCTGAAAAAAAAGCTTTTACCTTGGCCCACGGACTGTTGGACGGTTTGCTGGATACACAATCAGACCCTGCTCTGCTTCTTGAATTTGACCACAAATTACAGCCGGACCGTTTACTGGTCAAAATGCTCTTCCACATCATCCTCAGCCGCAAAGAAGGCAAACAGCAGCTCGAACAGTTGGTCCCACACATCAAAACACCTTATTACGCCAACGGCATAACTCAGGTCATTGACGGATTTGACCACAGAATACTTAAGTCCAATCTCAAAGTTCAGGCCGAACAAATTTTAGCTTATTCAAAAACAAAAATGGATATGGCTTCTGAAATGAGCCTCGGTATCCGGGCTAAACTCAGCTATGACGACATCTTCCGCATAGCCAGGGCATTTATGCCATAAACCTATTTATTCTTGAATTTTTCAGCAGCCTTAACGAAATTATTGGCCCAGCATGGCATGCTCAGGGCGTGGATGTGGTTGTAACCGGCATAGATATTGTCTCGGATTAGTCCGTCGTGTCCGTCAGCCATACCTTTACCGCGTGACATATCAAGGGCGTATTTGGGCGCTGTTTCGTTGTTATCAACACAGAGTGAATAATGGAATTCATGACCGATGACTTCGGTCCCTACAGGCAGGAAGGGATTGTCGTGGACTATTTTACCGGATGTATAGCCTAACCCCTGCGGTCGGGGGCAAAGGCGGGTAGAAAGATCTAGCACACCGGACATAGCGTATTTCTGCCCTTCATACTCAACATCACGCCCGAGATACATAAATCCGCCACATTCGGCAAAAATGGGCAAACCTGATTCAGCAAGGCTCCGCACATATTCACGGATAACGCTATTACGAGAAATTTCCGGGGCAAGGGTCTCAGGGAATCCTCCACCCAAGTAAAGCCCGTGGATTTCAGGCCAAGGTTCAGATGAAAAAATAGAAACCTCTTTTACCTCGGCTCCGGCCCTGCGCAATGCTTCCAAGTTTTCTTCATAATAAAACCAGAGTGCTTCATCACGCACAACACCGATGACGGGCTTGGACTCACTAGAAAGCTCTATACCAGACCATGCAGACTCTTCTGTTTTAAGTTCAGAAGAGGAATTCTCAGCAATTTTGCGGATTGCTTCCAGATCAAGACAATCCTCAGCCATCTGGCCAAGTGTATCCAGAGCCTTATCCACTGCGCCATATTCGGTATTTGAAACAAGACCCATATGCCGCTCGGGAATGGGATTTTCCTTCAATTTGGGAAGCATGCCCAGCACGGGAATATCAGTATAGGCTTCAATGGAATTTTTGAGAATGTTGCGATGGCGCTCCCCTGCTGTTCGGTTGAGGATTACCCCGGCAAGGTTAAAACCATCTTCAAAAGCTTTGCAACCAGCTACAATGGCAGCCACAGTACGGGTCATCTTTGTGCAGTCTATAGTCAGGAGAACCGGTGCTTTGATAATTCTGGCAAGTTCCGCTGTGGAGCAAGATCCGTCCACATCTTTGCCGTCAAAAAGACCACGGTTACCTTCTACAATGGAAATATCGGCCCCCTGCCCTTTTTCCAGAAAAAGGGAGATGAGCTTATCGTTGGGCATGAGGAAAGGATCAAGATTGGTGGCATACTGGCCTGAAGCCAGTCCCAGCCAGCGGGCGTCAATATAATCGGGACCTTTTTTGAACGGTTTAACCGCCCTGCCCTGATTGCGGAAGGCCCGGCAGAGCCCGAGTGTGACAATGGTCTTACCTGTGCCGCCGCTGAGTCCGGCCAAAACAATACGTGGAAAATTCATTTCGCTGCTCACGCCCTTAAAAATTCTAAATAATGCTCGTCTGCACAATGGATTCAGTAGTGTTTCAACGCAAAAAAGACAAGGAAAATCACCTTTCCTTCCTGTGCAAATAAGGGCTGAAGCATAAAAAAATGCCTTGTCCCAAGGGACAAGGCATTTAAGAGTCGAACTAAACGAAAAATTAATCTTCGTGTTCAGCACCACTCTGCTTACCGGCACCGGTCAGACCATACATAGTGGTAGAACCGGAGGACCAGTACTCAATCTTCTCTTCTTTAACGAGAGCGGTCAGAACTTTCTTAACTTCGCGACCCTTTGCATCCGGAAAGAGCTTGGTGAAGTCATTGAAGTAAAATTTGCTTTTAGCACCTGTTTTCTTCTCGAGGAAGTCCAGGATTTCTACTTTAGCGGAATCCATATCGATCGGCATAATAAGCCCCTTTCTTTTTTAAAGGGGTGCGGCAAAACACCGCACCCCGTATTTCTCAATTCGAATTAGAACTTGAACTGAGTGGACTGACGCCAAGTGTAGTAAGCGGGATCACGGAAATCATCGATCAGGTGAGGAGTGAACTCCAGACCGGTTTTCTCGAAGAAACGTTCCCAACCAATACGCTCTGCCCAGTCACCCAGACGCTCGTACTTGTTAGCTTCAGCTTTGTAGACTTCCACGATCTTGCGGATAGTCTTGGTAAGTGTGGGCCAACGAGGAGGTTCGTTAGGAATAAATGCAACAACAACCTTGGAGAACTTAGGCATGGAGATACGGTTAGAAACCTTACCACCAACCATCAGTGCGATACCGTCACCTTCCTTATCGGAGAGGGGCAGGGAGGGGCACATGGTGTAGCAGTTACCGCAGTACATGCAGCGTTCTTCTTTAATAGCAACAGTCTTGTACTGCTTACCATCGAGTTCGATCTTAGAAGGACGAACAGCACCGGTGGGGCAGGAAGCTACTGCAAGAGGAATTTCGCAGAGGTTGTCGAGGTACTCGTGGTCAATGATGGGGGGCTTACGGTGAATACCGACAACAGCGATGTCGGAGCAGTGGCAAGCACCACACATGTTCAGGCAGCAAGCAACAGCGATACGCACGGGTGCGGGCATGTTGTGGCCGGTGAACTCATCAAAGAGGTCATCCATGATGACTTTAACAGTACCGGAAGCATCGGTAGCGGGGGTGTGGCAGTGAACCCAACCCTGAGTGTGAACGATGTTGGATACACCAGCACCGGTACCACCGACGGGGAATTTGTAGGAACCACCTTCGAACTTACGGCTGAGCAGATCTTCTTTAAGGGCAATCATTTTGTCCTTAGAGTCGGTCATGAACTCAACGTTGTTACGAGTGGTGAAACGGAGGTATCCGTCACAGTGCTTGTCAGCAACTTCGCACATTTCACGAATCAGGGTAATACTCATGAGGCGAGCAGTACCGCAGCGGACGGTGTATACTTCGTCGCCGGATTCAGCAACGTGTACCAGTACGCCGGGTTCAATGATTTCGTGGTAGAGCCACTTGCCGTAGTTGTTCTTGATAACCGGGGGCAGGAACTCTCTGAAGTCGCGAGGTCCAATGTCCGAAATCCGGTTTTCCATCGGTTTGTCTGGATTGTAGCCAGAAGAAACGAACGCCATGTCTGTCCTCCCGTATTATCTCTGGTGTCTTTTTCTGTATTCGTTAACGTCACGTTCCCAAGGACCATCAACATCTTCAGCTTTCCAGAAGATGTAGGGGTTATGTCTGGGTTCCTGAACGTGTCTGGGATCAGCCTTGATTCCGGTAACTTCGAGAAGCTTCTGGAAGCCCATGCGACGCATGGTCTCACCGAGACGCTCACGGTTTTTACCTTCTTCCATCCACCAGTCCCAAATGTTTTCAACAACTTCCTTAACTTCGTCGAAAGGCTCTTCAACCTTGATGAAGGGTACGAGGAGGGAGCTGAGCTGAGGACCGTCGAGGATCGGAGCTTTAGCACCACAAAGGATGGATGCGCCGCGATCGTTACCGATCATCAGTGCGCGAGGCATGGTGTTGATGCAGTGCATGCAGTGCATACATTCTTTATCGTTGATTTCGAGTTTGCCGTCAGCGTACTTGATGCACTTACCGGGGCAGAGATCAACAACTTCTTTCTGAATGTCGAATGCACCCCAGTCACGGCCGGAGTGAGCGCCAGCGTTAGGCTTGAACTCACCACCAACGTAAGCTGCAACAGCTTCCTGGTCGATGCGGATTTCGTCTTTCCAGATACCTACAACAGAGAAGTCGGAACGTGCGAGAGCACATACGCAGCTGTTGGGGCAAGCATCAAATTTGAATTTGAACTTGTAAGGGAAAGCGGGACGGTGAAGTTCGTCCTGGAATTCCATGGTCATGTCGTAGCAGAGTGCCTGTGCGTCGTAACAAGCGTACTCACAACGGGACATACCGAGACATGCTGCAGGGGTACGCAGGTTGGAGCCGGAGCCACCAAGGTCAACGTCTGCATTGTGGGTCAGTTCGAAGAAGATTTCTTCGAGCTGAGGAGTGGTGGTACCGAGGAAGACGATGTCACCGGTAGAACCGTGCATGTTGGTCAGACCGGAACCGCGCATATCCCAAATGTCGATGATCTTGTTCAGGAACTCGGTGGTGTAGTACTTAGCGGTGGGCTGTGCAACACGAACGGTGTGAAAGTGTGCAACGCCGGGGAACATTTCGGGCTGGTCACAGTAACGACCGATAACGCCGCCGCCGTAACCGAAAACGCCAACGATACCGCCGTGTTTCCAGTGAGTTTCACCATCAGCATAAGACAGCTCGAGAACACCGAGAAGGTCATCACAAACTTCGACGGGAATCTGATATTCCACGCCCTTCTCGTTTTTAGCTCTAACTTCGGCTTCTTGTTTAACGTCGGACACGAAGCTAGGCCATGGCCCGCTTTCAAGTTCGTCCAACAAGGGAGTTTTGTGTTTCGCCATTCCCTTAAACCTCCATAAAGTTTAATAAGATATACCTACCAATACAAATTAGGCATCCGGTACGTCAGCCGGATAAACCGACATCAGCCCGGTTGCTTTCCTCTCTTAGTGCGAGACCCCCTCATCATTACGATGCAAGGGGAGGGAAAGATACCCTTAAGTGAAAAAAAACACAACCTATAGTGCTGGATAATTAACTAACACGCCGGATACGCCCGTTGTCAATACATGATTCAAATTATCAGAATTGAGAAAACTCGGACTTGCCAAGCTAGCCGGATTCAGCGTATTTACTCATCCCGAACACAAGGTGCGTCAGTAGCAATATTTCCTACAAAAATTTTTGATAACCAGCAACATAAACTTGAAAAAGTGATTCCTAAAATATGAACGAATGCAAACAATGCGGTACCTGCTGCCGTAAAGGCGGCCCGGCACTACACACTCAGGACCTGCCCCTGCTTAAAGAAGCAGACGGCATTGACCTTACTGATATTGTTACCCTTCGCAAAGGTGAACTTGCTTACGACCAGCCTGTTGGAGCAGTACTTCCCCTTGATGAAGAAATTCTCAAAATTAAAGGATCCGGCGGAGAATGGATCTGTAAATTTCTTGCCCAGGCTTCAAATGTCTGTCGCATTTACAAGAGCCGCCCTCTTGAATGTCAAAAACTTTTCTGTGAAGACCCGGAACCTTTGATGGAAATTTACAGCAAAGATCGTCTGACCAGAAAAGACGTTCTTCCCGCTGGGCATCCTGTTCTTGAACTCATCGAAGACCACGACAACAAATGTGATCCCGTCAAAATGTCCGAGCTGGCAGCCGCAGCTGTTGAAAACTGGGATGAAAGCGAAAAGATTCAGGCAGACCTGCGCGAAATGCTGATTTTCGACAGCTCCATTCGTGAACTTGTCATGGAAAAAGCAGGACTCCCGCAAGAATCCATGGATTTCTTCTTCGGCAGACCAATGACTGTCCTCATCAAGGGATACGGCATCATTGCGACTCCCAATGGAAAATCTTTTTCACTGCGCAAACTTTAAGGATTATATAATGAAAGACCAACGCGGACTATATTACTACCCGTCCCTGCAGACCCGTGACACCAAGATGTACGTGCGGGAGAATGAAGGATCAATCGAGTTCAGACTCTGGTCCAATGACAACCCCACTATCTGGGACCAGCACGAATGGCTGCCCTACGATGTGATCATGGAAGCTGCAGAAGAATACAAAAAGCGCGGTTCAGACCGTAATCCTCTAGCGCTTTACGACCTCAATGTTGCTCAGCAGCTTATTAAAGAGGACAAGATTACTCATTAATTAAATGAGTAATTCAGATCTTGCTTTAGCAAAAAAATATCCCGGTAATCTTTTATGGATTTCCGGGATGTTTTTTATTCTGTTTCCAGCTCAAAACCTTCTTTTCTGAGCATAGCAGCAAATAGTCCGTCACCATCGATCAAATTTCCACCGAAGGTACCGTCATAAATTTTTCCGATACCGCATGATGGAGAGCGTGCCTTCAAGATAGCTTTCTTGCTGCCTGCAAGCTTTGCGAGCTTGAGAGCTTCCTCTGCCCCGCGCCAGAAAAGTTCCGTTACATCCTCGCCCTGATCGCTAAGGACCTTTCCTTCAACGATCTCACATGGTGGACGAGGAGTTGTCAGCCCGCCCAACTGTTCCGGGCAGACCGGAATAGCCTTACCTTCAGAGACAAGCTGCATAACCCTTTCATCAGCATTGTCACCGCCGTCATAACGGCAGCAAAGTCCCGCCAGACAACCGCTTACTATATACATATTCTTAACCTCCGAAAAACAGATCTGCATTGTTAGGTTCTACGCGATGTGCTAATGATAATTTTCATAAACAAATACCTCAGTCAAGGAGGAGTTATGACCGCCATTACCACATCTGTTTTCGAACTTTTCAAAATCGGCCCCGGTCCTTCAAGCTCCCATACGATCGGCCCCATGAAAGCCGGATACAATTTTCATCTAGCCGTGGCAGACCTTTCATTTGAAGAACAGCCAGACAACATCGAAATCAGGCTGTACGGCAGTCTCAGCGCCACCGGCGAAGGCCACGGAACTGACCGAGCTGTAGTTGCCGGACTACTCGGCTTCAAGCCGGAGAATGTTGAATGCGAGTTTCTTGATTCCTTAGCTGATGGTACTTCCCGCCAATTTGAAAGCGGGCGGATATCTTTAGGCTTGAGCGTCAAAGATGTTGTCTTTGCTGAAGTAGAGAACGATTTTCCATATGCAAACACCCTGCTTCTGCGACTTCGCAAAGGTGAAGAAATTCTATTCGAACAGGAATATTATTCCATCGGCGGCGGTTTCATTAAATGGAAAGGCCAACCGGCTGAGATTCCGCGTGTCCCTCCTTACCAATATTCAAATATGGATGAACTTAAAGCCATTCTTTCAGACGAAGGATTGCGCATGCATCAGGCAATTCTAGCCAACGAAACAGCTATCAGCGGAATTTCCGAAGACGAAATATACGAAAAACTGGATGCTATCCTTGATGCCATGAAACAGGCTGTCCGCAACGGCCTTACTGCCGAAGGCATACTGCCCGGACCTATCGGCCTTCACCGCAAAGCCAAACGTCTTTTCGAAAACAGTTCTCAACCAAACTGTGCCGATAGTTTTTTGCTCCGCCTTAATGCCTACGGTTTTGCCGCATCTGAAGAGAATGCTGCCGGACATATAGTCGTTACAGCACCGACCTCCGGTTCCGCCGGAGTTATTCCTGCTGCGGTCTATGCCCTTGAAGAAGAGCTCGGCATAGAACGCGAAAGAGTTCGTGAAGGCATGCTCATTGCTGCTGCACTCGGTTTCATTGCCAAGCATAACGCCAGTATCGCTGGAGCGGAAGTCGGATGTCAGGGCGAAGTCGGAGTCGCATCAGCGATGGCTGCCGGTTTGATTGCATATGCCAACGGCCACCGTTTCTGGCGCACTGAGAATGCCGCAGAGTCTGCCTTGGAACACCACCTTGGTCTTACCTGCGACCCTGTTGGAGGATACGTTCAGATACCTTGCATTGAGCGTAATGCAATGGGTGTAGTCCGGGCATACAATTCTTACCTCATTGCTTCTGTGGAAAATGAAGAATTCCACAAAGTAAGTTTTGATGAAGTCGTCAAGGCTATGGCTGAAACAGGCAAGGATATGAATGCAAAATACAAAGAAACTTCGCTGGGTGGGCTGGCCGTGTCGGTTCCCAACTGTTAATATCAATTCCGAGCGTAAAACAAAAAAAGGTCGCAATATCATGAATGATATTGCGACCTTTTTAAATTAACACAAACAAGTGCTGTAAAGTTTATTTAAACCAGCCTTTTATGTGCAAAGCATTGGTCAGCTTTGCGAGCAGTTCAGGCTTGCAGTTTAGATCGTCGGTCTGCTCAAGGAAATGCCTACGCTGTGCAAAGCGGTCCTTGAGAGTCTGGAAATACTCTGCTCTGTGTTCCACGTTAGCCGGATTGTAGGTGTCGTAAAACCCGGGCAGCACTTTTTCCATACAATTCCGCTTGGGAATCTGCGCACCGGGCAGCAGATCCCAATCTTCCCATTCCAGCTGGTCAGTCAGAATCATTGTCTGCAGGGTCAGTGAAGTCTGCAAGGGAATGGGATTAAGATCAGAATCTGAAGAACGCCAGAAACCTACTGAGTTGAAGCTGTAACCGTGCGCACCGCAATCAAATACATGCGCAAATGCTTCAACATCCTTCCAGAGTTCGTAAACACGGAACGGGTTGGCGTAAGGAATGAAAACAAGCTTCTTAAGTTCTTCCTCAGAAACGTTTTCAGCAAGGTTACGCTTGGTCATCAGCGCAGCACCCATAGCAACAGCAAGATAGGTGTCGGTGAAACGGATAATCGGAGGCAGGCAGGTATCCTTCATAAGCCAGCACAGAGAATCCGGGAATGTACAGCGGTTGACATGCTCACCGATAACATCGCGGTCGATGAGAGCACGGCCGTTGGGGTTACGGATATCCTGACCAAGAGGCATGACCTTTCCGTCGATTTCCAGCATAGCGTGGTTCATTACGGAGATCATGTATTTCCAGTCCGGGTTACCTAAAGGACGGGAGTCAGTCTTATCAAAAAGGGTCGGTTCCCAAGCACGGCAGACGCGATTTTCAGTATCGATCTGGAAAGCATCATCGTGCAGTACTTTTTTGGCAAATCCTTCAGGAAGGGTTCCGCCATTGTCATGGGAGTTGGTGTGGGAGGATTTCCCTGTACCGGACAGACCGAAGAAAGCGATGGACTTTTTGCCCAGCTTCTTAACTTTAGCGTCCTTGCAATCGGCGAAATCAATTTCTTTAATACCGCCGTGACACGCAGCCATACCGACACGGATACCGGAAGTCCATGCGAGGGTCAGTGTGCCCTTCTTGCGCTCACCAAAGTAGCGCATACCGAAATTGTAGATAACGTTGCATTCTTCATCAACAAGAGCCAACTGCGGGTTGCCCTGGTTGTGGTAGAAAGAATCTTCGTTGCGCCAGAGGTTATCACCGATAATGATGATATCCTGAATGGGCAGTTTTGCACTTTTGGCGTATTCTTCCGCCAGTTCGTCAAAGGGGGTGAAATTGACCAGCCAGTTAAAAATATTCGCAGCATCATCTTCGCCACCGAGAATGGTAGCCTTGATCATCAGGTCCTGATCCAGACCGACAATGGCCTCGGCCTTGATAAGCGGACGCTCCTGCATATCAGAGATTGCTTCCCGTAAATCACCGAGAACCTTGCGCTGATCCGGTCCGTTCAGCCGGTTGTAAAAACGGCGGGCCAAAGCGGTACGGCCTACAATTTTTCCGTGGCAATGGTTGAGCAGTTTTGCTCCCTCGGGCAGGCCGAGTCTTTTTGCTGCTTCTGGATAAATAGGATGATCTGTTTCCATAACATCCCACTGCTTGCGGGCAAGCTCATAGGCTTCTGCCGCATTAACTTTTTTTACCCGTTTATCTGCAAGCAGAGTTTCCGCAATCGCCCGGAGAGGCGGAATCTTGGAAAGGTCATCTTTGTAAAACTCATAGGTTGACTGACTAGCCACTGTTTTTTCCTCCAAAGAAAATGTAAGTCGTCACGACTTCTGGAAGTCGCCATTAACGCCATTTGCGATAAAATGCCACTGTTCATTTACTTAAAATTAATAAGCTTTCCCTAACGAACAGCTTCCCTGTTCGGCTTCGCAAATTTTTACACAATTAGACCAATAATGTTCACACTTCCCCCTGCCGGGGTATCACAAATGAAAAGGCGCATTCCCCGCTAGGGAATGCGCCTTGATTCAGTCAGTTACGACCTGCTGTCTCCAGCTTGCTTTCCGTTTGTCCGTTAGTCGCCACCGCAAGCTTACGTTTGCGTTTGGTCATCACAGTCTGTTTGGAAAGCTTATTCATCCTGAATTCTCCTACATTGCCAGAACGGACCAGAGAACACCTGCGCCAACTGCGGAACCGAGAACCCCGGCTACGTTGGGGGCCATGGCATGCATGAGCAGGAAGTTATGCGGATCTTCGTCACGGGCGACCATCTGAACGACTCGTGCGGAGTCAGGAACAGCGGATACACCGGCAGCGCCGATCAGCGGGTTGATCTTGTCTTTGCAGAACACGTTCATAAGCTTAGCAAAGGCCAGACCACTGGCAGTAGCAACACAGAAGGATGCAGCACCCAGCCCGAAGATGAGCAGGCTGTCAGGAGTCAGGAAGGTCTGAGCCTGAGTGGATGCACCCACAGAGAAACCGAGCAGAATGGTGACCGAGTCAATGAGCGCGGTACGCGCGGTCTCGGCCAGACGCTCGGTAACGCCGGATTCTTTAAGCAGGTTACCGAAGAAGAGCATACCGACCAGAGCAAGTGAGCCCGGAGCGATGAGCGCAGTGATGATGAAGCCGCCCACCGGGAAAAGGATTTTTTCACGGGTGGAAACTTCACGGGGTGCACTCATGCGGATGAGTCGCTCTTTCTTGGAGGTCATCAGCTTCATGATGGGAGGCTGGATGACCGGAACCAGTGCCATGTAAGAGTACGCGGCAATGGCGATTGCCCCTAGGAGATGCGGTGCCAGCTTGGAGGAGAGGAAGATAGCCGTAGGCCCGTCCGCCCCGCCGATGATGCCGATAGCACCGGCCTCACTGGGGGTGAAGCCCATGTACATGGCTCCGATGAGGGTTGCAAAAATACCCATCTGGGCTGCTGCGCCGAGCAGCACCAGCCTCGGGTTGGAAAGCATGCACGAAAAGTCGGTCATGGCTCCGATGCCGAGGAAGATCAACGGCGGGAAAATCCCTGCGCTGACCCCGAAGTAGATATAATAAAGCACACTGCCTTCGTCATAAACGCTGAGCGGCATCCCGGCGATGGACGGGATGTTACCAACGATTGCGCCAAACCCAATGGGCAGGAGCAGCAGCGGCTCGTAGTCCTTAATAATAGCAAGGGCGATGAATATGGCTCCGATGACAATCATAATAAAGTTGCCGGGAGTCATCTCTGCAAAGCCCGTAGTGCTTAAGAAGTGCAGAAGTATATCCATAACGTCCGTCTAGCCCTTGTTTTTATGCAGATACGCCACTGCAGCAGCCACAACTTCCGCTTCCGAAGGCCCTGTTTTGACCTGCGGAGTGGGGGAACTGGCTACCGGCCCGCTGTGATGGGCTGAAGGCGGAATAATCTTATTGCAGAACGCAGCAATCTTGGGAAGAAGCGCAATGTAAACACTAACCAGAAGCAGAGCTACGAAAACGATGCTCATTCCTGTTACAGAGAGTGCTACGCCGTTACCCGCGACCACGTTGTTCCAACTGAACAACATCTGTTGCATTTGAATCTCCTTTTTAGCTTATCTGTCAGGAGACTAGACTGTCATCTGAGCGAGAGGCTGTCCCTGCTGCACCTGATCACCCGCGGTAACGGAGAAGGAGGTGACAGTTCCGGCCTTGTGCGCCTTAACTTCCATTTCCATCTTCATGGCTTCCATGACTACGATGGTCTGCCCTTCCTGAACCTGAGTTCCGGGCTCAACAGCCAGCCTGATAATCAAACCGGGCATGGGAGCGGCAACTGGCTCAGTTGCGCCTGCGGGTGCAGCAGGAGCTGCGCCGCCTGCGGGAGCATCGCCGGCACCGATGTTGAAGGACTTGCCGTTAACAGTCGCGGTGGAGCCATCGACATTAACTGTGTAGGACTGGCCATCCACAGTAACATTGACTGTTCCGGAACCGGAACCGCCGCCGACAGTTGCGCCCAGTTTCTTGAGCTGCTCGGCTTCAACATCCTTTTTGTAACGGACACCGACACGGGCTTCACCTTTAAGGTAGCTGACGCCCTTGTCTTTACAGGTAGCCACGATGAAGACGTTTTCATCAGTGAGTTCGAAACCTTCTTTTTCGCAGATTTCGCGTGCAGGTGCGAGTCCTTTGGAAGGATCTGCATCGTTGATTTCAAGCGGAGTTTTTTTGGTAGGCTCAAGTTCCATCTGTTCAGATGCAAGCTTGACGATTTCCGGATCAGGCTCGACAGGAGTCTTACCGAAGTATCCCAGAACCATTTTGCCGTAACCGTCAGCAAACTTCTCCCAGGGACCAAACATTACGTTGTTGAAAGCCTGCTGGAAGTAGAACTGGGAAACCGGAGTAACGGAAGTACCGAATCCACCCTTGCGTACAACTTCACTCATTGCACGGATGATTTCGGGATATTTTTCCATGAGACCGTTATCACGCAGCATCTGGGTGTTCGCAGTCAATGCGCCACCGGGCATGGGGCTGAAAGGAATCATGGGATCGACCTGAGTCGCTTCGGGCGGCAGGAAGTAATCCTTCATGCAGTCACGGAAAACGTCTTCGGCCTTGATAATCTTATCGATATCGACATCAATGGTATAATCAGTACCACGCAGAATGTGCCACATGGTGATGATATCGGTCTGGCAGGTTCCGCCGGAAGCGGGAGCCATGGACAGGTCAATTGCATCAGCACCTGCTTCAATAGCAGAGTGATAGCAAAGTCCGCCGATTCCTGCTGTTTCATGAGTATGGAAGTGGAGCATTACATCTTCGGGCAACATCTTTTTAGCGGCCTTGATGGTCTCGTAAACCTTGGCCGGGGTGGATGTACCGGAAGCGTCTTTAAAACAGACGGAATCATAAGGAATATCCGCATCAAGAATCTGACGCAGAGTCTTCTCGTAAAATGCGGCATCGTGTGCGCCGGAACATCCCGGAGGGAGTTCCATCATAGAAACTACAACCTGATGCTTAAGTCCGGCATCAGCAATACACTGGCCGCTGTAGATCAGGTTATTGACGTCGTTGAGAGCGTCAAAGTTACGGATGGTGGTGATGCCGTGCTTGGCAAAGAGATCGGCATGGGCTTTGATGACGTCACTGGGCTGGGATTCGAGTCCGACAACGTTGACACCACGAGCGAGTGTCTGGAGGTCGGCATCGGGACCTGCGGTCTCCCTGAACCTGTCCATCATATCAAATGCACATTCATTGGAATAAAAGTAGAGGGCCTGGAACCGTGCGCCTCCGCCAGCTTCAAACCAATCAATACCTGCTTCCTTGGCCGCTTCTACGGCTGGCAGGAAATCATCGGTCTTAACTCTGGCCCCGTAAACGGACTGAAAACCGTCACGAAAGGCTGTACACATGAACCTAATCTTCTTCTTGGCCACTTCCCCTCCCTATGGTTTGAGAATGGAACACATCGCCGCAAGCGGGGGAGCGTGCGGATACACATTCTTGTTAAACCCAAATTTTTTAAAGGAAACCAGTAATTTACGAGAACGAATTCGTCTAGCCTGAAATAAAGTGTGGCAATGAGACGAGCTGAAAGTAACAAGTACTTAACACAATCCTCTGACAATTTCAGCAAAAAAGAGTAGCTAAAAAAAATTTTAGTAAGTACTGTATAAAATTCCCTTTCCATGAGACCGTTTTTTTACCGTAAAGATATTCAGTAAGACCATCCTGCAAAAGACAAGCATCAGATTTAATTATCTTTTTTAAAAAAAATTATTTCCTTCCCCTTAAGGGAACCCTTTAGCAAATCTGCAATCTCATTTTCGATCATACATATTATTTAGGGTGTAAAAGTTCACTATCGAACCCTTTTCAGACCAAAAAACAACACATTTGAACATTTTTTCACAATCCAATTTACATTTTTGTTTTTCTTGAGTGGAAATGTTTCTTTTAAAGAAAAAACCTACTGACTATGTAGCGAATTATGATAACAGCATCTGTTTATACGTGTATGCCTGTCAAAACAAAAAAAAGCCGCCCGCTATAAGCAGACGGCCTGAAATACCTTGTGTTTCAACTTAGACTTAATTACAGAAAAAACAGAAGATAACTACATAGAAATATTTATTTTTATTGTATATTACTACTTTTGTCGAAGATCGTCGATGCATTTCCCTTCACCGCCGCAACATTCCGTTCCATCTTTGGAAGCAGAGCAGTCGCAACCACAGCCGCAACCGCCCCCTCCTTTACCAAACCATTTTCTGGCCAGATAGATTACAGCTATTGCAATAGCACCGAAAACAATTAAATTTTCCATCAAAAGCTCCATTGATAGGGGATTTCATTTTCAAATTAAATGTAACCCCTATTTATATGAAGTCAACCCTCGCTGAAAACTTACCTGCTGATCCAGCAAACCTATAGCTGAGCTTAGGCAAGAATTCCCGGAATCATGCGACAAAATTCTGAAACATGCTCATAATCTTGTTTACGGGACCGGGAAACCGCTCCAACAGGGTCTGGCAAGCGATATAGCTTGCAAACAGAAAGGCTGCAAATCCTCCCCAAACTACAACGTCGAATAAAAGAGGGATGGCTTTCTCTGAAAATCTTCTTTTTCGCATTTGTTTACCTCCTGCACATGAGAAAGCAACATGCATACCAACAAACATTAAGAAGTATTAAATACATAAGACACTGTAATACAAGCCATTATTCAGCCTCAAAAACTAACCCAACCCAGTCATAAAATTGGCAGGAATTATATTCCCCCTAGATCAAATCTCCCCTGTGCATGAGCAGGGCAATATGGCATATTTATAAGAATACACATGAAACCATTGGAACGCATATGATTGATAGAAGCAAAGAACAGTTGGTCAAAGAACTGAAACAAAAAAACGAACGTATAGCAGAACTGGAATCTCAGCTCTGCGGCACAGACAATTATCTTGAAGAACGATTCAGGAGACTCATTGACCACGTAGAGATGGTTTCTGTTCAAGGATACAACAAGAACCGTGAGGTCGTTTTCTGGAACAAAGCCAGCGAAAAGCTTTACGGATATTCTCAGGAAGAAGCTTTAGGAATGAAGCTCGAAGAATTGATTATCCCCGATTACATGCGAGAAGCAGTAATCAACCATATCCAGGACTGGCATGACAAAGGTATCCGTATTCCCGCCGGAGAATTGGATCTGATACACAAGGACGGGAGCATTGTGCCTGTATACTCAGCCCACGTTATGCAAAAAAATCCAGACGGATCAAAATACATGTATTGTATAGATGTTGATCTTACTGAAACTAAAAAGGCACACCGCCAGCTAATTCAAGCCAAAGAACAGGCTGAGTCAGCCAGTAGAGCTAAAAGCGAATTTCTCGCAAATATGAGCCATGAAATACGCACCCCCCTAAATGGCGTGCTGGGAATGCTACAACTACTCAAATCGGCTCCGGAGAAAGAAAAACAGCTTGAATATATCGAACTTGCAGTGACAGGCGTCAAAAGGCTTACCACTCTGCTTTCTGATATTCTTGATCTTTCAAGAGTTGAAGCAGGCAAACTAGCTGTTGACCCTGCCCCTTTTGACCTGCTCGAACTTATGCAGAATCTGACTGATTTATACCGGCCATCCGCCCAGCAAAAAGGTCTCAAACTCAACCTGAGTCTTCACCCGACAACAATTACTAAGCTTACCGGCGACTCCTCACGACTCCAGCAGGTTTTAACCAACATCATAAGCAATGCGATCAAGTTTACTAATGACGGAATCATCAAAGTTGAAACATACCCTCTGCCTCACACTACTGCCGGCACAACAAAAATCCTCTTCAGCGTGAGTGACACTGGTCCCGGTATACCGGACAGCAAGATGGAAGAACTATTCTCGCCCTTTATACAGCTTAGCGAAGGATATCAACGCACTCATCAAGGTGCAGGGCTTGGATTGTCAATCTGCAAACAGCTAGTAGAACTTATGGGCGGCAATATTTCGATTGAAAGCGAGTTGGGCATTGGGACAACAGTATACTTATGCATACCTTTTGGCCTCCCGGCATCAGACAAAATCGCACCCGTTTTGGCCGACAAGACCAAGACTTCCAATAGCAAGCTAAAAGTCCTTTTAGTTGAAGATGAAGCCATAAACAGAATGGCTGCGAAACGGCAAATGGAATTGGCCGGATGTGAGGTAACAGCAGTAGAAAACGGAAAACTTGCTGTAGAAGCAGCAGCTAAAGACCGTTTCCATATAGTAATGATGGACATCCAAATGCCGATAATGGATGGAATATCCGCTACTCAGGCTATTAGAATGGGAGAGGCAGGCCCAGAGAACAAAAACATTCCCATCATTGCCATGACAGCTTATGCCATGAAAGGTGATCGGGAAAAATTCCTGAATTCCGGGATGAACGATTATCTTGCTAAACCTATTGAAAATAAAAACCTGCTGAAAATGCTCGAAAAGTACCGCTAACAGCGCAACGAAGGATAAAGAATCCATACCCATTCTTGACACGCTCGCTACTGTGCTATACTTTCAAAAAAAGTATGCAGCTCAAGCCTCACAAATTCTAAAAAAGATCTAGGGCTGCCCTACTCATTATCAATAAGGAATACGAGTATGCACATATCAGAAGGAGTCCTTTCACTGCCGGTGCTTGCCAGCGGTGCGGTTGTAGCAGCAACAGGAACCATGATAGGCCTGAGAAAGCTTGATTCGGAAAAACTTGTTTCCGTAGCACTGCTCTCTTCGGTCTTTTTTATTGCCTCGCTGATTCACATTCCAATAGGACCTTCCAGTGCACACTTAATCCTTAGCGGACTCATGGGGCTTCTTCTCGGTTGGGCCGCTTTTCCGGCTATCCTTACCGGCCTCCTGCTGCAGGCAGTACTCTTCCAATACGGCGGATTGACTGTAATCGGCATCAACACCGCAACCATGGCTCTCCCCGCAGTGGCCTGTCACTATATGTTCCGCCCACTGCTCAAGAAAAACTTTTTCAGCATGAGCCTCGGGGCCTTCCTTTGCGGCGCAATGTCGATCACCCTCTCCGCCCTTCTGACCGCGCTGGCTCTGTCCTTTACTGACGAGAGCTTCGCATCAGCGGCACAGATGATTGTTTACGGGCACGTTCCCATCATGATCATCGAAGGCTTCATCTGCGCATCAGCATACGGTTTCTTACAAAAAGTCAGACCGGAAATGCTGCTGGCGACGCAGGAAACATAATAAATTTCTTTTTATAAAACGAAAGAAGCCGGATCAGAAATTTCTGATCCGGCTTCTTATTTTCACACAGTAAATGGAATTTACTTTCTTCTGGAAATTATTCCTACAAGAGCAACGAACGCCAGCAACACCCACTCCAGACCAAATCCGGCAGCAGGATTCATAACACACCCGCCATTGCTTTCTCTAACCGAACCAAGCGCGGCAGGATCTTTGATTGCCCCCAAAGCCCGGTCTTCGTCATAAATACCATTGTCTTTTACAACGTAGTTAACCCAGTAATTCGTCCCCTGAGTCAGGGTAGCCCCCGGATCAATGTAGTTTCCATTATCGTCTTCAAGCCACCAAGCCCCTTCTGTATCAGGGTCAATCGCAGTGGAATACGATCCAAATGCCATACAGGTTCCATTGGTATCAAAGCATTTATACAGCCGTACATCACCAGTAGTACCGTTCAAGCTGGTAGAATTAAAACGGAAAACTCCGTTAGCACCGTTACTATCCACTGTGGCTGTAAAAGCACCAACCGGAGCACGCAGTTCAAAATTGGGTGGTATGTGATAGGTTTGTTGCAGCACAGAGTCGGTGGTGGCGTTTTCGGTATTGGAAAGAAGTGAGACATTCACACCGCTTTGCTGGTGCTCGGAAGTACGAACGTATCCGCCACTCTCCATTGCAAGCGTCAATGGCCTAGGAAAGTCAGCACTGGAATATTTCCATTGCGGGGCTACATTGCCGTTATCAGTCGTCTTAAATACGTTAATCTTGTTATTGTTATACTCGGAAGCATAAATATAACCATTCTTAACTACTATCCCGAAAGGATTGGCTATCCCGGTCAACGTACCACTAATTGTCGCTATAGGCTCCACTTCTCCATTGGACGAAATGGGAAAAACCATAATTCTTCCATGGGCATCCCCAACATAAACAAAACCGCCTTCAACAGCTAAGCCTATAGCATTGGAAAAATCGAGAGTCTTATGCTCAATGACCCGCTTAGGCTCAACATTTGAGTTAGCTGTTTTATCAAAAACATAAATTTTACTGCCAGAGCTGACAAACACCTCCGAACCTGACACAGCCAATTTCCATACGGTATTAAGAGTATCACTGCTTATGGTTCTTTTAGGAGCAACATCACCTGAATCAGTAATATTAAAGACTTTTACAAAGCCTCTACCAAAAATATCCCCAACAAAAAGCTCTGATCCTGCTGCAGCCACTCCACGAGGACATTTGAGACTTGTAATTTTACGTTTAGGTTCAACATTACCCGTAGCTGCGGCATCAAACACAAGTAAAGCTACTGGTGCCCCAGTACCATCATTAGTAGCAAACAGCTCATTATTATAAACCAAAAGACCAAAGACATCTTGCCCGGAAAGTCCTGTTTTATCTCCGGAGATATGCTGCTTTGAAACAGGAGCCCCGGAAACGGGATGATCTTCAGAGTCAATGACCGTAATAGATCCATCTAAATGATCCGCGATATACAAATCCTCTGCATAAGCGGACCCAGCTAAACCAATCAGAAACACTAAAAATATATAAAAAAATGATCTAGACATACCCCTCTCCTTAAAACTTCATTTATCTCCCCGTTGAGATTTACACAAACTATCAAACATCATACAATATATCAAACACATCTATAGTAATTGGACACATAGAACTTATAAGTCATCCATAATTACAACACACATACAATTGGGCATAAAAAAATCCGGACCAAGGCAACCTTGGTCCGGATTTTATAGTTACGTCTAGGTATAGTTCTTACTCAATAACCCGCATACCTTCCCATCTCCCGCCCTGAAACCGCCAATAGAAGGCTGCTGCCAGAACGATTACATACAGGGTAAATATGGCCCACAAGAAATAAGGGCCGGAAGGATACACCTCCACTCCCATGTAGCAAGGAATGACCATCACCGCGACACAGCATAAGCCGACGCTCTTCATAACGTAAACAACATCACCAGCCCCTTTCAAGGCACCGGAATAGACCAGAGCAGTTCCGTCGAAAAGAATATATGCTGCGGTAAAGAGCAGAAAATGAGTTCCGTAATCCAATACATCAGCAAATACTGCATCAGTGATGTTCTCCGGGCGGAACAGAGACAAGAGCAGTTCCGGGAAGACCAGATAGATCAGCCCCATGAACAGCATCCAGACGGTAGTGATGTGTAGAGCGCATTTGGTAGCCCGCCTTGCATAATCCGGCCTACCCTGCCCAATGGCCTGCCCCACGAGGGTGCTGACACCTACGGCAATGCCATAAGCCGGGAAAAACGAAACTCCATCAATGGAAAGAACAATATTGCTGGCCGCGAGGATTACTGTTCCCAGACGTCCGACCATGTACACAAAAAAAGTAATGGCAAAGATATCGAGGAAAAACTGCATACCGTTGGAAAGTCCGAATGAGATGAACCGCTTAAAGAGTTCCGGCTCAAAACGGTAATTACTGCGGGTCTTGAAAGCTTTCTCATTCTCCCTGTTAAAAATCAGCGGAATATAGATACCCACAATGACCGCCCCGGCAGTGAGCGTAGCAATGGCTGCCCCACGAATACCCATTTCTGGGAAAATCCAGAAACCGTTGATCAAAGCATAATCCAAGGGGATGTTGACTGCGGCACCGATCATATTAACAACCATAACGGTTCTAGTCAGTCCGCGTCCGGCAAAGAATCCTGAAAGCGCAGTATCAAGTACAGGAAGCCCGGCTCCGAGCATGAGAATACGGAAATATTGAATCTCAAGTTCCAGAACTTCAGGGGGATGCCCGCCCTTTTCCAGAAGCGGGGTCAGCCAGAATCCCATAACGCCAAGGATAACCCATGCCCCAAGCGCGAAATAAATACCCTGCCAAAGGCTTGAGGCTACACGTTCCGGTCGTGCTGCTCCGGTATACTGAGCGATAAATACATTAATATAACTGGCCACTCCCATAAAAAAGGAAATGAACAGAAAAGACATGATTCCCGCAGGCAATGCGGCAGCGATGGCCTCCATAGAATAGCGACCGAGAAAAATACGGTCTGTCACCTGCATTATGGTGGTGGAAGCCATACTCACCGCTAGAGGCATACTTATATCAAGCACATGCTTGTATCCGAATGGTTTGTTCCATAAAGATATCATTTTCAACTCCGATAGCTTGAAACTCAGCTAGATATTATAATTAATTAGCGCATGACATTTTTTATCATCTTCAACGGGAAGCGCAGTGGAGCGAGAGGAAGGCTATGAGTATTCTTATATATTGTACACATAAAAAAAAGCCGCTTCCGGAGTCACCCGGAAACGGCTTTAAAACTTCGTCAGAACCAGAATTATTTAACTGCGTCCTTGAGGAATTTTCCGGGAGTGAATTTAACGCCACGGGAAGCGGGAATCTGGATAGCTTCGCCGGTCTGGGGGTTGCGTCCGGTGCGAGCGGAACGCTCTACAGTCTTAAATGTACCAAAACCTGTAAGGGTAACATTGCCTTCTTCTTTGAGGCCGTCTTCGATTGCGCTGAGAACGCCGTCCAGTGCGGCAGATGCGTCTTTTGCACTCAGCTCCAGTTTTTCCCGGATTTTCTTAACAAGAACAGTTTTACTCATAGTTAACTCCTTCAAAAGTATTTTTTCCCGCGCTTAGGCGGCGGATATCCGTACCCCTTAAAGCCCACTACACCAGAAATTTAGAAAAAGCCATAGCGAAAAGCAAATCTTAGCCTGATAGGATATTATATTCATTAGAAAGCACAAAAAAGTAACTTTTCGCCGGTGCAGCGGGCCCCTAAAATCAGGGCGGAATGGGCGGCTTACAAGCATTTACAAAGGAATGTCAAGCAGATTGCGCTAAAAGGACCGCATGGTCTCAAATTTGGTTGAAATCACACAATCGAAACTGATGAAAAAAAGCAGTACTTTTTTTCGACTCACGGTGTTGACATATCCACAGACTGTCTTAATTTATGTCAGCTTCTGCGGAAGCATCCGGCCTGCTGAGAGACGCAGGCTTTGAAATTTAAAAGTATGATCCGCCATAAACTCGCGGATTACTTATCTTATCTAAAAAAGTTTATTTATTCTGGAGGAACCATGAATCTCAAGCCTTTACAGGATCGTGTACTCATCAAGCGTGTAGAAACTGAGCAGAAGACCGCCAGCGGCATCATCATCCCCGATTCCGCAAAAGAAAAGCCCATGAAAGGTGAAGTTGTTGCTGCAGGTCCCGGTAAAGACAACAACCCCATGACCGTTAAAGCAGGCGATGTAGTTCTCTTCGCTAAATATGCTGGTAACGAACTGAAAATCGACGCAGAAGAATTCATCATCATGCGCGAAGACGAAATCCTCGCAATTGTCGAGTAATATCCCCTTAATAAATTAATTTTTTCCAGATCAGGAGAATATAAGACATGGCAAAAGCAATTGAATTTGACGTAACTGCACGTGACCGCCTTAAAAAAGGTGTGGACACCCTCGCAGAAGCAGTAAAGGTTACCCTCGGACCCAAGGGCCGTAACGTTGTTATCGAAAAATCCTGGGGCGCTCCCACCATCACCAAAGACGGTGTGACTGTTGCCAAGGAAATCGACCTTGAAGACAAGTTCGAAAACATGGGCGCACAGATGGTTAAGGAAGTTGCTTCCAAAACCAACGACATCGCAGGTGACGGTACCACCACTGCTACCGTTCTGGCTCAGTCCATCTTCGCAGAAGGTGTAAAGCTTGTTGCTGCAGGCCGTAACCCCATGTCCATCAAACGCGGTATCGACTCCGCTGTTGAAGCTATCGTTGAAGAGCTCGGCAAACTTGCCAAGCCCACCCGCGACAAAGCTGAAATCGCTCAGGTCGGCACCATCTCCGCTAACAGCGACTCCACCATCGGTGAAATCCTCGCTGAAGCCATGGACAAAGTAGGTAAAGAAGGCGTTATCACCGTTGAGGAAGCCAAATCCATGAAAACCGAACTGGACGTTGTAGAAGGCATGCAGTTCGACCGCGGATACCTTTCCCCCTACTTCGCAACCGACACCGACAAAATGGTTTGCGAATTCGAAGATCCCATGATTCTTCTTGTTGAGAAAAAAGTTTCCAACATGAAAGATCTGCTCCCCATCCTCGAGCAGGTTCTCAAAATGTCCCGTCCCCTGCTCATCGTAGCTGAAGACGTCGACGGCGAAGCTCTGGCTACTCTCGTAGTTAACAGACTGCGCGCCAACCTCAATGTTTGCGCTATCAAGGCTCCCGGTTTCGGTGACCGCCGCAAGGAAATGCTCAAAGACCTCGCTACCCTCACCGGTGCGACTGTTGTTTCCGAAGACATCGGTCTCTCCCTCGACGCTATGACCGTTGAAGGTCTGGGTACCGCAAAGCGTGTACGCGTAGACAAAGAAAACACCGTTATCGTAGACGGCGCAGGCAACGTTGAAGAAATCAAAGCTCGCGTTAAGCAGATCGAAGCTCAGATCAATGATTCTTCCTCTGACTACGACCGTGAAAAACTTCAGGAACGCCTCGCCAAGCTCGTTGGCGGTGTTGCAGTAATCAAAGTTGGTGCTGCTACCGAAGTTGAAATGAAAGAAAAGAAAGCTCGCGTTGAAGATGCTCTTAACGCAACCCGCGCAGCTGTTGAAGAAGGCATCGTAGCTGGTGGCGGTACCGCCCTCGTACGTTGTGCTAAAGTTCTCGACGACCTCAAAGCAGGCAACGATGACGAACTGGCAGGTATCAACATCATCCGCCGTGCTGCTCAGCAGCCCCTGCGCATGATCTCTGCTAACGCAGGTTTCGAAGGTTCCGTAGTTGTTGAAAAAGTTGCCGCTGGTAAAGACGGTTTCGGTTTCAACGCTGGTACCGGCGAATACGAAGACCTCATCAAGGCCGGTGTTATCGACCCCAAAAAGGTTACCCGTATCGCTCTCCAGAACGCAGCTTCCGTGTCCAGCCTCCTGCTGACCACCGAATGCGCTATCTCCGACGCTGTCGAAGAAGAATAGTTCTGTAGCTAAAGATAAATAGGAAGGCCCGGCAATGCGAGTTGCCGGGCCTTTTTTTATGTTTAAGGATGGAGTATGGAAAATGTTGAATTGAATGTTAAGATGAATGGTATAGTTTCATGCGTTTTTGATATTGCAATGATAGGACCTGTAAGAGTGTTGGCTAACAAATAATTTGAACTTGATCCCTATTTACTGAGTTGAGTATGAAAAATATTTACATAGATACGAATATTATAAGAAAGTGTGGCTTTGATTTTTTACGCCCTGAATACCTAAAGTTAATTCAGCTATGTCAAAAATATGGATATAAAATTTTTATTCATACTGTAGTTATTAGTGAAGTTGAAACTCAGCTTTTAGACAAATTTAAAAAAGCCATCGAACAGACAAATAGGCATCTTGGAAAACTTTCTTCGATCGCCAGAGAAACACGAACCAAGGAAGCTATAGAAGGTGTTTACTTAGACTACAGCGAAGTAGCTTCTAAGGTAAAAAAAGATATTCTGTATCCATTTAGAAATTGGATGAGAATGTGCAATGTTGAAGTCGTTGGATTTGACCAAGAGGATGCAGAAAAGGTCTTCGCGAATTATTTTAATGGTCAAGGATGTTTCTCAACTCCAAAATGTAGGAGTGATTTACCTGACGCTTTCATAGCACAAGGCCTTAAAAACCTATGCTTAAACGATGCGATTATTCTGTGTGAAGATGGAAGACTATTGAACGAACTGGTCCAATGCGCCAAAAAACCTTTCGGTATTTTTGATAGTTACGAAAGCTTTGCTTCCTTCTTTAGCAAAGGATTACCACAGGAAGTTGAGTTTGATTTTTCATTAGAGTCTATTGGCTTGTCGTTCACAGATTCAAAGGAATTTTATCACCAACTAGTTGCGGAAATTGAAGGTTATGATTGGTCTGGATGTGATTTTGATGCAGATGAATCTGACACGACTATTCACTTCTTAAACGTTAATGGTGATATTTCAATAGATTCTACGGAATTAAATGAAAATATGATCAAAGTTAACTGTTCATTTAATGCTACAGCCAACATTGATTTTTTCATTTTTAAATCTGATTACTACAGTGGGGCAGAAGATACATACCAAGGCGTTTCTGTAACAGACTGGAATGACCATTACTTTTTTGCTGAAACTGAAAAAGAATTATCAATTACTGCTGAGTGTGTCTTTTTCATTGACGATTTTGATTTAAATGATGCTCAAAAAAAAGATTCTGTATTTGATATTATTTTCAACTCATTTTCTTTTTCTGTAGAGAATCTGTCTGTTGATGGCTACTATGACACATACGATTTATACTAATAATTTCAATTAGTTATTTATTTTTAGTATAATATCACAACCAAATCAGCCCCCGCAGACAAAGTCCGCGGGGGCTGATTCTATATGGCAGGTTCTTTTAACTCTTATTGCTGAATAACATTCCGCTTCGACAAATCCTCATACAACGTCCAAGTCTTCAAAAACTCGGCATCAAAAGATCGCTTCTCTGTATATGTCCGTGCACTCTTTTTCATGTACTGGAGCAATTCCGGATGATCGGCTAGACGGACAATAGCTCTGGCAAGAGCATCAGCATTTCCGGCTTCGACAATTAATCCTGTGGTGTCCTCAATAATATTCTCGCAAGGCCCTCCTGAATCTGTGACTATTACCGGAAGACCGGAAGCCTGAGCTTCAAGGACCACGTTGCCGAAGGTGTCGGTTGCCGAAGGGAAAACAAAGACATCTGAGCTGGCATAACATGCGGAGAGCTCATCACCGCCGAGATAACCGGTAAAAGTTACCGGGCACCCTTCCAGCCTTTTCTTCATTTCTGCTAGATACGGACCGTCACCGACTACAACCAGATGCAGTTCCGGCCTGATAGTTGAGACTGTTTTAAAAGCATCAGTTAGAACATCAAGGTTCTTTTCTTGGGAGACACGGCCCACATAAAGCAGCTTCACCGCTTCCTTTACCTTGAAACGGCCCTTATAGAAGCCGTTGCGTTTTTCCGGTGTAAAGCGGTTTATATCCACCCCTCTGGGATAAACCTTAATTTTGTGTGGCTTAACACCCTTTTCAGCCAGTTCATCTCCGGTAGCTTCTGAGGGAACAAAGACCGTATCCATCTGATTGTAGAACCAGATCATAAATTTCCAAGCCATGTCTTCAAGTCCCGTGTCATCGGTGAAAGCCCGGACATACTGCGGGAATGCGGTATGGTAAGTGCCATGAACCGGGAGTTTGAGCAGCTTGGCAACAGCCAGACCAGCCAACCCTACAGGACCGGGTGTAGCCAAATGCAGCAAGGTGTAATTGTTTTCAAGACAATGAGCCAACACACGCAGGAACGGAGGATATTTAAAAGATAGTTCCGGGTATTCGGGAAGATCAAATTCCCCGGCGGGGGTAAAATTTACGACCTGATCACTTGAACCATCTGAGCCGCAGGTGATTACGGTCAGCTTCTTATCGTGTTTACGGGCCACATCCAACTGATGTTGCAGAGTCAAGGCCACTCCGTTCACATCACTGAAGGTATCCGTAAAATGAGCGATCTTAGTTTCTCCCTCTAAAGGATCCTCATGACCGAAAGCGGATAGGCAGTCGCGGGCGAACTCCCGTTCACTGGCGAAAAGGCCGTAGGAGACAAAATACGGAGCCAACAAAGTATACAGAGAGCCAGCCGCGCCTATTGTGTGGAAGACATCAAAGAGGTTTGCACCCAAAGCACTGTTAATTATCTTATCACCCAGACCGGAAAGGACCTTGTCTGTGGCATTTCCCACAAAACGAAACCACTCGTCTTCCAGCTCTTCAGGACTGTACCTGAAACCGCAGCTTATATTACGGGCACGGTCATCACTTTCAACAATTCGATTGGCCTCGCGCAATAAAGCGGCCTGAACTGAATCGGAACTCTTGAAATATTTTTTCGAACGCTGGCGGTAAATGAAACTTTGAAGCTTATCAAGGATAGACGGGCTTTCCTTGTCTCCGGGGTCAAGCACATTGTCTATGTATCGGAAGCATTCAACAGAACGTTTGAGCTTGGTACAATCAAAATGACTTTTGTAGAACTGATAAGCTATACCGTATAAATTGTGCGCCATAGTATGCGGAGTAGCCGCTTTACCCTGCACCATGGTCCGCCCTTCACTTACCGCCTTAAGCATCTCCTGCGGTGTAGTCGCATCAACTACCTCGGTATAAACACGAGCGATATTAATTCCGGAATGATCGTCAGAACCTCCGGTAAGCCCCTTTACCCACGGAGTCTCGCCATATGGCTCCAGATCGTGTTTGTTGGCGAGTCGGTCGATCTTCTCAGGTGTCAGGTTATCGACAATGGTACGCAGGGCTGAGTTCTGCATTTCATCACGGGTACCGTTCAGCTCAAGAAGATTAAACATGAGCAAAGCCTGTTCAAAATGATCGGGGGTGAGCCTTTCATTTACCGCAAAAAGAGGATGGGCCAGCACATGAATAATTTCCTGTTCACGAAGATAGGGCACCAGATCAAAAACATTTTCACGCAACTTTTGAAATTCACGATGGTGTTCTTCAGTGATATCATACGCCAAAACGTGCAGCTTGCAGCCGTCTTCCGGGAAATATGTGGTTATCTCTTCACTGACAAAGGCATTATCAAGGTGGGCAATTTCCAGACTACCGTTAATGGTGTTGTGATCGGTAATAGTGACCATGTTCATGGAACGGGCAAGAGCTCTATCATAAATCTTCAACGGTTCAGTAAAACTCTCCGGGCAACCCAGTTTCTGTAAAATCCACTGGGATGGACGGGTTGAATATTTTGAGTGGACATGCAGGTCCACCCTCACATTCGAACCTTTCATGGCAAAAACCTCCTAAATTTTACGCACTGGAGCGAAAAGACGTACAATTAATTTTTGCCTTTTCTAATAAAAGCAGGAGGCCGTAACAGTCACACGGTTCGGTTACAGTTCAAAGTTTTTTCAGAGAAAACAAAAAAGGCCGCGTTCCCAGTGGAAACGCGGCCTTTGATTCTTATTTAACTGTCAGACTACCAGTTCAATGTTTCCTTGAAAGCGGTAGCAAGTTCTTCAGTCTTGCAGCGAATAATTCCTGCGGAACCTTCCATGAGGCCAAAGGAATTGCCGCCCACGGTCATACCGATACGCTGGCAGATCTGGCCTGCGAAAAGTTCTTCGAACTTGCCTGCATTCTCAGGAGCCACGGTCACTGCAAAACGTGATGCGGACTCACTGTAAAGAACGGACAAGGTAGACATGCCGTACTCGGTGGGTACGGAGCGAAGGTCAACTTCACAACCGATACGTCCGCCAAGGGACATCTCGGCAAGAGCCACACCCAGACCACCGTCGGAAAGGTCATGGCAGGAACTTACCAGACGCTGACGCATAGCCTGATTAAGGGTCTTGTAACGCGCCTTAGCTGTGAGAGCTTCAACATGAGGAACTTTGTCATGAACAAAGTTAAGCTGGGAAGCAATCTCGGAACCGCCCATTTCGTCACGGGTCAGGCCGAGCACATAGATGAACTCACCGGGCTTCTTGAAGTCGGAAGTCACGCACATATTGATGTCCGGAACGATACCGACTGCGGAGAAGAGTACGGTCGGCGGGATGGAGATCTTCACGCCGCCGCCCTTGTAATCGTTCTTCATGGAGTCCTTACCGGAGATGCAGGGAACTCCGAAAGCACGGCAGAAGTGGGACAGCGCTTGGTTTGCACGGACAAGCTGTGCCAGCTTGTAGTGACCGTCAGGAGTAGATTCGGACTGAACCGGATCGCACCAGCAGAAGTTATCAATACCGGCCATATGGTTGATGTCACCACCGACAGCAACTGCGTTACGGATAGCTTCATCAACTGCGTTAGCCATCATCCAGTAGGTATCGAGATCGGAGAATTTCGGGCAGATACCGTGAGATACGACCAGACCTTTGTCATCATCAAAGTCAGGACGCAGCACGCCTGCATCAGCGGGACCGTCTTCCTCTTCACCAACCAGAGGCTTGACTACACTGCGGCCCTGCACTTCATGGTCGTACTGACGGATAACATATTCTTTACTGCAGATGTTCAGACGACCGAGCATGTCTTTGAGCAGCTCGGTGTGGTCTGCAACTTCCGGCTCACCGGTAAATTCGATTTCAGGACGTTCCCAGACAGCCTTGAGCTGCATCTGAGGCACGCCATCGTGCAGGAAGTCCATGCGCAGGCAGGCAACAGGCTTTTCACCGTAACGGATGTTATAGAGGCCGCTGTCGGTGTAGGTACCAAGCGCGGTAGCTTCAACGTCCATTTCATCGGCAAGGGCCATGAACTCATCCAGTTTTTCCGGCGGAACAGCAAGAGTCATACGTTCCTGAGCTTCGGAAACAAGGATTTCCCAAGGCTTAAGACCGTCATACTTGAGCGGAGCCTTGGAGAGATCGAGATCACAACCGCCACTGTCTTCAGCCATTTCACCTACGGAAGAGGACAAACCGCCCGCACCGTTATCGGTGATAGCGTTGTACAAGCCCATATCACGGGCACGCATCAGGCAGTCGTACATTTTGCGCTGAGTGATGGGGTCACCGATCTGGACAGCTGTTGCCGGGGAACCTTCGTGAAGTTCCTCGGAAGAAAAGGTTGCGCCGTGAATACCGTCTTTACCGATACGTCCACCGGTCATAACGATGATGTCACCGGGCAGTGCTTTCTTCTCGTGGCTGGGACGACCTGCGGATTCAACAGGCATGGTGCCCACGGTTCCGCAGTAAACCAGAGGCTTACCGAGGTAGCGCTCATCGAAAACAATGGAGCCGTTTACAGTGGGAACACCGGATTTGTTACCGCCATGCTCAACACCTTCACGCACGCCTTCAAATACGCGGCGGGGATGCAGCAGACGCGGAGGCAGTTCACCTTCGTGGAAGGGAGAAGCAAAGCAGAATACGTCAGTGTTACACAGCAGGTTTGCACCCAGTCCGGTACCCATGGGGTCACGGTTAACACCGACAATCCCGGTAAGTGCTCCGCCGTAGGGGTCCAGAGCGGAAGGACTGTTGTGGGTCTCCATTTTAACGCAGACATTGAGCTTGTCGTTAAATTTGATAACACCTGCGTTATCCTTGAACACGGACAGGCAGAAATCATCTTCGCCCTTTTCAGCGCGGATTTCCTTGGTGGTGTTCATGATGCAGGTTTTGTAGAGGCTGTCTACAGTGGAGGAAACCCCGGTTTCCTTGTTTTCGTACTCAATCTTAGAGCTGAAAATTTTGTGCTTGCAGTGCTCGGACCAAGTCTGGGCCAAAGCTTCAAGCTCGGCATCGGTAGGCTGGGCAGTGAGTCCCATTTCCTCGCGCTGCTTAACCACTTCAGGATCAGCATAATAATCGCGAATGCAGTGGAATTCCTCAAGGCTGAGAGCAAGAGTGTTCTCACGGCTGAAAGCCATCATTTCGTCATCGGACATGGCAGCGAGATCAATAACTGCAACTTCATCGCTGGCCTTGCCGGTAACCCGGGCAGCCTTGGCTTCGAATCCCGGAGACTTAACCCACTCATCTGCAGAACGGATTTCGTAACGCTGGATGAGTTCGTTAGCCAGCAGGTCTTTTGCAATATGGCTGACCTGCTCGAGACCGAGGTCTTCGACAAAAAGATACTGAGTGGAGGTGTATACTTTTACAGCCTCGACATCAGCAGGATCGGTAACCAGAATAACGGATTCCTTGGCGGTACGACCTTCGTTGTCAGTAACGCCGGGACGGAAGCCCACTTCAAGGTTCCAGGCGAAATCCTTGGCCAGCGGCTCCAGCGAAGGAGTATGCAGGACCGGGTCATGCAGAACGCCCAGTTCCAGAACCTTTTCGATTTCGTCTTTCTCAAGACCTTCTACAGTATATACCTTGATGGTCCGGACTTCACCGGCCTCAATACCGAGTTCTTCTTTGATCTTATTGGAAACTTTATGACCGTGGACATCACGGACATGGTCTTTAAGTGCGACCTCGACACGCCAGAGCATGGCTATCTCCTCTTAATGATTAAAGTCCGGGCTTAATCGGCCCAGACCAGTACATTTCCGCCCAAATCCTTGGCTTCATATGTAGCTTTGTCAACGCGGTTCAACATGCTGACGGAAGTATCCCCTTCCTTGAGCACGGTAAGCCCCCCGCTGATTGTGACCTTACCAGAAAATTTCTTCTCCACCCGGAGCCTGATTCTGTTGCCTATTTTTTCAAGAGCCTCAGCCCGGACTTCGGTGACAATCACCCCGAACTCATCCCCACCGTAACGACAGGGGAAATCCATTCCTGAGCGAAGTTCATTGCGCAGGATTTCTCCCACTCCCTTGAGAACGTCATCACCAACCTGATGGCCTTCGGTATCGTTAACAGCCTTAAAACCGTCAAGATCGAAGAAAAGCAAACCGACCGGACGTCCGGTGCGCCTGCTGCGATTGATTTCGCGAGCCATCAACGTGTTGAACTGGGTGTGGTTAAAAAGATCAGTCAGACCATCAAATATAGCCTGACGCTTGAGCTTATCCTCCAATCTTCGAATAGCTGTCAGATCGCGGGCAACGATAAGACTCTTCTCCCCTGATCCTGCCAGCTTGCTGACGACAAACTCAAAGGGCCTTCCGGCGGTATCGGTCCTTTTCAAAAGAACCTCAACTACTGTTTTATCCCGCTCAAACATATCCGGCCCCCAACGACCGGTAAACGTTTCGCTGGGAGTGGCAATATCAAAAATATTGCGGCCCAAAAATATCTTTGAAAAGCGAGATGATGCATACGTAATATTCCCGCGTCTATCCACGGTAAGCACGACATCCCGCATGGAATCAACAAGCCCTTCGAGAAAATCCCGCTGTTTGAGAGCCTGAATCTGACTTTCCGACATCTCCCTGATATCTTCCATGACCAGAGAAATCAGCTGTTCACCGCCACGAGTCTGCTTATAAGCGGAAACGTAAAGGCATGCGTCACGTGGCATCCCTCCGGTTCGAAGACTCACGCAAACAATCTTGCTAAAGGACTTTCTATTTTCATCTTCGAGAAAAACAGTCCAGCTGGCCCCAAGTCCTGCCCCGACACCGAGTTTGAAAAGATCATTGAAATTTTTGGTACCTGAAATAGAAGCCCCGCCAAGCAGACGGATCATCTCCTCGTTCATATCAATCAGGTCACCCTGAATATCCAGACTGGCTACGCCTAAAGGCAAAGTATCCAGCGTCTCTGCACGATCCTCAATGAGGTGCTGCTTAGCGCAATAATGTTCGTAAGCCTGACCGATGAACCGAAAATAAAGTTTAAGGTTCTTTCTGTCTTCAGACTTGATATTCTTGGAGTTGAATCGGAACCTGCCGAACAGAATCTTCCGGCTGATGATGTCTTCCCCGTCCCCACGCTTTTGCCAGGGGATTTCACCGGCAATACAATCCTTGGCCACCAGTTCAAGACCGCTACCGTCATTGATACGGTAAAGTTTGTATTTATCGGTATGTGGAGATTTGAGCGCCAGTTCCCAGCTGACAATATCCCAGCTCAATTTGAGATGCCTGCCTATTATACGGGCAATGGAATCAATCCCACCCTCAGCAGTGAGAAGTTCCAGACTCAAAAAGTAACTGGACTGTAGACTCTTTATGGAATGGTTATAGAAATTAGCATCCTCACCACCCTCAGAAATACCTAAATTCTTGAGCATGGATTGAAATTTTGTACGGCAGACTTCCCTGAATCCTTCAATGGCTTCTTCGTCCATATCAAGGGAGCGCTGTAACTGAACTTCGAATTGCAGAACATTAAATGGAGCAGCACTACTACCTAACTCCAATTCTGCCCATCTAGTAGCCAGAATCACAGCCTGAGTCGGCAAATCAAAAGTATCTATCTCGTCGATGGCATGGTGATGCTGCAAGGAAGGACAGTTTAAAGTGTCCATCTTCCAGCGGGTTAAAAGCAGCTGGCTAAGCGCTCCATGGTTCATACCCCATATTTCATTCTCAGTCTCGGACTGCCCGGGATCGGAGCGAGTTACCGAATCCTTTGAAATTTCAACGGGTAATTCTCCCGGAGCTGCACAGCGCAGAAAAAACAGGGAAATATCCTTCAGCAGGCAGCAAAGGTAAACTTTATCCGCTTGCTCCGGACAAATACGTGTCGCAATGAGCTGAGCTGAAATAGCCCCCCAAACGGTAAGCATCCAGTCATCATAGATTTTATAGCCATCCAGCTCCATATGCTTACAAATATGCTTCTGATAAGTCACCGTGACTGCCAGATTAAGCAATTCACGGGTGCCAAGCACAACAGCAGCCCTTTTAAAATCTGAAATTTCCTGGGAAAGACCGTAAAATGGAGAATTAACGAGGTTAAGAATAGTGGTGGAAAGAGCCGGGTCCATACTGATAATTTTACCAAGCACGGCAAAGTCCGGTTCAGGCTTACATGCCTCCTGCATCATCTGAAGCATGACCGGAGGAAAGCTGAGTTTCATCATCAATCGTGGTGATTCAAGAATATCATCCAGACTCATAGCGACAGCTCCTCTCCTTTAGTCTCACCTATTTTTTCCGGGTCAGCACAAAATCAGCTGCTTGCTTAAGCACCTGCTTTTCCTCGCCTTCGGGAAGCGGGTCCAAGCACGACTTGGCTTTTTCCACATATTCCGCAGCATAGGTTCTCGTTCTGGCTCCCAGCCCATGCTTCCTGATTTCGGCAAGCACATGAACACGCTTTTCATCCGACAGGGTTTGGCTCTTGATCTCAGCAAGCAACAACTCTGCTTCTTTTTCTTGTAGCATTTCAAGATAAAGAATCAAAGGTAAAGTAATTTTACCTTCTTTAAGGTCGCCGCCTTCAGGCTTACCGGTATCATCAGAAGGAGATTCGTAATCGAGAGCATCATCGACAAGCTGGAAAGCGATACCCATATTCAGGCCGAAGTTGCCGACTGCATCTTCCATTGCTCTGTCATCAGAGGCAAGAATCGCTCCCAGACGGCAAGAGGTTTCAATCAAGCGGGCAGTTTTACCGATGATGATATCCATATAGGTATCGCGGTTCATCAGCGGTTCTGAAATATGGGCAATTTCAAGAATTTCGCCTTCAACAGTAGCCATGATTCCTGAAGCAAGCACAGAACTGATGCGGGGTTTGCCGTAATCAGCGCCGATCTTATTGGCCAGAGCCAGCAAGACATCCCCGGCAAGTATAGTCTCGGTGGTACCGAAAACGAGATGCGAAGCCTCTACGCCACGGCGCAGATCGGCATCGTCTAAAATATCGTCATGAAGAAGGGTTGCGGCATGGAGGAGTTCCAAAGAACCAGCCAGAGGATAAATATCATCTTTTCCGTAGCCCAGTCCCCGGGCGGAAAGAATTGTCAGCACCGGGCGAATCCTCTTTCCCGGCGCAAGCAGCACATGTCTGGCTACATCCTTAACCAGCCCCTCAAGCTTAGAAGTTTCCTCATCGAGAAAACCATTGATAAGAGGCAGTTCATTCTTAAAATAGGCTAATAACTCAATCATCCGCGTATGAATTATCCCGGTTGCGAAAGAACAAGAACAGTTTTGGGAAATCACCTGACCAGAGCTGAGCAGACCCGCCCCAACTCGGCAAGGGCTCCGCGCAAATCCCAATCATTACTATCTCTTGATCCTACAAGGTTCGAAACAGTCCGCACCTGACATAGCCCCACCCCGACAAGGGCGCACACATACGCAGCCGCAAAACCTTCCATATTTTCTAAATCCGCTCCATATTCATCTACATATGCAGCGGCCTCCTCAGCCGTGGCGGTTACGCCGCTCACGGTCAAAGACACAGCTTCGGGCAGTTTTTCAAATCGGTCAAGTCCTGATTCAAAAAGACTTTTTCCGGAACTTAGTTCCACTTCGTTCCAGACCGGCTGTCCGTCAATCTCCGAAAGGCTGAATCCCAGCCCCTTAGGATCGACCTGATCACCTTTCTTCAGCCCATATTCGGGCCAAATTTCTTTCCTTACGACACAGGCGGAACAAAGTGGAAAACGGTCAGCGTTGAATGTTCCGGCAATTCCAGCCAGCACAACTACACCAACATCATTTCCCGCCAATGCCCGCCCGAGAGCGAAAGATGTATTTATTACTCCGATTCCGGTTACCAGCAACAGACCGGGACGATCACCGAACATGAACTCCACAGGCTTGCCCTGCTCCAAACGAGGCAGCTTGCAAACCCCGCCCAGCGCGGCTTTCATCTCCTTGGCTGTTGCCGTTACAAAAAGAATCGGTTTCATCAACTTCAAGTGGACTAAAGTCTCCAGTGCCTGATGCCAGCGTCTTCAAGTTCCTTACGGTCAAAGAAGCATTTAACATCGATAATGAGTGCGTTTTCAGGGTTTCTGAACCAGCTCTTGATGGTATCAAGCTCAAGGTCACGATATTTATCGTGGGAAACAGCCAGAACAACAGCCTCAAGATCCTTGAATTCTTCAAAAGAAGAAGTGGTGATATTGTACTCTTCCACAGCTTCTTCAGGATCAGCGTAAGCATCGTGAATAAGCACGTCCACGCCGAAAGATTCCAGCTCGTCTACTACGTCAACAACCTTAGTGTTGCGCAGATCGGGAACGTTTTCTTTAAAGGTAAGTCCGAGGACACCTACTTTGGCACCCTTTACCTTGCTGTCGCCGTTGATCATCTGTTTGATGGTAGTATCGGCGATAAATTTACCTACGGAGTCATTGATCTTACGACCCGCAAGGATGACCTGCGGATGATGGCCGATTTCTTCAGCCTTGGTGGTCAGGTAATAGGGATCGACACCGATGCAGTGTCCACCAACCAGACCGGGACGGAAAGGCAGGAAGTTCCATTTGGTACCTGCTGCTTCCAGAACATCGAGGGTATCGATGCCCATTTTATCGAAGATCATGGAAAGTTCATTCATAAGCGCGATATTCAGGTCACGCTGGGTATTTTCAATTACCTTGGCGGCTTCGGCAACCTTGATGCAGGATGCACGATGGGTTCCGGCGGTGATGATGGAAGAGTAAAGTTTATCCAGCAGATCAGCCACTTCAGCATCGTTACCGGCTACAACCTTAACGATGGTCTGCAGGGTATGTTCGCGGTCACCGGGGTTGATACGTTCGGGAGAGTAGCCTACGCCGAAATCCTTACCGTATTTAAGGCCGGAATTTTCTTCGAGGATGGGTACGCAAATATCTTCAGTGAGTCCGGGGTAAACAGTGGACTCGTAAACAACAATCGAGTCGGCAGACATATTAGCACCGACCATGGTGGAAGCACCTACAACAGGTTTGAGATCAGGATTACGGGCTTCATCGATGGGAGTAGGGACAGCAACAATAATCACGCCGCAATCTTTGAGCAGGGACGCATCAGTGCTGAATTCAACATAGTTGTGGAAATCGTTTTCCAGAACTTCATTGGTGCGGTCGAACCCTTCACTGAGTTCCTTAACGCGCTGTTCGGAAATATCAAGACCAAGCACCTTGAATTTGCGGCCAAGTGCAACTGCGAGAGGCAGGCCCACGTATCCGAGGCCGACAACCCCGATAGTTGTTTTCTTTTCTTCAATGTCAGAGAATTTAATCATAACTTATTGTCCTTTATTACTTAGATAACAAAATAAGCTCTTAAAACACTTACATAATAATTCCGGCCTGAAAATTTAACACACTAACTTTGTTTCGTAAGGGTAGACATAATCAAGCAGCGCATATACATAACTATCATTATGCATATCGATTGGTCCTTTCTTCTGTCCGCCCTTGGCCTGGCCTTCATTATTGAAGGGATACCCTATTTTGTTTTTTCTGAGCGCATGCCCAGAATCCTTATTTCAATCATTGAGCGAGGACCGCGGCAATTGCGCATTCTCGGGCTCATTGCCATGATATTCGGTTTGCTGCTCATATCATTCGGTCAGTCACTAACCGATTTATAGCGCTATTCTTCAGCTTTTTCAGCTACGTGTATATAAACAATCCCTGAAAGTAGCGGGATAAACATTACACGCCCGAAACCTGCTTCGCGCAATTCCTCAGCAAGAGCACGCTCATCCGGAAAAGCCCGGATAGTATCCGCCAGATAGGAATAGGCCCCGGAATCCCCGGAAACAACCTTACCCAGCAAAGGCAGTACCTTGTTGAGGTAAAAATTATACACACCCTTCCAGATTTTCTTGCTTCCGGAACCGAATTCCAGAATGCAGAACCGCGCGCCGGGCTTAAGCGTACGCAGAACTTCTTTATAGCAATCTTCGCGGGGAAGGATATTTCTGATGCCGAAAGAAATAGTGGCGCCGTCCAGACAATTGTCCGGCAACGGCAAACCCCTTCCATCTGCCTGAACTGCAGCAATGCTTTCGCTGCGTTCGGCACGTTTGCCTTCCAGTTTTTTATTCTTACCGCAGGCAAGCATCTGATGGGTAAAGTCCATGGCCAGAACTTTAACATCGGGATACTGGCGCAAAAGCTCCACCGAAACATCAAGTGTCCCGGCAGCCAGATCAAGCACCAGACCTTTTTTACCGGGGCGGACCAACTTTACCTGACGGTAACGCCAGTAAATATCCTGCCCGGCACTCAAAAAATGGTTCAGGAAATCATACAACCCGGCAATCCTGCCGAACATATCCCGGACTTTCTTACCGTGTTCCTGATGGGATACCTGCGCCATCTATCGAGCATCCCCGTTGCCGTCCAATGCACCATCTCCGGCAAGCTTATTTTCCTGCTCCACGATGGAAGCCACTACGTCAGCGTGGATAGCGTTAAAATGCTCAGAAAAATTGGAGGGTGAAATTCTTCCAACCTCGATAAATTTAACTACGATTTCCTTAGCGACCTGCAAAGCCTGCTTCTGAATCTTATCCATGATGTATATCCTTAATTGGGCTTGAAAAACCCCGCCCGGTGGGAAATGGCCACGACCTCCACAGGTAGGGCGCCGGGCGGGTAAAAAGAAGAAAACCTGTTAAGCACCCTTCTTTTGTGAGGCTCTTTAGCATGAGACCTCCAAATAGTCGACCCGCTTGATGGCTGATTTTTTAGTATCTAAATTAAATCGGTCCGGCAGACATACGTCCGCCGGACCGATTTAAGAACATTATTTTAAAATGCTAACCTTCGAGTTCACGGGCTAAAGCCGCTATTTCTTCGCGGATAATCCGTGCTGCTTCAGCAGGAACAGCCCGCTCAAGCTTATCGGCTAGCAACTCTTCAACGGATGCCTTGAAAGATTCTTCCAGTTCACCCTTCATATCATCAATTTTCTCAACCAGACGCGGAGCGAGGTAATCCTCGATATCTTCGGTCAACCGACTCTTAATGCGGTAAAAAGCCGGAGAATCAGGATCAAGTTCTTTTTCAAGAGACTTGCTTACAATATCTTCCACATCAGGCAGAGCTTCAATTTTTTCTTCGATTCCGGCCAGACGCGGCTCAAGGTCAGGAGCTTCGTCAAGACGGGATTCAAGTGCTGCTACGCGCGATTCATGATCAGGAGCCTCGTCAAGACGGGACTCAATAGCGACCATTCGCGGTTCGAAATCAGGTTTTTCATCAAGCTTAGCTTCAATAGCGGAAATGCGTTCTTCAGCATCAGCGCGAACTTCACGCAAACCAAGCTGAACCTGATCAGTGACTTTATCGCCCAATTCTTCAGCAGCGGCAGCGGCAATGGAAACAACTGCGGCTGAATCTGGACGAAGGGCTTCACTGAGCTGCTGGCTTACAACAGACTCAACGCCACACCCCTGCATCACTTTTTCCTCAAGCAGACGCATATTTTCCGCAAAAGCGGTCATGCTGGACTCAAGGGTATCAATCTGTGAAATACGTTCGGTGGCAGATTCCAGAGCTTCTTCCAGCACTGCGATCCGCTCAGTAGCTTCATTGAACGAAATTTCAAGGGCTTCGGCACGCTTGGCAGCAGAGGCCGCCTTTTGTTCAAGCTCTTCGATAATGGCTGCCTGCTCAGCGGAATCAGCGGCAACTTCAACCTCGTCACTTTCCAATTCCGCATCAAGATCAGAAAAATCTATCTCTGCATCTTCAAGCAACTCGCCGAGATCAAGGTCATCGGCATCGGCTTCGAGATCTTCGTCAGCAACCATTTCAAGGTCTGCTGCAATATCAATATCTCCAGCGACAAGCTCAGGTTCTACAACTTCACTTTCATCGATGGAAACTTCTTCTGCAACAGGCTCTTCGACCAAAGGCTCCATCACTTCAGGCTCTACAGCCTCAACTTCAGCAGCCGCTTCAAGCACAGGCTCTTGATCAATATCATCGAGCAGTTCAAGACCTTCTTCATGAAGCTCAACAACTTCCTCATGGTCATCGGAAAGCAGACCTTCGATATCTTCATCAGCAAGGACATCCTCACCAAGATCACCGAGGTCTACCTTGTCCTCTACTTCGCCGAGGAGTCCGTCAAGTTCATCGTCTTCATCCGCACCGGCTTCTTCCAGCAGGGAATCCAAATTCTCAACTTCGGAATCTTCATCGAATAAGGAATCAATGTCTTCGGCATCATCTTCGGCAATAGTTGCATCGCCGCCAAGGTCATCAATAAGGCCATCAAGACCGTCAGCATCAAGCTCACCGTCTTCAACACCATCGGCAGCTAGAAGTTCAGCTTCACCGAGATCAAAATCAATGTCATCTTCCGCATCAGCTTCAACTGCCTCTGAAACAGCTGCTTCTTCTGCAGGAGATTCGGAAATTTCTGTTGCTTCTTCAGCAACGTCATCGAGATCAAGCACATCTTCTGCTTCTTCAGCGATATCATCGAGTTCGAGGATATCATCACCGGATATCTCTTCAACAACATCGTCAAGAACAAGGGCGTCATCTTCCCCGCCTTCGACAATGTCGTCGAGATCAATCAAGTCATCACCGGAAGCTTCTTCAACAATATCATCGAGAACAAGGGCGTCATCTTCCCCGCCTTCGACAATGTCATCAAGCTCGATCAAATCATCACCGGAAGCCTCTTCAACAACGTCATCCAGAACCAGAAGATCATCGCCAGCACTTTCGTCGACGACATCATCCAGCACAAGAAGATCGTCTGAATCATCCATGGTCAATTCAGGCTCTTCAATTTCAAGGTCCTCAGAAAAAAGGTCTTCTAGTTCCTGCTCAAAGCTGACATCAACCTCTTCAGCAACATCATTAAGGTCGAGAACCTCTTCCGCGCCTTTTTTTTCCGGTGAATCCGGGGTCATAGACTACCCTCTTAAAAAAAATTTAAAAAAAGGGGGCGGGCAGCCCCCTTTCATTACACATCAAGAAAACTTATTTTTTCTTGGGGTGGCAGTCGCCGCACTTGGTGGGGCCAGTTGCCTTTTTAGCTTTCTTCAGAGCCTTGTGACAGCCTACACAGCTGATGTCAGACTTAGAGTGGAAAGCGGAGTAGAAAGAAGTGGGCTTCTTTTTACCCTTTTTGCTGGTGTCTACGTGACAACCTTCAGCGGAGCACTTTTTAACTTCAGCTTTACCGTCCCACTTGTGGTGGCACTTGGTACAGTCGAGAGCTGCGTGTCCTTTGTGAGAAAAGTCCACCGGAGCTTTGGTCATTTTAGCGCCAGCAGGAGCTTTCAGAACCATGTCGCCGGGAGCATCGACAGCATACAGGCTGGGAAGTGCAAAAGCGCAAACCAGAGCAGCTGTTACCATGCTGATAAGCAGGGTCTTTTTCATCCTCAGTTCCTCCTTAGAATAACGTTAACCTAATTACAGTCTTCTTGTGGATTTAATTTAGATAAAAAACCATGTCAAGCATGCTAAAAAAATCCACTGATTAAAATTAGCGGTATCAAATAGTTATCTTGCACTTAATCAGATGTCATACTTGTTGGCGTAACCACGCGGAGTGAGCATTTTCCCCGCCACCTCTCGAGTAGAGGAATTACCAACAATCAGAACGGTTTGCATATCAACATCATTTACATCAAGTGTCTCCAGAGTTGCCACCTGCACCTTCTGTTCTTCACGGTAAGCCCGGTTTACGATGCCCAGCGGAGTGCTCCCATCACGATATTTTTTTAAAATTTCAACAGCTTCTCCAAGGTGCCCTGCTCTTTTTTTTGAACGCGGATTATAGATTGCAATCACAAAATCAGCAGAAGCCGCAGCTTCGAGCCTTTTTTCAATCTTTTCCCACGGGGTAAGCAGGTCACTGAGGCTGACGGATGCAAAATCATGCATCAAAGGTGCGCCGAGCAGGGCCGCTGCTGCAGTGAAAGCGGGGATTCCCGGCACTACTTCAAAATCAACCTTATCAAACAGCTCACCTGCTTCCAGCAACTCCATAACCAGACCGGCCATGGCGTAAATTCCCGGATCGCCGCTGCAGACCATGACGACATTTCGCCCTTCAAGAGCAGCATCCACAGCCTTACGACAACGTTCCACCTCTGCCATCATGCCTGTAGACAGGACTTCCTTACCTTCAAGCAACTCCGATGGAACCAGTTTCACGTACCCGGTATAACCGACAACAGCTTCTGCTTCCTCAATAGCATGCCTAGCCTGCGGCGCCAGCAAACACTCATCACCGGGCCCAAGCCCGATCACTTTAATACAACCTTTACTCATTTTCTCTTTGCTATAGCTGCGGTCACCCGCGCACTCTTGGTTTTGGGGACCAGAATCTGCGTGGCATTTGCCATTTTCATAGCAGCAGCTTCGCAAACGCCGTTAACTCCCATATGTTTCATCACCATACCCGAAGGATTGGCGACCTCAATTTCATCTAATTCAGCTGCACTGAAAAATTCTAAATCCAATCCTAAGACCTGTGCAACTTCAATCATTCCGGCTTCGTCACTTTTAGCATCTATTGAGCCCATGCAACATATCGAATCAAGGGCAATGCCATTATCCGCAACAACACTGCGAACCAGATCCAAAATCTCATCCGCAGGCACCCCGCGTCGACACCCTACTCCAAGCGTCAAGCAGCGCGGATAAAGAGCCAACACACGTTCCGGCAAATCATGAACATGCCAATCCACAACAATACCGCAACGAGACTCGAACATTATATCTACATTATCTATCACATAAAAATATTCTTTTAAATCAGAGAGGTCCAAAAAGCAGTCAGGATCATAGACCGGGACCTTTTCGCCATCCAGAATAGCAGCATTAATATGCTTAATTAAACCAATATTACCAATGACCAAGCCCTGATCACGCGCAATCAGGTCCACAGACGGTACACCTGCACAATCTGTAGCCGTGGTAATCACCGGAGTAGCCCCGATCTTATCCCCGATCAGCCGCGCAAGTTCATTGGCTCCGCCCAAATGACCGGAGACAAGACTGATTGCGAACTCCCCTTCCTGATCCACAACAACCACGGCCGGGTCAACAGCTTTGCTTTTCAGAAGAGAAGCAATCATGCGCACCACGATTCCCGATGCAGCCACAAAAATATGGCTATCATATTTGGAAAACTTATCGGCAACGATATCTTTGAGGGACGTGAAAGGGATGTCTGTTTCTGTGGCGTAACGATCCAGCACATAACAATCGGCCCGCAACGAATCTACAAGCTCACGGGCTTTTTCCGCTCCTCTTTGGGTAAGCGCATATATTGCTGTACGATTTTCCATGGGAAATTTCACTGTAACAAAAAACGGGAGGAGTTTCCTCCCCCCGTTTAATTATTAAACTATCAAAAGGTTTTGGGATTCTTAAACCCTTTTGCAAAAGGGTTTAAGGCCCTCGGCAGAGCTGCCGGAGGCTTCTTAGCCTTTAAAGCTTTTAACAGCTTCCAAAGTAGCTTCGTAATCTGCTTCGCTATGGGCGAAGGAAGTGAAAGTACACTCGAAGCTGGAAGGTGCGAGGTTCACGCCATGCTCACGCATGTGACGGTAGAACTTGGAATAAAGCTCAGCATCACCGGTCTTGGCGGACTCGAAATCAGTTACTTCCTGATCAGTGAAGAACAGGGTGAAAATAGATGCAATATGGTTCAGGCTGACTTTAAAACCGTTAGCTTCCAAAGCGGCTTTCATATCCTGCGCCAGTTTGAGGGTACGTGCTTCAAGAGCATCGTAATCCTGCTGCTGCAAAGAACGCAGAGTAGCAACACCGGCTGCCATGGCAACAGGGTTACCGGAAAGTGTGCCTGCCTGATAAACATCACCGCAAGGTGCAATGCGGCTCATGTATTCCTTTTTGCCGCCGTAACAGCCAACGGGAAAACCGCCGCCGATAATCTTACCGAGAGTAGTCAGGTCGGGGGTAACATCAAAGCGGGGACCGACACCGCCGGAAGTCACGCGGAATCCGGTGATAACTTCATCAAAAATCAGCAATGCACCGTGCTCGTCGCAAAGTGCGCGCAGACCTTCAAGAAATCCTTCCTTAGGCAGAACGAGACCCATGTTACCTGCCACAGGCTCAACAATGATTGCTGCAATGTTCTGGCCTTCTTTTTCGAATACGCCTTTAACTGCATCAAGATCGTTGTAAGGGGCAAGCAGGGTATCTTTTACTGTTCCCTCGGGAACACCGGGAGTGCCGGGAATGGAAAAAGTTGCCAGACCTGAACCTGCGCTTGCGAGAAAGCAGTCACTGTGACCGTGATAGCAGCCTTCAAATTTAAGGACTTTATCGCGACCGGTAACGCCACGTGCGAGACGCAGTGCGGACATGGTTGCTTCGGTACCGGAGTTAACCATACGTACCATTTCGATGGAAGGAACCATTTTAATAATCTCTTCCGCCAGCTCAATTTCACCGGGGCAGGGAGCGCCGTAACTTGCGCCCATGTCCACAGCCTTGTGTGCTGCTTCTTTGATTGCTTCATAGCCGTGACCAAGCATCATCGGGCCCCAGCTCATAACGTAGTCGATAAGTTCCTGACCATCTACAGACCACATGCGGCTGCCTTCAGCCTTTTCGATAAAAAGAGGATCGCAACCAACGGATTTGCAGGCACGGACCGGGCTGTTAACACCACCGGGAAGCAGTTCCTGCGCTTTATTAAAAAGTTCAGATGATGAAGCCATTTGAAACTCCTTATGAAATTTGATGCGCTTCGCGCTTTTATGAAATCATTTTGCCTCCGGCGGCTTAAACCCTTTGAAAAGGGTTTAAGAATCCCAAACTTTTTTAGTAGGGCTTCGCCGCTGGGGACGGTAGATTGTGCGGGGAAATTGAATGTGTGATCCCCGTATAAAGATTTATTTCTTTTCAAAATAGACCATTGAGGTCTTTTTCAACTCTTTGAGACTGCGCAGGGTGCAGTGATCGGTAATTCCGGTCTGCTCTTCAAGCTCGGCAACTACGTTTTTGCAATCATCCGGGCCTTTGCCGTGGATCATTGTATAGAGGTTGTACGGCCAGTCTTCGTAAGTAAGTCGCAGGTAGCAGTGACTGATCTCAGGACGTGCGGCCATGAACTCACCGACTTTTTCCGGCTCCTGATCTTCAGTAACACGCCATGCAACCATGGCATTTGCGCCATATCCGGCCTTCTGATGACGGAGAGTTGCTCCGAAACGGCGGATGATCTTGTCACCCTTAAGGCGACTTAAAAGGTCCAGCACTTCCTGCTCGGAACAGCCTACCTGCTCGGCAATGTCTGCGTAAGGAGTTGCACTCCAGGAAAGGTTTGTTCCCGCCAGCGCCAGAATATTATGCTCAAGTTCAGTAAATTTTTTTGCCATATCCCATCCTTGGTCTTTTCTTTGGTCAGCCCTTGATACCCGTATATTGTTTCATCCTCAAGTGCTGAAACCGAAATATTTCTTTTGGAGTACCTCCAAATGGAAGACACGTTATTTTTTGACTTAAGTCATAGATTAAAAATCACAGATATGAGATATTGGCAGTAGTGCAATCTTTTTATTTCCAACCAAGGAGGGATTTAAAGCAGCAAAAATTCGTAGAGCAAGATCAATGAGGCCAAAATAAACTTGTAGAGAGAGGTGCCTATGAACTTTAACTCGGTTCTAAGGTTCTGTGCCTTGGCAAGTGTAACAGTCGCAGTGGTGATGGGGGTGTATTTGGTCCAAGAGTCCAAAGCCACATCCTACATGTCAAATGACTCCACAGCCTGTATCAATTGCCACGTCATGGAGAGTTATTACGCGACATGGCAGCACAGTTCCCACGCTCAACGCGCCCAATGTGTTGACTGTCATTTGCCGGTGGAGAACTACATCGACAAATACGCGTCCAAGAGCCGCGACGGATGGAATCACTCTGTCGCTTTCACATTGAACACATATGGAAAACGCATGCTCATCACAGAGGATGGTTCCCGCCGTGTTCAAGAAAACTGTATCAGATGTCATGCCAGCTTTTCGAAGACACTCATCAAAAATGTTGATCGCTACCACGCGTTTGACAGTGAGTCGTTAGGGGAAAGAAAATGCTGGGATTGCCACCGCTATGTCCCGCACGGGAAAGTACGCAGCATTGATGCCGCACCCGTAAGACTTGGCGTGAAGTGGACTCAATAATTTTTTGAGATGAAGATGGGGGAACAATGAAGAAGAATACTATCATACTAGTGGGGGCTCTGATTGCGATAGCCTTCATGACGTACATGCTGCTTTCAATCAACACCAGGAAGACTGAACAAGTTCTGCTGAACACCACTCCCGTTATTAAAGAAAAGGGAGTGGAAGCCAGAAGCGACATCTGGGGCAAGGAATACCCTCGCCAATATGATACTTGGAAAAAAACCAAAGACAGTAACAAGATTGAAGATATGGTGGAGAAATATCCCCAATTGGCAATCCTTTGGGCTGGCTACGGTTTTGCTAAAGATTATAATGCACCTCGCGGACACTTCAATGCTCTGCAAAGTAATATCAATACCTTACGTACCGGCGCACCGACCGGTCCCAATGACGGACCGATGCCTATGGCATGCTGGTCCTGTAAATCTTCTGATGTTCCGCGCATTATGGAAAGAGACGGTGAGCTTCAATACTTCACCGGGAAATGGGCAAGAATGGGTAGCGAGATCGTAAACCCCATCGGCTGCGCAGACTGTCACAACAGCCAGACAAGCCAGCTCGAAATATCAAGACCTTATCTCAAACGCGGCCTCGAAGCGAGCGGCAGAAAACTGGAAGATCTCACTTTTCAGGATATGCGCTCTCTGGCCTGCGCCCAGTGCCACTCTGAGTATTACTTCAAAAAGACCCCTTACACCGACGAAGCAGGCAATAAGCAGGTTGCCGCTGTAGTAACCTTCCCATGGGCTAAAGGACTCGCTGCCGAGAACATGGAAGAATACTACAATGAATACGGCTTCAAGGATTGGACTCATGGCATTAGTAAGACTCCCATGCTTAAAGCCCAGCACCCCGGTTATGAAATATTCACTACCGGCATCCACTTCAAGCGCGGCCTTTCCTGCGCAGACTGCCACATGCCTTACACTCAGGAAGGCAGCGTCAAATTCTCTGATCACCAGATTCAGGATCCTCTGAACAACATCGCAAACTCATGCCTGACCTGCCACCGCCAGAGTGAGGAAGAGTTCAAGCAGATTGTAGAAGAAAAGCTGAAGCGTAAAGACCAGCTGAATGTTATCGCCATGAACAGCCTTGCCAATGCGCACCTTTTGGCCAAGAAGGCATGGGAAGTTGGCGCAACCGAAGCTGAAATGGAAAAGCCCATCAATACCATCCGTTCCGCACAGTGGCTCTGGGATTACTCCATTGCCAGCCATGGTTCTTTCTTCCATGCTCCCGGCGAAACCCTGCGCCTTCTGGGTGTAGCAAACAACAAGGCTATGCAGGCCCGTCTGGAACTCCAGAACATTCTCGCAAACCACGGTGTGACCGACTACGAAGTGCCTGACTTCTCCACAAAGGAAAAAGCTCAGAAGCTTGCCGGAGTTCCGTTTGATAAGCTCGTTAAAGAAAAGATGAGATTCAAGAAGGGAATGGTTGTCGAATGGTATGATGAAGCTGTTAAAGCAGGACGTTTAGATAAGAACTGGTGGAAGATTCTGCCGGACAACACTGCTTACCCGCAGAACTAAGATCTGATTAGTTACAATCAATTAATAAACGTGCCCCCGGACGAAAGTTCGGGGGCTTTTTTGTTATTTAGGCAGCTATTAGAGAAAAAAGTTCAGGACAATTCGCGCACCACTTGTGCCAACAACTCATCTGCCGCTTCAAGCACATCTTTGATCTCCTGAGGTGTGGCGCTATCAAGATGGATTCCACAAGCTACTGAGACAGTACAATTAAAAGTTGTCGCCAGCGCATAAGAAATTTTCCGGGCCAGCTCATCTTCTTTATGTCCACAAACGGTCAGAAGGGAAACAGAGCTGTCGACTTTCGCATGATCACTCAATCCGGCATGCGGGACAGCTAAGGCAACAGCACCGATATGCGGTTCATCCCCGCCGTAAAAGCTTACATTGAAATCTTTGCCCATCCGCTCGATGGTCATGATTAAGGTAAAGCGGGCAGTTGTTTTTTCAATTCGGATCATAAGACTGTCCTTTTCTAAAAATTCCTAAAACAACATAAGGATATACGTCTGCCCCTATCCACGCAATTTTTCTTTTTCATTATCGATAAACCCCTTTCATTTTTGAACAGGTTGCCAAATTTTCCTGTGGGAGGTAACTTAAAATCGATTTTAAATTCACGCTGATTACAACTGCCAAGGAGATAATAAATGAAAATAGCAGTAATCGGAGCCGGAGCATGGGGAACCACCCTTGCAAACACTCTGGCTAAGAAAGGACATAACACTCACCTCTGGGTCCGCGAACAAGAACTTTGTGATGAAATAACCAACACCGGATATAACTCAGTATTTCTTCCTGACTTCAAACTTTCCCCGGACCTCAAATGCAGCAGTAATCCTCAGCAGGTTATGGAGGGAGCGGATTACTTCCTTCTTGTGGTTCCAAGCCAATTCCTGCGCAGTGCACTGGCTGATATGAAGCAGTACTTCCCGCAGAATCCCGCAGTTGTCTGCGCCAGCAAAGGTATTGAGCTGAATACCGGAGCACCCATGTCACAGGTGGTCTTTGAATCATTGGAAGGTTTAAATCCAAGATTTGCCCATCTCTCAGGCCCCACCTTTGCTTATGAGCTGAGTGCTGAACTTCCGACATCCATTGTGCTCGGCTGCGGAGACGAGAAACTGGCCGCAGAGGTGCAGGATATTTTCTCTACCCCTTATTTGCGTATCTATACCAACCCGGACTACCGGGGAGTAGAACTGGGCGGTGCCATTAAAAATATCATGGCGATTGCCGCAGGTATGGCCGACGGATTGAAATTCGGGCATAACACACGTGCAGCCCTGATCACCCGTGGGATTGCTGAAATGAGCAGACTGGGTGAAGCCATGGGCGCGCAAGCTTCCACATTCATGGGGCTTTCCGGCATGGGCGACCTTGTACTTACCTGTACCGGTGACCTTTCCCGTAACAGGCAGGTCGGTTTAAAGCTCGGCCAGGGAATGAAACTGAATGAAATCCTGAAAATGCGCATGGTGGCCGAGGGAGTAAAAACAACCGAATCAGTTTACTTTCTCGCAAAAAAACTGGGAGTAGAGCTGCCGATAACCGAACAGGTTTACAAAATTCTATATGAAGACAAAGATCCCGCCACTGCTGTTTGCGATCTGATGAACCGCGATCTCAAGGCGGAATAAATAAGGAGTGTCGAATGAAAAAAATACTTTTGCTGACTGCGGCCTTGTTGATGCTCGGTGGATGCGGTTCATGGCATAACCCGAACATTACCGACCCGGCCAAGGAAAAGGAAATTTTCAAACGCGACCGGGAATTCTGCGAAAACCAGAATCAGCAGAATGTTCCAGTTGGAGCGCAGACTGATGACGCACCACCGGAACCGACCACTTACGAAGCCGAGTTTTCCGAAAACTACGCCTATGAAACGACATTTGAAAAATGCATGAAAAGGCGCGGCTGGATTAAAAAATAAAAAAATCCCCTTCGTAGAACTACGAAGGGGATTTTTGCTTCCGCACAGTAGTTAGCTATGTTAAATTTCGAATATGCCTAGTAAATTACGCCTACTTTTTTTCAAGCAAGCTATAATGTTGCTGGTTATATCCTTTCTCTTTCTGCCTACAGCAGCAAAAGCGACGGAATCTACTTTACTGGTATCAGGTCAAATAGACTGGCAGCCTTTTTTGATGAAAGACAATACCGGAAAAGTCTATGGCTTGATGTATGAGATATTGGAAAAGGCAGCCCATGCAAACGGCTACACACTGGAATACCGTGACATGCCGTGGAAACGAGCTGTCATTTCATTGGAAAAAGGCAAACTGGATATAATGTGCGGCATATTCTGGAACAAAAACAGAGCAAGACAGTTCCTGTTTTCTCCTCCTATTTTACGTAATGAACTGCACATTTTCACCAACAAGCCCTTCAAACTAGAAAGGTTAATAGACCTGCAAGGTAAGACGGGTGATCACATAAGAGGCGGGAGTTACGGAGATTTATTTGACAGCTTCATAACATCAGGCAAGGCTCGTTTTGTGGAAGTGACTGATGATAATACAGCTATAAACAGACTGGTGAGGGGATATTCAGATTTTTTTATCGGTACCTATGTTGATACCACAATAAAACTTTCGAAACGCGGACTGGAGCAATCCATCATAGCTCTGCCTTATATTGTAGATACAGTAAATGTATACTTTGCCTATCCCCAAAAAACCAAAAAGAAACATTCATATGAAAAAATCAACCGTACACTTGAACAAATGCAGGCCAGCGGAGAAATTTCCAAACTCATCAATCAATATTTCAACGGGACAGGAATAGATCCGCGAAAAGTCATTTTTAAACCAGAAGATCTACGTGGACACTAAAACTACTGCCGCTTAGCTCTGTACTTTTCAATCAGGCTGATGGCCCGGCCGGTAAGCTCGTTAAATTCCGGCTTGGTGATCTGGTCATCCGCTTTGACAGCCTCACCCTTGTGGTAGAGCCCTTTGGTTATGAGAGAAGAAAAAAGAATTACCGGCAGGCAGGAGAGATCCGCGTGCTCCTTAATACTCCTAGTCAGTGTATAGCCATCCATCTGGGGCATCTCAATATCTGAGACGACAATATCAACTACATTATTGATTGTTCCCCCGCTTTCCTTGGCTTCAGCGTTAATTTCTTTGAGTGCTTCCAAGGCTTCCTGACCGTTGGTGTAAAGCTTGACCTCAAAATTGGCAGATTCAAAATTTTTATTGAGAAGAGCACGCACAGAAACAGAGTCGTCTACTAAAACAGCAGTCATCTTTTCCGGGGCAGTATAAACCTGACCGTCACTCCGCTCAGCCATCTCAGGATCAAGTTCCCCCAAAATACGCTCAAGATCGATCATAAGGACAAAACGATCTTCAAGATGCACTGTACCGGTAATGCAGTTGGTATCAAGGTCTGCGATGTACTTATTGGGTGTCTTCAAATCTCCCCAGCCGATGCGATGAATCTGGGTTACCCCTGTAACCAGAAAACCTGTGATTACGTTGTTTATCTCGGTAACCACAATCAATTCGTAATCAGACTCCTTACGCTCGATACCAAGCCAGACCGCCAAATCAATAACCGGAAGAATTATATCACGCAGAGACATGGTGCCCAGATAGCTGGGATGCGGAGCGCCATCAGCGGCCTCAAGCCCATCAGGAGCTTCAACAACTTCAAGCACTTTTGCCACGTTTATACCGAAATAATCACGTTCATCAGTGCCACCATCGACCTCATCGATAAAGAACTCAATAATCTCGAACTCGTTAGTCCCGGTGTCCAATAATATTTCATTATCCAGCATGTGGTGACTCCCCCAAAAATCAATCCTGAATTCTACTCAATATCCGCATAGACTTCTATTGTAGATGCCCGCACGTACTATTTCAAGCTATTACCTTTTTTTTAAGAATAAATACACTTGTTATTGCTCTTCAAAAACCGCCTATTCAATCAATACGCCTCGTTATTGCTAGGACATACGTATTGATATACAACTTATGCAGAATGTCGAGAATACAACTAAAGGGGTATTTATGTTAAAAAAATCCAGCCTTGTAAAACTCTTTTGTCTCTGTTTGTTCATTTTTTTGTATGGCTGCGCTGCTCATGAAACCAAGCCGACCGTTCCCATAACAGTCTTCAACCCTACCCCCGGATCATTTAATGTTCAGGTTGTACTTTTCGATCTCAAGGGCAACGGACTTCCTCAGAAAGTTGAGGCAGGGGTAGTCCCCATTGAGCAGAATCTGATTCAATCCCTTGAAGGAATCGGCTACAGCTACGATCCTGATGGAAATGCCAATTACATGATCGAAGCCCGCATCGGTTCTATTTCCCCTAAACTTGCCGCTGCCGGGGAATCCCAACGGGTCGGATTTGCATACGACGGTTTCTACGGTGACCCCTTTTTCGCAGAATATCCGGTGCTGATTAATGAATGGACCCCGGAAATACAGCGTATCCGAAGCGGTCCCAACACATGTTTCATTACCATGCAGATTCTGGTCAAGGAATCAAAGGCCGGACGTGACTCCGTAGTATATCATGGCACCCCCCGCCCTATGGAAGTGCCCTATGAACTGGGCTGTCCGTTTTCGAAATGCGGACAGGGAACCAATCAGGCACTCGCTTCATACCTGCTGGATGTTTTTTCAAAATCTGCCCGTAATTGAAAAATTTACAAACTTGCAAGAATCTAAACAGATCAATATACTCGCCCCTCTCAAAGGAAAGCGGAATCCTCTGTGCGGGGGGGCTGGGAAATTTGTGCTGCAATCTTTTTTTTGAAAAGCAGCCGATATCTCGAAAAAAGAATTAAAATTCAAGATTTTGGATTAAGGAATAAGGGAAGGTAAGGAGTGGAGATTAATCGCCCGTGGCTGGATCACTATGATCCGGATGTGCCTCAGACAGTAAATTTTGTATATCGGCCGTTATTTGAATATCTGGATCTCACAGCTGAAAAATGGCCAAAACGCAAGGCCATTGAATTCCAGAACTGGTCAATCAGTTATGGCAAGCTTCAACGCGAAGTTGAGATAATGGCTGCGAATCTGCGCAAGCTGGGCATTGAACCGGGAGACCGGATCGCTATTATGCTGCCCAATACCCCGCAGATGATTATGACCTACTTTGCAATTCTCAAAGCCGGAGCCGTTGTCACTCTGACCAACCCGCTGTACATGGAGACTGAGATCGTTCACCAGCTCAGCGATTCCGGGGCTAAAATGCTGATCACCATCGATCTGCTTTGGTCCAAGATCGAGAAACTGCGCGACAAACTCCCGGTACGCAAATATCTGGTCACCAGAATTTCCGACACACTCAAATTCCCACTGAACAGCCTCTATAAATTAAAGTGCATGCGGGAGAAAAACTCCCCCAAAGTTCCTTACAACGACTCTTCAATTCTCAAATGGGATATCCTGCGTAAAGGAAAAGAACGCTACAGCGCTCAGAACATCAGACCGGAAGACACGGCCCTGCTGCAATACACAGGCGGAACTACCGGCCTCTCCAAAGGTTGCAACCTGACTCACGCAAACCTTGGTGCAAACGTTCAGCAGTGCCACGCCATGCTTAACAGCCTTGGCGATGATAAAGAAATTGTGATGGGTATCCTGCCCTATTTTCATATCTACGGGCTGACTGTCTGTCTGCACTTCCCGACTATGCTCGGGGCAACTATGGTTCCATTCCCGCGCTATGTGCCTCTGGATGTACTCAAAACCATGCACAAGCTGAAGCCGACTCTTTTTCCGGGTGCTCCGGCACTTTACATTTCCCTGCTCCAACAGAAAGAAGTGGAGAAATACGATGTAAAGTCAGTTAAATACTGTCTGTCCGGTTCCTCTCCCATGCCGGTAGAAGGAATCAAACAATTCAAAGAAGTTTTCGGCGCAACCATTGTTGAAGGATTCGGGCTCACAGAAGCCTCTCCGGTAACTCATCTCAACCCGCTGAGAGGCAATAAAAAGCCCGGTTCCATCGGCATGCCCCTACCTTCCACTGATGCTGCAATTGTCGATATGGAAGTGGGCAGCGTTCAGCTTCCTCCGGGAAAAATGGGTGAGCTTGTTATCCGCGGGCCGCAGGTAATGAAAGGCTATTACAACAAGCCGGATGAAACTGCGGGAACCCTGCGCAACGGCTGGCTTTACACCGGAGACATCGCCTACATGGATGAGGAAGGTTACTTCTACATCGTAGACCGCAAGAAGGATATGATCATTTCCAGCGGCTACAACATATACCCCCGCGAAGTGGATGAAGTACTCTACAAACATCCCAAGATTCAGGAAGCCGTTACTGTAGGCCTGCCCCACAAAACACGTGGAGAAATCATTAAGATCTATATCGTGTTGAAAGAAGGCCAAAGCATGGACCGTGCCGAGGTCATTGCCTATTGCCGTGATAAACTGGCCGGCTACAAAGTCCCCAGGCAGGTAGAATTCCGCAGTGAACTGCCTAAGACCATGGTCGGTAAAGTCCTGCGTAGAGCCCTTCGTGAAGAGGAAGCTCAGAAGAAAAAATAATTTATTTCAAAATATATCAGTGAATAGAGCCTGCCTGTAATGATTACAGGCAGGCTTTTTTATTCAGCTGTTTGACAGCCAATTAATTCCGGCGCATATTTAGCAATAATTACAGTCAAATATGTCAATATCAGCACAATTAAATATTCATTCTGTGAGGACCGCCGTGCCCGAAAATCTCAAGACCGTAACTATGCAAAAAGGAATTCCCGGAACAATCACCCTGCTGCAAAAGGGAGTATTTATCCATACTACTTCCGGCATGAGCGTTCGGCAATTCATGGTGGATGAAATCGGACTCAGTCCTGACTATGCTGAGACTAGAGTACGGGCCATTTTCGTGAACGGTTCCCCTGTAGATGATATTGACGGTGTTAAGATCAAAGATGGGGACGAAGTATCGCTTTCCGGTGCCCTTCCGGGCATCAGCGGTATCGCTATGTGCCGGGATACGCCCATAGGTGCATTCCGCTCCGATATCAGCGCCAAAGCTTCCGATACAGTCAATTCAGGTGAGGCCAAAATCTACCTCAAACTTTTCAACCTCATAGCGCAGGAAGCCGGGCCCACCCTGCTTAAAAAAGGCGTTGTGGTTGAATCATCTCAGGTACTAAAATATTTGAAAGAGAACGCTCCGAAAGATATTCCACCTGAAGGCGGACTGATCCTGCTAAAAATTTAAAAAAAGTAGATTTTATTATTCCGATAATATACAAGCAGCCAAAATCGTAAAAACTTCTAACCTGCTTTCGGAATATCATTATGAAAAAACTTTTTTTAATTTGCATTTTATCGTTGGTAACCCTCACCGGCTGCGCTGTAGGCAACAAATACGATCTAGCTAGTGCCGTTCCTGAAGTTTCTCATTCCTCAAATAAAGAAGTGGCTTTAGGCGTTCAGGATGCTCGTGCTTATGTAATCGATGGTGATAAAACTCAAGATTTTATTGGGCTCCAGCGCGGAGGGTTCGGTAACCCGTTTGATGTGACAACCCTCAGTGGTAAACCACTTGCCGAAGACATTTTAAATGCCATTGCTGCCGGAATGGAAAAGCAGGGTTATAAAGTAAGCAAAGTTACCATCCCCGCCCTGAGCAAGGCAGAAACAGCCATATCAAAATTATCAGCTGAAAAGAAAAGCCGTTCCATGCTCGTATCTATCCTCAATTGGAAATCCGACACCATGTACAGCGTAGCCATGCACTATGATTTCAGGGCTACAGTCTACAATGAGTCCGGCAAAAAATTGGCAGAAACAACATTGCAAGGTGAAGACGAACTCGGCGGCAGCATGGTGAATCCCCCCGCTCATGCCATGAAAGTTGTTCCGCAGGCACTGGAGGAACAACTGACCAAGATCATCAACTCCCCCGCAATTACTGATGCCTTGAGCAAAAATTAATCTATCCCTCAAACCAACAAAAAAAGGGTTAGTCTCATGTGAGACTAACCCTTTACTTTTTTACTTAAATAAGAACTGGAAAATTAATCCAGTCCAAGCATCTCGACCATAGCTTTTTTCATGCCTGCGGTATCGATGCCGAGTTCATTGCGAAGCTCAAGCTGAGTTCCGTGCTCGATAAACTCATCGGGGATACCGAGACGTTTGATCTCGTGCCCGTCGATGGCATTGTTATCCACCAGAAGTTCAACTACTGCGGAACTGAATCCACCGGCCTTGGCGTTCTCTTCCACGATAAGGATCTTCTTAAAGCGGGAAGCCAGTTCCAGAATCTGCTGTTCAGGCAACGGCTTAATGAAACGGGCATTAAAGACCGCAACAGCCTTACCGTATTCTTCATCAATCTCTTCCACAGCTTCAACTGCGGGCCAGACTCTTGAACCAACAGTGATGACTACTCCGTCAAAGCCGTCGCGCAGCAACTCACCTTCACCGATTTCGAGAGTACTGGGTGTCTCTTCAAGGATCGCCCCAATACCGACACCGCGCGGATAACGCACAGCAGCAGGACCGTCAAAATCAATGGCAGTTCTGACCATGCGTGAAAGCTCGGCCTCATCCTTGGGAGCCATGAAAATCAAATTCGGGATATGACGCATGTAGGACATGTCGAATACACCGTGATGGGTCGCACCATCGGCTCCAACCAGTCCACCACGGTCGAGGAAGAAATTCACGTTCAGATTCTGCAGACAGACATCATGCACAACCTGATCATAAGATCTCTGAAGGAAAGTGGAGTAAATTGCTACCGCCGGTTTAAAACCCAGAGTAGCCAGACCTGCGGCAAAAGTTACCGCATGCTGTTCACAGATACCTACATCCACAAAACGGTCCGGGAACTGTTCACGAAATTTATCGGTTCCGGTCCCTTCGGGCATGGCGGCAGTGATGGCAACAATCTTGTCATCCTTTTCCGCCAGATTACAGAGGGTGTTACCGAAAACTTCAGTATAAGAAGGCAGTCCGCCCTTGAACTTCTTGGCACGGCCTGTTTCCGGCTCAAAGCTGCCCACACCGTGAAAATAGGTGGGGTTGTCTTCTGCCGGGGTATACCCCTTGCCTTTCTTAGTCAGGACATGGACCAGCACCGGGCCGTCCATCTTCTTGACCTGTTCCAGAACATCGACCAGCTCATTCAGATTATGACCGTCAATGGGCCCCAGGTACGTGAAATCAAGGGACTCAAAAAGCATTCCGGGAGTAAAGAAACTCTTAAAGGAATCTTCACCACGTTTGGCATACATGGCCAAGTCATCACCGATTTTGGGAATCTGCTTCAAAATGGACTCAAAGTCCTTCTTGAAACGGTTCATTACCGGATGAGAAAGCTTGCGGCTAAGGAACGCAGAAAGCGCACCCACGTTGGTGGAGATGGACATCTCGTTATCGTTGAGAATAACCACCATCTTGCGCTTCATGCCACCAGCCTGATTAAGCCCTTCAAAAGCCTGCCCTGCGGTCATGGAGCCGTCACCGATAACTGCCACACAGTTACGGTTATCCCCTTCAAGGTCACTGGCTACAGCCATACCGAGAGCTGCGGAAATAGAAGTACTGGAATGTCCTACGCCGAAATGGTCATAGGTGTTTTCCGCCATCCGCGGAAATCCGCTGATACCGTCTTTCTGACGCAATGTATGAAATTCGTTGTAGCGTCCGGTCAAAATTTTATGGGCATAGGCCTGATGACCCACGTCCCAGACCAGACGGTCATGATCAAGATTGAAACACTTGAACAACGCCAAAGTCAGTTCAATCACTCCGAGAGAAGGAGCAAGGTGCCCACCGCCCACGGAAACGGTATTTATGATACACTGACGCAGTTCTTCAGCAAGCTGAGTCAACTGCTCGTCACTCAGTTCCTGAACCTGCGCAGGATTATTTATTTTCTGCAGAAGCTCATATTTGCCGCATCCGCAGGAAGAATCATTTTTACTCATATTCCAATGAACCTCACCACTGGTTTCAATATCTGTAAACTTAAGCAGCGTAACAGCAAACTCCCCAACTCCCTCTGGAATCCACTGCTTGGCGCACACTACTTAACGCTGTTAACTTCGCAACGTATAAAAAATCTATTCCTAGCCGGGTTTCACTTTGTCCTAGTAGACCCGGTCCACTATATAGCGGGCCAGTTCTGCGAGGAACTCGGCTTCTTCACCTGAATACGGTGAAAGCAATTCAACGGCCTCATCAACATACTTGCGGGCCAGTTCTTTACTCTCATCAAGTCCGATCAGACTTGGGTAGGTGGACTTACCCTGCTCGATGTCGCTGCCCACAGGTTTGCCGAGGGTCGCTTCATCGCCGACAACATCCAGAACATCGTCCACGATCTGGAATGCAACACCGATGAGTCTTCCGTATTCTTCTGCTCGTCTGACATCATCTTCAGACGCTCCTGCTCCTTTAGCCAGAATTGCGCCTGATTTACAAGCAGAAAGAATAAGAGCACCAGTTTTCATGGAATGCATTACCTTGAGCTCATCAAGGGTAACACCGTCACGACCGGTGTAGCTCATGTCAACAACCTGACCGCCGACCATGCCCGGACTGCCTGCGGATTTCGCCATCAATGAAATGGCTTCAACCACATATTCAGCAGGAGCGTCAGCTTTAGCCATGAAACCGAAAGCTTCGGTAAGCAGGCCGTCACCGGCAAGAATCGCAGTAGCTTCGTCAAACTTCTTATGGTTTGAAGGCTTGCCGCGACGCAGGTCATCGTCATCCATTGCCGGAAGGTCGTCATGGATCAGCGAATAGGTATGAATCATCTCAAGGCTGGCAGCAAAAGGCATAACCGCCTCTTTCTTAACACCAAGCATTTGAGCCCAAACCAAAACAAGAACCGGGCGCAGACGCTTGCCTCCAGCCATCAGGCTGTATTCCATAGATTCAAGAAGATTCTCAGGAATCCCCATACCCTTAAGACATTCACCCAAATATTTTTCAACATCCGCAGCATGCACTGCGAGTTTTTCTTTAACTGTCATCCGCTGTATCCTCTTCTGTATCAACGTCAAAGTCTTCAACTTCGCCGCCAGTGACTATTTTAACTTCATTACGGGCCTTTTCCAGCTGTGTGGCGCATTCCTTGGAAAGGGTCTGGCCTTCTTTAAACAGGGCCACACCTTCCTCAAGGGGCAGGTCGCCCTTTTCAAGGGCAGACACTATCGCCTTCAAGCGGTCAAGACGGTCTTCAAATGTTTTATTGTCTTTTGTCAAAAGCTGCCTCCGGCGGCTCTCCGAGGGCCAAAGAAACTTGTGAAAAAGTGTCTCTGGACTCTTCAAAACCTTTTATTAGGCTTAGCCGCTTCGAGTTCTAAGAATCTTATTTTATACCGAGCAATTGGTCGGTTGTTTTATAGAGAACATAGGACGGGTCAACAAGTTTTCCCTGCACAGATACACTCATATGCAGATGCGGTCCGGTGACCCTTCCGGTAGAACCGATGCCGCCGATAAGCTGACCCCGTTCCACTAATTCGCCTTCCTTAACATCTATCCGTGAAAGATGGAAATACATAGTGACCACCCCGCTGCCATGATCAATATAAACTGAATTTCCAGCATAGTAGTGATTACCTACCAGCACCACCTTACCGTCTGCCATAGCTTTGATGGCATTCCCTTTGGCTCCACGGAAATCAAGACCCCGATGCGGGTTCTTAGGTTTACCGTTCAAAATCCTCTGAGCACCATAGGGGCTGGACTGAGAACCTTTGGTCGGGCGGGTAAAAGGGACGTACCATTTACGCTCAGGACTCATCGCAGCCTTGGCAACAGCAACTTCCCTACGGTCCTGTGCTATTTTATCCAAGACTTCTGCTGGCGGGGTGACCATTTTTTCGGGCAGGGTCAACCGCTGTATGCGGTATTTTTTCTTATTAACCTTAACTGTCCGCCCGAAAGTACGCTCCTTGCTTTCGGACACTGTCTTGATAACCAGTTTGTCCCGACCGATTTTGTCAGAAAGAACATCAGTGCCGAACATTGCCAGCGCCACGGAACGACCTTTCCAAGTACGAATTTCCGGCTTAACGCTTTTGCCTTTCCATTTAATGGAAACAGACTCCAGCGGAGTATCGGAAGTTACCCGAACCAGAAACGGCTCACCAAGTCCGACCCTTTTAGGGTAAGCCAGAAAGACTGAAGCCAGCGCAGTGGAGGCGCAGAGCAGAAGCAGAATCAAGGTCAGAAGAGCGATGCGAAATTGTTTGTATCCATTCATTTTCAGTAATCTCCACAATTATTCAGATGTAACCCTTGCCCTGACTTCACCGGATTTTACGCGTACACGGATAGCATCTCCGTCTGCAACCTCATCCGGGCTGCGCAAAAATGTGCCGCTCTTTTCCACAGTCACGAGAGAATAGCCCCGTTCCAGCGGACTTTCAGGGTCCAGCATGCGCAATGAAGTTGCTGCGTTTTCATACTCCGCCAGCTTATCTTTCAAAAACATATCTGCGGCGCGGGACAATCTGTTTTGCAAACCGGAAAAATCATTCTCCATGCGTTCAATACGTTCTTCGCCAAAAGCAAAAGACAAACGGTGAGACAAAGCTGAGACCGTATCTGATTTTGCACTCACAAATTTCCCGGCAGCACGATCCAAACGATCAGCTTCCTCAGCAAAAGAAGTCAGCAGCCGTTCAATACGCTGTGCGGGAGATAACCAGCTAAGCCCCTTTTGCAAGGTTTCCAGCCGGGATTCGCGCACATTCAGAAAATTATCAAAACTGCGAACAAGTGAACCGTCCAGTTCGTCCACTGTCTGCATTAAAGTCTCGCGCCGGGGCCAGAGCTCCTGAGCTGCATGGCTGGGGGTTGCCACCCGCTTATCCGCCACATAGTCGGCAATGGAAACATCGACTTCATGCCCCACCCCGCAAACAACCGGAACCGTAGCCCTGAAAAGCGCATCCGCAACCTGCTCGGTATTAAAAGCCCACAGATCTTCCAGAGAACCACCGCCACGGATAAGCACCACAACTTCAGCCCAGCCGTCATCATAAACAGTATCAAGAGCCTGTGCGATCTGTCCCGGAGCAAGATCTCCCTGAACCAGCGTAGGATAAATCCTGATTTCCGCACCAGTGCCGCGAGTTTCGGCAATCTTCAGGAAATCCCGGACAGCTGCACCAGTAGGAGCAGTTACCACTGCCACCCTTTTGGGTGAACGGGGGATTTCCATTTTGCGGTCATCATCAAAATATCCTTTTTCAGCCAGCTTGCGTTTCATGGCTTCGAAGGCAAGCTTCAGATCACCAACACCCTGCTCCTGCACCAATTCGGCAACAAGCTGATATACTCCACGCGGGGGATAAACATTCATGTGTCCGGCACAGAGAATTTCCATACCGTCCTCAAGTTCCAGCGGACCACCGGATTCAATTTCCCCGGTCAGCGGATTAATGGAATCTTCGCCATCTGCTCCGCCCATGCGCTGGTTACCTTTGAACCAGACAACGGATAAGCCCGCATCCCCATCAGTGAGCGTAAAATAAATGTGCCCGGACGCAGGCCGGGCCAAGTTCGTAACCTGTCCCCGCACCCATATAAACGGAAATTCCGTTTCCAGAACATCTTTAACGGCACGGGTAATGTCAGTTACAGAAAATATTTTCATATATTATACAAAGCTGGCTACTACTTAAGTAGTAGCCAGCTTTATTTTTAGTTATGCTTTAAGTCCCCATGACTGCCAGATTTCAGCACGCCATGCTTTGAAAGCTTCAGTGAAACCTTCAAGAGGCAATTCAATTTTTTCACCGGTTTTACGGTTCTTGGCTTCAACAATACCATTCTTGAGGCCCTTGCCGCCGATAACCAGCTGCATGGGGTAACCGATCAGGTCTGCATCGGCAAATTTTACGCCCGGACGTTCCTTGCGGTCATCGTAAGCTGCGTCAATGCCCATTTCCATGAGTTCATTGTAAAACTCTTCAGCTTTCTCGTTTACAGCCTCATCCTTACCGCCAAGAGAGATCACGCAGAGTTCGAAAGGCGCGATGGTCGGAGGGAAGATAGCACCGTTTTCATCGTTGTTCTGCTCAATTGCGGAAGCAACAATACGGGAAACGCCGATACCGTAACAACCCATGACCATAGGCTGGGTCTTGCCGTTTTCGTCAAGGAAAGTGGCTTCCATGGACTTGGAGTACTTGGAGCCGAGTTTGAAAACATGACCAACTTCAATACCCTTGGTGAACTCGATAGCCGCGCCGCACTCGGGGCAAGGATCAGCTTCGGTGATCACGCGCAGGTCTGCGAACTGCTCAATCTTGCAGTCGCGACCGAGGGAGAGATGCTTGATGTGGGTGTCGCCCTTGTTAGCACCTGCAATCCAATCGGTTTCAGTCAGCAGTTCATGGTCGGCAAAAATACGCTCGATCTTAAGACCGACGGGTCCGGCAAAACCGACAGGAGCTCCGGTCCATTCCTTGACCTGCTCCTCGCTTGCCATTTCAATTTCGTTACCGCCAACGAGGTTGCGCAGCTTAACGTCATTGAGTTCACGATCACCGCGAACAAGAGCAGCAACAGGCTCACCGTCAACAGTGAAAAGCAGGGTCTTAACCAGCTTATCCTGCTCTACGCCGAGGAATTCACAAACTTCTTCCACAGTGTGTTTGCCGGGAGTGGCGACTTCTTCGATTGCGGGGCATTCAGCATTAAGCATGCTTTCACCGGTAGGTGCAGCAACTTTTGCTTTTTCAAGGTTTGCAGCGTAACCGCATTTCTCATCCTTGCAGACCGCGATGGTATCTTCACCGGTATCGGCCAGCACGTGAAATTCGTGAGAAAAGTCACCGCCGATAGCACCGGAATCAGCCTGAACGGGACGGAAGTTCAGCCCGATGCGGGAGAAAGCTTTCTTGTAAGCTTCGAACATACCGCGATAGGATTCTTCTGCTCCGGCTTCATCTTTATCAAAGGAATATGCATCTTTCATGATGAATTCACGACCGCGCATCAGTCCGAAGCGGGGACGGATTTCATCACGGAATTTAGTCTGAATCTGATACAGATTGAGAGGAAGCTGCTTGTAGGATTTTACTTCGCCGCGAACGAGGTCGGTAATAACTTCTTCGTGGGTGGGTCCAAGGCAGTAATCACGGCCGTGACGGTCTTTAACGCGAAGCAGTTCCTTACCGTAGTAATCCCAACGTCCGGTCTCCTGCCAGAGGTCACCGGGCTGAACCATAGGCATGAGCACTTCCAGTGCACCCGCACGGTTCATTTCCTCGCGCACGATGGCGGCAACCTTGTTCACGGACTTAAGGCCCAGCGGCAGGTAGTTGTAAATACCACTGGTCAGCTTGCGGATCATACCCGCACGCATGAGCAGTTTATGGGAAACCACTTCCGCTTCGGAAGGGTCTTCTTTCAATGTGGGAATATAGTAACGGCTTAAACGCATTTATTGTCCTCTCTTTTCTTTCAGGAATAATTCTATTTCTTTCATAAATTCAGGCAGCAGATTTTCATCGCCCTTAACTTTGCGGATTACTTCGCCCTTGCGGAAGATGATACCCAGTCCACGGCCACCAGCAATACCGATGTCAGCTTCGCGTGCCTCTCCAGGACCGTTAACCACGCAGCCCATGACCGCAACGGTAAAGACATCTTCAACACCGCGCAGGTTGTCTTCCACCTTCTGGGCCAGATCAATGAGTTCAATCTCGGTCCGTCCGCAGGTGGGGCAGGAAACAATCTCAGGTCCGCGTTCACGCAAACCAAGTGAGCGCAAAATTTCCCAGGCAACGCCCACTTCCGCCACCGGATCATGGGTCAGGGAAACGCGCATGGTATCGCCAAGGCCTTCCCAGAACAGAATACCCAGTCCTACGGAAGATTTAACCGCGCCGCGCACCAGTGTTCCGGCCTCTGTGATGCCAACATGCTGCGGGTAATCCACCTTTTCTGCCAGCAATTTGTAAGCAGCAATGGTGTTCAGCACTGATGAAGATTTCAGGGAAATCTTGGTATTGTAGAAATTTCTCTTTTCCAGCAGAGCCACGTGCTCCAGTGCGCTTTCAACCATTGCCTGAGGGGTCGGACCGCCATATTTGGCAAGCAGTGCTTTGTCTAATGAACCGCCGTTAACGCCGATACGAATGGGGACATTACGTTCCTTGGCAGCAGAGACCACGGAATCAACCTTATCCTCGCCTCCGATGTTGCCGGGGTTAATGCGCAGGGCATCAATACCGGCTTCCATAGCGGAAAGAGCCAGACGGTAATCGAAATGAATATCCGCCACCAGCGGGACCGGAGATCCCTTACGGATCTGCGGCAGGGCTTTAGCAGCTTCTTCGTCCGGTACGGCAACACGCACAATTTCGCATCCGGCTTCTGCCAATGCGTCAATCTGTGCCCGGGTGGAAAGGGCGTCACGGGTGTCGGTGTTGCACATGGACTGTACCCTGATCGGGTTATCTCCACCAATACCAACATCCCCGATGAACAGCTCACGGGTCTTTTTTCTATTAATCATTTTTCACCTGATTTATTCAGTTTGGCAGCTAATATAAAAATAACGTGCGCGGTAGCATAATACATATTGTTATAAGAGCCAAGGCTCGCTTTTTAAGGCCTCCGGCGGCCAGAGGGGAAAAACTTTTGCAAAAGTTTTTCCCCTCTGGACTCCCCTTTTCAAAACCTATTATTAGGCTTCGCGTCCGGGGATAGCAAAGTTGTGCCAAATAATAAATTAGATTGGTTAAAACTTATTTAACCCAGTTGATTTCGGGACAATCGGCAAAATGGTTCTCACCAAGGAAGGAGCCGGGAGTCTTATTAAACAGACGCGGGTGATAGCTGGTCAGTTTCTGGTTTTCCGGTACGAAGGATGCGAATTCCTGTGCATCTTTACCCCAGAGCAACCATTTTGCTGATGCATTTTTCTGCTGAATATACTGCAAAAGAGCAGAGGAGAAATCACGCCAGATTTCAGTATGGCTGCCGGGATTCTCAAGCTGGCAGGTCAAAGCGGTGTTCATGAAAAGAACGCCCTCTTCTTCAAGATGGTTGAAAAGTTTTTTCGGAGGCAAAACCGGGAATTTACCGGATTCAATATCAGTTCTGATCTTGGCGATGCCTTCAACTTCTTCAGCCTGAAGATAGTTCTTATGCATGAGCTTGAGGATATTGACCAAGGAAGCATTGCGCTTCAGCTCCGCCCATGTCTTGATATCGCCAACCTCAAAGGCCCTGCCTGTAGCAACACCCATCTGAGGGTAAGGGTCCTGACCAAGGATCACGACTTTCATATTAGAAAGATCAGTCTCACAGAAACGCAATACTTTATCAGCATTGGGTGTAAAATCCTTACCGATGGAAGAACTGATGCGATCCAATTCCATCATCCTCGGAAGGGTAAAAAATCCACGCCAAGACTCATGAACCTCATAACTGGACAAACAAAAATTAACTCTCATATCGAAAAACTCTCTTTATAATAAAGGCTCGCAAGTCATACAATGCGTAGAGGCGAAGCCCAAATAAAAGTTTTTGAAGAGTCCAGAGGAACTTTTTTCAAAAAGTTTCTTTGGCCGCCGGAGGCGAAATCCCTTCATCAAAAGCGCAAAGCGCATCATAACTATTTTTAAAAATATCCCATGGAAGTAAGCTGCTCCAAATTGCGCTCTTTTTCTGCACTGCGGCCATCGCGTTCGCTATTTCCGCCTTTAGCTGTGCAGGGTTTGCAGCCAAGGGAACGATAGCCTTGGTCATAGAGCTCACAATGTGGAATCTGGTGCATGGTGATAAACGACCAGATATCCATCTCCGTCCACTCAAGTATCGGATTGAGTAGAGTGTGGTCCGGCTCATCACGTACTTCCATGAACCTGCGTCCAGCCCTGCTGGGATGTTCATCTCGGCGTATTCCGGTGATGAGCAGGTCTATTTCAAATTCATCTATAGCTTTCTGCAAAGGCTTAATCTTCAGATCAGCGCAACACTTCACCGGATTCTCAGCTATGGGATAACTTGAGAGGTCTACGTCAGGCCGGATAACCTTAACATCCACTCCCCATTGCAAAGCAATGCGATCCCGAAAGGCCATCACTTCAGGAAATTTTATCCCGGTATCAATGGATAAAGCCTGCGGCACCAGCACCAACGAAGCTTCCTTCCCTTTATTCTTAAGAACCTCTCGCCAAAGGGCCAGTACTACAGTAGAATCCTTGCCACCGGTCCAAGCCACGGCAATCCGTTCCGGCGGATACATTTCCAACATGCCGGACATAAGCCCGGCACTGTGAGCCACTTTGTCATCAAGAGGTGAGGCTGCATTTATTGCTGTCAATAGTAGACTCCTTAACAAAAGTGGTTCCCTTGTTGCCTGAAACGCGGCTTTTTGCAAGCCGGGCCTGATCGTGTATTCAAATACCACAAATTGCAGAGCTTGATTTTTTGCTTGCATTTCACAGCTGAGAGCTATATGCCCTACCTCGCTATAAATAGAAGCATGCTTTCACTTAGAGAGAGGATATACTCAATTAGACTTGATTATTCTGCATCATGCTTCATTTTTCTACACAATTCATACTCAAGGAGCAGCTTATGAACTGTCCTGAAAACATACAGGGGAAGACGGTCATCGGCTGGAGGGAATGGGGAGCTTTCCCGCAATTGAATATTCCGGCTATCAAATTCAAAACTGATACCGGAGCGAAAACTTCCTGTCTGCATTCTTTCCAGCAGGATTTTTTTGAACGTGACGGTCAAAAATGGATTCGGTTTGGTATTCATCCAATCCAGAAACGTACCGACATTGAAGTTTTCTGTGAAGCGCCGGTCATTGACTTCCGCACAGTCACCAACTCTGGAGGCATAAGCGAAGATCGGCCTGTGATCAGTTCAAAAATCATTATGGGCAACATGAGTTGGGATATTGAGCTTACCCTGACCAACCGTGATTCCATGAGATTTAGGATGCTTCTGGGTAGAACAGCCATGGAAGAACGGTTAATTGTTGATCCAGCCGGATCATATCTGCTGGGCAGAAAGCACGCTGCTGAATTTTACAAATAAAAATTTTGGGAGGCACGAATGAAAATCGGCATCCTTTCTCGTAAACGGGAACTATACTCTACTAATTCTCTTGTGGAAGCCTGCAATGCACGTGGACATGAAGTGCGGGTAATCAACCCCCTGCGCTGCTATATGAACATCACATCTCACAACCCCAGTATTCTTTATAAGGGTGAAAAGCTTGAGGGATTTGATGCAATCATCCCGCGCATCGGCGCATCCATTACATTTTATGGCTGTGCGGTTGTCCGCCAGTTTGAAATGATGGGTGTTTATTGTGTCAACGAATCAGTAGCCATCACCCGTTCGCGTGATAAACTGCGCAGTTTGCAGCTTCTGGCCCGCAAAGGAATCGGACTTCCTGTGACTGCCTTCGCCCACTCAACTCAGTACACAGAAGACCTGATTGATATTGTCGGCGGTGCTCCGCTCGTTATCAAACTGCTGGAAGGCACACAGGGCAAGGGCGTTGTACTTGCGGAAACCAGAAACACCGCAGCCAGCATCATTGAGGCATTCAAAGGTCTTGAGGCGAACATACTTGTGCAGGAATTTATCTCTGAAGCATCCGGTTCGGACATTCGCTGTCTCGTCGTCGGGGGCAAGGTTATTGCTTCCATGAAAAGGCAGGGACGTGAAGGTGATTTCCGTTCCAACCTGCATCAGGGAGGCTCTGCCACTCAGGTAAGAATCACACCTGAAGAACGCTCAACCGCAGTTCGCAGTGCCAAAATCATGGGACTAGGATTCTGCGGGGTGGATATCCTGCGTTCAAACCACGGTCCGGTAGTCATGGAAGTTAACTCTTCTCCCGGACTCGAAGGAATTGAAAAAACTACTGATATCGATGTGGCCGGACAACTCATCGACTACATTGAAAAGAATGCTCAGCCCGGAAAAACCAAGACCAAAGGTAAAGGCTAGCAAACAATTTACATAAAGTTAAAAGGCCCCCGTATCCATCGGATACGGGGGCCTCGTTTTGTACTAAAACTTTTACAGCGACCTGATTACTCGTGAGAATAATCCATTTCGGAAAGCTGCTTAAGCATTTTGTATCTCTGCTTGCAATCCTTTTCGATACCGGCACGCATGGTCTTGGATGCTTCAGGCATCATACGCTCAAGCATTGCGTAGCGGTTTTCACCGGAAAGGAATTCCTGCAGGGTTCCGTCAGGTTCTTTGTATTCAACAACCAGCGGATTCTCGCCGTTTTCTTCGCGGCGGGGGTCAAAGCGGTAAAGCGGCCAGTAGCCGGACTCAACTGCGAGCTTACCTTCAAGCTGGGTTTTACCCATACCCTTACGGATACCCTGGTTGATGCAGGGAGCGTAAGCGATGATCAGGGAAGGTCCGGGGTATGCTTCAGCTTCAAGGAAAGCCTTCATGACCTGATTCTTGTTAGCACCCATAGAGATGGAAGCAACGTAAACGTAGCCGTAGCTCATCATCATGCGGCCGAGGTCTTTCTTGGAAGTGTGCTTACCTGCGGCAGCAAACTTAGCGATGGAGCCAAGCGGGGTTGCCTTGGAAGCCTGACCACCGGTGTTGGAGTACACTTCGGTATCCATAACGAGGATGTTGATGTCCTTGCCGGAAGCGAGAACGTGGTCAACACCACCGAAACCAATGTCATATGCCCAACCGTCACCACCGAAGCACCATACGGACTTCTTGGTGAAGATGTCTTCCTGCTCTTCGATTTCGAGCAGCAGGTCATAGTTGTCAGCTTCTACTGCAAGAAGTTCACGCAGCTTGTCGCCGTATTCGAGAGACTTGGCAGCATCATCTTTATTTTCAATCCAGCCTTTGAGGGCTTCTTTGAGTTCGTCAGAGATGTCCAGCTCAAGAGCCTGTTCCATCTGCATTTTGAGACGGTCGCGACGGTTGGAGATAGCCATTTCCATACCGAAGCCGTATTCAGCAGCATCTTCGAAGAGGGAGTTACCCCAAGCAGGACCGTGACCTTCGATGTTCTCGCAGTAAGGAGTGGAAGGTGCGGATGCGCCCCAGATGGAGGAACAACCGGTTGCGTTAGCAATGATCATGCGTTCGCCGAAGAGCTGGGTGAGAACCTTAACATAAGGAGTTTCACCGCAACCGGCACATGCGCCGGAGAATTCCATGAGGGACTGCTGGAACTGGCTGCCCTTAACACTGGTGCGAGGCAGGATGCGATCCTTGAAGGATACGATTTCGGAGAAGTCGTAGTTGGGAACTTCTTTTTCAGTCTGAGTAGCCAGAGGCTTCATGACCAGAGCTTTTTCCTTAGCGGGGCAGATATCTGCGCAGTTACCGCAACCCTGACAGTCAAGGGTGTTAACCTGCATGCGGTACTTAAGACCTTCCATGCCTTTGCCCTTGGCTTCCATGGTTTCAAAGGACTCAGGTGCAATCTTCATTTCTTCTTCGTCTACGAGCACGGGGCGCAGGGCACTGTGCGGACAAACAAAGGAGCACTGGTTGCACTGGATGCAGTTATCCATGATCCACTCGGGAACCATGATGGCAACACCGCGTTTTTCAAAGCGGGAGGTACCCATGGGGAAACGTCCGTCAGGAGAGAATGCGCTGACCGGAAGATCGTCACCCTTCTGAGCGAGGATAGGTTTAACAACATCAGTGATGAATTCAGGCTCGAAAACTTCAGGAGCTTCTTCATCTTCTGCGGTTGCCCAGCTTTCGGGATATTTAATTTCAATAAGGTTTGCTTCGGCCTGATCAACTGCAGCGTTGTTCATGTTGACGATCTTCTCGCCCTTCTTGCCGTAAGCATCCTGAATGGATTCTTTGAGGTATTTGACTGCATCTTCAAAGGGAATGACGTTTGCCAGTTTGAAGAATGCGGTCTGCATAACCATGTTGATACGTCCGCCGAGTCCAACTTCACCTGCGATCTTAACACCGTCGATTACGTAGAACTTGAGCTTGTTCTGAGCAATCTTGCGACGCAGTTTTGCGGGCAGTTCTGCTTCCAGCTCTTCAAGTCCCATGCTGGTGTTCAGCAGGAAGGTACCGCCTTCACGAATACCGTCCAGCAGATCGTAAAGCTTTACGTAACTGGGGTTGTGACAAGCGATGAAGTCTGCAATCTCAACGAGGTAAGTGGACTTAATCGGGCTATTACCGAAACGCAGGTGGGATACGGTGATACCGCCGGACTTTTTGGAGTCGTAGGCAAAGTAACCCTGTGCGTACATATCGGTTTTATCACCGATAATTTTAATGGCCTGCTTGTTTGCGCCGACAGTACCATCGGAACCCAGACCCCAGAATTTGCACTGAACAGTACCTTCGGGGGTGGTATCGATGCTTTCGCCCACTTCGAGGGAAAGACGGGTAACGTCATCGTTGATACCAACAGTGAAGTGATGTCTGGGAGCCAGAGACTTCATGTTGTCGTAAATAGCCTTGATCATGGCAGGAGTGAATTCCTTGGAGCCAAGACCGTAACGTCCTGCGTAAACGGGCAGGTCGATGTTCATTTCCTTCAGTGCGGTGCAGACATCGAGGTACAGGGGATCACCGATTGCGCCGCCTTCTTTGGTGCGGTCCAGAACAGTGATCTGCTGGCAGGTTGCGGGGATAGCGCGACCGAGGTGCTCGATGGAGAAAGGACGATACAGGCGTACTTTTACCAGACCGACTTTCTGGCCTTCAGCAACCAGCTTTTCAATGGTTTCCTCAATTGCTTCACAGCCGGACCCCATCGCAACGATAATGTCTTCCGCTTCGGGATGACCTACGTAGTCGAAAAGTTTGTATTCACGACCGGTGATGTCCTTAACTTTAGCCATAGCGTCTTCAACATAACCGGGAACGGCGTCACGGTAAGGGTTGATTGCTTCAGTGGCCTGGAAGTAAATGTCCGGGTTCTGAGCGGTACCGCGGGTATGCGGGTGCTCAGGGTTCAGAGCGCGGTCGCGGAAATCACGGACTTTATCCCAGTTAAGGGCTGCGGCCATATCTTCGTAATCGATCAGCTCAATTTTCTGAACTTCGTGGGAGGTTCTGAAGCCGTCGAAGAAGTGAACAAAAGGAATGCTGGATTCAACGGTAGCAAGGTGGGAAACCAGCGCGAGGTCAAGAGCTTCCTGAACAGAGTTGGAAGCAAGCATTGCAAATCCGGTCTGGCGACAGGCCATTACGTCCTGATGGTCACCGAAGATGGACAGAGCCTGTCCTGCAAGTGCGCGAGCGGATACATGGAAAACAGTAGGAAGAAGTTCGCCCGCAATCTTGTACATGTTGGGGATCATCAGCAGCAGGCCCTGAGATGCGGTGAAGGTACAGGAAAGGTTACCTGCAGCCAGAGCACCGTGCAGAGCACCGGCGGCACCGGCTTCAGACTGCAACTCGCGGACTTCCATGGTGGTATCGAAAATATTCTTCACACCCTGAACAGCCCATTCGTCAGCCAGTTCGGCCATGGGGGATGAGGGGGTAATAGGATAGATGGCGGCAGTTTCACACATAGCATATGCTACGTAGGAAGCGGCTTGGTTACCATCCATGGTTTTCATTTTTTTTGCCATTACATTATTCTCCGTGTCTTTATGGTTGGGAAGGCGTGCGCCGAAAAGTGTAACACATGACCATATGCGTTGCCTACCCGTATTTCACTGCTTCCGGGCTGATAAATGCAAAAAAGTTGATCAGCCGTTCAAAATGCCTGAGACACCGGCACTTGCAAGGTTCATATCCGTCCTCGAGGTTCGAGATTTACCTTTGGAAGTGCATTCAATCACACAAAATAATTTTCACGGTTATTTATTACAATGCTACCATTTAAAAGGTTCCGCAGGCGTGAATTCAGCGGAGACTTCATTTGCAAGCTCTGTCTCCGTGCCGATATCAATTTGCCTTGCTCCCGAACCTTTCTTGAAATCCACCTTACTAAAATCTACCCAGCACACAGAAGGCATGATAGCTGAATCAAAATAGTAAACTTTCGATCCTTGATCCGACACTGTCCGCCAAAGAGTCATGGAAATATTCGGATGATCAGGGTCAGCCATACCGAGAGGAACGCTGATCGCACGCATTTGTGAGAAAACAGAGGCTACCGCGAGCTTAGGATCTTTAAATTTAGGCGATGATTTCAGATTGTAACTTAATCTTACGAAACGGTCGGCAGCACTGATTGTGCCCGGTAAAAAACTATTTCCACCTATCTGATCCCAGTATGCATTCAATGCAAGCTGCTGATCATAAGTGGGCGAATTGGTCATAACCTTATATCCCGAGCCATGATGAATTATGAGCTTTCCACCTAAATACTCAAAAATGGCCGAATCCCCAGTAGCATCGGACAAAGAGACATGCACAGTGGCTTCCCGCCCGTTAGGTAAAGTAGGAGCCACTACAGAAAATGGAGGGGGCACCATAGCATTTACAGCTTCTTTCACCGTAGCGAAATTATCCAGATAATACTGCAACCATGCACCAATTTTGATGGTAGGCTTTCCGGTTTTTGAGGCATCACCATAATCAGTTTCAGCAAGATAAAGAACGTTTCCGGCAAGCCCGACTTCATTCATGCCATCGGCAGTTGCTATATCATAAAAGGAAGTGACGACTGAGCCATACTTTGAAGTCCACTGTATAGCTTTCTTACCGGTACCTCCGTCACGTTCCATTCCTCGTGGAAAAACCCACAGACGTGTCTTTGCTGCAGGGTCACTCCAATCCATACTCCTACCTGTAATGTATGTCCCTGCTCCCGTTTCATATAGAATTCGAGAACAGGGCCATGCTGATTTAACAGGTAGAAACAACATCATCACAACAACCAGAGAAAGGCATAAAAACCAACGCTGCATTAAATCACATAATTTGATTTTCATTTTTTCCATCTCCTCATCAAGTGAACGATGCGGAACGGTTTACCGCTCGGTTTAAGTTGAATCCTTTTTTATATCCCCTTTTCCGCAATGGCCTGAATAGCAGTAATAGCCACAGTGTTGACAACATCACGTACAGTACATCCGCGACTCAGGTCGTTGACCGGTTTTTTCAAGCCTTGCAAGACCGGACCGATGGCAACAGATTCCGGCTGGGATCGCTGCACGGCCTTGTAGGTATTGTTTCCGGTATTTAAATCAGGGAAAATCAGAACTGTGGCCTGTCCCGCGACATCGCTGTCCGGCATAAGCTCAGCAGCAACATCCGGGTCCACAGCGGCATCAAACTGCAAAGGCCCTTCCACTGCAATTTCAGGTGCTATTTTGCGAACCAGCTCAGTTGCCTCTTTGACTTTATCCACAGACTGTCCCTTGCCGGATTCTCCGGTGGAATATGAAAGCATGGCTACCTTTGGTTCAATACCAAATATTTTCGCTGTATGTGCGGAACTGATAGCAATCTCGGCAAGTTCCTGTGCATTAGGATTAGGATTCACCGCGCAATCACCATACGCCATTACCCGGTCATTCTGGCACATGAGAAATACACTGGAAACAATGGAAAAACCGGGCTTGGTTTTGATGAATTCAAAGGCCGGACGAATAGTCTGAGCCGTGGTGGTAATGGAACCGGAAACCATGCCGTCAGCGACTCCAGTATACACCATCATGGTTCCAAAATAGGTGGGATCGCTCATGCGGTCACGGGCATCATCCTTTACAATGCACTTATGCTTGCGCAGCTCGAAATATTCATCCACAAAACGGTCAAAATACTCTGACTTTACCGGATCAACGATTTCTATACCGTTCAGGCTGATGCCGATATCCGAAGCAGTCTTCTTGATCTCTTGTTCATTCCCAAGCAGGGTAAGATTGACAACATCCCTACGGCGCAGAATATCCGCAGCCCGCAGGATTCGCTCCTCCTTGCCTTCGGGTAAAACTATGTGCTGCTTATTCTCACGGGCCTTGTGCAACAGTGTGTGCTCAAACATATAGGGCGTAATTCTTGTGGAACGGCTGGAAACCAATTTCTGCTGCAATTCATGCGAATCCACACAGGTCTCAAAAAGTCCCATGGCCGAAAGTACCTTAACCTGATTTTCCGGATCAATCTTACCATGCAGACCGCGCAGGATCTGGGCGGTCTTATGGGTATGGCCCGGAGCAACCAGAATAGGCAGGGGAACGCCCTTCCATCCTTCTATTAAGTGATGGACGGTCATGGCCGGTTTGATTCCTCCGGTAAGCAGAATTCCGGAGACATTTGGGTAAGCATCGGAAAGACGCGAGGACAAGCTGGCGAGAATAATGTCGGAACGGTCGCCGGGAGTAATGATCAGGCTGCCGTCATTGACGTACTTAAGAAAATTTTCAATCTGCATAGCCGCAACAACATAATTGTCGATGGGCGTATCAAGGCGGTCACGTCCGTAAAGCACCCGGCAGTCCAACCATTTAACAACGTCAGACATGGTCGGATTACCCAGCCGCTTGTCATCGGGCAGTACGTAGACCAGAGGACTGCTTTCGCTTTTGAGACAGCGTCTCAGCCTTTCACCTAGATCCGGAGAAAATTCCTTGGCTGCACGGTTGACCATGACCGAAATAACATCCAGCCCTTTTTCCTCAAACATGGCAACGGTGCGGTTGGCAAGATCGCAGATTTCATCTTCGTAACTGTCCATAGCATTGAGTACTGCCAGAACCGGACAGCCCAGATTACTGGCTACATCAAGATTTATCTCAAATTCAACTGCCGCCTCCCCCCCGAGATAATCTGTCCCCTCGCAGAGTACGAAATCATAATCCTCTTCCAGCTTCTTGAAGCGATCGAGAATGTTTTCCATAAGCAACGAATGCTTACCATCATTAAGCAGACGTGTGGCCTCACTCTGGGTATAGGCGTAGGTTGTTTTGTAGTCCTGCGGAAGTTTAAAATGACGCAGAATTAGATCAATATCGTGATCACGTTCATGGAAGTTGTCGTGAATGATGGGTCTGAAAATCGCCACCTTACGCAGGTGGGTCAAAAGCAGCTGCATAACCCCGAGAACAATTGCAGATTTTCCGCTCCGGGCCTCTGTCGCCGCAATATATAAGCTCTTAGACATTCTTTCTCCTGAATTCAGTTACTGCGTGGGAATTAACTAATACCAAATCTTTCATTTTTAATCACGTCAATCAGGTCACGGAAAAAGCTCCATCTGCCAGACGTTTAAGAAAGTGCTAGATGCGAGGCGCAAGAAAAAGGCTGGAACGATGCGTATCCAAACATACGTGAGTTTCAGCCTTTTTCGCAGCAACAAAGCAGATAGCGCTTTATCAAACGTCTGGTTCGGAGACACCCGGCAGCGGCCACTGGAGGTGCTGATGAGGTCCGCCGTGCTGCCTTGAATATAAGCTGCAACCCTTTGTAGCGCTAAAAGGCAAACAGGTGTGACCCTGCCGGAGGATGCTTGCGGAACATCCGGTGTCTCCCGGTCCGAATTTCGGACGCAGATATGGAATCCGCAACCATACGGCTGCAGAGAAATATCAAAGAACTATTTTAAATAACTTGAAAAATCAGTTTCCGGGCGGAGCTGGCCGCCCGGAAACGTAGGGGGTGTTACTTAGGCATAACAGCCCAGTCTGGGAGGACACTTAAATTGATGCCCCAAAGAACCGGAAGCAGATAGACCACTGAGAGAGTGATCAGGACCGCACCGATCATGTTGAGCCAGAAACCTGCTGAAGCCATCTGTTTGATGCTTACACAGCCGGAACCGAACACAACGGCGTTGGGCGGAGTCGCAACCGGAAGCATGAATGCAAAGGAAGCTGCAACACAGGCACCAACGATGGTGGCAAAAGGATGTACGCCCATGGCGATTGCCGCACTTACCCATAATGGGTACGAGCAATGTCGCGGTGGCGGTATTTGATGTGATTTCAGTTAAGAAGATAGTGATCAGAACCACGATGGCAACGAACATCAGGAGAGTCATACCATCAAGCATGGTCAATCTTGAAGCGATGAAGCTTGCCAGACCGGTCTTTGAGAAGCCGTTGGCAATTGCCAAACCACCACCGAAGAGCAGGATTACGTCCCACGGAATCTTAACTGCGGTTTTCCAATCAAGAAGGAATTCGCCCTTCTTGAAGTTGGTGGGAATGGCAAACAGAATCAATGAACCCAGAATACCGATGGTAGCATCGTGTACGAAACCGAAATTAGGCCAGAAATCCTTAACCAAAGGTTTAATGAATCCCCGGGATAACCAGAATGCGGCAACGAAACAACCGACAACAACGATGTACTTTTCTTCCTTGGACATGGGTCCAAGAGCTTCGATTTCCTTATCAATAATGGCTTCACCACCGGCAAGTTCCAATCCTTTGGCAGGAAAAAGAACTCTGGTCAGCAGCCACCATGAAACGCCGATCATAATTGTAGCAAGAGGAACGCCGTAAAGCATCCACTGGCCGAAACCGATTTGCACACCGTACATTTTGTCTACCATGCCGACCATAACGGTATTCGGAGGAGTACCGATAATGGTACCGACACCACCCATGGAAGCAGCATAGGCGATACCGAGCATGAGACATTTACCGAAGTTGGATTCAGGACCCGCATTGGCACAGGCTCTAAGATCTTTGGAATCAAATCCGGTGGCCTGCTGGATAACAGCCAGACCGATGGGAACCATCATCATGGTTGTTGCAGTGTTGGAAACCCACATGGAAAGAAACCCGGTAGCGATCATAAATCCGAGGATCATGCGTCCGGGGCTGGTTCCCACTGTTTTAATGGTATGCAGGGCAATACGCCTGTGCAGGTTCCACCTTTCCATGGTAACTGCCAGAAAAAAGCCACCCATGAACAGGTAAATAAGATGGTTCGCATAAGGAGCACAAGCCGCTGCGGATTTCATTACACCCAGAAGCGGAAAAAATGCGATAGGAATTAAAGATGTTGCAGGAATAGGAATGGCTTCAGTGATCCACCAGATAGCCATCAAAGCCGTTACTGCCGCAACCTTCCATGCTGCCGGATTCATTCCCTCTGGAGCCGGAAGAAGAAGCATAAGAAGAAAGACTATCGGTCCTAAGAAAAAACCGATTCTACGTCCGTTACCACTGTCTTGTTGATCGCTCATAGTCCCTCACTTGAGCTTATGGCCTCCCCTACGGAAAGAATGCTCCCCTCTGCCCCGGAAATGATAGGTACATCAAAATCGGGTTGTCAGCGCATCAGGAAAACACCTGCCTGATCCGTCAGGACTGCCGATACTTTACATACAGGACCTCATCACCATTTTTGTACCCTCCCGGCCCGGAAAGACCGGGAGGGGTAATTCTTTCAATCAAATGACGCTTTGCCACACGTAACGGCGAAGCGTATCAGAGCTAGATATCTAAATCATAAGTATCAAGAAACTCTCCGACGCGTTTTCTGGAAGCAGCCAGACGTTCGCGCAGTTCTTTCTTGTATTCTTCGATATCAATCTTCTTGCGTGCTACACCGGTATCCATTGCAGCCTGTGCAACAGCGGCGGATTCCCATTCAATCAGACGCAGGTCGAGCGGTTTGGGAATGATGTAGTCGATGCCGTATTCGAGCTTATCCACACCATAAGCTTCGCAGACGTAATCCGGAGCCGGTTCTTTTGCCAGAGCAGCAAGAGCAGTTGCCGCAGCAATTTTCATTTCTTCATTGATGGCACTTGCGTTTACATCAAGTGCACCGCGGAAGATGAAAGGGAAACCGAGAACATTGTTAACCTGGTTGGGGAAGTCGGAACGTCCGGTACCCATGATTGCGTCAGGGCGGGCTTCTTTGGCATCAGTATAGGAGATTTCAGGATCGGGGTTCGCGCAGGCGAAAATGATCGGAGAATCAGCCATAGATTTAACCATTTCCTTGGTTACCATTCCCTTAACGGAAAGACCGAGGAAGAGGTCAGCACCATTCATCGCGTCTGCAAGGTCTTTATATTCCTTGTCAGTTGCAAACTGAAGTTTCTGCTCATTCAGACCTTCACGGCTCTTGTTGATGTGACCGCGAGAGTCGAACATGGCAACATTTTCACGCTTGATACCCAGAGCCATATAGAAGTTGGTGCAAGCGATAGCCGCAGCACCTGCGCCGGAAACAACCAGACGCATATCTTCAATTTTCTTACCGGTTATTTCAGCAGCGTTGATCAGGCCCGCACCGGAAATAATCGCGGTACCGTGCTGGTCATCGTGGAAGACCGGGATATTCATTTCTTTTTTAAGCTTTTCTTCAATGTAGAAGCACTCAGGAGCCTTGATATCTTCAAGGTTGATACCGCCGAAGGTAGGCTCAAGGGCTTTTACGATGTTGCAGAGCTCATCAGGATCAGTAACGTCAAGGTTGATGTCGTAAACGTCAACGTCTGCGAAAACCTTGAAGAGAACACCCTTACCTTCCATAACCGGTTTACCGGCTTCAGGACCGATATTACCGAGACCGAGAACAGCAGTACCGTTGGAAACAACCGCAACAAGGTTTCCACGGCCGGTGTAGAGATAGGATTTCTCTTTATCTTCAGCAATTTCCTTGCAGGCTTCGGCAACACCGGGGCTGTAAGCCATGGAAAGGTCTTTCTGGGTATTGCAAGGTTTTACGGGAACGACTTCCACTTTACCTCTTCTACCTTTGGAATGATAATCGAGAGCTTCCTGTTTAGTGAAAAGAGCCATAAGTATTCTCCTTAATTAGTCGGTTGCAAATTCCGACGTTTACTCAAGACCAGCCGCCTTACGATCGGGGACGGCGTACAATTCTCCACCGTGGGAATCATTGATGACCAGCAGAGGAAATTCCTCAACAGTCAATTCCCGGATGGCTTCGGGGCCAAGTTCATCAAAAGCGATAACTTTCGCTTCCTTGATGCACATGGAAAGCAGAGCACCAGCACCTCCGGTAGCTCCGAAATAAACAGCTTTATAATCCTTCAGGGCCTGCTTCACCTCATCATTACGTTTACCCTTACCTATGCTGGCCTTCTGGCCGAGACTGTGCAGACGGGGTGCATAGGTGTCCATGCGGTAACTTGTGGTCGGGCCGGCAGAACCGATAGGTTTGCCCGGAGGAGCCGGACTGGGGCCTACGTAATAAACCACCGAACCTTTCAAATCGAAAGGCAGTTCCTCTCCTTTATCAAGCAGGTCACAAAGCCTTTTGTGCGCAGCATCGCGGGCGGTATAGATGGTTCCGGTCAGTTTGACCACATCTCCGGCCTTGAGCTGGACCATATCTTCATCAGTAAGCGGGGTGGTAAGTTTGTATTCAGCCATTAGAGTTCCACCTCCTCGTGCCTTGAAGAATGGCACTGGATGTTCACCGCCAGCGGCAGGGACGCAATGTGGCAGGGGCGCATTTCGATCTTGACGTCAAAGACGGTAGTCTTGCCGCCCAGTCCCATGGGCCCGATGCCGAGCTTGTTGATCTCTTCCATGAGCTCAGCTTCCATCTTGGCAATCTCAGGATCAGGATGGGGCTCGCCCACTTTGCGCATCAAGGATTTTTTAGCCAGCAGTGCGGAATATTCAAAAGTTCCACCCACGCCGATACCTACCATTGTCGGGGGACATGGGTTGGGTCCGGCTTCGGCAACACGTTCGATGACGAATTTCTTGATGCCTTCCCAGCCCTGTGCCGGAGCAAGCATGGTCACCCGGCTCATGTTCTCGGAACCGCCACCCTTAGCCATGAAAGTGATTTTGATCTTGTCACCGGGGACAATGTCAAAATGGATAATGGCCGGGGTGTTGTCCTTGGTATTGGCACGGGTCAGAGGATCGCAGGAAGACTTGCGCAGGAATCCCTCTTCGTAACCTTTACGGGTACCTTCGTTGATGGCGTCACGGATGTTCATGCCTTCAACACGCACATCTTCGCCCATTTCAACTATGAAGACAGCCAATCCGGTATCCTGACACAGAGGCAGACCGGATTCAGCAGCCAGCTCCCAGTTTTCTTTGATCTGTCTGAACACTTCCTTGGCTGCCGGGGAATCCTCGGCAGCAGCGCATTCGTTAAAACGCTTTTTCACGTCTTCAGGCAGGTAGCGGTTTGCGCTTACGCACATTTTCGCCACGGCATCGATAACCTGTTCAGCTTTAATGGTACGCATAGCTTACTTCCTGAATATTTCCTTGATTGCGGTGATACCCATCTTGCGGCGCAGGAAACCGAGCTGGTTCTGCAACGGAAGATTCTTGGGGCAGACATCTTCACAGCCGAGCAAGCCCATGCAGCCGAAGATACCTTCATCATTACCGATAATTTCAAAGTAGTCGCGGTCGGTACGCTGATCGCGGGGGTCGACTACGAAACGGGCCACACGGTTCAAGGATGCAGCACCGAGGAAGTCGTCACGAAGGCGTGCGGTACCGCAAGCGGCAACACAGCAGCCGCATTCAATGCAGCGTTCCAGTTCGTAGATCTGCTCGGCAACCTCATTCTCCATACGCTCTTCAATGGCATTGGGATCAAAGGTTTTGGTAGTATGAATCCATGATTCTGTGGTCTGATACATTTCCCTGAACCAGACACCGGTATCAACTGAAAGGTCGCCGATCAGTTTATATACGGGCAGGGGCAGCAGGGTTATGCGTTCAGGAAGGTCAACTGTTTTGGTCTGGCAGGCCAGACGGGGTTTACCGTTGACCACCATTGCACAGGCACCGCAGATACCGGCACGGCAACAGAAGTCAAAAATCAGGCCGGGGTCCTGCTCTTCGCGCAAACGGTTCAGCGCAATAAACAGAGTCATGTTCTCGGTTTCATCCAGCACAAAGGTCTGCATGTGCGGAACCGACCCCTTATCCTGAGGATTGTAGCGGAATATATCAAATTCGAGTTGTCTGCTCATTTTTATATCCTTGTCAGGGGTTATTTCTTGATCATCTTGGCTTCAATCTCGGCCTTGTCGGCTTCGATGATGGAACCGCCGCCATAACCACGGTCTCCCGGAGGAATCTCGTAACAGGGAGTCGCGTCTTCGTACTGCAGTTCAGGCATATCCGCGCCTTCACGCCAGTAAGCCAGAGTTCTGTTCAGCCAGTTCTTGTCATCACGCGCGGTGTAATCCTCGCGGTTATGGGAACCACGGCTTTCAGTACGTTCAAGAGCAGCCTTAGCGATACACAGGCCCAGTTTGACCTGACCTTCGATCTTAAGGGCCGCAGCCAATTCATGGTTTGCACCCAGACCGTCGGAGACAAGGCCGACATTGCGGGCTTTTTCAAGAGTACCCTGCAAGGTATCAATACATTTTTTGAGTCCGGCATCATTTCTGAATACAAAACAGCCTTCCATGAGGGCATCCTGCATTTCTTCACGGACCCTGTAGACATTTTCCTTACCGTTGGCACCGCTGCGCAGTTTCTCAATACGATCCTGCTGTTTGCGAACGGCTTCAGCAACCAGGGAAGTTTTGAAATCGGTCTCGTAACCCTTGAGGAATTCAACGATCTTGGTACCGATGATACCGCCAGCAACAACGGTTTCAGCAAGTGAGTTACCGCCGAGACGGTTAAAACCGTGCATATCCCAGCAGGCAGCCTCACCAGCGGAGAACAGACCCTTGAGGCCGTAAACCGCACCATCTTTATTGGTACGTACGCCAGCCATGGTGTAATGCTGGGTCGGACGGACCGGGATAAGCTGTTTACGGGGGTCAACGTTAAGGAAGTGATGACAGATTTCATCTACTTCACGCAGTTTGGTGGAGATATGTTTGTCTCCGAGATGACGGATATCCAGCCAGAGGTGTTCGCCGTAAGCGGATTTAACACCCTTGCCCTGACGCATATGGTGAGTCATCCAGCGGGAAACAACGTCACGGGAAGCCAGTTCGGCTTTTTCCGGTTCATAGATGTTCATGAACCTTTCTTCGTTGACGTCAAGGAGCGTACCGCCGTCACCGCGGCAACCTTCGGTTACCAGAATATCGGTGGGTACGATTCCGGTGGGGTGGAACTGAATTGCTTCCGGGTTACCGATAGGTACTACACCGGTATCGTGAGCAATAATGTGTCCACCGCCATCACAAATTACTGCGTTGGTAGTTGCTTTATAGATACGTCCGAAACCGCCTGTGCAGATGGCAGTGGCCTTGGAAAGGAACACTTCCAGTTCGCCCGTACGCAGGCAGCGGACAACCGCACCGGTACACTTATCGCCATCGTGAATGAGGGAGATAGCTTCCTTGCGGTCAAAAACATCAATCCCGAGTTCGGCACACCGGTTATCCATAGTACACATAACCGCATGTCCGGTTCCATCGGAAGTGTAGCAGGTACGCCATTTAGCGGTACCGCCGAAGGAACGGGCCGTGATCAGACCGCGTTTTTCTTCTTTTTCTTCTTTTTCAAATTTCTCGCCACCTTTGAAATAGAAGGATTTACCGGGAACAACTCGGTTCCAGGGCACACCCCAGTGTGCAAGTCTGCGCATCTCAATGGGAGCTGCGTCTGCGAAAAGACGGGCCACTTCCTGGTCACAGCCCCAGTCGGAACCGCGAACAGTGTCGCCGAAGTGGACGTCTACGTTGTCTCCCTCGCCCTTGGCACAGTTACCCAGTGCGGCCTGCATGCCGCCCTGCGCTGCCGATGAATGAGATCGGCGTGCCGGGACAATTGAGAGACAGATTACATCAAAACCTTCCTGGGCCGCCTCCACAGCCACGCGCTCGCCCGCCAATCCGGCGCCGATAACAAGGAGATCAGAGTAATATGTTTGCATTTAAGAACCCCGTTTAACTTAAAGTGATGAACCTGATCAGGGTGATGATGCCGATAACCATAAAGGTCGCAAAGAGAATGGATTCAAGCTTCTTAGCCTGCTGCCTGTTCTCAGTCCTGATAAATCCCCATTTAACACCAATGCGGTAAAAGCCAACGCTGACGTGAAGTTCAACGCAGGGCAGAAGAACCAGATAGAAGAGCATCCATCCGCCTTCAGCTACACGGGCCGCCGACTTTGCGGCAGTAATGGGAAGATCATTGAGTACAACCCACATGTGGATGGCACCCATTACGAGGATGACCATTGCGGTCACGGCCTGCACAACCCAAAGCCAGGTGTCACGATGCTTCAGCATCTGTGCATGCTGCAATATGGTTGCCTGCCCTTCCGCACGGAAAGGTATCTTTCTCGCCGCCAGAGCGAAATGTAGCAAAAAAGTTAAGAAAATCAAAGGGCCACCGACCTGCGCCATGTATGTTGCTTCAAAGAAATGAGCAATGGCGTTCATAATCTTGGGCGAAATGACTACCGAGGACACCAGAATCATGTGACACCACATAAAGGCCACAAGTCCGGCACCAGTTAGCATTTGCAGCCAGTCGAGGACCGCATCCCTTTTCCCTGGACGCGCCACGTGCATACCTACATTTACAGCCATAATCATCCTCCTTTGACGGAATTTCTCCCGCATTAATGGATTACCAACATGACCTCATCAGCATGAGTACAGTGGTACTGAACCGCTACCGGTCGCAAACCGGCAACTCCACTTCCCAGAAAACCACCCGGACATATATCCGGCACCGGGTTAAATACCCGGCTTAAAAGGCATAATCCCCTTAATTGGGAATATTTTCGAAAATGGATAAAGGAATCTGTGTAATGAACAAGCTGAAGTAACCGTTTCCGCAAGCGGGAACGGGCTGTTTGTATAGCTATGTGCAGAGAAAGGCATTATGGGAGCCGAACCTCGATATTCCCCGGAGTAGTTGAGGACAGGATCGGCATAAGATTTATATGAATGGAAAAAGGAGAGGCAATGTAACAACAGCAAAAAGGACTGACTCAAAAACCAAAAACGGCTCTGGAGACAAACCTTCCCTGAATCCGCAAGAACAGGTCCCACCCCATCCTTTGCAGATATGTTTTGACTGACAACTGGCATACATCCCCCGGCACCCGAAAAGTTTGAAGTGCCTACTAAGAACACCTCCACCCCTTCGGTGAGACTTTAATTTAACCAGATCACAAAACCTGTAACTTACATTGTCAAATATACGGCGAATTCACTCTGTATAGACTGTTTCGCCATTTAGTTGTAACCTTTCTAACATCCCTTAATTGGCTGGTCAATCAATTTCGAAAATTTTGTTGACAACCTCGTGAATTTTTGCACTAGCGCATTAATGACACGATGCCATAAAAGATAGCACCGACATAACATATTGTTTATACGTTACTTTTCAAACTAAGCTCAAAACAACATTCATTAAGATTGCTCTGAAACGCAGCAAAACAACCGTAAAAATATTTTTAAAAGTAATAAAGCTAACAATATTCAACCTTGTTAATTTTCCTATTGAAGACTAAAGGAAAATATGAAAGTCAGAATCTGGCTTCAAAAGCGGTCCTGTTTAACCGCTAGGAACAGTCCGATGGACATGTTTATATTACATTGATGAATACATTCTCGTAACCGCCTGTAGATACGGTTTTCTATCTGACAATCCGTACCGTGACAGACTAAGAACGGAGCCGCCCTTATGAGCAAAAAAGAAAGAATCCTGCTGGCCGCACAAGAGCAATTCGGTGAACACGGCTATACTGCAACCACACTGAAAATGGTTGCCGACCATGCTGGAGTGGCTTCAGGACTTGTATCGCACTACTACGGGAACAAGGACAATCTGTTTCTCGAATCAGGACGAGAACTGATCGACCAGATGCTGAATATCCTGACTGATAAAGCAAAAGAGGGGAAAAACGGTCTGGAAGCATTAGGAATTTTCGTACAGGCGTACTTTGATTTCACAATGGCCAACCGGACAACCTTCCCGACACTTCTGCGCAGCTCTCCTTTCAGTGACGAATATCCGCACCTCGACCGCACGCACATTGCAGACAAATTCAAACAGTTAATAGACCGTATCGAAGAATACATAGGTCAAGGCATAGAAGACGGATCCATCCGGGAAGTGCCACTGCCACATACATCATATCTGGTTTACGGTAATATAGTCGGCGCAGTACGCACCGAATTCCTGACCCCCTTCCAGATCGACAATCTTTTCAAAGAAGCATGCCAATTCATAATCAGAAGCTTAGCCAAAACCTAACAAGGTTCAATATTCCCCTGTTAATGGGGGCGGTCTTTGCCGCTTCCATGGGGACCGGAGTTTTCACATTCACCCTGCCCCTGATGAATCTCGATGAAAAAGCGGGAGGCATGTGGCTGGGCAGCGGTTTTGCGGGATACTTCCTTGCGAAACTTTTAATTGCTCCCCTTTCAGGAAGTTACGCCGACACGCACGGCAGTTCCAAGCCCTTACTTATATCCTGCGGGCTGGCTTTCCTGCTTCCATTATTATATCTGCTCCACCCGGCCATAGAAACACTTTACGCCATTCAGTTTATCCTTGGGCTCTGTGCCGGAACAGTACGCACGGTAAGTATGGCCGCCATCGGAGCTTCCTTAGGCGGAGAAAAGCTTTCCTCCCGGTTTGCAGTGCTCTCTGCTGTAATGAACTCTTCTTTCCTGCTCGGCCCGTTGCTGGGCGGCCTATTATATATAGATAAGGATTACCTGCCTGTGCTGGGGACCATGTCCGCTTTCATGGGACTTGCTTTCATAATTTTCACACTCTGCGCCAAGCATCTGCCTACTCATACGGCGGAACACGATTTGACAGAGGAAACATCTGCCGGACCTCGCAGTTTCATAAGCATCATGGCCGCCCTTTTCGGACGGGGAATGGGCATCGGCAGCCTGATTGCCTTTTATCCGGTGCTGCTCAAATCTTCCCTGCAACTAAGTCCCGGCAGTACAGCGTTACTGTTTTCCATTCCAAGCCTGACTACAGTTTTGCTGCTGCCTATCCTTGGAAAGTTGCTGGCCGGATTTGAACGCAGACTAACCACCTCTACCGGGATGCTCATCAGCGCGCTGGCCCTCTATATTATTGGAAGCTGTTCCACAATTCCCGGCTTTATGTTCACCGGAATCCTTTCCGGCATAGGCGCAGCCATCTCCATGCCCCCATCAATGGCTGTCTGCTCCGAGCTCGGCTGCGCAAAAGGCAGAGCCTTGGGACTAGCTAACATGGCAGCAAATATCGGTTTTATGACCGGACCGCTTTTCTGCGGGCTGATGGTCAGTGCCAGCGGTCAAATAAGCACCCCGTTCAAACTGACAGCCATAATCGGAGCCATAAGTTCCCTCTTCATATTATATGAAGGGATGTCACAAAAAGGATTAAAGAAATCCGGACTTGCCATTGGCGTCCTCAGCACACTGACCCTGCTCATGCTAGTTCCGCATAGCCTGAAGCAAAACAACACTCCACAAACCTACCGCTACAGTGATGTAGCCATGGGAACCGTGGTCAACCTGACCATCCCCGGCGGAGACAATTCAGAAACCAAAAAAGCAGCTAAAGAAACCGTAGCCATAATGCATCACCTGCAAAAGGACCTCGACCACCGCAACAAACGGGGATCGGTAGGCAGGGTTAATCATGAATCCGGCAAAAAATCAGTACGAGTATCGGACAAGGCATTTGCAACTATCAAGCGTGGTCTTGAAATCAGTGAAAAATCGAGCGGTAGTTTTGACATAACAATCGGAGCCATTACCACCACCCCGTTCTACTATGCCTTGGATAAAAGCCGCTTTGCAGGCCATAAAGACCTGATTAATTACCGGTTGCTGGAAATTGACCCGGCTGAAAACAAGGTTTTCCTGCCAAGAAAAGGTATGGCCCTTGATCTTGGAGGTCTTGCCAAAGGCACCATCATTGATGCCGCTGCTGATCATCTGAAATCTTCCGGCATCAAGACCGCTATGGTCGAAGCAGGAGGAGACTTCATGGTCTTCGGTGACCGTGAATGGACCATCGGCATCCGCAATCCACGCGGCAAAGGAATCCTCGGACATATCTCGGTAAAAAACAGTGCTGTCTGCGGATCTGGTGATTATTATCAGTTCATCACGCCAGTATCCAAAGAGGATAAAACGCGTAAGCATCACATTTTCGACCCGGCACTGCTGCAATCATCTGCCGAGAGTATCGCCACAACTACCGTCGCGCCTGATGCAGAGACAGCCGATGCTTTGGCGACAACCGTATTTATTATGGGACCGGAAAAAGGATCTGAATTTATTGAAAAACATTTCCCAAACTGCTCGGCCATGTGGGTTCTGCCGAATATGACTATTGTGAGCACAAAAAACTTTCCCACTATTAAAGAACAAAAATAAGCTTTTATTTAAAGCACATACAAGACAAAAGAAGATCTAAATCAATATTATGTTCACAAAAAATAGAATTTTATTTAAAATAACCCTTGACCTTAAGAGGGTTTCTCCATAGAACCCTCTTCAACGCGCGCCTGTAGCTCAGCTGGATAGAGTGCCGGACTACGAATCCGTAGGTCAGAGGTTCGAATCCTCTCAGGCGCGCCACTTAGAAAAATCAAATGGTTACGATCGAAATCGTGGCCATTTTTTAATTTCGAGTTCTTTGAAAAATTGTTTATTGTTCCCTCAGCCAAGTTGAGTCTCGTTTTCAACGAAAACAGCAAAAGCAACTTTTTTTAATTTTTATTAAATTTTTGCTTGACGATTCTGAGGAATACACATAAACACTTCTTCTCGACGCGCGCCTGTAGCTCAGCTGGATAGAGTGCCGGACTACGAATCCGTAGGTCAGAGGTTCGAATCCTCTCAGGCGCGCCACTTAGAGAATTCAAAGGGTTACGATCAAATGATCGTAACCCTTTTTTCTTTCCCGCCACAAACAATCTATTTTTAGTCACTGAATTACAATACTCCCTTGTCCCACACCCTGAGCAGTGATATCGTTTTAAAATGAAGGCTCCATTTCTGTGCTGCATAAACAGCTCAAGCCTGAACCTAATAAAAAAACGATACAGCAATGAAAAGTATAGTCACCATACTCTCACGCTCCATACTGACTCTGTGCTTCTCGTCGATTCTTGTTTTCGGCGGCATCACTGCATATTATATGGTGTCCAGCTATCAAGAAGAACTTGAGGAAGCGGAAGCGGAAATAATGGGAAGTGTGCAGGAATCCTTGAAGGAAGATGTTTTAAGAATTCAGGACTACATCAATTTCAGTCGTAATGCAGCCAGAAGCACAAGTCTTACCAGTATCAAGAACTCCATTCTGGAAGGACACAGTCTGGCAATGAATATATACGAAAGATACAAAAACACTATGGCCGAAGATGAGCTTAAACAGCTCATCAAAACAACTCTGGCGGCTATGATTTATGAATTTGACGATTCCTACCTTTTCATTATCAGCATGGATGGAGTATTGGAACTGCACACCGATGCACCGGACACTGTAGGACAAAATGTACTGAACTCCAAAACGTCCGACAGCAGATATATCCTCAAGGAGATGATCAGCCTCGCCGCTAAACGCGGTGAAGGTTATATTGATTACCTGTGGCCCAAACCAGGCAACCCCGATGTTCCATACGAAAAAACATCTTATATAAAGCTCTTTGAACCATACCAATGGGTGCTTGGAACCGGTAACTATCAAGACACCATCAACAAGCATACTCAAGACCTTGTTTTAAGACGGCTGAATAAATTAAACGCAAACGGCAATGAGTATTTCGCCGGAACCCTGAAAGGGACCTCTCTTCTGGGCGAAAACCAAGGACGCAACATTATCGAACTTAAAAGTTCAGACGGTATCTATATCGTTCAGGAATTTATTGAAAAAGCAAAATCAGGCGGTGGATATATCACTTACAAAAGCCCTTCAATCTCATCCGGTTTTAAGACATATAAAAAGATGAGCTATTGCGCATCGGTGCCGGGATGGGATTGGGTTATCGGAGCGAATGTAAATATTGAACGTCTGGAAGAAAAACTTCAGCAAAAAAAGGTCCAGCTCTGGGACACCCTGCTACTGCACATAGCTGCTGTAACAAGTATTATCTGCCTTTTTTCCTTAATAACCATGTTCTTTGCGGGACAATTCAAAAGGGTTTTAGCTGATAACTTCAGTTCATTTGAAAACTTTTTCCGCAAAGGAACAAACTCTACCGTTAAAATTGACCGTTCTAAGATCGACTTTACTGAATTCGATAATATGGCTGCACTGGCCAATAATATGATCGACAGCAGAGAGTCCGCTAAGAGCCAACTGCTCAAATCAGAAATAACATACCGCGAAATATTTAATGCCACTAAAGATGCTATTGCTGTCATGGATATCCAGAAAAGGGTCTTCACCGATGTCAATCAGACCTTTCTGGACTTCTTCGGCATGGAGCGAACCGAGTCTATCGGCATGAGCCCAGAATTAATCAGTTTTAACAGCCCCCCATATGACAACAAGTATGCTGCCGAGCTATTCAACAAAGCCTTATCCGGCGAGTCCGTCCACTTTGAATGGATGGTTAAGAAAAAAACAGGAGAACCGTTCTGGACCGATAACCTTGCGCGAGTAGCAACAATCGGCGGTCAGAAAAGACTGCTCATCGTAATGCGCGACATAACTGAACGCAGAAAAATGCAAAAAATCATGGTTCAGAATGAAAAGATGATGTCCATCGGCGGACTGGCTGCAGGCATGGCCCATGAAATCAACAACCCGCTGGGAATCATCATGCAGGTCACCCAGAATATTATACGCCGGACATCGCCTACCCTGAAAAGCAATATTCCTGTTGCAGAAAAATGCAACATTGATCTGGATAACCTGCGAAATTACATGGATAAAAGAGGAATAAACGAGTATCTCCGCAGCATTCAGGAAGCAGGAACCCGCGCTGCAGCCATAGTGAAATCCATGCTGGAATTCAGCCGCAAAAGTAATTCTTCAAAATCTTCCGGTAGAATTGAACCTGTAATCGAAACAGCTCTGTCGCTGGCGGCAAACGACTATGATTTCAAGAAAAAATATGATTTTAAAACGATTAAGATCATCCGCGATTTTAATTCCTCACCAATGTTCAATTTCACGGAGATGGAAATCAGTCAGGTAATCCTCAACCTGATAAAAAATGCGGCTCAGGCTCTTATAGAAGAAAAAAGCCCCCACAAGATACCGACCATAACAATCAGAACATCTTCAGATGAGAACTTTGTGAGGATTGAGATAGAAGATAACGGCCCCGGCATTCCACATGAAGACCTTAAAAAAATTTTCGAGCCATTCTACTCCACGAAAGGACCGGGAGTCGGTACCGGACTGGGTCTTTCAGTATCCTACTACATAATCACCCACAATCATGGAGGAACAATCACTGCTGACTCCAATCCCGGAGAGGGAACCAGATTCACTATCTCATTACCCATATTGACTTAAACCTATTTCGCTCCTTCAAGCAGGATATCTGCATAAATCTGGCTCTTACTTTTACCCAGATCCGGCAGATATTCATCACCTGCAATAAGAGTCCAGACCAATCTGGTCACTCTTGCAGGTGCCACATCTGTATAGGTATTGCCGACCTGAAGCAGTTTTTCCCGTAACATGCGGGAAACATTTTGATCTCCGGTAAGGTCGAAAATGATATCAATATCAACCCCCAGACCTACAATGTCCGCCAACTCCATAACCGGGACATTATCATCTTCAGCCATTTTTCGGCCCGGGGTATCGCACATTTCACAGACTGCCTTAACAGTCATGTCACAATCACTGGACATAGCTTTCTTTAAAAAGGCAGTGCCGATTCTCCCCAGACCGATAATCGCAATATTATGATTTTCCAAAACTGACTCCCATTACCACTCTTATGGTTTATATTTAATTTTTCATATAACTATACATAGTTGTCACCATCTTGCAAACATATATGACTAAACGGACAAATCCATAAAAAACATGTTATTAATATCAAATACGCCAGTTTTCCTACGATGACTGCGAACAAAAAAAATGGCATTATCTGCCCGGTTATCAAACGCTATTTCATAAATTTTACATAAACGAGGATTTCAACATGGACAGAGGACCAACCCCGTTCAAAGATAAAAAGAATATCATCATCGCCCTGCTCCTCATGATCTGCATCATTCAGGCAGCGGGACTGCTTAAAGCAAAGCATGAATCTGTATCCGCCAGAATTGATTCCGGAGATGGGGTAAAAGTAACTGACGTAAGTCTCGACAGTCAGGGATATTCGCAATTGCTGCTCGCTTTTGACATGCCCATCGGACCGGAAACACCCTCCTATGCACTGAAAAAAATCCCGGCCACAATCTCCCCGGAAGTAAAAGGTGAATGGCGCTGGATTAACCCCTATGCGCTGCGCTTTACCGCCGATCCTGCTTTTAAGGGAGACACTCGTTTTACCATCGAACTTAAGCCGGAAAATTTCCTGCTAAAAGGTCAGGTTCTAGCCGGGGAAAAAACATTCACCGTGCAGACCGGAAGTTTCGGGGTCAAAGAGATCGGACTGCAAACCGAACCTGTTGCTGGTCAGGGACGCAAAGTGCGTATTGAAGGTCATATCAATTTCAGCAACTACGTAACTCCCGAAAATACACTGAAAAACATTTCTCTGACCGGACCGGAAGGCAAAGAAATTCCCTTAAGCATCACCACCAATTACGATGATTACTATCAACGCTTTGTCAGCTTGCCTGTTGAAAAAGAAGTTGATCCCAAGACATATGTATTAAAAATCAGCAAAGACCTGCCCGATGGACGCGGAGCTATGGTACTGGGCAAGGATTATGAAAAGAAAATCGAAGTAGTTTTCGATCCGGTGCTCACCTATTCCGGGTACAAAGCATCAAGCTCCCTTAACGGTGCAAGAGTGGAACTGGGATTTTCCAGTCCTGTGATTCCGGCCCAGGGTCTTGAAATGCTGAGCATCAATCCCGCCATTAATGTTTCTGCTGCCGCATCCGGTAAAAAGCTGATTCTTTCCGGCTCCTTCAAACCTGGTAAGAAATACTCCGTCACCCTAAAAAAAGGACTGACCGCAGCCGACGGAGCCCTGCTTGAAAAATCAATCAATGAAAACATCGTTATCCCGGATATTGAACCGAGCGCCGATTTCTCATCCGCCGGTATGTTTCTTTCCGAATCAGGGTACAAAACACTTGGCATTGAGACTGTAAACACCCGCGATGTAAGTATCACTGTTGACCGAGTATTCCCAAACAACTTTTTTTCTCTCTTCACCCATTACGGCTATATGGCCTTTGATCCCAACACATATGGCGGTGGAATCTCCGCAGCTTTGGGCAATCGCATTTTCTCAGGTAAAGTTAAGACTTCCGGCAAAAAGAACATGAAAACAACCACTCCCCTGTCTGTGAAAAGCTTCATTGCCGAGGGAGGTAAAGGACTTTACCGCATCGGAGCAATGGTTCCGGGTAAGGGAATGGGCGTTCAACGCTGGGTCATGGTCACCGATCTCGGTGTAGTCGCGAAGCAAGGGGATGAAGAAACCCTGTTCTGGATTTCTTCGCTTTCAGACCTCAAGCCCGTTGTTGATGCTAAAGTACAGTTAATCAGCAACCGCAACCAGATCATGGGTTCGGGAACCACCAACTCCCGGGGGATACTGGTATTCAAGAAAAAGGACCTACGTAAGGACCTCGGCCGTCCATACATGGCTGTGGTAACACGCAAGAACGACATGACTTTTATGCTCATGGACCGTTTCGCCACCGATCGCTCCGGACTGGATATTGCCGGACAGCGGCTTTCTCCCAAAGGACTGACCGCCTATACCTACGGTGAACGCAATCTTTACCGTCCCGGCGAAACCGTTAAAGGCGTGGCTGTGGTCCGTGACCGCACCCTTAAGCCGCCAAAGAAAATGCCCGTGGTCTTGGTCTATTCCGACCAGCGCGGACGTGAACTTTTCCGCCGCACCGTCCATACTGACAATCAAGGCATGATTGAATTTAAACGAGACATTCCGGACTACTCACCCACCGGACAGTTCAACATCAAGCTGCTGGCAGGTAAGGAACGTATCGGTAACTTCCGCTATTCAGTGGAAGACTTCATGCCGGACCGCATCAGCGCGGAAATCCTCACTTCCAAGCCAGCTTCGGTTGGACAGAAACTTAATTTTGAAGTTGAAGGACGATACTTATTCGGTCCCCCGGCAGAAGACCTTCCGGTGTCTGCAAGGGTGATGCTTGAGCCTGCCGACTTCACTCCCGAAGGCTATGAGAACTACCGCTTCAACACCGATAAAAGTTCTTTCAAGCCCCGTGAAATTCTAAAAACTGACGCAAAACTGGATGAATCAGGCAAATTCTCATTCAGCACAGACATCCCGGCAACCCTCAAGTCAGACTCCGCCATTCAGGCAAGGATGACTGCACGGGTAAGCGAAACCGGAGGACGTGGAGTCACTGCTTCGAAAATCGATCCGGTGCTTATCTCAAAGTTCTACCCCGGCCTGAAAAAACTGACCAAGCAGGGCTATGAACAGGGGGAATCCGTAAAACTTGATTACGTAACCCTGACCCCGAACGGAGTAAAGACCGCAGCCGGAAAACTGCTTATGAAGCTTTACCGCGACCGCTGGCAGACCATTGTCCGCGCCACTCCGTCCGGTTCATATAAATACGTTACCGAGCGTGACCCGCAGTTGCTGGAAACCCGCGAGATTTCCGCAAAGGATGCTACCGGTTCCTTCAAGGTCACCCCGCCGGAATTCGGCAGCTATCGGGTAATTCTCAGCGATCCCGAATCCGGGGTTTCCGCACAGGCTGATTTCTTTTGCGGTGGCTGGGGTTATTCCCCTTGGGCTTTGGAGAATCCGGCCCGTCTGGAAATCATCCCCACCCGCAAAGGTGATTACAAACCCGGCGAAATGGCAGAATACCAAATCCGTACTCCCTTTGCAGGACGTATGATGGTTGCCATCGAAGACAACTCCATCCGCTGGACCAAAGAGCTTGAAGTGGAAGGCAACACTGCTACCATCAAGGCTCCGGTACAAAAGGGTATAAGCACCAATGCATACGTAACTGCAACCCTGATCCGCTCAGTAAACAAGCTTGAAGCGGGTTCCAGTGCGCGGGCAGTAGGCGCGGTTCCCTTGTTTGTGGACCGTGAAAGCAACAGGCTCGGCATTGATATAACCTGCCCCAAGACTACCCGTCCCGAACGGACAGTGACCTTGCAGGTCCAGACCAAGCCCGGAGCAAAGCTGACCATCGCAGCTGTGGATGAAGGCATCTTGCGCCTTTCCGGTCAAAAGACTCCAAGTCCATTTGACTACTTCTATGCCAAACGCGCTCTCGGTGTACGCTGGTCCGACACCTTCGGACTGCTCATGCCCGATGCAGGCCCCATCAATAAGGCGCTTGCAGGCGGTGGCATGGAACTGGCCATGATGAAACAGTTTGCAGGAAGCTCTGCCATCCGCAGAGTCAAGCCGGTTACCTTCTGGTCCGGCATCATCACTGCTGACAAAAACGGCAAGGCCGAATTCAATGCCAAAATCCCTGAGTTCAGCGGAGCCCTGCGCGTTATGGCTGTAGTCAGTGACGGCAGGAAATTCGGTTCCACCTCGAAAATCATGACCGTGCGTTCACCGCTCATGGTCACCCCGACCCTGCCCCGTTTTCTGGCCCCGGATGAAATATTCGACATCCCGGTCAGTGTCCGCAACGACACCCCGGAAGACGGCACTTTCAATATTGCTGTTAAAACCAGCGGTGCTATGAGCAATGAAATGGGACTGGAAGGATTCACCGTACCACACGGCAGGCAGAAGACCGCTTTCTTCAAAACCCAGACCGGAGCGGACCTCGGTCCGACAAGCTTCAAGTTCTCCGCTGAGGGTAACGAAGAAAAAGCCGGTACCTCCATCGATCTGAACATACGCGCGGCCCTGCCTGTGCAGCGTTCATCCGAGTCCGGTTTCATCAAAGACAAATCAACCGACCTTCCGGCAAAGCTTGAAGGTATGCGTGTCGGCACTGCTGAAAGAACACTCATAATCGGCAACCAGCCCATGCTGCGCCTTGCCGGAAAGCTCGACTACCTGCTCCACTATCCCTACGGATGTGCAGAGCAGACTGTATCGCAGGCTTTCCCGCTGCTGAAGTTCCCGGAACTTGCCCGCGAACTTTCACCGCAGTCCTTTGAAAAGGAATCCCCGCAATACATGGTTCAGTCCGCTTTGAGCAGACTGTCCATGATGCAGACTTCCGACGGCGGTTTTGCCATGTGGCCCGGCGCGCACCGTTCTGAGCCTTGGGTATCAGTTTACGTGCTGCACTTCCTGCAACAGGTCGCCATTTCCGGCTATCAGGTAGACAGTATGCTCCTTAACAGAGCCAAGCGTTTTGTTGCCAACAACTACGCAGACACTATTCGTGAAGGCTATTCATACCGTCTGCCCTGCTACGCCCAGTATGTGCTGGCCCGTTCCGGCAAGGTAATGCATGGTCCCATGAACTATCTACGCGAAAACAAAGCCGCAGATATGGATAAGCTGTCCCTGACCCTGCTGGCGGGTGCTTTTGCCGCTTCCGGAGACATGGCAGCCTACAGGGAACTCATCTCCGCCAAGCCTGCTCCGGTAAAAGGAAAGGACAAGGATCAGCTCTTCAGCTCCGAAGTCCGCGACATCGCCCTTGAACTCTTGGTGCGTATGGAAGCTGACCGTAAAGATGATGCAATCCCGCAGCTTGCCAACAAACTTTACAATCTCATGGCTGATAACGGTCGCAACGTGACTCAGGATAACAGCCTCGGATTCCTCGCTTTAGGCTCTTTCTACGGTCAGACCAAGTCCGTGCCGCATCCGTCCGGTAAAATCATGAGTGGCGACAAAGAACTCGCTGCTTTTGAAACCAACGGCACCGCGCAGGTCACAGTCAAAGGCGATGAACCGCTTTCCATCATGCTTGATGCAGCCCCCGAAGGAGGTTCCTTCGTCTGGGCTATCAACAGCCGCGCTGTTCCGACCATTGAAAGCTGGAAACCATATTCCAACGGTCTGGATATCAAACGTGAATTCCTGACCCGTGATGGTGAACCGCTCGACTTGGGTGATATCAAGCAAGGCCAGCTTGTAGCTATGCGTACCGTGGTTACTTCCACAGCCAAGCCCGTATCCAATGCAGTCATCAGCTGCCTGTTGCCGTCCGGTCTTGAGCCGGAGAACACCAAGCTTGCCACCCGCGAGGATCTGCCGTGGATTACCAAGGGCAATGTTCAGCCTGATCACGTGGATATCCGCGATGACAGAGTGCTGGTCTTTTCCAGCATACCCGCCAAAGGCAAGGTCGAGAACGTGACCCTGCTGCGCGCCGTGACCCGTGGGGAATTTAAAGTGCCCCCGGTGCAGGTGGAAGGTATGTATGATCCTGAAAAGTCCGCAGCTACCGCATTAGGTAAGATGATTATTAAATAACGAAGCCTCCGGCGGCTGGGGAAGGGAAACTTTTTGTAAAAAGTTTCCCTTCCCCAGACCCCATCCCTTCCAAAACTTTTAATAGTACTGTCGGTTAATAAAATTTCGTAATGAGGAAGAAAATTCTTTTTATATTTGGTGGAGTGTTATTCTTCCTGATCGCGTCTTTTTTTGCGCTTGATCTTCTATTACCTTTCCCTGAACACAAGCTGTATCAGCCTGTTGCCTCGGTTGTAAAAGACCGTGACGGCAAGGTGTTGCGTATTTTCCTGCCCCCGGACGGGGCGCGGCGCATGCATGCAGATTTTGACAAGATTTCTCCTGCATTGAAAAAAACCTTGCTTGCTTCAGAAGATCAATGGTTCGAATATCATCCGGGAATTAATCCCATTTCCATTGTCCGTGCTGCAATCATGAATATTGCCGCAGGCCGTGTTGTCTCCGGGGCCTCAACTATTCCCATGCAGATCGCACGTATGGCTGAGCCGAAGAAACGGACTTTATGGGCTAAATCCATTGAATCTTTCAGAGCCCTGCAACTCAAATTACATCACTCAAATGAAGAATTGCTGGAAATATACCTGAACATGCTGCCCTACGGTGGGAATATTGTCGGCGTGGGGGCGGCTTCCCATTTCTATTTCGGACATGGACCGGATACTCTTTCGCTGGGGGAAGCAGCTCTGCTGACCACCATTCCCCGTGGCCCTGTTTATTATGATCCCCTGCGCAATCCACAGCAGGCACGCGAAGGACGCGACCGCGTCATGCATCAACTGGCAGCAAAAGGTGTTTTTCCGGAAGAAGAAATTACGCGCAACATGAAACTCCCATTGCCTGATTCCATTAAGCCTGTCCCGCTTGAAGCACCTCACTTTTCCCGTATGGTCTTAGAGCGAAATGGGCGAGAAAATGAAGTAAAAACAACCCTTGATTCCACTTTGCAGCAGGCCGCACAGGAGATGCTCAAAACCCACGTAGCCCGTCTGCGTAGTGATGACATCGACAATGCTGCCTGCGTGATAATTCATATTCCAAGCCGCGAGATACGTGCACTGGTCGGTTCGGCGGATTTTTTTGAAAAAGGGTACGGCGGGGCCATCAATCTTGCTGACAAAAAACGCTCTCCCGGTTCAACCCTCAAGCCTTTCATCTACGGGCTGGCCTTCGATCAAGGCAAGCTGGTCCCGAATTCTTTCGTTTATGACATTCCCGTGGATTACGCCGGATATTCCCCGCAGAACTATGACCGCATTTATCATGGACAGGTCACGGTAAGGCAGGCTCTTGCAAAATCGCTCAATATCCCGGCAGTAAACACTCTCGCCAGCACCGGGGTAGCGGAATTTATCGAGCTGCTCAAAAAAGGAGGAATCAGCACACTTGATAAATCGCCAATGGAATACGGACTGCCCCTTGCCTTGGGTGGCTGCGAAATCAAGCTGACCGAGCTGACCAACCTTTATGCGTCACTTGCTGATGGTGGTAAGTTCAAACCTTTCACAATTTCCCGCAATGAAAATACGGTAGAAACACAGATTCTTTCTCCGCAGGCAGCATGGCTTGTTCTTGAAATGCTTTCATCGGTAACCAGACCGGAAATGAATGAGACATGGATGCTTACCCGCGACATGCCTGAAACGGCTTGGAAAACCGGAACTTCTTTCGGACACCGTGACGCTTGGGCAGTGGGTCTTTCGGGTGATTACGCCATCGGCGTTTGGGTTGGAAACCCTGATGGCAGGCCGCGCAAAGGAATATCCGGGGCTGTCCACGGCGGACCTCTTCTTTTCGATCTGCTTCGCATGGCTGCACCGGGAGGCAAACTCCCCGCACCGCCGGAGGATTCAGGGCTCAGTGAAGTGGAAGTCTGCGCCCACAGCCGTCAACTCCCCGGACCATTCTGCACCAAGCGCGCAACAATCCGCACCCTTGCCGGAAAAACACGCTTGCATCCATGCGAAGACTGCCGTCAGATTTTCGTGGATTCCAAAAGCGGTTATCGAATTTCCGGTGAATGTCTCGGACGCAAAGACATCAAGGCAAAAATCATCCGTACTATCCCTGCCAAACTTGCCAGATGGCGGGCGGAAAACAATCTCGAAGTACCACACCTGCCACCACTGGCGCCGGACTGCGGGCTGATTCCTTCCGGTATCGCCCCGAAAATAATATCTCCGGCATCAAACACGCCCTACCTGCTACGCAAGGACACCCCGATGAAATTCCAGCAGATTGCCCTCAAAGCAGAAGCTGGACCGGACAGCGGAACCTTATACTGGTTCCTTGACGGACGCTTGGTCAATCAAGGCAAGTTTGATGAGAAGCTGTTCACCGAAATAAACGTTGGACGACACAGGATTTCAGTAAGTGATGAAATCGGAAGGGCTGATGCTGTGGAATTTGAGGTGCGGTAAAGTCACCGCCCCAATTAATGCCCATTAATTAGAGCAATAAAAGATATATCAATTGTAAGCTTGAAGATTATCCCCACCTATCTCCCAAAGCCCGCGAAGCAATACAACACCCCGCAGCCATGGCAGACCATTCGATAATTTCAGGCAATGATATGGTACTGTTGAAGTCTCCCAGATGCGGTCCGGTTGTAAGGGGAATATCTTCTTTATTCTTTTCTATGGAATAAGCCTTATCCGGTTTCATACCGCATTTAATGAGATATTTGCGAAACTCATCGTCTTCCAGAAGTTCCTGATCCACCACACGCATAAATTCAAACATGTGCCGATCAACACCCATCTCATTAATCATATCCTGCACCAGTTCCGGGATATGCAGGTCGATTTCATTATGAAATTCTTTTCCGGTAAACCCGTGGTAATATTTGTCGAAGCAATGCTTAACCACTTGCTCAAAGAAATCTGCATCGAATAAATGGCGGGCATCAATTGGCTCATCGTTGACATCCAGACCGCAAAGTTCAGGCTCCTGTGCCCGAAACCAACTGCCAAGCACCAGCAGGATAGACATGAAATGTGAACCGATGGCCCAGTAAAATGGATCACGTCCCGGCTTCATTACCTGTAAATGCTCAAAGTCCCGCAAACCGGAACGCCCGAAATTTGGATAGCGGCAGGAGTCCAACCACCGGTCCAATCGCCCGAATCTGCGCCATTCATACACGCCTTCATCCGTGCGTCTGGTGGCCTGCACCCTATTATGGAAAAGAGGAATAGGCGCATCATGAACTATGCCCCGTCCTGCCAATTGACCTAGCAGGAAAGAGTTACGGCCCATTATTTCAAGCATTTCTTCCGCGGAACTACGCTTATCCTCGCGGTCATCATTAGGGTAAATGAAATAATCGCTATGAGCATGGTAGGCCATGGCGAACCGATCTTCATGCAGGTTTTCCGGTGCATCTGCGGGCAGCCCTTCCAGCTTGAAAACCACGTGCCCACCAATAGTGTAAGGCTGGGGACAATCGAAACGGACACCGTCTGCAGCACTCTCATTGCACAGGCGTTCCATCCAGCGGCCCTCAAGGTGTAAACCTTCAGGATTCTCGCCCTTGCGTAAAATTTTAATGGCGAAAATGCGGTTATCGCCCTTGGCATCCATAACCGCACTGCGACCGGAAAAAACAGGTTCGCCCACAACTTCGGCATTACTGAGCAGAGTTTCCCATTTTACACTGGGCGCAAAGCCGGAAAACGAGTCCGGCGGTTCTGGCAGAGATATATCAAATGGTAGAACACCCAGTCCGCCGGAAGCCTCGATAGAAGCGTATTTCTTACAGCTTGAGGCAGCTTGAACCTGTAGTTGCAAGGCTGAATGCGAAACACCCGAATCCGGGCACCCGTGTCCGACAGCCGCCATAGCTTTGGAGCATTCACGATAAAGAAGCTGCGACATACGCTGAGAGCTGTAACGCTGTTCAATAAGTATATCCCAAACCGCATGGACGATTTCGTTATCCGCGCATTCTGGTTCTTTCTCAAGCAATGAGCGCAGGTTGCGTACATCCATATAAGCAGCGCTGAATTCCCGTTCCGGGGTTAATCCCCGCGCATAAGCAGTAGCTTCGTTTTTTCTCAATTTATCCCCTCGCAGATATTGTGCAGCAAAGAGTTATACGAAAGCCTGCATTAAAGCCAGCACAGTCATTACGTCGTTATTGAACACACAAATCCATCAATCTTATATAGATAGTTTAAATCTATTTGTAGCGAATCCAGAACTCATTTATGCAAAAGAAGTTTGTCTCAATGTTCTTCAACAATTAACTTGGGAGATTTGAACATGGAAAAAGCTTCGTACACCGATATGTGGGAAAACCTGAACCTCGACATTGAAGCCCATGAAGGGTTGCTTGAAGTTCTGGGCAAATTTTACGGCGATATCTACATGAGCCAGCAGGGACGCTTGCAAGGTATGGAATACCTTGATTTCGTACTCTCCGAGGTTCACGGGCTCCGCATTCAGGAACTTGTGGAAGCCAAGGAACAGGGCCGTAAGATCATCGGAACCTTCTGCGTATTCGTTCCTGAAGAACTGACTCTTGCCGTGGATGCAATCCAAGTAGGTCTCTGTGCCGGAGCTGATGCAGGAACCGAAGCAGCCGAAACCGTTGTTCCGCGCAACACCTGCGCCCTGATCAAATCCTTCATCGGCTTTAAAATGGCTAAAATCTGTCCTTACACCGAATCCTGCGACCTGATCATCGGCGAAACAACTTGTGACGGAAAAAAGAAAGCCTACGAAGCATTCGGCGAAATGGCACCTATGTACGTCATGGAAATTCCCCAGCGCAAGGAAGCTTCCGAGCGTGCACTTTGGAAGGCCGAAGTTATGCGCTACAAGGAAGAGCTTGAAAAACTGACTGGAAAAACCATCACAGCTGAAGCACTCAAGAAATCCATCAAGACCGTCAACGACAAACGCCGCGCCCTGCAACGTTTGAACACTCTGCGCGCCGCTGTGCCCACCCCCATTTCCGGGCGTGATGTTCTGCTCATCAATCAGGTCAGCTTTTATGATGATCCGATCCGCTTCACCAATTCCATTAATACTCTCTGCGACCAGATTGAAGAGCGCATTGCTAAAAATGAAGGTATCGTTCCTGAAAAAACTCCCCGACTCATGCTCGCCGGATGTCCTATGGCTGTGCCTAACTGGAAGCTGCCCTACATTGTAGAAAGTTCCGGCGCTGTAGTTGTTTCCGAAGAATCCTGCATCGGTACCCGCAATACCCGCGATCTGGTGGATGAATCTGCAGAAACCATAGAAGAAATGATCGACGCCATCTGTGAACGTTACATGAAAATCGACTGTGCCTGCTTCACTCCAAACGATGAACGTCTTGAAAACATCAAAAAACTTGCCGAAGAAACCAAAGTTGACGGTGTTATCCACTACTCACTCATGTTCTGCCAGCCATACACCCATGAGACTTTCAAGGTTGAAAAAGCGCTGGCTGACGCAGAAGTGCCCATGCTGGCAATTGAAACCGACTACAGCATGGAAGATGTCGAACAGCTGAAAACTCGCGTTGAAGCATTTGTAGAAATTATATCCTAGATTCTGTAAAGGGGTGGGTGAACAACATCCATCCCTTATAATTGGAGTATTCATGATTGCTGGCATTGATATCGGCTCACGTTCCATGGAACTGGTAGTTCTTGAAGGTGATGAAATTGCTTTCAAACGCAAGCTTCCGACCACTTTTGATCCCTCAGCGCAAATCCAGACAATACTGGAAGACGTCAAACTGGATCGCATTGCAGCCACCGGATACGGACGCAAGCTGGTTACCGAAGAACTTACCGGATGCGAGTGTTTTTCACTGACCGAAATTAAGGCGTACGCTCTGGGAGTTTCGCACCTCTACCCCGAAGCACGGACAATTCTTGATATCGGCGGGCAGGACACAAAAGCAATTTCACTGCTGGGTAACGGCAAGGTAGCGAAATTCGAAATGAATGACCGCTGCGCCGCCGGGACAGGAAAATTTCTGGAACATCTGGCGACAGTTTTTCAGATTCCCATCGAAGATTTCGGAAACTACGCATTGGAAGGAACCGAGCCGCTGATGATTAACAGCATGTGTACTGTTTTTGCGGAAACCGAGGCAACTTCACTCATGGCTCAAGGTAAAAATCCACGTGATATTGCACTGGGTCTGCATGGTTCCATTGTACGCCGCACCACGAACATGCTGGGCCGTGTAGGTTTGAAAGGGCCGCTGGTCTTCGCGGGCGGAGTTGCCAACAATCCTTGTGTTGTCAGTATGTTGAAAGAATCTTTGGACATTGATCCGCTGATTCCTGAAGAGCCTGATTTTGCAGGAGCACTGGGCGCAGCCCTGCACGGAAAGGTGCAATAAAAATTATATGAATAAATCGTTTGAAAATTGCGCCTTTTCCCGTTAGGTTCCCATTGTTCACGGCACTATAAAAAACCTACCTTGCCGGGACCAATTTGCCCTTTCAGGAGAAACAAGAGCATGTCCGAGAAAAACTTGGAAACCAATGGCGAAGAGAACTTTGCCGAACTGTTTGAAGCCTTCCAGTCTGAATCCAACGACAATCTTCAGGTCGGAGACCAAATCAAAGGAACCGTCATTTCCATCACCAAAGATTCCGTGTTCGTTGACACCGGATCTAAAGTAGATGGAGTTGTCGACCGTGATGAGCTGACCGATGAAGAAGGCGAACTGACCGTTAAGGACGGAGATACCGTTGAACTCTACGTTATTTCCATGAACAACAATGAAATCGTCCTTTCCAAAGCCATGTCCGGCGCGGGCGGTCTCAATATGCTGCGTGAAGCATACGAGAACAAGGTCCCCGTTGAAGGCAAGGTTGCAGAAACCTGCAAAGGCGGCTTCAGAGTAAAAATGATGCACCGCAAAGTATTCTGCCCTGTAAGCCAGATCGACACTTCCTTTGTCGAAGATGCTGAAGCTTTTGTTGGCAGCACCCACAATTTTCAGGTCATCAAGTTCGAAGAAAACGGTCGCAACATTGTTGTTTCCAGAAGAGTTCTTCTCGAACAGGAACAGGAAAAAGCCCGTGAAGCATTCATGCAGGACGTACAGCCCGATGCTGTTATGGAAGGTAAAGTCACCAAACTGATGCCTTTCGGCGCATTTGTTGAACTTACTCCCGGCGTTGAAGGAATGGTTCACATTTCCGAACTGAGCTGGTCCCGCTCCGCCAAGCCTGAAGACGTTGTTCAGCCCGGCGATGAAGTATCCGTTCGCATCCTTTCCATGGAGCCGCGCAAAGACGGTAAAGGACTCAAAATCGGTCTTTCCCTCAAACAGCTTCAGGCTGATCCCTGGGATGAAATCGGCGACAAATTCAAGGCTGGCGACAAGGTCACAGGTACTGTTGTCCGTTGTGCCGACTTCGGTGCATTCGTTGAAATCGCTCCCGGCATTGAAGGTCTCGTTCATGTTTCCGAAATGAGCTACACCAAGCGCGTCCACAAACCGGAAGATGAAGTATCCCCCGGTCAGGAAGTTGCAGTAATGGTTAAAGACATCGATCCGGTCAAACGCCGCATCGGTCTGTCCATGAAAGACGCTGCAGGTGATCCTTGGATGGACATGGAAGACACCTTCAAGGTTGGTCAGGAAGTTGAAGGAACCGTGGAGAACCGCGCTGAGTTCGGTATCTTCATCAACCTCGCACCCGGCATCACCGGTCTGCTGCCCATGTCCCGCATCACCCGCTCCGGCAAACAGGCTGAACTTGAAGCCCTTAAGCCCGGTGACAAGGTTAAAATCTCCATCGAAGAGATCAACACCACAGACCGCAAGGTCACCCTCACCGCAGGTGAAGCACAGAAAGCTGACGGAGACAACGACTGGAAAGAATACACCAAGTCTGCTCCCAAGAAGTCTGCACCCCGCAAATCCGCTCCCAAAACCTCCTCCACCTCCGGTGGTACCGGCGGTTTCGGCGGCCTGCTCGGTGACAAACTTCAAGAAGCCATGAAAAACAAAAAATAGTCATTCCATAGGCCGGGCTTCTTGAAAGAGGTCCGGCCTTTTTTCTTTTTTCCTCAAATAATATCACCACTCAATCTGCCTAGAGCAGCCCAATTTTATAAAGGATTCCCGGATGTCTCCTTTTCTGCTTGTACCAGCTATTTTCTTTACAGCAGGAATGGTACAGGGTTTAACCGGATTCGGTCAGGCTCTGCTTGCCATGCCCCTCCTTGCACTTATTGTCGACATTAAATTGGCAGTACCGGTTTGCACACTTTGCGGTCTGGTCATTAATATGGATATGACCCACAGGCTACGTAAAAGTCTCGACCGGGCCAAAATACTTCCCCTTATTTTGGGCAGTATTCCCGGCTCAATCCTGGGAACTATGATGTTAAAAGAAATCAACGGGGATTACATCAGAGTTTTCCTCGGCTTCCTGATTGCCGGATTTGCCGCCTATTCCCTGCTTGCCAGAACTCCTAAATTCAACATCAGCAACAAATGGGGATACCTGTCAGGCTTTCTTACAGGATCAATCGCTGCGGCTGTAAGCGCAGGAGGTCCGCCAAGTATCATCTACGCCTCGATTCAGGGTTGGAAAAAAGACACCGTGAAAGCAACGCTGGTCAGTCTGTTCCTGTTTTCCGGCATATTGGCCGCAGTAGGGCATCTTATAAGCGGACTGACAACGTTTTTGGCTTTCAAGCTGGTGCTGGCCTCCGTCCTGCCCATATTTGCCGGAACATACATCGGCAACAAGCTCTCCAACCGTCTTTCTGACGAATTCTACAGCAGAATCGTCATGACCCTGCTTGTCATCATGGGATTGATGCTTATATTCCAGAACGTCTAATAAGGAAATTAAGCACGGGAGACTAAATGTTCGCTAAGATTTTTCTGGGTTTTGTCCTCATCCCCTTGATCGATCTCTACATTCTGGTTCAGATCGGCTCAAAAATCGGGACACTGAATGCTATTGCCCTCTGTTTGCTGACCGCTTTTGTGGGTGCGGCCCTAGCCAAATCACAAGGCGTAGCCACCATGCAGAAGGTTCAGGAAAACCTCAATCGTGGACTTATGCCTGCCGAGGACATCCTCGATGCAGTATTGATCTTTCTGGCAGGTCTGGTCCTGCTGACACCGGGATTCATGACAGACATATTCGGTCTGCTCATCCTCTTTCCGGTCACCAGAGGCTACTTCAAACGCATGCTGCGAGCCCAGTTTGAAAATATGAAGAACAACCCCAATATCCACGTGGTGCATCACAATTCAGAATTCACCGCCTGGACCAATCAGGATCAGCCCAAAAGACGCATTGACGACCACGATGTCATCGATGTCGAGGTTGAAGACAAAAAAGACGATAAGCCTTTGCAGTAAAACCTGCATCAGCAAGTTCTATAAAAAAAGTCCCGCAACACCTAAGGTGTTGCGGGACTTTTCATTTCAATATTCAAACTGCTAGTCCTGAATTACGTCCGCCAGAATAAATGTCCCCGGAAACCCCTTCCCAAGGGAGATGTGCGCTTTGCGCGCATTGGCTAAAGTCTTGTACATGCCAAGCTGTACCTTAAAAATCTGGGCACTGTCTGTAACCACGCGTACAGTGCGGGTATTATGAAATCCGGCTTTGTTAAGCCTTTCGATAAGGCGGTCAGCATTAGCCTTAACCTTATAGGCCCCGGCTTGGATGTAGAATGCGCCGTAAAGCTTCTTGTACACCGGAGCAGAAGTAGCTGCTTCAGCTGGCTGGGTTTCAGGTTCCGGGCGGTAGGGCTCGATGAGAACCTTAGCTTTACCGGCATCAATAAAACCGAGCTTTTGAGCTGCGGCACGGGAGAGATCGATAATGCGGTCAGGCACAAATGGACCGCGATCGTTGATGATTACGGCTACTTTCTTTTTGTTGCTGAGGTTGGTGACATTCACTTTTACGCCCAGAGGCAGGTAATTATGGGCGGCGGTCATCCTTTCCATGTCATAAGGTTCACCGCTGGCAGTAAGTTTGCCCTGAAACTTTTCCCCATACCACGAAGCCATGCCTTCTTCTTTATAGTCAGCAGGAATCACAATTGTTTCGGATACGGAGGCTACCTCCGTCCCGTTTTGGGCTTTATCCTGAGCAAACGAAGGAACCGCAACCATCAGCAGCAAAAGCTGCACAAAGAAAAAACATCTGATCATTTATCTCTCCTGCCGAATTTAGTACAATGCATGTTACCTTTATGCAGATTTCGGCTCGGTGGCAAGCATCAGCACAGACTAACGGCAAAGAAAGTGCAGGATGCGGCACACCTACAACTTTTTCATTTCACGGCGATGCTTATCCTCGTTATATTCACCAAGCTCATACATACGAATTTTATTGCTTCGCGGAAACTCTCTTTTGAATAAGGTCTTCAACAGCTTTTTCATGCCCTTTAATGCGCATTGATGCTCGATTGTTTCATAACCGTCTTCGTAAATAATATACTCCTGCTCCCGAACATGTAAAATTAAAAGGGAACGGTTGCGTTTATATGTGCGCAGGTCTATGCAATGCCCCACGGGAAGTTTTTTAAGCTTCCGCAAAACCGATTCAAGTGCTGTTGCTTTATCAATCATAGACCGAAGCGTACAGCGGTCAAAGGAGAACTGTCAAACATGAGTAATGATAACAAGCCCATCCATAAGGGCGATATAATTGAAACCAAAATCGAATCACTGGCCTTCGGAGGCAAAGGCATCGGCCGCTATGAAGGGCTGACCCTTTTTGTTGAAGGAGTTGTGCCGGGACAGACAGTTCGCTGTGAGATCACCAAACTTAAGAAAAGGTTCGCTGAAGCACGCCGCACTGAAATCCTCAGCCATGTAGAAGAAGAGCAGACACCGACATGTGAATATTTCGGTTCCTGCGGAGGCTGCCTGCATCAGGATATTAAATATCCCGCCCAAACCTTCTGGAAAGGTAGACAGGTTTGCGAAACTCTGGAACGCATTGGCAAGATCGGACCGGACACTCCGGGCATGGGTGAAGAAGCTTTGCCTTCGCCGCTTGAATACGGTTACCGCAACAAAATGGAATTTTCCTTCCACGGCATCGGGGATTCCCTCAAGCTTGGCTTTAAACGACGTGGATCGGAAACAGATGTGCTTAACATCTCCAGCTGTCCGCTGCTTCCCGAACAGTGTGCCGATATCCCGGCACTGGTCCGCGACTATTGTGCACACACAAATATCGGTGCCTATCGCCATAACCGTGGCGGATACTGGCGCAAACTGGTCGTTCGTTTTTCCCATCACAGCGGCGAAATGATGATTCACCTGCTTACCGGACCTGCCAGATCCCACCACACTATCAAAGGTCTGGGTAAACTGCTTTTTGATAACATTCCGCAATTGAAGAGTTTTGTGCACTCCACCCGAAAAGGACGTGCCGACCTAGCTACCGGAGAACGACTTATTTCCGTGACCGGACAGGAGCATATCACCGAAACCCTGACCCACGCAGACGGCAGCGAAGTCAGCTACCGCATTACACCCAATGCCTTTTTCCAGACGAACTCTAAAGGAGCGGAAGTTCTTTACCGAAAAAGTTCAGAACTGGCTGCACCGAAAGCTGATGACGTTGTATGGGACCTTTTCTGCGGCTCCGGGGGCATAGGCATGTTCATGGCCAAGGATGTCGGTAAAATGATCGGCATTGAAGTCTCCGAGGAATCGGTTCAATCGGCAAAAGACAATGCAGCACTTAACGGGCTGGAAAATACGCAATACATTGTAGGGAACCTCGCATCCGAGAAAGGACTGCCTGAAGACCTGCCCCACCCGGATATGGTCATTGTGGACCCGCCGCGTTCCGGTGTTCCCGATCCTTCTTTGCAGAAACTGATAGAGCTGGGACCGGAGAAGATTTTGTATATTTCCTGCAACCCCTCCACATTGGCCCGCGATGCCGCAAAAATGGAAGGCAGGTACAAGTTGGAACGGTTTGCAGCAGTGGATATGTTTCCGCATACGGCCCACGTTGAATCCATCGCGCTGTTGACGAAAACGGGATAAACAGGTCAGGATATTTTATGGCTGAGACAGAAACACATGATACCCTGCTCGGGGAATTGCGCAGGCTGAATCTCTATCCCCCGGAAGAGCGTCAGCTTGCGGATTTGCGCTATAAAATAGAAGGCAAATTCAACAGAGAGCAGACTTCCCCGGACGCAATAGAGTCTGCAAAATACGCCATGTTGTTTTACGGTCTCGGCCTGAAAGCCATTGAACTGGAAGCAGAGCAAAGCGGTAAGATCTCATATGCTCCGGTCCCTGAGGACACTACCGAGGATATCTGTCTCGATTACCTTGCCCAGATGGGACCGTGCGGTAGGAATCTCGCAGCATCTCTCATCTGCAATCGACTGCTTCCATTTTCCAAGGTGAAAAGCTGGTTTTCCAGACAGCCGGTCAGCACCGCCATCGGAGTTGCTGACCGCATGCTGGCCATTCATGATGACGATGTTCCGGAAAGAATAAAGTTTGCTGAATCCATCATCGAACATGCCCGGAAATTAGACCTGCATAATAGTCTTGATTTCTTCAACAAAAATGGAACCCGCAAAGGTCAGCTGACATTCAAATCACTGTCAAAATTTATTTCCGGGAATTACGGGAAAGAATGCCGCCGACACCTGCGTGAACCGGAAAGCCTTGAGGAAATCTCACTCTGTGCGGAAAGCATGCCCCCATACCCGGACGGGGAAATGGTCACGGATATTTCATTCCATCTGAAAACCATGGACCCTATCATAATGGAAAAGGTGCTCCGTGCGGTTGAAAGGCTTGCCGATGAGATTGACGACGAACTGTTAAAAGAAATTATACCTCTGGCACAATCCCCTTCTCTGCCACTCGCCAAGGCAGCTATGGATATTATCACCAAATTCGGCGGCAGCCGCAGGGGAAGGATTTTCGCCCAGATTTTCAATGAAGCTCCCAAACTCCGTGCGGAACTGATCAACAGGGTCCCTCTGCTCAACAGCGAAAATTTAGCCCGCTTCATGAACGAAATTTCAGCCGGTTACCATACTCCGGTACTGGCTGTGCTTTATTCAACTATCAGTGAGGAAGACCCGCAGTGCTTCGGCAACATTTTAAATAATGTCCTGAAAATATCGCGCAGCAAAAAGAAAAACAGCCTCAAGCCGGTACTGGCCGGCATTATGGAAATCGACAGCCTTAGCGAACCGACTCGTCCTGAAATGCCGAAAGGAAAGAAAGTCCCGGGCGTGGATTTCATCAAACAGGGTGGCCCCATTGTACTGAACATTGAGAACAAAGAGCAGGAACAGACCGGATTTAAACGTATTTTCGGCAAGGCAGTTGCCCAGTCCGATAGCATGCCCGACATACACACCGATGGACAGATTACCAACCAACGGCTGCACAAACTAAATAAATGGAAAAGTCTCTCCCGCGGAATAACCATTCAGAATTCCATATTTTCAGCCTGCGAATTCAAAGAATCATTTCTGGAAGAATGCATCTTTAAAAACTGCACTTTCGAAGGCTGCACTTTCAGCAATACAACTTTTCTGGAATCAGAATTCGAGAATTGTGATTTCAACAGTTGCTCCCTCGATGAGTCAATATTTTATGACTGCCAATTGGAAGCCTGCAATTTCAACACCTCCCACTTGGATTCCGCAGTTACTTTTCTTAGTAATTTCAAAAACTGCAAATTCAATGCTGTTGCCGCTCCGGGAACTTATTTCTGCCGGACACGTTTCAGTGGAACAACCTTCCAAACCTGCGACCTGCGCGAAGCTTTCTTTTACAAAGTGGATATCAAAGGATGTGACTTCGCTTTCTCCAACTTTGAAACAACACTCTTCAAAGATTCAAACGTAAACTGTTCACACTTTACGCAGTGCAATACCGGACGTTGCCGCGCAAGCAACGTAAAATCCGATTTACCGGAAATGCTTAAAGCAATGCAGCGCACATTTGCAGCAAAGCTTAGCAACAGGGAAAGGCATAAAAAAAGGTCAACCGGTTTTGGAGATATCAATGAATATGGACGGGGTGTTCTGCATAAAGCCATCAAGCGCTGGTATGCACTCAAGGATATTGAGCACTGCCATGCCTGCTTTGCCGAGAATAACAGCAGAAGGCTGGACTGGGCTCAATCCAAACTGGACAGCAAGAGTAGAAAGTTGCTGAAAATAATCCCCGCCCTGCTGCACACAAATGTGTTTGAAATCAAGTCCGGACTGGACCCTCAAACCATGAGTTCAAGGGTTTGTAACTACGCGCTTTCTCCACAGGTAATCAAACTGCTGGATGAGTTTTTCCCGGATATAAAATATGAAATAAGTAAGGAATCATCCACTCCCATAGAAGCTTTCATGTCCATCGGCAGTACCGGGACAATCGCTCAGACCCCGGACTCCGACCTTGATTGCTGGGTATGCTGTAATTTTACCGGACGATCAGCTGAAAGCAGACAGAATTTAGGCGTTAAATTACAAGCCATTGAAAAATGGGCCATGAATGAATTTGGCCTTGAAATTCATTTTTTCATCATGGATACCCGCGAAATCCGTGATAACCTTTTTGGATTGAGCGATGAAGAAAGCTCCGGTTCTGCACAGAGCGCCATACTCAAAGAAGAATTTTACCGCACAGCAGTGCTGCTGGCGGGTAAGCCGCCTCTATGGTGGTTCACACCGCCCGAAGCCGCAGAAAAGGCATATGCTGACACAAAAAAGAAAGTCGCTTTACTTAAAGGCAAAAACTTTTGCGTGGACCTCGGCAATATCCCCAACATTCCTGTTGAGGAATTCTTCGGCGCCTCCCTCTGGCAGATCGTTAAAGGAATCAAAAGTCCTTTTAAATCGATCATGAAATTCGGCCTGCTTGAACTATACACTTCGGACAGCAAATACTCCCTGCTTTGCGAAAAACTTAAGAAAAACATTATCAGCGGCAAACGCAGAATCAGGCGGGTTGATCCCTATATGCGGCTCTATCAGGATCTCGCAAACTTTTACCGTGCTAACGAAAAAGATGAATACATCTGGCTGACTGCTATGGCCCTGCGCTTAAAATGCGGTCTTGTCAGTGAAAAGGAAATTCTCTCCACTCCGAGCAGAGCTGAAGAAATTGAATTAATAGATTTTACCATGAAGCTTTCAGGAGAAGAGACCGGAGCTTTTGAGAACTTCAAGGATCTCTCTGATTTCGGTTCCGTGGCTGAACTGGGCAGGCGAGTTAACCAGTTTATGGTCAACACCTATATGAAGGTCCGCGGCGAGCAGGACAAATTCCCCGGAGTCTCCATCACCCCGGAAGACCTGACCCGCTTGGGCAGAATCATTTTTTCAGCATTCGCAAAGCGTACAAACAAAATCCTGCGCCTGTCCCTGCCCGGTCCCAGAACCCATTTTTTCAATTCCATCAATATTTCGCGCACCGAGGATGGAAAAATCTGGAATATTCACGGGGAATATCCAGATGAATCCGGCGCAAGAAATATCCTGACCCGCATTGAATCAGGGCCGGACCTCAACTTTATGCTGGTCTGGCTGGCCTTGAACGGCCTGTATAATCAGGAAATGCAAATCAAGACAGACATTAGTTCCGGGCCGTTGCGGGAGCGTGAAATCAAAAAATTATTCAGCGAGCTGATGCGCTTTTTCCCGCCCAAGAAGACTTTCAACGTACCCATTGAAGAAACCCTCAATACGGAACGCCTGACAAAAGGCTTCTTTATCGTTAACCTGTGCGTTCCTCCTGAAAGTAAAAAAGTTCAGGAAGTTCATCTGGTATACAGCACCAACTGGGGTGAGGTATTTTGCAAACCGCTCAAAATAAATATGAAGCTGGTTGAAACCCCGGAGCAATACCTCAAGGAAGAATTGGGAACTCTTTGCGATGGTGATATTCAGCTGAACCAGTTTGTTCCACAGAATGCAGAATGTCCGTATCTAAAAATTCCGGTTAATTAGAGGCATATAACTTCCGCCACCACACCGGATAAAATTACAGATTAAGGGAAAGCTCCAATGCCAATAATCCGCAAAAGCCTGCTCCAACTGATTTTTTCCGGTTCATTCATGAAAAGGTGGAATGACAAACTCCGCCCCATGGAAATGGTCGAGGTGGACAAGCAGGCCCATAAGATGATCGCCGCATGGATTCTCTTTGTCCTTAACGGAGAGAAACTCGAACCTCGGGAGAAAATCAGGCTGGGTAATGAAATCGTAGAAGGGGGCATCTTTGAATACCTCTTCCGCATGGTCATTACCGACATCAAACCTCCGGTCTTTTACCGGATCAAAGAGAATCCTGAACATTACCAAAAGCTTTCCAAATGGGTTCTCAAGCAGCTCAGGCCCAGACTAATGCCCCTTGGAAAGGATTTCTGGGATCGACTCACCGATTACCACCTCAATCCCGATGAAAATTCCCTTTCACGCCAGATTCTTGATGCCTCACACATGTACGCCAGCTATTCCGAGTTCAAGCTGCTCAAGCACCTCAACCAGATGGATGATGAACTGGTTGGAATCGAACAAAGCTTCATTGACCGCCTGAAAGCATATTCCGGCCTCGATGGAGTAAACGAACTCCTCCATTCCGAAACAACACCGCTGGGCAGGTTTGCCGACCTCTGCGGACGGCTACGCTTCCAGACCCGCTGGTCCCAGACCCCGCGTGTCCCAGAAACATCAGTTCTCGGACACGTCTTCATTGTCGCCACGTTCGCATGGTTTTTCAGCTTGGAAAAAGGAGCCTGCCCCGCCAGACGGCAAAACAATTTCTTTACCGGTCTTTTTCACGATATGCCGGAATTGCTGACCCGGGACATTATCTCCCCGGTAAAAAAATCAGATCCCACCATTGGCGAACTAATCAGGGAATACGAAGAGCAGGAGATGGAAAGACGGATCATGGCTCCGCTGAAAGAAAACGGTTACGATCAGATAGCAGCCAGGCTAGGCTATTTTCTTGGAGTGGAAACAGGGTCTGAATTCGATGCGGCAGCACTTATCGGCGGTTTTGCAAAAAAAATCAGCACAGAAGAACTTGATGCCCGCTACAATGATGATTCCTACGACCCAAAGGACGGAGAGCTGCTTAAGCTCTGCGACCATCTGGCTGCTTTCATGGAAGCATACAATGCACTGCAAAACGGAATTACTTCCCCGCACCTGCATCAGGCATACTGGCGCATAAGTCAGAGCTACATGGAAAATCCGGTAGTAGCCGGGATTCACGTGGGACCGCTGCTGGCTGACTTTGAATAATCCATTTTGCATGAATGGGCGAAATATGGTTTAACTACTGTGAAGAATTAACGTTTGCTGACAAATTCAAAAGAATCAAACGTCTGACCGGTAACTACAGGACTGATCAAAAAGGAGAAATAGATGCTGCTGAGAAAAAGAGCTTGGGACATAATGAATGAAGAATTTTCCACTATTGAAGACTCTGCAAGCCTTGCTGAGGCAGTACGTTCTCTCCGGGACAGTATGAAAGAGATGCCGGACAATCATATTGTGGTGGTAAAAAAGAAAAACGGTTCCCTGCGGGGTGTTGTTTCCATCTGGACCTTGCTCAAGGCAGTGGAAGACATGGTTCTTAAAGATGAAGACCTGACCCTGACTGAAGAAGCGGATTGGGACAGGGCATTCAAACGCGCCGGGACAGCCTGCTGCTCCGCATCGCTTGATAATCATATCGAAGAAGATGTTGTCATCCTTAAACCGACCGACCCCATGCTGGTAGTACTTGAAATCTTTCGTAAAAAGAAAAGAACCTGGGCGCTGGTGCAGGAAGGCGGAAACATCATCGGCGTGGTGCTGCTAAGTGATGTTTATCGCGAAGTTACTCGCGATCTGGTTCAGCAGTTTTAATGCCTCCGGCTGGTCTGCCGACGGCCTCTGCGAGGTCCAAAGAAATATATAGCTTGGCTTCGTCACTAGCTACTATCAAATAATTTGCTATAAAAACGGCCCTGTTTTCATGATGAAAACAGGGCCGTTATTTTTTTCAGGAACCAAATCTATTTCTTCAAAGTCATGGCCCAAGCTTGAATATTCTTGGTCACTTCCGGATCGTAAGCCTTGTCCTGTGAAATCATCGCCGCAGCTTTCTGCGCATCAATAGCTTCGGCAAAAGGACGCTTGGTAATCATGGCGCAATATGAGTCAACTGCAGCGATAATACGGCCCAGCTGACTGATATCACGCCCTGATTTCTTCTGAGGGTATCCTTTACCATTAAGCTTTTCGTGATGCTCGATAACGCAAGCCTCTATTTCCTTGTACTTCAGGTCAAGCTTGGTAAGCATTTCATAGCCGAGCATGGGATGCTTATCCACTTTCTGGCGCTCATCCGTAGTCAACGGTTTAGGCTTTTCGCGGATAAACAGAGGGATCTTACTCATACCCAGATCATGCAGAAAAAAACCGGCGGTTAGTCTGTCAAAATGGTTTCGACTGATATCACCACTGGAAAAATTCTTACCCTTCATGCGGATAAAAATAGCAAGCGCCAGTACACCACAATTTACGCTGTGCTGGGCAAGGGTGTGTTCTTTGTGCAGTCTTTTGGCGAGAGCCTTGATCCGGTAAGGGTCATTCCACAGATATTCAGTGAGGACCATCAGGTCAGCCCAGAGCTTATCGGTAACAGCCGCAACAGGCTGATCCAGAAACTCATTCATACGCATGGTCAGCGCTTCGATGAAAATATCCGCAATCTCACTTTCCTTGAGGTTACGGTCGATGAGCACGAGGTCCAGCTGATAGGCTATGTGCTTTACATAAACAGGATGATCTTTACGTGAAACAAAGATAAAGCCATCTTTTACCAGTCCGGCCAGTTGCTCAATCTGTTCTTTGCTGAGCCGTCCGCCCACCTTGTAATATGGCGCGATACGCCCCACATCTTCCATGAACATAAATATATCTAAAGGCGGTCTGAATTTGTTGAAGCTCTGAAGAATATCGGGGCTGATCTGGTAATATTCCTCGTTTAAACCCTCGGGAACATCCATTCTACTTGCACTCATATTTGAACCTTACCCTCATCACTTATAAACGACTGAAACAATTATATTTAGCATCTTGCGGTCAGAAAAAAATCCAAGATTACCACTCAAGACTAAGCCCAACCGGACTCTAGCTGTAAAAAATCGTTTAAATCTTAGTTTTCAACTGCCCTATAGCACTCATATCCATATTCGTGAAGTCTGTGTCCGACATGTTCCAATTTTTATCTATTATTTTTAAAAAAAATGTAAACTTTTTTTCTCCATTTCTTAATTCTTTCTAAGGTCCGTATATATAAGCTTTTAGAAGTACAAAAATCCCCTTCAAGCATTGAAAACAGCTTGTTTTCAACCCTTTTATTTTAGAAGGGGGTCTTGACTTTTTCCCCATTTTCACACACAGGTGGTGAGACGGGGGGAATTGGTGGTAAATCTGTGTGATTGAGTGGTAGAAAAATGAAGTTCAGAGGTCATGCACATAGAAGCATGGATGCCAAAGGCAGACTGATGCTTACGCCGGAGTACCGGGATCAGGTTTATTCTGACTCCCCGGACGGCTGCGTGACCTTGACTATTTTCGAAGGAAATATAGTCGGCTTCACACCACCGGACTGGGCGATACTTGAAGAAAAACTCACAAGTATCAAGAGCCCCAGCCGGAAGCTCAGAAATTTCATCCGAATAATCATATCAGGTTCCGAAGAAGTAAGCCTTGATAAACAAGGCCGAATCACCATCCCTTCCTATTTGCGGAAAAGCGGTAAACTCGACAAGGACGTGGTCCTTGCCGGAGTCGGCGACAGATTTGAAATCTGGGACAAGCGGGAATACGAAGCCCTGCTTGAACAGGATTTTGATGATGTCTCAGATGAGCTGGCTGAATGCGGAGTTGAACTCCCGTTCTAGCCTGTTTTCGCTATTCCGTCCCACTGACACAGTCACTGATTTTTTAAACTTGATTTTCAAAACCGCCATTGGTTTGCCCCGCTCCCCCCAGAGTTAAGGCCTGAACCGTGAAACGTTTTTGGATCAGGAAATTATGGAAAGCAAGAAATTAATACCTGAAGAGGTCCACACTTCCGTCCTGCTGAATGAGGTCATTGAATGGCTGGCTCCCAAACCCGGAGGCCGCTACCTTGACGGTACCCTCGGCATGGCCGGGCATTCCAGCGCAATTTTAAAAATCGCTGGTGAAGGTGCAGAACTGGCCGGATTGGACCGCGATGAGCAGGCCCTTGAACTGGCAGGCGAACGTTTAGCACCCTTCGGCGACCGTGCGCACAGATTCCATCTTGCTTTCAGTAAGTTTGAAGCAGCCCTTGATGAACTGGGCTGGGACACTGTTGACGGGGTTGTCCTTGATCTCGGTGTTTCCTCCCTGCATCTGGACCACGCCGAGCGCGGATTCAGCTTCATCAAGGATGGACCGCTGGACATGCGCATGGACCCGGCAGGCGGAATGCCCCCGGCTTCTTCCATTGTTAACAAAGGTTCATACTCCGACCTGAACAGGATTTTGAAACTGTACGGCGAAGAACCTCTGGCCTCCAAGATCACCAAGGCGATCATTGCGGCACGGGAAGAAGAAAAAATTACCACCACCCTGCAGCTGGCCTCCATTGTGGAAAAAGCATACCCGGCCAAACGCAGGGCATTGTCACGGACACATCCGGCGACAAAAACTTTTCAGGGATTGCGCATTGCCGTGAACTCCGAACTGGAAGAATTGAAAACTTTTCTGGACCGGATTCCGGAAAGGCTCAGCCCCGGCGCAAGGGTCGCGATCATATCCTTCCATTCATTGGAAGACCGTATCGTGAAAAAGACCTTTAAAGCCCAGTCGCAAAGCTGTGACTGCCCGCCCATGCAGCCCATCTGTACCTGCGGGAAGGTTAAGCTGATGAACGTGCTGACCAGAAAACCAGTTCTTCCCACCGAGGAAGAGATGAAGGTCAACACCCGCAGCCGCAGCGCAAAACTCCGCGTAGCCGAAAGGACCGGAGAAGACGGGTAACAGCCATGAGTGATTCCAAGGGAATAGCCATGGCCATGGCCCTGACCATGGGATCGGCACTCATACTGGGGCTGGTTTCGGTCTGGCTGAACATCGAGCGGGTCGACAGGGCCTATGAGCTGCGGCGAATGGAAAAACGGCTCGATGAACAGGAAGCTCTGGCGGCAAAGCTGGAAGTAGAAAAAAACAATCTGCTCTCTCCCATAAGGTTGAGGGAGCTGGCAAAAGAATACGGTTTCGGACCGGCCTCGCAAGGGCAGATTAGAAGACCCGCGAACAAGGCGAAACCATAGCTGAAAAAACAGGGAGCCCTAAACAATGGCTAAAAGGAAAAAAGAAAGCCTGAAGGCGAGCAGAAACAAGCTGCTCTTCGTCATGGTCCTTTTCGCCCTTGTATGGACAGGTCTCTTGGGCAGGGCTGCATGGCTGCAGCTGTTCAAAGGGGCTGATCTGTCACGCATGGTCTCCCGCCAGCATCTTGCTGCGGAACTGGAACGCGGAGAACGCGGTTCCATTTATGACCGCAACGGCAACCTGCTGGCAACCAGCGTTGAAGCCTCATCCGTGTACATCCGCCCGGTCAAAGTTACCGATGTGGACGGAACGGCCTACAAGCTTTCAAAAATTCTCGGCATCTCACAAGCGAAGCTGAGAAAAAAACTGTCCCGTAAGTCGAACTTCATCTGGATCAAGCGGCAGATCAATGACCGCATTGCCCAGAAAGTCGAACAGGCCAAATTACCCGGTGTGTACCTGACCACGGAATACATCAGGCTCTATCCCAACAACTACCTTGCAGGGCAACTGCTGGGTTTTTCCGGGATCGACGGTAACGGACTTGAGGGACTGGAAAAAGAATTTAATGACCGTCTTGCAGGCCGCAAGGCGCAGTTTGTTGTGCAGCGTGATGCATCCGGCCGCAGGCTCTATCTTGATGCCATGGGCCGAGAAATGGATGTACGCGGCAAAGACATCCACCTGACCATTGATTCACACCTGCAGTCAGTAACTGAAAACGCACTGGCTGAAGCGGTGAAAAAATACAATGGCAAGTGGGGGTCTGCCATAGTTGTTGAAGCAGCATCCGGTGATGTTCTGGCAATGGCCAACTTCCCGCTCTTCAACCCCAACATTTTCCGCACAAGTGCCCCTAATATCTGGAGGAACCGTGCGGCTCTTGACGTTCATGAACCGGGTTCAACCTTCAAGCCCTTCCTCATGGCTGCGGCACTTGAACACAAGGTTGTAACTCCGGAGAAGCTCTTTGATTGTGAAAACGGCCGCTGGAAAATCAACGGTAAGTACATCAAGGACACCCATAAGGAAGGGTGGCTCCCGGTGCACAAAATCCTGCGATACTCCAGCAACATCGGCTGTGCCAAGATCGGACTGGAACTGGGAGTGCAGAACTATCATAAGTTCATCACCGACCTCGGATTCGGTCACAAGACCGGGCTGCCGATTCCCGGTGACCGCAAAGGCCTGATCCGCCCTGCCGCCAAATGGAATGAAATAGACCTGGCTGCCGGATCATTCGGGCAGGGTGTCGGCGTTACCACCGTGCAGATGGCGAAAGCTTTTCTGACCATAGCTAACAAAGGTGTTGAAAAACCGCTCAGATTGGTGCAATACCCCCGCTCCGATCAGGAAGATCAGCCTAAACGCATCTTCAGTGCGGACGTGGCTGAAAAAGTACTCGCAATGATGCGCGAGGTTGTGCAGGACGACGGAACCGGACGTAAAGCCAGAATCAGCGGAACCACCGTAGCAGGCAAAACCGGAACCGCTCAGAAAGCACACAGGAAAGGCGGATACGGCACAGAATACATAGCCTCTTTTGTGGCTCTGGTACCGGGGTACAACCCCGATTACATCGTCTACATGATGGTAGATGATCCGAAACCGAACCACTACGGCAGCACTGTTGCTGCCCCGGCAGTAAAAGAAATTATGACTCAGACCCTTGCCTACTACGGCAAGTTGCCTGAGCACCGTAAGCCGACTCCTGTTATGGCTGCCGGACAGACTTTCACTGCTATGCCCAAAAAGGCATTACGTGCTACTCCGGCGAAAATTACCGCTTCCGGGGATAAGGTACCTGATTTGAAAGGAATGCCCATTCGCAGGGCAATTGAAATATTGGTCCAGAAAGGATTTGTCCCCAAACTTAAAGGACAGGGGATGAAAGTAACCAAACAACTGCCTGCCGCAGGAGCCAAATGGCCCGAGGACAAAAAGGCGGAAATGGTACTCTGGGTTTCTTAGTTAAAGGAAATTTTTATGTCGAAAACAGTACTGAATAAAGCAAAATGGGACGCACTTCTCGCCAAGGTCGGCGAGGGGTTGATGGTCCAGACAGATTCACGGGAAGTCCGCGAAGGTGATGTATTTGTCGCCATTTCCGGTCCTCTTAGTGACGGTGCTGATTTCGTGCCTCAGGCACTTGAAAAAGGTGCCGCTTACATCGTTTGCGAGAAAGAAGTTGAAACCGGTTCTGCTGAGCTGATATCCCACCCATCCCCCCGTGAAGCTCTGGGCGAACTGGCAATGACTTATTTCAAAACCGCAGACAGCAAGATCAAGCTGGTGGGCATAACCGGAACAAACGGCAAGACCACCACCACATACCTGATCGAACAGCTGCTTTCTTCCGCAGGGATGAAAGTGGGCGTACTCGGAACAGTCAGCTACCGCTGGCCCGGATATGAACAGGAAGCCCCGCTGACAACCCCCGGTTGCTGGCAGCTGCACGAAATGCTCGCCAAGATGGACGAAGCAGGTGTGGATGTAGCAGTTATGGAAGTTTCATCCCATGCTCTGCACCAGAACCGTGTTTGCGGTCTTAAATTCGATGCTGCAGTAATCACCAACGTCACTCAGGACCACCTCGATTACCACGGAGACATGGAAGAGTACTTCAAGGCAAAATGCATGCTCTTCCAGCACTACCCCAGCGCACTCAAGCGAGGCATCATCAACTTCGATGATCCCTTCGGAAGACGTCTGCTGGAATGCTACTCCCCGGCAATCGGTTACGGCATGGACGCTTCCTGCGCCACAGGCTGCAAATCCCTGTGCGGCGAGATGGTCTCCTGTACCGGTGACGGCATGCGCCTCAAAATGACCTGCGATGGCGAACAGTGGGAAATCGAAACCGACCTTATCGGTAAGTTTAACGGTTCCAACCTGCTGGCAGCACAGGCTATCGGCCTGCACATGGGGCTTACTCCCAAGCAGATGAATGTTTTCAAAGAGTTTGACGGGGTTCCCGGAAGGCTCGAACGGGTCCGCAATGATCAGGGACTCAACATTTTCGTGGACTATGCCCACACCCCGGATGCGCTGGATAACGTCCTGCGTACCCTGAAGGACCTTGATTTCAACAAGGTCATCACTGTGTTCGGCTGCGGTGGAGACCGCGACCGGGCCAAACGTCCGCTAATGGCTGAAGCTGCCTGTCGCTATTCCGATGTGGCGGTGCTGACCTCAGACAACCCGCGCACCGAAGATCCCATGCAGATCATCGACGATGCCCGGCCCGGACTCAAAGGCTGTGACCACGTCATCGAAGAGGTTGACCGTGCCGATGCGATTCGCAAAGCGGTTGCGGAAATGACTGAGGATGACGTGCTGCTCATCGCAGGCAAGGGACACGAAACATACCAGATTATCGGTACGGAAAAGCGGGACTTCAGCGACAGCGAAGAAGTCTTAAAGGCAATTAAGGAGATTTACGGTTGAAGCTGACCTTATGTGAACTCGAAGAACAGCTCATGGGGAGCAGCGATCTACCCTCTGCGGCAGACATCGAAATCGCAGCCGTGCGTATTGACAGCAGGCTTGTGAAGAAAGGTGATGTCTTCTTCTGCATTGAAGGGGAAAATTTTGACGGCCACAACTTTGTCCAGCAGGCTTTTGATGCCGGGGCAGTTGCGGTTGTTGTTTCCCAGTTCATGCCCGAATTTGAGGACAAGCCTACTATCATGGTCAAAGACACCGTTCAAGCTCTTGGCCGTGTTGCCGCATACTGGCGCATGAAATCCCATGCCCGCATGATTGCCGTTACCGGTTCAGCAGGAAAGACCACGGTCAAGGAAATGCTTGCCCATGTGCTTTCAGGTTCCGGATCCGTACATAAGAATTTCATGAATCTGAACAACCAGCTCGGATTGCCCCTGTCCATGCTCGAAGCTACAGGCGAAGAGACATACTGGGTCATGGAACTGGGTATCAGCCTGCCCCATGATATGGGCGAACTGGGCCCCATTGCCCAGCCCGACATGGCAATTGTTCACAACATCGGGCCTGCACACCTTGAAGGACTCGGATCACTGGAAAACGTGGCTGATCAGAAATCGTCACTTTTCAAATACATTCGCCCCGAAGGTGTAGCACTGTGCTGCAAGGATCACGAACTGCTCTGGGAAGCAGCAAATAAAATATCCAAGCCTGTTCCTTTTTCTTCACAGGATGAGAACGCAGAGTACTACAGCACCCTGCTGCATACCCTGCCTGACGGATCCGGAAGATTCCTGATCAAGGCCGGGGAAGAAACAGCGGAAGTTATTCTGCCTACCTGCGGTTCCCATTTTGCGGAAAATGCAGCAGCGGTAACTTGCGCCGCCCATCAACTGGGCATGGAATTGACCGAGATAGCGGAAAGGCTGGCAACAGTTGAACTGCCCAAGCAGCGCTTCCACTGCCACACCCACGGAAAATGGACACTTATCGATGACTCATACAATGCCAACCCGCTGTCCATGAACCGTGCCATCGACACCGCCAAACGCATTGCCGATGACAGACCGCTGGTTCTGGTACTCGGAGATATGCTGGAGCTTGGTGAAGAAGCTGGCTGTGCACATTGCGACCTCGGCAGCAAAATTGCCGAAACCAAGCCGGACGCAACATTCTATCACGGCAAGCACTACTCAGAAGTGGCCTCACAGACAAACGGGTCCACTTTGGTTCCGGTAAAACAGCCTATCGAATTTCTGAATGGAATACATGAACTGGGTCTCAGTGATGCGGTGGTCCTCTTTAAAGGGTCGAGGTCCTGCCACATGGAAGATTACTTCTACGCACTGAACAACGACATTAACGGGGAGAACGAAGGAGACAAAGCATGATCTATCATTTTCTAGTTCCCCTGAGCGCGCAAATCGGAGCATTGAATGTATTCCGTTATATAACTTTCCGCTCCATCTACGCCCTGCTGACCGCACTGGTTATCACCATTGTGCTCGGTCCCATGATGATGCGCTGGCTGCAGAAAATCAAATGCGGACAGTACATTCAGGACGAAGTCGGCGAACTGCATAAATGCAAGGCCGGAACCCCGACCATGGGCGGCTTGCTGCTCGGATTCGGAGTGCTGGTTTCCACCCTGCTCTGGGCTGACCTGACCAACATTTACGTCTGGCTGACCATGCTGGTCTTTGCCGGATTCGGCCTGGTCGGTTTTGTGGACGACTACACCAAGATTCGTGGCAAGCAGAACAAGGGCATATCCCCCAAAGCCAAGCTTCTCGGACAGTTGCTGGTGGCCGGAACAGCTGTAGGACTGCTGATCATGCAGCCTGCCTATTCAACTGAACTGGCAGTACCGTTCTTTAAGAATTTCACCCCCGACCTCGGCTGGATGTATCTGCCGTTCGCTCTGCTGGTCATGATTGGAGCATCCAACGGGGTTAACTTGACAGACGGACTGGACGGACTGGCTATCGGACCTTCCATCACCAGTGCCACCTGTTATGCTTTTTTTATCTACATTGCCGGACATATCGGCATGGCAAACTACCTCAACGTTCCGCATGTTCCGGGAGTTGGTGAGGTTACAGTCTTCTGCGGCGCACTGGTTGGCGCAGGGCTCGGTTTCCTCTGGTACAACGCTTATCCGGCCCAACTTTTCATGGGCGATGTAGGTTCCTTAAGTATCGGCGGCGTGCTCGGTTTCATCGCCGTACTCTGTAAGCAGGAATTACTGCTGATCATCGTCGGCGGTGTCTTCGTATTCGAGACCATATCGGTGATCATGCAGGTCAGTTATTTCAAGGTCAGCGGCGGCAAACGGATTTTCCGCATGGCACCGTTGCACCACCATTTTGAACACAAGGGAGTACCGGAATCAAAGATCGTAATCAGATTCTGGGTCATCTCTATTTTAATGGCTCTTATGGCCTTAAGTACCTTGAAGATCAGGTAAAGGATGTTATGGACAGCGCATTTGTAGAACAGGTCACTTCGACCCGCATGTTCACCGGAAGGCTGGCAGTTGTAGCCGGAGCCGGAAGATCAGGTCTTGCCGCAGCAAAACTGCTGCACAAGCTCAAGGCCACCGTGCGCATTGTGGACAGCAATGAAAACCTGACCGAAGACATCCTTGAAGGTCTCGGCCCGGACGCCCAGCTCATGACCGGACCGTTCTGCGAAGAACAGTTCGCAGGAGCTGATGTGATAGTCGCCAGCCCTGGTATTCCGGCTCGCAACATCGCTCCGTTTATCGGAAACCTTCCGGAAAGAGCCATCATTTCCGAGCTGGAACTGGCCTCATGGTTTGCTAATGAGCCCAAGATTGCCATCACCGGAACCAACGGCAAAACAACGACCACAGCGCTTATTAAGCACATTCTGGAAGAGTCCGGTAGAACAGCATTCGCAGGAGCCAACTACGGCACTCCCCTTTCCGAATTCATCTACGAAGACGGCAAGGCTGATGTACTGGTTCTCGAAGTATCCAGCTTTCAGCTCCAGAACTGCCGCTTATTCAGACCGCAGGCAGCCATCCTGCTTAATATTTCGCCCAACCACCTCAACTACCATGAGGACATGGATGAGTACCTGCAGGCCAAGCTGAAAATTTTTGAACGCCAGAGTGAAGACGAACTGGCGATTCTGCCCGCAGACATGAAGGGCGAACTTGATCCGGCAAGCTTTACCAAGGCCGAGGTCAAATGGTTTGACGGTTCGACCTTTGAAGAACAGCCCAACCTTCCCGGCAAGCACAACTGTCTCAATATTGAAGCAGCATGGCTGGCACTGGAAAAGATTGGATTGACCCGCGAAGAATTTGAAGCAGGGATGAAAACTTTTGTCGGAAAACCGCACCGTATTCAGGATATCGGATCGGTGGACGGCATTCGCTTCATCAACGATTCCAAGGGCACCAACCTTGATGCAGTCCGTGCTGCACTGAACAGCTTTGACGGTCCGGTCCGTTTGCTGCTGGGCGGCGTTTTCAAAGGTGGCGACGTCAGGGAAATCATTCCTGCCATGCGCGGTAAGGTTGCCGAAGTCGGGCTTTTCGGAGCAGGACGCGAACACTTTGAACCTGCGCTCAAGGATGAATTCAAAATTTCATGGCACGAAAACCTTGAAAAGGCTGTGCGTGCCCTTTTTGCAAATTCCAAAGCAGGAGACACAATCCTGCTTTCCCCGGCAACTGCAAGCTTTGACGCTTACACCGGGTACCCTGCCAGAGGCGATGATTTTAAACGGATCATGGAGGCACTGTCTTGAATAAGAAAAAGAACCTCTCCGGTAAACCTGAGCGCTTAGATTACTGGCTGCTGGCCGCGGCATTGCTGCTGGCCTGCTTCGGACTGATGATGGTCCTTTCCGCCAGTGGCATCATGGCCGAGCGTTTCTTTGACGATAAATACCTCTTCTTCAAGAAGCAGGCGGTATTTCTCGTGATCGGAACCTGCATGATGTACATCTGCTCCCGTTTGCCCAAAGGCTTTTTCTACAACATGGTCTACGTCTGGCTCATGGCTGCCTTCGTGCTCCTGCTGCTTTGCGATTTCTCACCGTTATCGGTAGCGGCAGGGGGTGCAAAACGTTGGATCGCTTTGGGACCGCTGCGTATTCAGCCGCTGGAATTCTGCAAACCCGCGCTGGTGCTTTATCTGGCTTACTTTTTCTCACGCAAGCAGGAACTGATTAAGACCTTCAGCGTAGGCTTTCTGCCGCCATTTGCTATTACCGGCGCGCTCTGCCTGCTGCTTATGATGCAGCCGGACTTCGGCGGCTCGGTCTTTTTGTGCATGATCTTATTTTTTATGAGTCTCGTGGGCGGAACCCGAATCAGCTATCTGCTGACATCACTGATTTTCGCAGGTGGAGCGGGATATATGCTGATTACCAGCTCCCCATACAGACTTAAACGCATGACCGCATTCATTGATCCCTTCAAGTCCGCGCACGAGGAAGGCTACCAGCTGGTGCAGTCCCTGTATGCCTTCGGTTCGGGGAATATCTTCGGGCAGGGACTGGGTGCAGGTAAGCAGAAACTTTTCTTCCTCCCTGAAGCGCACAACGACTTCATCATGGCAGTTGTGGGTGAGGAACTGGGCTTTCTAGGTGTACTGGCTGTATTCGCAGTCATCGGTTTCCTTGTCTGGCGCGGATTTAAAATCGCTCTGGCTCAGGACGATCTGCAGGACCGTTTCACCGCATACGGACTTACCATCATGCTTGCTCTGGGCTTCTGCCTGAACCTCGCGGTGGTAATGGGAACCGTACCGCCCAAGGGCGTACCCATGCCTTTCGTCAGCTACGGTGGATCAAGCTTAATGATCTCCTGCATCTGCATAGGCATCCTCCTCAATCTTTCAAGGGGGAAAGTCTGATGAAACGCATTGTCCTGACCACCGGCGGCACCGGGGGACACGTTTTCCCCGCACTGGCCGTTGCCCATGAGATCAAAAACCGTTTCCCGCAATGCGAGATTCTCTTTATCGGCGGCAAGGGACCGGAGCGGGAAATGGTTGAACGGGCGGGAATATCCTTTAAGGGACTCCCGGCAAAAGGTGTTCTGGGCGGCGGCATCAAAAAAGTTTTCAGTTCGCTCTGGATTGTATCTGCAATGATCATGGCACTGAAGGAAATTGCTTCTTTCAAGCCTGATGCAGTTATCGGATTCGGCGGATACGCCGGATTCTGTCCGGTACTGGCAGCTTGGCTGCTTGGTGTACCCACAGCTATCCACGAACAAAACAGCGTTCCCGGAGTGACCAACCGCATTCTGGGCAAAGTTGTAAAAAGAGTTTTCGCCTCCTTTGAGGATAGGAACGGATCATTTCCCGCAGCTAAGACCGTTGTGGTGGGTAATCCGGTCCGTAAAGAGATAATCGACTCCGGCAACTGTGCGGATACAAAGACAGTACTGGTCTTTGGTGGAAGTCAGGGCGCGGCAGCCATTAACGATGCCGTCATCGATGGCCTTGCCAAGCTGAAGGAAGCGGGTATCAGCCTGCGCCACCAGACCGGAAAAGCTGATTTTGAAAAAGTCCGCAAAGGTTACGAGCAGAACGGCATGGATACCGGAAAGGTTTCCCCGTTCATACACAACATGGGCGAAGCATATGCCGAAGCTTCACTCGTTGTATGCAGAGCCGGAGCATCCACTGTTTTCGAAGTAGCGGCAGCGGGCAAGCCAGCCATCTTTATCCCGTTTCCGCACGCCACCCACGACCACCAGACCGGGAACGCCCGTTCTCTGGCTGATCTGGGAGCGGCAGAACTCATTCCGCAAGCTGAACTTGGCGGAAACAGGCTGGCCGATGAAATTATTAAACTGATTGCGGATCAGGACAGGTTGAAAGGCATGGGAAGCAAGGCCCTTTCATTTGCCCGGACTGATGCGGCCTCCGCTATCGCGGAAGGCGTTGGAGATATTATTAGAATGAAAACAGTGAGAGGTGCAGCATGATCGCAGCAGAAGGACCGAGTGTACCCTTAGTAACGGACACCGCATGTCCCATCATGCGCAGCAGAGTTGGCAACATCCACATGATCGGTATCGGCGGCTCAGGCATGAGCGGCATTGCCGAAGTATTGATCAACATGGGCTTCACCGTGACCGGTTCCGATCTGGCGGCCGGTGCCCCCGTGAAACGTCTGCTCAAAATGGGAGCGCAGGTCTTTATCGGACATGGCGCGGACAATGTTAATGACGCCGATGTAGTGGTCAAATCCACAGCAATTTCTGACGACAACCCGGAATTGGTAAAAGCTCGCGAACTGGGTATTCCCATCATTCCCAGAGCGGAGATGCTGGCCGAACTCATGCGCCTGCGCACAGGTATCGCAGTTGCGGGAACCCACGGCAAAACAACTACCACCTCTCTGCTGGCAACAATTTTCACTGAAGCCGAGCTGGACCCCACAGTCATCATCGGCGGCAGGCTGAACACCTTCGGCAGTAACGCCCGTCTTGGTGACGGACAGTTCCTCATCGCCGAAGCGGATGAATCCGATGGATCATTTCTCTGCCTCGCGCCGATCATCACTGTGGTGACCAACGTGGATAAAGACCACCTTGATTTCTACGGCGGTCAGGAAGCTATTGATGAATCATTCCGCAAATTCATGAACTCCATTCCTTTCTATGGAATGAACGTTGTTTGCGGTGATGATCCGGGCGTGCAAAGACTGCTGCCCTCCATCAAGCGTCCCTGCATGACTTACGGTTTGAACAAGGGCAACAGACTGCGCGGTGAAATCCTGTCCTGCGAAGTTCGCTCCCTGTTCAAAGTCTACCTTGATGAAAAACTTCTCGGTGAAGTTTCCCTTGCCCAACCCGGTAAGCACAATGTGCTTAACGCTCTGGGAGCCATCGGGGTTTCCCTTGAAGCAGGACTTGACCCGAAAGTGATCCTTTCCGGTCTCTCCAACTTCATGGGTGTCGGTCGCAGATTTGAAAAGAAAGGCGAATCCAAAGGCATCCTCGTGGTGGACGATTACGGTCACCATCCGGCAGAAATTCAGGCCACTATTGAAACCGCCAAATCCTGCTTTCCGCAGCGCAGGCTGGTTGTGGCATTCCAGCCGCACAGGTTCACCCGCACCGAGGCCCTGTTCGGAGAATTCTGCAAGACCTTTGAAAAAGCAGATGAACTGCTGCTGACTGAAATCTATCCCGCATCAGAAGATCCCATTCCGGGCGTAAACGGAATGTCTCTTGCGCAGGGTATCAGACAGGTCAGTGACACCAAGGTCCGCTTTTACCCGGACTTTGAAATGATGCAGAACGAACTGCCCAATATCCTCAAACCCGGTGACCTGTTCATCACTCAGGGTGCAGGCTCTATCTACACTGTGGGCGAAAAGTTTTTGAAATATCTGGAAGAGGACGGCGAAAAAGTTCTCAAGCCGGAAGAAATAACAGCTTTATAACGGAAACGTATATATGACACTGGAATTGCTTCATAAACCGAGCATGGCGCAGCTCACCTCACTTGGCATTGGCGGAAACGCCCGTGTTCTGGCAAAGGTGCGCGATGAAGCCGGTCTTGAAGAACTTTCCCGCTTTGTTGAGCGAGAAGGTTCCGATCTGCTTGCCATTGGTGAAGGAAGCAACATGCTCGCCGGGGACGGGGAACTGAACCTCGCCCTTGTGCAGGTGGCCTGTGAACGTAAAGCAGAGGCGCACATTTCCGGCACCAACGTGCTGGTCCCTGCTGACATGCGTTTGCCGGGGCTGCTTTCAGTGCTCATTAAAAACGGTCTTTCCGGTATGGAAGGACTGGCAGGGATTCCCGGTTCAGTCGGCGGTTCCATAGCCATGAATGCCGGATCATACGGGACCGATATGCAGGCTTCCGTCAAGCGGATTCGAATCTGGACTCCTTCAAAAGGACTTTTCTGGAAAGAGGCAACAGAACTGGAATGGGGCTACCGCCACTTTTCCATTGGCTCAGAGAGTCAAAGTGAAGATGAATTCTTTCTGGTCTGGGAAGTCGAATTCGAACTTTCGAAGTCCACAGAAGAAGAAGTCCGGGCACGGATCAAAGAAACTTTTGAAAAGAAAAAAGCAACCCAGCCTGTCACTGCCAAGACAGCAGGGTGCGTTTTCAAGAATCCGGAAGGATACAGCGCGGGCAAGCTGCTCGACGATGCCGGATTCAGAGGCAGAAACCTCGGCGGTATGGGCTTTTCTGAAATGCACGCCAACTTCCTTGAAAACAAGGGCGGGGGTACCGCAGTTCAGGCACTGGAACTCATGTCGCAGGCAACCGAAGTCGTGGCTGAAAAATTCGGCGTCACTTTAAAGCCGGAGGTCATAATACTGTCATGAGCGTAGCAGGACTGAACAAGAACAGGCTGAACCTGAGTAAATCAGGCAAAAAAAAGGCCAGCCGCAACAAGACCAAGAAACGCAAGAGTACTTCGCAGCCGATCGGTGGAATTTTCGCCGCTCTGGTGCGCAAGATTTGCATTTCCGGAGCCTGTCTGCTGGTGCTGGCTATGGTCGGTATAGGCTGTCTCGCCGGTTACCGCTGGGTCACCGCCCTGCCCTATTTTGCGTTGCAGGACATCAAGGTCAGCGGGAACCATCGCTTGAGTTACGGCGAAATCCTGAACATAGCCGATGTGAACCTGAACAAGAACAGCCTTGCGGTGAACATCAGCGAAGTGGAAAGCAGGCTCAGCGACAATCTCTGGATCAAGTCCGCCGCGGTCAGAAGGCAACTTCCCGCAAAGATGCAGATTCATATTCGTGAGAAGAAGCCCCGCTTTATGGTCCGCCACAATGACGCTCTTTATTACTGCGACAGCAACGGCGAACTTATTGCTCCGGTAGCTCCGGGCAAGTTCAGCTCCCTGCCGTTTCTCAATATTGAGTCTGAAGCCATGGACAAGGCGGACATTCTGCCGGAATTCATGAACATGCTCAGCAAACGTGAGCTGCCATTTGATCCGGGGCAGATTGCCTGGATTGATATCAAAGGCGGCAACCGCATGGAAATTTTTATGGACAGGCTCGGCCTTACGGTGCTGCTGGGCCTCGACAACTGGCAAGAACAGCTTTCACACCTGAACACAGTTTGGAAAGACCTCAAGAATAGGGGGGAGTTCAGGGACGTGGCAGTCATTTCAACCGGGAAAAACAGGGTCTGGGTTGAAAAACGCAGTTCCGGGAAATGATTGTCGCAAACGGCAATACCCCGAATTTATAAGGATGATGAGGAGAAAAAATTATGTCCAAGTCTGATCTGATCGTCGGCCTCGATGTCGGCACCACAAAGATCTGCGCAGTTGTGGGAGAACCCACCGCGGACGGAGTCGACATTGTCGGCATCGGCACTGCCCCGTCCACAGGACTGCGCAAAGGCGTGGTGGTCAACATTGAGCAGACAGTACAGTCTATCAAGAAGGCTCTTGAAGAGGCTGAACTCATGGCCGGCTGCGAAATCCGCTCCGTATACGCGGGCATCGCAGGCAGCCACATCAAAGGTTTCAACAGCCACGGCGTTATTGCTGTAAAAGGCGGCGAAGTAACCCAGAAGGATGTCGACCGGGTTATCGATGCAGCCAAAGCAGTAGCCATTCCTCTGGACAGGGAAGTGATTCACACCCTGCCGCAGGAATACATTGTTGACGATCAGCGCGGCATTGCCGATCCGCTGGGCATGGCCGGTGTGCGCCTCGAAGTAAAGGTCCACATCGTCACCGGCGCGGTAACCTCTGCACAGAACATCATCCGTTCCTGCCACCGTTCAGGGCTGGACGTTTCCGACATCGTTCTTGAATCACTGGCTTCAAGCAAGGCCGTTCTTTCCGAAGAGGAAAGAGAAATCGGCGTTGCCATAGTGGATATCGGGGGTGGTACCACTGATCTGGCAATCTTCGCCAATGATTCAATTAAACATACTTCTGTTATTGCCCTCGGCGGTAACAACCTGACTAACGACATTGCATTCGGGCTGAGAACGCCCATGGGGTCTGCGGAACAGATCAAAGTCAAATACGGAACCGCGCTCACCGATCTGGTCACTACTGACGAGACCATTGACGTGCCTTCCGTAGGCGGCCGCGATCACCGCAAAATGTCCAAGAGAGTACTGGCTGAGATCTGCGAACCTCGTTGTGAGGAAATCCTGTCACTGGTTGATCAGGAGCTGGTCCGCAGCGGGTACAAAAATATGATTGCAGCCGGGGTAGTTCTCACCGGAGGCACATCTCTCGTGGACGGAATGCAGGAACTGGCGGAGCAGATTTTTGATCTGCCGGTCCGCATTGGCTATCCCGCTGGCGTGGGAGGCCTTAAGGATGTTGTCAGCAGTCCCAAATACGCCACTGCAGTAGGGCTGCTCATGTACGGCGCGGAAAAAGAAGGCAGCTCCGAGCAAGTCTTCAGAATCCGTGACGAAAATGTTTTCAACCGCATTCTGGGCAGGATGCGCAAATGGTTCACTGACATCGCATAAAAGATGTAGCGCCATTGAAGGTTGGCGGGATTCAGTGAACTAAAGGCATGGAGTTCTTTTCCGACCCCGATCACGGAAAAGTAAGCAGCAAAAGTTTAACAGGGGAAATCAAAAATGATGATGGATTACATGGAAATTGAAAACGACGGTCAGGCCAGAATCAAGGTTATCGGTTGTGGTGGTGGTGGCGGTAACGCTATCAACAACATGATTCAGTCCGCACTCTCCGGTGTGCGCTTCATCGTAGCTAACACCGATGCACAGGACATCAACAAATCTCTGGCTGAGTACAAAATTCAGCTCGGCGACAAACTGACCAAAGGCCTCGGCGCTGGCGCAAACCCCGACGTGGGTAAAAATGCAGCTCTCGAATCCATTGACCAGATCCGCGAACTGGTCAGCGATTGCGACATGGTCTTCGTAACTGCCGGTATGGGCGGCGGAACCGGTACCGGTGCTGCTCCCGTTATCGCTGAAGTTGCCAAGGAAGCAGGTGCACTGACCGTTGCCGTTGTAACCAAACCTTTCTATTTCGAAGGCAAGCGCAGACTGCTGCAGGCAGAAAAAGGTATTGAGGAACTCAAGAAGGTGGTTGACTCCATCATCACCATTCCCAACGACCGTCTGCTCCAGCTTGCCGCCAAAAAAGCAGCTTTCTCTGAAATGCTGAAAAAAGCTGACGAAGTACTCTACTACGGCGTCAAGGGTATCGCCGACCTGATCACCGTTCACGGTCTGATCAACCTTGACTTCGCCGATGTACAGGCTGTTATGTCCAGCTCCGGTCTCGCCCTCATGGGTACCGGTATCGCACGCGGAGAAAACAGGGCACGTGAAGCAGCAATGAAAGCTATCACCAGCCCGCTGCTTGAAGATGTTTCAATCGAAGGCGCAAAAGGCGTGCTCATCAACATCACCTGCTCCCCTGACATGACCATTGATGAAGTCAGCGAAGCAGCCAACATCATCTACGAAGAAGCACACGAGGAAGCACAGATCTTCTTCGGTACTGTTTTCGATGCTGAAGTCGGCGATGAAATGCGCATCACCGTTATTGCTACCGGAATCGACAGCGCAGTTGAACAGACCGTTACCCCGCCTGTTGAACAGCAGTCTTTCGGTCAGCCCCAGCGCCCTAACCTCACTCCCAGAGGCATGGCCCCCAAGAGCAAGGAAACCACCAACGTTCATCAGATGGGCAGCGCCCACGCTGAAGAAGACCGCTCCATCCCCGCTTACCTGCGCCACACCGCAAGCAAGCCCGCTGAAGCGGCAGGTACCCGTGAGCCTGTACAGCTCAAGCCCAAACAGGCTGCCAACTCCGGTGGAGAAGAATTCATCTTCCATGATGACGATGATTTCGAAGTTCCGACCTTCATTCGCAAGCAGGCTGATTAAGACAATATAACGCCTGATATACTTGCGATGATTATAAACCGGAAACAGTACGGGCCAAACGGTCCGCACCGGGGATAACCCATGTCCGTGAAAGAGGAATTCTTCTACTACGGAAAGGAAGAACCCTCGCCCGAGGAAACAGGAGGCCGTCTGCCCACGGCTCTTGTATTCCCCGGACGGAAGGGGTCTGCACTCTCAACCTTAGGTTGGCAGGCTGTCTATCGTCTGCTGGCTCCGGACGCGGAGCTTGCGGTAGAGCGATTCTTCCTTGGCGAACCGGGACAACCGTCTGTTTCCATGGACAGTGACAAAGAACTGTCCGAGTTTCCCCTGATCGGCTTCAGCATCAACTTTGAGGAGGAGTACCTCCATCTGGTCAGGATGCTGAAAGATTCGGGCGTTCCGCCACTGGCGGCGGAACGCCCGGACTTCCCGCTGGTCATGGGCGGAGGTCCGGTGGCCTTCCTCAATCCCGCACCCATCGCGCCCTTTTTCGACTTCTTCTGGGTAGGAGAAGCTGAAGCGGGATTGAAGGACCTGTGTCTCGAACTGAAGCAGCATATTTATGACGGGGGAAGCAAAAAAGAATTTCTGGATCTGATCAAAGACCGGGACGGCGTCTACGTTCCCGGCATGACCAAGGGTCAGGTCCGCAGGGCAGTGCTACCGCCGGGTCCGGTTTCAGAAGGCCACGGAGTGCCTCTTCTGAGCGATCCTGCATATTCCTGTTTTATCAGCCCGGAAGCGGTCTTCAAGGACATGTTCCTTGTCGAGGTCAACCGGGGCTGTCCGTATGGATGCAGATTCTGCGCTGCCGGATACATCTACCGCCCGCCACGCCACGCATCTATTGACCAGCTCAAGAAGATTGTGGAGCTTGCCGATCCGCCCAAAGTCGGTCTGGTAGGCACAGCCCTTACCGACTGGCCCGACCTGCTTCCATACATTGAATGGCTCAAAAAAAGGAAAACCAAATTTTCCCTCTCATCTGTTCGCGCTGACGGACTTACCGAGGAATTGCTGGATATCCTGCGCGCAGCAGGAGTCCGCACTGTGACTCTTGCACTGGAAGGAGCCAGCAGGCGGCTTCGTGATGCGGCCAGTAAAAACCTTGAGGAAGAAGACTTCCTGCGCGCGGTGGAACTCTGCGCCGCCAAGGGTGTCAACCACTTGCGGGTATACGTAATTGTGGGCTGGCCCGGTGAAACTGCTGCGGACTACGATGAACTGGCTCTCATGCTTGAGAAGATAGATGAGGCCCGCAAACGTGGTCAGGGTAAGAAGAAAAAACAATTCATGCGCATAACCTTCGGTGCCAGTTGCCTTGTTCCCAAACCGTGGACTCCGCTGCAGTGGGCTGCAATGCCGTCTGAAAAAGAACTCAAGGACGTTCTTTCCAAAGTCAAAGGACTAACTAAAAAATATAAGGGCATTGCCTTTTCCGGCGACAATCCATTTCAGGCCCGATTGCAAGGCATACTTTCCCGTGGTGACGAATCACTGGCTGAATTCATCAGCTATGCTGCGGAAAACGGAGGCTGGAAAAAAGCATCCAAATTTTTCAAAGGCGATGTAAACCGTTTTATCGACCAAGAACTTGACAAAGATTCCCCCCTGCCTTGGGACTTCATCAATACCGGTGTAAAAAAAGCATACCTCTGGCGTGAATGGCAGCGATTTCAGAAAGCAGAAAAAACTCCGGTCTGTCCCCCTGACGGATGCGCAGAATGCAAAAGCTGCGGCATGCATCAATGGCTTGAAGAGCTTTAATCCCTGATTGCACTTTTGTGCAATCAGGTTGCACAAATCACTATATCTTCCACTCATAAGCAACTGACCAAAACTGCTACCTATTGAAATAACTCTCCTTGTACGACAATTGCATACTACTGCGGTATAGAATTTTAAAGGAGTGTTTTTCATGAAAAAAATGATTTTACTTTTGGCTTTTCTGCTTCTGCCTGCAAACGGATTTGCAGGAATGGAAATTGGGGATAAGGAACTGAGCATCCCGATCAATGAAGTAAATGACGGTCAGGCCCATTATTACTCAGTAAATCTTGACGGAAAAGAGATCCGTTTTTTTGTAGTCCGCAGCAAAGATGGAATTATCAGAGCTGCTTTCGATGCATGTGATGTCTGCTATCGCTCAAAAAAAGGATACTCACAGCAAGGTGACTTCATGGTTTGCAACAATTGCGGCATGCGCTTCCACTCTACACGTATCAACGTGGTCAAAGGTGGTTGCAACCCTTCTCCGCTGGCAAGAGAAACCAAAGATGATAAGCTGGTAATTTCTCTGGATGCGGTCAGATCCGGGGCCATGTACTTCTAAGGAGCGCGCATGAATCTTTTTACTATTCCCCTGCGTAACCTTGGCCGACGTCCTTTACGTACCATTCTTCTATGCGCAGTGTTCACTGTGGGCGTCATGTCTGTGGTTTCCATCCAGTTGCTCTCTACAGTTGTTGGCAACAGCCTTGAAGAGAAAATGAGTAAATTCGGGGCCAACATTCTGATTACCCCGAAAACAGAATCACTGTCCGTAAGTTATGGAGGACTCGATCTCGGAAATGTAGCTTACGGATCTCATGAATTGCAGGGAACGCCTGTACTTAAAGCTGTTCGCGGTATTGAACTGAAGGAGCGCCTCAGTGCTGTAGCCCCCAAATTCGCCGCCATTTCCAAAGTTAAAGGACAACAGGTGGCGGTTGTCGGGGTCAGCATGGCCGATGAATTAAATATTAAAACCCATTGGTACCCTCTGGGCCGTTTTCCTGAAAAACAAAATGAAATTGTTATCGGTATCAATGCCGCCAGCAAGCTGGGAATAAACCCCGGCGATGCCCTTGAAATAGAAGGAAACAAGCTCCTAACTGCAGGTATTCTTGATCCCACCGGAACCGAAGACGATAATGTAATCTTTATGGATATTGACCTGCTGCGCAACAGCGTAGGCCGTCCCGGAGCAGTACATTTCATTGAAGTTGCCGCCCTTTGCGCCGGATGCCCCATTGATGAAATCGTACAGCAAATCGTCAAGGCGGTACCGGGCGCAGAAGTTAAAGCACTTCAGCATGTTGTAAAACAACGCATGTCTGCCATCAACTTTGTAAACCAGATGGCTTGGACCGTAAGCGGAGTGATTCTCCTCACTGCCTGCTTCATGATCGGTCTCTCCATATTCTCGGCAGTAAATGAACGTAAAACAGAAATCGGGCTTATGCGCTCGCTGGGATTTTCAACAGGATCGGTGTTTTCAATATTCTGCCTTGAGGCACTGCTTATGGGCTGCATTTCGGGAATTCTTGGTTATCTGGGCGGATACTTTGCCAGTGGTGAAATCCTCAAGAACCTGAACATGGGTGAAGCTGAAATTGCTTTTGATCCACTGGCCTTCGGGATCACCTTCCTTGCCGTGGCTGGGCTGGCTGTCCTTTCCGCTACCATCCCCTCAATACGTGCCACACGCGTTGATCCCTCTAGAACCCTTGTTTCACTGTAAGGATTTAATATGCTTAAGACAGAATCAATCAGCCATAGCTATGGTGAAGGGTCCGCAGCTGTAACAGTTCTGGACAATGTATCAATTGATATACCTGAAGGTGGATTCACCTCAATTGTCGGCCGGTCAGGTTCCGGCAAATCAACCTTGCTAAGCGTCATATCGAGCCTGCTTAAACCTGAGCAGGGTCAGGTTTATTTCAAGGAAAAAGAAATCACAAATCTACCCGGTTCTGAAATCGACAGACTTAGAAAGGAAGAATTCTCCATTATCTTCCAGTCTCACCATTTGCTGCCTTATCTCACTGCCCATGAGAATGTGCTACTGCCCTTTCTGGACAGGCTGGCACCGGCGAACAAAGAACTGTTGGAACGTGGAAGGGAATGCCTTGAACGCGTGGGACTTGCGGGCAAGGAAGACCGTCTTCCCGGACAGTTGTCAGGAGGAGAGCAACAGCGAGTCGCCATTGCGAGGGCTCTGGTAAAGTCACCGTCCATACTCTTTGCTGATGAACCTTGCGGCAGTCTGGATAAATCAACAGGCAATGAGATCATAGAAATACTTCACAAGCTCAATAAGGAAGGACTGACCATCGCGATGGTCACCCATGATCGGGTCCATGCCAGCATGGCTAAAGACACAATAGAGCTGGAGGACGGTAAAACTATTTAGAAACATTAAGTTTCCTAAGTGCAATTTAACATTTAATCTGCACTTTTTGTGCACGTATGCGCAATTCATTGCATAAGTGTTTTCAGACTGCTCAGGAAGGAAATTAAACCTTAATTCAAGCAACTTAAGCGGTTAGTAACTTTGGCACGGGCCATGCTTTAGGAGAATTACGAGACAGCAATAATTCATCCAAGTAAGGAGAGAACTATGAAAAAGAAAATCGTGATTCCCGTAGTCGCAATTATGGTTATGGCCATGGCCGGAACAGCAATGGCCCGAGGCGGATACCACGGCGGCGAACATAACGGATACAATAACGGTCCCCGCCAGATCTTTGAGCAGCTGACCCCGGAAAAACAGAAAGAAGTGGAAACCATCTTCCAAAAACATCAGGACGAATTCCAGACCATTAAAAGTCAGATGTGGGCAAAACGCACCGAACTGAATGCGCTCGTGGATTCCGGTAAAGCCGACCAAAAAACAATCAGCAAGCTGGTTAAGGAAATGGTCGACTTGAGAACCAAGGCCTACAACCTCCGCAAGCAGGTCAATAATGAAATTCAGACAGCCACCGGAATTGAAATGCCTATGCGGGGATTCGGCGGCGGTCGCAACTTTGATGACGACGGTCCCCGTAAAGGCCATAGACACAACAATGATTACAGAGGGTGTTGGAACTCATAAGCTAGATAAATAACCCCAAACAAGATCCTACGCATAAACAGAACACTCCATCCATCCCCTTTGACGAAAAGAGGCCCCCTCCCCGGGCCTCTTTTTTATTTTCTTTAATACCTCCAAAATTAAGCGACTCCCGCCCTGAATCCCCACATGCAGGTTTGCAGGTAAACCTGCACCTTTTGTGCAATATGATGCACAAAAACTTTGCACTAAAACAGTATCGCAAACTTGCACAAACATACTAAACACATGTTTTAAAACAACTTTTACTTTTGGCACAGCACGTGCTTTATGGTAGACTGAGAGGGCAACAACTTTTAACCGCATCAGGAGATCATATGAAGAGAAAAACTCTGATTCCGCTGATCGTTGTGCTGGTTCTGGCAGTAGCATCTGTCGCCATGGCACGAAACGGTTACCGGAACGCTGGTTACCACAACGGTAACTGGGCTGCATATGAGCAGCTGACACCTGAAAAGCAAAAACAGGTTCAGGACATCATCAAAAAATACGAATCCACATTTCAAACCCTGAAAAGCGAACAGTGGGCAAAACACACTGAACTCAAAGCTCTGGTGGATTCCGGCAAAGCCGATAAAGATACCATCCATGCTCTGGTAAAAGAACTTTCCGATGTACGTGACAAGCTTTACACCGAGCACAACAAGATGGCCGCTGAAATAGAAAAAGAAACCGGTCTGTCATTCCCCCCCATGGGGCAAGGATACGGTAAAGGCGGCAGAGGCTGCGGTAATTATCAGCAGGGATGTCCCGGCGGTAGCGGTAACTGCGGAAACTTCAAGCAGATGAATTGCCCCGGCGGCAATTGCTACTAAATCCTTTAAATAACGTTCATCTACACTTAATTACAGGAAAACGGGTAAAAAGGAGGGCTATAAGGTCCTCCTTTTTTTATTAAATTCACTTCCATATTCAGGATAGTTTACGTTAGTAATATCAGTACAAATCATAGGAGAATCTCATGTTTAGAAAAACAACATCCCTGACCAGTTTCTTTTCCTTTATTGTCCTGATCATTACCAGCGTCATCCTGTACATCGTACCGCAGGGCCGTGTAGCCTATTGGGCGGATTGGAGCATGCTCGGCCTCAGTAAAGAGCAATGGGGCGATATCCACATCTGCACCGGAGCACTTTTCCTTGTTGTCTCTATCCTGCACATCTGGCTGAACTGGAAGCCCATTCTCGCTTACCTTAAAAAGAAAGCCGGTGAATCAAACTTTACCTCCCCAGCTTTTTTTATCAGCCTGACTATCACGCTGTTCGTGGCTTTCGGAACTCTGGCAGGCTTGCCTCCCATGAAGCAGGTGCTCGAATTCAGTCAGGATTTTAAAGCTATGGGTGAAGCCAAATACGGTATACCGCCATATGGCCACGCGGAACTCAGTCCGCTTAATATTTTCTGCAAACGCATGGGGCTTGATCTTGATAAGGCAGCAGCATCCATCAAAAATGCAGGCATAGAACTGGAATCTACCAAAGAAAGTATCAAATCCATTGCCAATAAAGCGGGACTGACTCCTAAGGAACTTCATGAAATTATCCTCAAGGACCAACCCGGAAAAGAGAATTCTGTAAAAAAAGAGACATCCAGTGCTCCCAACAAACAATCTCCTTCCCACTCTGCGGGAGCCGGAATCGGTCGTATGAGTGTAGAAGCGTACTGTGCAAAGTTTAATCTTGACCTGAATACAGCACTGGGAATTTTGCGCGAAAAAGGTGTGATTGTTGACAAAGACACCCCCATCAAGGAAATTGCAGGCGCACTGGGACTCGAATCTCCTCGGGCCATCGGTGAACTGCTCAATCCTTAAACATAATCGGATTCAATGGAATTAAGCTCACAGAAATCACATAAGCTGCCTCTTGCTCTGGCTCTGCTGGCCCTGATCCTTCTAGGAGCCGGAAGTTTGTACCTTACATGGCACAACTTGCGCCAGATGCATCAGACCGTGTTTGAACATATGCTGCTTTCCGCACGTTCCATTGCCCGTGGTCTGGATATACAGCTGGTCGAAGGAGCTCGGCGCATGCGCTCTCCGGGCATGCATAATCGACGCATGCCCCAGCAATTGATCCCGGATGCGCGTGAGCTATTTAAAGAGATGGTTGCCGAGGGCGATTTGCTCTACATCGCGCTCTACGGACCGGACCGCAAGCCGATACTGGTGGTGGAACAGGCTGATGATGATTCTACAGTCTATACGCCGCCGCCAGGTCTTTTCGATATGATCACCCAGATGCGTGAATCCAGTACTCCGGTGATGATTGAAGGAAAGGCTGCCCTTCTGTACGGCACAATGGGCCAGCCAATCCTGCAACGTCTATACGGTCATAAAAGACGAGGCTTCATGCCTCCGCAAGATAAAGAGACCTTTCTACTGCTGGGCTTAAGTGCTGAGAAACACCTGCGCCAGTTTAACCAGTACCGCCGTGCTGCACTGCTGCAAACCGGTTATATATTCCTTGCAGGACTGGTCCTCTGGCTGCTTGCCGTGGCCTATTTTCAGCGCAGGGAACAAGGTAAAAAGCTGACCCGCATGGAGCGGTTTCAAGCAAACCTGCTGGACAATATGCCGGACGGTTTGCTGACCATTTCACCTCAGGGCGGAATTCTTTCAGCTAACGGTTCCGCTCATAAGCTGCTGCAATGCCAAAGCGATGAAGTTCTTGTGGGCAAGAACTGGAATGATTTCAATTACGAATCCCTACAGGATTTCAAACGGGACAACGTGATCTGGGAGCATATCCGGCTAGGAGGCAAAAACCTTGAGCTTATTTTCCTACCCTACTTTGAGAGTAGAAAAGATCAACGGACGATGATCATAATCCGTGACCGCACCGATATTGCCGGACTGGAAGAAGATCTTCACGAAGCGCGCAGACTGGCTTCCATCGGCTCCCTCGCTGCAGGTGTAGCCCATGAGATACGAAATCCCCTGAGCTCCCTGCGTGGATTCGCACAGCTATTTGCTGACAAATTTAAAGAAGAGCAGCCCTACGGTACATATGCGACCACAATGCTCACCGAAGCAGACCGGTTAAACAGGGTGGTAACAGACCTGCTGTATCTGTCCAAACCCCATGAATTGAATCCTGAAATTATGGACCTGCGTGAAATATGCGAAACCATGCAGACACTCATGGGTTTTGATCTTGAACATAAGGGCACACGGCTACAAACCGAACTTAATGTTGAGCAGGTTTATGCCGACCCGGACGGAATCAAACAAGTTCTGCTTAACCTGCTGGTCAACAGCCTGGATGCTGTTCCGGATACTAACGGCACTATTTCCATTGTTGCCGAAGGCACCGAACACGGAGTTTGGCTAAGCGTCTGCGACAACGGTCCGGGTATGCCTGAAGATATCCGTAAACACGCCCTTGAACCGTTTTTCACCGACAAGCCCAAAGGAACTGGTTTAGGGCTTGCTATAGTCAACACAATCATGCGCGGCCACAATGGTCGGGTAACCATCTCCGCACCGGATCTGCCCGGTCCTCTGGATGGAACTTGCGTAATGCTCTTTTTCCCGGCACCGCGTGATGAAGGATCAGAATAATGAACGCCATAGGAAAGAATGTACTCATAGTTGACGATGAACCGTCACTGCGCCTGCTTATCCGGGCTGTACTGGAAAGTGACGGCTGGAATGTGCATGAAGCCCAGTCCGGCGAACAGGCCCTTGAAATGCTTCCCGGACTGACATTAAATGCAGCCCTGATCGACATGCGTATGGAAGGGATGGACGGTATGGCCCTGCTCAAGGAGCTTAATACCATAATGCCCGGTCTGCCGGTTATCATGCTCACTGCCTACGGCAACGTGAACTCAGCAGTTATCGCCATGAAACATGGCGCATTCGACTATCTGACCAAACCAGCAGACAACGAAGAGCTCAAGGCCGTTTTAGCCAAAGCTCTTGATTACTCCAGACTGGTGGATGAAAACGAAAAGCTCAAGTCCGCCGCCGGAGCAACAGAGCAAATGATCGGCAGCTCGCAGGGTATGCTCAACGTGAAGGATCTCATTGAACAGGCCGGACCTTCTGAAGCGACCATCCTCGTACTGGGTGAATCCGGTACAGGTAAAGAACTGGTTGCTGAAGGATTGCACAGGGCAAGCCAGCGCGCCGACAAACCTCTGGTCAAAGTCAACTGTGCGGCACTGCCTGCGGATCTGCTTGAAAGTGAACTTTTCGGCTATATGAAAGGAGCATTTACCGGGGCCAATGCCAACAAACCCGGACGTTTCCAGCTCGCTTCCGGCGGCACCCTCTTCCTTGATGAAATCGGGGAAATGGATCCGGTGCTGCAAGCAAAAATTTTGCGGGCTTTGCAGGAAAAAGTAGTTGAACCGTTAGGTAGCGTTTCCCCGGTGGAAACTGATGTACGCATCATTGCCGCGACCAACCGCGACCTGAAAAAGGAAGTTGAAAAAGGGAATTTCCGCGAGGATCTTTACTATCGGTTAAGCGTCCTTGAAATCCGCATACCACCGCTGAGAGAACGTGTTGGCGACCTGCCTTCACTGGTAGCTTATCTGCTGGAAAAGCTTGGCCGTAAGAATAATAAAAAAGTACGTTCAGTCAGCCCTTCCTTTCTGGATGCGCTCGGTCGTTACGACTGGCCCGGAAACGTCCGTGAACTGGAAAACGTACTTGAGCGGGCCATCATTTTGAGCCGCAGTGAAGTCTTGGGGCCGGAACTGCTGCCTCCGCAGGTGATTAATCCCGCTCCAAGGCAGGCATCACCGGAAGCGGCACCATCAACGCAACCGACTCAACAGACTCAACAGGCTGCGCCCACTGCGACCGGAACCCCCACTCTTGATGATGCGGAACGTCAGGCCCTTATAGCCGCCCTTGAAGCCAACCAGCATCATCGCGAAAGGACCGCTGAGGCTCTCGGAATCAGCCGCAGGACTCTTCAGTACAAACTGAAAAAATATGGCCTGACCCGCAGGTAGAATTAGTCACAACTATAAGCTCTTTAAGCCCGGAAATTTTCATTTCCGGGCTTTTTTTATCAATTATGGCAATTATCCATGATTATCCCCATTCTCATGCCCTTAGCCCCGGCAATACATTCTCAGCTCAGCTCAACTTCCATACGTTGCTGAATGAGCTTAATAACCATAGCTTATAAACAAAAATCAATCTTATTTGACATAGGCTCATATTTTATCTACCCTTAAAATTCGAGCTTCATAATTTTTGAACTTGAAACAAAGACGGCTTACCCTATTTTAACCAAGCCGCAACAATCGACAGATGTGAGCTTTTACTTCGCCTAAAATCAGATTATACAAACTGCACTTTCGCAAAGTAAAAACAATACTTTTCAAAAACAACATCAAACACAACTACAACAAACGCACACTGCATAGAAAAATGCATTCCAAACAAGATTACTACATAAAACCGACCGGCACGCCCGTTCAAGAAATCAACCCCAATTCCGCACCGGAAAAAATCCCCCTCCTCTCCTCTTCTCTCACCACCACCGCTTCCAATTAATTTTTACTGTCCTCAATTGGCTTGGGGAACAGTGTTTAGTTTTACTTAACGGAGAAGACATGGAAAAAATCAGAGTCGAAAACCTCTATAAAATCTTTGGCAACGCCCCGAAGAAAATCATCCCTATGCTTGAGCAGGGTGACACTAAAGATGAAATTATGGAAAAAACAAAACACGGTGTAGGCGTAAACAACGCCTCATTCAGTGTTGAAGAAGGTGAGATCGTTGTGGTCATGGGCCTTTCCGGTAGCGGAAAGTCCACCCTTGTCCGCTGCATCAACAGGCTAATTGATCCCACTGGCGGGAAAATATTCATCGATGGTGAGGACATCACCACCCTGAGCAAAAGCAAATTGCGCAAAGTTCGCCTTGAAAAGCTCGGAATGGTTTTCCAGAACTTCGCCCTTTTCCCACATCGTACTGTCCTCAAAAACACAGAATACGGACTGGAAATAGCCGACACCGACGCGGAAACACGTAAACAGAAGGCCATGGAAGCCCTTGAGCTGGTTGGACTTGCCGGCTGGGAAAATTCTTATCCCGACCAGCTTTCCGGCGGCATGCGCCAGAGGGTCGGACTGGCCCGAGCTCTGGCTCTTGACCCGGACATCCTGCTCATGGATGAGGCTTTCAGCGCCCTTGACCCGCTCATCCGCCGCGACATGCAGGACGAACTGATCAACCTGCAAGAGCGCATGCACAAAACAATTGTCTTCATCAGCCACGACCTTGACGAAGCACTCAAGCTCGGCGACCGCATTGTGCTCATGAAAGACGGTGAAATTGTACAGGTCGGCACTCCTGAGGAAATCCTCACCGAGCCTGCAACAGAATACGTGCGCCGCTTTGTTGAGGATGTTGATATAACCAAAGTCCTCACCGCAGAATCAGTCATGAAAAAGATCGATGCCGTGGCCTACCTGAAAACCGATGGCCCCCGCGCCTCCCTGCGCAAAATGCGTAAGAACAACATCTCCAATCTCTTTGTCCTTGACGAGAAACACAAATTGATCGGCATGCTCAATGCCGGGGACTGCGCCAAGCTTGTGGAAGAAGGCGGAAAGGACATCAGGACAATCATGCACACCGACCTGCAAGCAGTTGACCTGGAATGCCCGGCTCAGGAATTATTCAACATCATGCAGGACAGAACGCTTCCCTTGCCGGTTATCAATTCAGAAAAAAAACTGAAGGGTGTCATTGTCCGCGGCACACTGATCGGTGCCCTTGCTGAAAGAGGAGGCAATTAGAATGAATGTCCCACGCATTCCCATCGGGGAAGTAATCGAATCGTCAATTGATTTTCTGGTGGAACATTTTTCATTTGCCACCAAAGCTTTTTCCGCAGTGCTTGAAGCAGGACTGGATGTGGTCGAAGGAACCATGAAAGCCTGCCCGCCGTGGCTGTTCATATTCATTGTGGCTGCTATCACTCTGCGGCTGACCAAAAGCAAAAGAACCACAATATTTTCCATCGCCGGACTCTTGCTGATCTGGAATATCGGTTTATGGAAAGCCACTGTCAGCACCATCGCACTGGTCATTGTTTCAACCCTGCTGGCACTGCTGTTCGGTATACCCATCGGCATTCTGGCTGCCATGAACAAACATGTGAATAAAATTGTCATGCCCGTGCTGGATGTGATGCAGACCATGCCCGCTTTTGTATACCTTATCCCGGCTATTCCATTCTTCGGGCTGGGCAAGGTAGCCGCAATCTTCTCAACAATCATATTTGCCATGCCACCATCAATCCGGCTGACCTGCCTAGGAATCAAACAGGTCCCGGAAGAACTGGTGGAGTGTGCCGAGGCTTTCGGCTCCAACCGCTGGCAGAGACTCTTTAAACTCGAACTTCCCATCGCCACTCCGACCATTATGGCCGGGGTCAACCAGACAGTCATGCTGGCTCTCTCCATGGTTGTTATCGCAGCTATGATCGGAGCCAAAGGACTTGGTGGCGAAGTCTGGAAAGCTATCCAGAGACTGCAGATGGGTAAAGGATTCGAGGCAGGAATCGGGATCGTTATCGTGGCCATGATCATGGACCGCGTACTTCAAAACATTGGGTCCGGCAAAAAGAAATAGCCGGAGCCGAAACTGAATCGGGAGACTACAATGAAAAAGGTGCTTACTTTAATTCTTGCGGCCCTGCTTGTTGCGGCTTTTGCCGTACCCTCTTTTGCAGGTGACAAAAAGAAAGTTAAACTGGCTTATGTTGAATGGGATTGCGCGACAGCAACCACCAACGTACTTAAAGCCGTTATTGAAGAACGCATGGGTTACGAATGCGAAATCATCCCCGTTGCTGCTGCAGCCATGTGGCAGGCAGTTGGAACCGGTGATGTTGACGGACTCGCAACCGCATGGCTTCCTATCACCCATGCCGACTACCTCAAGCGTGTTAAGAACAAGGTTGTCGACCTCGGGCCTATCGTTTCCGGTGCCAAGCTGGGCTGGGCTGTTCCTTCTTACGTAACTGTTGACTCCATTGCTGATCTTAACAAGTACGCAGATAAATTTGACGATAAAATCATCGGCATCGATCCCGGTGCAGGCCTGATGCGTCTTTCCGAAGAAGCAATTGATAAATACGGCCTCGACAAATTTGAACTCATGGAAGGCTCCGGTGCAACCATGACAGCTGCTCTCAGCGATGCCATCAAAAACAACGAATGGGTTGTGGTAACTGCATGGTCACCGCACTGGATGTTCGGCCGTTGGGACCTCAAATATCTTGAAGATCCTAAAAAAGTTCTCGGTGAATCCGAGACCATTAACACCATCGTCCGCAAAGGCCTCGATAAAGACATGCCTGAAGTTTACGCTTTCCTCGATAAATTCGCATGGAAAGACGCAAACCAGCTCCAGATGGTTATGGCATGGAATCAGGAAAAAGGAGCAGATCCTTATGAAAGCGCCAAGCGTTTCATCAAGGAAAACAAAGCACAGGTTGATTCCTGGCTGAAATAAGCAACATAGCTGACAGCATCAATTTAAGCCCCGGCAGATTCTTATCTGCCGGGGCTTATTATTTTTTTTGCAGAAAGCTTCCCCTCAAACCTCTTTTAATATATTATAAAATTAAGAAATTTAAAGAAATCCAAGGCGGTAGACCATGACTGAACATACTCCCATCCCTGAAGAGATCATGCATAAGGCAACTGCATTGATGGAAGACCGCTTTACCAACACAGACCGGGAACAACCGGTGCTTGCAACTCTTTTTGAACTTGGAGTCGCCCACGTTGCTCAAGATCTTTTGGAGCACCCTGAGCTTTATAAAGAAAAGGCTCAACTACCCATGCCCAAAGAAAAGTTTGCCCCGGTAGATCCTCTTTCACTCCTCCGAAGTGAAGTTAAACTGCCGTCACTTCCGCAGGTATTCATTGAAATGCGTCAGGTGATCAATGATCCTTCTAGCTCGGCATCTGATCTTGCCAAGGTTATTTCACGTGATACGGCTCTTTCAGCTTTCCTTCTGCGTATGGTCAACAGTGCCTTTTACAGTTTCCCCGCCCAGATCGATACAATATCCCGTGCAGTTGCGGTTATAGGCACTCAGCAACTCTCGACCCTCGCATTGGGCACATCTGTCATGGATATGTTCAAAGGACTGCCTGCAGATATCATTGATTTGGGACTTTTCTGGCGCCACAGCTTTGCCTGCGGAATAATCGCCAGCCAGCTTTCAAAAACCTTCAAGCAAGGCACTCCGGAAAAGTGTTTTGTAGCCGGACTGCTGCACGACATAGGACGTCCGGTGCTGATGATGGCACTGCCGGACCGTGCAATTGCTGCCACTGCCATCTCCCGCAACAAAAAAGCTCTCATGTTCAAGGCTGAGCACGTTGTTACCGGATTTAACCACGCCGAACTGGGCGGGATGCTCCTGCGCAAGTGGAATCTGCCATTTTCGCTGGTAACTGCTGTGCTTAATCACCACAGTCCTGCCAAGGCAGCTAAATCACCGGAATCCCTCTACGTATATTTCGCCAACATAATCGCAAAAACAATGGGGATAGGAGGAAGCGGCGACTTCTTCATCCGCAATGTAAACAACGAAAGATGGGAAAAACACGGCCTGACCCCTGATAAACTGCGCCAGCTTGATGCCGAATTGGGGCCTATTCTCGATGATGCTTTTTCCATCCTCAAAAATATGGCTGCATAACAAATAGTCCAAAAGCTAGGATACTTATACTTACAAACAACAGTGCATGGTCCATATCAAGACAATAAAAACAAGTGCTCACAGGTTTGACAAGGCTGTTTAAAGAAAGTACTTGAGCGGGCATACCAAACGGAGGATTTACCATGCACGATAAAGTCGAAGCCGCTCTTGACAAGGTCAGACCCCTTCTTCAGGCTGACGGCGGTAACGTAGAACTCGTAGAGGTAACAGATAAAGGCATAGCCAAAGTTCGCTTGCAGGGTGCCTGTAAGGGTTGCCCCATGTCTCAGATCACCTTGCGGAACGCTATTGAGCGTACCCTGCTCAAGGAGATCCCCGAACTCAAAGGCGTTGAGCCGGCCGAATAATTTTTTTGCCGGCCGGGGCATTCTCCGGCCGGTTGGCAAATCTATTTTTTGAACAACACAGGTTCAATCAAAATACCGCCCCCGATGGCGGATTTTTTAGTTTTCAGGAGACAACCATCATGGCTAAGACCGTAACCAGATTTGCACCCAGTCCTACCGGACATCTGCACATCGGCGGCGCACGCACCGCACTTTTTGCATGGCTACTCGCCAAACATGACGGCGGGGACTTTGTCCTGCGCATTGAAGACACTGACCGCGAACGTTCCAAACAGGAATACACCGATGCCATTCTTGATTCCATGAAATGGCTGGGTATGGACTGGAACGACGAGCCGGTATACCAGAGTGACCGCTTCGATCTCTACAACGGCTACATTGACCAGTTGTTGGACGAAGGTAAAGCCTACTGGTGCGACTGTACTCCCGAGCAGGTTGACGCCATGCGCGAAAAAGCCATGAAGGAAAAACGTAAGCCCAAATACGACGGTTCCTGCCGCGAGAAAAATCTCGGCCCCGGCGAAAACAGGGTTGTACGTTTCAAGGCTCCCCTTGAAGGCCGCACAAATTTCACTGACATGATCAAAGGGCCCATCAGCGTTGAAAATGCTGAGATGGACGACATGATCCTGCGCCGCAGCGACGGCTCCCCCACCTACAACCTTGCTGTTGTAGTGGATGACCACACCATGGGCGTTACCAGCGTCCTGCGCGGAGATGACCACGTAAACAACACCCCGCGCCAGATTCTGCTTTACCAAGCTCTGGGCTGGGATGTTCCCAAGTTCGGTCACGTGCCCATGATCCTCGGCCCGGACAAGAAGAAGCTTTCCAAGCGCCACGGTGCACTTTCCGTAATGGAATACGAAAAGATGGGTTACCTGCCCGAAGCGGTAGTCAACTACCTCGTACGCCTCGGCTGGTCCCACGGAGATCAGGAAATCTTCTCCCGCGAAGAACTGATCGAGCTTTTCAATACCGACAACCTCGGTAATTCCCCCTCCGTTTTCGATACCAAGAAACTGGACTGGGTAAACAGCGAATACATTAAAGCTAAGGCTCCGGCTGACCTCATCCCCGGCATGCGCACATTCCTGCCCGAAGGCGTTGAAGCTGAAGATGCATACCTTGAAAAGATCATCCCTCTGCTTCAGCCCCGCTCCACCAACTACAAGGAAATGGCCGACATGTGCGACTTCTTCCTCGTGGACAGTGCAGCTCTGGAATATGATGCAGCAGCTGTGGAGAAGGTTTTCAAGCCCGAAGCAGTTGAAATTCTCAAAGAACTGACCGCACGCATCGAGGCTGACGCTGAGTTCAGTCACGATTCTCTCGAAGCTGTCTGTAAAGGTTTCCTCGAAGAGAAGGAACTCAAATTCAAAGCTATCGGACAACCCGTACGTCTCGCACTCTGCGGACGTACCCAGTCCCCCGGCGGCCTTTACGACCTCATGCTCGTGCTGGGTAAAGATGAAACCATTGCCCGCATGAACCGCGCTGTCACTCTAGTTTAGAATCGCTTTAGCTGACAGATCAGACAATAAAAACTCCGTACTTCCCATGATGTACGGAGTTTTTTTATGACTTAGAAAAAATCAATTCACTTTATCTGGAGGAAAATATTTATCGAGGAGTTTTAACCACTCGCCTTCCATCTTCAGCTCATCAAAAGCAGCCTGCCACTTCCTGACCACCTCATCTGAAGTGTCATGCGCAAAAGCGATGTAACTGGAAGTAAAAAAAATAGGAGGTCCAACCCGCTTCAGCACACTTAAATCCAACTCAGGATTACGCTCAAAAAAATATGAAATAGCCTTACGGCCCATGGGAACCAGATCAGCCCTTCCTCTAAGCAACTTCAGAAAATCGCACTTCTGAGAGGAACTCACATCAAGATTGGTATACCCCATACTGACTAGATTCTGATGAAAAACATCATCCCTTGTTACTGCTATCTTGCCGACTTTTTTCGCATCGCCCAGTTCTTTTAAATCTATTCCGCTATCTTTCGTTGTGTAAAAATATACATCATCCCAAAAAATAGGCCCTACAAATTTAAACATTCCCGAACGCTCAGCAGTCATACACATGGGAAAAAGAGCATCCCCATCACCAAACTGCAACATCTTATACCCACGTGCCCACGGATAAAAGGTAACTTCGCTGGATTCACCATCCAGCTTCTCCTGAATCTTTTGGACCAAATCGATAAAGAGTCCATGTGGCTTACCTCCCTGTTTGTAACTGTATGGAGGATATTCCTCGGCCATTAACTTCAATTTAGAAGCATCAGCGTTAACCGAAACAATAGACAGAAAGAAGACCAAAATAAATATTCGAAAAGCAGTAAGCATCTTGGTACATAGCCACAAACACAAAACAAAAGCAATGAGAAGCAGAAACAGGATCATTACAATTATTCACAGCTTCAGCTTGTGAGTAAACGCACACTCTAGTGGAAACTATTGCTATTTACCTACGATTGCTTCTAACATTGCAATCAATTAATACACCGTAACCGGAGTCAATATATGTCCACCTTTGAGATTTCCTCCCATCATCTCCCGGCATTCACCTTCAATTCCCGCCGCTCTCCGGTATACGCAACAAAAGGGATGGTTGCTTCGAGTCAGCCACTTGCCACTGAAGCCGGAGTGGAAATACTTCGTAAAGGCGGCAATGCAGCTGATGCTGCCATTGCGGTTGCTGCCGCCCTTGCTGTTGTGGAGCCATGCAGCACCGGATTGGGTGGAGATGCATTTGCGCTTTTTTACTCTGCTACAGCAAAAGATGTTTTCGCATTGAACGGTTCCGGTAAATCAGCTCAAGACATTTCCCTTGAAAAAGTTACTGCTATGGGAATTTCCGGAGAACTCCCCCTGCGCCATGCCATGACCGTCAACGTTCCGGGCGCTCTTGGACTTTGGGCCGATCTGGTGGAGCGACACGGAACTCTGGAACTTTCTGAAATCTTCGCTCCGGCAATTCGATACGCCATGCAAGGTTTCCCGGTCAGCCCCGTAACAGCACAGCTTTGGAATGAAGGATCTGAAATCCTTAAACACAGTCCCGGCGGCGAACAATTGCTATTAAATGACAAAGCTCCCCGCTGCGGTGAAATCATGCTCAACCGCAATCTGGGGCTGCTGCTTGCGCGTCTGGCGGATCATTCCCCATCCGGTGCAAAACAACTTTTCTACACTGGTGATATTGCAGAAAAGATAGTCAAAATAGTCCGCGATCACGGCGGCTTCCTTTCTGAAAATGACATGGCTTCACACTCAAGCCTGTTTCAAGAATCCATCAGTGTAAATTACCGCGGATATGAAATCCATGAATGCCCGCCCAATGGTCAGGGACTAGCTGCCCTGCTAGCCTTAAACACACTTAATGATATTGATGTAGCCGAACTGGGCGCACCGGACTCTCCCGAGCGATTGCATCATCTTATTGAAGCTATGCGGCTCGCATTTGCTGATGCCCGCCTGCACGTTGCCGACCCCCATCATTATTCTACCCCTCTTAAAAAGCTGCTCTCCCCCTCTTATGGCGCGAAAAGGGCAGCCCAAATTTTCCCGGACCGGGCCAAGCTGGACAACACCAGTGGAGTCCCCCTCAATTCATCTGATACTGTATACTTCTGCGTAGTGGATAAGGACGGTAACGGCTGCTCTATGGTTAATTCCAACTACCTTGGATTCGGAACCGGAATAGTCCCTGAAGGACTGGGGTTCTCACTGCAAAACAGAGGGCACAACTTTTCTCTCGATCCTAACCACCCCAACGTGCTTGCCGGAGGTAAACGCAGCTACCACACAATCATTCCCGGCATATGTCTGCGCGAAGACAAATCTCTGCACTCAACATTCGGTGTCATGGGTGGATTCATGCAGCCGCAGGGACATATGCAGGTAATCTCTGCCATGCTTGATGACGGCGCGAATCCGCAGGAAGCACTAAATAGACTACGTTTCTGCATTGAACCGGGAGAAGCCGGAGGTAAAATATGTCTGGAAGAAGGGCTGCCCGGTGCGACAATTGAAAGACTCTCCGCCATGGGACATGAGCTTGAAATGCGCGGAGGATATGACCGAACTCTTTTCGGACGGGGACAGATAATCGTGCGTGATCCGGAAAAAGGCACACTTTGCGGAGGATGCGATCCCCGTTCCGACGGACATGCCGGCGGACTGTGTTAATAGTACAAAAGACAAACAAAAACAGACTATCCCACTCTACATTTGATCATACAATCAATTTACACAATACATTATTTAACACATGCAATAATATTGTTTTCAAAAATCAAAAGTACTAAACCATTGTAAATCGTAAATTTTATACATTCTGGATTTTTTATTAATTCTATACTATACCCCTTTCATAATCCATTGATCTACACTTTACACATCCGCTAGATTAACATCCAACATCGGAGGAAGAATGTTCAAGAAATTCTCGAGCCTCGTTTTAACCTGTATGCTTTGTCTTAGCTTCACAGCCGCACCTTCACATGCAAGTGACAATAACCTGATCATCGCAACTGCCACTACAGGCGGAACATACTATCCTGTCGGTGTTGCCATTGGAACACTGGTCAGCATCAAGCTTGCCAAGGCGGACAAGATCACTGCTACAGCAATCAACTCTGCCGGCTCCGGTGAAAACGTGCAGATGCTTAAGAACAAGGAAGCGGACCTCGCTATTCTGCAAGCACTTTTCGGCCTTAATGCATACAAAGGCGAAGGCCCCTACAAAGGTAAAGCTTTCAAGGAGTTCCGCTCCATCACCATGCTCTGGGAAAACGTTGAACATTTCCCCTTGCTCAATAAATACGTTAAAAAAGGGGATATCTCCGACCTCAAAGGTCTGGATAAAAAATTTTCCATCGGTAAACGCGGCAGCGGCACTGAAGGTTCCGGCCGTACCCTGCTTAAACTCATGGGCGTGGATGTAAATAAGGATCTCGTTCTTGAATTCCTCGGCTACACTCCTTCCGCTCAGGCCATGATGGATGGTCGCATTGCCGGCGCCAACATCCCCGCAGGTCCTCCCGCTGCAGCAATCACACAGCTTTACGCCCAGCTCGGTTCTGACGATGTAACCGTACTTGGATTCACTGACGATCAACTGGCAGAAATCCAGAAAGCCTACCCCATCTGGAACCGCTACATAATTCCCGCAGGCACCTATCCTTCCCAGAAAGAAGACATCAAAACCATTGCACAACCTAACTTCCTGGCCTGCCGCGCTGATCTGCCTGACGAAGTCGTCTACAAGATCACCAAGACCATTTACGAAAACCTGCCTTTCCTGAACAACATCCACAAAGCGACCAAAGCAATGTCACTTGAACGCGCAACAGCAGGCCTGCCTGCGCCCCTGCATCCCGGTGCTGAAAAGTTCTACCGCGAAGTCGGTGTGATCAAGTAATTACGATTAAGGGCGGTGGATAAACCCACCGCCCCATACTCTTTCCAAGGATATTTTATGACTGACACGACTTCCCCAAAGCCGGCAGTTAAGAAAGATTCTGGTGGTGAAACCCTTGCTATCAAACGAGTGATAGAGGGAAACACTGCCAAATTGCTCTATGCCACGGGCATCATCTGCTCCCTCTTCCATCTCTGGGTAAACACCATCGGCATTATGCCGGAAATTCAGCGCAATGCTGTTCACTACTCTTTCATGCTCTTTATCGGATTCCTGCAATATCCGATGCTCAAAAAACATGCCCGTGAAACCCTGCCCATTGACTATTTTCTGGCAATTCTATCCTTCGCAACGGGCCTTTATCTCGTATTTTTCGAAGACGCCCTACACATGCGCAATGAAGTTCCGATCATGGCGGATCTCATTGCAGCAGGCTTGGCAATTGTCCTTTTAATGGAAATCACCCGCAGGACCACCGGACTGCTCATTCCCTGTCTGGCTGCTATATTTCTGGCCTACGGACTTGGCGGCGGACAGTATCTGGACGGACTATGGCACTTTCCGGGCGTAACCATCCAACGCATGCTTTACCGCATGTACTTTGCCCCGGACGGTATTTTCGGAACCATTGCCACTATCTCAAGTACCTTTGTATTTCTGTTTGTGCTCTTTGCTTCATTCCTGATCAAATCAGGAGCCGGAGAATTCATTATCAAACTGGCAATGGCCACCATGGGACGCACCATCGGCGGTCCCGCAAAAATGGCTGTTTTCGCATCCGGCTTTATGGGATCTGTTTCAGGTAGCGCGGTTGCAAACACCGTAGGCACAGGCTCCATAACCATTCCGATGATGAAGAAGACCGGATTCCCCAGCAAATTTGCCGGAGGGGTTGAAGCCGCAGCCTCCACAGGCGGACAGCTCATGCCGCCCATCATGGGTGCAGGAGCTTTCATCATGAGCCAGTGGACTCAGATTCCCTACCTGACCATTGTCGGCGTGGCCTTCATTCCGGCAATCATGTATTTCGTCAGCGTCGCTTTTTTTGTCCATTTACGTGCCAAAAAACTGGGCATCAAACCCATTCCCGAAGAAGAAATCCCGCGCATCGGCGATGTCATCAAAGAAGGCTGGAACTTTTTCATTCCCATCGGCGCACTCATGGGTCTGCTTATGTATGGATTTACTCCGACCTTTGCAGCCTGCGGCGGTATTGCTGCCATTGTTGTTTCCAGCTGGCTTAATCCCAAAACCCGCATGTCCGGGCGTGACATCATGGATGCACTTGCATCCGGCGGTCAGAACATGGTCACCACAGGTGTTATCCTGCTTTGTTCCGGCATTGTCATAGGTGTGGTTCTCATGGTCGGCATGGGCATCAAATTCTCAATGCTCATCACCATGATCGCAGGCAACAGTCTGCTGCTGACAATAGTAATGGTTGCTGCGGCATCGCTCGTATTAGGCATGGGCCTACCCGTAACCGCCTCCTACATCGTTCTGGCGGTCCTTGCTGCCCCGGCCATGCAAATGCTCGGTACAAGCCTTCTTGCGGCCCATATGCTCATCTTCTGGTATTCTCAGGATGCCAACGTGACCCCGCCCGTCTGCCTTGCCGCATACAGCGCCTCAGGCATATCCGGCTCCAAGCCGCTGGAAACGGGATTTGAATCGTGGAAAATTGCCAAGGGGCTTTACATTATCCCCTTACTCTTCTGCTACACCCCGATCCTTTTCGAGGGACCGCTCTGGCAGGTTGCCGAGACCGTAATCACCGCCACAGCGGGCCTGTTCTGCTTCGCGGTATTCTTTGAAGGTTTCAACACCTATGCTCTTAATATCACCCAGCGGGCTTTATACATGGGTACCGCAACACTTCTGCTCTGGCCGGACATGCGACTGCATGCAGCAGGGGCCGTATTATTAGTAGTAATGATGCTCAGAGAGCGATCGGTATTCAGAAAACAGGCTTTTGAAGCTGTGTAGTTAAAAACAAAAACAAGACAGAAGGGAAAGTTTCTAACTTGAAACTTTCCCTTTTTTCATCCTGCATGTTAAATGAAGTGTAATCTTTCCTGACTCAAATTATCCAAAGGAGCTGAACTATGATCACTATCATGGAAGAGAGCAGCGGCCCCATGCTGGCTGTAACAGCCACCGGCAAAGTTTCCGGCGAGGATTATACCGAAGTCTGGATTCCCGCCTTGCAAAAAACAATTACGGAACACGGCAAATGCAGAGCCCTGCTTTACATGGATGAAAATTTCAAAGGCTGGGATTTGAAAGCCATGTGGGAAGACACCAAGTTCGGTTTTGCCCACCGAAATGACTTTGAAAAACTGGCAGTTGTCGGCGGCCCTTCGTGGGTTGAATGGGGAACCAAAGTTGCCGGAGCAATGGTTAGCGGAGAAGTGAAAACATACCCTGCCGAGGAACTGGAAACGGCCTTGAAGTGGACGGCAGAATAAAAATTAATCAAAATCAAAAAAAAGCCCCAGCCATAAATAATTATGACCGGGGCTTTTTACACGACGAATCGTGCGAAAAGTGAAACAGAAGCTTAGCTTACTGCTTTCTTTGCTACGGGCTTAACAACAGCGCCGGAGCGGATGCAGCGGGTGCAAGCTTTGATGCTTTTTACTTCACCGCTGGGAAGCTGAGTGCGGACTTTCTGCAGGTTAGGCATGAAACGTCTCTTAGTCTTGTTGTGAGCGTGGGAAACGTTATTGCCAGTCTGAGGACCTTTACCGCATATATCGCATACCTGGGACATGTTGAACCTCCTTGATGGTAGTCACTTTTTTTAGATTGCCGGAAAGCGCGGAAACCCGCAAGGGAAATTGCTCTTCCCGAACAAAAGAGGTATCATTTAAACGCTCGCTCTGGAAAATGCAAGCTCTTTTTCCTTGACAGAAGAAAAAAAACTCATATAGGAAACCCTTCCGCGAGGAGAAATATGTCTGAACTCTGGATTACATTAAACGACATCCCCGAAGAGGGACAAAATTTTGTTTTCGAGGACCAGAATTTCTGGTCTGCTGCATGGAAACAGTACAAAGTAGAAGTCAAACCCGGCGATGCGCTGGTGTCTGAAGTCTACGTCCTTCCTCAGGATAAAGGATGCCTTGTCAGAGGTGGAACCAAAGGTTCCGTGACAATTGCATGCGACAGATGCACGGCAGACTACAAGCACAATATTTCTACCGAATTCGAGGAATATGAGCAGGTCGCTGAAGACGGAGATGATGAACCATCACCCGTTGTAAAGACCAAAGAAGGACTCAAAATCGATATCGGTGCCCTCCTCTGGGAGCATTTTGTAATGGCTCTTCCGATTAAGCCCCTTTGCAAAGAAGAATGTAAAGGACTTTGCGGCAAGTGCGGAGCTGACCTGAATGAAGGCGGCTGCGAATGCGAACAGGAAGAGGGCGATCCAAGGCTTGCGGTTTTCCGCAATCTTAAGATAAAGAACTAAATTCCGATCCGCACGGATCGGTTTAAAAAAAACTCTTTAGGAGACTTAGTCATGGCACAGCCGAAAAAGAAAACTTCCAAATCCCGCAGAAACATGCGTCGTTCCCACGACCACGTAGCAACCCCCAACGTAGTATACTGCGAGTGCGGTGAACCCATCATCCCTCACAGAGCTTGCTCTTCTTGCGGTTCCTACAAAGGTCGTCAGGTAATCAATTCCGAAGATGCCTAGCATAATACCCCGCATTGCCGTAGACGCCATGGGTGGCGACTACGGTCTTTCGGTTATAGTTCCCGCCGCGGTGAATGCCGCTAAAACGGGACTTCCGATTACGCTGGTAGGTGATGAGCACATGATCCGGTCCGAGCTTGAAAAGCTTGATACCGGATCATGTGTTATTGATATTGTCCACGCTTCTCAGGTTGTCACAATGGAAGACAAACCTGCCGACGCAATGCGCAAGAAGAAGGACTCGTCAATTCAGGTCGCTTGCAGACTGGTCAAGGAGGGCAAGGCCGACGGTGTCGTCAGTGCCGGCAACTCCGGGGCTACTGTTGCCTGCGGCATGTTCACCATCGGTCGGATCAAGGGAGTCCTGCGTCCGGGTATGGCCGGAATTCTGCCCACCGAAAAGAAACCCATGGTCCTGCTTGATGTAGGAGCCAATGTGGATTCCAAACCGGAACACCTTTTCCAGTTCGGTATCATGGCCGATGTACTGGCCCGTGATGTGCTGGGTTACGAAAACCCGCGCATCGGTCTTTTGACCATCGGTGAAGAGGAAGGCAAAGGCAACACACTGGTAAAGACCACCTACGATATGCTCAAGAATTCTTCCTTGAATTTCATGGGTAATATTGAAGGACGAGATATCTTTACCGGTGATGTAGATGTTGCCGTTTGTGACGGTTTCGTGGGCAACGTGGCACTCAAGCTGGCTGAAGGGCTGGCCCACAGTTTCGGCAGCCTGCTGAAAGGCGAACTCAAGCGAGACATCGTTTCCAAGCTGGGAGCCATGCTCGCAATGAAAGCTTTTAAAAGATTCAGTAGACTGTTAGACAAGTCTGAGTACGGCGGAGCTCCGGTCCTCGGACTGAAAGGAATTGTCCTTGTCTGCCATGGTAAAGCCGATTCCCGGGCAGTGGAAAAAGCCATTGAAATGGCTGCCACCTTTGTCAAAAACGATGCTGTCGCCCACCTGAAAGAAGGGTTGGCCGCGCACAAGGAAATCACCGCACCCAAATTCTAGTGTAACGCCCTCGAAATCTTCGCTGGGCGCATCACCAGAGCGGACTTCCTGCGGTCCTGTTTCGGACAGTAGGCGCATCACCCCGGAAAATCGCTCCCTTTCCATCCTAAAACAGGAATGGCGTAATGAGTACTTTCTCACATATCAGGGGCCTTGGTTTCCATGTCCCTGAGCGGCTATACACTAACAGTGATCTTGAAAAATTCGTTGATACCAACGATGAATGGATAACCACCCGCACCGGAATCAAACAGCGCCATGTTGTTGAAGACGAAACATGTCTGGATCTGGCTTACGAGGCATCTGTAAAAGCCCTCAAAGCCGCAGGCATGGAAGCGGAAGAACTCACCCACATAATCATCGCCACCTTCACCGGCGATATGCCTGTTCCCACCACATCCTGCCTGCTCATGGAGCGGCTGGGTATCAAAAACAGAGCAGCCATGGATCTTTCCGCTGCCTGCTCCGGTTTTGTATACGCTGTTGAGGTGGCCCGGGCACTCATCAATCTCGATCCCTCTTCAAAAATTCTGGTCTGCGGTTCTGAAGTCGTCACCAGCCGAGTCAACTGGGAAGACCGTTCCACCTGCGTTCTCTTCGGAGACGGCGCCGGCGCTGCGGTAATGACTGCCGGTACTGACGATGAACCCGGAAAAGTACTCGACACCCTCGTCCGCGCCGATGGCGGTCCGGGCATGAACCTGACCATCAAAGGCGCAGGTTCTGCTTACCCCTATAAGATGGGGGATACCGTAGGCGTTGAGAACTTTGTAGAGATGCAGGGACGTGAAATTTACAAGCATGCAGTCCGCTCAATGACTTCCATCTCCAATGAAATACTTGAGAGACAGGGTTTGACCATTGAGGATGTTGACGTACTGCTCCCCCATCAGGCCAACATGCGCATCATTGAGGCCGTGGGTAAAAAGCTGGGTATCGAACGCGAAAAGGTTTTTGCCAATGTGGATAAATTCGGCAACACTTCTGCCGCATCAATCCCCATCGCACTTGCCGATGCAAGGGAATCCGGATTCATCAAGGATGGGGATCTGGTTCTTCTGGCCACCTTTGGCGGCGGCCTGACCTGGGGATCTTCTTTGATCCAATTCTAATGCGGTGTTTTATAAAATTCTGCTGTTTTTCACTGAATTTTAACAACACCTCTGTATAAAAGGGAAAAACAACACTGTGCAAACGCACATGTATGTTTAAACAAATTAATTTAGATTAAATTTGCAGTCAAAGCCGCTTTAGGCTATGAGACGCAGGACTAGATTAATTTAACATAGAGGGAAGTAAATGAGTGAACTGCCAAGCACCGCCCTTGTAACGGGCGGTTCCAGAGGAATCGGAGAAGCCTGCGCCAAGAGGCTCGCCAAAGACGGCTTTGAAGTAATCATCACATACGTAAGCCGCCCCGACGGAGCTGAAAAAGTCTGCGCTGAAATTGAAGCTGCAGGCGGCAAGGCCCGCTCATTCAAGCTTGATTCTTCTGACCGTGAAGCTGTAACTGCCTTTTTCAAGGAAGAGATCAAAGGTAAGGTAAAGCTGGATGTTCTGGTGAACAACGCCGGAATCACCCGCGACGGCCTTCTGGTCCGTATGAAGGATGAAGACTGGGACAAAGTCCTGGACATCAACCTGACCGGAGCCTTCACCTGCCTGCGCGAATCCGCAAAGATCATGATGAAGCAGCGTTACGGAAGGATCATCAACATTTCCTCTGTAGTTGGACAGGCCGGTAATGCCGGACAGGCCAACTACGTATCGGCCAAAGCCGGCCTTATCGGGCTGACCAAGGCCAGCGCCATTGAGCTTGCTCCGCGCGGTGTCACAGTGAATGCCGTTACTCCGGGATTCATTCAGACCGACATGACCTCAGAACTGCCTGAAAGAGTCATGGCGCAAATGATGGATAACATACCGCTGAAAAAACTCGGCACATCCGATGATATAGCAAACGCGGTTTCTTTCCTTGCCAAGGATGAATCCGGTTATATCACAGGCCAGACTCTCGCTGTTAACGGCGGGATGTACATGTAATCAAGAAACACTAAAATAATGATTTGGAGGGGACTATGTCCGCAGCTGAAAAAGTAAAAGCAATTATCGTAGACCAGCTTGGCGTATCCGAAGACGAAATTAAACCCGAAGCTTCCTTTGTTGAAGACCTCGGCGCTGACTCTCTCGACCTGACCGAACTCATCATGGCTATGGAAGAAGAGTTCGACGTTGAAATCGAAGACGAAGAAGCTCAGAAGATCCTCAAAGTCAAGGATGCTATCGCATTCGTAGAAAGCAAGCAGTAGACTGATTGCTTACAAGGGTTTTTAAAAAGAGCGCCTTATTGCTCCTCTCGGGCGTAAGGCGCTCCTTTTGTATTACCCTCCAAAAAAATTAACCCCAACATATTTTACAGGTTTAAATATATGAACAGGGTAGTAGTAACAGGCGTTTCCGCCATCACCCCCATCGGTAATGACATCGATACCAGCTGGGAAAACCTGCTCGCAGGCAAGTCCGGTATTGCTGAAATTACCGCCTTTGATGCCAGTGAATTTACCGCCCGCATCGCAGGTGAAGTCAAAGGCTTTGACGCTAAAGAATTCATCCCCGTTAAACAGGCCAAGCGTATGGAAAGGTTCACACAGTTCGCTGTAGCAGCCAACCAGATGCTCATGGAGTCCACCGGACTTAAGCTTGAAGGGGAAGAGCGCGAACGTGCCGGTGTTGTCATCGGTGTTGGACTCGGTGGTCTCGACACTATCGAGAAACAGCACACCAAGCTGATGAAATCCGGTCCCAAGAAAATAACCCCCTTCTTCATCCCGATCATTATCGGCAACATGGCAGCCGGACAGGTTTCCATCTTCGCCGAAGCACAGGGTCCGAACCTTTGCATGTGTACTGCATGTGCATCCGGTACCCACGCCATCGGTCAGGCTTACACCGACATTATGCTCGGTCGTGCCGATGTTATGATCTGCGGTGGTGCGGAATCCACCATCACCCCTCTGGGTTTTGCCGGATTTACCGCAATGAAGGCACTCTCCACCCGCAATGACGATCCCGAAACTGCTTCCCGCCCCTTTGATGCGGGTCGTGACGGTTTTGTTATGGGTGAAGGTGCTGGTCTGCTTCTGCTGGAATCCCTTGAGCACGCACAGAAACGCGGTGCTGAGATTCTTGCTGAAGTTGTGGGCTTCGGTGCATCTTCCGATGCATACCACATGACCGCACCTCCGGAAGACGGCGCAGGCATGGCCCGGGCCATGAATGCAGCAATCCGTGAAGCGAAAATTGATCCTTCTGAAATTGATCACATCAACGCACACGGTACTTCCACCAAACTTAACGACTTCTGCGAAACCAAGGCTATTCACAAAGTCTTCGGTGACCACGCAAAGAATATTGCTATCAGCGCAAACAAATCCCAGATCGGCCACCTTCTCGGTGGTGCAGGCGGTGTTGAGGCAGCTTTTGCTGTTAAGACTCTCTCAACCGGAATCATCCCCGGTACTGCAAACCAGATCGAAGCTGATCCTGACTGCGATCTCGATTACGTTAAAGACGGTAAACGTGAACAGCAGGTCAACTACGCACTCAGCAACTCGTTCGGCTTCGGCGGAACCAACGGCTGTATGCTGTTTAAGAAATTCGAAGAATAAGATTCCTCGGCGGCTGGGGAAAGGGAAACTCTTACAAGAATTTCCCCTTCCCCAGACCCCATCTCCTTCAAAAACTTGTTAATACGGCTTTCGCCCTGAGTGGCTCAGGCCACCTACCCGCAAAGTCTGATAATACTTCCCTTGCAATCTTTCCCGTATACAAATAAGAAAAACCGACTTACCGATTAAATTTGTTTGAAAGGTAATTTTTTTTAATTTACGCAGAAGAAAATTTCCCTCGCTCCGGCGAAACCAAATAAAACATTTTTGGGATTCTTAAGCCCTTTTGTAGAAGGGTTTAAGCCGCCGGAAGCAAATAATTTTAAAATCAGGAGCTTGTCATGGAAGAACTGATGATGAAAGACCCGGCAGTAGCGGCTGCGATCGGACAGGAAGTAACCCGCCAGATGACCAAGCTTGAACTCATCGCTTCGGAGAACTTTACCTCCACAGCGGTCCGTCAGGCCATGGGCAGTGTAATGACCCACAAGTACGCAGAAGGTTACCCCGGAAAACGTTACTACGGCGGTTGTGAATATGTTGACCTCGCAGAAGACCTCGCCCGTGACCGTGCAAAAGAAATTTTCGGCTGCGAATATGTAAACGTACAGCCCCACTCCGGTTCTCAGGCAAACATGGCTGTCTACTTTGCAGCACTTAAGCCCGGCGATACCGTTCTCGGTATGGACCTTTCCCATGGTGGTCACCTGACCCACGGCTCCCCGGTTAACTTTTCCGGCAAGCTCTTCGACATCAAATTCTACGGTGTTGATCCCGAAACCAAGACCATCAACTACGACAATGTCCTTGAGATTGCCAAAGAGTGCAAACCCAAGATGATCATTGCCGGTGCATCCGCATACCCCCGTATCATCGACTTCGCCCGCTTCCGCCAGATTGCTGACGAAGTAGGCGCAGTTCTCATGGTAGACATGGCTCACATCGCAGGTCTCATCGCAGCAGGCGTACACCCCTCCTGCATCGAGCACGCACACTACACAACTACCACCACCCACAAGACCCTGCGCGGTCCCCGCGGCGGTATGATCCTCTCCACCGAGGAAAACGGAAAAGCACTGAACTCCAATATTTTCCCCGGTATTCAGGGCGGCCCGCTCATGCACGTTATCGCTGCTAAAGCGGTTGCTTTCGGTGAAGCACTCAAGCCTTCCTATGTTGAATACCAGAAGCAGGTTGTTGCAAACGCACAGGCTCTGGCCAAGAACCTCATGGATGCAGGTTTCGACCTCGTATCCGGCGGTACCGACAACCACCTGATGATGCTGGACCTGACCAACAAGGACATCACCGGTAAAGACGCCGAACACGCTCTTGATGAAGCAGGTATCACCGTCAACAAGAACACCATCCCCTTCGAAACCCGTTCCCCGTTCGTTACCTCCGGCGTACGTATCGGTACCCCGGCTCTGACCACCCGCGGAATGAAAGAAGAAGAAATGGTGAAAGTCGCAGGCTGGATCACCGCTGCCATCGACTCCGTCGGCAACGACACCAAGCTGAACCAGATCAGCAAAGAAGTTGCTGAATTCGCAAAAGACTACCCGCTCTTCGCATACTAGAATCGCAAAAACTGCCAAACCAGCGGCAAAGCCTAATAAAAGTTTTTGGGATACTTAAACCCTTTTTTCAAAAAGGGTTTAAGCCGCCGGAGGCAAATGCGTTCAATAAATAGCGCGAAGCGCAACATAATTAATAAAAACGGGCCTGATATAATCAGGTCCGTTTTCTCAGCTTCAAAGAAGGGAGCATTTTCATGGACAACAGAATGCCTTGGCCGGACTATTTCATGCGCATCGCGCACCTTGTTGCAGAACGCGCAACCTGCACTCGCCGCAAAGTAGGCGCTGTGGCTGTGCTCGACAAACGCATCCTAGCCAGCGGCTACAACGGACCGCCCTCCGGCACAGCTCATTGCGCTGACGTGGGCTGCATCCGCGAAAAAATGGGTGTACCTTCCGGCGAACGCCATGAACTCTGCCGCGGCCTGCACGCCGAGCAAAACGTAATCATCCAATGCGCAACTCACGGCGTATCCATGAAAGGCGCTGAAATTTACTGCACAACCCAGCCATGCTTGATCTGCACCAAAATGCTGATCAATGCGGGGGTAAGTGCCATTTATTATTCAGAAAGCTACCCTGACGAACTTTCCGAGCAGATGCTCAAAGAAGCCGGAGTAAAATTTGCTTTTCTTGAACTCGACACTTAGCCCGGACGAAAGGTTCATGGCCCGCGCAGTGGAACTCGCCATTCGCGGCCGCAACCGCACCGCTCCCAACCCTACAGTCGGCGCAGTGATGGTCCGTGACGGACAGATTGTAGCCGAAGGTTACCACATGTTCTGCGGCGGATTGCATGCCGAACGGGAGTGCATTGCCGATGCCAAGGCCAAGGGTGTGGATATGAGCAAGTGCACCATGTACGTGACCTTGGAACCGTGCAACCATCACGGCAAGACCCCGCCCTGCACCGAAGGCATCCTTGAAGCGTCCATACCGCACATTGTGGTCGGGACCCGCGACCCCAACCCCAAAGCTGCCGGGGGAATCGAATATCTTGAATCCAAGGGAGTGCGTGTTGATCAGGGTGTGCTTGAAGAACAGTGCAAAGACCTGATTTCAGATTTCCTGTGCTGGCAGTTCAAAGACCGGGCTTACTCTATTCTGAAACTGGCCTGCACAGTTGACGGCAAGATTGCCGGGGCCACTGGAGCGCAGGAAGCAGTCTCCTGCCCCGAATCTTTTCATGATGTACAGCATTTGCGCTCCATGGTCGGAGCCGTGATTGTGGGCGGAAACACCCTGCGTGAAGACAACCCCAGCCTTAATTGCAGGCTTGATCCCCTTCCTGAAGGGTTCAGCCAACCCAAGGCCGTAGTTGTGACCAACAACCTGCCGCAAAACCACGATGAATATACCCTGACCACCACCCGCGCGGCTGACACAATTTTCTGGACCAGTGCGGAACAGGCCGCAACGAAGACTGCCTCGGAACTAAAAAATAAAGGAATTGAGGTTTTGCCTCTTCCCAGTAACGAAAAAGGTCTTATACTTGAGAAAGGTTTCACAATGTTGCGCGAAAAGCACAATGTTTTGCGCACTCTCTGTGAAGGCGGCGGCAGGCTTGCCTGCTCTCTGGCAGAACAGGGGCTTGTTGATGAATTCGTCATGTATCAGGCTCCGCGTATTCTGGGAAACGTAGACGGCAGGCCGAATTTCGCAGGCTCTGATAATGTACTCATCAGTGAAGCTATGGACCTGCGCATCAGCCGCGTGGAACAAAGCGGCCGTGATTTAAAAATAGTTTTCAAACCCGAAGGACAATAGCCGATGTTCACCGGACTGATTCAGGGAAAAGGACGCATTGAAAATGCAGAGAACCGGGGCAACGAAACCCGATTCAAAGTAAGTGCGCCAAAAATCAAGGATTACGAAAAAGGCGAATCCATTGCTATCAACGGAGTCTGCCTCACAGTTGAAACATACAGCGATAGCTGGTTCACCTGTTACGCCAGTAAGGAATCCATGTCGGTGACCAACCTCGGCAACCTTAAGCGCGGCTCCATGGTCAACTATGAACGCGCGCTGGCTATGGGCGACCGTCTAGGCGGGCACATTGTTTCAGGTCATGTTGATTGTCTCGGTTCTGTGGAATCTGTTCGACCTGAAGGTGAATCTAAAATTTACCGTATTAAATTTCCCATTGAACACGGTAAATATGTGGTGCCCAAAGGCTCTGTCGCCCTTGACGGCATCAGCCTGACAGTCAACGATTGCGGGCCGGATTATCTTGAAGTGAACATCATCCCCGAGACTCAGGAAGAGACCACCATATCTCTCTGGACACCGGGATATGCGGTAAACATTGAAACAGACGTGATCGGTAAGTACGTGGAACGCATGGTCGCTCCATGGACCGGAAATAAGTCTGAGGACAAACCGCAGAGCAAACTTACAATGGATTTTCTACGCGAGAACGGGTTCTAAGAGTTGATGCACTTCGCGCTTTTATAAAAAGATTTTGCCTCCGGCGGCTTAAACCCTTTTGAAAAAGGTTTTAAGAATCCCAAAACTTTCTAGTTTGGCTTCGCCTCTTGGCTTCAATAAACGTCTTTTTTGCCTCAAACACTTAGAATAAATGAATAAAAAAACATATTTCACCCTTTCTGTTTTTTGATGTATGAAGACAGACCTGTTTGTTTAAACGGACAGTGATTTTTTAAAAGAACTCCGCTCGCCGGAGAATGAGGATAACGATTATGCCTTTCTGCACTATTGAAGAAGCAATTGAGGACCTCCGCGAAGGTAAAATGGTCATCATGGTTGATGATGAAGACCGTGAAAACGAAGGTGATCTTGTCTGCGCAGCAGAGAAAGTGACTCCTGAAATTATCAACTTCATGGCTACTCACGGCAGAGGGCTTATCTGCCTCGCCATGTCCGGCGAAATGATCGACCAGCTGCAGTTGCCGCTTATGGCCCAGTCCAACGGCTCCCAGTTCGGTACCAACTTCACTGTTTCCATTGAAGCCCGTGAAGGTGTAACTACCGGTATTTCCGCCGCTGACCGCGCTACTACCATTCTGGCTGCTGTTAAAGACGGCGTACAGCCTGAAGATATCGTCACCCCCGGACACATTTTTCCGCTCCGCGCTAAAGACGGCGGCGTTCTGGTCCGTGCCGGACAGACTGAAGGCAGCGTTGACCTCGCCCGCCTTGCCGGTCTGAAACCCGCAGGCGTAATCTGCGAAATCATGAAGGATGACGGCACAATGGCTCGTCTTCCCGACCTCAAAGAATACGCAAAGCAGCACGATCTCAAGATCTGCTCCACCGAAGACCTGATCAAATACCGCATGAAGTTCGGCAGTCACACCGTTACCCGCGAGGCTGACGCTGAACTGCCCACCCGTTGGGGTGATTTCAAGGCTTCCGCTTTCCATTCCAGCGAAGACAACCGCACTCACATTGCCCTGATCATGGGTGATGTTAAGCCCGGCGAACCCGTTCTGGTCCGCGTTCACTCCGAATGCCTGACCGGTGACGTTTTCGGTTCCCAGCGTTGTGACTGCGGCGACCAGCTTGCATCCGCAATGTGCATGATCCGCAACGAAGGCAAGGGAGTACTGCTCTACATGCGTCAGGAAGGCCGTGGTATCGGCCTCGGCAACAAGATCAAGGCATACCACCTGCAAGATCTCGGCTGCGACACCGTTGAAGCCAACGAAAAACTAGGCTTCGCACCCGACCTGCGCGAGTACGGCACCGGAGCACAGATTCTGGTTCAGCTCGGAATCACTAAAATGAAACTCATGACCAACAACCCCAAAAAGATTGTAGGTCTTGAAGGTTACGGTCTCGAAGTTACCGAACGTGTAGCCATTGAAATGGATGCCTGCGCAGCTAACCTCGATTACCTGAAAACCAAGAAAGATAAGATGGGCCACATGCTGGATCATCTTGAAGATAAAAAATAAAAAGGGAGAAGCACCATGTATCATATTAAAACCATTGAAGGTCAGCTTGACTCCAAAGGTCTGAAAATCGCATTCGTAGCAGGTCGTTTCAACGACATCATCGTTGACAGACTGGTCGGCGGCGCTGTTGACTACCTCGCACGCCACGGCTGCGAAAAGGAAAACATGACCCTGATCAAGGTTCCCGGTGCATTTGAAATCCCCGTGGTAACCAAGAAACTCGCTGAATCCGGCAAATATGACGGAATCGTGGTTCTCGGTGCGGTTATCCGCGGCGCTACTCCCCACTTCGACTATGTCTGCAACGAGTGCGCAAAAGGCGTTGCTCAGGTAAGCTTGGACAACGACCTGCCCATCGGTTTCGGTCTTCTGACCTGCGATACCATTGATCAGGCAGTTGAACGTGCCGGCTCCAAAGCTGGCAACAAGGGCGTTGAAGCAGCTTCCGCAATGCTGGAAACTGTTCGCGTTATGCAGCAGATTTAACTAGAGCTTGTAATTTCCGGCCTGTTTCTCCGGAAACAGGCTTGATTACTGAACATAATTTGAAGGCATACGGTCTCCGTCCCGCTGTTCGGAGACCGTATGCCTGTTGTGTTGTTTAAATAACAATTTAAATGTATCTTGCGTTGCACACCACTTACGACCCGCAACCGCAGGATAGTGATGCAGATGTCCCAGACTAAAGGTTTACGCAGAAAAGGCCGCGTACTTGCTTTTCAGGTATTGTACGGCTTAAGTTTTGTCCCTCCGCACGGTGGATGGACTACTGAACGTATTTACAACCAGAGCCCCGCAGTAATCAGGGAAACAGAAGAAGACCTGATCCTGTTCGCACGCGAATTACTGATCGGAATCTGGAATGCGCAGGAAGAACTTGACGAAGTTATCGGTCGCTACTCCAAGCATTGGAAGATCGAAAGAATCGCAAAGGTCGAACTGGCGATCCTACGACTCGCTGTATACGAACTGGTCCACAAGCCCGATATCCCCCTCAAAGTGGGTATCAACGAGGGTATTGAACTGGCCAAGAAGTTCGGCGATGGCAACTCCCGCAACTTCATCAACGGCATTCTCGACGCAGTAGCCCGTGACATCGACACCGGCAAATTCAAAGTTGAGAAAAATTTCTAATTGCCTTCGGCGACCCCTGCCGGGGGGCCTTAAACCCTTTTTGTAATAAGGGTTTAAGATTCCCAAAAACTTTTATCAGGGCTTCGCCGCTTTGTATGAATAAATCGTTGTAAACAATTAGGGATTCCAAAGGGGCTTAGCTCCTTTGGCCGCCGGAGGCGAAATCAGTTCGTCAAAAGCGCGATAGCGCCTCTGGTCCAGCTTCCGGCAGGGCCGCCGGAAGCGAACAATCCCACATCAAAAGGATTTTCAAATGGGTTTTGGGAAATACGAACCGGAATTGATTGAAAACAAGTGGCAGAAGGAATGGACCGAGAAGGGTGCTTTCAATGTGGAAGCCGACGAGTCCCGCCCTAAGTACTACGTACTGGAGATGTTTCCCTACCCTTCCGGGAAAATCCACATGGGCCACGTGCGCAACTACTCCATCGGTGATGTTGTCGCCCGTTACAAACGCATGAAAGGTTTCAACGTGCTCCACCCCATGGGCTGGGACGCATTCGGCCTTCCTGCTGAAAACGCGGCTATCAAACATAACACCCACCCTGCCGAATGGACCTACGCCAACATTGACGATATGCGTACCCAGCTCAAACGTCTGGGCTACTCCTACGATTGGCGCCGCGAACTGGCTACCTGCCACCCCGGCTACTACAAATGGGAACAGCAGTTTTTCCTCAAATTTCTGGAAAAGGGTCTGGTTTACCGCAAAAAGTCCCCGGTTAACTGGTGCGAAACCTGTCATACCGTTCTGGCTAACGAACAGGTTGAAGAAGGCCTTTGCTGGCGCTGTGACACCGAAGTTATCCAGAAGGAACTTTCCCAGTGGTTCATGCGCATCACTGATTACGCTGAAGAACTGCTCGAGAGCCTTGGTGAGCTCGAAGGCGGCTGGCCTGAGCGCGTTATCACCATGCAGCGCAACTGGATCGGTAAATCCATCGGTGCGGAACTCGACTTCGAAGTTGAAAACTCCGATGAAACCATCAGTGTTTTCACCACCCGCCCGGACACCCTTTTCGGTGCAACTTTCATGTCTCTGGCAGCCGAGCATCCCATGGTGGAAAAGCTCATCGAAGGCAAGCCTGAAGCAGATAAAGTCCGCGAGTTTGTACACAAGGTTTCCAACATGGACCGCATTGTACGCGGTGCTGACGACCTTGAAAAAGAAGGCGTTTTTACCGGTGCATACTGCATCAACCCGCTCAACGGTCAGAAGATGCCCATCTACGTGGCCAACTTCGTACTCATGGGCTACGGTACCGGCGCAGTAATGGCTGTTCCCGCACACGACCAGCGCGACTTTGAATTTGCTAAAAAATACGACCTGCCCAAGCAGGTAGTTATCCAGCCTGAAGGTGAAACCCTTAATGTAGCTGAAATGGAAGAAGCCTACACCGCTCCCGGCGTATTGGTTAATTCCGGTGAATTCGACGGCATGCCTAACGAAGATGCCAAGGGCGCAATTGTTGATTTCCTCGGCAAGTCCGGCAAAGGCAAAAAGTCCATCAACTACCGTCTGCGCGACTGGAACATTTCCCGCCAGCGTTTCTGGGGCTCCCCCATTCCGGTAATCTACTGCGACGAGTGCGGCATTGTGCCCGTACCCGAACAGGACCTGCCCGTTGTACTGCCCGAAGATGCAGTTATGAACGAGGACGGACGTTCTCCGCTGCCGGATATGGAAAGCTTCCATAAAGTCACCTGCCCCAAATGCGGCAAGATGGCTCAGCGCGAAACCGATACTATGGATACCTTCGTGGAATCCTCCTGGTACTTCATGCGCTACACCGATTCCCGCAAGGCAGATGCTCCTTTCGACAGCAAGTCCCTTGAATACTGGACTCCGGTAGACCAGTACATCGGTGGTATCGAACACGCTATCCTGCACCTGCTCTATGCAAGATTCTTCACAAAAATCCTGCGTGATGAAGGTTACACCGAGCTCAGCGAGCCGTTCAAGAATCTGCTCACTCAGGGCATGGTTCTCAAAGACGGTGCCAAGATGTCTAAATCCAAAGGCAACGTTGTTGACCCCAACGCCATGATCAACAAGTACGGTGCGGACGCCACCAGACTGTTTATCCTCTTTGCCTCCCCGCCTGAAAAAGACCTCGAATGGTCTGATCAGGGTCTGGAAGGAGCACATCGCTTCCTGAACAGAATCTGGAGACTGGCAGAAGAATTCGAAGGTAAGCTCAGCGCAACCGGCGCATGTGCCAAACCTTCAATGGAACTTTCTTCCGATGCCAAGAAGCTGCGCCTCAAGGAACACGAGACTGTAAAGCGCGCCAGTCGTGACATGGAGAACAAATTCCAGTTCAACACCGTCATCGCTGCAAGCATGGAGCTGGTTAACGAGATATACTCTCTCAAAGACAAGCTCATGGAAACTGAAGATGGCCGCTTCGCTCTCTCTTCCGCATACAGCACCGTGCTGACCGTGCTTTCCCCCATTGCTCCGCATATCTGCGAAGAGCTCTGGGCTGCAATGGGTTACGAAGGCTACATCGCCGAAGTAGAATGGCCCGAGCACGATGAAGCAGCACTGGTTACCGACGAAATCCTGATCATCATTCAGGTTAACGGTAAAATGCGCGGTAAACTCTCCGTGCCCGCTGCGGCTTCCAAGGAAGAAATTGAAGAAACAGCACTTGCCCACGAAAACGTAACCAAGCATACCGATGGCAAAACCATCCGCAAAGTTATCGTTGTTCCCGGCAAGTTGATTAATATTGTGGCGAACTAGGTTTGCCTCCGGCGGCTGGGTAAGGGGAAACTCTTGCAAGAGTTTCCCCTTACCCAGACCCCATCCCCTTCAAAAACTTTTATTATGGCTTCGCCGCTTCGTAAGTTCAGGTGTGCGACTCACCTATGCAAAGACAAGGAGTTAAAGCTGTGGTTATTATGAATTCTGTGAAAAAGCTGGTCCTGCTGCTGTGTGTTGTTTTTGCTGTATCTGCTTGCGGCTACCATAACTCTGCGACTGAACCGAACAGGGTCAGTAAACAATTCCATGAAGTTGCTATCGCAAAAGTGGAAAACCCCACTCTCGAACGCTGGCTTGAGCCTAAAATCCGCTCCATGCTCCGTGATGAAATCACCCGCCGCGGTCAGTTGGTCTGGACAGATAAGGCCAAGGCGGAAGCTCTCATCAACATCAGGATTCTGGAACTTTCCGATGGAAGCCGCATTCTTGGCGATCAGGACGTAACCCTGAAATACGACATGACCCTCAAGGTCCAGATGCAGGTAACCAGCGCTTCTGACGGCTCCCTGATCTGGAACTCCGGTCCCATGGCAGTGACTGAATCCTACTACATCGGTCAGGAAGACGAGACTCAGCAGCTGATCACCAAGCTCATGGTCCGCCGTCTCGTAGACCGCATGAATCAGGCTTATTAATTTTTTCAATTAAGGAATTCCATGTCCAGACCAGGATACATGTTTCTCATCTGCCCTGATGCAGAGCTGCTGCACGCCAACATTGCCGAGCTTCAGGAAAAGTACGGGGCTACAGATTACGAGAAAAAAGTATACTGGGCAGACGAAGACCTGCCGCAGCAATTCTGGGATGACCTGACTCTGCAAACCCTTTTCGGCTCCAGCAAAGTCGTTATCCTGCGCCGCGCACACAAGCTTAAGGCTGCTGTCTGGGATAATATAGACAAGACAGTCGCATCCCTTGCCAGCTCCTCCTTTCTTTTTATCTGCCTTGAAAGCCAGTGGAAGAGCAAAGCCGCTCCCATCCCAGCTGTTCTGAAAAAACGCAAATGCTGGAAATTCGCTGATAAACAAAAGTGGTTCTGGAAATCAGCAGGTCTTGATCAAAAATCCATTTCCGGCTTTGTTGGCAAATGGGCCAGAGCCAACGGCCTGCACATTGACAGCCCGGTTCTGAATGCACTTTCTCAGGCACTTCCCAAAGACGCACGCGCCGCTCGTCTGGAGCTGGACAAACTGGATCTGGCAGCCGGTCCTGACCGCAAGATTCTAATGGAACATGTGGGACTGATCGCCCATTCCGAAGAGATGGACTTCTTTGCTTTCATGCGCTCCATGTCCGAAGGCGGCGATCCGGTAGAAATCTGGCGCAGAGTGCTGACCAACCACAGTGAAAAAGATTCCATGATCTTCATGCTCACCGCGTCCCTGACCCGTGAAGCACGCGCCCTGTGGATGATGATCCACGGAGAAGACGCGGAAGTACGCCTGCCTCCTTTTGTAAAAAAACAGAAACAGGCACTTGCCCAAAGACTGGGCCCGGCCCGCATTACCAGACTGTTTGACATTGTCATGGAAGCGGAAATAGGTATCAAGACCGGACAACGAAAACCGGAACAGGCACTTGAACTGCTGGTTGCCTCGCTGACATCCTTGTTTGCACCACCGCAGCGCAGACGCTGATTTAATTCAAAATCATTTTTGAACCGTGTAAAAAGACCTTTTTTACACGGTTTTTGTGTTTTTAAGCCTGTTTTACACCATTTCGTAGGTTAAACAGGTTGCTTTGCACCTGCATCCAGTTTATCCCTTAAAGAAGAAATTCCGTCCGCCGATTTCTCATCCATTTGTCTGAATAAGGCTCCTGTCGGAACTGTACTACTTGCCAAAGCATACTTACTATTTATTATGAAAGACAAACCCCATTACTACGGTCACCGCCAGAGACTGAAAGAAAAACTGGGAAAAGACTCAACGAGTCTTGCCGATTATGAAATTCTGGAACTTCTCCTCGGACAGGTTCTGCCTAGGCGGGACACTAAACCCCTTGCTAAGGAACTCCTTGCGGAGTTCGGTGGTCTGAGCGGGGTTTTCCGGGCACCCGAAGAACAACTTAAAAAGTTCAAGGGCATTGGCCCGGGGGTTTTGATATTTTTTACGCTTATGCGTGAATTCTGGACAAGAATTGCCGAGGAACCAATGAACGGCAAGGAAGCTATCTCCTCGCCGGATGTTGTCTATAAGGCAGCTATGGCCCGAATCGGGAATTTGTCTAAAGAAGAGTTCTGGATTGCACTGGTCAATAACCGGAACAAAGTGATATGCTGGGAAAGGCTATCGGAAGGTACTGTGGATAAGACTGCAGTCTATCCGCGGGAAGTTGTGGCACTAGCCCTGCGCCATAATGCCAGCGGAGTGATTCTGACCCATAACCATCCCGGCGGGGACCCGTCTCCATCGCCTGAAGACACAGAGAGAACCATGGAAATAGCCGCCCTCTGTCAGGACATGGAAATACGTCTGCTGGACCACGTTATCGTAACTGCAGACAGGTTCCACAGCTTCAAGGAAGCAGGATATTTGTAGTTCACCTCAACTCAAAAGGAGGGGCCTATGACCAGAAGCTATCATTGTGTTGTTACCGGCAAGGTGCAAGGAGTATTCTTCAGAGCCTGGGTAAATGACCAGGCTGTGGCGCTGAACCTCAACGGCTGGGTACGTAATCTGAATGACGGTAAGATTGAAGTACTGCTTCAAGGTGACGAAGCGAAGGTCGCTGAGATGAGAACCCGACTGCTGGTAGGTCCTCCACTTTCACAGGTTGCAGACTTGAAGTGTGAATGGATGGATTACGATACCGAGCACAAGGGATTTGAAATCCGTTAATACACCCAAAATAGAATCTTATTTAGGCAAAAAAACGGGCAAACGGGCTGACTTAAGTCCAGCCCCGATAAAACAGATTGTAAAGCTCTCCGGCCCCGGACTTTCCGGTACGGGGCCGGAGCTATGATGCTTTTTTAAATAGTGAACGAACCACTTCTGAACGAAAGGATTTTGCGTTGAAGAAAAAGAAATCACCAATCAAACCTTTGAAACTGAACAAGAAAGACAAAGCGGAAGCTCAAAAGAAAGTGCGCAAGGAGTCCTCTCCTGACGCCGGCAATGATCAGGGCCTCAACAAACCCCCGGTCTCCCCGCTGAATGTCCTGCATGACGCAGCGGAGCTGCTTGAAGATGCGGGCTCCATCCCAGAAGATGCTCATGTGGATATCCCCACAACTCTTCCGGTACTGGCTGTCCGTGACATCGTTGTCTTCAACTACATGATCCTTCCGCTGTTCGTAGGCCGTGAAAAATCCGTCAATGCTGTGGAAGCAGCCATGACCAGCAACCGCTATGTCATGATCCTGACCCAGAAGGATGAAAGCGTTGAAAATCCCGAGCACGAAGATCTCTACTTAACAGGAACCGTGTGCATGATCATGCGCATGCTCAAAATGCCTGACGGTCGTCTGAAAGTGCTGGTACAGGGTGTTTCACGAGCCAGAGTAAAGAGATTTATAGGCTCAGAGCCTTTCCATATTGCCGAGATTGAAGCCATTCCCGAAGCTGAATCCGGCGAACTGGATGCTACTCAGGAAGCACTGGTCCGTTCCTCCCGCGAGCAGAGTGAGAAAATTCTGACCCTGCGCGGTATTTCATCAGCTGACATCATGAGCGTTCTCAACAGTGTGAACGAACCGGGCCGGCTTGCCGACCTGATCGCTTCCAACCTGCGTATGAAAGTTGATGTGGCCCAGTCCATCCTTGAGTGCGGAGAGCCTGTTGATAGACTTACTCTTGTCAACACCCAGCTCACTCAGGAAGTGGAAGTGGCTTCCATGCAGAACAAGATCCAGTCCATGGCCAAAGAAGGCATGGATAAGGCTCAGAAAGATTTCTATCTGCGCGAACAGCTCAAAGCCATTAAAAAGGAACTTGGCGAATCCACCGATGAAGCGGAAGAAGCGGAAGAGATTCGTGCAGCCATTGCCAAGGCCAAGATGCCCAAGGAAGTGCGCAAGGAAGCGGAAAAACAGCTCCGCCGCCTTGAAGCAATGCACCCTGAAGCCTCCGAAGCCACTGTCATCCGCACCTATCTGGATTGGATGATCGAGATTCCGTGGACCAAGCAGTCCCGCGACCGTCTTGATATTATTGAAGCCAAGAAAATTCTTGATGAAGACCATTACGATCTTGAAAAGGTCAAGGAACGCATCCTTGAGTATTTGAGTGTACGCAAGCTGAACCCGTCCATGAAAGGGCCTATCCTTTGCTTTGTGGGCCCTCCGGGTGTCGGTAAAACTTCGCTGGGCCGCTCTATTGCGCGCAGCCTGAAGCGCAAGTTCCACCGCATGTCCCTCGGCGGTATGCGTGACGAAGCCGAGATCCGCGGTCACCGCCGGACCTACATCGGCTCCATGCCCGGACGCATCATTCAGGGTATCAAGCAGTGCGGCACTCGCAACCCGGTGATCATGCTTGATGAAATTGACAAGCTCGGTTCTGATTTCAGGGGCGATCCTTCTTCAGCCCTGCTGGAAGTACTGGACCCGGAACAGAACAATTCCTTCACCGACCACTACTTGAACGTACCTTACGACCTTTCCAAGGTTATGTTCATCTGCACCGCCAACGTGCTGGATTCCATTCCCCGTCCCTTGCTGGACCGTATGGAAGTAATCCGCATCCCCGGCTACACCGAACATGACAAGGTAAACATTGCCAAACGTTACATCCTCGGTCGTCAGTGCAAGGAAAACGGTCTCAAAGAAAATGAAATGATCATGGAAGATGACATCATCGCCAAGATCATCAAGGAATACACACGTGAAGCCGGACTGCGTAACCTCGAACGCGAAGTCGGTTCCGTATGCCGTAAGCTGGCCCGTAAGAAGGCCGAAGGCGAGAAAGGACCTTTCGAGGTTACCGCTGACAACCTGCATAAGTATCTCGGAATTCCTAAACATCTTGAAGATGAGAAGGAAACCGAACTTCCCGCAGGTGTAGCACTGGGACTCGCATGGACTCCGGTCGGCGGCTCTGTGCTGCATGTGGAAGTCTCTGCCATGCCCGGTAAAGGCAAGCAGCTTCTTACCGGACAGCTCGGTGACGTAATGAAGGAATCCGCACAGGCTGCGGTATCCTTTGCCCGCCGCCATGCAGATGAATACGGCATCAGCCCCAAATTCCACGAAGAGCAGGACCTGCACATCCACGTACCCGATGGTGCCACACCCAAGGACGGCCCGTCCGCAGGTGTAACCCTCGTTACCGCTCTTGTTTCTGCGCTGACCGGAATCCCCTCCAACCCGGAACTGGCCATGACAGGTGAAATATCCCTGCGCGGACGCGTTCTTCCGGTTGGCGGCATCAAGGAAAAAATCCTCGCAGCCGTATCTCTGGGTATGAAACGGGTACTTATCCCCTCTCAGAACCAGAAGGATCTTGAAGACATTCCCGAAGAACTGTTGAAAAATATCGAGATCACACCCATCGAACGCATTGACGAAGTCTGGCCCATTGCCAAGACCAAGTAATCAATCGCAGAAATAGATATCAAAGGCCCGCAAGCACCTAGCTTGCGGGCCTTTCTTTTAGCCATCGACATCATCAGGCGAGTGCAATATAAACGCTAAATTGGATCAATCTAAAATGGAGAAGCCATGCACAAAAGTTCCTACGCCCGCATGCAATGGTTTGTTGAAAACTACTGCAACTCTCCGGAACGTAATTTATCCGTTCTGGATATCGGTAGCTGCGCAGTAAACAAAGAAGACCCGTTACAAACCTATCGCCCTTTATTCGCCGGAGATAAGTTCAGCTACACCGGACTGGATATGGTTGCAGGTCCCAACGTGGATATTGCAGTGAAGAATCCTTATTGCTGGCGGGAACTTGAAGACACTTCATTTGATGTGGTTATCTCCGGGCAGGTCTTTGAACATATTGAATTTTTCTGGGAAACAATGAAAGAAATCGCCCGTGTACTCAAGCCCGGAGGACTGCTTTCAATCGTTGTGCCCGGACCTTTCGGGGTCGCATACCATGCCTGCCCTGTGGACTGTTACCGCTTCTTTGCTGACGGCATGATCGCCATGGCCCGTTATGCCGGGCTGGAGGTAGTCCATGCTTCATCTGCCGCTGCTCCGCAAAACGCACCTGATATCTGGTATGAAACACGGGACAGTTTTCTAATCGCCCGCAAGAGTGAAGCACACCAGCCGCCGGATATGGGAAATTATACTTTCGAAAAGCCGGACCTTGAGGAATTACGCAACGGATTCATTCCCGACAATTACGAGAATCAAGTCTACTACGACATGTTCGCGGTCAGGATTGACGGCAGCGGAACGCTCCATGAGCTGAAGAATCTGGAAATGGTAAATCTCTGGGCACTGCCCGATAATCGCTTCTATATATGGGGAACCGGCGGACAATACGAACTGCATTACCAAAACCTTGTGCAGCGAAGCAGGCCCAAGAATTTCATAGGTTTTCTGGACAGCAACACCGAAATACAAGGAACAGAACTGGACGGATATCCTGTCATGGCACCGCAATATTGCGCTCAGGATAAACCGGACGTAATAATTATCGCTTCCCACGCCCGAAAAGAAATCATGGAAAGCATCAGAAATATCATGAACAAATAATCTTCCGGCCTTATGAAGCAGCCTTGCAATATTCTCAAGCGAACTTATATGTAGGCCAGACATTGCCCCGCCTGACAATTTGGGCTATGCAATTTTTCGCACATGATATTTCAAAGCACGGAGTAAAGAATAAATGCCTATTTTCGAATATAAATGCGCTGACTGCGGCAAGGAATTCGAGGAACTGGTTTTCAACCGGGACGAGTGCCCGCCTTGCCCGGAATGTAAATCCGAGAAAACCGAAAAACTCATGTCTGCCTGTAAGTTCAAAACCGGCGGTGGAGCACCTGACATGGGTGATTACGGTGCTGCTCCTGCTCCGGCAGCATCATCCAGCAGCGGTTGTGCCGGATGCTCCGGTGGCGACTGTTCTTCCTGCGGCAGTTAGATCAACATAAAATTTCAAACAATACGGCGGAACAATGAGAAAAATTACCATCGCAACACGCGGCAGCAAACTTGCCCTCTGGCAGGCCAACCATATTTCCGACCTTCTGCGTGAAGAGTACCCCGGAATCGAAGTTCAACTGCTCAAGATCAAAACCAAGGGCGATAAGATTCTGGACGTTCCGCTGGCAAAAGTGGGCGGCAAGGGCCTTTTCGTAAAAGAAATCGAAGAAGCACTGCTTGATGGCCGTGCCGACCTCGCAGTTCACAGCATGAAGGACGTTCCCACCGAACTTCCTGAAGGCCTTGAAGTGGGCATCATTCCCCCGCGTGAAGCAGAAACCGACACCCTGCTTTCCGTTAAATACGATTCTCTAAAAGACCTGCCTGCCGGTGCTGTAGTCGGTACCAGCAGCCTGCGCCGCCAGTCTCAGGTTCTGGCACTGCGTGATGACCTTAAAATCGAATCCCTGCGCGGTAACCTTGATACCCGAGTAGGAAAACTTCTCAACGGTGAATTCGATGCTATCGTTGTTGCAACCGCAGGACTGAACAGACTCAAACTTTCCGCTCCCAAAAGCGAAATCCTCGGGCCTCCGACCTTCCTGCCCGCAGTGGCACAGGGTGCTCTGGGCATCGAATACCGCATTGAGGACACCGAAATTCAGGACATTCTCGCATTCCTGCATGACGAAATGACTGCACGTCAGGTCAAAGCAGAACGCGGTTTCCTGACCGGTCTCGACGGCGGCTGTCAGGTTCCCATCGCAGCTTGGTCCCAGCTTGAAAGCGATCAGGTCAAGCTGACCGGATTTGTTGCTGACATCGACGGTTCCAGCCCCATCCGCATGGAGAAGACAGGACCGGCTGAGGATGCATGGGACATCGGCCTTGCCCTTGCTGAAGAAGTTCTGGCAGCAGGAGCAAAAGAAATTCTCGATCGCGTTTACGACAAGTGCTAAGCAACTGTAAAACGAATTGATTTAAGCCCGGAGCATGATTCATGCTCCGGGCTTTTTTAATAATTGTATTGTTTTTTTATTAAGACCCTAAAGATTAAGTTCCGGTGACCGATAAGAGGTATAAACAGGATTCATGTTCTTTTAAAAACCATCATTTATAACTTCCAAGGATGGAGGTATACAATGTCAAACGGAACCGAACTCAACAAGGTTTCACAGGTACCGCCCGTAAGGGATGAAGATCTTGCGAACTCTATGAAGAACCTGCAGAAGAAGAGACTGCAGCGAAAGGCATACGCGGACCCGGATATGCACCGCGAGCTGGTGAAGATAATTTCTTCCCCTGTCTACAATGCCAATGCAGAGCTGATTCAAGCAGTTACAAGCAGCCGGGGTTCTGCTTAAAAAAATTTCATATAAAGGAATCGCCAATTCCTCCTCATAAAAAGAAAAGGCGCAGGTTTGCGACAACCTGCGCCTTTTGTCTTTTAAAAAAACAAGTAATTTTATACAATCCGCAATCTGGCCACGCCTGCTTCATGGGCAGTAACCTGCCCCACATGGTCGGCAAGGTCTCCAGCTTCCAGCAACATATCCTTGGCCTGCTGCAACTTATCTTCAGGCACAGCCAATATCAGGCCCCCCGAAGTCTGAGCATCAAAAATCAGGTCAGTCTTAATGCTGTCGGCATCTGCTGCGGTCTGCACTTGCGAGCTGCAATAGTTGCGGTTGGCGAAACTGCCAGCCGGAATCATGCCCATTGAGGCCAGATCGACCACATCATCCATGAAAGGCACCTTATCCAGCCACAACTCAACTGCTACACCGGAAGCATCAGCCATTTCCAGCACGTGCCCGCCAAGACCGAATCCCGTGATATCAGTAGCACCGATCAAGCCCAGCTCGCGGATAACTTTCCCTCCCGCGCTGTTCAGCCTGGATGCCCACTTGTAAACATCCTTTTCAAAACGCTCAGCACCGTCCCAGTCTGCCTTAAGCGCTGTAGCCAGCACTCCGGTACCGAGAGGCTTGGTCAGCAACAACTGATCACCTTCACGCAGCCCCTTGTTGGAGGCAAAACCGTCAGGATCAACCATTCCAGTCACCGAGAGACCATACTTGATCTCATCGTCCTCAACACTATGACCGCCAGCCAGAACAGCCCCTGCTTCACGAATTTTGTCCATACCACCCTTGAGAATCTCACGAAGAATCTCAGGACCCATTTCTTTCATGGGGTAGCAGACGATATTCATGGCGGTCCAAGGTTCACCGCCCATAGCGTAAACATCGGAAAGTGAGTTGGCTGCGGCAATCTGTCCGAACCAATAAGGATCATTGACCACCGGAGTGAAAAAATCTACGGTCTGAACCAGAGCTTTGCCCGCAGGAAAAGAGACAATGGCGGAATCTTCGTTCCCGCCCAGTCCGGTAAGAAGGCGCTCATCCTCCACGGCTAAGCCGCACAAAACCTGCTCCAGGTCCCCCGGAGCAATCTTGGCTGCTCAACCGGCAGCTTTAACAGTCTTTACCAATTCTTTTGGCATGACCTAACCTCCTGCATGAACTCCGGCATCGTCATACGTTGCCATTTCATTATAAATATTTGCAGCAGCGCGCAGCATGAACATGGACAGAGCCGCACCGGACCCTTCTCCAAGGCGCATATCCAGATGCAGCAACGGCCTGCGCCCAAGCGCATTGATAACTTTTGCATATCCCGGTTCCGCAGAAGCATGGCTGAGAACGCAATAATCGCCCACTGCGGGACAGATTTTAGCAGCCGCAGCATAAGCGGCAGTGGAAATAAATCCGTCAATGCAGACAATCTGCCTATTCTTGGCTCCGCCGATGATCAGACCTGCCAGTGCAGCAATCTCGTATCCGCCAAGAGCAGTAAGAATAGCAAAAGGATCATCAGAACGCACGACTTCAGCATTGGCTTCCAAAGCACGACGGACAACTCCGATTTTGCGAACCACCCCGGCAGCGTCAATCCCGCCCCCCGGACCGGTTATATCTGCCGGATCCAGATCAAAATATGCACAATAAAGGGCCGTTGAAGGGGTTGTGTTGGAAACCCCCATTTCCCCGGTACCAAGAACTTTAATGCCCTGAGCATGTGCCTCGTCAGCAAGCTCAACACCAAGCTTTACGGCCCGCAGGCAGCAACCCTTTTCCATGGCCGGGCCTTTGGAAATATTATTCGTACCGCAGGCTATCTTACGCTGAATCAAACCGGGATGGTCCGGAAACTCTCCACCCTTGCATCCGGCATCAACAACTATAAGCTCCACCCCGGAAGTTCGTGCCAAAACATTTATGCCCGCTCCTCCGGCTAAAAAATTCTCTACCATCTGGCGGGTAACTTCCTGCGGAAAGTAACTGACATCTTCTTCATTAACGCCGTGGTCACCGGCAATGGTGTATATGCGGGCCGGGTCTGCCTGTGGAGGCTTTCCGCCTGAGGCTACGAACATCTTTACCGCAAGGTCTTCGAGCCGTCCCAGACTTCCTAACGGTTTAGTCAGCCTATCCAGATGGGCTCGAGCCTGTCCTTCCAAAGATAAATCTACAGGCTGCACACTACCAACGATGTGCTGCAATTCTTCTGCGGAAAATTTATTCACTGCCTTAACCTCATATTAACGGTACTGCCGTATTGAGAAACCATAAACGGGTGTGCTAAAGTTCTTTCGAAATGAAGAAAATCTGTATCTTACATGCTAATTGCCAAGGCGAACCAATGGAAGAACTGCTCTTGCTGAATGAAGAATTCAGCTCTGAGTACAAAATCCACCGCTTTACCAACTATACCCGAGAATCCATACCAGCGGAACTCATTGCTGAATGCGACCTGTTCCTCTACCAGCCTCTTCTTGGAACAACGTGGAAGGATCTGGCTTCGGAAAAAATAATTTCCAAACTCAAGAGTGGAGCCAGCTCAATTGCTTTCCCAAGTATGCTTTTCCTGCACTACTGGCCCTTATGGTCCAGCGCACCGGGCTTCGATTACCGGGATACATTCTTGGATTCCCTACTTGAAAAAGAGCTCAGTGAATCTCAGATTCTGCACCTTTTCATGAATACCAGACTGACCAACATCTACGATTTAAAAGAAATCATGGATAAATCAATAAGCACTGAAAGAATCAAGGAAAGCCGGACTCCGGTAAAATATGTGGACTGGATTATTGAAAATTACAGGCACAAGCCCCTTTTCAATACCATCAACCATCCACGGGCAGAACTGTTATGCATGATCGCAAATACCATTCTGAAAGAATTGGGCATGAATCGGCTGAGTAATCAGGATTTGCAGAATTTTCCGCCGCCTTTTGCCGACTTTGAGCAACCGATTCATCCGCAAGTGGTAGAATTCCTCGGCCTCGAATTCGGCGGACCTCAGCACCGCTACCATGTTTACGGAGCGGAGCTGACTTTTGAAGAATACGCCACGCGGTACATCAAATGCCGTAAAAACAACATTGACGACTTCATAGGATTCCTCATGACCACCGCAAGGATGGAGAAGAATTAACCATTCAGGTTGGGCGGTCCCATTACGATCATTTCAGCGAGAGTCAGATCCACTTTAGGCAAGGTTCTGATCTTGTTGCCGAGCAAACCCATTTCAAGGCCCACGAGTTCTTTATAAAGAGGGGTACGATCCACAACAGGAACGTTTTCCATCTCCTTGGTCAGATCCTGACACTTGAAACAGCCGGGAAAAGAAAGCTGGCGTCCATTGGGCTGACGCAGTGTGTTCACCACACCGTGCATGCGACAGATCATAAGTCTATGCTTGTAAACACCGCAGAGGCCGTCATCATTAAGCGGACACATAATCTTGGGACGCATACCGTTTTCCATCATGGCCTTGGCATTACGCACGTAATCTTCTGAGCGCTGGATATATTCATTGCGTTTGTCTTCAGGAAGCTGATTGAGTCCCTGCCAGAGATAGGTCCACTCCACGTAGGTATGGTGCTGGAAATAACTGGTACAGCAGTTCTCTTCACAACCTTCGCAGGAAAGTCCGATCTTTGCGGAAGTATCAGCATACACAGAGGCCATCCGCTCATACAGAGCACCCAGCTTGCGGAACACGGCCTGTCTGGTCATTTTTTTCATTATATATCCTTAACTTTATTTGCTTCTTTTGACTTAAGCCACTTACAGATCTGCTCAACACACTCATCCGGGGAGCACTGATCCGTATCAACAGCGAAATCTGCGTATTCCTCGTAAAGGGGAATCCTTTCCTCATAAAGGCTTTCCAGCGACTGTCCCGGAACAATGGCAAGACCGCGATTGGCTCCGCAACCGACCCGCTGAAGGCAGGTCTCACTTGAAATACGAAGATAAACAACCGGACCGAGGCTTTTCAGCCTTTCCATAGCCTTGGGGCCATAGATGACACTCCCCCCGGTGGAAACAACCGTGCGAATTACGCCGAGACCGGAAACAATATATTCCTCAGTTTTGCGGAATTCAGGCACGCCGAGATGATCCACAATATCCTGTAACGGACGGCCGTAGTAACTCTCGATTACAGCGTCGGTATCCATATGCTCCCAACCGAGCTTTTCAGCCAGAAGCGGTGAAAGCGTGGATTTACCCGCTCCGGCCATACCGATCAGGATAACAGAGCAATCCTCTGAAAATTCATTACTCCATTCTTGCATAGAAAATATCAAACCTTCCGGGCGCAAAACGCTCCGTGCTGAGACAGATAAAACTAGGAACGAATGATGACAACCTTATCCTCGTCATCGCGTTCCTTAACCAGAACATTCACGTGCTGATCTTCAAAAGTAACAACTTCCTTACCCACATAATCAGCGCGGATGGGAAGTTCACGGTGTCCGCGGTCGACCAGTACGAGCAGTTCCACACGGCGCGGACGTCCGAAATCAAGCACAGCCTCAAGTGCGGCGCGCACGGTTCGTCCGGAAAAGAGAACGTCATCCACCAGAATGATAGATGCGGATTCAATTTCAAATGGAATTTCAGTGCAGTTAATACACGGCTGGCGGGTCAAATTGGTCCAGTCATCGCGGTAAAGGTTGATATCCAGTTTACCAAGTGGAATCTTACGACCGAGCTTTTCATCCAGAATACGCTTCAAGCGCTCCGCAAGATCGGCACCACGGCGTTGAATACCGATAATAGCAAGATTTTCACTGTCACCGCGGCGTTCAGTAATTTCTGAAGCAAGACGATCCAGAGTGCGGGCCATGTCCTTTTCCGAGAGTATAATTTTCTGTTCCTTCATGTTATCCCATCTTAAAAGAAGTTGATTCTTAATATCAAATCTGTTCAAATCACTTTTTTAAAACAACCTGCCGGAACTAGCTATAAGTAATGTATGCACTCAATGCAATCCCCCGCTTTCCGGCTAACAAGGATATGTTTATGCACAGCACATTTGAAATCAAAGGTATGACCTGTTCCGCCTGTTCTGCACGGCTCGAACGGGTTATCGGTAATTTGGACGGTGTTAACAGTGCAACAGTCAATCTGGCAGCGGAATCATTAGCTGCTGATTATAACCCGGACCAGATTTCCGCAGCAGATATTATTGCTTCAGTAGAAATGGCCGGATTCGAAGCAACCGAGGAAATCGAAGGGACCGAGCTCACCCTGCCGATTTCGGGGATGACCTGTTCCGCCTGCTCATCAAGACTGGAACGCGTGCTCAATGCGAACGACGGAATAATCAGTGCGCAGGTCAGCCTTGCATCAGAAAGTGCAACCTTAAATTTCAACCCCGCCGTAATTTCATTGCGCCAAATCAGACAGCTCATTGCTGATGCTGGATTTGAATCAGGCCAGATTCAGTCCGCCCACAATGCAAAAGATAATTTTGAAAAAAGAAAAGCCGAGAACGAAGCCAAGCTTGGCGAAATGAAAAACAGGCTCATCGCTGCCCTAGCCTTCACCATACCCCTTTTGACTATCACTATGGGACACATGGTCGGCATGCCTTTACCCTCTTTCATTGAACCGCACAGTTCTCCGCTTGGCTTCGCCCTGATCCAGCTTATTCTTACCGCCCCGGTACTCTGGTTCGGACGTAACTTTTACCTGCATGGCTTTCCAAACCTGATACGCCGCGCCCCCAATATGGATTCCCTGATTGCCGTGGGAACATCAGCGGCAGTTATTTACTCCCTGTGGAATACCATCGAGATCGCTATGGACATAGATGCTCATGCTCGCGCAATGGACCTTTATTATGAATCTGCTGCAACAATTATTGCCCTGATCCTGCTGGGTAAATTTCAGGAAACCCGCGCCCGCTCCCGAACTTCAGATGCGATTGAAAAACTCATGGACCTGACCCCGGCGCAGGCAATCCTGCTGCAAAACGGGGAGCAGATTCCCACTCCGGTAGAAGAAATCGGTCCCGGCGACCTGATACTAATCCGCCCCGGTGACCGGGTAGCGGCAGACGGCAAGGTTGCGGAAGGGCATTCAGATATTGATGAATCAATGCTTACCGGAGAATCAATGCCTGTAACCAAAAGTGCAGGTGACGATGTAGCCGGAGGGACAGTAAACACCGGAGGCGGTGCGCTTAAAGTACAAGTCACCAACGTAGGCGAAAACACCGTTCTTGCGCGCATCATCCGTCTTGTACAGGAAGCACAGGGTTCCAAGGCTCCCATCTCCAGTCTTGCGGATACGGTCAGTTTTTATTTTGTACCTGCTGTCATGGCCATCGGTATTGCCGCAGCTTTAGGCTGGTTCTTCTTCAGCGATGAACCTTTCACCTTTGCCCTGCGCATTTTTATCAGCGTTATGGTCATTGCCTGCCCCTGCGCAATGGGACTGGCTACCCCCACCGCTATTATGGTCGGTACCGGACGCGGAGCCCAATTGGGAGTACTGGTTAAATCAGGTGAAGCACTTGAAACCGCAGGAAAGATCGAAACCATGATCTTCGACAAAACCGGAACCCTGACCTACGGTAAGCCCGAAGTTGCTGAAACCTTCACTATGGACGGGGAAAACCAGCAGGAACTGCTCCTGCTTGCCGGATCTGCGGAAAAGCAATCCGAACACCCGCTGGCAAAAGCTGTTGTCCGTGCAGCAGAAGAAATCGGCACTCCTCTCCCTGAGACTACCGCTTTTCAGGCTGTATCAGGGTTGGGGATCAATACCGAAACCGCAGGCCAGCCCATGCTGCTGGGAAACCGCAAATTCCTTGAACAAAACTTTGTCGGCGGTCTGGACAATATTGCTGCAAATGAAGCAGCTTTGCGCTTTGCTGCTTCCGGTCAAAGCCCGCTTTACATTGCTAAAAATGGTAAGCTTGCCGGAATTCTGGCTATTGCAGATCGCATCAAGGACGAAACTCCCCAGACCATAAGCAAGCTCCACGCACTTGGAGTCCAGACGGTAATGCTTACCGGGGATAATGAAAAAGTGGCCCATGCCATTGCTGACAAAGCAGGAATAGACAAAGTCATCGCTCAGGTCATGCCTGACCGTAAAGCCGAAGTCGTCAATAATGAAAAAGAAGCTGGCCGTAAAGTGGCTATGATAGGGGACGGCATCAATGATGCCCCGGCACTTGCTTCTGCCGACCTTGGCATCGCCATGGGAACCGGAATTGATGTTGCAATCGAATCTGGTGACGTAGTACTGATGAAAGGCGATTTGAGCGGAGTACTCACAGCCCTTTCACTTAGCAGGGCAACAGTTCGCAACATCAAGCAGAACCTGTTCTGGGCTTTTGCCTTTAACGTATTGGGGATTCCGGTTGCAGCGGGACTGCTCCACATTTTCGGTGGGCCGACCCTTTCCCCCATGTTTGCTGCTGCAGCCATGTCCTTAAGCTCGGTTACTGTGGTCAGCAATGCCTTAAGGCTTAAATTCTTTAAACCGGAAGATTAATTTGAAAGATCTCACTCTTGTTTTCCCGCAATGGCAGGGATCAATAAATAATAAAGCACTTCATAAGGGGGCTTATGCACTGGCAGAAGGTATAGCAGACCTCCCTGCTGTTACTACGGTGGAAATCGAACCTTTCAGAAAACTTGAATCAGGTGGACCCATTGCAGGGCTGGGCGATATTGTTCAGCAGCTGAAAAATGTCCTTTCCATAATTGAGCAGGCTAAACCGGAACGTGTCCTGATGATTGGAGGGGACTGCGGAACAGAACTCGGTCCGGTTTCATGGATGTCCCGCAAACATGGCGACAAAATGGCCTTGATCTGGTTTGACGCCCATCCCGACCTTAACACACCGGAGACTTCTAAATCCGGGCGTTTTCAAGGGATGGCCCTTTCCGCCATTCTCGGCAGCGCAGGACCGGAAATTAACAAGGCAATGTTCAATCCGCTGAGCTCCAAACAGATATTCCTCGCCGGCACCAGATCTTTTGATCCCCCGGAACTGGAATTCATGACGCGCAACAAGATAACTATTTTCGGACCCGAAGAATTTACCAGGGATCCGGCATGGTTAGCAAAGCAAATCAAAGAAGCAGGATTCAGTAAAGTATACATCCATCTTGATGTGGACGCAGTCGACCCTCTCGGTTTCGGGCATGGCAAACCAGCTCCTCCGGCAGGACTCAATTTCGGAAACGTCCTAAAAATAATCGAAGAAGTGAACAGCAGGCTGGACATATGCGGACTGGGGATAACTGAATTCCACCCCGGAAACGAAAGTGGGATAGAAAAAGCAGCTTTGCTCATTGAAAAGACTCTTCCCGGATTTACCACTAAGTAAAATTAACAAAACAACAAAGCCGTACTGCAACATTTAATGCAGTACGGCTTTTATACATTGAAAACACAAAATACTATATCAAAATATCAAGACAAATCCCTGATCATATCCTTGACCAGCTTCCCGTTGGGAGTTCGTGCCCCCGGATTCATCTGAACTAATCCATTCCATGCCTGAATAGCACCGGCCTTATCTTTAAGGTCGTAATAAAGAACGATGCCTTTATTTAAACGCGCAGTTTCATGTTTCGGAGCAGCAAGAATGGCCTTATCAAAATTTTCGACAGCCTTTTGCGGATTACCGCTGCGGCGGTACATAACTCCAAGATCAGTAAGCACATGCGCGTTATCTGGCTCTATAGCAAGTGATTTACTGTAGGCATCAATAGCTTTGGCATACTGATCTGTATCAAAATACAGGTTACCGAGCTTAGTCCACAGATTTACGGAATCCGGCTGGGATTCCAAAAGTTTTTTTGTCTCTTCAATCTGCTGCTCGAATCCGGCTGCGCTTCCGGCTCCACCTGCCACATGAGGCGTAGATGAATCTTTCAACGCCGGCATAAACACTCCTCCGAAGAATAGCCCCACAGCCAATGCCGCGATCACAATAATGACCATATTGCTATTCTTTTTACTGCCGACCGAAGAATGCGTTCCCTTTGTTGAGGATTTTCTCCCCTTTCTTTTCTTTCCCAAACCTATCTCCCTCTCACTTCCGGCCTCAAATTCCGAAGTGCTTTTCATGCAAATTGCACATGCAAAGTGCAACAAATTACCGCTTTGTGCAAAATTGCGTACATTTCAACACAAAACACCTTAAAAACAACCGCCACTCATTACTTCCTGCATTAATCAGCAATAGCCATACCAGTCTTCGCCCACCTTGGTTCACACCACTTTTATGACAAAAATGAAGATTCAAAAACATACACATTTCATAAATTTAAATATTCCTCAAAATTCGACCCATATTTTTACCAAAACGAAATATGCAGTATTTTATTTTATCTAATTTGAAAGTTTTCTAAGTTCTATAAAATTAAAACAACAAACTACAGAAATGTAGTTTTTAAATACAAAAAACAAAAAACAACAATCAAAAGAAGATAAACACTTTATCGTTTTGCATTAAAAACAGTTATTATTTTGAGCCAAATTAAAATTCACAATAAATTTCTTGCTCATTTCTTCTGCTTTATGTACGTAGTTCAGAATATTATTTTGCAAAGGGGTAGTTCTGCGAACCTGTGCTATTACTTCGCAGAAATTTGGTGCTAAAAAAAACAAGGGATTATTTATGGATTTCATGACTTCACTGGACGCTATTGTAGGTAAGATCGGCGCATTTGCATGGGGACCGCCTATGCTGATTCTCCTGGTCGGTACAGGCTTCTGGCTGACCCTCGCACTGCGCGGCGTTCAGTTCAGCAAATTGTTCTACGCATTGTACCTTGCACTTATCAAACGCAAGGAAGAAACAGATGAACCCGGCGACATCACCCACTTCCAGGCCCTGATGACCGCTCTTTCCGCAACAGTAGGTACCGGTAACATTGCAGGTGTTGCTACCGCGGTTGCAGTCGGTGGACCGGGCGCTCTTTTCTGGATGTGGATTACCGGTCTCGTAGGCATGGCCACCAAATACGCTGAAGCTGTTCTGGCTGTTAAATACAGAGAAGTTGATGAAAACGGCGAAATGAGCGGTGGTCCCATGTACTATATTTCCAAGGGCCTCAACATGCCCTGGCTTGGTACTCTCTTCGCGATCTTCGCATCCATCGCCGCCTTCGGTATCGGTAACATGGTACAGTCAAACTCCGTTGCTGATGCGGTTGAAGCAACTTACGGTGTTTCTCCCTACATCACCGGCGGCCTGCTGATGATCCTGACCGCTGCCGTTATCCTCGGCGGTATTAAGAAGATCGGTAAAGTTACCGGTATGCTCGTACCTATTATGATCGTCTTCTACATGGCCGGCGCATCATACATCATTCTTACCAACATCGCTGAAGTTCCCGCTGCTTTTGCTCTCATTTTCGAGCAGGCTTTCAACCCCACTTCCGCTGTAGGTGGTTTTGCAGGTGCTACTGTAATGCTGGCTATCCGCATGGGTGTTGCCCGCGGTGTATTCTCCAACGAATCCGGTCTTGGTAGTGCTCCTATCGCAGCAGCTGCTGCGCAGACCAAAGAGCCCGTAACTCAGGCTCTGGTCTCCATGACCCAGACCTTCATTGATACTCTTATCGTTTGTACCATGACTGGTCTTGTCCTTATCCTCACCGGCGCATGGTCCAACGGTACCACCGGTGCAGAACTGACTACCATCGCTTTCTCACAGGGCATGACCGGCGGTGCGCACATCGTAACCATCGGCCTGATCCTTTTCGCCTACTCCACCATCCTCGGCTGGTGCTACTACGGTGAAAAATCCATGGAATACCTGTTCGGCGTAAAGGCAGTACTGCCCTTCCGCCTCGTATTCATCTGCTTCGTAGGTGTTGGTGCCATCGCCAAGCTCAGCTTCGTATGGAACCTCTCCGACACATTTAACGGCCTTATGGCTATCCCCAACCTCATCGGTCTGATCATGCTGACCCCGGTTGTTGTAGCTGAAACCAAGGCTTACTTCGCCAAGCAGGACACAAAAGTTGCCGCACAGACTGAAAACAAATAGTCTGCTACGGAAAAGACACATAGAATCCCCCGTCCGGCCTCCGGACGGGGGATTTCTTTTATCCACTGATACTGGACAATAAAAAAAGGCTGTCCCGCAAGGGACAGCCTTTAAACAATCATTTGTAACTCAATCTAGTTCAGAATACTACGGCGACAGAATTCAACAGCCTCAGCGCGAACATCTCTGCGATCAGGCCAGTAAAGCTGCATTCTGGTCAGACCGAAAATAATGGTCATAACCACAGTTGCGTTTTCTTCCACTGCAACATCACGGATAGTACCCTTTTTGACACCAAGCTTGATGCAATCTTCAAGAACCAGTTCAAGGTTCTTCAGAAAAACAGCCATCAAACGCTTGGAAGAATCAAGCAACCCATAGGTTGAGAGCATAATCTTCATATCGATTTCATTATCTTCTACAAAAGAGAAATACTCATTCATAATCTCTTCAATAGAGCAATCGTCACGGTCTAACTTCTGCCGAATAGCTTCAATGTAATAAGAAAAACTTTCCTCAAGAGCATCCAGAATGTGAAGCAGGATGTCTTCCTTGCTTTCAAAGTGTCTATAGATGGTACCTTCAGAAATATTAGCCATTTTTGCCAGGTTGGCGGTAGTGGCCTTGTGGAAACCCACCTCTGAAATCATTTCCTTGGCTGTTGCGAGGATGATATCCTTGGTTTTCATTCTACGGTCTCCCTTGAGCGTCCGAACGCCCTTGTTCGATCATGTTAAAAATATTTATTAGACTTATGTCGGATTACTAACACTCTTTCTAAACTGTATTAATTACCTCATGCAAGAGCCAAGGTCAACCGGAGTCGATTGACAAAAACTGATAGAGAACTTAATTTGGATAGATAAATCCTATGAGGAGGAAACAATGGTTGAAATTACCGAAGCTGCGCAAAAACAGCTTGAAAACTATTTTGCAGATAAAGATAGGACCCCCATCCGCATCTACCTTGCCACCGGTGGCTGAGCTGGCCCCAGGCTGGCATTGGCTCTGGATGAGCCAAAAGATAACGATGAAAGTTTTGAAGTTGAAGGTTTCACCTTCCTGCTTGATAAAGACCTTAACGAACAGGGCAGCCCTTTCCGCGTTGACCTCAGCTACACCGGTTTCGTAATTGATTCCAAGCTTGAGCTCGGCGGCGGTGAATGCGGTTCCTGCTCTGGCAGCTGCGGTTAAGTCGCAGCACTGGAAAAGGAATAACCTTTTCCTGAACGCGTTAACCTGACAGTTCAAGCCTTTTCAGGCTTTTAAGGCCGTCTCTTTTGAGGCGGTCTTTTTTTATTTCTTAATCATATAAATACGTACTTTCCAGATAAGCAAACCCTGTGTAAAATTATCTCCACTTGACTAAAAAAACGGAGTTAGAAGTGAGGAATCGGGCAAAAATTCAAGGTGTATTTTCAGCTAAGAAAAAATCTGTAATCGGAACAGGGACGACAAAAAAAAGAACAGAACAAACCACTTACTGGTACGCAGAGGAGCAGGACAACGGGGTTTTGACCGTACAAGCCCTGAATACCAACTACATCCCCACCGGCCCGCAGGCTGCGGTGGAGATGGATATGTTTTTGAAAGATTACCATCCTGAACCTGAAATATATCTGCAAAAAGTCATCCCAAATATTGATAAGCTGGAAAAAACCATAACCTTAGGCGAAAGCCACAGGGCAAAAGGCGAAAGCTACAGTGCCGAATATGAATTCAACAAAGCGATGAGCCTTGATGAACTGAATGTGCGCGTCAACTTCGGACTCGGGCTGACTTATCTTGACCGTGGGGAAATGGAACGGGCGGATGATATTTTCAAAAGACTGATTGGACTTGAAAGCTGTTACGAACCTCAGCACAAACACCTGTTCAATGAGTTCGGGATATCATTGCGTAAAAACGGCATGTTAAAGCAGGCACTTGAATACTACTTAAGAGCTGAAAAACTGGTTGAAGAAGATGAAAACCTGCATCTGAACATTGCCCGTGTTCACTTTGAGCAGGGCGATCTCAAGTCATGCCTTGCCCACCTCAGAAGGGCTCTGCGTTTAAACAAAAGCCTTGAAGAGGCCTGCATATTCCTCAACTTCCTTAAGGGGAAAGGGTTCATCGAAGAATGTACTCTGGATCAGGTTATTGAAAAAACTGCTGATGACAAAAAGGCATTGGAATCCCTGCTGAAAAGCAATCCAACACCAGAGATACAGACGACAAGTACACAAGCCCGGAAAAATGAGTCCTTAACTGATGAACTTAATTTTCTGTGATCAAAACAACTACTCCGGGCAACTTTCAATCCATTTTTCCTGAATCTTACGGATAGTTCCCCGATCCATCAGAGTCTTAAACGCCTTTTGCCAGCGAAGGACTTTCTCCTTATCAGTAGATTTTGAGATGGCAAGATAAAGCTTTACACTATGAAAGGTAAGTATAGGTACAGCACTTTTACGTAGCTCTAAATCTTTACTGAGAAATCCCGGCACACCTATATTGGATGTTGCCACAAGCTCAACCCTGCCACGAAGAAGCTTCTTAAAATTAGCCTCCTGAGAATCCATCACCTCAAGATTAGTAAATCCTTTACCTTTCAGAAACTGGGCTCGGGCATCATTACGATAGACCCCGATTCCGGAAACATTTTTCGCATCTTCAAGTGTCTTCACCTTATCTCTGACACCTTTCAATCCATAAAAAACCCATTTATAGCATGCAATAGGGCCGATCCAATAGAATTGGTTTTCCCGTTCCTTAGTTCTGGCTGTAGAAAAAAGCATTACGTCAGAATGATTAAGAAGATGCCTGTAACCACGCGCCCAAGGCATAACCTCTATAGTCGCACCACAACCAATCTCCTTTTTCAAAGCCTCAACAACTTCAACTCCGAATCCGGATAGCCGGCCATCATCCTGAATAGTTGAAGGATGACTTAATTCAGTAATGATTCTAAGTCCGCAATCATCTGCCAGTCCCGCAGAAGGCGTAAAGCAAAGAATCGACACTACGGCAAAAAAGAATACAACCATGTGATGCAACATACAATCAAGCTCACTTATTGCTCTTTGTTAAACGTAAACACTCCCTTTATTTATACCCCCATTAAATTTTAAAAACAATAAGAGCACAAAAAAAAGCCGGAAACAGAATGATCCTGTATCCGGCTTCAATCTATCCGGCAGTATGCCGGAAAAATAAATATTTATTTAGTGGACCATTCGTCCATGAAATCTTCAGGCCCTACCACCAGATATTTGCGGTCTTGGAGTGCAGCAACAATAGGGGACGGATCTTCAGTATCAACACGAATAACCACCATCCTGCGGTTATTGTGGTGGAAAAGACCGGTACTGATAATGTTGTACTTCATATTGGAAATAATTCCGGCTACCTCGTAAAGAACACCGGTTCTTTCTTCAACATCTACCACAATGCGGGAACCGCCCTGCTTGAGGCCCATCTCTTCAACCAGCAGCTCAAGCATTTTGTTGCGGTTGATGTAACCGATGAGTTTCTTATTTTCATCGACAACAGCAAGACCGGAAAGATTCATTTCAAACATGAGGTCTGCCGCTGCTTCAATCTCGGTTTCCGGGGGAATGGTGGTAATATTCTTACGCACAACTTCCCGAACGGTAATCTTACTCAGCAGGTAGCTGAGTTCATGCTTATCCAGAGAGCTAATTACTGAAGGCAAAGCCGCACGGACATCTTCTTTGGTGACATAACCCACGAGGTCTTCCCCGTCTTTAACAAGAAGCATCCACAACTGATTGTCTTCCAGAATTTTGTCCGCTTCCTTGACCAAGGTATCAGGAGTTACGGTCACAAAGTCCTTGAGCATTTTCAGTCCCACATACATCTGCATGTCCTCCAAAATCCGGAAAGAGCCCGGTGCGTAAAAAAGTTTAAATATTCAAGGGATCAGACGCGCCAAATCCGACCGCAAACATGCAGCCGAATCCCCCGCTGATATATCCCCGTGAAATGCCGCCGGACATGACGGCAAGATGAAACACCCCCTCCATACCCAAGCTTTCATCCACTTGCAAGACATGCCCGTACATGCATGCGTTTTTTATTTTATCACACTGTTCATAAAAAGCACTCCATCATTACTATGAACTATACTTATTATTAATCGTGCTACGATAGTTAGTGAATTATGCGCTAAAGCACCTTGCCCCTGATAATTTTTTGAGTTAGTCCAGATTTCATGCACGAAATGTCAATAGCGCAAAGTATACTTGCAATCATTGAAGAGGAAATGGAAAAGCAACCCGGTGCCAGCCTCAAAAAAGTTGTGGTAGGTAACGGTGCGCTTGCGGGAGTAGTCTCCGATGCTCTTACTTTCGGCTGGGAAGCCGTTACCGTGGGAACCTCCCTTCAAGGGTCAGTTCTCGAAGTTAACGAAATTCCCATCAAAGTACGCTGCGGCGGGTGCAAACACGAATTTTTACCCGAAGATAAACTTTACATGGGATGTCCGGAATGCGGTCTGGAAATCGGTCATGAAGTACTTCAGGGCAAGGAATTGCAGATCGAAAGCATCGAGATTGACGATTAACTTAAGGAGTTAGAAATGGGTGAAATCCCTGTGGTACGCAATATTCTGGAAGCAAATGACAGAATTGCCGATGAACTGAACCAATTTTTCAAAGAAAAAAATATTCTCTGCCTCAATCTGATGAGTTCACCCGGGTCCGGTAAAACCAGCCTGCTGGAAAAGACCCTCGCTGACCTCAAAGGTGAATTCAAGATGGCCGTCATCGAAGGTAACCTCCAGACTGACAACGATGCACGCCGCGTTGCCGCAACCGGAGCACAGGCCGTTCAGATCAACACTGAAGGCGGATGCCACCTTAACTCCAGCCAGGTAAAGGAAGCCCTTTCCCTGATCGACCTTGAAGGACTCGATATTCTTTTCGTGGAAAACGTGGGCAACCTCGTATGTCCCGCTGAATTCAATGTTGGTGAAGATCACAAGATCACCCTGCTTACCGTAACTGAGGGCGATGACAAACCTGAAAAGTATCCCCTTATGTTCCATATTTCTTCTGTCATGATCCTTAACAAAATCGACCTCCTGCCCTACGTGGATTTCGATCTTGAAAAGGCCAAGCAGCATGCACGCAAGCTGAACGCAGACATCGACCTCTTCCCCCTTTCCTGCCGCACCCGCGAAGGTCTGGAAGCATGGTACGAATGGCTCCGCAAAGCCCGCGCCGAGAAAAAATAATTTTGTCTCCGACGGCTGTGGAAGCGAAACTTTTACAAAAGTTTCGCTTCCATGGACCGCATCCCTTCAAAACCTTTTATCAGGCTTCGCCCTTTTGATGGATGTTTCATGAAATTCCCTAGCAACCTGCCGTGCTCCGCAGTTCTTGACTCTTTAGCAGACGGAGTTTTTACGGTAGACCGGGACTGGAACATCACCTTTTTTAATGAGGCGGCCAGCCGGATTACCGGTGTGCCTGCCGAAGAAGCGGTTGGGTCCAAATGCTGGGACGTTTTCCACTCCAGCCTTTGCGACGGTGACTGCGCCCTGCGTTCCTGCATGAACGATTGCGGACGCATCTCCAACAAATCCATATTTTTCATCCACGCTGACGGACGCAAGGTTCCGGTTTCCATCAGCGCCGCACCACTTGTTGACGGCGACGGAAAACTTATAGGCGGCGTTGAAAGCTTCCGTGACCTGACAGATATTCAAATGATCCGCCGCGAGGTGGAAGATTCATGGCGCTTTGAAGACATCATCGGTAAAAGCGCACAGCTTGGAAAAGTATTTTCCATCCTGCCTCAAGTCAGTAAAAGCGAAGCCACTGTCCTCCTGCTTGGAGAATCCGGCACGGGTAAAGAACTTTTCGCCCGGGCCATTCATAACCTCAGTGAACGTAAAGATGGCCCTTTTGTGGCTGTAAACTGCGGCGCCCTGCCTGACAATCTGCTGGAGTCAGAACTATTCGGCTACAAGGCCGGAGCCTTCACCGATGCCCGCAAAGACAAGGCCGGACGTTTTGAACTTGCAGCAGGCGGAACCATATTCCTTGACGAAATCGGAGACATGCCTGCCAAACTACAGGTCAAACTGCTCCGAGTATTACAGGAAAAAACTTTTGAACCGCTGGGTGCCGTACAAAGCGTAAACGCCAATGTGCGCATTGTGGCTGCCACCAATAAAAATCTGGCTGAACTGGTCGAACAAGGTCTATTCCGGCAGGATCTCTACTACCGCCTGAATGTGGTCACTCTCAACCTTCCGCCGCTCAAAGAGCGAGTCGAGGACATCCCTCTACTGATCAACCACTTCGTAAACAGGCTTAATGCCCTGCAAGGCAAAGATATTGACGGTATTTCCGAAGACACCCTGCACATTCTCATGCGCCACCCCTTCCCCGGCAATGTGCGGGAACTGGAAAATATCCTTGAGTTCGCTTTCATCCTCTGTCCTTCGGGCTTTATTCAGGTCGAACACCTGCCCGAATACCTCCAGCCGAAATCCAAAGAAACAGCCTCACACGAAGACATGCCGTTGACCATGGATGAAATCAAATGCATGGCTGTGCGCCGCGCCCTTGAGCGCAACAACGGCAAGAAAATGGCTACCTGCCGCGAACTGGGTATTTCCAAAGACACCCTGCGCCGCACCATCGCCCGCTGCGATGATATGGACGCATAATTAGCCCTCGTCTCTACTTTTCCGGCTAATTCTGATCCAAAAACTCTTCCTTTCTCTTTCCCAAATTCAATTAACACACTGATTTAACTATTCTTTAATCTCATGGCACGGACTATGCCTTATAGCTGTCCATGAGAGGAAACGAAGGACGCAATACCAACACAACGCTGCTTTGTTTAGCCTGTTATGAAGACAGGCTGGCCTCCGTATTTGACAATGCCCCGGACCTTAAATTGTTCCGGATGAACGACAATAAAATTTGTCCCGCAGGCTACCTATCCCTTCCCTCAAAAGACCCAAAGGACAGGACATCCGCCATTATAGCCTGCGGGGCAACGTTTTTAATATGCGGTGCAATCTGCGGTTGCACCATGAATGAACTGGAGCAGGCCGGAGTAAGAGTTGTCCCGTGGATTACGGGAATGACCGAACAAGTGCTCTCCGCCTATCAACAGGACTGTCTGGAAAACCATGTGATGCCCGGATGCAGGGGCAGAGGCAGGTGCGGACAGGGAAACAGGGGCTTCAGGGCCAGAAAGGGTGTGCAGGATTCAATGCACCCCTGCGAACCGACCCTGAGCTCAGTGCACAGGAGTAAATAGTATGAAAATCGCCATCAGCTGTCAGGGCAATGATCTCAATGGAGATATCGACCCCCGTTTCGGTCGCGCAAAAGGCTTTCTGGTCTGCGATACCGATGCCGACACTCAGGAATACATCGACAACACCCAGAATCTGAATGCCGCGCAGGGAGCAGGAATACAGTCTGCACAGAATGTCGCCGCGACCGGCGCAACTGCGGTAATCACCGGACATGTTGGACCCAAAGCCTTTACCGCACTAGATAAGGGTTCCATCAAAGTTTACCTCGTAGGCGGTGGAACTGTTGCAGAAGCCCTGTCTTCCTTTAAAGACGGCAAGCTGGAAGCCGCTGCAGATGCGGACAAACCGGGCCACTGGTAAAATTTTCGTTATCGCGTTCAGTCATGCCTTTTCTCCTCTCCCTTGCTCTGCGGGCATGACTGAACTTTTCAACCATTGACAAGTCAGGTTCACGTCTTAGTTTACCTTTTAATGCCTATTGTGACAGATTGGACAATCTGTTTTTAATAATGACTACCCCCTCTGCCAATGAGGGGCAGGAGATTGATATATGAGCGATCACGCATGCGGAAGCTGCTCTTCTTCCGGGTCCGGATGTTCTTCTTCCGGTTGTTCTGAAGGTTGCAGCCCCGAAGATATGAAACTGAAAAAAGCCCTTTCCAGAATCAAACACAAAATCGTGGTTATTTCCGGTAAAGGCGGCGTTGGTAAAAGTACTGTAGCAACCAACATCGCAGTTGCTCTCTCTCTTGCCGGTAAACAGGTCGGCCTGCTTGACGTAGACGTACACGGTCCCAGTGTTCCCCGCCTGCTCAGCCTGCAGGATGAGAAACCTCACATCGGGCATGAAGTGATCGAACCTATCTCCTGGTCCAGCAATCTCTGGGTTATGTCCCTCGGCTTTATGCTGCCCAGCAAAGATGATCCGGTAATCTGGCGTGGTCCCGTAAAAATCGGCATGATCAAACAGTTCGTACAGGATGTTGCATGGAACGACCTCGACTTCCTCGTAGTTGACTGCCCCCCCGGAACAGGTGACGAACCCCTTTCCGCATTGCAGACACTCGGTCAGGACGCTCACGCAGTTATCGTAACAACCCCGCAGGGCGTTGCTATTGATGATGTGCGCCGTTCCGTTAACTTCTGTAAACAGGTCGGCAACCCCGTTCTCGGTATTGTTGAAAACATGAGCGGTTTCGTCTGCCCCGATTGCGGTAATGTACACGACATTTTCAATTCCGGCGGCGGTGAAGAGCTTGCCAAAGAAACCGGTGTTAAGTTCCTCGGCCGTGTACCCTTGGACCCTGAAGTGGGCCGTTCCGGAGATGAAGGTTACCCCATCATCCGCACTGACCACGAAAGTCCCACCGGCAAGGCTCTGAACACCATCATCAAGCCCATGCTGAATCTTACCGAGACCTTGCAGGAAAACAATGAAATGCCCAAGCCTGACGAACTTCAAGCTAAAAACGGCATGATCAGAATCGCTGTCCCCGTTGCAGCTGGCAAACTCTGCATGCACTTCGGACATTGTGAGCAGTTCGCATTGATGGACATTGATGTTGCTACCAAGGGTATTGTAGCTACCAACATGGAAACTCCCCCGCCCCACGAACCGGGCGTGCTTCCCAAATGGATTGCAGATCAGGGCGTGCAGCTGGTACTCGCAGGCGGCATGGGTTCAAGGGCACAGTCCCTGTTCACCGATGCAGGCGTAAAAGTCATTGTCGGTTCCCCTGCTGAAGCACCTGAGAACGTTGTTTCCAGCTACCTTGCAGGAACCCTTCAGACAGGCTCCAACACCTGCGACCACTAAGAACATCAACCCTGACCAAATTGATTAGGGTGTAGAATAAAAGCCATAAGTACATCTACCGTACATATCTCGACACAAAACAGCCTGTGGGTAATTCCACAGGCTGTTTTGCTTTTTAGATTCTGATATGCAAAGCTAACGGCTTTAAAACACTCAAACCAGTGAGAACATATTATGATCTTAGGAATTGAAGGCAGTCCGCGCAAGAAAGGGAATTCACATAAAATGCTGGATGCGGTTCTTTCTGGAGCTTCGGGTAAGGGTTTTGCCACCGAAGGAGTCCATCTCAGAGACCTCAAGTATGATCCTTGCGTAGGGTGCGAAATCTGTCGCAAGGAAAAAGCCTGCCGCCGCTTTGAAGACGATATGACCGGGCTTTATCCGAAACTTGAACAATCTAAAGGGCTGGTGCTTATCTCCCCGGTGCATAACTACAATGTCACCGCATGGATGAAGGCATTCATTGATCGCCTGTATTGCTACTACGATTTTGAGGATACCCGCCCACGTTCTTGGTCCAGCAGACTTGCCGGACAAGGTCGCAAGGCTGTTATCGGAGCCATTGCCGAACAGTCAGAGAAAAAAGACATGGGATTCACCATTGAGGCAATGCGCATGCCGCTGGAGGCTCTCGGATATGAAATAGTCGCGGAACTTCCGGTATTACGCTTATTTGATCGCGGCATCATTGCCGACCATCAAGAGATAATGGACCGTGCCCGTAATGCAGGAATAAAATTAGCCGCAGCTATTTCAGATCAATAATATCCTGCACTGCGATATGTCCGTCACGAAAAGTTGAGATGATGACATCCTTATCCGGGTCGCCGTTGTTGTTGTAATCAAAAGTCCCGGTCACCCCGTGGAATGGAGGCATGTCCACCAAAGCATCATGGATAGCTACCGGATTATCGGTTCCGGCTATTTTTGCAGCATCGAAAAGTGAATTAACAGCATCATAGGTCAAGGCTTCAAGCTCACTTGGGTCCACGCCGTTTGCTTTCTTGTAATCCTTTTCAAACTCCGCAGCCCCTTTAATAGGCAGGTTCGGAACCCAATGATCAGTATAATAGCTGTTTTTGAATAAAGGATTGCGTTCCAATTCAATGGAATCCCATGAATCACTACCCATAAGAATGCCTTTGAAACCAAGCTTACGAGCCTGAGCAACCTGTAATTGAACCTTTTTGGTGTTGTTGGGCAGGAAGAGTATTTGTGCTCCAGCCTCAATTATCTTCTTTAACTGAGAAGAATACTCTCGATCCCGTGCGACATAACCCTGAAAAGAAACAACCTTTCCTCCGCCTTTCAAATAATCTTCTTTGAAAAAGCGGGCCAGTTCGGCACTGTAAGGGCTGGAAGAATCGAATAAAATACCCACATCCTTGTGACCGAGGTCATTTTTGGCAAACAGGGCCAAGGCTTCACCCTGCACGGTGTTTGTGTAGGAAACGCGAAAAGAATACTTATAAGAAGTCAACTTATTGGTACCCGCAACCGGGGTAATGAAAGGTACCTTGTGCTCCTCACATACTTTAGCAACAGCCAGCGCCACATTGCTCTTTGCCGCCCCGACTATGGCAGAAACTTTTTCCTTTTCAATCAATCTGAGCGTGACTTTAGCGGCCATTTCAGCTTCGCCGTTACTGTCAGCAGGAAACAGTTTAACTTTATACGACTTACCGTCCAGCTCCAGCCCGCCGGACTTATTGACCTTCTCTGCGGCATAACGGGCTGCAGTAACGATGTAGTTTCCTTTTCTGAATAGTTCGCCGCTGGTAACCGCAACAACTCCGACCTTGAATTCACCGGATGTTTTTTTGTCAGAACACCCTGCGCAAAGACAAAAGACCAGAGCGAAAAGGAGGACCGGAATAAATCTGTTTCTTTTCATGAAAAACTCCGATTTGCAGTTACAGCAAAAAAGACAAAAGGCGGCCTCTAAAGACCGCCCTTCACCTCAGGGCTAGATACCAGCCATGCAGTTGTAAAGTTCTTCGCTCACCTCGATACGCACAATGCCGTCTTCGATATAAACGCGGATGTTGTTTTCAGGAATCAAAGCCATATCCATGGCCACGTTCACCCATTTATCCCTGAGTTCTGCCGGATCAACATCCTTAAGCGGATGACTTTCTGCTACTTTCCAAGACATGTTATATCTCCCGTTTTTTATTTTTTATATGTCCTCGGATTCATCCCCAGAAGACAAAAAATTTCATAAGTAATGGTCTGCCACCATCCGGCTAAATCTTCGGCACTGATGTGCCCTTCACCTTCCCCGCCAAGCAGGTAGGCTGTATCACCGAATTTAACACCTTCAATGTGGCTGACGTCCACGATGCAAAGCTGCATGCATACCCTGCCCAGAATTTTGGCCCGCTTTCCATGAATACAGACCTCTCCGGTACTGGAAAGTCCACGGCTGTATCCATCAGCGTATCCGGCACAGACAATGGCAACCGTCATGTCCCGATCTGCAGTGTAGGTACAGCCGTAACTGATAGCCTGACCTTTTTTAAGCTCCCGCACAGCCGCAATATTGGTCCGCACCTGCATCGCAGGTTTCAGGTCGCGACCGGATTCACTCCACTCAGTTCCCAACAACGGGTTGGAACCGTAAAGGGCAATCCCGCCGCGCTGGGCAGAATAATGAACCTGATCATGAACCAGAATCCCGGCAGAGTTGGCAAGAGACGCTTCCAGCTCATATCCGGCATCTGCAAGACGCTTTAAAATACCGGAAAAGGTCTCCGCCTGCGCAGACATATACCCCTCGTATGCCGGATCATCAGAAGTGGCAAGGTGCGAGCTTGCCAGTACCGGACAGATTTGAGGATTAATTTTCAGCCACTCAATCAGCTTATCCAGCTCATTGACACTGAACCCGAGCCGGGACATTCCAGTATCAAATTTCAAACTGATTTCGACTTTACGGCCCTGCGCAGAAACAACTGCGGAAAGCATTTCCAGTTGTTCAAATTCACCGATAAACGGAATGATCTTGTTCTGCGCCGCATTGAAGCAATCTTCTTCATTAAGCGGACCGAGCAACGAAATGATACGCTTGCTGCAACCGCTTTTGCGAAGTTGCATGCCTTCACCAACGGTGCCGACAGCGAAAGTATCCGCCCCTTCTTCTTCCAGAGCACGGGCAACTTCTATAAGGCCGTGCCCGTACGCATCAGCCTTGACCACGCCGTACACCCTGCTTCCTTTATCTCTAAGCAATCGATAATTATGGCGAATGGCATTTAAATCTACTTCAACTTCAAGTGTATTATATCCGATAGTCATTGGAGAGCTCCGGTTGAGATTGAGACTGGCTATTTGCGTTTGAAAAGTTTCTCCATTTCCAGCGCGGACCAACTGATCAGCACAGGACGACCATGAGGGCAGTATTCCCGTTGCGGGCATTTAACCCATGCTTCAAGCAAAGAAAGAGCCTCGTTGACTGCCAGCGGCAGGTTTGCCTTGATTGCTGATTTGCAGGAAAGCATGATCCAGAGATCATCCAAAGTCTTGGCCTGTCCGTCCACTGCTGCTTTTAAGTACTCCCTTGCTTCACCGGTTTCAAGTGCCGGAGGGATACCGCGCATGGAAAGAGTTTGCCCGGACTCCAATTCCAGCATGAATCCCGCCGCCAGCAGGTCCTCCCACATTTCCTGTACCCGCTGAACTTCACTGGGATGCAGAACAATATCGATGGGCAATGCCAGCGGACGCGATTCACCACGGGTACGCAGAGACTTCATATTCTCGTAGATCACCCGCTCATGCGCTGCGTGCTGATCCAGAAGACCGAGAGAACCGTTCGGGAGCTTCAGTACCAGATAAGTATCCGCAACCTGCCCCAGATACTCAATACGCGAACCGGGAACATAAATCGGACCGGCTGCAAATGATTCGTATTCCAGCGGTTCGGGCACAGAAAGCGGAGTTTCCTGCGCCTTATAATCCACGGTTTGTTCATGAACCATGTTCGGTTCTGGTCGGGATTCAGTAACAGGAGGAGATATAAAATCAGACTTAGGTAAAGCTGAACCCACTTCAGGTTCATCTTCCAAGGCTGTGAAATCTGTATTCTTAAATTCGTTCCAGCTGGAAAATTTTGCTGCCGGCTCAATGGGAAGTGAGACACTTTCCGATAACGTCTTTTCGCGAACAGTGGGACGGACCGGCATTTCAGGCTGACTTTGCATAGGGACACCTTCATCCATAATGCCAAGCTCATAGCGAGAAAGAGCCTGCCCGATGCCATTGCGAATAATGCTGAAAACCGCACTTTCTTCCTGAAAACGGACTTCCATCTTTGCCGGATGCACGTTCACATCCACCAGTTCCGGGGGCAATTCCAGAAAGAGTACTGCCTGCGGATATTCACGTGAAATCAAACGCCCTTTGTAGGCGCCACGAATGGCACTGAGCAACAGCTTATCCTGAACCGGACGACCATTGACAAACATAACAATGCGATCACCGCGACCTTGAGCCAGACCGGGGATACCTGCGCAGCCATGCACTTTCATTTCCCCGGCTTCATGGGAAAATTCAAGCAGGGATTCACAAATATTGCGCGGCCAGAACACGGACAAACGCTCCGGCAAAGACTGTCCTGCCGGAAGCCGAAACTGTTCACGCCCGTTGGAAGTAAAAGTGAATCCAGCATCTACATTGGCTAATGCAATCTTAAACATTACCTGATTGCAGCGGCGCGCTTCGGTGCTCTCTGTTTTCAAAAATTTCAAACGGGCCGGGACATTGAAAAACAGGTCTCTAACTTCTACCGAAGTACCTCCGGGAATAGCAGCCGGGCCCTCATCAATTACATCCCCGCCCTCAACATGGATAAACCATCCTTCATCAGCACCTTTACGGCAGGAGCTCATCTTAAAGCGCGAAACAGAGGCAATACTGGGCAAAGCTTCACCGCGGAAGCCGAAGCTGGTGATAGCGGTCAAATCTTCAACATTTGAAATTTTGCTGGTGGCATGACGGGTAACAGCCAGCTTTAGCTCTTCAGCTGCCACACCGCGGCCATTATCCTTCACGGAAATAAAGCCCTGCCCACCGCGCTCAACAGCAACATCAACCTGTGTACTGCCCGCATCGATAGAGTTCTCCACCAGTTCCTTAACTACGCTTGAGGGCCGTTCCACAACTTCACCCGCAGCGATCTGGTTGCGCAAAGAAGCTGGAAGGACATGAATTTCAGGAGTGCTCATAATGATATATCTATCTGGTATTTTTATTTATCTATGTAAGTCAAAATTTATAATTCTGAGATTACAATAAGCAAGGCCCCCCGTCTACACATCAGTAGACGGGGGGCCCGGTAAGTTTTGTCGAAAATATAGACTAGAATCCGCCCATATCGATGAGGTTAAAGTTCACGCCGTAACGTTCATCAACAGTGGTCTTGGAAGCAACGAAATCCAAGGAAAAGCACTGATGACTCCAACCAATGGTTGCGGTTTTCTCAAGGTCGCGATCAGAATTAAGATCAGTTCTGAATTTACCGCCGATCCGCAGATTCCAAGGCAGCTTGGCTTTCATACCGTAGCTGATGATCTGCATATCTGTGTCCTGCTGGCGTTTATATTCATCAATCTTGCGCAGGTAATCGTACCCGAGAGAGAATTCCGCATATTCATCATAAAAGAGCTTCAGAATATTTTCATGCTCGGTGACATCACCCAGATATGGGGAAAGCCATGTTCTGGAAGTAAGGTTTACGAAATTATAGGGAGTAACAATAATCTCGGCCATGAAGTCAGAGAAGGGACGGCGTTCATACTCACTGAGTTCTATGGAACGGTTTTCTTCGTCAATGTCATAGCCCTGTTCCAGGCGAACCCGCAGGAACTCAAGATAGTCATTTTCAAGAACCGGATTACCGTCAGCATCCATAACCACTGTTGCGCGGTTGCGGTCAAAAACGTTGGTCAGAGAGAATACAACATCGTTCTGCTCAGAAATGCGGTCACGGGAATCAAAGTAAGGCAACTTGGTCTGTGACGCAGAGTCATCCTGAACCCATGAATATTCCAAACGCGGAATCACATTATGTTTCATGCGGGTCCAGCCGGACTGTCCGACGTTTTCCTCGGTGACAACAGGAGCGGACTCCAGATCAAATACGCGATAAAAATCTGTAGCCGCACTGATTCCGGCATCAGCCAGCAAGCGGAACTGAGTAGAATCGTGACTGCCTTCAGAAGTAGAATTCTGGAAAGAAGTTCCCAGATAGTTGGTGGCCCTTACACCTGCATAAGGAATAAAGGTAATTCCACCGGCACGCACAGGCATGCTGAATGAAGGCTTGATGTCGATACGTCCACCGGTTGTGCCGTATTCGCGCCAGAAATAACTTGATTGAAATTCACCTTCCCACTCGATGGGAGTCCCGAAGAAATTATTCTTGAATGCGTAAGCGGAAAGCTGCGGCATTGTCTGAAGAGTCGGGTCCTTGGTGGAAGGAGCGTTATCATTACGGTAAAGCAGGTTTTCCGTGTACTGCGCCATTGCCGAAACAGAGTAATTATCCCAGCTTCTGGCGATAAGGGCGGTACTGGTTCTTTCATTGGCATCGGCGGTGGCTATGTCACGCCCGAATTCATCAAGAAAGGAATCACGGGTAGCTTCATAACCATTGGAGCCGGAACGAAATTCGCGCAGATAATCCTGATCGGATACGAGGTCCATATCAAAGATGGTCTGCCAGTCAGGATTACCGAGATATCCGTTGTATTTAGATCTGATCCACCAGCGGTTCTGGTTGGGCCTGATCATGCTGTCACTGAAGGAATAACTTGCGTCATTGGCGTTGTTGTAGCTTTTACTGTCGTACAACCAGTCAGCACGCCATGATCCTTTGGTATTTACATCTTCAGAATGACGGAATTCCACACCGGGCCTGAAACCACGTTTGCTCAGGTATTCCGGATAGAAAGTCATGTCCATTTCATCATTGATAGCCCAGTAAAACGGCAGGTTGAACCTGTTTCCGAGACGGTTTGAGTTACCGATTTCAGGATCAAGGATACCGGACTGGCGCTCACGCTGAACCGGAAGTTCCATGTAAGGAGTGTACATAACCGGGACACCCTTAACTTTGAACTTGGAGTGCCAGAGGCGGGCATAACCGTTGATGGTGATATCACCCTCACCGGATTCAAATGACCAAAGAGGATTCTCACCCTCACAAGCGGTCACTTTTACATCCTTGAAGCTGTAAGTGGCTCCGTTATGCTTTTCAATGAATTCACTTTCAAAATAAACATGGGGCTTGGCAACAAAAACGCGGCCTTTTTTCAGCCATCCGACCATATTGTTCAGGTCGAATTCAGCTTCAGCCGCATCGTAAAAGTCGCCCTTGATCTGCGCTTTCACATTACCACGCAGATAAATCCACTTGGTAGCCTGATAAAAACGGGCAAAATCAGCCTTGATGTAGTTATCACCACTACGAAGGGTTACATCCCCGTAAGCCTGAAGGTATTCGCTGTCGCTTTCCACAACAAGTTTATCTGCGGCAAACTTCCACTGCTCACCCTTCTGCTCCACGCCATTATTATCGGTCATGGGCACGGTCATCTGTTGCTGTGCCATTGAAGCGCACGGCAGACAAAGGAGAAGTAAAACTACAAAGATGACGAACCTGGATTTCAAAACAACCTGCCCTTTAATATTCAAACTGTCCCGGCTAACCGGATTAACAATTAACTCTTGAGATAAGGATCTTCCTGAGCCAGATAATTCTGCACATAATCTTTCGCCGCATCTTCCAGCGAAGTAAACGGCTTATCATAGCCAGCTTCCACCAGCTTGCTCATATTGGCCTGAGTGAAATACTGGTACTTGTCACGAATTGTTTCCGGCATCTCGATGTAGCTGATGTTCGGTTCAACATCCATCGCGGCGAAAACAGAACGTGCAAGTTCATTCCATTCGCGAGCCTGACCGGTACCGATATTGAAGATACCGTTAGCCTGCGGGTTCTGCAGGAACCACCACATAACGTCAACGCAATCTTTAATATAAACAAAGTCGCGCTTCTGGCCGCCGTGGGGATATTCCGGCTTGTAGGATTTGAAAAGCTTCATCTCTTCGGTTTCACCTATCTGGTGAAAAGCCTTGCAGATAACACTCTTCATATCGTCTTTATGGTATTCGTTAGGTCCGAATACATTGAAAAATTTGAGGCTGACCAGCTTATCCAGCACTCCGCCGCGCTTGGCCCAAAGGTCGAAAAGCTGTTTGGAGTACCCGTACATGTTCATAGGTTTGAGACGATCAATGCCTTCATGGTCGTCATCAAATCCGAACTGTCCGTCACCGTAGGTGGCGGCGCTGGAAGCATTGATAAAACGCACGTCATGCTGGAGGCAGAAGCGACAAAGCATCTGGGTATAGCGGTAGTTGTTCTCCATGAGAAAGTCCGCATCCTGTTCCGTGGTTGAAGAACAGGCACCCATGTGGATTACAGCATCAGTTTTAAAGGGATCGTCACCTTCAAGAATGAACTTGAAAAACTGATCCCTGTGAATGTAATCCTCGTAGCGCAGATTGACTAAATTTTTCCATTTATCAGTCTTAGCAAGGTTATCGACAATCAGGATATCGTCGATTCCCATCTGGTTTAATTTCCAAACCATGGCACTGCCGATAAAACCGGCTCCGCCAGTTACAATATACATATATAGTTTCTCCAGCTATTTTAAGCAGATATAAACATCTATTAGCACTATCACACAATACAAGTTGCCGGATGTTACTTATTTTTCTGACACTTTTCAACTACATTTAAGTTAAAAGACCTTATTTACACAAATACAAACGCAATAAATTTCTCTTAACATCAGCTGATGCACAAAAAGCTCAGTTTTTAAACAAAAGACAACTTAGATATAGATGAAGTTATGTTGTACACATCAATTTAAAACATATTTAAACATCCACCGTTCCATCTTTAGCACAATTCAACTTTATACTTCTTGTTTTTAATCTTGCTTAATTGTATTTTAATGTTATCGTTATTTAACCACAAACATTTATTATGATTATTTCTAGACTTTATTTACATACGAAGCTTACTTATCCAAGCTGACTTAGACCTCAACATTAAACTAACATGAGAAGTCAAAGGATTGTCATGAAATACTCTGTAAAAGAAATCCTCCATCTTGAAGTTTCCCCTGCACTGGGCTGCACCGAACCTGTCGCAATAGCTCTTGCCACTGCTGCTGCAGCTTCAGTAATTCCGGACAAAAGACCGGATAAAATCGAAGTCTGGGTTGACCCGAATATCTACAAAAACGGACTGGCTGTAATCATCCCCGGAACTGGCGGATTAAACGGACTGGATACCGCAGCAGCTTTGGGCGCACTTTATGGCGATCCGGCACTCGGACTTGAAGTTCTTGAACCCCTTGACGAAGAAAGCGCCAAAGAAGCCTGCAAATACAAAGACAAAAATCCTGTAACAGTGAATCTGCTTGAGAACAGGCATGGCATCTATGTCCGCGCTCTGCTTACCTTCGGTTCCGATCATGTTGAAACAACCATCGAAGGTGTACATGACAACATCATTTCCCTGACCCTCAATGGAGAACCTGTAAAGGACTCTACTCTGGTCAAAAAACAGCAGGCACAAAAGGCGGATGTTTCCAAACTTGAGGATTTCATCAAGACTCTGTCCCTCGACGACCTCGTAGACATGATCAACGATCTCGACGAGCAGGATTTCACATTCCTTAAAGAAGGAATCACTTACAACATGCGCCTTGCTGATTACGGACTCAAACACGGTTCTGGTCTGGCAGTAGGGGCTACCTTTGAAAAGCTGGCCCGCATGAAAATCCTTAACAGAGATATGATTCTTGCCGCCCGAACCATAACTTCAGCTGCATCTGATGCTCGTATGGGAGGCATCAAACTCCCGGCAATGAGTTCAGGCGGATCGGGAAACCACGGCCTGACCGCAATTCTGCCCATTTATGCTGTAAGTGAATTCGTGGATTGCTCCGAGAAAACCATGCTGGAGGCCATTGCTCTCAGTCACCTTGTAACCGCATATGTAAAAGCCCAGACAGGAAGGTTATCCGCTGTATGCGGATGCTCTGTCGCAGCAGGAGCAGGAGCCACCGCCGGGATCACCTATCTCATGGGCGGAACCCCGCCTCAAATGGCGGGAGCCATCACAAACCTCACCGAGGATCTTGCAGGAATTATCTGTGACGGGGCCAAATGCGGATGTGCTTTAAAACTGGCGACTGCGGCCGGAACAGCGGTTCAAGCCGCCCTTTTTGCCATTCATGGAGTAAATGTACATTCCACAGACGGTATTATCGGCAGCTCACCAGAGCAGACCATGCAAAACATAGGCACCTTGAGCACACAGGGCATGATCGACACCGACAGAACCATTCTTAAAATCATGCTTGAAAAACACTTCGCGGGAACTGAAAAATTAAAAAGACCATAAAAATAATACAAAACTATTGATTAAGACCAGCCAATGCCTTAATTTTGAGAGAGTATAAATTCTAACTAAAACCGTTAACCAACATACCGGAGGACTTTCATAATGTTCAAAAGAAAAGTTTCATTAATCCTGACTGTTGCCTTAGCCGCTCTTCTGGCCTTCGGCTCCATGGCCTCTGCTGAGTCCAGAATCGTTCTTAAACCCAAAGTCGATGCTTTCGCATATTTTGTTGATACTTCACCATCTATGTCTCAGACATATGATTCCACCGGCAATCCCAAAATTATTGCCGGACTCAACGCTCTGAAGAGACTCAACAATGTTGTTCCCGAGCTGGGCTACGACTCTGCTCTTTACGCAATGCCCGACTTTGCAACATATTCCCCTAAGTCCATGTTCACCAGAGCAGCTATGGCTAAAGGAATCGCATCCGTTCCCAGTGACCTGCCTTTCTTCCAGTCCACCCCGATTGGAACCGGATTTTCCGACCTTAACGGCGTTGTTAAAAACTGGGGCGGCAAATTCGCAGTGATTTTTGTTTCCGACGGCCTGACCAACTCCGGCCGCAACCCTGCGCTTGTAGTCTCCGATATGGCAAAGACTTACGGCGACCGTTTCTGCCTGCACATCATCAGTGTAGCCGACACCGCACGCGGTAAAGCTAACCTGAAGCGTCTCGCAAGCCTCACTCCTTGCGGCGTTTATGTTGATGCTAGTGCCCTTGCTGATAAAGCAGTTCTGGATAAGTTCGCACAGGACGTCTTCTATACTCAGGAAGAAGAACTGATCGTTGAAGTTGTTGAAGAAGTTGTAGTTCCGGTTGTTCCGGTTCAGGAAAAAATCGTTTTCCGTAATTTCAACTTCGGTTTCGACAAATACCAGATCACTGATGAAATGGTTCCGGCACTGACTGAAGCTGCAACCATGCTTGAAGAATTCCCGAACCTTAAGGTTCTGGTCGGCGGTCACACTGACTCCTCCGGCTCCGAAGCATACAACCAGGGCCTCTCCGAGCGCAGAGCCAAATCTGTTGCAGACTGGCTTGCAGCCAACGGTATTGCTCCTAAGCGTCTGGAAGTTAAGGGGTACGGCGAAATGAATCCCAAGTACGACAACAAGACTAAAGAAGGACGCAAGCTTAACCGCCGCGTTGAAATCGACGTAGAAGACTAAAAGCCGCATAAGCATTAAAAGAGGGTGGAAAGATTTATCTTTCCACCCTTTTCGCAATTTGGAGAACCCCATGAGACTTGCCAGTAAAATTTTAACATCTGTTTTTATCACTATGCTGCTTTGCTCAGCAGCATACGGCTCACAGCCCGGCACCAAGGAAGAACTGGATACCTTTACAAATTTCGCCATAGGCTGGGTTGTCAAGCTGAACAAAAGCCACATCAAAGGCTTCAGTCGTATGGAAGTTTTACTCCAAAAAGACGGGACCTACCTCGCCAGATACCACGCGATTTCACCCGATACCATCACCTGCAAAGTTAAAAAGACCAGCAAAAAAAGCAAAGGAATGGTCGGCCTGCTCAAGTACATAGAAACAATCTATGAAAGCACCGGTAAAACCCCTCAGGAAGCGCGGGCAAATAAGTTTAAACCCGTGAAGAATATTAGAATTACGGAAATTTTCAGTAATGCAGGTAAGGGCTGGAGATAGAGATAGCCTCATCAGAATATGTTAAAAAAAAGGCCAAGTCATTAAACTATTTTGACTTGCTGTATACCTATGATCCTAAAACAAAAAGTATATAGCGCCACGGTTTCTTCAGCGGCAACAATAACTGTGCCCGCAAAGCCGTATTTACCAAAAGAAACTACATAAAATTATACAAAAGACTTTGCTCTCCTTTGACTTTGTACCGCGAACCTCCCACACATTGGAAGACACAACAGCATATTTACCCCAATATAAAAAAGGCTTACCATGGCTGACAAAATCCAGTGCTCAAAAACATAACAGTTTTAGTAGTATTAAAAATATACGAGCGCTTGATATTTAGATTACTTACGGTTAGGTTCCCTCTGAAATTTTCTATACTTTTGGAGCGTACCATGGAAGACAGTTATAGTGATGAGTTTTATCTTGGCCAAGCAGACGCAAGTGCCCTTTCTGCACAGCGTGTGATTCCTATTTTATTGTCGCTTTTCCCTGACTTAAAAAGTGCAATTGACGCCGGGTGCGGAGTGGGAACATGGCTTTCCATTTGCGCCGAGAATGGCTTTACCGAGGTATTGGGACTGGATGGAGATTATGTAAACAAAAAGTTACTGCGTATCCCTGCGGATTCTTTTATACCTTCTGACCTGTCTTCTGACTTTGCATCCAAAATAAACAAAAAATATGACCTCGCAATCAGTCTAGAAGTTGCTGAACATCTGGAAGCAGACAAGGCTGATTATTTTGTCGATGCCCTAACATCTTTTTCTGATGTAATTCTGTTTTCCGCAGCAGTGCCGTATCAAGGCGGAGTTTCTCATGTAAATGAGCAATGGCCTGAATATTGGGCGGAAAAATTCAAGCGAAAGGGATACTTCCCCTTGGATATTATACGTCCTTTAGTTTGGGATGATGCTTTAGTTGTTGATCACTACAGACAAAACATCTTTGTTTTTACCACTAAAGAAATAATCGATTCCTTATTCGATGATTACGACTTCGATACTAAATTGAACTTGAAAGTGACGCACCCTGAACTTTTGCTGACATTATATAAGCGTGGAAACGAGCTTAACCAGTTGGCTCGGATAGCAAAATCTGCCAGCCACCTCTTATCCAGTTTCATACCGTCCAAAAGTAAACGTAAAAATTTCAGGAGAAAGTGCTACTCAAAGATAAGTCAATCTCTTTATCCATCGCACACTAAAAAACCTGCTCTTTATCCGGCATCAGCCAAAAACAAGGTTTCAATTCCATATTCTGCCTAAGCATTTAACTATAGAGATTAACTAATCTTTCATTACCTGCTTTTCTAATATATCTTCTGTAAATTACTAGTAATAATTCAAAGGTGGCAACTCATATAAGAGTTGTCACCTTTTATTTGATATCTATGCGTGTTACGAAGTCATTCCATGACAATAATTACGAAGTCCACCTTCAAGATTAAATTACCGGCCCCCTATACGATAAAGAACTTGATAGGCCTTTATTCTTCTATTAAGAACCTGTAAAAAACAAGAGGCGGGGCTTACAACTAATTAATTCTTAAGCCTAAGCACATGTAATTTTAGTATTTCGATTCACAATGAACTATAATAAAATAAAAAACTTTTCTATTAACACCATTTTAATTCTTGTCAGCATACTAGTCTGCTGCTGGTTAATTGATAAATTTGTTTTTAACGGCATATTATCGAACCTCCCTCTCAACAGACATGAATTTGTTGAGCGTCCGCTAAGAGTCTTTGCACAATCTTCGAAAAAGGATCTTATTCCTCAAAATGATTACATTGGAATAATTGGAGATTCTTATGCTCAGGGTAAAGGAGACTGGTTACTGGAGGCTGATAAGACCAAGAATTCACCGTTTAACGCTGCACACATCCTCCACGATTTAAGTGGTTATGATGTTGTTAGCTTCGGACGTTCAGGAGCGGACAACCCTAAAGCTGTTGCCCAGTTCGTAGATACTTTGGATTATGCCTCGCACTTTTCCGGGCTACCTCTTTCTGCACCGAAACAATGCCTTGTCTATTTCTACGCTGGAAATGATCTTCGAGATAACATGACCAGAATGGAAGTCAGCTACAAAGGTTATGATATTTCTAAAGTTAATGATCCAGAATACTTTCAAAATTTTCTCGCTTCTTTTGTAGAAAGTGAAAAATCATACAGCATTGTGAAATGGTCACCTTCACTTACTTATATGACTAGAATTCTGTTTGCAAAAATAAACAGTGCTGCAGCTTCTTTCGCAGGAGCAAAAAGTGAAGACAATTCAAAACATGACTGGCCTTACCAAGATGCAAATATAATTAAACTCACTGACACTACAGTAAAACCAAATTTTCCGCGTCTTGACATGTTAACCTTAAACTTAACTCAGAATGAAATTAAACTTGGATTATATATATTTGAGCAATCTTTAATATTCTTGAAAAACAATTACCCGGACACCATTTTCTATGTAGTATACGTTCCTTCTGTTCTGGAGTGCTATGAATATGAATCTGATTTGGTGATTGGCGACAGGACCGGTAATAAAGTTAATGTAGATGAAGCTATGAGAATTGCTCAACAGGTTGAAAATTCTGTGCAAGAAATTGCGCAAAACCAAAACCTTCTTTATTTCGATACGCTTCCTTATCTAAGAAAAGCAGCAAAACATGAAATGCTGCACGGACCAGTAGATGTGGGCCACTTAAATCAGAAAGGTTACACTGTACTAGGTGAAGCCTTGAATAAATTCATTGCTGAAATTAATGCGTCCGGTAATATCCGCAAACAATAGTTTTTGATTAAATTTTGGAGATAAATATGAGCGAGCCCAATAAAATAATAGTAGGCAAAAAAGAAGCATCAGACACCGGAATGGCAATGGTACTAATTTGCCTAATTGTCGGCTTTGTCTACAAAGACTGGAACTGGATTTTTGGGGCAGGCGGCCTTCTTATCGTGAACATGACATGGAGTATGGCCTTTAAGTACCCCGCAAAACTTTGGCTTACCTTCTCTCAATTACTGGGAAGCTTTATGTCTAAAGTAATTTTAACTCTTGTTTTTTTTGTTGTGGTGACTCCCTTAGCTATTCTTAGACGTCTTTTTGGACATGATCCGATGCTGTTGAAAAAATGGAAAGCAAAGGACGAATCCGCTTTTGTCACCAGAAACCATAAATATAATTCAGAAGAAATTGAAGATCCCTTTTAGTCCTACTGACTAATAGCGATAATATTCAGGAGATAATATGAACTTTTTAAAAGACCTTTTCGGATTTTTTTCTAAACGTAAGAAATTTTGGTTGATTCCTATCATTGTTACCCTACTCCTTTTTGGGTCACTGGTTGTCCTTACAAGTGGTTCGGCTATCGCCCCATTTATTTATACTGTTTTCTAAGGCTCCACTATGCACGAAGTAATACTCGGAATATCAGCCTACTACCATGATTCTGCTGCCGTAATCATGGTTGATGGGGAAATAGTTGCAGCAGCTCAGGAAGAGCGGTTTACGCGCATTAAGCATGATGAATCATTTCCTATAAATGCTATTAAATACGTTCTTGAAGAATCCGGTTATAGCCTTTCTGAGGTTAAAGCTGTCGCATTTTACGACAAACCACTTCTCAAGTTCGAAAGATTGCTTGAAACCTACAATGGTTTTGCACCTACGGGCCTTAAAAGTTTTGTTTCTGCAATTCCAGTATGGATTAAAGAAAAACTCTTTATGCGCCGGATGATCAACGAAGAACTTGCTAAAATCGGCCCAACTTCAGCCAAATTACTCTTCCCTGAGCACCATTTGTCTCACGGAGCCAGTGCCTTTTACCCTTCTCCATTTCAGGAAGCAGCAATTCTCACCGTTGACGGAGTTGGAGAATGGGCAACGACCACAATCAGTAAGGGTGAAGGCAACGATATCACAGTACTGAAAGAACTTCAGTTCCCTCACTCTGTAGGACTTTTCTATTCAGCTGCAACAGCTTTCTGCGGATTTAAAGTCAATTCAGGTGAGTATAAACTGATGGGACTGGCCCCATACGGGAACTCCCAGAGCCCGAAGATCAAAGAGTGGAAAAAAGCCATCTTTGATAATCTGGTAGACCTTAAGTCCGATGGCTCCCTACTGTTGAATATGGATTATTTCAGTTACGCCACAGAGCTGACCATGTTCAAAAAAGCTAAATGGGAAGCTTTATTTGGAATCCCTGCCCGTGAGCCGGAAACTGAAATCCAACAGGAATATATGGACCTCGCTTATGCCGTCCAGGAAGCTACCGAAGAGATTGTGTTTGCCCTTGCCAAGGCAGCCAAAAAGCTTACCAACTCTCGAAACCTTGTTATGGCTGGCGGGGTTGCGCTTAACTGCGTTGCAAACGGTAAATTAATTCGCAGCAAAATATTCGATAAAATCTGGATTCAGCCTGCATCAGGTGATGCTGGAGGCTCTCTGGGAGCGGCCTTAGCTGCGCATCACATCTGGCTCGGAAATAAACGAGTAGCGAATCCTGACGACTCTATGCGCGGCGCCTATCTTGGACCTGAGTTTTCAGAGCAAGACATATTGCGCATGGCTAAACGTCAGAAAGCTCCATTCCACAAACATGATTCGTTTAAAGAGCTGTGCTCCAAAGTGACTGACCTCATGACCGAAGGCAAAGCTATCGGGTGGTTTCAGGGACGCATGGAATTCGGCCCCAGAGCCCTCGGTGGACGTTCAATTATCGGTGACCCCCGCCACCCTGAAATGCAGAAAAAGCTTAATCTGAAAATTAAATTCAGAGAAGGTTTCAGGCCATTTGCGCCTTCTGTTTTAGAAGAGCAGGTTTCACGATACTTTGAGATGGAAGGAGATTCTCCCTACATGCTGGTAGTTGCACCCGTTGTTGAGGATATGCGTAAGCCTATCCCCGACAATTATCATGAAATGCCCATGTATGAACGTCTTTATCAGGAACGCTCTGATCTTCCAGCTATTACCCATGTTGACTTTTCTGCCCGCGTCCAATCCGTAAGCAAGAAGACCAACCCTCGCTATTGGGAATTGATTAACACATTCAGTGAGAAAGAAGACTGCGGAGTAGTAGTCAACACCAGTTTTAACGTCAGAGGTGAACCTATTGTTTGTACTCCCCATGATGCATATGTTTGCTTCATGAGAACAAACATGGACGCTCTGGTTGTTGGTGATTTCCTCTTTATCAAGGAAGAACAACCCAAATGGGAAGATGGTGTTGATTGGACTAAGCAGTTCGAGCTGGACTAATCGCGATACCAATTCAAGTAACAAAAACCCCTGAAAGTATTTCTTTCAGGGGTTTTTATTTTCTCATACGCCACTATAAAAAAGTCCCCTCTCGCACCAGCGGGAGGGGACTTTTAATTGCTTTAATGGTGAATACTACTTGAATCTTTCCACCAGCTGGCTCAGCTTTTGAGCCATTTCAGCTACTTCCTGAATGTTGGAGTTGGCATTCTGGATACCGTCGGACAGAGCCTGCGAAAGCCCGTTGATCTCAGTGACGCTGTTGTTAATTTCATCACTGGTTGCAGTCTGCTGCTCTGCTGCGGTGGCAATGGCCCGGACCATATCGGCAATAGTTTCACTCTCACTGACGATCTGGCTGAGTACGCCGCCTGCTCCTTCCGCCATCTGCACGGTATTTTCAACCCTGCCGCGAACCCCGCTCATCTCGGAGACAACCTTATCGGTGGACTGCTGAATGAGTGTGATTGCGCTCTCAACCTCATTGGTTGCGCCCATGGTCTTCTCAGCGAGCTTACGAACTTCGTCAGCGACAACTGCGAAACCACGTCCTGCTTCACCGGCACGGGCCGCTTCAATGGCTGCGTTCAGGGCCAGCAGGTTGGTCTGGTCGGCAATATCATTAATAACAGACATTACTTCGCCGATATTGATGGCCCGCTCCGAAAGGTCGGCGAGCATATCGGAGAGTTTATCCGTGGTTTCAGTTACAATATGAATCTCTGACACTGTGTTGCTGACTACCTTTCCACCGTCGCGGGCAACGGAGTTGGCCCTGTCGGAGGCTTCAGCTGTTTCCCCGGTATTCTGGGCAACTTCAAGCACAGTGGCATTCATTTCTTCCATTGCGGTTGCAACCTGTCCGGTCTGCATGGCAGTGGTATCAACACCGGCAGTCAACTCATTCATCTGCTGTGAAAGCTCAGTGGTGTAGGAAAGCAAAGCCTTGGAAACTTCGGTAACCTCATTGGCCACTTCAAGCAAAGATTCCTGCTGCTGCTCAATGTGCTTGCGGCTGGCTTCCTCTTCGGTAAGGTCGACCATTACCGCGATAGCACCAACAGTCTCTTCCTCAGCATTAAGCAGCGGACAGACCTGATAGCGCAACGGGAACTCAACACCATCTTCACGGTTGAACCTCAGAAGACCTTCAGGGCAATCACTTGAAGAAATAGCCTCTTGAGTCAGAGACTTTCCTTCAACCCTGAAAAAGTCGCCTACATCCATTCCTATAAGAACATCTTCAGGTTTGTTGAGGATGTCACGCATGGGTGCGTTAACGAAATCAATTTTGCTATCACCGTCAGTAACGATCATGGGCACGGTAATACCGTTAAGTACACCGCGGTTATAAACCAGCTGGTCTTTGATCTGACGGGCCATTTCGCCGAGATGATCCCCGAGAGACCCGAGCTCATCACTGCTGTTCACTGCAAATTGAGCGTCGAGATTGCCCTTGGCAAAATCACTGGTAGCACCGGAGATAATCTGGATGCGCTTCACAATTGATCTGCGCATGAAGAACAGAAGAGCGGCCAGCAGGGAGACAAAGCCACCGAATGAAAGCGCAGCCCCTTTGAACTGGGACTCATGAAATGTTGCAAATTGAGGAGAAACATCCTGCACCATGACCAGAGTTCCGAGCACGGGCTGCTTCCTGCCGTGACAGTGATAACAAGCCTTCTCATTCTGGATGGTTTCAACTTCAACAAAAACCTCTTTGCCACCTATTTCAGAAAGAAGGCCGCTCTTGAGGTTTTTCTTAAGGCTTTGCCCGACAAGGGTATTAATATCCTTATCGCGAATTACATTTTTGATGTCGGAACGTATGTCCCCTGTGTTAGTGGAATAAGTGACATTTCCCTTAAAGTTGGTCAGGTAAATGGCAACATCTGAATATTTTTTTGAAACAGTAGCAAACTTTTCAGTAGTACCCCTGTTATCACCCTTGGCCATAGGCTCGCGGATGGCCAGCTGCAACATATCCGCAGTTTTGTATGCGTTCCGTTCAATCTCTTCCATCATGGTGGTGCGCTGCCAGAAAGAGTTTGCCAGAAACAGAACAATAAAAGCCGTAGCAGTGAGCAATGAGGTCAGCACCATGACCTTGTTACCAAGGGAAGTCTTAATAAATTTCATAACGACCCCCCTAGTGAGCTCCGCCGAAAATCAGCGGCTTGTAATTAAAATTGTTGACCCGTTCTGCATTGTGGCAGACTTCACACTCCTCAATGGTCATCTTCCTCTTGATCAGCTCCGGATCGCCGTCTTCAGCATGAAGAGATCCCGGACCATGGCAAACCTCACATCCTGCATCTGCAAGATGGGGAGTTTGTTCAAAAGAAACGAATCCGCCGGGTTTTCCATACCCGGTAGCATGGCATGTGAAACACTCCTTAAGCTCGTCAGCATCAAGATCTGAAGCCATGATCTTCACGCTTTTGCTGGAGTGGGCCTTTTTGGAAAATTTCTTATAGTTGTTGTATTCCACCTCATGGCACTCTTCACATGCCTCAGAACCTACATAAGTCGCTGAATCCGTAATCCCATATCCGGCCAACGAACAGCTGAAAACTGTAATTACCGCCAGAATCACCCCAATCCGCACGGCAAAACCTCTTTCTACCATAATAACCCCGTTGTCTTGATAGTCCGCATCCTTCAAAACCTAACCCCAGACACCACTTCCGCAAATACTGAGACCTAATTACCAAAAAAATTATGGCTAATTATATATATGTGCACTGATTTAACTATCTTGTTTTTATATGGAAGTGAAGTGGAATTTAACATTAAAGTCACTCTTTGTTGTAAAAATGAAACAATATATTAGATAACTATCTACATTATAAACTCTCTCAAAACACCGCTTCATGAAAAGAGACAGATATCACCAAAATCCTACTCTTCATTTTAGTCTATTTTTTACAACAAGACGTTTGTGCTGCATAAAAATAGTATCCACTACCGTTTTAGGTCATTCGTTAAGAACAGGAGAAGATTGTTCAACTATTCACCATCTAATGCCCTTGAGTAGTCATCTATAAAAGAAACCATCGTGAAACACGTTATTATCGCTTGCAGAATTCATAGTTCTTCTGGCAGAATACCTCCTCTTAAGAATCCATACTCTGTCAATAATCTTTAAGCCAATCTACGGAAACTAAAGGTCCGCTCCACCGGACTTTTTAAGCGGAAAGGCGGCTACTCATTTATGGGAATAGTAAATATTACTAAGACTTACGATGCCGATTTTGTGAAACAGGTAGAAAAGGAAAGCGGACAGAATGTCTCCCTTTGCTACCAGTGCGGTAACTGTACCGCCGGATGTCCGTACACATTTGCGTACGACATCCCAGTAAGCAGAATCATGCGTATGGTTCAGGCAGGGCAGAAAGAAACCGTGCTCAAGTGCAAGTCACTCTGGCTTTGCGCAACCTGTGAATCCTGCACCACAAGGTGCCCTAACAACATCGACGTGGCTCACATCATGGATGTGCTGCGCCACATGGCCCGCAGGGAAGGATATGCTCCTGTACCCACGGTCAAGAAATTCTGGGACAGCTTCCTAGATTCCGTTGAAAACAACGGAAGAGTGTTCGAAATCGGCCTGCTCGCGGCTTATGTAGCCAAAACAGGACGCTTCTGGACTGACATTGATCTGGGACCGAAAGTACTGCCCAAGGGCAAGATGCATTTCAAACCCCACGAGATTCAGGGCAAGGATGAAATCAAGAAAATCTTCAAAAGATTCCAAGAGGAGTCCCACAAATGAGTGATTCCTTAACATATGCCTACTATCCCGGATGTTCCGGCGCAGGAACATCCATGGAATATGACATGTCCACCCGGGCTGTCTGTGAAAAGCTGGGAATCCGGCTCACCGACATCCCCGACTGGAGCTGTTGCGGTTCCACCCCGGCTCACACCGTGGACCACACACTTTCCAGCGCACTCTCCGCCCGCAACTTACAGCTGGTAGAGAAAATGGATCTGGACACCGCAATTACCCCTTGCCCCAGTTGTCTGACCAACCTCAAGACCGCAGAACATCGTATGCAAAAAGACGAGATGCGCGAGAAGGTCAACAAACTGCTGGACAATCCCTACAACGGCGGTGTCTCCACCAAATCCGTGCTTCAGATTCTCGTTGAAGACCTCGGTCTCGACGCACTGAAAAAGAGCACCATCAAACCGCTCAAGGGACTCAAAGTTGCAGCATACTATGGCTGCATAATGAACCGTCCCCCGGAAGTAATGAACTTCGATGACCCCGAGCACCCCATGGCCATGGACAACATCATGAAAGCCATGGGCGCAACAGTTCTGCCCTTTCCTTTAAAGGTAGAATGCTGCGGTGCTTCCTTCGGTATCCCCCGCAAGGATGTGGTCATGAACCTGTCCGGCAAGCTGCTTGATGTGGCAGATGATCTCGGTGTTGACGCACTGGTCACCGCCTGCCCCCTGTGCCAGATGAACCTTGACCTGCGCCAGTCTCAGGTCAACTCTGCAACAGGTGCCAAGCACAACCTGCCCATCTTCTATTACACCCAGCTCATGGGCCTCGCCCTCGGCATGAGTGAAAAAGAACTGGGAATGGACAAGCTCTGCGTGAGCCCCCGTAAAGCTATCGATGCCATCGGCAAAGAAGAAAAGAAATAGCGGAAACCCTGCTAAGGAGAAGACTTAAATGAAAATTGGAGTTTTTGTCTGCCATTGCGGGACTAACATCGAAGGTACCGTGGATACCGCTGCCGTTGCAGCAGCCGCACGGGAATTCCCCGGTGTTGTTTTCGCAACTGATACAATGTACGCCTGCTCCGAACCCGGACAGGACGAGATCATAGAAGCAATCAAGGAACATAAACTCGACGGCGTGGTCGTAGCATCCTGTACACCCAGAATGCACGAACCCACCTTCCGCAAAACCCTCGAAAGAGCCGGCCTTAACCGCTACCTCTTCGAGATGGCCAACATCAGGGAACACGTTTCCTGGATCGGCCGCGACCGCGAAGCCAACACCAACAAGTCAGTTGACCTTGTTCGTATGGCAGCGGCTAAACTGCTCAACAACAAACCTCTCCATGCCAAATACTTTGACATGAACAAAAAGGTTATGATTGTTGGCGGCGGTGTTGCAGGTATTCAGGCAGCCCTTGACTGCGCTGACGGCGGCCTCGAAGTTATCCTTGTTGAAAAGACCTCCTCCATCGGCGGTAAGATGGCTAAACTGGATAAGACTTTCCCCACAGTGGACTGCTCCAGTTGTATCCTCGGACCCCGCATGGTTGACGTTGCCCAGCATCCCAACATCACTCTCTACGCTTGCGCCGAGATTGAAGAAGTAAACGGTTATGTGGGTAACTTCTCCGTTAAAGTAAAAAGAAAAGCCACCTATGTTGACTGGGATAAATGTACCGGTTGCGGTATCTGCATGGAAAAATGCCCCAGCAAGAAGGCTGACAACCCCTTTGACGAAGAACTGGGTAAAACCACAGCGATCAACATCCCCTTTCCTCAGGCAATCCCCAAGAAAGCGGTTATTGATCCCAACTTCTGCATCAAAATCAAACGCGATAAATGCGGCGTCTGCGCCAAGGTCTGCCCCTCTGAAGCCATCGTTTACGATCAGGTAGATGAGTTTGTAGTCGAAGAAGTGGGCGCAGTTGTTGCGGCTACCGGTTTCGACCTCGTAGACTGGACTGTATACAGCGAATACGGCGGAGGCCAGTACCCCGACGTAATCACCTCCCTGCAGTACGAGCGCATGCTCTCCGCTTCCGGCCCCACTGAGGGACACATCAAACGTCCTTCCGATGGCAAGGAACCCAAGAACGTGGTCTTCATTCAGTGCGTAGGCTCCCGTGATAAATCCATCGGGCGTCCATACTGCTCCGGCTTCTGCTGCATGTACACCGCAAAGCAGGCCATCCTGACCAAAGACCACTGCCCGGATTCACAGTCCTACGTATTCTACATGGACATCCGTTCCCCGGGTAAGATGTTCGACGAATTCACCCGCAGAGCGCAGGAAGAATACGAAGCAAGGTACATCCGTGGCCGCGTGTCCATGGTCTACCCCAAAGGTGACAAGCTCGTTGTACGCGGTGCCGACACCCTCATGGGCGATCAGGTCGAAATTGACGCGGACCTCGTTGTCCTCGCAGTCGGTGCTGAATCCGCACACGGCGCTTCCGACCTCGCTAAGAAACTGCGCATCTCCTACGATGCATACGGTTTCTTCATGGAAGGCCACCCCAAACTCAAACCTGTTGAAACCAACACTGCCGGTGTATTCCTCGCCGGTTCATGTCAGGGTCCCAAAGACATTCCTTCCTCTGTTGCACAGGGTAGTGCAGCTGCGGCAAAGGTTCTAGCCATGTTCGCCAAGGACCAGCTGGAAAGTGACCCCGCGGTTTCTGTAGTTGATATCAAACGCTGCATCGGTTGCGGCAAATGCATCAGCACATGCCCCTTCGGAGCTATTAAAGAAATAGACTTCCGCGGACAGCCCAAAGCTGATGTGATTGAAACAATTTGTCAGGGCTGCGGTATCTGCACATCCACCTGTCCTCAGGGTGCAATCCAGCTCCAGCACTTCACTGACAATCAGATTCTTGCGGAGGTTAACGCAGTATGCCGGTTCTAGAAGGTAAAGAACTCAGAATCGTCGGTTTTCTCTGCAACTGGTGCTCCTACGGTGGAGCTGATACCGCCGGTGTAGGTAGATTCACCCAGCCGACTGACCTGAGAATCATTAAGGTCCCCTGTTCAGGCAGGATTGATCCTCTGTTTATTGTGAAGACACTCATGTCCGGAGCGGACGGAGTGCTCGTGTCCGGTTGTCACCCCAACGACTGCCACTACGCTGAAGGTAACTTCTATGCCCGCCGCAGGCTGGAAATGCTCAAAAGGTTCATCACCATGCTCGGAATCGAGCCTGAGCGTTTCGACTACACCTGGGTTTCCGCATCAGAAGGCCAGCGCTGGCAGGAAGTTGTGACCAAGTTCACCGAACAGATTCACAAACTCGGCCCGGCCCAAAAGATCGAGGGTCCCGAAGCCGAGGAGACACTCAAATTGATGGAAGCTTCCCTCTAGTAAGGGTTGTTCCACGCAAGGAGAAACAGAGTGAAAAATCTGGAAGATCTTAAAAAGCAAATTAAGGACGGACTGTCTGAGCTTGATGTGGTCATCGGGTGGACAGACAGCTTCGATCCTCTGCATGCCACTCCGCACTTCATGCGCAGTGAAGCAGATGTAGATAAATTGAAAGTGGACGCCCTTAGCGTTCACAACCTTGCCACCTACCTGCCCTCTTTGAAGGGCAAAAAGGTCGGTATCGTGGTTAAAGGCTGCGACAGCCGTTCCGTTGTTGAACTGCTGCAGGAAAACCTCATCAAGCGTGAAGACGTAACCATCTTCGGTTTCGGCTGTACCGGTGTTGTGGATCAGGTTAAGATCCGCCGCGCCGTAGGTGATGTAGGACAGGTTGAAGCCTGCGAATTGAGCGACTCTGAAGTGAAGCTCACCGTAGACGGCAAAGAGCACAAACTGCCCTTGGCAGACATGCTCTCTGATAAATGCCAGACCTGCCGCTACCCCAACGCAGTTCTTTCCGACCAGTTTGTCGGTGAAGAGATCAAAGCTACCGCTTCATTTGAAGACGGCTACAAAGATCTCGAAGAATTCGAAGCCAAGTCCACCGAAGAAAAATTCGCATTCTGGCTTGGTGAAATGGACCGCTGCATCCGCTGCTACGCCTGCCGTAACGCATGCCCCATGTGCGTATGCCGCGACCATTGTGTAGCGCAGTCCCGCGATCCGCACTGGCTGAGCCAGGAAGCCCACGTCCGCGACAAGTGGATGTTCCAGGTTATCCACGCTTACCACCTCACCGGTCGTTGCACCGAATGCGGTGAGTGCCAGCGCGCCTGCCCGGTAGACATTCCCATCCTGCTCTTCAAGAAGAAGTTCAACAAGGAAATCAAAGAAGTCTTCGACTACGAAGCCGGTCTTGATCCTAAGGCAACTCCGCCGCTGCAGACCTTCAAAATTGAAGAACCGACCATCAAGGAGAAGGAGTGGTAGCCATGGCAAAATTCATCAAATCCGACAAGGTATCGGCATGGCTGGAAGAACTGGGCCAGAAGCACGAAATACTTGCTCCCCGTAACGAGGGTGATGCTATTGTCTTCAAGCCCTACGACTCCAAGAAAGGTTTCAACATCGAACGTGAAGCAACCGCCCCTCCGAAAAAGGCATGCTTCCCCCAGAGTGAAACCCTCGTGGAATTCAGCCACATCAAAGATCTTGAGAATCCCGAGAAAGTAGCTCTTGATGTTAAGGAAACCATTCCTGATTCATCCTGGGTTGTTTTCGGCAGCCGTCCCTGTGACGCTCGCGGATTCACCATGTTCGACCGTGTTTACCTGAACGGAAAACACGTTGACGTATATTACAAAGCCCGCAGGGAAAACACCTTCTTCATCACTCTCGCGTGTGAAAAAGGTGAAACCACCTGTTTCTGTAACTGGGTTGGTTCCGGCCCGTCCGATCCCACCGGATCTGACGTGCTCATGGTTCCCGTGGACGGCGGCTACTTCCTCGAAGCAGTCAGCGACCGCGGCGAAACTCTGCTTTCCAGCTCCATGCTGGAAGACGGCGGTTCCAAACAGGCTGACGCAGACAAGTTCCGCGCAGATGCCGACCAGTCCATGGGCGAAGCACAGGACCTTTCCAAAGCTCCCGCAAAGCTTCTCGAAGCTTTCGACGACATGGACTTCTGGGAAGCACAGTCTGCAAAATGCCTGAGCTGCGGTGCATGCACCTATCTCTGTCCCACCTGCTACTGTTTCAACATCACTGACGAATCCGATGGAGTCAAAGGTGAGCGCATCAGAAGCTGGGACAACTGCATGTCCAACCAGTTCACCCTTGAGGCCAGCGGACACAACCCCCGCCCCACCAAGGCTCATCGCCTTAAAAACAGGGTCGGCCACAAGTTCAGCTACTACCCTGACCTGCATGACGGAGTTATCTCCTGCTGCGGTTGCGGTCGCTGCATCAAAAGCTGCCCCGTTGGTGTGGACATCCGTGAAATCGTCCTGAACGCTATTGCATACGAAGCAAAGGAGAAAGCAAATGGCTAATAATCCTTATCTTCCTGCGATGGCCACCATTCAGGAGGTCATTCAGGAAACTCCCAATATTATGACTTTCCGGGTGACCTTTAACGATCCCGGTTACAAAGAAAAATTCACCTTTGAGCCCGGTCAGGTAGGACAGCTGTCCGCCTTCGGTATCGGTGAATCCACTTTCGTAATCAACTCTTCCCCCACCCGCATGGACTACCTGCAGTTCAGCGTAATGCGCACCGGGGAAGTGACCGATAAACTGCACACTCTGAGCGCAGGCGACCAGATCGGCGTACGCGCACCTCTGGGCAACTACTTCCCTTACGAAGACATGAAAGGTAAAGATATCGTCTTTGTAGGTGGTGGTATCGGTATGGCGCCCCTGCGCACCCTGCTCTACTACATGCTGGATAACCGCAAGGACTACGGCAAGATAACCCTGCTCTACGGAGCAAGAACTCCCGTAGATATGGCTTACCAGTATGAGCTGCCCGAATGGCTGGAACGTGACGACCTCGACACCCATCTGACCATTGATGCGGAATACGAAGGCTGGGAGCACAACGTAGGGCTGATCCCCAACGTGCTGCTGGATATCGCACCGAAGCCGAAGAACGCAGTAGCAGTTACCTGTGGTCCTCCGATCATGATCAAATTTACCGTGCAGGCACTCGCCAAGCTCGGTTTCAAAGATGATCAGATTGTAACCACCCTTGAAAAACGCATGAAATGCGGCGTTGGCATCTGCGGCCGTTGTAACATCGGCACCAGCTACGTATGTCAGGACGGTCCCGTCTACACATACGAACAGCTCAAAAAGCTGCCCAACGAAATGTAATTATCCGGTCCTTACGGGCTGTTAATTGCTTACAAAGAAACCCCGTTTTCCAGTGGAAAACGGGGTTTTATTCTGACTTTATCTTTACAGCAAAGGTTCTTTCTTATTAGTATGCGATCATGAAAATACTGCTTGTTGATGACGAAAAGATTAATGCTCTATCCGCTTCACGTTTGCTTGAAAAACACGGCTACAAAGTAGTAGTTGCCTCCAACGGACAAGAAGCCCTTGACCGACTGGACGAATCTGATTTCGACTGCATCCTGATGGATATCCAGATGCCCGAGATGGACGGCTATGAAGCTATAGAAAGAATCCGTGATGAATTTGTCTTCGGTGAAAAGTCAAAAACGCCCATCATAGCCATGACCGGACATTGTTATTCCGATGCCTATAAAGAATTCAAACAGGCCGGAATTAGACACTACATCTGCAAGCCTTTCGATTTCAACAACCTTCTGGAAGTTATAAAGGTTGCAACTGAAGATTAAAATTCAATTTTCAGAACCCGGTATCCACAAACAAAACCTGCCCGCTGCAAAGCCTTTGCGGAAGCAGTATTTTCAATGCTGCAACTACATATGGGAGTGTATCCCTGTTTCAGCAGAAGAGACTTCAGGAATGACACAATATAAGCACCATTTCCCTGATTTCTGAATTCAGGTGCCACGAGCATTCCGATATCCATGTAACTCTGACCGTGAATCACCGGGGTAACAATTCCGCAACCTCGAATACTTCCGGCACAATCAAGCACATACAGATCACCTTCGGTGAAATAGTGATCAATTTCAGCACGGCTACTAAAAAAGCCGTCATCAAATATCTCAATCACATCCAGATCAGCTGCATTTGCAGAGCGCATTATCCGGTCTTTCACTTCACAAAATGAGTTATCTGCAATCTCCCTGAACATAAGCCCCACGGTGCTTACCCGCGCAGGACGGCTGAATGCAACAAATGACATATCCCGATCAAATGACTTACATAGAACCTGCGTTATGCGGCAGTAATCCACAAGAGCCTCAAAAAGAACAACCGACTTTTCCCGATACTTCTTAGACACTAAAAATTCTACAAGGGAAGTTCCGCTAACCACTGCGTAGCCCATATTACCCATCAACCAGACAGCTCCATCGCGAACCAATTCCTCAAGATAAAGGTCCTGAGCCTCAGGCAATGAATCCAGATATTCATTGCGCAAATCCTGCGGAATTGTGTCAACAGATCTAATATCGGTCATGGGTGCTCCCTGCTCTACACAAACTGTCCAGCCGCATACCCCGAAGACCATGCCCATTGCAGGTTGTAGCCGCCCAGCCATCCGGTTACGTCAAGCACTTCGCCGACGAAATAAAGTCCGGGGACTTTCTTGCTTTCCATAGTCTTTGATGAAATCTCCGAAGTGTCAACGCCGCCTGCCGCGACCTCTGCCTTAGCAAAACCTTCTGTTCCCTGCGGCTTAACCACCCATGAATGAATGCGCTCAGCAAGGGCAAGCTGCCGCTTCTTAGTCAACTGGCTGACCGGAGTCTCACCGTCCTGCCCTTCCAGCAACAACCCAACCATCTTTCGGGTAAAGTAGCGCGCCAGAAAATTATGCAGGGCAACATTCTCGCCTTTATGAGATTCAAACAATTCCGAAATATTATGAGTAGGCAGCAAATTGATGGTCAGAGCCGAACCGCGCCGCCAGTAGTTAGAAATCTGAAGCACCGCCGGACCGGAAATTCCTTTATGGGTAAAGAGCATATCGCCCGCAAAAGTGCTTTTCTCACAGGTAATTTCCACAGGCAAAGCATTGCCGCTCAGCTCCTTGCAGAACTTCCCGTCCCGTCCGCTGATGGTAAACGGGACCAAAGAAGGACGAGCCGGAATCGTCTTGAGCCCGTACTGCTCGGCAAGTTTGTATCCGAAAGCAGAAGCTCCAACTTGAGGCCAAGCCGGAGACCCCAGCGCCACAACCAGAGACTCAGCCTCGAATACCTGAGAACCACTGCGAACCATAAACGGTCCTTCGCCGCTAACCTCTTCAATCTGGCGATCCAGCAGAGTTTCCACACCTGCACGGTGGCATTTGGAAACCAGCAGTCCGGCAATAAGCCCGGCACCCTCAAGGGTAAAAAGCTGCCCGTCTTCGCGCTCCTCGTATTCAATGCCGGTTTCAGCAACAAAGGAAATGAAATCCCACTGATTGTGCCGAGCCAAAGCAGACTTCACGAAATGGGGGTTCGCGGAAATATAGTTATCCGCCGCAACATCCATATTGGTAAAGTTACACTTGCCGCCACCGGCAACACGGATCTTACGCCCAGCCTTACCGGAATGGTCCAGCACCAGCACCTTACGCCCGCGCGCAGCAGCATGCATGGCACAATAAAGTCCGGACGCGCCCGCGCCGAGGATAATTACATCATATTTTGAAGAGGTATTGCTCATGAGGGAGGTTGTAGGCTGGTTTGGGGGTTGGGTAAAGGGGAAAATGGTAGTCTGATCTGCTGGCGGAGTATCCACTTTTCTATTCTGCATGCTGGACGGAATATGGATGATCTTGTAAAAGGATGAAGTTTTTATTTATAGATAAGATTTAATTAAGAAGTTCATTTAGTTGGGGTGAAATATATGCGTCGGGGAAATGGATTTGTACGTGTTTTATTTGGGATGATGCTTGCCCTTGTTTTGGTTTTGGGGGTTTGTGGGGGTGTTGGGGCTGCGATTGAAGCACCTGCTACTGCCCGCGAAGTTCAAGAGTTGAGAAATAAAATTTTCAAACTTGAAGTTGAAATAAAAAATAGTGATGCAACTCAAAAATTGCAGATTCAGAATAGTAATGATCGATTGGAGGAAGTTAAAGATTGGGTCACGAATAGAGAGAATGTTTCCACCTATTGGTATTACGCTTTGATGTTTTGTTCCGGTGTTATTGGGCTGTATATGGCTGGAATAGCAGCATGGTTTACTCGCAGTAACAAACAAAATCGTACTGAATTAAAGGCAGAGACTAAGGAAGCAAAAGAAGCATTCGACAAGGAAATATCAGCAACCATATTAGAACTTAGAAAAAATGCTGAAGAGCATAAACAAAATATTGATAAAGACAAAAATGAATTTAAAAAGGAACTAGAAAGGCTCATATCAGAAAAACGAAAACAGCTAAATGAATTAGTTGCTCAATGTAATAAAATGCAAAGGGTATGCGAACAGAATGCGTATAGAACAGGAGAAGTGCTCGATGAAGCGGAACTAAAGGTTAAAGAGTATAGCGAAAACTTAACTGATGAAAAAATGGATGAAAAAACAAAAGAGGCAATAAAAGATGTCGCAAACAGGTCATCTGCTTTTGCCCCTTTCAGAATGAAAGCAAAAGCATTTCTACATGAATGTTTTGGAGAATACGACAAAGCCATCACTATATGGAAAGCAATTGCACAAGAAAACCCCAAAGAAATAGCTAGCTCGTTTAAGCTTGCGCAACTCTACTCAAAAAGAGCACAACTGACATTAGACAAACAAAAGGCCAAGGAATCATACATCAAAGCAAACAATTTTTACGAAAAAGCAACCTTATTGCTACCAGACAACGCAACTATCTGGACTAACTGGGGTAACAACTTAATCAAACTAGCTTCACTCTACCCTGAACTTGACTTCGAATTTTTAAATACAGGTAAAGAGAAATGTAAACATGCAGAAGCAATCAAAGAAGGCTCAGGAGCCTACAATCTCTCTTGCATAGCAGCCATGCAGAATAATCTTGAAGAATGCAAACAGTTACTAACCAAATCCAAAAAATTTGCTGTAAGTTTGCCCCCCTGCAACCACATAAAATCAGCCCCCGACCTCGACAACATCCGCAACCACCCAGACTACAAAGACTGGTTCCAAGACTTCGTAGAACAAGTCTGCCAAGAAGAACAAGAAGCTAAAGCCAAGCAAGCTGAATCAGACGAAGACGACAAAGACACCGAAGAATAAAAACCAGTCTAATTCAAACTATTCAGCTCCAGCAAAATATCCCCGCACAACTTCACAAACCCGCAAGGCACTATCCTCACTGAGTTCCGCATACATGGGCAGAGACAGAATTGACTCCTGCATTGCATAGGCGGCAGGGAAATCTTCGTGCGTATGTCCGTAACATTCATACGCCTCCATGAAAGGGACTGCTACTGGATAATGAATTCCAGATGCCACTCCATTTTCGGCAAGATAATCGCTCAGGGCTTCCCGGTCATTGCAACGGACAACGTAGAGATGATAAACATGCCCAGCCCAAACCCGGCGTTTTAAGAGCTTGAAGCCTTCAATTCCGCTCAACTCACGATCATAAACTGCAGCAACAGCCCGCCTTCGGTCTGTCCAGTCCTTAAGATGCTTTAGCTTCACGGAAAGAACTGCGGCCTGAAGACCGTCCATACGTGAATTCACGCCTTCGAACTGATGATCATATTTGTCTTTACGGCCGTGATTGGCGAACTTGCGCATTCGCTCCGCTAAAACTGCATCACCGGTTACAATTGCACCTGCATCCCCATAAGCACCTAAATTCTTGCCGGGATAAAAGCTGTAACAGGCGCAATCGCCGAAAGCAGAAAGAGAACGCCCTCCGACAGTTGCGCCGTGAGCCTGCGCTGCGTCCTGAACAATAAACAATCCATTTTCACGCGCCAACGGCTCAATAGCCTCCATATCCGCAGGATGCCCATAAAGATGCACCGGAATAACTGCTTTTGAAGCCTGAGAAATCTTAGCGCGCAGGTCAGCAACATCCATAGTCCCGTTTTCCGGGTCTACATCAACGAAGACGGGCTTTGCCCCGGCCATGCTCACGGCCTCTGCGGTGGCAATAAAGGTCATTGCCGGAACCAACACTTCATCGCCGGGACCGACCCCCAATCCTTTTAGTGCGACAAACAGAGCGTCTGTACCATTGCCTACCCCGACACAAAAATCAGCCGCACAAAACTGAGCGAATTCCTCTTCAAATTTGTGGGCATAGGGACCGTTAATAAAGGCACATTTCTCTATCACCTGCTTCATGGCAAGATCAATTTCCGGCTGCAGGGAGCGGTATTGGCTACTCAGATCAGCAAAAGGGATATACATTTTTTTAACCTTCATAAACTTAGCTAGGCTTCAACGAACTCTTCATTGGAGTACACAACAAACCTCGGGTATTACAAACATAACGCTCTGCGACTAAATAAACTTTTTCTCCATTCAATTCAACAAACGGAGGAGAAAATCCTGGCATACTTGTGGCCCTCAAAGCCGTTTGCGCGTGCTCCATGCCCTTGCTCAGATCAATATTTTTGAGTCCATTCATTTCTTTACGAAAATGCAAGGAAGTTCCACGTTCTTCAATAAGCTCACATTGAGGAACACATCTATATTCACCAGCTACTAACGGCCTGATAGATTCGCGAAACAAACCAATAGATGCCGATAAAGTCATTGAATACAACTCCTCTACCCAACAATCTTCAGGTATGGGAAAACGTTTTTCAAAAAGGATGTCCCCATGGTCAATCTGTTCATCAATAACATGAAGTGTTGTGCCAAAAATCTTCTTCCCATCAAGTATAGCATGGGAGAATTGGTTACACCCTCGATATTCCGGCAATGGAGCCATATGCAAATTAACGTTTATTTCCAAGGCTTTTTCCAAATGCACCCGTTTTAGAATCTCGCCAAACTGAACGGAAATAAGGATGTCAACATCATCAACCTTCAAGAAATCGTCGAGAGACGATAAAATCGGTACTTCATACTCAGCACATAAAGAAGGAACGTTTTCCACACCATCAAGCACATGAGGACTAGAAAGGACCCCAACGATATGTACTTCTCCTGATATGTGGAGGTCTAACAAAGAACGAAAGCACTCTGTTGCGACCAATTTTCGTCCCATAAAAAAAATTTTCTTTGGACTATCACCGACCAATACTAGCCTCCAAGCCTGCAACGTTTTGGCTGAAAGCGCATCTTGACCTCACGCCCTGTTTCAATGGATTCATAAATTGCATTGATTAATTCCAGTGACTTCCGTCCCTCAAGTCCGTCTACAAGAGAAGGACTTCCCTGTTCAATACAATTTACAACATGCTCAAGATAGGAAATGTGACCAAAACCATAGACATCCGGCGGATTTGTCTTGTAGCGAGTAAGAACGTCTTCGTCCCCTTCTTCCGGGGTTTCAAAATTCCAGACTTTCATCTCGTTGACTGCAAATCCGCCAATCTCTACAGTTCCTGTCTCTCCTAGGATAGATATTGACCCCTCCAGATCCTTAGGCCGGGTGGCATTAGTCGCCTCAATAACTCCAATAGCACCACTAGCGAAGGTAATAACTGCCACTCCGGTGTCTTCTACTTCAATGTCTACAAGCGCTGTACGGCTTTTGGCATACACCGAAATAGGCTCTCCAAGCATCCATTCTAATAAATCCACATGGTGGCTGGCCTGATTGGCAAATACACCACCATCCATAGCCCATGTACCCCGCCATGAATCCTGATCATAATAGGTCTGCGGGCGGCACCATCTTACGCGGACCGTTCCCATAACGATCTTCCCGAACCTCCCGTTTTCCAGAGCTTCACGCATTTTAATGACCGGATAATTAAGTCTGTTCTGCTTGACTACAAAAAGCTTGACTTCAGCTTGGTCACAAGCATGAATCATAGCGTCCGCATCTTCAAGCCGCAAAGCCATAGGTTTCTCAACCACAATATGCTTACCGTATTGGGCCATTTCCAGAGTATGCTTTGCGTGGAGTCCGCTCTCGGTCAATATCGCGATAACATCAACTTTGTCTTTCATTTCAGACATCATTTCATGAGCGTCTGTATACCATGGCAGTGAATACTTCTGTCCAAGTTTCCTAGCCCGCTCTTCATCTGTATCGCAGAGAGCAATAATACTCCCCCCGTTAACCTTTTTCTCTGCAAGAATCTGGGCATAACGTTGCGCTATACGCCCACACCCCATCAAAACGAAATTCTGCACGAGGAACTCCTTAATTATTTATCAATCAAAACAGAACAAACCGTAAAAAATTCACCAGCGTTACTAGGCCTATTACTAATTTCTATATACCCTTATACTTCTTCCTGTCCAACATAAAGGGGCGGACTATGTAGTTAATAAACCACCAACTCACTCCCAATTTGCAATATATCAATACTCGGAATTATCGCACACAGAAATATTAAATTTTGCACAGATAGCCAAATTAAATAACGTTAGAATTTACATTTATCTAAGTTGGACATATGCTTCGACATGAAAATTGAGACCTGTCAGGCGGTAGGTATAGGTCCTCTACTTAATTCAGATAAATATAACTAAGTCAACAAAATGGCAAAGCTCCCGTTAAACGAATAAACGCAGGACAACAACTATGCCCCACGAAGCCTCCAAGCCTCTGCGCGTAATGCAGACTATATCAACTTACAGAAATTTCATTGACCATTTTTATGCCTACAATCCTAATATGGCCTCAATGGACTACAAAACTCAGAACGAGGCTTTAACTAATTACGGTTTTTTCGCTCCACACATCATATCTCCTTACACGGAAGAGCTTGGATGCGTTCAAGAATTGACGTTCTCTAATGCGGCATACCTGCAAAGTGCATGGCTTAAAGAACAAGGGCTATCCTCAAGCCTTCAACCTGGCTGGGAAACTGACCTTCTACGCAGGCGCATTGATAAATTCAAACCTGACATTTTGTATGTATTCAGTCCATATACATTTAATAGCGCGCTACGTGACCGACTGACACATCAACCTAAACTGGTGGTCAGTTGGCGTTGCGCGACATTACAAAACAACTGGGACTGGTCAGCTTTTGACGTTATCCTCACAAGCATGCCCAGCATAATAGATTACGCGCCCAAACTTGGAGCAAAATCCGCCGAGATGTTTTCACCCGGATTTCCATTAAGTTTAGTCAAAGAATTAATATCAATTCCCCAAGATACAGATGTCGTATTTGTTGGTTCACTCACAGGAGCACGCCGCATAGCTATGCTGGATACTGTAGCAAGAGCGGCCAGACAATACGGCTTCTCGCTTGCTCTGCATCTCTCTGGAGACTTCAGCCATCTGACCCCTCATATGGTCCCCTATCTCCGGGAACCTGTCTTTGGCTTGGATGCCATGCGCTGTCTGCGTCGCGGACGTATGGTTCTTGATTCAAGAACCCCGGTATTCCTGTCTGACCGACATGGCTATCCCATTGAAGATATCAGCGAAAATGACAACTGCAGCATGCGTCTGTTTGAAGCTACCGGATGTGGATCTCTGGTATTGGCGCTGGATGGTGTATCACGTTGGTTCGAGTGGGAAAAAGAGATCGTGCCTTATAAGGACCCAGATGATTTAGTTAAAAGGATTCGCCATTTCATAGCCAATCCCGAAGAACGGGACCGCATTGCGTCTGCAGGACAGAATCGCTGCCTGACTGAATACAATATGAAACGCAATGCTGAAAAATTTATGGATATTGCTGAAAAGAGATTGAATAAACCCGCGATCAAACCACGGCCTTATGAAGTTGTAGCCCCGAATGAACCGAAGTCATTTAATCCCAACACAATGTTTCAGGAAATCATTTCCAATAGTTACCTAAAAAAAATGGGATGGTTTTCAAGCTACCACCGTCAGGCGATTGTAGATGATGACGGGGCGCCATTACCTTGGTTATCCTATCCGGCGGTCAACCTGCTGGAGGAACGTGCGCCATATGGATGCACTGTATTTGAATACGGATGTGGAAGCAGTACCCTCTGGTGGGCAAAACGGGCTAAACGCGTAGTAGTGGTTGAACACAACGAACAATGGTTCAACACCATGAAATCCCAATTCCCCGATCACGTACGCCCTGTTTTGCAACGCTTAGAACCGGGAGGAGATTACAGTAAGACTGTCGCAATGATCAAAAATATCAAGTTCGACATCATTGTTATTGATGGTCGTGACAGGGTGAACTGTGCATACAATTCTTTATCTTCACTCTCCCCGTCCGGCGTAATTGTCTTCGACAACACTGACCGTCTGGAATACATGCCGGGACGGCAATTTATTAAGGATGCTGGCTTTAAAGAATTACGCCTTACCGGGCTAGCCTCAATGGTATTGAATGTAGGTAGCTGCACTTCCATTTTCTATAGGGACGATAACTGTCTGGGAATATAACAGAGCTGGGAAAACACCTAAGACGATAAACAGAAATTATAATTTGCACACTTATACATCAATAAACGACACCGCCTCGACTAAGCAGGTCTGTTTGTCAAGCTTATGCAAAACAATATACCGTTCTATTTTCATTTATAAACCAACCAACTACTTAGTGAAGGCCCAATATGGATTTTAGCATTGTCGTACTGTCTAATCCCGATTCTATCTACTGGCGTTCAATCGAAGATGTTATTTACCCATTACGCGATGCTATTTCCGCTCTTGGGTATTCAGTTGATATAGCAGAGAATAAGATTTCAAAAGATGCTGTAAACATTATATTTGGACTTCAGGACAAGCCAAACTATCCGCTCCAAGAGATACCGGACAACTCTATTATATATAATTTCGAGCAGATAGTTAAAGGAAGCAAAGCTCTTAGACCACATTACATTGAATCTCTTTGCAAATTCACCGTATGGGAATACAGCAAGCGCAACGTAGAAACATTGGAACGAAACTTCAATGCAACCAAGGTGCATCATGTCCCACTTGGTCATGTCCCCCAGATGCAATGCATTGATGAAAATTACCCTAAGGACATTGATGTTCTTTTCTACGGTGCGATGAATCCCCGGAGACAGGAAATCATCAGACAACTCCAACAACGCGGGATAAAAGTAAAAGCCATCGAAAGGGTCTTTGGTCATGAACGCAATTTTTATATTGCCAGATCCAAGATAGTCCTTAACATGCATTATTACACACCGGGAATATTTGAAGAAGTTCGCAACAGTTTTCTCTTTGCCAACAAAAAAACTGTTGTTTGTGAGCGCAATGAGGACACCACTGTGCCCTCAAGGTACGAAGAATCATGCTGCTTTGCTCCTTACGAAGAACTCGCTGACACCATCGAGAAACTTTTGGATAATCAAGAAAAATGTCTGAGCCAGGGCGAACAGGGCTTTTCTATTTTCTCCAAAATGAGCTACCCGGAGATCCTTGCCGAGGTTACCCGTAAAGCGGTTCCTTCCCCGTCACAGGAAGTAAACATCCCCAAACGATTCAATGCCGGTTCAGGCAAAGATTTCATGGAAGGATATCTAAACGTAGATATCAACCCTGCATGGACCCCTGACATTTTGTTAGATTTGTCAGCAGACTTAGATCATGAGAAAACATACAAAACAAAGAGATTCGGCAATATCACGCTTCCAAAAAATTATTTTGAAGAAATTATTGCCAATGACGTTTTGGAGCATGTACCCGACTTGATTCTCACAATGACCAACTTTCTTGAATTACTTTGCGAAGGCGGAAGGCTGAAGGTACAGGTTCCCTACGATTTATCATATGGAGCATGGCAGGACCCCACCCATGTCCGGGCCTTCAATGAAATGAGTTTGAGATATTATACGGACTGGTGCTGGTACGTAGGCTGGCGGGATTACCGTTTTTTTGTGAAAGATCTTTCTTATGTCCCAAGTGATCTCGGAAAACAAATGCACCAGCAACAGCAAAGCCTCGAAAAACTTTTGCATACCCCAAGAGCCATAGACAGTATGACCGTTACTCTTGAGAAGCGTAGAAGCACGCCTGAAGAACAACGGGATTACGACCTTAGGCATCGCACATTCTACAAATAAATAAAGGCTCAGAGGTTCCCGATGATTGACATCCTATACCTGACATTCAACCGAATTGCGTACACAAAAATAACGCTCCCAGCTCTAATCGAAAATGCCGGCGCGGAATTTTCGTTGACGATTATAGACAACGGTTCAACTGACGGCACGGTGGAATACCTCAAGGCAATGCAAAAAAAGTATAAAGGGACAATAAAAAAAATCCTCTTCAATTCTGAAAACATCGGTCTTTCGTTGCCAACCAATGTCTTCTGGAAAACATCGAAAGCCCAATTTGTAGGTAAAGTGGACAATGACACACTTGTCCCGGAAGGATGGCTTGCACGCCTGCTGGAAGCCCATAAAAAGTCAGACAAGCTTGGTGTGGTCGGCGGATTCCATTTCAATTTGGCATATGTTGATCAGGAAGCACTCAAACGCCGAATCTTCTCAGTGGATGGAGTTTCTCTGATCCCTGATGCTTTCATTGGAGGATGCTGCTATCTGCTACGCAAAACGGTGCAACAACAACACGGTTACCTTGCTATAGATCAAACAAAGAAAACAACTGGCTGGACCGAATACCAGCAGGCAATAGCCCGTAGTGGGTACCTTAACGGATACCTTTACCCTCTGCTCCTGGTCGAACATTTCGACGACCCTTTAAGTGAATACAATCTGGCCTACACTAAACACCGTGAGATGTCGGTCATTTCAATGGGAGAAAAAGGTATCAGCAACAGGGAAGAGCAACTGAAGTGGTATATCCGTGATGCCAAAAGAGTCGAAATGGGTGTTTCTCTTGCTCAACTGGGATTCAAGGTTCCCATAAATGATTCAGAGCCTCACTAAGGGGCTACTCCCCCCCCTCCCCCAAACTCAACACTTGCCCATCCCCGCAAAGACGGGTATTGAGGGGCCGCAACACGTGATATTATCTTTATAGATAAAGAAAACGATTTTTCACCTTTCACGGCACAATACCCCGTATAAATTCATTTTTTCATGCAACCAACGTTGCATGTGCGGGATGTTTGCGGCGTGGAGAGGAATTTATATTTTTTTAGGAGAATTTATTATGGCTCTCAGTATCGGTATCGTGGGACTGCCCAACGTCGGTAAATCCACACTTTTCAACGCCCTGACCAAGGCTCAGAACGCGGAAAGCGCGAACTACGCTTTCTGTACCATTGAACCCAACAAGGCTGTTGTGCCCGTCCCGGACGAGCGCATCGACAAGCTGGCCGAGCTGGTTAATCCCCAGCGCGTACAGCAGTCCACAGTTGACTTCATCGACATCGCAGGTCTGGTTGAAGGCGCTAGCAAGGGTGAAGGCCTTGGTAACAAATTTCTCGGTAACATCCGCGAAACTCAGGCAATCCTCCACGTTGTGCGCTGCTTTGACAACGATGACGTAATACACGTTGCCAACTCCGTTGATCCCCTGCGCGACATCGATGTAATCGAAACCGAGCTGATCCTCGCAGATGTTCAGGCTCTGGATACCCGTATCGAGGGCATGAAGAAAAAAATCAAGGGCGACAAGACCCTCGGTCCTAAAATTGCCGAAGCTGAAAAACTTCTTGAGCACCTCAACGAAGGCAACCCCGTAAACACTTACGGAGACCTCGAAACAGACATCATGACCGAGATGCTCCGCGACCTGCGCCTGATCACCGCCAAAAACGTGATCTACTGCGCCAACGTTGACGAAGAAGGTCTCACCGAAGACAACAACTACGTTAAGAAAGTAAGAGCTCTTGCTGAAGAGCGCGGTGCTGAATTCGTAAAAATTTCCGCTAAGATGGAAGAAGAACTTGTCGGGCTCGATGAAGAAGAATACACCGAATTCCTCGAATCCTACGGTGTAACCGAATCCGGTCTGGCAAAGATCATCCGCACCGGTTTTCATACTCTGGGCATGATCAGCTACTTCACCGCCGGTGTTAAGGAAGTACGCGCATGGACCATCCATGACGGCGACAAAGCCCCCCGTGCAGCAGCAGCCATCCACACCGACTTCGAACGCGGCTTCATCCGCGCTGAAGTTATCGGCTACGAAGACTACATCAAGAACGGCTCCGAAGCTGCCTGCCGCGCAGCTGGCGTGCTCCGTTCAGAAGGTAAGGAATACATCGTTAAAGACGGCGATGTTATTCACTTCCTGTTTAATGTTTAATGTTGCATTAGCCTCCGGCGGCCATTCGGGGACCAAAGAAACTTTTTGAAAAAAATTTCTCTGGACTCTTCAAAAACTTCTATTAGGCTTCGCCGCTTCGTTAGTTAAGACTTGCTTACAATTAACCCCGCAATATCTTGCTTGATATTGCGGGGTTTTCTTATCTTTTCTTAAGCACAATCACGCCGATCACAATCAGGAAACATCCGGCCCATTGCTCCAGCGTCATATATTCGCCCAGTATTGGAATCGCAGCCAGAGCTGTCATCATAGGTTCGGTGGTCAGCAAAATATTGACTACTGACGGAGATAAGTGAGTCAGGCTTGCATTTATCAGGCTCCATCCGGTCATGGATGGACCTATTGCTAAGGTCAGAACACAGGCCCAGCCCTTCCAGTCCACTCCTGGCATGAAAATATCAGCAGGAGTTGGTGCCGTACCGGGGATCACTCCTTGAACCGTAAGGTTTAGAATTAGCATGTAAATTGCTGCAATTCCAAAAACATGCATTAGCACGCTTAGCGGATGGATATTCCGCTCGGCACACTCCCTCCCGAACAGGGCGTATGCGGAATAAAAAACACCGGACAAAAGGCCGGTTAACATCCCCAAAGGAGTCAGTGCAAAATCAGAAAAACCGTGCAGCCCGCAGACCATAGCGCAACCTAAAAGACAAAACCCTATAGACGGAACAATTCTCAAAGTAGGCTTGTCTCCACCAAGCCACCACTGCGCCAGCACAGTCAACGGAACGGAAATGTATACAAGAACCGTTGATACCCCGGCCCCGTTAAAGTAAACCGACCATCCCCATATCCCGTTCAATCCTGTCAGGACTACTCCATATAAGGCTAGCAGTCCTAAATTTTCCCGCTCAAATTTTAAAAGATGAGGTTTAAAAATCTTCAGACCGGTCATAAGAAGAGTGCAGACAAACAGGTTGCGCCAGAACGTAACCACCAATATCGGCTGCCCATAATCCACAACCATGATTTTTATAAAAATACCCACAAGTGAGATTAGTGCCGATCCAGCAAGAACCTGCGCTATTCCGAGACTTGTGGTTGATTTCAGATTAATCATTTTTCTATCCTTCAAAATTATTCGCAGCACACAACGCATACGGTGCGGCACAATATTTCAACAGCGAAAAGATGCAAAGAGAAATTTGACGTAATCGGGGACGGACGGATAGATACAATTATTGAAAACAATATAAATACAGCGAGGATTAAATATATGACCAAGGCCCTGCCGCGACTTATAACCGCCCTGATGCTTTTCCTGCTTGGCGGATTTATCCTGTTTATGCTCAACCAGATTGCAGGATTGGCCCAGCTTTGCGCTGTATATTTTCCAGCGTCACATGATTACGTGCTATTCGGCCTGACGGGGCTGTTCCTGACCATTTGCTTAAGCCCTCTGGTCATCTACATGTTCCGGCCCGGACCGTTGGTTATGCCTGCCGACCCCACTCCGGCTGAACAACGGGAATTCATCCGCAAACTTCGCAAAAGGCTGAAGTCCAACAAATACATCCGCGAAGCTGCACTACCCCTGTCCACAACTGAGGACCTCGACATTGCCCTTGAACATCTGGACCGTATCTCCACTCAGAAGATGAAAACCGTGGCCTCAAGGATTTTCCTTTCCACGGCCATTTCCCAGAACGGACAACTTGATTCATTCATCGTACTCGGCACTCTGACCAAGCTTGTCTGGGATGTATCCAAAATTTACAACCAGCGCCCTTCTATGCGGGATATGGTTGCGGTCTACGCCAATGTTGCGGGAACAGCATTTTTCGCAAGTGCGGTGGAAGAGCTGGATATTCAAGCACAGATCGAAGCGATCATGTCCCCGGTGCTGGCCGGGTCCGCACTGGGTATGATTCCCGGTGCCAGCGGGCTGACCTCAATCGTCACCGCATCAATTCTGGACGGTTCCACCAACGCCTTCCTTGCCCTGCGCGTTGGCATCATTACCCGTGGACATTTTAATTTCCATGCGGAGAAAAATTCTCCGGGCTACCGCCGTGCCGTCCTGCGCGAAGCAGCGGGCATGCTTCTTTCAATAGCTATGGGCTCCACCAAAACAATCACCACCGCTTATATTAAAACCTTCACCGGAGCAGCCGGAGAAAAGGCCGCAAGTGCCGCCAAAAAAGTTGTAGATTCAACTGACAAGGCTTTTCAGGCCACCAGCAAGGCTGCAAAATATTCAGCGCAACAAGTAGGCAAAGTGGCCCGTTTCGCTACATTCAAAAGCGATAAGCAGGTAGAACCTGAACCCGAACCGGAAACTATAAAAGAAAAGGCCGGAAAAAAATTAGGTAGGGTTAAGGGCTTATTCAAACGAAAGAAGTAATGCCTCCAGCGGCCTAAACCCTTTAATTGACTTCACCGCTTAGCGGATTGATTTTCCAAAACAAAAACAACCGCAATATCTTTCGGGATATTGCGGTTGTTTTTTGAAAAAAAATTAACGAGCTAAGTGCGAAGCAAACTAAAAGGTTTTGAAAGGGATGGGGTCTGGGGAAGGGAAAACTTTTGCAAAAGTTTTCCCTTCCCCAGCCGCCGGAGGCATTAACCGTTCTCGGCAGCCACCGGCATGGGAAATACAATGTCGTACACCCAGTTGTAGACAAAGGCGTAGACGAGAAAGAAAAGCGCGAACCCAATATCAGCGATCAGGGCATGCCAGAGAGTCAAATCCAGCCACCATGCTACGAAAGGCACGGTGAGAGTCAGCAGCGAAAGTTCAAAAAGGACGGCATGCAACACACGCATCCATGTAGGGCGTACATTGACCGGACGGTTCAGGGCCACCAGCGCTTTATCAAAAAGCAGATTATAGAGATAGTTACAAACCATGGCGGTCATGGAAATAGCAATACTCATGATACCGATCCGGCTCATGTCCTTATCCAGTATCCATGAAGCCAGCGGGGTACAGGTGCAAAGTCCGATAATTTCGAATAACAGGGTGTGCCTGATTCTGTCAGCAGTTGTTCTCATGAGAGAGAGGATATAGCTGAGCCGCTACTGATTCAAGATGATTATCCAAAAACATTTCCTTAAAAATCAGAGTGATAATTAGATATAACAATAACTACTTGCCTGAATGATAGATAAACGCTCTGCTTCACGCGGATCGATATCCAGATATGTTCAAGCTTTGCATTGTTTTTGGCACCCAAATTGAATAACGTATTCACAGGTGTCAGAAAACACACATTTTTTCCTCTTGAACTTAAACCGGATCAAAACGGACAGTACGAAATTATGCAACAAGACGAACTGCAAAAACTGCGGGAATTATCAGCATCGGTCCCCAAACAGAAAAATCTGGCCCTGTTCTTCGGGCGCGCAGGTGGATACTTCATTGATAACGTCAAATATTTCTTCATCCATTGCGTGCAGCACAGACCGGAACTGCAATGCTTTTTTCTGTCCTTTGATAAAAAGGAAGCTGACCTGTTAAAAAGGCAAGGACTGCCTGCGCTGTGGATAAATGACACCGAAACCCTTGCCCTTATGACCAAAGCTTCACTGGTTATCAGTGATGATTTCAGCTGGAAGACGCAGGAGCAGCTCTGGGCCATACTCTGTGAAGCTACCTCCATCCAGCTCTGGCACGGAATCCCGCTCAAGGCTATCGGTTTTCCGGAGATCCAATCTTCAGTGAACATGAACCCGGAAAAGGCCGAACACCTTTCCTTTGCCTATTCCGGCTATGATGCAGTGCTCTCTACTTCACCATACTTCACTGAAACCGCCTTCGGACGCGCTTTCAAGGCCGGTGATTTTCTGGAGTTCGGTTACCCGCGTAACGATGTGCTTCTGCGTCGTCCCGGCAAGTTTGATATGATCAATGCCGACCGCGAGCTTTATGCTGAGATGGTCAAGTTCCGCAAACAGGGCGGCAAGGTGGTCTTCTTCATGCCGACTTTCCGCGATCTCGGCGGAGGACCGTTTGAAGACGGTGCCATCGATCTCGGTAAGCTTTCGCAATTCTGCCAGCAGAACAACATCCTTTTTGTATGCAAATTTCATCCGTACCTGAGTATCGGTCAGGTTCAGATGCCGCCGAATATTGTGCTAATGAATCCCAAGAGCGACGCTTATCCGTTGCTTTCACTTTGTGATGCACTGCTGACCGACTACTCGTCCATTTATTTCGACTTCCTGCTTCTGGACAGACCCATGATCTTCTACCCTTACGATTTTGAAGATTATGTGACCAAAAACCGGGAACTCCTTTACGACTATGATGAAATGACTCCGGGCCGAAAAGTCAAAAACAAAGATGATCTCTATACCGCTTTTGAAGAGATCGTGATAAATAATATAGATGACTTCGCAAAAAATCGGAAAAAGCTTAGAGAACTTTCCTTCACCCACTGCGATGGGAAGGCCGCGCAGAGGCTGGGTGAACACATAATCGCCAACTATCTTTAACCCGCAAAGGGGGCAGATCATGAAAGCAGTTATTCTTGCAGCAGGAATCGGTAGCAGGCTGAGCAGACCTTTCCCAAAATCACTTTCTGTGCTTCCTTACGGGGAAACAATTCTCGGCCGCCAGATCCGGCTCATGCGCGAACTGGGTGTAGAAGAAATTATCGTGGTCGTGGGATTCAAAATGACCCTGATCATGGAACAGTTTCCGGAAGTCTTTTACAAGTACAACCCAGACTATTACATCACCAACACTTCCAAAAGCCTTCTCAAGGCAGTGGAAAACCTTGATGACGATATCCTTTGGACCAACGGTGACGTCGTATTCGACAAACCGGTTTTGAAAAAATTCCTCGATGAAGCAAAAGATGAAAGCCGCATCGCAGTAGACCGCAAATCCTGTGGTGAAGAAGAAATCAAATATTTACTCAACGACAAGGGATACATTACCGAGATCTCCAAGCAGGTAGTCAATGCCGAAGGTGAAGCTGTAGGCATCAACCTTGTGAAACAAAAAGATCTGGCCCTTTACAAAGAAGCCCTGCGTCGCTGTGAGGATCAGGATTATTTTGAAAGAGGTCTCGAATTTATCATTGAGGAAGGGGTCAACCTCAAGCCTGTGGATGTATCCGACCACGCGTGTGTCGAAGTAGACTTCGAAGAAGACTGGAAATTTGCGGAAAAGACTTTCCTTAGAGCCGACCAGTAAAGATTGGAAAATATATGCAGGTAGCAATCATCCCGGCTAGAGGCGGAAGCAAACGTATTCCAAAGAAATCCATCCGCCCTTTTCTGGGAAAACCACTTATAGCCTATACCATTGAAGCCGCCCGAAAGAGCGGCTTCTTTGATCATATTCTGGTCAGCACGGATAGCGAAGAATTCGCTGAAGTGGCCCGCGAATACGGAGCCGAAGTACCCTTTATGCGTCCGGCAGAACTGGCTGACGACTTCACTCCCACCCAGCCGGTCATTGATCATGCTGTAGACTGGATCAAAGAAAACTGGGGAGAACCGGAACGATACTGCCAATTCTTCGCCAATCCTTTTGTCACTGCGGAGAGTATTCACGGTGGCTACAAGATGCTGCGTGAACACCGAGCCAATTGCGTACTCGGAGTTGCCGAATTCCCTTATCCCATCCTGCGTTCATTCAAAAAGAATGATCAGGGTGGTGTTGAATATGCCTTTCCCGAATATGCTCCCTGCCGCTCACAGGATCTGCCTGTATTCTTCCATGACGCTGCCCAGTTCTATTGGATAGAACTGACAGACCTTCCGGCGGACCGCACGGAAGGACTCAGTCTGCCCTATTTTCTACCTCGCTACATGGTGGTGGATATCGACACCGAGGAAGACTGGCACATTGCCGAACGGCTCTACCAAGCCTTCATGTGTGATGAAAAATAGCGGACCATTTCTTTTTCTTTGCGAAGCCGGCCCCCAAACCGGATTCGGCCACGCTGGTCGCTGCATGGCAATTGCTGCTGCCCTGCGCGAAAAGTTCGGATGCGATTCAGTTTTCGGATTCAGGGGTGCTTTAGAAGCTGAAAACAAAATCAAGGCAGCCGGATTCAAAACAATTCCTGTCAGCGACTTTGACCTCTGGAAATTCAGCAATGAAGGCGCGGTGGTCCTCGACCTGCGCATTAACCTTGCCCAGTCTTTTTTCAGCCGCGCAAAAACAGCAGGCAAATTGCTTGTATCAATTGATGATCCCACTCCCAACCGTTTGCACACCGATCTGGCCTTTTACCCGCCGGTTCCTCAATTTAGGGAACTTAAATGGGACGAATTCAGCGGGACCATCCATCGCGGCTGGGAATTCATCCCCCTGCGCAAAGAGTTCCGACTTCCCAAAAATCCACAGCCGATCCATTCTATTCCAAAAATCTTAATTACCATGGGCGGCAGCGATCCCCACGGCCTGACCCTGAAAATATTACAGGCCCTGAAATCAGTAGATGGAGAATGGCAGGCGGAAGTTGTAATCGGTCCCATGTTCAATAATCTGGACAAAATCGACCAGATAACGGTAGAGCACGGAAAGAAAGTAAAATTGTTGCATGATATAAAGGACATGTCCTTGCCTATGCAGCAGGCTGACGCGGCAATCGCATCTTTCGGCATGACCGCTTATGAGCTGGCCGCCTGCGGAGTCCCGCAGATGCTGCTTTGTTTAAGCGAAGACCATACCCGCTCGGCATCGGCATTGCATGCCTCAGGAGCAGCGGTTTCACTGGGAAAATATGACCGCATATCTGACCGGAAACTGGCTCTTGAACTGCAAAATTTTATTTCCGATCAGAATTCACTAAAGTCCATAGCTGCAAAAGCTGCCGGACTTGGGATCGGGCAAGGGGCTACCAACATCGCATCTCTGATTATGAAAGCCATTTAAATAAGCTTGGAGCAAGATTATGAGTGACAGAAAATGCTGGATGGACCATAGCGGGATAGTGCTGCACTCCGTTGACGGCTTCGATGTGATTCATTGTGAAAGTTGCGGCTTCAAGCACATTATTCCCATTCCTGATGAAGAAGAGCTGGAGCGCATCTACAAACATGAATACCACGTCAAAGACAAACCGCTCATGCTCCAACATCAGCTTGAAGATCAGGAATGGCATGATGCCACCAATGCGGCCCGTTTGGAAACCATTGAAAAACTTCTTGGACGCAAAGGTTCCATTCTGGATGTCGGTTCCGGCAACGGTTTTTTCCTTAAACAGGCAGCAGAACTCGGATGGCAGGCCAAAGGCGTGGAGCCCGCTGATAAGGCAGTGGATTACTGCAATTCCATAGGACTTGATGTTACCCACGGTGTTTTTGATCAGGAATGTGCAGATTCCATCGGTAAATTTGATGCTGTTCACCTCTGGGAAGTTCTTGAACATCTGCCTGATCCGGCGGGTATGCTGAGCCTTTGCAGACAGGTACTTAATCCTGGCGGCCTGATCATCGTTGGAGTTCCCAACGATTACAACAAGCTGCAAAAAATAGTGACCGAAAATATGGACGAAGAACCATGGTGGGTGGCTCCTCCTCATCACATAAATTTCTTCAACCGCAGCTCTCTTGAAAATTTATTACGGCGGCTTAATTTTGAACCGCTGCACCATGAAATTTCTTTTCCACTGGAACTTTTCCTGCTCATGGGCAAGAACTACAAACGCAATCCGGATCTTGGCCGGGAATGCCATGCCATGCGTAAGGAACTGGAACTTAACCTGACCCGCACGGGTAACCGGGATGTTTTGGATAAGTTCTACAAAAGCTTAGATGAAGCTGGATTTGGGCGCCATACTGTGGTTATGGCCGGTAAAAAGGACTAAATTTACATGCAAAGACTGAAAAATAAAATTGCGCTGGTAACCGGCGGAGGCCGCGGAATCGGCAAGGCCATCAGCCACAAACTTGCTGCTGAAGGCGCGCAGGTAATACTCACATGGGTCAATAACCGCGAAAGCGCAGAGCAAACCGCAACAGAAATTTCCAAAGAAGGCGGCAAAGCGCGCATCCTGCAACTTGAAGTCAGCGATGCCGATTCCGTAGATGCCGTTGTTGCCGACATCACTGCCAATGAAGGCATGCTTGATGTCCTAGTCAACAATGCCGGAATCAATGATCCGCAGGATTTCGACAAGATCACCCCGGAAGAATGGGACCGCATCATGTCCGTTAATCTGAAAGGCCCCTTCCTTTGCACACAGCGCTGCCTTGATTTGCTAAAGAAAAGCAAGGGCGCCAGCGTAATCAACATCGGTTCGGTCAGCGGTCAGTATGGCGGCCCGCGCACTGCCCATTACGCAGCCAGCAAAGCCGGACTCATTTCTATGACCCAAGTTGCGGCGCGGTTCGGAGCCGAATGGAATATCCGCTGCAATACCGTTGCAGCAGGTCTGGTTATCTCGGACATGGCTGATGCAGGTCTGCAAAATCCGGCAGTGCAGAAAGCCGCCGAGAATGTGCTCCTGAAACGGTTTGCCACAGCTTCTGAAGTAGCTGACAGCGTGGCCTACCTTGCTTCCGATGAAAGTTCCTACATCACCGCCCAGACCATCAACGTCAACGGCGGACTGTACTTCTAAGGAGAACAAATGGCCCAGTATCAGGAACTAGAAAATTTCGCCGCCGAGCTGCGCAAGTCCATCATTACTATGAACTGCCATGCCGGATCAGGGCACCCGGGTGGGTCACTTTCCTGTGTGGAAGTTGTCAGCTGGCTTTTTGCCAGAGAAATGAATTTCAACCCTGAAAACATGACTGATCCCTGCCGGGACCGCTTCATATTATCCAAGGGTCATTCCTGCCTGACTCTCTACGCTGCACTGGCTGAAAAGGGATTCTTCTCCAAGGAAGAGTTCAAGAAGCTGCGTCACGCTGACGGCATACTGCAAGGGCACCCCGACCGAATCAAAACACCGGGGGTTGAATTTAATTCCGGTTCTCTGGGTCAGGGTTTTTCTTTCGCACTTGGCTGCGCTCTGGGAGCGAAACGGGCCAAACGTGAGAATCGCACCTATGTACTGCTCGGCGATGGGGAACTGAACGAAGGCCAGATCTGGGAAGGCTGCATGTTCGCAGCCCATCATAAGCTGGACAACATCGTTGCCGTTGTGGACTACAATAAATTTCAGAGCGATGACCTCAACGAGAACATCACCGCCCTTGAACCACTTAACGATAAATTCAAGGCTTTCGGCTGGCAGGTAATTGAAGTTGACGGTCATGATTTCCGCGAGATTGAAAACGCCTTCTACCGCACACGGACAACTGTCGGCAAACCGACCATGATCATCGCCCATACGGTCAAAGGCAAAGGAATTTCATACATGGAGAACGTTCCCAAATGGCACGGCAGCCTTTGCCCCACCGGAGAAGAACGTGAATGCGCCCTACGCGAATGCGGATGCGAGGAGCTGGAATAATGCAGAATATGCGAGACGAATTCGGCAAGGCCCTTGTGGAACTTGCCGCCACCCGTGACGATTTCGTGGTCCTTGATGCCGACGTTGCCGGGGGAACCGGAACCTACCACTTCCGCAAAGCCTACCCGGACCGCTTCATTCAATGCGGTATTGCGGAGCAGAACATGTTTTCCATGGCTGCTGGTCTGGCTGAATCCGGCATCATTCCTATTGTGACCTGTTATGCGGTCTTCGCTTCCATGCGCGCGCTGGAGCAGGCACGTAACTCAATCGCCTACCCTGATTTCAACGTTAAAATCGCCGCCAGTCATCTCGGCCTTGATGTAGGGCCGGACGGAGCGACCCATCAGGCACTTGAAGATATTTCCATCTACCGCGCCATTCCCAATATGACCGTGGTATCCCCTGCCGATCCTGTGGAAATGCGCGCAATACTGCCTTATCTGCTGGACAGCCACGGACCGCTGTACCTGCGCACCGGACGCAGCCCGCTGCCAGAGGTATTTGATGCGAACACAAAATTTGAACCGGGCAAAGCACAAGTGCTGGTAGAAGGCGAAGACTGCACCATCATGGCTGTAGGCGTTATGGTCCATCGGGCAGTACAGGCAGCACAAAAACTGTCCGAAGAAGGTATCTTCTGCCGCGTATTAAACATGAGCTGGCTCAAACCGATGGATGAAGAAGCAGTCATTAAGGCTGCACAGGAAACCGGAGCCATTGTGACCTGCGAAGACCACAACAAGTACGGCGGCCTTGGCGGTGCTGTTATGGAGATAGTCTGCGAAAACCATCCGGTTCCGGTGGAACGAGTAGCAATTGATGATATTTTCGGCAGCTCCGGAGAGCCGGAAGACCTTGCCCGTGAATACGGCCTCATGCCCGAGGATATTGCGAATGCTGTACGCCGGGTCCTGAAACGGAAATAGGAGCACAATGGCTGACCGGAAACGTCTGCTCATAATCGGCACTGCACAGCAGTGCCATATCGAAAACTTCCTTAACAGCGTGGACCGCAACAAAACGGAAGTTCAGCTACTGCTTCCCGAGCGGGACCGAGGTGCTTTTAATGATGAAAAGACCACTTATTTCTCTGGAGCATTCCACCCCTTTTTCCTGCCGTTACTGAGAACAATCATCAGCTTCAGGCCTCATGAAACCGTCATTGTCTGCGGCATGACATACGATCATGACAACGTGGTCCGCGCGGTTTTATTTTACGCAAATTTCTACAATCTGCGCATTCAAACCTGTATCAGAAATGAACTCTTCGCAGCTGATTCGGATCTAAAACACGGACCAATCAAAGAGATTTGCAAATGGGCAGGTCTCGGCGCAATTGCCCTGTTGATTAAAGCTGTATCCATTTTCAAGCCTGTGCGGATAGGCGAAATCTACTCTTCCAGACTAGGGCATCTGGCCCTTGATTGCGAACTCTACCTCTCTGAAAAAGAGCTGGGCCGCCATGACGGTTACCTTGACCTTTTCTACTTTAAGGATGGGCAAGTTGCTAACCAGACACTTGGTAAGCTTTTCTCCCGCAAAATGCATATCAACAAAAACTTCCGGTACCTGCTGGAAGCTGTAAATTTCTTCAACCTCACGGATAAGCACGCCCTTAAACTGAACACACGGAAAATCTCTCTTGGCCGGGATTACGAATGCCTGATCCAACAAACCGATACACATGTAAGTTTCACTTCAGCGGAAAAAGAACGAGGCAGACAGGAAATTGCCACTCTCGGGCTCGATCCAGATCGTCCACATGTCTGTCTGCTGGGCAGGGACTCCGCCTTCCTGTACCAGACCATGCCCGAAAGTGACGGGGATATGCAGGAACCCCGCAACATGGATATTTCTACCCTGAAAGCAGGAGCTGAAGAACTGCTGCGGCTCGGCTACAACGTTATCAGAATCGGCTCCATTGTGCAGGAACCGCTTAAAATAGAACATCCCAATTTTGCGGATTATGCAAGCAGCGGTAAGCAAAATGATTTCATGGACGTTTACCTGCCTGCTACCTGCTATTTTTTCGCAGGAGCACAAAGCGGCCCCATGCATGTGGCAAACACCTTCCGTATCCCATGCCTGCGTATCAACGTGGTCCGTCTGGAAGTTATCGAATATTGCTCGCCTGAAGATCTCGCCCTCTTCAAACTCATTCGCTCAGAATCATCAGGACGAATTTTAAGCATTCCTGAAATAATCAACGCCGGAATCAGTAAATGTCCCATTGAAAACTTTGCAGATTCCGATTTTACGGTTATTGACAATACAGAAGACGAACTGCTGGAAGCTATTAAGGAAATGCATCTGCGGATGAACGGAGAATGGAAAACTACTGCTGCCGAGACAAGGCTGCAGCAGCACTACCGTTCTTACCTGAAAGTTTCAAACTACAACACCCGGTTTGAAACCCCGATCAGTTCATATTTCCTGAAAAAACACGCGGACAAACTCTTTAACTCGAAGGACAGCTGATGGATACTCCGATTATTCTGGTACAGGCAGCATCAAGAGCTTGGAGCGGCGCACCTGACTGGTGCATGAACGATGTAGACGGACGCCCGGTAGTGGCCCTGACTGTTGAAAGCGCACTAAAGGAATTTCCCGCAGCGGATATTCGAATCATTGCACCGGAGTTTGACCGTGGCGGCAAACTGGATGAAATTCCGGCCATGTTCCCGGAGCATAAAATTTCCGTTTTTTACGGGCAGGACGACAGCCCGCTGGAACGCATGATCGCGGCCCTTGAAGATATTGATGAACAAAGCCTGTTCATCAGGGTGGATGGGCTGCACTTCGGCTGGCTGCCCGGACACGCACGGACCATGCTCGAACAGGCTGAAAAAGAAGGACTGGACTGCGTCAAGACCGAAGACGACTTCCCCATTCAACTTACCTCAGATATCTACAGGCTGGGGGCACTAAAAAAAGCACACTCCCTTCTTGGGGAACGGCCCAACTGCGCGCCGTATTGTATCCATCCAAAATTCTTCATGTTCAATGAAGCTGAAGAATTCAAGTGTGCCCGCGTAGCCGGACCTGCCGTGAGCGAACAGTGGCTCAAAGAATGCCGCGAAACCGCAGAACAGGTATATATAGCCGGGAACATGAATGTCGGTCAGCACACACCGATAAGCTCCGGAGACCAGCTCAGCTTTCATTATGAACTGGCCTTAGACTACATCAGTCCCGAGGCGCAGGTTCTTGATTGTGCCTGCGGCCCCGGATACGGGGCAAGGATGCTGGCAGCCAAAGCTGAAAAAGTAATCGCCGCCGACCTCGACATTGAAACCGTGCGTCTGGCTTCATCCGGCAAGTATTTCGATAACATCACCTTCCAGACCGGGGATGCGACCTCGCTCAGCTTTGAAGACGGTTCCTTTGACGCAGTAACCAGCTTTGAAACAGTGGAGCACGTCAACCCCGCGCCTTTCTTCAAGGAAATGGAACGGGTGCTCAAACCGGGCGGCTTGCTAATCCTGAGTACTCCTCAGAACAGCCTCGGACATATTCCGGTGAATTCCCAGCATCTGCATGAATTTTCACTGCAGGAAATCAGCGGGCTTTGTTCCGAACATTTTGAAATCATGCAGACCACAGGCATAAAACAGGGACGCATTGTCTTCCCTGATGATCCTAAAGGGCAGAATACCTTCATGGTCTGCCGTAAACCGGCTTAGCAAAAATGCAAAAGACACTAATCGTGATCGGGGCTGGATTGGAATCCATTCCAGTACTGCAAAGAGCAAATGAAATGGGGCTGCATGTGGTGGCAGTTGATGCCAACCCGCAGGCTCCCGGATTCGCTCACGCCCATGAATCGGTCATAGGTTGTGTCTACACCCCGGAAATAACGGTTGCCGCCCTGACCGAATGGTCACGACAGGGCGGCAAACCGCATGGGGTCATCTGTGCTGCGGTGGATGCACCGGGAACTGTGGCGGCAGTGGCTGATCATTTCCGGCTAACAGCGGTCAGCGCGGAAACAGCCCGTCTGGCTACAGATAAAAAAGCCATGAAGGACCGTTTCTCGGAAATGGGCATCCCCATCCCGTGGTATCAGGAAATTTTCAGCGCCGGTGAACTATCCCGGATTCTGGATGAATGCCGGGAAACACTGGTCATCAAGCCTGTGGACAGCCGTGGGGCACGCGGGGTGCTGCGTCTTGTTTATGGATCGGCAGATATGCCTGATCCCGCATGGGCATTTGAATGCGCAAAAATAGAATCCCCGACAGGTCGGGTCATGGTCGAGAAACACCTCGACGGCCCGCAGATCAGCACTGAGGGATTTGTGGTCAACGGTCAGACTTTCTGTCCCGGCTTCTCGGACCGCAACTATGAATTTCTGGACCGCTTCGCACCCAACATCATTGAGAACGGCGGAGACCTGCCCTCTTTTCTGGATCAGGATACGCAACAAGCGGTAAAAGATCTTTCCGGCAAAGCGGCGATAGCTCTCGGCATTGAAAATTCCATGTTCAAAGGCGACATGGTTGTGCATAACGGCAAGCCCTATGTAATTGAAATGGCTGCCCGTCTTTCCGGTGGTTACTTCTGCTCACATGAAATTCCATGGAATACCGGGGTGGATTTCACCGGCACGGCCATAAGACTGGCCCTTGGCGAAAGACCAGATCCCGAAGCTATGACCCCGTCCTTCCAAAAAGGGGTAGCGCAGCGTTACCTTTTCCCAAAGCCTGGAAAAGTAGTTGCTATTGAGGGTGTGGAAACAGCACTGGTCATGTACGGAATATGCATGGTGGAAATCCGCACAGCTGTCGGCGAAACGATTGCCCCCGCAACCAGCCATCCCGCACGCGCCGGAGTGGTCATGGCAAAAGCCGAAACCCGCGAAAAAGCCATTAAACAGGTAGAAGCGGCAGTCGCTGCCATTAAAATCATCACCTCGTAGTTGATATGAAAATTTTTGCCATATTCCACCTCAACCTCATGTTCTCTTCCATTCCCGAAGAGAGCCGCCCGGAGGTTATCAAACGCTGCTATTGGCCGCTCTTGAAGCTGGTCGAAAAAGGCTATCCTCTGGGTATTGAGGCTTCGGGAATCACCCTTGAAATCATCCGCGATATAGATCCTCTGTGGATTAAAAATTTCAAAGCCCTGCTGCGCTCCGGCAAAGCCGAATTCATCGGCAGCGGCTACGGGCAGATCATCGGCCCACTTGTTCCTTCGGCATTGAACAGGGCCAACCTTGCGTTAGGCAGAACAACCGGGGAGCAAATTCTTGAAACGATCCCCCAAATTGCCTTGATCAATGAACAGGCATGGTCGGCAGGAATGGCAGACCATTATCTTGATGCCGGATACAGTGCTATTTTCATGGATTACGACAACCCCGCCCGTTACGCAGACTGGGATGAGCATATCCAGCATTTCCCTCAGCGGGCCAAGGGAACCAACGGCGAATCCATCCCCGTAATCTGGAGCCGTTCCATGGTCTTCCAGAAATTGCAGCGATTCGCTCACCGGGAGCTAGAACTGGATGAATACCTCAGTTATGTGGAAGATCTCGGAACTGGAGAGGGCTGGTTGCCCATCTACGGCAATGATGCTGAGATTTTTGATTTCCGCCCCCGCCGTTACAAAAATGAAGCCGTGCAGGAAGCGGAAAGTGAGTGGAAACTGATTGAACAGGTATTTGAAATCCTGCTGAAACGCGGGCATGAATTCCAGCTTCCCAGCACAGTACTAAACGGGCTGGAGCACAAATATGGCGGCAAGGAACTTGAACTGAGCTGTGCCAGCCAACCCATCCCGGTCAAAAAACAAAGCAAATACAATATCACCCGCTGGGCCCTCAGTGGGCGCGACGATTTTCAGCTAAATTCACTTTGCCGTGCTGTCTGCCATAAGCTTGAAAAGGATTTCCCTCTCTGCGCTGAAAATGAAGACAAGTGGCGAGATCTCTGTTTCTGCTGGTCCAGTGACCTGCGTACCCACATCACCGGAAAACGCTACAATGAATCCCTGACAAAACTGGAACAGCTGGCCTTTGAAACCAAGACAGCAGTCCGCGAACCATATTTTCAAGTCTCCGGAACTCCTGCCCGCAATCATGGACGCATGCTCAGCTTGAAAAGTGAATACGCAAACGTGACCCTGAATACCGCCAAGGGTCTGGCTGTACAGGAAGCATCATTCCTCTCACACGATAACATTCCCGCATTCGGGACGCTTGGGCATGGTTACTTTGAAGAAATCGACCTAGGTGCGGATTTTTTTTCCGGTCATATCATCATGGAAGGTCCGGGGATTCCAAAAGACACCGATCTAGCCAGGATCACGCCGCTTATTTCCGAAAGCGATGAATTCATCACCGCAGCCTGCTCCATCGACCTATATCAAGGCATGCTCGACAAAGCTGTGCGCATCCACAAGCACAAGGAACAGATAGATATTTTATACCGCTTTGCGCTGGCTTGCAGACCTCCGGGATTTGCCCGTATCGGGCATGTGACCCTGCTCACCGCAGATATGGACCCGGCCAGACTTTTCTATTGCAGCAGCAACGGGGGGCGTGAAGAACACTTCCACCTGAACGGGCAGACCTTTGACCATAGTGATAACATTTCATTTGCTGTCTCAGCTTCACAAGGGCTGGGCATGACTGATTCAAAAATAGTGCTGGGCGGAGCTGAACGGGCCTTGGAAATCAGTCCCATATACCCGGAACATGGTTTCATCGGCATGATCAAATGCAGACAGGCTACGCCTTCGCCTTTTGTGCGGGTATTCTTCTCCATGCAGGAAATGGACGAGACCAGCACGCGAGGATGCGGCCCGGATCCAAAATTTAATTTCAGCACCGGATTCAGCATAAAACCACGGTCCGGAGAATAGAATGGTAAAAAGACGGCCCAAACTTTCTGTCTCAATTATCGACACCACGAGAATAACCCCGGAGGAATGGGACGGTTATCAATCCTTCCCGACCATTACCGATGTGGACGGAGAACTGCTTGTAGGCTTTCGCAGAGCGGTAAACATCAGCGAAGACCTGCGCCAGAGAATGGACCACGGTATGGCAGGAGACATCTACACCACCCGTTCCAAAGATGGCGGCCAGACCTTTGATCGACCGCAACTAATCATCAGCCACGCGGAAAACCAGACAAACGAGCACGATGCCCTTGTTACTCATCTGGGTAATGACAAGGTGCTGCTCATTACGCGCACCCATAGTTCAGAACTGCGCCGCAACTATTTCTCCCTGAGCACGGACGGCGGCAAAACCTTTCCTGACCGTCAGCCACTGGACCTACCCGGAGGGGAATGGGCCTCATTCGGACACTTCATTCCAGCTCTGGATGATGAACACACATTCATCGGAACATTTTACAACGGTCCGGGCTGCGGAACCTTCCGCCTTAATCCTGAAAACGGCAAAATTTCCGAACAGTCATACATCTACGAATATTTCCCGGAATACAGGCTAAATGAAACATCCATCGCCCGCCTGCCTTCAGGCCGAATTTTAGCTTTGATGCGTCAGGCCCCTTGCATGGACGGATTATTCAAAGCCCATTCCGATGATGACGGCAAGACATGGTCCAGCCCTGAACCTATCGGAATTTACGGAGAAGCACCTTCCATCAAGCTCTTGCCGGACGGACGGGTGCTGGCAATCTACCGGGGCATGATCCGCAAAAACAAAAGATGTCGCGTAGCCCTGACCGTCTCCGAAGACGGTGGCGAAACATGGAGCCATCCTCAAACATTAGCATGGTACAAAGGTGGCAGATTTCACGGCGGTTACGGTGATTTGGCCGTTAACAAAAAAGGGCAGGTTATTGCCGTCTACTATATTTCGCGCAAGCATGAAGGGCCTGTTGTGGAACGGATGGTGCTTGGGGTATGAATTATCAAGAATTGATATTGAAGAGCCTTCTTTTCTTACGTATTGTTACCCGGTAATTTAAATTAGCAAGCCAAGATCAAGGATTAAGATAGAATGCATTTCATCATTACAGCCCCAACAAAAGCATACATCCCGGAACCACGTATAAGAGAATTACTGGAGTATAGCGGAGGAGCAATGCTGACTGTGGCTGCCGCCCAGATCTCTGCCCGTTCGGTAGCCATGCTGGAAAAAGTTGCAGCAGAAACTGGCCGTCTGAACCTTATTCTATCTGAAGATCGCAATTCAACTCCTTGTATTGAAGCAGCTCTTAAAGAAGCTAAAGCTTCAAAAGACGAACTGACTCTAATCATTGATGCTCGCACCAGTTTTGCAGATGAAGCCGTGCCCACTGCTATTAAAATCATGGAGGACGATGAGACCTGTGGGTTTGCCGTTCCAAGCACAGCTAAATCAGCACTAGAAATGGTTTTGAATATGCTTCAAGACCCACACTATCCACCACTAATAATCTTACGCAACAAACTACTCAAATCCAGCAATGAACTCAGAGAGAATCTACACTTTTTTGCTCTGCCGGAAATTCTTTTACAACTTTCCGTATCTGCTCCTCCAGCCGCCCTACCGCCGGAAATAATAACCTCGACACCGGAGCACCGCCAAAATCCTGATGATGAACAGCGAGCCATGGATGAAGAAAATTCCATTCTGGAAGAATATCAAAGACTCTTCTTCAGCCGCTCTTTCAACTGGATTCCAATCAAAGAAATCACATCAGAGCTCTCTTTGCGTATCAACAAAGTTGTCGATCTTTTCGAGCAATTGAAAGGCGGAAGAATTGAATCCATAGAGGAGTATGACCGCAGTCTGTTCCGCTACTCACTGCTGGCTATTTACTCCGGAGAAGTGGACAGTGCCCGCCAGATGCTGGATACGAGTTTCAGTGTTGTCGGTGAACGCCCAGCCCTGATGCGTATTTACAAACAGCTTGTAATGAACTTCCCTATTGAAAAGGGACCTATTGACGGACCTGAAAAAGTAAGCATTGTCATCCCGCTTTTCAATCAGGGGCACTACCTTGAAGAGGCCGTACGTTCAGTGCTCAACCAGACTTACACTAACTGGGAAATATGCATCATCAATGACGGCTCCACGGACAACTCTTATGAAGTAGCCAAAGAACTGATTGAAAGAATCAACGATAATCGTATTCGGTTACTAACTCAGGAAAACCGAGGCAAAGGAGCCACTCGTAACCGGGGACTTAACGAAACTGACGGCGAATTTGTAACCACCCTTGATTCGGATGACATGATTACCCCAGACTATCTGGCTTCAGCAGTAAGGATGATGAGGAAAAACCCAAGAGTCGGTTGGGTTACCCCAAAGACACTTGTCTTTGGAAAAGACAACCACATCGCTTGGGGCGAAGAATTCAATTTTCTAGAAACAATCCGGGCATGTCCATCTCCCAGCTCTTCCATTGTCCGGCGATCAGCTCTTGAAGAAGTCGGTTTGTTCCGGGAAGATCTGACCGACCGGGAAGATGCAGAATTCTGGCTGCGTTTTATTGAAAAGGGCTGGACATCAGTTACGACCAAAGAACCTCTTTTCCTCTATAGGCATGCTTGTCGCCGTCCCGGAATCACTAATATTTTCAATATGTCCAGCAAGGAGGAAATCACATCTCTGCATCCTTGGTGGTTCAGGCAGGATCTAACACCGGAATTAAAAGAAAGAGCTTTCATGGAGTACCCTGTCTACCGCTTTTCCGACTGGTTTATAAACTGGGAGAACGTAAAAAAAGCTGTAAAATCTTTCGATGATCGCGACAAATATCTTGAAGTAATTGAAGAAATAAAATCTAAACACCCAGCAATGGAGAAACCTTCCCGTTGGCAAAGCGATAACGACGACAGCTATCTGGATGCCCGAGAAAAGCTTTTCGGGGTAAGGTCACAAAAAACTGATTAAAACGGACAGTATCGGAGACAAGTAATCTGTTAACCGTTGTCAAACTAGCTATCTTGGTACATACGACCGTATAAATCTTCCATACGCTCTATATCATCCTCGCCGAGATAACTTCCTGTCTGGACCTCGATCAACTCAAGATCGACCTTGCCGGGATTATGCAAACGGTGCACGGAACACAGAGGGATATAGGTAGACTGGTCTTCGGTAAGGACCATCTCTTCATCATCTCGAGTGACCACGGCCGTTCCTTTGACCACAACCCAATGCTCAGCCCTGTGGTAATGTTTTTGTAATGACAAAGTCTGCCCCGGAAAGACAATAATCCGTTTAACCTGATATCTATCACCCTTACCTATGGACTCGTAGTTGCCCCACGGTCGATAAACCTTTGTATGAGATTCATACTCATTGCGACCATCTTTCTTCAATCGGCTGAAAATTTTCTTAACATCCTGTACCTTGTCCAGACGAGACACAAGCACCGCGTCTTTAGATTCAACCACCGCAATATTATCAAGTCCGACTCCCGCAACAAGCCGTTCCGATGAGTGCATGTAACAATTGGTTGAATCCTCCAGCATAACATCACCGATGCTGACATTAGAACTTTCGTCCTTATCCCGAACCTCATAAAGAGAAGACCATGATCCAACATCACTCCAGCCGCAATCAAGAGGCACCACGATACCCTTAGAAGTCTTTTCCATCACTGCGTAGTCGATAGAATCTTCCGGGCAACGGGCAAAAGAGTCTTTATCCAACCGCAAGAAATCAAGGTCTTCATGTGCCTTATCAATTGCCCCTTTGCAGCAGCGAACCATTTCCGGCTCAAATTTATCCAACTCTTTTAAGTAAGTTTCAGCCTTAAACAAAAACATGCCGCTGTTCCAGTAATAATTCCCCGAAGCAACATACTCTTCAGCCCGCGCAAGATCCGGTTTTTCCACAAAGCTGTCGATGAAAAATCCTTCCCCGGAACTATCCGGCACACCCGCATCACGCTTGATGTATCCATATCCTGTTTCCGGCTTATCCGGGACAATTCCGAAGGTAACCAACCCGGAATTTTCAGTGAACCCTGAGGCCATAGAAAGACAAGCCAAAAAAGATTCCACATTCTGGACATAGTGATCAGCTGGCAAGAGTAAAACATCAGGATTTCCACCTGACTGCAAGGCTAATAGAGAACCGATGGCCGCAGCAGGAGCGGTGCTCCGGCCCACAGGTTCCAAAACGATAGATTCCGGTTCCACTCCGATGGCCTGCAATTGAGAGGCAATGATAAACCTGTATTTTTCATTAGTAACCACAACGGGACGTCCCATTTCCGGGAGACGCATGACCCGGCGCACGGTCTCTTGAAGCAAGGAATATTCGCTGCCCAGAACAGGCATTAACTGTTTAGGAAAATTCTTTCTGGAAAGTGGCCACAACCGGGACCCTGTCCCTCCTGCCAAAATAACTGGAATCATACCCTCTCCCTTTTAGCCCGCTCTGGATAAAAATCTTGGTAAAAAAATGACATTCAGCACTCAACAGCATGGAACAATGCTATATTTATACCAAAATCATTTTCATCACCTGACTACTACAAAAAAAGGATTTTGCCTAGGAAAGGCCTATAATTAGCTGTCATAGATTGACTTGTCCTCTTCCGGGAAATAGTCTGACGGCAGCATTCGAATTCATGTTAAAAAAGGTAGCCACGTTTTGCCCAACAACGCAAATTACAGCCCCCCCCTCTTCATAGCCGAAGTATCCAGCAACCACAGCTGCAACCTTGAACGTTGCTATGAATTCATCGACACTGCCGCGCGCATCGGCTGCGGGGCAGTCAAGTTCCAGCTTTTCAAAATCAAGGAACTTTTCGCCCCGGATATTCTTGCCCAGAGCGCCGAACATTGTAATCGTAAGCGCTGGGAACTGCCTGAAGACTTTGTGCCGCTCATAGCAGATCGCTGCCGGGAGCATGGGATTCTTTTTTCCTGCACTCCATTTTATCTTGATGCAGTCGATATTCTGACGCCGCATGTGGACTTCTTTAAAATAGCATCTTACGAGCTTCTCTGGACCGATCTGCTTAAAAAATGTGCATCTAGCGGTAAACCGGTAGTTCTTTCCACCGGGATGGCTGATATGAATGAAATCGAGGAAGCGGTACTAACTTTACACGAAGCAGGATGTGTTGACCTGACCCTGCTGCACTGTGTATCCGGCTATCCTGCCCCTGTGGAACAGGCCAATCTTGCTGCCATGCAGACCATGAAAGATAAATTCAATTGCAAAATCGGCTGGTCTGACCATACAGTGAGTGAAGCTGTCATCCAGCGGGCAATTCATAGGTATGACGCACAGATGATTGAGCTACATCTTGATCTTGATGAAGCTGGTGAAGAATATAGATTCGGACATTGCTGGCTACCGGATCAGGTAAAACGGATGATCAAAAGCATTCAAAATGGCTTTGCTGCTGACGGTGACGGGATTAAGAAACCAGTTGAAGCTGAGTTGCCGGACCGTGAATGGCGGGCTGATCCTGTGGACGGGCTTCGCCCTTTGAAATCAATAAGAAAAAAATGGAAAGCAGACTAAATGGTCAATGCAGACAGTAAAATAAAAAATATTTCAGAACTTGCTAGAATCGCGAAGAAACTGCGCGAAAACGGCAAACGGATAGTGCTCTGCCACGGAGTTTTCGATTTGCTACACATCGGACACATCCGTTATTTCAATCAGGCCAAAAGCCATGGGGATGTCTTAATAGTCACCCTAACCCCTGACCATTATGTAGACAAAGGCCCGGATCGTCCTGCATTCACCGAAATCCTGCGTGCTGAAGCATTGGCCTCACTTGGTGAGACTGATTACGTGGCCATCAATGAATGGCCTACTGCCGAAGAGACCTTGCGTGCCATCCGCCCGCACGTTTATGCCAAGGGGGATGAATTCAAGGACATCGATAACGATCCGCTGGGCAAGATAGGTAAGGAAGCTGACGTAGTCCGCGAGATCGGGGCAGAATTGATCTTCACCTCAGACATCGTCTACAGCTCATCCAACCTGATCAACCGCTACCTTAACCGCAACAGCGAAGAATTGGACGAATATCTGAAAATGTTCCGCAAGCGCTACCAGTTGGACGAAGTCCTAGATCATCTTGAACGCATGCAGAATCTCAAGGTACTCATCATCGGGGACACCATCCTTGATGAATACCAAATCGCCTCCACACTGGGTAAATCATCCAAGGACCCCATCCTTGCCCTTAAATACCAGTCCCGCGAACTCTATGCCGGGGGCGCGCTGGCTGTAGCCAATCACGTTGCCAACTTTGCCGGGAAAGTGACCCTTTTGACCATACTCGGTGAGAACGAACGCTACGAAGATTTCATCCGTAAAAAGCTGGACTCAAAAGTTAGGCCCCATTTTTTTACTCGCCCCAAAGGTCCAACCACTCTTAAACGCAGGTTCATTGACAGCTATTCCCTGAACAAAGTCATGGAAATATACGTCATGGACGACAGTCCGCTACCGGAGCATGTGGAACAGGAAATCTGCTCTGAATTGGACAAGATCATTTCCGAATACGATCTCGTGCTGGCTGCGGACTTCGGGCACGGCCTGATCAGTCCCGCTGTTGTGGACATGCTGGTAAAAAAAGCTCCCTATCTTGCGGTAAATACGCAGGCCAATGCCGGAAACCGTGGATTCAACACCATAGGCAAATATTCGCAGATGGACTTTTTCTCACTTGCTGAACACGAGCTGCGATTGGAAACGCGCGACCAGATCAACGAACTGCGGCCCCTGCTCATTGAAACCGGATACCGCCTGAAAACCCAAATGTGTCTGGTGACCCAAGGCAGCAGAGGCTGTTCGCTTTACAATCCGACAAGTGAATTTGTACGCATCCCCTCCTTCCTGTCCAATGTTGTGGATCGTGTCGGAGCCGGAGACGCTTTGTTTTCCATTGCAGCAATGTCCGCCTGTATGGGATTACATGAGGAACTAGTCGGTTTTCTCGGAAATATTGCCGGATCACTGGCAGTGCAGATCATGGGAAATGACCGGGCCATAGATAAGCAATCCATGCGTAAATACATAACCGCAACCATGAAATAAAATGAGCAGCAAATACAATCAATTCGACCGCAGTAGGTTGACCGTTCTTCCTCTAGAAAAACGCAAAAGCCTGATTGATACAGGGATTATTAAAACGGTTCAGCCCTGTTCCAAATTTCACCCGTCTCTTGAAGATATAGCCAAAGAATTAACCATAGCGCGGGATAAAAACAGTGCCCGCGTGCTTATGATCGGGGCACATGTGATTCGCTCCGGTGTTCAACGTTACCTTTTCAAACTAATGGAAAAAGAGCTGATCAGCTGCATTGCGGTCAACGGAGCATGCGCCATCCACGATTTTGAATTCGCCCTCCTTGGGCAGACCACGGAATGCGTTGCAACCTACATTTCCAACGGTCAATTCGGCCTCTGGCAGGAGACCGGACAGCTCAATGAGATAGTTTCTAAAGGTAACACGCAGGGGCTTGGATTCGGTGAAGCTGTTGGCAAATACATCTGTGAAAACAAACTGCCTCACGCTGATATCAGCCTTTTTGCCAAAGCTTACGAATTGGGAATCCCTGTAACTGTGCATGCCGGAATCGGCTACGACATCATCCACGAGCATCCGAATTGTGACGGGGCAGCCATAGGTGAGGCCAGCTATCGAGATTTTCTGATTTTTGCCGCGCAGCTTGAACAACTTGAAAACGGGGTAGTCATGAATTTCGGCAGTGCCATTATGGCACCGGAGATTTACCTCAAGGCTCTGGCAATGGTTCGCAATGCCGCGCCAAGACCTATCCGTAACTTCACAACATTAGTATGTGATTTGCATGACCTACCCGAACAGGTTGGCAGCGAAGCTCCCAAAAGCGATGCCCAGTACTATTTCAGACCTTGGAAAACCATGCTGGTACGTACTGTAGCTGACGGGGGTAAGAGTTATTATGTCCGGGGATTTCATGACCAGACCATCCCCCAGCTCTATACTGCTGCCATAAAACTTTAAGCACCGGAAAGAAGCTTTGTGGAATAAACACACGGAAAAATTACAGAACTGCCTTAGTTCCATAGAAGTAAGCGGAATCGATTGCTGTAAAGACGGTTGCGATGAAGCTTTCTCCGTCTGGAAGGAGATGACCGAAAGACTGCGTCAGCAGGGTAAGATTATCTATCTCATCGGCAACGGGGCCAGCGCATCCATGGCCAGTCATTTTTCCGCTGACCTTGCAAAAAATGCCCATGTGCACACGCAGGTTTTTACCGATCTGGCACTTATTACCGCCCTTGCCAACGATATTTCATATGATCAGGTCTTTGTGGAACCGCTGAAGCGCAGGCTGACTCCGGATGACATGCTGGTGGCAATCAGCAGTTCCGGCAACTCGCCCAATGTGCTCAAGGCCTGTAACTTTGCTGCTCAAACCGGAGCATCGGTAGTTACCCTCAGTGCCATGTCTGCGGAGAACAGCCTACGCTCCATAGGCGATATAAATTTTTGGCTGCCTGCCGAGACCTACGGCATGGCAGAAACCGGGCATTCCTGCATTCTCCATTATTGGATGGATTCAGTTTCCATTCCTGCCCCGTAAGGTTTTTCATGAGTGATAATTTACGCATAGATTCCCATAAGCTGCATCTGCACCCAAACCGTGTTGCCAAATGGCTTGCTGGCGAGAACATCGGCCCGATTTTCATGGAGGTCAGTCCCAGCGTGGCCTGTAACCACCGCTGCCGCTTCTGCGGATACGATTTCATGAATTACGTACCCAAGTATCTGGACCTTGAAATTTACCGCCAGCGCATCCCCGGCATCGCTGCAACCGGAGTAAAAAGCATCATGTTTTCCGGCGAAGGCGAACCGTTCATGAATTGTAATTTCGCTGAAATATGTACCGCCACCCTTGATGCTGGAATTGATGTGGGCATAACTACTAACGGCACGCTCATGAACCCCGAAAAATTGCGTCCCATCCTTGACCGGATTTCATGGATCAAAGTCAGCTGCAATGGAATAAGCCCCGGTTCATACGACTCTGTGCAACGTGGACCTAAAGGCGATTTCCAAAGAGTCATGCAGAATCTAGATGATGCCGTTGCCATGCGCAGAGAGCTTAGTTCAAACTGCACCCTCGGATTGCAAAGCCTGCTCTTGCCGGAAAATGCGCACGAGATGAAAGCAATAGCCCTACGCTGCCGCGAAATGGGACTGGATTACATGGTGATCAAACCTTATTCCCAGCATCCGCAGGGGATTACTAAGGAATTTGATGGTCTCACCTACGATGAATTCAAAGAATTAGGACGGGAGTTGCGCAAAATTTCCACAGATTCTTTCAATGTCATTTTCCGCGAAAAAACCATGGACCGTTTGCAGGATCAGGAGCGTGGATATGAACGTTGTCACGCTCTGCCTTTCTGGTCATACATGGACGTGGATATGAATATCTGGGGCTGCGGAATCTACATCGGCGATGAACGTTTTCATTATGGAAATCTTGCCGAACAGAGTTTTGAAGAGCTTTGGGCCGGAGAAAAACGCATGAACTCACTCAAGTGGTGTAATTCTCAGCTTGATCCGTCATCCTGCCGCGTTAACTGCCGTATGGACAAGATTAACGCTTATCTCTGGGAACTAAAAAATCCCGGTGCTCATGTAAATTTTATTTAAGTTGATGCGCTTCGCGCTTTTGTAATCCCCAGTTGGAAATTACTTATGCTAATTGGAATCGACCTTGATAATACCATTATCCGCTATGACAATTCCTTGTATGGAATTGCCGTGGAACGTGGTTTTATTCCAAAGGATACTCCCAGAATAAAAAGAGTTATTCGTGATAAAGTCCGTTCAGCGTATGGTGATATTGAATGGCAGAAATTGCAGATAGCCATTTACGGGACTCACATGAGTCGCGCGGAATTGATGCCCGGAGTCTGGAATTTTCTGGAAGGACTAAAGGAACGCGAAATCAAATTCCAGATTATCAGCCACAAAACCCGTTACCCAAATTACGGAGAAAGCAAAGTTGATCTGCGCGCGGCGGCAATAGAATTCCTGCGTCAGCATAATTTTTTCTCCGAGTCCGGTTTAGGACTGACTGCGGATGATGTTTTCTTCCTGCCTACGCGAGCAGATAAAATCGCGACCATTAATAGATTGCAATGTTTCCTCTTTATTGACGATCTCAAAGAACTCTATCTCGAGCCGGATTTCCCACAGCAGACCGCTAAGATACTTCTCTCTTCAGAACAAAACCTCGATATTTCCGGCGTGATCGTACTGCCGGATTTTGCCCAGATCAGCGATTTCGTATTTAAGGGATAGAGAATGGAAAATTCTGATCCCAAAAAACTTATCCAACGTCTGACTGATGAGACTCCGCTTAAAGCGGAACACATCCGCGCCGGACGTAACAGCAGGGTTTACCGCGTTGATTGTAAGTCCGGCAGGTGCCTGCTGGCTAAGTTCTACCTCCAGCCTACTGCAGATGGTCGCAGCAGACTTAAACAGGAATGGACCGCTCTGAATTTCATGACCGGATCAGGAATAACTAATATTCCTCGCCCGCTGAAATTTGATGAATCCGTTCAAGGGGCAATTTATTCTTTCATCTCGGGAAATCCTGTCAAAGAGACTACGGTTAAAGACATTGACGAAGTCGTATCATTTCTAGCCAAGCTTAAAGACATTTCCAGACTTCCAGCCGCGATAGAATTGCCCCGCGCTGCCGAAGCTTGTTTCTCACCTGCTGAACTGGTGGAAAGCATCAGACAAAGACTTAAAAAGCTACAAGCCCTCCCCGCAAAAGACGAAGTCTACCAAAGCATGCATTCTTTCCTTGAAAACAAATTTCGGCCAGCACTTGAAGAATGCAGCGGCAATGCAAAACAACATTTCCCAGCTGAATTGTGGACCGCTCCGCTCGCCCAGCGAAATAGAACGCTCAGCCCGTCCGACTTTGGTTTTCACAATGCGTTACGCACTGAAAAAGGACTCGCCTTTGTAGATTTTGAATATTTCGGCTGGGATGATCCGGTTAAAGCAACCTCGGATTTCCTGCTTCATCCGGCTATGGATTTAAGTGCGCAACAGATGGCAGCTTTCTTCGCGGGCATGAAAAATATTTTTAAAAGCGATGAGAATTTCGTTCTTCGCTTCAAAAGCTACCTGCCCCTGTTTCGCCTGAAGTGGTCTATGATTCTGCTTAATGAGTTCATTAACCACCACCTTGAACGGCGGAAATTTGCCAGTGGAGAGGTTGGCGAACATAAAACCTTGCGCTCACAACAACTTGATAAGGCCGAAAATTTCCTTAATAAAGATCAACAGATACTAACCGTACTGAATTTACGAAATTAATACAGCGGAGATAATTTTGGACCAGCGTTCTAAACAACTCAGAAAGAAAATTGTGGATGTGCTTCACCATGCCGGACGCGGTCATATAGGCCCATCCATGTCCTTGGTGGAAATGTTGCGCGTACTTTATGATTCGGTTTTAGAATATGACCCCACCGACCCGCAATCACCACAACGGGACCGCTTCATCCTCAGCAAAGGACACGGCTGCCTTGCCCTCTATGTTCTGCTGGCTGAGAAAGGTTTTATAAGTGAGGAAGAACTGTTCAGCTTCTGCTCCTTTGACGGATTGGTGGGAGGACATCCCACTACCAAGACACCGGGAGTGGAATTCGCCACCGGAAGCCTTGGGCACGGATTATCACTTGCAGTGGGAGTTGCAGCCGCGCTTAAAATCGACAAATCGAAAAGCCGTGTATTCACAGTGCTCGGTGACGGGGAATGCGGTGAAGGATCTGTCTGGGAAGCAGCCACGAGCGCAGCCCGCCAGAAACTCGGCAACCTTACCGCCATTGTGGATTACAACAAGCTGCAATCTTATGGTCCCACTGAAGATATTTCCGGACTGGAACCTTTTGCCGATAAATGGAAAGCTTTCGGCTTTGCAGTGCGCGAGGTTGACGGACATGACGTTGAAGCACTTGAACAGGCTTTCGCAGACCTGCCCTTTGACGCAGACAAACCTTCGGCCATCATCTGCCATACGGTCAAAGGAAAGGGTATCCCTTTTGCCGAGGGCAATCCCAACTGGCATCACAAAACAAAAATGTCTGACGAAGACCATGCCCGGATGATCAAAAGCATCGAGGATTACCATGCGTAAAGCTTGTCTGGAACAGGTATATCAACTGGCAAAAAAAGATGAACGGGTTGTCTTTGTGGGTTCCGACCTTGGAGCGGGCACTCTTTCCCATTTCCAAGAGGAGATGCCGGAACGTTTTTTCATGGAAGGTATTGCCGAAGCTCACGCCGTGGGCATGGCTTGCGGTATGGCCCATGAGGGCAAAGTTGTCTACGTCAACACCATCCAGAGTTTCCTGACCCGGCGCTGCTACGAGCAATTGCTGCTTGATGCCTGCCTGCATAATTTGAATGTGCGCTTTATCGGCAACGGCGGAGGACTGGTCTATGCCCCGCTCGGCACCACCCACTGGGCCACTGAAGATATTTCCATCCTGCGGGTTATGCCCAACCTGACAGTACTTTCCCCGGCGGACGCTGAAGAAATGGACCGTCTCATGCCGCACACCTTGAATCACCAAGGACCTATCTTTATCCGGCTGGCTAAGGGTTACGACCCCATTGTCACCGAAGAGGATTCTTTCAAAATAGGTAAAGCCTATCCCTACCGCGAAGGCGGGGACATGCTGCTTATCGGTTGCGGAGTAATGCTGGGCATTATGAAACAGGCCGGAGAACTGCTGGAGAAGGCTGGAATCGAAGCCTCAATCCTACACCTTCCGACTATCAAACCGCTGGACACCGAAGCAATTATTTCACGGGCACGGAAAACACGGGCGGTCATCACTGTGGAAGAAAACACCACGCTCGGCGGTCTCGGCAGCGCAATAGCAGAAATCCTCGCTGAAGCCTGCCTGCCCAATCCTCTGCGCATGAAACGGATAGGATTGCCGGACTCATTCAGCGAAAACTACGGCTCACAACTCCAGCACTTCGCGCACAACGGGCTGACTGCCGAGAATATCGTTAACGAAGCCCGCAAACTGCTAACTTAAAAACCAGCCGGACATAGCGGCGAAGCCATAATAAAAGGTTTTGGGATTTTTAAACCCTTTTGCAAAAGGGTTTAAGCCGCCGGGGGCAAAATTAAATGATCAGACTATCACCACACATGGCCCACAACCTGAAGAAGGACCCTAAGCGACTGGCATTCGTGCTGGCCCGTTACTCCTTTGCCGCCCAGATGACAGCAGACTGCGGGAGCATTCTCGAACTGGGCTGTAGCGAGGGAATTGGCGCTGCTATGCTGCACGGCGGAACGAAACAGTATCTCGGTATGGACCTCGACACCCCGGCTATTGAAGCAGCCCGGAACAATTTTGCCAGTGATAAGGTTTGTTTTAAAAATGAAAATTTCCTGAACATGGATGAAGGCAAATTTGAAGCAGTGGTCAGCCTTGATGTTGTCGAGCATATTTCTAAAGGCGCAGACGAAGATGCCTTTTTCAAAACGATACACGACAACATCACCGAGAACGGAGTCTGCGTCATCGGCACCCCGAACATTACCAGCACCCCATACGCATCCCCGGAAAGTATGCGCGGTCATGTGAATATGTTCGATGCGATGAGGTTAAAATCAACTTTGGAAAACTACTTTAAAAACGTATTCATTTTTTCCATGAACGATGAAATGGTCCACACCGGATTTCATTCCATGGCTCATTATCTGTTCGCTGTGGGCTGCAACAAAATAACCTAGAAATAACCATGACAAATTCTAATAAAAATCCAGAAAAAATATGGGCCGATATGATCAATGAATTTGGGAATGATCATGGTCCGCTGACTCCGAAACTGGCCCAAGCTTTTACCCATGATCCCTTCGGATTGATGGAGCAATGTTCTTGGTTCAAGTTTGCTGGAAAAATGGTAGGTAAAAAAGAAAGGGTTCTGGTCTATGACCATCTGGAAGGAATGGGAGGATGGACCGTGGCCTGTGAAACAGGTCCGGTGGTGGCTGTTCTCGACTCCTCTGATCCGTTGGATGAGATACGCGCTGCGTGGCCGGATGAAAAAATCATATTTGAAAAACACGATGAGATACTGCGTTCTGCTGCTAACGAATTTGAAGGTCTGATCCGCTTTGATGCCGGTGGAGAAATGACCGAAGCGCAATGGGAAAGGTTTATCGCAGACAGCGCAAATATGCTACGAGATGGGGGTGTGTTGATAGCCGGGGGAAAAAGTGAAAAAGAGTTCACTTTTATAAAGAAAGTTGCCGGAAAATATTTCAACCACGTTTTTACTTTCGGCAAAGGTCAGCAACATCCACTGATCACACCGGCAAACGCAACCATCATTCTGGCCTGCTAAGAGGATCTTTCATGGGAAAATTGCTCAATCTGGTTACCCCGCTGCATACCTCCAGCAATCGCGAATACCTGCCGCGCATGGTCGACAGTAAAGTCGAATGCATGCTTAAAGCGAAGGAATACGAATTCGATTACTGGGATGGTGAACGCCGCTATGGTTACGGCGGTTATCGTTATCTGGAAGATTACTGGACTCCGGTAGCCAAAGCTCTAATTGAGACCTACGGCCTTGAAAAAGGAGCGCGTATTCTGGATGTGGGCTGCGGAAAGGCTTTCCTGCTCTATGAACTGTACAGGCTGGGTATGGAAGTGCATGGATTTGATATTTCCTGTCACGGACTCGAAGGAGCAAAAGAGGAAATCAGAGAGAATCTGTTTATCCAGCGAGCCGAAGAACCTTTCCCATACACTGACAACAAATTCGATCTGGTCATTTCCATCAATTCCCTGCACAACCTGCCCATCTTCAATCTCAAAAAAGCACTGGGCGAGATAGAGCGTGTAGGGCGAAATAAATATCTTTGTGTGGAAAGCTACCGCAATGAACAGGAATTGTTTAACCTCCAATGCTGGGCCCTGACCTGTGAATCTTTTTTCAGTAAAGATGAATGGGGATGGATATTCAAAGAATTCAATTACTCCGGCGACTACGAATTAATCTACTTCGAATAAATGGGAGAAACTATGCAACTCTATACCAACCTGAAAATTTTTCACTATCAAGACAAGCTTGACTCCCTGCCACAGGAATCTAACACCATCGAAGCTCCTATTCATATTCGAATAAAGCCCACCAATGCATGCAATCACAACTGTTCCTACTGCGCATACCTTAACAAGGATCTGCAATTGGGGCAGGATATGTCCATTGCAGACCGCATCCCTGCGCAAAAGATGGAAGAGATTGTGTCAGATTGCATTGAAATGGGTGTTAAAGCAGTAACTTTCAGCGGCGGCGGGGAACCGCTTTGTTATCCGCAACTGGCAACAACTGCCCGCAATCTGGCCGAAGGCGGAGTCAGCATCGCCACTCTGACCAACGGCGCTCTACTGCATGGTGAAGTAGCTGAAGTATTTTCCTCTCTGGGTACATGGATCAGGATTTCCATGGACGGCTGGGACGGTCCCAGTTACGCCCGCTTTCGCTCCGTGGGGGGGGATGAATTTTCCAAGATCATGACCAACATTAAAAATTTCAAAAAGCTGAACGGAAAATGCTTTCTGGGAGTGAGCTACGTAATCAACCGCGACAATGCAGACCACGTTTTTGAAATGGGCCAAAAGCTTAAAGATGCGGGAGTAGACAGTATCAAGTTTTCCGGCTGTGTTGTCAGTAATGACGGTCATGAGAATAACCGCTACCACGCGCCGGTTTTCGGACGGATAAAAGAACAAACCCAGCGAGCTAAAGCGGAACTGCAATCAGATGGTTTCGAGGTATTTGACGCCTACCATGAGCTGGATGAAAAGTTCGACAAACAATACACATGGTGTCCCAACCTTCAAATACAGCCCGTTATCGCTGCTGACCAACGGGTCTACACCTGCCACGATAAAGCTTACAACCTTGATGCCGGAGTCTTGGGTTCCATTAAAGACCAAAGTTTCAAAGACTTCTGGTTTAGCAACCAGGACAAATTCTATGAGATTAACCCGATACGGCACTGCCAACACCACTGCGTGGCTAACAGGACCAATAAACTCATCCATGAGTACCTCAATGTAAACCCTGACCACCTGCCATTTGTCTAAACGGTATAAGCCATGAAAATTCTGGTAATTGGTGACGGTGCGCTGGGCACAGCAATCGCACAGCAGGCAGGAAAATGCGGTCACGAAATATTTCAGACCTCGCGCAAGAATCAACAACTCATCCCGTTTGATCTAAAAAATGAACATAAGTTCACTAATCTTCCAGAAGCTGATTGGGCTGTAATTTCTGCCGGAATTTCCGGCTACAAAGAATGTGCTGAAAATCCAGAATCACGCTTGGTAAACGTGAACCGCACAATCAAACTTTGCCGTTTTTTGCTTAATCGCGGAACTAAAATTCTATTTCCTTCCAGCACAGCGGTCTTTGACGGACAGGCAGCATTTCCAGAACCGGATGCTCCCACCTGTCCCAATACAGAATATGGACGACAGAAAATGGAGGTTGAAGAGTTCCTGCACCAATACCCGGACCAGACTGCCATAGTACGCCTGACTAAACTCATCGAACGCAATACACCGCTCATTGCCGGCTGGCTGGAAAAGCTCGCCATCGAACAGGAAATCACCCCATTCAAGGACCTGAGCATCGCCCCGATTCTTTTTGAGGATGCAGCCTTTGCCTGCTGTAAGATAATGGGAAAAGGTGGCAATGGCATTTTCCATTGCTCCGGGCCTCAGGAAATCAGCTATCTTGAATTCGGACGAATGCTCTGTGAACGATCCGGCTTCAATCCCGAACTTGTCAAAGCTGCCAGTTGCAAAGGGATCATTGACTACCGCACGCCGCATTGCGGTCTTGGTTCCAAAGCAACCGAAGAAATGATCCAGTTTAAATTTCCCGATCCAAAGCAGGTTGTTGAGAGATTGGTACTACCCCGCAATAATCGGCATTAGTCACGGGAATAAAAAAGACCTGCTCTTATCCAAAAGCAGGTCTTAATGTTAATAAATACCACAGGCCGAAAGCTACTTGCGGCCCTTCTTTCCTCCACTGCCGCCGGCACGGACAAGGACAGGGCTGCCGTGGCGATGACGATGGCGATGTTTACGCTTAACCACCAGCGGCAAAAATAATAGAGTGCCGATCGCACCGAAAAGAGCAAGTCTGGCTAAAGTGCTCATGCCGATTCCTCCGCAGTTTCTTCAACTTCTTTGGCAACGAGAGCATTCCCTTTTTCCCGGGCCTGCTCAACCAGCGATTTGACATCACCCTTGATGCCTTCATACTGTTTGACGGTCCAATCCTTAGCCTTCAATCCCGCTTTGACAGTGCAGACAGCTGCCGGACGAACTTTTTCAGACTTTAAAGCATATCCGGCCAAAATTCCGGCCGTGGCACCGGCTGCGAAAATTACTATTCTTCCAAGAGCCATAATGACCTCCTATGTTTTCACTGTTAGAGCTTAATTTATACCTCTCATAATTACAGTGCAAAGCCTGAAGGCAAATATCACTCTCAATTTTTATCCTGCTTCCGGTCAGCCCAATTCTGCCGGACCGCGGCTATAAAATTATCCACCGCCGGGAAGCCATTTGTGCTTCTGTAAATCAAAGACATCTCAATTACCGGAAAATCTCCGCTCAACCTTTTAAATACAACACCTTGCGGTTTTATGCGGGCCATGCTTTCCGGCACAATACCGATTCCCATATTAGCAGCCACAAGAGCTACTGTCGCACTCTTGCGGGTTGCCTCCTGCACCACATCGGGAACAAATCCGGCTTCGGAAAACACTCTCATCCATTCGTCATATAATCTGGGCTGTCCTTCACGCGGAAAAAAAATGAACTGTTCACCTGCCAATTCCGAAACATCCACCGCTGCCCTGTCAGCGAGTGGATGACCATCCGGCACTACCAGCGCATAAGATTCGCGGTGGAACAATTCGCGTTCAAGGTCTGAAACATCATGCCGAAACAAACGGACAATTCCGGCATCAATATCACCGCTTCTGATGGCCTTGAGCTGATCGGTGGTAAACATTTCCCGCAGATCCAGCCGCACAGAGGGATACTGCCCTTTGAAATCACGAATAATCTCAGTGAGCGTAGTCTCAAGAGCAGGCCCTATATACCCCAGAGTAAATTGACCGCCCTCTCCGGTTGCAGCATCAAGTAAATTTGACTTTGCCCGACCGATGGCCCTCATGATTCCGGGAGCATCTCTAAGCAATGAAACTCCTGCAGCAGTCAAGGCAACCGAACGCTTATTGCGCTGGAAAAGTTTAACCCCGAGTTCATCCTCAAACTTCTTAATCTGCTGACTTAAGGGGGGTTGCGAAATAAAGAGCCGCTTGGCAGCACGTCCGAAATGCAGTTCTTCTGCCACCGCCAGAAAATATTTAAGCTGTCGTGTTTCCATTAGTAATACCTAACAGATATTACTCTGACTCTAAAGATATATTCGACATATTTATTAGGTAGTCATAATTATCACTCATCCACCAACACCAAATAACCGGAGATAATTATGTCTGTAAAAATGACCATGAAAACACTCGGCAATAGTGACATCAAAATTTCACCTATCGGCCTCGGTTGCATGGGACTGAGTGAATTCTACGGAAAGCCCGCATCTGAAAAGCAGGGCTGCGCACTAATCAACCATGCCCTTGATCAGGGAGTAAATTTCTTTGATACCGCCGACATGTACGGCGATGGGCACAATGAAAAACTGTTGGCAAAAGCCCTGCAAGGACGCCGGGAAGAAGCCGTGATTGCCACCAAGTTCGGCATTGTGCGCGAGAACGGCGAGTACGCCCGGACCATCAGCGGCAAGCCTGAATATGTGCGCAAAGCCTGCCACGAAAGCCTGCGCCGTCTGGAAACGGATTACATAGACCTTTACTATATCCATAGGGTGGACACAGATACTCCCATTGAAGAGACCATCGGAGAAATGTCCAGACTTGTGGCAGAAGGTAAAATCAAGGCCATCGGTATCTCTGAAGCTTCCGCAGAAACCCTTCGTCGTGCTCATGCGGTCCACCCGATTTCCGCTCTGCAATCAGAATACTCCATGCTTACCCGCGGCCCTGAAACAGAAATACTGGACCTGACCCGCGAACTGGGCATCAGCTTTGTTCCATACAGCCCCATCTGCCGAGGGCTACTCAGCAACTGGAAGCCGTCCGAGGACAAAACTGATTTCAGGAACATGCTGCCCCGATTTCAAGGTGAAGCATATAATAGCAACAAAGCCATCGCCGATGCCCTAGCCCGGATAGCTGAGGAAAAAGGCTGCTCGCTGGCCCAGCTCTCGCTGGCATGGGTCTGCGCACAGGCAGACAACATCATTCCTATTCCGGGAACCACTAAGATCAAAAACCTTGATTCCAACATCGGGGCCACACAAGTCAACCTGAGCAATGACGACCTTGCAGCCATTGAAACAATCCTCAATACCAGCACAGTCCAAGGAAACCGCTATACTGATGAAGGCATGAAAGGAGTAAACGTATAAGACAGTCCCCCCTTCCTGTTATTATCTCAGGAAGGGGGGCCTATGTGGAATCACAACTCTGTTCAATTCTGTACTCATCAGACAGGGCATGGTATGGTAGATCAGCTGCATTAGTGCATGTTCTGATTTTTAAACATACCGGATAAAATTTAATGCCAAAACGTAGAGATAAACATCCACACATTGCCCTGCTTATCGCAACTGTATATGCGCTATTCGGGTTTTTCTGGATTTTATTCTCAGATAAGCTGCTGCTCCTTCTCGTTCGCGACACAGACCTGATCAATAAAATGCAGACTTTCAAGGGATGGTTCTATGTCTTGATCAGTGCTGCAATAATATACCTTCTGGTAAACAAATATGACCGTTCCGTGCAAAAGAGCCAGCAGGACTACATTAGACTACTCGAAAATATTGCCGACCCCATTTATCTGGCAAACTCCTCCGGCCGAATAATGGACGTTAATGAATCTGCTCTGACAACACTTGGATACAGCAGATATGAATTCAAAGAACTTACAGTGGCAGATCTCGACCCTAATGTTGACCTTGAAGACTGGAGCAAAACAGTTATCAATAGCCCGCTTGATCAACGCTTTGCATTGGAAAGCAGACACAAGCGCAAGGACGGAACGTGCTTTCCGGTTGAAGTGGTCGCTTGTGTTTTTGAAGATAATGGGCAAATCTTCTACCTTGGGGTGGCACGGGATATATCCCATAGAATTCAGACACTTGAACTACTTGTTGAAAATGAGAAGATGAGTTCTTTGGGTGCAATGGCTGCCGGCATAGCCCATGAAATCAATAATCCGCTCTCGGCGATACTTGGTGCATGCCAAAATGTAACCAACCGTATTTTTAACGACACCCCGAAAAATCTGCATATTGCCAAAGAATGCAATGCTGACTTGGAGTCCATGCGGGAATATATGCGCAAAAGAGACATATTGCGTATGATAGGCACCATCTCTGATGCCGGTAAACGCGCTTCTCAAATAGTTTCAAGTATGCTTAATTTCAGCCGTGGCGGTTCAAAGAAAATGCATACCTGCCAGACCACGGCATTAATAGATGAGAGCATTGACCTGATCAGGTCTGATTTCAGTTTCAGCAGCAATACCAAATTCAACCAGATAAAAATCTCAAAAGACTATCCTGAACAACCGTTATCCGTATGCTGCATCCGAAGTGAAATACAGCAGGTATTAATGAATCTGATAAAAAATGCATGTGAAGCCATGACAGAGAAGGAATACCATGCCGAAGATTTCCCGCAACTGCAGCTACGGGTCAAAAACGGCAAGCATCTGGTTTTCATCGAGGTAGAGGACAACGGACCGGGAATTCCGCAAGACAGGCTGAAAAAAGTTTTCGAACCTTTCTACACATCCAAAGATGTAGGAAAGGGGACAGGGCTGGGATTATCAATATCTTATTTTATCATTACAGAGCAGCACAAAGGAAGAATGGAAGTACAAAGCACCTTAGACAAGGGAACAAAGTTCATTATCACCCTGCCGGAAGGCAGTTGCGATTGCTGCAATATACAATAAAAAAAGCCCGGATAACCGGGCTTTTAACTTTATTCATAAAATCTACTGCTTAATCAAAGTCAGCAGCATCTTGAACCGCTCCCGGGCCTCAAGGCCGTGTGGGATATTGGCAGGCATGACAATAGATTCTCCTGCTGCCACATTAAATACTTCATCGCCGATGGTGACTTCGGCAACTCCGTCCAGCACCTGCACCATGGCATCACCCGGTGCGCTGTGAGTGCTGATTCCTTCCCCGGCATCAAAAGCAAACAAAGTCAGGGAAATCTGCTTGACCTGTGAAAGGGTTCTGCTGACCACCTGCCCTTCCTGATAAACAACCAGATCGGTCAGGTTCAGTACCTTATTATGGTCAATATTCTTTATAGTTACGTCCTTAAGATTCTTGAGTTCCAAGTTAGCCATATCAACCTCCATGTAAAGGTCGGGTTTGGGATTCAGGTTGAATTTCTCAACCGCTACGGCTTATATTTCACACAAAGAGAGTAGGATTTATATGATGTAAGTCAATCCTACTTATTTTCTTTCTCAAAAACATAATATCCCACCGGAATGACCAGCAGCGTGAAAATAGTTGACGCAAACAATCCGAAAATCAACGCCCAAGCCAGACCGGAAAAGATCGGATCAAGGGTGATAGGCCATGCCCCTAGCGCGGTAGTAGCCGCAGTCAGGGCAATAGGTCTGAGGCGAACCGAACCGGACTTGATAATTGCATCCTTCAATTCCATACCCTGAGCAACGGACTGGCGGATAAAATCGATAAGCACCAACGAATTACGGATAACTATTCCGCCCAACGCGATCATGCCGATCATTCCTGTTGCTGTGAAGAAGACCGGATCGGCAAAAGCCTCACCCACTGCTCCTTGAACAGTTCCGGCACTTATTAGATTAAGCAGCCAGAATCCGGGCATGATACCCAGCAAAGTCAATGGAATAGCGCACATGATCAGCAAAGGCATGGTAAATGATCCTGTTTCCACAATAAGCAGGATATAAATACCCAGCAAAGCCGCACCAAATGCAAGGCCGAGGTCGCGGAAAACATCCAGAGTAATCTGCCATTCACCTTCTCCGGCCCAATCTGCCCAGATAAACGGGGGCAGCGGGTCCTTGGCAAGCTTGCCCTGCATATCGATAATAGCTTCTCCCGGTGCGCGTCCGGCCATTTCCGCGAACACGTAAACCACACGTTTGAGATTCTTGTGGTAAACAGGTTGCTCGCGGCTGATTTCAACCAGACTTCCAAGCTCCGCCAGAGGCACACTCTTACCTTCTGAAGTGCGCACCTTGAGCTGTTCAAGGGAGGAAACGTCCGCCCTTCGCAGCAGCGGCAGAATAAGCCGCACAGGAAGCGGATTTCGTTCACCCTGTTCATGAATGTTAGCCGGAACCATACCGGACAAAGCCATCTGCAAGGTACTGACAACATCACGGGCACTAACTCCATGAAGGGCCGCTTTTTCCTTATCGAGCACAAAATCGATCATAGCCTGATCCGCTTCGGTGGAAGTGTCGATGTCCACCACTCCGGGCTCCTGCTTCATGGTCGCTAAGATCTGCTGTGCTCCTTCTATAAGAGCAGAATAAGGCCGGTCCTCGGCACCGTAGACCTCCGTAGTGATAGTGGAGATTACCGGAGGTCCGGGCGGAGATTCCACGATCTTGATATTGGCATTGTTGTGCGCAGCAACCTGCTCCAACTCATTGCGTAAACGGAGCACAATGGCATGGCTTTGCTCCTCACGCAGAGACTTGTCAGCCAGATTAACCCGTATATCAGCCATATGCCCGCCTTCGCGCCAATAGTAATGGCGAACCAGCCCGTTAAAATCCATAGGAGAAGGCTCTCCGGCATAGGTAATGAAACTGGTCACTTCAGGCACGGTTTTAAGAACCTGTTCCATTTCGCGGACCACACGGTCAGTCTGCTCAAGAGGTGTGCCTTCATCCATGTCGATAACAATCTGGAATTCATTCTTGTTGTCAAAAGGCAGCATCTTAAGCGGTACCAGCCTCATCCCGGCCAAAGCCATAGAAAAGACCAACCCGATTACGATCACTCCCACCAGAAGCCAACGGCGGACACGGGATTCAAGAAAAGGCGTAATTATCCGGGTATACATCGCTTCTACACGCCCCGGACCGGAAGCTGCTGCCGCAGCTTTGGGCTGCAAATCCTTGAGCAGACGAAAAGCCAGCCAAGGCACAATGGTCAGGGCGCAAACAGTTGAAAAAGTCACTGTCAGCGGCACATTTGCGGCCATGGGAGCCATGTACGGTCCCATCATTCCGGTAATGAAAAAGAGCGGAACAAATGAAACAATAATCGCCAGTGTGGACATGATTACCGGCGGCAAAACCTCGGAAACCGCAGCAAGAGTTGCCTCGGAAGGCTTCTTCTTTTTCATGAGAATATGCCGCTGAATATTATCCACATTAGTGATCGGGTCATCCACCACTAATCCAAGAGAGAGAATAAGCGCGAACAGAGTTACCCGATTAATAGTGTAGCCAAGCATATAGTTGACGAACAGGGCCAGTGAAAAACTGATGGGGACCGCAAGTGCCACGACCGCTGCCTCGCGCCATCCGAGAGTCAGGGCCAACAGGATGACCACGGTAACCACCGCAAAGCCCAATGAGCCGAGCAATTCATCGACCTTGGCATCAGCAGTCTTGCCGTAATCACGGGTCACCTGAACTTCGATTCCGGCAGGAAGAATGGCTTGCTTAAGCTGTTCCATGCGTTCAAGAACGGCCTCGGCAACCTTGACCGCGTTGGTCCCTTTTTTCTTGGAAAAGGCAATGGTGACCGCCGGACGGGAGCCTTGTTCGGGGTCTTGTCCGTTACTGGTCAGATACATGCGGGAAAACCCGATCCGTGAATAAGAATCAACCTCTTGCGGACCGTCGAACACCTCAGCCACATCGCGCAGGTATACCGGACGGGAGTTAAAGACCCCGACCACAAGATTGCGCACATCAGCAGCATCTTCCAAAAAAGAGTTGGCGGAAATGACAATCTCGCGATTTCCCGAAAGCACTGTACCGGCAACAGCAGACTGGTCCGCACCCTTAAGTGCAGCGGCTATTTCCAGCGGAGAGACATTGAATCCGGCCATGCGTTCGGGCTGTAACTCCACCCGCACTTCACGGGAACGCCCTGAAACGAGGGACACGCGGGAAAGGTCTTCCACCTCTGCCAGACGGGAAGAAAGTTCTTCAGCCACCCTGCGTAATTCATAATCGGAAATATCTTCGCGTCCCTCAGCCGGATAAAGAGTCAGGGCTACGATAGGAACATCGTCAATCTCAACAGGCTTAATGACCCAGCCGGCAGCAATTCCCGGAGCCATGTCCGTATTCTTGGCAATTGCATTGTGCAGCTTAATTAAGGATTCCTCACGATCCTCACCCACGTAGAAACGGACGGTGACCATGGATGAATCACGCCGGGAAACGGAATAGACATACTCCACCCCGTCAATCTGCCAGAGAATACGTTCCAACGGAGTGGTAATCAGTTTTTCAACCTCCTCCACCCCAGCGCCGGGAACCTGCACCATAATATCGGCCATCGGAACCACGATCTGCGGTTCTTCCTCTCGGGGGGTAAGCTGGACAGCAGCAATACCGAGTAACAAAGCACCGATAACCAGCACCACTGTCAGCTTGGAATGCAGAAAGAAACGGACTGCCGAAGCTATCAGCCCTTGAGTCTGTTCAGGATTCAATGGGGCAGACATTATTGCTTACCTCCAGTGGAGGAAAGGTCAAAGCCCACCGTTTCATTACCGCTCAGACCGGAGAGTATCTCCAGCTTATCTCCGTATCGCGCACCGCTACGGACGTAGACCGGCTCCCAGCTATCATTGACTTTAACCAGCACGGTCTCAAGCTGCCCTACACGGGACACTGCCCTTGCCGGAATGAATACAGTCTGTTTTTTCCCTACAGGTATAAGCAGACGTCCGAACATACCGGGATAAAGTCCGGGCAAGGGTTCCAGTCCGGCTTTGACCAAAAAAGTACGGGTCAAAGGATCAGCGGAAGGAACGACCTCCTCAACTACAGCCTCCCCTTTCTCTCCAAGAGCCTGAATATCCACATCAAGTTTCTGTCCGATACGCACCTGTCCGATGACGCCCTCACGCACAAGGGCTTCCAGACGTAATGTTCCTCCGGTCTGAATCATCATGAGCGGCTTGCCGGGAAAAGCAAGGTCGCCGGGTTCAACCATACGCTTGGCAACTTCGCCATCTGCCGGAGCTGTGATTGTTGTATAATCGAGGTTAATTAGGGCTGCTTCAACTCCTTTTCTGGCCTGCCGGACGCCTGCTGAGGCTGCGTCCAGACCATCCTCAGCCTGCGCCAGAGCTGCTCGGGCTTTAAGATAAGCCGCTTCAACGCGATCAAGTTCATCCTGTGTAGCAACCTCATCCGCAAAAAGTTTCTTCATCCTCTTCCATGTAGCTGTAGCCGTGCCGGATTCAGCCTTAGCCGCATTAATGGCTTCGCGAGCCTGACGTTCTGCGGCCTGAGCGGATTTAAGTCCCTGCTGGGCACTCTCAAGCCGTGTCTTGAATTCGCGGGAATCCAGCACAATGAGTTTATCGCCTTTACGGACCTTCTGACCGGAGCGAACCATGACATTAAGAACTTTTCCGGTCACCTGTGCCTCAATGGAAGCTTCCGTTTCAGGGCGGACGGTTCCGACTGCTTCATAAACAACAGGAACATCAACTAATTCTGCTATGGCAATACCTGCCGGAACTTCTGCCCTGCGAATCGAGACAACTCGCCCCTCTTCAATCACTGCGGACTCAAAAGAACCGGTCATCCAGAGCACCAGAAACATTATCGCAGCACCAAGCATGGCTACCAGAATACATTTTTTTGTCATACATCACTCCAGAAAGGATAAAAAAGAAATATGTGAAAGATATTATTACAGGTTTTATACAATCCTTAAGCAACTGTTTCAATTACAATCATTATTTTTAAAAACGAAGCGCGAAACCTTTATAAAAAAACTATCAACCAATTCACAATAGATTAATTTTCTTGTATTGTTTTTTAGTTTTCATATCTAAAAGACAAATAATATATTTTCGGAGAATAGATGAAAACCAGGGAAAGACAAAAGGACATAGATCATTACAGATTGATTTTTGAATTTTCGCCGCTGGCAATGATCCGCTTTGATAAAACCGGAACCATTATTGACTGCAATCAGAAATTCATCGATCTGATGGGATCAAGCAGAGAAAAGCTTATCGGATTCAATACGATAACTAGAACCACTCCTAAAATGAGCGCCGCTGTAAAGCAGGCTGTTGAGGGAGCTACGTCTGAATACGAAGATATCTACACCTCCGTTACCGGTAATAAGACCACCTATATCCGCGCCGTATTCAACCCGATTGAAAAAGGGAAAAATCCAACCGAAGTTATCGCCACCCTCGAAGACATTTCCGAACGCAAGAGAGTTGAAGAAGAACTGGCTAAGACTGAAGCCCGCTTTAAAATCATGGCTGAGAACACCAAAGATCTTATCTATTACTTTTCAGTACCCGATAAAACATTCAAATATGTCAGTCCGGCCTGTCTTGATGTCACTGGATATCCTCCGGGAACATTTTACGCCGACTCACAATTCTTCTTTGATATGGTCCACCCGGAATGGCAGGAATTCATGCACCAGCAATGGATGGACATGGCCCACGGCAAGATGTCCCCACTTGTGGAGTATCAGATTATAGACCGTTACGGAAAAACAAAATGGCTGCAGCAAAGTAATGTTCCATTTTACGATGAAGAGGGTAATCCCATTAGGGTTGAGGGTATTGTCCGCGATGTAACAGAGCTGAAGAACGCTCTTGAACGTGTTGAGCATGAAAAAGCAAAAGCTGAGACTGCCAGCCGGACCAAATCCGAATTTCTAGCCAACATGAGCCATGAAATACGCACCCCGTTGAACGGGATAATGGGCATGCTGCAACTGATGGAGTCGGAGACACAAACACCCAAGCAAGGAGAATATGTCAATGCGGCAATGCAAGCCTCCAAACGGCTGAACAATGTGTTGTCTGACATACTCGATCTGGCGCGGGTGGAAGCGGGTAAACTGAATCTTTACAACAAAGAATTTAATCCGGCAGATGAACTTAAGCATGTGTTTGAACTTTTCGAAGTCACATCCAGACATTCCGGGGTCAACCTCAAACTCAAATTACCACCGGAACTTCCCCTAACTGTCACCGGCGATCCGGCTCGTTTGCAGCAAATCCTGACGAACATTGTCGGTAATGCCTTGAAGTTCACCCATGAAGGGCACGTATTAATTACGGCGCAACTGCTACCCCGCAGCACCCCCGGCAACTGCCATATTCTGTTTACTGTTGAAGACACCGGAGTCGGAATTGCAGACGATAAAATGAACCTGCTTTTTCAATCCTTCACTCAAGCCAGCGAAGGATATACCCGCCAATATCAGGGAGCAGGACTGGGCTTATCCATATGCAAACGACTTACTGAACTCATGGGTGGTACTATTGCCGTGGAAAGCAATGTTGAACAGGGAACAACATTTTACATATCTATTCCTTTTAACATACCAGACTGCAAAGCCCTCTACCGGGATCATCATAAGGCTAACCCTGAAACAAAGAATTCATTTGCTGAATACCGAATCCTCGTAGCTGAAGATGAAAAAATAAACAGGCTCTACACCAAACAGTACCTTGAGCAACAGGGATTCACAGTAGAAACAGTAGCCAACGGCCAGCAAGTTCTTGATAAATTGTTCTATGAAGATTTCGACCTTGTTCTTATGGATGTACAAATGCCAATAATAAACGGTATCGAGGCAACAAAAGCAATCAGGAAAGGTGAAGCCGGCGCACACAACAAACGCATTCCGATAATTGCCATTACCGCTTACGCCATGCAGGGAGACCGGGAGCAATTCATTGAACAAGGCATGAACGACTACATTGCCAAACCGGTAATAAAAGAAGAACTATATAAGACCATTACGAGAACCATACACTTAAACCAATCCTCTCGAGCCTCAGGTTGACGAAATAGACTTATACGTGAAATACAATCTCTTATGGGTATAAAAACGGGGAATTTCAAAAATCTTGGCAACTCTTATGAAGAGGGGTCAAACGCTGCCTTGCTCTCTGCAATTGCACGAAGCGCAGAAGAGCTCACATCCGGCAAAGGCTGGCCGGACGGGGTAAACGATCTTCTGGCTGCACTCGGGCAGGCAACAGGAGTGAGCCGTGTCTGGATTTTCCAGACTATAAAAGTCACCGATACTCATATTACCCAGAACTATACTTTTGAGTGGGCTGCCGCCCCCCGCTACAAACAACTGGGCATGCCCATGTTCAGTATGTTCACCAACAAAATTAATCGACCGGAATACCGTGAAACCGTCCAAAGCAGATTACGCGGTGAATGGCAGAAAATGGTCATTGACCAACTTGAACCGGGCTGGCTCAAAGACACCCTTGAAGTGCAGAAAATAAAATCCATGCTGACCATCCCGGTCATGGTAGAGGATAACTGGTGGGGGACTTTGGGCTTTGACGATTGTGAACGAGCCTACGACTGGTCCGATGTTGAAATCGCTCTGCTGAAGACCGCCGGATATCTTATTTCCAATGCAGTACTCCGTGACCGCCTAAGCGCCAAGCGGCGGCAATTCAGTATTCTTAAAGAATTAACAGATAGCAGTGTCTGGGAATTTGATTTCAAAACCGGACAGATATGGTGCTCCCCGGAACTTCTGCATTCTGTCCCTGTGCCGACTGATAATATTCGCTTTTCCCTACATAAAGCCATGCACCTGATTCATCCGGACGACCGCCGCCCTCTGATCTCCTCAATCAGCAGATATCTCAAAGGAGATAGAAAAAAAGTATTCCGCTTTGATATGCGCCTGTTCACTGACTGCGGCGACCTCCGCTGGGTAGAGCTGATCGGAAACATCCGCAGCAATGACAGCGGCAAGCCAGAGCAGCTGGCGGGGATCCTGATCGATATCCGCAAACGAAAACGCGAAGAAGAACGGTTGCGTGCAGAAGCTATCACTGATCCGCTTACCGGAGTAACCAACCGCCGTTTATTTGAACACCGCCTTCAGGAATTCATTGACCATTCCATCAATGAAGGGACTGAGCTATCAGTTCTATTCTTTGATATTGATCATTTCAAAGAGCTTAACGACAAATACGGCCATCAAGCTGGAGACAAAGGCCTACGCCATTTGGCTAAGATTTGTGAATCATACCTTCGCCACAACGACATTTTGGCCCGTTTGGGCGGAGACGAATTCGTCCTGCTCCTGCCAAAGACAGACCCGAAAACTGCATCTGCTATCGGCAAAAGACTTCTCGATGCCGTGAAATCGACTCCATTTGAATATGACGGCAAAATACACCGCATGACTATCAGTATTGGGCTGGCCAGCAACGACGGTCGCCTGACCACCCCGGCACGTTTAATAGAGCGGGCCGACACCGCCCTTTATGAAGCAAAACAAAGGGGCCGAAACAGACTGGAAACTCTCACAGGCTGCCTGCTGCGTTAAGCGAATTTGACTTTTCAGAAAAGACTGGATTAGTTATTCACAACAAAAAATAAAAGCTGGAGGAGATATGATCACCAGAATTGCCGCTGCACTGATCATTGCAGCACTTATGATTTCTTCCCTTGGCTGTGCGAAAATCGGCAAAGCCACAGGTCAAGCCGTCAAAGAAGTTAAAGAAATGCCCGGAGAATTCAAAAAGGGCTACAAAGATGGCAGAACTTCTGAAGAAGACGCAATTTAATTTAAACCGATAATTCCGCAGACAGGGGCCTTGAGCCCCTTTTTGCATTAAACGAATTTCCCCCGGACAAAACATGTCGAAAATTGCTTTAATTACCGGAGCCAGCAAGGGCATCGGCGCAGCTATCGCCCTGCAACTGGCTGAAGACGGCTACGATATCTGGCTCAACTACCGCAGTGATGATGAAGGAGCAGAAAAGACCGCTGCCGCCATCCGCGAGGCTGGCCGGGAATGCACCCCGCTTAAATTTGATGTCACCGATGAAGAGGCTGTCGAGAACGCACTTGCTCCGCTCTTACAGGAAGAAGTACCCTACATTGTGGTTAATAATGCAGGATTCGCACGTGATTCAATCATGATGATGATGTCTTCCGATGACTGGAACAAAGTGCTGCAAGTACACCTGACCGGTTTTTTCAATGTAACCAAGCCCGTTGTTTCCCGTATGCTGCGTAAACGGACCGGAAGAATCATCAACATAGCTTCCACTTCCGGCGAAACAGGCGTTGCCGGACAGACCAATTACTCCGCAGCCAAGGCCGGACTCATCGGTGCTACCCGCTCCCTTGCGGTGGAAGTTGCTAAACGCAATATTCTGGTAAATGCGGTTACCCCCGGATTTATCGAGACCGACATGGTTGCCGAGCTGCCTGTAGATCAGATCAAAGGCCAGATCCCCCTTAAAAGACTGGGAACACCGCAGGAAGTTGCCGGGGTTGTATCCTTCCTCTGTTCGGACAAGGCATCTTACATCACCGGACAGACAATTGCAGTTAACGGCGGCATTCATACCTAATATTACAACGCCCAGATTCATCAATATGAATTGGGTAAATAAATAATAATATATTTAATTTTATCTTAAAATAAGTATCGGTTTGTCCGTTGTGGACTCAATTTGAGAACACCAGACCTAGTATCCGGGAGCTTTTCTTTTGTATAAAGTGGCAATCACAGGAATCGGAGCCATATCCGTTCTGGGTGTAGACCTTGAAACCATTGCCGATGCCCTCAAGCAAGGGCATTCAGGTATTGAGGTGGATGAGGAACGAATCAAGCTCGGCTTTGAAAGCCCGCTGACAGGGGTAATCAAAGATTTTGCACCCAAAAAATGGCTGGCCCGCAAGCAACGCAAAACCATGCCCGATTTTGCAGTACAGGCCTACGCTGCCGCCAAACAAGCCCTTGAGCTCTCCGGCCTCACAGAAGAAGATCTGCACAACGATGAAAGCGGACTAATTTTCGGTTGTGATTCCAGCTGTATTGCCGCCCTTGATCAGGTAGAATTGCTCAAAGAACGGGGTGAGACCTCACTTATCGGCAGCGGCGCGGTATTCCGTTCCATGACCTCCTGTGTAACCATGAACCTCAATACACTTTTCAAAACCCGCGGGGCGTCATGGACCATCAGCTCAGCCTGTTCCAGCGGCGGACATGCAGTGGGTCAGGCCTTTAATCTTATAGCCACAGGCCAGCAGGAACGGATCATCTGCGGAGGCGCGCAGGAACTGAACTGGCAATCCATGTGCAGCTTTGACGGCCTAGGTGCATTCTCCAATCACACAGCTAATCCCTCGCAGGCCAGCAGACCCTTTGATAAGAACCGTGACGGACTTGTTCCCAGCGGAGGCGCAGCAGCCATAGTGCTTGAACGCTACGATCTGGCAAAGGAACGCGGAGCAGAAATTCTCGGCGTAGTCAGCGGGTACGGTTTTTCATCAGACGGAGAACATATTTCAGTTCCCGGCAGAGACGGCCTAGCAAGAGCAGGATCCAAGGCTCTCAAACTAGCGGGACTGACTCCGGCAGATATCGATTACATCTGCGCCCATGCCACCTCCACTCCGGCTGGAGATGGAGCTGAAGCAGCCAACATCCACACACTTTTCGGGGATAATTCCCCGCGCATTTCCTCAACCAAATCCATGACCGGACACGAACTCTGGATGTCCGGTGCAAGTCAGGTTGTTTATACAACTCTCATGAACCGATACGGATTCACTGCGCCGAACATAAATTTCACCGAAGGCGATGACGAGACTTCCGGCCTGAACATTCTCACCGAAACCGACAGCCGCCCTCCGCAAAAAGCCCTGCTCAATTCCGCAGGATTCGGCGGCACCAACTCCTGCCTTGTGCTTGAATTCTGATGACTGCTTACAACCACATAGTTGTCGGAGCAGGTATTTCGGGCATGACCTCAGCCCTGCTGCTGGCTAAACAGGGATATAAGGTCGCACTGGTGGAATCCTTTCCCCTGCCCGGCCCGACAGTACGCGGCTTCAGCAGGAAAGGAGTTCATTTCGAAACCGGCATCCACCTCATCGGCGGGATGGGTGACGGCGATCCGCTCGATACTTATTTCAAACATCTGGGTATCAACGATGATCTGGTCAAAATCCCTTTCAATGAGGGCGGCTGCGACTGCTTCCGCTTTGAAAAAAAGAAGAGCCAGATCTGCCTGCCCTATGGCTATGAACAGGTCCGCCAGACTTTAGAACAGGCTTTCCCTTCTGAAAAAACTGCCATTGATACATATCTGAAACGGATCAGGACAATTTTCGACTCATCCGCTTTCCTGAATTTTGATCTGGATTTCAGTCTGGATTCCCTTGCCCATGACGAGACAGAATCCCTGCTTGAGTACCTAGATTCCATCACTGACAATCAGGATCTCAAGGACCTGCTCTGCTGCCACTCACTGCTATACGGCACCCCCCCGGAACAGGCCATGCTCTCCACTCACGCCCTTGTAGCCGGATCATATTTCCGGTCATCACAAACCATTGATGGCGGCGGCAAAGCTCTCGTAGACGCTTACCAGAAACATCTCAAGGAGCACGGGGTAGAGATTTTCTGCGGAGAGAAAGCAGTACGCATCAACCATGACGCAGACAAAAATTTCACGGGATTGCTGCTGGATGACGGGAACGAATTACAGGGCGAAATCTGCATCTGGTCCGCTCATCCCGCGGCCATGCTCAGCTGCGTTGAAGACGGTGTGTTCCGTCCGGTATTTAAACGTAGGATCAGTGAATTGCAGGAAACCGTATCCGCACTGATTCTTTTCGGGATAGCCGAAACTCCGGTGGAAGCACTGCAAGGCCGAAATATCTACCTCTGGCCGGAATCAGATTACAGCGAAGTCCTTTCCGGCAGGACCGGGATGTCTGATAACGCCATATTCCTTTCCGCCGGACAAACCCTCGGACGGGACGGCAAGCAGAGCGTTACCGCCATCATGCCCTACAGTTTTGATAAATTCAGCAAGTGGCAGGACTCAAGCCTACGCAACAGACCGCAGGACTACCTTGCTTTCAAAGCCGAACTTATGGCTAAATTTGCGCAGCAGGTATATGCACGCTGCCCGGAATTAAACGGACAGGTTGAATTTATTGATGCGGCAACCCCGCTGAGCTTACGCGATTACTGCCAGTCACCATACGGCAGCATGTACGGAGCGGCTCATACTATTTCTCAGTACAATCCCCTGCCGGCCACCAAAATAAAAGGGCTGCTGCTGGCCGGACAATCCATTATCGCCCCCGGAGTCATGGGTGCGGTGGTTTCCGCCTATCTGACCTGCGGTTTCATATACGGACATGAAAAGATTCACGAGGAACTGAAATGCATTTACAGCGCGTAGTTATCACCGGAATGGGCGCAATTTCTCCACTGGGCAGCGGAGTGGAAGCTCTTTGGAACGGTCTTGTTGAAGGTCGCTCCGGCATCAGCCATATGGAAGAACTTGAGCACGTAAAAGGATTGCGTCCGCGCATTGCCGGACGGGTCCCGGAAGTTAACGCCAAGGCTATTCCCCGCAAAGCTCGCCGAACAATGTCCAATCTTTCTATTTTCGCTGCGCTGGCTGCTCTTGAAGCCATTGAACAGGCGGGACTGGACACAGACACTTTGACCGGAGGCCGGACCGGACTTTCCGTAGGTTCCACAACAGGTAGTTCGCAGGCCCTTGAACAATTTTTCAAGCTCTATCTTCCTGAAAATTCCCTTGAGGCAATCCGCAGTACTGAATTTTTCAAGATTATGAACCATAGCGCCGCCGCCAACCTTGCTCAGTTTCTTGGAATCAGCGGACGGGTTATTGCAGCTTCGGCTGCCTGTTCCACCGGATGTCAGAACATCGGACTGGCTGCAGAAGCCATTGCTTCCGGCAAACAGGATGCGATGCTCTGCGGCGGAACAGATGAATTACATCCCCTGACCGTGGGCACTTTCGATATTATCGAAGCGGCCTCCACTTCCGGTGCAGACGATCCCGCCAGTGCATCTCGGCCATTTGATGCCGACCGGGACGGCATTGTCTGTTCCGAAGGAGCGGGCATACTCCTGCTGGAAAGCTATGAACATGCCAGAGAACGCGGGGCTGAAATTCTTGCTGAAATCACAGGTTTTTCCTCCCTTTGCGACAGCAGCAACATGGCTTCCCCCAGTGCTGATGCCATCAACCTCTGCATGAAAGACGCTTTGAAAGATGCCGGAATTGCTGAATCTGAAATTGACTATGTGAACGCCCATGCCACCGGAACCTTGCAGGGAGACGCTTCCGAAGCACAGGCTGTGGCAAACCTGTTCGGCACTACTCCCCCGGTCAGCAGTTTAAAAGGACATCTTGGGCATACTATGGCTGCCAGTGGAGCCATAGAAACCATCGCAACAGTACGCATGATGCAGGAAAGTACAATAATTCCCACAGCAAATCTCACGAATCCATCCGAGGAATGTTCTGCAATAAACAACGCCTTGCATTTGCAGAAAAGACCAATTACATATGCGCTGAAAAATAATTTCGCCCTTGGCGGTATAAATACATCGCTGGTTTTGAGGAGATCATAATGACAGATGAAGAACTCATAAAAAGAATCAACTCTGCGCTTGCCGAAGAATTCGAGCTGGAGCTTGATGAAATGGTCCCCGAAGCAGTCTTCAAGGATGACCTTGATCTCGACAGCCTTGATGCTGTGGATATGGTCATCGTTCTGGAGCAGGAATTCGGGATCAAAATCAAGAAAGACGAAGCCTTCAAGGCTATCCGTACTCTCGGTGACCTGCATAAGTTCATCCTGAGCAAAAAAGACGAAGCCGCTTAATACAAGCGGCTTTTTCCACTTCCCTTATTGTCCGATGCCCAGACTTCTTAAACTCATCTGGATTAACACCGGTATATACCTTAGCATCATCCTCTGGACCCTGACCGGGGTCATTCTCTCGCCGCTCTGCTACCTGTTCTTTACCCGCATCCTGAAATGGGAAAAACCGGAAACCCTGCGCAAAATGATCTGGTACTACGGCTGGACCAGTTCAAAACTGATATCCTTGTTCATTGATATCAAGTGGCCGGAACAACGAAAACTCCCCGAGCCATGCATCATCATTGCCAACCACGAATCTTTCTTTGACCCCTATCTGGTCTCCTTGCAGCCACAACGCAACATTTGCATGGCAGTGCGCAACTGGCCCTTTAAAATACCATTTTACGGATTTTATATGAAACTTGCGGGCTACATTAATGTGGAAAAAGATGATCTGGATACAATCATTGAACAGGCGGAAAAAGCAGTGGAGCAAAAAAGTTCTCTCATGTTTTTCCCTGAAGGAACCCGCAGCAAAGACGGCAACCTGAACCGCTTCCATTCCGGTCCTTTTCATATTGCAATGCAGACAGGGCTGCCCATTGTACCTCTGTGCATTACCGGGACTTATAATATGCTCCCCCGTGGACACATGTTAATATGTCCTGCAAAAGTTCGTACTAGAATACTTCCCCCCATCTACCCGGAACAATTCAAGAACATGCAGAATCCGCATATTGAATTGCGCCGAGTGGTTAAAACAACTATGGTTGATTACATTAAGGGAATGAATCAGGAAGCGTAACAGCATTTTTCACAAATTTAACTTTCAAAACGAGGAAACTACAGATGAAGAATCTCCGTATCGTTGCTTTTGTACTTGTTGCCTGCGCACTTTTTCTCGGCGGATGCAGAACCGCTCCTATCCAGAACATTGAACTGGCTCCGATCGCGTACACCAGCGAGAAGCACCACTCAATGGACGAAGTAAAAAAAGCCATTATCAGAGGTGGCTACGACCGTGGCTGGCAGATGAGTGATGTTGCTCCCGGACATCTGGTTGCAACCCTGAACCTCCGTTCCCATCAGGCCGTCGTAGATATCACCTACACCCCTGAGAACTACAGTATTAATTACAAAGACAGTACTAACCTGAAACATAAAGGCAACATGATCCACAGCAACTACAATGCCTGGATTAAAAACCTTGCCAACTCCATTAACCTCGAACTTAGTCGTCTGAACTAAACGGAATATCGGAAACATGAATTCAAACCGCTGCTGGGGAAGCCCATTTACCACGGCTGAAATTGAACATACCCTCCAAAACAAGCAATTGCTCACAGCAGAGCTTGAACTGAGCAGGGTTTGTGACCTGCGCTGTATCTACTGCTATGCCTCATCCGGAGAAAAGCTCAATAATGAGCTGGATTTCGAAGAGATTACCGATGCGGTGGATCAGTGCCGGGACCTCGGCGCGCGTAAGATAATTATCCTTGGCGGGGGAGAGCCTATGCTCTACCCCCGCATTATGGATGTGATCCGTTATATTCATGAACTCGGTCTGGAAATTGAATTGTTCAGCAACGGAACCAGAATCACCCCTGAAATAGCATCTGAACTGTATTCCATGGGAGTACAGCCGGTGATTAAATTCAACAGCCTTGACCCGCAGATTCAGGATATGCTGGCCGGTAAAAAAGACGCCCACAAAGCCATTCGCCAAGGCCTCAACAATCTCCTTGAAGCCGGATACAGCAAAGGTGATATCCCCATCGGTGCCCAGACCATCATCTGCCGACAGAACTATGCAGAAATCCCGGAAATGTGGCGCTGGCTGCGCACCCGTAAAATAATTCCCTACTTTGAAACCATTACCGATCAGGGAAGGGCCAAGGATCACATGGAGCTGGCTCTCAATCCTGAGCAGATCGGGGAATTATTCGATGAGCTTTCACACATTGACCGTGAAGAATTCGGAATAGAATGGGAGCCGAAACCACCTGTTGCTGCATTTTCCTGCAAACGGCATTTTTATTCCTGCACCATAACCACCACCGGGGAAGTTATTCCCTGCCCGGGCGTGGATATTTCCGCAGGCAACCTGCGGTTTGACACACTTGAAAATATTATTTCGCAGAGCGACGTATTCAATAATCTGCGCAACATCCGCCAGACCATTACCGGACCATGCAAGACATGCGATTTAAGCGCAGAATGTTACGGCTGCCGTGGCATGGCCCATCACCTGAACGGTGACTATCTCTCATCCGACCCGCTCTGCTGGCGCAATTAATCTCGGAGTTTTTAATGAATCTTCCCATGCAGGCTGAAAAACTGCTGCCCCATCGCGGGCAGATGCTGCTCTTGGACAGTGTGCTTACTGTCGAAGAAGGGGCAGGAACAGCGCTGGCAGACCTTTCCACAAAGAGCATAGCCAAAGGAAAAGAAGGCAATGTTTTGGCACCTTTTTATATAGAACTGGTGGCCCAGACATACGCCGCAGTGTGTGGTTACCGTCTTAAATCACTCGGTCAGCCAGTGCCGGAAGGTTATCTTGTCGGAGTGCAGAAATTCCAGATTCATCCCCAAAAGGCCGAAAAATTTACCAGTAACGAATTGCTGATCAGCGTTCAGACTGTAGGTGACTTTGACGGATTCGCAGTAGTAGAAGGGACTATCAGCTGTGAAGGTAGAACTTTAGCCGAGGGCAAAATTAAGCTCTTTGTGCCGCAGGACGAATCTATTGCAGAACTGTTTACACAGGCAAAAACCGGTGAGAGTGCATCCTCATGGCAATTGTAAAAAAAACAATTCTGCTCACTTTTCTGCTTCTGGTCATTTCAGCAAGCAACGCAATTGCAGACAGGCAGTCTGATTTCCTAAAGGAACTGCAAACCCGTTCGCAATCCATAAAATCCATCAGCAGCGATTTTACCCAGCAAAGCCATATCACTCTTTTCGCAGAAGTAATGGAAGCCAAGGGTAAATTCTGTTTTGCCCGCCCGAATAATTTACGCTGGGAATACACTGCTCCATTTGTATCCGGCTTCCTGCTGAAAGGTCAGAAAGGCTTGAAATGGGACGGGGCAAGCAAAGAATCAACTCAATTCAACACCGAAACCTCACCGGAAATGGCTATAATTTCGGAACAGATTCTGGCTTGGACAACCATGGATATCCCATGGTTGCAATCCCTTTATTCAATCAAAGTTACCAACTATTCCCCGGCAGTGATGGAATTGACTCCGAAATCGAGCAAAACGAAACATTTTTTAAATCTGATCCGCATCTTTTTTGCTCCCGATGAGACTCACCTTGAGTCTATCGAACTGCATGAACCGAGTGGTGATTACACAAAAATAATTTTTAGCAACGTGCTGTTAAATCAAAAACTGGATCAGGATATTTTCCTGAAAGAGTAAAAATGTTTTTCAACAAGTTGAATACTCCCGCAGCAGAAAACAGAAGACATCAAACAAAAAGCGCGCTGTTTCTTATTCTTTTCATCCTGCTCTTCGTCATCCCGCTGCTTTCAGTTTCTTTTTCTGAAGACATTTCAGCCATGCTTCCCAGCGGAGAAAACGGCAATATCAAGCGCGATTTCGCGTTGCTCCAAAAAGCTCCATTGGCCGGAAAAATACTTATTTCCATCTCCAGCAATTCTTTAGACGAAGATAAAATCGGTGCTGTTGCCCAAAGCATGGCAGCCAAGATGAATACCCCGTTGCTTGAGGATTCCAATTCACTGGAAACAACTCCGCAGCAGATAATGGACTATCTGCTCAAACAGGCACCAAATCTGACCACACAAAATGATCTGAAGAAGCTGCAAAAACTTACCGGCGAAGCGGCAATAGACAGGAGCTTAAGTGACGCAAAAAGACGGCTTATGTCTCCGGCAGGTATTGGTATGCGCGGAATTATAGCCGCTGACCCGCTTAATTTACGCACTATCTATCTCCCAAAAATTGCATCCATGCAGAACCTTCCTCGCACCAAGAGGATTGGTAATAGATATTTTGTAGCCGGAAAAAATGGACTGCTGCTCATTGCCAAAACCAATGTTTCCATGACTGATTCTAAAAACGGGATTCTGCTGTTGGAACGTTTCAAGGAAATAAAAAAAGCAGCATTGACGGAAAACAATCTCAAACAATCTGACATTTATATCGAAATGCTGAGCGGGCATTGCTACACAACCGCCAATGCTTCGGTCATAAAAAAAGATATCCTGACGGTTTCAATTATCTCCATTGGCGCATTAATCCTGCTGTTTTTCTTTGGATTCCGCAGTAAAGGAGCTCTTAGCGTCTTCCTTGCTCCGGGCGTTGCAATCATGGCCGGACTGGGCTTTTGCGCATTTTTTTATAATGACATGTCCGCAATAGTCATCGGATTCGGTGCTGTTCTAATGGGCATTTCCATCGACTTTGCTGTACACACCTATTTTTCCTTGGCTGAAAACCCTGAGGACAAAGCCGCAGCCATGCGCAAAATAAGCAAGCCTGTGCTTTTCGGTGCCGCGACTTCATGCGCGTCCTTTGCCGCCCTCTATGTATCAGGCATTCCGGGCATCAAACAACTTTCCATATTCTCTGTTGCCGGAATAATTGCGGCCTGCGCTTACGCCCTGCTCTTTGTACCCCGGTTCTGCAATTCATTTCCTGAAGCAGGAAAGAGTAAGTCCATTTTCCAGATTAACGGGAACAAAAAACTCATACTTTGGAGCACAGGAATTATCTTTGCGATTTCAATTGCAGGCGCATTGAGCAACAATTTCGACACGGAACTGAAAAATCTGGGCTACATTTCAAAAGAACTTTCCCATGCGGAAAAACATTTTCAGAACAATTGGAGCCAGATGCACGCCCAATCCATGCTTTTTGCTACAGGAAAAGATATGGAAACAGCCTTGCAAACCAATGAAAAAGCATGGGCCGATATCAATAAAAATCTGGTCAACATTAAAGCGGTCAGCATTGCCGAGACCTTGCCTTCACTTGCAACTATTGCCGAGAATAGAAATCGCTGGGCATCATTTTGGGATGGCAGAAAAGAAGATACCGAGCAAACCGTTCTGGAAAGCGGCAAGAAGTTAGGGTTTGCATCCGGCGCATTTACCCCGGCTATGGACCTACTCGCAGCTCCAGCACCTGCCCTTAGCGCAGAGATATACAGAACCGGACCACTGAGCTTCATCTATGATTTACTTGTACCGCCGAGCAATGACGGACAGGAAAAACTGGTCATGACCCTGCTCCCGGATAACAAGCAGGTGGATGGATACTATTCAGCGCAGAAAGAAATGGAACTGGGCGTCCGCCTCGTTTCCCAATCCCGCTTCAAAGCAAACCTTGAACAGGAAATGAAGCTGGACATTATCAAATTCATCAGCTGCTCGGGAATTATGGTGGCACTGCTAATTTTAGGATTATTCCGAAATCTTCGCCGGGCGATTCTGGCACTTTTCCCGGCAATTTTCGGGGTAACTGTAACCTTTGGCCTGCTGGGCGTTTTGCAGATACCGCTTAACATTTTCCACATCGTGGCCCTGCCGCTTGTCATCGGCCTTGGAGCCGATTACGGAATATTTATGGTTTTTCAGGAAATTAAAACACCTTCTGCGTGGACCATCAAAGCTGTAAAAATTTCGGGTCTGACCACCTTGGCGGGCTTCGGAGTTCTTGTTTTTGCCAAGCATCCCTCGCTCAATTCATTAGGAGCAACAGTTTCCATCGGGATCACGGCGGCCCTCTGCTGCGCGATTTTTATACTTCCGCAACTGTTGCGCTTGAGCGAGGACAAGCATGCGTAAATTAAAATTCCTGATACCTTTATTGGTCTTCATGATACTGGGAGGATGTTCATCGCGCAGCGTAGTTAATACTGAGCCCTCTGTGATTTCATCGTCCTATCTGCTGCAACATTCAGGTGTGCTTACTATTGCGGATAAAAGGATGCCCTTACGCGGCATGCTGCAACTCAATCCTGCCCAGCAACACGCACGGGTGGTCATGTTAAACGACATGGGCATGAAACTTCTGGTGGCTGAAATTACTGCAGATGATGCCGGAGGATTTGAATCAAAAGAACTCTTCAGCTCCCCTTTCCTGCGTATGATTCCGCATTTTTATGATGAATCCATGCATTGCATTTATGAAATATTTCTCGCCCCGCAGCAGTCAGCTCTCAAAAAGGCAAATATCATTACTAAAGGCAAAAAAATAATCGGCAAACGTGAATTTGCAGCCCATACCATCATCAACGATCCGCAGGGCAGATATACTCTGGAACTTTTCCTTAATTCCGGATCGATAAAGGATTTTTAAGCATATGGAACTGAACGAACATATTTCAAACAGCTGTAGCGATCTTGAGAAAACAGAATCCGGCTACAAACGTTCATATATTTTCAAGGAATCTTTTCCGGGATTTGATGGACATTTCCCCGGCAATCCCATCCTGCCCGGAGTAATCCAGACCCTGCTCGGACAGAATTCTTCAATGGAAGCCCTTGAACGCGAATACCCTGCGGAAAAATTAATCATGCAATCAATTACCCGCTGTAAATTCCTGCGTCCGGTCAAACCGATGGAAAAGCTGGATCTCACATTTTCCCTCAAGGCCAAAGGACTGAACCACATCTCCATATGTTCACTGACAGTAGATGGGGAAACCGCGGCAACCTACCAGCTAATATTCGGACCGGAGGAACTATAATGGCACGCAAATCATATTTTCCGAAAATTGAAGGCGCGCCTGAACCATTGCGCCATATTGTGAAACGCAAAGTCCGTTTTGAAGAAGTGGACCCCATGAATATTGTCTGGCACGGGCGCTACTCCAGTTATTTTGAAGACGGACGCACTGCACTCGGTGATTTGTACGGTGTTGGGTATATGGATTTTTACCGTTACAAAGTAGCCGCGCCGATCAAAAAAATGCAGGTGGATTACATCAAACCGCTCCGTTTCGGGGAAACTTTCAGTATTGAAACCCTGCTGCACTGGACCGAGGCCGCACGCATGAATTACGAATTCATCATCCGCGATGCTGCCGGAGAAAAAGCGACCACCGGCTGCACTGTCCAGCTCTTCGTCCAAAACGATGAACTGATGATGTTCCAACCGGACTTCTTTGCCGAGCTCTGCGAGAAATGGAAGAATGGCACTCTTAATCCCATAGACAGGACTTTCTAAACGCACCATGCCCATTGTTTTTCTCATTTCAAGCAACACCAATGTAGAACCGTACCCGATTTACCCCATCGGCATGTCGGTTATTGCAGGTGCCTTGCATGATGCCGGACACGAAGTAATCCAATATGACATGCTTGCGGCGGGCAACTCCCTTGATCTCCTGCGGGCTGCGCTTGCTGAGGCAAAACCGGATTACGCCGGAATATCAATCCGCAATGTGGATAACGTAGACTCCTTCACCTCCCACACCAACAAGTTCATCCAAAAAGCAAAAAACATTGTGGACGTACTGAAAGAAGCCAAAATTCCGGTCATTGCCGGGGGCGCAGGTTTCTCCCTGCTGCCGGAGGAAATCCTTGATTTCACCGGGGCGGACTACGGTATTGTCGGCGAGGGTGAGCGCAAAATGGTCGAGCTTATTGCACAGCTGGAACAGGGTAAAAAGACAAGACATATTTACGGCAAGGAAAAAGGAATTCCCGGCCACGAAATACAGGTTCCGCACTGGGACCCGCAGCTACTGCGCTATTACCTCAAAGAAAGCGGGGTTATTAATGTGCAGACCAAGCGTGGTTGCGAACATTGCTGCTCCTACTGTACTTATCCTCACCTTGAAGGGCATAAAATGCGGGTCCGTCCGGTAAATGAGATTGCAGATGAGCTTGAAATGCTCTGCAATTGCGGTGCGGATAATATTTTCTTTACCGACTCTGTGTTCAATGACCGCGCAGGTCATTACCTGCAAATGGCCGAAGAAATTATACGCCGCGAAATTAAAATCAGCTGGTGCGGATTTTTCCAGCCCGGTCCTATTGAACAAGATGAACTGGCCCTGCTAAAACGTTCCGGCCTGCAAGCCATGGAAGTAGGAACTGACGCCGCCAGCGACACCACTCTCAAAGGGTTGCGGAAAAGCTTCACTTTCGATGAGGTCATGGAATTTAACGAAAAATGTGTGCAGCAACACATTCCATGCGCCCATTTTGTAATTTTCGGCGGACCTGATGAAACTATGGATACAGTGCGTGAAGGGATAGATAACATTAACTCTTTGCGTAACTGTGTAGTTTTTCCATTTTCAGGCATACGGCTGCATGAGGGAACCCCGCTCTTTACAAGAGCCGTTAAAGAGGGTTTAATCCGCCCCAACCAATCGCTGCTTGAACCTTTTTATTACTTCTCCCCCCGGCTCGATAAAGATGAGATGAATGCGACCCTGACCGAAGGATTCAAGAAACGCAGGGATCGACTATTCCCGCCTGACGAAGGCCAGCAACGCATTAACATTATGAAAAAATTTGGATTCCGGGGGATTCTCTGGGACCAGTTGATAAAATTTGATGACCAGCCCGGAAATAAAACATCTACTAAGTCAGCCGCAGATTCCGCTTATGCAGGTTAAGCCGCTAATCGTTATCCCCGTATATAACCACGGTGCAACTTTACGCGATGTTGCCAGACGAGCTCTGAACTACGGTGAAGTGCTGATTATTGATGACGGCAGCACTGACGGCGGTTCTGATAAAATCAGCGACCTTGAACTTACTGTGGTCAGCCACAAGGAAAATCTCGGCAAAGGTCAGGCTATCCTTACCGCCGCGGACAAAGCTCGTGAGTTGGGCAAGACCCACATAATCACCATTGATGCCGATGGACAACATTTCCCTGAAGATCTCCCGATTTTTCTGGAAGCAATCGAGCAAAGCCCTGAAGCTATTTTCGTTGGCAGCAGGAATTTCGAAGGGCAGAATGTGCCTGGAGCCTCCAAGTTCGGACGCAGCTTTTCCAATTTCTGGCTGAGGGTTCAGACCGGATCAAAACTCAGTGATGTGCAAAGCGGATTCCGCGCCTACCCGCTGGAAATTTTCTCCGTGATAAAAACTTCTGAAACCCGCTACGCCTTTGAGGTAGAGATTCTGGTAAAATCAGCATGGGCCGGATACGAGCTGAAAGACCTGCCCATTGAAGTGCACTACCCTTCACCGGACGAACGGGTTTCGCATTTTGATACCATCAAGGATAATGTACGCATTTCACTTTTGAATACAAAGCTGACCATGCGTTCGTTTATGCCTGTGCCCCACCGCCAGTACGACAAGGATGAAGAGGGGAAAATAACCCCCATCCACCCCCTGCGTTCACTGCGCATCCTGCTCTCCAAAGATGAGACACCGCTTAATCTGGCAATTGCCGGGGCCATGGGTATGCTGCTGGGCACCTTGCCGCTCATAGCCATGCACTCAATTGCGATCCTTCTTCTTTGCGGATTTTTCAGGCTTAGCAAGATTACCGGACTTGCCGTAAGCCAGCTCTGCATTCCGCCGCTGGTTCCGGCCCTGTGTATCGAGGTCGGGCACTATATGCGCTACAACCAGTTCCTGACCGAAATATCATTGCAGACACTAGGCTACGAAGCACTGGATCGCTTCTATGAATGGGTCTTGGGTTCACTGGTTTTAGGGCCGTCATTCGCAGCAATTATCGGCATTACGATCTACATTATGGCGTTTACCATTAAACGGTTTTTAGATATGAAACCGCAGTAGATCGGGGCTGGCCTTATGAATCGCGACAAAAAATGGTCCAGCAGAAGTCTGGCCCCCGCATTTTTCCATCATATCTTTTACGGACTGATCCGTATATTGGGCAGACCGGGAGCATATTTCCTCCTGTTTTTTGTAGTCGGTTTTTACACTCTGCTGCCCGGAGTAGGCAAAAGGCCTGCTGAATATATCCGCCGCAGGTTCAAGCCGCAAAACAGGTTGAGCGAATTACGCCATACATTTCTGCTTTACTGGAATTTCGGAAAAATGCTGGTCGACCGGGCTGTGCTGCGCATTCTGGGTGATTTTAAAGGCAGCGGTTCCGGAGAAGACAAAAATAAGCTGCAAGAACTTTACGCCGAACATAAACGGCTGATCCTGCTCACCGGTCATGTGGGCTGCTGGCAGATGGGCTTTTCATACCTCGGCTTTCTGGATGCACCGAAGGCTGTTGTCATGCTCATGGAACGCGGAGATGTGGACAAACATTCCTTCAAATGGAAGGTCTCCGGCGGAAACGGCCAAGGAAGTGAAAGTAAAGTCGAGGAAATCACTGTAATCAACCCCGCTGCCCCCATGGGCGGCACTCTGGAAATGCTCTCTGCCCTGCGTGATAATTCTGTACTCTGTATCAACGGAGACAGGACCATGAGTGAGAGCAGACATAATGTTCAGGTTGATTTTCTGGGCGGAAAAATTGAACTGCCGATAACCCCGTTCAAAATTGCAGCGACAACTGATACGCCTATAGCTATAGTTTTTTCCAGCCGCAACAAAGCCGGGGAAGGACTCTTCCGGGTAGCAAAAGTTATTTACGTACCTGCGGACACAGGTAAAGGGGAAGTGCGCGGAGCTGAGGCATTTATTCCCTATGCCCAGAAATTTTCCACTGAACTGGAAAAATATTGTCAGGACAATCCATACCAGTTCTACAATTTTTATAATCTGTGGAACTGACAAAAATTGATAACGAGGTAAAATTGCATACTAAACTAAAAGAACTGCTTATTGATGAACTGAATCTTGTCGACGTAACCGTGGACGAGATTGAAGATGACGCCCCCCTGTTCGGCGAGGGGCTGGGACTTGATTCACTGGACGCGGTTGAAATCGTGGTTCTGGTTCAGAAAAATTTCAATGTGGAAATCAAGAACATGGAAGAGGGCAAGACTGCCTTCCAGTCCGTGAACAGTCTTGTTGATTTCATCAAGGAAAGACAGGCCTAATTCATGGACCGTCCCGTCAGCATTTGTGCTTGCGGCTGCATCTGTGCCGCCGGAAAAGACCCCCGTACATGTTTAGAAACCATGCTGAACGGAGATGTCCAGCCGACTTTTGAACCCGATTTTTCCTACGACCAGCCCATGCACTCGCCTGTATTTGCGGTGCCGCAGGAATGGCTGGAAAAACAGGACCGGACTCCCGCACTGACCGAAACCATGCACCTGCTTTTTCCTGCTGTGGATGAAGCTCTGACCCAAGCCGCGCTAAATACAGAAAAACTGTCCGGCCTGAAAGTAGGATCCTGCATCGGTTCATCAACCGGAGCTTCGCTCAACTTCAAATCATTCTACCAGCAATGGCGCGAAGGCAACGAGTCTGATCTTGAAGTTATCGAAAGCTATATCCATTGCAATCCTGCTACGGCTCTGGCTGAGAACTACAGTTTAAACGGTCCGGTTCAAACAGTGACCAACGCCTGCTCTTCCGGCACCGACGCCATCGGTATTGCTGCTTCATGGATCAGACAGGGGCTGTGTGATCTGGTTATTGCCGGGGGTGCAGACGCGCTGAGCGGAATTTCCTATACCGGATTCTCCCGGCTGATGATCACCAGTACTGAAAAATGCCGTCCCTTTGACAAGGACAGGCAGGGTTTGAACCTCGGTGAAGGCGCGGCAGTTCTTATTCTTGCAAGCGAAGAGGCAAAACAGGAGCTGGGGCTCGATTCCATTGCCGAAGTAATGGGTTACGGCACCTGCTGTGATGCCTACCATCTGACTGCACCGCATCCAGAAGGGACCGGACTGAAACAGGCGATTAACGATGCTCTTGAACGCAGCGGAATCAATGCCCGCGAAATCGGATTCATTAATGTTCACGGTACCGGAACCGAGAACAATGATCGCGTTGAAGGCCAGGTCATCAGCGAAATTTTCCCCGGCATCCCATTTACCGGAACCAAAGGTTTTACCGGACACACCTTGGGTGCAGCCGGAGCCATAGAAGCGGTGATGTCGGTCATGTCTCTGCAAAACGGTTTGCTCATGCCCACCAGTGGATTCAGTGAAGCCGTTGCGGAATCGCCTGCAATCCCTGTTACCAAGCGCATGGAAATCACAGCCGAATACGCCCTCAGCGATTCACTGGCCTTCGGCGGCAACAACTCCGCCCTTGTTTTCAAAAAGGGGGCAGCATGATCCGCCTTGCCTTACACGGAATCGGAACAGCACTGCCTGAAGGTGCTGGAACAGTAGATACTTCCGATCTCAATTCATATTTTGCACCGCGCCGTTTGCGCAGAGTTGACCACTTTACCCGCATGACAATGCTCGCCGGATGCCGCGCCTTACACGATGCAGCCGGAACGGTACAGGAAGACCTGAAAACCGAGATCCCACTGCCCGAAGACATGGGAATAGTCATCAGCACTGGATACGGCCCTTCGCAAACTGTTTTTGAATTTCTGGACTCCATCATTGATCACGGTGCAGGCTGTGCTTCACCGCTGTCTTTTTCCCATTCAGTGCACAATATCCCAGCGGCAACCATGTCTCTTTTCCTGAATAATCCCAAGCCGTACACCACCATCTGCCAGTTACACGGCCCTTTGCTGGCGGCATTGCAGACTGCCGGATGCTGGCTGAGCGAAGGCAGAGCGAAAAAGTTGCTTCTTGGTATGGTGGATGAAAAAACCGCCCTTCTGGAAACCAACACCCGCCGTTTACTTGAAAGAAAGGGAGTTGCGGAGGATCTGATTCCGCTTAGTGAAGGGGCCTGTTTTTTTCTACTCGGTCCTGCTGAAGACGCTGAAAGCGCACAATACGGCGCGCTGGAATTTGAAACCCTTTCCTCTCAAGAATTGCAGCAGGCAGAACTGCCAGAGCACAACTTTTGCGCTGCCAGATCACTGCGCAGACTGACTGAACTCGGCATTACTGCAACTGCCGCGCAGCAGACGGATATGATCTGCGCTGCTGGCCCTGCTCTAGTTGCCGCTGCTAAACAGCCAAGTGACAGCAGCTGTATTGAACAGGCCGGAAAAAATTTCGGGCTTATTTCCATAAAAGCGATGGACTGATCATGTCTACCAAGCTGAAGCTGAATGCCCATGATATCAGGGAGATCATTTCCTCAGCCCTTCTTGCGGAAATGGATTACAACCAGAAGCTGACCCATTGTCAGGAAAACTCCCTTGCCGATAATTTCATCCCCGACTCAAAGAATATTCAGGAACCGGAAAAAATTATTGAACGAATCGGAACCCAGTTCGCCATTAATTCTAACAAACTGACAAAACGCAGTATTGCTCAAATGGCTGAGCTGATTTTTAAGCAGACTAACGGCAGACCGCAGCAACTGACATTTTTCACCTCCGGCAGCACCGGAACTCCTGTTCCTGCCGTTTCCAGCTATTCTGATCTTGAGCAGGAAATCCATTCACTTGCTGCGCTCTTTAACGAACGCAAACGGGTGGTCAGCTTTGTTCCCCGTCACCATATATACGGATTTCTTTTCTCTATCCTGCTGCCCAAAGCTCTCGATATTCCAATTGAGTACAGGGCCGCACTGCCCGGAACAGAGCAGATTAAAACAATGCTCCCCGGTGACCTGATCATCGCTTTCCCCCTGCTTTGGAAAAAACTTGAAAAACTTAATTGCCGATTCCCGGAAAACGTCTACGGAGTGACCTCTACCGGACCATGTCCCGCAGAAACCATCAACAGCCTGCAAGCACAGGGACTGGACCGCATGACTGAGGTCTACGGATCATCCGAGACCGGAGGAGTGGGATTCCGCCATGACCCATCTGGCATGTACACTTTGCTGGGACACTGGAAACAGACCGGGGATTCCACAATCGAGAGGACCTCGACAGAAGGGGAAAAACAGCTGTACACCCTGCAAGATAATCTTGAATGGCAGGGCAATAAATTTAAGCCCCTTAAACGGTCAGATAAAGCCGTCCAAGTCGGGGGAATCAATGTTTACCCCGCACGTGTGGAAGCTGCTTTCAAAAATAATCCGCACGTCCGTGAATGCGCAGTAAGGATGATGCGCCCAGAAGAAGGGGAAAGGTTAAAAGCCTTTATTGTCCCCGCAGATAGCGTTGAGTACGCAACTATTGAAAAAGAATTACGGGAACTTGCAGCAAACGAACTCACTCGCCATGAAAAACCCGGAAAATACGATTTCGGATCTTCCCTACCGCTTTCGGAAATGGGAAAGCTCAGCGACTGGTAGCAGTCACAAAAACAAATACGCATAACAGCAATCTTCCGAGCATGGATGAATGCTCTTTTTTCATAATTTAAAGTCCCGACGGAGAAATTCTCATCGGGACTTTAAATTTGCTGCCCTTAACTACCTGCACCATGACAATTATTTCAGGCTTAAAGAAATATCATAGAGTGTCGATATAACACTTATCAATGAATCATAACGCAAGCATTCATCATTATATGCAAAGACAATTTTCTATCTATTAAAGAAGGTTACAAGAAATGACCTCCACAGCTGTACAAGAAGCATTTCCGCAAACTGCCACATTTAGTTTGGAAAAAGACGCTAAAACCAGCAAGTACCTTAAAGAAGATCAAACCACACCAACCCCGGAAGATCAGAGAACAGCCAAAGATCAGGTAGAGATATCAGAAGAAGGCAGGCAGCTTGCAAAAAAGGCGACCGAGTTGGCTGCGCATGAAGACTACTATCCTGACTATATACCGGACGAAATGATTACACGAGAGCCGGAAGCTTTTACCGCAGATACAACATTTGAAGTCAATGAACTGCAAACCGTTGCCGAAAGCACAACTTCTTCCGGACGAAAGGTCAATGTAAGTTCCTACAAATCAGTAAACGAAGACGGGACTGAAAAATCCGGTTATCTACTTTCTATTTCAGGCCATGAAGGGGAAGGGGACAAAAAGTTTATCATCCATGGCACTACAATTGTAAATGAAAATGAAGACGGAAAACTCCGCGTGGGGATGTATACAAACGAAAGCAATACATCCGGTAACGATATCATCATTACAAATGCTTATGAGGCCAAGATAAACAGCGGCGACGGCGACGACACTGTAGTTGTGCTGAATGACCTGGCCTCAGTAGATATCAATACGGGAGAAGGCGATGACCGTATTGTGGCTTCATGGATTGTAAGCAGCAATCTGGACACAGGAGCAGGTAATGACAGCATCGAGGCCAGACGTATAGAACACAGCAAAGTTGATACCGGAAGCGGAGATGATAAAATCAAATCAGAAACAATAACCGGCAGCACGACAATTAATACAGGAGATGGAGATGACAGTATAAAAGCAAGAGATATAGGTTCACACAACTACGGCAATACAACTACAAGAATAGAGACTGGAGACGGTAACGACACTATCAATGCTAAATCCATAGGAACGGACAACTACGGTAATACAACTATGGAAATAGCTACCGGAAACGGTAACGACAATATCGATGCCATATCTATTGGGACAGGCAACTATGGCAATGCAACCGTTTCCATCACAACAGGCAAAGGAAGAGACAGTCTGCATGCAGTACACATGGGAAGTTTTTCCAGTGGCAATTCAGAAGTAGACCTTGAAATGGGAGACGATGGCGACAAACTTTCAGTCAGTTGGATGGGTATTGCCAACTCCGGAAATGCAACTACACGGGCATCCACAGGCAGCGGTCGCGACTTTGTAGATATCTCATGGGCCGGTATCGGCAGTACGGACAATGCTAAAACCTCTATTGAAACTGGAGATGACGACGATAAAGTCTCCATTTCATGGCTTGGATTAGGGTTGAGCGGGAATGCACAGGCAAATCTCGATACCGGAAGCGGCGATGACGAAGTTAACATCTCGTGGGCAGGGGTTGATTCCTCCGGCAACTCCCAGACCAATATAAATACCGGTGACGGAGATGACAATTTGACCATCTCATGGGCCGGAGTTAACCAAAATGGGAACTCACAGGTAAACATCAACACAGGAAACGGAAACGACGGCATCAATATCCACTGGGCAGGATTTAAGATGCAGGAGAACTCAAGCCTGAACATCAATGCAGGAGCAGGAAAGGATTCCTTTTCTTCCAGTTGGGTAGCCAGCTTTCTTTCAGACAATGCTCAGGTAAACGTGAACACGGGCTCAAGCACAGATCTTTTCAAATCCAGCAAGATGGCAAACTATCTGGTCGAGAGCGGTCAGCCTGAAAAAGACACCGAACAGAATAAAAACAAAATAGATACCTACGTTTCAGGGTTCGGAAAGAATAAAAACGGCCATTTCAGCGTTAAGATTGAATAATAATCTATTCACTGCATTCTCTGGAAAAAGTCAGCAAAAACGATTATATTTGCTGAAAAATTAGACTGGAGCATGCCAATGAAAATCCCGCACAAAACCATATTTCTATTCTTTTTACTCTCTCTTTTCAGTATCTCAGCCGCCCATGCCGAAGACATAGCAAAAGGCGTCAACTGTCCTCCCGGATGGAGCGACAATCAGGTTGCCCGCGGCGACAACCGGGTCAAGCAGTGCATATCGCCCTCACTTGATTCAAGCATCGAGCTTTACGTAACCCCCGGTGGCAAAATACCCATAGACAAGCTGCTGGATAATTGGATCACTGCCTTGAGACAACAGGGATTCCCTCTGGATAGACTGGTTTCCAGCAAGAATGGACATGTCTCCGGTGCACCTGCCATTTTCCGTGAATATGAAGGAAAAGCCGATGTGACCACTTATGAATCGCTGCTGGCTGCCAGCCGTCATAACGGTGTAAATTACATCTTTCAGGGCCGTTATCCAGATACGGACCGCGAAGCCGAACAGCTTGTCAGACACTCTTTGAACACGTGGAATTTTTCTGAAGACAGCACCAAAGAAGATACTCCTTACGACTCCCCGAAAAATGCCGGAACCAGCGGCAGTTTCAAAAATATCGGAGGCTGCTGGGCATGGGGACTGTGGAAAGCTCCTTCAGGCGCATCGGTTGTTATCCTCCCGGACGGTCGGGCAATTTTTGACGGGCAGACCTTGAAACACTGGCGACCCACTACAAAAGACACAATCATCATGGAAATTCCCGGCAAATGGGGTGGTGGAAGCGCCATGTGGACCCATCCCGAAGGACGACATGATGTAATCATTCAAGAAGAATTCCCTGAAGCAAGGCAGATACTCATCCGTGATTCATGGGAATACAGCTACAAAGGCAAGGCATTTAAAGCCTGCCATCATTAAAAACATATCAAACGGCATAGAATGCGCCAGATACAAGGCGTTAAAAAAGGCTTTTCACCCAATGTGAAAAGCCTTTATGCGTGGTCTTGATCCCAGTGATCAAGACACTAGCCAGTCAGGAAATTTTTAATTGTTTTTCATCCGCCGCAGGCGGGCCCGTCCTTCGGCAATCATGGATTCAAGACCGTAACGTTTTACCCGGTAGCCCATCTGACGGGCGGAAAGGCCCAACGTTTCCGCTGCCTTGTACTGAATCCAACCGCTGCGCTCCAAAGCGGCGACAACTTCATTGCGTTCAACTTCCTTCAGAGAAGTACAATGAGGCAATTCATCATTAGGCGCAGGAGCACTTGAACCGGAAGAATTACTCGAAGTTCCGCGCTGTCCCGGTGCGAGATATGATTTCAAAAATTCAAGGGTGATGTATTCGGAGTCGGACATGATCACCAACCGCTCCAGCAGGTTCTGCATCTCACGCACATTACCCGGCCAATCATAGAGCATAAGCGAATCAAGGGCCGCAGGGGTAAAAAACATCTTGCGCCCGTAGTCATCGGCCATTTTCTGAATAAAATAGTTGAGCAGTCCGGTAATATCCTCTTTACGATCCCGTAAAGGAGGAACGGTGATGGGGAAGATATTCAACCGGTAATAGAGATCAAGACGGAATTCACTCCTCTCCACCAGCACTCCAAGGTCACGGTTGGTTGCAGCCAGAATTCGCACATCAATATTTCGGGTCTTGTTTGAACCGATCCGCTCCAGCTCTTTTTCCTGCAATACCCGCAAGAGCTTGGCCTGCAAACTCATGGGGAATTCCCCGATCTCATCAAGAAAAATTGTCCCGCCGTCAGCTTCTTCAAAACGGCCCGGACGGGTGGAGGCAGCCCCGGTAAAAGCCCCCTTCTCATGACCAAAAAGTTCGGATTCAAGAAGGTTTTCCGGAATTGAAGCACAGTTAACCTTAATAAAAGGATGACTGCTGCGGTCGGAAAGCTCATGGATAATCTTGGCCATGAGAGTTTTACCAACGCCGGACTCGCCCAGTAACAATACTGTAGCCTTTGTCGGGGCCACCTTTTCCAATTGCCGCTGGACCTCGACCATAGCCGAACTCTGACCAACGATATAAAGCCCCTTGGACTTTTTAGAGATCTGATATTTCAGCGAGGTGTTTTCACGTTTGAGTGCTGCTTCACGTTCAAGGATCTTCTCATTAAGACTGATGAACTGGCCGATAAGAGTGGCTACAATTTTCAGGAAATCAATATCTTCTTCTGCAGCAACGTGATCACCGAAAATACGGTCCACATTCAGAACGCCGATAGGTTCACTATGCAGGATAATCGGTACCCCGATAAATCCTACTTTAGCACGTTCAATCTTTCTGGCCCCGGTTTTATCAAGAAAAAGCGGTTCCTTACTGATATCCGGCACATAGTAAGGTTCCCCGGTCTGGAAAATACGACCGGTGACCCCCTCATCAAGACGGTAAACCCCGCGCTGCTTTTCTTCTATGGATAAACCGTAGGAGGCATTAATTGAAAGCTGCTTGGTTTCCGGGTCGTAGAGGGTCACTGTCGCCCGCTTCATGCTCAGATTTTCCGATAGAATACTGAGCACTCCATCAAGGGCGGACTCCAGATCAAGCGCCTGCTCAATGGCCTGACAAATGGCCAACAGCGCGGAAAGCTTAAGTCCATGCAGTGAAGGATACATATTTGCAGTTAAGCAAAGTAAGTGCCAGCACGACAAAACAAGAAAACTCAATACATTTCGAACTCTTATCAAAAACACACTTCATTAAGTTATTCACATTTATGTAAATTACACCAAGACAATGAACATTAATGGAAAAGTTGCCACCCGTTCTTCAGCCATGATATATATTCAATAGCGGAAACCGGTTCCTGTAAAAGAGGAGGGCTTATGCACGGCTGGGCAGGATGGATTTTACGGGTTGATCTGGGTAGTGGTGCCATAAACAAAATCCCCCTTAATCCCGACATTGCGCAGAAATTCATCGGAGGTCGTGGATTAAATTCACTGACCTTATTCAATGAAGTCGGGCCGCATATCGATCCTCTTTCCCCTGAGAATGTATATTGCTTCGGAGCAGGCCCCCTTTCCGGCACACCTTTGGGACTTACCAGCAGAGTCGAAGTCAGCACCCTTTCCTCATATTCCGGAATCCTCGGTGACGGTAATGCAGGAGGTTCTCTTGCATTCATGATGAAACGCGCCGGGTTGGATCAGATTATCATCAGCGGTCAGGCAGAGGCTCCCTGCTACCTGCTGGTGGAAGATGGACGGGCTAAACTGCATAGCGCAGAAGAGCTCTGGGGACTGTCCGTCTGGGAAACCACAGACAAATTGCAAGAAAAACACGGTAAATCCTCAAGCGTAGCCTGCATAGGTCAGGCCGGTGAAAATCTTGTCCGTGTGGCGACCACTATGGTGGATAAATATGCTTCCGCCGCTCGGGGATCCGGTGCGGTACTCGGCTCCAAAAAGCTCAAGGCCGTAGTGGTTAAAGGTAGCGGACGGATATCTCTCGCTGATGCTGATAAATTTAAAGAACTTGCTGCCGAAGACCGGAATTTTTTCAAGGAATCTGATTTCCAGCGCGATATAGTCGGACAGTACGGAACTCACATCGGAATGCTGATGTGGGAACCGGGCTTCCGAAACTATGAAAAGTATTGGCGGGGCGCAGATGTGCCGGACAATCTACGACCGGAAGCGTGGAAAGAATTTTCGATCGGCAGGCACGGCTGTCACGGCTGCCATGTCCGCTGCAAGGATTATTATCGCATTCCATCAGGCTCGCGTGCCGGAGAAAGCGGCAAGGCAATGGAATACGAATGCATCTTCTGTCTCGGCACCAATTGCGGGATAACCGATCCGGTAGCGATCATGGAAATGGAAAACATCTGCGATGCTTACGGCATGGATGTTCTGGCCCTCGGCAATACTGTGGCAATGCTTAAGGACCTGTACAGCCGGGGAATGGTAAGTAAAGAATTAAGCGATGGACTTGACCTAAGCTGGGAAAACCACACTGACCAGATTGAGCTCCTGCACCGCACAGCCATGCGCCAAGGGCTGGGCAACCTTGTGGCGGAAGGCATGTACACCCTTGCCAAACGGCTGGGCGGTCAGGCTATGGATTATTGCTACCACGTCAAAGGACTCTCGCGCGGGCCCTACCCCAGCGGAGTTTTCTCATTGGCACACGCCACCTCCACCCGTGGTGCCGACCATCTGCGCGGTCGTTCATGGGCCTTCAGCCAGCCGGACCCGGACATGTTTCCCATTTTGAAAGAACAGGGGCTACTAATGGAAAATGTGGATGACGATCCGGCCCCGGCTGTAATTGTCGGAGAACGCATGACCACCCTGACTGATTGTATCGGTCGCTGTAAGGGAGCAGTGAACAATTGGATTAGCGCCATGCCGCTGGTCTGGAAGAAACCAATATTCGAAGGCTTGGCTGAACTGCTCAGCGCAGCAACCGGAGAGGATTACACTGCCGAAAAGCTGGAACAGGCGGCAGACAGGGTCTATGCGCTGGAACATGCCTTCAACATCCGGCAGGGAACCACCCGCAGGGATGACCGCATGCCGCAGAAGCCGGAAATCCGCGACACTGAAGAAGGAAAGGCCGATCTCAGAAAGCACGAACAGCACCTAAGCCGCTACTATGAATTACGCGGCTATGATCAGCACGGCTGTCCCACTCCGGAACGGCTTAAGGAACTGGAGCTTGAGTTTGTATGCCAAGGTCTGGCAGACACCCCGGCCCGCAAGGAATGGGATGGTCCGCCCATGTGCGAACTGGAAGATTATCCCTGCGGAGGAAAGCGCTGCTAATCAGTCCACAGCCCGGTAAAATCAAATGCATCCACATCCACTAATCCCCGGTCGGTAAGTTTCAGGCTGGGGATTACCGGGAGGGCCAAAAAGGAGATAAGCATGAAGGGATTGTAAGAACAGCCCAGCTTTTGTGTGGCCCGATTAAGTTCGCGCACCCCATCAGCCACTTCAACAAGTCCCTTGTCACTCATCAGACCTGCAATAGGCAATGGCAAGGTAGCTACGATACTGCCTTCACGTACAACCACAAACCCGCCGCCCATACGCACCACTTCCTGCGCCGCCAACACCATGTCAGCATCATTCATCCCGGCAACGATCAGGTTATGGGAGTCATGGGCTACTGTTCCGGCAATAGCGCCATCGGTAATTCCCAATCCGCGCACAAAACCGGTAGCGTAGTGACCTGTGGCCCGATGCCGTTCGATAACAGTAAGCTTGCAGATATCTCGTGCGGGATCGGCAATGGGTATGCCATCTTCGAGAAGCGGTTCCATTACCAGATTTTCAGTCAACAATTGACCGTGAGAAGTTCCGATAACCCGAATTTTACCACTGCCTTTTTCCGGCTCAAACATTGATTCATTAATTTCAGCACCGATATTCATGGAGCTGCGCACAGGCAAGCCATTGCCGGATTCAAAATCATGTTCATCTAACTGCAATCCGCTCAAGAAGACATCATGGATAGTGAAATCCTTAAGATCATCCACCAGAAAGCAATTAGCCTTGAACCCCGGTCCGATGGCCCCGTAACCGTTCAATCCAAAGTAACGGGCCGGATTGATGGAAACCATCTGTACCGCCCTGATCGGGTCCATGCCCAGAGCAACCGCCCGACGCAGGCCGTAATCAAGATGCCCGTTTTCACGCAGGTCCAGCACATTGCGGTCGTCAGTAACTATTGAAATATTCTGGGAATTGAAATCATTAACCACACCGAGCAGGTCTTCCATATTCCGTTCAAGGGAACCTTCACGCATCATCAAATGCATTCCCGCACGCATTTTCTCCAATGCTTCAGAAATATTTGAACATTCGTGGTCACTGCGCGGTCCGGCAAGGACATATCCATTCAGGTCCATGCCGGAAAGAAGCGGCGCATGACCGTCAATCACCTTGCCTGCGGCGGCTTTCAACTTGGAAAGAACCACTTCATCCCCGGCAAGAACTCCGGGAAAATTCATCATCTCGGCCAGTCCTAGAATCCTGTCTGGATAGAGACGCAGGAAGTGCTCCACATCAACAGAATTTAACCGGGCACCGGAATCCTCCAATGCAGTAGCCGGAACGCAGGAAGGAAACATAAAAAAGATGGACACCGGCAAGTAGCGGGAAGTCTTGAGCATATACTCCACTCCCGTCCGGCCCAACACATTGGCTATCTCATGGGGATCACAAACAACGGCAGCTGTGCCATGCTCGGCAACGGCACGGGCAAAACCGGGCGGGGTCAGCAAAGTGGATTCAATGTGAATATGCCCTTCCACCAGACCCGGAAGCAAAAAACGTCCCTTAGCATCATACTCGTGTTTGCCTTTATAAGCACCGAATCCCAAGAAAAATCCATCAGCAATACCTACATCCGCTTGATGAATTTCCCCGCTAAGCACATTAACCACCCGACAGTTACGGATAACCAGATCAACGCGTCCCGAGCCACGGGCCAAATCAATCATTCGGGCCAGCTGCATAAATCCTCCGGTTTTAAAATCAATCAAAATCTTCAGTTCGCTTTGATTTTAACACCTTTCAGTCAAGTATAACAGCTTTGCAAAGTTCAAATCAGGTTACTTTTTAGCTCCGCTGCCCAGCTTGGCAATTTGGCCCTGCAGCATCTGCATTTTACCGCTGTATTGCCCAAGCACAGCATCAAGACGGGCATATTTAGCCTTCAAGGTTTTCTCAAGATTTGCCAGACGGTTCTTCTCATAATCCAATTTTTTATCAATATTCTTTATGATCCCGCTGTAGTTTTCACTGATAATATTCAGGATACCGGTCTTGGAATTAGTCATATCCTTAAGGGTCTCAATCATTTCAATTGTTTTCCCGGTCTTAATTCCTGCTGTTCCTGAATAAGTACCGTCAGTCTGATTATCAACCCGGATAGCCATACCCAGACCGGACAGGTCATCGGCGGTAATCTCCCAGCCATTAATCCGCACAGCCTTGCCATTAATAGTAGCGGAAGTAATCTTTCCACCGCTGACAGTATATGAAACGTCATGAGTTCCGGGCTTGGTAACCCCTTTAATTAACGATTTGATTGTAAAATTCGGAGAGCTGGTGCTGGCTTCGTAGTCAGCAGAGAAAAGCTTAGCCACCCCGTCCGGGTTATCTTTCATGGCCTTCTCAAATTTTTCCTCATCAATCTTCAACAATCCGAAATTAGGTGAACTCTGATCAGTCTCAGTTTCAATACCAAGGGTTCTTAAGGTGTTGTATCTATCCCCGGCTCCGGTTGCACTGTCAAAATTATTGAACCCCTGCCCTTTTGTGGCGGTAATATCCTTGAAACGGTGTGAAGCAAGCTGAACCCCGTAGTTACCGGTAAGGATCGAACCTTTCTCTTTATCTTTTGTAGCATCAACCTTGGAAATATCACGCAGGGCCTGACGGACTATATTCACCTGCTTAACGAATTCACGCACGTTCTCAATAATCTTCTCAGTATCGGTATTTACATTGACTATGACCGAATCCGGCGAAGTTGCTTTTTTCAAATTAAGGGTCAGCCCCTTGGAACCATCGGTAACTGTATTAGTGTCACGTTCAATCCAATTATCCGTCCCCTCGGGGAACCCATCAATCTTGATCTTGGAGTTCTGGCCTTGCTGCAAATTGGTCATGGATGCCGGAGCCAAAGCAGGAAGCGTAGTTGAGGCGTTAAAAGTAATACGGTTAGCCTCACCCATCTTCAAACTGCTGAATTTCAGGCGATATTCATTTCCGGTCTTGATCGCCTCCACCTGCACCAGATCCTTCAGTTCAGTCGTGGCATTAAGCATCTTAACCAGCCCCTCAACTGTAGTACCGCCCGGGACATCAATATTCGCAGTCTTGCCGCCGCAACTGATGCTGATCTTGCTGCCAGAGGGGGAAATTACATCCTTTTCAGACGCATACCCCGAATTGGAGGTCCAGATGTCATTACGGGCCAGTTGCTTAATCTCAACTTTGTAAGGCGAAGTAGGTGCTGTGCTGTCTGCCGTGGCTGTCACGCAGGAGGAATCCGAAGAGGATGTAACCCGGCCCATGAATTTACCGATAGAATTCATCTTGTTGAGCGCGGTACTCAACTCTGTCATCTTGGTATTGAGTCCCTTTAGGCTTTCCTGTTTCTTTACCCACTGGGCTCTCCAATTTTCCAATCTGCGCTGATGAAAACCCTGCTGCTTCAGGGTATTTTTTACAATCTCCCCAAAATCGGTCCCGTTACCTAGTTTTTCAAACTTGGTTTTCCCGGACCAATAACTAGAGGTCGTCCCGGCGGTGGAGACCTGTGCTCCTACTTTTCCTACATCTGCCATGGCTCATCTCCTTACATGTAATTGAGGATGGACATTTGATTGATCATCCGCGAACTGCGTGCCACGGCTTCATAAATAAGCTCGCTCTGTTTCAACTCATTGAGCAATTCACCAAGGTCGGCATCCTCCAGCCTGCTTTGCAGGGCCGTATTGTTGTCCTTACGTATTTCAGCCAGTTTTTCAGCACTGGCAGCCCTGTTCATGCGCGCACCGATTTCAGCGGCTTTCATTTCCACATGCTCATGGACCTTCTTCAACTCAGCCACGCATTCGCCGATACCTTTCTTATCGTTGGTTTCCACGTATCCGATCAGCTTGCCCAATGTTTCAAAGAGATTGCTGTTATTATCGTCAGGAGAAGGAGTCGGATTGGATGCTCCGGGCTTGGTATAAATTCCGCCGAATATCTCCTTACCCACATTGTTGACCCTGATGGAACGGCTCTGGGAGATATCAAGCCGAAGGTCAGCGGTATTGGGACGGATGACAAACTGGTCCCCTTTACTGAAGGTAGTTCCGGCGCCGGGAGACAAGGTCAGGCTACCGCCGGGAACTTCAAGGCGAGTGTCAGCGGAGACATTGGAATGAACCCAGGTTGCTCCATTATCAAGGCTGTAGGAATAGGTAATCGGAGGGGTGTTTACATCCCCGTTCTTATCAATCTGAACCAGCACATCTGAATGGAATTTGCCGTCAGCCTTGGTATTAACCTGAGTATCCCCATACGTAGCTACATTAAGGTCATCGTTATCATCACCTTTATACTCAAGAGCCGGACGAACGATGAGCCTTGTTCCGCCCTTATCCGTATGTTCTGTCACTGCGGTTCCGTTCTTCAGCTCTACTGTGGCCGGACCGAGAGCAAGTTCAGTATCTCCGGGATTTAAAGTTCCATTTTTCCATGTCTTTCCGCCGTCGGAACTGTACTTGTAGGTGATTGTATCGGTACCCACGGTTCCGCCGGAAGTGAACCGGACATCTACCGAACTTTCAGAGGCCCCCTTCACTGCGACAACAGACCCTGCCGGAAGATCTGGATCGGTTGTGGTGGCGTGCAGGGTCTCCTCATAAGCATTGCTATCCAGCTTATGCCCGGAAAAAATTGATTTGCCCCCGAACTCGGTATTGGACTTATTAAGCAGGTTGCCCAGAATCCCGCGCAGGTTCTGACCTATGGAACGGCGCTGCTCAGCGGTCAGGGTTCCGGTTGCAGCCTGTTCAGCCAATTCCTTAATACGTCCTATATCGGTACTGGTTTGCTGCAACACGCCGTCTGCCAGACTCAGCCAGCTGGAGGCGGTCTTGATATTCTTTATGTACTGCTTGGTTTCCAAACCGAAGGAACGGCAATTTATAATCCCGCCCATGGCTGCCGGATCATCAGAAGGAACCAGCACCCGCTTTTGGGCGGAGTTGCGCATATTGGCCTCAGCCATGCGGCTCATGGATGAGTTCAGGTTGTAAAGCGACATATTGAAAATCTGATTGGTGGAAATTCTCATATCAACCCCCTACTTAAGAGATAGCAATGTATCGAACATCTCGTTGGCGGTTTTGATCAACTGAGCCGCTGTGCGGTAAGAACGCTGGTAACTGGCGATAATATCCATTTCTTCATCAATACTGACTCCGCCCACGGATTCCTGCTTATCCACCAACCCCTTAAGTACAGTCTGGGAGATAGACAGATTCGCCTTGGCATCAGCCGCATCAGATCCGACAGTTGCCACAAGGGAAGAATAGTAATCGTTAAAACTGGACTCGGTGGAAGTTCCCCCGGACTTGAAATTGACATTCTTCTTTCCGGTAAGAGCTGCTACTGCCCGTGCTGTGGCGTTATCACCCTTGTTGACTTCCCCGGCTCCATTCACATGTGCGGCTCCGATCTTTGATGGATCAGCCTCAATGGATTCATGGACTTTGATGGAAGCGGCATCATGCCCCTCAAAAAAAGTATTAATGCCCAGTCCGGCCAGAACGCCGCTGGTATCATTAGAAAACTGGAAGCGATTATCGCCCAGTCCCTTGATGGAAAGTTTGCCGTCAGTGATCACAGCCTGCGCCTTTCCGGGGAAACTGGCATTTATGGCATCACGCACATTCTCAAGGGAGTGAACCGCCGGATCAAAATTCTTTTTACCCGGTGGGATAGAAGAGAAATCCACTGCTGAAACCGAAACTTTTTTCCCGGTGGTGGCACTGTAGAAAGCCATACTGAAACTGCCGGAAGTAAGCTTATCCGCATACGGCAGGTTACTCTTGGCAAGAGGAACAGTACTGTCGCGCACCTCGTACGTCCCTATGGTATTGGCATGATTGACCAGTCCGGCTCCCTGCGAATGGGCGCGGTTCACTTCCCAGGCAATGGATTTTGCAAAAGCATTCAGCTTCTCAATATATGAACCTATCTTTTCATCTCTGGCCCGCAAAAGTCCGGCAATGGAGCCGCCTTTTAAACGGCGCTCACCATCATTTCCTGCAAGCGGACTGATGGATTCAGATGTGGAAGTGTTCTTGTACCAGCGGACTTCTGATTTCGGAGTCAGGGTGAAACGGTCTCCATCCTTTAATTGAGTAGTGGCTGCGCTGGCACTGCTGCCTGCTTTTCCGAACCAGAATTTGACCCCGCCTACGGTTACAGCATCATTCTGCCCCCCGGCAGTGAACAATTTCTCGCTGCCGTCCGGGTTGCTGATCCAAGTCTTACCGCCGTCACGCGATACCTTGAACTGCGCAGCCGGGGCCGCACCGGAAGCATTGCCGTCACTGACCACCTGAATAGTCAGTTCTTCACCGGACTGACCGCTGAAATGGACTTCATCCTTGAACGGGGAACCGAGAGCCAGAGAATTCCGCACTCCGCCCTGCTCAAATTTCAATTCAAAAGCCTTAGCGCCCTCAACCAGCTTCTGCCCTTCGCCCAGTGACACTATTACCTGACCGGAAGGTTCTTCCTGCACACTGATATCCACCAGTGAAGACAGGCCGCGCAGTACTATATCCCGGCGGTCCAACAAGGTGTTATCGTTGGGATTGGCAATAATCTGCTTATTCAGCTCAGCCAGCTCCTTGATGGCATCATTGGCCTTACCCACTTCCTGTTTCAAGTGGGTGGTGATCAAATCCTGCTGGCGACGAAGATCTCCCACAACAGAACTAAGCTGGGCGGTAAATTTCTGAGCCGCGCCCACAAGGGCAACCCTGTTTGCTCCCAGTTGCGGGTTATCGGCAAGGGATTGCCACGCAGCCCACATATCCCCCATGGATTTGGCGATTCCTGCGTCTTTGCTCTCCACAAAGAATTTCTCAACCATGGAAAGGTTACCCGCCTCTGCATTCCAACGCGAGAACTCCGGGCTTTTATCCAGAACACCCCGCTCAAGGAACTGCGAAAGGTTGCGCCTGATGCTATCAATTGTGGCCCCGGTACCGTAGGACCAGCGACCTTCCCTGATCGACATGCTCTCATCCTGAATAACGGTCCTGCGGCGGTATCCGGGGGTCTTCAGATTGGCTACGTTGTTGCCGTGAACAGATAAGCCTATCTGGGCGTTCTGCATGGCACCGCGGCCTATGGAAAATATATTGCCAAGCATGGTGTGCTCCCATGTTTGCCTCCGGCGGTCCTTCGGGGACTTAAACCCTTTTGCAAAAGGGTTTAAGAATCCCAAAACCTTCTATTATGCTTCGCGTCTTTGTTATCGAACAGTTGTCCATACAAAGCGGCAAAGCCTTACTGAAAGGTTGCCCAGCCACCGAAGGCATTCAAAAACTATCTCTTTAACTGGATAAGTTCGCCTAAAAGCTGGTCAGCTGTGGTGATGGCTTTACTGTTGGCCTGAAAGCCTCGCTGGGTGGTGATCAGTTTGACCATCTCATCACCTACATCCACGTTGGATTGCTCCAGCTTGTTGGAAGCGATGGAACCAAGCGGTCCTGTTCCGGCACGTCCGGTCAAGGCCGGACCGGAATCACGGGTACTGGAGAAAAGGTTTCCTCCTTCCCGGCGCAAACCGTATTGGTTGTTGAAGTTGGCTAGGGTGAGCACATAGAGATCGAGCACCTGCCCGTTGGAGTACCGACCGGTGACTACGCCGTCGCGGTCGACCTCCACAGCTTGCAGGAAGCCTGCTCCGTAACCGTTCTGGGACTGGGAGTTACGGGCGTTTCCGGTATCATAGGAAGTTGAATAGGAGGCACTTCGCTTGGGAGTAGTGAAATTGGGGATATTAGCTAACGTATTACCTACGGCAGAAGCATCTGCCGGTGTCGGGGTGGACCATGTTGGCGGATTACTGCCGTTGCTCAAACCAAAATCAAGGGTGATAGGGTTTGCATCCGGGTCAGTGGCAAGGTTTGCGTTGGCTTTCCCGAGAAAGTTCGCAGTAAATATTGGCTTACCGTCATCAGACATGGGTGACGGAACCCAGTTATTAAGGTTCTGCATTCCACCTGTAGCCCCCCCTTTGAGTGAGAAGGAGCTCATACCGATCATTTCACCACGCGGGTTGAAAGTCATGGTTCCGGTCATAAGCAGGCCTGCTGCGGAAGTAGTTTTAAGAGCCGTACCGTTAATGGTCCTTCCGTCTTCTCCGGGAGGCACGGTAACAATAAACTCGTAAACCCTGTTACCGGCCGCATCGGTGGTCACAGTACTGTCCTTGACCGGATCAAAATAGATAGTCAGGTCATGTGAGGTTCCACTTTCATCAAAGGTCTTGATGGTATTTTGAAACGCATAGCGGTCTGCCGGAATTGGAGGATTGTTTTTACCGTTCCAAGTTTGATGCAGGGAAAAGAACGGCTGTCCGGTCACATTGCACTTGTCCTCAGCCTTTGAGCTGAGGTTGACGTTCATGGCTATTTCAGATGTGCGCACCGGAGGAGACTGGAAACGGTCCAGCTTGATATCTGTGGGGGTACCGATGATATCCGGTTTTCCGCTTTCGGAATTGGGATTCACTTTCCAGCCCTGCACAACATAACCGTGAGGATCGGTGAGCACCCCTTGCTTATTGAAAATGAAATTTCCGGCCCGAGTATAATAAGTTCCATCAGTGTCCGGATGACGGACGGTGAAGAATCCCTTGCCGCCGATAGCTACGTTTGTGGCTTCGGATGAAGGCTCAAAGGGGCCCTGTTTGAAATCACCGTAGATAGAGGCGATACCTACGCCATGACCGACCTGTCCGATTCCGCCACCGGTATTGACCGCACTGTAAAATGAATCTTCGAATGAAGTGCGCGCGCCCTTGAATCCGATGGTATTACCGTTAGCAAGGTTGTTACCGATAATACTCATAGCCTGACTGTGAGCACGGATGCCGCTGATGCCGTTGTACATTGATCCTTTTAAACCCATGAGAATCTCCTTGTGGTAAAAAGTTAAGCAACAACTCTTGTCACGTTGGACAAAAGCACCTTGCGGCCGTCTTCAAGTTCCAGAACGTTTTGACCTCCAGCCATATTCACGGCCTTGATCTTTCCGGAGACTTCAGTGGTTGCGAGTACTTTCTTGCCTTTGGAAGTTTCTGCACGGATTGCGATATTGTACTGCCCGTCTTCTGCGTCATTACCGTTCTTGTCTTTACCATCCCATTTAAAATCAAACTTTCCGGCATCCTTGCTGCCTAATTCAACAGAGCGGATCAGCCCGCCGTCTTTGTCATAAATATCCACATAGACGGTCTTGCATGCTGCGGGGAGAGAGATGTTGGCTGAAGAAATGTCAGAACCTTTTTTGGACACACCGAACCCTTTAGCCATAACGGTTTTGCCGATATAGCCGGTAGCATTGAGGCCCATCATTGCATTGACGGTTTTAGTCAGGCCGTCCATGGCCTTGGATATATTGGTGAGTCTTTCAACGGTGGAAAACTGGGCCAGCTGTGCAAGCTGCTCCTTGTTGTCCATGGGATTGACGGGATCCTGATTCTTGAGCTGGGTAACAAAAAGCTTCAGGAAAGCGTCTTTATTAAGATCCTTGCTTGGAGTCTTAGGGGTGGCGTTCTTGTTTACACTATTTAAATATGCGGTGGTGTCGATCATGATTTCCTCCTGTTCTGCACAACAGCTTGGGTCCGGCGTGAAATACGCAGGACAAGTTGATGCGCCTCAAGGAGGCAATCAGCCTATGAACCGGGATTCGGCATGATCAAGGCAGGGAAGAAACAGTTGATGAAGGGGTAACTGTTTCCAGCTGTGCAGACGTGAGAGGAAGTGGGTCGGGGAGGTCTTTCTATCACGCCATGACCTTGAACTCCCGGTCATTATCGTTATCAGAATCTTTTTCTTGAACAAGCTCCTTGGCTTTTTCAGTGCAGTGTCCGCCGAAAGGGGCGACTACCGCTCCATTGAGGGTGCGCTTCATCTCCACGACAGCCTTTCTGCAAGGCTGGCATTCGGCAAAGTGGGCCTCAAGACTGCTGACCTGTTCATCGGTAGCAGTTCCATCGAGATACATGCATATCTCATCAATTTCCGGGCAGGCAGGAGTAGGGCCGAAAGGAAGATCCTTCTCCGTGCGGCTGCAACTTTTACGTCCGGTTCCGTCCATGGAACACCTCGTGGTTGTTTTGTCTGCCGGTCCATCCTTGCACCGGCAGGGTTGCTGTGTCCGTTAAATCCATAAAATGAATTTAATCTCCGACACTAACGGGTCAGCACATAAGATTCCTCACTGACTCCGTGGTAGGATCGCAGCTTAGTCAGGGCCTTATGTTTGGCACTCCTGACCGACTGCTCCTTGATTCCGATAAAATCGGAAATTTCTGAAATATCCAGCCCATCCTCAAAATAAAGCTTCACTATAAGCTTCTGGCGAGGCGAAAGCAGCTGCTCCGGGATATCCAGTCCTTCCTGGACCGGATCTGCAGGAGCTTCAAGCTCATTAATGAAATCATCTAAGGGAGCTAAACAATATACTCCCTTGCGCAGAAAATCCATGGTCACACTTCTTGAAATGACCATTAACCAAGTTGTAATCTTGGCTTTTTGTGGATCATATCTCTTTAACAAACTTCTATCATTCTGTACAAGACGCAGGAAAACGTTCTGGCAAATATCATCAGCATGATGCTGGGAGTAAAATTTAAGCTTACTCTTTAATGTATTATTGATAGTAAAATAGATTATCCCAGAATATTTTTCTACAAAAGTATTCCAAGAAGGCCTATCTCCTTCAGTGCACTTTTTGATAATATTGACTATTGCCTTTTGTTCTAAGCTCAAAACAATCACCCGATGTCTTTGTTTAATGCTTCTTAATGTTTTCCCTTCATCATAACAGGCTGATTGCCTCCATGGGCATTCTTACAACTGTATACGCAGGAAAAGCCCGAAACATCCCCACTCTCTTAATCAAAACTTGATTAAAATTAACCGATCTTAATTTAAAACTGTTAAATCAAGACCTTAATGAAAAATATTTTTTCATTTTACCGAGGGATAAAGACTCATGTCCCTTACTCACAAAATCCGGCGCGAGGCTGATTTTTCAAAGTAAGTTCATGCCGTAAATACGAGAAACGTATTTGAACTTGAATGAAATCAAAAAAAGTCCACGCTTATGTTCGAAATTGGCAGAAGTGAATCCTGCCGGGTTGGTTGTAGATGAACTTTATATAACTTTAGAAAGCATCTCAATAGGCAATATTTTCCGCACATTAGCAGACTAGTCAGGTTCGGAATATACATTCTAAAAACCTTATATATCCGATGTTTTCATCTTTAATACACTAAGCCGGAGACTTTCTCACGACACCTTATTGACAAGATAAGTTGCTTGAGGCAATATTTCCGAAAACGTTTGCGGTTACGTTTGCACAATCGTTTGCAGAATCCGAAGCAAGGAACAAAAATGAGTAATAATTTTCAGGATTACCCACACAAAAGATTCAATCCCCTGACCGGGGAATGGGTGCTTGTTTCACCACACCGCACTAAACGCCCGTGGCAGGGCAAACAGGAAAAAACATCCCGCAACACTCTCCCTGCCTACGATGACAAATGCTACCTCTGCCCCGGGAACACCCGCAACCAGGGTGAGAACAACCCGGATTACAAAGACATTTTTATTTTCGACAACGACTTCCCCGCCCTGCTTCACGAGTCCGTGGACGGATTTTGTGATGACGACAATCTTTTTAAAGTTGAACCTGAAAGCGGTATCTGCCGGGTCGTCTGCTTCTCTCCCCGCCATGACCTGACCATTTCACGCATGCAGCCAAAGAATGTGCGCAAAGTGGTGGATGCATGGTGCGATCAGTATGCAGAACTTGGAGAACGTGATGAGATAGGCTACGTGCAGATTTTTGAAAACCGTGGCGACATCATGGGCTGCTCCAACCCGCATCCGCATGGACAAATCTGGGCAACCCGCTCCATTCCTGTAATCCCTGAAGCTGAAGACAAGCGTCAGCAGGAATATCTGAACGATAGGGAGCAATGTATGCTCTGCCGCTACGTGGAACGGGAGCTTAAAAACAAGGAACGAATCATTTTCGAAAATGATTCCTTTGTCGCCCTTGTCCCCTTCTGGGCGGTCTGGCCCTTTGAAGCCATGCTGCTGCCCAAGACTCATATGGGCGCAATTACTGACATGACTCAGTCCCAGCGTGATGACCTTGCAGATGCACTGGTACGCATGGGCATCCGCTACGATAATCTTTTCGAAACTTCTTTCCCGTATTCAATGGGCATCCATCAGCGCCCCACCTTGGATGAGAAAGGCGAGCACTGGCATTGGCACATCCATTATTATCCCCCGCTGCTGCGCTCAGCCACAGTGAAGAAATTCATGGTCGGATTTGAAATGCTGGGCATGCCTCAGCGCGATATCACAGCTGAACAAAGCGCCCAGCGGCTGCGTGGCCTGCCGGAAACTCATTATCTGGACCGGGAGGGGTAGCATGCATTCCATTGAGGCTTACCGCGCGCATCTGGAACAGGGCGGGTTTGACGAACAGTTCAGCCAGATCCATTCTCGTGGGGGTGTTCAGGAATCACGGGAGCGCATGCGTAATCTTCTGCACTGCATGCTTGAAAATTTCGCTCCCGATGAACTCTGCTTTGCCAGTGCACCGGGACGCACCGAGATGGGCGGCAACCACACCGATCATAACCACGGGCATGTGCTGGCCGCTGCCGTGAACCTTGACTGTCTTGCCGCTTTTTCCAAATCAGAAAACAATGCGGTTACAATTCTCTCCGAGGGGTACAATCCCATTAAAGTTGATATTTCCGACACTAAGCCGCGTGAAGATGAGTATGAAACCAGCGCAGCCATTGTGCGCGGTGTTGCTGAAGGATTTAGCAAGCTTGGACTGAATATCGGCGGATTTAATGCATGTGTACACAGCACAATCCCTGCCGGAGCAGGCCTGAGTTCTTCAGCAGCTTTTGAAGTTCTGATAGGCCGCATTTTCAGCCATCTTTTCAACGACAGCAAAATCGGCCCTCTGGAAATAGCCAGTGTTGCCAAGCAAGCCGAAAATCTCCACTTCAACAAACCCTGCGGTTTCATGGACCAGATGGCATCCTCTTATGAAGGGATTCTGTCCATAGACTTTACTGACCCTGCGAATCCGGGTGTTACCCGCGTAGAACCGGAATTCAAAACCGCCAGCTGTGCTGATGGATTTTACGGAACAGGGTACCGACTCTGCGTAATTGACACCGGAGGCAGTCACGCCGACCTGACACCGGATTACGCTGCTATCCCGGCAGAAATGTTTGAAGCCGCCAGAAGCTGCGGACAAAATCAAGCCAAAGGGCTGACCCTGAATAAAATTCTGGATAACATCGATGATATCCGCGAATACGCCGGGGACCGAGCTGTACTTCGACTGTTTCACTTCATCGGCGAAGACGAACGGGCTGTAAATCAGGCCAAAGCACTCGATGATGGGAACATGACTGAATTCCTGCGCCTTGTTTCCGAGTCCGGTCATTCCTCCAGAGAGCTGCTGCAAAACTGCTACAGCCCTGCCACCCCCAAAAGACAACCAATTCCACTGGCCCTGACACTGACTGAACAAATTCTCGGTTCACACGGGGTTGGACGGGTGCATGGCGGCGGTTTTGCCGGAACCATCCAAGTTTATGTTCATGAATCTGATTTCAAGAAATACTGCCATTCAATGGAAAAGGTTTTCGGTAAAGATTCAGTAATTGAACTGTCCATCCGCCAGCCGGGCCGCGAATTTCTGACTATCCCCCCAAACAGGACGGAATCATAATATGGGACACATGACCCTCAAAGACCTCGCCAGCAAGCTCGGCATCTCCGCATCCACGGTTTCCCGCGCCCTGCACGACCACCCGGACATCAGCGACAAGACCAAAGAAGTGGTCATGGCGGCGGCTGAAAAATACGGTTACCAACCCAATCCTATCGCTCAAAGCTTGAAAAAGCAGAGCAGCAAGGTCATCGGGGTTATCGTCCCCGAAATCAGGCACAATTTTTTCGCCACAGTAATCAGTGGCATTGAAGAAGTTGCCTACAATGCCGGGTATATCATCATGGTCTGCCAGTCCAACGAGACTTTGCAACGCGAAATCATGACGACCAAAGCTCTGGCTGCCAACCGCGTAGCCGGGGTGCTCATGGCTATTTCCCTTGAAACCACCAATTACGATCACATGCGCGCCCTGATGCACCAAAATATCCCCTTGGTACAGTATGACCGAGTGGTGGATGAACTGGATACCGGAAAAGTGGTCATCGATGATTTCAGAGCTTCATATAAAATGACCTCCCATCTCATCGACAGGGGCTACAAGCGCATCGGATTCCTTGCCGGACGTGAAGGCATTTCCATGAACAGGCTGCGCTTCAACGGTTACCTGCAAGCTCTCAAGAATCATGGAGCGCCCTTCTACCCGGAACTGAACATCAATATCGGGGGCTGCCGGGGCAGTAACGGACGCGCAGGGGCTGAAGAATACCTGAAAATGGACAATCCACCGGACGCAGTACTCTGCATCAACGACCCTGTAGCCGTGGGCGCATTCTGCCGTTTCCGTGAAGCTGGCTGGCGCATTCCCGAAGATGTAGCCTTAGCCGGATTTTCAGGCTCACCGGAATCCGCGCTTATTGATCCGGCCTTGACTTCCGTAGGCCAACCTGCCTTTGAAATGGGCAAAACAGCGGCCACCCTGCTGCTCAAACAGCTTAAAGACAAAGATAATTTCAGGCCGGAAACCATCACCCTTGATACAGAACTGCTTATCCGCGGATCGAGCTACAAGGAGGATGTGTAATGTCTATAAGCAGTAAGTCATGGGGCCGGACTCCATACAGAGAAGATATCCTGCTCTTCACTCTGGAAAACAGCGCCGGATGCAAAGCACGTATTTCCACCTACGGGGCCATCTTGAACGGGCTGGAGATTGCGACAGGTGAGAAGAATATCGACGTAGTACTCGGCTTTAATTCCCTAGAAGAATACATGAACGACGGGAATTACTTGGGCGCAACTGTAGGCCGGGTAGCCGGAAGGATTTCAAATGCCGTATTTGAGCTGGACGGGCAAAAATATCAGCTGGACCGCAACGAGGGCAGCAACCACCTTCACGGCGGCAAATACGGTTTCAACCGCCGAAACTGGGAAGTTCTGGAACTGCAAGCTGGAGCAGACTCTCCTTCACTGACTCTTGAACTTCATTGCAAAAACGGCATGGGCGGATATCCCGGTAATCTTCGAATTGAAACCACTTTTACTTTAAGCGGCAGCACCCTTTCCATCGTCCATCGCGCGGAATGCGACTCCCCCACCCCGTTGAATATGACCGCACACCCTTACTTCAACCTGAACGGTGACGGACAGACAATTAACAGCCACGAACTGAAAATCTTCGCCACGCAAAGCTTATCAACTGACAACCATCTTATTCCCGATGGCGGACTCATAGATATTTCCGGCACTTCTGATGATTTCAGCGAGTTCAAAGCGCTGGGAGAAAATGCACAGGACCGCTTTTATGTTCTGAACACCCAAAGCGAAGACACCATTTCAGCGGCAATTGCCCGAGCACCTGAATCCGGTCTTGAAATGGAAATCTGCACCAACCAGCGCGGAGTGCAGCTCTATACTGCAGACGGCATGACTGCCGGAACCAAGGGTAGTAACGGTTTCCAATACGGCCCGCGCTCAGGATTCTGCATTGAGCCCATGGGCTACCCGGATGCGGTCAATCAACCTGAATTTCCCTCCGTGATCTTGAATCCCGGAGAAAGATATAATCATTCAACCGAGTACAGGTTCCGTAGGATTTCCTAGGGAATTTAAAACGAACAAGGCGAGATGAAGCATGGCAAACGTAGAGCTTAAAAACGTCATCAAACGTTATGGATCAGTCGAGGTCATTCACGGTGTGGACCTTTCCGTAAAAGACAACGAATTCATCGTGCTGGTCGGCCCTTCGGGATGCGGCAAGTCCACCCTCCTGCGCATGGTGGCAGGTCTTGAGGACATCAGCGGCGGGGACATCCACATCGGAGAACGGGTGGTGACCAATGTATCCCCCAAGGACCGCAACGTAGCCATGGTTTTCCAGAACTACGCCCTGTATCCGCACATGACCGTTGCCGAAAACATGGGCTTTTCGCTGAAGATGCACAAAAAATCCAAAGACGAGATTGAGCAGCGCGTGAATGACGTAGCCAAGATTCTCGAACTGGAACCTTACCTGCATCGCAAACCTTCGGAACTTTCCGGCGGGCAGCGCCAGCGCGTAGCTATGGGACGGGCCATGGTCCGCAACCCCGATGTATTTCTCTTTGACGAACCGCTCTCCAACCTTGACGCCCAGTTACGCACACAGATGCGCATGGAATTGCGCAAGATGCACATGCGACTCAAGACGACCACCATCTACGTCACCCACGACCAGATTGAGGCCATGACCCTTGCCGACCGTATTGTCATCCTCAAAGACGGCTACATCCAGCAGGTTGGTACTCCGGTGGAAGTTTTTGAAAGGCCAAACAACGTCTTCGTGGCCCAGTTCATCGGCAACCCGCCCATGAATATCCTTGAAGGCGTCATCAAGGTCATTGACGGCAAAAGGTACGTGGTCAAAGGCAGCACCAAATTTCCAGTGCAGGATCATCAGGGACCGAGCCTCAAGGACGGTGACCCGGTACTGGCCGGACTGCGCCCGGACTCCATCAAAATGGGCGATAACATCGAGCGGCTTCAAAAAGACTGGTGGTGCAGCGGCGAAGTCGTTGTATCCGAGATCCTCGGTGCCCATTCACTACTTGAAATCGTTATTGACGGCGAAAATGAACTTATCGCCGAAGTGGAAGGAAGGGTTATTGCCCATCCCGGTGAAATTGTACCTATCGGATTTGAATTCGACCGTATGGTCCTTTTCGACCCTGAAACCAAAGAGGCACTTTATTAAGACAGTTGAAGACGCTTTACTGGAGATTCAGCGCCGATAGTAAGTTTTAGTGAGAAATACTTACCGTACGAATCCCCAAAAGCGACGAACTATAAAGGCTTAAGGATAACGTAGATTGTTTTAACATTTAGGAGGAAACATGAAACAGTCCCTGATTAAACTTTGCTTGGTATTCGCAGCGGTCGTGCTGCTGGCAGTTCCGCAGGTCTCTCAGGCCAAAGAACTCAAAGGCGACCTTGAAATTTTCTCTTGGTGGGCAGGTGATGAAGGTCCGGCGTTGCAGGCTTTGATCGGTCTCTACAAAGGCCAGTATCCCAATGTAAACGTCATCGATGCTACTGTTACCGGCGGTTCCGGTGTTAACGCAAGAGCCGTACTGAAAACCCGCATGCTCGGTGGCGAACCGCCGGACAGCTTTCAGGTTCACGCAGGTCAGGAACTTATCGGTACCTGGGTTAAGTCCGACCGTATGGAAGACCTGACCTTCCTGTTCAAGGAAGAAGGCTGGATGGATGCATTCCCCAAGGGCCTGATCAAGCTGATCGGTACTGACAAAGGTATCTGGTCCGTTCCGGTGAACGTTCACCGCTCCAACGTGATGTGGTACATTCCTGCCAACCTGAAAAAATGGGGCGTGGAAGTACCCAAGAACTGGAATGATTTCCTGAAAATCGCTCCTAAGCTCCAGAAAGAAGGTATCGTTCCCCTTGCCATGGGTCAGAACTGGACCGCAACCCACCTCTGGGAATCCGTTGTTATCGCATCCATCGGTGCTGAAAAATGGAACGACCTCTGGTCCGGTAAAATGAAGTTCAACAGCCCTGAAATGATCAAGGCTTGGGAACTCTTCGGTAAAATCCTGCCCTACACCAACAAAGACGCTGCATCACTTTCATGGCAGCAGGCAACCGATATGGTTATCGATGGCCGCGCAGCATTCAACATCATGGGCGACTGGGCCGCAGGTTACATGTCCACCACCAAGAAAATGGTTCCCGGTAAAGACTTCGGCTGGATTGCATCCCCTGACACTGAAGGTGTATTCATCTTCCTCGCCGACTCTTTCGGCCTGCCCAAGGGCGCACCCAACCGCGACAATGCAATCGCATGGCTGAAACTGCTCGGTTCCAAGAAAGGCAGCGATACCTTCAACCCCCTCAAGGGTTCCATCTCCGCCCGTGTCGATACCGATCTGAGCAAATACAACGTGTACCTGCAGTCCGCAGCAAAAGACTTTGCTAAAGACGCAGTTGCCGCTTCCCTGATCCACGGCGCAGCAGCAAACGAAACCTTCGTAGGCAGCTTCGCACAGGTTATGGAAATGTTCCTGAAGACCAAGAATGCCAAGGCAACAGCCATGGCCTGCCAGCAACTGGCCGACAAAGCCAAGATTGGTCAATAGTCTATCTGGATAAGTAATTAATACCGCGCCGGGATTTCCCGGCGCGGTCCCAAAAGGGGTTTCGGCATATGAGGGAAGCATCACTGGACAGATTGAAGGCGTTTTTAACCCTTCTGCCATCAATTATCCTTGTCGCCGTTTTTGTATACGGTTTTATCGGCAACACCATCTGGATTTCCATGACCGACTGGGGTGGAACAGGAGCACTGGCCCTTGATCCGCAGAAAAATTTCATCGGTCTGGATAATTACGTAGACCTGTTCAACGGGTTCCTTTCCGGAGGTTTCAGACAGGATCTTGTTAACGCAGTGTACTACTCTGTCATGCTGCTTGCCGGAGCCATCGGCCTTGGGATGTTCATCGCCATCCTGCTGGACCAGAAACCCAAGGGCGAGGATATTCTTCGTACAATTTTCCTTTACCCCATGTCCCTCTCTTTCATCGTATCCGGTACCATCTGGCGCTGGCTTCTGGCTCCTCAAGGAGGAGTCAACGTGCTGCCCACCTATTTCGGGTTCGATGCCCTTGATTTCCAGTGGACTTCATCCACGAAAGCCATCCTTGAATTCAACTGGCAGAACATAGTTCAAATCCTGCTCTACCTCGCAGCATTCATCCTGATTCTGATCGGGCTGTTCCTGCTCAAAGGCAATCCGCAAAAAGCGGTCAAACGCTGGCTCGGTCCCGGCGTGATAATCGGAGCCTTTGCATGGCTGGGCGGTTCACTGCTTCCGCAGGCCCTGTTCATGGAAGAAATGCACGGCTTCAACCTCGCCACTCTGGGCATCATTATTGCCACAGTCTGGCAGTACGCCGGCTACACAATGGCCCTCTACCTTGCCGGATTCAACGGAATTTCACAGGACCTGCGTGATGCAGCCATGCTCGACGGGGCCAGCAGCACGGCCTACTACCGTCACGTTGCCATCCCCATGCTCAAGCCGATCACCATCAGTGCGGTAATCATCCTCTCGCACATTTCGCTGAAAATGTTCGATATCATTTTCGCCATGACCGGACCGGACAATGCCCAGACCGGACACCCGGCCCTGAATATGTATATGACCACCTTCCGGGCCAACGACTTTGCACGGGGCGCAGCGATCGCCATCGTGCTTTTCCTCGTGGCAGGAACATTCATCGTTCCTTATGTGATCAGCCAGTATAAACAAAGGAGAAGGGGATAAACCATGAGTACTACTACCCGAAAGTCAGGAATCACCCCCGGCTCCATTCTGCTCTACGGCTCACTTTTCATGCTGGCCCTGCTCTTCCTTATGCCGGCATACATGGCGATTGTTACCGCGCTTAAAGACCCGGCAAACATCAGCCTGCCCACCGCGTGGGAGCTGCCGGAAAAATTCAATTGGCAAAGTTTCCCGGAAGCTTTCGGGCTGCTGAAATCCAACATTGCCAGTTCCCTGGTCCTGACTGTCTGCGCTACAGCTCTTTCCACTGTGCTAGGTTCGCTGAACGGCTATGTTTTTTCCAAGTGGAAGTTCAAAGGCAGCGAGCTTATCTTCACCTTGTTTCTGTTCGGTATGTTCATCCCCTATCAGGTTATCCTGATTCCGCTCTTCCAGACTCTGCGGGCTATGAACCTTTACGGCGGACTGCCGGGACTGATCCTTGCCCATGTGGTTTACGGACTCCCGATTACCTCGCTGATCTTCCGTAACTTCTACGCCCAGATTCCCACCGCGCTGGTGGAATCCGCAAGGCTGGACGGAGCCGGATTCTTTTCCATCTACACAAAAATTGTATTCCCACTGTCCATCCCCGGTTTCGTGGTTACCAGCCTCTGGCAGGTTACCCAAATCTGGAACGAATTTCTCTGGGGTATCTGTCTTACCCGCCACGAGGACAACCCCATTACCGTGGGATTGGCCCAGCTCGCAGGCGGACAGGCCGTAAGCTGGAACCTGCCAATGGCCGGATCAATCATGGCGGCATTTCCGGTTCTCATGATTTACATTTTTCTCGGCAGATACTTCATCCGTGGACTACTTGCCGGATCAGTTAAGGAATAAAAAGTGAAACAACTATTCATCGCCGGAATTGGCGAAATATTATTTGATGTACTGGCAGATTCCGAAGAAATCGGCGGTGCTCCGGTCAACTTTGCATACCATGCGGGACGGCTGGGCGCAGACGGTGCAGCCATCTCCACTCTCGGTGATGATGATCGCGGACGGCGTGCCACCTATGAGCTCATGAACCGTGAACTCTGCCTTTCGGGTGTAAGCATTGACCCTGATCATGAGACCGGATACGTGGAAGCCCGTCTGGATGATCAGGGCGTGGCAACCTACTATTTCCCGGATGACATCGCTTGGGACCACCTGAAACTCAATGACACTGCTATGGGCTTTGCAGCACAGGTGGATGCGGTCTGCTTCGGCACCCTTGCCCAGCGCAGTACGGAATCACGGAAAGCCATTCATACCTTTTTGGATACCGCACCACAGGCTTTAAAGGTTTACGACATGAACCTGCGCCAGAATTTTTACAGCAAGGAAATCATCGCCGAATCGATTGAACGGGCCGATGTGCTTAAGCTGAACGATGACGAAATTAAAGTCATTGCGCCCATGCTCGGACTTGGAAGCAGCGAGCGCGATATGCTCAAAACCCTGCATGATAATTTTGGACTGAAGTGCTCAGTACTGACTCGCGGAGATAAAGGCAGTCTGATTATCACAGAAGATAATGAGATTGATCATCCCGGTATTGAGGTGAAAGAAATTTCAGATACCATAGGCGCAGGAGATTCCTTTACCGCTGCGGTGACTATCGGATTGCTGCTCGGGCACTCTCTGAAAGATATCAGCGATCATGCCAACAGACTGGCCGCACATGTCTGTTCCTGCAAAGGAGCCATGCCTGCCATCCCCGCTAAATTTAAGTTAATAAAATAATATTTTAATACAGGATAAGATCATGAAAAGAAGTGAAATCAACGCATTGATCACCAAGGCCAAAGATTTTTATGCCGGACACCGCTTCAACCTGCCGAAGTGGGCATTCTGGGGCCCGGAAGACTGGAAAGGTAAAGGCGACAGCGAAGTTGTGAGCAATATGCTCGGCTGGGACCTGACCGATTACGGCAAAGGCGACTTCGATAAACTGGGACTGATCCTGTTCACCATCCGTAACGGCAATCTCCAGACCGAAGACCCCAAGCCCTATGCGGAAAAGATCATGATCCTGCGCGAAGGACAGCTCTGTCCCATGCATTTCCACTGGTCAAAGCGGGAAGACATCATCAACCGTGCGGGCGGCAATCTGGTAATCAAGCTTTACGGCTCCAATGAAGATGAATCCATGTCCGACCAGCCTCTGGAAGTGAGTGTGGACGGTTTTGTACGCACTGTAGAACCGGGTGGTGAAATAGTACTTGAGCCGGGTGAATCCATCTGCCTTGAACCGGGCATGTATCATTGCTTTTACTGCGAAGAAGGAACCGGGGATGTCATGGTAGGCGAAGTCAGTGCGGTTAATGACGACAACATCGACAACCGATTCCACGAGCCCCTGCCCCGTTTTCCCGAAGTGGAAGAGGATGAGGAACCGCTTCACCTGCTGGTCACTGACTATGCAAAGTATGTCTAAGAATTAAAAACCAAAAAATCCCGGTTTGGAGAACTCCAAACCGGGATTTTTTATGCACTTTTAAAAATTACTCTAGAATACCCAATTCTTTCAGCTTAGCTGTCAGAGCTTCAGCTGTCAGAGGCTTAACAATATAATCCGTGGCTTCACTCTTGCTGAAAGCTTCGAAAACAGTTTTTACGTCCGAAAGAGCGGTCACCATAATTATTACGGACTCTTTAGCCGGTACAACCTCGGACTCACGTTCTATTTCCCTTATCTCCCGCGCTGCATCCAGACCGTTTTTTTCCGGCATCATGATATCCATGAAAACATACTGATAAGGTTCATTCTTCTCGAGAGCGCTCTTAAAGACATCCAAAGCCTCAGCACCGTTCACAGCAACATCAACTTCACCGATCTTCTCAAGAAAAAGCTGTAAAAAACTCCGTGATACAAAGTCATCTTCAACAACCAAAAACTTCATCACACCACCTCACGAACTTGGATTAAGAGGAACACGCCAATATAAATAGCATAGCAATGTGTCTTTTTCAAAATGCTGAAATTAATATGTATCAATCATCCATCCCCGGAAGATTGATCATAATTGAAGTCCCTTTCTCACTTGAACTTTCAAAGGAGATATTTCCGCCCATAGTTTCTGCAATCAGCTTTGCAGAATATGTTCCCAGCCCTGTTCCGTCGGACTTTTCGGCAGTAACGTATTTTTCAAAGAAAGTGTCCCGGATGCTTTCAGGAATCGCGCCTTTATTATGAATCTGTATGGCAACATTTCCATCAATAACCCGGACATCAAAAATTATATCCTCATCTTCAGGGGAAGCTTCCACTGCATTTTTCATTATATTGGATAAAAGCGAATAGGTCAGAAATTCATCACAGCGAATATCAAAAGAGAAATCACCGCCAACATCCTTACCTTCGAACTGTTCCCTTATAACCAGCTTTTTATACCTGACCAGCTCAGATAAATCCTTAACCACCGATCGTACAATCGAATATACATCTGCTACAGCAGGATTATACTCATATGAGCCGGTCTCCATCTTGTAGAGATCAAGGGAAAGATTGATCATATTCAAAAGCTTATAACCGGAGATCTTTATGTACTCCAACACTTCCCGCTGACTTTCAGTAAGGTTGACCTCATCATCATTCAGCAACAAATCAGGAAGCCCGATAATCCCGTTCAAAGGAACTTTAAGGTCATGGCGCATAATACGATCAACATGCTCCTTCAAATCGGCAAGTTTTTTCTGTTCACGAATATCAATAAAATTTTCAACCATATGCAGCTTGCCATCAATCATGACCCTGCTTACGGTTTTCTGGATGGGAATATGGGTACCGTCCTTTCTTTCAATAACATGTTCTTCGTTGCTTTCTTGCAGACCGTTATCAACAATGGGACAACTCCCTTTACATGCAGTACAGATGACATCAAAACATTCTGTCCCGATAACCTCTTCCCACTCCCTGCCCATCATCTCGAGTGCCTTAGGGTTAACATCAACAATCCTGTAATTTTCCGCTTCAACCACCATTACCCCGGCCTGCATTGCATTCAATGTAATATCTAACCGATCATAGGCATCGACTAGATCCTGAGTACGCTGCTGGACCATGCGCTTAAGCTCCAAACTATGATTACGCATAATCTCATGGTTTTCGTAATTCTCAAGAGCATTGACCGCGGCAAGCATAAACACTGAAAAAAGTTTCAAAGTTGTATCTAAAATCTCTTCCTTGCTCTGCTGCATTATCCCTGCAAACATTCCCCGCACCCTGAACGGAGTAAGAAGAGCATGCAGCAGAATGTGGCTATCTCCGGCGGAACCAAGAAAAAACACGGGACCGTCAGACTGCAATGCATAAGCAAAGGACTGGTCCGCAATAAGTAAATCTATTTCCTCTTCCAGCTTTGCTGAAGCAGTTTCCGGGCAGGAACTGGCGCGCACAAAATCCTGCGTATCATTATCTACAAGATAAACAGCACAAGACTGGAATGGAATCATCCTCTGAGCGCGGTCACAAATATCCTGCAACAATTTTTCCAGCGAAGACTGTTGGGGTGAAAGAGCGGAGATAGTCCCCAGTTCCCGAGCCAGATCCAAGGCATCCATAGCTGCTGCCTTTTCATACTGAAGGGCTTTAATCTGCTGCTGTTGAAATCTTATCAACTTCTTTTCGTCCATCCTAACCTCCGAATATGGCAAGAATGTCCGCGATCTGACGCTTGGCCTTCGATATGGTCGTCACAACTGCACCGTCAGGAAGTCCCAGAGTATCCCACGCCCCTGTGTATGGGGTGTTTATCAGTCCAAAACTGTCTGTTCCGTATTGAAGAGCAACAGCCATAGCATCCGCGACAGAACAAATTGCAGACTCAATACAAAGCTCACCGGACCGGACTCCGTGATGACCGACCACTCCGGCAGTAATGGACGGCGGAATATTCCAGAGTTCAAAGAGCTTCCCGGCAAGTTCACAATGGTCAAAACCGAAGATCATGGACTCTGCTTTGCAATAGCTGATGCTGCGGGACATACGCAGCTGAAAAGCCAGATCTATCTTTTCCGAATACTGCTGCAACATAATCAGCTGCCCGATATCGTGGAGCATTCCAACGACAAAACATTTATCTTGTGAAATTCCGGGAACCTGCTGAGCTAAAATGCGGCAAAAAACAGCACATGCTAATGAATGTTTCCAAAAATCGGCCATGGAAAAACCTACATTATGCTCTCCCTTAAAAGCTTCCATAACCGAAACACTTAGAGCAAGCTGGCAGACACCATCTGTTCCCACCAACGAAACAGCCCTGCTCAATGATTCAACCGGAAGATCGAAACCATACAACGGACTGTTGACCAGACTTATTAATTTTGCACTCAGCCCTGAATCCTTGGAGATAATATCCGCAAGGTTTTCCGATCCGGCTCCGGGGTCGTTAAGGGTTTCCATAATCTTGTAGTAAATGTCCGGAAAGGCCGCCAAACGGATGCCGCTATTTAAAAATACACCGGCACTTTCGAAAAGAGGAGCATCAAGGATATCAAGATCGCCGCCGATGGGCATCAAAACCTCAGGCAGGGCTTTATCCTTTTCCAGCTCTCCAACAAAGTGCTTGATACAGGCTTCTTTCAAAACCTTCATGGGAGCCACAGACATATTCGCATATGCGAACACTCCCTCTACATATTCATCTGCAATAGCCAGTAGGCGGGGATCAGGTTCGTCATTATCTTCTCCCGTTTTGCTTCCACTAAGAACCTCAACTTCGCTAACACCCCAGATATTGAAAATTCGCAGATGCTTCTCTTCAAGCACAGTATCAGCGGCCAGCAGGAAACGGCCATTAGCTCCGTTAACGTCCTCCAGCAGACGCATCCCGACTTTCAAATCACCTACAAAAACTTTCATAGCCTACCCTTCGTGATTGCAAAATTCCTGAAAAACATTCTGGTTTTGATTGAAGAATAACAGATGGCGGGCAATTAAAATACAATTTTACTCTGCATAGAAACAAAAAAAGGAGGCGCAGCATAAGCCGCGCCTCCTTTGAGAACAATATATTAATAAATTTAAAGCAGGGAAACCAAGTCGGCAGGAGTATCCAACACAATATTCGCCCCGGCTTTTACAAGCTCATTTTCACCACGAAAACCCCATCCGGCTCCGATGGCAATCATGCCTGCATTAACACCGGTTTTGACATCAACATCAGTATCACCGATGAATAAGGTCTGTTGCGGAGAAACACCCATTTTTTCCGCAAGCTCAAGAGCTGCATCAGGTTCGGGCTTGAGGGGGACATCCTTGCGTCCGCCGTAAACAGCAAAAAAGTCTATTCCCGGCAGGAACTTAGCGACAGATTCAATAGCGTGTTCATGGGGCTTGTTGGAAAGGATCGCAATTTTTTTACCAGCGGCAATAAAATCAGCAAGGACTTCAGGAATTCCGGCATAAGGACGGACGTGCTTATTCAACTCCTCTTCAAATTTCTTAAGCAGGACCGGCACAAACTGATCATAATCTTCCTGATTCTGCTTATCTTCAGGAAGTACCCGCCATGCCAGTTTCTTTGCACCGTCACCAACGAACTTGCGATATGCATCTACCGGATGTGTCGGGAGACCCGCAGACTCCAAAGCGGAGTTCCCAGCTGCAGCAATATCGCTTAATGTATCAAGCAGGGTTCCATCCAAATCAAAAATCACAGCTGAAAAATCAAGTGAACTTTCCATCTTTACAACTCAATAATAATTAAAGGTTTAAGACATATTTCCGGCAATACATTGCTCTTAAGCATGAAAAACATGCCACATAATCAAAGAAAACTTAACGGGCAAGGACTAACGCCACTGCAAGCTCGCAGTCAACATTTTCCATGAATGAAATCCGCACGAAATAGATTGACGTTTATGACCGTTTGAAGTTGATTCATGTAACAATTAAACCCAAGCAGCGAACCAATTAATTACCATAACTATGCCCGCAACCGAATACAACTCAGAGCAAATAATTGATGCCCTGCAAGCTGACCCAAACCTGATCAAAGCGGAACCAGCTGCTTTGAAAGAATTGTCCAGCAAAGCCAGCCAGCGGAAATTCAAAAAAGGAGAATTCATCTTCAAAGCAGGAGATGAATCACACACCTTTTGTCTGGTGGAAAGCGGCAAGGTAATCCTTTCCAAGGAATCGCCATCCGGGAAATCTTTCACCTATCTTGTTGCCACACGCGGAATGACCCTGAACGGAATCACCTGTTTCAAATCCGGACCAAGGATTTTCAGCGCCCGCGTTGTGGAAGATTCATCCATCATCACGATACCATGCCATGAATTCAGATATTGGGTTGAAAACAATCCCCCCGTTGCCATGGGTATATTGGGCACTATGGGCGAACTGCTGGACGGAGCATACACCCGCATCATTGATCTGATTGACGAAAGCGTTGAGACACGCATTCTAAACGTACTCAGCATGCTCTCCACCCGCATAGGTTCGGAACTCCCCCTTACCAACGAAGATCTTGCAGGCATGGTTGGTACTTCACGTGAAAGCGCCGCCCGGGTCATATCCAGACTTCAAGATAACGGAATTGTTTCCAAAGGACGCGGCAGCATCACAGTTCTGGACAAAGAACAACTGGACGAAACAGTTTCCAGCCCGTTTTTCATTATTTAAAAACACCTTCCTCAGTGACCTGCGTCATTGTTCGCAATGTACTTCCGTAATATTTCCTGCTCAAACAAAATAACTTGAAAACAGGAAAACATAATGCACGGTTATTTAATCACTTTCTTTACCCAGAAAAACCGCGAACAGGACGGTATGCCACTGGCAGACTGGATTATTGAAGAAGCCCGAAAAATCGGAGTACGCGGTGCAACGCTATTCAGCGGACAAGAGGGCTTCGGTCATGACGGACGTTTTCATTCAGACAACTATTTTGATTTTGAGGACAAACCGCAACTCGTAACCATGGCCCTGACTCATGACGAATGCGACTGCCTGCTTTCCCGCCTGCAAGCCAAACAGCTTCGCATCTTTTACACCAAATCAAGAGTTGAATTCGGATTTACCTCTTAAGTCCCGAATTCTTCACCTCCCCAACAATTCACCTACCCTGACAGCTATATCCGCTTCTTCAGCGGACTGTCGCTGATCTTCAAAGGAATCTCACATGATAGGACCATTTATCAACGGGGCCGCACTGCTTGCGGGCAGTGTTGCCGGTGCCATGATCGGCCCGAAGCTTAATGCCAATATCCGTACCCGAATGCCCATGGTCTTCGGCTGTGCATCTATGGGCCTCGGCGTAGCCATGATAGTAAAAGTTAAACTTTTAGCTCCGGTTATGCTGGCTCTGGTAGTTGGATCATTGCTTGGTGAAATTATAAAGCTGGATAATATTATCCAGAACTGCGCAGCAAAAGCCCGTATTGTAATCGAAAAATTGACCCGCCCCAGCGGAGATATGGATCAGGAAGAATTTCTGGATAAATTTGTAGCTCTGCTGGTTCTCTTTTGTATGAGTGGAACCGGGATTTACGGTTCCATGACCGAAGGCATGACCGGAGATGCCACCCTGCTGATAGTTAAATCCATCCTCGACTTTTTCACCGCTCCCATCTTCGCCTCCACAATGGGCTTTACCGTAGGTATTTTGGTCTTTCCACAATTTCTCGTTCAAAGCTTGCTATTTCTAGGAGCTTCCCTGATTCTGCCCCTGACCACCCCGGACATGCTGGCAGATTTCTCATCCTGTGGTGGACTAATCATGCTCGCTACTGGTTTCCGCATCTGCGGGATCAAACAATTTCCAGTAGCGAATATGATTCCGGCACTTATTCTGGTCATGCCCCTTTCATATTTATGGGCAACATATCTTGGATAAGAATTTTCACGACTACAACGAGGTAACCTTATGTCCTCAAGCATGAAATATCCTGATCCCGGCACCAAACATCCGGTAGCAGGTTTTCCGCAAGTAACGTTCATCAAAAACTTCAATGAGAATCACAATGTAATAATCGGTGACCACACATATTATGATGATCCATCGGGACCGGATAATTTCTTTGAAAACATCCTATATCATTTTGATTTTATAGGCGACAAACTGATCATTGGCCGTTATTGCGCCATTGCCAGAAATGTTTCTTTCATAATGAACGGGGCAAACCATGCCACGGGTGGTTTCTCCACCTACCCATTTTTCATTTTCGGATCGGGATGGAAGGATGCCACCCCTCCGGCAGAGAATACTTCATACAAAGGCGATACTGTAATCGGCAGTGATGTCTGGATCGGATATGACGCCACGATCATGCCGGGAGTTAACATCGGACACGGCAGCATCATCGGAGCAAAATCAGTAGTCACAAAAGACGTTCCTCCATACAGCATTGTTGCCGGAAATCCGGCAAGAGTAGTTAGAATGAGATTTGATGAAAATACAATTGCAGCATTGCTGGATGCACAATGGTGGGAATGGGAACCTGAAAAGGTGACCCGAAATCTGCCTGCCATTATCGGCTCTGATATGGAACAATTGAAAAAAGCAACCTAGTGGAGCTATTCGAATTAAGGCTGCACTTAGCTTCCGCATGAAAAATCCCCGCAACGCTCTTGAGCATTGCGGGGATTCTACTTTTTAAAAAAGCCGGGGTTATCCCGGATAATCAAATTCATCCCTGAGAACATCAAGGGCGATTTCTTCCTTGGTCTTGTACTTATCTTTATCGATAAGGGTCGGCTGTCCTGTGGGCGGAACATCATGGTACATATACTTATAGATGTCGAAGTTGAGACAAGTCTTGTTGCGCAGGTGCATTTCCCGAAACCACTGGCACCCCACATCCAGAATCTGCTTGCCGACATTGATGAAAGCGCCAAAGGGAGTCGCTTTGCCAACGGGCATTGTCATCTTGCGGGCGATCTTCATGTTTACGAGGCAACACCATTCATTGACCCTGCACTCCGGCAGAGGCCAAGGTTGCTTAAAAAAGATATCGTGCATTCGCGGCAGATGATAAGCGCGGACCTGTTTTCCTTCCGGCGGCTGGGCACTGCGGTAAAGGTCGACCAGTTCACGAAAATCCGGGCGGTAGTCCATATAGGTATCAGGTGAACATTTGCCGGAAAATGCAGCAGGACAGTACCAGCATTGCCCGATGTGTCCGGCAGCGACATGATCCCCGATCCCCTCAACCATTGCCCCGATTATATCTTTTCTGAAGATGGCATCGTTATGAATGATAAGCACATAATCCTTATCACTCTTTTCCCAGCCGTACTGGTAACGGACGGAATGGCGATACTCCTCGTCATCTATGCGGTCCCATTCAATAGGAAAGCAATAGTTCCAGTATTTGGGCATGTAGTATTCGATCTTATGGGATAGAGCATCCAGAACATACTGATGGCAGCCCGCATCAATGCCCTTGGTCTTGGTATTTTCCTCAATAAAGTAAATCTTATCGATATGCTGACCACTTGCCCTCTCAAGGGAAAGCAGAGCAAGACAAGTCTGCAAGGGCTTGCCGCAAACGCTTATAATAACATCAACCTTACTCACTGATCCTACTCCGCAAACACGATATTAAGCCGAAAATGGTTTCTATCTCTACCGATTAAATTTTTGTTTATATAATTAACTTTTAATGATTAATCCACATCATTTAATAATGATTTCAGCCGGAACTGCATCCGGACCCTTGCGAGCCGTGGTGGAAGGCGGTGCCGTATGCCACGGATTCGGTGCCTTAGCCATGTTATGACCGAGAACAAAAAGCTTGCTCATGTAGACCGGGCTGAAAAGCTCGTCCGACTTTTCATTGTAATCAGGAGGGATGAAAGTCAGCCTGAAATCAACTCCGTCACGCTCAGCAGTGTAATACATGCGATAAAGGTCGCCGATCCCCTGATTACGAATCAATCCGGCAAGGGAACGGGCCGCAATGCCGCCTATATACGGTTCAACCTGAACCCCTTCGGTAATCAAAGCATCGTTACGGATAATATACAGGGTGATTTTCCTTTTCTCGCCAATCTTTTCCAACTCCTCGGCAAGGTGAATACTGGGCGGATAGCAAAATACCTGATTGCTGACCCCGCCATCCACGTGCATTTCATCGTAAATATCATCCCCGGCTTTGACCTTGAAATAAACCGGAGGGAAAGCCACAGGCACTGAAGCCGAGGCAAGAATAACATCACGGATGAGCTGATCCGCTTCCGGTGTTCCGTACTGGGCCAACGCGCCAATATCCCAATAGACAGGACGCATGGCATCAAGGTTGGTGGTACCGATCAAAAGCCTGCGTCCCTTGCGATGCTCCACGGCAATTTTGGCTATGAAATCATGATTTACGAATTTCTTAAGTGCCTGCTTCAAAGGCTCAGTGCTATACACCGAGTCCCCGGAAATTGCAGAAACATAAGATCGCTCCAGCACAAGGTCACTTGTTTCAAAGGTGGTGTAGAACATTTCGATGAAAGGATCGTAATCCGGTCCCATGAAAGCAAAGGGAGCAATCAACGCCCCGGTACTGACCCCGGTAACCAGTCCGAAATTAGGACGATCACCGCGCTCGGTCCAACCGCAAAGGAATCCGGCCCCGAAAGCTCCGTCAGCGCCGCCACCGGAAAGTGACAAAAAACTGATTTCCTCCGGCAGCATATTTAACCGGCTCAATTCAGCCCATTGCTTCATAACCTTATTCATATGCTTCGGAGTTGTATCCCCGAAAAAACGAACCTGATCATAACCGGGCAAACTGGCCAGAGCCTGCATTTCCGCCGGGATGGGATTGCGCTTCAGTCCGCAACCGGCCAACAAAGCCAGCAAGAGGGAGAGAACAAGCAGCCTGCCAAAAAAGTTACTCTTCATATTTGAAAATTCCATATTTTTTTAATCAACCACTCATATATAAAACTTAAACAAAGACTACATCATCTTCAGACAAATATCTGATCACAACACATACCGTATGTGTATACTTACTCTGTTTAAATGTGCTGTCGGCAGACAGAACATAATTATGATTTAAAAAACCTGCAAATCAATAAAGGGAGAGATCACATGCTTTACCGTAAAGTACCTAAGACAGGAGAAGAATTATCAATCTTGGGCTTTGGTGCCATGCGCCTGCCCATGATCGATGACAATAATATTGATGAAGAACGCGCAATCGCCCAGATTCGTAATTGCATCGACAACGGAGTAAACTATGTGGATACCGCATGGCCCTACCACGGCGGTCAGAGTGAAGGACTTGTTGGCAAGGCACTCAAGGACGGATACCGCAAAAAAGTTTCCATTGCCGACAAGCTCCCCCAATACATTGTTGAATCCCGCGAACATATGGACGAGATTCTTAACGAGCAGCTGAGACGGCTTGATGTTGACTGTATCGACTATTACCTGATCCATGCAGTTGAAGGTAATTCATGGGACCGCTCAGTGGAACTGGGCATCAAGGACTTTCTGGATAAGGCCCTTGAATCCGGGAAAATCCGCTATGCAGGCTTTTCATTCCACGGTGTTCCCGAAGATTTCAAACGCATTGTGGATGATTACCCGTGGACCTTCTGCCAGATTCAGTACAATTTTCTGGACACTGAAAATCAGGCCGGAACCGCAGGACTTAAATACGCAGCATCCAAAGACCTCGCTGTCATGATCATGGAACCCCTGCGCGGGGGGAACCTCAGCGCTCCCACTCCCCCGGACGGAGTACAGGATATTTTTAACCAAGCCGAAACCAAACGTGCTCCGGTTGAATGGGCCCTGCGCTGGGTCTGGAACCATCCCGAAGTTACCGTGGTCCTTTCCGGCATGAACGAAGAGGAACACATCAAGCAGAACCTCACCATTGCCTCCAAAGCTGAAGCTAATTCCCTGACTGAAGGGGAACTTGCTATTGTGGACAAGGTCGCTGCAAGGTACAAGGAGCTCATGCAGGTCCCCTGCACCGGCTGCGCATACTGTATGCCTTGCCCCGCCGGAGTCAGGATTCCGGGTTGCTTTGAACTCTTCAACAGCACCCATATGTTCAAAGAAAAAGCTGAGTACTTTAAATTCCAGTACGCCGTCTTTTTCAGCAAAGAGATGGCGGGTGAGTCAGCATATGCATCCCAGTGCGTGGAATGCGGACAATGCGAAGAGCACTGTCCCCAGCACATTGCTATCCCCGAACAGCTTAAACGAGTCGTGGGTTACTTTGAGCAGGGAGACATGCAGGCCAAAGTAGACATGGTAGCGAACAAGCAGGAAAACTAATTACACTTATGCGGATTCCGGTCGTCCGGAATCCGCATAATATAACGGCCCCAGCCGGACCGGAATAATAATGAACATACTCTATTACGATTGTTTTTCAGGCATAAGCGGAGACATGAACCTCGCCGCCATGATTGATCTCGGCGTTTCTCCTGACTTCCTAATAACCGAACTTGCCAAACTCGGTATGGAAGATGAGTTCAGCCTCAAAATTTCACAGGATTCGCGCAAGGGCATTTTCGGTACCCGTGTAGATGTTGAGCTGGCTCACCAGCATGAACATCATCATGATCATGGACACCACCATCACGGACATGGACATCATCATGACCACACCCACGATCACCACCATCACCACGAACACCGAAACCTGAAAGACATCGAAGAGCTTATTAATTCCAGCGACCTCAACGACAAAGTCAAAGCGACCAGCCTAGCAATTTTCAAACGGGTTGCAAAAGCCGAGGCCAAGATTCACGGCAGCACCATTTACGAGGTTCATTTCCACGAAGTAGGTGCCACTGATTCCATAGTAGATATTGTCGGCGCGGCAATCTGTTTCCATGAACTGGAAATCGACCAGGTCTGGTGTTCTTCCATTGAACTGGGTGGTGGATTCGTCAACTGCGCCCACGGTAAAATGCCCGTACCAGCCCCGGCGACCTCTGAAATTCTCGCCGGATTGCCCACAACTCAAGGCGCTGTTCAGCAGGAAACCACCACTCCCACCGGAGCGGCTATACTCGCTGAATTTATCAACAATTTTTCTGATTCGCCGCGTATGACTGTTCTGAAAACAGCATACGGCATAGGGCACCGGGACAACGAAATTCCCAACGTGCTGCGCGTGCAGCTTGCCAATATCGAGCAGCAGGTTTCTTCCTTGCCGACGGTCCCATCGAGACTGCTGCAATGCAACATCGACGACATGACCGGGGAAATGCTCGGTGCAGCCCTAGATCAGCTTATGGAAGACGGAGCTATGGATGTACATTTCACTTCTATCGTCATGAAAAAGAACCGGCCAGCCACCACCCTTTCACTGCTCTGTTCCGCAGAGGATGAAGACAAGTTTAAACGGCTGATTTTCAAGCACACCAGCACCTTGGGGATCAAGAGTATTGCTATTGAAAAAACAGTGCTCGACATTTCATTCGACAAACTCGAAACCCCGCTCGGAACAGTAACCATGAAGAATGCCATTTTAGATGGTGAGGTGATTCGCTCCAAGCCGGAACTTGAAGATTGTCGCGCTTTAGCCAAGCAACATGGCATTCCTCTAAGTGAGGTTTACTTACAGATCGGCAAAGTAAGAGAGATTTGATTCGCTATTTTGATTGAACTGATTATGCCTCCGGCGGCTTAAAACCTTTTATTAGTTTTCATTGGTTACTTTGATGGACAGACTTGCCTTAAAATATAAGACGCTGCTTGGAATTCTCGCTGAGACCGGCGGGGCGGTCATCGCTTTTTCCGGTGGTGTGGACAGTACTCTGCTGCTCCATACAGCAAAAGAAGCTCTTGGAGACAAAGCCATAGCAGCTTCCATATCCACTCCCTATGTTCCGCAATGGGAGCAAGGTGAGGCCAAGGAATTTGCGGAACAGATGGAAGTAAAACATGTTGTAGTAGATATGGGTTTTCCTGAAGAACTGCGCATGAATCCCCCGGAGCACTGCTATACCTGCAAGAATATTCTGTTCAGCAAGCTGCTTGAAATTGCGCAGGAGAATGACATTGAACACGTCCTTGAAGGAACCAATATCGATGATCTCAGTGACTACCGTCCCGGCATAAAGGCCCTTCGAGAACTTGAAATCCGCAGCCCTTTTGTGGAAGCGGAGCTGACCAAGCAGGAGATCCGCGATATTTCCCGCAGGTTCAACCTGCCCACATGGAACAAACCATCTTTCGCCTGCCTGCTCTCACGCATGCCTGTTGATGTGGAGGTAACAGACCTGGCATTGCAACAGGTAGAACAGGCCGAAGTCTTTCTCATGAAAATAGGCTTCCCTGCCGTGCGGGTACGTCATCACGGTGAAGTTGCCCGCATCGAAGTCCCGGCAGATAAAATCCAAGATGTCATTAATGCCAATGAAATCCATGGAATCAACAATAAGCTAAAAGAATTTGGATATCGCCATGTGACTCTCGATCTGGGCGGCTACAAAATGGGCAGCTTAAATAAAAACAGCAAAATAAATTAAAAGTTTTTGGGATTCTTGAACCCTTTTTTCACAAATCTGCAGGAAAGCAGATTTGGACGTTGCCTGAAAAGGCAACACCCCGCAAGGGGGAGCCCCAGGACGGGGCGAATCAAAAGGGTTTAAGCCGCCGGAGGCGAAATCTTTCATCCAAAAGCGCGAAGCGCATCGAGCCTTACGCTCCTGCGAGACCGCCGGAGGCCTTTAATATGACCAACGATAATCTTAAAAATATATTGAACGCTGTCAAAGACGGCAGCATGGATGTGGATCAGGGCATGGAAAAGCTACGCGACCTGCCGTATCAGGACATTGGACACACCAAGATCGACCATCACCGCAGCTTACGCAACGGCTTCCCGGAAGTAATCTACGGCGCGGGCAAAACCCCGCAACAGGTCGGCGATATTTTTGAACATATGTGCGGACGCAACAACGTGCTGGCAACGCGCGTTTCCCCGGAAACTGCCGAACACGTAACTGCCCGCTTCCCGCATGTGGAATACAATGAGACAGCCAACACCCTGACCTGTAAAAACAAGAAAATCGAGTATAACAGCGGCACGGTCGGCATCATTACCGCCGGAACATCCGATCTTGATGTAGCAGAAGAAGCGCTGGTAACCTGCGACATGCTTGGCAGCCGTGCGACCATAATCTCCGACATAGGAGTAGCCGGAATTCATCGCATGCTTGATCGCATTGATGAAATCCGTAAGTTTTCGGTATTGATTGTAATTGCGGGAATGGAAGGAGCTCTTTCCAGCGTAATCGGCGGACTGGTGGAACAACCCATCATCGCAGTGCCGACCTCAGTAGGCTACGGGGCCAATTTCTCAGGCCTGTCCGCCCTGCTGGGCATGCTCACTTCCTGCGCCAGCGGAGTGACAGTAGTTAATATTGATAACGGATTCGGTGCGGCCTGCGCAGCCTGCAAAATTAATAAGGCTATTGATCGGTAAGGATAGAAAGAATTGATTCAATCCCCTCACCAGTAACAGAACTGGTGCGGATGATTTGCTTTGCTCCGGCCTGCTTCAAGAAACGTTCAGCCAGATCGGGATCGGCATTGGGTGCGTCAACCTTGGAGACAAGGCCGATGACCTTGCGGTTGAACATGGAAGTAAAAAGAGGCGGAAAAAGACTGGTCCGGCGGGTGGCATCCTGAACAATTGCCAAGACTTTGCAGTCGGCGGAAGAAGTAATCAGTGCGTGGTAGAACCAGCTGTTTTCGAGGAATTCACCGGGGGTATTAATGAACGGACCGAAGTGTTCAACGGCCATGGCCCGGCGCGGGGAATAGGATTCGCCTGACAGGGCTTTGATAAGCGAGCTTTTGCCGGAGCGGGTCTCGCCCACGAACATGGTTTTTTTCATAGAATGCCTTCGGCGACCCTGCCGGGGGCCTTAAACCCTTTTCCAAAAGGGTTTAAGAATCCCAAAATGTTTTATTAAGCTTTGCCATCTCTTATCCAAAGCCTCTTCTTAATTTTAGGATCTAGTCAACTCAACAGAAGAATAATGCAAGGTGCCTTCGAAGTAATCGAGTACGGCGCGAAGAGAAGCTTCCACGCTGGCTACATCTCCCAGAATCAGCAGAGAACCGCCGAAACGGTCCAAAAATCCGATCTCAACAGAAGCGGCTTTAGTGGCGACATCGGACGCAATGATCACGCCCTCACTGGGGGTGATGGTCATGATGCCGATAGCTCCGGCAGAGTTATCATCCAGACCGAGCTTGAGATAAATATCGCGGTGCGGGCTGGCAATAAGATGGGCAAGGGTAACCTGCTTACCGGGAACGTATTCCTGAATAATGCGTTGTTTGTTTTCGTTGTCCATCATAATCAAACTCCTTTTAAAAAAACCGGCACGTGCTGAAGTGGAAAGGCACGTGCCGGTAAGATGACATGTGTTCCAGTGTTAATACACTAGATCAACTGTGCTTTAATCTCTTCGCTGGGGGAAGGAATTACTACATGGCTATGAACCGGGCCGCCGTCGCCGACGCCTTCGATTCCTGCTTCAACAGAAGCTTTAACAGAACCTACGTCACCGGTCATGGTTACATAGGCTTTACCACCGAGACCAGCAGCCATACGAACTTCGATCAGGCTAACGTTAGCAGCCTTTGCTGCGGCATCGGCAGCAAGGATACAGGATGCGATGGTGTAAGTTTCAATTACGCCCAGTGCATTGATGCGAGGTACGATGGAAGTACCGCTCAGTGCAGGGATAACATCAGCGTGGATGCTGGGGATGGTGAAGTGGTCAACAATCATGTCGCCGCCGATTTCACAACCGACTTCAACGGAGCTTTTAACAGCGCCGGTGTCACCGCAAATAACTACAATATATCTGCCCGGACATGTGGGGCGGGCCATAACCAGCTCGACAGATGCTGCTTTAAGCATTTCATCTGCGGTGTGTATGCCGAGGGCAACGCTGTTCAGTTCTACACAACCGATAGTACGTAAATCCATTTTATATCTCCTTTTGGAAGGGGATGCGCAAAGCGCTTTAGCAGGATACCCTGCTAATTATTTCTTGATAACCACTACGCCGTTTTCAACGCTTTCGACTGTTCCGTCGATGCTGGCGTGAACCCTTGCACCCATTGCGCCTTCGGGAATTTCACCGATCAGGTCGCCACAGCTTACCTTATCTCCTGCGGAGACAACACACTGCGCAGGAGCACCGATGTGCTGACCAAGGCGGATGTTGACCACGGAGGGAGTGTACTCGCCAGCGTATTCAGGATGACCGTCATACTTGGAAAGATTCAGGCGCTGAATCAGACGCTTGGTCGGGATAGCCCTGCTTTCGCGGAACGGGTTGGTTTTAAGCTCATTCCCCTTGGATTCCCAAGTCACGCGTTCCTTCATGAGGATCTGCTTAATCTGGGCGTTTACCTCACGAGGAGAAATCATCATGGGGCAGGAGAATTTTTCACAGATGCCACATTCGGAGCAAAGCAGTGCTTCTTTAGCGGCTTCGGTATTCAGCTCATTGTTGGCGATTACACGCATCAGTTTGTGGGGATGCAGGGAATGACCAAGCAGGTTACGCGGGCAAAGGTCGGTGCAGCGGGAACACTGACAGCAGACAGTGTTGGTGATGCGGCGGATCTTTTCGGGATCCATAACCTTGCCTGCTACCACGTTGTGGTTCGGGGGCAGAACCAGAAGGCCACTGGTAGTCTTGGTTACCGGCTGATTGGTGTCGGGGAGAACCCGACCCATCATGGGACCGCCGTCTACAACTTTGTAGTCGGAAATAGTCGGTCCGCCTGCGAACTCAAGCACGTCGGAAACAAGAGTTCCCACGGGAACTTTAACAACCATGGGGTTCTTGATTTCCCCGGCAACGGTCAGGTAGCGGTGAGTTACCGGCTTACCGTCCATTGCCAGTGCAACGTTGAACAGGGACTCGGTGTTACTTACAACAGCGCCCACCTGAAGGGGGATACCGCGTTCAGGGACAGTACGACCCAGAACTTCGTAAACCAGTACCTGCTCATCACCGGCAGGATAAAAATCTTTAAGTACGAAACATTCGAGGCGACCGGAACCGTCACGGGCAACAGCTTCCTGAACAGCTTTAACTGCCTTGGCGTGTTTACCCTTAAGACAGATAATACCTTTCTTGGCACCGGTGCAGTCCATAATCGCTTCAAGGCCGCGGATCATGGTATCTACTTCAGCTTCCATGAGGTAGGGGTCGCTCATAAGCAGCGGTTCACAGGAAGCACCGTTCACCAGAACGGTATCTACGTTTGCCTCGGCCTTAACGTGAGTCGGGAGGCCAGCACCACCGGCACCGACAACACCTGTTTCACGAATAATATCAACTATATTTGCAGCCATTTGATAATTCCTTCCGATTTACCTCCGACAGATCAGCCCCTAACGGCTGACCTGCCGGATTTGTTCAAAATAGCTATCTTACCAAGCCTTCAGCAGAAGCTCTTTCACATCATCACGTGAAGGGTTTCTGGGGTTGCTACCAGTGCAGATATCATCAAGCACGTTGCGGGCAATGGTATTCAGGCTGGTTTTAAAAACACTTTCATCAATCTTCAATGAACCGACATTGTTGGGAATGCCCATGGACTCGTTAAGTTCCATGACCGCATCGATGAGGGAACGGGTTCCTTCTTCGACAGTTTCTGCGGGCAGTTCCAGCATGGTGGCAATTTCGTGGTAGCGGATGCCCACATCAAAGCTGTTGAACTTGATTGCGTGAGGCAGAACTACTGCGTTTGCCAGTCCGTGCGGCACATGAAAAATACCGCCAAGAGAGTGGGCGATGGAATGGGTGATACCCAGTCCGCTGTTGTTGAAAGCCATACCTGCCATGCAGGAACCGAGAAGCATGTTCTCACGTGCTTCCATATCATCACCGTTTATGTAGGCCCGCTTGAGATACTTGAATACGTAACTGATGGCGTATCTTGCATAGATAGAAGTAAAAGCGTTGGCCTCACGGGAAGTGTATGCCTCAATAGCGTGGGTCAGCACGTCCATTCCTGTTGCAGCAGTTACATGCGGCGGCAGGGAACGGGTGAAACGGGCATCGAGGATAGCCATATCCGGGATGAGCATTTCATCGTTAAGAGGAATCTTGACCTCGTTTACCTTGTCGGTGACCACAGCATAGCTGGTAACTTCAGCCCCGGTACCACTGGTGGTGGGAATAGCGACCAGTGTCGGTTTGACCTTTCCTTCAAGAGCCTTCCCAGCGAAAAAGGAGATAGCCTTGGCCGCATCAATGGGAGAACCACCGCCGAGAGCGATGATCAGGTCGGCTTGGTTTTTAAGGAAAATCTGTGCTCCCTTGGTAACTGTCTCAAGGGAAGGATCGGGTTCAACCTCATCGAAGATGATGAAGGGAATCCCTTTACGGTCAAGATGGGTGCGGACCCGGTCAACAAAACCGGTCTTTACCATGAATGAATCGGTAACAATAAAAGCCCGCGTTGCCGGGATAGTCTCCAGATTGTCCAGAGCATCTTCGCCATAGCAGATCTTTGTTTTGCCGTAGAACTGTGTCACCCTTTTCTCCAATAAATCAAAATGTCAGGGTTAAAATCTATTCAGCTTGAAATTTGTATAGGGGCGCAGGTGTGAGGGGTGAGGGGTGCCTGCGCCCCTTATGTCCTTACTTTACAGCGCATTTGGGAAGAATAACTTCCACTTCGCTGTGAGGACGGGGTATCACGTGTACGCTGCGCAGTTCACCTACGCGTTCAGCAGCTGCTGCACCAGCATCTACTGCTGCTTTAACAGCACCAACGTCACCGCGAACCATTACGGTTACGAGACCGCCGCCGACCTGTTCACGGCCAACGAGAGTTACGTTTGCTGCTTTAACCATAGCATCGGCTGCTTCTACAGAACCGACGAGGCCTCTGGTTTCTACCATTCCGAGAGCGTTGAGAGATGACATAATTTTCTCCTCTTAAAATACTAAACTTTAAATATTTCCTTTAACGGCATCAGCAAGCTTGAAGCTCATTTCCTTGAGCTGTGCAAGATCGGTGATTCCGTATTCTTCCTTCAGCAGCACCGCGATGCCCATAACCAGTTCTTCACAACCGTTACAAACTTCTTTGGTGCAGTCAGGGTTACCGCATCCGGCGCTACCGGATTCGGCAACAGCTGCTGCGGCGTCTTCCACACGGACAATTTTGATCTTTCTCTTGCGGAGCTCGTCTTTGGCACCGGGAGTCAAAAGAATGTTGTTGTCTACGTAGAATGTGTCACTGTCCGGGCAAATAAATGAATCAAGGTTGCCCGCTTCGATAAGTTTCTTTTTCATCTTTACCTCGTTCCCCTTACTAAGGCCTTTACGACCGAGGCGTCGGGTCCGGGGATGACGACCGCCTCAACAAGATTGTTGCCCAAAGCGGCGGATGCTGCATCTGCGGCTTCCTGAACCGCAGCAACATCGCCACTCATAACGAAATATGATTTGCCGTTAATGCCCTGCCCTGCGACAAAACGGGCCAGCTCGATACCGGAACGCTTAACCGCCACATCCGCTGCCATTACGCCGGTGGAAACGTTGCGGCACTCGATGACTCCAATGGACTGGACATCAGCAAGAGCTACAGGGCTTTTCAGCACTGCAGCCACTTCCGGTGAAAGGCTGGAAATAACAAAGCTGGCCTTGACCTTACCTTGGTCAGCGTCCGCAGCATCAACACTTGCAGAAACAGCAGAGCGTTCACCGGAAACAAAAATCAGATACCTGCCGGAGCAAATAGTAGAAGCGCGGACAAGTTCCACGTCCGCAGCTTTCATCATTGCATCTGCTATGCGCACTCCGGCAGCGATGCTGAAAACTTCAACTATACCCAGCGTATCCATAATAATTAGACCTGTGCCTGCACTTCATCGATGATAGCCACGATGGATGCATCAACCGGAGCTTCATGGTTACGCAGAGCCATGCGAGCAGAACTTCCGGTAGTTACCAGAACCTGCTCACCGATGCCCGCACCAACGCAGTCAACTGCGACGAAAACTTCATCGCTGCCCTTTTCTTCGATATCGAGCCGCTGAACAACCATCAGCTTCTCCCCGCTCAATTCATCCTTTTTGCGGGTGGCCCAAACATTGCCGACAACTTTACAGATGATCATAAAACAATCCTTAGAGGGTCTTGCTGATGTTGATGTTCAGTTCCTTGGCTGCTTCTTCGGCAAGGGGGGTGACCATTGCCGCGGGCAGTACCACTAACTCTTTAGCACCCTGCGCCGCCGCACCACTGACCACCTTTTCGGTGATCAGTGATTCCCTGACTTTCAGGGACTCGGGCGCCTTGGGTTGAAATCTTTTCATGCCGAAACCCTGAAGGGTCTTCTCATGCTGCTGGTAAAGAGCATACAGAGGACCGGGAGCGGTCTGGCTGTACTCTTCGTAACCGAAGGAAAGCACTTCCACAGTGTGTCCGAGCAGCATCTGGCGAAGAACCTCAGTCATAATCTTACCGTGAGCCTTGCCAACGGCCAGATCAGACATTTCGCAAACGCAAAGGGAAGGCACAATGTATCGGCTGAATTCCGCGCAGGGAGCTTCTTCGCCGAAGAAGTAGTATTCGTATTCATCGCCGAAGCTGTTACGTACTTTCTCAGCCACAAGGCAGTCACGCTCAGCCAGAACCAGAGCACAAGCTTTATTGGATTCAGGCTTGAGCTGTTTCAGCACTTCTGTTGCGATGGATTGAACTAATTCATTGATGTCTATTGACATATCGATGCCTCCGGCGGCTCTCCGAGGGCTTAAACCCTTTTCCAAAAGGGTTTGCCTCTTCGTAAGAGAAGCTCTGCTTAACTTAACAATTCAGGGCGATGCCCAGCGGGGTTACGAGAAACGGGTTGGCCGGTTTGTAGACCGGGATACCCACTTCTTTTTCCACCACTTTTTCCATATCCTTGAGGCAGCAGGTACCGCCGACAAGGTATATGGCTGAAATATCGCGATCCTTAATGTGAGCTTTAACGATGGTGCCCATTTTCTGGATCACCGGACGAACGACAGGTAGGATCTCATCCTGACGTTCCTTGACCTTCTTAAGGTCTTCAGCTTCTTCAAAGCAGACCTTGAAGCTGCCGGACAGAACCAGAGTCACATGGGTTCCGCCGGTGGGTTCGTCAGCTACGTAAACAACTTTGCCATCTTCCAGTACGGAGAGACCGGTAGTGCCGCCTCCGATATCAACGATGACGCCGTTTTCAAGTCCGAGCACTGCGTTGGCTGCTGTGGGCTCGTCCAGAATGGCAGTGACTTCAAGTCCTGCTCCTTCCACCACATACTGATGAGTAGAGCAGTCCTTCTTACCTGTTCCCGGAGGAACTGCGATGGCAGCGCGCTCCAGCTTGCGACCCAATCTTTCTTCAAGCTCGCCCACCAGCTTACGGGTGATGCGGGTAGCGCCCATGTAATCAACAACCAGACCGTCCTTGATGACCCGGGCGAATTCCATGGCACAAGCCACAGGTTGCTTCTTGCTGTTCAGGACCACTACCACGATATACGCAGTACCGAGGTCCACACCCACCAGAAGTTCTTCGTCAGGACTGACAGGAACGGTGTTCTCAATGCAGCTCTCAAGGTCGCTGATCTGCTGGTCAATTGCTGAAAAATCCATGTGCTGATTCTCTTCCCCGCACGCCTGAAACTAGGGGCGAAGCCAAACTAAAAGTTTTTGGGATTCTTAAGCCCTTTTTTCAAAAAGGGCTTAAGCCGCCGGAGGCGAAATCTTTCTATCAAAGCGCAGAGCGCCTCGAATCCCTATCTTACAATCTTACCGGTTACAGACTTGTTCCAGCCTGCGCTGTTGCCTTCATCGGGATCGATGTGCATAGCCAGCTTGAACTCGGGGTGAACGCGGCAAACCACGTCTTCAAGAATAACCGGGCGATCGCTTTCGAGACGTACGCTTACGCGGTCGTTATCTTTCACGCCGAACTTGTCACTGTCTTCAGGAGACATGTGAATATGACGAGCTGCCACGATAACGCCTTCTTCGAGACCGACAATTCCGGTCTGAGAAGCGAGGATGATACCGGGGGTACCGGCAACATCACCGGACTGGCGAACCGGAGCTTTGATACCGAGGGTACGCGCTTCAGTATTGGAAATTTCTACCTGTGAAGCGGAACGTGCAGGTCCAAGTACAGCGACGTTGTCCATGACACCTTTGGGGCCGATGAGACGTACGCGCTCTTCACAGAGGTACTGACCGGGCTGGGAAAGTTCACGAACCGGGGTCAGAGGTTTACCGAAAAGCTCAAGGGCGTCCTGCTCGCTGAGGTGAACGTGGCGGGCGGAAAGTTCTACGGGAATGGGTTCGCATGCACCGGTAGATACGGAAACACGCGGAGCTTCGGTCTTCAACTGCTCGATTACGCCTTTGATGACCCCTTCCATGATATTATTGATGGCTTGTTCGTTCATGCTCATTTCTATGTGAAAAATATTTAGCGTTCTGATCAGGTATCGCGCTTAGCGCGGTACGGCCCTTTTTATTACGGCCGGGGAAGGTGATTCTATGCGGGCAGAACCGCCCTCCCCGGCCCTGATACCACAGATAAATCTGCGGTATTCAAGCTTAATTAACCTTCAGCTTTAGGAAGGATGATTTCAACTTCGCCGTGGGGGCGGGGGATAACGTGTACGCTGATGAGTTCACCAACGTTCTGTGCAGCAGCTGCGCCAGCGTCGGTTGCTGCTTTAACAGCACCAACATCGCCACGAACCATAACGGTTACGAGACCGCCGCCAACCTGAGTCTTACCGACCAGAGTTACGTTTGCTGCTTTTACCATTGCGTCAGCTGCTTCTACTGCGCCAACGAGACCTTTGGTTTCAATCATACCCAGTGCGTTCAATGAGGACATTTTAGTTCTCCTTTAAATTGATTTATCGGCCCCTTAAGGAGCCACCCTCTATTCCCTATGCGGGAATCGCTTTTTATTTAGAGCGGGAAGTTTTTACTTCCGGCTATACCATCTGCTTAAGCTGCTCTACGATCATGGAAGTGATTGCCTGAACATCGATGGAATCGGTACCGGATGCCTGAGCCGCAGGAGCGGATTCGCAGCAGGTGTTACCGAGATCGTAAGCAAGTCTTCTCACGTTCATCAGGTTGAGCGGAGTTACGTTATCGGAAGTGGAGCTTCCGCCTACAGTACCGCAACCAAGGGTAAAGGAGGGGAAGAGAGAGGTAGAGAGGCCCACAGCACCGTGAGTGGACGGGGTGTTAACCAGCATTCTGGAAACAGGCTTCTTCATACCGAATTCACGGATAACTTCTTCATTCTTGGAGTGGATGGACAGGGAGTGACCGATACCGCCGTTTTCCAGCAGTGCGTGACACATCTCGCAAGCACCTTTCCAATCTTCAACAACGTAGAAACCGAGCAGCGCGGTAAGTTTTTCCTTGGAGAAAGGATACTTTGCGCCAACACCTTTTTCGTCAGAAACGAGCAGGCGGGTTCCTGCGGGCACGGAAATTCCGGCCAGCTTTGCAATGTAGCAGGCATCGCGGCCTACGATTGCGGGGTTCATGGAACCGTTGCCGCGTTCCATAACCGCTTTAACCTTGGTCAGGTCTTCGCCGTAGAGGAAGTAACCACCCTGAGCGATAACTTCAGCTTTAACCTGCTCACAAATGCAGGACTCAGTGATGATGGACTGTTCAGATGCGCAGACAGTACCGTTATCAAAGGTCTTACTTGCAAAAATCTTGGTGACCGCATCTTTGATGTCTGCGGATCTTTCAATGTAGGAAGGTACGTTACCAGCACCTACACCGAGAGCGGGGGTACCGGAGCTGTACGCAGCCTTGACCATGCCCGGACCACCGGTCGCGAGAATGAGGTCGGCAACTTTCATGAGCTCGCCGCTACCCTGAATGGTAGGAATGCTCATTACGCTGACCAGATCTTCACATACGCCGCAGTCGTGGAGTACGGAACGGATCATCTCAACGGTTTTACCAATGCATTTCTTTGCGCTGGGGTGCGGGGTGAAAACAATGGCGTTCCCGGACTTCAGGGAGATCATGGACTTGTAGATAGTCGTAGACGTGGGGTTGGTGGAGGGGATGATCCCTGCGATAACACCCATGGGTACGGCGATCTCGACAACCTTCTTTTCCTTGTCGTCGCAAAGCACACCGATAGTTTTCATATCCTTGATTGCTTCGAAAAGGTTTTTACTTGCAAGAATGTTCTTGGTTTTCTTGTCTTGAACCTTACCGAAACCGGTCTCTTCAACAGCAAGCGCTGCAAGGGATTCCGCCTGTGCGTATGCTGCTTCGGAAATAGCCTTTACAATCGCGTCAACCTTTTCCTGACCCATTTCCGCCAGCTCTGCCTGAGCTTTCTTAGCGGCACGAACCAGTGAACGGGCTTCTTGAATGGACAATAAATCCTTGTCTACCATTGGATTACTCCTCTATCTGCCTGGTAACATTTATAATCGCGTCAATAAGGGTTTTCTTGGTGGCTTTTTTGACCTCTTCGTTGGTCAGGGAAATACCTTCCAAGCTTCTGGCAATCTGCCGAACCTTACTGATTTTCATTTTCCTGAGTTCCGCGGGCTTGAACTGCGGGGCTGCTTCCTTTGCCTTGGGGGTTTTAGGGGCAACTTCCTCAGTCTTCGGTGCGGACTCCTGCACTGCCGGAGCTTCGATTTCCTCTTTCAGAACCTCAGGTTCTGTTTTCGGAGCTTCTTCTACTTCGACTTTCTCTTCCGCGGGAGCAGGCTGAGCCTGCCCTTCCGCAGAAGCGGGAGATTGTGCTACTTCCCGTGAAATTTCTTTTGCTGCCGCAACCGGAGCGCTGGTTGCGATAATCTTGCTGATGTCATCATAAGGACGAGCAATCACATGATGTGAAACCAGCTCCGCGCCTTCGATACGGCTGATGGCGGCAGTGCCTGCTTCAACAGAAGCCTGTACCGCAGAGACTTCACCGCTGACACTGATGGTCACCAGCCCGCCGCCGGAAATATTCTTTTCCAGCAGGGTCACTGCAGCGGCTTTGAGCATGGCATCAGCGCCTTCAATGGCAGCCAGCAGCCCTTTTGTTTCAATGAATCCAAGTGCATCCATAAATCTGTTCTCCCTTGTCATTGATTTGGACTAGTGTCTGACCACTGAGACCGGAAAATTGTATTTGGTGATAGCCTGCTCAATGCGTTCAAGATCGGCATTGCTCAGTTTGGGGTCACCTTCCACCGGGTATTCCCAGCCGAGCTGAGTGTATTTGTTCACACCCATCTTGTGGTAGGGAAGCAGGTCCACCCCTTTGAAATTTTTGAGATCCTTATAAGGCTTAAGCAGCTCAACCAGCTGAAGGATTTCTTCTTCGCCGTCGTTAACACCCTTGAGCATGGGCATCCTGATCTTGACGTTGTATCTGTTATCAAGAAGCCAGATCAGGTTCTGGAGGATCATCTCATTACGCACACCGGTAATTTCACGGTGGCGTTCGGAATTCATATGTTTGACGTCAAAGAGAAAGAGATCCACGAAAGGTGCAACCTTCTCAATTACTTCAGGACGGGCATAGCCACAGGTTTCAATGGCTGTATTGATACCGCGCTGCTTACAGGTCTGGAGAAGGCTTGCCGCAGCTACAGGCTGGGACAGGACTTCACCGCCGCCGAGAGTTACGCCGCCGCCGGAAGTTTCATAAAACGGGCGGTCTTCTTCGATGATCTCGACCAGTTCGGAAATGGTCTTTGTTTCGCCAACGATTGCCAGTGCAGATTGCAGACAGGCGTGCTCACATTTGCGGCAGCCGATACACTCAGCATCGCGGTCGATGAAATGTTTTCCTGCGGCGGCAATCTTGTGCACGCCTGCGGGACAGACGGAGACACAGGCTCCGCAATTTATACACTGATCCTTTTTGAAAAGGACCTGGAATTTTTTATACTGTCCCTCGGGATTCGAGCACCATTCACAGCGCAGGGGGCAACCCTGGAAGAATACGAGAGTTCTCACTCCCGGACCGTCGTGCATATTGTATTTCTGTACGTTGAATATCTGTGCTTTTCTTTCAATCACGGTACTGTTCTCTTGCTGTGTTGTTACTTCAAATCCCGAGGGACTTTAATTCAATCAGTAATGGATCTTAGATCTCATTCATCATGGTACGGCTGATGATCTCATCCTGTACGTCTTTGCAGAGCTCTACGAAGAATGCAGAGTAACCAGCTACGCGTACAACGAGGTCACGGTACTTCTCGGGGTGCTTCTGAGCATCGAGAAGAGTTGCGTTATCAAGGTAGTTGAACTGCATTTCACCGTTACCCAGAGCACTTGCAGTACGCAGCAGGGTAATGATGGAGTTTTCACCTTCGGGAGTGTCGAGCAGTCCGGACATGATCTTGAAGTTGTGAACCATACCGATGTTCATCAGATCGTTAGCCATCTTGGAAACGGACTTGATAACCGCGGTGGGTCCTTTGTAGTCCGCACCCTGGGTCGGGCTGATACCATCGGAAAGAGGCATCCATGCGTCACGACCGTTGGCGGAAGCGCCGAGGAGCTGACCGAACGGGGTGTTGTTGGAGATGGACAGGGTACCGTGGCTGAGTACGGAGTACAGGGTCTTGTACTTGCGGTGCTCAGTTTCGGTGAAGTGAACGAGATCAGCAGCGATCATGTCGGCGTAGTCATCGTCGTTGCCGTACTTGGGTGCTGCAAGGCAGTCAGCCTTGATCTGGTCGTAACCCTTGAATTCAGCAACGAGAGCTTCGTTCATCTGAGCGAGGGTGTACTTCTTGTCATCGTAAACCAGCTTTTTAATGGCGGCCATGGAGTCGGCGTATGTGGCGAGACCGGACCAGACAACGCCGGGACCGAAGTTGTACATGGCGCCGCCGGAGGCTACGTCAAGACCGGACTCCATGGTGCCTTCGTACATAAGGGACATGAGGGGTTTAGGAGCATGATCCCTATGAACGCGCTGGGAAATAACGGTTGCAACGCTGGTCCATTTGGTAATGTACTTGATCATTTCCTTAACGGCAGCTTCGAATTTCTCGTAGGTGTCGTAATTTTCCAGAGGACCAAAGTCCGGGCAAACCTGTTTGCCGTACCAGAGGGGCACACCGTGGTTCATGACCAGCTCGATGCAGATAGGCCACTGGGTGTAAGCGGTAGAAGTCCACTGGTAGAGACGACCTGCTTTCTGGGGTTCAACACAACCCATCAGGCAGTAGTCACGAGCATCTTCCATGGATACACCTTTAGCGAGCATCATCTTGATGTGAGCATCGTCAAAGTGAACTGCGGGGAAGCCCATACCGGAGCGGATAACTTCAACAATCTTCTTCAGGTACGCGTGAGGAGATTTGTTGTGAACACGGGTAGCCAGAGAAGGCTGGTAGATCTTAACGTGACGTACTGCATCCATGAGCAGGTAGGTCAGGTCGTTGGTTGCATCGTAACCTTCGCGGGTAACACCACCTACGCACATGTTTACGAAAGGCTGGTAACCGGCGAAGAACTTGGATGCATCTTCACTGGTGATCCACATCATTTCGGACATCTTGATGAGCATACAACCGGCGAGGTCGAAAGCTTCATACTCAGTCAGGCGGCCTGCTTCGAGGTCAGCCTTGAAGTAGGGGTACATGTACTGGTCAACACGGCCGATGGACATACCGGTCTGGTTTTCTTCAACAACCAGCAGGGACTCAACAGTCCATACTGCCTGAATAGCTTCCCAGAAGGTTTCGGGCTTGTGAGCAGGTACGCGAGCGTTAACTTCAGAAATCTTGAGCAGTTCAGCCTTACGCTTAGGATCGGTTTCCTGAGCGGCTTTCTGTGCTGCGTATTCGGACAGGCGCTTGGCGTAGATCATTACACCTTCTGCAGTGTCGATTACGGACTTGTAGAAGTAAATTTTATCGATATCTTCGGGGTTCTCGTAGTCGAGTTCCTCGAGGTGTGCTTCCGCTTCGGCTTTGATGTCGAGCATGCCTTTTTTCATCAGGATGACATCGTAACCGGGGTTGGAGTCACCACCACCGTTTACAGCGTGGTAAGAGCAGTCGGAAACATAGGATTCACCGGAGAGTTCCCAGAGACCAGCTTCGCGATACTGAGCTTCGCAGTATTCGTCGATGGACTTGTCTGCCCAGAAGGGGAAGAGCTCTTCCTTCATGTATTTCTTGTCTTCTTCAGAAATGTAGAAGGGGTCCTGAGGACGGGAGCCGATGGTTTCCAGTTCGTCTTTCATCCAGCGCCATGCGATTTCAGGAGAGAAAGAACCGCGACGAGGTGCACCGGTGGGGTTACCTACGATGAGTTCGTGATCCTGAATTACCAGGGGAGCCTGCTCGCAGCTTGCACGGAAGCTTTTACCGCGCAGGATTGCCGGAGGAAGACCGGGGTTTGCTTTAGCCATTTCAGTCATCACGCGAGCGGACTCAACGCTGACAGAAGGAACCTGCTTGAGGAAGTTCTCTTTCAGTTTAACGTGACGATCGGTAGGACCATTGGGGATACCCTTGGTCTCAGTGCAGGAGACTGCGGCTGCAGGCTGTTCTGCCTTCTCTTTGAATACCTCTGCGGATACGCCTTCGAAAATTTTCTTCAGCGATGCCCGTTCGGTATCGGTAAGGTTTTTGGTAGCTTCAGCAAGCTTGTTGGAAAAACTTTGAAGATCCACTGTATTTCCTCCGTTTAATGGATTTGATTCTTAGCGATCCGCAGGATCATCTATGGCTTCAATGGCCTTTTGCAGGATCTGTTGAATCACCTGCACCATATTGGAATCGTTATCTTTAACTTTATATTGACCGCCTGCCTGACCGGACTGTCCCAGCACCTCTTCAGCACGTCTCACACCGCAACCAACCTTCCTGATGTAGATAAGGTTCATGGGAGAAACGTTGTCGGAAGTGATTCCGAATCCGGCAGAAGAACTGCCCAGAGTCATTGAGGGGAACAGATTGGTAGTAGCACCCATGCCACCGAAAGCAGCCGGAGTGTTGACCAGAAGTCGGCCAACAGGCTTCTTCAGAGCGAACTGGAGAATCACATCCTCATCTGCGGAGTGAATAACCAGAGTGTGTGCGTTCCTTTCATGAAGCAGCAACTCGATGCACTTTTCACATGCGTGCATCCAATCGTCTTCCACATAAAGGGCCAGTACAGGGGAAAGAAATTCTCTGTAGTAGGGGTCGGTGTCGGAAACATATTTGCGTTCCGCCACCAGAACGGTGGTATTTTCGGGAATGGTGAACCCGGCTCTACGGGCAAGCACCTGTGCGGACTGTCCAGCCATGCCTTTCCTGCGCTGTCCATCGGGCGCGATGAACAGTTCGGCCAGAGCTTCGGCCTCACTCTCGGACATGAAGTATGCCCCGCAAGAATTAAGGGACTGGCGCACGTTCTCGGCAACACAGGAATCGACAACGATGGATTGCTCCGCTGAGGGAGCAATCCCGTTATCAAAAGTCTTGCTGGCAATGATATCTTTAACTGCCTGCCCAATGTCGGCAGTACGTTCGATAAATGCCGGACCGTTGCCGGTTCCCCCGTAAATGACCGGTTTGCCTGTTTTCTGGGCATACTGAATCATCCCGGGAACTCCGGTAACCATGACCAGCGAAACATTTCTGTGATTCATAAGTTCACAGGTTCCGCTTTTGGTGACTGTTTCCAGATAGGAAAGACAGCCTTCAGGAAGACCGCAGGATTCTCCGGCCTTGATCATAATATCCAGAACCCGGCCGATACTTTTCACAGCACCGGGATGGGGGGAAAAAATAACACCGTTTCCAGATTTGATTGCAATCAGGGTATTATAGACCGTGGTTGAAACCGGCCCAGTCACTGGACAGAGAGCTGCGATAACTCCGACAGGAACACCGATGTCAGTAATCTTTTTCTGGGAGTCCTCTTTGATAACCCCCACACAGCGCATACCGCGCAATTCCTTACGGACCTGATTACAGACGAAGCGGTTCTTGACCAGCTTATCCTGCCATTTGCCGCCGTCAGTCTCTTCATGAGACATGATCGCAAGCTCTTCGGCATGCTCCTCAACCGCATCCGCAATATGCTCGACGATTTCATCAAGCTTTTCCTGCGGAAAGGTTGCCAGCTCTTTCTGTGCCTCGTGGGCATTCTCTGCCAGAATTCTGGCCTGCTGGATGGAGAGCAAATCGTTATCAACAATCATCGCTTACCCCTTTACCTGTGACTGAAACGTTACTTAATACCCTGCATTAACCATTGCTTCGCTTAGGGAAGCAGGTTGTCAATTGCGTAGATCTTGGTGATCTGTTCCAGATCGCGATGGGGTGTAGGGATAACCAGAGAAGCGTAAACTTCAGCTTCCATATTTTCCACAGCTTTTACGCCAGCTTCAACAGCTGCCTGACATGCTGCAACATCACCCTGAACCAGTACGGAAATGTATCCGGAAGCAACGTTCTCGTAACCGATGAGTTCAACATCTGCTGCTTTCATCATAGCGTCTGCCGCTTCAAGTACGTAAACAATGCCGAATGTTTCAATCAGACCCATTGCCCGCGGACGGGGGCCGGAGTAATCGGTGTCCGTGGTCTCCACACCATGAACTGACACGATATCGCCGACGCCGCGAATGGGGCGGGGCATAACGTTCTGAGCAGTGAGCTTGCCGATTTCCGCTGCAGTTGCGGCACCCGCTTCCACGGAAGCCTTTACTGCGGCAACATCACCCTTAACCATAACGGCTACAAGGGTAGACCCGATGTTTTCATAACCAACGAGTTTAACATCTGCTGTTTTGAGCATCTGGTCCGCGCCGCCGATGGACGGAACCATTCCGAGAGTTTCGATAAGCCCGAGGGCCTCTTCGCCTTGGTATCTCATGTAATCTCCATTGAGCTGGTATTAAAGTTCATAACCATGACTTATGACTTTTGACGGATGCTTATCTTAAGAATCCACCTTTTCCACATCCTGAACACAGACTAGCCCCTGACCTAAGGGGGAAGGTCAACAGAGATTTCACAAAATTAGCAACTTTTCTTGTAATAATTTGAAATTAATGATTTTTTATCGATGACATTTTCGTCACGACAAAAATTACATGATTCTGAAAATCAACGACTTTATTATCGCAATACCTCGTCCTGATTTTATTTCTCACCAAAAAACAATTGGATTGAACCAGTATTCAGTCTTTCATCAAAAACACGACAAATAGTGTTAGCTTGTAATGCAAAAAAATATATTTTCATACTGAACGCCAAACACAAATCGTAACACGATTGTAACCCTTAAAACTTGCGCCACTACGATAACTGATTATATTGGTAGGTAATATGGGATTTTTATTTTCTTTTTTCTAAGCAAAAACAATAAGGCGCTGATTTAACAGACTTTTACTTCTCTTTACCTATCTCTCTATCTGCATTATCAGGCTCATTTTAAGTCTAATCAAAAAAACCTCGTTGACCTTCCCCTTAAGGGAAAGGATATAAATTTAAGAACTAGGACCTTCCCGTTAGGGGAAGGATGTTTTTTCCCTGCTATGTGGAAGCGAATTCATAGACCAGTGACGAAAATGCAGGGATCGAGGGTGTGAATTTCAGATTAACTTTTAATGATTAAGGAGACGACCATGGGGGAAGCATCTGTTGCAATCAACCCGGCAGCCGTCGCTGCAAAGCACAAGCTGGCGACCAGCTTTAAAAGAAAAGGCATTGTTATCGCCCTTCTTTCCGGACTGCTGTACGGTTTTTACACTGCATTCATGACTCTGGGTATGTCCAAAGGTATTTGGGTAGACTGGTATGGCGAAAATTCCGGACTGTCCGCATTTGCAGTAATGTATCTTTTAAGCGCAATCGGCGCAGCAACCACTGACACATGCAGTGCTCTCTGGGCTATGAGCTTTGCCGGTATCCGCGGTCGCTTCGCTGACTTCGTACGCTGCATCAAAACCAAACCCGGTATGGTAATGGTTGCTGCAGCAATCGTTGGTGGTCCTCTCGCAAGTACCGCTTACGTAGTAGGCCTGCAGCTCGCAGGTTCTCTGGTAGTTCCCATCGCAGCTCTCTGCCCCGCAGTAGGCGCAATTCTCGGCCGTTTCCTCTTTAAACAGGAACTCAACGCACGCATGCTGTTCGGTATCGCCATCTGCTTTGGCGCCAGCTTCATGATCGGCTCCACCAGCCTCGACGGTGCAGGCGGCCCCAACATGATGCTCGGTCTCTTCTTCGGCTTCCTCGCTGCTGTATGCTGGGGTATCGAAGGTTGTGTATGCGGTTATGGTACTTCCATGATCGACCCCGAAATCGGCATCACTATCCGTCAGGTTACCGCTGGTTTCTCCAACCTTTTCATTCTTGTTCCCCTGTTCGGCTTCATCGCACACGTTGATGCATTCGGCATGGTTGTTCAGTCCTTCACCGACAGCGAAGCCATGATCTGGTTCGTACTGGCCGGTCTCTCCGCATACCTTACCTTCATGTACTGGTACAAAGGTAACGCAATGTGCGGTGCTGCACTCGGTATGTCCTGCAACGGAACCTTCTCCTTCTGGGGCCCCTTCTGCTGCTGGATCGTACTCGGTATTGCTATGGGTATGGAAGGCTGGGCTATGCCTCCCATCGCTTGGGCAGCAGCAATCATCATGGTTATCGGTATCTTCATTATCTCCATGAACCCCATGGATCTGTTCAAGAGCAACGAGGAGAAAGCATAATGTATCCCCTTAACTACGCTATCCTGAAACACTTCACCAAAGTTGAAGAAGCATGCGCAGACTGCGTTATGGAAGCCCTCGCCGGTGAATACAGCAACTTCAAGGCCTTCAAAAAAGACGCAATCATCAACGCTCTGATGACTGCGGAAGCAAACGGACTCCTCGAAGAGTCCCGCTTCGACCTCGACTCCAATAAGGAGCTGCGCGTTTACTACCGCGCCCACGAGGAAGGAGCCGCAACAATCAATCAATACATTAAGTAAGACCTCACTGAAGCAAGGGGAGCGGTCTCGAAAGAGGCGCTCCCCGCTTTCATATGGTGAGGACCATACAATTACGCACGTAAAGGTTGAGGGGTTGAAAAAAAATTCGAAATACCGGACCATAAGAACTGGAGGAGATACCAGTGAAATACAAGGAACGCTATTTCATAGGGGACATGAGCAAGATCTGTAACATCTCCAAAAAAGCTCTTCGTTATTACGATCAGATCAACCTTATCCCCTCTCAGCGACACGATTACAACAACTACAGGTATTACACCCGGGAATCCCTGTTATCTGTCCCGGTTATCAAGTATTACAAACAGATGGGTTTCACCCTTGAAGAGATGAAGGAATTCATCGAGGGTAGCGCACAACACGTATTTAAATCCATCCAGCACTCGTTCCGCGCCAAGATCAAAGAACTTGAGGACGAGCAGGAAAAAATCCGCCGCAGGCATGTATCCGTCAAAGACTGGTACGAACTGGTTCGCGAAGCGGAAATGGTTATAGATAACAACATTAACGAAGTTTCAATCAAGTACATTGAGAGCAGTTCCCTGCTCTTCCAAGACCAGAAATTTGAAAACGACCTTCAATGGTCAATTATCAACCTTGAATTCACTCAGCATGTGGAAGATGTGAATAACGAGATAACCGGTCCGGTCATAATTAACTTCTCATCACGCAAGGACCGCATCGAAGAAGTGGATCAAGAAATAAAAATGCTGCAGAAGACAGTTATACCTTGCAGCGAAGAAAACACTTATGAGTTCGGCGGAGACATGATGCTCTCCTGCTACCATCTCGGCGCCCACGAGGACATCCACAAAACCTACATGAAGATGGAACGCTGGGCCGCCAACAACGGTTACATACTGGGTAAAGATTCCTTTGAACGGTATGTTACCGACTACTGGACCACCAGTAACAGCAAAAAATTCGTAACCGAAGTCCTGATCAAATGCTCACGGCATGGAAATCAGGATAATTAGCCAAGCATCCCAACTTGCCTTTAATTTCAGCCCGCTTCCTGCTCGAAGCGGGCTTTTTTATAATCCTAAAATCTTTTCGCAGACCTTCAAGCATATATTACGACTCTTTCTTTTTATCGAAATCAATTTATAGTTAAGCAAGATCCCGCTCATTTAAAGCCACCGCCATTCGCGGTTACCAAACCCCAAGGATAAACATGCCCCCCGTAGCAGAAGTAAAATTCACGGACTATCGCAGCTCCGTAACAGAAGCACTGGATAAAATCGGAGCTGCTAAGGCCATTGCAGGCGAGGATAAAATCCTGCTCAAACCCAATCTGGTCAATAGTTCTCCACCGCCAGTGACTACCCAGCCGGAATTCTGCCGCGCAGTAATTGAATATGTGCAGGCAGCAAACCCCAACGCTGAAATTGTCATTGGCGAAGGGTGCGGAGATTTGAATTACGAAACAGATGAAATCTTTAGAATGCTCGGCTATGAAAAACTGGCTGAAGAATGCGGTGTAAAGCTGCTTGATCTGAACCATGCCCCGCTCTGCAAAAAGAAATTGGAAGGAGCGAAGGTCTTTCCGACTATGTTCCTGCCGGAAATAGCCTTCACTCATAAAATCATTTCCTTACCCAACTTGAAGGCCCATTCACTGGCCGGGATGACCGGGGCAATTAAGAATATGATGGGCTTTGCGCCCCCATCTCATTACAATGCCGGAAGCTGGAAAAAATCTTTTTTCCACCGTCAGATGCAACAGTCAGTCAAAGAGTTGAACATGTTCATCCCGCCGTGGCTTTCTGTGATGGATGCAAGTGTGGGACTGGCTGAATACCATCTGGGAGGAGCACTTTGCGACCCGGCCCCGGAACTGATACTTGCCAGCTTTGATGCAGTGGAACTGGACCGCAAGGCCGCTGAGATCCTCGGCCTGAATTGGCGGGACATCGGACATCTGCGATAGCTACGCGCATAAAAATAGAAATCCCCCGGAACAATTGTTTCGGGGGATTTCTCATAAATTCTATTCTCGACAAAATTACGCTTAAGCTTCAAGCTCTGCCTCTGCTTTAGCGTCACGGACGATTTCTTTAAATTCAGCAGTGCTCTTCTGGTAAGATTCCACTGCCCAGTCTTTGGTTTTAATTCCTGCCTTAATGGTGGACTTTGCGGCATTCCTTACCGTCTCGGACTTGTACGCCGCGTAGCAAACGAGTCCGCCCAACACTGTTCCCGCTGCAACGATTGCTGCTTTTTTAAGATACATAATATACTCCTTTTACACGTCAGGGGCTGCCCCCAACGCACTGGAATTTGATTTCAATCCGTCTTCCATATTTGATAAAAGAATTATACTTTGCATCCGTTTTGTAAAATCAAGACCTTGAATACCAATATCAGGATTCCAAACCCTCTTCCTTATCACGGAGCTTCTGGCATTCCGGGCAAAGTCCGAAAAGAAGCATCCGATGATGAGTTAAAATGTATCCATTTTCTCTGGCAAGGACCTCCTGCCTGTGTTCAATTCCATTATCAACCACTTCCACTTTTTTCTGACATCTTGTGCAGACAAGGTGGTCATGGTGTTCATGTCCATAGGCATGCTCATAAAGGGCAACTCCGCACCCGAAATCCAGACTTTCGGCAAGTCCGGAATCAACAAGCAGTTTAAGGGTCCTGTATACAGTTGCCTGCCCTACTTCTGGAGCTCTTTTTTGTACCAACAATAAAAGATCCTCAGCCGAAAAATGGCCTTCGGTTTCCAAAAAAGTCTCAACAATCACCTTGCGCTGGGGAGTCATGCTCAACCCGTTTTTCGCCAGATAATCGACAAATATTTTTGCTGCTTCACTTGTCATATCGAAAATGAAATCCATTTTCATATTCTTGTCAAGAATTATTCGTCTCAGTTTTTGGGAGGCAGATATTTTTAGCGGGGGCAGTCAATACGCTGCCTTTATTGAAATCTCGCAATACACGCTTATTAATAAGTTTTAAACGCAAAACCATGCCAGCCCCGGATGAATTTAACTTTACGATATCCGACAAGAAATCATTGGGAAGCTGGCATGGTCTTTATGGATCAATCCACAACGCATTCCTGCAAGGAACTCAACAGCCCCGCTGTTTTTTCCCTGACCTGTTTCAAATCATCGGCATTTGGACGGCCTTCAATATTACCAAGCCTTCCGCTGGTATTGAAATGCTGCATTTTTCCGGGGACAAAGGCCCCCACAACCGACCATTCGTCAGCCACACTTATACCCAGATGATCAAAGAGCTGGCCCATATACTTAATTGCCGGGATCGCCTCAGCCTCTCCGGTATGCGGTCCGGCATAAGTGCAATATACGCAGGCAAACTTTCCGGGAACACGCGGAGAACCGGGCAGGATAAGATCATTGTCACGGGCGTAACCAAGCTGACGTTCAATCCACTCCTTCACAGATTTTCCCGGAAGCCATGTGTAGACCCCGGAACCGACAAAGGTAAGGTCATATTTCAGCAGATCGAAAATGACACCTTCCTTTTTGAGATTGACGGTACTTACATTATGTCCGGCCTGCTCAGCGACTTTTGCAATTTCAAGGGCCACCTTCTCGGTCTGACCGTTAAGTGAACCATAAAGGTTGAGTATTTCCATATTCTACCTCCTTCTGGATTATTTTTTGGTAAAACAAATCAGGTAATTAAAACCAAGATCCACATATTGAGACTCAGTAAAACCAAGAGGCTCAGCTACCGCTTTAAGCTCTTCACCTGAAATCCGCATATGCAGCGGCGGCCCGAAATCTGTCTTTTCCTTCTTGCATTCCAGAATAGCCACCTGTCCCGAATCTTTCAGCACCCTGCTAATTTCCCTGAAAATGGCAGAACCGCACTCATCCAGATTCATGCAATGCAAAGAAGTGCTCATCAGGCAGGTGTCCACGCTTTTATCTTCAAAGAGCAACGGGCCGTTCATGTCGCCAAGATGGGTGCTGATATTCTTCAGCCCGTTTTCAACGGCCTGAATCCTGACCTGCTCAAGCATAGTCGCGTTGCTGTCAAAGGCATATACCTTCCCGGATTCCCCTACATCACAAGCCGCATGAATCGAATAATCCCCGGGACCGCAACCCAAATCCAGGAAAACGTCTCCATGCTGAAGCTTCAAAGCCTTGAACACCAGACTTGAATCATGCATGCCGTAACTGGTGGGACCGCGCCTGCGGTGCCCATGTCCGCCGTGGCAATGCATTCCGCTTTTATGTTCTTTATTCATTCTTCATTCTCCGCAGGAATTAAAGGTTGTACAGAAAGGAATCCACCTTGAGCCTGTTGTTTTCATTACGGTTGCCGTCAAAGGTAAGTGAAAGGGTCGGGGCATATGGTTTATCATTCAGGCGATCTTTAAGAATACCAAGGCTTATCCCGGTATTTTCATACATGGAGGTCACAGAGATAACACCCTTAACTCCTAGTATTTTATCCATGATCTTGGCACCCCGGTAACGGCCGAAGGCACCAGAATAAAATCCAAGCCCCCGGTCAGCTGTTTTCTTAAGCGTTCCGAAACTATTCTCATAGTGACTGAACTCACCAAGCCGCTCGGAAATCCTCTCCATATATTCTTTAAACATAGCAATATTGCTGCGCAAAGGAGAATCGCTGCCGACCTTGTTGAAATTGTAATAGTCGTACCAGAGATTCCAGACATATTCGCTTAAGGGAGCATAGATCACCCGTCTGCCATGCTCCTCCATCCTGCCAAAAGTGTTGTCATTAAGCAGACTTTTGAAGAGCACCAACGGTTCACCGATAGCCATGATTGCCCCGTCATGATCCTGTCGGGCGAGGGCTTCGCGGACGATACGTGCTGTGGACTCAAGTTTTTCAATGTTCAACTGCCCGCGCGAGATCAGACGAAGCACAAGATCAAGAGTCTCATCCCTTAGCAAGGGAGGTGTGTGCAATACGAGATCGCCAGCCAACAGGCAGAGAAAAAGCATACGGGCATCTTTATCATCCAAGAGCCGCAACTCTTCCATATACGGAGAGATCAGCTGAACATCTCCCAGTCCTTCCTGATCCAGAACACAACGCATGAAGCGGCTGTATTGCCCATCAACCTCAGCACCCTCATTCTGGGGAATCAACACAGCAGGAACGACTGCCCCATCATGAGTCTTCAATGCTGCAAGCACATCTCCCAGCAGCGCAGTCAGGGAAAAATACTCATTACCCGAAGAATACCTGCGCCCCATATCCACAGATTCCCTTGTAGTGGCAGGAATAACCCGCGCATCAACACCTTTGGCTTTGAGCATGGCACAACCGATGGAGGAATAAGGATAGATATCAGGCAAAAGCAGCGGACGTGAACCGAGACGGGAATAATCTGTCAGGATATTAACTGGATCAGCCGATCCGATGTTCACATATTCTTCCAAAGATAAAGCTTCACGTTCAGGAATCTTGCTAAGGCTGTTAACAAAGGCTTCCACCCGGGTCTGCACACCCACGCTGGATGAATGCTCGTCCACTTCAATAGTCAGGGATGGCTTATCTTTCAGAAGTTCCCCGTAATAATGAGAGAAAACAGTATCCGGCCCGCAGCCGTGATGGGTCAGAAAAATGGGATAAAGATTGGGATGTTTGGCAACAAGTTTTGCCGCAGCCAGCATGTGCTGCCCAAAGGGCCAGAACATGTTCGGATGTTCCATGAAAATATCTGACTCCGGGAGATCATAAAGAGGAATGGTCCGGTAACCCATTTCAGCAAGCTTGTCCGGGATACCCATATTTAAAATGGGATCAGCGACACCATAAATCTTGGAGATAAGAACAAAAGCCTTGGCATTGGGATCAAGAGAACTCAAGGTTTCTCGTCCACGTTCCTTCATCCGCACCTGTAAATCCTCATGCGCACCCATAGCAGCTTTTAAGGCCGCTCCGGTTTCCTCAGGTGATTTGCCCAATTGCCGACCGAGGGCCATAAACTGGGACTGCATGAACTCCGGCCCCTGATTGAAAGCAAGGGTCGGGGCCAGCAGCTTGATGTTTTTTTCTTCAAGCTTCATGGCTTCACTAACAATCTTAAAGGCCAATTGCATGTAAGGGCAGCCGTAGGTCTGCCTAGATTTTGAGCTGGGATGGAAAGCGGTAAAAAGGTCGGGAAAGAACAGATAATCCACGCCCTGCTCGACCAATTGGGCAGTATGCCCGTTAACCAGTTTGACCGGATAGCAGGTCTCATCAAGTGCGTATTCCTGAGCCTTGCTGATGGTTTCCCCGGAAGTAGGTTCGGAAAGAACCACATTCATATCCAGCGACTTAAAAAAGGTATGGAACATGGTAAACATACCGAAAGTAAATAAAGCCCGGGGCATGCCTACACTTTTTTTCTGCGGATCGGGATCAGGATCATAATCACGAAAAATGAAATCCTGCACCTGTTTGTTAAAGCTTCCGGGGGCGAATTGCGTGGCAGGCTCTACTTCTACGTTATCCGGCTTTTCATTCTCCAGATAAAAACCTTTAAAGGAAGTTTCGCCCTTCATCTCTTCGCGGGCTAGAATAGCAGCACCAACGGCTCCGGTAACACTGAAGAAAGGCGGGACCAGCACATCCATACCGTGGACTGCCCGAAAAGCATTGATAATGGCCTGATTATAGGCAACCCCGCCCTGTAGAAGAATCTTCTTGCCGACCTTTTTGCGGCCCACCACACGGTTGGTGTAATTCTTGATAATGGAATAGCAGAGGCCCGCGGCAATATCAGGAATGGAATCTCCCTGAGCAAGATGAGCGGCAATACTGGTCTCCATAAATACGGTACAACGTTCGCCGAGATTTATCGGAGCCTCGCTCTGAAAAGCGGTATCGGCATAATCTTCAAGGGGAATGCCGATCTTCTTAGCCTGCTCTTCAATAAATGATCCTGTCCCTGCAGCGCAGACCTTATTCATCTGGAAATCTGAAACTGCGCCATCTTTGATGGAAATGAACTTTGAATCCTGCCCGCCGATCTCAAAAACAGTATCCACATCAGGATAAAACGAAACCGCAGCCCGTGCCTGTGCAGTAATTTCATCCTTAACCACGTCCGCGCCAATGATCCTTCCGATCATATTACGCCCGGAACCGGTGGTGGCAGAGCCCATAACTTTGACCTTTCCGGCAAAGTCGAGCCCCAGTTCCTCAAGTCCGGTTTTTACCGCCTTAGCCGGATTTCCGGCAGTGCGCAGGTAGCGGTAACCCAATACACGGTTAGTTGAATCAACCAGAACCACATTGGTACTGGTGGAACCGATATCCACGCCGACCCAGCACTCCACCGGTTCTGTCTCCTTAGATATATCCCGGCAAATATGCTTGCCTGATGTATCAGCAATTCCGTAACCAGCCAGTGCAGGCAGGGAAGTCTTCTCTTTGGCATAAAACAACGGCCCGCAATTGCCCTGCAATGAATCCATCAACAGCTTGAAATTAACGGGGCGGTTTTCTTTAAGACCGATAACAGCCGCGCCCAAGGCTCCCGCCACATTACCTTGTTGATGGATAACGAGCTGATTCTCATTCAAATTCAGGACCTGACACAATGCAGACACAATCGCCTTGTTTTGCGAGACTCCGCCAGAAAAAAAGAACGGAGGCTTTTTGGGTAGCCCACGCATGACAGCATTACGGTAATTCCTTGCTGTGGCGTACGCCAACCCGCGCAGGATATCGGGAATAGAAACGCCTTCCTGCTGGTGGTGGGTGATATCAGTCTTTGCAAAGACACTGCATCGCCCTGCAATTCTGGGTGTTGAAGTTGCTTCATTTTCGATACGAGAATAATCCTCAATTTCAACACTTATTCGTGAAGCCTGTTCTTCAAGAAATGATCCTGTACCGGCAGAACAATCAGGGTTAAGTGAAAATTCAATACCGGACCGTTTCCCAGCACCAAAACCTGTAATAAATCCGGCTCGCTGCCCGCCGATTTCAATGATTGACTCGCAAGAAGGGGCCAACAATTTTGCTCCCTCCACCAGTGCAGCCAAATCATTCACACCCTTAATTGATCCTTCCCCGGATAGAATCTTACCGCCGGAACCGGTTATGGCTCCGCAAAACTCTTCAGTATCCAACTCCGGTTTTAATTCATCCAGAATGCCAGCCAGAACGGAAACCGCCTGCCCCTTATGAAGCACATATCTGCTGCAAACAATATTACGCTGTTCATCTAGAACCGCCACTTTCACCGAGGAATAACCGATATCAATACCTATGCTATGCATATAATCCTCCGACTTAGTTAAGAAGCTAAACCATTGTGTCAAATTTTTTTCCAGAACCGCCCAAAGAGGAACTACCCCTTTGGACGGCCGGATGTAAGAATCTCTTCCATACGTTCATCGACCACAGTTTCAATCACCGCAAGAATGGCAGTAGTTGCAGCCAATTGCGGATCGGAAAACTCATCCAGCCTGTCCATCAGATTATGCATATGCCGCTCGTGGAAGTCCTGATGTTTCCTGAAAGCAACCCAGCCGTCCTCAGTCAGAAAGGCTAGCAATTCCTTGTTATTATCAGGAGCACGTTCTTTGCGGACAAAACCCCGCCTCTCCAGTTTGCCGACCATCTGGGAAATCGCGCTTTTGGTCACTCCCAGTACATGGGCAACAGACTTTAGATTGGAGCCTTCATTCAGGCCGATGGCCTGCAAGCAATGTATTTCTCCGGGCCTGAGTTCCACCCCGTCACCTATGGGAATGGGTTGTCCCTCAATACGCAAATGCTTGTTAATAATACGCATTAATCTTCCGGTCATATGCTTGATGGTCTCTTCTTTACTACTCATTACAATTTGATAAAGACGCTTAACCATTACTGTCAAGCTAAAAACTATAACGGATTGAACTGTAGACGTTCGAGTTATTGGTAAACTGACCGAAGAATGTCTGCTCATGGGCACCTATAAATATATTTGCCCCGCAGCCCACGGTCATGCGGTCCGAAACCTTATACTGCACTCCGGGACGCAGATAGGCATCTTCATCACTTGGTGAATAATACCCCTCAAAACTCAAAGTCAGGTTCTGATTCATCAGCTGCTGGGTAAACTGCATTGTGATCACATGCCGGAATTCATCCTTAGGATGCTTGGGATTATGCACCGTCAGGTATTTTCCGTAATCCAGCATCTGCTCAATGTAGTACTGAACCTCACAATTGCTGTCGGTCCAGAGCTCCTGTGCGTAACCGACCAGATAACGGATCTCGGAATGATCCACCTGTGCATTGGTTCCATCGCGACTTTCAGTAGAGTCATACCAGGCAACTTCCATATTACCGATACCCGGGCCGACCTGCCCGCGTACACTTGCACCATATACATTCAACCCCGGAAAGGTGGCTTCATCTTCTGAATTCATTCCGGCGGGCTTTTTCCAATACCCCCAGTAACCATACAGGGCCAACTCGTAGTTATTTATATTTTTATAAATACGGGCCGAAACCTCATCATTTTCAAACCATTCGTCAGGTACGTCAGTATCGAGGATATTATCCCGCCCTACCAGACGGTCCTCCAGTCCACTGAAGTAGGAGATATACTCCCCGTCAATATAGCGGTCCGACTCGAATTTAGGCGTATAAACCAGATCGACGTTAGCCAGTTCAGTAAAGAAACTGACCTTTGCCGAATTGCAGGGAGCTTTCAAATACTCCGCATCCCGACCCATAAAGAATGAACGCCAGTCCTTAGGGAAAAGATCGTTCAGGAAAACCAGTCCGCCCGTCCCCCAAGTCAGCACCTGCCGACCGAATTTCATATCCATGAAGTCAGTAGGACGCGAGAACATCCATAATTCACGGGTTTCATAAACTATGCGGTTGGTCACGCCGTCGACACGCAGATCGCCCTTGTATTTGAAGTCGGCCCAGTCAGTGTAGGTGAACAACTCACCCTGCAAACGCAACTCGGCCATGGAAATCTGCTTTTCCTCCGGGTCCTGCTGAGTCCGCGCGCCTGCACGGGCTTCCACAAAACCATTGAATTCCAGCGGTGCAAACTGTTCACTAAAAGACTCAAACCAACTCTCGCCGTTTTCCTCTGCCGAGGCAGGTCCGGCAGTTGCCACCAGCAATACTGCCAGCAGCAACAGCCAGACTACTACGCACACACTCCTGATCAAGCTCATCGCATCAAATCCCTCGGCGGACGACGCAGATACCTTTCACCAAAGATAGATTCCTTAACCGGAAGATCATAATCCACACCGGAAAATGTCATCACAGTTTCACTGCCTGTTTCAAGATTCTTAACTTTTGAAACGGTCACCGTGGGATAAGTCTGCCCACTTTTGTCAGATGCGATTTCCTCAACCTTAAGCACTTCCATAGTCCTGTACGGCTTGTTAGAACTCTTGAAATATTCCATGCGCATAGGCAGATAGGTCTTCATATCCACATAGGCCACATAATGTGAGAACTCCACGTCACCGGGATTCTTGGGAGTGTTTTTGAGCACATAGAAACCGTTCTCGCTGCCCAGCAATTCATGCTCATCTTCATGCAGACTGCGTCCGGAAATATCTTCATACAGAAAGTCAGAACCTGCGAAGCTGGTCCGCTTATCTCCGGCGGCGATCCTTTTGACCATATCCAGACTGGGCATATACAACCATCGGGAATCGTCCTTGCCCGGTTCAACTGTCTTGTGCACGAGAAAAACCATCTTGCGTACGTCTGCCGGAGATTTGAAATAGGACATATAAAGCTGCCGCGCATCACCCTCGCCAACATCTTTGCGCAGAATGTTCAGATCGCGCTCTCTGGTGCGCCCTTGGCTGTCGATAATTTCAAGATGCACTTTACCTTTGCAGGTTTCACCCTGATACAAAGCCATATGGTTTGATTTATTAACGATAGTTTCAACGTCCGGAGTTCCTGCCCAAGCAAACGCACTCATTAACGACACCAGTGCCACTGTTGTTATGAGAGATAATATTGATTTCATGTAAATCCTCTTTGATTTGCCTCCGGCGGCTTAAGACCTTTCTTCTAAAAAGGTCTTAAGAATCCATATAGTTTGGACTTTGCCGCCTTGAGAGGACAGTTCGTTATCTTTGTTACTGGTTTACTTTCACGGTTACAGTTGCATCGCTGGAGGACCGAGCAGGAATCTGCAATTTTGCTCCGGCGAAAAACCATTTAGAAGCCACGGTTATAATCGCGGGCATGGCTACCAGAGTCAGGATGCCCGAAGTCAGCATGATGGATGAAAGCAGCAGACTGGTGGTGCGGTAAGGAATAAGGGCGGAAATGAGCATGGGCAGAAAGCCGATGGCAATAACCAGCACGTTTCGGCTGATGGCTCTTGCCGGAGCGCCGTACATGCGGGGCAGGGTTTCCTTCCATGATCCGGTTTTGGCGTAAATCTTCCGGCTGCGCTCTACAAAGTGGATGGCAAAGTCCACGGACATTCCCAGTGTGAGCACACCGAGAACAGCCACAGGCATGTCATAATCCTTCCCGATAATACCGATGAATCCGTAAATGAAAGCAATGGTGATAGTCAGCGGAACCATGCACAAGACTCCCCATTTCAAGGAACGGAACAGGAATACAGCCATGAGCAGGACAATGGCGAAACTTCCGAGGAAAGAGCGAAGCATGCCTTCCACCATCTGGCTCTGCCAAGCCACGTTGATATAGGTCAGACCTGCCCAGTTGTGGGAAATGTCGCTGGGCGGGGGATTACGCTGGAAGTAGTCAGCAACAAAGGTCTCCACTGCTTCCATGACCATGTTATCGCCACTGGAAAGCATGAACACCACGCAGGCTCCATTGTAATCCGGGGTAACGTAATGCCAGAGGTCATGAGGACGGTGGCTCTGCTGGAACTGCATGTAGCATTCACCCACAGTCTGCATTTTTTCCGGCACCCGGTAACTTGCTTCCTTGCCATCAGTCAGTTCCTGATGAATCTTGCTGACCAGATCGGCCGGGGCAATACTCTTACCCACCAGTCCGGCTTTGAAAATCTCTTGCTGCAATCCGGCAAGGTAGCTCAGCATTTCCGGGCTCTTAAACGGTTTCTGGAGTTCTTTTTCAAGACTGAAGAAGCTGCCGAACTCTTCGTAGAGGTAAAAGTCGTCACCCTTGGCCTGCTCAGCCATTCCTGCGGCAAGTTTTGTTGCCTGATCGAGGAATAAACCATCGGCTGCGCGGTCTGACATATCCATCAGTACAGCCATGAAATTCACGGCTTTCTGCTCTGCATTCGGGAATTCGGAAGAAAGCCCCCTGCTGAAGGACACGAATCTTTCTGCAATTTTACGTTTATCTGAATTTGAAAAATGGACTTCAAGATCCTCACTTTCCAGAATCAAATATGCGGGGTAGGTCCCGGCAAAATGCTTATTCAGGGCCGTATCAGCCAAACGGATCGGATGGCTTGGTGCAAACCATTTCACCGGGTTGTCGTTGATCTGAATCTTGCTGATGCCCCATGCGGAAACAACCAGCAGAATCAGAAACAGCCCCAGCAAAGGCTTGGCGTAGCGGTAGGAGATTCCCCCGGTTTTTTCCAGAAGACGGGACAGCAATGTGGTCTTGCCGCTATTATGTTTGGTGAACCCGAAGTTACGGAAAATCCGGGCTGGAAGGACCATAATATAAGCGGGCACAAACATAATGGTCAGCAACCAGGCCACCATGATGCCCAGCCCCACAAACACACCGAAGATCTGGACCGGGGGAATAGGAGTGAGTGCAAGAGAAATAAAACCTGCCGCCGAAGTCAGCGAAGTATAGAGCATGGGCATGAACAGGATGTTCAGGACTTCGACAATTGTCTCTTTCCTGCCCTTCTCCGGCGTATAGAGATCGAAAAATTCCGACAAAATATGGATCGAATCCACCACCGCAATGGACATTAAGAAGACCGGAATCATGGAACTCATGATATGTACTTCGAATCCGCAACCGATCATGGTGCCCATAGTCATGACTACAGAGAGAGTAGCGATAATCATGGGCAGAAAGGTCAGAGAAAGTTTGCGGAAGAAGAAATAGAGAAGCAGGAAGATAGTGCCCATAGCCAGCGGCGAGGCAAGGCTCATTTCAGTGAACATCTCAATGCCGATGGCATCCTGCGCCACAGGCAGTCCTGTGATATGAAACTCATCATCGCCGCCCAGCTCTTTTATCTTTTCCTGCAATGCAGTGTAGACACGGTAACTCTGGTATTTGTCAGTCAGGGGCAGGAGGATGCACATGGCTTTTCCATCCTCAGAAGCCAGCTGTCCGGTCAGCATTGGGTTGGAAAAGATCTTTTCGCGCACTGCATCAGCCTGAGCCTGATTGGACGGCGGATGCGGCATGAGCCAGTCAAATGAAATGGTTCCCGGACCTTCCTGAGTGATATGCTCCACCATGGACGGAGCAATCATATCCACTTCAATAACGCCGTCCTTTTTTGCGGGATCATCAGGATTTTCCCAACGCAAAGTGCGGGAAAATTCTGCCAGTTCATAGATTCGACTCAGCGTATCGGGATTGAAGACACCGTGCGGATTCTTTTCGTTAATGACTCCGAGAACCACTATTTCAGAAAGAGAAAATTTCTTTTTAGCTTCATTATGAAATACCCGTGAAGGTTCATCCGCTGGAAGCATATGCTCCGGGTCAGTATCGATGACCACCTTCGGGAAAAAGGAACCGCAGAAAACCGCCAACACCAGAAGCAGGACAATAGTCATCCAGCTTCGTCTGGTGGCGAATGAAATCAGCATTTGTTTTAGTTTATTCATTTATTGTTCCTCTGTTTTTATTTAATTTAGTTAAGTAGCTTAACCATTGTTTTAGATTACACCTAAACAAAACATCCTCTGCCATAGCAATAGCCCGATCTTATGATCGAAACTACTCCTAAAACGACGAAAACCACCCCATTTTACGCAGTCAAAATAAAGGCTGCACCAGAGAACCCGTGCAGCCTTTACCGCCCCGGGCTACAAGCCCGTGACTAGTCATTCACAATCAATCCACTAACCGGAAGACCCAACCATGCGGGCCGCACCGGGACTGCGTTCATGACGACCGCTAATTTCGGCCACCATGAAGCCGGCAAAGCAAAGCAGTCCCAGAAGAATATAAAGCCCCTCCATGCCCAGCAAATCACCGATATGCCCGAATATCGGTGCCGCAGCCATAGGTACGATGATGAAAAGGCTGCTCAGCACCGCAAATCCGGTTCCGGCATTGCTTCCGGCGCTGACCTTCATCATCAGGGTAAAACTCCAGACCATAACCGCTCCAATCAGAATATTATCAACGCTCAGTAACAAAGCCGCCTGCCAGTACGGAATGGGTCCGGACCGGGCCATAAAGACAGTACACGCAGCCAGCAGAATCACCGTAGAGCAAAATCCCCGCAAGAAAGCCCGCCCTCCGACACGGTGCAGAAACCAACCGCTGAGGAAAGTTCCGGCCAATCCTGCAGGGTAGGCATAATGCATAAGAATAGTCCCCACGGAACGGGAATCAAACCCCATATCGACCAGCAAGGGGGTGCGCATCTGCACGGATGTGAAAGCAAATGCTGTTGGAGCGATCAGCACGGGGAGTACTCTGAGCACTTCAGGCCTCTTAATAAAAGCCCACACCCCTTCCCTGCTGCATTCCCCATCTGCCACGCTGTGTATGAGGGGATCAATCTCCCGGTGAAATAGAACCGGAAGGCTGAAGGAGAAAACGACAGCAGAAAGAAACATGCAGAGGGTCTGCCAGCCGAAATTTGAATTCATGAACAGCATGACACCGCCACCGAGCATCAGTCCGGCAAAACGTGCCGCAGACTGGATTGAATTACCCCAAGGGCGTTCACTTTCCTCTAGAATGTCAGTAGCATAGCCGTCCACGGCAATATCATTGGTAGCCATAACGCAACTCAGCAAAAAGAGCAGAAGATACATCAATGAGAAATTCTGATCAGGCGAGAAATATGAAATACCGACCAACAGCGCAGCGCCGATCCATTGCATAGGAAAAATCCAGGACTTGCGCCGTCCCAGAGCAGGTATATATTTGCTATCCACCCATGATGCGCACAAGAACTTCAAGGCCCACGGCAAATGCAAAGCAAACACTGCCCCCACAGCCTTCAGATTTACCCCCTGTTCGCGTAAAATCACCGGAAGACACCCGAACACATAACCTAACGGAATTGCCTGACATAAATACATGCAGGCCAACAGGAAAAGCTTGAACTGAATTGAAGGCTTTTTTATCATTTCGTTATTTGAAACACTCATCTCATTTCTCCTCTCCGCTCCTTGCACCTTTTCATTAACAGATAATCGAAAACGATTTCCACTCTCAAAGAGACGTTTTTTACTCAAAAAACTGCACCCGCACCGAAATGCAGGTGCACAAATTATCAACCAAACTAAAATCTATAATCTATGGAGATTCCAAAAGTTCTAGGCTCACCGTCTTCAGCCAGTCCGGCAGAAACGTTTTCCATAAGTACGTACTCTCGATCCAACAGGTTCTTGGACCAAAGATAGACATCAAGATGTTCACCTTCCACACCAAGCTTGAGATTGACCAGCTCATAAGGGTCTTCCTTGACCGTATTAGCATCGTCAAAATAGCGGGAGCCGATTCCCACCAGCTCTGCACGACCGAAGAATCCCCAATCACCGATGATATTGCGGCGGTAATCAGTGGCAATAGTGTAGGTGTAATCCGGCACACCGAACACACGGTTGCCTTTGTAATCCTCACCATCTGCCGGAGAATACTTGTCGAATTCGGCTTCCATCCATGTAAAGGTTCCGCTCAAGTTCAAACCTTCCATGAGCACAAACCGTGAATCAACCTCCACGCCCATACGGTGGGAACGTCCGGCATTGGCAGTGTAGGACTGCATGGAATCGGTCATGAATAAAGGCAGCTGTTCATCATCAATTGCAGTGTAAAAACCGCTGATATTAAAGCTTAAACGGTCATCAAAGAAGACGGACTTTACCCCTACTTCATAGAGCCAGCTGTCTTCTTCGCCATAAGCCTGATGATCTTCCGGGGCCGAGGCATCGTTGAAGCCCCCGGCGCGATGGGCCCGGGCCACTGTTCCGTACAAAGTCTGGTCTTCACTGAGACGCCAGGCCAATGCGAACTTCGGCAGGAGTTTTGAAAAATTATTGGAAACAGCGCGGTCTACAAGGCCGGTTTCCGCTCCTCCAGCTGGAGTCTGACCTTTGTAGCTGTCAGCCGAAGCGTATTCATATTCATAGCGCAACCCAACAGTCAGATCTAAATCATCCCAGAATGTGTAAGTTCCCTGCCCGAAAACAGCTCCGCCGGCATTATCCTTGTCAGTCTTGAATTTCAGGTTTGAGCCCGGTGCTTTGGAATCCGCACCGTAAAGGTTGGTAATCTCGGTATTTGAATTTAAGAGAAAGAAATGTCCACCCGCCAACCAAGCCAGCGGCCCGCTGTCTTCAGGGGAAATGAAACGGAATTCCTGCGAGAAGTCGCTGTCTTCCTGATTATAGTTTTTACGCAGCATATCCGCAGGAGTAAAATCTGCGTCCATCTTTTCTTTGCTGTCAAAATATCTGTATCCGGTAACAGAATGGAGCTTTCCGTAATTTGTATTGTATTCTGAGTTAAGGGCCACGCCCCAGCAATCATTCTTCTGGCTGCCTGTGTAGTCATGGGAATAATGATAGGGATCATCCACCCCGTACTTGCCGGACTTCACAAAGGAGTTCCGCTCGGTACGGCGCATGGAATAAGCTCCGTCATCATGACTCTGGATATCGAATGAAAGAGTCATATCCAGATCATCAGTAGGCAGATATCGCAATTTTAAACGTCCGGACTTACCATCCTGATGGCGGCCGTCATCGCCGTCCGTGGGAGTATCGTTCTCCATATAACCGTCTTTGAAAGCGCCAAGACCGTAAACACCGAGAAACAACTTGTCCTCAACAACAGGACCGGACCAGCTGGCCCGGAACTCCTTGCTGTTGTAGTTCCCGAATTCTGCGCCAAGTGAACTTTCAACTTCATTTCCGGGCTGCTTGGTGTAAACGTTTATGACCCCGCCCATAGTGTTTCGCCCGTAAAGAGTTCCCTGCGGTCCCTTGAGGACTTCGACCTGTTCCACATCAAATAACGGAAAATTAAACATATATGATTTGGAAAAATTAACCCCATCCACAAAATATCCGGTGGCAGGCTCAGCATTGGGCAGACTTTTAATCCCGCGTAGAAACATGAATCCATGCCTACGGCTACCAAAATCACTGAACTCAAGGTTAGGCACATGAAGCGCCAGATCACCGGTATCCTTGATGTCCATATCTTTTAACTCAATATCATCAAGAGCGGCGATACTTGCCGGAACATCCTGAGCTTTCTGACTCCTTTTCTGGGCTTTTACTGTTACTGTCTCCAGATATAGGCCGGGCGAGGTTGAATTTGCTGCAAAACTGATTGATGCACTTCCCAGCAGCACCACAATCCCTGTAATAAAAAAGCTTACCATTTTCTGTTTAAACATACCTTCTCCGTATATTGCTGAATATTTCTATTTCATGCGTAAATGAAAAAGAATTTCAATTTCAATATTCGAAAAAAATCTATTTAAACTACCCGAAGACAAATATATTTTAGCTCATTTTAAGCGCCTCAAAACAAGAGGGTTGCACCGTGAAATACAGTACAACCCTAAAAGAGAAAGATATCGTTCTTAAAAATCAAGATGATAAAGCCGAAGTTTTTTTCTCGCGAACGGAGGTAAGAAATTTCTTCGGAAGTACTCCATACCGTTTCTTAAAAGCTGCGCTGAAGTGACTCAGGTTGGTGTATCCCAAAGCCCACGCAACCTCACTGACATTCATATCGCCGTCTTCAAAAAGCATCCGTGCCTTACGCATTTTAAACTCTTTCAAGTAACCGAAGACAGTCCTTCCATACAGTTCTTGAAAGCCTGCCTGTATCTTGCTCACACTTAAGGAATATTTACCGGAAAGTTCAGCCAGAGTGGGAGCGGAATCAAAATTTTCCGTCAACTCTTTACGAATATCCCTGATAAGCTCGATTTCACTGGGAGTAAGCCCCTGCCTGACCGCAGAACCTTCGTATTTCATTACCTGAAGACCGATTAACTCAAGAGCCTTGCCCACAAGATAAACCCTGCTGTAATTCCCGCCGACCAAAGCATGAAACAGCTCATTTGCCGCAGCCTGTACAACCGGGTCCAGCACATGGTGGAGGAAAAAGCTCTTCCTGACCCTGCAACTTAAAACCTGCTTAAGATCCTCATGAATCGCATCCATATCGGCACTCAACAATTCGTGCAGCAATTCCGGGCTGATATGCAGATGGATGATTCTGGTCGACCCTAAAGGCGCAAACTCCACAACTCCGGCCATTTCCTGAAAAAAACCCAAACCTCCGCTACCGGCAACATTATTTATCCGAAGCGGGCCAAGCGACGTTTCATGCATGTTATTTACAACAGCCCCTTCAAGGAAGAATCCGAAGTCGATAAAATCATTCTTTTTCTGATAACTGAAAGAATATTCCTGCGAAAGCTTAGCCTCGAAAGCGCTTACCCGTAACCCCGGCCTCAGTTCGAACTCCCTCCACATAGGAGCATCTTCTGATTCACAATCATTAACAGCTCCAAAATCACGCACTGCGCTATTATCAGAAGCTTCTCCAATTCCCCAGCAATCTTTATTAATTCCAGAAAAAGCCTTATTCATTATTAACTCCTGACAATTCTCAGCTATTTGATTTTGATTTTCAACTTCTCGGCCGAACCAAAATAAAGTTAAGCTGCTTAACTGTCAAGGCAAGACTTTTAATTTCATTTGCATGATAGAACCAAGACGTTCACACCCCAGAGTAGAAAGAACATTCCGGGCAGAATGTCCAAATTGGTTATCCCTGTTAATTGCAGGGAACTTAAGCTGTGCCGCAGTCCATTCCTGTGAAAACCGACCATCAAACCGAACAGATCAATCCTCTGGACAGATTATCCAGCTGCGGCAGGAAAGGCGTTACAGATATTTCATATTCTGCAAAATCCACGTAAGACGGCTCTGAATCCGGTCTAAGGCTTATTTCAATTCCCTGCTCATCAAAAATCATGCGCATAGGCACTATCTCCCGCTCACTTTCCGAACACAAAGAGTCGCGCAACTCAGGCACAAAAACAAATTCAGCACCGGAGTAATGACGAGCTGTAATCATATTTAAGGTTGAACTCACAGCCGCAACCCGACCTTCGTCATCAAAAACCAGTGAGTTTGAATCGCCGTTGATGCCAACAGCGTCAGAGTCATAGGCAGTGATCTTGCCGATGCTTGTTTGCAGCGGGGTCGGTTCCGCAGGTTCAAGGGAACGAATTCGTCCTTCCGGGCTGAAGCTTATGCCTATACGGGTCCGGACCGGACCTGCGGGAGTTTGCAGAATCGGTTCTTCTCCCGGCCAAAAAGTTATGGAGCGCAAGGTTTCGGTCTCATAAAAACAAAGGCTGATCACCTTTACGCAAAGCGGACCGACCGGAGTCTCAAGGGTCAACGGATCTGCAAGTTTTCCCTCATCTTCCTGCGTCCAATAACCGGAAAGTTTACCATTGAGCGGAAAAACACGCTTTAATTTCCCAGACTTGTAGAAAGTTACCATCTCCGCCTCAATAATTCCCGCAGGGGTAAATACGGGAGTGCGATCTTCCAAGGGCAGGGATTTCACCTTACCGTTGGAATACATTGATACAGGCTGCAAAGTCTTGCGGCGAAGATCGTCAGTGGAGTGCTGGGACAAAAGTTCACCGGCTTCAGTTGAGTAGATGCGGCTCAGGGTGTTCATGAATAAACCTCCTCATCATTGAGCTTGATAAATTCACTGCGGGTCAGGGGACGTTCAAGCCGCAGGGAGAGCTGGCGCACGGCCTCGGTAAGAGTGGAAAGGGAATCTGTTCCGCAATCAATGCCGTATTCATCGAGGGCATTACGAACGGCAGCCCGTCCGCTTTTACCGCCCACAGCCAACTTGCGTACTGTACCTACAGAGTCAGGATCGTACGGCTCGAAAAGTTCAGGTGATTTACTAAGTGCATGGGTATGCAGACCGGATTCACAAGCGAAGATATCAGTGCCGACAACAGCCTTGGTACGCGGAATGGCAACCTTGGCAGCAGCCCCGACCACCATACAGGCATCTTTAAGCACTGTGGTGGAATAACGGGTATTGCCTTCACGCAGAGCCAGCCGCGCCACTAATTCTTCGGTTGCAGCAATACCGGAGCGTTCTCCGATACCTATGACGGAGCAGTCCGCGTAATCAGCTCCGGCTTCAAGGGCGGTAAATGAGTTGGCAGTAGCCATGCCGAAATCATCATGACAATGCACGGCAATATCAATATGCAGCTTCTCCCTGAATTTTCTGACCAGCTTTTCCATGGCAAGAGGAGTCAGTTGCCCAAGGGAATCCGCCAGACGAACCCTTGATGCCCCGCAGATCTCGGCATGCAAAGCCATGGAAAGGGCAAAATCACCATCCGCACGGGAAATATCCTCAAGCCCCACGGAAACATATTCAAATCCGCAATCCTTGGCAGTCCGTACGGCAGCAGCCAGCTTACGCAGGATAGCCTGACGATCAGAATCCAGACGTTTTTCAATGTGCAAATCCGAAACCGGGACTCCGATATTGATGCGCTTTAATCCCAATTCCGCTGCAACCTCAATGTCTTTCTCGCGACAGGGCGACCAGACACTGAGAGCTGTGTCCCCTCCTAAGGTTCGGGCGTATCCTGCGAAAAGTGCAAGATCATCTTGTCCGACCCAACCCATCTCTATCTCATCAACTCCCATGGAAATGAGGGAAGATGCGATACGCTTACGGGTTTCCAAATTGAAATAAGCCCCGAACAACTGTGCGCCTTCACGCAGGGTGGTATCGATCAACATAATAGTGCTCCAAATGAATTAAAATTTACAGAATACATGAAGCATTATTGATGCCAAAACATTACACCATCCTATCTACCTTAATTTATATAACATCACCTCCCCTTTCATACTCTACACACAACCTGCAAAAATGTAGTTTCCTACAATTTTGTACAGAACATTCGTTGCAATCTACATTTTTCGTATGTCTTTACTTTTCTTTATTTTTCAAATTTTACCCTATTATTACAAATATTTAATTATCAAAACCAGCTTTGGCACACCACTTGCCTTATGTGAGTCAGCAACAACGAAAATCAATCCAAACCACATGGAGGAGAAAATGAGAAAAGTAGCAATCTACGGAAAAGGCGGCATCGGAAAATCCACCACCACCCAGAACACCGTAGCCGGACTGGCAACAATGGATCGCAAAGTAATGGTCGTGGGCTGTGACCCCAAAGCGGACTCCACCCGTCTGCTGCTCGGTGGTCTGGCTCAGAAATCCGTTCTCGACACCCTTCGTGAAGAAGGTGAAGACGTTGAACTTGAGGATATCCGTAAACCCGGTTTCGGCGAATCATGGTGTGTTGAGTCCGGCGGTCCTGAACCCGGCGTAGGCTGTGCAGGTCGCGGTATCATCACTTCCATCAACATGCTCGAAAACCTCGGTGCCTACGAAGAAGGCGAAAACCTCGACTATGTTTTCTATGACGTTCTCGGTGACGTTGTTTGCGGTGGATTCGCCATGCCCATCCGCGATGGTAAGGCTGAAGAAATTTACATCGTATGTTCCGGCGAAATGATGGCCATGTATGCGGCCAACAACATCTGCAAAGGTATCATGAAATACGCTGAGTCCGGCGGAGTTCGTCTCGGCGGCCTGATCTGCAACTCACGTAACGTTGATAACGAAAAAGAGATGATCGAAGAGCTGGCCAAAAAGCTCGGCACCCAGATGATCTACTTCGTTCCCCGCGACAACGACGTACAGCGCGCGGAAATCAACCGTAAAACCGTAATCGAATGGGACGACACCGTACCGCAGGCCGATGCTTACAGAGGTCTCGCCGAAGCAATCGATAAAAACGAAATGTTCGTCGTACCCACTCCTCTTGAAATCGAAGAACTGGAACAGCTGCTCCTCGATTACGGCCTGATGGAAGCATAAAAGACTCCCCAAACCTCCCGGTCCTGCAAAAACATCTGATCCCACACAATTGAGGGTCAACAAAGGCGAAGCCCTAATAAATGTTTTTGAAGAGTCCAGAGAAACTTTTCCCAAAAAGTTTCTTTGGCCCCGGAGGGCCGCCGGAGGCATATCAATCCATTCTTAAAAGCGCGCAGCGCATCAAATAGCAGAGCAAGGAGAGAACTAATGATGATCATGGTGAGAGCAATTGTAAGACCGGAAAAAGCGGACGACGTACTGGCCGCACTCATGGACAACGGCTACCCCGCTGTAACCAAATATTCCGTAGCAGGCCGCGGTAAACAGCGCGGTATCAAGATCGGCGAAGTAACCTACGACGAAATCCCCAAAACCATGCTCATGAGCGTAGTCAAAGCTGATGACAAGGACTTCGTAATCAACACCATCATGGATGCGGCCCGCTCAGGAACAAAAGGCGCTTTCGGTGACGGCAAGATCTTTGTGACCGATGTCGAGGATGTCTACACCATCAGCTCAGGCGTAAACGAAGCAGCTCCCGTTGAGGAGGCATAGCATGAAGGAAATCATCGCAGTCGTGCGGATGGACATGATGAACCGCACTAAAAAAGCGCTCACCGAAGCAGGCTTGGATGCCTTCTTCGCACATGAGGCTCAGGGACGCGGAAAAGGCTTCATCAATCCGGCAGTCCTTGAGGGAGTTGAATCCGGCTACGAAGAAGCTGCCGCAGTTCTCGGCGAAAAAGGCAAACTTTATCCCAAACGAGTTCTTACCGCAGTTGTTCCCGAAGAATCAGTGGAATCAATAATTGAGACCATCATTGAAGTGAACAAAACCGGCAAACCCGGTGACGGAAAGATATTCATCTGTCCCGTAGGCGATGCAGTCAGGGTCAGAACCGGAGAAACAGGCGCGAAGTCCATCGCCTAACCACGAAGGAGAGAAACAATGAGTAAGACCAAAGTGGTGCAGTGGGACCCGGCGGACATCAAGGAAGAACTTCTGAAGAAGTATCCGCCCAAGGTAGCCCGCAAGCGCGCCAAACAGATTATGATCAACGAAGCGACTGAAAGCGAGGCACCGCCCGAAATCGTCGCTAACGTAAGAACCATTCCCGGTATCATCACCATGCGCGGCTGCACATACGCAGGCTGTAAGGGCGTTATCATGGGCCCGACCCGCGACATCGTTAACATCACCCACGGACCCATCGGCTGCGGATTCTATTCATGGCTGACCCGCCGTAACCAGACCTCTCCCGGTCCCGACGGCGAAAACTACATGACCTACTGCTTTTCTACGGACATGCAGGATCAGGACATCATCTTCGGTGGTGAAAAAAAACTCGAAGCGGCCATTCAGGAAGCTTACGATCTCTTCCATCCCAAGGGGATCTGCATCTTCTCCACCTGTCCGGTAGGTCTGATCGGTGACGATGTACACGCCGTAGCCAAAAAGATGAAAGCCAAACTAGGCGACTGCAACGTCTTCGGCTTCTCCTGTGAAGGTTACAAGGGTGTTTCCCAGTCCGCCGGTCACCATATCGCCAACAACCAGGTTTTCACCCACCTTGTTGGTGAGAACAAAGAACCTCGCACCGAGGAATACAAGATCAACCTGCTCGGCGAATACAACATCGGCGGTGACGGCTTTGAGATTGACCGCATTCTCAAGAAATGCGGCATCACCAACATCGCAACCTTCTCCGGCAACTCAACCTATGACCAGTTTGCCTCAGCCCAGCACGCAGACCTCAGCTGTGTCATGTGCCACCGTTCAATCAACTACGTGGCCGACATGCTGGAAACAAAATACGGCATCCCGTGGATCAAGGTTAACTTCATCGGTGCGGAAGCAACTGCAAAGTCCCTGCGCAAAATCGGTGAATACTTCGGCGACAAAAAACTCATCGACAAAATCGAAGCTGTAATAGCCGAAGAAATGCCCGAAGTGGAAGCCACTGCCAAGGACGTGCGTTCACGCACTGAAGGCAAGACCGCCATGCTTTTCGTGGGCGGATCACGTGCACACCACTATCAGGAACTGTTCAATGAAATGGGCATGAAGACTCTTTCCGCCGGTTACGAATTCGGTCACCGCGATGACTACGAAGGCCGCCGCGTAATCCCGGACATCAAGGTTGATGCGGACTCCCGTAACATTGAAGAAATCGAAGTTGAAGCTGATCCGGAACTCTACAGCCCGCGCAAGACCGAGGCGGAAATCAAAGCTCTTGAAGACGCAGGATACGAGTTCAAACATTACGATGGCCTCAACCCTGACATGGATAAAGGCACAATTATTATCGATGACCTGAACCAGTACGAAGCTGAAAAGCTGGTGGAACTCCTCAAACCTGACCTTTTCTGCGCAGGCATCAAGGAAAAGTTCTCCATCCAGAAACTGGGCGTGCCCTTAAAGCAGCTGCATAGCTACGATTCCGGCGGACCTTACGCAGGATTCAAGGGCGCAATCAACTTCTACAAGGAAATTGACCGTCTCGTAGGAAGCAAGGTCTGGAGCTACATGAAAGCCCCCTGGCAGGAAAACCCCGAGCTCACCGCTACTTTCGTGTGGGAATAACCAGAGCGCCACAAAACAGCGATCTGCTTCGTTGCTGCGGTAAAGCCAGAAACTCACATACGCTTTAGTATGCTTCGTTCCTGCCTTTATCTTACGCCTCACATCTCACCATTTTGTGACGCTCTGGACGGAGAAAAGATTAAGGAGACATAGAAATGTTACTCAGACACACCCCCACAGAAATAAGTGATCGCAAGACACTGGTCATTAACCCGGCCAAGACTTGTCAGCCCATCGGTGCCATGTACGCCGCTCTGGGAGTAAAAGGCTGCCTGCCCCACTCGCACGGTTCACAGGGCTGCTGTGCCTATCACAGGTCCATGCTGACCAGACACTATAAAGAACCCGTTTCCGCGGCGACCAGTTCCTTTACTGAAGGCGCTTCGGTTTTCGGCGGACAGGCCAACCTCATTCAGGCCATCAACAATATCTTCACGGTCTACGAACCGGAAGTCATCGCGGTGCACACCACCTGCCTTTCCGAAACCATCGGTGACGACCTGACCCAGATCATCACCAAGGCCAGCAAAGAAGGCAAAATCCCCGAAGGCAAAACTGTTTTCGGCGCACCGACCCCCAGTTACGTGGGATCGCACGTTACCGGTTTCTCCAACATGGTCAAAGCCATGGCCCAGCTCGCCGAGCCTACTTCCCAAAAGAACGGCAAGGTCAACATCATCCCCGGTTGGGTGGAACCCTGCGACATGGAAGAGATCAAGCGTCTCTGCTCCATGATCGGGGTGGACATCACCATGTTCCCGGATACCTCCGGCGTACTGAACGGTCCCCTTAGCGGCGAATACAAAATGTTCCCTGACGGCGGCGTAACCATAAAAGAACTGAAAGAGGCCGGACAAGCTACCGGAACCATCGCACTCGGCGAATGGTGCTCCGCAGACGGAGCCCGCTGGCTCGACTCCAAGCACAAGGTCCCCTGTACCGTGCTGGATATGCCTTTCGGCCTGAAAGCAACCGACCGTTTCATCGACGTATTGCGCACCGTAGCCGGAGCATCCATCCCCGAGTCCGTATCTTACGAGCGCGGACAGCTGGTGGATATGATTTCGGACATGCACCAGTACCTCTACGGCAAGAAGGTCGCCATTTACGGTGATCCCGACCAGCTCATTTCCATGGTGGAATTCCTCCGTTCCATCGATATGTGCCCGGTCTACGTAGTTACCGGTACTCCCGGCAAGAAATTCGAAAAACGGATCAAGGAACTTACTGCGGACATGCCTTACGAATGCAAGGTCAAAGCTAAAGGCGACATGTTCCTCATGCATCAGTGGATCAAAAACGAACCTGTGGATCTACTCATGGGTAACTCCTACGGCAAATACATTGCCCGCGACGAAGACATCCCGTTCCTGCGCTGGGGCTTCCCCATCACAGACCGTCAGGGACACCAGTACTTCCCCACCGTGGGCTACAAGGGAGGTCTGAGACTGCTTGAAAAGATCCTCGGACTGCTCATGGATCGCATTGACCGCGATACTCCCGAAGAAACCTTTGAACTTGTACTTTAATTGATTTGAGGCGCTATCGCGCTTCTGCCAGATGATTTCGCCTCCGGCGGCCAAAGGAGCTAAGCCCCTTTGGAATCCCTAGTAGGGGATTTTCCGCCGGAGGCCAAACAAAACGGAGCAACACCATGACTACTTCTACTTCACATCCCTGTTTCGGCCCCTCGGCCCGTGCATCAGTCGGCCGCATTCACCTTCCGGTTGCTCCCAAGACTTTTGCCCGCACCAGATTCGCTCCTGACGCCAAGCTTCCCGCAGCCATGCTCCCGGAAGACGCAGTTGCCATGCTTGATGAACTGATCAACTCCGGCAAAAAGATCAAAGTTGTAGGCATTACCGGTCCCGGCGACCCGCTGGCTGATTTTGAAACCACCTACAAAACCCTGAAAATGGTCAGAGAAAAATACCCGCGCATGAACCTCTGCCTGACCACTCTGGGTATCGGCGGCGAAAAGCACGCGGAAAAACTGGCGGAACTCAATATTTCCCACATAACTGTTTTGGTGGATGCGGCGGACTCAGCTACCGCCGAAAAAATCTATGCATGGATTCGCCCGTCCACCAAAAACATCCCCCTGCCCGAAGCCAGCATAATGCTCATGAAAGAACAGGGAGCAACCATCAAGGCTTTCAAAAATGCAGGCCTGACCGTGAAGGTCAACACAACTCTATACTCTGAGAATATTGACCAGATCGAAAGCATCGCCATCGCAGTTAAGACACTTGATGCAGACATCATGGGATTAATTCCTTTCATCCCTGAAAGGAAAAGCGAATTTTCCGCAGTAAGCGACGCGCAGATAAAAACTGCCCGGGAACTGGCTGCAAAACATATTGAACTTATGGAGCCGTGGCTCAGATGCGGTTCAGACATGGAGCTGGAACGACCGACATCAAGTTCTCTGCCTAAACCTAGCGTTAGCCGCCCCAATGTTGCGGTGGCAAGTTCCGGCGGAATGGATATCGACCTGCATCTGGGCCACGCCCATAAAATCATGATCTACGGCCCGCGTGAAGACGGTCTGGCCTGCCTGCTTGAGACAAGAGAGGCCCCGGAACCGGGCGGAGGAGCAGCCCGCTGGGAAAAGCTGGCCGAGATTCTGAATGACTGTTTCGTACTGCTCTGCGCCGCAGCAGGGGAAACTCCGAAAAAAATTCTAGCCGCCAACGGAATCAGAACCGTGATCTCGGAAGACAACGTCGAAGGCACAGTGGATGTGCTCTACGGCGGCGGCAAAAAAGGCAAGTGCAAAAAGTAAACACGAGGAGAAGAATATGGCTACCCCTGAAAGAATGATCATCTGTTGTCAGAGTTTCCGCGCTGCCGGCGCACCCAAAGGTATCTGTCACAAACAGACCGATGGTTTCCTGCAATACATTGAAGAAGAAATCATCGACCGCGGCATAGACGCACTGGTGGTAGCCACCAGCTGTCTTAAGCAGTGCGATAACGGCCCCATCCTCGTGGTTCAACCTGAGAACTGGTGGTTCAAGGGTGTGGATTCCGAAGAAGCCATTGATGAAATCCTTGATGGCCTTGAAGACGGCGAACCCTGCGCAGACTATCTGCTGGATTAATTAACTTTATCATCAACATTTCAAAATTCACGCTTCTGAATTTTGGAAACCATAGAGGGAGCATATGCCGGCCACAGTTCATATACGCAACGCCAACTCTGCTGATCTGGCCCCCATGACCGATCTGCTGAAGTCACTTTTCTCCGTCGAGAAGGACTTTTCAGCGGATGGGAACAGACAGATGAAGGGGTTGAGAATGCTGCTAGGCAATCCCCGGGCACGCATTCTGGTTGCAGAAGAACAGGGTGGAGTGGTCGGCATGTGCACCGGTCAGATTGTAATCTCAACCGCTGAAGGCGGCCCGTCTATCCTTGTTGAAGACGTGGTTGTCCGCAACGATCGGCAAGGGGAGGGAATCGGCACCATGCTTATGGAAGCCATTCTCGAATTCGCAGAAGAGAACAGAGCAACAAGACTGCAACTGCTTGCAGACTGCGACAATACCCCGGCCCTGAAATTCTACGAAAAGATAGGCTGGAGCAACACAAGCCTGATCTGCCTTCGCAAGGCGAACGCATAGCAACGGAGCACATCATGAATGAATATACAATATTAGAAGAACGTAAAGACCAGATCCACCGCACGGGCGAGGGAGCACTGGACATGGCCTGCAACCGGGAATCACTTGCCGGAGCAGTGAGTCAGAGAGCCTGTGTTTTCTGCGGTTCAAGGGTCGTTCTCTATCCCATAGCCGATGCCCTGCACCTGGTGCACGGGCCTATCGGCTGTGCGGTTTACACCTGGGACATCCGTGGCGCACTTTCCAGCGGACCGGAACTGCACCGCCTCTCCTTTTCCACAGACTTGCAGGAAACAGACGTCATCTTCGGCGGCGAAAAAAAACTTGAAGCCGCCCTTGATGAACTCATCGACCGCCATAGCCCCAAGGCAGCCTTTGTCTACTCCACCTGCATTGTCGGCATCATCGGCGATGACCTTGAAGCGGTCTGTAGAAAGATGAGCGCGAAAAAAGGCATCCCCGTACTCCCGGTACAGTCTGAAGGATTCAAGGGCAGCAAGCGTGAAGGTTATCTCGCGGCCTGCAAAGCCATGTTTAAACTGGTGGGAACCGAGGACACCTCGGATATCTCCCCGCTTTCCGTGAACATTCTCGGCGACTTCAACCTTGCCGGGGAAATCTGGATCATCCGCGAATATTTCAAAAAAATGGGGGTGGAGGTCGTCGCCAACATTACCGGTGACGGACGTGTGAAGGATATCGGGCGCAGCCACGGTGCGGCCCTTAACCTTGTACAGTGTTCGGGTGCGACATTGGATTTGGCAAAAATGATGAAAGAGGAATACGGCACGCCCTTTATGCGCGTCTCCTACCTCGGCATCGAAGACATGGCCGATTCCCTCTATCAGGTTGCTGATTTCTTCAAGGATGTCGACCCGGACATTGTCAAACGCACGGAAGATCTCGTCCGCGAAGAACTCTCAAAACTCATGCCCGAACTAGCCCGCATGCGCAAAGACCTCGAAGGCAAAAAAGTCGCCATGTACGTGGGCGGTTCTTTCAAGGCATTCTCCCTGCTCAAGGCCTTCCGCCATCTGGGTATGAAAGTAGTTATGGTCGGGTCCCAGACCGGAACCAAGGAAGATTATGCTGAGCTGGAACGCATATCCGATCCCGGCACCATCCTCGTTGATGACGCCAACCCACTCGAACTCTCAGCGTTCATTAAAGAAAAGGACGTTGATATCTTCGTAGGCGGCGTAAAAGAACGTCCCATCGCCTTCAAGATGGGTGTCGGTTTCTGCGATCACAACCACGAGCGCAAGGAAGCCCTTGAAGGTTTCGAAGGCATGCTCAACTTCGCCCGTGAAATTCATTCATCAGCCATGAGCCCGGTCTGGAACTTTGTACCCCGTAGAGCCAAAAAGACAGGAGAATAGCCATGACTACCAAGAGTAAAAATTACACATCCACAACTAATGCCTGCAAACTCTGCACACCCCTTGGCGCATCGCTCGCATTCAGAGGCGTAGAAGGCTCCATTCCTTTCCTGCACGGCTCACAGGGCTGCGCTACTTACATGCGCCGTTATATCATCAGCCATTTCCGGGAACCTGTGGACATCGCTTCCTCAGCTTTGGGAGAAAAGCACGCGATTTACGGCGGCGGCCCGAACCTGAAGAAGGGCATCCTCAATGTGATGAAAAAGTACGAGCCGAAAATCGTCGGCGTAGCGACGACCTGCCTGACTGAAACCATCGGCGATGATGTACCCATGTATCTCAAGGAATTCTTTGACGAATTCGGTGACCTGAATCTGCCCGACATAGTGCAGGTTTCCACTCCCAGCTACAATGGCACACACGTGGACGGCTGGCACGGGGCAGTGCGCTCCATGGTTGAGCAGCTTTGCACTGAGAAGGCAGAAAATGACGGGCACATCAACATCCTGCCCAACATGGTTTCCTGCGAAGACGTTCGCCACCTCTTTGATATTTGTGAAGACTTCGGCCTGAAAGCAACCATTCTGCCTGATATTTCCGAAACACTCGATGGTCCGGCTCTTGAGGATTACATGAAAATCCCGGTTGGCGGGACTCCGGTTGAGGACATCAAGAAAATGTCCGGCGCGAAGGCAACCATCGAACTAGGTCGCTGCGTGCCCGCCAAGAGCGGCGGAAGCAGCCTTGCGGAACGTTTCGGAGTGGCAAACCACCGCATAGGTCTGCCTATGGGACTGCGCGAGTCGGATATTTTCTTCGAAACACTTGAAGCTGTTTCCGGCAAGGAAATGCCCGCCCGTTACGAACGTGAACGCGGCAGACTGATCGATGCCTACGTTGACGGACACAAATACGTGTTCGGTAAACGGGCGGTTGTTTACGGCGAGGAAGACCTCGTAACCGGACTGTGTGCATTTCTGGCTGAAATCGGCGTGGACGTTATCCTTGCCGGTTCCGGTGCCAAGAAAAAAGGCATGGCCGAAGCAGTCACTGCTGTAACCGAAGGCGTGGGCAGAACCATCCCCGAAATCCATGAAGGCGTTGACTTCCACGACATTTCCGAAAGAGCCGAAGAACTGAAACCCGATATGCTTATCGGACATTCCAAGGGATACCGCTACGCCAAAGCATGGGACATTCCCCTGATCAGGGTCGGTTTTCCAGTCCATGACCGCTTCGGCGGACAGCGCATCCCGACCCTCGGCTATCGCGGAACGCAGCATCTCTTCGACCGCATTGTAAACGCCATGCTGGAAAAGAAGCAGGCAGATAACTCCGTTGGCTACGGCTACATGTAAGAATTTATTACTATTAATATACTGGGAGAATTACCATGCAGAAAGATACTACTAAACACCCGTGCTTCAACAAAGAAACCGCAGGCTCCTGTGGACGTGTTCATCTCCCGGTAGCCCCCAAGTGCAACATCCAGTGCAACTACTGCAACCGCAAATATGATTGCGTTAACGAATCGCGTCCCGGCGTGACCAGCAGTGTCCTTAAACCTTTTCAGGCTGCGGAATACATGGATGCAGTACTGGAGAAAGAACCGCGCATCACCGTTGCCGGTATAGCAGGACCGGGCGACCCTTTTGCCAACCCGGAAGAGACTCTGGAAACCATGCGTTTACTCAATAAAAAACATCCGCACCTGATTTTCTGCCTGTCCTCCAACGGCATGGGTATCCTGCCTTATCTGGATGAACTAAAAGAACTGGGCGTATCCCACGTAACCATCACCATCAGTGCGATCGATCCAAAAATCGGAGCCAAGATTTATTCATGGGTCAAGGACGGCAAGGTGGTCTATCACGGCGAAAAAGGCGCGAAAGTTCTGCTTGAGCGCCAGCTTGCAGCGATCAAGGGCCTGAAGGAACGGGGCATCACCGTAAAAATCAATTCCATCGTCATCCCCGGTATCAATGAGCATCATATTGCTGAAGTTTCCAAAGTATGTGCCGATCTCGGCGCGGACATCCAGAATATGATCCCGCTTAAGCCGACAGCAGATACGCCTTTTGCAGACATAATTGAGCCGGGACATGAGACCATCGGTCCCCTGCGCAAAGAAGCATGCAAAGTAATCGAACAGATGACCCACTGCCGCCGCTGCCGTGCTGATGCTGTAGGGCTTTTAGGTGACGATAAATCAGTTGCCCTCTGCGGAACCATGAAATCCTGTTCTGAACTGAAACCTATTGATGTGAAAGGTCCACGCCCTTACGTGGCAGTTGCCTCCCGCGAAGGAATGTTGGTCAACCAGCATCTTGGTGAAGCTAAGGAATTCCACATCTGGGCCGAAGATGGAAGTGGCGGCTTCAAACTGGTTGAAAAACGGCCCGCACCCAAAGCCGGATGCGGTCCGCAGCGATGGACCGACCTTGCAGCCACTCTCAGCGACTGTCGCGCAGTGCTGGCAGCAGCCATCGGGGAAACCCCGCAGGTAATGCTGGCTGAAGACGGCGTGGAACCTTACGTAATCGGCGGGTTCATCGAGGACGCACTGGCTACGGTCTACAGTGGCGGAAATATGGATATTCATAAGGGACGGCGTGGCAGCATCGCAGACGCCTGTTGTACCGGAACCGGCACCAAATGCGGTTAAGATTTAAAAATTGCTCCGTGCTAATTTTGTTCAGAAGTAGTGAGATGCAAGGAGCAAGAAAAATTCAAGACCGAAGCGTATCTTAATACGTGAGGGTTTGAATTTTTCGCAGCGACGATGCAGATCGCTGCTTATGGACAAAATTAGATTTTTATAGGAATGCTCCGTTTCTATAAATCACACTGCGAAGCCCCTGCCAAGTTGCTCTGGCCGGGGCTTCACTGTTTTACTCTTTTTCTTTTTGCTGAAGCTTTTCGGTAACAACAATATCAAGTCCCTGCGGGGTTCGTATCAGTTGCGGGGACGGACCTTTTTCAGCTTCGGGATTGCGGAAATTAAAGGCCAATCGCAAACGGTCCGTATGCCTGCCCAGAACCACCTGCCCCACAAACCCAGAAATGAAATCAGTTACCCTCGGAACGGAATAACGCCACTTGCCGCGTAGATCCACCACCAGCTTGGAAGGTTTGTCCATCCAGAAATACGTAACCCTGCCCACCTCACTCGAAGTCTGCAAACGGGCCAAAAACTCAGTTTCCGTATGGGTAAATTCAAGATTATCCAACATACCGACCTTGGAAGCCGAAACAGCCTGTGTGCGGTTAGCGGCAAGATCTTCTTGAATTTCGCGTTTAACCGGATCGGAATCTGCCTGATTTATGGTCTGATTTCCTTCAATAAACTGTTCCACATCCCGTTCAACTTTGCGGACTTCGTGAATAACTTCCCTGCGCACGGAAGTTGCTTCTTCCGTGGCAACCTGCAGCAGAGTCTCTGAGCCGTTTACAGCAGAAGATCCGTTAAAAAGCATCTGTACAGGCTTATTGAAATCACTGATAAAAGTATCAAAATCGCCCCACACGGTAAGTACAAACAAACCGGAAACTGCACCCAGCCAAATCAGGAAGAGCAGGATGTAAAATCTTCTGTAAAAGACAGTCAGCACATCCGCCTCCTTAATTTTCCCAGCAATCGGTTATAAAATTGGGCAGGTTCAAGGGCTTGATCTGTAAGACCTCGATAACCGGAACAGCACCGCTGAAATTGTAGCCGACCTTTACACTGCTTACGCCCAGACCTTGCAAGCCCTTGGCCTGATCCGGAAAATCCTTGGGACTGAAATTGACCTCGCCATTACGGAACTCGGACAAGAACTTGGCAAAACCAAGCTTGCCCTCATAGGTCTTGACCAGATCAATACCCGGAAAACGGATGGTCAGGGTGGTTGTACCGCACTGATCAGGCTTCCATGTGAAAGTCGTCTTTTCGGAATAGTTATAGTTTACCAACTCCTGTCTGCCACTGCCGCATTCAAGGGATAGGGTTGTGGCGTACGGCTCCTGCGTGGCATTGGAATTCACGGAAGTAGGAATGGTAGACAATCCGACCTTGTATTCAGGCTGAATTTCCTGTGCTCCCTGCTCTCCGTCATTGAGAAAAACAAAGAATTCTTCACGGAACGGAAAAGGAATTCCCAGCCATTGACGGCTTTGCCAGCCCTTAACTCCTTTGCTCAGGAAAGGAGAAGCACTGCTTGAAGTAAACTTATTAACAATTCCGCTTTTGCCGAACAAAGTGGTCCGCAGCTTGTCCGAAGGTACGTGGGCCGTTTCAGCCAGCACTTTGCCTTCCCAAAGCTGCTGCAATTCGCAGGAAGCTTCCATGGTGATCACGTAGACCATGAACTCCAGCGGTCCGGCCACAAGATTCCAAAACATATGGGTGCCCTGCCCTCCACTACGCATGCGGGTGCGCAAAGCGGCCATAGCTCTGGTAGCTCCGTCCACAGGATTCTTCTTCACTGCTCCGGCAGACTTGCTCTCCGCCCCGCTGCCTTCAGAACTCTGTCCGGTAGCAGGATAAAGAGCAGCCGCACTCTTAAAGGCTGTTTCCTGACTGGTGGTAAACCCGGCCAGATCATGCAACACCTGCATGTACTCATCGAGCTGTTTGGCTCCCTCAATACGGGCCTCAATATTTTCAGCCATCTTGCCGCCCAGATCCGCCATGATTTTACGCAGGGACTCCTCTGCCTTCTGGGAAGATTCTTCTACACCCTTGGCTTTCATGGCCTTGTACTGGGTCAGCACAATGTTGAAATCAAAAAGATCAGCAATCCAATCCGGGGCAGTTCCCAATCCCTTTATTACCGAAAATTCCTCTTTCATCCTGCCTAGCAGCTTGAAGTAAGGGTTGTCGGCATTAGCCATAGTATGAGCCATGCTGCTGTAATCATCTTTAGTCAGCAACTGACGCTCACCTTCGGTAAAATGCTCGGAAAAAGAATACCATGAGCGGTAGAATTGCTCTGCATACCAATTCCAGAAATCCTTTTCTCGTTGTGCGAAATCCGTATTATCCGGCATTGCCCTGCGTAATTCCCCAAGGAAATCAGTAAGCATCTTGTGTCCGGTGGTCGTGTAAGCAGGGGGAACATGGACCTCGTTTTCAAAATGCAGTCGCGGCCCGCCCCAAAAATCGCGCAGGGTCACCGGCTGCACTTCAGGATTGGAATCAACCCAATCCACCAGCCACTTAAAATCCGATCCCTTAAGACTGAAGACTTTACCCAGACGTGCCTGCAAGAGCAGCCTTTGCTCTTTTAACCCTTCATCATTTTCAATCCAATCAAGATATGAACTATAAGTTTGCCCATAATACTTCATCAGGTCCGACTCGAACCCCGGAACAGCCATAGACATGGCCTGACCGGAAGGTAGTTCGTACGGAGCCAAGGGCTTTACTTTTCCGCCTTCAATCCGATTATCGAGCAGATCAATGCGCCAGCCGAGCAACTTGACGAAATCACTGACTTCCTGCTCCGAAGAACCGGCATGCAAGCTTTCAATTGTTCGTGACAACTGAGTATCCACAGGTTTCAGCAATGCAGATTCAAACTTTTCAACATAAAGTTTGCGGACCTTCTGCTCCGCTTCAAGGCTGACATCAAGCCCCATACGCGGAACCCACCAGTTTGAATTCAAATCGTGCAAATGCACTATTTTCTGACGGAAACCTTCCATCTCTACAACACATTCATCAATCTTTTCAGAGAACTCTGGTGGTTTCGGGAAGGCGGTAAAAAGATCATCCAGAGCACGACGGTTGCCCAAAAAGGACATGCTGAACAGGCCGCAAACGAAAAACAGCAACAACAACCAGACCAGCATTCCCATATTGCGGGTGAGCAGCTTCCATTTGAGGAATTCAATTATGGGGGTAAACAAATTGCGGTCACGGGTCAGGACCTTGGAAAAGAAGTCGTGCAGGAACAAACCCTGACGAGTGCCCGGAAGCTTTGTTTCAACGTTCTGCAAAGAAGGAAGACTGTCCAGAAAAGCGGAACTCTGCTCACCGCTCTGTTCGCCGCTGGAAAAATAAATTCCCCGGAACAGCGGTTGCTCCTGATAGGGATTCTCCTCGAACACACCGTCCGCAAAAGCCCGGATGCGCGGGCGTAAACGGTCCAGTTCCTCGGCAAAGAGCAGGAAAGCGGGATCAAAGCTGTTCTCCCGATCCAACAGGGTCATACGCAGAGCACGCAGACGTTCGATAACACCGGAAACAGCAGTATCCACAAATTCTTCGGGGTCGGAAGTCATGGACTCATTTACCATGCCCATTGCTTGCGAACGGGCCTCATCAGGAAGAACCTCAGTCAGCCCTTTGAGCCCGAAAACAAGATCCATCTTGGTCAGCAATACGTAGACAGGAAAACGCACACCCAGCACGCGCATAAGTTCATTGACCCGCCGCCGCAGACTGCGCCCGTATTCGTTCAGACTGTCTTCATCTCCGGATTGCAGACGGTCGGCAGGCAGAGTGATGATCAACCCGTTGAGAGGCTCACGTTTGCGGTATTTGACCAGCAGTGTCAGGAATTTCTCCCACTCTTCCTTATCCCGTGATTCATCAATGGGAATGGCGTAACGTCCGGCAGTATCAAGGATGACCGCCTCTTCAAAAAACCACCAGTCACAATTGCGTGTAGCGGAAACTCCGGGAGTAGGCCCTACATCTGAAAGAATAGAGGTCAGCCTGCTGCTGGCGACCGCAGTGCTCTTACCGGAATCAGATTCACCGAAAACCATAAACCACGGCAGAGCGTACAAGGGGTTGCCATGCCTGCGCAGTTCCGAATTCTGGAGCAGTTGCACAGCCTCAGTCCAGCGGGTCTGAAGTTCCTGCAAGCGGGAACGCTCATGCAGCGGGGCGGCGGCAATGGCCGAATCATCCTGATCCACAATGCGTTTTACAAACTTCTTCTCCCGCCTGCGCAACATCCATTTGCGGATGAAAAAGAAAGCTGCAACCAGCCCGATCACCCCGCCGAAAAGACAAGCTCCGGCCCACCACGGCCAGCCCATATAAGTAACAAGGGCATAGGAGGCTACTGCCGCCAGCACAAAAAGCAGCACAATAAAGATGATCTTGAGCAGATTGAGTAGAAATTTCTTCATGCTTTGGCCTTTTCACCCCTTTGAAATCTAGTGCCATACCCTCAAATTATTTCATATTTATTGAAATCAAAACACTCTATTAAAGCCCCAACACTAACCGAACCAGAGCTTTAAGCTCTGCTCAAGCAGAACCTTGTAAGCAAAGTACATCCCGCCAACTACAAGCACAGGCAGGATAAAAAAGATCAGGGAAACAGGATCAAAAATGCGCCCGTAACAGCATTTTCGCGGCGCAGCCTCACCTGTCCCGTAAGATTGTGGAAAAAACGGACCGCTCCCCTTTTCACTTCCGGGTATGCGGGCCACGCACTCCCGGTGCAGCTCTTCCAAACGCTCTTCCCCGGATTCACTGAAATACTTCCCGGTAAAACCTAAGGAGAGGCAGAGGGCGTAAACTTCCAGAACTTCGGACAATCCATTGTCATTGACCGGTTGACCTTCCTTTTCCATATCAGCAAAAAGGCTTTGATCCACCGGACCGTTGTTGCGGTTGAAAAGCTTATCCAGTCGCTCAAAGAATTCCTCGCCCGCATTGGCTGTTCCGTAAAACTCGCGCTGCAAAGGATGTTTAAGCCAATCACGCACCCCGGCCCATTTCGAAATCAGCACAGCTTCATCGGCCCAGGCAAAAACCGCAAAACGTGCATCGTTGTAAAGATCTTCCGGTACCCCCACTAGATCGCTACGGTCATCCATGCGGGTGATCAGCGTCCTCACATCATCACGCACCTGCTCATACTCAGCGCCAGCCATTTCCGCAGATTCGGTCAATAGCCTTATGTAGGTGAAGAGTTCGAGGAAGCAATCAGAGAGATGCATGGAATAATCCCCTAAAATAATTTTGTATTTTGAATTTTAAAATATAAACAACCAGTAAGATTCATCACCTATCCCCTCATGGCGGCTATATAGACCGCAAGGTCACTGGGCGCGCTATCCCAATAAAGAGAAAGACTTCCTGAACGGACCACGTCCTCCCAATGCGGGGATTCGGTATCAATGCGGAAGCACAGGGCATCCTTGGACCTAGGCAATCCGGGAGGCAGATTTTCCATATGAACCATGCCTATACCCTGTACCGCTCGGGCCAGCAGATTACTCATGCCGTGGGTTGCGGAAAGCTTGGCGATATTCATGAGTTCCGGCAAAGCCTGTTCCGGATTCTCGGTCTTTATCAGCAGCCAGAAGCTGTTCCCGGCAACAAAGGCACGTTCCGGCAATTCCACGGTGAAGTAAGGATCACTGAACACGAACTGGCTCATGAATTCCGGTCCGGCAGTCAGGCTGTCCAAAATATTTGTGATAATCTCGCGAGCCTTTTCAAAACAGGGCCCAATATTTTCATGGTCGTAATCGGGCAGGACCTTCTTTCCGTCAGGGCCTTCCCCAAGAGCGGACATTTCCCGTGAGAATGATGACAGCTCCCCGATAATCTGCCGCAGCAGCCCATAAGCGTGCCACGGATGGATATGCGGAGCCGCAGCAAAATGATCCAGCTGCGGGGCGTAACGGTTCAAGGTACGCAAAACCAGCAGGAAAACGGTGGAAGTAAAATCAAGATCACCGGACCCGAGTCCGGCAGGATTCTTATACTGTTCCAGCCTGCGGCAACGCGAAGCAACCTGATCACTGATGTCACTGAAAACATGGCGCAGCCATCTTGAAGCACTCAGGGTGATGCAAGGAGGAACAAAGCTTTCATCAAGGCACACTTCCTGAACATCACGCTCCAAACGGGCCAAGGGAATAATGTTGTAGGCCCCCAGATCATCCAGTTCATTTTCCCAGAATAAACGCAAAACATAGCGCATGGGCTTGATCTGGGCCGCAGGCCCGCTGCCCAGCAGGTCCGGTTGTTCAACCGGATCCGGGGAAACTGCGTACATAGTATTCACCGAAGCGGCGGTATCTTCAACCTGCGCAACATTGCCGCCTTCCGGATTCCACTTGCGCAGCCCCAGATAGACAGTGAAAGGCTTTCCGCCCTCTTCCCATGCGTCCTCAAAGGAACGGGGTTCAATATGGGCATTGCCCGGAAAGGTCACAAGATTACCATCATCAAAGAAGACTTCAATTTCAGTAACTTCAAATTTTTTGCGTTCAAGGGCACCCTCACGGACTTTTAACCCGGAGACCCCCCAGAAATACGGCAATCCGTACTGGCGCATAGCCCGGAAACGATGCAGCTGATGCAGGTCCGAAAGCTGGAAATGCTGGGGTTGCAGGAACAGTCCCTGATGCCAGAACAATGGCTTATCTGCATGCATATCCTACTCCCCCACCTTTTGAATTTCATGGGGTCCGAGAATGATCATTGCATCCAGCTTGGCAGGGGCGTACCAGGTATCTCCCCACCAAAGCATGCCCGTCTCACTCACATCCATGGGAATCTGCCAAGTGCGTGAAGCCTTGCCCTGTAAATCATAATATCCGGCAACCACACCCACGAACTTGGTACCCTCGGCACGGTCCATGGTGATGGTCGAATTGCGTCCCGGCTGTACAAACTCACGTTTGACCTGCGTAACACTCTGGTCAAAGCTGGTGCAATTGAGCATCTTTTCCACACCGGTGGAAGTGCCTGCCAATTCATTGAATTTACTTAGATTTGAAAGCTGATAAAAACAGAGCAGCAAGGTATGTGGAGCATCATCATATTCATTGAGATTCTTATCCACACCCAGCTTAAAGGAAATGGCATTGATCTGGTAAGTCCACTTCATCTGATCCGGACTTGAAGCCGGAGTGGTCACAGTTGTCGGGTTAACCGGCTTTTGTTTGCCACCGCAACTGCAAACAGCCACTAGCAGGAGTAACAGGAGTATCAATAATCTGCCGCGCACAATCCGCCCTCCGATTGCATAGTTGGAGCCACCAAAAGAGAATTCAGTACTTAACAGCAATTTACACGTAAAATAACTTTATGTCGATGACAGATGCAATTTAAGCACAAAAGCAAAACACCTTATTGCCCCCGAAGCGTAATCTGCGTTAATATGGCTTCGATTCCTGTTTGCAATATAACCGCAGTGAGGTCTTCATGCATATCGAGCTTCCGTCTTTCAAATTATTAATGCTGGCCCCCTTTTCCCCGACTCTGGCAACAGACAATCCCCCGCGCATAAAGGCCGATCCATCTTCCATAGACCAAGCTCTGGCTGAGATTAACCCCAGTCTTGATATCTCTCTGGACCGCAACCATTTCCCCGCTGCATCCATCAATATTTCCATCAGCAGAATGGCGGATTTCAGGCCCAAGAATATCAGCCGAACCCCGGAATTTAAAAATATCACCAGCCAGATGGCAGAAGACTCACCCCCTTCAAAACAAACAACGCCCACTCCCAGAAGTTCCGCCGTTCTTGATGACATCCTTTCCATGGTCAACAGCGGACAGAACGATCACCCCACAGCCACGTCCAGTCGACACGAACGCCCCAAAAGCGAACTGTTGCAAGCAGTTTTCGCTGATTCAGTTTTCAGAAAAATGGAGTCCCCATGGCGCGGTCTGGAATTGCTGTCCCGGCAGGTTCCTTCCGGCAGCAAGGTCAGTGTTGAATTCATGCTCGTCCCCATTTCCGAGAACAACCTGATTCCAGTTCTGGATAAACTGGAGCAGGAGCTTGCTGATTCCCCACCGGAGTTAATTCTGGTCGATCACAGCCTGAACAATTCGCCACGGTCAATGGAAATTCTGGAACGGATCATGGATTTTGCGGAATCCATGATCGCCCCGGCAATGGTGGCTTTCGGGCCGAAATTCCTTGAGCTGGAAAACTGGGCCGAAGCAGACAAACTGCCCTTCATCCCAACCCTGCTGGAAGGCGCGGAATACGGACGCTGGAAAACTCTGCGCCCGCAGCCTTCCGCCGGATGGATAATCGGTTGTGCCGGAACCATCATGGGCAGGACCATGCACTCACCTGAAGCCGGATTTGAACAAACGTCCCTTTCCGAACGGGGGCCACTCTGGACTAACTCCGTATGGGGCGCAGCAGCCCTCTGCACCCGCAGCCTTTCCGAACACGGCAGGTCCACCCTTTTTGCAGACCATTCCAGCACTCGGCTGGACGGATTACCCCTTGCCGAAGGCCCAAGACCTGCACCGATCAATCCGCCCCTAGGAACAGAACGAATCAAGGATTTCCGACAGGCTGGCATAAACGTCCTCGCCTTTAACGGCGATCAGGCTTTTCTAATCGGCGCAACAACCATAGACGGTGGTCCGGCAAATCTGCGGTTCTATCTTTCAGGATTGATTCATTTTCTGATTCTATTATCAACGGCAAAGCGCAAAGAATTCAGCGACATTGAATCGCAATTAACCGAAGCAATTGCACTGTTCCTCCAGCAGCAGGGATATCCGCAACCGCAGGATTTGAGCATCAAAAAAGGAGAACCGTCCGGCGAGACGATTCCCCTTGAGATTTCCATTACTCCGGGCGCGGAAATCCTGCCCGGGAATGCACCCATTAGCTTTGGATTTAATTGGTGATTTGGTGCGCTTCGCGCTTTTTGATGAACGAGTATGCCTCCGGCGGCTTAACCCCTTTAAAAAGGGTTTAAGAATCCCAAACTTATTTATTAGGCTTCGCCACTTTACTTAACGAATTTCACTTGAATTCTAAAGAATAGAACTCGGCATCATCGCCGTCCGGAAATTCACCGAAAATAAGTGCGTCCGGTGTTCCTGTTACTTTTACAAAATATGATTCATCTTCGCCCAGCTCGTTTTTCACGGCCCAGCCGATGAAATTCTTGCCACCCATTTCCATTTTCAAGCCCTTCATGGGATAGTTAAGCACGCATTTATCCGGCAATTGTCCGGCAGGACCTACGCCGTGCGCAGCTATGTCGCCATCGCTTACACCGAGCAAAGCCCCACTCCATTTATGACCCGGAGCAGGACCGACCTCGATCCACAGCCCCAGACTCGGCAAAGGGTAAAGATCAAAACGGTATTCCGTATCAACTTTTTTGATCGGCATATTGGCTTTGGCTGCCAGCTTCGCACCGAGCTTGGCTTCATCCACAACTTCCGCGCCCCGCAGCATGGTCGGCAAAGTTGCGGAATCAAGGTCGCCGTCATCACAGATGCACAGGATCGGGAATCCGTGACCGCGCCTAGCCTGCACTGCCGCTGCCAATAGTCCCAGTCCAAAACGGATGTCCGGATTCTCATAGCTGGCCTTGCCGCCCTTGATCAGCCAGACGCCGACTTCCGGCTTGTCCATCTCACCAATGGGGCCGGCCCATTCCATCTTTTCAAGATTGTCGGACCAGAAATGACCGTTCACGCCAAGGCCGTAGCGGGTAACGGTCTGGAAAAGGCCCTTACCCTTGGCTTCGTCTTTTTCAAGAATAGAAATGAAGATGCTTTTTGACATATATGCCTCCGGCGGCTCTCCGAGGGCCAAAGAAACTTTTTGAAAAAAGTTTCTCTGGACACTTCAAAAACTTTTATTAGGACTTCGCCACTATTAACCACGAGTTTTCCACGACAAAAATCAACTAAAATTATTAAAAGGTTTTGGGATTCTTAAACCCTTTTGCAAAAGGGTTTAAGCCGCTGGAGGCATCATCCCAGAGTCAAAACCGTTACCTGACTGGGAACAGCGCAAACTCCGGGGGCGTTGGGTAAAACCGCAAGGCAGTTCTGTCCTGTCACGCTGGTCAGCCGCTGCACGGGTATGCCGTCCGCAAGGATGGTAATACAGCCGACAATGTACTCTGTCTGACCGGACTCCAGATGCGAGACAACGCCCATTTCAACACCGGGCTCATCTCCTTCACTGACCAGCCCAAGCGAAACCTGATTAAGGGTCGGCATGCAATCGCAAAGCACGTTGTATGCTGCCGGGGCCGATGTCGCTGACTCAGCAATATTCGGATACGGAACCGGCACCGGAACCGGACCTGCCGGGGTCAGACAGACATCCGGGAAGCCCATGTCCATCCCTGCTCCCATGGTAAGCGCAAACATATGATACTCCTTGATTTTTAGCCCATATGAATCAGTTCACCGTCTATTTTAACGTGTTCCTCTGAAACGATCATGGCATTCTTGCTCTGTATGGTCAGGGTCTCATCCACTAACTGCCTGCGCGATTCGGCCTGACAATCTTCATGCTCCTTGGTGAAGCGGAAATAGTTGACCACCCGGCGGGTAAACTCCCGGCTGACCTCATCCACATTCCCGGCGACCTTCTTCACCCGCTCCACATTACTGCTGAACAAGCGCGAGGTAAGCGAAACCTTGCCAGCTGAAATTTCAACCTCATTGGAATGCAAGGCAGCCTTATCGCTGATGCAGTTTAATTCATCGTCAGCGGCAATGGTCAGACTTCCATTTTTACTTCGCAGAGTAACATCGCCATCAACTTCTAGTGATGTAGCAGTATCAGCAGCACGAGCAAGCACGGATAGAATCCAGACCCCGCCCTTTGTGTCCACAGACACAAGCACACTATCACCCGCTTCAGGACTGACCAGACAACTGGCCGCCTTCTGCGCCTCAAGTTCTCCAAGGGAAGTCTCAACCACAACACCGCCATCAGCCAGAATCACCCGCCCGTACTCAAGCTGGGGTGTAACCGCTTCATGTTTTTCAGCCAGATTATTCATATATCCTCCCGTAATTGAAGAACCGTATTTCTTTTCCATCGCACAACACTTAACTAAAAACCGCCGCGAAGCGGCTAATAAAAAGTTTTGGGATTCTTAAACCCTTTTTCCAAAAGGGTTTAAGGCCCCCGGCAGGGTCGCCGAAGGCATGCCTAACCATGCACCCAGTTTTCGGCTTCCTCCATATCTTTGTCCGTACCTTGCAGCATAATCAGAGTCGCTCCATCCCAGCGTGTATCTTTCTCGATTATGCGATGCAACTTGGCCCGATACATGAAGGCCCTGCTGAAATCCGCATGGGTCAGGTCGGCATGCGAAAAATCTGAATGCTGTAAACTGGCCCCATTAAATTTTGTGGCCTGACAAATAGCCTTGGTGAAAATTGAGTGAACCATAGTAGCACCGGAAAAATCCGCAATGGTCGCATCTGCCCCGCCCAGATAAGCCTTGGTGAGATCGGCACGCGTGAAATCAGCTTCGCGCAGGACGGCACCGCTGAGCATGCAACTGCGCAGAACTGCGCCGGACAGATTTGCTCCGGTTAAGTCCGCGCCCATGAAATTGGACATGGTCATGTCTGCACCTGAAAGGTTCGCTCCCCGCAGATTGGCACTGTCCAGCAACACCTGTGAAAAGAGCTGACCGGAAATATCCTGATTCTCCAAGTCCGCTTCACGCATCATCATCTTGAAATATGTTCCACCCTTGAACTTAGTACCTTTGAAAGAAGAACCGTTACAGACAACCCGATCAAAATTGGCCCCGAAGAAATCGGCTCCGTCCAGGTTGGAATGGGAAAGTACAGTCTTGACGATCTTCATGGAACGCATGTTCGCGCCCGTGAAGCTGGAATGCTGAGCCATGGACCACGTAAGTTCCGCCCCGCTGAAATCAACCTCACTGAAATCTGCTTTCTGAAGCATGGCCATGTGGATTTTGGCTTCCTTGAAAGAGGCACCGGGGAAGCTCATTCCTTGGAAATTAACCTTGGTCAGGTCAGTTCCATCAAAACGGGCTTCGTTAAATTCGCAATTTTTGAATCCTGTCTTGAGGATGTTAGCCCCGGAAAGGTCAGCCCCGTGAAATTTAACATTGCGGAAACGCCCTCCGGTCAGATCAACACCGGAGAGATCGGCCCCGGAAAGGTCTATATCCTGCAAGGTCTGGTTGTCGGCAATGGCCGCAAGTATCTGTTCGCGATTCAGTGTGCTCATAAGTCGTCATCCAGCAGTTCTAGTTTTCCGTGCAGCTGGCTGCGCTTTAAGTTGGCAGCCTCGAAACGGGTATCGCCGAGCACGGATTTGTAGAAATCCACGGCAAAAAGGTTGGATCCGCGTAAGTCAGTATCCACTAAGCGGGCCTTACGCATCCCCCCCATGTGAACGTTTGCAGCGCGCATGGAAGCTCCTTCAAGATTACTCTTGGTAAACCGTGCACCCTTGGCAGAAACACCGTTCAAGTTGGCCCGAACCAATTGCGAATTATCAATCAGACCATTCTCAAAGTCCGCACCCCGGAAATCCGATCCGGTAAAATCAGATTCACGCAGGGCTGCACCATGCAAGGTGGCATGGCGGAAATCCGAATCCTTGAAGTTGGAATTACGTCCGGTACGCAACTTATCCAGATTGGCATCAGTGAAGTTGACCTTGTGTGCATCAACATCATTAAATAGAGATTCGTTTACCGAGGCTTCGCTGAAATCAGCTCCGGTAAGTGAAGACGCTTTAAAGATGGATTTCTTAATATTCGACTGACTGAAATCGGCTTTGTCTGCCTTCCCGCTGATCATGCACATGTTGATTCGTGCACCCTTAAGCTCGGCTTCGCTGAAGTCGGTTTTCTCAAGAATGGCCATGTCAAAATTGGTATCGCGCAGCACTGCTTTTGGAAATTGCGCACCTTTGAAAATAGCCTGCGCTCCATTTGCCTCACTCAAGTCACTTTCAACGAACAAAGCTTTATTGAATAACCCACGACTTAGATCCGCCCTTCTGAGGGAAGCTTTGCTAAAGTCGGCAGACATTCCAATAGCTTGAACGAACTTAACATTGTCAAGAATTGCGCCTTTGAAATTAGTCTTCTGGAGCTGGCATTTGCTTAAATCCGCTCCACTGAGATCAAGACCGGAAAGATCCACTCCGCTAAGCACTGCACCGACTAATGATTTGCCCTGTTCATGATAGCGCTGGACTTCCTCACGAGTCAGCGCACGCAGAGAATCCGCACTGAGTCCGTGCTCGGCAAGTTTGGCCTTGGCTGCATCAGGTAATTCCTTGGCTTCAAGCTTCTTCAAACCTTCAGCCATTTCAATTTTTTTGGCCTCAAATTTCTTAAGCAGCTTTGCATTCTCGGCATCAAGCTTTGCGCCAGTCTTTTCCATCCTTGCAGCCTCAGCTTCCATTTTCTGGGCATCTTCCGGGGTCAGCAAGTTACGCCGCTTCAATTCAGCTGCTTTGGCCCTGACCTTAGCTGCGGCATCCTTGCCTACTTGCGTAGCTGTCGACTTCGGTCTTGTGGGTTCAAGTACTACTTTTGAGGGATCTGCTCCCAATTTGGAGTATTTCTCGGCCTTCTCGCGCATCAGGTTGAGCATCTCCTTCTGCTTGGCTTTGACAGGCTCAAACTTAGCCTCAATACTCTTTTTAACCTCGGCGTGGATACCTTTTGCCAAGCCCTTAACGTCCGGGAATGGAGGCATGAAACCTTTCAGAAATTCGCCATCCGGCAGCTCACCTTTTTCGGGCATAGCCATAGGCATGGCATGTTCCGCAGCATGCTCTTCAGGCAGATGATCCAGCACCCATTGGCGGATATCGCTGCCTTTCTTGCTGGATTCAAAAACAGTACGCCCATGCTCAAGCTCCAACGGCTGAGCTGTTTTTAATGCCGACTGCCAATCGGCCCATTCTTTCCTTAGTTCGCTGTCCGTGCTCCATTTTTCAGGACGGACAACCAGCACTGCCAATGCGTTCTTCAGTTCCTTAGCTGCATGCTTACCAGGCTTTTCCTTGGCTGAACCAAGAGTCAGGATGGAGCAAAAATCACCAACTTCCTGCTCCATAAACAGAGCCTGTAATTCATCAGCAACGCAGACTACCGGAGCCGCAGCAGCCGCAGGCATAGTCGGCAGATCAATCAGAGTGGAACTGGGCAGAAATAAGGGTTCTTCATTTGAACCGGGAACGAGCTCCGGCTCAGCTTCAGCAAAATTACCCGGATTGATCTTGATGTGATTAAGAACCGGACCGTCAAAACGTGGCAGCATCAATCCTACGGGGATGACAAATTCATCATCACCTTCCAAGCCCCAATCCGCCGGGGATTCGCTCAGGGCTTCAGCATTCACCCCCATCCACATGCGCTTAATGGTCTTGCGCTCGAGGCCTAAATCAGTAAGCTTTTTCATGGTCTCGCGATCATTTTCCAGTGCCCTGCGCCACTGCGCCACCAATGGAAAACCACGATCATGCCATGGATTAACTTTCTTATGAAAAGGGAAGTCCTTAGGAAGAGGTTCATCTGGATCAAAACCGCTTTCCTTAAGATGTTCAGGCTTAACGCCTTTCAGCTTGGTCGAAGCATTCTTGACCATGGCCTTACGGGATTCTTCCAGCTTCTTCTTGGTAGCGGATATTTTTGTTCCGGTTGCATCCAGCTTCTTTTCAATATCGGCGATTTTGCCCCGGAATTTGTCAAAGACACCAAGATTAATTTTAACCAGATGACCGTGCTCTGCATGGGCCTTGCGAGCTATGGATTCAAGCTTATCCAACGTCTTGTAATGTCCGGCGATCATTTTCTGCGCCCCGGCAATTACCTCCTCCGGTTCTTGCGCAGGCATTTTGGGACGGTTTCCAAGAGCCTTCTGACGTATTTCGTCCGCGAATTTGGGAATATTTTTAATTTTGAGCAGAGACTTTTTAGCCTGCTGCATAACTTCCTCAGCCTTGGACAGATCAATATCCACACCGCGATCAAGAAGCTTGATCTGTAAATCCCGATAGTGCTCAAGGGACTTGGCTTCCTCATCCTGAGTTTCGTGACGGATCATAACTCGCAACACGTCTGCGCCTTCATCATCAACAACCTCAGTTGTTCCGCGATAGATGAGGAGCCCGCGCATGATCTTAGGAAAAAACCACACTGTCTCCAGACGGGTGGAAACTTCGCGGAACTCCTCATCTTCTTGTATCTGGTGGGATGGCAGCGGTCCCACCGGAAATTGATGCGGCTTAAAATTCTTATTTACAGTCACAAAACAACGCATGCGCAAGCGCGGCAACGAACTCTCTATAAGCGGAAAATCGGGGTGCATATTCTTGATTAATACTGATTCCCCACCCTTGAAATAACCATCCATGAACTGGTCTTCACCGGCAACATTGAAGAATTCGTAATTCATGTCATCCGGGTAAAAAGGCCAACGCTCATTCTTCCATTTTTCATCATAAGTGCCGTTCTTCTTCGCCCGCTGCGGCCACATCAGGTCAAGAGGACCGAAACTGGCAGGATCAACTTTCTGCGACGGCGAACCGATCTGCTGCTGCGGCAACTCCACATTAGGCAACGGAATAACCTCGGAACCGTCCGGCATAGGAACTTTGTCCATACCTTTGCCAAGCGGATTCTTAGCGTAATCCGATCCTCCGAATGCATTTGCCCAGACCACGGGCATTTCCACGAACGGTTCCGGTTCGGTGATCAGACCGTTTTTCCAATAACGATCTCCGAAGATATTCAGCGTTTTTTCCTTTTCACCAACACGCACCTGCACCTGTGAAGCCGGACGTAACTGTCCACGTGGAGCAAAACATGATCCACTAACCAGAAACTCACCGCGCGGCTTAGGCACACCCTGATCAATGATCGGTTTGGGGCCAAGCTCACCGGGGACTGTCTTCCAAAGCTCCTGCTCATCCAGCAGATTGCCGGGATCATTGAGGTCAAAAAAAGCCATGACCCCGACACTGAGGTAGAATTTATCCCCTATACCGAGCGGGCGCGGAAAAAAGGAATGCTGCTTTTCCTTGAATATCTTCATGTGGCTCCGGGGCTAAATATTGCTAATGAGACCTGCGATATTATTCATTTCACCTGAAATTTGGCTTGATTCAGCCGAAACCTGAGAGAAAGCCGCAACTGCAGAAGTCTTGTCTCCACATGCCTTAATAACTTCTCCAGACACCTTAGTTTTACTTCCGGCAATCTTAGTCAATTCTCCACAAACTTCAGAGACATCACCGGCAACTTCTGTTAACTGACCGCCAAGATTTTCCACCTCTCCAGCAAGCTTGCTGGACTCACCTGCCAACTCTGCGGTAGCTCCTTTCAAATCATCAAAATCCATGGCTAAGTTGGTGTGAGCTTCACGGATAGTGCTCAAATCGCCATTAATTTCAGCACAGGTAGCATTAAGCTTAGTCATATCTATGTTCATACGATGATGATCGGCTATCAACTCCTCTCGCTCTGTCTCGGCTTTAAGGGCCGTACCCGCCACCAGACCATTCTTTGTGGCAGTTATCTCATTGAGCAGGGCGAGTTTTATTCCGGTCTCCATGCCGACAACGATATCCTCCTTAAGCGCACCGAAGAACTTGGTATCGTTACCGATGTTCACAAGCTGCGAAAATCCGACAACTACCTTGCTCTCGTTACCGAGGATATAGCTGGCAATGTTCTTACCGTTAATTTTGATATTACCCTCGGTGGAGAGAGCTAGACTTTCTTCTTTCTTTTTCGCTTCGATCTGCTCGTCAGCTATCTGCTTTACTTTTTCCTCAGTCATTGAACTGGAGCTGCCTGCAGGTTCCGCTGCTGCTGAGCCAAGCCGCACATAGGTGTTATCTTTGGGAGTTTTGAGGTGCATACCCTCACTGCCCTGCTTATCCTGAATATGGAAAAGGTTCTGGCCTCCGGTAACAATGATGCACTTGGTCTGGTTGGCATCTTTGACCATACTGGGGTTTTCCGGGTTGGGAGCCGCAGACTGGATAATAGGTCTGTCCGGATCGCCCTCCACACATGTGATCAATACCTCTGTGCCTTTATGCAGCGGGAAATGCATGCCGTGGTTGGAACCACCGTAAGGTTGAGCCATGCGCAACCAAGTGGTGGCCTTGCCGCCGCTGCGCCCGGATTCGTCAAAAGGCATGATCACCTTGTAGCGGCCCTCTCCATCCAGCTCGGCATATTGCCCGCTGCCCGAAGCATCGACCTTGGCATTAATGGTGCCTGCAAACTTAGGCTTCACAGCCTTGCGCTCAGCACGAAACTGCGTGTTCGCAGGTATGCAGGTGAATGAATTGCGATAGTAAAGACGATCCGCGTCTTCAGCGAGATTCAATCCCAGACCGGAAACAAGATAAGCTTCCTGACTACCCTCGTGCACAACTTCCGTGGTCAGGTAGCGCTGGTTGAAATCCTGACGGTAATGATCCTTCAATTCGAAAATATATCCGGTGCGGATGTAGGGAACAGTGGAAACGCCGTGAAAAACCTTTTCACGGCAAAGGAATTCCTGCGCCCTGATCTGGGCCAGCGTGTTTCCTTCACCCGGAGTCTTGAAATGTTCACCGTAAATGTAGATTTCACCCATCCCCTGTTGGGAAACGAGGGCCTCGGCTTTCATTTCAAGACTGGGCTTGCGGTAGTTGTAATCCTTGAGCAGCACTTTTTTAGGCAGAGGCTGCTGCTTGAGCATGAAATTCTTGACGATCTCCTCACGGTGGGTGTGGTCAAGATTGCTCGGTGGGGAATAGGTCAGGCTGGTCCCTTCCTTCATGGGTGAATGAGAAATATGGGTATCGGTGATAACCATCTTCTCGCCCTGATCGGTCTGCTCAAAATAATAATACATGCCGTCCCGTTCCATCCAGCGGGAGACAAAATTGAAATGGGATTCATCATACTGGCAGATATACTCCCATGAGGGATACGATCCTTGAAGTTTGAAATCAAAATTCAGGCCTTCCTTAAGTCCGGCCTTCTTGAGCACATCACCTAAGAATCCCTGCGCATTTTCGTTCAGGAATATCTGATTGCAATGAGTCAGGGTCGCCCACCAGAGCTTCGGGACAAGTTCTGCACGGTAGAAACAAATCTTTCCGGCCTGATGAAGCTGTTCAAAAGAACTGAGCATACCCTTAAACGGAATATCCCCGTCATCACGCTTGATGGTGAATTCCGCAGGGTTCTGAAGAATGGAACCGATATCGAGGTCATTCTTTTCCGAAATCAACATGATACTGAAACGGTAAATGGTCGATAAGCCTTCGGTGCCCTTGAACCGGACCACGCTGAAGGTATTCTTATCCGCCCCCTTGGACTCAAACACAAATTTGGGTTTGGAAGTATCTGCCATAAAACTACCCTCTCATGCTCATTATTCAGCGGAAAATTCCATATTAAAGGAACCGTCTTCATCCACGCCCAGATGCACTGCCGCAGGCATACCGCCCTCGGTCATATGTATCAGGATTTCCTTGGACATCTTCGGCAGCACATTGCCGTTCAGGATATATTCAATATTTCTTGCTCCGGTTTCCACCTCGGTACAACGGGCCGCGATTTGATCCACCACGGAATCATCATAACTCAGCTTCATTTTGTTGTTGGCGAGAAGCATCTTTTCCAGCTTGCCCAGCTTGAGCTTAGTGATCAGCTTCATGGCTTCAGGGTTGAGGCTGAAGTAAGGCACCACATTCATGCGAGCCAGCAATGCGGGCTTGAAGTGCTGGGAAAGGATAGGCCGCACAGCGGAAAGCACAGCGTCCATGGGCATTTCATCACCCGGATCAAGACTGGCAGTCATTTCCTGAATGACATCCGTGCCGAGGTTGGAGGTCAGAATAAGAATGGTGTTTCTGAAATTGATATCCTTGCCCTCGCCATCGGTGAGCACGCCCTTGTCAAAGACCTGATAAAAAGTGTTCATCACATCCAGATGTGCCTTTTCCACCTCATCCAGCAAAACAACGGAATAAGGCTGACGGCGCACGGCCTCGGTAAGCATGCCGCCTTCACCGTAACCAACATAACCGGGAGGCGAACCGATCAGCCTTGATACGGTATGCTTCTCCTGAAATTCACTCATATTCACGGTGACCACGGAACGTTCATCGCCGAAAAGTAAATCAGCCAATGAAAGTCCGGTCTCGGTCTTACCCACACCGGAAGGACCGACCAGCAGAAACACCCCGATGGGTTGATCCGGGTTCTTGATTCCGGCCTTGGAAGCACGGATGACTTCGGCGATGGAGGCAAGCCCCTGATCCTGTCCCTTAATGCGGACTTTGAGTTTATCGTCAAGATCCGCAACTGTTGCGGCCTCGTCACGGGCCATCTTGCCCACCGGAATTCCGGTCCAGTCGGAAACAACGCGGCCCACTAAATCAGGAGTGACTTCAATCTGGACCATAGGATCATCAGACTGAAGATTAGTAAGCGCAGCGTCAGCCTTGTCCAAATCATCCTTGAGCTTGCTAAGACCGTCTTCATCTATCGGTTCAGCGTTGCGAGCTTCCTGAATCTGCGCCCGCACATCCAGAACAGCATGGGCGGCATCCTTTTCCTTAAGCCATTTTTCGCTGATTTCTGCGGCCTCAGCATTCTTCGCTTCAATCTGCGCCAGCAAATCCTTGTAATGATCCTCGTCCACTTCGACCGCGTTACTGCGATCCCGATCAACTGCCTTCTTTTCGCGTTCAAGAGCCTGCACCACGCGCTGGCAATCCTCCAGCCGTCCGGGTTTGGCCGAAAGATTAACCTTCACCCGCGCACAGGTTGTATCCAGCAGATCAATGGCTTTATCCGGCAGAAAACGTCCGGCGATATAGCGATCTGAGTAAACAGCGGCAGCAACGTTAGCATCATCACGGATGATCACGTTGTGAGCCTTTTCATAGCTTTCACGCAGACCGCGCAGGATGATGGTCGAAGTATCAACGGACGGCTCATCCAGCTTGACCAGTTGAAAGCGACGGGCAAGAGCAGGGTCTTTCTCAAAATATTTCTTGTATTCGGTCCAAGTGGTGGCAGCGCAGGTTTTCAGCTCCCCGCGGGCAAGTGCAGGCTTAAGCAGGTTAGCAGCGTCCGCACCCCCGGCGGAACCTCCGGCACCAACAAGAGTATGCGCTTCATCAATAAAAAGGATGATCGGAGTCTCGCTGGATTTGATTTCATCAATTACGCCCTTGAGACGGTTCTCAAACTCGCCCTTCATTCCGGCTCCGGCTTCCAGCAGTCCCATGTCCAGACCGAGCAGGGTCACATCGCTTAAAATTTCCGGCACATCGCCTTCAGTGATGCGCAAGGCCAGCCCCTCGATGACCGCAGTCTTACCGACCCCCGGTTCACCAACAAGAATAGGATTATTCTTGCGGCGGCGGGCAAGAATATCCACCATCTGGCGCATTTCCGGATCACGTCCGAAAACAGGATCAATACCGCCTTCACGGGCCTTGGCAGTAAAATCAATGCAGAACCGCTCAATAAATCCGCCTTCACCCTTGGCTGGAGCAGATGCTTCACCGGGAGCGGCAGCGGGCATTTTGTATTCCACTGATCCCTTGGTTACGGTCCAGAATTCCTTGAGCAAAGTCTCGCGATTGATGGCTGAGAACAAATCTGCGTAATTGCCGGAAGCATAAAAATTAGGTTTCCCCAGAAAGGCCAAGAGTACAGCACCGGAACGAATGCGGGTTTCACCAAGCTCCACTGAAGAAATCAGCCATGCGTCTTCAAAAAGCTCCAGCAGCATGGGCGAAAACACGGGCTTGCCGGAATTTCCGGTCTTGAAATCCTGCAACACATCCGTAAGGGCGGCAGTAATACGCGGGGTTTCCACTCCGTATTGACGGAAAATAAGCGGCAGATCGCTGTTCACTTCCTCAACACATTTGATGAAAAAATGCTCCACTGAAACTTCGTAATTGCTGAGCGAAACACTCAAGCCTGCTGCGTTATGCAATGCATTGGTGCAGAAGGTGTCCAGCTTTGAAAGAAGATTTCTTATGTCTACATTGATCATGCTTCATACCTCTCATGGATGTGTCCGCCTTTATTGGGAAAAGACGCTTTTGCATATTCTAGATGATCCCCGGCAAAAACCCAGGTATCGCAGCCAAGACCAGACCACTTATCTCCGCCTAGGACAGCCGTGTTTGCCTCGCCGGGTTTCATTTCAAGAACCAGATCATACTTGAACGGCTCCACCAGATAGCCACGCACCAGATTATCCAATTTATCCCCGCCCTCAGCACCGGGCAGCAGCCTGTGATAACGGGCTGAATCAAGCCCCTGCAAATGTACCGCGAACTTGCTGTTACGGTCTTCCAGTTCCTCTCCGACCCAAGATCGTTCACCAAGCGTGTTGGAACTTTCTCCAAGGCAAAAACGCTGGTCTTCTGGAATCTTAACTTTACGCAACACGCATTGCTCCACATGGATTTTTGCATGCTGCAAAGAATCCTTAAGCAGGGTTTCAAGGCCCAGAGCACTTCTCGGGTACTGGGTTAAGAGTCCGATGTGGCGATAACGGCGACACTCGGGCGGAACATGGGAAAATGCCTTATAGTGTCCGTAACCAAGCAGACTGTCCAAACGCTCCAGCCATGAATGGTCTTGCTCATCCACAGCCTTAATCATCAGCCTTGAACGGCTCCAAGCACGGAAAAACTGTATATACGCGTTGTTGTTTACAATATTCAGGAAATCGCGGGTAACGGACTTGTCTTCCGAAGCCTCGGACAGCAATTCCTCTGTATAAAAAACAGGCAGCGGCGAGGAAGCTCCATAAAGCCCCAGAAAGGTCGCTTCCAGATGGTAAAGATCGCCATCTTCACCTTCTTCCTGCTCAATGTCGGTCAGATCGGTTGCCGGAAAGCCGAGTGAAAGCTGCGGACGCACCCGCAGGTGATCACGGAAAAATTCTTCAAGCTCCTTACCCGTGCAATGATGCGAATGCAGCCGCAGCAGACGGATGGCCTGAAAAAAGGAATACCCGGTCGGTGTATTAAACAGGTTTCCGGTTACAGAAGAGGACGGTTTCCGATCATCGCAGTCCACTTGTAGATCTCCTTGTTTAAGGTGTCCTCAACAGTCAGACGGGTGAAACAATTGACCGAGGCATAGCCGGAAAAAAAGCGGTTCATCACCGAACTGAACAGATAGAGATCGCCGCTGTTGGCAAATCCGTCACAGCTGAGCGACATCTTGATCTCCCGGCCGCGCATGACCAGTCCGCGTACCAGACGGTCTCCCTCACTGACCTCCATGCCGGAAATGGCCTCAACTCGTTTGGTATTGGCGACCACCGAACTGCGGTCGCGGGTATCAGTAAAAATATAAAGTTTGACCATGGCCCGCAGGCTTTCCATATCCGCAACAGAAAGATAATTGAGGTAAAGATGAGAAAGCAGTCGCCAGAGCAGGTTCCGTCCCAGCGGAGGCTGTACAGGGGAAGTGGGTTGGCGGATATTTTCAAATGAAGCCAGCTCCGGTGAAGTTCCGGTTGGTTTGTTGATATCCCCGTAACGCAGCTTTTCCGGCAAGGTTCCGTTGGTGCAGGTCAAGGCCATGGACAGGGTTTCGGTAACAGGTTCCTCCCCCTGCGCCGGATAAGCCACGGAAACAAAAATATCCGTTTTATCCCGTACCGGAGAACGGCGGTGGTGCACTGTATAGACAGGCATTTCCCCGGCCTGCGGATTGAACATATGAAATGGTTTGTACGGCTTTTCCTCTACAGTACCCTGAACATAACCGACCACGTTATCCACGGAGTAGACCTGATAATCACCACCGGAATCTCCAGAAGGACGAACCTGATATTCCGGGCGCTTATGATCCAGAATCACCGGCTCGGCATCACGCTTGAACAAATTGATTGCCGGGGTTGCAAACAAGCAAAGATCGTCTTTAGTGAAGCGGTCAAAGGTCTGCGGAACCTTTTCCAGCTCCAGAACTATCTTGAATTTTCCGTTGCTGCCCCGGTTACGCCAGTTGTCCAGTCCTGTAATCTCGAAAAAAAGAAACTTTTCCGGCAGGATAAAATATTCCTGTAAAATCCTGTAACCCGGAAAGGATTGCGAAGGATAAGGCAACAGTGCTTCGTCATCCTCAAAGCCGACTGCCTTGAAATTGCTCTTCCCAAGTACGCACAAGCTTCCGTCTTCACCGCTGATCTGAATCTCACGGATATAATTGAACAAAAACTTATAGCGCATTGAGGCTGAAGCTGAGTCTCCTGTCAGGTGGAAGCGCAAGCTGGAATTATCCCACTCTTCCAGTGGAAGACCGCTCAATTCCAGATTGATAATCAGAGAACCGGAGGTACCTGCGCTTTTGACCAGCTCCACATCAGTGATGGAAAGAGGATGTAAATCAACATCATAGGTTGTTGAAAATATGCATGATGTTCCGCTGACCGGGATTGATCCGATCTGCGCTCCTGCCGGAACGCGGATGCTTTCCATCAGGCTAGGTTTAGGAGTAAATTTTACTATGGTGGTTGAAGGGATGGGGCGTAAGTAATGCGGGAAAACCAACTGCACCAGACCGTGTACTATCTCAGGAAATTCATCATCCAGCTTCTGGTTGATCATGCCGGACAAAAAAGCCGAACCTTCCAGAAGCCGTTCCACGTCTGGATCAGCTCCTGATCCGGTCAGCATGGGAGCCAGCGCGGGGTGGGTCTTGGAAAATTCCACCGCCAGTTCGCGCAAGTGGCTCAGTTCCCTCTGATAATACTTTTCTATCATGAATGATATGCCTCCGGCAGCCCTATTTAAGGCGTTAGTTATCTTTCACTGAAATCTGGCCGTCCGGATCAAGTACCGTCTCGAACACTACGGGCATATCCTGGCCTTCGAGTGCCAGCTTTGCTTGCAACTTGAAATGCAGAGCCAGCGGGTTATCCTCCATGGGAACGAATTCGATGTGTACGTTTGCCAGACGGGGTTCATACTTGAGAACAACCTCGGTCATGGATTCTTCAATAGACCGCACTGCATCCAGCCCTGTGGCCCCAATCATTGAAGTAAAATCCGGTACCCCGAAATCCGGCGCGATCTGGGCATTACCCTGACGGGTGTTCAGGATCATACGCAAATAATCGAGCACAGACTTGACCACCTGACTCGGATCGGCAGAATCGCGCCAATCCGGGTCCTCTTCCATAAAACGGATACGTTCAAGAAGTCGCTGAGTGGTCAAGATTTTCTCCTTTATTCAGGACAGGGGGCTCCCCTGTCCTGAATATCATTTTTAGCTGGACTTCCAATCGTCAGTGTATTCGATATTGCCGTCAGCGTAGGTCCAAGTAATCTTGGAATAGGTAAAGCTGACATCTTCCATGTCATGGTAACCTTTGTTGTCGGGCAGGAAGGTAACAGGCTTGTAGCTGTGCAGATTGACGATAATCGCCTCTTCCATCTTGATGGTGTAATATTTCTTTTCGATTCCGGTGGGATCGATATGATAATGATCAATTTCAACGGTAAGCTGCTCACCCTTACAGCAGGCCTGAGCGAGTTTCGGAGAACCGTTGTCCACGTGTTTGGTCACAGTGAACGGCTTATGGATACGCTGTCCGGTGGGCAGTCCGGTATGGGTATCTTTGGGGATTTCCACATTGTGATCCAGCGCATAGATAAGCATGGTATCTTTTTTATCGCCGGTCTGGGTGCAATCACCCTTGATCTGTCCCTGAGTCTTTCCTGTTACTTTCATATACGAAGTAAGTGCCATAACCTTTCTCCTCAAAATTCATGATTAAAGGTTGCCCAATGCAGCGGCTGCCGTACGAAAACAACAGCCGGACTCTTTCGACTAACTATTCCTTCTCCAGCTTGCCCACCAATGAAAGGGTGAAGGATGCACCCATGTACTTGAAGTGCGGGCGGGCCTTCAGGGAAACCTGATACCAGCCGGGATCGCCTTCCACATCGCTGACCTCAATCTTGGCCATACGTAAAGGACGGCGGCTGCGCACACTTGGAGCAGGATTGTCCATCTCGGTGACATACTGGGAAATCCACGTATTGAGTTCGCGCTCAAGATCGCCACGTTCCTTCCATGTGCCGATATTCTCACGCTGGATAACTTTAATGTAGTGAGCCAGACGGTCCATGATCATCATATAAGGCAACTGGGTGGAGAGCTTGTAGTTGAGCTCCGCTTCCTTGCCTTCCTTGCTGGTGCCGAAGAACTTAGGCTTCTGGCAGGAGTTGGCTGAGAAGAAAGCCGCGTTATCGCTGCCCTTACGCATGGTCAGACCGATGAAACCTTCCTCGGCAAGTTCGAATTCCCTGCGCTCTGAGAGAAGCACCTGTGTGGGAATCTTGGTCTGAACTGCTCCCATGGCCTCATACTGATAGAGGGGCAGGTCTTCCACAGCCCCGCCGCCCTGCGGACCGATGATGTTTGCGCACCAGCGGTACTTGGCGAATGAATCTGTCAGCTTGGAAGCAAATGCGAACGCAGTATTGCCCCAGCAGAAATCATCATCGCCATCCGAGACGGTTTCCTGATAATTGAAGCTCTTGGCCGGAAGGGTTTCCGGACCGTAAGGAAGACGAAGCAGGAATTTAGGCAGGGTCAGCCCGACATTGCGAGAATCGTCAGATTCACGGAATGAATTCCACTTCGCATACTGCGGCATCTCAAAAATGGATTTAAGATCCTTGAGATTGGGCAGTTCGCTCCATTTTTCAATGCCGAAAAATTCCGGTCCCGCTGCGGCAATAAATGGCGCGTGGGACATGGCTGAAACTGACGCTGTGTATTGCAGCAGTTTCATATCCTGCGGTCCGGGCCCGAAATCATAGTTACCGATAATGGCTCCGAAGGGCTGACCACCGAACTGACCGTATTCTGCGGTATAGGCTTGTTTGTAGAGACCGGATTTGGTGATTTCCGGGGCATCATCAAAATCGTCCAGCAAGTCTTCCTTAGAGACATTCATCATCTGGATACGTACGTTTTCCCGGAAATCCGTGCGGTCTATCAGAAACTTGAGCGACCGCCATGAGGATTCCATTTTCTGGAATTCCTTGTTGTGAATGATGCTGTCCATCTGCGCAGAAAGTTTTTCATCAATCTGGGCCAGCATGTCGTCAACGAGATTGCCGGAAACTTTGGCTCCCGCGCGCTCAGGTTTGACCATTTCTTCAAGAAAAGCCTGCAAGCCCGCTTTGGTTACGGAATAAGCTTCGTCTTCGGGCTTGAGCTTGGTAGCCTCCACGATGTCATCAAGAAGCGAAACTTCGGCTGTTGATTGCTCAGCCTGCTGTTGTTCAAGTTTTTCTTCTGCCATGGATAATCTCCCTTACTCGATTCCAAGTTCTTTAAGCAGCTTTTCGCGTGCGCCGTCATCCTTGACCAATTCCTGAACCTTTTTCCTGAATTCCGGTACATTGGAGAGCGGACTCTTCAGTGCTTTCAAGGCTTCGCGGAGTTCCATGAGCTTTTGCAATTCAGGAACCTGACTGATGATCCGGTCCGGATCAAAGTCCTTGAGACTTTCAAACTTGAGCTTGACCGCCATCTGAGCATCAGAATCACCGCTAAGCTTGTCCTCAACGCCCATGTTCAGTTCAAGATCCTGAGCCTTGAGAACTTCGTTGAAATTATCCTTGTCGATGTTTACCGGATCACGATCCTCGACCATGCGGTCATCGTCTTTCTGGGTAAAATCGCCGACCACCAGCAGTTTGAGAGGAAGCTCGACCTCTTCCTTGGCATCTCCGGTATCAGGCTTGTAAACAATATTGACCCGCTCTTTTGGAGCTACGGAACCTTCTTTAGCCATATTTAAGCCCTCCGCTGAAAAGTTTCTGGGAACAGTCCAAACTGTTTAATTAACACCGTTTAACTTCAACGCTTCAACAGGGCTGAGCCTGCTGATACGCTGTAGAATCTCAATACTTTTTACTGCTGAATCCGGCCCGCCCTCCGCGACTACCGCTTCATAGGCTGCCCGCAATCCGGTTAAAGCCAGTTCCGGCTCCCATTCAGCAAGCCCGGAACTGTCAATTTGTTCAAGCAACTCAATTGCGTGCACATGAGCCACTCCTGCCTGCCCTTCCGCAGTAAGAAGTCCGGTCAAACCGGAACGCAGCCGAAAAGCAGCGCGCAGGGAGGGAGATGTATTGATCCTATCACAAATTAGGGAAACTGCCTCGAATAATTTTTTATCCGCAGCAAGATGATTGGCTTTAACCATTATTTCAGACACTTCATCGCTCTCAGCACCGGAATCGACTGCCCCTGAACTACCAAGGGACTGCAACCATGAGCGGGTCTTGGGATCGGCAAAAGGAGTGCCGTCGGCAAAACTCAAAGAAGCCAAAGCAGGCAAGCGCTGCACGTAAAACTGTGTCTCCAGTTCAAGAGCAGCAATCGCTGCGGCGTGATTTTCACCCAGTCCTTTAAGGGCTTCAGCAGACATGCGGCTTAGGTCCAGCCAGAACAGATACTCACCGATACGGGATTCGGCTTCGCGCAAGGCCCCGGCAAAATCAGCAGACTTAAGCTGACTGGCAATGGAATCTTTAACCGGACCGTCCGGTGCAGGGATCATGGTCCGTCCATTTTCCGCCGGAGGAAGAGCGGAAATGGACGTCCACGCGATCATGCGCCGCAGCCTGTAGCCCTCGGCTGCAGCCAGATCATTTGCAAGGAAATATTCAGAAACAGGAGCGAGGACAGAAAGCCCGCTTTTGAGTACGGCAGAGCATTCTTCAGGAGAAGAGATATTACCCGCATTTACCACAACAGGATCAGCGGAGGCGACAGGGGCTGAAGGAGTTGAAACCGTTGGAGACTCATCTGCAACGGGAGCAGACTGTTCCGGTTCAACTGGGGCGGTCACGGGAAGATGTTGCACATAACTGGACAGATCGTGAAGAATAGGCGCGTCCTCAGACTTCTCCGCCAAGGCTGCATCAAGATCGTTAATCCTCTTATCCAAGAGATCGACAACTTCTTTGGGCAGCTCGTCACCGTCATAATTTTTCAAAAATTTCTCGGCATTCTCGTCCCACCAGCTGATGGCTCCGAATCTTCCGCGCATGCGTTTCTTAGCCGGATAAAGGGTATCCCAAAAGTTGGAAATCAAATCGAGCAGCAGTTGCGCCCCTGCCGAAAGACCTTCCACACCCTTGAGATGCAAAAGCGCTACAGCCAGATATGAGGCTACTTTCAGATCCTTGGATTTGCTGCTCAGGATGACAGAGCCGAGCTTAACCACCCGCTTCCAGTCCACCGCACCGCCCGCTGTGGCGCTGGCAAGCTTGTCGATTTCCTGCTGCAAAAGGTCATACTCCGGTTCGTAACGGGCATCCGCACCGGCCGGTTTTGCTTCACTTACAGGTTTCCTGCCCAGATCGAGTAGTTCCATGCTTCCTCCGCTTTCGAATACGTGCTGGAAAATCAGATAGATATCCTGACTGCAACAGGCATAAACAGACTAGAGGCCAAATAAACAGTATCATACTTGGCCGCTTCGGGAAACAAAGATCAGTCCCGGCGGAGAAAACAACTGCAAACTTTGCTTTGCAGTCCACAATAGGCAACTGCAAGCCCAAGTAATCACCCCTTCAAGAAATAATCTTTTATTTTCAACAACTTAAGAAGTGTAAAATTCTGGCCCGCCTTTTGCCTAAAGCATGCCTACGGACACACGCAGGTCTAGGCCTGTTTTGCAAAATACTTTTGGAGGAATGTTAGAAATGGCAGAAAATGCAGCTAAACAGAATAGCGACGTAGTGGTCGACAAGGCTCAAAGCTCTTGGTCCGACCTCTGGAAAAAAGAAGATTACTGGGCCATCTGGCTGGGATTCCTGATCCTGACCGTTGGCGCAATAATCTTCTTCAACAACAAGCCTGCGGGCATGGAAGAAATGTTCGCCAAGCAAAATGCGATCATGACCGAGGAAGCCGCCCGTGCTCCCTTTAAGACCGTAGCCTGGTACGAGGCCCAGACCGCAAAAGAAAAAATTAAAGCTAAGAATGCACCCATTGGTAAGGCTATCAAAGGGTTCATGAATAAGCCTCAGAAATGGACCACCAACCCGCTGGACGCTTTTATCCAGACTCAGGAACAGGCTGATGCCAAGAACGCAGCAGCCATGCCTAAATACCTGAAAGCAAAAGCAGCAGCAGACACTGCGAAAACAGCAGCTCTCGCAGCACAGCTGAAAGCTGAACAGGCCGGATTTAAAGATGCCAGCCTGAACACAGCTGCTTCTGCATCCATTGAATCCTGGTTGAAACTGCGCGCTAAAGAAAGCTCTGCCAAAAAGAAAATCAAGAACAAGCCTTTTAACCTGATCCCGTCTCTCTTTGTGCTCATGATCGGTTTCGGATTGTTCTTCGCAATAGGTATGCGTTTCATCGATGGTGACGCCAAGCCCTTCCTCAAAGGTTTCGGTCTGGTCTTCGCTGTTGCTATCGCATCCTACCTTATGGCCAGTCAGGCAACCATGAAGCAATACGGTATCGGTTATGCTGCATGGGCTATTGCCATCGGTCTGGTTATCTCAAACACCATCGGAACACCTACTTGGGCTAAGAAAGCCTTGCAGGTTGAATTTTTCATCAAGACCGGTCTGGTTCTGCTTGGTGCGGAAGTTCTGTTCAACAAGGTTGTCGCTATCGGCATTCCCGGTATCTTCGTAGCATGGGTAGTTACCCCTGTTGTTCTGATCACTACCTTCATCTTCGGTCAGAAAGTTATCAAGGTACCTTCCAAAACCCTGAACATGGTTATCTCCGCTGACATGTCCGTTTGCGGTACCTCCGCAGCTATTGCAGCGGCTGCGGCATGTAAGGCCAAGAAAGAGGAACTTACCCTCGCAATCGGTCTTTCCCTTGTCTTCACTTCCATCATGATGATCGTCATGCCCGCTATCATTAAGGGAACCGGAATGCCCTTTATTCTTGGCGGAGCATGGATGGGTGGTACCATCGACGCCACCGGTGCTGTTGCAGCAGCCGGGGCCTTCCTTTCCGAAAAGGCTCTCTACGTGGCAGCGACCATCAAAATGATCCAGAACGTGCTTATCGGTGTTACCGCATTCGGTATTGCAATCTACTGGGCAACCAAGGTTGAAGCTGTTGAAGGACAGAAAGTACACGCTATGGAAATCTGGCACCGCTTCCCTAAATTCGTGCTCGGCTTCCTGACTGCATCCGTGATCTTCTCCATCGTCTACACCTCACTCGGTTCCGACGCCGGATTCACCATGATCGACCAGGGTGTACTGCGCGGCTTCTCCCGCATCTTCCGTGGATGGTTCTTCTGCCTCTCCTTTGCAGCAATCGGACTGGCAACCAACTTCCGTGAACTCAAGCACTACTTCAAAGGCGGAAAGCCGCTCATCCTTTACGTATGCGGCCAGTCCCTCAACCTGTGCCTGACCCTGATCATGGCTTACCTCATGTTCTACGTGGTCTTCCCGGACATTACTTCTAAAATCTAGACAATTGAAATCACCCCACCAAAGGAGGGAGGCGCATGTCGCTTCCCTCCGCCCCCTAAAACGAGGAATTTATGATGGAAAATAAAACACTCGGCTTCAGAATTATTTCTTTCTTCGCCACATGTTCCGTAATCTGGGCCATGGTCTTTGTAGCCGGTCCCATGCTCATAGACACAACCCCGGCCTTCCGCACACTGGCAGACTTCGTAACCGAATCTGATATTGAAACAGGTGAATTTTATTACACAGACGTGGAAATAGTGGGACATGCAGACCATAACGCACGCAGCTCCATGGAATACCTGCCCCACGGTCCCGGACCGGAGTAGAGCCCGGTTCTATGAATCAGGGTTTGAACATGCCATCTATCATCTTACCTGCACTGATCAGGTAATACCCGGTGCGCGGAACTGCTCCGAGGAAAAAGCCGAGCTGTTCAAGCTCACTGGCTCCGAATCCCAGAATGGAAAAATAAACTTTAAAGCAGAGTATAAGGAGTAAAAAGCACAGAATGGTCACAGGACATGATCCACCCAAGCGAGACAGAAATGTCTTAACAGGAATTTTCTTTTGAAAAAAAAGAACCAGAGAAGCAGCACATTCAAGAAATCCGTTCCAGCCCCGGACAAACATATCCGCACTGATGACACCAGCCAGAACCGCCGCAAAAAAAAGGAATAAACTGTTCATGGCTCCCCCTGCCCTTTATCAGTCCGCCCAAAAGACAACCCCATTTAATAAGATAATAACCATCGCAGGCGATAACGGTCAAGAATTACGGTCTTGACAACGGTTATCCCGGTTGTAGTGTTCTGAACAGGCGGCAAAATATGAAACTTCCCAGACCATACTCCATTCAAAGCAAATTTCTGCTGAGCCTCATCCTGACCTCTCTGGTCATCGGTGGTGTGCTTTTTGCGGGCTTCTCCACACACATGAGCCAGGTACTCGAAAACGTTGTACGCGAAAAAGCGCGCATGGTTTTCGGACAGGTAGATTCAGTACAGAACTACGTACGCGGCATACTCCGCCCTCAGATGTACGAGGAATTGCCGGATAAATTCATTATTCAGGCCATGTCCTCCTCATTTGTAACCCGCAATATCATGGCCCGTGATGAAAATGAGCCGTCAACCTTCACCTATCGCCGCGTGGCTGAAAAATCCCGCAATCCCTCCTATGAAGCAAAAGGGATTGAACTGGAGCTGATTAAATATTTCCGGGAAAACCCGCAGCAACAGCTTTGGGAAGGCTATAAAAATATCAAAGGCGAAAAGCATTTTGTCATGGCCCGTCCGGCAGTATTCAAAAAGAGCTGCCTGCGCTGTCACGGCAAAATCGAAGATGCCCCGGTGGAACTGATTGAACTTTACGGCAACCGCGGCTTCAATCACACGCAGGACAGTATCGGCGGCATTGATTTCGTAGGACTTCCGGTCAGCGCATCCGTAGCCCATATCCAAGAGACCATCATGAGCTACATAGGCGTTTTCCTGCTGGCAGTACTTCTCTATCTTGGTGCCACCAATATGCTTTTCAAGCGCATCGTAGCCAACAACATCCGCATCCTGACCACCAACTTCCGCCGCAATTTCAGTGATGAAAAAGGCGTGGCCCTGTTTCGTGAAGTGGAACAGGAAGATGAAGTAGGAGAGATGATCGGCGGTATTGAAAAACTCAGCGATTACATGTTCGATGCCCGTCAAAAACTTCAGGATTACGCCTCCAACCTTGAGCATATGGTCGAGGAAAGGACCGGGGAACTTGAACAGGAAGCCACTGCACGCCAGTCAGATGTAGAACTCTTTGTGCAGCTTCTGGCCGGATCAAGCAGCAGCCAGTCACGCGGAGAATTATGGAAAGTGGCATTGCCCCTGATCCACAAGAGATTTAATCTTGAACGGACAGCTTACGTCTGCACTTTTTCCAGCAAAAATTTCTATTCCATACCTGAAACCCCGGAACGTCCGGAACTTCCGGACAACTGGGTTGAACTGCTGACTGATTCGGTTTCACTCATCCTTGATGACCGGGCCTATATTCCCGTGGAATCTTCGTCAGGAAGTGCCGAAGGCCTGCTCTGCCTGTTCCGCAAGGAAGGCTCATCCTTCCGTGAAAAAGACCGTGGAATATTACGAGCAATCGGCCGCCAGCTTGGGATTGCGGCGGACAGTATTTCCGCTCTGAACAGTATTGTGCGCCACAACACCAACCTGCAATCAATCTTCGAAGGCATCAGCGACCCGCTTCTGCTTGCAGACGGAACTGGAGCCCCAATTGTTGCCAACGAGTCCGCCCGAAAACTTGGGGAAGAACTGTCCGAAGGCTGCATCACAGACGGAGGGGTTGTAAGCCTGCTCTGCCAAGGCTGGGGAGATTCAGCGAATTGCGGTATTTCCAAATCATTGCTTATGAACGAAGCCCTTTCACGAGAAGTATCCCTTCCTGAAGGACGTTCGTTTGCCATCAATATCTACCCAATTCACCATACGGAAAATCCGCATGAACGCAGGGTTGTTGTCTACGTCCATGAAACAACAAGCCAGAAGAAAATGCTGGCCCAGATGACTCAGGCTGAAAAAATGGCCACAGTAGGTAAGCTTTCCGCAGGACTGGCCCATGAGATCAACAATCCATTGGGAGTAATTCTCTGCTATGCCGAACTCTTGAAAAAAGGGGCCAGCGGACAGAGTGCAGAAGATATTGAAGTCATCCTCAAGCACACCAGACAAGCCCAGACCGTGCTTAAAGATCTGTTGAACTTTGCACGTCCAAAGGTTTCTTCGACAACCGGGACTGAATTTTCCGGGATCATCCGCGAAGTCGCTGATGTTTTCCGCATTCAGGCAGACAAACAGGGCGCAAGAATTGACCTTGATCTTGATGAATCTGTTCCCAAACTCAATGTTGAACCGCAGGCACTGGAGCATATTGTTGCCAACCTGCTTCTGAACGGCCTTGACGCAGTGCCGGAAAATGAAGGCAGATTAAAAGTATCCCTCGCTATGGAAGGGGCTGAACAGGTCGTGTTCAAGATTATGGATAACGGTCCCGGTATCGCACAAGAAGATTTGCAATATGTTTTCGACCCGTTCTACACCACTAAAGAAGTAAACAAAGGTTCCGGGCTGGGGCTGGCTGTGGTATTTGGATTTATGAGCGACATCGGCGGTTCCATTGAAGTTGAAAACGGTGATGAAGACAAAGGAGAATTGTCCGGCGCCGTGTTCACCCTGAAATTTCCCCTCACCGCTAAGGATAAGTAATGGTTGAAACAAACCAGCAGAAAATACTGATAGTTGATGATCAGGAAGACTTTGCCCGGGGGATTAAAAGGCTGATTGAAGTGGCCTTCCCCGAAAATGAAGTACTCGCAGCTTTTAACGGCGAGCAGGCTCTTGCTGTGCTCAATTCCCAGCAGATCAGCCTGATGGTCAGCGACCTGCAAATGCCCGGAATGAGCGGTCTTGAGCTTTTAAAAACAGCACTAGCGCAAAATGACGTTCTTTCCGCGGTCATGCTCACCGCACATGGAACGGTAGAGACAGCAGTAGATGCACTCAAGGCCGGAGCCTACGATTTCGTAACCAAGCCTATTGAGCAGGAAAACCTGTTCCGGGTCATCAGCAAAGGTCTCGAACGTAGCCGTTTGCTTGAAGAAAACCGGCTGCTGCGAGCACAGATAGAACAGCACAAAGACCGCTTGCTGGGCCAAAGCCCGCTAATGCAGCAACTGAAGCAATCCATCGGAGCTGTGGCCCGCACAGACTACAATGTCCTGATTATGGGTGAATCCGGAACAGGCAAGGAACTGGTAGCCGGAATGGTCCGCGACCTGAGTTCCCGTGCAGATAAACCTTATGTAACGGTCAACTGCACCGCCATCCCTGAAAACCTGCTGGAAAGTGAACTCTTCGGGCACGTTAAGGGCGCTTTCAGTGGAGCCGACAATGACCGAGAAGGTCTTTTCCTGCGTGCAGACGGTGGCACAATCCTGCTCGATGAAATCGGTGATATTCCACTGGAAACCCAAGCCAAGCTGTTACGCGTATTGCAGGAAGGCGAAATCCGCCCTGTTGGTTCAGACACCTCCAAGAACATAGACGTAAGAGTTCTTGCCTCCACAAATCAGGACCTGCCGCAACGGGTATCTGAAAAGACTTTTCGCGAAGACCTTTACCACCGTCTGAATGTTCTTCCCTTAAATCTGCCGCCGCTGAAACAGCGGACCGGGGATATTCCTTTGCTGGCCCGGTATTTTGCCCAAAAAGCCTGCATTGAACTGGGATTGCCGGAAAAAGAGCTGGACCCGGCAGTAGTAGGCCACTTAAGCGCACAGAGCTGGACAGGCAATGTCCGCGAGCTGCAAAATACCATGCGCAAACTGGCAGTGTTCAGCACCGGGGAATCCATAACCATGCTGGCTGTAGACTTGGCCGAAGGTAAGATGTCAGCTGATGCCGGAAGTGACTCCATGTCTTCCCTGCCATACAAAGAAGCCAAACAGCAGCTGGTGGATAGCTTCAGCAGAAGCTACATCAGTGATCTATTATCCCGTACCGGCGGCAATGTTTCAGAAGCGGCCCGCAATTCCGGCCTGTCACGGGTGGCAGTGCAAAAAATGCTGGCCAGATTCGACCTTAAATCTTCCCTATTTAAAAAAGATTAAGCCGTCATGAGCACAGAAAAAATCTTTCGTCAGGAAAAAGCGTTCTTCAGCATCGAAGGCATTAATTCCATCTGGGAAGCAGTACTTGATAAAGCGGTACAAAGCTCCCTGCCCAAAGATCATGAGATAGAAGCAAACCATCCTGACTATTTCTTTTTCCTGCTCAAAGGGGCTGTCAAACTTTCCTGCCTGTCTGAAAGCGGTCAGGAACGGGTGGTCATGCGCATCGGTCCGGGTACCCTTTTCAACGAAGTTTCGCACATCCACACTTCTTTGTTCCAAAGTCACAGCCTGCACACACTGGAAGAGTGCGTTGTGGCCCGCTTTCCCAAATCAATCCTTGAAGACAAGGATTTCTTTCGCCAGAACCCGGAATTGGCCTGCAACCTGATCCATTCACTGGGTATCAAGGCCGGGGCTTTCTTTGCCCAGCTTTTTGATTCCGGCCTGTTGGAAGTAAGTACGCGGGTCAGCCGCTCCTTGTACCAGCTTTGGCAGGAAAACGGTGAGTCCGAATCTTTCTCGCCTGGACTGACTCAAAGTGACCTTGCCTCTACCCTCGGTGTCCATCGCAGTTCGCTCTGCCGTGTGATCAAGGCCCTGCGTCAGCAGGGCATTATCGGGAAGTTCACTAAAACCACCCTTGAAATTCTCGATCCTGAAGCCCTATCCCGCGAAGCTGGCGGCATGCTCTTCCAGCACTTAAGCTTGTGATATAATCAGCAATCATTTCTAAGAATGATCTCTTTCCCGCTGGATTGCTCTTCTGATCCGTGCAAATAAATTTAAACTCAATTGTTTTTTTGTCTCATATGAGACAGAATTTTTCCCTTCCCTGCTCCATATGTGAAAAAAAGCGCGAGGCGAAATCAAATTCTTCGCAAACATTTTTCAAGGAGCTGCACAATGTCCTTTGACAGAAGCAAAATCAAAAACGTGGTATTCATCATGCTGGATACCCTGCAATTCAACTATCTCGGATGCTATGGCAACGAGACCGTCAAGACACCGAATCTTGATCGTTTCGCACGTCAGTCCGTTCTTTTCGAAAACGCATACAGCGAAGGCGTACCGACCATTCCGGTTCGCCGTGCACTCATGACCGGACGCTTCACCCTCCCTTACGGCGGCTGGCAGCCTCTGGGCGCTGATGACACCACCATCACCGACATCATGTGGGGCCGCAACATGCAGACCGCGCTCATTTACGACACCGCTCCCATGAGACTTGCCAAGTTCGGCTACTCTCGCGGTTTCGATTACGTGGATTTCTGCCCCGGTCAGGAACTGGACCACACCACTTTTGAAAACGAGCCTCTCGATCCGGCCCTCAAGCCCGAAGATTTCACCTCCGCCACCATGGTCTGGGATGAAAACGGCGAATACATTGATGACGAAAGCCCGCAGCTTCTGGACGAAATCGGCTGCTTCCTGCGCCAGCAGCAGCACCGCCGCACCGAAGCAGACAGCTACGTTGCCAAGGTCATGAACCGTACCGACCACTGGCTCAAAGAACGCCGCGATAAGAACCGCCCGTTCTTCCTCTGGATCGACTCATTTGATCCCCACGAGCCTTGGGATCCGCCGTCCGTATGGAAAGGTGAGCCCTGCCCCTACGACCCCGAGTACGAAGGCAACCCCATCATGCTCGCTCCTTGGGTTCCTGTGGAAGGCCGTATTACTGAGCGCGAGTGCGAACACATCCGCGCACTGTACATGGAAAAAATCACCGATGTTGACCGCTGGGTAGGCCGTACTCTGGATTCCCTTCGCGAGCAGGGTCTCATGGACGAAACCATGGTAGTAGTCATGTCCGACCACGGACAGCCCATGGGCGAAGGCGAGCACGGGCACGGCATCATGCGTAAATCCCGCCCCTGGCCTTACGAAGAGCTGGTTCACGTACCTCTCATGATGCACATTCCCGGAGTTGAAGGCGGCCAGCGCATTTCCTCTTTTGTACAGAACGTGGACGTAACCGCCACCATCATGGACGTACTCGGCCTGATTGATACCGAAGACGGTGTCAGCGATCACGGCATGAAAACCTTCGGTGCAGAAGATTATCAGGGCGAAAGCCTGCTGCCCATGATGCAGGGCGAAGTGGACAAAATCCGCGATTACGCCATTGCCGGTTACTACGGCATGTCATGGTCCATCATCACTGATGATTACAGCTACGTACATTGGCTGGTCAGCGAAGATGAAAAGAACAATGCCGACTGCGTGGAAGGTGCGGACAAGGTAATGTCTGAAGACATGTGGACCTGCACTGCCGGAGCAAAGATTGAAGTGCCCCAGCACAACGAACTTTACGACCGCCGCAAGGACCCCTTCCAGCTGAACAACATTGCCGAAGAGAATCCCGAAAAAGCCGAAGAGTTGCTCCAGAAGCTCAAACTCGTCATCGGCGAACTGCGCACTTCCTAATTAATAACTTCAAGGGCGGTCCGCTGATCAGGACCGCCCATAAGAATATTTCACTGGAGAAATCATGTTTACCGAACTTACCGATGCAAACTACGCCCAGACCATGGCAGACACCGAATCCGGTGTGCTTATCTGCTACAAGCAACAGTGCCCCCACTGCAAAAATATGGAAAAGGTGCTGGAAAAATTCAGCAAGAAAAATCCCGATGTAAGCCTGTTCAAACTGGACAGCGAAGCCAATCCTGAAGCACTGGCTGAGCTTGATTCCGAACGCGCACCGACCATCTTCGTCATCAAGGGCGGAACAATGGTTGCCCGCAAAGGCGGCCTGATGAACCCCAAAGAAATGAAAGCGTTCTTCGCTTCTGCTTAAAAGCAATTTCGAGCAACGGGAGAGATCATGAGTGAAAGCACAATATACGATATGGTGATTGTCGGCGGCGGTCCCGCAGGGATGACCGCAGGAATTTACGCTGCACGCGCCGGACTGAAAGCAGTAATCCTCGAAGAAAACATCACCGGAGGACTGGTAAACTCTACTTACACTGTAGAAAACTTTCCATCCTACCCCACAATCCACGGCATGGATTTGATGAAAAAGATGCGCGCCCATGTGGACAGCCTTGAAGTTGAGGTTGAAGAAGTCTGCGAAATCGAAAGCATGGACCTTGAAGGTGAGCTGAAGACCGTGGAAACAGACGAAGGCACACTCAAAGCCAAAACAGTCATCATCTGCACCGGACGCAAGCCCATTCCCCTTGATGTTCCCACCGAATGCGATCAGGTCCACCACTGCGCTATTTGCGACGGCGGCCCATACAAGGGCAAGCGCGTTCTGGTCGTTGGCGGCGGAAACAGTGCTTTTGACGAAAGCTTATACATGATCACCCTCGGCATTAAACACATCACTCTTATTGAGGTAATGGACCGTTTCTTTGCCGCACAGGGGACACAGGATCAGCTGCTGGGCACCGGAAAAGTTAATGCCCGCACTGAAACCAAAGTTATCGATCTCGTTGTTGAAAATGATGAACTCAAGGCCGCAGTACTGGAAAATGTATCTACTGGTGAGCAGGAAACCGTGCCTGTAGACGGCGCATTCGTATTTCTGGGCCAGAATCCCAACAACGAACTTTTTGCCGAAAAAATCAAGCTGTCCAAAAACGGCTACGTCATCACTGACGAACACATGGCAACCAGCATACCCGGTGTTTTTTCCGCAGGCGATATCAACGATAAAGCCTACCGTCAGATAACTACAGCCATGTCCGACGGAACAATTGCGGCTTTGGCTGCTGAAAGATATATTCGTACATAGGAACAACCATGACCAACGCAATGCACACAATAAAAAAATGGGCTATGGTCGCTGCAATCGCCGCCACCGGGGCTTACATCATGAACGATCCGGGCAACCCCAAGATCGCTCTCTACTGGTTTGAAACCATTTTTGCCATCGCCGGTTTCGCCTTTGAAATCATGCCCCTGTTCGCCACAGCGGTATTACTGCTCATGTCCTATATTGTTACCGGAGTCGCGACCCCGGACCTTGCCTTTGTCGGCTGGACCACCCCGATCCCCTGGGTTGTCATGTGCGGTATGCTCATCGGCGTACTCATGGAAAAGACCCGGCTTTCCGACCGCATCGCCCTGCTGGCAATCACTCGCATCGGGCGTACTCCCCTGCGGTTGTACATTGCCATGATTGTTGCCGGTTACGCCGTGGGTGCCATCATCCCGGATGTCATCACCGTAACCATCCTGTTCATGGCTATCGCTTCCGGCATGTGCTCGGCAATGAAGCTGGATAAAGGCTCAAAGGCTGCCACAACCCTGATCATGGCTGCTTTCTTCGGTGCCACTGTCCCGGCTACCAACTACCTGCCCAACAACGTCGGTATCGTAGGCCTGCTCATGGTCAAGGATATGGGCGTACCCATTCAATGGCTGAGTTTCTTTATCGAGAACATCGCTTTTGCCCTTCTGGTAGGCGTTGCCTGTGTGGGTATCCTGCACTTCTTCGGTTCCAAGGAACTGGGTAAATACATGGACCAGTGCCTTGAGCATGCCAGTGAAAACCTCACCGCCATGGGCTCCATCACCCGTGACGAAAAGAAAACTCTGGCACTGACCACTCTGGCACTTGCTGCATTCGCCACTGAAACCCTGCACGGTATCCCCGGTTACTATGCCTTCTGCGCCGTTGTCCTGCTGGGCTTTACTCCGCTTTTCAACCTGCTCAAGAAAGATGATGTGGCTCAGGTCCAGTTCTCCATCCTCTTCTTCATTGTCGGCTGCATGGCTATCGGTATTGTCGCCGGAAGCCTCGGTATCCCGGCATGGATGGCTGGCAAAATTGTGCCTTACCTTGAGAATGTCCAGAGTCTGGCAGGTTCCTCCCTGCTAGCATACTGCACCGGGATTCTCGCCAACTTTGCCCTGACCCCGGTGGCTGCTGCGACCTCGCTGAGTATCCCGCTGGCTGAGATCGCCACCACTCTCGGCATGGACATCAAACCGCTGCTCTACAGCTTCTTCTACGGACTGGACCAGTTCCTCTTCCCGTACGAACTGGCCGCTGCTCTGATCATGTTTGCTACCGGATACGTGCGCATGCGCTACCTGATGCTGATCATGGCGATCAGAATGCTCTGCGGAGCCGTAGCGGTCTGGATCGTAGCCTCCACCTACTGGCAGTGGATTTTCTAATCACATCTCCATAAAAAAGCGGACCGCAGTTCTGCGGTCCGCCTTATCAAATTTTCATATCCACATTTTTAACGACTGAAGGCGACCGTAGCCGCTCAGGAGATTTCTCATGTCTAAATCCCTACTTCTTGTAGCCCTTGCCGTAGTCCACATTCTATGGGGCGGCGGATTCATCGTCCTCAAAATGGCGCAGGAATTCTTCACCATTGAACAGATTCTACTGGGCCGCGTTCTCTTTGCTTCCCTGCTTTATCTCATACTCTGGTCGCGTATTCCCAAGCCTTCGTACCAGAAAGGCGACTGGAAAATGCTCCTGCTCCTCGCCCTGTGTGAGCCTTTCCTGCTCTTCACCTTTGAGACCTTGGGACTGCAGTACACCTCTGCTTCACAGGGGGGAATGATTGTAGCCTGCACCCCCATGACCGTGGCAATCGGTGCTTACCTTGTTTACAAGGAAAAGATCAGCCGCCGCTGCATGGCGGGCATTTTGTTCGCGGTTGCCGGGGTGGGCATAGTTTCAGCTTTCGGGGAAGCCAATGAACACGGCAGCAATCCGCTGCTGGGTAACTTCTTTATCTTCTGCGCCGTACTTTCAGCCACCTGCTACGCCTTGACCGTAAAGCACCTCGCAGCCCGCTACCATTTCATGTATCTATCGGCCATTCAGGTCTTCGGTGCCACCATACTTTTCCTGCCCGGGGCACTAATGTCCCCCATGCCGGAAAATCTGAACTGGCAGGCATTCGGAGCACTGGTCTATCTGGGACTGGGAATCACCTTTCTGGTCTACTTCGTAATCAACTATGCACTGACCCGGATCAAGGCCGCACACGTGATCCTTTTCTCCAACCTTATTCCGGTGGCAACCCTCGCCCTTGCGTTCCTGATTCTCGGCGAGACACTCACTCCGATTCAATACGGAGGAGCAGCACTGGTACTTGGCGGGATGTTTCTGGCCGGATCACCGGATTCTGTAGAATAATTATCGCGCAAGAGCCTGATCATAGACAGCCGCAATCCGCTGAAAAATATTAGTCCATGTGTAAGGGGCTGTAAGATTTGTAATTGCGGTAAAGTCAGGTTCTGCGTTTTCCTGCACTTCGCTGATGCTGGCCGCGAGAGTTTCTTGAAGCAGCTTATCCAGCAAAGGTTCATCTTCAGGACGGGGGGAATCAATTGTCTGTAATGGTGGAAGGTGAACCATACGAACCATCTGCTGTGATTGCCCGGAGAACAATTCCTTAACTCCGGGTAAATCCGTGGTCACTATGCGACAGCCGCAGGCCAATGCCTCCAGCAGGACCAGCGGGAGTCCTTCGAAAAATGAGGGCAGGACAAAAATATTAGCGCAACGCATCAGGTTTCCAAGCTCCTGATGCGAAAGAATACCATGCACTGTAACGCGGTCACCCAGTTGAGCGGCAAGTTCCAAGCATTGCTGCTTTTCTGGGCCGCTACCCCCGCCCACCAAATGCAGATGGAACGGCAGGTCATCGAGTTCAGCCAGACAACGAAGCAGCCAAGGAACTCCTTTGGCCCGATTGAGCTTGCCTGCGTAAAGGATTTGCACTGTTCCCTGACCCGATTCATCAGAGCATGTATAAAAGCACTGCTGATTGAATCCTCCGCTGATAGTTGCCACCCGTTCCTCAGGAAGATTTAACAGCTCTAAAATTTCCTGCTTCTGCTGTTCAAACAAAGCAATTATTCGATCAATGCCTGCCAGATCAGACAGCAGGGAACGTCCCAGATCAGGGCATAAGATGTGCTGTCGCAAACATGTGCCGTGGCAGGTTGTGACCAGAGGAATGTCCGCCGCGACACGTCTGGCTGCGGCGGTAGCCATCCACAAATGGTTTGAATGGATCAGGTCCGGTGAAAACGATTTAACTGCCTTGGCTACAACCTTTCCGAATACCTTTTGATATGCAGCGACTTCCTCCGGTCCCAGTTCTGAACAGACTTTGCTGGGATAAGGCATGACATCGCTCATACCGACCACCTTAAAGTCCAGATCCCGGTCTTCAAAACGTACAAACAGGCAACGGTCCGGGGCGATCACTCCGGCAAGCGGCGTATCTTCAAGTTTGAAACCCTTGGGCACTCCTGCCACAAGAAATGGCTCATACCCGTTATTCAGGCTTTGCAGGATCATTTCCTGCACATATTTACCGCTCCCGGTTGCATCGGGAATCTGGCTTAAAAGATGAAGGATTCTCATATCCAAGGCATAGGCATGTTTCATGATCCGGTCAATATCCCTTCTCATCATTGACTACAGCCCTGCATTAATATCGAACACCTCGATAGATACAAGCTAAAGCAATAGAACTTAGCTATTTGATATGGTTTTTGAATTCCTGCTATGGGACAAAGATGCAGGTAGAGTCACTTATAGAGCACGGCACCGGCGCCATTAACGAAGATTGCCTCGTCATGGAGGACAATCTTTTCGGTGTGTTTGACGGTGCCACCAGCCTGACCTCCGAGACTTACGAAAATGGTCACACAGGCGGCTTTCTGGCTTCCAACCTTGCCGGAGAAGAATTCCGCAAGAATCACGGAACCATGCAGGAACTTGCGGAAAGGGCCAATCGGGTAATCAGACAGGAAATGGTTCAGCGTGAGGTCAATCTATCCAGCAAAAAAAACCTCTGGAGTACCAGCGCAGCGGTTGTCCGCGTCAAGGGCAACATGCTGGAATGGGCTCAGATAGGAGATTGCCGGATAGTTTGCATCTACGAAAACGGTGATTTTGAATTCCTCTGCCAGTGCGCGGATCAGGATATGGAAACCTTGAGCATGTGGAAGGAAGTAGGCCCGTCCACAGAGGAACCCATCGGAGTGGCCCTGCATGACCAAATTGCAAAAGTCCGCTGCCGCATGAATCTTGATTACGGCGTTTTCAACGGCGAACCTGAAGCAATAAATTTTCTCAAAACCGGAAACCATGACCTGACTAATGTAAGTAACATTCTTCTGTTTACAGACGGCCTACTCATGCCCAACGAAAAACCATGGGAAGAGCGCGCATACAGCGAACAGGTTGACCTGTTCCGTCAGTCCGGACTTAAGGGGCTCCGAGACCATATCCGCAGCATTGAGACCACCGATCTCAACTGCTGCACTTACCCCCGCTTCAAAACCCACGATGATATCGCAGCTGTCGCCATTAACCTGTAGTTGACAGCGAATACCCCCCTCTCACCAGAAGCCGTAAAATACACATTATTTTAGACCCTTAACACATCCTCACCCCGCATTTATCCTGCAAAACATTCACCTCTTTGCGCTAGTATTGATTATCCCAATCCATCCTTGACACAAGCATGAATCGAACCACATAATTTCTGCGGAGTTTAGTTCATACATCCTAGAAATCAGGACAAAAAACACCACTAGCATTTGTAATTTATGATTATGAAATCAAACAACTCGAAAAAAATCAGTCCACTTTTCTCTGAAGAAGGATTCGCATTTAAGGACTTCATTGAGAATACTGACGACCTCTTTACGCAAGTGGATACTGACGGTCGTTTCTTATACGTTAATCCTTCTGCGCAAAAATATTTTGGTCTTCCCCCTGAAAAATGTGTCGGACTTTCAATATTTGATTTTATTCACCCTGAAGACAAAGAAACAACTGCTCAAGACTTTAATAAATGGCAGAAAGATCCAAGCACAAACTTTTCATATATCAATAGACAAATGCACCTAAACGGTAGTTTTTACTATATGTTGTGGACAATAACTGCCGTCAAAGACTCTGAACAGAAAATTCTATGGTTCAACTGTATCGGTAGAGATATTACTTCTCATAAAGAAACCGAAGAAGAACTTCGTAAGGCTAAAGACCAACTAAAAATTACAGTCGATCAACAGACAGAACAGCTTAAACTTGCAACTGCAGTATTCAAACATTCCTCAGAAGGAGTGACGATAACTGACAGCAACAACAATATTAGATACATCAACGACGCCTTCACTCACATCACAGGTTATTCTGAAGAGGAAGTGATAGGGCAGAATCCCAGCATCCTTAAATCGAACCGCCATAAGCCTTCGTTTTATAAAGGAGTATGGAAATCTATTAAAACAAATGGGATGTGGGAAGGTGAAATCTGGAACCGTAGGAAAAACGGTGAAGTTTTTCCTGAATGGATTTCAATAAAAGCCATCACCGACGTCAAAGGAGAAGTGGTTAATTATATTGCCGTATTTCGAGATATATCTGAAGCAAAAGCCAGCCAAAGAAAAATACAACATCAGGCATATCATGATGCCCTTACCGGACTTCCCAACCGGACATTGCTCATTGACCGCATACGTAAGGCTATAGCGTCGTCAAATGACAGAAAGAGCTGTATCGCCCTGCTATTTATAGACCTAGATAATTTTAAAAACATTAATGATTCTCTTGGCTATGTCATCGGCGACTCAGTTTTGCAACAAGCTGCAGCTAGAATCAGAGAATTTATAGATGAAAAAGATACCGTTTCCCGTATAGGAGGAGACGAATTTGTTATCATGCTCAAGGACCTACAGGACAAGCATGACGCTGCGGTAATGGCAGACACAATTATCAACTTATTTGCACAAGCTTTAACTGTTGAATCCCATCAATTCACCATCACCCCCTCTATCGGCATCGCCCTATATCCTGAGGATGGGAAGACCCCTTATTCTTTGGTGAGAAATGCTGACACAGCCATGAACAAAGCCAAACAAGAAGGACGAAACAGATATCATCTTTTTACGCCGGGCCTTACTGAGTCAGCACTCCGCAGGATCTCAATGGAGAACCAGCTAAGGCAGACAGCCAGCGACAACGGTTTTACCGTGTACTACCAACCAAAGGTGAATTTGCATGACAATACAATTGTCGGCATGGAAGCTCTTATACGATGGATACAACCGGATGGAACTATTATTTCTCCCGCAGAATTCATTCCACTGGCTGAAGAGACCGGCTTGATCGTACCTATCGGAGAGCAGGTACTTGAAGCAGCCTGTTTAGATACTGTAGAACTTAACCAAAGATTCGGTACCAATTTAAAAGTTTCGGTTAATTTATCCTTACGCCAGTTTAAGCAAGAGCAGCTGATGAAAAACATTATGGACATTATTGCCATGACAGCAATATGCCCCAGTTGTCTTGAGCTGGAAATAACCGAATCAACAGTTATGGATGATATTGAACAAACCAAGACAATTCTGGAAAAGATGGATAAACTTGGCATAACCTTATCCATTGATGACTTTGGTACTGGTTACTCTTCACTATCACATCTGAAAAACATGCCCATGCATACTTTGAAGATAGATCAGTCATTTGTTGCAGGACTGCCCCACAACAAATCAGACCAGAAACTGGTTAAAGCTATAATGTCTCTGGCTAGAAGTTTCGATCTTTCAACAGTTGCTGAAGGGATTGAAACACCGGAACAATACAACTACATGCGCGAGCTAGGCTGCGAGGTTATGCAGGGATATTATTACAGTCCCCCTGTACCTTTAGAAGAGTTCGCGGCTCTTATTGAAGCTTCTTTAAAAGCAGACTTTTAAAAAACTTGCATCGTCATTCTTAAACCTGCCCTGAACCAATCACATCTGGTTCAGGCAGTCTTCGCAGAGTTCGCCTTCTTGCGTTGCATCTGCTGCATTCTGAGTCGACTTTTCAAGAATCAGGTTTACCTTATTTTCAAACATATCCACAGGAAGGTAGCCTCGCACAACTACGCCATTGATAAGGAAGGTGGGAGTTGCATTGATCTTGAATTCTCCGGCTTCCTTTCCGTCATCCAACAGATATTGCTGCACTTGAGCGGAATTGGCTATTTTCCTGACCTGTTCAGGATCAACGCCTACTTCACCGAGTATGTTGCTCAGTACAACACCGGAATTATCATCATAAAGTTCCTTCTGGCGCTCAAAGACGAGATTATGAAACTGATAAGCCTTTGCCTTATCAAAAAGAGCTATTGCTTCAAAGTTGAGGGACAACTCCCGCGACTTTGCATGCATGGGCAGATGCTTAAAAATTACCCTGTATTTATCCGGCTGATCTTGAGCCAGCTTGCTGACCACGCTTGCTCCCTTACTGCAATAAGGACACAGAAAATCTGAATACTCCACGATAGTTACCGGGGCATCAGCATTGCCGAGCATAATTCTCTCAGCCCTAATTTGAGGTTTTAATGGATTCTTTATTTCCGCTTCCAGCCTTGCTTCGCGCTTCAACTTCTCTCGCTCGCTTATGCCCTGCTCAAGAATCACCAGCATATCCATTTTTCTTTCACGCATGGCATCAAGCACAATCTCGGGATTTTCACGGATCGCCTCAGCAAGCTGCTCCTTAAGCATCTGTTTATTAAAGCAACCGGAAATCAGAACAGCAACCGACAGAATCAACAGAATTAGCTTCAACACGGAATACCTCCTTCCATTTTGAGAGATGCCTACAATATAACAAACAACATATAAATTTTACCCCGCCATCAGCTGCATCTGGAAAACCGGCAGCAGGATTGCCATAACAATAAATCCGACCACCGCGCCCATGACCAGAATCATGACCGGCTCAAGAAGCGAGGTGAGGTTTTTAACCAACTGATCCACTTCACGTTCATAATGTTCAGCTATTTTTTCGAGCATGGAGTCCAAAGAACCGGACTCTTCACCCATGGAAATCATTTCAGTAACGTATGGGGGGATAATGCCGCTTTCCTTGAGCGGGGTCGCCAGCTTACTGCCCTCACGAACCTCAGCCGTGGCCTTTTCCACTACTTTTGAAACCGCCACATTTCCGGTAACTCCCGCACTGGATTGAAGTGCTGTCAAAAGCGGAACACCGGAACCAATCAAGGTTCCCAGAGTTCGGCACCAGCGGGCCATGCTGACCTGTATGACGATCGGCCCCAAAGCCGGAATCTTTAATTTGGTACTATCAATCTGCATACGTCCGCCGGGGGTGGAACCGATCTTCTTCCATGACGGAATGGCGATAAGCAGAAACAGGGGCAGCAGCCACCAAGTCTGTTGCAGAGTGTCTGAAATATCAATGAGCAAACGGGTGGCAATGGGCAATTTCTGGCCCATGCTTGAGAACATCTGGGCAAACCTTGGGACAACAAGCAGCATCATGGTGATGATCGCCCCGACCATGGCAATAAACATAATCGCCGGGTAGATCATGGCCCCAGAAACCTTGGAACGCAGGTCCTCCTGTGCCTCGCGCATGAAAGCCAGACGGTCCATAGCCTGATCAAGCATTCCTCCGGTTTCTCCTGCTGCCACCAAAGAAACATATAGTATATCAAAATATTTGGGATATTCAGCCAAAGCCCGCGACAAGGGCATACCCTCACGCACCCGTGAATTGATGGTCCCGATGACCTCGCCCAGCAAAGTGCCTTCATTCTGGTCTCGCAGAAATGAAAGCGCCCGCACCAAAGGAAGACTGGAACCCAGCAAGGTTGCGAACTGACGGGTAAAAGAGGTTATCTGCTTATAGCTGATTCGTTTACCGAAAAGAGACTGGCTCTTCGCCTTTGCTTTCGGATCTTCCCCCGGACCGCCGTCCTTGCGCTCGACACGCAGCACTCTGGCTCCCTGACCAGAAAGTTCACGTTGCACAGCGGCGGCATCAGCAGCTTCCATCTCTCCTGAAAGCTGCTGTCCGTCTTTGATTGCCGTGTACATAAACTTTGCCATAAAACTTCCAATTACTTAGTTATCCTGAGCCATTCGATACACTTCCTCTTCCGTGGTCAGTCCCTTGGCAGCCTTGGCAAGTCCATCCTGAAGCAGAGTGCGCATACCTTCTTTCTGCGCCTGCGCTCCAATATCCGCGGCACTGGCTCCGTTCTGGATAAGCGTCTGGATTGCCGGAGTATTAATCAGCAACTCGAATATTCCGAGCCTGCCCTTGTAACCGGAACCGTCACAAACCTCACAGCCCACAGCCTGCCACTTGCCATCAGCCCCTTGTTTCTTGCAATTGCTGCACAGCCTGCGCAAAAGCCGCTGAGCCATTGCTCCGGCAAGAGTGGGTGCGGCAAGGTAAGGGGCAATGCCCATCTCCACCAGACGGGTAATAGCTGTGGGCGCATCATTGGTATGCAGGGTGGAAAGCACGAGGTGTCCGGTCAGGGAAGACTGAATGGCAATTTCTGCGGTTTCGAAATCGCGGATTTCCCCGACCATGATTACATCAGGGTCCTGACGCAGAATGCTTCTGAGGGCAGCGGCAAAGGTCAATCCGACCTTGGGATTAACTTGAATCTGATCTATGCCGCGCAACTGGTATTCAACCGGATCTTCAGTGGTAATGATCTTAAGTTCCGGAGACTTGATGTAATTCAGCGAAGCGTAGAGCGTGGTAGTCTTACCGGAACCGGTCGGTCCGGTAACCAAGATCGCTCCATGAGGACGATGAACGAGTGACTTCCATGTTTCGAGCATATCCGGCTCAAAGCCTACGTCTGAAATATCGACCTTAATTGAAGATTTATCCAGAATACGCATAACCACACCTTCCCCGAACACGGTCGGCGTGGAGGCCACACGGATATCATAATCGGACTGCTCCATCTTCAAACGAATACGACCGTCCTGCGGAATCCTGCGCTCGGCAATGTCCAGATTGGACATGATCTTGATTCTGGAAATGATTGCGGCCTGATATTTTCTAGGCACAGTATTAACCACATGCAGGATGCCATCCACCCGAAAACGGATTTCCAGACCGTCTTCATAAGGCGAGATATGAATATCCGATGCCCCCTGAGCAATGGCATCGCGGAAAGTATTGTTAACCAGTCGGATCACAGGTGCGGCCTGTGCCATATCACGCAGGTCCTCAACATCATCCAAAGAATCAAGGTCTTCATCCAGACTGGTAAAAACGCCCTCCATTCCTTCACCGGAATAAGCCCGCTCAAGGGCATCCACAAGATTGTCCGCCGGAGCCAGCACCATGTGCACGGTCATATCCAGAGCCTGCTCCATTTCAGAAACGGAAGTACCCAGAAAAGGTGTGGCAACGGCAACCCGCACAACTCCGTCCTGCTCCTTTGCCAAGGGCAACAGAAGATGGTTCTTTGCGAAATTTTCCGGTACAAGCTGCACAACTCCCGGCTCGGCAAGATAAGTTTTATCAAGCTCCATCCACTCCAGACCAAGCAACTCCGCAGTACTTTTCAGCGCATCCTGTTCTGACTCCCCGGCCTGCCGGACCCTTTGCCACCATCCTCTGATCCTGTCGGGCGAGGAGAGGTCATAGAAGGTTGGCGGAAGAAGTTTGATTTCGTTTTCCTGCATAGTTCTTTCCGGGGCTAAAGGTCGAAAATCAAACCGAATTCGTCCACCGCCATAGGACTCTGAGCCTTACGCAGGCCACTCATCGCATCAGCCTCATCAGGCGTGGCGATTACATATGGAGTAAGGAACAACAACAATTCCGACTTGGTCATAGAGTCATCCTGGGAACCGAACAAAGGACCGAGCACGGGCATATTCCGCAGATAAGGAGCCCCTTTCTTGTCAAGGGCGCTGTTAACTGTCATGAGGCCACCGATAACGAGGGTCTGGGCATCCTTGACCAGCACGGTTGTGGAAGCCGCACGGTCCGTGGACTGCCACTTATCAGGATCAGTGTCGTCAGCAAGCAGGCTGGACAGGGTCTGGTCTATCTTGAGAGTTACATCCCGGTTTTCCGCGATGGTGGGCGTGATATTAAGCTGCATGCCGAATTTACGATGATCATAGGTCTTGATTACATTCTGCTGGGAAGTCACCGAAGTCTGGGTCAGCTTGAGAATAGGTATTTCCGTACCCACGGCAATACTCGCTTTCTGGTTATCCAAAGCCACTATATGCGGCGCAGACACCACGCGGGAGCTGTCGTCAGAGGCAAAAAAGTTCATCATCATCTTAAAATTATCCGAATTGATAATGGAAAACTTCAAAGCCTCCTGCGCAGTGTTGGCTATTCCGGTAGGATCGAAAATATGCCCGAAATCCAATGCTCCTTTAAGGTCTGTGCCATCAGCATTGGTGGAAAACATCCACTCAAAACCGAGTTTGGTTTCATCTGTCAGGGTAACCTCAACAAGATAGGCCTTTATGGATACCTGCATAGTGCGGACATCAAGCTTGGATATAATTGAAGTGATATCGTCATGCACACTTTCCGGAGCCAACACGATCAAAGAATTGGTTTCATCCATGGAAAGGATCTGAACAGTACTCTGGGTAACCTTTCCTACCTTTTCAGTATAAAGCTTGGTCAACATAGGAGCCACAGTCTTGGCCTCAATATACTGCAGGGAATAAGTCTTGGAGACCGGCAGGGAACCGGGCATATCAATGTGGCTGATCAATTCCTTGATCTTGTTCACATTGGCGGCAGTATCCGTGAAGACGATATAATTATTAGATTTACCAGAAAAAATTGAGCCTTCAGGAGACAGAATCTGCCTAAAGTCTGCTATCACGTCTGCTGCTTTCAGGTACTTAAGCATAATGACTTCCGTAACCATCTGGTCGCCGCCCACAGTTATGGAATCAACATTCAGCCCTTCGTGCACAGCCATGCTTTTGGAGACAATCTTATAATAACCGCTCTGCTGTACTAAGGTATAACCTTTCATATCCAACACGGAATACAGCAAGCGCAGGGCTTCAAATCTGGTTACGGGTTTCGGCGAGATAACCGTAACCGGTCCTTTCAATTCAGGGTTGGGAATGAATGTCTTGCCCATGAGATGCGAATAGAATTCCAGCACAGCCATGATGTCCGTCTGCCGGAAATTTATCTCAATCAGATTTTTTCCTTTCGGCGCAGCTTGGGCAACTCCAGCTCCTACCCCCGTCCCAACAAGGGAACAAAGCATTACCAGAATGAAAAACCATCGTATTTTGCGGGCAAGTCTCATCATGAATTCTCTCGTCTTATCTTTCTTGAATGCGAATCAATTCAATTTCCTGCACATCAGGGAACAGTCATGTTCACATTCATGGGTTTTCCTTTACGAATTATTGTCAGAAACACTTCCTTGCCGATTTTACTTTTCAATATATCACTGACCTGCGCGATTGAACCAACGGGCCTGCCGGAAACAGCCAAAAGCAAATCCTCCGGCAATAAACCTGTATCCTTGCGCAATACGCGAGCCACTTTCAATCCACGACCGGATGGAATCCCCATATCTTTACGCTCAACCACTGTGAGCGGGATAAGATTCACACCCAATCCCTTAATATCTACTGAACCGCCCTTACCCTCAGCTTCCGCAGGAACAGTAAGCTTATATGAAACACCGGCTTTTTTAGTAACTCCGGACTCGCTCAACAAACTTTCCGCCTGCTCATCCCAAACGGTATTCATGGGCAGTGTGACATTCTGATCATTGCGGGCCAAGGTCACATGGTTGGAAGCAATTTCCACAAGAACGCTTTCCCTGACCATCTGACCGAGGGTCACTAAAGTGCTTGCCCCTCCGTTAATTCCGCTGATGATAGCATAGGATTTACCTTCCCCCGGCATGGTCGCCATAAGCGATAGGCCGGAGACATCCGGTCCGGGGGGCAAGGCCGGAGCCGCGCGTCTATAAGAGCGCTGAACCAGATTAAGCTGGCCATACTGAAAGATATGCCGGCGCTTGGTAGTGAAAAAGGAATAATACGGATAGGTCAGCGGGTCAGGAGGAGGAAGATCGCGCATGGCATCCACATAATTAAACGCTCTGGGCTTCGGCTCGGGCAAGGAAAGAATGATCAGCGCACCTAGCAGGGTCAGGCTTGCAATAATGAGCGCCAACCTGAAAAATGCATCCGCAGCAGCTTTATGTAAGTATTTTTCCATGCCCATAAATCAGCCCCCTGCCCCGTGCGTTGCATTTGCATGCGCAGTACAATTGAACACCTTGCGGGCATATCTCCAATCAAGGACATCAGCCTTGGGAACGATTACTTCATAACCGAGTTCCTGTTTAAAAAAGTTCTCATATTTCCTGAAATACTCATCCATGGAATTGTCCACTTCCGGCTCGGTGCAGAAATAAGCCCGCGCCTTTTCGGAAGTTAGGAACCGGACACTCTTCATGACCTCCTTAATGGTATTCTGCGAAACTCCTTGCGGATTATTGGCGCTCAGGAACTGTACGGCCTCGTCCGGATTTTCCTGCCACCAGCGCACTGCACGGGAAAAACCGCTGATGAGGGTTTCAACCGCCTTACCGTTGCCGGGCAGAGCATCTTCGCGCAGGACCAGAAACTGAAGACTCCAGTTATCCACCTCGGCCGGTCCAGCCACAGGTCTGGCAATACGCATTTTCTGCAATCTGCTGACAAACGGTTCAAAAGTTACCCCGGCTTCAATAAGTCCCGCTCTCAAACTTTGGGCCACAATTTCGCGGGACATATCACTCACCGTAACATCCGAAAGTGACATGCCGTTCTGCTTGAGGACTTCATACAGGAAATAATGGGCTGTTCCGCCTGTTTGCAGGAAAACGGTTTTACCGCGCAGATCCTGCACGGTTTTGATATTCGAATTTCCGGCAACCATAAGGACATCCCCGGTTTTGAACTGTGCCAAGGGTGCCACTATACGCAAGTCCACCCCTCTGGTCAGGAGCTGGACAAGCTCCAGAGCATGAGTGGCAGTACCATCTATTTCTCCGGCATATAATTTTTCAAAATTTGTTTTTTCATGCTCGGAGAAATAGCACTCGATGCGCGTACCGTTCGAATTGAGCCATCCATTGTGACGGGCGATTTCAAAAGGAGCATACCCGATCCAAGGCGGCATGGAGAGCACGAGACTTACAGCATGCTCCGGCATCTTGGAATCTGCCTTGGCTGGAATAGAATACTTGCTGACAACCAGCCCGCCCTGCATAGCACCACTCTTGCCCGTCAGTGAGATTTCCGAAACTACAAAGACCTGCGGAGAGGTTTCCAGATAATAAATAAATTTCTCAATGGCTGTGAAAGAACCACTGAAAGTCACATCCATAGGCTGACTGCTCAGGAAACCATTCGGTTTTTGCGATAGAGGACGCATTTCTTTGATGACAACCCCGGTGATGGTCGCATAGTCCCTGATTTCATTATAAATATCCGAAGAACTCCAATCCCTGCGATCCACTAGATCAAGTTGCCGCTTAAGGGATTCATATTCATTCTTAACCTGACGCAACTTGGCTTCACGGTCAGGCAGGACCATGGCTTTGGGTGTGTTAAGCTGAATTTCCTGCTTCAACTCCACCTGTTCCTGAACTGTGGCTTCATACATATTGCCGAGCGGAGCCAAAACACCCATATAAAGCACCACAGAGAACAGAAAAATTAGACATATGCCTAAAGCTCGGCGATCTCGCGGATCGAGTTTGTTCCAAGAGGCAAGCAGAATGTTCATTGCGCTGCCTCCTGCTTCTTCTTGGGCTTGAAGAATTGTTGCCAAGCGGGAAAATCAAGTTCCACTACAAAACGAAATCCCTGCCCTTGCTCCAGCTTACTCATGGAAGCAAGCACTGCATTGGAAAATATCTCTGTACTACTTATATTTTCCAGCAAAGCCATGAGGCTGATTTCACTTTTTGCCTCCCCTTGCAGGGTTATCTTGCCGGATTGATCAAGGCGCATGGTGTCCAATTTCACCTGAGCCGGAACAGAATCACCAAGATCGCGGAACACATGCGAAACAAAAGGCTTCTTCACCGTATATCTTAAAATATCATTGTTACGGCGTACATATTCCCGAATTTCCATTGTCACCAGATCAGTACGCTTGGCCAGAAATAGAATCTTATGTGCTTCCTGCTTAAGAACATTGGCATCCTGAGTATTCATATGGATCACAGCAAAGAAAAGCAGCAGGCAGCCCGCAACTGCCCCCGCAAGAGCCAGCCCCGAACGCACATAGTCCTTCGGAGCAAGAGGAATACGCTCCCACTCTTCCAGACTTTCATGAAACGAACCTTTGGTACGGTTCATACGCAGCAGGGGCAAAAAGTCTTCATAAGACCGGATTTGTTCCAGCGGAACATCCGGCAGTACCTTTGCAATCAGCTCTGCAAAACCCTCAGGTTCACCTGCTTCGCCGGGAGCACCCCAGAACATTACCTTTTCCGGCATCGGCTTCTCTTCCGCCTCAAGCTGGGCAAGAACCACCCTCAGTGCACTTTCCAAGGACGGGCCTCCATCCGGTACAACCTCCCAGATCACCGGGACTTTCCTGTAAATACAGCATAGACGGGTTTCCCCGTGTTCACGGGACACTAACAGGGTCGGACCGGAAACCTTCAGGTCGAACTCAGGTAGTACAATGGACGTAACCTGAAATCCCATATCCTTTGCTTTATCAAGACATCCATGAAGATACTCATTGGATATCCAGCCGAGGGTTGCGTTCAAACCTTTATTACCGCTGTAAAAACGCATTTCCCGCCCCCCGGTCTCAAGGGAACGGAATAAACGCTGCCCGGCTTCCGTTTCAAGATCAGCCACTGCGTCCTTCTGCTCTTTGACCGGATTAGGGATACGGCACAAAGCCACCATAGACGAGGGCAAAACCAATACGCATGGGCTGGGATTATCCGTTTCCGGCAATTGGGCCAGAGGTTGCCACAACCGCTCTTTAGAAGAATATTCAAGCGAAGATGCGCAACTGCCCTTCACGTCAAACAGCAAGGCTATCCGAGCGTTCTTCCCCAAGGGGCAGGGGAGAGGAATCATTTTGCACAACTTCTTTAAATTCATAGAACAACCTCGTTCATATTCTCGGCAGAGATTCGGATTCCCAGCGGGTAAAACGTAATTGATCCTTATCCACACTGACTCTGGCCGTAATACGCTCGACATGCCTGCCCGGAACAAACCCAGCCAGACAGGTCATGCTGAAATTCTTGGACTGCACAGTCAGAAACGGTTCCACATGTGTACTCTGCGAAGCCGCTGCCAAGGTACTCAGCGCCGCCTGCACCGAGGCAAAACCCTTCCATCCGGTAAGACGGTAGGCCAGCAGATTCTGAACCTGTCCTGTGGTAAAACCCACGGCGTGAAGTACTTCCTTCCCGGCAGTGTTGATATTCACCTTTCCCGAGGAAAAGCAGGTCAGATGACCGGCAATCCCTTCTGCGCCGGAAGAACCATAGAGTATATCCCGCGTCATTCCCTTTACTTGCAGCAATTCATCCAGACTGCGGATCGGCCCGTCAACCAACCCCTTAGCCATTGCCACGGACGGAGGAACATCCTTGCCCTTCTTGCCTTGTTTCTTGGTCCGGTACAGAATGATATTAGAGGCCAGCACGTTGGAAATATTAGGGAAGCCCTGCAATTGGGACATGGTGGCAACATTGATGTTCAGACGCGATTCCTCATCAATAAAGCCATAGTTAAAGACTCCAGCATCCTTAGCGGCCTTGGAATCCTTGCCTGATTTTTTCCTTTTCGCAGATCCCGACTCAGGACGAATAATGGAGTAATAACCCGGCCCGAACTTGATATCCTTGTATAGAGTCTCCCCGGAAAACCACTTATCCGTGATGCTGTGCACGGGGTCGCGGGCATGTTCCCTGATGATGCCTGCCGCCCTGTGAACACCGCCGCGCGCCAGATTGTAAGCCCTACGATCCTGACTGCTCCAACTTTCAACCTTTGTCTCGCATACAGCCTCATATGAAAACGAAGCCGCCATAATACCCAGAATGGCCATGACCCACAGTGTAACCACCAGAGCAAATCCCTGCTCTGCGGAAACATTAGTATGTCCGGTAACATTCTTAAGCATTCTTTCAGCCAGCCTTCTGTTGCGGTGTTACTTCCAATAAAACCTGTGAGCGAAAAACACTCCTTTGTGATGCTCCTTCCTTGAAATCCAAAACCAATCCAATCATTCCCGGTCCGCTTACAGCTGTTGTTGCACCCGCTACGGCGGCACTCCCCCCATGCCCTCTTGCAGTAAGCTTGAAACGGGTTTCAACCACCCCGGAACAAAGCTCCATCTTTGAAATCGGCTTACCTTTCTCCGGCTTGCCTTTCTTATCCTTGCGCTCTTCCCGCCAGAGGGTGCTTTCTTTAAGAACATAACGAACCCAAATCCGATTTCCTTTTTCATCCAGAACAGGGAACTGGCATTTACTATCCTGACAGCTGATATCCGAAGCCGAGCAGAGCGGGTCCAGATTGCGGACATCCCTGCCTAGCATGCTGAACGCATAAGCGGCTGAACGCATGGGTGAAAGAACAGCCTGTGCCCCCCTTTCCACCCGCGTGGCAGTGACGAAAATCGAATAAACAGCAGTAAGGACAACCGAACCGATCGTAATCGCCACCAACAGTTCAAGAAGGGTAAACCCGCCTTGCTCAGTAATTGGATCAGTAGTTGGTGATGTCCGCGTTATCACCTGTTCCTCCGGGCTTGCCGTCCTTGCCGTAACTGAGCAGATCAAAATCCGGGCTGTGCTTGCCGGGAGCAGTGTACACGTATGGATTGTTCCACGGATCCTTGGGAATAGTATTTTTACTCATGTACGGGCCATGCCAGTTCTCAGGGACAGGCGGAGTGGTCGGTTTTACCACCAAGGCATTGAGTCCCTGCTGGGTAGTGGGAAAATCCCCGGTATCCAGCTGGTAACTTTGCAGGGCCATGGAAAAATCCTCGATCTGGGCTTTGGCCGCCGCGACCTTGGCTTCATCAGTCTTTCCGAAAAACCTTGGGGCCACGATAGCCGCCAGAACCCCGATGATCACAATAACCACCAGCATCTCAATAAGTGTGAAACCGCGTCTTCCTTTATGCATCAAGAAGCCTCCCCACCTGTAGTTTTGACTGCCTTGGTGACCGGGACGTCAACAGGCAGATGAATTCCGAGTTTGACGATCTTGCCGTTTCTGAAAAGGGTCAGGGCTACATTACCGCCCGGACGCTTACGTTGCATGATAAATGTTGAATCCCGCATACCCTGCACCGGGACACCATCTATTTCCAAAAGAATATCTCCGGGCAGAACGCCGCCCTTCTGTGCCGGACTATCCGGTTTGCAATCCATCACCAGCAGGGCTCGATCCTGTTCCTTGCTGGTCTTCTCCTTCCCTTCCTCTTCTACAACGTGCAACTCCTTCTGGATAACCTTGAGCCTGAGTCCCATTAACGGACGGGGCATGGGCTGGTAGCCGATATCAATAGGGTCCGACTTGAGCTGACAGCCAGCCAAAAACATGCCTGAAAGCAACAAAAGCAGGATTCTGGAAAAATTCATTTGCAAACGTAGTGCTGATTTCATTTTTTCTTGTCCTTGGTCTGGGTTTTACTCTGAGCCGGAAGGATTTGATCGACCTGTGCAGTTTCCAGAACATATTCATGTTCCCTGCCTTCGGTGAAGAAAAGTACAGTAATCCTAACCCTGATTACACCGGAATAATCATCCTCTTTTTTACTGACGATCTTCCATCTTCCGTGCGGCAGTGTTTCGCATTTACCGGAAGTTGTTCCCGGCTTGATATTTCCCTGATTAAGAAAAGAAGCCAGTCGCATTTCAGCTTCCAGACCGGCCCGTTCGTACCCCTCCACCTGCGACAAAGCAGCAGTTGCCTGTGAATAAACACCAGCCACAGCGACCAGCCCGATAGACAGGATAGCCATGGCAACCATGACTTCCAGCAGGGTAAAACCGGAGTTACATGATTTAGCGTACATACACGCCTCCATCAGCCCCGGCGACAATCAATTGCAGGCTTTCCTGCTTCTCGGAAACCAACTTAAGACGTGCTGGAGTCGCTGTTCCCCTAGGAAAAAAAATGATTCGCATTTCATGACCGGAAACAGATTTTCCCAGAAGTTCCATATCCTTCACATCCACCCTTACAGGCAGTGCGGTCCTACTCAGAACCTCTCTCTTATCAGCACTCAAAAGCTTAAGGTCTTTTGTATTTCGATTGATGATCAGGATATGCTGCTTACCGGTATCAGCAGCCCTGAAACGGGAAGAAGTGGCAATGGCTCCGAGATCGGCAACAGCAGCACGCAAGGAATTGCCTGTAAGCTGACCACTTAAACGCGGCAGGAGAACAGCCATGACTATGGACATGATGACCATGACCACAATGAGCTCCAGCAGGGTAAACCCGTTTCGAACAGGTTCATGCTTCATATTTTTACGAGGCTGAAAATCCATACGAGCTCCCCGGTTTATTGGGAATCAGGAGCAACTCTACGTTTCAGAACATATCCGACATCGGGTGAATAGGTGACAAGTTCCCAGCCCTGCTGCCCTAATGGGGCGAGGTTGGGCTTGTACGGATCAAATCCGGATTTTTCGAGAACATTGGGAACCAGAATCTTGTATTCCCACTTTGCATTTGCGAAGGCATCAAGTTTGGCCTCAATTCTGGCAAGGTCATCATGTAAAGCTTGCAAGGGAGCAAGCAGAACACTGACATTATCACCACTGCCGGAAGCGGGTTCGGAGGACTGAGCCAGACACTGTCCACTCAGACAAAACAGGATAACGACAAACAGGCCGGCCGTAAAAACAGAAAAAAGAAAATTGGACTTGAATCCACGTTCACATTCCACTGCTACCCCCATTTTTAGAGTCCTACCTTATTTTATAGGGGGTTAAACATAATTTGTCCACAGACATCTAAATTTAACAGATTACTTCACAGCATTAATCGTGTTCACCTCTGATCCCCAATTAAACGCAAGACAGATTGCAAATTTCTCTGTGCCTTGCTCCAAATATAGTGGTATAGTTCCACGATAGATTTCTGTTTTTTCTGTCTTACCAAAATCAAGATGAGGGGGGACCGTATGAAAGCCAACGAAATAAAAAACAAGAAATTAATCCTAACAGCCTGTCTTTTGATTCTTTCCTGCCTTTACAGCACGTCTTGGGCCGACAACAGCCAGTATCTTTGCACTGATTCCAGTGACAGCAGTTGCACCGGGATAACAATGGCACTGGGGCCATGCGGTACACAAAACTGGATCAGCACGGTCACCTATTCCGCAGTGAACGGAAATTCCACTACAGAAGTATTTTCTGTGGACAATAAAAATCCCAATGCGGGAGCGGTGACAAAATACATGAAACAAAACGTGCTTTGGAAAGTGGATATAGAGAACGACCACTTTGATCAGAAATTAAGCACCTATATCAAAATCACCCCCTCCGGCTGGGAGTTTGCAAACGGATGCAACAAAACTTCCCTTAATCCCGGTTGTGAAGCGGCCATGCTCTTCCCCACTCCCGGAACGAACCTCAGCCCGGGTTGCCAGATGACCAAATACACCCCGCCCGATCCGACCCCATCAGGCGGGCAATGCGGGGACAACACCACAACAACCGCATGGCAGAAACGGATATCCATTTACAATAACTGCATGGATGACGCATACATCGTGCTTACTCCTCCCACTGCTGCAGACAAACAGCACTTCTACAACGCCAAGCTCTGGAACAAAACAGCAGAACTGGCCGAGATGGATGAAATGTATGCCAACCCCCAGAACAAAACCTCAGCCCTGTTGTTCCGTAAAAAAATCACCTTCGGTGAAAGCATGGATATCTCAGTGCCTGACGGCGGAATCGCCTCGGCAAACTTCGGAGTACTGCTCGGCTGCGAACAGCCTCCATCCGAAGGAGACTGGCCCGGTGAATGTGTTATTGGCGGGATACCGGGGATGGCTAGTTCCGGCGTAGGAACCGTATTCGAATATTCAGCCGGTTGCACATATACAGGTGCTGACAGAAACAAATGTACCGTTAACCCCTCCGACGGCACATGCATGGGCGCAACAGACTACTTTGACCTGAGCATGGTTTCCGGCTTCAACGTTCCCATGTCCATGACAATCACCGACAATGGAAACGACTGCAACTTCACGGAAATGTCCGCAGTGGCAGACCTCTACGACTGCCCCAAGGAAGACCAGACGACTATCGCCGCCAACTCCACCCTGTACACCAACACACAACTCAACGCTGGAATAAGCCTTGTGGTATCAAATGATAAAAGCAGAGGACGCGCCGGATGCATGGCTCCGGAACAATGGCTCGAACCTCCAGGAGGTCAGGATCCATACAAAAACACCGATACTCAGGCTGCAAGTCCCGGGATAACCACTGACACACCCAATATATCTGACTGGTATGCCTGTAACGTCATGAAAGCACAGGGAGCAGACAAAGACCCGGAAACCTGCCTCACTCCCGGATGCGGCGGCCCGCAATGTGCGGTCGGCCCTCTCGGAACACCCGGAGTTTATGACATGGTTTCCCTTTCAAAGGGTAAGGGCAAACCCTACACCAACTATGTGAAATACTTGAAGGCAATCGGTTCGGATGCCTATGCGTGGCAGTTTAACGATGACGCATCAACCGCCATCTGCCAGAAGGCAGGAGCGACTGTGAAAGTTACCCTTTGTCCCGGCCCCCCTGAACAGCAGCCTTACAGAAATCAAACGTGGGCATTCTCCGATAATAAATGCCTGCCTGATTCAAACGCCGGCTCCTACCCCACCCTGCTTGCCTGTATGCAGGCTAACTTCGACTACAGTTGCCAGAAGGAAGAGGTGAAAAAGCTGAACGCCAAGACCGGAGCAGCCACCACCGCACAGCTCAACTACTGCAAGCCGGTACCCAAAGGGCAAGGCGTGCCCTACGCTGTCTGCATGAAGAACAATTCCCAATACTGCCAGCAGACAGGGAAAACACCGCCTAATACGCAACAAACAACACCGAGCAAAACTCAATAGAACAATGGCCCCACAACGAATTAACTCGCCGTGGGGCCTTATTTTTTGGAGCAATACCCGGCGGTAAACCGGAATCATTAGAATTACTAATTATCAGTTACGCTCCAGCCAGAACATGTTCCTTGGTCACAAAACAGGTAAAAGTACCGCTGAAAACAACTTCTTCATTACAGGACACATCCACTTTAACGATATGCTTGCGTCCATCCTTTTCCTGTTCACTGGCTTTAGCAATAAGGACATCACCGACCTTTGAAGGCTTCAGAAAACGGCTTTCTGCGCCAGCCAGAACAACATTGGGGTGATTGACTGTCAGCATTGCCGCGTAATCTGCCATGCCGAAGATAAATCCACCATGGACAAGTCCACTGGTATCGGCGGCCATATTAGCGGTGCATTCCATACGAACTTCACTACCGCCCTCAAATACTGAAACGGGTTCGCCGCATAATACCCTGTCAATCTGCTCATGTGTATTAATATCCATAATTTTCTCCATATAATAATCTGTAGCTCAGGCTTAATATGGCACTCAGCTGTCAATGTCTTTTTCAGGCATTGTATATGATAGGACCGGAGATTTCGATGATTACATCACAAAAAACTATAGGAACCTGAGAACTACATTACCGTCTGTCCACAATATCAACTCACAATTGCCATTTGAGTCCAGTAGTCGTAGGTTTACAACCTCTGCAGAGTTTAACGAGGGGTATTAATGTGCTTAAATTGAATATTCGCCAGAAAATCATCATCGGGATCATCATTTTTTCAATCTGCTTCGGCTGTCTGGGGCTGCTGTCTTTTGTGAATACCCTACAGCTTGAAGACGAAGTTCTGCTTATTGAACGCAGTGACGATTTAAGCAGTCTGATTCTTGAAGTCCGCCGCATTGAAAAAAACTACCTTCTATATCATGACCCTGCCTTGTTCACCCTCGGACTGGACTACCTTAAACGGGCCGACACCCTTCTAGAAGATCTTATGGGTGAATTCAAGAAGCCCGAAAAAAAACAAACCGGTAAAAAACTGAAATCAAACCTGAACAATTACCGGGAACTGTTGCTACAGCTTAAATTTACCCCGAAAGAGGCTTCAACTGAGGACAAAGATCTGAACAACCATCTCCGTGAAACCGGACAAGCTATGGTAGGCCTTTCCAAAGCCATCTCCAATTTCGAACGTAAATATATCCTCAGTATCAACCGCGAACTGCGTTCCAACCTCACCCTGTCCATGATCGGCATAGCCATAGTCATCATGGCCCTTGTTCTCTTTTTCAGCTCAAACATTCTCAAACCGCTTCGCGAAGTGCAGGAAGCAACCCGCCGAATCTCGGAAGGAAAATTCAACCCCCTGCCGATTAAGAATTCACATGATGAAATTCAACAGGTCTTTGCCGCCTTGAATTCCATGGTCGAACAGCTGGCCAAACGTCGCCGACAGTTGGTGCAGGCCCAAAAGCTTTCATCCATCGGCACGCTCTCTTCAGGTATTGCACACCAGTTGAATAACCCCCTGAACAACATTTCTACCTCCTGCCAGATCCTTGAGGAGCGGCAAAAAGGTCAGGACGAACTTTCTGACCGGATGATGAATAACATTATGCAGGAAACCCTGCGCGCGCGGGATATAGTCAAAGGTTTGCTGGAATTCTCGCGTGAAAGCGAATATTCACCGGGACCGGTTGAAATCAACATGGTCATGAAATCAGCAATGGACCTTGTCTCCAGTCAGGTCCCGTCAAATATCAGCCTTTCCATGGAAATTCCTGAACACATCATTGTTCACGCTGACCGCCGCAAGTTGCAGGAAGCATTTATCAATCTGCTCATCAATGCAGTGCAGGCCATCGAAGGCAACCCCGGTTCAATCACTGTCACCGCCTTTATGGATCAGGAAAACACAGTCATCAAAGTCAATGACACAGGACAAGGCATGTCCCCGGAAATTATGGAACGCATATTTGATCCCTTCTTTTCCACCAAGGAAGTCGGACAGGGAACAGGATTGGGGCTGTACATCGTCTACGGAATCATAGAAAAGCATCAGGGCAGCATCAGAACGGAAAGCAGTCCGGGCGAAGGTACTAGTTTTTACATTACCCTGCCGCTCGATAAGGAACACACAATATGATCAGCCACGCCAACATCCTCATTGTAGAAGACGAAGCCATTGCAAGGGACAACCTGACCCATGTTATGACTGAGGCAGGACATATGGTCGTTGCCGTAAGCTCAGGCACTGAAGCATTGCAAAAAATCGGAAAGCAGGAATTCGAACTGGTACTGACCGACCTTATGCTTCCGGGCATGAACGGTATCGAACTGCTGGAACACATAAAGGAAATCCAGCCGTCCACTCAAGTAATTGTCATAACCGGACATGCCTCAGTTGATACTGCGGTTATAGCCATGCAGAAAGGAGCACACTCCTACATAGCCAAACCGCTCAATCTGGATGAACTTCGAGCACAGGTTTTTAATGCCCTTGAACGGCAGGCTCTCTCTGTTGAAGTTCTGCGCTTGCGGCAGGTACTTGAAGAAGGGAAACAGGATTTTCCTTTGGTGGGCCAAAGTGACCAGATCATTAAGCTGAAAAAAACTATCGAACAACTAGCGCACATGGACTGCAACGTCCTTATCCAAGGTGAAACCGGAACAGGCAAGGAGCTCATCGCCCGCGGAATTCACATGCTCAGCCCCCGTTCACAGGAACGGTTTATGGCTATCAACTGCGGGACATTCACAGCCGAACTCATGGACAAAGAACTCTTCGGACACGAGCGCGAAGCATTTACCGGAGCACAGCGCGGACAAAAAGGAATATTGGAAGTTGCCAACGGCGGCACGGTATTCTTCGATGAGATGAGCGAACTACCCCTGAACATGCAGGTAAAGCTTCTACGGGTGCTGCAAGAAAGAAATTTTCTAAGGGTCGGCGGAACGCAGGAAATTCCAGTGGATATCCGGGTCGTTTCCGCAACCAACTGCGATCTGAAGGAAGAAGTTAAAAATGGAACCTTCAGGCAGGACCTTTTCTACCGTTTGAATGTGGTCACCCTCTCGGCACCACCGCTTCGAGACCACCGTGAGGATATTCCGGTCCTGATCGGCCACTTTCTGGAAAAGCATCGCACCGAAACCCAATCCATCGACACCATTTCACAGGAAACGCTGGATATCCTGATGAACTATTCCTTCCCCGGAAATGTCCGTGAACTTGAGAATATTTCCCAGCGGGCACTGGCTCTGGCACGGGGAACTGTATTTTCCCCGGACCTGCTGCCCGAGGAAATCCGCAATATTGACCGCAATAAACCGCTGCGAACCCTTGAGGAAGTTGAGCGCGACCATATTGAAAAAGTCATGCTGGCAACCAATGGAAACAAGACTCAAGCAGCCAAGATACTCGGCATTGACCGCGTATCACTGTGGCGCAAGATGAAACGGCTCGGACTGGAAAAAGACAATTAATTCAGAGCAGCTTCCAGTGCATCTTCAAGTCTGGAAACCAACCTGACCTCCAGACCTCCCAAGACTTCATCTTCAAGCTGTTCAACGGCCTGAGCGCATTTTGCAGGAAGGACTATAGTGCTGATCCTGGCCCTGACAGCCGCCATTACCTTTTCACGCACCCCGCCTACAGGCAGCACGTCCCCGTGCAATGTGATTTCACCGCTGAAAGCCATATCCTCGCGCACCATGCGTCCGGTTAACTGCGAAAGCATTGCCACCGCAATAGTCACCCCGGCAGAAGGACCTTCCTTGGTCACCGCCCCGGCTGGTATATGAATATGGATATCCGAGGTCTCGAAAAAATCATCTGAAAGCCCGAACTTTCCGGCATTAGCCCGCAAAAAACTCAACGCTGTCTGAGCGGATTCCCTGAGCACTTCTCCAAGCGATCCGGTCAGCAACAGATTCTTACTTCCATGCATCCTAACCGCCTCAACAAAAATTATCTCGCCTCCATTTTCCGACCAGACAAGACCGGTAGCTACTCCTGTCTTCAGCATTTTAGTGACTGTGGCACTGAAATGTGGTGGAGGCCCCATGATTCCGTGGATCTCCGCCGCAGCAAGTTTGATCGGAAGAGCTTCTTCCTGACCTGACAACCTACGCCGGGCCAGTTTGCGGCAAAGCGAGGCAATCTGTTTATCAAGACCGCGCAATCCGGCTTCGCGGGTATAGTCTGCAATGATTGTGTTCAATGCGTCCGGAGCAACTTCCAGCTCATTCACAGAGAAACCATGTTTCAACAATTGATTAGGCAACATGTAATTCTGCGTAATCTGCAATTTTTCGCCGGGGGTGTAGCTCGAAAATTCGATCATCTCCATACGATCCATCAAGGGCTCCGGTATCCGCTCCACCATATTGGCTGTAGCAATAAACAGCACGCCGGAAAGATCAAAAGGGAGTCCCAGATAATTATCCACAAAAGCAGAGTTTTGCTGCGGATCCAATATTTCCAGAAGTACGGAAGTTGCGTCTCCTTGAAAATTCTGAATAATCTTATCCATTTCATCCAGCATTATTACCGGATTGCGAACGCCTGTTTTTTGTATATTTTGCAGAATTCTTCCGGCCATAGCTCCCACATAAGTACGGCGATGCCCTCGCAATTCGGATTCATCCCGCAGTCCGGCCAACGACATGCAAATAAACTCACGCCCTAACGATTCTGCTATGGCGCAACCTATAGACGTCTTACCGGTTCCGGGAGGACCGCTGAAGCAAAGGACCGGTCCCTGCAACCCCTGAATGCGACGGTTACGACTTAATAGATCCTGCACATGCTCACGTAAACGGGTCAGATTAACCGGCTTTCCGAGATATTGATCAGCCCCGTTTTTCATGGCTTCAACTGCCGTCTTCACTGTGGCGTAACCGGTAAGCATGATCACTCCGGTATCAGGCCAACGGTTTCGTAAAACTTCCAGCAGCTCAAGGCCGTCCATTCCATCCATCTTCAAGTCGGTAATCACGATGTCCGCAGGCTCTTCTTCCATAGCTGCAACAGCTTCCAAGCCGTTGCCCACAGTTCTTACAGCAAAGCCCTCGTGCTCAAAAATTATGGATAGGTTTTCCCGGGCAATAACTTCATCATCGGCAATAATCAGGTTCGGACTGATCCGGCTGCGCAGATTTTTTACAGCAAGAAATTCAAGAATGCGCTCTTTTACACTGTTCAAGCCGTAATGTCGGGCATCCAAAACTCCCTTTGCCTTTTGAATATCCAAGTCGTCCTTGGTCGTTTCATTCCATGGTAGGGAAAGGATAAATTCCAAATAGCTGTGAACAATGTGAAATTCCGGAGAAGTATTATCCAGCTTGAGAAGACGTTCACATTCCTCACGGACAGTGTTCATAATATTAGCAGGAAGGTCGGCTGAATCCACTCGCTTGCAGATATCATCAGCCATACTTTCAGTTACGTTCTCCAGCCCGGCATGGGTATCATTTATATTCTCTTCAGAGCGCGTGTTCTCAGCACTCTTCCTGCCAAACCATTTCATAATATCCTCCGGATAATATTTGCCAAAACCAGATAAAACTGACTCCATGCACAAGACATCCACTTAATATTATCTACTTAATATCATTAATATATAACCCTGTTAATGTTGCATGTTGAAACAGCACCCCGTCACTCTGTACTTTTTTGCACAAGCCTTACAAAAAACACACCAAACAACCAAACTGCGCACTCTGACAGCTTTCAAAAACACCAACCTAACTCATAAAAATTAATATTCCACTGCACCACGATCAAAAAACAACTCTTAAATCGTTGCAAAAAGCAACACACTGTTTTGCAGGGATTCAGTAAGCTTTCAGTAAAACCCAAAGCGCCTTCCTTAAAAAATGTTGCAGATAGCAACACCAATAAAAACCCACCCAAACGCCTTTTTCCATAAACTATTGTTTCTAAAGACTTTTTATAAAAAATAAGCCTTGGCATGGATATTGATTTATGAGGGGCAAGTTCAAGGAAGGAAACAACAATCAGGAGGCACCATGGCCACAGAACAAGGATTTTTCGGTCTTTTGGAACGCTATTATGCATCAAAGGCAGCAAATCGAAGCAACACCTGTAATGTCGGAGCGTGGGCCATCAACCGGGATCAGGCTTTAGTCGACCCCACAGAGAGGGAGGTTTTCTTGATAACTTTATTCAACCGATTTTTATCCGGCAACACTAAGAAAGAAGTTGTCCAAAAGGATAATAACGAGCTGGTAAACGGCCTTTCTGAATGTACCTGCTCAGGCGGCAAAATCCTTGTGGTAAGCAAGGGAGCCGCTTTTTCCGGCAAAGTAGTAAGCTATGCAGTTGAAATGGCTGCCAGAACCAAAAGTAGCTTGATCGCACTAAATCTGGATGAACGGGGCTCTAATTTCACCGATTTCTGTTCCCAATCCGAAAAAAATATCTCTCATTTCTCCACAAAGGCGAAGGAAGCAGGTCTCTGCTTCGCGCACGTTGTAAAACAAGGTGCTGAAGATTCTGTTGTGGCCGAACTCCATAATCAGGACGAAGAACTACGTTACGTTATGGAAGATGTTATCCGTACCCAAAATGCCGGAACAACTATTCCGGTGTACACACGAGCGACACTTAGAGTCGGGTAATCCCGGGTTTTCTTGCTGTTTCAAATACTAAAGGGATACTTATGACTCCAGAAATTCTTCTCGTAATGGCAGTACTGGCCTTCGCGGTGCTGCTTTTCATATTCGAATGGGTGAGGGTCGACGTAGTCGGCATCATCATGATGGTTTTACTGCCCCTGCTCGGGCTTGTTACTCCAAAACAGGCCATCAGCGGTTTAAGCAGTAACGCTGTCGTCTCCATCATTGCTGTTATCATCATCGGAGCCGGACTGGACAAGACCGGCGTAATGAACTCCCTGGCACGGGTTATCCTTAAATTCGCAGGAAAAAGCGAAACCAGGATCATGTCACTCATAGCCGGAACTGTCGCCATAATTTCAGGATTTATGCAGAATATCGGGGCCGCAGCCCTGTTCCTGCCCGCAGCCAAACGCATCGGCAACCAGACCGGAGTTCCTGTTGGCAGACTGCTTATGCCCATGGGATTCTGCGCCATTATCGGCGGCTGCCTGACCCTTGTAGGCTCCAGTCCTCTGATCCTGCTTAACGACCTTATGATCGTAGGCGGTAAACATTACGAACCCTTCGGAATGTTCGGGGTAACACCTATAGGCATCTGTCTTCTTGTTGCCGCACTCATCTATTTCATTATTCTGGGCCGTTTCATCCTGCCCAGCAAAAACGTAGGCGAAACTTCGGGCCCCATGTCCGAATTGCTCGCCAACACATACGGCGGCATCGGCTCCCTATATGAGATGCATGTTCCTGAAACATGGAGCTGCGACCATGATCTCATGAACCTTGAGCTACGCCCCATTTATTTTTCAACCATTGTCGCAATTGCGCGCGAACGCGGCAAAAACCATAAGATCGCCCCGGATGCACAGGAAGTAATCCTGCCCGGAGACCATCTTGCAGTGGTCGGCCCGATCGAATCTGTGCAGCGCATGGCTGCGGACTACGGCTGGGCTCTCAAGGACGACCTTGAAACCTTTGCCGAAGAACTTTCTCCCAACAATGCCGGACTCATGGAAGGTATCATCACCCCACGCTCAGAACTTGTAGGCGAAACACTGCGTACTCTGGGCATCCGTAACCGCTTTCAGGTTTCCCCGGTGGCAATCTTCAGGGGCGAGAAACTGTTCATCAGCGGGTTGACCGACCTGCGCTTAGAATCCGGTGATGCCCTTCTGCTGCATGGTCGCTGGGAAATGTTCCACATGCTCAAAGACCGTCCGGACTTTGTATTTACCGAAGAAGTAAAAGGCGAAATCCTGCGCACTGAAAAGGCAAAACTGGCCCTCATGTGGCTGGCGGTTTCCCTGTTCATGATCCTCGGCCTGCACATTCAGCTCTCCATCGCACTGCTGACCGGCGCACTGGGAATGGTTCTGACCAAAGTCCTGAGCATTGATGAAGCATACCAGTCCGTAGACTGGATGACCGTATTCCTACTCGGCGGTCTTATCCCGCTGGGCATGGCTTTTGAGAACACCGGGGCAGCAAAATATATTGCAGACACCATCATGGCCGCATTGGGACACCCCTCGGCCCTGATTCTATTGACTGTAATCGGTGCGCTGACCTCGTTCTTCACTCTGGTGGCCTCAAATGTAGGCGCAACAGTCCTACTGGTGCCCCTGTCCATGAACATGGCCCTCAATGCCGGAGTCGATCCGCGCATCGCAGCCCTGACTGTGGCGGTCGCAGCTTCGAACACCTTCGTTCTGCCAACCCATCAGGTTAACGCCCTGATTATGCGCCCCGGAGGATACAAAACAGTCGACTACGTCCGTGCCGGGACCGGTATGACCATCTTGTATATGGCCGTCATGATCTCCGCTCTGATGATACTTTATTAGCACCAAACCTTATTTCAAGGACCTTACGCTAGCACTCCCCCGGAGGAATATCCGCCCAGCAATTTCGCGGATATTCCTCCACCTGCCATAAATAGAAACGCAAACTATACCGGAAAAGAGCACGACAAACGGATACTGCCGCGCGATATCCGGCATGAATTATAAAAGGAGATTCTGATGCAGCAGACATTCCTGCAATCACTCGGAAACAACTTCCTCGGCCATGCTCCCAAATGGTACAAGCAAGTTATTCTGGCCTTTCTGGTCATCAACCCCGTACTCATGCTCACAGCCGGACCACAGGTTGCAGGCTGGGCATTAATCGGTGAATTCATTTTCACGCTGGCAATGGCACTGAAGTGCTACCCCCTTCCAGCAGGCGGACTGCTGGCCATCGAAGCAGTGTTCATGGGCCTGACTTCAACAGAAACCATCTACCACGAAGCACTGAATAACTTTGAGGTTATACTGCTGCTGATCTTCATGGTCGCCGGTATCTACTTCATGAAAGAATTCCTGCAATTCACCTTTACCCGCATTCTGGTCCGGGTTCATTCCAAGGTCGCCATTTCATTAATGTTCTGCTTTGCCGGAGCATTTCTGTCCGCTTTTCTGGATGCCCTTACCGTTACTGCGGTCATCATTGCCGTGGCCTACAGTTTCTACAATATCTACCACAGGTTTGCTTCCGGCAAGACACTGCATTGCGAGCACGACCTTTGCAGCGATCAGGCGGTAATTGAAAAGAACCGCTCAGACCTTAAAGAATTCCGGGCCTTCCTGCGCAACCTGATGATGCACGGTGCTGTCGGTACTGCATTGGGCGGAGTATGTACGCTTGTTGGTGAACCCCAGAACCTGCTTATCGGCGGTGAAATGGGCTGGCATTTTGTGGAATTCTTTCTGGAAGTAATGCCCGTATCCCTGCCTGTGCTTGCAGTGGGCTTGCTGACCTGTATGACTGTGGAAAAATTTCATCTTTTCGGATACGGCGCAAAACTGCCCGGAAACATACGTTCACACCTGCTCGAAACAGCGGTAAAAATGGAAGAAAAACAAGGTCAGGCAGGCAAAACCAGACTGATCATCCAATCCCTGACCGGGGTCTGGCTGGTCGTGGCTCTTGCTTTTCACCTTGCTGCAGTGGGGATCATCGGACTTTCTGTAATCATCTTCCTGACTTCCATGAACGGCTATATCGAAGAGCACCAGCTTGGTAAGGCTTTTGAAGAAGCACTTCCTTTTACCGCTCTGCTGGTGGTCTTCTTCTCTATCGTGGCTGTGATCCATGATCAGGAAATATTCCACCCGATCATTGAGTTCGTTCTCAGCATGCAGGGACATACTCAGCTTGCCGCATACTACATTGCCAACGGATTGCTCTCTGCAATTTCTGACAACGTATTTGTGGCTACTGTTTATATATCAGAAACAAAACTTCACTTTATCAACCTGCTGGGGACTCTCCCTGACATCGGTATGAGCGCTCAGGCTCTGATGGAAAAGCTTACCGATCCTCATCTGGCGAGGATCGATGTTGTCGCAGGCATGCCTCAGGCTACCGCTACAAAAGTTCTTGAGATCATGCACCACTTCGACAAGCTGGCCGTTGCCATTAACACCGGGACCAACATCCCCAGTGTGGCGACCCCCAACGGTCAGGCTGCATTCCTCTTTCTCCTGACATCAGCTCTTGCACCGGTGATACGCCTCTCATACGGCCGGATGGTAATGCTGGCATTACCATACACCATCACAATGTCCCTGACCGGCCTAGCGGCAGTTAATTACTTCCTGTAAACTGCCGCGCCGCATTTAAGCGGCACCCCTTTTTCTCCGGCAGACTCTCCACTGCCGGGGAAAGAAGGGGGAACGAAAACATACCCAGCTATTCTACTTTCCAAACGGACACTTCGGAAAAGTACAAGAACGACAGTTAAGACAAAGTCCGCCCTCGGCTAAGCGAGTAAGCTCTTTGCGCGTGATGGCCTGCCCCGCAAGAATACGCGGCAGCACCAAATCAAAACTGGTAATCTTGTAGAATAAAGCACAGGCCGGAACGCCGATAACATCAGCATGCTGAATCTTCCCGAGCAAAAGCATGGTTCCGGGCAACGCGGGGACTCCGAATAAAGCATCCTTCAGCCCGGCATCAACCAGACCGGCGCGGGTAGCATCATCAGGGTCTACGGAAAGACCTGCCGTGGTTACAATCAGATCAGCACCCTGCTTCAAAAGTTCATTCACGCCATTTGAAATAGCATCCTTATCATCAGGAACAATCACGCTTGCAGCAACTTCACACCCCAGACGTTCCACCTTTCCACTGATGATCGGAACAAATTTATCTTCTATCAGACCTTGAAAGACTTCAGTTCCGGTAACCAGAATTCCTACTTTGGCCTTTCTCAATGGAATGACGGAAAAGAGCGGATCTTCATCAAGCACGGATAAGGCATTACGGAAAACGGTTTCGGAAATATGCAGAGGGATAGCCCTTGTTCCGGCAACAGGCTTTCCTTCATCCACAAGGATATCGCCCTGTCTGGAAGTACACATCACATCGGGCAGCATGTTGAACCGCTCAAGAATATCACGGTTGATGGAAAACAGTCCTTTGTAAGCTGCACAGAAACTGATTTTACCTTCTTCCGGGGGAGCCTTGAACACAATTCCTTCCCCGGCCATTCGGTCTGCAAAGGCTTGTGCGGCTTCATTCTCATGAACCATTCCATCCGCAGAACTTTCATCCTGAACATAAACCCGGTTACGACCCATCTGCTGCAAGCGACAGACATCCCCGGCAGTGATTTCCTGCCCGGCCTTGAACTCCGGCCCCTTGTAAACTCCGGGTTCAATACGGGTCATGTCATGCAAAGCGGTTCTGCCTACTGCGTCCTCAACTTCCACAGCCACAACGCAATCTTCGCGAACAACATCGCGAGAGCCGCCCACATAAGGCACTTCTCCCTGACAACCACGGCATATTGCCCCGTCACTGAGCGGATAAGCTTCATTGCAAGACGGACAGATACCGATATCACGCATATGCTTATGCCCCATAAAATCGGGCGCAATCTGAACAGGGGTGATGGAACAAAGTGACGGTCCGGCCTCACATATTTCAGCGAAAAGTTTATCGGTATCCTGTTCCTTTTTCGGCTTCAGTTTCAAAAACCAGGCCTTGATTTCCGGCCAGTTTTCCAGCTTTTCAGTATCAATATGGATACGCACACCTTTCCCTGTATACTTATCGTAAAGAGAAAGAGCGTAACGTCCAAGCTTGATTACTTTCATCCAGCCGTTTCCATATGAGCAAAGGGTGAGGATCTGAACAGCATCAGGCAGACATTTCCCGGTTTCCACCACAGCATCAAAAAGAGTGTCTGCGGGAAGATGTTTCTTGGCTTCCTCCACCATATACCCGCCGATAAGCAATCCGGGAGCGGGATATCCGTGAAATTTACGGGCAACTTCCTTGAACTCTTCAAAAGTATACGGTCCGATGTTCATAGATCTGGATGTCCTTATAAATTAGGGTGTGTGTTGATTAAGTACGCCCTTAAATTCTACTTTCTTTGAAATCAGCTGTTATGCTGCTCTTCAATTCCTTTGGAGCTTTTGAAAGATTCCCATTCGTCATGATCCAGTGCTCCGCTTTTGTCAGCATCGGCTTCTTCGAAAACATCGGCTGAATCAGGAAGAGCAGCCTTAAATTCGTCAACGGTAACCATTTCATCACCGTTACTGTCCATACTGTAAAAGCAACGATTCAAATTACTGCCAGCAATAGCGTTGGCGGCAAGCCCCAAAAACAGAATTACAACAAAAACCGATCTTCCCATTACAATACCTACTCCATATAATTGGTCATGACAGTTACGAACTTATCCATTGCCTCAACCGGGTCTTCACCGCTTTCGATGGCCTCGGCATAGCACTTAAGCATGTAACGTTTCATAATAAGTTTAGTTGAAGATTTAAGGGCGGAACGCGCAGCTTTTACCTGCGTTAAGATATCGCTGCATTCCTTGCCACTTTCAATCATTCCCTGAATTCCTCTGATCTGTCCTTCGATACGCTTCATGCGCTTAAGGACATCAATTTTGATTTTTTCCTGTTCTGCTGCGGATTCGGGCATAACGTGCTCCTTGATCTTGTATGTGCATGAGAGATTAAGTAGAGTCCCCTGATGACTGATAAAAATACCAACACACCAACGTCCGAAGAAGAAAACCTTGATCAGGTTTGCCTGCTCAACTGTATTGAGCTGTGTGCCATTATTTTCAGAGGGATAAACCCCGAAGAATGTGCCGCACTTCTGGACGAAGGTCTGCCCGAACTGGCTACACTTTCAACGGAATCGCTGCAATCCCTTTCAGGACCACTGAAAGATCTCCAAACATCCTACCCGGATGTCACCGACACTTTCTGTGCCGAGCTTGAGTCCGAATACGTAAGGTTGTTCATCAACAGCCGTGACGGGATTGTCGCCCCGCTTTATGAATCATGCTACGAACCGGGCTCCGGCAGAGTTATGGGCGAATCCCATGTTACCATGAGCAAACTTCTTGAAGAAGCCGGGCTTGCCCCCACCGGGGAACAGGCTTCCGAACCTATGGACCATCTCTGCATTGAGCTGGAATACCTCTACGTGCTGCTGGCCAACGGCTGGGGTGGAAACGATGAGGATTCCCTCAAGCAGGCCAGAGCATTTGCAGCACAAAAAATGGTCTGGGTCCGCAAATTCAATGAAAAGCTGGCTGACAGCGATGCCATTAAATTTTACATTGCAGCATCTGAACTGCTGATTGCCATGCTGGAAGAAGTTACTTCCTCCTAATACATTTTCGTCCGGGTTTTCCGCTAAGGGCATCGTTGATTCTTATAACCAGCGGTGCCGGTCCGGAAACCAGATCATTGCAGACAAACATTACCGCAAAAGCATCCTCTTCCTTTTTCAACATGAATACGACAGGAAGTTGCTCCCCTTCTCTTAAAGCCCCACTGTGTTCCACGGGATCAGCAAGCATGGGAATCCCGGCATTGTTGATCTTGTGGAAACGTATGGCTTCGCGACGATTCATGCCGAACCCGACAGTTATGAACAGCATGTCCGGGGTACAGCATTCAAGTTCCCTGCGCGCAGCATCAACACTAAGAACCGCCTGTGCGTTTTCAGCATGACCTTCTTCCACCAGCAGTAGCAGGAAATATTTCGCATCGAGTGAGGACAGATTCAGGTCGCTTTTCCCTTTGTCTAACCCAAGATAAGAGCGCTCTTCAGCGTTGCCGGAGAATGCAAAATTCATATCCGGAATGATCTTCAGTTCTACCGTCTGTTTTTCCGGCAGATGAGTCTCCACCCAGCCGAACCATCCCGCAGCATAGCGGTAAATGTTCGTATAACCGAGGCGCGCTGCACGGCGAGCCGCAATGGAACTGCGCAGTCACCTGAAGCTGCGGCAGTAGATAATCACCGGACGGTTAAGATCCGGCCCAAGCAACTCCCGCAACTGCTTTTCTCTTTCCTTGGAGAAGTACTGGTCTTCGCCAAGTTCAAATTCCATGTTCCGGGCACCGGGAATATGCCCTCCTTCAAATTCGTATCCGGCCCGCACATCCAGCAGCATAATTCCGGGAACTTCTTTTAATTTCTCTTCAACTCCCGGTCCGTCCAACAGCTTATAGCCGTAACGGTCAGCTTCCTTCTGCACATCATTCCACCAGATTGGACGCTCTTGTTCAGCCCGAACCTGTACGGCCGAGAACATTATCAGGAACAAAAAGAACGTTGTGATGGAAATCCGCATCCGGATCATTGCTACTCCCGAAGTAGTCTGGGCCGGGACCTAAGTCCCGGCCCAGACTACTGACTATTTTTTGGGGGTATGAATTGTGAAGGAACCGTCCTTATGGAAATCGGTTTCAGCTTCAAGGTAATATACTTTCTTAATATCAGGACGCATGTCCAAGGTCATGTAGTAAGCTTCGCCGCTGCGTGCTCCGGTTGTACATACAAACACGATGGGCTTGTCAGCGGGGAGTGTCTTTATCTTCTTCTCAAGCATGTCCACTGACATATTCACAGCACTGGGAATATGGCCCTGCGCGTATTCATCAGCATCACGAACATCGATCAACATGATTGAGTTCGGATTTTCAGCAACAATCTTCTTGAACTGCTCAATATCGATGCTGCCTTCTTCGCCGCCGGACTTAACTTCAACAGCACCGGATGCACCGAACATTTTCTTCCAACCAGGATATCCTGCTTCGGCAACATGCACGTTTTTATAGCCGATGCCCATTGCACGGATGGCAGACTTATGACTCAGCTTGCACTTATAACCACCGCAGAAGTAGATAAGCTTGGTGTTTTTCTTATCTGCGGGCAGCAGGCCGGTGCGCTTAGCCCATTTGGAATCGGGAATGGAGATAGCTGACGGAATGGAACCTGCCAGAAACTTCTTGGTCGGACGGGCATCGATCAGCATGTAAGGGTCGCCGTTAGCCATCATCTCGGCAACAGTTTCAAGGCCGATACCGCCATAGCGACCGGATTTCATCCAGCCGGGGTACCCATAGGGGTATACTTTTACGTTTTTATAGCCAAGCTTTACAGCTTTCTTAGCTGACTTGTGGCTCAATTTGCATTTAAGGCCCTGACAATAAAAAATGAGCAGGGTGTTTTTGTCTTTAGGCAGCTTGTCGGTCATCTCGTCAAATTTTGAATCCGGAATGGAGACAGCAGTAGGAATATATCCAAGGATATACTTGCCCTTGTAAGGACGGGAATCAATGATCATCACGCCTTCAGGTTTGGGCATTTTGGCGTACTTGGCAACAAAGTCGGTATCAACCATGTCCTTGTACATCCAGTCCTGCATCTTACTCTTGGGGACAACTTCCTTAGCCATGGCCGGTGCAGCTATGAACGCCAGACACAGTGCCAGTACCACTACCTTGAAAAACTGCATTTTCCTCATGTAATTCTCCCTTTGCTCTTTTTATTGTGATGCGGCCTACCGGCGGTCCCTGCCGGGGACCTTAACCCCTTTTAGTATGGCTTCGCCGCTTTGTGTGTTTGATTTTTGCGCTAAACTTCAGACGAAGGGTTATCTTTTACCCGCTCGTACCAGAGTTTATGGTGATGCTTGGCGTAATCCTCGGGAACATGTCCGGTAAACATAGAACGGAATCCGGGCTTTTCTTCCGGTGATATGGCCGCCATGTAGATGTGTACCAGCAGACCTGCGAAGACCAGACCTACGGCAAGGTAATGCAGGGTGATGGACCAACTGACCAAGGCCATATGTTCCGCACCTAAGGTTTGGTCGGACAGGAACATGATGATCCCGGTCACAACGATCACGACACCACCCACAACAGAAGCCTGAGCAAAAGCCTTCTGGCCCATGTTGTAATACCCCTGATCGGGCAATTCGGAATTCTTGCCCAGCAATTTAGGTCCGGCGGTCATAAGGATCATCTTGCGGATCATCCAGGTTATGTCCCGAGCCGGATCAACCATGAAGATTTCCTTCAAAAAGAAGACAGCTCCCTTAAAATTGATCAGCATGTACAAAAGCAGACCACCAGCCCAGATGAGGCCGAGGGTGACATGGATGATCAGCAGGTTCCCTCCTCCGCCAACCAATGAACGCATAAAGGCCGGATAACCTGAGCCAAGCGGATCAATTTCCGGGTTACCGAAAAGTCCCAGTCCGGTTACCAGCAAAAGGAACCAGCAGACTGCGTTGAACCAGTGGATAAAGATGTCCGAGCGGTCATGCCGCTTGTATTGTCTCTGACTCATTAGGCATCACCTCCCTTGCTCCGGGAGTCGTCATGTTCATCGGACCCGACCAGAAGCTGACGGCCCAGCATAACCGCCACTCCGAGTCCTGAAAGGCCGACCACGGTCTTAACCACAGGGTTGACCATGGTGGTCAGTACATCCATTGCAGTAGGCATTCTCGCTTCCACTGGCCATTCCAGCGGAGCGGTTTCGCCGAGATAGATCATGTTCGGCTTGGTATCCGACTTGGCATTGATCACACGGACCAGCTTGCCCTTGTTTTCCTGAAGCAGTCTGTAAGCTTCAGAGTCGGGATCGTTTATGTCACCGAAAACCCGGGCCTTGGTGGGACAAGTGTCCACACATGCGGGGAGCAATCCCTGCGCACGGCGATCAGCACAGAAATCGCACTTATCGGCTTTGCGGGTAATTTCATTACGGAAACGCGCATCATAGGGACAAGCGGGCATACAGTTGCCGCAACCGATGCACAGTGATGTGTCGATGCGTACAGTGCCGTCTGTTTTGTCTTTGAAAGTCGCCCCGGTGGGACAGGCCTGAACACAGGTGGGATTGTCGCAATGCATGCAGCCGCCGGGCTGGAAATGAGTCTTCGGTTTGCCGGAAGCAAAGTCCGGCACGGAAGCCTTGATCCAGTTACGCCACTGACCGTCCGGCACATCGTTGGCGACCTTGCAGGAAGCCATGCAGCCCTTGCAATCTATGCACTTTGACGAATCGATGACCATTGCGAGTTGTACTGTCTTACTCATGAGGCCACCTTCCTTGTTACGGAAACAAATGTTTCATGCAGGGCCGCGTTACCGCAGATTTCATCATATCCTTCCTGCAATACGGCAGCCATGCTGGCTCCTTCACCGAAGATGAGGCTCAGTTGCGGAGACAACGCGCCGAAACCGGAAAGCATATACACGGTATCCTCAAGAATGCCGTCAGTGATTTCCACCTTGAGTTCACCCTTGCCGACAGAACTGGCTACTTCGACCAGATCTCCGGGCTTGATACCCAGCTTGTCGGCAGCCTTGGTATTCAGCCAGAGAGTGTTCGGTCCGGTAAGCTGATGCAGAACCGTGTTGTTCTGGGATGAGGTCTGGGTTACCGATGCACTGCGGCCCACAACCATGCGAAACCTGTTTTTAGGCGGCTTGGCAGGCGGAGTGTAAACCGGCATTGGGTCCACGCCCATTTTTTCGTAACGCTGGTTGTAAAGTTCAACCTTTTTACTCAGTGTTTTGTAAACACGGTCTTCATAAATACCGTAAACCTTACTGGGGTTGTAATAGACCCCGTCTTTCCTGAAGGCTTCTGCGGCTCCGGGCAGGTCGCGCAACTGCTGCTTACGGTACTCTTCAATGGTAAAATCAAAGTATTCGCCAAGTTCCAGCTTTCCTGCCACATCCTTAAGCACATCGAAAACCGGGCGGGACTCATATAGAGCCGGAACCACCGGATCTCGCTGTACAACACAAGCACAGGCAACAGAGCCCTGAAGACCTGACGCCGGATCCTGCCGCTCAAGATAGCTTGGGGCCGGCAGTACGAGATCAGCCATCCATGCGGTATCACTCATGGCAATATCCACAACAATCATGAATTCCATGGAGTTGCACATCTCAATGGTCTTAGCACGGTTGGGTGCTGTTCCCATGGGATTGGTCTTGTATACGAACCAGCCTTTGATGGGATACGGCTTACCTTCGAGTATGGCATCACGGGTAAGGACGAACGATCCGTCATGCTCAAACAGCATGGGCACCTTGTGGGCATCAATGCGGTCATCCGGATTATCGTCATACCAGGGAGCATCGTAAGGAACGCCTTTAAGTCCCACTTCACGTGCGGCCAGCAGCCCTCCGGGCTGGTCCCAGTTTCCAAGCAGACCGTTCACAATGGCAAAGCTGCGGCGAACCTGCGTGGAATTCTTGTAATCGGAAGTACGGCGACCGGGATAAATCATGGAAGCAGGAGCGGCAGCAGCCAGTTCACGGGCTATGCGTGCGATGTCCTGCGCAGGAATGCCGCACTCTTCAGCAGCAAAACGGGGATCATATTTCTGCACATGTTCGCGAAGCTGATCAATGCCGTAGGTCTTCTCGGCGATCCACTTCCTGTCATAAAGCTCTTCATTAATGATGACGTGCGCCAGTGCGAGCATGAAGGCCATATCCGTACCGGGCTGGATGGGATACCATTCGTTCGCCAATGCTGCGGTCTTGGTATAGCGCGGGTCGAGCACCACAAGCTTGGAGCCCTTCTGCATGGCGGTCATCAGGTCTATGGAATCAGGGGTAACAAGAGCTTCAAAGCGGTTGGCCCCGGCCATGATGATATACTTACTGTTGAGAACGTCAGCGAAAGGAACTTCGCCAAAAGTATCAAGAAAGGCACGGCTCCCGCTGAGCAGGCAGAGGGATTCGTGGGAAGTCACGTTGTATGATCCGTACACTTCTGCAAAACGGCCTACAAACTTGGATTGCAGATCGGCTCCGGCAGTAAAGAGATGCCCACAGGGGGTATACTTCTGACGGATGTCCTGCATCTTTTCCGCCATCATATCGATGGCTTCATCCCACGGAATGCGTTGCCATTTGCCCTCACCGCGCTCGCCCTTTCTGAGAAGGGGATACTTGAGACGGTCAGGAGCATACATTTGTGCGACACCGGCATTACCGCGTGCGCAGAGCATGCCTCTGGATTTTAAAAATTTAGGGTTGGGATCAAGTTTCTTGACCACACCGTCCTGAACACGGGCGATGCAGCCGCACTTGTTGAAGCACATGTCACAGGCCGAAAAGGCCGATTCCCATTTACCCGATGAATTAGTTGTCTGTGCGGACGCCGCTTCGAGTCCGCCCAGTGCGGGGACACTCCCGGCTGCGGCAGCGGCCAGCATCCCGGAGGCCTTAAAAAAGTCACGGCGGGAAAGCCTGGTCTTGTCTTTAGCCACTTCCACCTCCATGTTGATCAAGTGGAAAGGAGTTTAGATTAGTGCGGCGGAATCAGGTCTTCCGCCGCACATAAATATTACTGTTAACTAGACACTAGCTGCACTTTGCCGGGGACGGGGAATCCTTGGCATAATCATGCAGGTAGGTAAAAATATCGTTGATGTCTTTTTCTTTGACTTTGCTCCAATCAGAGGAACAAGGGATCTTGGAAGTATCAGAGAACATGGCAGTCCACTCAGCCTGTGTCTTGGTGCTGGGACTTAAATCGGATGCAGTTGCGCCGTGACATGAGCGGCAGTGTTTACGATACAGAAATTTACCCTTGCGCGCATTACCGTCACCGAAAGCAGCAGCCATGCTGGCCATGGACAGAACCATAAGAACACACATCAAAGTGCCTATTACCTTGCGATTCATTACAAACCTCCAAAAATTATTTTCTTAACCCATAACATCTCCCCACCTTTTCTGAAAGCAAAGAGACATTTTTATCCAACTCTTCGACGCTAATATACCCATACGGGGTATAGGTGTCAACAAAAAGTCATTATACGGCCACAAACACAAATTTTCCGGACAAAAAGAGGCCTAACAATGGTTCAACACATTGTTAGGCCTCTTTTATTCTCTACTGACAGCAGTGTGCGAATTCACCGAAGACAGATTTTTTTCACTCGCTCAAGACTTGCCCGATATTCAACAACAGGATACGGAAGTCAGCATCCCGTGACACCTATAAAACAGTCTTACAGATTTCATGACCGAATCAATTACTACCCACTTGCCTAAACTGGCGGACCAACTCGGCACTACCATTACCATTGGCGGAAAATCCATTGCCAACAGGTTGTGGCTGGCTCCTATGGCCGGACTGACCCACAGTGCCTTTCGTCAAGTGCTGGCACACTATGGTTCCTGCGGACTGGCCTTTACCGAAATGTGCAGCGCAAGAGCTGTACCAACAGAAAACCCCAGAATTTCTCCTGTTTTCAGTTGGCACGAATGGGAGCTTCCCAGCCTTGTATGTCAAATAGTGGGAGCGGAACCGGAAGAAATGGTGATTGCAGCAGAACGTGTAGAGCGCGAAGGATTCTTTGGCGTGGATATCAACATGGGCTGCTCAGCACGGGGAATGATAAAACGCGAGGCAGGAGCAGCGTTGCTTAAGACACCGGAAAAGGCGGTTGCCATCGTGGAAGCAGTGCGTAAAGCTGTGTCCATTCCGGTGTTTGTCAAATTTCGCACCGGCTGGTCCAAGGAAATAGGACCGGCAGTGGCTCTGGCTAAAGACCTTGAAGCTGCTGGAGCAGATTGCCTTGTTTTCCACCCGCGAGTGGCCCCGGACAAACGAACCCGCCCGCCCTACATTGATCACATACGTTACATCAAGAAAGCGGTCTCCATCCCTGTCTTCGGCAATGGTGATGTGACAACACCGCAGCACTGTCAGAATATGCTGGAGAGAACTGGTTGTGATGGAATATCCATAGGCCGCATGGCTGTGGCCCGCCCTTGGATTTTTGCCCAATGGACAACCGGATTCACACCGGACGACAATATTTTTCAGGACTACATCCTACGCCTTGCTACAGCCTTGGAACAGGAATTCGATCCCATCAGAGGTATAAAAAGATTCAAGCTTTTCATGGCCTACTTTGCAGCTAATTTCCGATTTGGACACAGCCTGCAAGCCAAATTCGCCACGGCAAAGACTATGGACGATGTCCGCCGTTTAGCAATGGAACACATCAAGCCGGACATGCAGTTAAGCCCGACTCCGAACATGAGTTTGTACAATCTTTAATTGAATATCCATGCTCGCCTCTTGAGGCTTTGTCACGCATGGGTACATTCCTTGTCCTTTGTTGTCCGCAGCGGAGACTGACCGCGAGTGGAGGAGGGATGGAAACCCGCTATTTTCAATCTCCGCTGCATCTGGACAACATTTTTCAAAACAGAATCGACTGATGAGTTCTTACCGGGATAGATGCTGTATTCTGAACGAACGGACTCCGGGGTAACTGAAGGCATAACCACGTTGGCTCCGGCCTCAAGGCCCTGCTCCCGACCGTTTGCAACCAAAGCATCCAAAGCACTGGTTGCCGGGATATTGACCTTCGAATTCATGATCCGCACCAACGAAGTCGCCCGCAAAGTTTCCTCGAGGCTGCCTGCCCAGAAACGTCCAAGGGGCGTATCGGGATGTGGAATAAACGGCCCCACCGCTATCATATCCAGCGGCAATAAACTCAGCCGCCATAAGTCCTCAGCCAGAATTTCCGGGGTCATGCCGGGTAAGCCTGTAATCAGACCGGACCCCGCCTCATAGCCAAGGCTGCATAATGTTTCCAAACGGGCTAGACGTTCAGAAACACTCTGTCCGGGACGAAGTCTGGCGTGCAGTTCACTGTTGAAGGTCTCCATTTTTAGGAGATAGCGGTCTGCTCCGCAATCACGCCAGTATTTATATGTATCCCTGTCATGATCACCAAGGCACAGGGTTACCGATACATCGGCATAAGCCTTGATGGATTGAACTATCTTTCCAATAAAACCAGGGTCCAGACTCTTATCATCACCTGACTGCAAGACCACAGTTCCCAAGCCCGCATCAATGGCGCAGCGGGCTGCTGAAAGGATTGAATCCGCATCAAGGGAATAACGTTCCACCTGCCCGTTGCAGCAACGAAGACCGCAGTAATGGCAATTCTTGCGGCACCTGTTGGAGAATTCAACCACCCCGCGCTGAAAGACCTCATTACCGAACACGGAATTACGGATTTCTCGGGCCTGTGCAAATAAGGCTTCGGAATTATCCGCCTTAAGGACGTGCAATATTTCTTTTACGGTCATAAGTGATATCGTCGAGGTAATCGGCCTGAGAGTGAATCAAAGATACAAATCCCGCTCGCCGTGTTCGATACGGTTAAGCCTGTCTGCAACAGCAGTCCTGCGTTTCTCGGCAAGGCCTTCCAGCTCATGGCTGATCAGCGAATTGCCCTGTTCCTGCGTTTCCGCTTGAGCGTAATCCAGCAGGTATTCCTTAAAAGTCAGCAAGGCATTGGGATGACAGAATCTCTGAATGAACCCTTTCTTTGCCAGCTCCATGAAATGTTCTCCGGTCCTGCCCGCTCGGTAGCAGGCTGTACACCATGAAGGTACGTAGCCATGCTCCACAATCTCTCCGATTACCTCTTCAAGGCTGCGGTTATCGCCAATGCAGAACTGCTGCACATCCGGGCGGTCATAATCAGGGTCGCTATACGCACCGGGATAAGTTCTAGATCCGGCACTGAGCTGTGAAATTCCAAGGTCGAGCAGTTCACGGCGCATTTCACGATTCTCGCGGGTACTGAGAATGAGTCCGGTATAGGGAACTGCAAGACGCAGCACTGCAACCAGCCGTTTGAACTGCGCATCAGAAATAGGATAAGGTGGATTAAAGGCGATATCGGAATTAAGAGCCGGTTCCAACCGGGGGAACGACAAGGTGTGCGGACCCACTCCGTACTTTGCTTCCAGTTCTGCGGCATGGGACAGCAAGGCAATGGTATCAAAACGGTAGTCATAAAGCCCCAGCAACGTCCCCATCCCAACATCATCGATGCCGGCTTCCATAGCCCGATGCATGGCATGCAAACGCCAGAGGTAATCTTTCTTGTATCCGGTGGGATGAAGTTCGGCGTAGGTTTCGCGGTGGTAAGTTTCCTGAAAACACTGATAGGTACCGATCCCCACCTCGTGCAATTTACGGAATCCTTCAACATCCAGCGGAGCGCAGTTAATGTTCACCCGCCTGATTTCACCGCTCTTTTCCGACACAGTGTCATAAACATTGCGCACTGTTTCAGCTATCCACTCAGCTCCGAATCTGGGATGTTCCCCGTAAACCAGAAGCAGACGTTTATGCCCCTGATTTTCCAGCACGGTTACTTCCTGCCGGATTTCATCAGCACTTAGTGTGCGGCGCAGAAGTTCCTTATTCGTGTCTTTGAACCCACAGTAGGCACAGCGGTTACCGCACTCATTGGTTACATAAAGCGGAGCAAACAGAACCAGCCGGTTACCGTAAATGCCCTGTTTTACTTTACGTGCGGTCTCAAAAATAGCTTCGTTCAGCTCCGGGTCTTCGACCTGCAAAAGTCTTGCGGTCTCCTCAAGTGACAGCCCCTTGGCTTGAACGGCTTTATCCAAAATATCGTGAACTTGAGCGGCATCGGTCCGGGTAGTGGAATTCACTGTCTCCCAGATTTTTACACCGTCAATAAAATCTATTAATCCTGTACTATCCGGCTTCATGAAATCTCCGTAATCTAATCATCACGAAAGCTTTTTAGCCTTCGTTTTGCTCTCTGGCCGCAAGCCGGTAATAAAGCATACGAATGGAAATCCCCAATCGCGTGGCGGCCTTGGTTTTGTTGCCACCAGTTGCAACCAGCGCAGCATCTATATCTTGGTCGGTAGGTCTTGATTTTTTAGACTGGTCTGCTTTCCGGGTTGCGGAAGTTCTTTCCTTTACGGAAGAACTCTTTTGCATACCCCCGAAAAAGCCGGCTAAATGTTGTGGTTGCAACACTTGCGCATCATGCATGACCGAAATCCACTCCATGGCATTCTTGAGCTCACGCACATTTCCCGACCACGGCTGTTCCAACAGGACTGCGGCGGCCTCCGGGCTGATATCAGTAAATGCCTTGCCCCGTTTTGCGGCAAAAGCTCTCAAAAACGACAGAGCCAAGGGGACAATATCATCAGTACGTTCACGAAGTGGAGGAACGATTATACTGCCGACCCGTAAGCGGTAATAAAGATCGCTGCGGAAAAGCCCCTTTTCAATTCGTTCAGTCAGGTCGAGGTTGGTAGCGGCAATGATGCGTATATCGGTCTCGACCTTGGTCAGCCCGCCGACACGGTAAAAACTTTTATTCTCAATGACCCGCAGAAGCTTAGCCTGCAATTCAACCGGGATTTCACCGATCTCATCCAAAAAAAGAGTTCCGCCTTTGGCAAGATCAATCTTGCCCCGTGCGCCGCGGGTGGCACTTCCGGTAAAAGCCCCGGCCTCATAACCGAACAATTCGCTTTCAAAAAGATTAGCCGGAAGAGCGGCACAGTTAATATCCACAAACGGTCGCGGCGAACGGGAACTATCCTCACCGTAATGGATCAGTTTGGCTATAATATCCTTGCCGACTCCGGTCTCTCCCTGAATAAGCACAGGCAGATCACGATCTTCATGGTAAAGACGGGCCTGATTGACCACCTCCCACATGGCCTCGGAAAAGAAACCGATATTATCCAGTCCGGCCTGCTGAGCAAACTGCTGGCGCAACTGCGACAATTCAGCCCGCACGCCACTGGTCGCCTCGGCAACGACCTCCTCAAAATGATCCGTCAGCTTTTCATTCTCCCGCAGAAGGGATTGATGCTCAGCCACTCGATCCAGCACCGCAGCCAGTTCTTCCAGATTAATGGGCTTGGTAAGGTAATCGTAGGCCCCGGCCCGCAAAGCACCAATGGCAAGTTCAAGGTCAGCATGCCCGGTGTAAAGGACAACGTCCGGCGCAGTGGTAAATGAAAGCCCTTTAATATCACGCACCAGCTCGATTCCGGTTCTTCCCGGCATCTGGATATCTGAAAGGACCATTTCAAAATCATGGTTGCGGCATATATTGAGAGCGGAAACAGCCTCTGCACTAGGTGTGACGGCATGCCCGAGCAGAGTCAGGTATTCAGCAAGAGAATCACGGGTAGGAGCATCATCGTCCACGAGTAAAATACGCATTATCTTTAGGCTCCTCCCGACTCTGCGGCGGGCAGTATGACCCGCAGTAATGCCCCGCCTTCGGGACGGTTCTCCGCAACGACCGAACCGCCTGCGGATTGCACAATTGTGCGTACGATAGACAAACCCAGTCCCATGGAAGAGCCCGGAGATTTCGTTGAAAAAAACGGTTCAAAAAGCTCATCCGCCAATTTCGGATCAAATCCGGGACCGTTATCAGCCACACTCAGCTCCACGGAGTCAGAACCTTGAGATACAACACGGATGGAAATTGTTTTCTGGCAGGTATCGCAGGTTTCCAGAGCCTGCATCGCATTGGCAACAAGGTTCATGACCAGCTCTTCAAACCTGATTGAGGTCCCGACCACAAGCTTGATTTCAGGATCTACGGTAAGCTCCAATCCAATGCCTCTGGCAACCATCTGAGCTCTCATCAGGGATAGTGCAGACTCCACCGCCTTTCCGAGATTGCAGAGTTCACCTGCCACCGTCTGGTTATTCCGCAAGTGCTCGCGCAGATGGTTGACGATGGAATCAATGCGGTCCACCTGTCCTGCAATATTCTGCAAAATACGGACAATTTTCTTATCCGGATTCTCGGAACGGTCCGCCAGCAACAAAGCAGATGCGGAAAGCAAACGTATTGCATTCAGCGGCTGATTGATTTCATGGGCAATGCCGCCGCCGACAACGGCAAATGTGGTAACCCTGCTGGCCCGCGCCATGGCGGAACGGGCTTCTTCCAAAGTAGCCTCTGCCTGCCGCTGGGCCGTAACATCACGCCCTACCGACTGATATTCAACAACATTCCCATCTTCATCGAAAATTGCGCGGGTCACATACTGCACACGATGAACCTCTCCGGCAGCATCAGTGAAACTGGGTTCAGTGACAATTTCCGGGTTCTCAGGTGTCAGTGAATAGAGCATACGAACAATTCTCTCACGTTCATCAGGATGTAAAAGTTCCTGAAAATGAGACGCAAGCAACTCCTCTGCACTCATGCCGTAGAAACGGCAGAAAGCACTGTTCACAAAGGTCAGCTTCCCGTCTGGACGGAAACGCCGGATAAGCTCCGTCTGGTCCTCGACCACGCTTCGATATATGGAATCTGTCATAGTGATGTGCTCCGAGCTTTAACCGAATTTATTTCACCTTCAGCGGGACCAAGGGGGAAGCCCCCCTTTAGAATCCCTGACTGTAATTACCTTGAGGTAACTGAGATTTTAATCAACAAAGGCCATGAGCCGCGCATTTTCCCGCCGCTTATTTGCTGAAAGTTCTTTCAAAGACTCGCTGGAAAAAACACTCAACGCCCCGGCAGGACACACTGACACGCATGCAGGGTTATCGCGATGCCCTTCGCAAAGATCGCACTTATGAGCTACCGGAGCTTCACATTCAGCATTGATTATACCGACCTGCATGGCTCCGAAAGGACAAGCCGCCAGACAAGCCTTGCAGCCGAAACAACGCTCAGCATCGATGACCACCGACTTTCCGTTGTACCCGATGGCTCCCACCGGACAGGCTGCGGCACAAGGTGCGTCCTCGCACTGCCGGCACTGAATCGGTGCGGTAACACCGGACTCGCGCACAACAGAAATACGCGGACTGAAAGGAAGGCCGTTTTCCATGGCCTGCCCCATGTCAGCTGCCATATGAGCGTCAACACAGGCGATCTCGCAAGCACGGCAACCTATGCAACGGGAAGGCACAGCCAGCACAAAAGCATTCATGGCTAATGTCCCCCGCTCTCGGTTCCGTAGTGGGTGTGCAGAAGCTCATGAGATCTATGTCCGAGAGGCTCACCCAAATATTTATCATACAAAGCTGTAACTGCCTCGTTTTTATGCGAAGCACGAACCGGAAGTTCCTTGTCATGACGATGTAAACCGCCACGGCGCTTGGCAATCACCTCGTCACGATCGATTCCGGGCAGAAGCTTCGGCTGGCCCCCTCCGGCAACACAACCTCCGTGGCAGCACATGACTTCCATGAAATCAAAATCTGCCTTTCCGGCACGGATATCTTCAAGAAGAGGTGCGGCATTAGCCAGACCGGAAACAATCACTGCGCGGACAGTCTTCCCGGCAACATCTATGGCTGCCCTGCGGATGCCCTCCCCTGCCGGAGAAAATACGACCCCGCTCTCACAGACATCCTTACCGCTGGTAACGGCAATTGCTGTGCGCAAAGCAGCCTCCATGACTCCCCCGGTGGCTCCGAAGATAACCCCGGCCCCGGAATAGAGGCCCATAGGTACGTCAAAATCCTCTTCAGGCATTTCAGCAAGATTGATGCCTTTCGCCTTCAACATGGCGGCAAGTTCGGTAACGGTAAGCACTGCATCCACGTCCTGCTGTCCGCTGGACTGCATTTCAGGACGGGCAGCCTCGTGCTTTTTGGCTGTGCAGGGCATGACCGCAACACTGGCGATTGACTCCGCACCGACTCCGGCGATTTCTGCCCCGTAAGTTTTGAAGAGCGCGCCAGCCATCTGCTGCGGTGATTTACAGCTGGAAAGATGATCGGTCAGATCAGGCCATGCGGTCTCCATGTAGCGTACCCAACCGGGACAACAGGAAGTGAACATGGGCATCGTTCCGCCGGACTTAATCCGGTCCAGCAGCTCTGAAGACTCTTCCATAATGGTCACATCCGCCGCGAAAATTGTATCGTAGACAGCATCGAAACCAAGACGGCGCAGGGAAGCCGCAAGCTGTCCCGGAGTCAGGGTTCCCGGAGCAAGACCGTATTCTTCAGCAATGGAAGTACGTACTGCCGGAGCACACTGAACCATTGATTTATTAGCCGGATCAGCAAGCAGTTCCGCAACTCTTTTGGTATCATTGCGAAAATGAGCGGCGAAAAGAGGTGCTGTATCATTGTCAGCAAGACCGCGTTCTCTACGCATAGCCGGAATTTCATCCGCCGCATCATCAAAAGGAGAAACAAATGCGGAACAGGTCAATACGCACTGACCGCAGATAACGCATTTAGAGGTATCAATGGTCTGAGCTTCGCCTTCAGCACCGACGATAGCGTCTACAGGGCAGACTTCAGCGCAACGGCGGCAACCGGTACAGACAGCGGGATCAATTGCCACTACTTGAGAAAGATTCATAATTACATTTCCTCCCCGGATCTTACATCTGATCTGGCTCCGACTCCGGCAAGGGCCAATGCAGCTTCAATATTGCGGCGTTTCTTAATTTTCATGGGATCAATCAAAGTCAAAGCATCCTTGGGACAGGCTTCCACGCATGCCGGACCTTCTTCACGTTCGTGGCAGAGGTCGCACTTGCTGGCTAAAAGTGCCGGTTCAACAATGTAAGAATCGGGATTCTGCGGATCAACTACCCTGCGCAGGGCAGGACGGCCATCTTTCCAGATCTGGGCCATTTCCATAGCGCCAAAAGGACAGGCAGCAAGGCAGGTCTTACAGCCGACGCAATGATCCTCATCCACCTGCACACCGGAATCAGTGCGCTGGATAGCACCATTGGGACAGACAGCGGCGCAGGGTGCGTCCTCGCAATGACGACAGCCCACCGGAACACAGACTTCTTCTGCGCGAATCAGGTAAAGACGGGGAGAAAGCGAGCCCTGCAAGCTTCCCACAGAAATACCGCCCTGCAAGTGAGCAGCAGCACAAGCCAGTTCACAGGCCCGGCAACCGATGCACTTTGCAGCATTGGCAAGGACAAAAGGGCTTAAACGTGATGACATGAAATTTCTTCCTTTATGGATGCGGAAACCTGTGCGTCTACTGACTTTTCAGGCTCCTTAAATTTACGGATGGAAACAGCGCAGACTTTCAGCTGCGGAGTTCCGGTAACCGGGTCAGCTGCCGAAGTAGTCAGCAGGTTGGCCGGACTTTCAGAAAAGTGAAAAGTCATAAAGACCAGTCCGCGCCGGACACGTTTGGTAACCCATGCCCGTGCCTTGACTGTTCCCCGGCGGGAGCTGATTTCCACCAGTTCGCCATCCTCTACACCGTATGCTGCGGCATCAGCAGGATGAATCTCCACCAGTTCCTCCGGCCAGGTACCTTCCAGCCCGAAACAGCGGCGGGTCATGGTGGCAGTGTGATAATGGGCAACTACCCTTCCGGTGGTCAGAGTCAACGGATACTGCGCATCAGGCAGTTCCGCAGGTTCACGATGTTCAAGAGGCACAAATTTACCGGGACCGCGCATGCAGCCCCCTACGTGCAGAATGGGAGTTCCCGGATGTTTTTCCTCGGGACAGGGCCATTGAATGCCGCCAGCCTCCAAACGTTCATAACTTATGCCTGCATGGGTCGGGGTCAAAGCCCGCATTTCATCAAAAACATCTGAAGCACTTGCGTACCTCTCAGAACGACCCAGACGAGCCAGCAACTCAGCCAGAATTTCCCAGTCCGGACGGCTTTGCCCGATAGGATCTACGGCCTTGCGTACACGCTGCACACGCCGCTCTGTGCTGGTAAAAGTTCCGTTCTTCTCGGCAAAACTGGCTCCGGGCAGGACAACATCGGCCAACTCGGCTGTTTCAGTAAGAAAAAGGTCCTGAACAACAAGAAAATCAACATGACGCAGGCAATGTTCCACGTGACTGATATCCGGGTCGCTGCGCATGGGGTTTTCGCCGAAAACAAAAAGCCCTTTAAGACAGTCTTCTTCAACAGCATGCAACATCTTGGGAATGGTCAGCCCCGGTTCAGCAGGGAGCTTCACTCCCCAGCCGGATTCAAATGTTCCCCGCACCGCATCATCAGTAACCGAACGATATCCGGTCAGCACATTAGGCAGGGCCCCCATATCACATGAACCCTGTACGTTGTTCTGACCACGCAACGGGTTCACGCCAGTCTTGGGCCGCCCTATATTTCCACTGACCAGTGCAAGGTTGGAAACGGCAAGCACGTTATTGGTTCCGGTAGTATGCTGGGTCACGCCCATTGTGTAGTAGAAGGCGGCATTGGCAGACTTTCCGATAAGCCGCGCGGCCTTGCGTATATCAGCCGCAGAAACTTCAGCGATGGCGGCAACACTTTCAGGATCAAAAGCCTGCAACCCTTCCCGAAAAGCTGCAAAATCTTCAGTCGCTGCGGCAACAGATTCAATATCAGCCAACCCTTCATCCAGAAGGACCCTGGCAATGGACGAAAGCAGCGGAGTATCTGTGCCCGGACGGAGTCTAAGCCAGACATCGGCCTGACGTGCAAGGTCGATCTCACGGGGATCGATGACCACCAGTCCGGCGCCGTTGCGTTTAGCCTCCATCATACCGATACCGATGATGGGATGACATTCGGTAGTATTAGTACCGATGGCGCAAACACAGTCTCCCCTTCCCATATCCCAGAGCTCGCGAATGGAATTTGTCATGGAACCGCTTCCTAATGATGTAGCCAGACCGGCTACAGTTGGAGCGTGTCAGAGTCGTGCGCAATGATCGACATTGTTGCTGCCGAACACTGCACGGAAAATTTTCTGGAAAAGGTAGTTCTCTTCATTGGTACAGCGGGCACTGCTAAAACCGCCAACAGCCTGCGGACCATGCTCTGAGACAATGGAACTTAAGCGGCTTGCCACAAGCCCCAAAGCCTCATCCCATGAAGCAGGAACCAGCTTGCCGTTCTTGCGTATCAGCGGAGTCGTCAGCCGATCGCGATGATGAACAAAATCGAATCCGAACCGTCCCTTGGAGCACAAAGCGCCTTGATTGACTGATGGTTCCGGTCCGGGAGAAACACTGACAATGCGCCCATTCTCTACTTCCAAAGAAAGAGAGCAGCCGGCACCGCAGTAAGGACAGGTTGTAGTTGTACGTTGCATGCGGCCCATTTAGCATAAGACATGCCATAAACCAATCTCGGGGCAAAAAAGCATAACATACTGGAAAAATAACCTTTCCACGCTATAACAAGGAATTTCTCACGAAAAATCCTATTTTTGCACACTTAATTTGCATGCAATCATGCAAAAATTGCATGCAACACATGCGCAGCCGACAAGATAAATTCATTAATATACTTAAACAGGACCCCCCGGTTAATCTGGCTGGACCAATAGAAACATGTTTGCCAAGACAGTAATTGAAGGTATAAACGGGCTATCTTTTTATCTATAGAAGCCAATATTAATAAGGATCAGAATGCCTAATCATACCAATGGATGCGAGAAAATATTCACTGACTTTGAAAAACATTTCTCGAGCTACTTAAACCAACTTCCCGCCATTGTCTGGCGAATTGATATCGTGGAAAATGAAATCTCTTTTCTTAATTCCTACATAATCCCGACCGACAATCAAAAAGTAAGATCCGTCCTCCAAAACCCGCAACTCGCCCGCGATATGATCCTGAGCGAAGACTGGGAAAAATTCCAGAACAGCCTGCAGCAGGTAAGGAACCGCATACCGACCAGTTGCGTTTTCCGTATGCGCCTGAACAAAAACTCAACCCGATGGTTCAGGCTCGGAGCTATTCCCGATCCACTGCATCAAACCTGCTCCGTCGGCATGCTGATGGATATTTCCGGACAGGTTGATGAAATCCTGACCACAGAAGGCAGGCCGAATCTCGCTACCAAGATTGATCTTATAGATGATCCGGTCCTGTTCGTTCGTTTTTCCGACCGATCCGTATGTGCAGCAAACAATGCCGCCGGAGCTCTGCTGAAATATGAACGGCAGGAACTGCTCTCCATGAACTTTCAGGATATCTTCCGCCACAACACAGATACTGACCTGCATAAATTATATGAAGGCCTTATCTTTTCAGACCGCTGGAACGGAAAACTCTCTGTTACGGACAGCATGGGTAAAAACCACGAATGTTCAATCCGCATCCAGAGTATTTCGCGTAACGGCGAGAACCTTCTCTGGATCACTATGGATCACCGTAATGACTGTCAGGCATGCAAAGGCATCCCGGTCCGGGGCAACGAAACCGTTCCCTCAGGGGCAACAGTCAAGGAAATGAATAAATGCAAAAGCATTGAATGTTTGCTGGAAACCATACTGCAAGCACTGCCCTCCGGCTCCCCGACGGATGCAATCATGCTTTCCCGAATTTTCATTGACCAAAACAAGGTTGAAGTTACCGCTGCCGGAGAGCCTTTTGCCGGATTGGATGAAAACCGCACCCATCCCTACGAAGGTTCAATTGCCGAAAACATCGTCCGCTTCAATCTTAAGAATCATGTGGTGATGGAAACATCCAAAAGCATCAAACCTATCGACTGGGCCCTGTTCATTCCACACGGAATACGTTCATACTATGCCCAGCCTTTCTACGAAAACGAAACCCTGACCAATGTGTTGATATTCTGCTCAACAAAAACACACAGCTATGACCCTGATGCAGCTCCCCCGCTTCACGAACTTCACGATAAGTTCATTGAAACCTTAGGCCAATGCATCAATAAATAGCTGCATATCTGGTCCAACCAGACAAGCAAAATCGGCCACACAGCGCGATGAGACTATTTCTCATCGCGCTTTTTTTATTTCCAAAACAAAAAGGTCGCACTCGAAATAAAATCCTAATATTTTAATCATTTATAGAACACAATATCAAACTAAGCCTATTTGACTTTCATATCTGGTTGGACCAGTTTAAGTGCTTATTTTCACAAAGCATCTTGTGCTCAAAAAAAACGGACCATAAAACCTCTTCAAGTGGAGAGCGGATCAATTAACCCTCAAACTGGTTGGACCAGATATGGCATCAACACAACGACCAATCCTTTGTCAGAAAATTACTGCAATGCTGCAAGGCAAATCCTTCTCCATCGGGGACCGACTTCCCGGTGAAAGACGGCTGGCAGAAATGTTCAAAACCAGCCGCAACACGGTACGGGAAGCCCTCTGCAACCTTGAAAGCATGGGCTATCTCGAAATCCGTGAAAAAAGCGGCTGCTACCTGAAAAACAAGGAAGGCTGCATCAGCTGGGAAATGCTGCGCAAGCGCAAAAGCATCGAGGCAAGCCGCCAACTGGTCGAGACCCTTTATCTGGTTGTTCCCGGTCTTGTGCGCACCGAAACACTGCGCCTTTCCCCGGCGGATATCACCGAGCTGGAAACCGCAACATCAAGACTGGGCGAAGCCATTGTGAACTTCGACCTGTCAATGATCAGCCGGGTTTACATCTCATTCTTCCGGTCTCTGGCTGAGGTCTCCAACAACGGCTACCTGATTCTCCTGCTGAAAGAGCTGGAACTTGCGGCCAAGAATCTGGAGCATGCCGGAACAGGATTGTCAGAGGTGCAGATTGATTCACTATTCGCTTACCACGTTGAATTATTCAATGCCCTGAAAACCGGACAACCGGAACAGGCTGAAAAACTGGCAAAATACTGCCTTCAGACTTTCAGTCAGATGGTTCTGCCGGACAGCTAAAAACAGGCAGGGAATAACTATGAACCGCAGAGAATTTTTCAGCCGTTTCGTCTCACCAAAGCGCCAAGGCGACGCAAAAAAGGAATCAGTTCAAGAGCAGGAGAAAACCAAGAAGACTCCCCTGACAGAAAAAGAACTGTTCCTGCGCGCAATGGCACAGGGAATCGATCCGGCTACTGTTACGCCCGGGCAATTGGAGGAACTGGTTTCCTAACGGAAACCTGTAAACAGACGTTATACGAGCACAGTTGGGATACGGGGACTGATCATCCCCCCGGCGTACTCACAAAGGAGTAGTCACATGGACAACAGTAGTGTCAGCTACCTTGAGAGTCGGAAGTTGGTGAAACGCTGGAATGGACCGATTCCGGCCTTAGTCAACACGATTATCATTTTTGCTTTCTTTTATTTAACATGGTGGATTTTTCAGGACCCCCGCGGAATCATGCGCATGTACACCCCTTATGTCGGGTACATGGTCTGCCGCTGGTTGCTGATCCTATTTATCTGGCTTGCATACATTTTCGATTTCTGGCCATTCAAACGCTCATGGCTCCAGAAAACGCACCCGCTGGTAAAAGGCTCCGTCCTGACTCTGGTCAGTGTTGCGGCCATGATCCTGCTCATCAAGGGCTTCTTCATTGAAATCCTCGGTAACTTCGGGATTGCGTATTTCAACCCTGCCCGCCTTGAGGCAATGGGGCTTACCGACTTCTACGCAATCGAATATGCGGCAGAAGCAATCATGATGTTCGCGGCAATCGCATCATGGCTTTCCCCGAGCTGGGTTGTTGCCTGCGAAAATGCACCGTGGCAGAAACTGAAGCAGCCGGCGCGAGGCATCACCATTGTGCTCGTAACCTTCTTCTTCAGTATGATCGTTTATTTCCTGACCATGCATTCCCACATGGCTATCCTCTTCTACCCCTGGCAGAAATTCACCGCCATCTGCCCGCCCTATTGGGAAGAGTTTGCCAACACAGTTTCCGGTAACTTCCATATCGCATGGATCATGTGCGGAACCGTTGTTGTCTGGCTCTACGAAGGTATCTGGGAACGCTATCCCTTCAACCTGATCAAAAATGACGTACTGCGCCGCACTGCATCATTCTTCGGTATCATCGGTATCGCCTTTGCCCTGTGCTTCTTCCTGTACTACGCGCAGGATCTTGTCTGGGGTGAAACCATCCGCGGGACCCGCCGTCTCATGGCTCCTGACTGGCGCTGGCTGCACGTTGGTGAAATGGCTATTTTCTGGCTCGTTCCCAGCTTGTACCTGACCTTCTACTGCGGAAACTGGCCCACTAAATTCAGCCGTCCTGTCAACGTGTGCATCCGCACCCTGTTGACCGCTGTTATGGCTGTTGTGGTCTACGTGGTCTACTACAAGACCTCCCACCTTTTCCTCGGAACTCAGAAAGGATTCTCCCATCCCCAGCAGTTCCCCATGATCCCCATGATCTGGCTGATCAACATCTTCCTGATCAACGTTTGGTTCATGGACGGCTGGCCGGGCTGGAAAGCTGTGCCCAAAACTGAGGCAGAGCTTGAAGAGGTCAAGGAAGAAATGGTTGCGAGTGATGTTAAATGGACTCCGGGTGTAGCTAAAGGGCTCTTCATCGGTCTTGCTGCCGGGGTGCTGTTCTACTTCGCAATCATCAACATCCTGCCCTGGGTAAGCGCAAACTTTACCATCATCAAGTAAGCGCACGGAACAAGGAGCTAAATTATGAGCAATGAGAAAAAGAATATAAGCAGACGTGATTTCGTCAAAGGCGCGGCAACAGGGCTTGTTGCCGGTGCCATCGCCGGAATGGGTATGTATTCATACACCCCGATGGCTTATGACCGTCTTCCCAAAACACAGCGCAAACTGAACGACTTCGGTGCCTGCCGCAGTGTTCGCGTAACCAACATCTCCGAAACAAGCTGGTTCAACAACTCCCACCTCATCGGGGATATCCACGAAGCGGGCGGACTACTGGTTAACCAGTACACCCTGAACTGGGCCCCTTTCGGAAACGGAAAGGGTTCCGCCCAAGGTTCTTATAAAGACGGAATCAACTCCATCAAGGACCTGCTGCCCCACGATCTGGAAAAGGCATGGGAAATCCAGAAAAAACTGTCCCTGCACCCGGATAACCCCGGTGGATACTCCTGCCTTATCGAAGTGGAAGAACTGGACGGAACCATGCACAAATATCTGCTGGATACCGGATGGTCCTACGAATGGATGAATGACAGCTTCAAGCGTGAAGGCATCGATAAGATGCTGAAAGAACAGCAGATCGAAGCCCTGTTCATCTCCCATGAGCACTGGGACCACTTCTGGGGCCTGCCTGTAACCCTTAAATATGACAACCGCATTCCCCTCTACCTGCATGACGGCTTCTACGAAGAAGGTCTGCAATATGTAAAAGACTGCGGATACAAAGGCGATTTAAAAATCGCAGACAAGCCCATCACCCCCATTATTCCGGGAATGGCCTTGCTCAAGTTTGATGTGCCCATCATCAACCGTGTCTTCGGTGAGACTTCCCTCGCCTTCAACGTAAAGGGCCACGGTCTGGTACTGATCTCCGGCTGCTGCCATCAGGGAATCCTCAAGTTTGCAGACTTTGCCTATGCCAACCTGAAATATGACAACGACAAATTCTACGGAATTTACGGCGGCCTGCACATCTCACCCTTTGAGGACTGGGACCCCAAATACGATGACCTCGTAATCTCCCTCGGCGAATGGGGCTTCGAGCGTATCGGCTGCAACCACTGCACCGGACATCTCACTGCCAAGAAATTCATTGAAGCCGGCTATCCGGTTGTCCGTGGCACAGCGCGCTTCCGCTCCGCTTCCAAGGATTATCTCGGCAACGGCGATAAGATTAACTTCGGCTGTTAAAGCCTGAACAACCATATCCAAACTGTCCGGCCCTGACCTCCGGGCCGGGCAGTTCATAAAAGGTGCCTACCATGAACCTTTCCGCAATACTCCCTCCCCGCCGGAGCAGCAACCACCAGATCAACATGCCGGATATTTTGGTCAACTGCCTGCTGGTAGCCTGCCAACATGATGAATTTAAACGGCTGCTGGGCTGGAAAGGCATGGCTGTGTGTCCAAAAGGGAAAAAAGCATGGACCATGAAACTGCGCACCCATCCGGGGGTATTCGGACTTTGCGCTGAAGATGAATATGCAAATGATTCAGGATTCTTTGTCTCTTTGGGCCTGTATTACTTTCCTGAAGAAAATGAAGAACTGCTGGAATCCATGTCGTTGGCAGCCAATATCGCAGTAGTGCAGAAGGACTACATTCAATCCATCCGCCGATTTTCATCAGACGAAAACTGGGCGGCTCCTTTTCGCATTGCAACCGTTATTAACGGGCTGAATAGAGAAGAAAACGGTTTCACGCTCAAACTTTCTGCCGACCAAGCCAAAGTCAGCATTTCGCAGGACGGGATTGCGACTCAGGACGGCCAGTGGATCATCAATCCCGGTGAAATTGAAGAGAGTATTCCTGCACATTCCATAGCTATGGACTTCCTGCTTGTACTTGCAGCAGCGGTATCTAACAGCCTTGAAGTCCCGCCCTGCGGATTTTACAGGACCGAAACTCCGGGCCATGCCACTATCTACGATTCCATGGGCAATAAATTTCCGAGCAGCCATGAAATCACCCACATCACTGATGCCCTGAATTGGGGGGAACGCGAGGCAGCCACTAGCCTCGCGTTCCCGCAACTTCCCGACTTCTGCGCCCAAGGTGATGCGAAAACAAGAAAAGACCTGCCTACCCCTCTTGCTGATGCTCTTTTTTGGAAAACCAACGACCTCGCAGCCGTTGAAGTTGAAGGAAACCACAATTATGCCTTTGACAAACGCCCGAGCCTTATCGTGCTCAGCGGCTTCCTTGGAGCCGGAAAGACAACCTTTTTGAATCAACTGCTGGAATACCATGCTTCAAGAAATGAACTTGTTGCTATTATCCAGAATGAAATAGGTCAGACCGGGGTGGACGGTAAACTTCTGGAAGGCGATGATTCCATTGTGGAATTGGATGAAGGCTGCGTCTGCTGTACTTTAGCCGGGAATCTATCCAAAGGCATTGAGCAGCTTAAGACCCGTTTCAATCCCAAAGTAATTGTTCTTGAGACAACCGGACTGGCAAACCCCTTCAACATTCTCAATGAAATAGAAACCCTGCGCCCGCTGGTCCGGTTGGATTCTGTCACAACACTGGTGGATGCTGAAAACGGCCCCCAACTGCTCGCGGACAGCGATATCGCCCGTAATCAGGTCAAGGCGGCAGATGTCATCATTCTCAATAAATGTGACCTTGTCTCACAGGAAGAAAAAGAATCTCTGGCAAAACTCCTCACCACACTGAATAAACGTGCCTTGCTGGTCAACACAATCAACAGCGAGATTAATCCCGGAACCATATATGATTCCGATCCCCGAACACACCACTTCGGCGGGATTTCGCTTTGTCCCCTTACACCACCTCAGCATACGCACGCTATGGAAGGGTTCACCTCCCGACGTTTTGCCTTCAACAAACCCTTGAGTCGTGAAGATCTTAATGACCTTATGACCTCACTCCCGAAAGAGGTCTTCAGGCTCAAGGGAATTGTGAAAGTTTCCGGAAACAACGCCCCTGAAGTAGTTCAATACGTGTCAGGAAGATATGAATTATCCAACTTCAGCGGGGAATTTGATGATGACGGATTCCTCGTTGCCATCGGCAGAGACATGGAACTGGATCTTCTGGAAAAACTAGAACGGAATTACTCATGAATATTTTACAACAGGGCGGCCTCATTATGTGGCCGCTCTTTCTTCTTTCAATTGCTTCCTTAGCGGTCATGGGGGAACGTTTTTTTGTTTTCAGCACCAACCGTTTCCCCAAAGCTGAACGGCTGAACGAGATAGTTAATCTGGCCCGTCAGCATAACACCGACAAAATACTAAGCTTGGTTGAAGAGACTTCGCCCCTATACCTGAAGATTTTCAATGCTCTTTTCAGCCAGCTCCCGAACAGAGAGAAGAAACATGAAGTTCAGTTGGCCGGGGAGGAAATCCTCTTTTCACTCAACCGCCGTCTGGATTTTCTGGCAACTGTAGCCACTGCTGCACCGCTGATCGGACTTCTGGGTACCGTCCTTGGTATGATCCAAGCTTTTTCACGACTTTCAGCCTCTGGAAACGTGGACATCACCATGCTCGCAGGAGGGATATGGCAGGCCCTGTTGACCACCGCCGCGGGGTTGAGTGTTGCTATTCCGGCGCTCATAGCCCACCGCTGGTTCTGCCGTCAGCACGAAAAAGCCGCCTACGCTATGCAGCATACCGCAAACATGCTGCTGGAAATTCAAGAAGATTAGAGCATTGCTGCCATGATCTCTTTCACCAAATCCACCCTCAAACCGGCCAGTCCGGACCTGACTCCCCTGCTGGATGTTGTTTTTATCCTCTTGATCTTCTTCGTGGTCTCAACTGTTTATACCGCCAAAGGCATGAACATGGACCTGCCCCCGGCTGAAACAGCAAAACCTGTTTCCGGGAAATCATTGGAAATCGAACTCAAAGAAAATGGGAGAATCCTCTGCAATATGCAGCCGGTCACTCTTCATGAACTGGCTCATGAATTACGCACTGTGGCACGAAAACCATCTGCCATGCAGCCCGAAAACATCCTGCTCAAATCCGTTCCGCAGGCTCGGGTGGAAAACTTTATCCGTATTGTCGACATTGTTCGAAGCGAAGGATTCAGCAATCTGGTAATCGTCACAGCGAACAAAAAGGAAGACAGCGGCAGGAAGTCCAGATGACTTCACAGCAGCTTACATGTTCCTGCATTGCAGTCTCTATCATCGTTCATCTCTGGCTGGTAAATTTTGAATGGATTTCCGAGCCGGAAGCGGGCGACACTCAGATCGCAATACCTGTAAATTTCGATGTTCCCCCTATCCGATCAGCCGACAAAACTGCGCTCGGACAACAAGTTGCGGACAGCAGTAATGAAAAACAGGCCGAAGAGCAGGCTAGAAAATTAGAACGTCTGGCCAGAAAATGTTATCTGGTGAAGGTCCGTGAAGCAGTGGAACAACGTAAATTTCTTCCGGGCAATGGGGACCTTTCCGGGCTTATCGGCAATGTTCAATATTCCTTTCACATCCGCAAAGACGACTCCTTTACCGACATCAGGCTGATTCGTTCCTCAGGTAATCCCCTTCTGGACACAGCCGCCGGCAGAGCCGTTGCCGCAGCAAGCGGGGTAGTCAAAAGACCCGGCATACTCCGTGGGCAGTCCTTTAACATACGCATTACCGTTAAATATCAACGCAATATGTAGAGCTTTACATTACGCTCGATGCCGAGCATTCGCAGTTCATTTTCACGGCATTGAAACAGGCTGAATATGTGAGCTTGATGCACCCGTTTTTGCTGGCAGCACGCGGACATGATTAAGAGAGCCAGCACTTCATTGAAGGTCATCACCTTGACGACATTTCTTTATTCAACTAGAAAACGTCTAAGGTAAAAAGTCGCAATGACGACCTTAAGATGACTTTAAATAATATCCAACCCGCTGAGGATTATGAAACTTTCCGCTCGTGCCCGTTACGCAACCAGACTCCTTTTAGACCTTGCCCTGCGTCAATCCGACACACCCCGGAAAACTACGCTGCTATCAGAATCCACCGGTATTACCGTCCAATTCATTGAGCAGATTTTGCGCCCGCTTAAAAAGGCTGGGTTGATCGTATCCGTACGCGGCGCAACCGGCGGACATATTCTTGATAAGGACCCCTCAACCATTTCTATCGGCGAAATCGTTCGCATAATGGAAGGTGGAATAAACCTGACTGACTGTGTTGCAGATGAAAGTATCTGCGCCCGCTCCGCAACCTGCAAAACCCGCAAGGTCTGGGTCCGTTCCTCCAAAGTTCTTGAAGAAGAACTTGATTCCATTTCCATCGCCGACCTCATGGATAACCCCGACAGTTTTTCACTTGACGATTAGGCTCTATTTTTTAGGAGCCACCCCAAATAGATTCCATCCCAAACTACCTTTCCCTAGCGTTATTTTCCACCCACACATTGTGAATATTTTATCACAAAACTAACGCCTTTCTCATAAACACCTGATTTTACTTGTATTATTTTTAATCGCAACTCCTTGACACAAGCGAGAAAAATCGACTATTCCTGACCTCTCCAATTCAGATTAATTTAATCCGAATTAAAACAATCTGAATTAAAGCTAAACCAAAATCCATTCGCGTTAACTTCTGCGAATCGAATTAGCACTCTATTCTAGACTTATTTAATCTAGATTAAAACAATCAGAAAACCAGATAAGCACACTAAGCTAATCCGGTCCCAAAAACGAGGCTAGTGCTGCCTCAGTAACAAATGGCGGTAGCCAATGGTCAGCTCCACCAACATCCGACTCCTTTGCGAGTCGGCCAACATCACCTCTAAAAGGGGAAACAGTGCCTTATACCCGCTGTTTATCCCCGATCATAGTCGTGTGCACTACGGAACTGTAAGAGACTCCAATCCGACCAAACCGAGAGTCTCTTCTGTATTCACCGACAAATATAACGGCATTGCGGAGGCAATGAGAAGCGATCCCCTCTCAACCTCCGCAACCGTCGTATTTCCCCGCAGACCTTCCCGAATTGGATCTGCGTCATCTATCTGCGCCACGCCAAGAAGTCTTAGCCGGACCGAATCCCGGTTTTCCCCGAAGCTTCAGGATCCCCTTCTTCCTGAGCCCAATATGACCTGTGAGGAGTCAATATGTCTAAGCGTCTAGTCGTTATTGGAATGGATGAACCAGCCCTCAATGCAGCCCAAAGCTATTTGAAAGAGTGCCCGGATGCAGAGGTGACTGTTCTTTACCCCGAGCTGAATCCTCTTCCGGAATTCATATGCGGAACCGTTGAGCGATATCTGCAAAACGGCATGACCTTCCCGGAAGATTTACGTGCTTCCGGAGTTGATAGAGACAGTAAGCAGGTCCTGACACGCGATGTGGCATCAGGCGCAGAATCCGCAATCACTTATGACGCATTGATTATTGCCACAGGGTCTGCACCTGAAGATCTGAACATTCCCGGAGACCACCTTGGAGGAATTGTCAGGGTCGGCAGCTTTGATGACGCCAAACGCCTTCGTGCAATTGAAGGAAAAACCGTAATAGTAGGAGGCGGTTCAAGTCTGCTCCTGACCGTATCTTCTCTCATGCGCCACAAGACCGGAACTGTAGAAGTCATCATCCCGGCCAATTCCGAATATGATGCACCCCTGTCTGACAATCTTATGGGAATGGTGCATCACCACCTCACAACAAAAGGGATTGTTCTCCATAAGGACCAGAAGCTGGTTGACATCAGCCAGTGTGAAAACGGCATCAAGATTCGAACAACCGAAAAAGAAATTGTTGCCGACCGCATTATAAATGCAACACCGAGCCAGCCTATAACCCATATATTTTCATCCGCAGGGCTCTCCATGAGCCGGAACGGAGGGCTTGTTGTTGATTCACGGCTGCGCACCAGCGACCCGCATATCTATGCCTGCGGAAGTTGCGCAACATTTACCTCGCCATTTTGTGACATCCCTATTCCCGGCATCACAATCCGTGCAAGTGAACCGCGCCAGTCATGCACCCTTGCCGCCAACCTTATTGGCAACCCAAGGCAATTCACCACACCGACCGGGGCTTATTCCATCATTCTGGACAAATTCACCGTTGCAGGTGCCGGCCTTACGCTCAATGAGGCCAAGAAGTGCGGATTCACACCGATGAGTGCCACCGTGGTCCAGTTTGACCGTGCCCACTTCATGCACGGAGTGGAACTGATGACCCTTGAGCTTGTTTTCGATGCACCGACCCGCCGCGTGCTGGGCATTCAGGGACTCGCCAAATCCGGGCAGGCACTTTGCGGCCGTATCAGTGCGGTTTCCGCCATACTCTCCAGAAAGCCGAAAATAGAAGACATTTCAAACCTCGAAATCGCTTACTCCCCGCCCTTTGCCTCAGCAATGGACGTGCTGAACACCGCCGCCAATGTCGCGGACAATATGCTGGAAGGAATCAACGAAGGCATAGATGCGATCGAGTTTAAAGAGCTCTGGAAAGAACGCGAATGCGGAGAACATTTTTTCATCGATTGCAGAGAGTTGGGCAACGCCCGCCCCTTCGTGGAAAAGCATCCGACTCACTGGAATCACATCCCTCAGGGCCAGATAGCCCGTCGTCTTGCTGAAATACCGGAAGACAAAAAAATCATTCTTATCTGCAACACCGGCGCACGCTCCTACGAAGCGCAGGTGGTGCTTAAACACGCTGGTTTCAAAAGCGTGGTCAATGTTGACGGCGGTATGGCCGCTGTCAGGCAGTCCGGGATCGAGATCTAATCAACATCCCGGAAATTAAGGAAATTAGCTGAACCGCAGTTCCGGTACAGCTGGAGAACGTACCATCAACACAACCTTTTAATGGAGTACTAGCATGAAAAAACTGGTTATTCTCGGCGCTGGAGCCGGTGGGACCATGGTTGCGACCAAGATGCGCGAAAAACTTGATCCCAAAGAGTGGCAGATCTCTGTCATCGACCGTGACTGGAAACACCACTATCAGGCCGGTTGGCTGTTCGTGCCTTTCGGCATCTATACACTTGACGATTGCGAAAAACCTAAAGCCGACTTCCTGCACGGTGTCGACTTTGTTCAGGATACCATTCAAAACGTGGACCCTGAAAATAAAGTGGTTACCTGCTCCGGCGGTAAATATGAATATGATTGGTGCGTAGTTGCCACCGGTTGCCGCATCGTACCCGGCGAAGTCGAAGGTATGATGGACGACTGGCGCGGTGATATCCATGACTTCTACACCCCTGACGGTGCTGAAGCCCTGTTCAAAAAGTGGAAGTACATGAAGGAAGGCCGCGTTGTTCTGAACATCGCAGAAATGCCTATCAAATGCCCCGTTGCTCCCCTTGAGTTCGTTTACCTCGCTGACTGGTTCTTCACTGTAAACGGTGTCCGCGACAACATCGAAATTGAACTGGTTACCCCGCTGACAGGTGCTTTCACCAAGCCTGTTGCCGCAGAAATCCTGAATAAGGTCTGCGAAGAAAAGAATATTAAAATTACCCCCAACTTCAATATCGACAACGTCAATGTCGGCAAAAAAGTGATCGAAGACGTTATGGGTGAGGAAGTACCCTACGACCTGCTCGTAGCTATTCCGCCGAACTTCGGTGCCCAGTGCCTGATTGATTCCGGCATCACTGACCCCATGGGTTATATGGACACCGACAAGCACACCTTGAAGTCCACCCAGTTCGAAAACATGTACATCATCGGTGACGCCACCAACTGCCCGACCTCCAAGGCCGGTTCCGTTGCACACTACGAAGCTGACATCGTTGTCGACAACCTCCTCCGCGAGATCGACGGTGAAGAGCCCCGTCCTGAATATGACGGTCACTCCACCTGCTTCATCGTATCCGGTTACGAAAAAGCTTACCTCATCGACTTTAACTATGATGTTGAGCCGCTGCCCGGTAAATACCCGTTCCCCGGTCTCGGACCCTTCGCTCTGCTTGGTGAAAACCACCAGAACTACTGGGGCAAGATGATGTTCAAGTGGGCATACTTCAACCTTATGCTCAAGGGACACGAGCTGCCGCTTGAACCTCAGATGTTCATGGCAGGTAAAATGCGCCACATGGCAGGCAAATAAACCGGCGGAGGCAATATTATGAAGAACGAAGAAGCAATTTTGGAACGCCTTGACCGGTTGGAAGAAAATATAGCTTTTCTGACCGAACGGGCGAGAGCAACCGAAGAGCTCAAACAGGACCTCACGCCGATCATGCATGACGGATTTAAAGTCCTGATGAACGAATTCGGAAGCATTGAGCATGGTTTCCAGTTGGAGGACCTTACTGCTTTCATAAAAAAAGCAATGCTCAGCATCAACAACATGACCTACATGCTGGACAAGCTTGAAGATGCAATTGACCTCTGGAAAACCATCGAACCGCTTATGCACTCTTCCGTTCCGCAGCTCATCGAATATCTCGACGAACTGGAACAGAGAGGTGTTTTTGAGACCTATCGTGCAATGATCGATATTCGTGCCAAGGTCGCTGAAACATACGGCGTTGAGAACATCCGCAACATGGGCGATTCCTTTGTATTCCTGATCGGTATGCTTGAGAAACTCGGTGATCCCAAGGTTCGCATGATGATCGAAGGCGCAGCCAACGCATTCTCCGAACTGGATCTCACCAAGGTTGAAGCTACCGGACCGATAGGACTGGTTAAGGGCATGGCATCTCAGGACGCAAAGCGTGGACTGGGCATCATGCTGGAAATGACCAAAACTCTCGGCACCATCGGCCTTGAAGTCCCCAAAGTGGACGAAGTAGCCGCGAGAAAAGCCGAAGCAGTAAGCGAAAAAAATAAATAAAAAACAACCCATACGGGCGGACAGTGCAGAAAATGCCGTCCGCCCGGGTTTTGCATACAGCCCTTAATCGTTCTGGTTCATGCTAGGACTCTGTGACGCCCATGCCGCTTCTTCTGCCAAGGCAGAGATTCCGGGGCATGGAGCTGTCCCAGCGGCATGGGCTCCTGCGGGGCCTGACGATAAAAATGGGGCGTAGTCCCGGTTCCAAACAGCCGGAGCTATCAAATGAGGTGCACCATGACCAAACGAATACTGATCATTGACGACGACCCGGCAATGGTCGACTTTCTGGAGGAATTCTTTCAGGACAATGACTACGAAACCGCCGTCGCTTTCAACGGCCACGAGGGACTCGAAAAGGCCAAGGCTGAAAAGCCGGACCTGGTCACCCTCGATATGGATATGCCCAAAAAAGGCGGAACACTGTTCTATGCCGGATTGCGCAGAAACCCGACCCTGAAGGATGTTCCGGTAATCGTCATCAGCGGGGTTGGTCCGCGTCCTCCGTCTTTGACCAAGGATGTTCCCGTACTGACCAAGCCGGTATCCAACGACCTGCTTCTGGAACAGGTCCGGACACTCCTTGGCTAAACACTTAAGCCAAAGGCATTCTCATCCTTGCTATTAAAAGAAAAGCGTACGGGTGATTATCACCCGTACGCCTAATTAAAACACCGGCAACACCATGCTCGCAGCCCCGCTATGTATTGAACAAAACCGCTCGCAATTATGTATTCTTCTTGTTGATGACGAGCCGGATATCAGGGATCTTCTGGGTATACTTCTCGCCGATCTCGGCTACGAGGTCCGCAGCGCTGAAAACGGTGAAGCCGCCTGCAAATCTTTTCGCTGTAATCCCCCCGACATAATTCTCACAGATATCAAGATGCCCGGCATGGACGGCATAGAGCTGTTACGCACGGTTAAAAAGGAAGCTCCTGAAATTGAAGTCATCATGATATCAGGACACGGAGATATGCAACTGGCCATTGAAAGCCTCAAGCTCAATGCCGCAGATTTCATAACCAAACCTATAGATGACGATATCCTGTCCATAGCACTTGATAAGGTAACAGAAAAAATACTGCTCCGCAGGCAGGTTCGCGAATACACTGAAAATCTCGAACAGATGGTGGAAGAACAATCCGCCCGTATGGTCGAGCTGGAGCGCAAGGTAGCAGTCCAGCAAGTGGTTGAAGGTCTGTCCTCAGCCATGGGGATTATTTCCGGGGATATAAACGATGAAGGATTGTTCAATGAATTGCCCTGTTTTATCTCCATCCACTCCTCAGACCTGAAAATAATTACTTCCAACGAGCTGTTTACCAACCGCTTCGGCAACCTTAACGGTGAATCAAGCCGATCCATTTACAAAGATTTCTCAGGCCAAGGCAGCTGTCCGGTATATCAGGCCATAGCGACTCGTTCAGGCGGAAGGGGCAACGCGACCCTAATCGCTGAAGACGGTTCTGAAATTCCGGCAGTGGTCTACACGGCCCCGATCACTTGCAGCAGGGATAAAATCTCACTGGTTCTTGAAGTGGCTATGGACGTATCCGAAGTTAACAGGCTGCGTACAGAGCTGGTTCAAACCCAGAAAAAATACGAACATCTTTTCAATCAAGTTCCCTGCTACATCACCCTACAGGACCGCGACCTGCGCATTGTGGAAGCAAATGAACGCTTCCGAAATGATTTCGGTTTTGACCGCGGCACCCACTGCCATCAGGCTTACAAAAACCGGGAAGAAGAATGCGAAGACTGTCCAGTGCGTAAAACCTTCGATGACGGCGGATTTCACCAGAACGAAACCGTGGTAACAACCAAGAATGGAGAGCAATACAACATTCTGGTCTGGACGGCTCCGGTTTTCAACGATGCAGGAGAGGTAGAGCATGTACTGGAGGTTTCCACCAACATCACCATGGTTCGGGATCTACAGGACCAGCTCACCAGTATGGGGATGATGCTCGGTTCTATGTCCCACGGCATAAAGGGACTTCTGGGAGCATTGGACGGTGGCATCTACCGCGTGGATGCCGGACTCAAAAAGCAGGATATGGAGCGTATCGACAAAGGGTGGAAGGTTGTAAAGCACCGAATTGGACACATGAAAAAAATGGTCCTTGATACACTCTACTACGCCAAAACCCGCGATCTGGATTACCGCCCCATAAAACTCGGTGATTTTGCTGCTTATCTGGCAGAAACCATAGCGCCCAAAGCAGCTGAACATGATATCCGGCTGATCCGTGACTTTTCTCATTCTGACCAGATCTTTCATGCCGACCCCGATGCACTGGCACCGGCCCTGATCAATTTTCTGGAAAACGGCGTTGATGCCTGCCTTTACGACCGCAGCAAAACAGAACATGCAGTTACTTTCTGCGTCTATGTAAGCGATAGCGAAGTGCATTTCAAAATCAGTGACAACGGGACCGGAATGGATCGTGAAACCCGCGAAAACATGTTCTCCCTTTTCTTCTCTTCCAAAGGGGCCAACGGAACTGGAATCGGCCTCTTCATTTCAAATCAGATAATCGAACGACACAAAGGCACAATCGAAGTTGAATCAACTGTCGGAACCGGAACCAGTTTTCACATCCGCCTGCCTTCTTCCTGAACACTGAAGCACAGGAACGATCTTTAATGATCAGCACTACGGGAGCGCACAACAATGTTCAGACAATACTTAAATAAATTCCTACGGCTCCCGATATCTCTGGCACTCAAGATCATAATCAGCATTATCCTGCTCATGATGATTCTGTTGATCGGTTTATTCATCATCAACACCCAGAAATATGAACAAATGGCTATCCGCAATGCCGCTATCCATGCAGACGGAATAGCCGATGTGGTCAAGGCCGGATTGCGCAGGTCCATGCGTCTCGATCCGCGCGATGACACAAATGCATTGATTGAAGAGATTCAAAAGCACAGCCATATATCTTCCATTTCCATTTACGATAAAATCGGCAATCCCAGCTTTACCGGCAAACGTCTTGCGCCCCCCGGCCCACTCCTCAAGAATCACCAGCTTTGTATAATGTGCCATGCTCAGGAACAACCTCTGGCATACGCCCCGCTGGAAGAACGCTATAAAGTTCTTGATGCTCCTGACGGAAGCAGGATGATCAGGATTGTCACACCCATAGCCAATGAGCCGGGCTGCTCCACAATCAGCTGCCATGTTGCGCAAAAAAACAATTCTTTCCTAGGAATTGTGGAAATGACCGTGACCTTGGATAACATCGAAGGAAACATCTCACTTCTGGTCAAAGACAATGCAGAATATGTTCTGTTCAGTCTGATCGTCATCGTAATCATCCTTTCCGCTATCACCTACTGGCTGGTAGATTCTCCTATCAAGGGCATGATCGAGACCACCAGAAGAATTGCCCTTGGAGATTACGATGCCCGTCTTAGCCTGATCCAAAACGATGAGCTTGGAGAACTGGCCCATGCCATCAACCGCATGGCCTCTGAAGTGGGCAATCAACACGATGAACTGCGCAAACAACGCGGCTCCTACCAGAGCTTGTTTGAAGGAGTTCCCTGCCTGATTACTGTGCAGGACAGAAACTACCGTTTGATCCAGTACAACCAATCCTTTGCAGAACGTTTTGAAGCCAGACCCGGCGACTATTGCTATCGGGCCTACAAAGGAAGAGACTGCAAGTGCGAGGAATGCCCGGTCGAAAAGACTTTTGCAGATGGAAAGCCTCATACCACAGAGGAAGTCGGTTATTACAGAGACGGAAGTCAGGCCCACTGGATCGTGAACACGGCCCCTATTTATGATGACAAGGGAGAAGTCGTAGCAGCCATGGAAATGTGTCTGGACATAACCCGGAGAAAACGCCTTGAAGTAGAACTCAAAGCCTCGGAAAAAAAATATTGCGCCATATTCAACAATATCCCCAACGCCGTTCTGGTTTTAGCCGTTGAAAACATGCAAATCATTGATTGCAATCAGACGGCCCAGACCTTGTACGGATACACAAAGGGAGAACTGATAAGACGATCCGCCTTTGAGCTGGCTGCGCCTGATGAATTCGATACAAACAGAAAAGCGATGGAGTCTGCACAATCTCTCAAGCAGACCAAACATCTGACTAAAGAAGGTGAATCTTTCTGGGCCAGCACATCCATAACCACCGCCGAATTTGACGACCTCCCGGTACTACTCATGGTGGTTACAGATATTTCAGAGCGCATCCGTTCAGAAGAACAGCTTGTTCAAGCCAGCAAAATGGCAACCTTAGGCGAAATGGCCACAGGTGTTGCCCACGAACTCAACCAGCCCTTGGCGACCTTGCAGATCGCAGCAAACATTTTCAAGCGCAAACTGAAAAAGAACGCCCCAATTGAAAGAGAAACTCTCGAAAATATGAGCGCAAAAATATCCAACAATGTTGGGCGGGCGACTAAAATTATCAACCACATGCGAGAATTCGGGCGAAAGGCCAATATCGAGACTGAGCAGGTTGAACTTAACGAAGTGATTTGCCGTGCTTTCGACTTTTTCAGTCGGCAGCTACAGTTGCACGACATAGACGTAATCTGGGAACTTGATGACAACCTGCCACCTATCCAGGCTGATTCCAACCGCATGGAACAGGTATTCATCAATCTGCTGCTGAATGCCCGTGACGCCATTCTGGAAAAGTGCGCCCATAAGGACTGCGGGCCGCACGACAGGAGAATCACCCTGCGAACCCGCTTCACTCTCCGTCATGTCTTCGCTGAAGTAATCGACACCGGCATAGGCATCCCCAAACACATCGTGCCCCGGCTGTTCGAACCATTCTTCACCACCAAGGAAGTCGGCAAGGGTACTGGACTCGGACTATCTATAAGCTATGGAATTGTCACCGATTACGGAGGCAGCATTCATGCATCCTCCTCCGTTTTGGAAGGGTCTAGATTTGTTATTTCCCTGCCAAAATCCAAGGCGTAATCTATGCCTGCTTTTCAGCCACCTAAATTACTCATGGTTTAGGTGTTGACTCGCAGACACCATCCACGATTAATCGAGAACGTAACATCTCCCCTCTTCGGCCAGTGGGAAAGGACTGTTTGCGAGAAAAGGGCAATGATATCCGAGCACTTTGCCTTCTATTTTACTTTGCAAAGACTCGACCTGTTTCCAGTGGGTATGCACACTGTCCGGATTATCAAATTCTATTTCATGAAAAACCAGATCACAGGATGCAAACCATCCGGCTTCAAGTTCAGGACGATTCAGGATTTGGTTGATATCTTCATCGTACTTAGTATCCCCGGAATAGCCGAAACAGCTGCCTCCGGCAGAAATTTTAAGACCGATAGTCCCATAAGGCAGAATATGATGATTCCAGCGGCTGTCTATTTGAATTGGACCTAATTGCAACGGAGTTCCGGGCTTTAGTGAGAAGACTTCCACGTGCTCTTTCATATCTGGAAAAAGCGGAGAGTAAATATCTGCCAACACCCGGAAAACATTGTCGGCAAGAATCAGCTTTAACTTCCGATCATGCTTGAGTGCCCGATGCATACAGGCAGTGAAACCCTGCACATGGTCTTCATGGTTATGGGTAAATAGACAGTGAGTAACATCATCCCAATGGATACCGTAACGGGCAAGGGTCTGTGCCGGATATCCGCAGGGATCTATCCAGATTACATATTCACCGTAGCGCACAATGGTATTGGCGACCGTTCCGTAAACCCCGTTTCCGCAGCCGATAGGAATAACTTCTAATTTTTCCCGGACTTTGCCGTCTCTGGGGATATCTTCCAACAAAACCTCTATTTCCTTATCGGGATGGACACCGGAAGCAAGCGAGTTGCGATCATATAAAACAGTTCTATCATCAGAAACAACTACATTGCCGCCTTCGAAGCAGATTTCCAGAGAGCCCTTGCGGTAAAAGGGATCGGCAATATTGTGATGAAACCATTTGCAGAGCCAATCCTTGCGAACTACCTTGATGTTTTCATCATCAAAAAAGTACGGAAAAATAGACTCAAGATTACCGTGCAGCAGCTCAATATCCCGCTTAAGACCAACGTATTCCTTAAGTATTCCACCTCTGATTTGAGCCTGCCATAGTACGAATTCCTCTCCGGTGCGGCTGTCACCTGCAAGAGAAACTTCCCACGGGGTCACTACAACGATTTCCTCACGAAAACCGTGCTCGGTCACGAATTTTGCTACATCAGGCATACTGCCGACCCGCACTGTTCCTGCTGAAGTGCTCACAAGATCAACATACATCCCGCAATATTCAATGCGTTGCACCTGCTCTGTCAGCTTTCGTAAGGTACTGGTAGTCATCCGATTTTTCCTTCACTCATAATGTATATGTTTACATTTAAATGACACAAGCGAGATCATTATGTCACTTCAAACTGTTAACTTTCAATATCTTCAAAACTAAAAACTCAATAAAAACAAGATAAAATTTCATTATTCAGCAATCTGTTGACATAATTGTTATCAAGCTGATAGAAAAATGTAAACGTTTACATGATGAGGTTGTTTGTGAGTACTATTCGTGACGTTGCCCGCTTAGCGCAAGTTTCCACCGCCACGGTGTCCCGGGTTATTAATTCCCCGGATTCCGTGCGAGAAAAAACCCGTGAAAAAGTTCTCCGGGCCATGAAGATGTGCAACTATAAGTACAATGCACTCGCACGCGGCTTTGCCACTAAAAAGTCCAACACCATCGGACTGATAATCCCTAACATCAACAACCCCGTTTTCGCCGAATCCACACTTGGGGTTCAGGAATATGCCGAAGAAAAACAAATCAAAGTAATCCTCGGCAACACATCCTACAAAATATCACAGGAAGAAAGCCTGATAAAAGCACTGCGCGAAAGTCAGGTTGACGGACTGATCATCACCACGACCAATCCCAAAGGCGAAATAATCAAATCTCTTACAGATGAGGGGATTCCATTTGTGCTGCTCTTCAGCACGGTCAAAAACGGCCCTGTTTCTGCTGTCGGAGTTGATAACTATCGCGGCGGATACGTTGCCACTGAACACCTTATTTCCCTCGGGCACCGCAGAATAGGCATGATCGCGGGTAGCTTTACCGTGACAGACAGATCTTACCACCGCTGGCACGGATATCGCCAATGCCTCAAGGATCACGGTCTTCCCTACGATAAAGACCTGCTGGTCCAGACCGAGTATTCCCTTTCAGGGGGACGGGACTCGATCAAACAGCTCCTTAAACATGGCTCTCCGCCCAGCGCGGTTTTCTGTTCTAACGACTACATTGCCCTGGGAGCAATCAAAGGTGCGCGTGAAGCCGGACTGTCCCTACCCGAAGACCTGTCCATAGTGGGCTTTGATGACATGCCGACGGCATCATACATGGTACCGGCCCTGACGACTATCCGTCAGCCCGCTTATGAGATGGGCAGACGCGCCTGTGAACTTCTGCTGCAAAAGATGGAGAATCCGGAAAAACCGGAACAACATATGATGGAGACCAAACTGATTGTCCGCGAATCTACTGCCGCCGTCCAATATGACACGGAAGCAGAGGATGGCGGGGACAGACAGTAGCAAAAGGATTACTGCAATTGTTGCTGTAATTCTGATAAGTAAGGAACCTTTAGGAGGAAGAGTAAAATGAGCTTCAAGAAAACCTTCTCCGTGCTTTGTGCAGGAGCTGTACTGATCCTGTCCATGAGCACAATTTGTATGGCGGACGACTACAAACTGACCCTGAAACTGAGCCACGTTTTCAGCCCCGCTGAGCAGCTTTCCAAATCCATGGATGCTGTGGCCGAGTCCATCTACGAAAAAACCGACGGTGCAATCAACATCCAGACTTTTCCGCAGGCACAGCTGCCCGCATACAAGGAAGGCGTGGAGCAGGTTGTTCGCGGAGCTAAATTCATCTCCGTTGAAGACCCCTCTTTCATCGGTGACTATGTTCCCGATTTCAAGGCTCTTTACGCTCCCATGCTTTACCGCAGCTTTGACGAATACGTTAACCTGACCCAGTCCGACCTCGTTAAGAAAATGCAGGCCGAAGCTGAAAAGCAGGGCATCAAAATTCTTGCTCTCGACTACATCTACGGTTTCCGTAACCTGATCACCCAGAAAGTCATCAAGACTCCTGCTGATCTTAAAGGCATGAAAATCCGTACTCCCGGTTCCAAATCCTACATCGACACCCTCACCGCCATGGGCGCTGTTGCTACTCCCCTGCCTTGGGGCGAAACCCTCTCCGCAGTACAGCAGGGCGTTGTTGACGGCCTCGAAGGTTCCGAATTCACCAACATCGGCACCAAAGTATACGAAGGCCCGACCAAGAACGTAGCCAACACCCGCCACATCCTCGGAACTTGCGGTGTGTACATCTCCACCAAGGTTTGGAATGACATTCCTGCCAAGTACCAGAAAATCATTCAGGATGAATTCACCAACGGTGCAAACCACATGGTTAACCTGCTCAAATCCCAGCACGGCGGTGTTGTTAAAGAGCTGGAATCCTACGGTGTAAAGTTCAACGAAGTTGACGGCGATGCTTTCCGCGCAGCCCTTAAGCCTCTCTACAAAGAACAGAAAGGTATGACTCCCGGTATCTACCAGTCTATCTTCAAAGAACTCGACGCAATGAGATAAACAATTAATTCAGGGCATGGGAGCCTGTGCTCCCATGCCCTGCTTTTTGGTGGTGAATAATGTCTACTACAGCATCCAAATTTCTTTTTAAAAATTTCGACCTTATCATCAGCGGTTTTTTTCTTTGCATTACCGTTGGGGTGGTCATCATCAATGTCGGGCTGCGCTATCTCTTTCAGGGCGGGCTTTTCTGGGCCGAAGAAGTGGCTACAACCGCATTCATCTGGTCCGTTTTCGTTGGTTCCGCCGCTGCATACCGCTACAAAATGCACATCGGCATTGACATGATCAGCAAGGTAGGTCCCCGCATCTGGCGCAAATTCATTGCTGTGGTCATCGACCTGCTGATGTTCATCATCAACGGCTACATCGTCTATCTCAGCATTCTTTACATTCAGGCAAACAAGCTGAAACGCACACCTGTTCTCGACATTCCCGCCATTTACGTGAACCTGGCACTTACGGTCGGTTTCTCCCTGATGGCTGTCTATGCACTGGCTTTCCTGTATCAGGATCTAGGAAAACTTTTCGGCAAACAGGCAGAAGAAGGAGAATAAACCATGCTTACATTTCCCGTAACCATTGTAATGGCGCTGTATTTTACCAGCATTCCCATTGCCTTTGCCCTTTTAGCCGCAGGCCTTGCATATTTCACTTTCGGTGATGTTGGCACACCGCCGGACCTGATCCTGCAGAAGTTCATCACATCCACCGCTTCCTTTCCTTTACTGGCCATTCCGTTTTTCATCATGGCCGGTGAGATCATGAACTTCTCAGGAATCAGTGCCAGCCTTATGAAAATGGCAGAAGTTCTGACCGGACACCTGCGCGGCGGTCTGGCTCAGGTTAACGTTCTGCTCTCCACCCTCATGGGCGGTATCTCCGGTTCTGCCAATGCGGACGCAGCAATGCAGTCCAAGATTATCGTCCCGCAGATGACCAAGCGCGGCTACAGTGCTCCTTTCGCCACAGCCATCACCGCCGCATCATCCGCAATTGCGCCGGTAATCCCACCGGGCATCAACCTGATCATTTACGCTCTCATTGCACAGGTCTCCGTGGCAAAAATGTTCATCGGCGGCTACACTCCGGGCATACTCATGTGCCTTGGCCTGATGCTCACCGTACATTTCATCGCCCGCAAAAGGGACTACAAACCTTCCCGTGAAAAAATGGCCACCGGCAAGGAAATATTCGCCCAGTTCCGTGAATCAATCTGGGGACTGCTCCTGCCTTTGGGCATTATTGCCGGTATCCGTTTCGGTGTATTCACACCCACCGAAGCCGGAGCTATGGCTGTACTTTTCTGCATTATTATCGGTGCGTTCCTCTACAAAAAACTCAGATGGGAACATTTCCCCATCATCATGAAAAACACCATTCTGGGCACCAGTTCGGTCATGCTTATTATCATCGCTGCTTCCGTTTTCGGGCAGTACATGAGCTGGGAACGCATTCCCCATCAGCTGACCAAGGCGATTCTGGCTATATCCGATTCTCCGTGGTTAATTCTGGTAGTTATCAACTTCCTGCTCCTCGTACTCGGTATGTTCCTAGAGGGCGGCGCACTGCTGATTATTGTTGCTCCGCTTCTGGTTCCGCTGGTTAAAGGAATGGGCATCGACCTGATTCACTTCGGCCTGATTATGATCGTGAACATCATGATCGGAGGCATCACACCGCCCTTCGGATCGATGATGTTCACGACATGCGCCATTACCGGATCGACGGTGGGCGAATTCTGTCGTGAGATATGGCCCTTTATTCTGGCTCTGCTGGCAGTACTGGTAATAGTTACCTACATGCCTGCGGTAGTTATGTTCCTGCCCAATTTGATATAGAAAAGATATGATGCGCTATCGCGCTTTATAAAAAGAGCCTTCGGCGATCCTGCCGGAGGCCTTAAACCCTTTTTGAAAAAAGGGTTTGTTCCACTGTCGCTATCCCTAAGACTCGAAGCAAGGCTTCTCGACTAAGAGCTAGTGCAAGAATCCCAAAAACTTTTAACAAGGCTTCGCCACCATTAGTGGCAAGACGTCTTTTGATATCAGGAATGGAGATTCCCCAATGATGTTAATAGGACACCGGGGTTGCAAGTACCCCGGATATAACCAGAACACTATTCGCGCTTTTGAAAAAGTTACTTCCGAAGGTGTTCCGGCAATTGAATTTGATGTGCAGCTCAGTGCAGACAAAGAACTGGTGGTCGTCCATAACCTTGATCTTGAAGAGGTCTCCACCGGCAAGGGAGAAGTTTCCAGCACAGATTCCGCTACCTTGAAATCCCTCTTTGCCGGAGATCCGAAGCAAGGTGAAGACCGCATTCCATTTCTTGCGGAAGTATTCGACTTCTTTGCTTCATGTGCTGAGGACAAACGTCCTTCGATCCATATGGAACTGAAAGGAAACAATACCGGCAGGCAGGCGGGGGAACTTTTCAATGAGTATGTTGCTGCCGGAAAGCTGAATATGTCCGACCTGCTGGTCAGTTCCTTCAACTGGGAAGAACTGAAATCTCTGCGCGAAGTATGCCCCGATGCCAAAATTGCCCTGCTTGATGGAGCAATCCGCCGGAATCTGCTGCTGAAAAAGACCGGACCGGAAGCAGAGAAATACTTTGCCGATCTTTTCGCATATGGCAATGAAGACTACATGCTCCCGCGTTTTCCTGCCTTGACGGAAAATCTGGTGCTTCTTGATAAAATTTGTGAAGATCAGGAAATACACAGTCTTCTTAAGCAGGAACTGAAGGACTGCCTCGACGGGCGCTACTACACTGACGAATTGCTGAATAATGCAACTGCAATGAATGCAACTTCGGTGAACCTCTGGTACCGGACAATTGTGCCGGAATTCATTGAAAAAGCGCATGCACGCAATCTTGCTGTCTTTGTTTATACCGCCAACCAGCCTGAAGAATGGAAAGCTCTCGCAGAAGCAGGAGTTGACGGAATCTTCACTGATTTTTACGCGGAGGCCGCACGCACGCTGATTGATTATAAAATTTAACCGATATGGGGTCAGGTACGGGGCTTTCGGCTTCCGCCGACCCCGAACCAACTCCATGCTATGACCAGAATATCTTCTCTTTTCTTCGATAAACTCGACTATCAGCTGCTGCAGATTGTTGATGACGTCCTTAAACGCGGCACCAAATCCCGCGCTTTCCGCTCACTTTTTGTTGAATACATGCATCCCCACGGGATCAAAGAAATGGCTGCACCGCAAGGGCTGCGTATTGCTTATGCCGTAATCAGCCTGCTGGGAAGCTTTGAAAACGGCATGGCCCGTGACCGCCTGAAAGCATTGCGTTCCCTGCGCGATGAAGTCTTTCTCTCTTCTTCCGGGTTTTACCGCAAAAATACCGCGCGGGTGCTGCTCCAGATCATGAAAAAACTGGTTCGGCCCGGTAACAGTGAACTTAACAGGCTCAAACTAGCCCATGATTTCCGAATGGTTTCAGCGGGAAATCCACGCAAGATCAGAAAAGAGCTGGCTAAATATCATCTGGTTGAAATGCCTGAAGAGTGGAATCAATACGCTTTCGACGATCATGTTCACGATGCCAACACCAAAGGCCGTAAATCACCTACCCATCTGATCATGGATGCATGGATCAAAGGCATCCGCGAAATTACTGTTGTTTACTACAACTACGTCCGTCCGCAGGTTATTGAGGAACTGCTTGAAGCAGGTAACATACTTGATATCAAAGTCCATGTAGGCATTGAACTCTCTGCACGTTTCCGTAATAAATTCGTCCGCTTCACATGGGAACCCAATGTTCTTTCCGACACTACCTCTTTCCAAAAATTTATGGAAAAGGAACGTGTTATTGAACTATTTGAAGAAGGAAGAGAAGTCTCTCGTTACCAGCAAAAGTATGTCTTTGACGTACTGAACGAGTTTAACAGCAGACACAGCAATGATATTGGTAAACAGCTGGATTTAAAAATTCCTGTGCTGGATCAGGATGAGTTCATCGGTTTCGTGGGAACAGGCCAGCCTTCAATCCTGCATCTCGGACGATTCATCCACAATAAACTAGCCATATATGCCGAGGATAAGGGAGAGACCAAACTCACTCCTGCGCAAAAAGAATTACTCCGTACCCTGACCGTACGGACCATAATCGATGAATATCTGGCCCCGGCAAAAAATCCGCAGCTTCATGACCCTGCAGAACCGCACAAAGACACCGAACTTCCGGAACTGCTGCGTTGCAATATCAATGAGTTGATGACCCGTTTGCTGCGTCTTCACTCCAGTTCAAAATTCACCCTCAACCTTGCCAACCTCACCGCTCAGGATACTTTGGAACTGCTCTACGATGGAGGTGGCATGATCACCCATATCGAAGCATACAATCTCAAAGATATCTGCGTCGATGAGCAAAGAACCCAACTCACCGGACAGGAAAAACATTACAAACTCATCGGCAGACTACAAAAAGCTCTCAATGAAGACAGTGTTATCACCCTGAAAAGTGCCATCCGTGAGATTATTTATGACTACGATGACCAGCTTGAAAAACTACAGGCTGGATCTGAAGCAGAAGCTTTCAAAGCCATGCAAAGACGCAAGCCGGAACTTGTAGCCATCCTTTCAGATCTTGAAAAATTTCATACTATCTACCGCAAACGAAGCCTGAGATCCCGTATCGGGTCAGGCTCAACAGGACAGGCTGAACACAGGCACGGCATGGGATTCGTGGTTCTCGATACCCTTCCGGCCCGGGCGCGCAAACCCTTTTATCGCAACAGTTGCGGTGAAGGGTGCAACCGTATTCCGGTGAGTGCCCTGATGACCAAGAGCGTCAACAGCAAGGTGGGCCTCAGCCGCCGTGAATTATCTCGCCTTCCTGAAGGCAAAGCCGGACGTCAGGTAAAATGGACACTTGATTCCTTCAAGATACACGCAGGCAAATCGGGCAATATAGGTACATTGGGCGGACTGCATGTCCAGCCCGACAACAGCGTTGAAAGCAAGCGGGAGACGGATTCACTGGGCAATTCATGGAATTACCTGAATACGAACATCAAGAATACCGCCAAGGTTCTACTAGGTTTTATACCCGCTTTCCTGACCTTTTTCCTGACAAAGGACTGGTGGCTGCTGTCATATTTCGGTGCAGTAATCTGGTTTGCCATCACCGGATCGCGTAACATAATCCAGTCCGTGCTCGGCGGTGGAGGGTTGCGGCGTTCTCCACTTTTGCCATGGAACTCGCTGGTCAGCTGGAGCCGCATTTCAGACTCCCTGCTCTATACCGGATTCTCTGTTCCATTGTTGGACTATCTAGTCAAAACACTGCTGCTGGATAATACCTTCGGAGTAACTACTTCAACCAACCCCATACTGCTTTACTCGGTAATGGGGCTCGCCAACGGCATATACCTCTCCAGCCATAACGCCATTCGCGGACTGCCCAAAGGGGCAACTGTCGGTAACTTTTTCAGGTCCATTCTTGCCATTCCCGTGGCAGTAGCCTTAAGCGGACTGATCGGTGCCCTGCTGGGCATGGCCGGTATACCGGACGCTACCGGAATCCTCCAGAAATGGGCGGCAATCATTTCAAAATTCGCATCGGACGGTGTTGCAGCCTTTATCGAAGGTCTTGCCGACAGGCAGGCCAACATCAAAGCCAGAATAGCAGGCTACAAAATGAAAATTACGCAGCTCTTCTCGGTCTTCTCAAAACTGGACCTCATGTTCCCGGAAGAGGATGTGCTTGAGATGCTGCAAAGTCCTAAAATTATGATGCGAACCCTGAGCAAAGAAGCAAGGGACTTGGAAAAGCTGATCATCGTAAACGCCCTCGATCTTATGTATTTCTGGCTTTACCAACCGCGATCGCGCAAAGCATTATCCTCTATCCTGCAAAGCATGTCCCGCGAGGAATGGCTGATTTTCTACCGCTCACAGCTGATCCTGAAGCGACACAAGGAAATCAGTCAGGTATTTGTTGACGGATTGGTAGGTAAGGATTTTTCCAAAGCCCTTTCCTTCTATCTGGACCAGTCACCGCAATACCTTGCGGACATGGAAAAGCTGGGAAAAAGATAAGGATTGTGGCTAAAGATCAAGCTACCACATAAACTAAAAAAGGGCTTACACCGCAAGATGTAAGCCCTTTTTCAAAATTGGATATTTACTAACCACAAACCCTTACAATGTTTCAATTCTCAAGGCACTCTTAGCCAATTTAATATTTTCGCGCTTCTCCATATCGAGGAGCCCCTGAAAGACTTCACTTACATCATCAGGGATATCATTTTGGATCATCGCTTCATAGGTTTCCAACAGACATTTATCCAAATCAATGGCAACCTTCATTACCTCATTGGTAGTCATATCCGGGCCTAATTTTGCGCTGAAAAACGGAGAAAGGTCACACTCTTTATGCACATACATAAACCACGTTTTCAGAACGCGCTCCGACAACCCTTCTCCGTATTCATCCATTATAGCCGCAAGCCGATCATGGTGACGACTCATATAGTCCAAAAGAAGCTTTACCCGTTCCTTTTCAACGGTATCCGAAAGTTCCTTATAGAAAGAGCCGAGCCTCTTGTGAAAGGCCTTGGTCTGCTCAATCACATCTCTTGCGGTCTGGACATTTGCCATCATATCAATACTCCTGATCGCTGTTACAGCGGCTTAAGTGATGAATGTTTTTTATCTACAAGCTTCTTATCAAAATCATATTTTCCGCATCTGCAACCGGAACCGTCTCCGGCCTGAATGGACCCTTGGCAGGAACCGCGGATGCAGTTTCGTTTAAAAATTACTCCGATAGCCAACGCTAAAAAAACAAGACCGAAAACAGCTGCTGCCATCAAAACAGTTTCCATGAAATATCTCCTCAATTCAATTTTTCGTGTTGAGGGAAATCGCCAGTGGCAATTTCTGATAATCCATCCGGGGTTTTCACGATGAAAAAAGCGGACAGGTTGCATTCCTTAGCCAACGCAATGCCTTTTTCCGGTCCAAGCACTGTCAGACCTGTTGCAAATGCATCGGCACGGGAGCAGGTTTCATCAACGACACTTACCGAGACGAGTGTGTGCGTAATGGGCCGTCCGGTACCGGGATCAATTATATGTGAATATCTTTTGCCTTCTATTTCGTAATAATTGCGGTAATCTCCAGATGTAGCCATAGCCTCACCGGAAAGACTGATCAGGGCTTGCACCGAACGCTCCATGCTTACCGGTTTTTCAACTGCGATACGCCATGGAGCATTGTCCGGCTTTACCCCCCCGGTCCTTATCTCTCCACCGATCTCAACCATATAACTGGATATACCGCTGACTTTAAGCCATGAGCTGACTGCATCAACGCAATAGCCCTTGGCAATGGCAGCCAGATCAAGGGTAATGGCGGGAGTGAGTTTTTTAATGGCAGGAGGATCAAACCGGACCTCTATCAGATCAGATCCGACATTTGCCTTAGCCTCTTTAATTTCATCCTCAGTAGGGATGATCTCGGGTCTTTTATCAGGTCCGAATCCCCAAAGGTTGACCAGTGGTGCGATGGTAATATCAAAAGCACCGCCTGTTATGCGGTTGACTGCTTTAGCAGTATGCACCACACCGGCCAGTTCTTTGGATACTGAAAACCAGTCATCTTTACGATAGGCATTAAAACGGGACAGTTCAGAATCCGGTTTGAACAAGGACATAGCTGAATTCACTCCAGCCACAACCTGTTCCACTCCCTTACGCAAATCTTCAGGGGAAAGATTCTCCGGCAGACCGTAGGCTGTAATGGAATACGTAGTGCCAATGGCCTTACCCTGAATACGGACAGGTTCATATGAGTTCCCGCATCCGACCAGCATAACGGCCAAGAGAAACAACAGGACAATCAGTCCGCTTACTTTAACCAATGTCCCTGAAAACCACTTCATACCTTCATCCTTACTTTCTTTTTCTGAAGATCCTTTGCCGGGGGAAACAATCCCCGGCAAAGGACTCCCTATAGATAACCTGATGCAGCAGGTTTATCCGCCGAAGTCATCGTACATTATATTTTCTTTCTCCACGCCCTGATCCATAAGCATCTTTTCTACTGCGGAAGCCATCATCGGCGGTCCACACATATAGAATTCACAATCTTCAGGGGCGGGATGGTCCTTGATATAGTTATCATACAGAACCTGATGGATAAATCCGGTATAACCGGTCCAATTGTCCTCAGGTAATGGATCGGACAAAGCCACATACCAATTGAAGTTCGGGCATTCCTCGGCCAGCTTGTCGAATTCCTCTACATAGAACATCTCCCGCAGGCTGCGCGCTCCGTACCAGTAGCTAACCTTACGCGTTGTGCTGAGACGCTTGAGCTGATCGAAGATATGAGAACGCATAGGAGCCATACCCGCGCCGCCACCGATGAAAATCATCTCGGCATCGGTATCACGGGCAAAGAACTCACCGTAAGGTCCGGAAATGGTAACTTTGTCTCCGGGATTCAGGCTGTAGATGAATGAGGACATCTGTCCGGGAGGGGAATCAGGAGCAAACGGAGGCGGAGGGCAGACACGCACATTAAGCATGATTATGCCCTCTTCCTCAGGGTAGTTGGCCATGGAATAGGCCCGGACAATGGGCTCTTTGACCACTGAAGTGTATCTCCAGAGATCAAATTTATCCCAGTCTTCCCTGAATTTGTCGCCAACTTCAAAATCCTTGTAATGGACGGTGTGGGCCGGGGCTTCAATCTGAATGTAACCACCGGCACGGAAATCCACATTTTCACCTGCTGGCAACTCAAGGGTGAGTTCCTTAATGAAGGTCGCGCGCGGAATATTGGATTTAACTGTGCATTCCCACTTCTTGATATCAAAGATTTCAGCCGGAACCTCAATCTTCATATCCTGTTTAACATTGACCTGACAGGCAAGACGGACACCTTCGCGGGCTTCACGTTTGCTCACATGGGAGGTTTCCGTGGGCAGAATGTCTCCGCCGCCTTCAAAAACCTTACATTTGCACTGTCCGCAGGAGCCACCGCCACCACAGGCCGAAGGAACGTATATTTCCTTTTCCGCCAGCGCACCGAGCAGCTTGGTTCCGGGGCGAACTTCAATTGTTTTTTCCGGATCATCGTTAATTTCGATGTTCACCTCACCGCTCGGGACAAGTTTGGCCCGGGCTAGAAGGATGAACACGCACAGCGCAAGAACCACGCCGGTAAACATCACAACACCGAGTATTATTTCAACCATGGTTTTACCCCACAGTTTAACGGTTCGTATATCAGCGGACGCTTGAAACGTCCGGCCCGCCTACATCTGAATTCCGGAAAAGGACAGGAATCCGAAGGACATCAGTCCGACCACGATAAAGGTGATCCCCAGTCCATCCAGTCCTTCCGGTACATCCGAGTACTTCATCTTCTCGCGGATACCGGCCAGAAGAACGATAGCCAAAGCCCAGCCGACACCGGAACCGAAACCGAAGGTAACGGATTCCACGAAGTTGTAATCACGCTCCACCATAAAGAGGGAGGCACCGAGAATGGCGCAGTTAACCGTGATCAGCGGCAGGAAAATCCCCAACGCATTGTATAGGGACGGAACGTACTTATCGAGGGTCATCTCCAGAATCTGGACAATCGCCGCGATGACACCGATGTAGGAAATGAGACCGACAAAAGTAAGGTCAGTATCTCCGAATCCGGCCCATGCCAGAGCTCCTTCACGCAGGAAGTAGTTGTAGAGCAGGTTGTTAACCGGAACAGTGATCGTCATAACAACGATAACGGCAACACCCAGCCCCATCGAAGTCTGAACTTTCTTGGATACTGCGAGATAGGTGCACATACCCAAAAAGAAGGCCAGTGCAAGGTTCTCAATGAAGATCGATTTAACGAATATATTAACTAAATGTTCCACGATTCACTCCTTGCTTAGCGTTTGTTCTTCCGCTTTTCGTAGACATTCACCGACCAGATAAGCAGCCCGATGATGAAGAACGCGCTGGGCGGCAAGAGCATGAGACCATTAGGTTCATACCAGCCTCCTTCCGATGTCAGCTTAAAAACGCTGAGACCGAAAATCTTGCCCGAACCGAAGAACTCGCGCAGGAAAGCCACGATGATCAGAATCAAACCATATCCCAATCCGTTACCGATACCATCTGCAAGACTCATCTTAGGGGTATTTTGCATGGCGAAAGCCTCTGCGCGCCCCATGACGATGCAGTTGGTGATGATAAGTCCGACAAAGACCGAAAGCTGCTTGCTTATTCCGTAAGCAAAGGCTTTGAGGAACTGGTCCACGATGATTACCAGCGTGGCAATAATGGTCATCATGACGATGATACGAATACTCGAAGGGATATGTTGCCTGATGGAACTGACCGAAACGTTGGAAGCCGCAGTAACAAAGATAACCGCAAGACTCATAACAAAGGCCGTTTCCAGCTTGGTAGTTACCGCAAGCGCAGAGCAGATACCGAGAATCTGGACCGCGATGGGGTTGTCCTCCAGAAGCGGCTTGAGCAATACTTCTTTGAACTTAGCCATTCTGTTCTCCTCCCTCGGCAGCTAGCCGCTTCAGGTACGGGGCAAAACCGCCCTCGCCCAGCCAGTAGCGCACCAGATTCTCAACACCGTTAGCTGTCAGGGTAGCTCCGGCAAGACCGTCAACTTTATATTGAGCCTTAGGATCTTCCGCGCTTACAGCCCCCTTAATAACGTCAAGAACCGGATCGCCGTTCTCGCTGTAGACCTTTTTGTCCACCCAGAGAATCTTCCAGTTGGGGTTATCAACTTCCCCGCCCAGACCGGGAGTTTCAGCATGTTCGTAAAAACCGAAGTTCTTGACTGTGTTAAAATCCGGAGCAAGGGCGATGAAACCATACATGGTCGACCATAATCCCTTGCCGTGCAAAGGCAGGACAACACGCTTCAGTTTGTTTCCATCCATAAGCAGGTAGACACTTGCGTACTTTGCACGGTGTCCGATACCTGCCAGATCCTTTTCAGAAGGAATGGCAACACTTGATGCCGGATCCTTGGCGGCTTTGCGCTGATCATAGACCGCGGCATCAGTATCCACGTATTCGCCTGTGGCAAGATCAACAACCTTGGGCACAATCTGTTTATAAAGTTCATCTACGGATGCATCTTCATCATAGATGCCCGCAGCCTTGAGAATATTTTCCTTGCGTTCCTTGACCTTGTTATCTTCCTGGATTGATTTCAGTCCCACCGCTGCAGTCGAAACAAGCAGCGAGCAGACCAGGCACAGGGAAAACGCCACAGTAAATATTTTTTTTGTGGAATCATTAGACACTGCGCACCGTCCTTCGCTTGATGTTGGCCCGCATCACGAGATTGTCTATGAAAGGGGCACACACGTTACCGAACAGAATCGCCAGCATGACTCCTTCTGGATAGGCCGGGTTGACCGTACGGATCAGGACAATCATGATTCCAATAAGGGCGCCGTAATAGAACTGCCCTTTGTGAGTCATTGACGATGAAACCGGGTCAGTGGCCATGTAGACCATTCCGAAAGCCAAGCCACCCATGACCAGATGCCAGAGAGGGCTGACAGTCATCATGGGATTGGAACCGCTGCTTACGGCATTAAAAATAATCGCAACTGCAAAAGCTCCGCCCAGCAGTGAAACCATAATTCGCCATGAAGCAATTCCAGTGAAGACCAGCACTACCCCGCCGATCAGACAGGCAAGGGTTGAAGTTTCACCCAAAGATCCCGGAATAGTTCCGATAAAGCAGTCCCACCATGAATATTTGGCAACAACCGCATTTATTCCTCCTTCGGCAGCCAGAGCAAGCGGAGTAGCACCGGAGAATCCGTCGACCGGAACCCAGACACTGTTGCCTGAGATGTGCGCCGGATAAGCGAAGAAAAGAAAGGCGCGGGCCAGAAGAGCCGGGTTGAGGATGTTTTTACCTGTTCCGCCGAAGATTTCCTTACCGATAACCACACCGAAACTGGTTGCCAGAGCAACCTGCCAGAGCGGGATATGCGGAGGGACAATCAACGGGATAAGCGAACCGGTGACCAGAAAGCCTTCGTTGATTTCATGTTTACGAATAACAGCAAAAAGGGTTTCCCAGAATCCACCTGCGATATTGCAGACGATATAAATGGGGAAGAAATAAAGTGCACCCAACATAATGTTAGCCCCGAAACTTTCAGGATTTGCACTCAATCCGAGCCCGCTCATTACGCTCCAGCGCCATCCGGTACCCGCTTCAAGTCCCATGGAAGCCAGAGCGGCATTAGCCTGATACCCGGTGTTCCACATTGCCATGTAGAAACAGGGAATCAGAGCAAAAACAACAGTAATCATGACCCTTTTCAGATCAATGGCATCGCGCACGTGGGGCGATCCGGAACTGGTTTCGGTCGGCGAATATAAAAAGGTGTCCACCATCTCGTAGACCGGATAATACTTCTTGTATTTCCCATCCCCGGTAACGGCACCATGCATTTTATCAAGCAGTTTTCTCATATGCCTTACCCTTCCTTCTCAATTTGAGTGAGGACTTCGCGCAGCATGAGCCCGAAATCATTCTTGCCGCAATCCACGAAGGACAACAGGGCGAGGTCTTCCTCATCCAGCTCCAGACAACCGAGGGCCTGCGCTTCATCCGTATCCATGACAGCCATAGCCCGGACCAGATAAGTCGGCAGGATGTCCAGCGGCATAACCTGCTCATAAGACCCGGTGGGGAAGATGGCGCGGTGGCTGCCCCCCAAAAGCGTATTCATATCAAAACGCTTTTTCTTTTTGCTGAAAGCCGAGGCAAATACGGACTTGACGGAGAATTTATCGCACCCCGGAGCCAGCCAGCCCAGAAGTTCACTTTCCCCGCCTTCGGTAAGTGCTGAGACCTGATTGTGGAAACGGCCTAAAAAGGCCAGCGGGCCCTCTGCTTTTGTCCCGGTCAGAACCGAACCGGAAATAGCCCGAACAGCCCCGTCCTTAAGTTCACCGGACAGCATTTCATCAAGGTTAGCGCCTAGGCGGGTCTTGATGATGCGCGGGCGGTTAACCATCGGTCCGGAGAGAGCGACATAACGTTCAGTGGCAAGCCTGCCTGTAGTGAAGAGCTTACCTATGGCGATGACATCCTGATAGCCTATGTGCCAAACCGTTTTGGAAGGACCTACAGGATCAACGAAATGGATATGGGTTCCGGGTAGCCCCGCAGGATGCGGTCCCGAGAACATATGCATTTTCACTTCCTGAATCAGAGGCAACGCAGTCCCGCCGGTAACGCAGACATTAATTGTATCGTTAAGGCAGGTAAGTATCCGCAAGCCATCCAACCAGGCGTCGGATTCTTTCCAGATAACGGGAGCTGGGTCCATAGCCAGAGGATTGGTATCCATAGCTGTGACAAAGATTGAACGGGGTTCGGATTCCGGGGCCGGAGTCTTGCTGAACGGACGCGTACGAAACGCGGTCCAAAGACCGGATTTCACTAGATTATCGACAACCTTTTCTCGGTCCAGACCGAGCAGCTTGTCTGAATCATATGCCGGGAACTCCACTTCGCCGGCAGCGTCATCAAGTTCGATGACCACAGACTGCAATGTCCTGCGTTCACCTCTGTTAACAGCAAGGACCTTTCCGGCTCCCGGTGCGGTAAAGACGACGCCGTCAATCTTTTTATCCGCAAAGATGGGCTGTCCCAGCTTGACCGTATCTCCCTCCGCAACGGCCATGCTCGGTTTCATTCCGACATAGTCGCCACCGAGGACAGCCACGGTACTGGGAGATTTTTCTTCGAAAATATCCAGTGCGGGCTCGCCCGAGATAGGAATATCGAGTCCTTTTTTGAGTTTTATCATGGAGAATACACCTTGTCCCTAAAGGGTTAACGGACTTAAAAACGGGTGCAACAGTACAACCCGTCTCAGCGCATGCGCCAAGACGTCTCCTAGATGGGTGGTGTGGGGGACTAAATTAAGCTTCAATGCGTTCCGAGTAGATTCCTCGGAAAGTGTGGGGAATTACGCACGAAGTTTTTGTATTGGACTTATTCCATATCTAAAGAAACAAACAAGGTCAACCAGTTAGTAAAATTAACTGCATGCCTCTTTAAAATTACTTAATATATTAAAATCAATCAGCATAAAGCCTTTTACTCATGGATATCAGCGTAGGCAGCAGACACAATCCTCCAAACAGAGCCGTGAGCTCAAAAGCATCTGCCATGCCGCCAGCTTCAGCGGCAAATCCTGCTATCCCGGGACCCAGGACAAAGCCGAGATTAGATACTCCCAGAAAAACACCCATAACCCGCCCTTTCGCTCCTCCCATGTCGGCAGCCAAAGACATGGAGGCCGGAAGCGACAATGCTGACCCAAAGCCCATACCCGCAACAAGCAGACAAAAGATCCACAGAGGAACAGGCTGTCCCAGACCAAAAAGACAGGCCGCACAAAACCCCATGCCCAGAAAAGTTAAACCGGCGCGGTCACGCGAATCAGCCCAGCGTCCTGTTGCAGGCATTGCCAAAATGATCGCCAGATTGGGAAGAGCGAAGAGAAACCCGGCCAAATAACCGCTCAAGCCGAAATGTTCACTGATCAACCGGGGCAGAAAAGTAATAACAACGGACGCTCCTGCGGTTCGCCCCAATACAGCCAGTAGAAGAGGCAGAAAACCGGCTTTGCGCCACGGCAATCCTTCGGTTTCTTTTTGTTTTTCCTTCGAAGCCGGAGCGTCTTCAGAGCTATTCATTAAAAGCGCCACAAAAGATAATCCCATCCCCAGCGCGGGCCAGATCAAGGACACAAATCCCAGCTTCCCTTGAAAACCGATCCCGGCTCCTCCGACAATTGGACCAATGATAAATGCAGAGTATAAACATGTATTATATAGGGCAAAGAGACGTCCTCTCTCCTTTTGCCTAGTGCACTGACCAAGCAGGGACATACTCACCGGCTTAACTATACCTGCGCAGAATCCAAGACAAATCTGAATTAGCCCCAGTGACTCCACCATCGGAAAAAAATGATAAAGGCACGGAACAGCAGTTCCTATCCCGCAAGCCCATCGCAGCAGAGGGATTGGGCCAAAATAATCCGCACTGCACCCTGCCAGTGGCGCAAGAACAAGACGGGCTAAAAAATATCCTGAGAAAGCAAGCCCAAGCCAGGATGCGGATAATCCGATGGAATCGGCGCTCAAAGACAAGGAAAAGGTGTATGCTCCGACCCCGAAAGTTGAAAAAAAGGCCGTGGCAAGGACCGCCATAACGGTCCCCTGCTTCGTTTCAATAGATTCACTCAATGCCTTCCTGAAATTCATAAAGGTATTCCTCACCATGAAGCCCCTGCCATAAGCTTCTCATATAACTATAAACGACTAAGCCGTGATTGATGCAAGATGGTTTCTTTTCGCACCAGTGGTTCGATTCAATGCAACACAGCTAAAATATTAGAATCAGCTTAAACTGTTAACCTTGAGCAGCACAAAAAAAACAATCACAATTAACTGTAAAACATGAACTTTATAGGCAATTCACACGTAGTAACATGCTTATACAACCCACTTCAATTCAAATCATCATAAACATGAGGGTCATTATGACTATTTAACATTTACAGTGTGTCAGAAAGGACTTCCGCGTCCACAACATGCTGAAATAAAGGGATGATGAATCAAAATCGAATTTATTTGTCCAATAAATCACAAACAACTCAGCATTAGTGGTTCAATCATGAACCACTAGAAACTTTTCCTCAAATAGACAAGCTGCCGACATAAAAGGCTATTACTCTTTGGCTTATTATTTGCTATTAAACACGCATCCTGTATTGGGTGGTTTTTTCATTGAAAGCATCGTGGGGATGCTTTTCAAACAACCATATGAGAATTGGAGGTTGGTATAAGCCATTTGAAATACGATACATATATACCTGTGTTTTAAACAGGTAAGGATCCAAAATACCAAAAGTCAGATGGGATCAGCTAAAATGTTACCGAACCTCGGATTACATATTTTTGGTTGAAAACAGATTTCTGTACTTCTTTATTATCTTTCAAAGACAGTCTACGGATAAATTTCCCCAAGACATGAAAGGAAATATGAAAAAAGAAAGTGGCCGGGATTCAGTCATGCATACAGCTATGCTGAATCCCGGCTATTTCCCACTTTTGCTCGCCGCCAATTATTCGCACGCCTATCTACGTTTTCATTGCGAAACTTATCCAAAAACTCACAGCCAACAACACACCAAACAAAGAAGCCCCACAACGTGATAACACACTGTGAGGCTGAACTTTTCATGGAGCCAACGATCGGAATTGAACCGACGGCCTGCTGGTTACGAATCTTTACCGACAATTTTCCCACAGCTTCCCAACACCTCCATTAATCCATTTGTTTAAAAGGACTAATCCTGCTATAGACTTCCCTAAAGCACATTTATTATCCCCACCCATCCCGACCAAAGTGGGGACAGAAAACGGGGATAGTCCCCATTTAAAGGAAGTGAAAATGGCAAAGTGGATCAGCGTTAAGGATGAGTTCGGCAAAAACTGCGGTGTGCGCTACCGTACACACGAAACCCGCAAGCATGGAATCATGGCTGACAGATATTACGCCATTCGGTTTCAGGTGAACGGCAAACGTGTTGAAGAGGGCTACGGCTGGGCCTCAAACGGTATATCCGAAAAGATGGCCATTGAAAAAGCTAAGGAGCTGAAAGCAAAGGCCCGTGCAGGTGAAACCAGTTTTCGCCTCAGACACGAGAAAGAAGCCCAGCTCCAAGCCGAGCTTGAAGAATCCCTTAAAGGCTCCATAGACCAGCTTTTCAACGCTTATGTTGCCGATCTCAAGGGCAAGGGCAAGAAATCATGGAAAGAGGTTCAACGCGCCCTGCTCACTGGCAAGTATGCCGCGGTAAACTTCATAGGCCGGGACGTTAAAGCCAAACACATTACACCGAAGCATATACAAGCCCTTTTGAAGGAAACATATAAGCGCGGCCCGTCCATGGCCTCACACCTCCGGGGATATCTGCATAGTGCTTTCAGCTATGGAATTGTCCGCGAACACGATTACACCCGCGCCGCGCAGGAAATCACTTTCGACATCAGCAACAACCCCGTTGCCGCCATTCCCAAAGATTCAAAGGCTGAAAAAGTCGGTGAGCGAGTTCTTACACCTGAAGAACTTAAAATCGTCTGGTACGAGTGCAACCAGCCAGCAATCAAGCTAATTATTGCAACTGGCGGTCAGCGTGTGCTTGAAATTCTGGAGTGCAAAAGAACTGAATTTGATCTTGATGAAAATCTTTGGATTATCCCCGCCGAAAGGGTCAAGAATGGGCGTGAACACGTTGTACCGCTCACAGAAAGAGCAAAAGAGATAGTCATATCCAGAAAATCAAAATATCTGCACCTATTCCCCAATGCAGGCCGCCCCAGTGACCCGCGCGAGATCCCCAGCCTAGGCCGTGCAGTAACCAGATTCTGCAAACGTGTAGACATGAAGCACTGGACCCCGCGCGATCTGCGCCGCACAGTCAGAACCATGCTCGCCGACCAGCAAGTGCCGAGCTACCTGCTCAACATCCATTTCAACCACGGCAAGCAGGAAGTCGGCGAAAAACACTATGACAAATCTTCACATCTGGCTGAGAAGTTGGAAGTTATGGGGGTGTGGGAAGAAACGTTAAAATCAATCCTGACCCATAACGCATAAATATATATTCACTTCTCTCTTGAAAAGAGCCTCCAAAGCAGTATACATATTATCCAACTACTAACGCGACACAATTACGATGGAGGCAACGATGGACATATCTAAAAGCATAAATTCATTAATAGAATCATTCAGTGGAGACCTACCACCATGGGCATTCCTGGTTGTCATCTTCATTCTCGTCGCAGGCTTCCTTGTGTACAAAAAAATAACCAAACCATCTGAAACTGTATCGCAAAAGAACATTAATGCCCGCAACGTAGCAGCAAGAGACATCAAAATCCGTAATGATTAACGATAAAAATTTTACCGGTGTAAACGCAAGAAATGTTGCTGGTCGGGACGTAATTGAGCAGAACACTATATATAGCCCGACCTCGCCGATTATGGACTTGCTCACGAAGCTTTCAGAAGGCGAAGACACTGAAACTCAAGACTACATAGATAAACTTAAAGACTTCATGAGATCCAATGGAAAAGAATCCACTGAAATAATAGGGCTTGAAAAGAAACTACACAACGGCGGAGCTGAGCAATATTACATTGAGTATGCCCTTGAATGCAAAGAGGAATTCTCAAAGATCCTCGAGAAGAACTCTACTAGTTGCTACACACAAGAAGTGTTCGCGCACTTAATGAGTTCTATTCGGACCAAATTTATACACCATGTTAGACCGGAATTATCTAACAAAAAATGTTGCGAAGTTCTCAACCTACTTCATAAAGCAGTCATCATACCAACCATACAACTTGTTATTCCAAATCCGCTGAACATAAACGAAGAGCTGATTTGCGGAATGCTTTTCTATCTAACTGGCAACTGTCATGTGGAGTGGGGAAATGCTGGTCTACAATAGCGCATTTGACATATACCACTGCATGTTCAGAATAATCCTACTATTGAATGCATGCCCTCAGAATAAGATTGAATATGAACGTGCACGTATTTTCGATTACTTCTTTGCTTTTCCCCAGAGAGCTCAAGAAATAAAATTACAAAGAGGGTGCGGATTTACCAAGAAAACGTTCAAACTCGAAACCACTCATTATCAAGAAATTCAAGATGACAAACAAATCTTCTTTGAAATGAGCAAAATATTTGAAGGAGCAGTCAGATGCCTTGCTGCATATGGAGAAATTGAGCCAACGAAGTTATCCGTTGGAACAATAGTTCAAAAAAACAATTCTCTTTCAGAAAAAATAAATGCCCACTTTGGTGAAATTGATCCACTAAGACAAAGTATCCTCGAACTTTTTTCTGGCCCTTTTTATAACCTAGAACTTACTGGAGCAAATGGCTTAAAAGCACGCTCTGGTCTTATGGAATTTAGATATGACCTTTGATGCTATCAAAATTAACAGACTCCAAATTTTCGCAAACGGAGAATCTGTTTATGATCAAGAATTCCACGATGGTATAAACGCTATATGCGGCGACAATGGTTCTGGTAAATCAACTGTTGCTGAGCTTTTGCTCTACGTTCTTGGGGGAGATGTTGGAAACTGGAGTAAAAAAGCTCAAGAATGCGATTACGTTTTATGTGAGGTCTCGTTTCCAGATGGCATAGCAACTTTGAAGCGCAATGTTACAACAAAGCCCCGCGCATCAATGGAAATAAGGTATGCAAAAATTGATGACACAAATGATAACATTAATTGGAATGTCTTCCCCTACAACGCCACGGAAAACAAAAAAAGTTTTTCACAGATACTATTCGGCCACCTCAATATTCCTGAAGTCAAAGCAAGCAACAACATAACTTTCAATCAATTGCTGAGATTTATATTCATAGATCAGCGATCTCCACTAGATTCTATTATTTCGATTGAAAATTTTGACTCTCCGCTTACACGTGAAACGACATTTGATCTCATTTGTGGTTCATACGACGACAAAACTTATGAACTGAAAACAAAACTCAAAAAGCTCCAGAAAAAACTTGAGGTAGCTAAAGACACTCTCAAATCTTTAAATACCGTAGCCCAAAGTTTGGGTATTTCTGAAACGTCTAAAGAATTACAGTCCAATCTTGTAAAGTTAACTGAGCGGATTGAAGAAATAGACAATAAAAATTTCAATACATCCACAACTGACGAAGAAAATTTAAATAGATACAAACAACAGCTAGACGAATTAGACTCCAAAATTGCAGCCACAGGCAAAGAGCTCAGGGAATATAGAAATAGCATAGCAACCCTGTCCGACAAAATTCAAGACACTGACAGTTTTTTAGATGCACTTGCTACCAAGAATATGAATCTTGACGAGTCAATTTTGATCCGCTCTGAGATTGGAAATATTGATTTAGAATACTGCCCAATATGTTTGCACAAACTTCAAGAAAAAAAGCAAGATCAATGCTCGCTTTGTGGCTCAGAAGCTTCAAGCAAAACTCTAGTTGCAAATGCCATGAGAATGAAAGATGAAGTTTCATTTCAGATTTTAGAATCAAACAAACTTCAAAAAATCAGGGCTGAAAAATACGATGCGATTAATGCAAATATTCTTGAAAAAGCAACAAAACTAGATGCATTGCAAGCAGAATATTCTAGCCTTCTTCGTGGAATTAACAGTGAGGATGAATTTAATCGAGAGCTACTTTTTTTTGAAAAAGGAAAATTAGTTTCAAAAATTGAAGCTGAACGAAACAAGTTAAATATCATAAAAAAAATTGAAGAAGAAACACAAAAATTAAGTACAATTTCAGGAAGAATTGAAACAACTAAAAGCAATATATCCCGAAAAGAAACCCTTCATAAAAAACGTAAAAAACAAACAGCAACCAGCATTGATACAATAACTCGTAGCATATTAAGTAAAGACATCAGATCAACAAAAGAATTACACAACTCAAAACATGCTGAAATATTAATTTCCAAAAACTCATATCAGTTGGACGGGCGAAACAATTTTTCTGCAAGTGCCAACGTAGTTTTAAAAAACGCATTAAGATTCTCGGTTTTGTTTGCATCCTTAAGCTTAAGTCATATGAGATTTCCGCGACTCATAATTTGCGACAACACTGAAGACAAAGGGATGCAAGAGGACAGAGCACATAACTTTCAAAATACGATAATAAAAATGTCGCAGGCATCAGAAACACCGCACCAAATAATTTATACGACCTCAAAACCTACGCCAGACTTATTGCCCGAAATGAAAATTGGGAAAACATGGTATACCGAAGAAGATCCAACCCTGAATTCTGATTCAAAAAAATAATTTTTCCGACCTGCAATTCTAGCGTACCTCTTCGCATTTAGTAAAAATTAATTTATTATTGGAGAACGGCACAAAATGAAGGACACTGAGCTAACTATCTCAAAATACGGACAAGCCCGTAGCATTATCGTCATATGTTCTTTATTTTCAATTTTTTGGTTCTTTGATATCAATTTCAGCGGTAAAATCCCTGTTTTTGAACTCGAAATATCCAACACTGACCAACTTCCATTCATTCTTTTTGCTCTGCATGGATATAGCTTATATTGGTTCATCATTGAATCAATTAGGCTTAAAAACATTTCCAAAACAAGCACTATAACAAGATTTGACAGCAAAATAATACTTCTTTTAGGATTTATTTCATTTACTCTAATAACTAAAAAAATATTCTTTTCAGAACTATCCATACCAAACATCAATTACCTACAGACATCCATATTAATTGGAACAGGCATATTCTTAGGACACTTTGTGTCAAGCATGATTTTTACTTTATTTTTCATACGACCAAAACAATATGCCAATCAACGAAGTTTGCCTAGAATACCTATAGCTACACGCAGCACAATCAAAGCAACTACATTCATAGCCATAGTTGCATATTGTTTATATTACTTTAAAATATTTTCATTTGAAGAAATAAGCTCTTTATGGAAGTGGTTTATATTAATACCATTTGGCATAGTAACATTACCAATGGCAATAGCTCTTCCTTTCAAGATGTTTTCAATCAAAAACAAAAAAATTGTTTGGAGTGAAGCTAAAAAAAGACTTCAAACAGCATTCGATATACACGATCGCACCTATATCATTAATGGATGGTGGAAGCCTTTTTTTGCTTCTTCAAATTCCGAATCAAGGCTTTTCGTTGCAGCGGGAAAAGGAGAGTTAGAGCAACTTACTAAATTTTTAGATGAAGGAGATTCTGTCGATAAACCGAATACAGGGGGATGGACAGCCCTGATGTTAGCTACAGCTGAAGAAAAAGCAAAATGCGTGATCAAACTATTAGAGATGGGAGCCAACCCTAATCTTATAAATTTATACGGATTATCCCCATTAATGCTCGCTGTTGGAAAGGGTAACGAACTTCTCGTTGACACCCTACTCATTTATGAGGCTGACCCTAACTTGTGTGGTCAAAATCAACAACCAGCACTTTCAGGAGCAACTGTCAGAGGACATACAGAAATTGTTGAAATGCTACTTGAGTCGGGAGCCAATCCTAATCAAAAAGACCCAGAGGGAAAAACAGCCTTATTTTATGGAGCACAAGAAGGACATAAAAATATTATCACCATACTCATTAAAAATGGTGCCGATGTTTCCATTGAAGACAACAGGGGTAATACCGCATTAATTTATGCAGAAAAGAACAAACAAGGTGAGACAGCTGCTATCCTTCGGCATGCAAGCCTTAAAAGAAAGAACTCCCCGCACCTCACCGAAGAGCTGTCATAGCTCTTCGTGGGACTCTTCAAGCTCTTTAGTTCAGGTTTTCAGCAATCCGACTGCTCCCTGCATCCACTCTTGAACCAGAGAAAAAGACTTCTACCATCTTTACAACACAGGCCCCAAAGGGGCCGGAGGCTGGAGCATAGCGGATCTAAAAGCGGTATCCCAATCTCGCACCCAAGCAACAACGCGGTGTTCCATCCACCAAGCTGGCAAAACTGAATATTCGCGCTCTCACCAGCTCTTAATCCCAGCTACGATAATGTTTGCTCAACAGTTTAAACAAGTACTGAATGTCCTGATCTGCAAGCCCTCGTTCCTGTTCAAGACACCTGCGTAATTCTTTCTTAGCTTTTGCTTCCAACTTCGGGTTGGTCGCTTTGGGCCAATCTGTGAACCAACGACAAGCATCCGGCTCAACGTCACCAGTTGAATTGTCGTATGATGGTTCAAAGAAACTGCGCATTTCTCCCCATTTCTCTCTATGCTTCTCGCGGCACTTATCAGCATAATTATGAGCGAAGTACCGATCTAAAAGCATTTCGCAGACATGCATAGTATGCAGATCCCGTTCAGCTCCCACATAGTAAGGATTACGCTCCAGCTCGCGCTGCATCAGCACAAGTTTGTGCTGCATGACTTTGAATAGCCCATCAGACGTATAATGACGATCAGACCATATTACGGGAAACCATTGATATAAATTGCGTATTCCAAATTTAACGGCTCGATACCATTCATCAATCAATTCCCATGGAGCCGTTAAATAGTGTGACCAGCGGTAGTCCGGCATGCTAATTCTTCCCAGTCGATTCAATTTTTTGACGTGAATTTGGTAGTTTTAAAACTTGCTCATTCTCAGACTTTCGGAAGGACAACTCACTAACCAAAAACAAAAAGTTCAATATTTTCAAAGAGGTTTAAAAATATAATTTCTTAATACTAGCCCTTAGAGTGGAGTTATTTCCAATTTTAATCCTGACGTGAATTTGGTAGTCGATGAGTCGTACTTCAAACCACAAACCAAGCAACAGTACCAACCATCAGCACCAGCGTTAACAATACTTCAATCCATTTTTGACTGCTTAAAAAAGGAACCCGCATATAGCCTGTTTCATCTGAGGGAAAAGGTTTCAACTTAGGGATTCCCATTGGGGTCATGGCATCCAAAAGAAGGTGACTAGCCCATCCTATGGCTACGGGCTGGAGTCCTATGAAATATAGTACAATCGGAATAGGCCACCAGTGGCTTATGGTCCTATGTATTTGCCACCATGATCTTTTAGCCGCTAGCATTTCATTGAATTCATCTTCTGATAGCCATTCTCCGGCGTCAATTCTGTGCTGAAGATGTGTAGCACGTTTATGACCTGAGAATGTTCTGTCGATAATATCTGGAAGCAATGCACCAAGAATTGTCAAGAAGAGTGCAGCGACTCCATGATGCAACCAAGATGGGAGCCATTCTGCGTTAGCGCAATAAAAATTTCTAACCTCGTGTCTGATTGAATCGTGTGTTTCCAGTAAGGCAACAGCATTTATCGGAAACAGTGCGTGGGCTATGGTATTCATGGAAACTGCCTTAGCTTATTTTCAGTATCGCTGTCCAACACCGATTGTAGCTATTCACAGTCCCCATAGAGATATTTAGCCAGCACTAAAAAATAACATTCATCCATCTTCAGAAATCCCCTCTTCAGAAACAACTATATTCAAACCTGAGCTACTTTCTCGAAGCTCGTAGCCAGCCTGTTGTAGACAACGCCTCAAAACATCCATAACAGCCTGAGATTCCTTTGTAGGGACTCTCAGGCATATCTCAACCTGTTCTGTTGAGATTGCTTTTTTACTGAGTTCCAACATACTTAATTTCCTTATTTTATCTTACCCGTTCATCGATTTCACTTTTTAACGTTCTCATTGCTTTAATTGTTGATGCAAATTGTTCTCGCATTTCGCTATGCGCTTCTTTTAACTCGTTCAGATCAGTTAATTTTCCTGAATTTAAATGATAAGCAATTTGGTTTAAATTGCTTCCAATCTGAACATTTTTTTGCATCAAATCGCACAAATCTTGATGAGTTTGCTGAAGCATTTTTTTGTCAGCTTGAGAGATCTCATCCAGCCCAAATTTTATTAAATCACGGGTTAAGTGCGAGACGCTAACGCCTTCTTTCTCCGCACGAACTTTTACAGACTCGTGCAGTTCCTCGGTGATCCGAGTTTTCAAATTTACTGATTTGTTCATTTCATAATTCCTTTTGATGTTTTTTGCCTTTCCGCTGGGCCCCTTTAGGGAAAGCGGCAACGGGGGACCCTCTGGGGGGTGAAACCCATCTATTGCGCCAGCAAGAGCAGGGCGAGGCAACGCCGAGGCATTTTGTCCCACAAAATGCGTATCCTGCCTCCTACAAATCCCCCCAAAAATCACGATCAACTAAAAGAAATCCCCTCCTTTTAGACCTCAAACTGTAATTTTCATGTCCATTTTTACACCCAGAAAGACTGTCATAGACATAAGCCACTGTTTTAATAGTAGTTTTGCTCAAAAATACCTATTTTGTTCCCCTCGTTAAAACTCTTGTTCCCCTGTCGTTTTTGATTGTTCCCCTCAACAATTCCTGTGTTCCCCTCACTATTTTGAATGTTCCCCTTCACTAAACAAATGTTCCCCCTGAAATTATTCACTTTTTACCAAAAGCACACCTCTCGCAACAAAATACAATTATTTCAAGGCAATATATATAAAATAGCTTTGTCGACTCTATTTCAGCAAAATTCTATGCCTCACAACAATTTTTTCATTTCTCCTCTTCTGTCTTTGGGCTTAGTTGTCTGCTCTAAGAATTAATTTGGTAGCCGCCCAAAAAATAGGCTTACCTGAAAGTTCTGCTCAGGTAAGCCTACTTAAAATAGCTCTGTTATTCCCCTGCTTTTCTGGCCCATTTGCTCCCCATAGCAAGAGCCTTGCCTGCACCAGACTGAATGCCACCTGCTACGCCTGACACAACCGAGGGGACACGACTACCCGCCGCTTGTGCTCCTGCAATAGCTAAACCTCCTGTTAATGCCATGACACCGACTATTCCAGATGTAGAGCCTGCCGTTCCTCCAGACATAGCAGCCGCTAAGTCTGGAACCTTTAAAAGTACTCCAAAACAGACTAAGGACCAGACTATAACAGTAGCAAATTCAGAATTGAAAATTCCTTTTGCTACAAGAGTCGTTGCATAGAGAGTTAAAGAGTTCTCCAAACCAGTGAAAGCAACACTCATAACGATAGCCGAAAAAATCATAATCAATGAATAGTTGGCAATAGCTTTAATACAAGCCCAAAAAACATGTCTTGTTTCTTTAAAGGCTCCTAGAAATAAACAAAAGATGCCCAGAACAAATAGGATATGCACTGCAAATAGAGGCAAGATAATCATCAGAATAAAGCCGACGTATAGCATCCCAAACGAAAGACTAAATGCAATCATTGCAACCCACGCTCTAAAGTATTCCCCCGCATTTGTTACGAAATTCCCATCAGGAATTTGGTCTAAAAGACTTGTAGAAATTAAAGCGAATCCACTATCAAGGTGCTTAAAAATCTCTAAAAAATTATCAATTTGACCAGTTGAAGCAAACCAACTCGTAGTATTAATTAAAAACCTAGAGTAGCCAAAAACTATTGAATTTAAATAGAAATTTGAGTTGATAACCGATGTACTAATAAAAATCAGTACGAAGACTGAAATACCTAATTCGGAGAGCTTATCTTTGGAGCATTTACCCATGAATCCTTGCCAACACACATACAAAATGTATGCTGCGGTTAATGATATGAATGTGGTTCTGATGTCAGGCTGTATTAAAGCCATCATTTTGGTGAGGTAGATTTGCAAATTTTTCAATAAATCTAAAAGTATCTTACTAGCGAGAGGTGATAACTGCATTTTATTTAGCTCCATATGTGTTTATGATGTTGATCAAATCAGAAGAAGATGGATTGTCTACGTTGATGCCGTTGCTTTCCATCTCCTTGTATGGAGCTAAATAATCACTCTTGGCTTTTTCATATTTTGATTTGCTGCTCTCTCTAGCACTTTCTATTCTTTTTAACTCTCCATCCTTCACACCGGAGAAGTCCATTAAATTAGTAGCTATTCCAAGCTGTGCTTGAAGTGCCAATTGTTCTGATAAAACTGCTATGATTTGAGTTAACAGCACATTAGTAAGGTCTTGTGCTTCTTTAATATTCTCTGTGTGGTCAATTTTATTTGTCAGTTCTTCAATTCCTGCAAAACGTTCCTTCATACCTTTTAAGAGCTTTTCCGAATGATTTAAGGCGTTTTTTAATCCATTCTGGCGAATCTCGTATTTCATGGAAAGGGTTTCCCATGGGTTGTAATCAGGGGACCGGGGGTCACCAAATATTTTATCAAGAGCAACTTCTGGATTCGTAAAATCTCCAAGCTCCCCAATAATAGACATTATGGCCTGTCCTTGATCCAGCAAAGTGTTCGGAACAGCCTCTATCTGAGATTTTATGCTTTTGATTTTACCAACTAAATCCTTTCCTTGATTGTAGTATCCTTTTACCTGGTCTTTAATATCGTTAAGTTCTTTAAGCTGCTCGGTAGCCATTTTGTATGTGTCCTGCAGGACCTTAATTTCTTGCAACTGGTTAGCTATCTGTTCCTTTGCAGCCGCAAGCTGTAACTGCGCCTCTTTGAGCTGCTGAACATAGTAGCCATATGAGCCGGGATCACTGACAGTCATTGCTTCAGCTTTCATTGGAAAGAAACCCAGAAGAATAAAAAACGCAGCACAAGCAGCCACAATATTTTTCGTAGTAACTGCGTATATATCGAGAGAAATTTGCCTCGCTAGGGCTTCCCTTCTGATTTCCTCATCAAGCTCTTTTTCTTCTCTGATAAGTTTTTGCCTTTTCCTCTTGATTTGTAGCTTACGTTCTTTAAGCTCTGCTAATTCAATAAGCTCTTTGTAATACAAAGAACGCCCTCTCGGACTCTGGCAAAGGGCATGAAGGATTCTGACAAACTCAGTTGTTCTATTTGAAAACTTTATAAGAAGCTCTTCGAATGAAAGAGCACACAGTGATGAAATAGCCATAATTTCTCCTGTATTTCTGTTGCGCTTATATTTATGGCATTGCCTTGAGCAGCATGAGATTGGTACCTCAAAGCTCCATAAGCTACAGTTTTAGACAAAGTGTAACTTATGGTTGAGGCTTTCCCGCCGGGCCATTTTTTGATGTAGTGGTGCTATCTTCCCGCATGGAGACTAGTTTTCTATTGCAGCAGTCCTGTTTTTAATCCCCAGAACTTTTCAAGAACACATGCTAACGGAAGCTAAAAATTGAGTTCTGAGGTACCAGACACTCCACTCTGTATCGCAGGACTCGGCGATCATCTCTTTGTCGCGTAGATGTTCCGGCAAATCCACGAAGAGGGTTTTGCTTTTACGCTCTGGCATTGCTACCCCCTTTCTGCTCATAAATGTGCTTTCGCCAATAGTTCTTTAAAAAAACATCATCGGGAATGCCGATTTTTTTTGTACTAAGAATTTCTTCTCGTTCCTCTGCGGACAATTCAAGCAACCAGATTTCATACTGAGCATCCATTTCCCGTTTCTTGGCCTCCTTAAGGACTCTCAATCGTTCTTCAGCAGCATCAGCGGCTTGCTCTTCAGCTGTTTTAAACCCTTCTGGCTTATCGAGCCTCCCAAAGCGTAGGAGAGCTTGAAAGATATAACCAAGGGGCTTTTCAACGGGTTTACCCTTATGATCTTTGAACCCACCGTTTTCGATTTCATAGTTCGCAAACTCTAAGGACGTCAGCACCATATGAAGAGACTTCCGTGGCTTGTCTCTTTTTTTGACGATTTGCTGCAATTGGTCAGCTCCGAACCCAATTCCTGCGAGAGCGGGATATTTGCTATTTATTTCTTCATCAGTCACCGCGAGAATTTTCAAAGCCTCTTCAGAGTAAGTAGAATTATTAATACTACTTACTATACTAGGTTGAAATCCCGTAACGGCTGCGGGTGCAACTGACGCCTCATTCAGGATAAAATTCTGATAATGGTTGCAGACTGGCTTCAAGTTAACCTCAAGCCCTTGAAAGCGTCCGTCCCGGATTTTCCTTTTCGTCAGAAAACTTTCATACGCAAATTTTGTTAATATTCTCTGTACAGTATCAACACTGACACCTGTTGCGTAGTGTATATCAATGCACCTTATTTTGAAGCAGGAACCAACCCCGTATTCCTTGATCAGAAATGAAAGGATCACATTCATATTCTTGGTAAGGCTGGTAAAAACAGATTTCAGTGAGGCTTTATTTGCCCCGTCAATTGCACCGCGATTCGCGGCGGCAATTGCGGATGCATTGACATTTGAAGGGGCATCGGTGCGGGCATTTGCAGCGACTATTTTAAGCTTACCTTGGGGCATGAGTATCCCCCTTTTCAAAGGCAAAACTTCTGGTGCTTAACCACGTAAGCAGCTCTTCGGTTCGATATGCAACTTTACCGCTGATTTTGATTTTGGGCGGCCCTTCGCCGAGACTGTCGAGATTCGCAAGGCTCTTGGAGGATATGACCCCGCCAAGAAATTTTTCAACATGGCTGCGGCTAATAATGGGGGGTAACTTTTCTGCCAAATCTACAAGTGAAGTTTGAACTTTTCTCATATGATTTCCTATTGCTGTGTCCTTAGCCAACGTATTTGTTGATAAGGAGCGTTTGTAATTTTTGGGCAAAACAAAAAATCATTTGCATAGCTCTTGATTTTTTGCCCAAGCATTCCGCCATGGACATATGGGAATCACCTTAAACACATTTTTTAATTCTGCGCAATAAAGTTAATTATTTCAGCATTATAGAATGCAAGAATTCAAGAATTCTTTAATTCACACTAGCTGCTGTTCTCTACAAAATAGCTTCTGGTACTGCCGAACTAAGTTTGGTGTTCGTGATGTTGAATATCCCCTGTGAACACATAGGAATCACCATAAACACATTTTCAAGCTCAGCGCAATAAAGCTAATTATTTTAGTGCATTGTAATACAAAAATACAGTATTTTTGTGTTTTTGTGATATTGTAAGACAATCCGAAATCAACTCGATATTAAAAAGAGGCATTCGCAGGTTCAACCTTTCATTGGGTCATATGGGGACAAAAACGGGGACAAACCATATTTTAGACAAAACAAAAGGGCTTACACATTAAGTGTAAACCCTTGATTTTGTTATGGAGCCAACGATCGGAATTGAACCGACGGCCTGCTGGTTACGAATCAGCTGCTCTACCGACTGAGCTACGTTGGCTTTTGATATCTACCACATATATCAGGCATTAAACTCCGGTCAAGCCGAAAAGACTCGGTTATTAACTACTACTGAGGGCTTTATGCAAGTACATCAACCGGACACACAAAGAGATTGACGATTCTAATAGTGAATGCCATAACCTACATGAGGTATTTTAAAAATAACCACCATGTAAGGAGCACTGTTTTATGAGGTCATCAGGCATACACCAAACAATATCACTATTCATACTGACGTGCTGTACTCTTATAATGGGATGTGGCTCAGTTACGGTGTCAGAAACGCGATATTACGCAGTGAGCAACGCTGACGGCGAAGCAAATATCTACAGGCTCAAAATCGAAGCCGATACAGACTTCACGGAAGGGAAATATGCTTCAGGATGGTACCCGAAAAACAGCGTTGACAGCTTAACCGGAGCCGTAAATGCAGATCAGGCTGTGAAGGACTTAGCCACCCGTAAAGCAATCGAAGATGCAATCAATTCAGAAGTTGAAAAAACATACAAAAACTGGCTCAAGGTTGCTTCAAACAGCAATTCCACAGATAAGGAGCGAGAAAGAGTTCTAAATACTCTCCGCCTCGTCACATCATTCCCTGCAAGACAAGGAGAAGGGATTAACAGAGAAGGGATGGTATACATTGAATTCGATCCAACTGCCGGAGTACGATTACGCCACTCTGATGAAAAAATGGTCTTCATGCTTTCCTCGGACCCCTCAAAAGTAATTAACGCCATTAACAGCTTCACCCAGTCCACAGATACAGCTTTAAGCATCACCCAACTTTCCTCACTGTTCGGCAATCAAGCCAACGGTGAATATAGTGTCGTAATAGAAGATATTGCAGCCTACAAAAACAAATGCACTCTAATTTCCCAAAAAATGTCTGCTGTATCGGCAATCGAAACTAAGGATGAAACGTCCAGAAAGTCCAAAGTTATTGAGCTTGAAAATCTTATAGAAATGCTGAAAAGCATGAATTAAGGAGAACTTCCATGATTAAAAAAACTTCATCATTGATACTCCTTATATTGGTATTTATGGCTCTTGGATGCAGTAAGGCCACACTTTCTACAGAACTGGCTATTTATACTGGAGAACTGCAGACATCCTATATGAACGAAACGGAGCTAGATTACTTATTAATCACTTTGGACAACAAAAGAATAAAAGCAGAGAAAATTGCCAAAGACAGAACTCTTCTGGCTGAAAAAACAATGGAAATATTATATCTGGGTTGCCTAGCCAATAACATACAATCTGCTCAAAAATGCACGGATAAATGGAAACAAGGCAGCATGCATACTCAGAAAGAAGACTTCATTACAAAAGTTGAGAGCCAAAAAGAATTAATAATTTCCAATATAGATGCTATCAAAAAACTTATTGCTATGTATCGTGAACGGCTCAATAAACCTGATCCCAACGAAGCCTCTTTAGCAAAATCAGCGGGTAAGATACTCAAGATGTCTGAACGTGTAGAAGTTCAAACCGAGAAACTCGCCGGCCCACTAGAGACTAAATTCGAAAATGAAATTGCCAGCAATGCAAACCTTATTACTAAGGTCGCTTTAGAACGAGCACAAAAGAATAACAAAAACGCATACAATAAACTAAAACAAGAGATCAATAAACTTTCAAACGTCCAAAGAGATACTAAAGCACAGATTGAAGAAAAACCAATTCAGGTAAAGATAGACAAAACCGACAATCAGAACCTTAACGAAATCGCCAAATCACTTAGCTTGCAAACCAGCCAGATATATAGACTTCAGGACCCAGCTGATCCTATATGGAAAATTGTTACCAAAAAAGAAAACTTGTCTAAATGGAATGTTATGGGAGGCAGAACCTTCGCAAGCGCAGACGGCGAAGTAAATATTGTCATGGTTCAAGATACTCCTATGAACCCGCGAATACAGAAAGTTCATGGAGATCCCTCCAGCACCATTGAAAGTCAACTGATGATTGGCCGAGCGGTCAGCAGTACTGCCCTGCAAATAGCTCAAATGGCTACCGGAACAAAACTGCCATCAATTCCAAGTGTGCCTCCCTCAAATAAATCGGACGATGCACAACAACAGGTCCAACAAAGTGCAAGTCTTGGAACAGCCAAAGTTAAGCTATCCTCATTGCAAACTAAATACGAAGCTGCAAAACGGAAATTTATCCGCAGATTAGAAGAACTCAATAAAGAATTAGCAACTGCTACTAAAGCGAATATTCCCAGCATCGCCAGTAAAATTAATGGGGCATTGGAAGCTTTTATAATTGAATGCAATCAAATGGCACAAAATTGACCATAAGAAAGGCCCCTGTCACACAAGACAGGGGCCTTTAATTTCTACAAATCAATATAATACTAAACCAGTTTCTTAGCGGCAGCGAGGGCGGCATCATAGTCCGGTTCCTCGGTAATTTCATTTACATACTGTACGTACTGAACTTCACCGGACTTATCGACTACGAAAACTGCACGGCTGAGAAGGCGCAGTTCTTTGATCAACACGCCGTAAGCTTCTCCAAAAGAAGACTCTTTATAATCGGAGAGGGTCTGCACTGCTTCGACTCCGGCAGCACCGCACCAACGGGCCTGAGCAAATGGCAGGTCCATGGACAGAGTCAGGATCTTGATGTCTTCGCCAAGAGATGCAGCCTCGTTGTTGAACCTACGGGTCTCCATATCGCAGACCGGAGTATCAAGAGAAGGTACTGCACTGATGATCAAAACTTTTCCTGCAAAATCAGACAGAGCTTTGGGAGCAAGTCCATTGTCAGTAACGTTGAATCCGGGAGCTTTGTCGCCCACTTTAATTTCAGTTCCAAGAAGAGTCAGGGGATTGCCCTGAAAAGTGATTATTCCTGTTCTTTCATTCATGGTTTAACTCCATTGATTTAATTCTAGTTGATTAACCGATAGCACAACCGGGAAATTCCGACAACAAACATCCGAAATAAATAATCACAGCCCTAATTCTTCAATAAAGCCTTCACCGAAAAATCGTAATCGGCGTTTGTCTTATTGTAGACTTTTGAAAATTTCCTGAAATCAATATTAGACCAGTCGCGGGAGCCAAATCTTTTTAAAAAACGCTCCACATTATGTTCATCAACAACGCAAAAAATCCTCTTCCTGATCGATGGACCTGCTTTTCCAATAAAATCATAGCCGTGGTGATAATCATAAAGCATGACCAGCCCCCAGCCTCCTGTCATAAAATGACCACCCACCGAAAAAGCCAAAGAGCCTTCTCTTACTGCCTCCAGTGCAGGTTTGTCCCAATTTATTCCACCGACCAAGACATCCTTGCCCGGAATTAGGCCATTCTCTTTTATGCCCTCAATGGCACCCAGAGCCATAGGATCATTAGCCGCCCAGATAACATTGACTTTGGGGTCACGTACTAAAAATTTGCTTACCAAATCAAAGGCCTTGTCTTTGCGCCACAAGCAATGAATTTCAGGAAGAATTTTTGCTTCGAAAAAATCGGCACGGGCATACCCCAACCCGGCATTCCTGAGCAGAGTTGCCTGAGTAACATAGTCTCCGGCAATAGGTAAAAGCTTCACATCTTTTTCAGCAATACCCTGCTCTGCGGCCTTTTCTATCAACTTCTTTGCCAGATTATATCCGGCCCAACGGTTATCGGGGACCAGACCGCCAATCCAGTTCTTGTATTTCCCTCTAGGTTCTCCCAGCGTCTTGGCCTGATCGCCATAAAAATCCAATAAGAGATTGAAAACCTTAACTCCTTTTGCATCCGCATGGGCAATTATCTTCCCGGCAGCAAGCTTCTCGTTAACTACTATAAGATAATCAGGAAGGTGCTTACGGCTAAGTACTTCTTCAGCCTCTTTAACCATTAGCACATGGTTACGCTCAGAATATATGACTTCCAGATCTATACCCAAATCATCTGCGGCGGCCTGCATGAAAGAACTAACCTCAAGCCAGAATCCACCAGTGGGATCACTTGGATCAGATTTACCGGGATTAAGAAAGACAACCTCCATCCTATCAGTCAACTCATTGCTATCCTTACAAAAAGATGCTGTCGGGAGGGTAAATATAAAAATGCAAAGCGAAACAAAAATTAAGAAAAAATAACGCACGCGCACCACCTGCTGCTCACATGACATAATGCATAACCATCACTACAATCGGGCATTATATGCCAAAAGTAACTCAATATGACATTATAACATAAGCTGCAGGTAAATAAAAATCAGACTGCATAAAAATGCATGCATTATCGTGAAATTGACAAGGAAATAAACATCAAATAACAGCTGATATCATACATCAATTATAACCAAGGATTTAACTAATGAAAATAATGACAAAAGCATTTATGGTGATGGCATTACTTTTTATAGTTTGCGAAAGTGCAATTGCTCAAAACGACTTCAACGCACAAGGAAGCACTATAGTTCCGAACATTTGGACCTGTTATCCTAATGCAAATTATTACTACATTCCATATTTCACCGTTACAAATATAACCGGAGAAGAAGTCCAGTGTAGAATAACTGTCTACGACCATGCAGGAAATGATCTTACTCAGTATAGCAAAATATATTCTGGAGGTACTACCTGGGGATTGATTTCAAGTGGAACAGGAGATTTCACCCTCCCTGCCCATTCTACAAGAATGTATTCCCTCAAACCAGAAGGAACATCAGTGTGGACTATTGGACACGCAGTAATTGAATGGAAGTCAAACGACTCAAGACTTAGAAAAGCACTTGTTGCTGGTATGACTCTTCAAACGTCAAACAACCAAGGTTTTGGAATTGCCCTTTCCGATATTAACAACGGACAGCCATTCTAAAAAAATTACTTTGGGCAAGGCACCAAGCCTTGCCCAACTTTACACTGCATGCAAAACTACAGATAAAGCCTTAAAGCAAAACTCTACCTCAGCACCCTCAGCCAAACCTTCTTCTTCAATTGACCATGAGGTCACCAGTGCACACATCTGGACTCCGCCTTTGGATTCACCGGAAACTTCTGCCAGAATTTCTGTCTGTTTGATTGATGTTACTTTCGCAGGAACGCAATTGCGGGAGCTTGTGCCCTTTCCCCTTAGCGGACGGACCGCCACCAGTGGAGCTTTGACTGTAGCGGAAACTGAAACCCCAGCTTCAAGATCAAGTTTGTATAAACTTTCTAGGGTGATAACCGAGCTGATAGTAAATCCTTCGGCGGTCTCAAATTCTACATCTGCCAACACACCGTCACGGCGCACTGAACTTACCTGACCAATAAAAGTATTACGGGCACTGGACTTAAGCGCGGTCTCCTCAAGAGCCATTCTTCGGACAATGTTCTTCACATCACCGGAGGACCATTCCTGATAGACTGCTGCAAGATCTGCGGAAGACTGCCCAAGAACCTTACGAACCACTCCCAACGGAACGCCGTTACGCAATAATTCCACAGCCCGTGAGCGGCGCAGCACCGAAGGCGCGCCTTTTTTGCGTTCCAGTCCGCAGGCATCGGCCCGCTCATAAAAAATTCTCCGCACATAGCCGGGGTCAAGATGGAAAAGTTCCCCCTCAAGCCCGCTTCCCATAGGACCGTCAATCAATCCCTTGAGTTCACGACAGACTGATTGCGGCAAAGGCACTTCCCTCTCATGTCCATCCTTGCCGAGCATAATTACAGCCTTGGAAAGATCAATCTTGCTGCGCTCATCAAGTCCGAGAATCTCACCAAGCTTGGCTCCGGTATGCCTCAGAATCAGAAACAGGCAATAGACCCTTGTGCGGGACCGGACGTAATCTGCACGTACAACCCTATCCTTCCAGCTGCGGAATTCTCCTTCGAGGGCAGATAGTTCCCGACCATCAAGATGAAGAATATTTTCAGGCACATCAAATACTTTCGACGGAGCAAGCCTGCTTTCTCCAGCCTGAGATTTTTTATTTCCAGTCCCTTTGTTCTGCACTTGAATAACCCTTCGAGCAGTCACGTTTTTATTAGAATGCGTGACCGGTTTGAATTTTTTACCGCTCCCTGCATAAGCATAAGACACTGATAAAGCCAATTCAGGAAGACCTCAATTTCAAAATGGAGAATAGATAATGAAACGAATCAGTGCCCTCATCCTCACCCCGCTTTTGATCCTATTGCTTGCTTTGCCCCTTACAGCCAGCGCCGCCGACCTTATGATCGCGCAGGCAGCCAACTTCATGCCCGCCATGAAAGAAATCATCCCCGCTTTCAAAAAAGCCAGTGGCCTTGAAGTTCAAGCCACATACACCTCCACGGGAAAACTATACGCTCAGATAGTGAACGGTGCTCCCTTTGATCTCTTTCTAGCTGCGGATGAACGCCGTCCCCAGAAACTTTTTAACGATGGATTGACTGAAACACCATTCGTCTATGCCAAGGGCAAAGTGGTTCTCTGGTCTAAGGACAAGAAAAATATAGGAAATAGCTGGCAGGAAACAATAAAGGCCGGCAAGCTCAATAAAATTGCCATCGCCAACACAGAAACCGCCCCCTACGGAACCGCCGCAATGATCGCTTTGCAGCACGCAAAGCTCTGGGAGCAGGTCAAACCGGAACTCGTTTATGCCCAGTCCATTGCACAAGCTTTTCAGTTTGCTTCCACAGGGGCTGCAGATGCCGGATTCTGCGCGTACTCATCCATGTTCACCCCCACAGGCAAAAAAGGCCGCTTTGCAGTAGTAAAAGAAGCGCCTCCGGTAATTCAGGCCGCCTGTATTCTCAAATCATCTGAGCACAAAATTGCAGCCATAAAATTTGTTGAATTCCTGTCCGGCCCCGAAGCTACCGCCATCAAAAAAAAATACGGGTATGACTAATGGATTTCTACCCGCTTTATATCTCTGCCAAGCTGGCTGTGGCTACGACCATGTTCATCCCGATTGTTGCCGCGCCTATTGCTTACATCCTTGCTTTCGTTGATTTCAAAGGCAAAAGCTTGATTGATGCTGTTGTTTCTCTCCCCATGGTGCTTCCTCCCACGGTCCTCGGCTTCGGACTGCTCATAGTCATGGGACCGCAGGGACCGCTGGGAGGATTCTGGAAGGACCTTACCGGAGAGCGCATGGTCTTCAGCTTTTCCGGCATATTGCTGGCCTCACTGGTGTATAACCTTCCTTTTGCGGTGCAACCCATGCGTGCGGCTTTTGAAAAACTGGATATACGGCTGCTGGAGAACGCTGCGGTACTGGGGCTTTCCTCAACAGCAACCTTTTTCCGGGTAGTGCTGCCCAACAGCCTGCCCGGACTGGCGGCTTCTGCCATGCTGGTGTTTGCCCACAGCCTTGGTGAATTCGGAGTTATCCTCATGGTCGGCGGGTCCATTCCCGGCTCAACTAAAGTCGCTTCCATCGCCATTTACGAAGCAGTTGAAGCCATGCGTTATGACGATGCCATGTACATGTCGCTGGCAATCATCCCGGTCAGTTTTCTGGCCCTGTTAGCCATAAATCGACTCAATAAAGTCAGCCGGAGCAGATCATGACCCTGAAAATTAATATCCGAAAACAGCTGCCCAATTTTGCTTTGGATGTTGCCCTGAACTGTAAACCCGGCACCCTGACCGCTATCGTAGGTCCTTCCGGTGCCGGAAAAAGCACCTTGGTACGCATCATTGCCGGATTGGAAAGACCGGACAGCGGAAGCATCTCGCTTAACGCTAAGATATGGGTGGACACTGCCACACAAAACTTTGCCAAACCCCAGCAGCGGGGACTGGGTCTTGTTTTTCAGGAATACACTCTGTTCCCGCATCTTAATGTGCGCAAGAACGTAGCCTTTGCCGCAAAGGACAAGGGGTGCGTTCCCGGACTGCTGGATAAATTCGGAATCGCCCACATCGCTGAAAGCAAACCTTCCAATATCTCCGGCGGAGAACGCCAGAGAGCCGCTTTTTGTCAGGCTCTGGCCCGCGAACCTGTACTGCTGTTGCTTGATGAACCGTTCTCCGCACTGGATATCGCCACCCGCGAAGGACTGCGTAAGGAATTACGCGAACTGAAAAGTGAGTTGAACATCCCCATCATCCACGTAACCCATGATCTGGAAGAAGCCTACTATTTAGCCGACTCCATCTTCGTGCTCGAAAACGGACAGGAATCACCGCAGTGGCTGGAACGCCAGCGCAACAGATTCTGCCCTGAGCCTAAACCACATCCACACCTTGAACTTGTAGGAAATCTGTAATGAAAAAGATATCTACCCTGCTGCTTCTGATTCTGCTAGCTGTACCCGCTGCCGCCCAAGCAAAAATTGTCATTGCTTCAGGAGCGGGATACCGTTCACTGGTGGACAAACTGACTGCAACCTATACTGCTCAATCAGGAAACGAGGTCGAGCGGGTATACGGAAACATGGCCCGGGTCACAGCACAGGCCCGCAACAGCGGTTCTGTAGATCTGGTCCTCGGTGACAAATCTTTTCTGGAGAAAGCAGATCTCGACTGTTGCGCAACCCAAAAAGTAGGTCGGGGCCGACTGGTTATCGCTTATCCCAAAGGCAAAAGCTTTAACGGTTCAGACGACCTTCTTTCAAAGGACGTTTCACGCATCGCTCTGCCTGATACCAAGCGGGCCATTTACGGCAAAGCAGCACAGCAATATCTGAAAAATAAAAAAATCTTCGCCAGCCTTGAACCGAAACTGCTCATGGTTGCCACTGTGCCGCAATCGGCATCATACGTGGTGGCGGGTGAAGTGGACTATGCCTTCATTAACCTGACTCACGCCCGCAAAATCAAGGATTCCATCGGTGGATTCGTGATTGTGGACGAGACAACTTATTCGCCCATCTCCATTATTGTGGAACAGATGAGCAACTCCGAGCATACTGCAGAATGCACTGCATTCATGGACTTCCTGAAATCAGAGGAAGCACGCAAAATTGTAGCTGCCCACGGTATGCAGGACTAAAAGCATGGACATTGGGGCTATCCTCTCCGACAGCGCAACACTCAGCCCGCTGGCCCTCTCTGCCAAGGTCATGGGGGTAGCGGGTGTGTTGCAGCTGATTGCAGGAGTTCCGCTGGCATTCTGGCTTTCGCGGAGTAAAGGGGTGCTGCATAATTTCATAGACACTGCCGTGACCCTGCCGCTGGTATTTCCTCCAGTGGCAACGGGATTCGTGCTCCTCTTCCTGCTCGGCAGACGCGGCCCTGCTGCCGAACTTTTCGGGGACAGCATTATCTTCGGCTTTCCCGGTCTGGTGGTGGCGGCTTTTATTGCCGGATTGCCGCTCTTGGTCAAACCGGTGCAAGCAGCATTGAAATCAGCCGAAGCAGCAAAATTGCACGAGGTTGCAGCAGTCTTAGGAAAATCCGAAACAGAGATATTCCTGAAAGTTCTGCTCCCCTGCACTAAAAGAGCTATCGCTGCCGGCACCCTGCTGGCCTTGGCCCGTTCACTTGGTGAAGTAGGCATGAGCCTCATGCTTGGCGGCAACGTGATAGGCCGCACCAACACACTTTCACTTGAAATATACAACGCGGTCTTCAACGGTGAATTTGAACGGGCAGCAGTCCTCTCGTCCATCATCGGCATCGCTTCCATAACCATTTTCAGCGCGCTGAAAAAATTTTCTGACGCGGAATAAAAAGGAATCAGAATGAAAGAATCAATTTTAAAAGAGGTCCAGTCCCGGGCCTACGATATCTGGAAATCAGCTGGCATACTCGATGAAAGCATTGAAGTTAAAGCACGAACCTTGAGCACTGAAGAAGCCATAGGCAATCCTGAAGGTGACGACTTCCCGCTTCTGCGCGGTAAGGAAAAACTAATGGAAGCTGAATTCCGAGGCTACAAGGGACAGGCCTTCACTGACCGCTATGGGGATTTCAGCAATACCCTGCGTGAAATAGCAGAAATGGACCTAACCAATAACTTTCGCCGCGCTATCTTCGTTTCCGCACTTAATGCTGTGCAATGCAGCCTCGGCAATGCCGAACGAACTATTCATTGTAAGGACGAGGGTCCGGCTCTCTGCGCTCCTCAACTTGGCGATTATATTGCAAAAGAATACGGCAACCCCAAACTGGGACTCATCGGTTTTCAGCCGGCTATGATCAAAGCCCTTTCCGGTCGTTTTGAAATGCGCATAGTAGATCTCGATCCAGACAATATCGGGACGGTAAAATGTGGAATCAATGTGGAAGGACCGGATAATACGGCTGAAGTGCTTGATGATGTAAACCTGTTGGTTGTCACCGGGTCAACCATAGTTAACGATACCATCGGCAACTTCCTTCGTGATGACAAACCGACAATTTTCTTCGGCACTACCGTATCCGCTGCCGCGGAAATGATGGGCTGGCAACGATTCTGCTGCCAGAGTTCTTAATAACATCAATTACCTGCCGGAATTTAACCTCATTTTTCCGGCAGGTTGCCATTCTGCACATATCGGTTGCACCCCTGCAAAAACCGCCTGCCTCCTGATCTGAAACTGTTTCAATTCTGCACAGTCAGCTTCTGACACATTGCCTTGTGACAACTGTCCCAAAATGACACACAGTCCATGAGGCCAGCTTTTTATGCGAACTTTCACACATTAAACTAACTATCATAGCGAACAAATAAAACCCTGTAAAAATATTTTTAAAAATATTGATCCAGTCACAAAAACCACCATTCCTTCAACTGCCTGTTTTTATTGATTATGTCATTTTGGACCTAATTTTGCTGTAGAATCCAGTCAAATGAGGTGCGTCCCAAACAGCCCTGATGAATCAAAGGCTGTGCAAGTTTGTCCAAAATGGAACGATTCCAAACCACCAATATATTGGTGTTCCTTGACTTATTGTATCCAGTTGGACATATAAACCCCAAGCTCATAGAGTTACTTTCACAGTCTTTCTCTAGTGAGTCAGCATCTAAAATTATGTCTTTTTTGATATATCGATAAAGATTTAGCTGACACGAAAAAACGGATCAGGCTGCTTCAAACCGCAATACAGCCGTTACTCACAAATTCAACCCGGAGCCTTAACTCATGATGAAAACTGTTCCTGTTCAGGACTCCATCGGTAATGTCCTCTGCCATGACATGACCCGAATCGTCCCCGGAGAATACAAGGGCCCTGCCTTTAAGAAAGGACATATCATCACCCCGGAAGATATTCCGGTACTCTTAGAAATCGGCAAGGAGCATGTTTACATCCTTACCCTCGAAGACGGACAGCTGCACGAAAACGATGCCGCAAGACGCATTGCCAAAGCTGCTGCCGGACCGGGAATAACTCTCACTGATATCAGTGAGGGACGTATTAACATGGTCGCTTCACCGGGCTTGCTTTGTATCAATGTGGAAGCCCTGAACCGCATCAACTGTATCGACGAAGTTGTGCTGGCCACCCTGCACAACGGCATCCAGATCACTGAATCCCGCGAAGTTGCCGGAACCAGAGTTGTTCCGCTGGTTATCGATGAAAGCAAGATCGAGCAGGTTGAAGAAATCTGCCGTGAATGCGGTCCCATTGTCAGCGTGAAGCCTTTCCGCAATCTCAAAGTGGGTCTGATCACTACCGGAAGTGAAGTCTATCACGGCCGGATTAAAGACAAATTCGGTCCGGTTATCCGCAAAAAATTTTCCAAACTCAATTCAGAAGTCATCGGCCAGACCTTTGTCAGCGATGATCCCGATATGACCAGCACCGCGATCCTCAAGGCAATTGATGACGGAGCGCAAATGGTGGTGGTCACCGGCGGCATGAGCGTCGACCCTGACGACCAGACCCCGGCATCCATCCGGGCCACAGGTGCTGAAATAGTTACCTACGGCTCCCCCACCTTCCCCGGAGTAATGTTCATGATCGGCTATCTGAACGGCGTACCCATTGTCGGGCTGCCGGGCTGCGTCATGTACTACCGGGCCAGTATTTTCGACCTTATAGTTCCGCGGATTGTGGCTGGCGAACGCCCCACCCGCATGGAAATCGCCGAGTTGGGCCACGGTGGTTTCTGCGCCGGTTGCGATACCTGTCGCTACCCGCTGTGTTCTTTCGGTAAATAGAGGATAGTTCGACGTCCTTTTCGGACGCCTGCTAATAAACAGCAGTAATTCAAGGAGGTTCTCCCCATGCTTAAACGGACTCTAAAAGTTAACGGCGTAGAGAAGTTCATCATTTGCGACAATGATGATACCCTCGCCAGTGTTCTGCGTGAAAAACTCGGTCTGCTCAGTGTTAAGATCGGTTGCGGAACCGGACAGTGCGGTAGCTGCTCCGTCATCATCGACGGCAAACTCAAGCGCACTTGTGCCCTCAAAATGAAACGGGTTGAAGATTTCACTGAGATACTCACTACTGAAGGTATCGGTACCCCCACCAAGCTGCACCCCATCCAGCTCGCATGGATTGCCCACGGCGGCGCACAGTGCGGTTTCTGTACTCCCGGTTTTGTTGTTTCCACCTACGCTCTGCTTATCGCCAATCCCAAACCTACCCGCGAAGATATCCGCGAATGGTTCCAGAAGCACCGCAACGCATGCCGCTGCACCGGTTACAAACCGTTGGTTGACGCAGTTCAGGACGCAGCAGCAGTTATGCGCGGCGACATGAGCGAAGATGAACTGATGTTCAAAATGCCCGAAGACCAGCGCATCTGGGGTTCCAAATATCCCCGTCCCACCGCAGTTGCCAAAGTTACAGGTACTCTCGAATACGGTGCAGACCTCGGTCTGAACATGCCCGAAGGTTCCCTCAAGTGCGCTCTGGTACAGGCTGAAGTTTCCCACGCCAACGTTATCTCCATTGATACTTCCGAAGCAGAAGCAATGGAAGGCGTTGAAAAGGTTGTTACCTACAAAGACATCAAGGGTAAAAACCGCATTACCGGTCTGATCACCTTCCCCACCAACAAAGGTGACGGTTGGGACCGCCCCATCCTCGCAGATGAAAAGATCTTCCAGTACGGTGACGCTATCGCCATCGTTTGTGCTACTTCCGAAAAAATCGCGAAAGCAGCAGCCAAGAAGGTAAAAGTAGAACTGGAACAGCTGCCCGAATACATGGATGCTCCTTCCGCTATGGCTGAAGACGCAATAGAAATTCATCCCGGCACTCCCAACGTTTACTTTGAACAGAAGATCGTTAAGGGTGAAGACACTGCTCCTATCATGGACAAAGCAGACGTTGTGCTTGAAGGCTCCTACTATGTACAGCGCCAGCCGCACATGCCCATCGAGCCGGACGTAGGTTTCGCTTTCATCGATGATGACGGCAAACTCAACATCCACTCCAAATCCATCGGCCTGCATCTGCACGCAGCCATGATCGCTCCCGGTCTCGGTGTCGAGCTGGAAAACCTGATCATGGTTCAGAACTACGCCGGCGGTACCTTCGGTTACAAGTTCTCCCCCACCATGGAAGCACTGGTCGGCGCAGCCTGCCTCGCAACCGGAAAGCCTGTATTCCTGAACTACACTTGGGAACAGCAGCAGCAGTACACAGGTAAACGCTCTCCCTTCTTCACCGACATCCGCCTTGCTGCAAGCAAAGACGGTGAACTGCTCGGTATGGAAACCGACTGGATCTGCGACCACGGTCCCTACTCCGAATTCGGTGACCTGCTGACCCTGCGCGGCGCACAGTTCATCGGTGCCGGTTACAAACTGGAGAACATCCGCGGCCTCGGTAAAACCGTCTGCACCAACCACGCCTGGGGTTCCGCTTTCCGCGGTTACGGTGCTCCTGAAAGTGAATTCGGCTATGAAGTCATGATGGACGAACTGGCAGAAAAGATCGGCATGGACCCCTTCGATCTGCGCGAAAAGAACGTCTATCGCGAAAGCCAGGGCGACACCACTCCCACCGGCTGTAAACCTGAAGTATACTGCCTGGAAGACATCTTCACCGCCGGTCGTCCCAAGTACGAGGAAATGAAGAAATGGGCTGCTGAAGATGCAGCTGAAGGCTTCAAACGCGGCGTTGGTATCGCAGTTGGTATCTACGGTTCCGGTCTTGACGGACCTGACACCGCAGAATCCGCAATCGAACTGAACAAAGACGGTTCTGTAACCCTCTTCAACTGCTGGCATGACCACGGTCAGGGTGCGGACATCGGTTGTCTGGGTACTGCTCACGAAACCCTGCGTCCCCTCGGCCTCAAGCCTGAGCAGATTCATCTGGTTATGAACGACACCCGCAACTGCCCCAACGGTGGCCCCGCAGGTGGTAGCCGCTCACAGGTTGTGATCGGTAACGCAATTATTGCAGCATGCCGCAACCTGATGGATGCAATGCGCAAAGCAGACAACTCCTACATGAGCTATGACGAAATGGTCGCAGCCGGTAAAGAGCTCCGTTACGAAGGTAAATGGTCCGCTCCGGCAACCGATTGTGATGAAAACGGTCAGGGTAGCCCCTTTGCCTGCTACATGTACGGTCTGTTCATGTCCGGCGTAGAAGTTGAAATCGCAACCGGTAAAGTTCAGGTTGAAAAGATGAAACTCGTTGCCGACATCGGTAAGATCAACAACAAACTTGCTGTTGACGGTCAGATGTACGGTGGTCTGGCACAGGGTGTCGGTCTGGCCCTCACTGAGGACTACGAAGACATCAAGAAGCACTCCACCATGGTCGGTGCTGGCTTCCCCTACATCAAACAGATTCCCGATGATATCGAACTCGTATACGTTGAAACCGAACGTCCCGACGGCCCGCACGGTGCCTCCGGTGTTGGTGAGCTTCCGCTGACCACCCCGCACGCTTCTGTTATCAACGCTATCTACAATGCCTGCGGCGCACGCGTAACCCATCTCCCGGCTCGCCCCGAGAAGGTTCTCGCTGCAATGAAAGGCTAATTAGTTAAATGTAATCCGGATTCGGGTGCATGCACTCGAATCCGGATTTATTTTGCCTCAGGCTGAGACGCATCAAAACTTTTTATCGAGGCTTCGCCGCTATGGATCAAAAAAATTTACGCGACTGGGAAGCTAGGTGTACTCAGGAAGAGCCGCCTAAATGTAAAGCCCGCTGTCCGCTGCATGTGGATGGACGGGAATTTTGCCGTTCATTGGCAGCAGGTCAGATAGATAAGGCCTGGGCCGTGCTCTGCAAAACCATGCCGTTTCCTGCCATTACTGCCCGCATCTGTGACGGAGACTGTCAAAACGACTGTCTGCGCTCTCAAAAAGGCGGCGGTATTGAGCTGGCCGCGATGGAACGGTTTGTTGCGGACAATGCCAAACGCTCACCCATGATCCGTGCTTTGCCTCCCAAAGGTAAAAACATTGCTATTTTCGGTGCCCATCTAGCAGCTATGACAGCGGCATGGGACCTCGGCAAGAAGGGATTTACCGTTATTGTTTTCTGCGAAGACAAGCTTCAGGGCTTCGAAAGTCTTCCGGCAGATAAAGTCAGCAATGAAATCATTGAAAAAGAACTGGCTCAGCTCGGCAAAATGAATGTTTCCTTTGCGGAACACGGCAAGCCTGAGCCGCAAACAATTATGGCCGCCCGCGAAAGTTTTGATGCAGTATTTGTCGATCCACTGGTATACAACACTTCACAACTGGGAATTAGTGAAGTGGATCCCGGCACTTTGCAAACTAACATTGAATTCCTGTTCGCCTCTCCGGATGCAAGCGGAAAATCAACCCTCGAACTCCTCGCGATAGGCCGCAAGGGTGCGCTTTCCATTGAACGTAAACTCCAAAATGCATCCCTTACTGCCGGACGCGACCGCGAAGATCCTTTTGAAACAAGACTCTTCACCAATATCAGCAAAGTTGAAGCAGTCCCCCCGGTAAACGTCCCTGCCGAAGGTTATTCTTCGGAACAGGCCCGAGAAGAAGCTTCCCGCTGCATGCTCTGTGAATGCATGGAGTGCGTGAACAATTGTGCATATCTAGAAGAATTCAAGAGCTACCCCAAGGCGTACGCCCGTCAGATATACAACAACGCCTCCATTGTTATGGGCACCCGCATGGCTAACACCATGATCAATTCCTGTATGCTCTGCGGACTCTGCGAAAAAGTCTGCCCTGAAAATTTCGCCATGCAGGACCTCTGCCTCGAAGCACGGCAGGATCTTGTAAAGAAAGGACACATGCCGCCATCAGCCCATGAATTCGCCTTTCGCGATATGGATTTTGCAGACTCCTCATCCTGTGCGCTGGTCAAACACCAGCCGGAAAAATCAACAAGTGCACGAGTTTTCTTCCCCGGATGCCAGCTAAGCGCATCCGACCCCGGAGCCATAGAGCGGACATACGCACATCTTTGCTCCAAGTTAGATGGTGGAACCGGACTTATGCTTCGCTGCTGCGGCGCCCCTGCCGACTGGGCCGGACAGCAGGAAATGTTTGATCGCAAGATGGAATCTCTGAAACGTGATTGGGAATCACTTGGACGTCCGCAGATTATCGCTGCATGTCCGTCCTGTATGGAAAGCCTGCATAAGGGATTACCCGAGGCGGATGTCATTTCCCTTTGGTCAATCCTAAGCTCTGAAGCGAGACAGCTTGATCAGCACCCGGAAGCCGAGCTGCTTTCATTGCAGGATCCTTGTTCAGCACGCGAAAACCATGAACTTATGAATGATGTGCGTCTACTGCTCAGCAGAATGGATGTCACATTTGAGGAACCGGAACTTTCCGGGACTCATACCGAATGCTGCGGCTTCGGCGGATTGCTGGCAAATGCCAATGAACCGCTTTCCCGCAAAGTAGCTGAACGCAGGGCCGAAAAGCTGGATCATGACGGCATTACTTACTGCGCCATGTGCCGTGACATGCTTTCCAAGGCAGGAAAACGCTGCCAGCACATTCTCGACATCCTTTTCCCTGACGGCAAAGAAGATCCGGCCGGACGTATCGCCCCCGGTTACTCTGCACGCCGTGAAAACAGGGTTCGTTTGAAAGAAACCCTGCTCCGCGAAACATGGAACGAACAACCCGAACCACGCAACGATTATGAAACCGTAGCCGTGGAATTCACTCCAGAAGCCACAAAAATGATGGAAGAACGGCGCATCCTTTTGTCAGACGTACAAAAGACGCTGCATTCTGTGCAGGATTCAAAGCAAGTACTTGAAAATACAGAAAGTGGACACCTACTGGTACAGTTTCGACCGGTTACAGTAACCTACTGGGTAGAATACGAAATGAAAGACAATACTTATTTGGTCCATCGAGTCTGGTCCCACCGCATGCGGGTACTGGGATAAGGAAAAATATTTCAAATTTATTTTTCCAACAAATTTACAGAGATAAATTGTTGAATACGGCTCAAGGAGGCAACTAATGAGTACTATGAAAGTTCTTGATGAAGATTTTTCTTCTTGGAAATGTGCAACGTGCGGGCACAACCTGAATCCTTCGCCTGTTGAGTTGGAATATCTTGATAGCAGGTTCAATGTAGAATTACCCGCATGCCCGGATTGCGGATTCGTGCTTATTCCCGAAGAACTGGCGCTGGGCAAAATGGCCGAAGTGGAACGGATGCTGGAGGACAAATAATGACTGGTACTCCGCTCTGGGAAAAATCCATCCTTCGCGATGCCGCCGGAAACACCCTGCGCCCCGGTGGATTCACCATCACTGACCGTGCTGTTGAACTGGCCCGGCTCAAATCAGGTGCACGGGTGCTTGATGTTGGGTGCGGACTGGGCGCAACAGTTGAGCATCTGCATGAAAAACACGGTTTCAACGCTTTCGGCATGGATTATTCTCCACGCCAGCTTTCTGAAGCACCGGCAGAGCTCCCGCTTACCCGCGCGGACGGTTCAAATCTACCCTATGCAGACTCCAGTTTTGAAGCCGTTTTCTGCGAATGTGTACTGTCTCTGATCCCTAATAAGGAAAAGGCGATTCTAGAATTCAAGCGAGTACTCACAAAAGGCGGCAAATTAATTATCAGCGACCTTTACCAGCGCGGGAAAGGGCTTGACCAATGCAGCGACGGATCATGTGCAAGTACGCCGCTTTATCTAAAACGCATAGAGCAGATATTTAAAGAGAACGGGATGCAGATAACATCAATCGAAGACTATTCCCGATTACTGGTTGAACTGGCTGCAAAGCTGGTCTTCGCCGGGGAAAAAAATCCCACCGCAGGGCAGAATTGCTGCGACCGCCCCGGTTATATGTTGTTGATCGCAGAGTGTTAATCCCCCTCGCCGCTAATATTTACACATAAATCAAAACAAATTCGCCGGAGCCATACATGACCGATACAGATATTAGAATAATGCAACTTAATGGTGCTGGTTATTGCTGCGCCCAAATAATGATCATCCTCTGTCTTGATAATTTACAGCAGGAGAATCCGGCCCTTGTTCGCGCTGCACAGGGATTATGCATGGGCATGGGTGACTGCGCCGGGACCTGCGGCATATTAAGCGGAGGACTTTGCGCACTGGGACTTTACGCTGGCAAGGGTACCGAAGTTGAGGCTGCTGAAGACAATTATCCCCTGCTGGTGGAAACTTTCCGTGAATGGTTTAAAGAAAGAGTCAGCACAGAATTCGGCGGCATTAAATGCAGCGATATTCTGGACGGGGAATGCGGAGCACCGAGAGCGGACCGCTGTGGAGTACTGCTTGGTGAAGCCTATGCTCAACTTGTGAACATATTACTGGAAAACGGATTTGATCCGGCTGTTGGAAGGGATGATTCTGATGGATATTAGTTTTGATGTTGCTGCGACAGAATCCCTTTGTCCGGTTTGCCTAAAAAAAATTTCTGCACGCAAGGTTACTGAAAACGGTGAAAGCCGCATTGTGAAAGAATGTCCGGAACACGGGAAATTCAGCACTCCTTTCTGGCGTGGGGAACCCGCAGTTTCCGGCTGGTCTCGTCCTAAGATTCCTTCGGCTCCCCCGGTAATGGACACAACTGAAAGTAAGGGCTGCCCTTTTGATTGCGGCCTTTGCCCGGATCACAACCAGCATACTTGTACCACATTGGTGGAAATCACATGGCGTTGCGACTTAAAATGTAAGGTATGCTTTGCTTCAGCAGGCCAGAAAGTTCCGGCAGATCCGACCATTCTTGAACTGGATAATCTGCTGCAAAAAGTCCGTGCCACTGCCGGACCTTGCAACTTACAGCTTTCAGGCGGCGAGCCGGCTGTCCGCGATGACCTGCCACGAATTGCCGAGCTTGCCAAAAAACATGGTTTTCCATTTGTGCAGGTCAATACAAATGGGGTGCGCGTTGCTCAGGACCCCGGACTGGCCAAGCGCTGGGCTGCAGGCGGGGTTGATTCCGCATTTTTGCAATTCGACGGAACAAACGACCATATTTACAAGACCATCAGGGGCCGCAACCTGCTGGAAGAAAAGATAAAAGCAATTGAGAACCTCACTGCGGCGGGGATTGGGGTAGTATTGGTGCCTACAGTTGTTCCCGGCGTGAACAACGATGACATCGGAGAAATACTGAAGCTGGCTGTTTCATATGCTCCGGGGGTACGCGGAGTACATTTCCAGCCGGTCAGCTATTTCGGACGCTATCCCGCCCCGCCTTCAGACGATATGCGCATTACCCTGCCCGAAATCATGACCGCCCTTGAAGAGCAGAGCGATCAGTTGGTCCATAAGGATGATTTCATGCCTCCGGGATGTGAACATTCCCTGTGCTCCTTCCATGCAAATTATCTGGTCATGGAAGACGGCACCTTAAAAAAGCTGTCAGCGAAAAAAGAAGGCTGCTGCACCCCGAAACCGGCTTCCGAAGGGGCAGACAAATCCAAGGCTTTCGTGCGCCGTCAATGGGCTGCACCAAAATCTGGCTGCGAGTGTCAGGAACCAAAGGACGACCTCGACCGCTTTTTGAACCGGGCCAAAACACACATTCTAGCCATATCGGGAATGGCCTTTCAAGATGCATGGACACTTGACCTTGACCGCTTAAAAGGGTGTTGTATCCATGTGGCCGCTCCAGACGGCAGGCTGATACCTTTCTGTGCCTACAATCTTACCGCCATGGACGGCTCCACCTTATACAGGAGGATGATTGATGACTGAACGCCCGCTGGGTAAATGGCTCAATCTGCGCATGGGCCGTGATCCCGATATACAACCTGTCTCAGTGCGCGAACTGCAGGAATGGCAGTTTGCGTCATTGCGCCAGACATTGTTTCAAGCTGTAAAGAACTGTCCCTTCTACCACGAGCGACTGGCCGGAATTCAAACCGGGGCCGTACACTCCCCTGCGGACCTTGAAAAACTACCTTTCACTACTGCCGATGACCTACGCAACGGTCCTGAAAATTTTCTCTGTGTCTCACAGGATGAAGTTGCCCGAGCCATAACCTTAGCCAGTTCCGGCTCCAGTGGTCCGCCCAAACGCCTTTTTTTCTCTGCTGGGGACCTTGAAAGGACCATTGAATTTTTCCAGTACGGAATGTCCCCCATGCTTAAGGAAGGGGAAACCATTCTGGCGATACTGCCCGACTCACGCCCCGGAGGAGTAGGTTCACTCTTTGCTGAATCAATCTCTTTGCTGGGCGGGGAAACCGTACTCCCGGTCAACCCTTCATATATCAGCACTCTGCTCAACCTACTGCTCGATAGCCACGCCAGCTGCATTTTAGGACCGGCTATCCAGATTCATGCCTTGGCCCGGATGCTGGAAAACAAAGGAATCACCATTAACCATGTCCGCTCGGTTCTGCTCTGCTGGGATGTACTGCCCCAGACCAGTATGCAGACGATTGCCCGTGTCTTCGGTTGCGAAGTATTTTCCCACTGGGGCATGACTGAAACCTGTCTTGGCGGCGGAGTGGAATGTCATTCCGGTTCAGGAATGCACCTGCGCGAACCGGATTTCTTTGTGGAAATTATCAATCCGGCCACAGAAAAACAGGTTCCTGACGGACACAAGGGCGAAATAGTAATCAGCACCCTTTCCCGCAGGGCTATGCCGCTGATCCGCTACCGCACAGGGGATGTTGGCTGCATAATGCCTGATGAATGTTCCTGCGGCCTGCCTTTACGCAGGCTGGGGGCAGTGGAAGGCAGACTCGATGACGGCATAATTCTTCCCGGAGGAAGCCGACTGGACTTGGGCGAACTAAACAACATCATCCTTGCCCATAAAGATATTCTCGACTTCACAGTTGATTATCATACTGATGAACTGGCTCTGTCTTTCAAACTGGATGTACTGCCCGGATCAAAGCCCAGCCCGCAAATAAAACAATTGGTTATGGACTATCCAAAAATCCAACAGGCTTGTGCCAACCACAATTTGAAAATCTCAGCCAGACTTGCTAATCAGGATGGAACCATTCATTCCGGTTTCGGCAAGCGTTCCATAACAGTAAACCCGATAAAGGCCGGTAACCTATGAAAAAACTTATTTCCAATCTCTGCACTCAGCTTGAATCCGGCAATGATCTCATTCTGGCTTCGATTGTAAAAAGCTCCGGCTCTACTCCCCGCTCATCGGGCAGCAAAATGCTTGTCATGCGCGACGGTTCCATTGACGGAACCATCGGAGGAGGTCTGGTCGAAGCGCTGGTCCAGAAAGAAGCCGCAAAACTTTTTAATGAACCGGCAAATACGGTATCTTTCCGTGAATTCGATCTCTCCAATGAACTTGCTGCCAATGCGGATATGATCTGCGGCGGCCATGTTGAAGTGATGCTGGAGCACCTTCCTGCGGAAGAGGAAACCATAGCTGTATTTTCCGCTGTGAATGAAGCTTTGCGCAGCGGAAAACACGCAGTACTGTTCACTGTTTCTGTAGATGGTTCTATCAAGGAAAGGCAGGCCGTACGTCCATGCTGCCAGTTGCCGGGACTGCAATTTGCCGAGGAAAAAGAAGCCACCAGACTGCTTGAGACAGCCCTTAAATCAGGCACTCCGGTAATGGAGAATATTGCAGGAGCTCTGCTTACCACAGAAGCATTTATTCCTCAGCCGGATCTCTATATTTTCGGTGCCGGACATGTTTCCCGACCCACGGCAGAGCTGGCTTCAGCAGTTAATTTCCGCACTGTAGTTCTTGATGACCGGGCTGATTTCGCTAACAGGGAAAGATTCCCGCAGGCTGCTGAAATCCATGTTCTGCCTGATTTCAAAGATTGCTTTGCCGAACTGGAAGTTAACGACAATTCATACATAATCATCGTAACCAGAGGTCATTTACACGATAAGACTGTGTTGGGGCAGGCATTAGCCACCCCCGCCCGCTATGTGGGCATGATCGGCAGTTCCAAAAAACGCAACGCCATATACGATGCTCTGCGCGATGAGGGAGTTGCGCAGAAAGAAATCGACCGTTGCTACTGCCCGATCGGCCTTTCAATCGGAGCACAGACACCTGAAGAAATCGCGGTATCAATTGTAGGAGAATTAATCCAAAAACGTGCCGGGGGTTGAACATGAAAATTTACGGACTGATTCTGGCGGCGGGTTTTTCGTCGCGCATGGGCAAGCTGAAAGCACTGCTTCCGCTGGACGGTTGTACTGTTCTTTCTCGCTGCATCCGCTCGCTGGTTAACGGCGGTGCTTCCGATGTCTTTGTTGTCACCGGACACAAGGCGGATCAGGTCGGAGCTGAAGCAAAAGTGCTGGGTATGCATGAAATTTTCAACCCGGACTATGAGCAGGGTATGTTTTCCTCGGTCAGAGCCGGAGTGCAAGGATTGCCAAGTGACACCGCTGCATTTCTGGTCCTCCCCGTAGATATCCCGCTGGTGCGCTCTTCAACCATCCGGGCCCTTACCTTTGATTATGCATCTGCCCCGGCAGATATCATTTATCCCTGTTTCCGGGGAGAACGGGGACATCCCCCGCTTATCAGTGCCAAACTGATCCCTGAAATCCTTGCCCATGACGGAAAAGGAGGATTGCGTGCTGTCCTCGAACGGCATGACCCGAATGCCCGGGAACTCAGGATGCCGGACCTCGGCATCCTGCGCGATCTGGACACACCGGAAGATTATGAACAGGCCCGTGCAATCTCACGCCGCCGCATCCCCCTGCCGGAAGAATGCGAAGCTCTCTGGGAACTGGCCGACACTCCGCACCAGACCCGGGAGCACTGTAAAACCGTAGCCGAAGCTGCCTGCCTGATGGCTGAAGCCTTGAATAAAACCCGCAACAACAAGAAAATTTTGGACCTGAATGTGGTCAAGTGTGCAGCATTAATGCACGACATTGCAAAGCTCAAACGTAACCACGAATCAGCAGGGGCGGCAATTCTTGCGGGGTACGGCTTCTCCGGCATTGCCGATATTGTGGCCGCTCACAGGGATACGGACATCAAACCAGACTCACCGCTTACGGAACAGGAAATTGTATTTCTAGCTGACAAACTTTTCCAAGGAACCACTCCAGTATCTCTGGATCAGCGTTACGGAAAAACACTCGAAAGATGGAAAGATGACCCCGAAGCCGTAGCAGCCATTACCGGCAGGCTTTCACGAGCCAAAGACCTGCTTCAAAGATACGAACAGGAAACGGGAATCAGCATTCCCTGCCACCTGCCCCGATTGATGGCCAAGGAACTTGTATGATTGTGCTCATCCGTCACGGTGAGATTGAAGGCGGAAAAGGCCGTGCTGTGGGTCAGATTAACCTGCCTCTTTCAGAAAAAGGTCTTACTCAGGCAGCGCAACTGGCTGATTCCTTGAGCACCTTCCAACCACGGCGTATCTATTGCAGTCCCCTGACCAGAACAGTTCAGACTGTATCATTTATTGAAAAGCGGTGTTCGCTAAAGGCGATTCATGTCCCTGAAATCAAAGAGATCAACCTCGGCGAGTGGGAAGGAATAGACTTTGCCGAACTGAAAGAAAGGAGCCCACAGGACTACCAAAAGCGTGGAGAAGACATTGCTGGCTTCCGCGCTCCGGGAGGGGAAAACTTTAATGATTTAGAACAACGGGTCAGTTCCTTTCTGGATAGTCTTGATGACAAAGAGCCGGTTATTGCAGTTACCCATGCCGGAGTAATCAGGACAGTTCTGCATATTGTACTGGACTTTCCGCTGGACAATATTTTCAGGATGAAACCGGACTACTGCCATGCGACAGTTATCGCCCGGAACAAACGAGGATTCAGCTTGCAAGCGTACAACCTCCCGCCAACTTCGGGACTGGGCGACCATCTACTGACACTTATGCCGGATTAAGGTTGATTATCCTGACCTTGACTTATTTCCCATGCAGGCAGACAATCAAACAATGCAATAATTATACAGAGATAGACATAATTTCAAGAAGAGGAAGTATATGCAGGTAACCAAATTCGCCATACCGGAAGTCATTTTCGGAAACGGCAGCATCACCTACCTGGCTTCATGCGCCCAAAGGCTGGGAGCCAAGCGGGTCCTGCTGGTCAGTGATAAAGGCTTGGAAGAATCCGGCTGGGTAAGAATCATCATCAATCTTCTTAAAGCCGCCAATCTGGACTGCATATATTTCGACGGCCTGACCGCCAATCCACGAGCCTGCCAGATTCAACAGGGAGCCCAGCTTTACCGTGATCATAAGGCCGATGTCATCATCGGACTGGGCGGCGGCAGCCCCATTGACGCATCCAAGGGCATTGCCACCATCGTCAGCAATGGCGGAGAAATTCACGACTATGAAGGTGCCAACCGCATCAGCCGCCCCCTGCCGCCCATGATCCTGATCCCCACTACCGCAGGAAGCGGCTCCGATGTTTCGCAATACGCCATCATCACTGACAAAAAGCGTAAGGTGAAGATGGCCATTATCAGCCGTTCACTGGTACCTAATATTTCCATCATCGACCCCGACCTGCTGGTTACCAAGCCCCGCGAACTTATCCTCGCCTCGGCAGTGGATGCTTTGGCCCATGCCATTGAGTCCTATGTTTCCCGGCTGGCTTCACCTTTTACGGAATCACAGGCACTGACTGCCATCAGGCTCATTGCCGGAAACATCAAGACGGCTGCAAACTCCAAAGATTCTGAAGCATTAAAAAATCTTTCCATTGCCAGCACCGCCGCAGGCATGTCTTTCAGTAACGCAGGACTGGGGGTCGGGCACTCTCTGGCCCACTCACTCGGAGGACGTTACGATGTCACTCATGGCTTAACTTTGCCTATCCTGCTTCCTTCTGTTGTCCGCTTCAATAAACATTGCGCTGAAAGGAAAATGGAAACCATTGCCCGGACTATCAACAACAGCTGCCCGGCCCCGATGAAGCAAAAGAAGCGGGACCTGAGTACAATACTGCAATCCATGTTCGAAGAATTAGGAATTCCCATGCGTTTACGGGACATTGTACCGGACAATGACCAGATGGAAGAAATCTGCCGTCTTGCGGCTAGAGATGCCTGCACAGTAACCAACCCGCGGGAAGCTGACTGCCAAGAACTGATGTCTATCTGTGCGGAGGCTTGGTAATGGGTAACAAGACCGCACTGCATGATCTGATCGGCATTGAACATCACAAGCTTAATTTTTTTCAGGAACTTCAGCAGAACATACAGGAACTGAAGGGAATCAACCGCGAATCCGAAGACCAGCGCTGTGAGATTGCGGCAATCCTGGACGGTATTACCGATGTTATGATGGTCCTTTCCGAAGACCTGACAATCATCTCTGTAAACCGCGTATTTGAACAACTTTTCCCCGGCCTCAATCCCATTGGCAAGAAATGCTACACCCTGTTCAGGGAAAGCGAACATGCCTGCCCGGAATGTCCGGCTTTCAAATCTCTTTCCACCAACTCGGTCTGCAAGGATACAGCTATCTTTCGCATTGACGGCAAAAACCTGCAATTCGACATGGTAGCTTCTCCGCTTAAGACGCCCGGCACCGAGGAAGACCGCATCCTGATTTTCAAGCGCGATGTAACCATGGAAAAGGAATATCAGGCCAAATTTTATCAAGCTGAAAAGATGGCAACTATCGGCGTTCTTGCAGCCGGGGTTGCCCATGAAATAAACAATCCCATGGCTGCTGTGGCTGGATTTGCCGAAGGTATCCAGCGCAGGCTGACTCGGCTGGATGATAAAATACCCGATGAACTTGCAGAAGATCTTTACGATTACACCAACACAATCCTCAAAGAGTGTCTGCGTTGTCAGGACATCGTTAAGACCCTGCTTTCTTTCAGCAGGCCGGTAGCATCGGAATTCATACCTGTAGACATCAATCAAGTTGCAGAAGACACCCTGCGTTTGCTGGACCACCAATTCCGGCGCTACCAGCAGATGGAGCTTGAAGTAAAACTGGCTTCTCCCATGCAATCCATACTCGGCAATGAGGCACAGCTCAAACAGGTCCTTCTCAACCTGCTGACCAATGCGGTTGATGCCATTGAGCATAACGGTAAAATCAACATTGAAACATTCGTTGAAAACAAACACGTAGGAGTACGTGTCAGCGATTCCGGCTGCGGTATCCCCGAAGCAAGCCGTGGTATGCTCTTTGAACCTTTCTTCACCACCAAACAGGTGGGCAAGGGGATCGGAATCGGGCTATCCACCTGTTACAACATCGTACGCGAACACAACGGCGAAATCATAGTAGATAGTGAAGAGGGCAAAGGGTCCAGCTTCACGGTACTTTTCCCCCTGTAGAGAGATTAAGAGATGGCTGAATCATATAAAGTACTTGTGGTAGACGACGAAGAATCAATCCTAAAACTGCTAAGCAAGGAACTGTCCAGCCCGGAGCGCATTGTCCAGACTGCAAACTGCGCTAAAACGGCCCGGGAAATGGTCCGCAAGGAACGATACGAAGTAATTATTTCCGATATCCGCCTGCCGGACGGAGACGGCCTTGAACTGCTCACCGAATTCAAGGACATGGAACCGGATGTGGAGGTCATTCTGATCACCGGACATGGTAATATCGACAACGCAGTTGAAGCTATACGCATCGGGGCCTACGATTACATTACCAAACCCTTCCGCCTCGACCGTGTGGAATTGGTTGTTGACCGGGCATGGCAGCGGGTTTGCCTGACCCGTGAAAACCGCAGCTACCGCCATTCCCAGCAATGCGAAACAGCCAGTTCACAGCTCATCGGAAGCTCCAGCCCCATCAAGCAAATCCGTCATCTTATTAATAAGGTAGCTCCCACTAATGTTCCGGTACTGATCACCGGGGAATCCGGGGCAGGTAAGGATGTAGTTGCCCATGCCATCCATTGTGCCAGTCAACGCTCGGCTAAGCCCATGATCGTTAAGAACTGCGCAACATTGCAAAAAGAACTTTCACGCAGTGAACTTTTCGGCCACACCAAAGGCTCCTTCACCGGAGCCACGGAAAACTGCGATGGACTGATGACCTTTGCCCATACCGGGACTCTCTTCCTTGATGAAATCGGGGAACTGCCAATGGAAGTGCAGGCTTCACTGCTACGTGTGCTGGAATCCCATACCTTCCGCAGGGTCGGGGAAAAGGACGAACGCACCGTTGATATCCGCTTCCTTTTCGCCACCAACCGCAATCTCGCCAAAGAAGTGGAAGAAGGTAGATTTCACGAAGCACTATTCCATCGTATCAACGTCTTCAACATCAGCCTGCCGGAACTTAAAGACCGCCGCGAAGATGTACCGCTGCTCATCGACTTTTTCATCAACAAACTCGGCTTCCAGATGGGACAAGGAGAATACACAATCAGCGAAAGAGCCATGCAATGCATGCTTTCCTACCACTGGCCCGGTAACGTCCGCGAGCTTAGGAACGTTCTGGAACGCAGCATCATCCTTGCCGACAACAATACGATTACATGCTCCTGCCTGCCCAAGGAAATCGCCGACCAGCCTGAACGCGAAGGCGAAGCCGGAATCCTTTCCCTTGAACGCATGGAACGTGAGCACATCATCAAGGCCCTGGATTTCTTCAATGGAAATCGCCAAAAGGCTGCACAGGCTTTGGGAATCGGCAGGAAGACCCTTTACCGCAAGATTGATAAATATAATTTGTAAATTCTGACTTACAATTAATTATGCAAGCCGTCCTGTATTTAGCAGGGCGGCTTTTTGCATTCAATTCCATACCATTCAAGTGCCAAACCAACTCCAGCTACATCAAAGCTGGACTTCCTCCCCGGTTCAGGCAGGATATATTGTCCATAAACTCCCAAGGAGAAATCTAATGCGCAAAATATGCTTTGTTTTAATAATTGTCACATTGTTCGTAACCTCAATGGCTTATGCTGCTCCTATCCAGCCCGGAATGGATTTCCCCGAGATTCCTCTTGAAGGAAAGCTGACTGAAACTCAAAAACAATACCTGGCTCTGAAAGGTAACGGTCCTTGGAAAATCAGCGACATTGATGCTGAATATCTTTTAGTGGAAGTATACAGCATGTACTGCCCGCACTGCCAAAGAGAAGCACCAACCGTAAACACCTTGTTTGAACGTCTAAAAAAAGGATCAGGGAAACAGGTTAAGCTAATCGGACTTGCTGCAGGAAACACTGAATTCGAAATTGATTTTTTCAAAGAAAAATTCAACGTAGAATTCCCGATCTTTGCTGATCCGGAACTTGATCTTCATGATAAAGTCGGCCAGCCCGGGACTCCGCATTTCTTCCTGCTGCAAAATGACGGCGGTAAATATAAAGTCCTGCTCTCCCATGAGGGCCCATTTGAATCCACAGAAAAATTCATGCAAACAATTAACAATAAGCTTTAACGGAGCCGGATATGATCAAAACTATTCTGTGCACCCTAGCCATTCTGCTGCTGGCCCATGTACCTGCTCAGGCCAAGGTAGCGAAAGAACAGATATACAAACAGCATCCACTTAAAGCAGTGGACAGCGTACTCAAAGTCAAAGTCGGAGATGAAGCCCCGAATTTCACTCTGCCCGCAATTTCCGGCACCAAGGTCAGTCTTTCAGACTACCGGGGTAAAAAGAATGTGGTCATTTCATTTGTTCCTGCCGCATTCACTCCGATTTGCTCCGACCAATGGCCGGGATACAATATTGCCCGCGAATTGTTTGAAATGCACGATGCTGTAATCCTTGGGATAACAGCTGATAATATTCCTTCGCTACACGCCTGGACAACTCAAATGGGTGAAGGCGGATTGTGGTTCCCTGTACTCTCTGACTTCTATCCTCATGGGGAAGCAGCAAAAAAATATGGAATACTCAGACCGGAAGGTATTACTGAACGGGCTATCTTCATTATCGATAAGAAAGGAATACTTCGCTACATCGATGTACACGACATTAATAAAAGGCCAGATCTCGGCCAGATAATTAAGGCCCTTGAGAAACTGAATTAACCATTACTGCCATTTTAAGATTAAAGCCGCCCTGTATAATTCAGGGCGGCTCTTCTTTTTCAATCAATGCAAAAAACACAAACAGTAACAAATATGCAAGCAACAAACAAAGAAAAACAATTGATTCGCTAATCAACAAACTAAACAATGAATATTTAGGCTATAAAACAGCAAAAATACATGCATATAAAATGTAAATATATGCTCAATAAAGCACAAGATCTATCTGACACACAGCTCTGCATAGCTGGTTCATATTGACACACACCCACTTCGCCCCATGCAGTGTAACACTTTTGCCATTCTTGTTACATTTTTCACATTAGTTTTTTCGATATTAGACACAAAAATAGATCTGAAATGATTCATCACAAAAAACGCCAAAAACCAACAAGCCACTAAAATATATACACAAACCACTTTGGCACACGTCTTGCCCTATAGAAAGCGTTAATAAGTACACGACAGGCCCAACCTTCAAAAACCTATAAAGCTACAAGGATGGTCTCAAAATGGCAGTACGTGAACAAGTAAACGGTTTTTTCATTCCCAGCGTAACCCTTATCGGTATTGGCGCACACAAAGAAATCCCCGCTCGCATCAAGGCTCTCGGCGGTAAAAAGCCTCTGCTCGTAACTGACAAAGGTATCACCGGCGTAGGTATCACCCAGCAGATCGTTGACATTCTTAAGGCTGAAGGCATGGACTGCGTAGTCTATGATGACACCATTCCCAACCCCACTGACAAAAACGTTGCAGACGGTGTAAAAGCATATCAGGACAACAAATGTGACTCCCTGATCACCCTCGGTGGCGGTAGCTCCCATGACTGCGGTAAAGGTGTTGGCCTTGTAGTTGCCAATGGCGGAACCATTCATGATTATGAAGGCGTTGACAAATCCACCAACCCCATGCCTCCTTATGTTGCAGTTAACACTACCGCAGGTACTGCTTCTGAAATGACTCGTTTCTGCATCATCACTGATACTTCCCGCAAAGTTAAGATGGCTATCGTTGACTGGCGCGTTACCCCCGGTATCGCTCTTGACGATCCTCTGCTGATGATGGGCATGCCTCCGGCGCTGACCGCAGCAACCGGTATGGATGCACTGACCCACTCCGTTGAAGCTTGGGTTTCCACCATCGCTACTCCCATCACTGACGCTTGTGCTGAAAAATCCATCCGCCTGATCAACAAGTATCTGCGCCGCGCTGTTGCTAACGGTCAGGACATCGATGCTCGCGAAGGCATGTGCTACGCTCAGTATCTCGGCGGCATGGCATTCAACAACGCTTCTCTGGGCCACGTTCACGCTATGGCTCACCAGCTCGGCGGCTTCTATGATCTGCCCCACGGTGAATGTAACGCTATCCTGCTGCCCCACGTTGAACAGCACAACCTGATTGCAAATGTAGAACGTTTCGCCACTCTGGCTGAATGGCTCGGCGTTGATACCAGCGATATGGACCAGCGCGATGCAGCTGATGCAGCACTCGAAGCTATCCGCCAGCTCTCCGCTGACGTTGGTATCCCCGCCGGCCTGAAGGCTCTCGGTGAAAAATACGGTAAGAAGGTTTCCGAAAAGGATATCCCGACTATGACCGCCAACGCACAGAAAGACGCATGTGGTCTCACCAACCCCAGATGCATGACTGACGAAGCAGTTGCAGCTATCTACAAGGCTGCTATGTAAATAGAAAGTTCCATCCGGTCTGCGAGCTGCAAACCGCAGGCCGGATGTACAAATGTTTTGTCGCAGGCATACGGATCATTTTGCATAACAGAGGTCATGGATTGGCAAAGGTTTGATCCGTTTATCCTGTAGACATTCGGCCGAAGGCAAGCAGGTGGAGCTGCAAACTCAAAGCCGAACAGACAAAGTATTTACCGAGGGGGACATGATCCCCCTCAGAATTTTCCCCGTGCAGGCCCGGTTACGGTGAAAGCCCGTAATGAAGCATACGGACCAATGCAGAAATTGTTTCAATCATGTGCGGTTTAAGTGAACCGTAAACCCCGGCACCTTGGAAACAAATGCAATCGGGCCTGCTCCTTTCTTTCCCTCTTCCATTCTGACCCCCTATCTTTTTATTTTTCTGTATCTTTCCTTGTATTTTTCCTTTCGCTATTGTGCTTGACGGATATTATCTTTATTAATCCTGCTGAAACCCAGCCCTAAAAGGAAAGCACAATGTTCATTCTGGAAAAACCATACGTATCAAATTTATTGAAAGAGACCTTAAATAAAATCGAGCTGCCCGTACTTGGAAATAAAGTCGCCCACGAAGTATTTGAAGATCGCTCAATCTCACTAAACACAGAGCGGGAATTCGTTGAAGCATACAATCAAGACAACACCCAGCCTGTTTATTCAAACTCCGAAAACGCAATTGACTGGATCGACAACAACCTGACCAGCGGCGACCTGTCTCAAAAGATACGCTCATTCAAGGACAAAAGTGCATTCCGCGACATGGTTCGGGACATGTATCCTGAGTTCTTTTACCGCACGGTAAAGTTTGAAGACTTGGATTCTGTTAAGCCGGAAGAGCTGCCCATCCCTTGCGTAATAAAGCCATCAGTTGGTTTCTTCAGCCTCGGCGTACACATGGTGGAATCAATTGAGGGATGGCATCAGGCCGTAGATGAAATTAAAAACGAAGTTGAGCAGATAAAAACCATGTACCCGGCAAAGGTGCTGGAGCTGGACAATTTTATCATCGAGCAATGCATTGAAGGAGAAGAGTTTGCCGTGGATGCCTACTTCGACAAAGAGGGCAATCCGGTAATCATTAATATCCTAGGCCACCTTTTTGCCTCCAGTGATGATGTCAGCGACCGCTGCTACATCACCTCCACAGAAATCATCAACAAACATCATGATGAATTCCTGAACCTGCTGCAGGAGATCGGCAAACGTGCAAGGCTGAAAAACTTCCCCATACATATAGAATTACGCACAGATGGACGCGGCAATTTAGGAGTCATTGAGGTCAACCCCATGCGTTTTGCAGGCTGGTGCGTTACCGATCTGGCTCACTTTGCATATGGCATCAATCCCTATGAATATTTCATGGGTGGACTCAAGCCGGATTGGGATAAAATCTCCGGCTGCTGCGATGGCAAAGTATACGCCATGGTTATCGGTGAAATCGATTCCACTGTAGACCGTTCGAAAATTAAATCCGTGGACTATGAAGGATTCAAGGCCAACTTTTCCAAGCCGCTTGAATTAAGAGAGATTGATTACCGTGAACATCCGGTTTTCGCCTTTATCTTCGCGGAAGTTGATGCGGAGAATATGGCTGAACTGCAAAAGATGCTGCATGCTGATTTTACGCAGTATTTGAATATGGAATAACTATTAAATTAAAAGGCCCGCGTGAGCGGGCCTTATTTGTTTGATTTAGAAGGGCTGGCCACCATTCAACAAAATGCTATGTGAAAAATACCCTTGATGTTTAGTATTTGATCCCTGTCCGATCTGTCTATAAACCCCCATCAATGCTTTTTTTAATTGGGGATCACTTGAAGACCACTCAACATTCGCATGTCCGTATATCACGGTCTGGGCTGTCTGAGTCCCATACACAGCATACATACGCGACGAGTATGGAGGAATTTCAAAAATTCCCCCAGCTGCAACGTAAGTTGGAGAAGCGGAGCTAGACCCAGTATATACAGTCCCAAAATTTGAGATATCTGCGCCATCATGGTTGTATACCGACACTTTAACTTGCACAGACTGATTCGTTATATTGGTCAGATACAAATACGAAAGGTCCTTATTGTAAGCTGTATTATACCAAACATAAACACTAGAAACCACTGCACTCCCCTGCGGAACAAAAATCCCCTGCGCAAAGGCACCACCGCACATCATTACAACCATTACTGCAGACATGAGGCCCGCGTGAATAAATTTCACCATTTGTCTTCTCCTTTGACGATTGGTCACCGCAAACATCCGGTATTCGCCTTTATCTTTGCGGAAGTGGAAGTTGATGCTGATCACATTGATGAGTGACAGAAGATGCTGCATGCTGATTTTACGCAGTATTTAGATCTGGAATAGTGGTTAGAATAAAACCGGCCCGCTTGTGCGGGCCGGTTTGTTTAATTTAGAAGGGCTGGCCACCGTTAAGAGGGGAAGCACTTCCCGCTTGCACAACACTTGCTGTCAGAGCTCGAGCGAGATTTGGATCGTCAGAAGACCACTGAACTATTGCTTGTCCAAGCATATATTTTACGGCGGAACTATATTCCATCGTAAACTTTCTTGTAGCATGCGGAGGCAGGCTGAAAGAACCGGTTCCTGATTTAACTACAGTGTAACTATTCATCCCCCCCCTCACAATACTTCCCATAGACGACATATCATTCCCGTCATCATCGAGTATGGTGATCTTGCATTCAATTGTCTTTCCTGTGACATTGGACACAGATATGTCTACCATAGGTCCTGCAAAATTACCGTCATTGTGGTAAGCAATACCAGAGACAAAAGCACTGCCCTGAGGCTTAAAAACCGTTTCTTGTGCAAACACGTTACCAACCATCAGACCCACAAGAACCACAGTCATAGCCACAGCCCTAATTATCTTCATAATTCTATCTCCATATTGATTAAAGGTTTAAAACAACTACCTACTAATCGCCCGCATATGAAAATACTTTAGACATTATACAAACTTTTTATGCCCAGTTAGATATAATATGCTCCACCAAAGGAGATTTCCTAAAGCAGACATTCGCCTTTGACAACCAAAGACATTTACGGCAGGTTTCGGATATTAGATATCAACCCCTCAAGGAGATACCATGAGCGAAACAATTGAAGATTTGACTATACATTATGAAGAAGACGGTCAGGTAATCGTCAAAGAATTGGATAAAGAAGTACTGACCAAAGGCGCATGGACTACTATCATGTTCCGTTACAAACAGCTGGATCGTAAAAGCGGTGAATACGGCAAGGACATGTACACCATCCGCCGTTTCCGCAAAATGAAAGGCGAATACCGTCCGCAGTCCAAGTTCAATATCTCCAGCCCGGATCAGGCTCGTAAGATCATTGATGCCCTTGAAGGCTGGATCAAAGATCTGGAAGATTAAATATCTCTCAAAAGCATTGCCTCAGGGTAATAAAAAAACTCCGTCCGGATACCGGACGGAGTTTTTTTATTACCCAAAATCATTAAAGAAATGACTATTACTAGTTCACAGTGTACGCCCCACCGGATTCAACTTTCTGGACAGTCGAATTGGAAATAGTGAACCAAAGAAATTCACTGAACTTGGTACCTACCTCATTTTTTTCGCTATAGGTACAGCCCACAAGCCAGCCAGCGTCAGTATAATAACAGTCGGTAGCAGACTCCATCTCTAATGTTTCAGGAAACATGGAGTTCTTGCTCAGGTATTCCTTTACTTCCGGGTAGAACTTGCGATCAGCGGAAAGCTGAGGTTTAGGTCCGAACTTGGCCAGCTCTTTCATGAAAGCTTCATACTGTTCCCGGTAGCGCTCATATTTACTTTTATACAGCTTCTCGCCGGGATTGAGCTGCATCAACTCTTCATAGATATCCATATTGGCTTTGAAATCACGCACAGGAAGAGCCTGTGCCTGAGCATACAGCTTTCGTTCCAGCTTTTTACGCAATTTCTTATCATAACCTTTCAGCTCTTTGCGGTACTTGCTATTTTCCGGATCAAGATCGGCAAGCTCGCCGTAATACTTAGCCAGATCAGCATAATTCCATTTGGAAGTCCGTTCAATACGCTCCAGCAGATCCTTTTCAGTGGCAAGATGAATCATGGCCCGTAATTCATCATTCATTAATTCTTTATTCTGCTCGGCAACGGTCAGGGCTGTTTCTGAATTTCCGGTCTCAATGAGCCTTTTCATGGCATCTATAACCTTGGCTCGCTGGCCATCCTGCTTTTCTTTGAGGATGCGTTCCTGCTCAACCCTGTTCTGCTCGGCAATACGCGCTTTTTCCTCGGCTATGGACTGCTGCACTGTAAAAATAGTGTACGCGGCAACAATAAGGAGTATTCCCCCGGCAATACAGCCCAGCAAAATCTTCTGCGACTTGATAAATTCTTTAATGGTTTCAATATTCATGACAGCAAAGATACGGACAGCGCTTTTAGCCGTCAACAAAACATCCGCCAAAAGAGCGTTTTTTTATATTTCTCTCTAAACAAATCTTGAGGTAGGCCGATATGACCCATACGGAAGGATAATGGTTATGATAATAAATGGATCAGCACTAAATAATAATTACGGAGCTCCGGCTTTACTGGAAAACGGTTCTCCGCTTTTGGGCGGGAGCCGGACTTCCGGCGTTAGAGCGACGCGCCTGAACACTCCGGCCTCGCCCGTAAATACTGCTGACCAATTTGCTGAATTGATCGCTCAAAAAACCGTTAATCCGGACAAAACAGGCGAAATCCAGAAGGGTTCCGAGGGAGATTTACAGAATCCCAAGGACCCTTCTGACCTGGCCGGCGCGCTCGCCAATGCAGCCGACTTCATCGAAGGCAAATTCGGTCATGAAGCCGCCACCGCATTCAAAGGAATCGTCATCGCCAACTCCGGCGACCAGATTACCGAGGACTCCCTGAGTAACGGCTTGTTGAAATCCATTCAGTTTATTGACCGCAACTTCGGCTTTGCCGCCGGAGATCAGGTCATGGACCATTTCAACTCCAATCTCAACAATGCCATGAATGACTACTTCGAAAACGGTCTGCAGGAACACTTTTTTGCCGCCAGCCCCGGCACAGGAGCACAGCTTACCCTGCAGAACACTTTCGCACAGGTCAGCCAGCAATTCGGAGAAGATACTGCTGAAAGTATCAAAAGTCTGATCGAAGAGGTCCTTGAAGATGAGGGGAAGAGCCTTGATTCCATTAAGAAAGGACTCGACAAAGGTTTATCCGAAGCGGAAAAAACCAACCCCGGCATCACTGACCTGACTGCTCCCCTTGCCGCCGGTGAGATTATGGATAAGATGCAGTCCGGCAGTTATTTTGCCGCCCCAGCTCCCGGTTCAGTTCTGAATATTTCTGTTTAAGGGATAAATTATAAAAAATAAACTTGGATTTATTTTTTGTCTCTACTGAACATTTCCGTCTAAACACCTCAACGAGATTCTCCCTTATCCCACTGAAAAACCGAGTTCAATCGGTCTTATTTACTATTCAAGAGTTATTTTTTTTGTTATCGAAGGGATATCCAGTTTAATAAGCACGTAACGGAGGAGTAAGGATATGAGCTTTTTCTGGTTTTTCTTCGGTCTCGCAATGACTATTGCCGCTATTGCCTTCATCAAGGCTGGCAGCCAGGAGGACTAGTCACTGCGACTAACGGGTGAGCCCGTTACCAATTTTTAAAGCCCGCTTTATGCGGGCTTTTTTTATGTCCTGCTTTCAGGTAAATATTCATATAGTAAAAACGCTAACTATCATCGGACTAATCGTGAGCAGACAGGAAATCCTCGAACAACTGAAGAAAAACAACGGTGCATGGCGGATCATTCCCAGTGTCATTAAAAACGACCAAGGTGAGCCTGAATTTGATATGCTGCTGGCAAATGCTGAAATGCAGGACCCCGGCACTGCTTCCCTCAATTTCAGGGAAACCCGCTGCGGAGGATTTGAGTATGCATCTAGGGCCTTTCTGCATGCCCACCTTGAGCCGGGAGACCTGTTCATTGATGTCGGAGCCCATTTCGGCCTCTACACCCTGACTGCTGCCAAAAAATACCCGGGAAAAATAAACGTTCTGGCAATTGAACCGCATCCGGAAAACCTTAAACGGCTGTCTATGTGGTGCGAATTTAATGAATGCGTGCAAAATGTGAAAATTGCCCAATGCGCGGCTTCTTCCCAAAGCGGACAAAGTGAACTGATCCAGAATTCTTCCATGGGACACAGCCTTGTTCCCCAGCCCGGAAATCGCAATCAAGGAAAGCCGATTAGTGTCCGGCTGGAAACTATTGATAATATTGTCCGCCAAGCCGGATTCATGGATTCCAAAGAACGTATTTTCCTGAAAATAGACACCGAAGGACATGAGCTGGCAACCCTCATGGGCGGACTGGATATTTTGAAGACAGGTCGGGTTGCAGCCATAATCTGGGAAAAGGGGCACTTCCACAACTCGGAAAAAGGCATCAAAGAATTTGCATCCATAATGGGCCTGCTGCGCGACATGGGGTATGAATCATACCGCTTCCCCCACGAAGACATGGGCGGACCGCTGGTCCCATACTCCCCAAGCCATGAGCTCTGTAATGTAATAAGCATCGACAGATCACTGACTCCACTGCCTGTATATGATCAGCCTTGGACAGCACATACGATCATGTCCCCGAGCATGCGCCCCCCGGTTTCTGAAAATTTTATGATCGGCTTCACCGAACAGCTTATTAAGGACAAGAAGACCGACTGCGGCCGCTGGTCACGCTGGGATATGCTCGGCACAGAAGCCGACTTGCGCGCAGGTATGGCAGGCCAACTGGTTCCCGAAAACAGTTCCGTACTTGATGCCGGGGCCGGGATGATGCTCCTGCGGGATTATATTCCGGAAAGCAGTACCTACACCCCGCTGGATATTGTAGCCCGCAACCGCAACACAATTATTGCCGACCTCAACCAACAGCAATTTCCTGAACAGGACTTTGATGTCATCTGCGCCCTTTATCTGCTTGAGTTCATCCACGAACCGCAACTGTTTTTGGATTGGTCCTTCAAACATGCTGACAAGCTCATTTTAATTTACCACCCGCTTGTACCGGGCCGGGAAGTCAGCAAGCGCAGGCAGGCCGGATTCTTCAATGACTTCAATATCAATAAATTAAAACTAATGGTTGAAAAAGCAGGCTGGAAGGAAGTCCGCATCAGCGACATCACTTTCGGTCAGGCTTGCTTTGAATGCTTAAAATAAGGATAGACATATGAAAATTTATTCATGGAATGTTAATGGATATCGAGCTGTTATCAAAAAGAATTTCAACGAATGGTTTGAACAGAGCAACGCAGATGTGGTTATGATTCAGGAAACCAAAGCCCACCCGGATCAAATCCCGGACAAGAACCGCAACATTGAGGGGTATGAATCACTCTGGAACTGGTCCAAGGTAAAGAAAGGATATTCCGGCACAGCCTGCTTTACTCGCCAGCCGGTGCTTTCGCACTCCTTCGGCCTTACCGATGAAAAATACCAAGGTGAAGGCCGGGTCGTACTGATGGAATACGAACAGTTTTATCTTTTCAACATCTATTATCCTAACGGGCAGATGAGCGATGAACGCCTTGAGTACAAAATGGGGTTTTATGACAGCTTCCTCGAATATGCTGAAGAACTGCGCAAGAAAAAGCCCATTGTAGTCGGTGGAGATTTTAATACCGCACACAAGGAAATCGACCTGAAAAACCCCAAGGCAAACTCGGAAAGATCAGGTTTTCTGCCTATTGAACGAGCATGGCTGGATAAGTTCATCGAGCACGGATACGTAGACACCTTCCGCATGTTTGATGACAGCCCCGGTAAATATTCATGGTGGAGCTACCGCTTCAACGCCCGCAAAAACAACGCCGGGTGGCGCATTGATTATTTCTTTGTCTCTGAAGAACTGAAACACAACGTTAAAAATGCTTGGATCGAATCAGATATCATGGGGTCCGATCACTGCCCCATCGGTATAGAATTAAGCTTTCCTTAAATATAAAGTAAAATTGGGGCCTAATATGGCCCCAATTATATATTATTAAGAATAGATCTTTTCGAGCCATTCTTTGTATTAAACATAGCTTCCTTTTTTAAAATATTGTATTGTTGAAACAATTGGGGTTGGACACTGTGTATGGACATGCACGCTTACAACGTGAAAACTGCTAAATGCTCAACTGTTCATTGTTTTAAAAGGATGGAGGTTTATATGTTTAAGAACATGCGGATAGGTACCAAAATTGCGCTCAGTATCAGCGCATTGATGATCATCATCTTTGTGGCATTCACCAGCCTTATTGTCAGCAAAGCCAGAGAATCCTCCATCCAGCAAGCCCATAATTTAGCCGAAGAAATGGCCGGCAGATACGGCAATGAAATCAAAGGCATAATTGAAAAAGCCCTTGATGCTTCATGGGCCGGTGCTGCGGCCATGCAAAGTATTACAAAGTTCAAGGCAAATGTAGATCGCGAGATGGTAAACGACTTCATCAAGACCCTTACTGAAGCGGACACCATGTTCTTCGGAACCCAGATTGTTATTGAAGCAAATGAACTTGACGGTCGTGACGCAGACTTTATCGGCAATGACAAGTATGGTCCAAAGGGTGAATACGGACAATACGGTTGGTATGAGGGTAGCACCTGGAAGCTTGCAGAAATGCACAAGAACGATCCCAACAACACCCGAGCATGGTATATGGTACCGCGCGATACGGGCAAAGCAGTTCTGACCGAACCCTACACCACATCTGTTGTGCCCGAAGTTATGGCTACTGTAAGTGTGCCCATTCTTAAAAGTGGCAAGTTTATAGGTGTGGTCGGTATCGACTTCGTTCTCGGATCATTTGAAAAGATGGTCAAAGACATCCATCCTATGGAAACCGGATACGCATTCATCACCTCCAACGAAGGCTACTGTGTAGCCCACCCGGACAAAGAAATTGTCACCAAGAGTATTGCTGAAGCTTTCCCGGAAGCAAACCGCAATGAGATCTTGAATGATATTAAAAACGGAAAGACATATCACAATACATTGGTCTCCCCTAGGGATGGTAAAGAATACTACTACGTTTTCGAACCCGTCGTAATCAGCGGAACAACAACCCCGTGGTCCATTGGACTGGCTATCCCCACAGACAAAATTTACGCTGAAGCCAACAACTTTTTCAAACTGATCGTTACCATTTCCATTCTGGCTATCATCTTGGTAATCGGTGTGGTTCTGCTCATTGCCCGCTCAATATCCAAGCCTATCGGAGTTATGGTTCAAGATGCACAGAGTATTGCAGAAGGCAACTTTGAGACCAAGATGGACCGCAGTCTTTTCGGCGGCGAGCTCCTGACCCTGCATGATGCTCTGCGCTCTATGGTAGAGAATCTGGTTAAATTCATTTCTACTGCGGAAGAAAAATCAAAAGAAGCTGAGCAACAGACGGAAGCAGCCAACGAAGCCCTTGAAGAAGCAAGGCTGGCGAAAGAAGCCGCAGAACGGGCCAAAGCGGAAGGTATGCTGCAGGCCGCAAGGGAACTGGAAGGTATTGTAGAACAGATTACCTCCGCTTCTGAGGAGCTTTCCTCCCAGATTGAAGAATCTGCACGCGGTTCTGAAACTCAGCGTGAACGTACCTCTGAATCAGCCACAGCAATGGAACAAATGAATGCTTCGGTACTTGAAGTGGCCCAGAATGCATCACAGGCAGCTGAAAGCGCCCTCGATGCCAAGAAGAACGCTGAAGACGGCGGCAGGATTGTTGCCGATGTAGTTTCTTCCATTGACTCAGTCAGCAAAGCATCCTCAAAGATGGTCAACGGCCTTAATGAACTCGGCACACAGGCCGAGGGAATCTCGCAGGTAATTACTGTGATCACAGATATTGCCGACCAGACCAACCTGCTGGCGCTGAACGCTGCAATTGAAGCTGCACGCGCAGGTGAAGCCGGACGAGGATTCGCCGTTGTTGCTGATGAAGTCCGCAAGCTGGCAGAAAAAACCATGCAGGCAACTCAAGAAGTTGAACAGGCTGTCCACGCTATTCAGTCTGAAACCCGCCGGAACATTGATGAAATGAACAATGCTGCCAACATGGTTGCCAAGAGCACTGAGTACGCAGGAAAGGCTGGCGAAAGCCTTGAAACCATTGTTGAGAACGTAGATTCAACAGCGGATCAGGTCCGCGCCATTGCGACAGCCAGTGAAGAACAGTCTGCAGCAAGTGAACAGATCAACCGCGGAACTGACGAAGTTAACCGCATTGCCATGGAAACAGCAGAGGCTATGCACCAATCAATGACCGCAGTATCTGACCTTGCAAGACTCTCTGGAGACCTGCAAAAACTCATTGATGACCTGAAGGATGTTTAAGATTTAGTTCATTAAGCTAAAACAAATACAGTTTAAAAAGGCCTCTTCAATAGAAGAGGCCTTTTTGTTTATCACGCTCAACCACCTACAATAACTGCTACTATTTATTTTATTTCAAACCCCAAAACTGACAACAAAGATGCTCCGCCAGTTTTTTTGATTCAAAGCTCATTTTTTTCTTGATATTGATTTTCAAGTTCACTAAGACTGTTTCAGACACACACTGCAAACAGGAGACATACCATGACCCAAACAGCCAGCATTTCTTCATTGGACAAAAAAAAGTTTCTTAAAAAAGCATTTAAAAGTTTTTGCGGTGCCAACGAAAAAAGGGTGAAAGAGACAGAGAATCCTCCTTTTCCGGTACCAGACAAAGACAGAGATTAATCCGACCCGACAAAGGCCATGCAGAGCTCGGGTATTCAACAAATTTCCTGAAAGCGAATTAAAAGCGGAGTATGAAATGGCAGACGTTATAAAAGAAGCAGCTCGTATGAGACGGCAATACGGTTGGAAAACATACCTTATAAAATTCAAAGATTACTATTCTTACACCTTTGACCCCAGCCTTTTCCCAGATTTCGAATTGCTTGGTGAAGTAGGAGCCGACGGAGCGATTATCCCCTCCTCCAAGGCATAGACAACCATGCTTACTCTCCCAAGGTTGTGACACCCTTGCTCTAAGCTTACTTCACCCTCCCGGCTTCGTACTTCTCCCCGTTGACGAGGCCGGGACTATCTTTTTAAAACTTAATCTTCCGCACACTCTTCAGAAATAGCATCACCTATCCTTTCAAAAACTTCCCTCAAATCATCCGGAATAGCCTCCCCTCCACTGAGAAACTCCTGTACTTCCTCAGGGGAAAGTCCTGCTGAATCGGCAATAGCCCGTATTTTTTCTGATAATTCAGTATTTCTCATACATGCGATTTTACACTCACCGCGAACAGTTTGCAAAAACTGATTTTGCATCAAAACCGAAACTGGACATCATAAGAAGATGGCTCTATGAAAGCTGTTTGCCTGCCTTACGGAAGGGATTACCCGCTCTTGCAGGCTAAATAACTTTTCCCGGAGCTAACATGCTGGACAACTTAAGCATTGTACTTTTCGGTACTAAATTTCCTGAAAACGTCGGTTCATCTGCCAGAGCAATGACCAATATGGGTTGCGAAAACCTGACCCTGGTGCGCCCTGCATCATGGGACATGGAAAAAGCACGGCCATTAGCAACAGTCAAAGGTCGTGATATTGTTGAGAAAGCACTTATTGCTGATGAACTTTCCGAAGCCCTGAAGGACCAGACCAGAGTTTATGGAACAACTGCCCGCACCGGAGGATGGCGCAAGGGAGTAATGACTCCATCAACCGCAGCTCCGTTAATCGTGGAACAACTCAGGGCCGGGGAAAAAGTCGCCGTAGTTTTTGGACCGGAAGACAGAGGGCTGACCAATGATGAAACCCAGCTCTGCTCAAGACTGATCAACATCCCTACCAGTCATGAAAACAGCTCCCTGAACCTTTCTCAGGCTGTACTCATTATATTATACGAATGCTTTAAGAATGCTCTGGATAAGCCTTTCACCCCGGCAGGTCCTCCTGAGGAGCGTCCCACCTCTTTCGAAGAACAGGAAATCCTTGCCTCCAACCTGCAGGAAACCCTGCTTGCGATCGATTTCCTGAAAGCGGACAACCCGGACTACTGGATGATGCCGGTAAGACGCTTCATGTCCAAAATAGACATCAAACGTAACGAATTTAACCTGCTCATGGGAATATGCCGTCAGATCAAATGGATAGCAGGACAGGCAGGCAAAAAATAATACGGAAATAAACCAAGCCTCTTCTCAATTTTAGTAAAGAACGTTACAGTAAAGAAAAGAATTAAGATTTGCGGAGCTTGTAAATGTCTGAGAATAATAAAATTCAAGATCTAAGCGGAGTTTTCTCACGCCAGAGAATCGCAAAGGTCGGAACCGGAACCACCACTCGCCGCGTAGCGCAGATCGGCTACTATTTTGTTGAGCAGATGGCTGAAGACCTGTTTCAGGTCCGCCCTTTGAACAGTAATTTTGTCCCCACCGGAGACCCGGAAGGAATTGACCGCGATGCGCTCCTGAAAGATTATACTCCTGAACCTGAGATGTACCACAAGCAGGTTCTGCCCAATATGAAGGAATTACAAAAAACCCTCGCCCGTGCGGATAGATATCGTCAGCAGGGCAACTCCTTCAGTGCTGAAATGGAATATACCAACGCCATCAAAGTCGATGAAATGAACGTACGCGGTAACTTCGGTGTCGGACTCTGTCTTATGCAGAGAGGGGAAACCGAACGGGCCAACGACGTTTTTGCCAGACTTGTTTCCATGGATGCGCCCTTTGCCCCTGAGCACAAGCATATGTTCAATGACTTCGGCATCAACCTGCGTAAATCAAAAATGATCCCGCAGGCTATTGAATACTATTCAAAAGCTATCGCTCTCAGCCCGGAAGACGAACACCTGCGTTACAACCTTGCACGGGCCTACTTCGAAGATGAGCAGTACGACAAGGTACGCGAAGAACTGACCAAGTGTCTGGAGCTTAATCCTGATTTTGCTGAAGCCAAAAAGTTTGTCGCTTACCTGGATAAAAATAAGCTGGGCTGATCAGAAAAAAAACATTATACAGTTCCAATGAACTCCATCAAAGGCTTCATTGTAGCAGGAACACACAGCGGTTGCGGTAAGACCTCGGTAACACTGGGTCTTATGGCTGCTCTCTCGCGTCGTGGCATCAAAGTCCAACCCTTCAAAACCGGACCGGACTTTATTGATCCCGGACACCATACCCGTGCCGCAGGCAGGACCTGCCACAACCTTGACGGATGGATGCTTTCCGGCAAAACCCTGCGTGACATATTCTCCCGCTACTCACAGGATGCCGATGCCTGCATTGTTGAAGGCGTCATGGGTCTATACGATGGCTATTCCGCGCTGGATGAAACAGGCTCCACCGCACATCTTTCCAAAGAGCTGAACCTGCCGGTAATTCTCGTTGTAGATGCCGGTTCCATGGCCCGTTCCGCTGCTGCACTGGTGCAGGGTTTTTGTAATTTCGACCCGGAAACTCCTGTGGCCGGAGTGATCTGCAACCGTGTCGGCAGCAGCAATCATGCCCAGATCCTGAGCGAAGCCATTTCCCTAACAGACGTTCCTCTTATCGGCTGCCTGCCCCGCCGGGCAGAGATATCCACCCCTTCACGCCATCTGGGACTTGTAACCCCGGAACACCTCGAAGATCTGGAATTCAAATACAACGCGCTTGCCGACTGGGTTGAGGAGAATCTTGATCTTGAACAGATCATAGAAGCACTGCCCGACATTCCCGTGCAACCCCGCTTTGATGAAGTACCCATGATCCCGCGCACAAGAATCGGCATTGCACAGGATAGTGCTTTTTCATTCTACTATGAAGAAAACCTGCGTTTGCTGCGTGAGGCCGGAGCAGAACTGGTTCCCTTTTCTCCCATAGAGGACAAAGCACTGCCCGAAGGCATTTCAGGAATATATTTCGGTGGCGGCTATCCGGAGCTTGCAGCTTTTGATCTGGCCCAGAACACTAAATTACGTCGGAACATCGCTGAATTTTCCGCAGCCGGACACCCTGTTTATGCTGAATGCGGTGGATTCATGTACCTCATGGAATCCATTTGCCACGATGACCGGGTTTTCCCCATGTGCGGCATATTCCCCTTCCGCAGCGCAATGCAATCACGCTTCCAATCCCTTGGATACCGGGAAGTAGAACTATCTCAAGACACAATCCTCGGTCCGGCAGGCACAAAAGTCAGGGGACACGAATTTCACTACTCCGCTTTGGAGGAAATGCCTGATAACCCTCCCAAAGCCTATCAGGTAACCTGCAAGAAAAATATTGCCGCCAGTGAAGGGTACATTGCCAATGACAAAACACTTGGCAGCTATATCCACCTTCACTTTGCCAGCAATCCGCAAGTAGCAGCAAACTTTGTTGAAGCCTGTGCTGCATCTTCCAGCCCGGAAGATATTTAAGCAACCTGCATTTACTCTAGAACGGGTATATTTATGCAGAAATACATCATGCACATAGACATGGACGCCTTTTTCGCGTCCGTGGAACAGCTGGATAATCCTGAGTTGCGCGGAAAACCTGTGGGCGTAGGTTCCATGCATGAACGCTCTGTCCTCAGTGCGGCTTCTTACGAAGCCCGCAAGTTCGGGGTGCGCTCTGCAATGCCAGTACGTCAGGCTTTAAAACTCTGCCCGCAATTGCAGGTAGTATCAGGAAGCAGACACCGCTACAAAGAAATTTCACGCAAGGTTATGGCGGCACTCTCCAACTACTCACCGATTGTTGAGCAGGCATCCATTGATGAAGCCTACATCGACATAACCGGAACCGAGAAACTATTCGGTACCCCGCTCCAAATTGCCCGTTCCATCAAAGCTGACATTCGTAAAGCCACCGGACTGACCGCTTCAGTTGGTATTGCCCCGGTAAAATTTCTGGCTAAAATTGCTTCCGATCTTAATAAACCTGATGGAATATCTATCATCACCGCAGAGCAGGTACAGGATTTCCTGAAAACCCTGCCGGTGGAAAAAATCCCCGGAGTCGGCAAAAAAGCCCTGCCCCGCCTGCGTTCCTACGGCATCACATACGCCGCAGACCTGCGCCGCTATCCACCTGAGTTCTGGAAAGAAAGATTCGGGGAACGAGGATTGGTTCTCTATGAAAAAGGTGCGGGCATTGATCCCACTCCGGTAACCGAAGGTGGAGCAATGAAATCCTCCAGCGCGGAAAATACCTTCGGTGAAGATGTTTCTGACATCCACACCCTGAAAACACTGCTGCTCAAGCAATCCGAACGCATAGCCGCAGACATCAGGAAACACGGGGTCAAAGGAAGAACCGTAACCCTGAAGGTCAAATTTCCCGACTTCCGCCAGATCACCCGCAGCCGCACATTGGATTCCCGAACCTCCCATGCCGGGACAATATATAAAACAGCATGCTCATTGCTTGATGCGGAACTGCCCATCGGCCCGATCCGTTTAATAGGTGTCGGCATTTCAAACTTCGAAGAACGCAACAGACAGCTTTCCCTGCTTGATGATCCGGAAAAGCCGAAAGAAAGCAAAAGACTCGAACAGCTGGACAAGGCAGTGGATCAGGTCCGACTAAAATTCGGTAAGGATATCCTGACCCGTGGGAGATTGCTTGAAGATGAGTAAACAGCTCCGAGAAGGATACACCACCGGATCATCCGCCACAGCAGCTGCGATGGCGGCCATTCGGGTCTTGTTTAATGGAAGCATATCCCAAGAAATTGAAATCCCTCTTCCAGTTAAAGGAACTTTAAATATTCCGGTGGAGCGGGTGCTAAAAGATGGGAATCAAGTACGCGGTGTTGTCATCAAGGATGGCGGGGACGATCCCGACGCCACCCACGGACATAAAATCCATGCACTGGTGAAGATAGAAAATGCAGATTCATTGCGGATTGAAGTGGATGGCGGCAAAGGAATTGGCAGGGTAACCCTGCCGGGACTGCCCGTACCCGTAGGTGAAGCAGCCATCAATCCAGTGCCCCGTAAGCAGATTATTGCCGGAGCATTGAAAGAACTTAGTGAGATTGCACCGGATTTCAACGGACGGCTCAAGATCATTATTGAAGTTCCGCAGGGCGAGGCAATTGCCAAGGAAACCATGAACTCCCGGCTGGGAATTCTGGGCGGGATATCCATACTGGGAACCCAGGGAATTGTCCGTCCTTACAGCCACGCCTCATGGAAAGCCTCAATCGCCCAATCACTAAATGTTGCCCGTGCTGCGGGACTGGATGAAATTGTATTCACCACCGGACGGCGCAGTGAACAGCTTTATCTGGCCCACTTTCCTGAAACCCCGCAAATAAGCATGGTACAGGCTGCCGATTTCTTTAAATTTTCAATGCAGCAGGCCAAACTAAAAGGCATGCGTACTGTGCGCTGGGCCATTTTCATCGGCAAGCTGGTCAAACATGCCATGGGCTTTCCTTACACCCACGCCAAGGATTGGGCCATAGACTTTAACCTGCTGGCGGACTGGTGTGCAGAACTGGGTATGGCTGAAGATCTGATTAAAAAAAACCGGGCCGCGATAACGGCCCGGCATGTATATGAAATGGTCCCCGAAGATTCACGCACGGCTTTCATCCGCATGCTGGTCCGTAAAGCACACGGGAATGCCCGCGCTTTCAGCGGGAACTCGGAGGTAGCAGTTGAGTACTTCCTCTTTGATTTTGATGGACAAATGGTCTACTACCCCGACCATCAGAAAAAATCTTCTTCATCGTGATCTCCCAGAGAGTAAAGTACGTAAACACCTGCAGCACCGGCCAAAAGAGCCACTACGTAAAAAGGTATGCAACGATTCTCCGTACCGGCAGTATAATTATTTACCTCGTACTCGATGTGCATGTTGCCCATAATGTCATTTACATCGGACATGGTTTTCCCGGCCAGCATGGGAGCAGTCAATGAAAATCCGTAGAAAGCAGTAATAACTGAACCGACCAGAAGAGCTATGGCAATTAACTTTTTCATACCTCATCACCTCCGCAAAAAAGTATGGAAGGGGTCAATTCCACAATAACAGATTCTCTTTTTTTTGGTAACTAATATTGAAATTAAATTAAAATCTTAAATCTTCCTTTAATATCCAGCCAATACATTGTATGAAACATGACATGAAATATCCCTTGCAGATAATCGGGCTGCATCCGGGCAGCCTGACGCCGACAAAAGATGCTGCGGCAACCATTTCCAACGCTGATGTACTCAGCGGCGGAAAGCGCTTGCTGGAATCTTTTCCAGAATTCAAAGGCCCCAAAGTCCCATTTGCTTCTCCTGTAAAAGAATATGCCAAAACTCTTAAGCAACTGCTGCTAGAAGGGAAAAAGGTAATTCTGCTGGCAGATGGTGACCCTTTGCTTTTCGGAATTGCCGCTTCCCTTATCCCGTTTCTGGGTAAGGAGAATGTTGTCATCAGCCCTGCGGTTTCAGCCATCCAAATCGGCTCAGCACGGCTGGCTCACAGCTGGAAAGACTTTGAGATTATTTCCCTGCATGGCCGTGATGACTACTCGCCGCTTTTCGGAGCCATGCAACGCAACAGGGATTGCGCTGTTTACACAGATGCGACAAACACCCCGCAGGCCATTGCACAACGACTGATCGAAAAAGGTGTGGATAATTATTCCATGACCGTACTGGCCCAGTTGGAAACACAGGACGAACAGGTGATTCAGGGCGAACCGGAGGCATTTTTAAATTTCACCTGCCCGGACCTGAATATCGTCATCCTCACTTCAAAAAACAAAGATCGGAGCACTCCGCTCTTCGGGCGTGATGACGATTCATTCACACGGGAAAAGGGACTAATCACAAAACTTCCCGTCCGTTCAGCAGGTATAGCCCTGCTGGGACTTAGCGAGGGACAGACAGTATGGGACCTCGGCGCGGGCTGTGGTTCTGTCGCCATTGAAGCTTCTTTTATCGGTGCTGGTTCCCGTTTTTTCGCCGTAGAAAAAAAGGCCGAACGAATTGCAATGATCAAGGAAAACATCCGCAATTTTCGCGCTTGGACTGTTGAACCTGTCTGCGGTGAAATGCCGCAGGCCCTAACAGAACTGCCCGATCCCGACCGGATTTTCATGGGCGGGGGCATCGGACGCGGAGATTCGGTTATCCGCGAAGCGGCCGAACGCCTCAAACCGGGTGGCAGACTGGTGGTCCATGCTATACTCATGGGCAGCATCCAGCGCACCCGTGACCTTTTTGAAGAACTGGGCTGGAACTGGCATTCCATGCAGATTCAGGCCTCAACATCAGACAAACTGGCCGGGGATATCCGCTACAAAGCGCACAACCCGGTAACCATACTCTGGGCCGACAAGCCCGAAGGACAATAAATGGGTAAAGTATATTTCATCGGTGCCGGACCGGGTGACCCGGAACTGATCACCGTAAAGGGCCAGCGCATTATCCGTGAGGCCGGACTGGTCCTTTATGCCGGTTCACTGGTCCCCGAGGCCGCAATTGCCGAAGCACGCCAAGATGCACGTATTGAAAATTCCGCTTCCATGTCTTTGGAAGAAACCGACCGCATCATGCAGGAACATGCCTCCAAAGGAGAAATCGTAGCCCGCGTTCACACCGGAGACCCCGCTCTTTACGGAGCAGTGCAGGAACAGGCCCGCTTACTGCGGGAAGCAGGCATTGAATATGAAGTCATTCCCGGTGTCACTTCAGCTTGTGCAGCCGCAGCAGCCTCCAGCGCATCATTCACGGTTCCCGGTGGAACCCAGACCCTGATCCTGACCCGCATGGCCGGACGAACCCCTGTGCCGGAATCCGAATCCCTGCAAAAACTGGCTGAGCATAACTCAGCTATGGCTATCTACCTTTCAGCAGGAAATCCCATGGGTATTCAGGAACAGCTTCTTGCCGGAGGTATGGAGCCTTCCACTCCGGTAATCCTCAGCTATCGCATAGGCTGGCCTGAAGAAAAATCCGTTCCGACCACCCTTGAAAAACTGGCTGAAACGGCTGAACAGAACAATTTCACACGGCAGACTATTTTCCTGATCCTGCCCGGAAAAGACAGTGACAGCGAATCCCTGCTTTACGATTCCGGATTCAGCCACATGTTCCGCAAAGAAAGCAATTCATAACAATAAAAATAGCACTCCTGCATTGTTGATGGTAATATATTTCTCTCTGAAATAACCAATGCAGGAGTGTTCTTAATGCCTTTACGCTTCTTCCCCATAACTATCAGCAGTAGAATCAGATGGTACTCAATTATCATGGTAGGGGTCCCCTTGCTTTTCATGACCATCATGCTGATATTTTTTATTAAGTCAGCCATATTCAAAGCCACCAGACAAGAACTGGAAGAGCAAGTCACTTCGCACAAAATAGTCATTGAAGAATGGTTCAGGGAACGTAGTTCTGATGTAAAGTTTCTGGCTGAAAGTGAAAGTCTTCGTAGCGGCAAACTTAGCCAGATCACCCCATTGCTTAACCTTTACGATGATACGCATGATGATATCAGTGAAGTTATCTGGGTAGGACCAGACGGCACGACCAGAAGCCACGAATCAATCCATTCCCCAACTGCCATCGGCATCCGTGACCGCGAGTATTTCACTAAATGCCAAGCCGACCCAACACTTGTGCCGAAAATTATTGTCAGCGAGTCTCTCGATGACCCCATAATACTTTTTTCCCATCCGGTTACTTTGCAAAACGGATCTTTCGGCGGAGTGGTATTCCTTGCCGCAAGGCTGACTGCTATTAATAGACTGATGAAAAACCTCTGGTTTGGAAAAACAGGTGAAACATATATCATCAACCGTGAAGGATACATGCTTACCGAGTCCCGTTTTCTAGATGAGCTCAAGTCTGCCAGACGGGTTAAAGACACTGCCATCATGGTAATCAAGACCAATACAAAAAATATTGAATCAGCACTGGTGGGAACACAACCGGAAGGTGCTTATCTCGATTACAGAGGAGCGGAAGTTCTCGGAGCAAGCCAATGGGTCAAAGCCGGACCTTGGCTCATTGTTTCGGAAATTGACTACAAAGAAGTTATGGATCCCATATATTCCTTCCTGTGGACAGCCATTGGCGGGGCATTCCTGACACTGCTGATCATAACACCATTTTCCATTAAGCTGATTCAATCCATAAGCATTCCACTCAAACGATTAAGTTCGGTAGCCCGACAAATGACCGAAGGAAAATTTGACTGCGAATGCACAGGAACCGGAGTATCTCACCCGCCTGAAGAAGTAACTCAACTTATAGATGGTTTCTGTGCCATGCAGGGGAAAGTCGATAGAACGGTACAGGAACTGCAAAAATCAGCAGTAACCGACCAGCTGACCGGACTCCCCAACCGGCGGTACCTGATGAAAGAAGGAACACGACTGGTGGATATTGCCATTCGCGCGGGACAGCCATGTTCGCTGATGATTATGGATATTGACCATTTTAAAGTTATCAACGACACTTACGGGCATACAGTTGGAGACATTGTGCTTCAACAAATAAGCAAGGCTTTTCAGGAAGTGGTGCGCTCATCCGACATTATTGCCCGTTACGGCGGGGAGGAATTTGTGGTTGTGGCACCGGGCTCCGATATTGATTCCGGCAGGACACTCGCGGAAAGATTACGACAGAGTGTAGAAGCCCGAATATTTAATAATGATGAGCAACCTCTGACCTGTACCATTTCCATCGGCGTGTCCCATTACGCAACGGATATCAAATTCGGAGTGGATGCATACGAAGACATGCTGGCCCGCGCAGACAACGCCCTGTACAAGGCCAAAGATACCGGGCGCAACCGGATCTGTATAGCCGAACCGCACAATAAACTTACAGACTCCCCCAAAGGAGATGATTAGTGGAAACTTTGCAAATCAGAACAAACAGCCGTGAAGAAATGATCGACATCACCGAGTCCGTGCGCAGAATGGTCAAAGACAACGGCTGGCAATCCGGCGCTCTGCTGCTCTACTGTCCGCACACCACAGGAGCCATTACAGTCAATGAAGGTGCCGACCCGGATGTGGTCCGCGACATCACCGTAAACATGCGCAAGCTGGTCCCCTACCGCGGAGATTACCAGCATATGGAAGGCAATTCAGATGCCCATATCAAAACCAGCATGTTCGGTCCGGATCAGATGCTGATCATCGAAGACGGAGATGTTATGCTCGGCACATGGCAGCGCATATTTTTCTGTGAATTTGACGGCCCCAGAAGCAGAAAGCTTTGGGCGCAGTTTATGGGTAGCTGATCATACTTAGATCGAAAAGCTAATAATTTTGTTGCTCTTTTTCTTTTCTTGCGCCACATTCCCCCAGAAGACATATACTCAAAATAATAAACCTTCTAGTCGTGCGCAGGATTCCCGATGAGCTCTGAGAAAAAGGCATCTAAAAACAATGTACAATCCCAAAAGCATTTCATCCGCAGACTTTTCTGTTTCACAGCACTGTCAATCATCAGCATACTGACAGTAGTGCTTATAGGGCTGTATACGGACGTGTCTAAGGTCTGGACAACGGCTTCCATTGCACTGCTGGGTGTCTTTATGTCAGCACTTCTGGTTGTCTTTCTGGAAATAAAAATTTCAAAGCTTATCTCCGGTTACGAAGCACGCATCAACGATTTAGAGAACCTATCCAGCGTGGATAAACTCACCGGACTGGCGAACAGGCTTAGACTTGATGAAATTTTCAACTACGAAATAGGTAAAGCCCAGCGGCATGGTAATTCCTTTTCCATCCTGTTGCTCGATCTGGATAGATTCAAGAACATCAATGACAACTTCGGAAATGACGTGGGCGACAAGGTTCTTCAGGAAACAGCAAAACTGCTGAAAAACAACCTGCGTAAGACAGACACTATCGGTCGCTGGAGCGGGGAGGAATTCCTGATCATAGCCCCTGAAATCGGGCATCAAAATGCTATGTTGCTGGCAGACAAAATACGGAAAATTATTGCCGGAAACTACTATGAATCAGTGGGAACAGTCACCTGCTCCATAGGAATCAGCTCCTTCCATGATGAAGACAGCAAAGAAAGCATGACCGACCGGGCAGACCGGGCTTTGGACATGGCAAAAGACGCGGGACGCAACCGGGTCGTATATGGCAGTTCCAGACCTGATCAACAGCGCCGAAACGAATGTCAGGCTTAATAAGCCGCCCTGCTTTTAAGACTTGCAAAAGCCAGAATTACACCCAGAACTCCACCGAGTAGAGCTGCGAAAATGATGCGCGCATCAGGCGGGAGCATAAAAGTAAAGGTGTGGGCCGGAATCCAGAAGATGGGTACGGTCTTTTTGAGTACAAAGCCCCACATGTTGTTCCAATCAATAGAGGCAAAACGGTCCGCAACATCCACAGGGATAATCAAAGAGCGTATTTTGCCCTGATGGACCTGAATATGGTCATCATAAATCTTGTGCAAAATCATGAGCACCGGAGCGAATACGGTGTTAAGCATTACACTGGTAGTAAAGGCTATCAGCAAGCGGGCAAAGAAACCGTCTTCTGCACTGATATTTAATCCCAATGAAGTCAGAACTGCAGGGGAACCGACAGCGAAAACCGTGAAGCTGGCTTTTAAAAACAATCCGATAAAGCCCCACATAACCGCTTTGGCAATCAGACCGAATCCGGGCCGCCAATAACATCCATTCACAATACGCAACGCCACACATTCCCCGAAAGTGGCAAGGATTGCGAATTTTAAAAAGCTTAAAATATAGCCATGCTCTTTAGTGTAGAGCTTGAAAGTCTCGATGGGATGCGGCTGGCAGGCAACCCAGATAAGAATTAGCGCGACAACGGTAAATACTGCAAAGTCTGATTTTTTCAGGGAAATCTTATTCATGGCTGGTGTTATCGCCCCAAATATTATTCTTAGCAAGGTTAATCTGCGACATATGGGTTGCAATTCCTCTCTCTTTAAAAGCCCGGATAAGCCTCATGCAAATATCACTCTTCAAATTCCAAGCCTCAGCCGGGGAATCCGCCCATGCAGCAACCCAGCAGACAATGTTTTCCTTATCCATGCTCCGTATCCAGAATTGCGGATCTTCCTGCTCGTTGTGATGCTCACTCCGGGAAGCCACATCAACTGCAATTTCCCTGACCATATCAATATCAGTGTCGTAAGCCACTGAAAATTCCACGTAAGCCCAGAGCAAACTGTCGTTCAAGGTCAGATTGCTGAACTCTTTATTCAACATCCTGCTGTTGGGAATGATGTAACGCTTCCAATCCCATATTTTTATCTTGGTGTGGGTGATGGAAATATCCTCAACATTCCCGTACTGACCGTCGATTATCAGAGTATCACCGACCCGCAATTGCTTGGAAAATGAGATAACAATTCCAGAGATCATGTTCTCCACCAAAGGACGGGCGGCAATACCGACCACCGCAGTGGAAACAGCAACAATAATCGAAATCATGGTGCTGGGAAGTTGGCCGACAAAAGGCAGCATCATTGCCAACGACCAGACCACTCCGAGAGAGATGATAAGTGTACGGCGAATGACGGTGAAGCGGGTCTTGACCCCCTTAACCATATCCCTGCGTTCCTGACGTTCTTCCTTGGCACTTAAGACATCAGTGGGGATAGCTGAAGTGGTTTCAGGATCCTTCTTGATCAGATTCTCAATACGTTCAACCCGGCGCTTTCTGAAGCTTGTAACCCGGTAACTGATCCAGACATAAATGACCGTGGCAATTGCGGTAATACTGACAATATAAATATATGGGTCGATGTCGTTAAACATGACCCATTCCTTAGCTGCTAAATCAGGTAGCGTAAACATTCGTATCCCGGTTTATCTTTGAAACTCTTATCCAGCCTTCATTGGATGTGCGAACCGGAATATATCAAATTTACATCCCGGCACATCTTATCAGTGGCCCTCTTTTGTCCCCCTCCGAAGCAGAGCAGGTACATATTTCCGGACTGACCCGCCGTTTGGCACCGTTAAGAACCATACGCAAACAAAAGCGGGAACCATGTCCGCCGCTTCCGGCCATACAGTTAAAAATTTCATCTCCGGCACGGTCAATAGCTTCAGAAACAGTCAATCCCTGCCGTTGCAGGCGTTGAGCCTTCTTTCTGAGCAGTTCTTCCAGCAATGCGGTGTTCATGGGGCCACCTCCGAAGTCTTATCAAAACTATTCATGCCTGTTAATGCCGGATTTCCGGCACATCCACTCCTGCTACAAGTTCTGATGCAATTTCCAATCCTTCGTTGCCGTCCGTCAATAAAGCATATACAATGAAAAGCAAAACAAGCGGTAATAATTGCGGAAGTCTCTTCTATTATAGCAGAACAAAACAACCGAAGCGACATATTTCCACTTTTAATTATAGATCCGCTACACTCATGACGGAGAACCCCATGAACAACACTGCGCATGATCGCATAGCTATAGGAAAAAGATTCTTACGAACCATTGTCTGCATCATTGCTTTTGAACTGGTCCGGATATTGGCTTATGCAATAATTTTCGTGCAATACCTCTTCCTGCTCATCACAGGCAACCACCTTGCTCCGCTGCGTGAGTTCGCCGACAGGCTGAGCAAATACGCTTTTTCACTACTTAAATATGCTACTTTGAACAGCAATGTAAGGCCATTTCCCTTTTCTGATTTCCCTGCTGAATCCAAGCAAAAACAGTCTTCTTCAGACATAGACTTTTCATAAATCAATATGAGCATACGAATTAAACTATTTGCACTGCTGCTTACATTCAGCCTTATCCCCCTGTTGGTGCTTTCCGTTATCAGCCGGCAGGGGATTCAGGAACTTGGTCAGATCCAGTCCGACAACCTGCGGGCGGACATGATCAAAATCCTGACGGATGAAATGCATCAATCCGCAAAGGATTCTGCCAAGCTGGTCCAGCAACAGGCCGTATCTCTCGAATTCGCGCTAAAAGCCATCGGTGCTGAAGCCGAAGATGTGCTCAATGATCCGGTCGGAAAACCGCCCAAGGTTTATTTTTCCGAAGACTTCAACACAGAAGGACAGCAGCCTGCCGACTTCGGACCATCTCCACAGTATTTCGTAGTCAGTGAAGTAGGACAGAAAACTCCCTCCTCAATCAGTCTGGAAGAACCTGTTTTCTTCTATCCGGGAGGCAAGAAACAACTGAAAAACAAAAAAGACCTTGCCCGTCTGTGCCTGCTGAAGCCCGATTTAAAAACATTTTTTAATCAAGCCGGAACAGCGCTGCATCGAGTATACATCACTCTAAACTCCGGCCTGCATATGGCCTATCCCGGTCATGGCAACTATCCCGCCAACTTTGATCCGCGTGATAGGTCATGGTTCACCAAGGCTGTGGAGCATGGAGTAATTGTCTGGGATAAATTTATTGATGCCAGCACCGGACAGCAGGTCTACACGTTATCCAAACCCATCCGAAACCGAAGAGGAAAAACCATCGGCGTTGTTGCCATCGACATCCAACTGGTGGAGCTTCTGCGTAAGGAAGACCTGAAATCCCAATGGTCCAGTGCAATTCAGGCCTTTGTGGTCGGTCCGGTAAAGACTCAGGATGGAGTTGGGCTGCGCATCTGGGCCGAGGCCGGACACAAAGAAACCAACATGTCGTGGATGACCGGACTGCCGAATGAAGTCCGCTATCTGCAATCATCTGCAAAGGACTCACTGAACGGACTGATCAACTCCATTGCCAAAGGTGAATCAGGCGTTATGCGCATGCCATACAACGGAATTGAATCGGTCTGGGCTTTCGCCCCTTTCCGTGGCGAGGGCAGCTACGTGCTGATCACTCCGGAACGGGTCATCACCAGAGTTCCGGACAGGGCCGCAAATCAGGCTTTGAATTTAAGCAAAAATTTGTATGTAGCAGTTGGGGCGGCATCTTTCCTCACTCTGATCACCGTAGGACTGGTTGCTTTTATCGGCAGCCGCAAGGTCATTAAACCGCTACTGGTAATGACTGATGCAGCAGAGAAAATCTCCGAAGGAGACTTCTCGGTACATGTTGATGTCAAAACCGGAGATGAACGGGAAACCCTCGCCAATGCATTCAATCACATGATCCCCAAGTTGCAGGACCATCTGCGGATCAGCAAATCAATGGAACTGGCGCAGGAAGTGCACACCAGCCTGCTTCCGCAGGAACCGCCGCAGGCCAGCGGTCTTGATATATCCGGGACCAGTATTTCATGCGATGAAACCGGCGGCGATTATTTCGATTTCTACACCCCTCCCGCAAACGGAGGAACCGGAATCCTGCTCGGCGATGTTACAGGGCACGGCGTATCAGCGGCCCTGCTCATGACCACAGGACGAGCACATCTGAAACATGCATCCGGACACCGGGAACCGTTGGAAAATCGTATCGCGGAAGTCAACAAACTGCTTTGCTCCGACATCGGAGATACCGGACGTTTCATGACCTTGTTCTGCCTCGAAATCTCCCCGGACAATTCAGCAGCAACATATGTTCGTGCCGGACATGACCCTGCAACCATCTACAATCCTGCCAATGGTGAAAAACGTGACCTCATGGGTTCACCAATGTTGGCACTCGGCATATTTGATGAAGCCGAATACAACGAATTCGATGTAGAGTTAAACGAAGGGGAAATTATCTTCATCGGCACCGACGGCATCTGGGAAGCGCGCAATACCAAGGATGAAATGTTCGGGCGCGAGCGCCTCGACCGGATCATCTTCGAAAATGCCAAGCGCAGTGCCGCTGAAATCCAGCAGGAGATCATTGCCGAAGTCTACAAATTCCAAGACGGCATGGAGCAGGAAGATGACATCACGCTGGTAATCATCAAAGTTAACGAATTCAACAAGGCCAATTAAAGGATCATCATGGAAAACAGCCACCGTTTTTTTAGAAATATAGATTGCCGCTACTTCCCCTGCCATCAGGTCAGCGATGAGACATCTTTCAACTGTCTGTTCTGTTTCTGCCCGCTCTACCTCGTGGAGGATTGCGGAGGACGCTTTAAAATGACCGCAAAAGGCATCAAGGATTGCACGGACTGCAAGATTCCGCATCGGCCCGAAGGTTACGATTACATTATCAAAAAATTAAAAGAAGCTAACGAGCGCTAAGACCCAAAAGTACATGGGAGATACTATGTCAGATAATTTCAGCTTCGCCCTTACGCAGGAAGAAAAGAAGTACCTCAAAGCTCTGGTCCGCAAATCTATCCTCTGCCGACTTAACAAGCAGGAGGAGCCGATACCAGAGCCTGTAACCGAGCATCTGAGCGAAAATTACGGTGCTTTCGTTACCCTGAACAAGAACGGACATCTGCGCGGCTGTATCGGTAACGTGCAGGGAACCGGACCGCTCTACAAAACCATCTGGAAAATGGCCCGAGCTGCCGCCTTTGAAGATCCGCGTTTTCCGCCGCTGAATGAATCTGAATTCAAAGAAATCGAAATCGAGATTTCAATCCTCAGCCCCATTGATGTCTGCGAAGACCCCGAACAGGTCATTATTGGCAGGCATGGTTTGATCATGCAGCGCGGCATGCAGTCCGGGCTGCTGCTCCCGCAAGTAGCAGTGGACTGGAAATGGAACCGCGAAGAATTCCTCGCCCAGACCTGCCACAAAGCAGGCATGGAAGCGGATGCATGGAAAGACCCGGAGACCAATATTTTCTGGTTCGAGGCTGAAGTATTTTAGGAGCCTCCGGCGTCTGGGGAAGGGAAAACTTTTGCAAAAGTTTTCCCTTCCCCAGACCCCATCCCTTTCAAAACCTTTTAGTATCGCTTCGCCGCTGGAGACAACTTTTTTGCTGTAATAAACAATACGTTTCCCAACTTAAATAGTAATATTTTTTTAGACATAACTTTGAATACTAAATGGCGAAGCCCTATTAAAAGTTTTTGGGATTCTTAAACCCTTTTTTCAAAAAGGGTTTAAGGCCCCCGGCAGGGCCGCCGGAGGCATACACATGATCGACGCCCTATCCCCTTGGGGTCTTGAAACCCTTGAAAGACATAACGACAAAAATATTCCCGGCAGCCCTGAACGTGCTGTTTCGCGCTCGGTGATTGAAGACAGTGAGAATCGACTCTGGCTCATGGAGCGTATTGCCGGAACACAGGTTGAAAAACGGACCGCAATTGCCGAAAACCTGCTGACCTTACAGAAATCGGGCATGGATTGGCTGCTGCCTTATCAAGAGACCAAGGACGGACAGGTCATAGCCGAAGTAATGGGCTTCCCGTGGCAGCTCTCGCCATTTTATGATTCGGATGAGCTACCACGTCCGGAATATGTTTTCGATGCCGAGAGAGGCGCAGAGCTGGCGAAATTCATTACCCAGCTGCGTGAACATACCAAGGGCAAAGAAATGAAAGGGAAAGACCAGTCCTTTGCCCTGATCAATTATGCTCGTGAGCTTGCCGAAACGGTTAAAGACCGGGAACCGACAATTTATAAACGGCTGGAGCCGATCTGCGCCCGTTTATTCCCCAAGATGGAGGATTTCCCGAAACTGCCCAAGGCATTCTGCCACGGAGATTTCCACCCCCTGAATGTACTCTGGAAAGGCAAAACAATCGGTGCGGTAATTGATTGGGAATTCTCCGGTATGCGCCCTGAAATCTATGACGTTGCGAACATGATCGGCTGCGTGGCCTTTGAAAATCCCGGTGCACTGAGTGAAGGCCTGATCCCGGCCTTCATGGACGGTCTCTACGACAATACCGACATCAGCGACGACAGCTACGAATCACTGCCCGCCTACATCCCTTCCTTACGCTTTGCATGGCTTTCCGAATGGCTGCGTAAGAAGGATAGTGAAATGATTGAGATGGAACTTGAATTTATGGAACTGCTGCTGGCTGTTATGGGATAAAGAACAAGCTCTAAAGACAACAAAACGGCCCATGAAAATAGTCCTTTTCATGGGCCGCTTGAAAATTCTATCAAACCAGACAGAGAAAAAACTAAAAACCCTTCTCCAACGGCGGGTTAACCAGACTCATTGTATCCCGCTCCGCCAGCTCCACATCAGCTTCTACCAGCTTTACAAAACGGTCCTCCATAGAAAGACGTCCTTGTGCCAGCCACTGAGTGGCCTGAGGAAGGATACGGTGTTCCTGCTTAAGAATACGCTTACGCAGATCGTCTTCATCTTCACCGGGATAAGCAGGGACCGCAGCCTGAATGATCACAGCACCGTGGTCCATTTTTTCATCCACAAAATGAACAGTACAGCCCGCCAATCGCACGCCGTATTTTGCGGCATCACCCTGCCCGTCCACACCGGGAAAGCTGGGCAGAATTGCCGGATGGATATTGATAATTTTACCGGGGAATGCATTCAAAAATACCGGAGTAATGATGCGCATGAAGCCCGCCATAACCACGGCTTCGACTCCGGCCTCTTTGAGAATTCGCACCATCTCAGTATCGAATTCCTCACGGGAACTGAAATCCTTATGACTCAAGGCAGCAGTAGGGATGCCATAAGCTTCGGCACGTTTCAGGCCGTAGGCATCCGCTTTATTGGAAAGAACCATTCTGATGTCCACATCAAGAATGTTGTCTTCCATCTTTTCAATAATGGATTGTAAATTCGATCCGCCACCAGAAATAAGGACTGCAATAGGAAGACTCATTTTCCCTCCGGGGGCCAAAGAAACTTTTTAAAAAAAGTTTCTCTGGACTCTTCAAAAACTTTTATCGGGGCTTCGCCGATTTATATAATTAATCGTACAAATTTTAATTCATATTGCCGTTATCCCCCAGCGAAGCATAACTAAAACGTCTTTTGGGAAGAGGGGATGGGGTCTGGGGAAGGGGAGATACTCTTTTGGGCGTTAGCAAAAGGGGTTCTCCCCTTCCCCAGCCGCCGGAGGCAAATAAAAAAGGAGGACCGCGTAGATCCTCCTTTTGGTAATTACTCGGAAACTTCCTGCACCAGAACATCTACCAGTGCGGGGATGGTGTAATCTTCAGGCTGTATATCCGGCTCATAACCGAACCCTTCGAGGGTCTTGGCGGTGATGGGCCCGATGCAAGCGATTTTCACGCTGTCTTTGTACTTGTGGAAAACTTCCGGCTCAATGAGATTGAAGAAGTTCTCAACAGTGCTGGAACTGGTGAAGGTCAGGTAATCGATCTTTCCGGCTTCGAGGGCCTCGGCGATGGGGCCGGGATCGTTCTCGGAAAGTCCGGTTTCGTAGACGGGCAGGATTTTAACTTCTGCTCCGGCCTTGCGCAGCTCTTCGGGCAGCACTTCACGGGCGATCTTGGCGCGGGGAATGAGTACCTTTTTGCCTTTGATGCCCTTTTCGAGCAGTCCGGCAACAACGCCTTCTGCAACGTACTTTTCAGGTACGAAATCAGGACGGATGCCTCTTTCTACCAGTGCATCAGCAGTTGCGGGGCCGATGGCAGCGATTTCGAGTCCGGCAAATGCGCGGGCATCGAGACCGGCTTCGTCCATCTGGCTGAAAAAATGTTTAACGCCGTTCACGGAAGTAAAGATCAGCCAATCCCAGTTGGAAAGAGCTTTGATCTCAGCCTGAACGTCAGCGTAATCAGCTACAGGCTCAATGTTGATGGTCGGGAATTCGAATACGCAGGCACCAAGCTTGCCGAGAGTGGAAACAAGACCGCTGGCCTGTTCACGGGCACGGGTAACCACAACACCTTTACCGAGCAGAGGCTTTTTCTCGAACCATGCCAGCTTGTCATGCAGGGAGCACACACCGCCGACAACGATGATGGAGGGAGCCTTGAACTTACGCTCTTTTGCTTCCTCGGCAACGTTTTCAAGGGTAGATACGAAAGACTGCTGGTTGCAGCGGGTTCCCCAGCGTACAAGAGCAACAGGGGTCTCAGGATCGCGACCGTTCTTGATCAGATTCTCGGCGATCATGGGCAGGTTCTTCACGCCCATGTAGAAAACGAGAGTACTGGTGGATTTGGCATACACTGCCCAGTTATGACCGGACTTTTCCTTGGTAGGATCTTCGTGTCCGGTGATGAAGCATACGGAAGTGGTAAAATCACGGTGAGTTACCGGGATACCGGCATAAGCGGGAGCGGCAACACCTGCGGTGATACCGGGGATGACTTCAAAGTCGATTCCGGCTTCAACCAGTTCTTCAGCTTCTTCGCCGCCGCGACCGAAAACATAAGGATCGCCGCCTTTAAGACGGGCAATGACTTTGCCTTCCTGCGCTTTTTCAACGATGAGTTCGTTGATTTTATCCTGCGGCAGGGTGTGGTCGCCGCCTTTTTTACCTACGTAAAGGATTTCGCAATCAGCTTTGCAGTAGTTAAGAAATTCGATGTTTGCCAGATAGTCGTAGATGAGCACATCTGCAGTTTCCAGCACTTCTTTAGCTTTAACAGTCAGCAGACCGGGATCACCGGGACCAGCTCCAATAAGATAAACCAAACCCATATATCCACCCTCTCTTTTATGCCTTCGGCGACCCTGCCGGGGGTCTTAAACCCTTTGAAAATGGTTTAAGAATCCCAAACTTTTTTAATAGGGCTTCGCCACTTAATTTTATTAAACGGGGGAGACTTTTTTAAGCCTCCCCCGTTTTAATAATCTATTCCATTACACTGACTAATCTGTCTTTCAGCTCGGTCAGCTTTGCTTTCTTATCATTGATCTCTTCCAACTTGGCTTTTTCCTTCTCAACAACTGCTGCGGGAGCGTTGCTGACAAAACCTTTGTTGGAGAGTTTCTTTTCTATCACAACGAGATCTTTGTCCAGCTTGGCGAACTCTTTATCAAGACGTGCAAGCTCGGACTCGAAGTCAACTGCGCCTGCCAGCGGTACGAAGAGTTCGTTACCCTGTACAACTGCGGTACCGGAAGCGCTGGGACCTTCTGCGTCAGGACCTGCGGTTACGGAGTCCAGACGGGCAAGTGCCTTGATCAGCTCTGCGTTGTCATTGATCAGCGCGGTGGTTTCCTCGTTTGCGGTACGCACGATGAGCTCAAGCTTCTTGGAAGGAGCGATGAGCAGCTCGGTACGGATGTTACGAACAGCGGAAACGATGCCTTGGAAAAGCTCCATCTGCTCAACAGCTGCTGCGTTGCGGCAGTTGTCACGCTTTTCGGGGAATGCTTCGGTGGCAATGTCGCCGTTTTCAATACCGGGCAGTACGGACCAAACTTCCTGAGTTACGAAAGGCATTACCGGGTGCAGCAGGACCATGGTCTCGGAAAGCACTGTCCAGAGAACTTTCAGGGTTGCGCCCTTGCGGGTTTCGTCATCGCTGTAGAGGTCCGGCTTGATCATTTCGAGATACCAGTCGCAGAACTCGTTCCAGATGAACTTGTACATGGTCTGGGCAACTTCGTTGAAGCGGTAGGATTCCACTGCTTCACGCATGGTATCCTTCACTTCTTCAAGGCGGTGCAGAATCCACTCGTTAGCGAGGCCGGACGCATCTTCGAGAGCTGCTTCGGGCTTCTTGCCATCGAGGTTCATGAGCGCGAAACGTGCGGAGTTCCAAATCTTGTTTACAAAGTGGCGGTAGCCTTCAATGCGCTGCTCGGAAAGCTTGATATCGCGGCCCATGGCGGCGAAAGAAGTCAGGGTAAAACGCAGTGCGTCAGTACCGTACTTGTCGGACATTTCCAGCGGATCGATAACGTTACCGGTGGATTTGGACATCTTCTTACCATGTTCATCACGAACAAGAGCGTGGATGTAAACATGGTGGAACGGAATCTGATCCTGAAAATGGATACCCATCATCATCATACGTGCGACCCAGAAGAACAGGATGTCAAATCCGGTAATCAGCACGGATGTGGGATAGTATTTTGCCAGTTCCGGGGTCTCATCAGGCCAGCCCAGAGTAGAGAAAGGCCAAAGAGCGGAAGAGAACCAGGTATCGAGTACGTCTTCTTCCTGAATGAGCTTGGAAGAACCGCATTTGGTGCACTTAGTGGGATCTTCATTGGCAACAATGAGTTCGCCGCAATCTTCACAGGTCCATGCCGGGATACGGTGTCCCCACCAGATCTGACGGGAAATACACCAGTCGCGGATGTTGTCCAGCCACTCGTAGTAGACCTTTTCCCAGTTGGAGGGGAAAATCTTGGTCTCTGAAGGAACAGCGGCACGTGCTTTTTCAGCCAGAGGCTTCATGGCAACAAACCACTGCTCGGAAACATGAGGTTCGATGACGGACTTACAACGATAGCATTCACCGACAGAGTGCTCGTGGTCGTCTATGGAGATGAGGTAGCCTTCAGCTTTGAGGTCCTCAACGATTACCTTACGAAGATCATCTTTGAACATGCCCTGATATTTTTCAGGAGCATTTTCATTGATGTTGCCGTCTTCATCGAAAACAGAAAGAACTTCGAGGTTGTGCTTGCGGCCCAGTTCCCAGTCATTCATGTCATGAGCAGGAGTAACTTTCAGGGCACCGGTACCGAACTCCATATCTACGTAGGAATCGCCGATGATGGGCAGTTCGCGGCCTACGAGGGGCAGGATAGCGGTCTTGCCGATAAGGTGCTTGAAGCGGTCATCTTCGGGGTTAACGCAGATAGCGGTATCGCCGAGCATGGTTTCGGGACGGGTGGTGGCGATGATCAGTTCGCCGGAACCGTCGGAAAGTTTGTACTTGATGTTGTAGAAATGGCCCGGTTTAGGTGAATGCTCTACTTCATCATCAGCAAGAGCAGTATGGCAGCGGTTACACCAGTTGATGATGTAGTTGCCTTTGTAGATGAGGCCTTCTTCGTAAAGCTGTACGAAAACCTTGCGAACAGCCTTGGCGCGCTGATCGTCAAAGGTGAAGCATTCGCGGTCCCAGTCAACGGATGCGCCCATGCGACGGATCTGCTTTAGGATATGACCGCCTTTTTCTTCCTTCCATTCCCAAACGCGCTCGATGAATTTCTCACGGCCGAGATCGTCACGGGTCTTGCCTTCGGTCTTGAGCTGGCGCTCAACAACGTTCTGGGTGGCGATACCTGCGTGGTCGGTGCCCGGAACCCAGAGAACGTTCTTACCCTGCTGACGCTGGTAGCGGCAGAGGATATCCTGAAGGGTAATGTTCAGTGCGTGGCCCATGTGCAACACACCGGTGACGTTTGGCGGCGGAATAACAATGGAGTAAGGATCGCCGTCAGCTTCGGGATCAGGGGTGAAGGTCTTGTTTTCTTCCCAGTGGTCAAGCCACTTTTTTTCTACATCCCAAGGTTCGTAACCTTTGGGGAGGTTTGATTCCGCCATGTATGGACTCCTGTTCAAATATAAATTCTTAAGCAAAAAAAGACGTAGCGGGTCACCGTATCCCGGCTTCCCGTTGCGTTTCAGCTTGCTAAGTTGGTTTCATAATAATATTTTTTAAAAAAGATGTGCTTTGCCTGCCCAGAATTTCCGTGTATTTACGGGACAGGGGTTAAAAGCTAAAGCACTAGCCTCGTCAACTTGCGCTACACACACTTATAAAGAGACACGAACATGTCAAGTATCTATATATTATGGGACGACTCCCACATCTGGGGGCTGCTGGTTAAAAGAGCCCTTGAAGCATGGAACATCGACCACGAACTTGTGCGTGGGCATCAAATAGCGCAAGGACTGCTTTCAGGCAAGCCTCCAGCAGCACTTATCGTCCCCGGCGGATGGGCCAAGGGCAAGGCAAAGCACCTCGGCGGGCCGGGTATAGTTGAAATCCAGAAATATGTAGGTGAAGGTGGCAACTACCTCGGTTTTTGCGGCGGTGCCGGACTGGGCCTTTCCGGGGCTGGAGGTCTGTGCTTAAGCTGCTGGCAACGCAAGGGTTTTGAAAACAGGCTGCATCATTTTTTAAGCGGACATATCAATGTAAAACTTGACCAATCCAATCCGCTGGTTCCGGACAGTCTCGGTGAAAGCGCACTGATTCCGGTCTGGTGGCCGGGACAGTTTTCCCCGAACAAATGCGATTCCACAACCGCCCTTGGCCGCTATCGCGAACCGGGCAATGACTTCTGGGTGGCAGACCTGCGGATCAGCTCACTGCCGGAAGGAACTCTCAACGACTGGCATAATATGTACGGCATCTCCCTGCTACCGGAGTTTCTGCATGACCGTCCGGCAGTTGTCTGTGGACAGACCGGAAAGGGCCAGTTTATTTTAAGTTACCCGCACCTTGAAACCCCTGCATCCGCAGAGGCGAATATCTGGCTGTCGCACATCCTTGACTGCATGCTGGGGCAGGAGACTCAGGACCGCCCCACTCTTCCGGCTTGGGAACTGGCTGACACACCAACTAATTGGGAAGACCCGGACCTTGTTTCCGTACGCAAATCTTTGGAACAGATCATCGCCACCGGGCAAGGACACTTTCTGCTCTTCTGGCGCAACCCCTGGTTGCTTGGCTGGAGAAGAGGCATTCCCGGAGCAGCATTAAACAGCCTTTATGCGCTTATCTGCAAAGTAACTTCTATGGAGCCCAATGATGCTTCAATTGAGAAGTGGAACTCATGCAAAGGTGAATTCATGAAGTACATGTCCATCTTTGAAGAAGGCGTTACCGGGTACCTGCTTGCGGAACGTTTTGCCATGACCATGCGCACTCTTGAACCGCACTCAATCTTTCCAAAAGCTTTGCGGGAGCAACGCAACGGGCTGTTCGGACCTCCTCCCGGCGCAGGAGGAATCTACGCAAAGCTGCTTTCCATTCTGGAGGAGCTTGTCTGGACCATGCATAAAGCAAAATAAAAAAACGCCGATGAAGTATCTATCAGTAGTATTTGAACATTAACTAAATCTATAATAAGGTTAATTTGAAAATTAGTATTTTTCCAATTCCGGTTTAACGGCATACGCTAAAAACACGGGTAATATGATTCATGACTGACCAAGCGACTTCTGCACGGGGAGCAGACCTTCGCAACAAGCGGGATGATACTATTGCTGATAGCCGTGATGCTGCGCTGGAATTCAAAGTTACCCCGGATAAAATGGCAGCTTTCATTTCTGCCTATACTCCTGCAGAAGGCAATGGAAAACAACTCTCGCTGGAATTAATGCAGGCAGAGCTGGAACGTTCCGGGATCGGTGGAGAGCTTGACCACGATGGAGCCATGTTCGCTCTTAAAAGAGCGGGAGAAGGAAAAAGCATCCTCAACGTTGCCCTTGTGCGCGCCCAATACCCTCAAAATGCTGAAGACGGTCAGATCATAACTGACGCCGACCTTGATTTTCCGGTTCTACCGGGAATGGAATTCGGAAAATTAAGTAAAGCGACCCCGGCTTCTCCCGGTAAGAACCTTGACGGAGAAGCAATCCCCGCCGACGACACTCATACCCCCATACCGATTACTCTCGCTGACGCAGAGATTTGCAACTGTATTCTTAATCCTGAAAGCGGAAAACTCATTGCTGAAACCTACGGGCTGGTTAAAATTGAAGAACAGCAGGTAAGGGTTGAACCTCTTATCAAAGTCTCAGAAGATCTGATGAAGGTTTCCACCAAGCTCTATCCACATGACTGTTTTGGCTTAAGGTACGAACTGGGTGCACTTGAACCTACTCTGCAATCAATGGGAATTTCCCGCCCGCTGCAACATGTCACAGGCCAGACAGCAATAAAGAAAGCCCGCGAGACAGGCGTTGCACAAAAAGCCGTAATCGTAACCGGAACTGAACCGGTTCCCGGCCGGGACGGATATTTCGAATATGACCGCGATGATATTGCCACCAGTTCCATAGGCACAGCCGGAGAGGATGACCGTATAGATTTCAAGGACCGTGGAGTTCATCCCATGGTCTCACCCGGAGATATTATCGGGAAAATCCATCCCCCTGTTGAAGGCAAGGCAGGAGAAGACGTTTATGGACGACTGACCCCACCTCCCGGCGGCAACACCCTTGAGATTAAGACCGGAGAACATGTTGCTCCCCTGCCCGACGGTATCACCTATAAAGCCACCTCCACCGGAATCGTCCATTTTCAGGACAACATGCTGGCAGTAAAAGATGTTCTGGAAACAAAAGGTGATGTTGATTACTCAACCGGAAACATCAAGCTGGAAAAAGGCTCAGTTCATGTAAACGGCTCCATACGTGAAGGCTTCACGGTGGAAGTCCCGGACCATGTGGTTGTTTCAGACTCCATTGAAGGGGCCAGCGTAACAGCCGGAGGAGATATTGAAGTCAAGGGCGGACTGGTCATGTCCGGTAAAGGACTGATCAAAGCCGAAGGCGTCATTACAGCGCAATTCGCCTCCAATGCACGCATTGAATGCGGAGATGAAATTATCATCAAGCATGAAATGAGCAACTGTCTTATCCGTTGCAAAGGGCCGATTAGCGCTCTGGGCGGAAAAGGTATCATCCAAGGCGGAGTGATTGCTTCACATATCGGCATTGAAGCCAACGAAATAGGCTCTGAAATGGGTGTAAAAACTGTTGTAAATATTACAGCAAAGCAAAAAGTAAACGCCAAGCTGATCAAGGAACGAGATGATTTGCGGGAGCGGCTGCTTAAGATTAATACAGCCATCGGTCAGGGGGATAATGAATCCATCCTCAGATCAACCCCTCCTGCCAAGCGGGAACAGATGAAACAAATCCTGATGATGCGCGGGCGTATAAAAATCAAGCTTAAAGAGATTCGCAAACAACTCTCGCAAGAGCTTAACGATTACTACAAATCGCTTGAGAAACTATCCATCCGGGTCCACCGAAAGATTCATCCCGGTGTAGAGATCAAGATCGGCGGTAAAACCGTTCAGATCAAGAAACCAACTCCACGAATGAAATTCCGCTTTGATGCAGATGAGCGGACAATTATTGCTGCAAAATTTTAGTCAGCCCTTTGTGGAGACTATCCTTCCGCTATCATCAGCAGGATCATCAAGATCAAAATCAAAACTGTCTTCAAAAGTATCTACCAGTTCACGCTTTACTTCCAGCTCCAGTTCAGTGCGCGGAGAAGGTTCCGGCAGCCACGGTCCGGGCAATGATGTTTCCGGGATTAAATAAGAGCTGACCTTGTTTGCAATGACTTCATCATTAACATCCTGCCAGCGGGTAAACAGGCCGTCCTCCTCGTCTTCCAGCATCTCACGGACTTTATCAGGATCAGATAGCAGAGCATCATAAAAGGTATCGGAATCAAACCAGAGCAGCTTATCCTCTTCCGCTTCCTTCAATCCGATCCATTCCAGATCAACCTTGTTATCAGTAACCGGATCACGCCAAAGATCGGCAAAGCCCTCGCGAAAAAGGTCCTCGGCAGGCAGGATGGCTTTACGCAGATCATTATAGCCATCGGTAATCAGCCCAACGTTCTTTTCCATCTCAGTAACAGCATCCACCACCCGCAGCGGCAGGCTGCCACCGAAGCCTTCTTCGAGATTCACCTTGACCCTGCCCTGATCCAAAGCAAACTCACCGGGAGCGCGGATTTCAGTAAAGCCGTTGATAGTCATCTGGGCATCTGAACCGGGACGGGCAGTAACATTCAAACCCAACGCGTCAAGACCGGAGCCGGGTTCCAGCTCAAGCCTTTCACCGATCTTGGGATTAACTGCGGTTATGCTTACGGCCTTACCGTCAATTAAATAGTAATCGTCCCCGGTATAAACAGGAGAAACCAGCTTGGCGTCTACCACTTCGGCATCAATCTTATCTGAAGTTGAAGATGCTGCATTGGCAATGCGGGTCAATACGGTATACCAGTCGTCTCCATCTTCCACACGGAAATCGATAGTTCCCGACTCACTGCCGATTGTATAATCAATGGAATGATCCCCGGCAGTGAGGGTTGTTCCGGCATTTTCATCAAAAGCCTTGCTCAGAAACTGTGAAGGCCCCCCTGCTACAGCATTGGAAAGATTATAGAGTCCCTCTTCCGCCGGACCGATAGGCTTCTCGGTGGCATACAATTTTAAATGGGAGATCAAATGACCGCTGGTGTCATCAAAGGAAAGTCTATTCAATGCTTCAAAATTCTCCGGTCCAACACCTTCATTCTCTTCAGTGAGCACGTAGGCTGTGTTTACGGAGAAAGCCAATGCCGAACCGGTACCCAACAGGTCATCCGGGTTAGAACCGACTGCATTCTGCTTGATGATACGGGCCTGAACCGGAAGAGAACTGTCGTTAACCGCATCCCGAACTGCTTCCAAGACCTCATCGTTAGTCATGTCACTGGTAATCTCGACAACAAGCTGGTTCTTTATGTGTCCCCAAGGCAAATCCTGCCCTTCAGAAACACTGCTTGAAAGATCCAGATTGATACTGCTCTTGTTGTACCCCAGAGACATATCAAACTTGTAGTATCCGGGATCAAGAGTTGTCAGGTCCTCCCCGGTAAAACCACGGGAATAATAACGGTTGTAACGCTGGAGATCACTTTTAGGGGTGAGGGAAGACGAAATTTTATTATCAAGAAATGGGTCATTGACCACAAGACGGGCACTGCTAAGGGCAAAATCCTGATTTGGCCAACGGAAGGCGGCAAGAGTCTCACTTAATGACTTGACCTTGGATTGGACCTCCATGGCCACGGAAGGAGCTGTGAGTTCATATTTATTTTTCAGTGCGGCACGGTTGAACCGGTCTTCCCAGTATGATCCAGGGAAAACCTGCTGTAGGGAATCAGTCTTCTCTGTTGATTCCGCAATTCTGAGCTTGGTTCCGTCCAGTGTCAGCTGTTCCGCCACAACCCGTTTCTCCATAGTAGACACCGGCCATACATAACCCCTGAGCAGGAGCTGTAGCCGGAGCCGCAGTTCTATCCTTCATCTGTAATAATGATCGGACAGTTTCGGGTTCGGCTTTACCCCGCCCAATGCGAACAAGACAGCCAACCATATTGCGAACCATCTGCTTCAGGAAGCCGGAACCGCAGACTTCCAGAATCATCTCCTGTTCGGTCTGTCCGGGATAGCGTTTAAATTCATGGATTGTGCGCACGGTGGACTTGATCTCAGTTCCTGTATTCTGGAAGGAGGAAAAATCATGTTCACCCAAGAAATATTGCATGCCCTGATCAAGGGCGCAAAAATCAAGAGGCCCGCATTTCCAGACATAATGTCTGCGCCACGGCAGAAAAAAGGAATTTTCCAGCCACAATGTATAGGTATAAGTTTTACGGATTGCACTGTAACGGGAATGAAATTCGGGAGAAACAAGCTGTGCATCCAGAATGGTCACATCGTCTGGAAGAAGAGAATTGAGTGCCCGTTGCCACTTAACTGAAGCAAAGCAGCTATCCACATCAAAATGAGCAACCTGACCCAGCGCATGTACGCCGCTGTCCGTACGCCCGGAACCGTGCACCCTTACCGTAGTCCCGGTAATGCGGGTTATAGCCTTTTCCAGATCACCCTGCACAGTGCGCAGCTTGGGCTGCAACTGCCAGCCGCAGAAATTGGTGCCATCGTAAGCTATGATGAGTTTGATTCTTTGCAATTTTAAAAACTTATTCTTCCAAAGGTGTCTGTAGCTTGGTCAGTTCTTCGGAAAGCTTGGCTGCTTTCTTGGGACTCACGTAACCGAGAATCGCCCCGGCACTTCGGCCACGCATGCCTGACAAAATCTTGACGGCGAGATCAATATCGAGGGATTCGATGACCTGTGCAGCCTGCTTTGCCTTCATAGCAGTATAAACGCCCACCAGATGCTTGATCTTTTTATCCTTGAGAACATCAGCATCAGCGATCATCTTCTTGAGTCGCTTTTCAAGGTCGTTCAGTTCGGCCAGTTTTTTATCCAGATTCTGCTCTAAAGTACGCAGGGAGCGTTCTTTACGTGCTAATTCATCTTCCTTGGCCTTGAGAGCTTTCCAGTCTGCCTCGGGCATAGTGGCTGGCTTGGCTGCTTCTTTCGGTGCAGCCTTGGAATTATCTTTAGCTTCGGCGGCTATGGCCTGCGGGGGAGTAACTACACTACGTACGACATTGCTGCTTTCCACCACAGCTTCAACAACATCCTTAACTTCCTCATGATGATCAGTAAGGTCAAAACCCAACGATCCGATCAAGGAAAGTTTAAAAAATGCCAGTAAAATCAGGCAGACAAGTATCTTAGAAATTTTCAGGTTTGAAGCGAATTGTTGCCATTTCGTCGAACTCTTTTTGTTCTTTGAGACTTTCTTCTTCATGATATTTCTTCGCCTGATTTTCTTTTAGCTTTTCGAGCAGTTTACGATCTTTTGACTTTTTAACAGCTTCTGCACGACATTTTTGCAAGTTAAGGGCCAACTGTTTCAAGCGAAGCTGGGCAGCATGAAGATCCTCTTTGAGAGCCGAATCATACTGCTGCCAGAGCCACATGTCATTGGCTGAAAGACTGTCGTATTTCTTCTTCTGGTGGGCGACTATCTTTTCTTCTACTGCCCAAAGCTTTTTCTTTTGCTCCTGATGAAGACGCAGGGCTTCCGCAAGAGCAAGCCGAGCCTGCTCTTCCGCCTGTTCCCTGAACTCCAGAACCTTTTCAAGTTTGAATGCAAAAGGTTTGGGCATATTATGAATTGATCATTGAGATGATTACTTCTTTTCTTCCGGCTTTCCGGCCAGTCCGCAATACCCTTTATCGCCATCAGCAAACCGCCACATCATGCACATGGTTCCCTGACAGAATTTCATCTTGTCATCACTGGTCATAAGGTAAGGACAGTATTTGAATTTAGCTTCATTTTCAGAATAGAGCATGAACACCTCGCTGCTAGTTGGATACGACCTTTTCGTATATCAAGCACTGCTTGCCCATGGCCTGCTTGACATATTCCTTTACAAGAACGCCGATGCGCTCTTCGCGGGTGAACTTGTCGGCATACTTGCCGTTCTCGTACACTTCCGGGAATTCATCAGACAAAACCGGATGCTTGGCTGCAAAATGCTCAACCTGCTTTGAATATTCGGAAATATAATGATCCAGTTCCTGCTCAGGCATAGCCTCGATCTCTCTGACCTTTTCAGCGAACACCTGCGGCTCGGGAAGAGTCTCGGATTCCATCAGCGCAGTAAAAGCACGGCCGAAACGCTGGCTGCCTTCAAAGATATGCTTGGGACGAACCACATTCAGCCCAGCCCAACCAGCACGCAGCCACTTGAACAGATAACTTACAGTCTGTTCAGGATCATTTTTGTCCTGAATATAAAGGTTCACAGACATGGAGTCGTACATGAAAGTATCCATCCAGCCCATGCCGCCCGAAGTAAGGCCGGGAATACCGCTGTAGAAATAGTTCCACTGGTTGTCATCAACAACCAGACCTTTCATGCCCACGCTGGACTTATCCAGCTGCTTGGAAACTGAAAGAAAGACATCACGGCCTTCATATTTCATGAGAACCAGCAGACGATTCAGGTCGTAACGGTAATATGCACCGCCAAAGGAATCCGGAGTGTTAACTTCAAATTCCTCACCACGCCAGACTCTGGGAGTAGCGCAATCACCAAGGAATTTCCAAGGCTGAGCCTTTTCAGCATAAAACTGACTGTCAGGAGACCAACCGCTAACCCGGATAACAGAAGGATAAATGGCGTAGTTAGGAATTTCAGGATTGTAAGTATATTCGAGAATCCTCTTCAACCCGGCATTAACCTGCATACGCATAGCCGCACCATTTGCGGAATCACGTTTGGGCAACTTGATAATTTTGTCTGTCGGGGGAGTATCATCCACATATTTAATCAGGCCCGCAATTTTGGAAGCATCGAGATCTGCTCCGCTGCCGGACATAAAGTCGAAAAGATAATCAAGGCCGGCATCAACCTGTTTAGGAAGAGTGACTTTCTTGTCTTTATCTTTGTCCCCTAAAGAGCACTCACCTTCCCCTGCAAAAAAAAGAAAAGGAACCATGGCAACCATAGCCACGGCAACCGCACGGAATATTGTCCGAAAAGAATTCGAACTCATAATAAATTTCATATATTTTGTTCACCTTCCCACCTATATACGATGGGTTTTTAGCTGATTTCAGTACTCTCTATTTATGCACTAATCCACATCTTGGCAAGCTCAGCGTTTTTACGGGATCCGGCACCGTTACGCCTTTAAGAGCCATTATGGTTCTAATTTGAGATAAGCAAAATAAATACCCTTTGTAAGTTTATATATAATTTACGATGGGTACGTGTTGCAGCTGGATTTGCCAGCCCAACCTGAAAAGGTCAACTGTCCAAAAAAAAGACGCCCTCGAGGGCGTCTTAACAGAAATACTTATTTTGAACGCAGCCTATTCAATAGAAATACATTCAACCGGACACGTATCAATTGATTCAAGTACGCATTCAAGATCAACAGCATCCTCTTTGATCACTTCTGCCTTTTCTCCTTCTGAATCAAGAGCAAAAACTTCAGGGCAAAGCTCGACACAGGTTTCGCAGCCAATACATTCGTCCTGATCAATCACTACTTTTTTAGCCATAATATGCCTCCAAAACGTTGGATAAGAACTACTGCTTTATTTTGAAAACAACCTAAACACAAAGACTATATTTTGTGCAAGCTTTTACTTACGTATTCAGAATAAAAACAAGTTAATATTTCTCAATCAGCTTTGCGTACTTTCCACTCGATTTTATCTTCTTCAAACCCTTATTGAACATTCTCAGTAGATATTTTGAATTATTTCTTTTCTTGCAAAGCAAAAGGTGTAAACTCTCTGATTTTAATGGAGCTGCAATCTCACCAAACTCAGAGATAAGCCCGGAGTACGATTCTTTTATTAAATATCTACCGACATCATCACTTTCCAGCAGAAAATCAATGCGCCCTTTAAGCAGCATTTCAAATCCGTTACTGATACATGGTACCGGTTCACACTTATATCCCATTTGCTTTAAATCGTTACCCAGCTCGTATCCCAGAGGAACTCCGACCAAATATTTTTTTATAACGTCACTAGAAATATCGGCATGATCTTTAAATCTCTTTTTCAGGTAAAACAAAGACGCTTTCATTTCATAGATAGGATCGGAGTATAAAAATAATTTTTCCCTTTCGTCACGTTTAACCCATGGAAAAGAACCATCAACCCCAGCCTGCATCAGGCACCGCAACGCCCTTTTCCAAGGATAAAATTGAAATTCAACTTTAATCCCCTCCGCTGCGAAAGCAGCCTTCACAATATCGGTACAAATGCCGCTTCCACCATTTGATTTCGAAACATATGGCTCCCACTCTCCAGTGGCTACAGTCACAACCTCCACTGCAGACACAGCGCGTCCATAAGTGAGCATTATCAATGCCAGCAAAACAACACTGACCACTCGAATTCGATTCAATTCACACCACCTTGCCAAGACTAAGACCTCACCATTTTTTAAGAGACCACTATAATGAACTATATCATAGCACACACAACGTGTCTAAAGCCTTTTATATACCCCTTCTAAAAACACAAGGCCCCCGGAATAATTATTCCGGGGGCCTTGTGTTTTTTGCTTTTAATAATTCTTTATTCGCCGAGATATGCCTTCTGGATATCGGGATTATTCAGAAGCTTCGAAGCTTCATCTTCCATAACCACATTTCCGGTTTCAAGAACATATCCGCGATGAGCCATACTGAGGGCTACTTTTGCGTTTTGTTCTACCAGAATTATCGTCGTTCCAAGTTTATTAATTTCATTGATGATATCAAAAATTTGCTTAACGATAAGCGGTGCAAGACCAAGCGAAGGCTCATCCAAAAGCAGAACCTTGGGACGACTCATAAGGGCCCGCCCTATAGCTAACATCTGCTGTTCACCGCCGGAAAGTGTTCCGCCTGCCTGTCTGCGTCTTTCACGCAGGATAGGAAACATGGCGAAAACCCGCTCCATATCGTCGGCGATTTCATTATCGTTGCGGAAGAAAGCCCCCATATCGAGGTTTTCCTCAATAGTCAGGCGCGGAAAGATACGCCGACCTTCCGGTACCTGACAAAGGCCCATAGATGGCAGATTATCTGAAGCGACCTTATTAATGCATTGTCCCTTGTAATAGATCTCTCCGGCAGTGGCTTTGACTATATTGCAGATAGTCATCAGAGTTGTAGATTTACCGGCACCGTTTGCACCGATAATCGAAACAATCTCCCCTTCCATAGCCTTGATACTGATACCTTTCAGGGCTTTGATACTGCCATATCCCGCATGGACATCACGAAGTTCTAAAATAGGTTCTGACATGGCTTAATCCTTTTCCGCCTTCATTCTACGTTTGGGAGGCAGCAATCCCTGCGGCCTGAAAAGCATCATCAAAGTCATGACACCACCAAAAACAAGCATGCGGTAAAGTTCGAAATCCCTAAATATCTCCGGCAGGGCAATCAAAGCCAACGCACCGAGGATAACACCGGGAATGGAGCCCATACCACCGAGAACAACCATGGAAAGAACCATTGCAGATTCAAGGAAAGTAAATGATTCCGGGCTGACAAAACGCATACGTGCTGCATAAAATGCACCGGCCATACCGCCAAAGCATGCTCCAGAGCAATACGCCAGCAACTTCATATAAAAAGTGGGAATACCCATGACCTCGGCAGCAGTCTCATCCTCGCGAATTGCTTCCCATGCACGACCAATGCGTGAATGGTTCAAACGGTAGACCGCAATGATGGTGAACACAACCAATGCTAATATTACATAGTAGATTAGGGACAGTTTTTTGAGCCAGAGATGCTCAAGGGTAAACCCATTGGCAAAATCAGGCCAGTAAGCACCCGGAGCCTTAATCCCGGTAATCCCGTTGGGACCGTTGGTCAGGCTCATCCAGTTATTGAGTACCATGCGCACGATTTCCGCAAACCCGAGGGTAACAATAGCCAGATAGTCTCCACGCATACGCATGGAACAGTAACCGATGATACATGCTCCCAGACCGGCCACACCCGCACTGATGGGCAGGCAAAGCCAGAAGGCAAGCTTGAAATTAATTGAGAGCAAGGCATAAGTATAAGCACCAAGGCCGTAAAAAGCGATGTAGCCAAGATCAAGCATACCTGCCAAACCCACAACAATATTCAAGCCGAGACCAAGGCAGATATAAATCATGCAGTTAATAGCTACATCCTGCGCATAGCGCCCGAACAGATGCGGATAAGCAACAGCAAAAGCAAGTATCGCAAAAGCCCAGACAGCAAATGGCAGGGTCGAGGTAGCCTTCTTCACTCCCCCAACAGCAGCGCCGGCAGGCTTGGTGATAAAATTGAATGCTCCGATACTGTTCAACTGCCGTAAGACAAGAAGAAACGAGCACCCGGCGGCGATCTTCCACCAGACCGAAAAGGTGGTTGCCACTTCCAATCCTTCAGGCTTTACTCCGAGTAAGGGCCAGAGCAGGATGAACAACCAGATCATCCCAACGCCTAAAGAAGTCCAGTGCTTTTTAAACTCTGGTATCGTCAACGTTCTCTCCCATGATTCCTGAAGGTCTGAAATAAAGCACTCCGATGAGGATCAGGAATGCAAAAACATCTTTGTATTCGCCGGAAATATAACCGGCAGCGAAAATTTCGACCATACCAATGATGAACCCACCGATCATTGCACCGGTAATGTTACCGATTCCGCCCAGAACAGCAGCGGCAAAAGCTTTGATACCCGGGACGAAACCCATGTCGTAACGAACCGATCCGTAATAAAGACCGACCATAATCCCCGCTGCAGCAGCGAGTCCGGCACCGATGGCAAAGGTTAAGCTGATGATACGGTTTGAGTTGATTCCCACCAGCGCAGACATAATCTTATCCTGCGCTGTGGAGCGCATAGCCTTACCGATACGGGTCTTAAAGACCAGAAAGTTAAGCGCCACCAACAGAAAAGCGGTCAGGCTGACAATGAAAAGCTGCATATAAGACAGCATAACTGTCCCAAACTCAAATCCTCCCTGAGTCAATTCAGTGGGATAGGGTCTGTCATATACGCCCTGAGTAAGCATCAGGCCATTCTGCAGAAAAATGGACATACCGAGCGCAGAAAGAAGCACCGAAAGCCTCGAAGAGCTTCTCAGCGGTTTATAGGCCACTTTCTCAACAGCCATAGCCAGCATAGCGCAATAAGCCATAGCCAGAATAAGCGATCCGGACAGGCAGACCCATGCCGGAGCCCCCTGCGCAAGCAGGTAGCTCATAAAGATAACACCGACATAACCGCCAGCTGCAAAGAACTCACCATGAGCGAAGTTAATGAGCTGGATAATGCCGTACACCATGGTATACCCCAGCGCGATCAGTGCATAGACACTGCCGAGGGTGATACCGTTGATGAGTTGCTGAAAAAAATATTCCATGGAGTTCCGGGGGCTGTGCGTAAAGGTCCCCGTCTTTAAAGACGGGGACCATGATTTAAGTACTTCTAGTAGAGCTTGCCGGTTGCGGGGTTCCAGTAGTTAATGAACTTGCCGCCATCAACCTTACGGATAATATAGTTGGAGCCGGAGTCTCCATTAGGCTTAAATTTGATGTGCTTGGTTGCGCCATCGTAATCAAGCTTCATAAGCTCAGCTTTAACTTTATCAGGATCGGTAGAACCTGCAGCAGTGACAGCCTTGAAGTAAGCCATAGCGGAGTCATAAGCATAACCGGAGTATGCACCGGGCTCACCGTGCTTGGGCTGGTACTTAGCATAGAATTCTTTGTAAGCAGGAGCTTCACTATCGATGTAACCGAAAGTCAGGTAAACATCTTCAGCTGCATCTTTTGCAATCTCAATAAGCTGCGGATGGTAAACAGCATCCTGAGCAAGGCGGGCAGCCTTGATACCCATGCGCTTAGCCTGAATAAGCATCAGAGCACCGGTAGCTGAGTTCTGCATGGACATGTAGAACACATCAGGATTGGTATTCTTAACTTTAGTAAGAATAGCGGAGAAATCTTTATCGCCCTGGTTAACGTGCTCGTGACCAAGAACTTTAATTCCAGCGGCGTTACACATCTTCTCTACGCCGTCAGCAAGACCCTGAGAATAAGCAGTCTTATCATCTACGATGTAAACAGACTTAGCACCGAGTTTTTCCTGCATGAACTTGAGAGCAATAGCACCCTGGTCGTCATCACGTCCGCACATGCGGAACATGTAGGGCAGACCGCGGGAGGTAACCTTTTCATTAGTGGAGGCCGGGGTGATCATAACGATTGATTCTTCATCAAGAACTTCAGAAGCAGGCAGAGTTGCACTTGAGCAGTATGCACCGACAACACCGTTTGCTTCTTCGTTGATCAGCTTGTTGGCAGTTGCAACAGCCTGACGGGGTTCGCATGCAGTATCCTGCGGCAGGACCACGATTTCATCAAAACCGGGAATACCACCATTTGCTTTCACAACTTCAACCGCGGTAAGTACACCATTTTTAATGTCATTACCGTCAGCAGCATATGGTCCGGTCAGCGGTCCCATGGTTCCGACTTTAAGTGTCTTAGCGAACACCATACCTGCGCTCAGCATCAGAATTGCTGCCACGAGCAATGCTGTCATCATAGAACGTTTCATAAAATGAGCCTCCCTAAAGTAAATAAGATTAGTTACCCAGATATGCCTCAATTACAGCAGGATTCTTCTGAATTTCTTCAGGGTTCCCCTTTGCAATCATTACTCCGTGATCAAGAACTACAAGACGCTGACAAATTCCCATGACTACTTTCATGTCATGTTCCACCATCAGCACATTGATACCTCTTTCAGAGATTTTACGGATTGTTTCCATCAACTCCGCACTCTCCGCCGGGTTCAGCCCTGCCGCAGGTTCATCAAGCAAAATGGAACTAGGCTCAGAAGCCAGTGCCCTTGCAATCTCAAGCCTGCGCTGATGGCCGTATGGAAGACTGGACGCTACTTCGTCAGCATATTCGTCCAACTCCGCAAAACGAAGCTCCTCCATAGCCTTCTCCTTGATACACGCCTCCTCCTTTTTCTGGGCAGGAGTGCGAAAAATGGCACCAAAGACTCCGCACGAAGAGCGGGAGTGCTGAGCAACCATTACGTTCTCAAGGGCGGTCATGTTCTGGAAAAGACGGATATTCTGGAAGGTTCTGGCAATGCCTTTATGAAGTACCTGATACGGCTTAAGCCCTGTCAGGTTTTCACCATTGTACTCCACGTGCCCCCCGGAAGCTGAATAAACTCCGGTGATCACGTTAAAGACTGTGGTTTTGCCAGCGCCGTTGGGACCGATCAGCCCCACAATCTCCCCCGGCATGAGAGAGAAGTTAACCTCTGCCAAAGCCTGCAGCCCACCGAAGCGGACGCTCACGTCGTGTAAATGAAGTTCTGCCATATTGGACATACCTATACACATTATTCTTCTTAAGATCAAGGTAGAAGACGTTTTTTATTCCTTACTAGCTCGATCTAAAGAATTAATATTCGCAACAACAATGCTTTACCAAGAATAAACAATTCTACTGATTGTAGAATCAGCATTGATACAAAATACACAACAACATAGTTGATTACTTGATCAAGAAACATCAGAATGCAAGTTTAACTATATTCTGCATTCTAGTGCTTTTATCTAATAATAGTATCTACATTTACTGATTCACATTTAATCATACAGATTATAATGCTTAATAAAAGTCTTTTTTTGCTTACAAAATTGTCCATATATTTAGCACTATTTTCCATATTTGGCTAATTTCCATGCAAATCATTGTCGCCTTAACTTTAGCTGACATTTAGTCTCTAAAAATACTCTTTTCATGAATTTAGTTCGATCATTTAAATATTTTGCTTTGCAATAGCATTTCGACACCTGTAATTGAGTTCTCACTTATGTAAAATTTTTCAAAAAAAATTTTATTCTGTTGAGGCTAAACAAACAAAAAAGGCCCTGTCCGCGTTGCGGACAGGGCCTTACGTACTTCAATTGAATGAAGCTAAGAGGCTTTTATCGGCCTACCAGCTGTCATCACCGAAGGGATCGGAACCGAAGCCGAAGTCTTCAGCAGGTGCGCCACCGGTTTCGGGAGCGCCAGCGGAATCGCCACCAGCAGCAGGAGCTGCGCCTTCAGCAACAGCACCAGCAGCTACGGTTACAACACCGTGCTTTTTAACGTCTTCGATCATCTTGAGGAGTTCATCAACCTTGCCGATGTACTCTTCAACTTTTTCCTGGGAAGTAACGATGACTTTGTCGCCTTCGTCTTTACCAGCAGCTTCGAAAGCTTCACACTTGCCTTTGTATTCAGCCATGGCTTTTTCGGTTTCACCGAGTTTGCCTTCAGCAGCAGCAAGTTTGGTTTCCAGATCCTGAACTTTAGCAGCCTGTTCAGTGATGGTGGAACGGTATTCAGCGAGCTTTCCGAAGATAGCGTCAACCTGAGTCATAACGTCGCCGGGAAGTGCGCCAACAGATACGTTGTCGCCAAGGCCGGTAACCTGACCGGTTTTCATTTTAGCCAGTTCAGGATGCTGTTCGTAGATCCATGCTTTTGCAAGAGCTGCTGCAAAAGGTTCGAATTCAGCATCAATGTCTTTCTGAGTCATGTAGCCCAGAAGTTCCTGTACGGAGTTATTGCTTTCGCCACCCTTGATGTAGGACACAAAAGTGCTCATGGGGAAAGTTTTGCGTGCTTCAGACATGGTTAGTTCCTCCTTGCTCTATTACAGAGTAAAAGTCTTTTCTTCACGGACCGGCATGGGCAGACGGCCAATGTATCTTGCATAAGTTAAAGCTGCAGTCCTGTAGACGAGGTGTCCAAGCTTGGACCACGGCAGATAGACAAACATCATGAATACGGCGATCAAGTGCACGTAGTACATGGGGTATGCGAGAATTGCGACGCCGAGGAGACGCAGGATTTCGCACATGATACCGGTTACGGCGATAGTCCAGATCAGGCCGAGCAGGTACCAGTCATAGTAGCTGGAACCGTGTACGCCCTGGTCCTGATTCAGGCGACGCTTGGTGAGCAGCACGAGGGAGTAAACCAGCAGCACTGCGCCGACGTTGGCCAGAATCTTGATCGGATGCCACAGCGGCATGGGGGTATGGCCGATAGGGCCGAGGAAAGGAATAATCTTTCCACCCCAGTGGGTTACTGCAACCACACCGGTTACTACCATCAGGCAGATAAATGCGACCATGATGAAACGGTGGCCGTTGAACTTCTGTTCGTCAGCTTCGTCGGTTTCGCCGCATTCTTTCCACTTGGAGTGAGTCAGCAGTTCGTTCTTGCAAACGTCGATGAAGCACTCCAGCATGCTGGGCTTTTCAGATTTGTCACCTACAGCAAAGACCTTAGGTTGATCTTTGAATGATTCGATCAGGTTCTTAACTCCCTTGTAGAAAGTCCAAACCATGAAACCGAAGGCAATCATGAAGATCGGGTCAATAGTAAAGTCGCCGGGGAACAGGTGTCCGTAGACGATTTCACCATCTTTAAGAGGGAAGAAGGAACCGCGAACTCCCGCCATGATGAACCAAATCACCAGGTAGATAGCTGCCGGAATAGCAATAAGCTTGGGCAGATGCTTGGGGGAAGCCATCCATTTACCGATAATGGAAGGGGTTACCATCTTCTGATAGGCCATGTTACGAAGTCCTGCGAGAAGGTCTGCCGGACGAGCACCGCGGGGGCACAGGTCGGAACAGGTACCGCAGTTGTGGCACAGCCATATATCAATGTCATTTACGAGTTTATCTTTAAGGCCCCACTGAGCCCAGACCATTTCCTTACGCGGGTAAGGGTTGTCGGCAGGCGAGAGGGGACAGGCTACAGAGCAAGTTGCGCACTGATAGCACTTCTTGAGGCTTTCGCCACCGACTTCCTGCAGTTCTTTGATGAACTGCAGATCCGGTTTAATGCGAATATCTTTTTCCATGTCGCGTCTACCTCCTAGTAGCCCTTGAACGGGTTAGGACCGATCTTGATCATCTCATTAACAAAGTTATCGATCATATCGGGCACTTTGTCGTATTCGTCGATGGCAAGTTCAGCCTGTACAACACGTTCGGGTTCAACGCCAAGTCTGTTCAGAGAATCAGCGACGTTTTCCATACGGCGGTTACAAAGCTCAGAACCTTTCATAAAGTGGCACTGGTAATCTTCACCGTATTTACAACCGAGCAGAAGAACTCCATCAATACCCTTGGACATTGCATCAGCAATCCAGATGGTGTTTACAGAGCCGAGGCAGCGGACGGGAACAACACGAACGTAAGGAGACCAGCCTTTACCGCGCATAGCTGCCATATCGAGTGCCGGGTAGGCATCGTTTTCGCAAGCCAGAACGATAAAACGGGGACCGTCAGCTTCCATATCATCAGGTACGTTAACCTGCTTGATCATGGAACCGATCATGTCAATGTTGTAGTTGTCGAATCCGATTACGCGCTCAGGGCAGGCACCCATACAGGTACCGCAACGGCGGCAACGGGACGGATTCGGCATTGGTGTTCCTTTTTCATCATCATCCAGTGCGCCGAAGGGACATTCCTCGGTACAACGCTTACACTGTGTGCAGCGCATGAAGTTGAAAACAGGATAGGTGGTGTCACCGGAGCGGGGGTGTACAGCTACGCCGTGGTTGGAGGAGTTGATACACTGAATCGCTTTCAGGACAGCACCTGCTGCATCCTCACGAGCCAGTCCCATGGACATGGGCTGACGGACACAACCTGCGGCATAAATACCGGTACGGCGTGTTTCGTAGGGGAAGCAGATGTAGTTGGAGTCTGCGTAACCGTCGAACTGCTGGAGATCGGGGAATGCAGGACCCTGTCTGTATACGAGGTTGATGGTCGGATCGTGCGCGGTGGTGGGAACCATACCGGTGGGAACTACGACCAGTTCAGCTTCGATTTCAATATTTTCACCGAGCAGGGTGTTGCTTGCGCAAACAACCATTCCGGCACCCTCTTCCTTGATGGAAGTTACGGTACCTTTAGTCAGCATAACACCGGGGTTATCCTGTGCAGCACGGTAGTAACGCTCGTTCACGCCGGGCACCATCATGTGATCGTAGATGATGTAGGCTACAGCGTCGTCATTCTTTTCGCGTACGTAGTTGGCCTGCTTGAGGGCAACGAGACTGCTAAGCTCAGAAGTGTAAGGCAGGTGTTTGTAAGATTCCATGTCTTCGTAGACAAAGGTTTCTTCCTCTTCACCTTCTTCAGCCGCAGGTGCTTCCTCTGCTTCTTCGGTAGAATCAGCAGCAGCGGCTTCCTTAGCAGCAAACTCAGCTTCACTGAGGCGAGTATCAAGAACGAAAGCAACAGACTTAGCAGTCATCTTGCCTTCCTTGACCATAGCTTCAAATTCAGCAGCAGTCACAACCTTGGAAGAACCGTAACCCATAGGTTCTACGTATTTAGTATCCTGAGGAACCCAACCGGTTGCCAGAACACATGCACCGACAGCCATCTCTTCAACGTTGCCACCGACTTTCACTTTAGCAGTGTATTTGCCGGGAGCGCCTTCGAGAGCAGTAAGCTGTGCGGAGGTCAGCACTTTGATTCTGGAATTGGACTGAACTTCAGAGATCAGAGCTTCAATACCGGTTTCATGTGCTTCAGTATAAGGGTAGGAAAGAGGGAATGTTTTGTACATTCCGGCAGCCTTACCACCAAGGGTGGCTTCCTTTTCTACCAAAATTACGTCGTGGTTGGTCTTAGCAGCGTAAAGAGCCGCAGTAAGACCGGTGAAACCACCACCCATGACCATGACCACCTTGGTGGCATCAAAGGCCTGGGATTCCTGCTCGTTAGTTTTGAGCAGTTTGGTAACACCCATTTTGACGTATTCGTTTGCCATAATTTTGAGGAGCTCAGGAACTTCGCCGTTAGGATCGGGCATGGTGCCGTCGGGATTCCTGAAAACCTTGATGCACTGTTCACGCAGGTTGACTCGTTCGACAGCGACATTGTCAAAGTCGAAAATATCCCAGTCAACGCGAGGGCTAGTGCCGCAGATACATACTGCGTCAACGTTGCCAGCGTCGATATCTTCCTGAATGAGCTTTCTTCCTTCCTCGCTGTTAAGACGCGGGTGCACCTTTACGACCGGACACTCGTTCGCGTAAACGCGACCGACCAGTTCAGCCATTTCTTCAGCGTTCAGGTAAGGAGATACGCTCGCTTGGTCGAAATAAACACCGATTTTTTCGGGCATGTCGACTTACCTCCCTATCACCGTTTGGATCGCTTTGAGAGCGGCAGCAGTACCGGACTGGGCTGTCTTCATGACATCCAGAGGCTGCTTTGCACACCCGGCAGCGAAAATGCCTTGTTCCTCACCGCCGACAATAAAGCCCTGATCGTCAACCTGTACGCCGGAAGGAACCGGGGTACCAGCAAGACTGGGCTGCATACCGGTTGCCAGAACTAAGAGATCATGCTCGTTCTGGGACTTGATACCGGATTCAGCATCCTCAACTGTAACGAGAACATTGCCGGAACCGGATTCTTCGATAACTTCAGCGACCTTACCTTTAACGGCATTGATCTTGTCATCGGAAAGAATGCGTTTCGCGAACTTGTCATAACGTCCCGGAGTACGCAGGTCGATGTAGTAAATGGTGACCTTTGCATCAGGGTACTGTTCACGAACATATGCAGCCTGCTTCAGGGAAGCCATGCAACAGATGTAGGAACAAAAGTTGAGGTGGTTTTCATCGCGAGAACCCGCACACTGTACGAATGCGATGTTTTTAGGCTGTGCACCGTCAGAGGGGCGCACAATCTTACCGTCGGTAGGTCCGCTGGGAGCTGCAAGTCTTTCCATCGCCATGTTGGAAATGCAGTTCTGTACGGTACCTGCGCCGAGGTTGGAAAGTTTGGTAACATCGTAAGGCTTCCAGCCGGTAGCGTAGACGATGGAACCTACATTAAGTGTGATGACCTTTTCCTCTTCTTTCAGGTCGATAACATCGACACCTTCGAGAAGTTTGAGGTCTTCATCAGTGCAATTTTCTTTTTCAAGAACATACCTTGCGGGGAAAGCAAAAGGTACATCCATGTAAAGAGCTTTGCGGTCGCAGAGTTTAAACTCAAATTCATCGGTAATGTCATTGGACAGTTTCGCGATGACGTCAGTGAGTTCAACACTACCCGGACCCACATATCTGGGCTTGATGCGAACCTTGACTTCGTAGTTGCCTTTGGAACCGCTGATGGATTCCACTTCAGCCAAGGTAAAGAACTTCACGTTCTTATTGTTTTTAATTCTCTGAAACTGAATCTCCAGTCCGCAGGAAGGAGGACACAGCTTCGGAAAATATTTATTCAGCTGCATCACCCGGCCACCCAGATACGGCGCCTTCTCCACGATGAAGACTTCATGGCCTACTTCAGCGGCTTCGAGTGCAGCAGTGATACCACTGAACCCGCCGCCTACGACAAGTATGCTATTTGACATTCTCTATCCTCCTGAACTCTTAGAAGCCCTGAGCCTTAAAATGGCCCAAACCCGGACACCGACCGAAGGGTCGCAATACGGATTCAGACCATTTCAGTGCAAGCCGTAAAAGAACGGCTGCGGGCCTAAGCCCGCAGCCGCATATATCATTCCCGGCTTAGGTGGGGATGATCTGGTGGTATGCTTTCTTGAAGACGGTAGTTTCGCCTTTTTCTACGTCATACTTGGAGTTGACGAAGCATTTCCACTTGGAATCATCGAGACCCATGAAGTCACCGCGGTAGTAGAAACCGGGGTAACGGGACTCTTCACGGAATTCAATGTGCTGCATGTGCAGGCGTACAGTCCACAGTCTGTGGAACTGCTCCCAGCAGCGCATGAGTTCGTGGAGGTCGCGAGCAGCCAGTTTTCTGGAGTCTTCTTCGAGCATTTCGAGAAGATGGAAACCGGTGTGCAGCAGGGACTTGGAGGTAACGTACATGGTACCAACACCACCACCGTATTCATCAGTTGCCTTAACAAGGCGCATCATGAAGTTCTTGGGAGTGATGTAGTTGGGGTTAACTACGGGGTCGGTAGAGATGCCTTTACCTTCTTCGTAGGTGTACCAAGGCTGGTAGATCTCTTTAGCGAGGTCAGCAGCATTTTCTTTGATGGTGGGTTTGAAGTCTTTGTGATCAACAACCCAGCGTACCATCTGCTTACCAACGATACGGCCTTCAGCGTGAGAACCGGAAGAGAACTTGTGACCGGATGCGCCAACACCGTCAGCACAGGTCCAGAGGCCGTTAACGGTGGTCATACGGTTGTAGACTTTACCGTTGTCAGCTTTAACTTTGTAATCTTCGGGAACCCAGTCTTCGTCCGGACCGGAAGTCCAGATACCACAGCAACCGGAGTGGGAGCCGAGGAGGTAAGGCTCGGTGGGCATGATTTCGGAACCGGAGTTTTCAGGTTCGATGTTCTGACAAGCCCAGAGGTTAGCCTGACCAACACACATATCAAGAAAGTCTTCCCAAGCTTCAGACTCGAGGTGCTTCTGCTCTGCGGGGGAGAGTTCTTTGAAAGTGTTCTGCAGTGCGGTAGCGGTATCCATGTAGATGGGGCCGCGGCCTTCACGCATTTCACGGAGCATCATGTGGTTACGCAGACAGGTCGGGATAACGTGACCTTTAGCGTAGCCGCGATCTTCGTAAGGCTTGAGCATTGCGCGGTTAGTTTCGCAGTAGTCTTCGCCTTTGTAGTTGGTTGCTTTAGCTTTGAAGAGCAGGAACCATGCACCAACCGGACCGTAACCGTCTTTAAAACGAGCGGGTACGAAGCGGTTTTCCATCATGGTCATTTCAGCGCCAACCTGAGCACACATGGTGTAGGTGGAACCTGCGTTCCATACGGGGTACCATGCACGACCCATACCTTCACCAGTGGAGCGAGGACGGTAAACGTTTACAGCACCACCGCAAGCTACAACAGCTGCGTTACATTTGAAAACGTATACTTTGTTTTCGCGTGTGGAGAAACCAACTGCACCAGCGATGCGGTTAGGCTCATTAGCGTCGAGGAGCATTTTAACGATGAAGATACGTTCCATGTAGTTTTCTTCGCCGAGAGCCATTTTAGCTGCTTCAGCAACGATGCACTTGTAGGATTCACCGTTAATCATCATCTGCCAGCGACCGGAACGAACGCAAGCGTCGCCGTTACGCAGGGAGAGACCAGCTGCTTTAGCAGCTGCACCGTCGAGGTTCTTACCGTCTTTTTTGATCCAGCAGGGAAGGCCCCACTCTTCAAAAAGGTGAACGGAGTCATCAACGTGACGGCCGAGGTCAAAAATAAGGTCTTCGCGAACGAGGCCCATGAGGTCAGTACGAACCATGCGTACGTAGTCATCAGCGTCGTTTTCGCCAAGGTAGGTGTTGATAGCGGAAAGACCCTGTGCAACAGCACCGGAACGTTCCATAGCAGCTTTATCGAGGAGCATGATGGAGATGTCGCCACCAACTTTTTCGATCCAGCGCATTGCTTCATAAGCAACACCGCAGTTACCCATACCACCACCGACGAGGAGCAGGTCCACGTCTTTTTCTATAAGCTCAGGTTCTGCGAGAGCAACACCTTTGGAAGCTTCTTTACTAGGGAGAAGAGGCATGTTTCCTCCTTAATTAGGTTTTTAAGATTGCGTGAATTAATACACCTAAGACAAAAGCTTAGCAGTGATTAATCCAGATCCTTCCAAGCAGTAGTTTTGTCTGCTTCAGCAACGTCAAACTTCTGTCCGAGAACTTCTTTGGGGGTAGCCAGTTCAGTTTCGGTGAAGAGCAGTTCGTTGTCGAGGTCAGTCGGCTCGGGTTTACCTTCATAAGGTTTGATAGAACCTTCAGGGGTAGTGCGGATGGGGAACTTGAAGCGCTTTACGTTACCGTTACGGAATTTAACGGTCCACATGATGTCTTCAGCGGAACGCATGGGGATGGAAGTACCACCCATGGGTGCGAAGTCACCGTAGGGACGTGCTTCAATAGCGCCCTGGGGACAAATTTTAACGCAGGAGTAACACTCCCAGCATCCTTCGGGTTCCTGGTTGTAAGCCCGCATTTCTTCGGGATCCAGGATCATAAGATCGTTAGGGCAGATGTACATGCAGGCGGTTTTTTCTCCACCTTTACAGCCATCACACTTTTCCGGATTGACAAAGGTCGGCATACCTAGTCCTCCTAAAAGGGTTTAATGTTATCAATCACCGACATCCTATAACCATTTATAATCTTGCCTAAAGTTCAAGGCTCGTGAAATTAGTAACTATCAAGCCCCTCACTCGGTGTCAAGGCGAAAGTGAAATTTAGAACAAGCTAATTTCAAATCCGCTATATAAACGGCTTAGAAACACTGTCGCCAAGGCTCCAAAACTATCAAAAAATGGCTCTGGTCTTTTGCGACAAAACAATAATGTGTTCCATCATGGATTGGTATTTAGTTCAATCTAGCCTTTAATTGCAAGCCTTTTTTTCAGATTATGGGATTTTCTTCACAACTGCTGTAACAAACCGATTTTACATGTCAACAACATAGACTTTTGCCTGATTTTCTCTAGACAGAATCGAAATAATACCTACATATGATATGGCAGCAAAGTTCTTAGTTTAAACACCATACACAGACCATAAGTACTCACCCACAGCCTTCTACAAAAAGTAACTCACAGTTTTACATTAAGCCAACAGCCATGTTTACTCATCATCAAAACCACACATCTTCGTAACCACTTACAATAACTGGTTTTATGCCAATATATCATCTTATACTACTCAAACCTAACATTTGACTAAGTGAAAAATTTCACTCTATTTCAATTTTGCCCTTGACATTTCTTTCACAAACCATTCATAACCCCTCTTAAGCTTTATGGAGAAAACGCGTTTTAGGACTACCCTGAAAACACGCTCCATGATAATGGTTTTTACGAATTTTCGTTCCGCAGACCCGCTTCAAAACGAAGCGCCGCCTCCACCTAGATACTCGGAGGCCGAAGATTTCATATCAGGAGGTCTTGCGGAAGGGCCAAGGTGTTGAAAAAATAATTACTACAAGGAGACGTAAACATGTCTAAGCTCGTAGCCCCTCACGGTGGTAAAGGTCTTGTATGCTGCCTGCTCGAAGGTGCAGAACTCGCTGCTGAACAGAAAAAAGCAGAAGGTCTGAAACAGATCGAAATTTCCGCCCGCGCAAAGGGTGACCTCATCATGATGGGATGTGGTGGTTTCTCTCCCCTGAACGGCTTCATGGGTAAAGAAGACTGGAAAGGCGTTTGTGAAAAATTTCTGATGACCGACGGCACCTTCTGGCCCGTACCGGTTACCCTCGACTCCGACGACGAAGATGTTAAAGTCGGTGACGAAATCGCTCTCGTAAACAACGGTGAAGTATATGCTACCATGCAGATCACCGAAAAATACGAAATGACCGAAGAAGACAAGAAATGGGAATGCTACCAGGTCTTCAAAGGTGAAGGCGAAGAATCCGCAGACGATATCTTCTGGAAAACCGCTCTCGAAGATCACCCCGGTGTTCAGATGGTTATGGCTCAGAAGAAGTACAACCTCGCTGGTCCCGTTAAAGTTCTCTCCGAAGGTGAGTACCCCGAACAGTACAAAGGCGTTTACCTGCGTCCCGCAGAAACCCGTGCAATGTTCGACGAAAAAGGCTGGTCCACTGTTTCTGCTCTCCAGCTCCGTAACCCCATGCACCGCTCTCACGAGTTCCTGGCAAAAATCTCCATCGAAGTTTGTGACGGTTGTCTGATCCACTCCCTGATCGGTAACCTCAAGCCCGGTGACATTCCTGCTGAAGTTCGTGTTAAAGCAATCGACACTCTCGTTGAGCACTACTTTGTTAAAGAAAACGTTATCCAGGCTGGTTACCCCCTCGATATGCGTTACGCAGGTCCCCGTGAAGGTCTCCTCCACGCTACCTTCCGTCAGAACTACGGTGTTAACCGCATGCTGATCGGTCGTGACCACGCTGGTGTTGGTGACTTCTACGGTCTGTTCGAAGCTCAGGAAATCTTCGACAAGATTCCTTACGCAACTGAAGCTTGCCCCGAGCCCGGTAAAGCTCTCCTTTGTGAGCCCATGAAAATTGACTGGACTTTCTACTGCTACAAGTGCGACGGCATGGCTTCCCTGAGAACCTGCCCCCACAACAAAGAAGAGCGCGTAATCCTTTCCGGTACCAAACTGCGTAAAGCTCTCTCCGAAGGCGCTGAAATCGTAGATCACTTCGGTCGTGACGAAGTTCTCGTACAGCTCCGCGAATACTACGAAGGCCTCACCGAAAAGGTTGAAGTCAAAATGCAGGGCGCAGCTTCCGGCGACGCAATGTAATTTAAGTAGTATTACTACTTGCTTATTCAGGGGGGAGGCGTTTTTCGCCTCTCCCCTTTTCTTTTCATTACGGGCGAATAGGGCTTCTTTTTTACACCGCAAATCAGAGGGGTTGCCCATCGGGAGAAATCGCGCTATTAAGGTGGACTTCTCTATATCACATTTCAGGAAACCAAAATAATGCCCGAATATAAAAAATTTGAACGTTCCGGCGGTGCTGCACCGCGTAGACAGTCCCTGCTCGACGAAATTAAAGAGCTGGACGCAAGACTTCTTTCCCTCGTATCCCGCAGAAACTACCTTATGGGTAAAGCTGCAAGCAAACGCAAACAGAAAGGTCTGCCCCTCGGCGATCCGGATATGGAAAGACGTATCTTTGAAACATGGTCTGCAGAAGCCGGTCATAAAAAGTTCGACCTCAAAACAGCACGCCGTGTTTTCGAACAGCTCAACAACCTTGCTTATGCAGGTGTTGCCAAACCCGAAAACCGCAAGCTTTCTACATATGTTTTGTCTCCGCCCCAAAAACCTGTGGACGTAACTTTTGACGGTCCCGGTTCCCTTTTTCAGTCCAAGCTCTGGATTGCTCTCTGTGCAGCAGCCGGCGCTGAAGCTAAAATGGGCCCCTTGTGCGTTAACGATGAGATCACCGAACTGATCAAAGCGCTTAATCAGGCTGGAGCACATCTTTCATGGGATGGCGAAACCATCGAATCCCGTTCCGGTGAAGGAATCGAATTTGAAGAAAAGCTGATCTTTGCCGGGGACAATGCAATGACCATGTTCCTGACAATTGCATTCGGCCTCAAAACTGTCGGCAAGTTCAAAATTGCCGGTGGGCCTATTCTCAAACAGTATGATTCCAGACCGCTGGCTGAAGTTCTTTCTCCTCTGGGTGCAAGACTCAACACTCTTGACCTCCAGAGTCATGGTTTACCCGCGCGCCTTGAGTGCGGTGGACGCATGGCATCCTCCATTGAAATTTCTGAAGACATTCCTGCTGAATTTGTCGCTGCTCTTGCTTTGGCTGCATGGACCTATCCTCAGGGACTGACCATGAAATTTGCAGAAGGTTGGCATGGTGCTGGGCTGCTTAAAGAAGTTGTCGCAGTACTCAAAAAATCCGGCATCAAAGCCAAGTTAAATGAAACTGAATGTTCTATTCCCGCAACAAAGGAAATATCTGTTCCTGAACAGCTTTCCATTGCGCTGGAACCAGAACTTTGTGCCGCACTGCTGGCAATGCCTGCTTTCAGCAATGGACAGGTAACTATCAATGGTTACTGGCCCAAAACAGAAACCGCTGAAGACGCTCTTCGGATTCTGAAGGCCGGTGGTCTTAATATTGAAATTTCTAAAGGAAGCATCACTGCAACTAAGGGTGAAGCCGCAGCAGAAGCCTCCTTTAACTTCGGAAATGCAAATGACCTCTTCCCCGTAGGTCTTGCCCTCGCAGTAAACTCCCGCTCAGAATGCAAAGTCAGCAATATTGCTGACGCAGTGATGTTTGAGCAGGGTATTGAACTGCTTGAACGCCTCGGAATCAAATATGAACGTGGCGAAGAAGAACTTACCGTTCTTCCCGGCAGACTCAAATGGGATGAAGCATGGTCCGCTCCTACTCCTTTCTTCGGTATTGCTCTCGGTCTCATGGCCTGGATGCGCCCCGGAATCTCTCTTGAAAACCCCGGCGACATCTCTGACCTCTGGCCTCGTTACTGGACCCTCTACAACAGCCTGCCGGAAATCAACGGTCTCAAGGACCCTGAGGTTAAGAAAAAAGATGAATCAACAACCCGAAGAAGAATCAAAATCGATTAGCATCCCTGAGATCGAAGTAGAAATCGAGAACTTTAAGAAGGAACTTACACTTTGCCAGCAGCGAATTAAAACACTGCTGGCAAGTGAGAATCCTTCTGAAGGGATCTATTTTGCCAAGGAAATCTTCGAATCCCAGCAAGACAAACTTCGTCTGGAAGCAGAGATTGACATCCGTCAACGAAAAATAAACCGAATGCGCCTCGGAATGGAAGGATAACAGATCCCCGCCTTCTCATAACAGCTTTAGCGGGCACTTTATGAAGTACGCGGGCATGCGACGTACAACAGGACACTTAGTTTCAAATCTGCTTAAGAAAAGCACAATCATACCGGAGGTATCATGGGTTTAAATATTACTGAAAAGATCATATCTGCACATCTTTTGAATGGCGAAATGGAGCCGGGAACAGAGGTCGGACTACGAATTGATCAGACTCTTACTCAGGATGCCACCGGCACCATGGCTTATCTGCAATTTGAAGCGATGGGGATTGACAAAGTCCAGACCGAACTTTCCGTAAGTTACGTGGACCACAACACCCTGCAGATGGGTTTCCGTAACCCTGATGATCATCAGTACCTGCGCACCGTTGCTGCCAAGCATGGCGTTGTCTTTTCTCCTGCCGGAACAGGTATCTGTCACCAGCTGCATCTGGAAAACTTTGCCAAACCCGGCAAAACCCTGATCGGTTCAGACAGCCACACCCCTACAGCAGGTGGACTGGGTATGCTGGCTATGGGTGCTGGCGGACTTTCCGTTGCTCTGGCAATGGCCGGACAGCCCTACTCCATTCCCATGCCCAAGGTAGTCAAGGTTGAACTCTCCGGCAAACTGACCGGATGGGCTTCTGCCAAAGACATTATCCTCAAGCTGCTTGAGCTCAAGACCGTTAAAGGCGGTGTAGGCAAGGTATTTGAATTTGCAGGTGAAGGCGTAAAGACTCTTTCCGTTCCCGAACGTGCAGTCATCACCAACATGGGCGCGGAACTGGGTGCTACCACTTCTATCTTCCCCAGTGATGAAAATACTAAAGCTTTCCTCAAGGCCATGGGCCGCGAAGAAGACTGGTCCGAGCTTATCGCTGATGCAGACGCAACTTACGCTGAAGTTGTAGAAATCAACCTTTCTGAGCTTGAACCGCTGGTAGCCCAGCCGCATATGCCTGACCGTGTTGTAACTGTTAAGTCTCTCGCCGGACTCAAAGTCAACCAGTCAGCCATCGGCTCCTGTACCAACTCTTCTTACTCCGACCTGAAGACAACCGCCCTGATCCTGCAGGACCAGCAGTTGCCTGAAGGTGTAGACCTGATGATCTCCCCCGGTTCCAAGCAGGTTCTCAAAATGCTTGCTTCCGATGGACTTATCGCCAACTTCATTGATTCCGGTGCAAGACTGCTCGAATGTACCTGCGGTCCCTGTATCGGTATGGGCGGCTCCCCCACTTCTGCCGGGGTGAGCGTACGTACCTTCAACCGTAACTTTGAAGGACGCAGCGGAACTCAGGATGCGCAGGTTTATCTTGCAAGCCCGCAGACTGCCGCGAAGCTGGCCCTTGCAGGGGAATTCACCGATCCCGCAACCTGGGGTACTCCTCCGGCCAAGATCGACTTCCCTGAAGAAGTTCCTTCAATCCGCCATCTTTTTATTTTCCCTCCTGAAAACAGAGCTGAAGTTGAAATCGTGCGCGGTCCCAACATTGTTCCTCTTGAGACATTCTCCGCCCTGCCGGATCAGATTTCCTCTGAAATCCGCCTCAAGGTCGAAGATGACATCACGACTGACCACATTCTTCCCGCGGGCGCGCAGATCACTGCACTGCGTTCCAATATTCCCGCAATCAGTGAATATATCTTCAGCCGAGTTGATGAAGGATTCGTCGGCCGCATGAAAGCTGCTGATAACGGAATCATTCTCGGCGGAGAAAACTATGGACAGGGTTCCAGCCGCGAACATGCTGCTCTCGGCCCCCGTCATTTGGGCGTTGTTGCCGTAATTACCAAGTCTCTTGCACGCATTCATCGTGCAAATCTTGTCAATTTTGGCATTCTACCCCTTGTACTCTCTGAAAAGAGCGATTACGACAAACTGTCGGAAGGTAGTAAATTGACCATCGATACCACCACAATCACACCTGGCGGCGAAACTGTTGTCATGGCTGATGGTGCTGAAATTAAAGTCAAAAACGACCTTTCCACAAAAGAACTAGAAATTATTAAAGCCGGCGGCCTGCTGAACTACGTCGGTAAACAACTGTAAATGAGTATGGCAGGGTATCCGCACTGGTGGATGCCCTGCCTGTTAAAATAGAATAAACACTTGAAAGCAGCACCTGCTGCAAACGGAGACTGAAGAAGCCATGATGGACATTCTGCGCCAAAATGCCCAGAGCTGGGGTATCAAAATCGCATTCGGTATCATTATCGCAGTTTTTATTTTTGCCTTCGGCGCCGGCGGATTCAACGGCAACACCGATCCGGTAATCGCTTACGTTAACGACCAGCCTGTTCCTACTCAGGAATTCATGCAGGTCTACCGCGAAACCGCTGAAGCATTAAGGGCTCAGAATCCCAATTTAGACTCCGATCAACTGCAGTCCCCTGAATTCAAGAAAGCTGTTCTTGAACAGCTGGTCAGCCAGAAACTTCTGGAAGCAGAAGCAGAAAAACTCGGACTCTCTGTATCTAACAGTGAACTTTCATACAGCATCAGCAAGATTCCTGCTTTTGCAGACAAAGACGGCAAATTCGACATGAATCTCTATCAGGCTTTCCTGCAGAGCAGAGCCATGTCCGCTGCTACCTTTGAAAATGACATGCGCAACAGCGCTCTGATCAGCAAGCTGCAGGAATACGTAACCATGCCGGTCAAGCCCACTGAAGCTGATGCCCGCGCACTTTTCGACTCTGCTGCTGAAAAAGTTCAGATCGATTATTACTATGTATCCGGTGCTGACTTTGTTAAAAATATCAAGATCAGCGACAAACAGATTGAAGATTTCTACAAAGCCAACCCGGACAAATTCACTATCCCGGCACGCTCTGTTGTTAAATACATTGCTTTCACTCCGGAAGAACTGTCTATCAATGAGACCGTTACCCCCGAAGAAATCAAAGCATACTACGAAGCGAACAAAGAAACTTTCCAGCAGGAGGCTCAGGTCAATGCACGTCATATCCTGATCACTGTTGATGAGAATGCTTCTGACAAAGATGTAGCTGCGGCAGAAAAGAAAATTAAGAAAGTACTCGCCAAAGCCAAGTCCGGTCAGGATTTCGGTAAACTGGCTAAAAAGTACTCTGAAGGTCCCAGCAGCTCCAAAGGTGGAGAACTCGGCTGGTTTGGCCGCGGTGCCATGGTTAAACCTTTTGAAGAAGCAGCTTTCGCTCTCAAGAAAGGTGAAATCAGCGAGCCTGTACGTACCCGTTTCGGTTGGCACCTGATCAAAATTGATGACGTCCGCGAAGCCGGCCAGAAAGATATTGATCAGGTCAAGGACGAAATCAACTCCCTGATAGCTCAGGAAAAAGCAGCAGACTCCATTACTGACAAACTGGACCACGCTATTGATCTGCTTGCTTCCGGCATGAAGCTGGACAAAGTTTCCGAAGAACTGGGTATTGCTTTCAAGAAAAGCGAACAGGCAACTGTTGAAAACCTCTCCCGTGCCTTCGGTATGACCGAGAGTGCTGCCCAGACTATCATCGCCCTGCCTAAAGGCAACGCGACTGATATGCCTGTTGCTATCGACGGCGGTTACATTCTGGTAGAAAAAGAAGCAGATGTTCCTCCGTCCCTGAGCCCGCTTAAGGACCAGAAGCAGGATATTGAAAGCTTCCTTTCCCAGCAGCAAGCAATGAATCTGGCTAAAGCCAAAGCTCTTGCTCTCATGGGCCAGTTGTCTAATGAAAAGACTGAAGCTGCAGCCCTCAAGGTCATTAAAAAGGATCTGAAAACCTCTGAACCCTTCGGTCGCGACGGTTTTGTTCCCGGCCTGGGCATGAACCCCAAACTGGCTCAGGCTGCTTTAGCTGCTAAGAAAGACCAGTGGATGTCTGAAGTTTTCGAACTTCCCGGCGGTTTCATTGTTGCCCGTGTTGATGAACGCATTCCTCCCAAAGAGGAAGCATGGGCAGCCCAGAAAGATATGGTCATGGATGCTATATTCCAGCAGCGCGCCAACGAAGTGTTTGGCGCTTTCCTGAACGAATTGCGATCCAAGGCTAAAGTTGAATATGTCCGCAAGGACCTCCTGAATTAGTCTGAACTCAATCAGCTTATATCAACGGGTCTGTTCTTGCTTGGACAGACCCGTTTTTTTGTATGAATCGCAATAACTTTTGTTTTAATCAGCTATTTTATCTTGCACAGTTTTTTCTGAGAGAGTAACAACAAAAAACTACTGTCAACACCTTTGCTGGCAGGATATTTCAGAGGATAAAAGACCATGCTTCAAATTCCCGAAGGATACAAATTCGCAGCCCTTGAGGCTGGATTCAAATACAGCGGCCGTAATGATCTGGCCCTGATTCTCAGCGAAGTTCCTGCTGTTGCAGCGGCAGTATTCACCAAAAACAAATTTCAGGCTGCACCGGTTACTGTGGGCAAGGAAATTCTTGCTGAATCACAGATAGTCCGCGGAGCCATCGTCAATGCCGGACTCGCCAACGCCTGTACCGGAGCTGAAGGGATTGAAGATTGCCGGGAAAGCCTTATCTTGGCTGCAAAATATCTTGGACTGAATTCACGCGATCTACTTCCCTCCTCTACCGGGGTTATCGGACCGCGCTTCAATATGGAAAAGTGGCGTGAGGTCGCACCCAAACTCAAGCCGGCACTTTCCGACAGCGATCCGGTCAAGGCTGCGAAAGCCATCATGACTACCGACAAATTTCCCAAAATTGCATGGGGCGAGATAGAATGTAACGGCAAGCCCGTACGTATGCTCGGCATGTGCAAAGGCGCGGGTATGATCTCTCCGAATATGGCTACCATGCTCGGCTACGTAACCTGTGATGCAGAAGTTGACCCCAAATGGTGGCAGGAAACTCTGCGCAGATGCATTGATAAAAGCTTCAACTGCATCACCGTTGATGGCGACACCAGTACAAACGACACTGTTATGGCCTTTGCCAATGGAGCATCCGGAGTCAAAGCTGATAGCGCAGAGACAAAAGATGCAATTGAAGCCCTGCTCCTCGATATCTGCCAGCAGCTATCTTATATGATAGTGCAGGATGCTGAAGGCGGCACCAAGGTCATGCATATTAAAGTAAGCGGCGCTGCATCGGATGAAGACGCTGAACTTATGGTTCGTGCTGTCGGTAACTCCCCACTGGTAAAAACCGCTCTTTTCGGTGAAGACCCCAACTGGGGCCGCATCGTAGCTGCCGCAGGCAGGAGCGGAGCAGAGTTTGATCCTGAGCAGCTGACCTTAAGCTTCGGTAAAATAATTGTATTTGAAAAAGGCAAGCCGGTTGAAGGTGACATGGACGCTCTGCTTGAACCGATCATGCGTAAGCAGGATGTTGAGGTAAACATCACTCTTGGTGATGGCGAAGGAACCTCCATGATGCAGGCTTCTGACCTGACCAAGGAATACATCAGCATTAATGCCGATTACAGATCTTAAAAATTTCACATTACACATATATAATCAGACTTTCCTATGATGAAAAACCTTAAAAACCGCGACAAAATGACCAGGCTTGCCGATTTCCTATTCGAAGTCGGCATGCTGCGCAAAACCCCGAGAACAGGATACCAGTTTCTGGGCACAGGATCTGAGTCCGTTGCCGACCACTCCTACCGGGTGGCTGTTCTCGGATACGTTCTGGCTGACATGGCTGGGGCAGACATGGCTCGCACAGTCTTCATGTGTCTTTTCCATGACCTGCATGAAGCCCGCACCGGGGACTTCAACTACGTAAACCGTATTTACAACCGTAGCTACCGGGATAAGGCTTTGCGGCACACGCTTGCCGGGACAGGACTCGAAGATAAAATATTCCCTCACTGGGAAGAGCTTGAGGAATGTGAAACCATTGAATCAAAACTGGCTCAGGATGCTGACCAAATTGATTTCATCCTCAACCTCAAAGAAGAACTGGATATGGGTAATCCCTACGCCGGCAAATGGATGGAATCGGCACTGAAAAGATTGCGAACTGAAGAAGGTCAGCAATTAGCCGATAAGATAGCTGAGACTGACCATAAAGACTGGTGGTATCTCGGTCCGCCTCCAAGCTGGTGGGAAAATAAAAACGGTCTTGATGACGAAGATTGATCTGAAGAACAACTAGTTTGGACCGGACAGGAGTTAATACTGCTCCTATACCTTTTTCGTCCTTTTATTTTCGAGATCATTGTGCTAAGGGGTCGGTTTAGCTTTGTCCAAAATTGACCGTTAGCACTAACATTACTGAAATTTAATTAACGTTTTAAAACTATTTATGGTAAGTAATTGCCCATGTCCCAAGTAGAAACTGAAAACAAATTACTCCTGCCGATAAATATGGTTGGTAAATTGAGCATTAACCTCCTCAATGAGGCAGGAGCAATGTTCATTTTCCTCATGCACGGCCTGCTTCATATTTTCAGTTCACTTGGAATTTTCAAAAAATCAGTAAAGGAACTTTACTTCATAGGAGTCAAGTCCATTACTGTTATATCGTTGATCGGGCTTTTCACCGGTATGGTTGTCGGCCTACAAACTCAGTACGCCTTATCCAAATTCGGTTCTGAAGGTTTTCTCGGAGCGGCTGTAGCTCTTTCGCTGGTGCGTGAACTAGGCCCAGTACTGACCGCCATAATGCTGACCGGCAGGGCTGGATCGTCCATGACGGCTGAAATCGGGGTAATGCGCATCTCTGAACAGATCGATGCCCTCGAACTCATGGACATCAACCCTATAAATTATCTGGTTAGCCCCAAACTGGTGGCTTCACTTATCTCCTTCCCGATCCTGACAGCCTTCTTCGATCTTATCGGGATTGTTGGCGGCTATTTGAGCGGAGTAATGCTGATGGGCGGCAACGCAGGCGTGTACTGGCACCGTGTTCATACCGCCTTGGGTTGGGATGATATTTCGGCCGGATTCAACAAATCTCTCGTATTCGCAGTTCTGGTCTGCACGGTTTGCTGCTTTCAGGGGTATTTTACCCACCACCGAAAAGACGGCAAAGGTCCCGAAGGCGTGAGCCAAGCAACAACAACCGCAGTAGTTATGTCCTGTGTTCTGGTTCTTGTAGCCGACTACATCATAACTTCCTTGCTTCTCTAGAGGGATCTGATGAGCACCAAGGCACCGGATATTAGAATCGAGACCTGACAATCGGCTACGGCGGAAATCCCGTAGTTTCCGATATCAATGCTACTCTTCCCGGCGGTGGAATTTCTGTTATTCTCGGACGCTCAGGCTGTGGTAAATCAACCCTGCTTAAAAATATCCTCAAACTCAACACTCCCATCAGTGGTGCCGTATATCTCGGCAGGCATGATATTTACAAACTCAAGCGCAAAGCCTTCCGCTGCCTGAAACAACGTATCGGCGTTCTTTTTCAGGATGGGGCTCTGCTCGGTGCACTGAACCTTTTCGATAACGTAGCTTTACCGCTGCGCGAGCACACCAGACTCAAGCAAGACGAGATCCATGACGTGGTCAGGTCGAAACTGAGTCTCGTGGGTCTTGAAAATTTCATGGACTACTACCCGAATGAACTTTCCGGGGGAATGCGCAAAAGGGCAGGTCTGGCCCGCGCAATGGTCATGGATCCAGACATCCTGTTCTGTGACGAACCCACGTCAGGACTCGACCCTATCAACTCGGCCGAGCTTGACGATTTACTCATTGAACTCAAAGAAAGGTTCGATATGACTATCGTGGTGGTCAGCCATGATCTGGCCAGCATGCAGACAATTGCCGATTACGTTGTAGTTCTCGGTGAAGGTAAAACTCTTTTCAAAGGTCAGAAGAATGAACTTCTGGCAACGGAAGAACCTTACCTGCGTCAATTCCTGGATCGTGAAAGTGAGGAACGTGAAGCTCCGCGCCTGACCATGGCTCCTCTTGATCCTTCTGTTATGAAAATGGATTGCGCCAAATACATTGGCGATTTGAACAGCAATTAATTTGGAACGGACTCCGGCATGAAAAAATATCCTAAAGAAACAGCAGTCGGCATATTCGTCTTTATCGGTCTGCTCTGTATTGTCTACATGAGTATTAAGCTCGGTGATGTGCATATGTTCTCAGACGACCATTACCATGTTACCGCCAGCTTTAACGATGTGACCGGGCTTCGGGTTAACTCTCCCGTTGAAATGATGGGCGTTCCTATCGGCTACGTAAGCAAAATTAATCTCGACATTGAAAAACAGAAGGCTGTGCTGACTTTAAGCCTTGAAAAGCGCATCGAACTGACTGACGATGCTATTGCCTCAGTTAAAACCAGTGGTTTAATCGGGGATAAATATATCAAAATAACTCCCGGCGGTGTTGGAGACCCCATTGAACCGGGCGGAGTTATCATTGAAACAGAGTCAGCAATTGATATTGAAGACTTGATCAGTAATTATGTTTTTGGCAAAGTCTAAAAAAAACAATTTAATAAATAATCGGTTCTCTAAAATGAAAAGAACATTATCCATATTCATTATCGTCTTGCTCCTCAGTCTTTCTGCGGGAGCGGCCTTTGCGGCAGAAAACTCACCCATGGTCCGGTTGCGTTCCGGGATTCAGGGAGTCATAGCAATTCTCAACGACCCTGATCTCAAAGGGAACCCTGACAAACAGGAAGAGATGACTCTCAAAATCCGCGAAACCATAAAGGATTTTTTTAATTTCGAAGAACTTTCCAAACGTTCCATAGGGCGGCCCTGGCTTAAGTTTACCCCTGAAGAGAGAGAAAGATTCGTTGATCTTTTCACTGACGTACTCGAACAGACCTACCTTGGTCGTGTCGGAGAATATTCCGGTGAGAAAGTCGCATTTGACAAAGAGACTATTATTAAGGGAAAATACGCACAAGTAGACACCCGTTTGCTTACCGGCAAACAGGATATCCCTGTTTTTTACCGCATGAAGCTCACCGATGGCGAGTGGGATGTTTATGACGTAAAAATCGAAGGCGTAAGTCTGGTCAAGAACTATCGCACACAGTTTACCGGAATTCTTGACACTACAAATGATAAGACCTTCGAGGCCAGCAAGAAAGAACTTTTCAAGCGACTCGAAGATAAATGTGCTGAGCTTAAAGCGAACCCTAAAGCCACAGCTGAAAACGGCATTAAATAACGGGAAATAACCATGACCAGGAACTATTCCACAACCATCCTCGCCTTTGTGGTTCTGACTATGATCCTTTTAACCTTTCCTTCACAGGTAAGGTCTGCGGATACGCAAGATTCCATAGTGGTGGCTCAAGTCGGCTCCGGCGTGATCGGTGCCGTTAAAAACAATCCTGAGGAATACGCTGAAGATGATTTCAGCGAGGATATGTGGGGGGATTCCGAGCAGCACGAAGAAGCATATGCTTCCGACCCATGGCAGGGATACAACCGTGCGATGTTCAAGTTCAACGATTATCTGTACTTCAACATCATGAAACCCGTTACTCAAGGCTACATGTGGCTGGTTCCGCTCAAGCCCAGAACCTGGACCAACAACTTTTTCCAGAACATGCTTTACCCCGTACGCCTGATAAGCTGTCTGCTGCAGGGTAAATTTTATACTGCCGGTGCTGAGACATCCAAGTTTGTAGCTAACTCGGTCTTCGGACTTGGAGGACTTGGTAATGTTGTAGGCGAAGCACAATCAACAATGCCTCTCTACCTCGGCAACGAAGATATGGGACAGACCTTCGGTGTCTGGGGCATCCCCAACGGTCCGTACTTCGTACTGCCCTTCTTCGGCCCTTCCACAATTCGTGATTCAGTCGGACTTGGAATTGACACCTTCGTGCTCAACCCCTTCTGGTGGTTCGGCATTCCCTGGTATTACTCCGCATCTGCCGGAGCTTACAACCAGATCAACAAACTTTCATTCCACATCGGTGAATACGAATCCCTCAAGGAAGGCTCTATTGACCCCTACCTCGCTCTTAGGGACGCTTACCTTAGTTACCGAGGCAAACAGGTCAGAGACGCCAAGATAGACCCAAACAAGCCTAAACCGAAGATGACCACCAACCCGGATGCGGCACCAGAAAAGTAGGCACCGTGAAAATCGCAGTAATATCTGACACTCACCTCCGTGAGCCCGATAAAAGGCTCACGGAGGTTTTTAATAAGTACCTTGCAAATGCGGACTTGCTCCTGCATTGCGGTGATTTGACGACTTTTTCCATGTGGCAGTTTTTCTGCCAGCACCCTAATTTCCACGCGGCGCTGGGCAATTGTGATGAATGGACCCTCTCTGACTACCTGCAACCGCTTGAGTCAGTAAATTTCCACGGACTGCGCATAGGTATTGCTCACGGCTGGGGCTCACGTTCGCAGGTTTCACTCAACGTAGCCCAGTCTTTCGGACCTGATTTTGATCTGGTCTGTTACGGACACACCCATATACAGGACTGGTCCATCGTCAGCGGAGTACAGATGCTTAATCCCGGCAGCCTGACCTCGCCACGAGATGAACGTCCGCCCTGTGTGGCGATTGTGGAAGTAGACGAAGAGCAGAACATGGAATGCTCATTCGTTCCTGTAGATTAAAAAAAGGCCGCAACATCCAGCTGGATATTGCGGCCTTCTTATTTAAAAGAATGGTTAACTAAGCATACGGATCGGAAAGAAGCTTATACTCGCCTCCCTTCTCCTCAAGAATCCCTTTGCCGGTCATCTCGGCAAGCAATCCCTGAAGCTTGTCGGTTTCGCCCGGAGCAAGCACCTTTCCACCTTCTGTCTCTAAATAAGACGGCGGCAAATAATCAGCCTTGCCTCGTCTGAAAAGTGCGATCAAAAACCTATCGGTTAATTTTTTTACTCCTGCCATTGCGAATCCTCCTTTCCGTAACAGTTAGTTCAGCATGAAATTGCGTAGCCCGGTAAAAAATATCTGGGCAGCGATGGATGCGACAACCAGCCCGGTCAAACGACTCATGATGTTCAGACCTCTCTTTCCGAGGAGACGTTTGAGGCTTGAGGAGATAAATAACAGAATTCCTACCGTTAATACAGCAGCAACAAGAGCACAGCAGGCCAAGAACATATCTTTATAGCCCTGCACACCCGAACCCATGACCAGCAAAGCGCCGATTGTTCCGGGACCGACCACGATAGGGATAGCCAGAGGCACTACCGCAATGTCGTCATCGTCTTTACCGGCATCGAATTTCTTGCCCCCTCCGTTGACCATATTCAGTGCAGAAAGGAAAAGAACAGCGCCTGCGCCGATGCGGAAGGCATCAAGGGTGATACCGAACACATCAAAGATATATCTGCCATAGAGGTAAAGGATCACTGAGCTGACAATAACTGCCACTGTGACTTTTACTGCCGTTTTTTTCCGCTCTGCCGGAGACATCTCCTGAGTCAGGGATAAGAAAGCAGAAATAGCGAAAAACGGGGTCAGAACAAAAAACAGTTTTAAGTAGGTTTGAAAGAATAATGCGAGCATTTTTTTTGCACTCACTGTAATTTATATTGTTTTAGAAGCGGATTTACACCCATATGTTCGAAATTGATGCAGCTCTCTACACCTCATTGATTATTCAATCAATACATTTTTACCAAAAAAAATTCCGTAGCTCTGAACGTATCTTAATCCGCTATATAATCGTTTCTTAACATTTTCCTTTCTTTCCACTTTTGAGGTGTGTTATAAACTAAAACCGAGACACGTATATCATACATAATAGCGCTATTTCCTCATAAGGAGGTTCCTATGTTGAAAAACATGAAACTGGCTATGAAATTAGGCCTGAGTTTTGGACTCATGATCATCTTAACAATTGCTATGGCCTATGTAGGTCATAACGGCATGCAGGGAATTGAAGACAGGGTCGACAAGGCAGACGACGTTAACCGTATGGTCCGCACTATCCTTGAAACCCGCATGAGTGAAAAAAACTACATATTGCGTTCAGACGATACCTACCTGCAAAAACACAGGAAATTCATAAGCGCTCTTCGGGAACAGATAGAAATCACAAATCAAAAGTTCTCACAAAAAGTTAACCACGATCAAATGACTGAATTAGGGCAGGCTGTTAATAAATATGAATCTGCCTTTGCACGCTATGTGGAATTGGTGAACAGTAGAGCGGAAACAATGGAAACAATGCGCGCATATGCACGCACGGCCCTCTCTGAACTTGAAAAAGTACGCTCAGAGCAAAAGGAACAACTGGAATCCATACTTGCAGAGACAAAACGAAAAATAGAAAGTGGAATAATCCGGTCGCAATTCCAGACCATCGGCTCAGTCTACAATGCGGGACAGCAGGATATTACCGATAAACTGTCCAAAGCTGACGATGCTAACCGAGCCATCAAATGGTTCATTAATGCCCGCAAAAATGAAAAAGAATATATAATTTCATCCGACCCAAAATATCTGGAATTGGTCAAAACTGACATCATCAATATTGAAAACCTGACCGATAACCTGAAACAAAGATTCAATAATCCTGGTAACATTGCTCAGGTTGCAGCAGTTATTAAATCCATTTCAAGTTACTACAGTAACTTTCAAAGCTATACCGAACTGATGGAAAAACAGGTTGAAGCTGAAAAAGCTATGGTTGAAGCTGCAAGAGAAGCTGACGCTGAGTGCCGCGCAGCCAGGGCAGACCAGAAATCCAAGATGCTGGCCCAGATAGAGACATCAACCACCATCCTTATCAGCGGCGCACTGATCGCCCTTTTCATCGGCATGCTGATCGCTTTTGTCCTCACCAAAGCCATTACCGGACCCATCCAGATGGGTGTACGTTTTGCACAGCGCATGGCTCAAGGGGATTTCACCCGCACTTTAGACATCAATCAAAAAGATGAAGTAGGTGTTCTTGCAGCCGCCTTGAACAATATGGTCAACCGCCTATCCATAGTTGTTGGCGAAGTGGGTAGCGCCAGTGAGAATGTAGCTTCAGGCAGTGAAGAACTTTCTGCAACTGCGGAATCACTTTCTCAAGCCTCCACAGAACAGGCTGCCAACGTTGAAGAGGTCTCCTCTTCCATGGAAGAGATGACCGCCAACATCAGGCAAAATGCTGAGAATGCCCAGCAGACCGAAAGCATTGCCGTGCAATCAGCGCAACAGGCAGAGGAAAGCGGTAGAGCAGTTACTCAAGCCGTTGATGCCATGAAAAATATTGCTGAAAAGATATCCATCATCGAGGAAATAGCCCGCCAGACAAACCTGCTGGCCCTGAACGCAGCAATTGAAGCTGCACGTGCAGGAGAGCACGGCAAAGGGTTTGCTGTCGTTGCCGCAGAAGTAAGGAAACTTGCAGAACGAAGCGGTGAAGCCGCCCGTGAAATCGGCGACCTTTCATCCGGCACTGTAGATGTAGCTGAAAAAGCAGGGGAAATGTTGACTCAACTGGTCCCGGACATCAAACGTACCGCTGATCTGGTGCAGGAGATCACAGCCGGAAGCAGCGAGCAGCTTAGCGGAGCAGAACAAATCAACAAGGCTGTCCAGCAGCTTGATCAGGTTACCCAGCAGAATGCTTCGGCTTCCGAAGAAATGGCCTCTACTTCCGAAGAGCTGTCCAGTCAGGCTGAAGAACTGCAGCAGACGATGGGGTTCTTCAGAGTTAACAACCAGAACCACAACACTCCCCATGCGCTTCCTGCTGCCCCGAAAGAAAAGTCGGCTTCACAATCGGAGAATGCAGCATCTTCCGGACTGGCACTGGATATGGGCAGCGATTACTCTGAAGATGAGTTCGAAAAATTCTAAACAGAACTAATCCCAAAAAAACAAGCCCCTCGACACATAGTGCCGAGGGGCTTTCATATTTGGATTAAGAACCGCAGCTATTTACCGCAGCACTTCTTGTATTTCTTACCGCTACCGCAGGGGCAGGGATCATTGCGGCCCACTTTGGGCTCGCTGCGGCGCTTGGGCTTTTTCTTGGTCTCGGTATTTTCGGAATCGGAATACTCGAGATCGGACTTGCTTTCCTTGTGCTGAAACTCGTCTTCGCGGACCTCAGTTTCAATGCGCAGGTGGCAAAGTGCACGAACTGTGTTTTCCTTGATACGGCCGAGCATCTCACGGAAAAGTTCGAAACCTTCGCGCTTATACTCGTGTTTAGGATCTTTCTGACCGTAACCGCGCAGGCCGATACCTTCACGCAGGTGATCCATATTCAGCAAATGTTCCTTCCAGTTACGGTCAAGAGCTTCGAGCAGGAAGTAACGCTGAATTTCATGGTAATGGTCGCCTGCACTCTCTTTGAGGGTATCGAGAATCTCACTGACCCACTCTTCCGCCTGTTCACGGGTAGGCAGTGCTTCCTTGAATTCCTCATTGCGGTTTATACCGAAGAGTTCATCAAGGCGAACGCGAACCATTTCTTCAGTCTCTGCATCAAGGGGCTTGCCCTTGGCTTCTTCGACTGCATAGAAAGCATCATCAAAGAGTTCTTCCACAAACTCTGCGGTCATCTCGTTCATGTCCTCGGAGTACATAACGTCACGACGCAGGGTGTAGATAACCTCACGCTGCTGGTTCATAACGTTATCGTAGTCCAGAAGCTGTTTACGAATTTCAAAGTTGTGGCCTTCAACCTTCTTCTGAGAGTTCTCGATGGCCTTGGTGACCATACCGTTCTCAATGGGCTCGCCTTCTTCCATGCCCAGTTTGTCCATGATTCCGGCAATGCGATCGGAACCGAACAGACGCATCAGGTCATCATCGAGGGCAAGGTAGAAACGGGTGGAACCGGGGTCACCCTGACGACCGGAACGACCACGCAACTGGTTGTCGATACGGCGTGATTCATGACGCTCAGTACCGATAATGTGCAGACCGCCGATTTCCAGAACACCTTCACCGAGCTTAATATCAGTACCACGACCAGCCATGTTGGTAGCAATGGTAACGTGGCCCTTGTGTCCGGCCTCGGCAACGATTTCCGCTTCCTGCTGATGGTGCTTTGCGTTGAGCACATTGTGAGGAATCTTACGCTTCTTGAGCAGGCTGGAAACCAGTTCCGATTTCTCAATGGAAACGGTACCGACCAGCACAGGCTGACCCTTCTTGTACTTGGCAGCAATATCATCGGCAATGGCGTTGTATTTTTCTTGCTGAGTCTTGTAGATGGAGTCAGGGAAATCTTTACGGATCATTGCGGTGTTGGTGGGAATTACGATTACTTCCAGATCGTAAATCTGTGCAAATTCAACAGACTCGGTATCCGCAGTACCGGTCATACCTGCCAGCTTGTTGTACATGCGGAAGTAGTTCTGGAAGGTAATGGAAGCGAGGGTCTGGTTCTCGGACTCGACCTTTACGCCTTCCTTCGCTTCAAGAGCCTGATGCAGGCCATCCGAGAAACGGCGACCGGGCATGAGACGTCCGGTAAATTCATCAACAATTACCACCTGACCGTCTTTTACGATGTAATCAACATCGCGAGAGAAAAGATGGTGAGCCTTGATGCCCTGCATTATGTGATGCTGGAAAGAAATATGCTGGGAGTCATAAAGGTTGTCGATACCCAGAATCTGTTCGCATTTCATGACACCGTCATCGGTCATGGTGATGGAACGGCCCTTCTCATCAACCTCGAAATCCTCATCCCTCTTGAGCAGAGGAATCATGGAGTTAACCCGACCGTACATGGAAGTAGCATCTTCAGAAGCACCGGAAATAATGAGCGGAGTACGGGCTTCATCAATGAGGATGGAGTCAACTTCATCGACAATGCAGTAGTTCAGTTCGCGCTGAACAAGCTGTTCCTTGTAGAACTTCATGTTGTCGCGCAGGTAGTCAAAACCGAATTCGTTGTTGGTACCGTAAGTAATATCGCAGCCGTAAGCTTCCTGACGCTCTTCATCACTTAAGCCGTGGACAACAACACCAACAGTGAGGCCGAGGAAGTTGTAGAGTTTGCCCATCCACTCGGCATCACGTTTGGCAAGATAGTCGTTGACGGTGATCAGGTGCACGCCTTTACCGGAAAGGGCGTTGAGAACAGCGGGAAGGGTCGCCACAAGGGTTTTACCTTCACCTGTCTTCATCTCAGCGATACGACCGCTATGCAGGACCATACCACCGACCATCTGTACGTCATAGTGACGCATTTCAAGGGAGCGTTTACCTGCTTCACGGACAAGGGCGAAAACTTCAACCAAAATATCATCAAGGGAGGTGCCTGCGGCGACCTGTTCTTTATATTCAGCTATCTTCTGCGGGAACTGCTCATCTGTGAGCTTTTCCATCTCCGGCTCAAGGGCTGCGATCTGATCAATCTGCGGCTTCAGCTTTTTAATGAATCTTTCATTTCGTGAACCGAATAACTTGGAAACAATCAAATTAAACATCTAAATTCCTTTTTCCTAGCGCGGAATGGCCCGCTAATTATCGTCAATAAAAATAAACGGATGTTATTTAATAAGTACTTATTTCAAAATATCAAGCCAATGGGAGGCAAAATAATCATCTTTTGCAAGAGTGACAAGTTGAATCACACAAGCGGAACATCCGCTCAGAATCTGCCCGCCCGATTTCATGCCCTTTGTTAACTGGCCTAAAGAGTATTCGCCCACTTCTTTGGAAAGTTCAGGTGCCCCCAGTTGCATAATTCCACCGAAACCGCAGCAAAGACCGTCCTGGACCGGACGCAGACGCTTCCCGGCAATAATTTCAACCAATGTCCGATCCGTATCATCTTCCGGGGCATGGCAGGGCTTGTGATAGGCTACCTGCTCCGGTGCGTTATCGAGCAAAATAACTTCAGCATCCAGCAACAAAGAGGATAAGGGCGTCAAGCATTCCTGCCATCTGGCGTACATTTCTTCATCACCTGAAAAATCATCAAGAGTATACTCTTTCAACCCTTTCAGGCAGGTAGCGCAAAAAGTAATCAGTAAAGGACTGCCCGCATCTTTCCAAACCTTGATGTTTTTCGCCCTTGCCCCGGATTGCCGATCCAGCAATCCGGCACTGCCATAAGAAGAACCACAACAACTAAAATCCCCGGATTCAGCCCGGATCAAGCCCATACTGTCCATCAACCGCTCAGCCTTTGCTGCCCAATCCTTGCGGGCATAACGGCCCACACAACCTCTGAAAAGCACAACCTTACGCTCTTCGAATTTAGCCTGAGGCACAAGTTCTGCCCATGGCTCCGGGCTTTTGGCAAAAAGTGCCTGCATCCGCTTACGGGCTGAACCAAACGGTTCCGGCAAGACTTCAGGGGAAAATTTAGATAAAGCCGCAGCCATAGGCCAAAGCAAACCGGGACTGCGTAGCCACAAATCCCAACAAGACTGCGTAAAGCCCTTTGATTTAGCACGTAGATCAGAAACCAAAGCAGGGCCGGACATATGCTGCGGACAATTCTTTTCACAACGTCCACAAGCAAGACAGAGTGAGGCCAATGATTTGAAATCCTTTTCACTCAGCTCCTCGCCCGCATCCTTACCGGAACAGACGGATTCAAGAAAAAACTTGGCCCGCGGGGTCAGCTCTTCCCTTCCGGTAGCCTTGAACAGCGGGCAAACTTCAAGACATTTGCCGCATTGTACGCAACTTTTAGGAGCCGCCATCAGACCACCTTCCCGGGATTCATGATATTCAGAGGATCAAAAGTCTTCTTAATACCTGCCATTAACCGCTGCTGGGTTTTATCCATTTGCATGTTGATATATTTGGCCTTGGTCAATCCAATGCCGTGTTCCCCGGAAAGCGTTCCGCCCAGCTCAAGGGTCAATTGAAATATTTTTTGTTTGGCTTTAAGAGCCTTCTCTTGCTCTCCGGCAGATTTATCGTACATGGTGCTGACATGGATATTTCCGTCACCCAAATGCCCGAAGCAGAGCACAGTAAGCCCAAGCTGCTCACCAATTGCATGATATCCCTTTATAGCCTCGGCAACTTTGCCTCGCGGCACAGCAACATCTTCACCCTGCTTATCCGGAGCAAGATTGAACGCCGCAGGGCTTATCACCCGGCGCAGTTCCCAAAGCCTTTCCTGATCAGCACCGCTGCCCTGCTCCATAAAGGTAACCGCAACAGCCCGCAAAGCTTCTTCAATACGCCCAAGGTCAGTCTTAACCGACTCAGCTGAGCCATCGATCTTGAGCAGAAGCAAGCCCCCTGTCCCTTCAGGCCAGGGTACAGCAGAATGCATTTCCAAAGCCCTAATCGTATTATGATCCATGAGTTCCATAGCTGTAGGCAGGATTCCACAACCGAATACAGCCTCCGCTCCATTCAGACATCCGCCTAAATCTTTGAAACCCACCAAGACTGATGCGGATGTTTCCGGCAAGGGCAACAGCTTTACAATAGCTTCAGTAACCAAACCCAATGTTCCGGCAGAACCGACCATAAGCCGGGTCAAATTCAGCCCGACTACATTTTTCTGGGTTCGGCCTCCGGTGCGGATCACTTCACCTCCGGGCAGGACCACTTCAAGTCCCAGCACATAATCACGGGTAACTCCGTATTTCACGGCCCGCATACCCCCGGCACAGGTGGAAATATTTCCACCGATAGTAGAAATTTTCATGCTGGCCGGATCGGGCGGATAGAAAAGCCCTTGCGCTTCCACGGCCTTTTGCAGATCAGCTGTAATAACTCCCGGCTGAGTGACTGCCACAAAATCGCGCCCGTCAATATCCAGAATATCATTCATATCAAGCAGGGAGACCACAACTCCGTGGCGAACCGGAACACAGTTCCCGACTTTATTAGTCGCCCGAGCGCGGGGGTAGATAGGCACCCGCTCTGCCTGAGCCCACTTTAACAACTCCGCAACCTGTGCGGTTTCCTGCGGACGCACCAAAGCCAGCGGTTTTGCGTGTCGCTGGCTGGCATCAACGCCGCAGGCCAGCAAAGTACCGTCGTCAAAACTCGATTCCCTGTCGGGGAAAAGGTTCCGCAAAAATTTCTTATGAGCTCGTGATAATTGATCAGGATATTGTTTCATACAATTTTAGCGTTGAAGAGGCGAAGCCCGAATAAAAGTTTTTGAAGAGTCCAGAGAAACTTTTTTCAAAAAGTTTCTTTGGCCCTCGGAGAGCCGCCGGAGGCAAAAAACTACGCCTTTTCCCAGACCTTTTCAACACAGTCCAAAAGTGCCCTAACCACGGGATCGTTTTCCCTTTTACGCGGGAATCCGAAATAGAGACCTACCTCGATATGTCCTCCGGGCCAGATGTAGAATTCGCCCTTTTCCACGCCTTCAGCCGCTTCGTCAGCACGCATAACGGTAATGCCGTTACCGGACTTAACTAAGGCGTTATGAGTATCCTCGCTGTCGGCAATCATGGATTTGGAAACTTCAAGATCACGTGAAGAAAAAGTTTCTTCGAGCTTTACGTTGAAAGAACATTCCTCAGGGGTCCAGATCCAATCCAATTTCGAAAGATCTTCCCAACTGGCATCTTCCATCTGATCTTTCCACGAGGCCGGCCCGACCACATGCAACAGGGTATTCTCAAGCAGGATACCATCCACTTCATCAGGCGGGCAATTGGAATAAAAAAAGCCGCCATCAAGCTTGCGGGCGGCAATGTCACTGCGGATTGTCCAAGTAGGCATCTGCACCAGACGCACGGACAGCCCCGGAAACTCCTGCTTAATCAATTTAATCAGCTGCGGAGTCCTTAGATATACCGGCGAGGTCTGCAAGCCTAAACGTGCAACCCCGGAAAGTTCACCTTTAAAGGTCTGGGCTTCCGATTCAAACTTTTCCACTGAATCAAGGATATCACGGGCTTTTTCCAGAAGCTGTTTTCCTTCCGGAGTAGGCTGCATACCTTTGGGAGTGCGCAGAAACAGGCGCACGTCGAATTCTTCTTCAAGTGACTTGATATGCAGGCTGATGGTGGACTGGCTGGCATGCAACCGCTTGGCAGCACGGGTCATATTGCCTTCCTCGGCCACCACAACAAATGTTTTTATCTGGTATAGTTCCATATTTTAATTACTTAGCTATGCCATTTTAAAAGTCGAAAATGGTATCAGAAATATTAAAGGCAGGGTTCGAGTATTCCCATTGGATTGAAAACATGAAAACGGGCAATAAGGATTCATTGACTACGTGATTTTATAATCTTGATCACGCTTACAGGAGAACGACCATGAGCACCATCAGCGCATTTGTTACTGAAGTTTTCACCCCAGAAGACAGCGAATATGGCCGCGAAAAGAAACTCGACCCCGTAACCGGAATGGTTAAAACAATTTTCTGGGTCGGCGCAGCAATGGCTTTTACCATTCTCGTTTCCGGTCTCCAGTAAAAAATAAGTCCGCTCCTTGACGGACTAAGGTTACTATACCCTTATCATGCTTTCTCCACCCACCGGCAAGGGGTGGATGAGAACTTTTTACGGCTCGTTGGCCGGCTAGTAATTAGCCAGCTGACGGGCCGTATCTCTTGCTATATCCCTGCGCTTGAGTTCTTCCTTGCGGTTATGGACATTACGGCCCTTGGCAAGGGCAATCTCAAGCTTGATCTTACCTCTTGAGAAGTACAATCTGACCGGAACAACGGTCAAGCCTTTCTGCTCAACCCTGCTCTGTAACTTCTCTATTTCGCGCGCATGCAACAGCAGCTTACGCGGACGGTCCGGCTCATGCTGGGTGTATCCGGCATGATCGTAAGGCGCGATATGAATACCCACCAGCCATGCCTCGCCTTCCTTGAAATTAATATAGCCATCCATAAAACTGACTAAACCCTGACGCAGGGACTTAACTTCAGTTCCCTTCAGAACCAGTCCGGCCTCAAGGGTTTCCACGAATTCGTAATTACGGCGGGCCTGTTTATTGAGCGCAATTGAAGATGGGCTCTTCTTTTTCTTCTTAGCCATGATTTCTGATTAACCTGTGATCTCTTCATTATCCAGAAGGGACGCAAAAAAGGTCAGTTCTTCCGGATACTTTTTATAAATATTTTCCGTAACAAGACGGTTGATTCTGCTAACAGTACGGCAACCAAGCACATCTTTAAGCAGCTGCTTGCATTCCTGCATATTCAGCTGACGGAGAATACGTTTGATGCCGGGAATGGCCTGCGGGGTAAGGCTCAAGCTGTCGATCTGCATACCCATAAGAATCGGGACGCAGTAAGGATCGGAAGCAACCTCACCGCAGAGACTTACTCCAATACCGGCCCGGTGTCCGGCATCGACCACGTATTTAATGGAACGCACCACAGCCGGATGCAACGGCTGATAAAGATAGGATACATGCGGGTTGGTGCGGTCAATCCCCAGACTGTACTGGATCAGGTCGTTGGTACCGATACTGAAGAAGTCCACTTCCTGAGCCAGAATCTCGGCAATCATAACTGCTGCCGGAAGCTCAATCATAACCCCGATGGGCATATCTTTGTTGAAGGGAATGCCTTCTTCAAGCAATTCCTGCTGCGCACGCGCAAGGGCAGACTTTGCCTGCAAAACTTCCTTCAGCCCGCAAATCATGGGAAACATCATTGATGACATTGCCATGCACACTGGCTCTAAGCATAGCCCGCAGCTGAATCCTGAAAAGTTCCTGATGCTTGAGGCAAAAGCGCATAGCCCGCAGTCCAAGAGCCGGGTTAGCCTCATCCAGTGACCCGAAATGGGCCATGAATTTATCTGAACCAAGGTCAAGGGTTCGCAGGGTTACCGGACGCGGAGACATAATAGCCGCAAGCTCGGAATACTTCTCTGCCAGTTCGTCCTCAGTGGGCAGGTCGGTTCGGTTGAGGTAGGCATACTCAGTCCTGAAAAGGCCGATCCCCTCACCGCCGTTATCTATTACTGCCGCAACTTCTTCGAAAAGTTCTATGTTCGCATTTACATGGACTCTATAGCCGTCCTCTGTTTCAGCAGGAAGCTGACAACCGCGAATGATCGTCCGCTGGTAATCATCAAACTGGGTTTCCAGAGTATAGTAATGCTCCAGTTCCTCGTCAGAGGGATCAACCAGCACCTTTCCAGCCAGACCGTCAATAATGACCAGATCACCGTCAACAACGGAATTTTCCAACTCCGCCGCACCGACAAGAGCCGGGATGTTCAGGGTCCGGGCCAGAATCCCGGTATGGGAAGTTTTACCGCCAAGTGTGGTTACGAATGCCATGAGCTTATTCACTTCAAGCTCGATGGTATCTGCCGGGGTCAAGTCATGGGCCATGAGCACCACGCGCCCTTCAACCGGACGCAGATTAGCCTCACCGCCAATAAGCTTGGCCTGTACCCGCAAAGCCACCTGACGCACATCCTGCATGCGTTCACGGATGTAGACATCCTCAAGCGCACCAAAGGCTTTTTCAAGGTCATTTACAGCCTTGTCCAAAGCCCATTCAGCATTGATCTTGAGTTCGTCGATATATTTAAGGGCGGAGGATTGCAGTTTGGGGTCCTTGAGCATCATCAGGTGGGAATCGATGATCAACTGGTGTTCTTTCAGCTCTTCAGGGACCTTTTCCCGCACAGCTGCGAGCTCTTCCACTGCATCACTAAACCCTTTCTTCATCCGCGCGGTCTCACCCTCCACCATATGCATAGGCACAGTCTGCCTGGGCAGTCTGGATGAGATACTGCGGTTAAGGAAGAAAGCCTTACCGATGGCTATACCTGTTGATACGGAAATTCCGTTGACGACCGCTCTGGCCACTTACTTTTCCTCGCCGAATCTGTTTTTAAAAAGGCTCTCAAGGCAATCGAGGGCGGCTTCGGCATCGGAACCGTCAGCCCGCAATTCAAGGACACTACCCTGAACTGCTGCCAAAGTGAGTACATCAAGAATACTCTTGGCATCGACTTCCTGAGATTCGCAGACAACCATTATGTCCGCTTCATAATTCTGGGCTTCCTGCGCAAGTTTTGCCGCCGGACGGGCATGCAGTCCCAACTGGTTGCTAACAACCACAGTCCGGACAATCGCCTCCCCTCCAGCCGGGGTCTCTTCGCGAAGCGCACTCTCTTCAGTCATTTGTTATTAATCCTTATATCTTATTTCTTCAAAAGAAAAAATCACAGCATATGTAATGTCATAAGTCCGATAACAACCACCAGCACTGCCACTACTTCGCGGGCAATTTTACCGGTTGCCACCAGCCAGCCCAGTACTCCGAGCACTGCGGTGCCCCCGAACCAGTCGTATGCAAACAACGGTCGGGGCCATAGTTGAAACCAGATCAACAAAACGAGAAAACCGTTGGCGTATTTAAGCCGCTCTCCCCAGTTGATCAAGTCCCATCTTTTCAATTCATCCAAAAATCCCAGCCCTTTATTTATCCCGGACCAGAAAGTGAATACCTTGAACGTTTGCAGACCGACAAACATCAGTACTCCGAGTAGCATAGCCTGCAAATGAAGACCAGCCAGTAACATATTCACAGTCGCCAAGGCCCAGAAAATGAGCCCGCTACCGGAAAAAACCGAATCACCGATGGCTGAAAGAGTATAGCTGGTCGTATTTTTTAATTTATCCAGCAATTAAACCGGAAACCGTCCATCTCTGATCTGTACCTCGACAGACAGAAAAATCGCTACCAAAAGCGGAGCCCAGAAAGGATGCGAATTGTAATGCTTCACGTAGCGCTTGCGCGCCTTAACAAGCTCCGCATGGTCATCATAGATGGCCTCAAGGCCGGGCTGCATGGCGTAGGAAAAGCCTATATTCTGCAAGCCGCGGGTATTGAATCCCGCTCCCGCAAAATAAGAGCGCAGAAAACATCTGGCAAAAGCCGGACCTAATTTCTTTTTTCCTTTATCCATAATTATTCTGATGCGCAGCTAAGCGCCTTTTTTCCTTTCAGTTACCTTTTCATAGACCGCTTTAGCTGTCCAGCCTTCGACCTTTTCAGCAATGCGTCTTGCGATAACTTTAGGTTTGTCGCCTGACTCCATCTCCGCTTCGATCATTCTAAAAATATCTTCTTCGGATGCCGGACCTTCATTCACCGGCGGCCCGATAACCACAGTGATCTCACCGCGCAGCTCTTCGGAAACATCTTCCCAATCTTCCAGATTACCGTTGATGAATTCCTCGTAATCCTTGGTAAGTTCCCGGCAAATAGCAAATTCACGGTTACCTAGACTCTCATAAGCCAGATGCATGGTTTCGCGCAAACGGGATTTACGCTCGAAAAATACAATTGTAGCCCCGGTCTGACCGTAAACTTCAAAAAGCTTACGCATCTGCCCTTCCTTGCGCGGCAGAAAGCCTAGAAAGGAAAAAGGATACGGAGGCAGACCACAGCCTGAAAGAGCTGTCACCGGAGCGCTAGGACCGGGAACAGGAACAACGCGAACGCCATGCTCTCTACAAGCCCGGACAACCCGATAACCGGGATCGCTCATGAGCGGGGTTCCTGCATCGGAAACAAGCGCCGCATCATTACCCTCATCAAAGTGAGCAAGAACTTTTTTGATCCGCTTCTCTTCGTTGTGCTCATGCAGGCTGACGAAACTCTTGCCGTTAATGTCCAACGACTGGAGCAGCTTGCCGGTGCGGCGGGTATCTTCCGCAAAAATCAAGTCAGCAGAGGCCAATACCTTTCTGGCTCGCTCGGTGATATCACCAAGGTTGCCAAGCGGTGTTGCCACTACCCATAAAGTCGGTGAGGTCGAATGCATTTTCTATATGTTCCGCTCTAAAGCCGGTTCCGTCATCATTCACAATAACCAGATCGAATCGGCATGGTCTCTCCCAGAGATCAAATGCCGAAAGGTAGCGGGTCGCGGCCTTGACCAGCTTCTTGCGCTTGGCCGGAGTCACTGCCTCTATGCCGGATTGCGCACTGCGTCCGGCTCTGGTCTTTACTTCCACAAAAATTAATTCATCGTCTTTTTCGCAGATAATATCCAGTTCCCACTGCTTCCAACGCCAATTGCGCTGGCGCAAAAAATATCCGCGATTTTCCAGAAAACAGGCCGCGTAATCCTCGCCCGCCTGTCCGAAATCTAAATGCCGGGGAGACACATGCGCTCCTGCTTGGCTTTCTTTTTCTCAGGCAGGACACCCTTGAAGGTCATACGGTGCACGGCACAAGGGCCATGTTCCTTAAGAGCATCCAAGTGCACCTTGGTCCCGTAGCCCTTATGGATTTCAAATCCATAAGCAGCATAGCGCTTGGCCAGCTGCACCATCAACTTATCGCGAAAAGTCTTGGCTAAAATAGATGCCGCTGAAATCGCCGGGATCTTCAAATCGCCCTTAACTACAGCTTCCTGTCGAAAGCCAGCCACACCATTCAAATGCGGCGCAGGAATAGTCTTATTACCGTCTACCATAAGCATCTGGGGTTTGACCTTCAGATGAAGCACTGAACGCCCCATAGCCCGAAATGTGGCCTGCAAAATATTGATCTGGTCAACAACCTGCGCACGGCTCACACCCAGTGCCCAGCAGACGGCCTGCTTCTTAATCTCAACCGCCAAACGATCCCGCGCGGCTTCATCCAGCTTCTTGGAATCAGTAAGTCCCGGCAGATCATACTCTTCAGGCAATATAACTGCCCCGGCAACTACAGGTCCTGCGAGGCACCCACGCCCTGCTTCGTCGATACCGGCAGTGATAAGATTTTCAGTACCCATTCCGGGGAGCAAATTATCAGACACAAACAGACTCCAAGCCTTTAAAAAGTAAAAAACCGCCATACCCGAACTGATCCAGTCCGGGAATGACGGTTTTCAACACAATTTTGCGCACCCGTAGCGGACTGTAAGTCCTTACGGGCATAACCGCGAAGCATAATGCTTCGTGGCCTACCAAGCCTGTTTGGACTTGATACGTGCAGCCTTACCTTTAAGGCCACGCAGGTAGTAGATACGGCTGCGGCGTACTTTACCTTCAGCAACTACCTCTACACGCTCGATGTAGGGGGAGTGTACGGGGAAAACACGCTCAACGCCGATACCGTCAGAAATTTTGCGGACGGTGAAGGTGGAGTTGGTGGTACCTTTACGGTAACGCAGAACAGCACCCTGGAAAACCTGGATACGTTCCTTTTCACCTTCGATAATACGCAGGTGTACCTTTACAGTGTCGCCAGCTTTGAAAGCGGGCATATCAATACGCATCTGTTCGCGTTCGATTTTTGCAATTACGTTGCTCATGTCGCTACTCCTTATATAAATTCTTTTGCGGCACCCGAAGGCGGATCTACCAGGCGTCTTTAAGCAGCCTGTCGACCGTGATCGCCACCGCACTTCTTACTGATAGATGGTTGTATCCGTCCATGAACCTGATAGGCCGTAAGCTGCCTTCTGCCATGTCCAGAATTTCGGGGGCCAACCCGTGTCCGGTACCGAAAACCAGCAGGACGGGATTATCCTGCAACATCTCACGAACCTTGTTCATGGTAGTGCTGCCTGCGCCCCGTGCGCTGGTGGTCACCAGTATCGGTTTCTTACCCGTTCCCGACTCAATATGCTCCACCACATCTTGCAGGGAATCTTTAACTCCTACTTTGGAAAAAGCTGCAGCGCGGTCCGGGTTGAACTTGCTTCCCGGTCCCGAGGTCCAGTGAGAAATAATCCTCTCGGCCAATTTCTTCTGATCCTCGATTGGAGTCACCGCAAAAAATCCGCTAATTGAGTAAGAGCGGGAAACGCGGGACATATCGTGAATATCGAGGTTTGTCAAAGAAACAGCGGCCTTTTCTCCAAATTTATTTAGCACCGGATAGTGCACAAGAGCCATATAAAGATTTTTTCCCAAACGTTTTCGGGGTATTGTGCGCAAATAACGCACATCATCTTTTTTTAACCCTTCTGCTTCGGCCAAAAGCTCCGGTCGGGCATCCAAGGTCTCATCCAGAGACTTTTTTCTCCTCCATTCTTCGATCAGGGCGTGGTTGCCTGAAGAGAGAACATCCGGCACAGCATGCCCGTCAAATTCCGGGGGACGGGTGTAGTGCGGATACTCCAGAAGACCGGAAGAGAAACTCTCCTCCGTACCGGACTCGGAATGCCCCATAAAATCCGGCAGTAGGCGGGCGACAGCTTCAATAAGGCACATGGCCCCGGCTTCGCCCCCGTTGAGCACGAAATCCCCTACAGAGACTGTTTCAACGGGAAAAATATCTTCAAAGCGGGCATCAATGCCCTCATATCTTCCGCAGACGAGGGTCAGCTCCTCTTCCTTGGAAAGCTCCACCGCCATCTTCTGGGTCAGCGGCTTGCCTTTAGGCGAAAGCATAATCAGCCTTTTACCCTTGGGGCAGCCACCTTCCACGGAAGGCTTTATACCTACGCTATCGAGGGCCTTGGCAATAGGATCAATAAACATGACCATGCCGGGCCCGCCTCCGTAGGGGCGGTCGTCAACAGATTTATGGCGGTCTGTAGTAAACTCGCGGGGATCGACTTTGTTAAAAGAGACTATGCCCTTTTCAACGCCTTTACCCATGAGTCCATGCGACAGCGGGGAATCAAAAAATTCCGGAAAGAGTGTAACCAGATTAAATTTCACTAATGTTCCAGCCTTGGAATTTAAAAAAGCGGCACTCTGACCTATTTCTTTTTCTTCCCGTTATCTTTCTTACCGGCCTCGGTCAGGTAGATATCAAGCAGCCCTTCAGGCGGTTCAACAACAACCTTTTCCGCGTCCAGATCTACAGACAAGACAAATTCTTCCACAGCGGGAAAAAGGATTTCCTTACCCTCTGCAGAAGAGATCACCCATGTTTCCTGCCCGGGGGCAAGAATGAAGTTCGAAATGGTTCCAACCACTGTCCCGTCTTCAAGTTCGACGCTCATGCCTTCAAGCTCGTACATGTAAACTTCATCATCCCCGGATTCGGGAAGATCAGCCTCACGCACAAGGATCTCCATACCGCGCAGGTTTTCCGCCTGATCACGGTCTTCAACACCCTTGAAGGTCAGGAGCACGCGCCCTTTATGTTTACGTGAAGAGCGCACGACAAAACGACGGGGCTTCTGTCCTTTCTTAGCCAGATACAGACAGGGGACCTCGTCGAAGAGAAAAGGGGAGTCCGCATGAGATTCGATGCAAACTTCCCCCCTGAGACCATGTGGTTTGACCACCTCGGCAACTACAAGCATTTCCATAGCAGCCTGCCGTTATGGTCAGGTTCGAGGACTCTTATTCCAGAATTTCCAGAACAGAGCGTTTTCTCACCTTGGTTGATGCAGCACCGAGCAGGGTTCTCATGGCACGCGCGGTGCGGCCCTGCTTACCGATAACCTTACCGAGGTCTTCTTTAGCGACCTTGAGTTCGATTACGGAAGTCTGCTCCCCTTCGATTTCGGTGACAACTACTTCATCCGGATTGTCAACAAGCGATTTCGCGATGTATTCTACTAAATCCTTCAACATGCCAACAACCTCCGCTTCTGATTTCGAGTGTGTACCGTGAGTAGTGAAGAAGAATTCGAACCTGGTGAGATACGAACCCTAAGAATTTGCTTTGAGGAGAGATTTAACGGTATCGCTAGGCTCAGCGCCTCTCTCAAGCCACTTCTCTACTTTTTCCTTGTCGATTTTAACTTCAACAGGCTCAACCATAGGGTTGTAGTAACCGCAGAAGTCCAAAGGACGACCGTCACGTCTGGTTTCGCTGTTGATTGCTACGATTCTGTAAAAAGGGCGTTTTTTGGAGCCCATACGGGTCAGTCTAAGTTTAATAGCCATTGTCTACTTTCCCCCATATAATCTTAAATTAAGTGGTTCGTTAATAAATTGCAAGCAAATGCCCACAAAAAACTATTTCTTCTTTTTCTTGCGGGTTTGCTTTTTAAGCTTTTTCTTTTTGCGGGCCTGAAGGGTTTTCTTACTCTTGGCCTTGGATGGCTGAGGCATTCCGCCCATTCCTTCCATGCCTTCCAACCCTTCCATACCGGGCATTCCCGGCATTCCTGCGCCGCCGCCAAGTCCGGGCATTCCGGGCAGATTCGGCATCTTGGGCATTTTGCCCTTTCCGCCTTTGCCGCCCATCATTTTCTTCATCATCTTGCTCATCTGCTCAAAGTTCTTGAGCATCTGATTGACCTCTTCAAGCTTCACGCCGGAACCCTTAGCAATCCTCTGCCTGCGGCTGGGGTTGATAAGTTTAGGCTGCCTGCGTTCCTGCATGGTCATGGACGAGATGATGGCTTCTATCCTGTTCAGTTCCTTATCCGGAATCTCCATATCGCCGAGCTGTTTGGTCAGCCCGCCGAGGCCGGGGATCATTTTCATGATCGAACCCATGGAACCGATCTTCTTCATTCTGCGCATCTGGGTGCGGAAGTCCTCAAGGTCGAATTCGGCCTTGCGGAATTTCTCGGTCAGCTTTTCAGCCTCTCCCTCATCCATCACAGACTGGGCTTTCTCGATCAGGGAAAGTACATCCCCCATGCCGAGAATTCTTGAAGCGGCCCTGTCCGGGTAGAAGAGTTCAAGCTCGGAAAGCTTTTCACCCACACCGACAAACTTAACGGACTTACCGGTAACGGATTTGATGGAGAGCGCCGCACCGCCTCGGGCATCACCATCCATTTTGGTAAGGACGACACCGGTAACATCAAGTTTGTCATCAAATGTGGAGGCAACATTGACAGCGTCCTGCCCTGTCATTGCGTCCGCCACGAAAAGGATTTCATCCGGAGAACAATGTTCCTTGATGGAGGAAAGCTCTTCCATCAGAGGTTCATCAATATGCAGTCGTCCGGCTGTATCGAAAAGCAGAACATCACAACCGGCCTCTTCAGCCTTGACCATAGCGTCACGGCAGATGTCCACGGGGTTCATTTCCGTAGTGGACGGGTAGGCCGGCATATCCAGCTGTTTGGCCAGCACATGAAGCTGGTCAATCGCAGCGGGACGGTAGACGTCGGCAGGGACAAGGTAGGGCTTGAACTTCTTACGCCTCAGATACAAGGCGATCTTGGCAGAAGAAGTGGTTTTACCGGAACCCTGAAGGCCGACCATCATGATTTTGGAAAGCTTGCCCTTGGTGAGCTGCAGCCCTTCCTGCTCGCCACCAAGCAGCTCGGTAAGTTCGTCGTTAACGACTTTAATTACCTGCTGTCCGGGAGAAAGGGATTTCTGGACCTCCTGCCCGAGAGCACGCTCCTTTACCTTTTCCACAAAATCTTTAACGACCTTGTAGTTTACGTCCGCTTCGAGAAGGGCAAGGCGCACTTCGCGCAATCCGGCCTGGATGTTCTTTTCATCCAAGCGTCCCTGCCCTTTGAAATTTTTAAAGGCTTCGGAAAGTCTATCTGATAGGCTGTCAAACAATTCTCTTACTCCGCCGGCTAAGCATTTTTACGCGCAAAAACCTCAAAAGCTCCACCTTTTCTCGATTGATGCTGATTGCGTAAAGAAAGGGGTTGTCTGTTAAAGCTTTTATCTACCCAAGTCAAGTGAAGACTCATATCAACTTTTTCGAAAATGACAAACACTTATCGTACACCCGCAAAAATTTGCTTACAATATTTCTTGCTTTTTCAAGCAATGAACCGTTTAATTGCATAATATTACATAACCGTATCCATGCAACTCAAGGAGACAAACGATGCCTAACATCGTCAAGGCGGAAGAATTTCATCTTGTTGACCCCATGGGAAGATTGAGATCTAAAATATATATTTCAAATGAAGGCAAAGTGATTGCCGACGTCTACGACTCAACAGGCCAACTCAACAACCGGGTAGACCTGCAAAAAAAAATACAATCAGGCCCGACAGCACACCAAAATGTGGCACCGCACAAAAAAGAAACCCTAGGGGCATGGCATGCACGCATCGCCAATGAGGTTAAACTGACTCAATCAAAGCTCCATGTAGGATCGTACAAGCTCTATATTGATTTTGTTGAAAACAACACTATGGCCAGCGGTAAATATCAGAACGAAGTCATTGAAGTTTCCGGCGAAATAGTAGATGTTTCAACAAAAGGATTCGGCGATCTGCATGTAGGACTCAAAGGAATTTCAAATTTTACCGCCGAAGTTATCTGTCATTTTACCGAAGACCAGATTCCGGTTGTCAGCAACCTCAAGCCGGGCGTAAAGGTGCGTATCAAAGGGAAATGCACTGAGTACGTCAACAAGAGGGTGAAAATATGGGGGTGCCAGTTGCTGTAGGCCGGAGTCTTCATAAGTGCGCCTATGCCTGTATCAGAACAATTAAAAAAAGAACTGCAAGTCATTGCTGACGAATGCATTGATTGCGGAAAATGTATGACCAAGTGCCGCTTTCTGGCTGAAAGCGGCTCCCCTGTATCAATCGCCTTGCGAGCCCTTTCTTCCGACGAAGATGCCGACAAGGTTGCAATACGTTCCTATGCCTGCTCTGTCTGCGGACTCTGCTCCGCAGTCTGCCCCGTAGCAGTTGAGCCCGACCGCATGTTCAAGGAATTGCGCAACCATGCTCAGGCCAATGCAATTTTCCGTCTTGATAAATACGACCCGCTCCTGAATTACGAACGACTGGGACAACGCTTCCCTTTCAAAGGCGAATTCATCCCCGAGAACTGCAAAACAATTTTCTTTCCGGGCTGCACCCTCCCGGCAATGCATCTCGATGCTACGCGAGTCGCGTACAAAATAATCAAACGGGAAGAGCCGACCATGGGGCTGGTCCTGAACTGCTGCTCTAAGCCCTCAAAAATGCTGGGACTGAAAAGCAGGCATGAGGAAGCGCTTTCCGAATTGATTCACAGACTTGAGCGCAAGGGGGTCAAAAAGATTATTACCGCCTGCCCGAACTGCCACAAAACTTTTCAAGAATTTAACTCTAATCTGAAAATTGTCTCTATATATAAAAGACTGAAAGTCTCAAAATTTATCCCTGTCCGGCCCACGATACAGGAAGTTACCATCCACGACCCATGTGTAACCCGCAACGAGACAGAAATGCACAAGAACGTGCGGGCATTGCTCAAAGCAATGGGGATCAGGGTGGTTGAGATGCGCCACAGCCGCACAAACACACTTTGCTGCGGAGAAGGCGGGGCAACTCATTTCTACAAAAAAGATTATGCTGAATACTGGTCACGCAAGCGCATTACTGAAGCGCAAAGGACCGGAGTCCCCATGGTCACATACTGCGCAGGCTGCGTTAATTTTCTCGGCTGCAAATATCCCACGGCACACGTACTCGATATCCTGCTGGTAAAACGTAAAAGAATACCCAAACCTGTCGCGTTCCCCTTTAACTACATTAACCGGCTGATCTTTAAATTCAGCAAACATTAATAATTTGATCATTTTTCAATATTGGGCCTTCTAATCCTGAACAGATCAATGTAACACAATTACCAATGAGTTCAGACAATAAAGCCCTTACAGCATCCGAGACTCCCTTAGCCCTATTCAGTTTGGGACTGCCTATAACCATGGCAGCATTCAGCCTGAGCGGATATGCTGCACCCTCTAATCTGGCAGAGATACTCGCTACCGGTCTGGCTGTATTAGGTCTTACTCTGGAAATGCTCCGTGGAGACAGAGAAACTGTCGCTCCACTCTGGTTTAGAGCCGGAATTCCGGCAATACTCATTACGTGGATTTCCTATAAGCATTTTTCGGGGTTTACTCAGCCGTTGCTTGACTATTTACCTTGGCTTATGGAGTCAAAGCCGCTTTTATTCCTTCTAATCTCTATACTTTGGCTCAGCCTGTTTCCTCCACCAAGCACCAAACAGATTTCTTTCTGGTCAAGCTGTCTGGCCCTGCTCATCTGTGCAGAGTTCATTCTCCGTTTTTTTATATTGCACGATCCAGCTATGCCTACACTCTTCGGAATATCAAGCATCAGCGGACCAATCCTTCTTGTAGGTCTCTGCGCAACTCTTCATAACGCTGAAAAAAACACATTCTCACGACTGCTCATTCTTGCCGGTATTTTCTGCACTCTTGGCCGCGACATAATTTTCGCCGCAATCCTGATAATGCTTATTTTCGGGCCTAAGGGCTGGTCAAAAAAGTTTCTGCTTGTACTTTGTATGCTTCTATTCAACTACCTTTCCCTACAAGTACAGGAAATGACTTTCATGAACAGACAAGACCTTCCCTCTTACTGGCTATGGTTCTCCATCTTAGAACTTGTTGCCAACAATCCGGAGCTGTTGCTGACCGGATTTCCCCTGACAGTCCCCTTACCTCTCAATGTTCCGGCTTCTCTGTGGACAATCTGGCATGGACAACAACAAGTCTGGACCGGATCAGGAATTTACCTTTTCCACATTCCGCCCTTCTGGCTGCACCTGCTCAGCTCCTGGGGCCTGGCAGGTTCCTGCCTCATCGCAGCATCTGGAACCGTAGTATACAGACGCTTTCCATCCACAATGCTGGGTGGACTTATCACCACCGTAATTGTCTGCGGCTTCTTTTCCCCCCTACTCTATCACCCTGCATGCGCCCTGATTCTTTTCCCTGCTTTCATCACTGCCACCACACCGGAAGTCCAGTCATTTAAGTTTGAATAGCTTTTAACCATCTCAAAAAAGACCTCCAAGCAACATTCAACCTGCTGTTTTTCAGCTCTATTACCATTAAGATATTTTTTTGATTACTTTCGTATTACATTTGTACAACAAATAATAATCAATTTACGTTCAAGGAAATTTCTAAAATCTATTCACTACAAGTTTTAATTAGTTTCTATTTGTATTACAAATGTATTGACATTTGTCTTTTTACCGGTAATATCCGACTCAAACACAACAGGTAAAAACAGGCAAAATGAGCAGAAAAGTTAAATCAGTACGAGTTCCCTTAGAGCTGGAAACTCTTAATCTTTCCAAGCTGATCCGGGAATTTGAGAACTATCTCAGAGACTTGGAGTCTGCCACTTTGCTGAAGCAAGAAGGCAACCGCGAAGCAGCGGAAGCCCTGATCAAGACAAGGCAGTTGGATTTAGGAAAGAGAATTGCCAAAATGATATGGGAAGCCAGAGTCGAGTATGGTAAAATCAAATAGATTTTATCTCTGTAATACTAAAAGCTATACAATTGTATTACACAATGACATCAGCAAACAACAGAATAGATCAGGGTTGCCATTATGAAACCTAAAAGAATCAGCGAAAGCAGAACCTTAATGACCTACAGAGTTCTGCCGCAGGACACCAACCCGGCGGGGAATCTGCATGGCGGAGTTCTGCTTAAACAACTGGACCTGGTAGCCGCTACCTGTGCCATGCGCCACGCGCGCAAGCCGGTGGTAACTGCATCCATCGACCGCATGAATTTTCTCCGTCCTGCTTATGTAGGGGAACTCATCAACCTTCATGCAAATGTGAATATGGTGGGTAGGACCTCTATGGAAATCGGGGTCCGGGTTGAAGCTGAAAATCTTTTAACCGGTGAGATAAGGCATACCAACTCTGCCTATCTTACATTTGTTGCCATGGGGGAAAACGGCAAACCTTCCCCGGTTCCACCACTGCTTTTAGAAACCGGTGTGGACCACAGGCGCAACAGAGAGGCCATGGAACGACGGGCTGTGCGCAAAGAAGAAAGGATACGGGAAACCGCATCAGCAGCACAGAACGGGAGCAAGGAATAAATCTCATCATTCACAGCTCGAATAGTGCGGATTACGTCCGAAGTCAGCCGAATCCGTGCTGATTGCATCTACCATCAGATTGCAAGCTACTCCGAGTCTGGTTTCTGGCCGGGAGCTCCACCCTCCCGGCTAAAAATTTCGGCATCCTGCTCCTAGGGCGTCCGGTCCGGATTAACCCGGTCCGTGCCGGACGCCTCGCCCTATTTCAACACCATCAAGGCCGGAAAGCCCCTGCATGCGAACGTTCGCATGCAGGGGCTTTCCACGTTTTTATCTCTACGGTTAAAAACCTATCGACAAGCGGCAAGCGGCAATTTCCGCCCGATTCCTATACCCCGCTCACTTAAAACAGCTTCGTATGCCCAGCACTTAACTCCAGCATCGAGGGCTTTGTAAAACAACTCCGCGTACTCAGGATCAATAAAATCTGCGGGACCGAAACAACTACCGTCAGTGCGTTGCACAAAAAAGAATAAGGCGACACGATCTCCTTTTGCAGCAAGATCCATAAGCTCGACCAGATGCTTGCGACCGCGCTCAGTCTGAGCATCCGGAAAGCAGGCAATGTCATCCTCAACAAGCGTAACGTTCTTGCATTCCACCCAAAGCTTGGGAAGTTTGCCGGAATCATCTGTGAACAGTCCGTCAAGACGGCTGTTGCCCACTTTGGCCTCGCGTTTGATAGCTGTATACCCGCCAGCTTCAGGTAACTGCCCTGCTTCAAAAGCCAGTTGCAACATTTTGTTTGGCACCGAGGTATTAACACCGATCATTTCCCCGAACGGCATGACCGCCTCGAGAGTCCACTTAAGCTTTCGATTAGGATTCTGGGCCGGGGAGATATAAATTTCCTGACCTTCACGCAACAGCCCAAGCATGGACCCGGTATTGTTCGTATGGACGCCGACAACCTCACCATCAAGCATCGCTTCTACTGTGAAGCGTTTGTAACGGCGTATAAAAATTGCCCGACAGCAACCTTGCGGATAAAAAATTAACGGTTCTGACATTTTACATTCCTTTGAGCACCTGATGAGATCTACACCGCAACGGTGGACTTTTTCACTAGCATCAACAAAGCTAAGTATCAAAGAGGGTTGCTTCCCGTATAGAGGAAGGTTGAGTAATCACAATCCACGGCAAAGCCCCACAATATGAAGCTGAAATGCCTAGTTTGACAATGATTTTCATACCATCTGATAGCCCGACTAAGACCTAAAACCCCTTGACGAATCACTGGGTATCTGGAATATCGTCCTGTTAGTCACAGTGTGACAGAATTCACATTTTTGGCTTATTTTCCTAGCCAAACTCTATTTTCGGACCATGCATAAAAAAAGTGCATCGGCCTGATATTTATTATTGTTTACAATACAGGTAATAAACATGAGTCTTGTACAAAAATTGTCGGAAAGAAAAGAAGACCTTACAGCTAAGTGGTATGATCTGGTTCTTTCTTCCTATCCTAAGGAAACACAGGAAGTTTGGAGATCGAACAAAGACCAGTTTACCAATCCTGTCGGGGTCACCATCAAGAAGGTCACCGGCGAACTTTTTGACCTCATCCTTGAATGGAAAAGTGCCGACGATCTTGCAAAGTCCCTTGAGGAACTGATCAAAATCAGAACGGTTCAGGATTTTGCACCATCCAAAGCTTTAAGCTTTGTCTTCCTTTTCAAGAAACTCCTGAGAGACGAGTTCATGGAGGAACTGAAAAAAGAAGGCAAACTTGATGAGTTGCTCGCGTTTGAGGCCCGGATAGACAATCTGGGACTTATCGCGTTCGACATCTATACCAAGAATAGGGATTTGATTGCGCAAATGAGAATTGAAGAGGTCAAAAGATCTCATCATATGCTCCTTCGGCGGGTCAACAAAATCGAGGACGCTTCGGCCAAAGGGGCCGGACAGGTGTAGTGGCCGGCTTCCCAAGGAAGCCAAACGTATAAGCGAGGTGAAGGTAGATGAACGCTTTGTACTCACTCGTTTTAGTTTTTGCCCTGGTGCTCATCGCACTCTTCGGAGTAGGTACAGCACACATGGCAGGACTGTTCGGCACTCTGTTACCGTATGTAGCAGTTGCCGTATTTCTGGTAGGCTTTGCCAACCGGATTATCGGCTGGGCAAAAAGCCCGGTTCCTTTCCGTATCCCGACCACGGGCGGACAGCAGAAGTCTCTGGATTTTATCCAGCATGACCGCTTTGACAACCCCGTGACCCCGGGTCAAACTTTTATCCGTATGGTTCTTGAGATCTGTTGCTTTCGTTCCCTCTTCAGGAACACCAAAGTAGAACTCAGGGACGGAAGAGTAACTTACGCCTCATCTAAATTTTTGTGGCTGTTTTCCCTGCTCTTCCACTACTCATTCCTGCTCATCGTGATCAGGCACATGAGACTCTTCTTCGAACCCGTGCCTGCTTGCATCGGCTTCGTGGAAATGATCGACGGTATCATGCAGCTCGGCGTACCCAGACTGTACATGTCAGACCTCCTGATTCTTGCCGGCCTCGGCTTCCTGCTCAGCCGCAGACTTCAGGATCCCAAACTGCGTTACATCTCTCTGGTAACCGACTACTTCCCGCTGCTTCTCATCATCGGCATCGCCCTTTCCGGCATCTACATGCGCTACTTTGAGCACGTAGACATTATGGCCATCAAGAAGCTGACTATGGGTCTTGTAACCTTCAGCCCCGTTATTCCCGCAGGTGTGAGCGTGGTGTTCTACATCCACCTCTTCCTCGTGTGTGTGCTGCTGGTTTACTTCCCCTTTAGTAAGCTGATGCATGCGGGCGGCGTATTCCTGTCTCCCACAAGGAACATGCCCAACGATACCCGTATCAACCATCACGAGAACCCCTGGAACGATCCTAACATCAAGCCCCACAGCTATGAGGCTTATGAAGATGAGTTCAGGGAAGCAATGATTGAAGCGGGTCTCCCGGTGGAAAAAAAGGCATAGAGCGTCTTATAAGACCTATGCCGGACAGACCTTAAATATCTTTTGATGAGGAGTTGACATGGCTGACCTCCCAAAAGCTGATGAGCTTTTTAAAAGCATTAATTATACACCGCCGTCCACTGGGTGGATGGACACCCCGGTAGATACTTCTCCGGGCAACTGGTGTTATCCCGCAAAAGCGGAAAAACTCGAGTATCTTGGTTTCCCCAACCCCCGCGAGTGGTCTCCCGAGGACGTTGACTGGAAACTTCCTGAAAACTGGCAGGACATCGTTCACGAAGGTTTCAAGGAAAGACTCGATAAGTATCGTTCACTGAAAGTATTCATGGACATCTGTGTTCGCTGTGGTGCTTGTGCAGACAAATGCCACTTCTTCATCGGTTCCGGTGATCCCAAGAACATGCCCGTCCTGCGTGCGGAACTTATGCGTTCCATCTACCGCAAGGACTTCACCATGGCCGGTAAAATCCTCAGCACCCTCACCGGGTCCAGGGTTATGACCGAAGATGTTCTCAAAGAATGGTTCATTTACTTCTACCAGTGCACAGAGTGCCGTCGTTGTTCCCTGTTCTGCCCTTACGGTATCGACACAGCGGAAATCACCATGATGGCACGTGAACTGCTGCACCTCTGCGGTGTGAACATCAACTGGATTCTCGAGCCGGTTTCCAACTGTAACCGTACAGGTAACCACCTCGGTATCCAGCCCCACGCATTCAAAGACATCGTTGACTTCATGGTTGACGATATCGAAGAAATAACCGGTAAACGCCTGAACGTACCCATCAACGAAAAGGGTCATGAAGTTATCTTCATCACTCCTTCCGGTGACGTTTTCGCTGATCCCGGCATCTATACCTTCATGGGTTACCTGATGCTGTTCGATCACATCGGTCTTGACTACACCCTGTCCACCTACGCATCTGAAGGCGGTAACTTCGGTCTCTTCACCTCTGCTGATATGATGAAGAAACTGAACGCTAAGATGTACGCCGAAGCGGATCGCCTCGGAGCAAAATGGATTCTCGGCGGTGAGTGCGGGCACATGTGGCGTGTTATCAACCAGTACATGGATACCATGAACGGTCCGGCGAACAACCTTGAAGTTCCCGTGAACCCCATCACCGGTACCGTGTTCGAAAACGCACGCCAGACCAAGATGGTTCACATCACTGAGTTTACTGCTGACCTGCTCAAGCACAACAAACTGAAGCTTGATCCCAGCAGAAACGACCATATCCGTGCAACCTTCCACGATTCCTGTAACCCTGCTCGCGCCATGGGCCTCATGGATGAGCCTCGTTACGTCATTAAGAACGTTGTTAAAAACTTCTTTGAAATGCCCGAACAGACCATCCGTGAGCAAACATTCTGCTGCGCTGGCGGTTCCGGCCTTAACACTGACGAAATCATGGAAATCCGTATGCGCGGCGGTCTGCCTCGCGGTAACGCACTGAAAGCCGTTCAGGAAGAGCACGATGTAAACATGCTTTCCTGCATCTGCGCTATCGACCGTGCAACCCTGCTTCCCCTGGCCAACTACTGGGCACCCGGCGTAGACGTCTGCGGTGTTCACGAACTGGTTGGTAACGCTCTCATCCTTGACGGCGAAAAAGAAAGGGAAACAGACCTTCGTTTCAATCCTCTGCCCGGGAAGGAGGGTTAAATCATGCACTACGGTGGAAAAATTATAACCGGACTGGTTATCTTCCTCGGCCTGGTGTCCATGCCTTTCTGGTTCAACATCGGCGGAAGCTATGAAGAGCCCAAGGTAGAACTGCCCAAGAATGCTAAAATCTGTGTTGCTCCCACCCAGAACATGCGTGAGAACCACATGAAGCTTCTTGACGAGTGGAGAGATATGGCTCTTCGCGAAGGCAAAAGAACCTACATCAGTGCTAAAGGCGATAAATACACCATCAGCCTTCAGAACACCTGTATGCAGTGCCACACCAGCAAGGAACAGTTCTGCGACAAGTGCCACGTTGATGCGAGTGTAACTCCCTACTGCTGGGATTGCCACGTACCTCCCAAGGAGGCTAAATAATGAAACAGAGTAGAAGAAACTTCCTTAAGTTTGCAGGCCTTTCCGCTGCCGGACTCTGCATCGCACCCACCGCCGTTATGGCATCCGGTGGACCCAGCGGTGGAGCTCACGCAGCAGTGAACGACAATGCCATCCATGCTAAGCGCTGGGCGATGGTAATTGACACCCGCAAAATTAATACTGAAGAAGCAATTGAATCTCTGGCTGAAGCATGCCACCACTTCCACAACGTTCCCAAAATCGACTCCGATGAGGAAATCAAGTGGTTGTGGTCCGGTACTTACGGTGAAGTATTCCCTGAACAGGTGAATAACTTTCCTTCTGAAGCTCAAGAAACACACAGATTCCCCTTACTCTGCAACCATTGCGAGTCTCCTTCATGTGTACGCGTTTGCCCCACCAAGGCGACTTTCAAGCGCCCTGACGGCATCGTTGCCATGGACTACCACCGCTGCATCGGCTGCCGTTATTGTATGACTGGTTGCCCCTACGGCGCACGTAGCTTTAACTTCAGTGATCCCAGACTCCACATGGATATGGACAAGATCAATGAGAAGTTCCCCACTCGCATGCGCGGCGTAGTTGAAAAATGCAACTTCTGTGTTGAGCGTCTCGCTGTAGGAGAAATGCCTGCATGTGTGGAAAAATCCGCTGGCGCGATCATCTTCGGCGATCTGCAGGATCCCAACTCCAACGTGAGAAAGGCCCTGCGTGAGAACTTCACCATCCGTAGAAAACCGACCGCAGGCACTGAGCCCGGCGTTTACTACATCATTTAGGGGGGAAGCCTGATATGCTCGAAAAAGCTTTTAAAGGCGGACCGAAATACTGGGCTTGGATTGGTTTCCTGCTGCTCATTATCGGTGCCGGTTTCTGCACATATCTGACTCAGCTTCAGGAAGGGATGACCATCACCGGTCTTAACCGTGATGTTTCCTGGGGTTTCTATATTGCACAGTTCACCTACCTTGTCGGTCTCGCTGCATCCGGTGTTATGATCGTACTGCCTTACTACTTCCATCATTACAAGAAGTTCAAAGGCATGGTAATTATGGGTGAATTCATGGCTATCGCTGCCGTTGTCATGTGTCTCGGTTTCATCATCGTCGACATTGGACAGCCCCAGCGTATGCTGAACATCATCTTCCATCCGACTCCGAACTCTATCCTCTTCTGGGATATGATCGTTCTGAACGGATATCTGATCCTGAACGTTGTAATCGGCTGGACCTGCCTTGAGTGTGACCGCCAGCGCGTATCCCATCCTAAATGGGTTAAGCCTCTGGTATACACCTCCATCGTATGGGCATTCTCCATCCACACCGTTACCGCGTTCCTGTATGCCGGTCTGCCCGGCCGCCACTACTGGCTCACCGCCATCCTGGCTGCCCGCTTCCTGGCATCTGCGTTCTGCTCCGGTCCTGCTATCCTGCTGCTCGTGGTTTTCCTCGTGCGCAAGATCACCAAGTACGAGCCCGGCAAAGGCGCAATCGGAACTCTCACAACTATTATCACTTACGCAATGTGCGTGAACGTCTTCTTCTTCCTGCTTGAAGTATTCACCGCATTCTACTCCAATATGCCCGGACACATGCACTCTCTGGTCTACCTGTTCGCAGGTGAACACGGCCATACCGAGCTCGTGCCCTGGATGTGGACTGCAGCAACCTTTGCTATTCTTAGCCTCGCGCTGCTCATTCCGCCCAAACTGCGTTACAACCAGAAGCTGCTGCCCTGGTCCCTCGCTATCCTCGTTATCGCAACCTGGATTGATAAGGGTCTCGGCCTGCTGATCGGTGGTTTCACACCGAACCCCTTCAATGAAGTCACTGTTTACTGGCCCACCGGTAAAGAGCTCATGATTTCATTCATGGTTTACGCACTCGGCGCGCTGACTCTGACATTCCTTTACAAGATTGCCACAGACGTTAAGCGCGAAACCGGCCAGCTGACTACTGAAGACTAGTCACTGACGGATTACCGAACTTGAAAGCCCCCCGCTTCTTACGAGGCAGGGGGCTTCTTTATTGGCTTCGAAAATCCAGTTAGTCTTGAACCGATAAATACTATCAATCTGTAAAGGCGTTTCAAATGCTGCCGTCATCTATCGAACAGCGAGCTGGGCAGTTATCGATTTTGACACATTAAAAAGCCGCACATCCATAAAGATGAGCGGCTTTCTTGCGTAAGAAAGAACTTACGCAGGGGGATTACGTATGAGCGACTATACGTAATCTCCCCGGTTAAATTTGATCTGTTCGGTCACGGCTACGGTTTCCAGTTCGGATACTATGGAACCGAGTTCCGGGTTCTCGCTTTGCACACCGGGCCAATCCTTCTTGAGGGACTCAACTCCACCTTGAATACCTTCAAGAGTCGAATAGGCCTGCTTCAACCCGCCCTCACCAGAGGAACCGAGTTGCTGGGCATAACTTTCAAGCTTTCCGAAAAGGTCTTCCACCTTGCCGACAAACTCACTTTCGCTGACCTGAGCGGTCTGCTGAACTTGAGCGGCCTGCTGCACCTGCAGCAGGGGATTGACCTGAAGACCCGGCACCGGCGGTGCTGATGCTGCGCTGTTTTTCTGCGCTGCACCCTGCTGAACTTCCTGATTAAGGAATTCGCCGAACGCTGCCCCGTCAACCTTCTTTGCCTTGTTTTCCTGCTGCTGTTGCAGCTTTAAGGCTTCAATCTGTTCAGGACTTATCTTCATATTATACTCCTCAGCCTTTGGTTTCACCCTTGGGTATGCAATGACCTTGCCAAAGTCTAGACTTTAGGACAATAGGCTGATTTTACTTACTTTACATTTCTTATAGACTCGGAAAAAACTGCCCCTTTCTACTCATTTTCAATCGCAGCAAGACTTTTTTTCCTCCTGCAGGATAAAGTATAAGAAAAAGCTTGTCCATGTCGGTAATAATCAGATATTATTTGAAGTAAGAAATTTTAGAAATGCACTTTCTTTCCATGCACAAACCTTGAATTATGGAGGTAGCATATGGCTGAAATCAAGAAGATACTCTGTGCAGTGGACTTTTCGGATCACAGCCCCGTTGTAGCAGAATACGCTAGCACCCTGGCTAAGACTCTGGGAGCAGATATCATCTGCCTTTACGTGGCTCCGTCACTGGATCAATACGTGGGTTTCCATGTACCCCCCAGCTCCATTGAAAATTTCGTAGGTGAAATCGTAACTGGTGCTGACTCCACAATGGAAACTTTCATCACTGAGAATTTCAAGGATGTAACTGCAAACGGTAAGGTTGTTACCGGTTATGCAGCTGAAGAAATCCTCGCTATTGCTGAAAGCGAAAATGCAGACATGATCGTCATGGGTACCCATGGACGAGCCGGAATCGACCGCATCCTGTTCGGTTCTGTAGCTGAAAAGGTGGTTAAGTCCGCCAAGAGCCCTGTTTTGACTGTCAGACCCTCCTAGGAATAACCTTATAACGGACCTTAAGGTCATCACCCCGATCTAAAGGTCGACCTCACTAACCTCAAAAAGCCCCCCGTTTAGCCATGAACGGGGGGCTTGGTTTGTCTATCTCCTTTTCCAATTTTTATTAACGACTTTGATCTTCATAGCGACATCGCGCCAGCGCTCTTTTTCGATGCGGTCGGCAGTTTTGTGCTGTCGCTGTGAGATATAATCTAGCTCTCGCTTCATTTTGCGATAGCTTTCCAGTCTTTCCGTAGAAAGATCACCGTTCTCTACGGCTTGCAGCACGTTGCAGCCGGGATCGTTCAAGTGATCGCAATCTGAAAACCTGCAATAGCGGGCATAATCCTCTATATCAGCAAAGGAGCTTTCGACTCCTCCGTCTTCAGAGTAGAACGCAATTTCACGAATACCCGGATTATCAATCAAAGAACCTCCTTGCGGCATGGCAATCATATCACGTCCTGTTGTGGTATGCCTGCCTTTGCCCACACTCTGGCTGACAGCTCCTGTCTGCTGCACTGAGTTGCCGTACAAGCGGTTCAAGAGTGTAGATTTACCAGCTCCGGAGGAACCTATCATGGTAGCGGTCTTGCCCGAGGACAAGTATTGCTCCAGCTCCAAAACCCCGCTTTCGTCATCAGCAGAAACGAGATGCACAGGAACGCCGAAAGCAACAGATTCTACCTCGTCCACACACTCAAGGGGGTCTTCATGTAAATCAGCCTTTGTCAGGACGACTACCGGTGATAAATTGCAATTATAAACCAAAGTCAGATAACGCTCGATACGCCGGACATTGTAATCGCGGTCCAAACCGCAAACAATGAACACCGTATCCAGATTGGCAGCCATAACCTGCTCTTTCATAGCAGCGCCATGACTTTTACCGCGTCCCCCAGCAGCTCCGCGCGAGAGAGCATTGCGTCTGGGTAGAACCTTATCGATTACAGCATCCCGTAAAAGCACCCAATCGCCGATAACAGGAAACAAATTTTCAGAATCCGTGCCTGATTTATGGCGTACTTTTCCTGAAAGTCTGACCTGTGCATCATCAACTCCCTGACTCACCAGAAAGATATCTTTGTTCACGCTTACGACCCTTGCCGGGATATCAGCGCCAGAGACTTTTTCCTGAAAGAAGTCGGACCAGCCCATTGCTTTGAGTTTTGTTTGATTTGATAAGCTTTCTGCCAATTTTAAAATATTCATCATTTGGTGTTACCATTTATTAATAAACTGAAACATAACGATTCTGCATTTGCTAAACCGCCACGACTCAGAAATGTTCACTTGAATGTATCTGTTGGGCGGACAAATTCAATAAAACGCACTTGTCCAACAACCTGAATGATACATATGGGTCATGAATCACAGATTATGGTATGTCACCGACAAAAATTGGGTACAGCAATAGAGGCGGAACTCAAATCAGAGTTCCGGTACGGCGTAAGCCGGAAAGGAAACAGAAATGTCCCTTGGATAGAATAGGAATGTTCTGCCAAGGCAGAACCAGATCATTCTGCTACCAGCTTGCTACCTTTTGTCGGTAACTTGCAGTGCATTCTCTAATGATCTCATAAACATAAAATCTCCTTAAAAAAACATGCATAAACAAGCAAAATCAGTACTTGCATGATGATAGTCTGTCAATAACAGTATTTTTTGACAAATTCTCCGTTCCAAACTAATAAAACCGGACTTTCCTTTTAAATTGTCCCCTGTTTTAATTGGGCTGAGAGCGAAGTCTGATCGGGATTCCAAAAAATCTTGTTCCCTTGGCTTTCAGAGAACTCACGGCAGGGACACCGAAGGCATCATTTTATTCTAAAAGCGCGCAGCGCATCATAATCAATCACATCTATCGAGGATTCCAGCATGTCCGCCATCAAAGTCCGTTCTGATATGATGGATTCAAAGCCCTACGCACCGGGCCTGACCATCGAGGAAATCAAAGAGAAATACGGTCTCGACACCGTCATCAAACTCGCAAGCAACGAAAACCCGTTGGGTGCATCTCCCATGGCCCAGAAAGCCATTAACCGTCATGCGCCCTCTGTTTTCCGCTACCCTCATAACGGCAACCCGCGCTTGAATGCTGCCATTGCCAAACGCACCGGTGTTTCCGAAGAACAGATCATCAGCGGCAACGGTTCCGATGAAGTCCTCGACCTCCTGGTACGCATCAAGGCCAATCCCGGACAGGACGAAGTCATTACCTACGAATCATGCTTCAGCATGTATCGACTCATGTCCCATCTTTGTGCAGTAAATTTCCGCCAGATTCCCCGCGAGGAAGGCCACAAGCAGCCTCTCAAGGCTCTGACCGCCGCTGTCAGCGATAAAACAGCTCTTGTCTTTCTGACTTCCCCTGACAACCCTACCGGGCTGGCTGTTACAGTTGATGAAGTGCGTGAAATGGCAGCTTCCATCCCAGAACAGACCCTGCTGGTCATCGATGAAGCATACATTGAATTTGCCCGCCCAGCTGATAAATACGACATGCGCCCCCTGCTGGAAGAATACCCCAACATTGTGCTGACCCGTACTTTCTCCAAAGCATACGGTCTGGCAGGCCTCCGCATCGGATACGGCATCATGAGCAAGCAGCTGGCAGAGTACATCAAGAGCGCCCGTGCGCCCTTTACCGTGAACCTGCTGGCTGAAGAAGCAGCAATTGCTGTGCTGGAAGACGAAGCATTTTTCAATACCACCATGGACGTAGTCCTGCGCGGACGTGAACTTTTCACCACAGAAATCCGCAAAATGGGCTGCGAAGTGCTTGATTCCCAAGCCAACTTCATTATGTTCAAACCCACACGCGATGCCATGGAAGTGTTTGAGGAACTCCTCAAACGAGGCATAATTGTCCGCCCGCTGAAGAGCTTCGGTCTTGGCGAGTACATCCGGGTTAATATGGGAACTGACCACGAAAACAAAGTATTCTTAGAAACACTTAAGGAGGTCCTTTAATGGACACACCTTTTATTATAACTTTGGACGGCCCCGCCGGTGTGGGTAAATCCACCCTCGCCAAGCGTCTGGCCGACCGCTTTGAGATAGCATATCTCGATACCGGAGCAATGTTCCGCGGAACAGCATGGAAGCTGGGTGAAGGAGCTTGGGACTGGGATGCAGACAAGCTTGATCAAGCACTTAAGGGACTTGAATTCACCCTCTCCGGCAGCGGTTCCAATTCCACTCTGAGCCTGAACGGAACTCATCTGACCGATGAAATCCGCACCGAAACAGTAGGCATGTGGGCTTCCAATATGGCTAAAATACCGGCAGTGCGCGAATATCAGAAAATCGCCCAGCGTGCCATCGGCGAGACAACTTCACTCATTGCCGAAGGAAGAGACATGGGTACGGTTATTTTCCCTCAGGCCCCCTGCAAATTCTTCCTTGATGCCGATCTTGAAGAACGCGCCCACCGAAGGTTCGAACAGCTCAAGGACATGGGCAAGCCCGCAGATATGGCAGAGCTGATTGAGCAAATCGCCGCTCGCGACGATCAGGACCGTAACCGCAAGGTAGCTCCGCTCAAGCCCGCCGAAGATTCTATCATCGTGGACACCACTCATCTTGATATCAACGGTGTTTTCGATAAGCTTGTTTTCGAAACCGAAAAAAAAGTTAATTAAAAACGAAAACGCAAATACGAATATTTTAGGCCGCTTGGAAGTTTTTCCCAGCGGCCTTCATCTTTTAGCGACCCAAATGTCGCTTGACTTTACAGTCGCAATAATTACGAATTCATATGCCTCCGGCGGCCCTCCGGGGGCCAAAGAAACTTTTAAAAAAGTTTCTCTGGACTCTTCAAAAATATTCATTAGGGCTTCGCCGTTTTTTTAACGCAAAACTATACTGCAACTATATAATTTTAAATAACTAAAATTTTTTGGGATTCTTAAACCCTTTTGCAAAAGGTTTTAAGGCCCCCGGCAGGGACGCCGGAGGCAGAATATACCCAAACGGAGCTTTCCGTGAACATATCTTCCATTCTTAAAAATATTTTTCCTGAACCGCTTGGTCCAGTATCTGAGAACCTCACTGACGAGCTGGCGGCTTCTTTTTTTCCGGCTGACTCAACCAGACTGGCCCATATGCGTCAGGCCTGCAAAACTGCCCATAGACTGGCTGCCCAGATGGATTACGATGCCGAGACTGCGGAAAAAGTCGTAACCGCTGCCCTTTTCCATGATGTCGGCTATTCCGAAAAGCTAAAGAAGACCGGATTTCATCCCCTTGACGGAGCGGCCTACCTTGCTCACTGCAATGCACCGGAAGACCTGATTATGGCTGTGCTATGGCACTCCAGCACTCCAATTGAAATTGAGAGCATGCCTGAAATAAAGGAAATATATTCTCAATTTCCCGGTCCGAACTATGATTGCCCCATTTACAAGGCTGTTGCGTACTGCGATTTCAGAACCTCGCCTTTGGGAGAATCATATTCGTTTGGTCAACGCATTGTTGAACTTGAAAGCAGATTCGGCCTTGATTCCATACCGCCGTCCATCGCACGCAAGACTCTGCCTTACTCCCGCCAGAACCAGCAGGACTTTACCAGAACTATTGCCTGCGCACAGGGTAAGACTCTTCCATGGATTTTCTGCGACATCGACAACACCCTGATCAAACCGGGTGAAACAATTGACCGCAGGACACTCAATGCGATCAACCGCTACACCACAGCTGGTGGACGCTTCTCGCTCATAACCGGAAAACATATGATAAGCGTACCGCACCTGATCAGCAGTGTAGGCGAGCAGACTCCACATGCGGGGGTTAACGGTTCAGTCATCGTGCGCAATGGTAAGCTTGAGGTTTTCGGCGAAACAGTTACCCCGTTCAAAGCCATCGAAGACGCGCTGCTTGAAGCAAACGTCAACTACGCCACTTATGTAAGTGACGGCATCTGGACCCGCGCTGAACTGACTCCCAAAGAGCTCAATGACTTTGTCATGGTAGGTGAAACCCTGCCCCAGACCGGACCTACTCCGGGAGACAAGAGCGCCATCAAGATCCTTACCTTTTCTCACCGCGACCAGACCGAACAATGCAATATGGTCCGCAACCTTGCGGAGAAATACGGCATGAGCTGCGTCCGCACTGCTGAAGATTTCCTTGAAATCGGCCCGGCAGGACACGGTAAACATTCCGCAATGATGCAGATCATGAAAGAAGCTGGCTGGTCCGACCTCAACTCCATTGCTATCGGTGATAGCGAGAACGACCTGACCATGTTCGGTCACGTAGGTTTAAGTGCCGTTGTAGCCAACGCAGCACCCGAAGCACTGCCCGCAGCAGACCTGCATATTCCCGCTTGTGACGACTACGGAGTTGCACGCCTGCTGGATGCCCTAGTTGATTCAGCACAGAACGGTTGCTGGTCTATCCCCCATAACTGGATAGCAAACTACAATTAGCACTATTTAGCGATCCGGTAGCAGCACCTAGCGCTCAATTGAACTTAACGACTAAAAAGCCCGCAATACCTAAAGATATTGCGGGCTTTTTAGTCGGATCATTTTTAAAGCTATATGGGAAACTAAAACTACGATCTCTAAAGGACTGGAGACTTAAGCACCTTCGTCTACGATCAGATCGCCGGATGATGCGGCAGTACGGGCCAGATCATCGCAGCGTTCGTTTTCGGGATCACCGGCATGCCCTTTAACCCAACGAAAAGTCACATCGTGCTTCTCCAGCAAGGGAATGAACTGCAACCAGAGATCCTTGTTTTTGACCGGCTTCTTAGCGGCGGTCTTCCAGCCATTCTTCTGCCAGTTGTCGATCCACTTCTTGGTAAAGGCGTTCTTAACGTACTGTGAATCTGTATAGAGAGTGACTTCGCAGGGTTCTTTGAGTTCAGTCAGAGCTGCGATTACCGCCCGCATTTCCATGCGGTTATTGGTGGTCTTTTTGTATCCCTGTGAAAGCTCCTTACGGTGCTCATTGAACAGGAGAACGGCACCGTAGCCGCCTTTGCCGGGATTACCGAGGCAGGAGCCGTCTGTATAAATGGTAAGTTTCTTCTTGGACATTAATTCTTTTATTCCTTGTGGGCTGATGATTCAGGATCAGGCATACTGCTGTTCCCATCAGTGTAAACCTTAGGAACAGACTGGTTTGAATCAACATTGACCAGCCGTTCCCAGATCATGGAAAGGCAAGTCATGAGTGATGCAGGCCATTCATCATCAGAATAATGGTTTTCAAAATGCTTGTTTTCCAGCTCGGAAATAAATCCGTTACCCAAGGCATGCCTTACAAGACCGGGAAAATGCATCCCCACATCCTGAGTGGGCGGTGAGATTACGATCAACAATTCCTTGGGATCAACTTCTTGCGCGGAGATTGGGTCGAGTATTATTTGGATACGGGCTTTTACTCCGAACTCTGCACGCATGCTCCTGATGAAGCCCTGAATGAAATCCCGCTCCGATTTATCTAAAACCTTGGCCTGATCCCAGAGGGCATTACGGGCCTGTATCTTTTCCAGTGTAGACTGGTTGTTTATCCAAAACGCGTAAACCACAAGACCGAGAATAATAAGCATCCCGATCATTCTGAAAAATTTTTCCGTACCGGTTTTTCCTTGGGGCTTAATAAACAATGCCATGGATTATACCTTGTTCTGCTTGGTGTTTAAATCAGATTAAAAGGCTTACCTTCAAGTTCTAATGGTAGCAAGTATTTGCTTTCCTGTAAAAACAGGAGCTAAGCGCAAAGCTCTGCTGCCAAACGATCAAGCAGATTTTCAACCTTCTCCCTTATCTCCCTGAGCTGCTCCTGAGAAGAAGCTTCAAAACGCAGGGTCAAAGCTGCCTGAGTGTTGGAAGCACGCACAAGACCCCAACCGCCATCAAACACAATGCGAACACCGTCGATATCAATGACCTCATAATCCTTGGCAAGCTCCTCTGCCGCCCTTTCAACCAGCCTGAACTTGATTGCTTCGGGATATTCAACGCGCAGTTCCGGGGTAAAGAAAGTCTGCGGCCATTCATCCCACATACCTGAAACAGGATCCTTGGAACGTGAAAGAATCTCAAGCAACCGCAATGCTGAGTACAGGCCGTCATCAAAGCCGTAGAAACGGTCGGAAAAGAAAATATGCCCGCTCATCTCTCCACCCAGTCCGGCTCCGGTTTCGATCATCTTGGCCTTCATAACAGAATGACCTGTACGGGCCATGAGCGGTTCACCGCCATGCTCGGCAATATCATCAAACAACAGATGACTGCATTTTACATCAGCCACAACTGTCTCACCGGGTTTGCGTTCCAGCATTTCACGGGCATAGAGAGCCACAAGCCTGTCTCCGGGAATCAGGTTGCCATACTCATCAACAGCTCCGATGCGGTCGGCGTCGCCATCAAGACCGATACCTACCTCAGCACCGTGCTCCACAACAGCCTTGAACAGGTCGCCCATATATTCGGCAACAACAGGATCCGGATGATGGTTGGGGAAATCGCCGTCCGGTTCACAGTATTGCGGAATGACTTCCGCCCCGGCCTGACGAAGCAGTTCCAGAGCAATATGTCCCCCGGCACCGTTGCCGCCATCAAGCACAACCTTAACCGGACGCTCCAGTTTAATGTCAGAAAGCAGGTCTTCAATGTAATAGGGCACGATATCGTGATAGGAAGCCATGCCGCTGCCCTCAGCAAAATCACCGGACTCCATTATGTTGTAGATTTCCTGAATATCGTCGGTATGAATAGTGGTTTCTCCACCCCAAACCTTGAAGCCGTTGAATTCCGGAGGATTGTGACTGGCGGTGATCATCACCCCGGCTTTGTAGTTCAGCTTTTTTGCTGCGAAATACAGTGCCGGAGTCGGGATAAGGTTGAGGAATAGAACATCCACACCGGAAGCATTCAACCCCCGTCCAATTGCTTGCTGATAGGCAGGAGAACTGTGACGGCAATCATGTCCCAGTACTGCTCGGTCCCAACCCTTTGAACGGAACCATGTACCGCACGCACGGCCGAGACGCTCAACCCATTCCTCATCAAAATCCTGACCAACAACTCCACGAATATCGTAGGCTCTGAAAATTTCTTTCCTGATTTCCTTCATCGTATATCTCCGTTAACCGTAAATCCGTTTCAGCTTCATAAAAATCAACCCGTTCTTGCGGTAGAATCGGATTGGGAGTATGCATCTAAAGCAAGTATCACTCTATAATTTATAAAAAAGGCAACCGCACAGCAAGCCATGTTTGAGATACCATACGTTGAAATCCATACGGTCGACCACTGCAACAACAATTGCCGCTGGTGCCACAATTATTCCCCGTTCTGTCCTGAAAAGGAATATGAACCCAGAGACTATTTCCCCGGCCTTGATATCCTTAATGGAGAAAACTTCCACCTTGGAGCAATTTCTCTTATGGGCGGGGAGCCTTTTCTACATTCGGATATCACCCGCTTCGCTTTCCAGATCTACGAAAGATACAAACGCCCCATGGTCATCACCAGCAACGGATTCTGGCTTTCCGAAGAGGCTGTTCGGGCCTATAAGGACCTATGGCAACTTATGTCATTGGTCAAAATCTCCCGTTACCCGACCATTGAAAAACGGCTCGGCGGCTATGAAGAAGCATACCGCATAGCTATGCTGATCAAAGAATACAACCCCCATGTTCGCATTCAATTCCCGCAAAAATCTATTTTCAACAAACTGGAAACTTTCGACCAGCCGCGGGAAGTAAAACGGTTCTGCGGGAACTCCCACTGTATGGCCCTGCTGCGTGATATGACTGTGCACCGCTGCGGGGCAGGTGGCTACCAGCGCTTCGCCCCTGAAGGTATGCTCAGCGAAGGATTCAAGAATTGTCCGCACATGTCCTACGACCTGAAAAGCTTCGATTACCATGACTTTGTGCTTTGGCGTTCCCGCTTTCCGCTCGAAGCATGCTCCTACTGTAATTTCTCCGACCGTACTCCCTCAGTTGGATGGAAAGTGGAAAAAGGACACAAGCCCTTTAATACGGATTACGAACTGGCCTATCACTACAATCTGGCCAAAAGTATGGTCATTCAGGAAAACCTTGAGGATGCCCAACGCAGGGCCGAATTCATCCGCTGCAACTACGGTGAACTCCCTCAGGTAGACGTAATCAACGGACTCGTTGCCTCGCAGCACGGAGACATGGCCGGCAGCCTGAAAGCCTTTTCTTCTGCACTGCAAAAGGATTCCAATAACCCCGATGCCAAGTACTTTCTCGACCTGCTAAGCTAGCGGAACAAATTGTACCACTTAATTTCAGATAACCAGAAAAAGTTTTATCTTTAGAAAAAATTGATATAATCTGAGCATATTTATTAATGCGTTACAGGAAGACCCGATAACTCTGCTCACTTTCTGATACTGAATGTTCGCGCTGGAGTTATTATTCCATTAACATATCGGCCCACATATCCGATTTTCCTTGATATGTCGGTCTATCTCACCTATCAAATTTACATGAACTGGGACTGGGACAAATTATCCGAACAACGGCAGAGGAACAAAGGCGGCGGAGGTGCTCCTAAACCGCCGAATGTGGATGATATTAACTCCACAATCCGAAAAATCCGCGGAACCGGCTTGCCGGGCGGCAAATTTATAATCATCGGCATCATCCTGCTCTGGTTTCTTTCCGGGGTATACATCGTAGAACCGGATGAAGTCGGTGTGGTAACCAGATTCGGTAAGTATGTGACAACCACTACACCGGGTCCGCATTACCACCTTCCGATTCCCATTGAATCGGTCATGAAACCCAAGGTCACACAGATCAGACGTGTGGAAGTGGGCTTCCGTTCCTATGGCTCTTCGCGCTCCTTTACCCAAGGCCAGTCGCGTAACGTACCTGAGGAATCCCTCATGCTGACCGGTGATGAAAACATCGTAGATGTTCAATTCATCGTACAATACCAGATCAAAGATCCGGTGAACTACCTCTTCGAAGTCAGCAACCAACCCAAAACCATTCAGGACGCTGCCGAAGCGGCCATGCGTGAGATTATCGGTAAAACCAAGATCGAACTGGCCCTTACTACCGGTAAGCTCCAGATTCAGACCGAGACACGCGATCTGTTGCAGGAAATTGTAGACCGCTACAAACTCGGGGTGAATGTACTGGCAGTACAGCTGCAGAACGTGCATCCGCCGAACGAAGTTGTAGACGCCTTTAAAGACGTAGCATCCGCCCGTGAGGACAAGAGCCGTTACATCAACGAAGCGGAAGCGTACCGCAACGACATCCTGCCTAAGGCAAGAGGTCAGGCTGCGGTTATCCTGAACAAAGCAGAAGCGTACAAGGAAACCAAGATACGCGAAGCTGAGGGTCAGGCTAAACGTTTCATGGCAGTCTACAAGGAATACCAGAAGGCCAAGGACATCACAGTTAAACGTCTGTATCTGGAAACAATGCAGAACATCCTGTCCAATCCTGAAGTCAAGAAAGTCATTCTTTCCGACGACTCGGCCAAGAAGGCTCTTCCGTTCCTCTCTCTGGACGGCAGCACCCTTCCCATCCAAACCGGTAAAAAATAGGGGATAAGACATGAGTTTACTCAAAAAAAGTTCCGCTCCCCTGGCAATTCTGATTATTGTTGCCGTACTGGGGATTGCGCAGAGTGCATACATAGTAAAGCAGACCGAGAAGGCCATAGTGCTCCAGCTCGGTAAACCAAAATCCGGACCTATGGGACCGGGGCTGCATTTCAAGCTGCCCTTTGTCCAGAACGTGATCTACTTTGATTCACGCCTTCTGGAATATGATGCCCGTCCGGCTGAAATTCTGACCAAAGATAAGAAGAACATGGTTGTGGATAACTACTCCAAGTGGCGCATTGCCGACCCCTTGCTGTTTTACCGCACTGTGCGTTCCATCCCTCGTGCTCAGGCCCGACTGGATGATATTATCTACGCGGAACTCCGCGTTGCCCTTGGTCGTTACACATTGATCGAGATCATCTCCAGTGACCGTACCTCCATTATGGAAGAGGTCACCCAGACTTCAAATGCCCTGCTCAAATCTTACGGTATTGAAGTTCTCGATGTACGTATCAAACGTACCGACCTCCCGCCTGAAAACGCCCGTGCTATTTACGGACGTATGCGTGCAGAACGTGAGCGTATGGCCAAGCAGTACCGCTCACAGGGTAGCGAAGCAGCAGCCCGCATCACTGCACAGGCAGACAAGGAAAGAGCTATCACCCTCGCAGACGCCAATCTCAAAGCTGAGATCCTGCGCGGTGAAGGTGACGGTAAAGCGACTAAAATCTATGCAGAAAGCTTCGGTAAGGACCCGAGATTCTATGAATTCAAAAAGTCCCTCGAAGCCTATGAAACAGGACTCAAAGAGAACACAAGGCTAATCATCTCACAGGATAGCCCGTTCTTGAAGTATATGAAGTAGTTGCTTAGTAAGCTCGACACATGACGAATAAGCCCGTAGTATCTTAAAAGATATTACGGGCTTTAATTTTTTGCGGAGACTTCATATGGAAAATTGCAAACATCTTATCGTTGGTGCCGGAATTACCGGCTGCACGGTAGCCAGACAAATAGCTGAAGAATTAGGCGAGCAGGTGCTGGTCATTGACAAACGCGACCACATCGGCGGCAACTGCCACAGCCGGATCAATGACGAAACAGGCATTGAATTCCACAGCTACGGCACTCATATTTTCCATACCAAAGAACAGCGCGTCTGGGATTTCCTGAACCGTTTTACAGAGTTCAACGGGTACCGACATAAGGTGGTAACCACCTATCAGGGGCGTACTTTCCACATGCCGGTCAACCTTCAGACCATCAATTCTTTCTTTGGAATCAGTTTGAAACCGCACGAAGTTGAAGACTTCATCCAAAGCAAAAGCGCAGAAGAAAACATCACCGCCCCGCAGAACCTTGAAGAAAAGGCAATCAGCCTGATTGGGCGCGAACTGTATGAGGCTTTCGTCAAAGGATACACCCTGAAACAATGGGAATGCGACCCTAAAGAACTGGACGCCTCAATTATCACCCGACTGCCCTTCCGCCATACCTATGAATGCGACTACTTCACAGACCGCTATCAGGGCATTCCTTGGGACGGCTATACAAAACTGTTCGAACGCATGCTGGACCATGAACTTATTGAAACCCAGCTGAATGCGGACTTCTTCGATTTGAAACGCATAATACCCAAAGACTGCACTATCTACTACACCGGTCCGGTGGACAGATATTTTGACTACTGCCACGGGGAACTGACCTGGAGATCCCTGCGCTTCGAATACCGAATTGAAGACGTTCAGGATTATCAGGGAACCTCGGTCATGAACTACGCCGATATTGACATTCCCTACACCCGCATCCACGAATACCAGCACCTGCATCCGGAAAGAGAGAATGGAAGCGGGAAAACCATCACCGCACGCGAATTCTCCGTGAAATGGAAGCAGGGAGATGAGCCTTATTACCCGGTCAATACTGATGAAGACCGCAAGCGGCACGAACTGTACAGAATTAAAGCGGACAAACTTGAGAACGTGCACTTCCTCGGCAGACTGGGACAATACAAATATTACGACATGGATAAAGCTGTACTGGCCGCACTGGAATTCTGCGACCATGAACTAAGCTAAAAAGATCTCCATAAACTGCAAAGAAAGCCGTCAGTCTGAAACTGGCGGCTTTTTCTTTTATCATCCTTCCTATAATCGCCTGCATCAAGTATACTTATATACAAACCATTATGCGGGTTAATAATGAAACAATTCATACTGACCATAACCATACTTTGTGCCGCATTATCAATAACCATGCATGCCCATGCCTATGAAATAGAACTGGATGCGCAATGGATGGTTTTTAATGCGGTCACGGGCAAGGAATGGATAGAGCCATTCACAGGTATGGAATTTGTTTGGATTCCGGCAGGCTGTTTCATGATGGGCTCACCGAAATCTGAAAAAGGACGCAAAGAGTACGAAGGCCCGCTGCGCAAAATCTGTGTGGATGGATTCTGGATAGGCAAATACGAAGTTACACAGGAAGAATGGTTAACACTTATGGACAAGAACCCTTCCCATTTTTCCCATGACGGTAAACATGACCCGGTCGAAAAAGTTTCATGGGACGACGCCAAAACATTTATCCGTAAATTGAACGCCAAGGGAGTCGGAACATTCAGGCTGCCTACTGAAGCGGAATGGGAATACGCATGTCGGGCCGGCACCACAACTCCCTATTCATTCGGTAGCAGACTTAATACGGACATGGCCGCTTATCTGGGACTGGATTCCTACGACCAAATGACATCAAGTTGGCACGGAGGGCCTAAATCTGTCGGCACCTTTGAGCCCAACAACTTCGGACTTTACGACATGCACGGCAATGTATGGGAGTGGTGTGAGGACACCTATGAATGGTACCCTCCCGGTCCGGCAGAAAATCCTCTGGTCGTGAAAAATGACAACCCTAAACGGATTCTTCGCGGCGGAGGATGGTACAGCGTCCCGAACTATCTGCGTTCCGCATTCAGAACAGGAAAAAAGCAGGATACCAGAGAATACTACAACGGCTTCCGGTTGGTCCGCAGCCCATAAATACAGGCAGGTGATCCATGAACAGGCTAATTCAAATTACACTAACCGTTGCAATTCTCCTTTTGACAGCCATACCCCTGATGGCGGCAGAAACCGACAACATCGATACAGGCTGGGAACCGCTACAGGAAGGAGCCCCCATACCGGGACAAATATGGACCGAGCCAACCACAGGAATGGAATTTGTCTGGATTCCGAAGGGCTGCTTCATGATGGGAACCCCGGATTCTGAAAAAGACTGGGAAGCTGATGAAAAGCCGAGACATGAAGTCTGCGTGGATGGATTCTGGATGGGCCGCTATGAGGTGACCAATAAACAATTCAGAAAATACAAGCCAGAAACAGTTTATCCCTTTGAAGAAGATGAACAAAAGATGGGAACCCCTGATCGTCCGGCTGTTTATGTAAATTTTATTGAAGCCAAGAAATTCACCCAATGGCTATCAAGCAAAGGATATGGGAAATTCCGACTGCCTACGGAAGCAGAATGGGAATATGCCTGCCGTGCAGGAACAGACACCCGCTTCTTCTGGGGGGAATCAGAAGCCGAGGCATGCAAATACGCCAATATTAATGACCGTTCAGCAGTGAAAGAATACGACCGGGGCAGAGAAGTCTTTCCCTGTGAAGATAAGTACTTCTCCAGCTCCCCGGTAGGAAGCTTTAAACCGAACCAGTTCGGACTCTATGACATGCTGGGTAATGCAATGGAATGGTGCGAAGACTGGTACAATGTAAAAGCATACTCGTACCACAGCCGCAATAATCCTTTGTACAAGGGTAAAAGCAATGAACGGGTTGTCCGGGGAGGCAGTTTCATAAACGAACCGAAGTTCGCCCGTTGCGGAAACCGAAATAAATTTCAGGACTGGGATGGAGAAGACCTGGACGGATTCAGGGTTGTAAAAGAGCACTAATCGTATAGTCGGGGGAATCATGAATAAATGTTCATCAATTATCATCTTATGTGCCGCTTTAATGCTTATGAGCTCATTTGCTTTCGCTCAAAAGGATATGTGCCTTGTGGCCCGTGAGTTTGCAGCCAAAGCAGTAGCCGGATTCGACAAAAATCCCAAGAAATCGCTGGCCGGACTCATGCAAGCCAATAAATGGTGCCCCGAAGATATGAAAATAGCCTACAATCTGGGCTTAGCATATTATCGCTACAAGAGGCCGGATAAGGCATATGCGATCTGGGCTGATCTGTATAAAAAGAAGCACTCCAACAAAAAATTAGTCCAGAATCTCGGCTGGCTGGCTTATAAACTCGGCAAGAATGAAGAAGCCTTGGATTGGGCCAGAGTCATGGGAGAAACAAAGGGTGCCACCCGGCTACAACTGGCCATCCTCTTCCGGCAGGGCAAATATGAAGAAGCCATGGCCTTTGCCGAAAGCAATTCCAAACTGCTGGAACGCAAAGACCTCGATCAGGCTGCGGAATACCTTGTTGAAAAGCAGTGGCAGCAGTTTCGGTCCGGGAGCCGGGAAGCCGCAACCGGAAATATCGTCCGGCTAAGTTCCGTTTATCCCGATTCGAAGATTATTGATCGAGCCAAAGACAAAATGGTTCTGGCTATGTGGGATGACTCAGTAGACATTCCTGTTCCCAGACCACTGCCGGACAGCGCATTCAACGCCGAAACCATGCAGGCTGCAAGCGGAGAAAGTGAAGTCCTGCAAATCAGCAAAATCAAGCCCACAGCCAAACCGAGCAACAAGGCTTTTGCGGTAATTGTCGGTATCCACAAATACCAGACCATTAATGGCCCGCGCTTCGCTGCCAATGATGCCAAGCAGATGCAACGCATGCTGACCCGCATGTGCGGCTTCAAAAATGATCAGGCCCACATCAAGCTGCTGCTGGACAACGAAGCCACACTGGGCAACATGCTCAACAGTCTAGACTGGCTGGAACGCAAAGCAAGGCTGAATCCCGGAGCAAAGATCATCTTTTATTTCTCCGGGCACGGCTCTCCGCTGCTGGCAGCGGACAAGACCACCATTAAAGACGGCCTGCTCATTCCTTACGAAGCACATCTGGACAGCTTGAATACCAGAACCGCAATATCCCTTGCGGAACTGGATAAGCGTTTTTCCGCAATCAAGAACAAGAATATCCTGACCATAATTGATGCCTGTTTTTCCGGTTCCGGTAAATCCGCATCAGGCATGAAACTCATCAAACCGCAGGTAAAAAAGGAACTGCTCTCGGGCAAGAAACAATTTATCACCGCCTCGGCAGCAGACCGACCGGCAGAAGAATACGCCCCCGGCAGACAAGGTGCTTTCAGCTACTTTTTCCTGCAAGGAATGATGGGACCAGCAGACAGCAACAAAAACGGCTGGGTAGATACTATTGAAGCCTTCAGTTACGCAAAGTCAAAGCTGAATGCTCTTGACCTCGAACAGGACCCCAGAATCACGAGCAACAAAAAAATCAAGCTGAGCAAGGTCAGATAATGACGCACTTCAAAATAGAGAACAGGATTTCGAAATGCTTGGTTGCGTTATGCAGCCTGCTGTTGTTTCTTGCAATCACCTGCGAACAGGCAAAAGCACGCTCTCTTTTTGACGGGATGTCCAACCTTGAGCGGGCTGGGGAGACTCTTGCTGAAGAGTTGGCAGAGAACAAACTGTTGAACGGCAAAAGAATCGCAGTGCTTGAATTTGAACCCCACGGTAACTCCGCGCCATCCATGCTTGGAAAACGTATTGCCGAATATGTTGGGCTTGCCTTGGTCAAAGATGAGAAACGTACTTGGACTGTTGTGGAACGGCTGGAACTGGCCCGCCTGCATAATGAAATGAGCGAACACAAAGAACATTCCGTAGACTACAACGAATGGATGCGCAGGCACCTGAGTGCAGATGTGCTTATTCTGGGCAGTTACGTGCTCAGCGGCAAGAAACTGCGTATAACCGCAAAGGCAGTTGATCCGGTAAACGGAAGTACAATCGCTTCAGCAACGGTCTCCCGAAGAACTGATACCGAGATCAAACAGCTGTCACGGACCAGAAAACCTGCGACAGATTTTGCCCGCGAAGTCGAAGATATCACGGCAACACTAACCGGAAGGGAAAATTACCGGAGAACAGGTCAGCAATCACAGGTAAAACTGTTCAAACTGGCAGGCGGCAACAGGATCAATTTTAAACAGGGTATGATGCCGGTCTTTAATCCCGGAGACGAAATGGGCTTTTCAGTCAGACCGCCCATGAATTCAAAACTATACATACTCAACTATGATCCCGCAGCAGAACATGGGCAGGCCATTCTGCTCTACCCCATCCCGTTGATGGATGTGCAGACCTTTAATAAACAACGGACCAGCTTCTTCCCGGCAATTATCTCGCAGGGAGTAAGCTTTTACAAAGTAGAAGAGCCTTTTGGACGTATGCTCTTCAAGATAATCGGAATTGATTCATCCGTAAGCATGGACCTTAGCGAATCACTTAAGGAAGAAGACGGTTATTACTGGCTTGATTCCAATAACCTGAGCAGCTTCATTGAAGCCCTGTCTTCCCTGCCGGACAACGCATGGTGGTCCGAAGACATTGAGTTCTGGATTGAGCCTTGAGCAATCCCTAATCAAATGCAAGGGACTCCAAGATAGAATTGGAAACCAGCATGCCGTTTTTGGTCAGCCGCAGGTAGCCTGCGCTCATACGCACCAGACCATTCTTATGCAGGGCACTGATGATGGAAGTCTTTTCCTTGGTCAGGTCACGCCCGGTAAGTTCCGTATAGTCAGAAAGCTTAAGACCTTTTGTCGTGCGCAGACAAAGCATGATCAATTCCTGAGCCTTGATTTCATCGGTAAGTTCTTCGAAATCTTCTCCCAGAAAGCCACCGCGCACAGCAGCGTCATACTCATCCAGATAGCGCGGGTTGGTGAACCTGCGGTTTCCGATTGTAGATACAGCAGAAGGCCCAAGACCAAGGTAATCAAGACGGTCCCAATATCCTTGGTTGTGACGGGAAATAAAACCCATACGTGCGAAATTTGAAATCTCGTACTGAATGTAGCCCATAGCTTCCAGATATTCGGCACCGTAAATGAACATACGGGCCTGCTCGCCGTCAGGAGGCAGTTCCATATCCAAATCCTCAGCTCGTTGCCCAAAAACAGTCCCCGGTTCAATGGACAGCCCGTAACAGGACATATGTTCCGGTTTAAGCTGCACCACAGCCTTAAGTTCGTTATTCCAGTCCTTAACCTTCTGGCGCGGCAAACCCCAGATCAAATCGATGCTGATATTGCCGAATCCGGCTTTACGAGCCATGTAATATGCATCAGCTGCCTGCCTTGCAGAATGCGGACGCCCGAGCATCTCAAGGTTGCGGTCATCTAGAGACTGAAAACCGAGACTGAGGCGATTGATGCCCATATCGTAAAGGGCTTTGAAATATGAAAGGTCATTGGCGGAATCAGGGTTGGCCTCAAGGGTGATTTCCATACCCTTGGTAAAACTGAAGTGCTTGCGCAGGGCATCCATAATCAGCTCAAGCTGAAACGGCGGGATCAGGCTGGGAGTGCCGCCCCCGAAATAGACCGTACCGATGCGTGGATTCTTGAGCCGTTTGCCCCAGAGTTCAATCTCGGAAAGCAGGGTCTTCATATACCATGCAAAACCGACCTGTTCAAAAGGCTGGGAATGGAAGGCGCAATAGTTACATTTGCGTTTGCAGAAAGGCACGTGAATGTAGACCAGAAGGTTTCTGGCCTCACTGCCGTCTCCACGCAACAGCGGGGCATTAAAAAATGCGGGAGTCAGTCCCATTAATAGAAATCCTTTAATGGGATGCGCTTTGGAATCCCTATTAGTTGGAATGAATCAATCAGCAAAGCTGCTAACGGCTGATCCAGAGAGTAGCTCCCTCCAATTGATGCAGGAGCTTTACACTTAACGAACGGGGAAAAAGCTTTTCAATGGCTGTCTTATCATGCTTGCCACGTCCGGCAGCTACAGCGGCATAAGGTTTTCTGGCAACTTCCGCCAGAATAGCCTTGGTGACATCATCACTGTCTACAACAAGCTCTTTGATACGTTCAGGAGCTACGCCGTTGCCTTCAAGGTGTTCGCGAGTAATCTCAAAAATATCTTCTGATGTTGTCGCACCCTTCTCCCGGGAGTCATGGACATGAAACATGGTGATGTCGTGATTGGGATTGTCTCCAAGCACGAATCCCACATGATCCGCAATTCTCTGCGAAGGTGCATCTTCATCCACGCAAAGCAGTACGTCCTTTCGTGCGAGCTCTTCCGGGCATTTGCAAAACCATAGTGGAAAGTCAACTTCTTCCCATATTACCTTGGAACCGACACTGTAATCGAAAAATTCTTCGAGCACGGACTGAGCCTGACGACTTAGTATAACCGCATCGTACATCCCCTTGTGCCCTTCCTGAACAATCTCGCGTGCAGTATTTCCACGGGAATGGATACTCTTCACATCAATTTTGCTATCTGCACAAAAACTGTTGTCGATGAACCATTGCCGGGTTTCATCCAGCAACTTGCGTCCCTTTGCCATAGCCCCCTTGCTCCAAGAATTCATAGGAGGAGCAACATGAAACAAAGTAATGCGCACATCGCACGGAGAGTGAAAAAAATTCTTTATAAATCTGACCGCATATGAAGATGCAGAGTCCCCACGGACACAAACCAGAAGATGCTTTTCCATGCTTACCTCAATCTGTTGCTGTCAAAATATATAAAAAGCAGGCACACTACTTTCGAATACAATCATTTAAAACAGGATAACCATAGAGAAGCATTAAAACAAGCTAGTTTTTTTTCAAATCATTCTCGTAACGCTCATTTTCACTGAACAAACATCCGCAATACTGCTGGCGATAGATTTCCATTTCCTTAGAACGCTCAATGCCCTCTTTCCAGCCTTCCCTGAAGTCGTAATAGTAAAATTCACATTTGCTTTTCCCGGCCATATCTTTCCCGAGTTCGGCAATACGTTCGTGCTGCTGGAATTTACTATAGAGCAAGGTGGTGGTGTAGAAATCAAACCCACCACGCTTGGCAAGGGAAAGAGTCCGCTCCAACCGATCCGCATAACAATGGAAACAACGGTTTGCTTCGCGAAAGGCAGCATTGCGGAACCACTTCTTGGAATCATACTCATCCAGCCTGCCGATGACCTTCACATTCATCTTTTCACAGACTTCAAGAAAACCTTCCCTACGGCGCAGGTACTCCTGCAGGGGGTGAATATTGGGATTGTAAAAAAATGCAGAGACTTCAAAGCCCTGATCGCGCAAAGCATCAATTGTGGTGATGGAGCACGGACCGCAACAGGCATGAAGGAGAATTCTTTTAGAGGACATAGTCTTAAATTATTAGAGGGGGAGCGTTTTAGCACTCCCCCTCTAATTTATTAGTTATTCATTCCACTGGATTTCGATGTTAATCTTGGTACCGAACATCTTCTCATACTGAGAGATTGCATCGCGCTTGTGGTTGAGTAGGTAAAGAGCCAACTCTTCCTCGGCATCGTAGACCAACGGGGATTCGCAGTTAGGTCTGCGAAGCATACGATAAATATCTTTGATGGCCTGCATAGCCTGCCATTCCATGTTGCGACGAATACCGGTACCGTCACAGCAGGGACAAGCCTCGGTGGAAACCGCAATTGCGGATGATCCCAGACGCTGGCGAACCAGTTCCATAAGCCCAAAACGGGAAATACGGCCGACATCGGTACGCGCACGGTCGCCCTTAAGAGCTGCCCGCATGGTCTTTTCTACCTCGCGGCAATGCTTGGGGTCTTTCATCTCAATAAAGTCGATAACAACCTGACCGCCAAGGTCACGCAGCTTGAGCTGGCGGGCGATCATTTCGGCACTTTCCTTGTTGGTTTTGAGAGCCATTTCCTTGAAATTGCGCTCGCCGCCAATCTTGCCGGAGTTGATATCGATTGCGGTCAGGGCCTCGGTCTGGTCGAAGACAAGTCGTCCACCGGAGGGCAGGTTAACCTCACGACCGTAAATCTGCTCGATCTGCTTAACAAGGTTAAACCGTTCCCAGAGAGATTTGTCAGTATCGGAATGGAGTTTAACCAGATTGGAACGGCGCGGGAAAGAAAGAGTTGCCAGTTTCTTTACCTGCTCAAGGGTTTCCTGATCATCAACCCAGATTTCAACAACATCGGAAGACAAGTAATCGCGCACGGCACGGGCTGCCAGTCCCATTTCCTCATAAACGAGGGACGGCGGCTTGGCGTCCTGTCCTTTTTCGCGGATGTCATTCCAAAGACGAGTCAGGAATTTAAAGTCGCGGCGCAGGGCTGATTTGCTCTGTCCCTTGCTGGCGGTACGAACAATAACTCCCACCCCCGCTCCGGGATTGACCTCATCGATAAGTTCCTTGAGTCTTTCGCGCTCTTTTTCGTCTTCAATCTTGCGGGAAATACCGATCTGCTCGCGTCCGGGAGTAAGAACAAAGTAACGGCCCGGAATAGAAAGATATGAGGAAAGGAATGCACCCTTCTTACCGGTAGGTTCTTTCACTACCTGTACGAAAATTTCCTGTCCCGGCTTAAGAACCTTCTGGAGCAGGGGATAACGGTGACCTTTCTTGAGCTTATAAGCACCCTGATAGTATTCAGGATGCACTTCATCAACCTGTAGGAAGCCATTACGCTCAGCCCCGTAGTTGATGAAAGCCGCCTGTAACGCGGCATCAATGTTATGAATGTAACCTTTGTAGATGTTACCTTTGGTCTTGGCCTGATGGAGCATTTCTACGTAATACTCGATGACCTGACCTTCCTGAGTCAGCGCGACCTCCACCTGTTCGCCGGGGAGAACGCTGATGAACATTTTCTCTTTTTTCTTCTGCTTTTTACCTGTCATTTTTAATCCAAAGAAAAGTTTTTAAATTTTCCCCGGACTCAGCAGCTAAATTCATGATTCTCCGTCAAGCCTGCAATCGTAATAAATATCATTTCCAGTCTGCCTGACGTGCAGTTTACCGCTTTTTTCCAGTTCTGCCAGAACCTGTTCCACCCTTTCCAAGGGGACATCAAGTGCTCCGGCGAGCTGTTGCGCTGTCTGCGGCCTGCGCATGATAGAAGCCTGAATCCGGTCAAATGCGTGGGAGCCTTCGCCCTGCACATGGGCAATGGTCTCATCACCGCTCCTTTTCTTTGCGCCGGTATCCGGTCCGCAATCCCTGTCTTTACAGGGCGCGGCATCAAGAACCTTTTTCCAGCGGCCTAGGGTCTCGGAATCAACCGGACCGGCCTTCTCCAGAGTCCCGGGACGCGAAAGTGTGACCACATCAATGCGGTCCGGGGCAAGTTTGGAACAGAAATCTTTCATCAAAGAGAGGTTTTCGTCCGAATCGTTGTATCCCCGTGAAAGGAGCACTTCCAGAAAAATCTTACCATTAAATTCCTTGCGGAATTCGATCAGGGCTTTGGCAATTGCCGTAGGGTCAGTCCCTTTGCACGGCCTGTTTATGGCCCTGAATTCCGAAGCAACAAGGGAATCCATAGAAGGAAGCACCACATCAGCTTCCAGCAATTCCTTTCTCACTTCGGGGTCCGTCATGGCGGTCGCGTTTGTCAGCACGGCCACAGGCATAGACGGGAAAAGTTTTTTTATGCCGCGAATTACTTCGGGCATTTCAGAGTTGAGGGTCGGTTCCCCGAGTCCCCCAAGGGTAATAAACTCAGGCGGCTGATGCCCCTCCTGCTTCCAATTTTCTAATTCTCTAAGAATTTCAGCCGCGGGCACATAAACATCACGTTCACCAGTGAGCAGATCAGTCTTGCCCACTTCGCAATACACACAATCCATAGAGCAAACCCTGCGACCAAGCAGGTCCAGCCCCAGTGAACGACCTATCCTGCCGGAAAAAACCGGCCCGAAGACATATCTATAACCCATAACGGCCTCATCAAGAAGCAAAAAAATCAATTAAATTTGATGCGCTTCGCACTTTTTTTTCATCAAAAAAGACTTCGCCGTTGTCAACGTAACAAGCGTGCCTCTTAATTCCAACTGTGATTTTTGCGGGAGATGTGTAAAAATAACTGCGCGAAGATAAATTTCATTCAATGCGGTAGTTAAGCATTTATTCTTAAATGTCAAAAAACTCAAGTGGTATATACATCACTGCAAATGGTGCTTTATCCACCCTCTGAATGCATTAAATATTGACTTTGGACGGTTTCATCCGTAATCGGGCCATAGAACAATTCAGGAGGAAGTCTAATGCTTGAAGCTGGACAACTAATTTTGCTCGTAAACCCCAAAGGCAAGCGCTACCTGCGCACTCTTAATGCCGGGGAAGAAATACATACACATGACGGCATGATGTACACCGATGACATCCTTGCCGCCGGGTACGGAAAGGTTGTGGAAACCCATCTGGGCCACAAATACCAGCTCCTCAAACCCACCATCTACGATATCATCAAGGGCCTCAAACGCCAGACCCAGATCATGTACCCCAAAGAGATCAGCTACCTGCTGCTCAAACTGGGCATCGGTCCCGGCACCCGTGTAGTCGAATCCGGCTCCGGTTCCGGTGGCCTGACCACTGCTCTGGCCTACTACGTAGGTGATACCGGTAAGGTATACACCCACGAAAAACGCCCCGAATTTTACAAGCTGGTCCGCAAGAACCTTGAATGGGCCGGACTTGAGCACCGCGTTGAGCAGTTCAACCTGAACATCGAAGACGGCTTCCTCGCCAGCGATTGCGACGCCCTCTTCCTCGACGTACCCAACCCCTGGGATTATCTGCACCACATTCCCAAAGCAGTAATCCCCGGCGCAATGTGCGGTTTCCTGCTGCCGACCACCAATCAGGTCAGCGATCTTTTGAAAGCCATGGAAAGTGCGCCTTTCGAAGAGCAGGAAGTATGCGAAATTCTCGTTCGCCGCTACAAGCCCATCGCAGAACGTCTGCGCCCCGAAGACCGCATGGTAGCCCACACCGGATACCTAGTCTTCGCCCGTAACATGGCAGGCTGCGAAATGAGCGTAGAAGCGCCCAAGAAAAAGCGTGAGAATCGCGGCAAACCCGCTGCTGATAAATATCATGTAGATAGAAAAGACATGATTCACGCCAAGAAAGACGTGCCAGAAGCTGCTGAAGAAGCTAAGCCTAAATCCAATGAGGAGAAGGCTGAGTAAGTTTGGTTGTGGATAATTGAAGATATGAATGATGAAAGCCGGGTCTCCGTGAGGAGGCCCGGCTTTTTTTGATTGAAATGTCACATAACAAACAACCATTTGCTTTTGGGGCAAATATATCGTTTTGATACTAACAACTGACTTAAAATGGCCGCCCGTTGTTGATATCTCTTTCAGTCTGACTTGTTGAAACATCTGCGGGTCTAACCATGAGCCTCGTGACTACACCAATTAATGCTTTTCTAAGTTTAGGATTATTCGAAGTCCACTCAACAACAGCATAACCATAAACAGATTGATTAAGTCTTGAAGACTTAAGCTCATAGCTACGCGTGGAATATGGAGGGATATCAAAAGTATCAGTACCACTTGCAAGCTCTTGGTAATTGGGACTCCCCCCAGTACGAATCGTCCCATAAGAAGAAATGTCCTCTCCATCGTGATTAAAAACAGTAACCTTGCACTGGACGGTCTCTCCCGTAATATTACTCAACCTTAATGATGTAGAATAAAAATTGACATTTGAAACGTACCGATGGTCCACCCCTGCGACCACAGCACTACCTTGTGCATTGAAACTAGTTGCACTGGCGACTCCGCACATCAACATAAAGATTGCTACGGACATCACGCATGCTTTCATCAAATTTCGCATAGAAAAACTCCTAATTAACATTAAAAACTCTACTAAAGTTATTTTCAACATAAGACGAATAAGAACTTTGTAATTATATGTCAATCAGAAGCCAAAGCTACTCACTTCACCCTCTCCAAAACCCCACACAAACTCTTCAAAACATACCCAGCAATCAACTCAATAAATTCAATCTTGTCGTCCTCAAGATTACGCTTCTCCAAAGCATTGTAATAAGCCAGACGACTCTCAGTATCCCCGGCGATATTAACTACCAAGTAACCACGCTGCATCAAGATTAAATTCATTACTAAGCGTGCTGTTCGCCCGTTGCCGTCTATGAATGGGTGTATGGTAGCAATACGCTCATGCACTTCCGCAGCGAGAACAACGGGATGTAGCACAGGCTCATTCTCAGCATACCACGCAACCATCTGCTCCATTAGAATAGGAACCTGCCACGGCTGCGGGGGAATGTGGCGGCTGCCGGAAATAGCAACAGGAACACTGCGGTAGCGTCCTGCGTTTTCGCGATCTATGCCTTGCAGGATGATGCCGTGAATGTCTTTGATGACCTTCTCTGAAAAATTTGTGGATTCTGCGGTCAACTCGCGAACGTACTGGATAGCTTCGTAATGGTTGACCGCTTCAAGGTGCTCCTGCATTGACTTGCCGCCGATGGTCAGCCCCTTGTTAATGACAAGGTCGGTCTCGCGCAGGGTCAGGGTGTTACCTTCAATGCGGTTACTATCATAGGTATATTCAATATTCAGCGCTTCCACGATCTGAGGACTGACGGAATCGCGACAAGCATCAAGCTGTGCTTTACGCTCATCAATTTCGCTCAACAGCGCAGTCAGGGCTTCGGGTTTAAGGTAATCAGTAGGCATAGGAACTCCTTTAACACAAAGTATTTGCTTAGCCTATGAAGGTCAATCGGCTATCAAAGAATAAAGCCCCGCACTCATCCGAGCACGGGGCTTTTCAAATCTCCAACAAAACTTCAACAACTAGCGGATATGCTTATTAATAGCGGCCTCGTCCTTACGCCGCTGCACCTCATTCGCAACCACAGCAGGCACGCAAACCATGCCCACGGGATTGAAGATTGTCCGCAGTGACTTTGCTAACACCAAGGCCACCGGGATACCCACAATTGATATTGCCAGACCTACTATCTGACAGATGGTTATCACCGCGAAGATGATCCCGAAGGGAATCCATAGAATCATGATGATTGTGGAATAGGCTTCCCAAGCGGGGTTGCTTTCCACATTGAGATCCTCCTTGGAAACCATGGACCAACTAAAAGGTGCAAAAAGAAACTTACTGTACTGGATCAACCCCAGACCGAGCGGTGAAGCAACTACGGTCAGCACCAGCAGTGAGCCGAGCAGGAAAAACATGATCGCGTTTATGAATCCGAAGAAAGGGAAATACCACAAGATGTTTCCGAGTGTTCTCATTTTAATCTCCAATGTTTAAAGTACAGTCATCCACAATAACCTGCATTGCAGAAGCCTGTATATTTTCTTTTCCCCTTATCCCGAAAAAACATCAAGTCTTTCCCGCATACAAAAACACCCCGGCACGACCATACTAGGACGCACCGGGGTTTACTTACATTCAAACAACAGCCGAAACTATTTCGACCATTCCCTGATCTTCTTGATTTCTTCCTGATCCACCTGAATGTGTTCCAAGAAGGCCTGATGCTTTTCCGGGTAAAGCTTTTCAAAAGCCTTATGCCAGTTGTGCATGTCCTCGTCACTGAATCCGGCTTCACGGAAGATTTCAGTCCATTTTTCCTTATCCATTGTCCTCTCCTGATCTTGGTCTGCAGCCATGTGGCCGCATGGCTGCGGTTATATTAATCTGCAGATTGCTGCTTATTATTTCTTACGCGCGATGTAGAAGGCATAACCCACGGCATGCCCATACTTACGCATGATTTCCATTTCGCGGCGCAGGTTTTCTTCCAGCACTCCCATCTCGGAATTATCTTTGTTGTCTTCGGCATATCCCGGCAGATTACGCTCCATTTCAGCGTAATAGATATCCCACCAGTCGGATTCAGGCTCGATGAAATATCCGGTAACCTCATAACCATGCCTTTCCATAATCTCGATGTTCCCGCGCACGGACTTCATTTCCGGATAGATATTCTGGAAGAACTCCACTGCTTCATCGGGACGCTCGTCGCCGAGCCATGCCAGTTCACTCAAGCAGATATAACCGCCCGGCTTGATGAACTTCTTCCACTTGGAAACACCGTTCTCAAAACCTGTAATGAAGATGGCACCTTCGCACCAAATCATGTCATATGACTCAGCGTCATAATCCATCTCGTTCATGTCGCCGAGAACGGTTGTAATGCGTTCTGTAAAGCCTGCCTTGGCTGCTTCCTTCTCCAGCACATCCAAGACAGCCTGACGATTGTCGAGGGCTGTAAACTCCATATCCGTGACTTCACAGAGGGCTATGGTCTCGATCCCGGTTCCGCAACCGATATTGAGGACTTTGGCCTTTTCAGGCAGGCCGCGAACCATGCTCAAGGCTTTCTTAGTACTCTCTACACTTCCGGGCCCAAGCTTTGCCAGTGTGTCGAAAAAGTTCAAAAACAATTTCATATATTTCTCGCTGATTTGTTGTACTTTGATGATCCTTTGCGGTCCTGAAGACCACTTGCGGATCAAACGTATTTCATCGTCCGGTATCTGCAAATATTCCAAAAACTGCTGATGCTTGTCTGGATGGGTACGCTCAAAGGCCTTATGCCAATCTTCCATATCCTTTTCACTGAAACCGGATGAGCGCAGCACTTCGGTCCAAGCCGCCTTGTCGAGCTTTGCGGATTTGACATCCGGTGAACTCTTCAGAATCCCGGAAATGAACTCCCGCTGTTCATGCAGGGAGGCTATCTCCTCATTGAGTTCCTTCAGCCGAGTCTCCAGCACACCGGTTATACCGCTAACAGGCGAATCAAGAATCACCTTGATCTCCTTAAGCGGTATCCCGGCTCTGCGATAATGGCAGATATGAGCCAGTCTCTTTTCCTCATCCGCACCATATGAACGATACTCGCCCTTCATATGAGCAGACGGCGAAAGCAGCCCGATTGAATCATAATAAAGCAGCGTACTGCGCGAGAGGCCGTATTTTTTAGCCAGCCGCCCCACAGTCAAACCTGACGATGTTTTAACCATATTCAACTCCATGCATAGCTATGCGATGAACCTAACATGAACTATGAAGTTATAGACAGGTCAAAGACTTTTTTGATGCTTCAAACTCAAATTTTTCAAAAGAATTGTCACAGCCCAACTCAATTGCTATTGTTGAACTATATATTTATATCACTACAAATATGCCCAGATTAAGAGGACTCCCAATGAAGTTACTTAAAATTAAATCAGTTGTCTTAATCACATTTTTTTTGCTTTCATTACCGACTGTATCATGTGCTCAAGACAACGTTCATTACCAAGCGGCTATGGAGTTAACAGAACTTACCTATGACCCTGATATGTTTTGCAAGGGATTTCTCTACACAGCTACAATCGCATTTGGAGGTCAAATCAACAAAAATCCAGAACTTGCTAAATACAAAGAGCAAATCATAGAAATATTTCAGGATGTAATCACAAAAGCTTTATACGAGAAAAGAAATCAGGATCTCTTTAAACAAACATACGCTGAAATTTATACGCAGGAATTCAGCATAACAGAACTACATGAAATATCGGCATTTTATAAAACCAAAGCAGGTAAAAGACTGATTAAGAAAATGCCTGTAATATTGAGTAAATGGAAACAACGGGCCAACCGGATCGCCAGCAGCATTATGTCGTTAAAATATGAGCAGATGCTTGAAGAAAGAATGGCCGAATTAATAAAAAGTAAATCAGTTCATAAGTAATTATTAACGATCAGTTTCACTTTACCAAAAAAGACCGCAATATCTCGAAAGATATTGCGGTCTTTTTACTAGACGTATTTTACAAGCTACGAGGCGAAGCCAAACTAAAAGTTTTTGAAGCGTCCAAAGAAACTTGTTTTAAAAAGTTTCTTTGGTCCCGCTGAAAGCGCCGCCGGAGGCATACCTTTATGCCTTTGCGTCAGCCTCGTCCTTAGCGCGGATCTCGGCACGCTTGATCTTGCCGCTGATGGTCTTGGGCAATTCTGTCACGTAATCGATGATACGCGGGTATTTGTAAGGCGCGGTAACCTTCTTAACGTGGTTCTGCAATTCCTTGGTCAACTCCTCGCTACCTTCGTAGCCGGGAGCGAGAACAACAGTTGCTTTTACGGCCTGACCACGAACATCACAAGGCACACCTGTTACGGCCGCTTCTACAATGGCATCGTGGGTGATCAGCGCAGACTCAACTTCGAAGGGTCCGATACGGTAACCGGAACTTTTGATCAGGTCATCAGTACGGCCGAGGAACCAGTAATAGCCGTCCTCGTCCATCCAAGCCTTGTCACCGGTCTGGTAGTAACCGTCGACCATGACATTTTCGGTCTTCTGCGGCTCATCGAGGTATCCGGTGAACAGACCAACGGGACGGGGATCCAGCTTGACGCAGATCTGTCCTTCTTCACCGGGAGCACAAAGGTTGCCTTCGGTGTCGATAAGCGCAATATCCCAGCCCGGACAAGGCTTACCGATGGACCCCGGCTTAGGGGTCATATTGGGGAAAGTTGCGATCTGGAGCACGGATTCAGTCTGTCCGTAACCTTCATAGAGAGGCAGTCCGGTAGCTTCTTTCCATGCTTCAAACACAGATGCGTTAAGCAGTTCACCTGCGGTGGTGCAGTGCGTGAGCGCGGAAAGGTCGTACTTTGAAAGATCTTCGCGGATCATGAAACGGTAAACTGTGGGAGGTGCGCAAAAACTGGTGACCTTGTTGTCAGCCAGAACACGCAGCAGCTCGGAAGGCTCAAACTTGCCACGGAAATCCCAGACAAATACCACAGCACCAGCCATCCACTGACCGTAATATTTACCCCAGACAGCCTTACCCCAACCGGTATCAGCAAGGGTCAGGTGAACGGCACCGGGCTCAAGATCGTGCCAGTAAGCACCGGTCACATAGTGGCCAAGCGGATAGTTGTGAGTGTGCTCAACCATCTTCGGCTGTCCGGTTGTACCGGAAGAGAAGAAGATGAGCAGAGAATCATCACCGCCAGCGCAATCAGCCGGACGGGGGAAAGAGTCAGAAGCTTCACCACAGATGGTTTCGAAATCAAGCCAGCCGTCATGCAGATCGCCTTCACCAGCCTGAACCATTACCTTGAGGGACGGGCAGCTCTTGTGAGCTTCATCAGCACGGTCAGCTACGGAATCTTCAGCGATGATGCCTTTGATCTTGGCAAAATTAACTCGGAATTGAATATCCTTCACAGTAAGCAGGTTCGGTGAAGGTACGGGCACAGCACCTATCTTATGACAGGCCAGCATTGATACCCACCAGTCGATGCGGCGGTAAAGGATGATCATGATGCGGTCACCCTTTTCTACCCCGGCCTTGCTTAGAGCATTGGCGAGGCGTGCGGACTTCTTGGAAAAGAAGTCGAAATCTTTTTCAGTGCGGGTGCCGTCCGGTCCGACATGGATCATTGCCAAGCGGCTGGGATCATCAGCGGCGATCTTGTCCACGCAATCAAAGGCAAAGTTGTAATTATCGGGAACTTCTGTCTTGTATTCGGTACAGAACTCTTCGTTAGAGCCGTATTTCTGCTTTTCCATTATCTTATATCTCCACGGAGGATAGCTTTATATCCTGATATTTGCTGTTGGTTGACGTTATATTCTCTAATGTAAAAACCGTGTTTTTTACCGCAGGACGACTGTGCCCTATGAGCAGCAAGCGACCTGTAGCGTGACATCCAAAATAAATTTCTATTTATTTCTTTTAAAATTCATCCAGATGAATTTTATGGGTGCCACGCTAGAGAATGACGTCCAGCATGCGAGCGGATTTGCCGTCAAGACCTCGCAGAGCGTGGGGAGTATTGGAATCAAAGTAGAGGGAATCGCCTTCTTCAAGCTCAAGCACGGAATCGTCGAGCCTTAACTCAAGACGTCCTTCAAGCACGTAAATGAACTCCTGCCCGCGATGGGTGGTGAAATTCATATCGGCAACCTCTTTGGACGGTACTTCGACCATGAAAGGTTCCATGCGGCGGCCTACGAAAGTAGAAGCAAGGTTCTTGTAGTCATAGTCTTTACGACGGTCGACATTAAGACCTTTGCCGTTGCGCACCAGTGCATAGTTGGTCAGGTGGGCTTCACTGCCGGAAATCAACACTGTCAGGCTGACTCCGCAAAGGTGGGCCACATCCATCAGATAACTGACCGGAATCTCCACAGTACCGGATTCGTACTGCGCAGCACGTTCAGGGGTAACCCCGACCTTCTCGGCCAGCTCTTCAACGCTCATATCCATTGCATCACGCAGGCCCGCAAGCCTCGGTGCAATTTCTTTATAAGCCTGTTCGTTACTCATCTTGCCTCCATTTGCCTCCGGCGGCCCTTCGGGGACCAGAGAAACTTTTTGCAAAAGTTTCTCTGGACTCTTCAAAACCTTTTATCAAGGCTCCGCCACCGTCAGCACAAAATAGTCATTTTAAAATGCAAAATTCCCAAATTTACCTCCTGACAAAAACTAACAAAAGGTTTTGGGATTCTTAAACCCTTTTGCCAAAAGGGTTTAAGGCCCCCGGCAGGTCCGCCGGAGGCTTATAAATTATGCGTCAGGATAAAGCTCTGCAGCCATATCCCGGAGTTTGTATTTCTGAATCTTGCCGCTTGCGGTCATGGGGTAAGCGTCAAGGAAAGTAATGAACTTGGGAATCTTGTAGCGGGAAATCTGACCACGGCAGTAGTCGATAACATCCTGCTTGGTCATTTCTACACCATCCTTAAGGATAATGAACGCTCCGACCTGCTCCCCGTACTTTTCGCTGGGCACCCCAGCCACCTGAACATCGAGAATACCGTCCATGGTGTAGAGGAACTCTTCAATTTCACGCGGATAGATATTCTCACCGCCACGGATGATCATATCCTTGAGGCGTCCGGTTACATCAACATACCCTTCGTCATCCATGGTTCCGAGGTCGCCGGAATGAAGCCATCCGTTCATATCAATAGTGGAATTGGTGGCTTCAGGGTTGTTGTAGTAGCCCTTCATTACGTTGTAGCCGCGACAGCAGATTTCGCCTGTTTCACCGTTTTCGCACATCTCACCAGTTTCCGGGTTGATGATGGCAACTTCGATTTCAGGCATAGCCCGCCCGACTGTTTCGGTACGGCGCTGGATGCTGTCAGTCATGCGGGTCTGGGTCATAACCGGGGAAGCCTCGGTCAGACCGTAGCAGATCGTAATGTCGGTCATGTTCATCTTGTCCATAACCTTCTTCATGACCTCAATAGGACATGGCGATCCGGCCATAATACCGGTACGCAGGGAAGAATAGTCGAACTTGGTGAACAGCTTATGTTCAAGGATAGCGATGAACATGGTCGGTACGCCGTAAAGGGCGGTACACTTTTCCTGATCAACGGAAGCCATGACCAGCAGCGGGTCAAATCCTTCAAGGATGACCATTGTGGTTCCATGGTTCACCGCAGCCAGAACACCTAGAACACAACCGAAGCAATGGAATAGAGGCACGGGCAGACAAAGACGGTCACCGGGCTTAAAGCCCTGGTTCTCACCGATCCAGAATCCGTTGTTACCGATATTGTAGTGAGTCAGCTGAACACCTTTAGGGAACCCGGTGGTTCCTGAAGTGTACTGCATGTTAACAACATCATGCGGATCAAGCGTTGCCTGACGCGCTTCGTAATCATCTTCAGTGGTCACTGCGGAAAGGTTGATAACCTCAGCCATGGAATACATGCCGCGGTGCTTTTCCTGACCGAGGAAAAATACCCTTTTGAGATCGGGGAATTTTTCGCTTTTGAGGTAACCGCGTTCCTGAGTCTTAAGTTCGGGAATCAGGTCATATGCAGTCTGGAGATAATCAATCTCTCTAAAACCATCAATGATGACGAGGTTTTCGCACTCTGACTGCTTGAGCAGGTATTCCAGCTCGGTGGTGCGATAAAAAGTATTAACGGTCAGCAGGATAGCCCCGATTTTCGCTGTAGCGAACTGCAATGCTACCCAGTAAGGCACGTTGGTAGCCCAAACAGCGACCTTCTCACCTTTCTTGACCCCGAGAGCCATAAGGCCCATGGCCAGATCATCCACCAGTTCACCGAATTCACGGTAAGTCAGGCGGAAATCGCGGTCCACATAAACAACGGCTTCCTGATCGGGCCATTTTTCAACAGCCTCATCCAGCAATGCCCCGAGAGTAATTTCCCTAAGATGTGATTGTTCCATGAAACTCCTCTCTTATTCCGGGAAATAAAGAACCGCGTAGATATCACACTTTTCATTGCCATCAGCAGCAACATAGTGCGGAACTACGGAATTGAAATAAACGCTGTCGCCTGCTTCCAGCACGCTTTCTTCCTTGCCGTAAACAACTTTAAGCTTACCGGAAACAACGATAATGAACTCCTCGCCTTCATGAGAGGTCAGCTTGGGCTCTCCGTCCTCAGGCTGGATTTCAATGAAAAAAGGCTCCATGTGACGATCGCTCTTGCCTTTGGCAAGGGAAAAGTACTTCATGGATGCGGTCTTTTCCTGATCGGAATGCATGGCAAACTCTTCCTTACGCTCGCCAAGCTTAACGATAAGGGGATCTTTGCTGACCTGATCGTCAAGGAAAGTGCCGAGTCTAACGCCAAGGGCTCTTGCAATCTTAAGTAGGGGACCTAGGGAGGGATATTTTTCTTTTTCTTCTACGGCTTCAAGGAAATCAACTCCAAGGCCTGTGCGTGAGGAAAACTCTTCAAGGCTAAGGCCCTGTTTTTCCCTGAATGTCTTAATACGATGTCCTACTTTTGCTTTGCTCATAACTCCCTCTACTGGTCTAAGCCCGTTTTTACGGCATTTTGATAAAACTACATAAAAAAGCTAAAAATGAGTACTTACATTAATGTCGATCACTTGTCATCAACCTCATAATGAAACACCATTTTTTAACAATCATCAAAGCGGCAGTCACTCTAAATCTTCCATCAAGAAAAATGAAGAACAAAATTAGGCATTAACAGATTTTTACGCGTGACGACTTTCATCAATTATAATTGTGCGTCAATACTAAATTTTGTTAGTGGAATTTTTTGTAAATATTATCTATAGTGCGCATAAATAACAGGGATTCAAAAGGTACAATAAATGGCCGCGGCAGAACAAAACTCAGGAAGACAAACAATCAAGGGTGTCTTTTCCAGTCAGAATGTACAGAAGATCGGTACAGGTACCACCGTGCGCCGGACCATCAGCAAAATGTACTGGATGGCTGAAGAGCTTAATCCTGAGAATGTAGAAGTGCAGGCCCTGAACACAAGTTACATTCCCGCCGGACCGAAATCTGTTGTCCCCATGGAAGAGTTTCTTTCCAAGTACTCGCCTGAGCCCGAATTTTACGTTTCCACAGTCTACCCCAAAATGCAGGAGCTGAACTCCACCATTACACGTGGCGAAAAAGCAAGGCAGGCCGGGGCTACTTACAGTGCCGAATTCGAATTTCAGAATGCACTGGGGGTTGATGAAGATAACGTTAAAGCCAACTTCGGCCTCGGACTGACCTACATGGAACGCGGGGAATCCAACAAGGCCAACGACATTTTTAACAGACTTGTCAAACTTGATGCAGCTTTTCAGGCTGAGCACAAACACCTTTTCAATGAATTCGGCATCAACCTACGCAAGACTGGCATGCAGGATCAGGCCATTGATTACTACGAACGAGCACTTGAAATGACCAGCAATGATGAAAACCTGCATTACAACATTGCCCGGGCCTATTTTGAAAAAGGCGTGCTTGATAAATGCTCCGCCCACTTGAAAAAAGCCCTTGAGCTGAATGCCAGTCACGACGAAGCATCCAAATTTCTGGAGTTTCTCAAAAAGCACCATCCTGAACAGGTCGCTTAAACACTCAGATATCGACAAAATTTAAATCCCCTTCCATCAAATGATGAAAGGGGATTTTTTAATTACTTTTTCTCAATCAAAGCTGAGTAGAAAAATTCATGCAGTTCCGAATCCGGCGGTGTGGTCCACTCTTTGAGCGGGACCGCATCCTTGTGCCGTTTGAGGAAAGCTCCGATCTGCCCCTCATTTTCAGCCGGATTAAGAGTGCAGGTGATGTAAGCCAGTCGTCCACCCTTACGTATGGTTTCCCATGTGTTATCCAGAATGCGTGATTGCAGGTGAACCAGAGAATCTACATCTTCCGGTGTGCGCTTGAACTTGGTGTCCGGCCTGCGTGAAAGCACGCCCAGCCCGGAACAGGGAACATCAAGCAAAGCTGTTCCGATAGACTCTTTTGCCAGTGGCGGATTAATAGCTGAGGCGCGGAATGACGCTACGGACGGAACTTCCCGCTTCAATGCCGCCAGCCTTCTGGCATGCGGGTCACTGGCAATAATGGGTGAAATATTCTTTGAATGTAGAAATCTTGACTTGCCGCCACGACCGGAACATCCATCCCAGACCGGAGTGGGCCATTCGGAAGGTCCCAACACGGAAAGAGCCTCGCGAGCTGCGTAGCTCTGACGGGTAACGGATTCTTTCAAGCCATTGAATGCCTGCGGCCAGTAACCGGAATAAAAGGCGAAAGCCTGTCCGTCAGAGGCAATGTAATCATTCTCTTCCAACAACTGCTCAGCGGCAGCCTTGGCCTCGTTGCTCTTGGTATCAAGAACAAATCCTGCGGCAGGAGGACAAATCTGCGCTTCAAGGTACTGCTCAGCCTTATCACGACCATAGCTGTCCACCCAAAGCTCTACGATCCATTCCGGACAGGAATAATACGCGGAAAGAAATTCTATTTCGGAATCGCTGTTGCGGCGAAAAAAATCTTCGTCAGCACCGTCTTCAGCTAAACGGGCAACCTTGCGCAGTACAGCATTTGCCAGACCGCCAAGCTTGCCGCGCGAAAGACGCTTTGCAGAATCAACGCCCCAGTCCACGGAAGCATAAGCCGGAACATCCATATGCAGGATTTCATAGGCAGCCATGCCCAGCACGCGCAGTATAGGAGCAGGCAGACCGTCAGGACGCGAGAGGAAACAATTAAGAACGGACTGCAACCTCAAACGCATGCGCAGGTAACCGTAAAGAATTTCGGTCACAAAACCCCGGTCACGGCCATCCAGTTTTGCTGCTGTAAGGGCATTATCCAAGACAGCCTGAGCATCTGCCCCGCCGTCAAGGGAACGGGTCACGCATTCGTAGGCGACTCCCCTTGGTCCGGGTAGAGAATTTGTTTTCTTCATAAACGGGTTCCCGGCTTAAAGCCCGGTAAGAGGTGTCAGCGCAACATTTTTGTCCGCATCTGCGGGGAGACTATCTTCCTTGATAAAACGGCGCAGCGCATTCTCTACATCGATAAGGGAAACCTGAGTATCAAGACAAGGACCGTTAGGACGTTCGTTAAGCACGCCGTAAACCGGAAGAGGATAGGTATCCTGTATACCGCTGGCAAGATCACGCTCACAAGCAATTGCAATGATCATGCGCGGACGGTTCTGCACAACCAGGCGGCGGGCAATGGTGCCCCCGGTGGCTACGTGAAAATGAACCCCGTATTTATCGCGAAGTTCCAGCAGTCCCTTGATGGTGCACAGACCGCAACGTTTGCAATTGTTGATGTCATAGGTCAGACGCATATCGCAGCGGCTGGCCTGCAAACAATGCGGAGTCAGGATCATGATCTTTTCAGGATCAAAACGGCCTACCTCTGAAAGGACAAGCTCGTTATTAACCTTGATAAAGGAGCCACGGATCTTGCGTTTGGAAAGTCCGAACACACGTCCCAGAATGGTCATCAGGGGCAGGAAAAGCTTAACGCTAAGCCCACGCGCCTTCTGCGAAAAAGGAAAGGTTCGCTGGAGCACAACGTTGGTAAGCAGACCAACATAGCCCCAGCCGACCAGCACGATGAGTGCGAAAATGAACAGGCCCCAAGTCCAGGAAGCCCACGCACCAAAAGAATCCAGTCCGGCATAAGGCACATACCAAAGCAAGGCCAGAAACGCACAAAGCAGTACGCAGGTTCCAGTGATCAGACCAATGAAAAGACGCTTTTTGTTATCTTTTTCTACACTCATCTATTAAATCCGAAGTTAACACTTATTCATGTAACCGCACATAAAGGCTTTGCCGTCCATCTCTTTCTTTCCGGCAGGCTTGACCTTGGATGCGAGGTAAATTTTATCTTGGCAGGCGATGCCGAGCATGCCGTCAGACTCGCCAACGATGGTTCCGGGTGCGTGTTCCCCAACCTCATCATCACCGGGCTTACCGGGAGAAAGCACAAGGCGGATGGGGTCTTTGCCTTCCGGAGTCCAGAAGTAATAAGCACCGGGCCACGGGTACATGCCCCTGATCTTATTGTGCACTTCCTTGACCGGAAGATTCCAATCGATCAGCCCTTCTTCCTTGCTCAGTTTTTCAGCATAAGTAGCAATGGAATCATCCTGCGGCATAACGGTCAAACGACCATCGCGATAGCGCAGCAGGGTTTCCATGACCAGCGGACCGCCCATGTCGGCAAGTTCATCATGAACCTTACCAGTGAAGTCATCCCAGGCAATGCCGAGCGCCTGCTGAACCAGAATAGGACCAGTATCAAGTCCTGCTTCCATCTTCATGATGGTAATCCCGGTGGCATGGTCGCCATTGGCAACCGCTCTATGGATGGGCGCGGCACCGCGATACTTGGGCAGCAGGGAAGCATGCACATTGATGGGCATCACTGCGGGGACATCCAGCACAGACTGAGGAAGGATCAATCCGTAAGCTGCAACAACCAGAAAATCAGGTTCCAGCGCACGCAGCTCTTCAACATCTTTTTCGTCCTTGAAATTCAAGGGCTGGTAAACCGGGATATCATTCTTAAGAGCAACATCCTTTACAGCGGAACAGCGCACCTTCTGCCCGCGGCCGCATTTGCGGTCCGGCTGGGTGTAAGCTGCAATGACATCACATCCGTCCCATTCCACGAGATACTCGAGAATGGTGGACGCGAAGTCCGGTGTTCCCATGAAAACTATTTTCCAGCGCTTTTCAGCCATTTTTTTACCTTCTTATCGTACATTGCACGTTTCAGGCGGCCTACACGGTCGACAATGAGGGTTCCATCCAGATGGTCAATTTCATGCTGCAACACAATGGCCAGAAAATCGTCTGCTTCAATGCGGACATCATTACCTTCAGGGTCAGTACCGGTTACGGTAACTGTCTCATGACGTTTGATCACGCATTTGAAACCGGGACAGGAAAGGCAGGCTTCCTCGGAATCCACCTTCTGGCTGCTCTTTTCAACGATTTCAGGGTTGATGATAACCTGCAAGTCAGTACGCTCTTTGGGGCCGGAAGGATCAATAACGATCAGACGCTTCTGGACTCCGACCTGCGGGGCTGCAAGGCCCACACCATCGTCTTCGTACATGGTCTCGATCATGTTATCGATGATTTCCTTCAGCTCAGGAGTGACTTCCTCAACTCTGGAACAGACTTCTTTCAAAGACTCTTCAGGATAAGCTAAAATATCTAGTTTCATATAAGCCTCCGGCGGCTCTCCGAGGGCCAAAGAAATTTTTTGAAAAAAGTTTCTCTGGACTCTTCAAAAACTTTTATTAGGGCTTCGCCATTAGTGATACGAAACGCCCTGTTTTATTTTAAACAAGCACAATTCTCGAATCTACCCAAAACATAAACTACCAAAACGTTTTGGGATTCTTAAACCCTTTTGCGACAAATCAGCAGGAAGGCTGATTTGGAAGTTGCCTTAGGCAACACCCCGAAGGGGTGAGCCTCAGGACGAGGCGAATCAAAAGGGTTTAAGGCCCCCGGCGGGGTCGCCGAAGGCTCTTTAATTCTTCATAGCGCGAAGCGCATCAAATCTATGCTTCTTTCTTTTCTCTCAGACGTACACCAAGCTCTCTAAGCTGAGTGCTGGAAACGCCGGAAGGTGCTTCAGTCATCAGACAGGTCGCTTTCTGAGTTTTGGGGAAAGCGATAACGTCCCTGATGGATTTTGCGCCACACAGAATCATAATAAGTCTGTCCAGACCAAAAGCAATACCACCGTGCGGCGGTGCACCGAACTGAAGCGCATCCATGAGGAAGCCGAACTTAGCTCGTGCTTCTTCTTCATCGATACCCAAAGCAGCGAACATTTTCTGCTGCATTTCGGGGGTGTGGATACGGATGGAACCGCCACCTACTTCGTAACCGTTCATTACGAGGTCGTATGCACGGGCGAGTGCTTCAGCGGGCTTGTCACCCAGTTCGTCAATCTGCCCTTCCTGCGGAGAGGTAAAGGGATGGTGACGGGCAACGTAGCGTTTTTCGTCTGCGTTGTACTCAAGCAGCGGGAAGTCGGTAACCCAGAGGGGTGCGAACTTGGACTCATCGATGAGTTCAAAGCGTTCACCGAGCTTGATACGCAGAGCGGCAAGAGCGGCGTTGACAATGTCGGCTGCTCCGGCCTGGAAGAAGAGGATGTCGCCGGGCTGGCAGTTAGTGAGCTCACGCAGCTTTGCGCACTCTTCTTCGGAGAAGAATTTAACAATGGGAGACTGCCATTCGCCGTCTTCCTTAACTTTGATCCATGCAAGGCCTTTAGAGCCGTAGATTTCAACAAACTTGGTGTATTCGTCGATTTCCTTACGGGAAAGCTCTGCACCGTTGGGTACGCGCAGGATTTTGATCAGCTCGGAGCTGGCAAAAACCTTGAAGTCGGAACCCTTGAAGATATCGGTAGCTTCCTGAAGCTTGAGGTCGAAACGCACATCAGGCTTATCACAACCGTAATCACGCATGGCGTCAGCGTAAGTCATGCGGGGGAAGGATGCGGGCAGTTCGGTTTCGATAGTCTCTTTGAAGACGGTGCGAACCATTTCTTCAGCCATACCCATAACCTGCTCTTCATTCACAAAGCTCATTTCGATATCGATCTGGGTGAACTCGGGCTGACGGTCGGCGCGAAGGTCTTCGTCGCGGAAACATTTAACGATCTGGAAGTAGCGGTCCATGCCGGAAACCATGAGCATCTGCTTGAAGAGCTGCGGGGACTGCGGCAGGGCGTAGAAATCACCGTTGTTCATACGGCTGGGTACGAGGAAGTCACGTGCACCTTCAGGAGTGGACTTAGTCAGTACCGGAGTCTCGATTTCGAGGAAACCGAGGTTGTCGAGGTAACGGCGAACGGACTGTGCAGCCTTGTTGCGCAGAATGAAGTTCTTGGCAAGCACGGGGCGACGCAGATCCAGAAAACGGTATTTCAGACGCAGCATTTCAGAAGCGTCGGAACGGTCTTCAATGGCGAACGGGGGAGTTTCGGAAGTGTTGAGAAGTTTCCACTCATCAACAACGATTTCGATTTCACCGGTGGTCAGGTTGGTGTTGCGCATGCCGTCGGGACGTTCACGAACTTCACCTTTGATAGCTACCACGTATTCGGAACGGATAGCGTGAGCACGCTCGTGAGCATCAGCATTGTGCTCAGGGCTGAAAACAACCTGAGTGAGACCTTCACGGTCGCGCAGGTCGATGAAGATCAGGCCGCCGTGGTCGCGGCGAAACTGAACCCAACCCATGATCAGGACTTTTTCGCCCATATTTGCTGCGGTGATCTCGTTGCAGCTATGGGTACGTGTCCAATCTCCAAGGGGTTCAATCACTCGGTATTCGTCGTAATCGCGTTCTTCAATTTGTTCAGACATTTTTAGTCTCTCCCGATATTATTTGAAATTTTCTACTTAAAATATTCGTCGCGGCTGACAGTTTCCTGCTCGCCGCCTTCGGCCATATCCTTAATGGTGACCGTTCCGTTTTCGAATTCTTCCGCACCGAAGATAAAACACTTCTGCGCGTTAATTTTATTAGCATGGCGCAGCTGAGCTTTCATGCTTTTAGCAGTAAAGCCAACTTCACCTTTAAGGCCGGAGCGACGCAGCTTCTCACCGAAAATGAGAGAATCCTTGGCAGCTCTTTCATCTACAAGAGCCACGTAAAAATCTGCTGCAGGTTCAAACTCACCTTCCAGCAACATGGCAAGACGTTCCATGCCGCAGGCAAAACCGATTGCCGGAACCTTTTTGGGACCGCCAAGAGATTCTACCAACCCATCATAGCGACCGCCGCCGGCAACTGCTGTCTGGGCTCCGATATCACCGGAAGTAACTTCAAAGGCTGTGCGCTGGTAGTAATCCAATCCACGTACAAGACGGGGATTGAGGGTATACTGGAGGCCAGCCTCGTCAATCAGGGCGATGACGGTATCAAAATGTTCACGACACTCTCCGCAAAGGTGATCCGGAAGAGTGGGCGCATTTTCGGTAAGGGCTTTGCAATTTTTGCTTTTGCAATCGAGCACCCGCAGAGGGTTTGTATCCATGCGACGCTGACAGTCATCACAAAGCTGTTCCCGGTCAAGGGAAGCCAAGAAATCCTTCAAAGCCTGATTGTACTTGGGACGACATTCAGGACAACCAAGGGAATTCAATTCGAAAGAAAGTTTTTCCAAACCGATATTGCTTAAAAAGGAAGAGAGCATAAGCAAAACTTCAGCATCGGCCTGAGGTTCAGCTGCCCCGAAAATTTCCGCATCAATCTGGTGAAACTGACGCATGCGTCCAGCCTGCGGTCTTTCGTACCTGAACATTGGACCGAAGGTGAAAAATTTGCTGACCTTGCCCGGCTGGTAAATTTTATTTTCCACGTAGGCCCGCACAATACCGGCGGTAGCCTCGGGGCGCATGGTCAGGGAGCGACCCTTGCGGTCAGGGAAAGTGTACATTTCTTTCTGGACCACATCGGTTTCCTCACCGATGGAACGACAGAAAAGTTCTGTTTTTTCCAGAATAGGTACTCTCAGTTCCCCGTAACCATATGAAGAGAAAACATCCCTTGCAGTCTTCTCCATGAACGCATATCTTGCACTATCCTCTGGAAAGAGGTCTGCAACACCTTTGATTTTCTGTATTTTTGCCATCTCTCTTCTCTTTGCGAATTTCCGGGGAATGCTGATATTTGTAGTCCGCCCCCGGCACGGAGCGTGGAACCAAATTTCGTTAGTCTATTATCATATGAATGTCAAAAACCATTGCGGCAACACGGTCATTCGCCCAAATCACCAAACAGCTATGAAAGAACCGGATGCAATGCGCAAGTAAAAAAGATCGGAAGAATGCGTATATGCACATGCACTTTAACAGCTGCCTGGTTGCTAATTAGTCTAAGCTGCGGCATTAAGGGCTCAGGAGATTAAACATTATGGAAATGATAACTTCACAGGATTACCAAGAATACATCGGCCCCAATGCGGGTAAATACCTTTTCAACTTCGCCAAATTCCAACAGCTGCATGACGGCTTCACTGTAACTTGGCATTGGCCTGCATTTTTATTCGGGTTCTGGTGGTTCCTATATCGCAAAATGTACTTCTGGGCCGCAGTCACCTTTCTGATCGGCTTTCTGCCCTTCGGCAACTTCATTGCCCAGATCGGCTACGGCATGAGCGCATATTTCTTCTACTACCGTGACTCCACTGCCAAGATCGGTGCTATCAAGTCCACCGCTCCGGTTGGAGGAGCTTCAATAATCATGCGCGATACCGGGGGAGTGCACGGCTGGGTAAAATTTGTCGGCCTGCTGTGCTTTTTCCTGCAACCGCTCTGGATTTTCTTTATGTCCCTTTTCTTCGGAAGTGCCTTCATCTTTTCTTTCCATCAAGTTATGGTATAAGGAGAATAGACACTTATATTTGAAGGGGGTCCTCAATGAAAACTTTCTCATTCAGGCTGCTGAGCTCTTTCTTTGTAGCGGCGATATCGATCATGCTGCTTTCCGCCAGTGACTGCCTTGCCCAGAAACGGCTGGCACTGCTTATCGGAAACTCGGCCTACTCCAAAATCGGGGCACTAAAAAACCCGGTCAATGATGTGGTCGCCATGAACCGTTCACTAAAGAAAGCCGGATTTGATGTCATGGTGGTCAAAAATGCAGACCGCAATACCATGGGCCGAGCCATTGATGACTTCGGGCGCAAGCTCAAAAGCTATGATGTGGGATTGTTTTATTTTTCAGGACACGGATTGCAGGTTAACGGAATCAACTACCTCTGTCCGCTGGGGATGTCCGTTCAAGGACAATCAGACGTACAGTATGAAGCCATTGATGCCGGAAAGGTGCTGGCGAAAATGGAAGATGCCGGAAACAGCATGAACATTGTCATCCTCGATGCCTGCCGCAACAACCCCTTTAAGCGCAGCTTCCGTTCCATGCGTAACGGTCTGGCCCAGATGGATGCCCCGACCGGGTCATTTATCGCCTTTGCCACCGCTCCGGGCAAAACTGCCCTTGACGGTCGCGGCAACAACAGCCCTTATGTAACCCACATGCTCAACAACATGAACCACAAGGGTCTGACCATTGAGCAGTTCTTCAAGAAAGTCCGCCAAGGAGTGATAAAGGACACCAGCCGCAAACAGGTTCCGTGGGAATCTTCCTCGCTGGTCGGTGACTTCTACTTCTCCGGCAAAGGCTCTTCCGGTTCATCTTCATCACAGGCATCAAGCCAATCTACAACAACTCAGCAACAACAGACTCCGCCCCCGACTCCCAAGCCGAGACCTAAGCCCAAAAAGAGCAAGGATGAGCAAGTCATGGATATGTTGTTGAATTAGCTAAAAAGCAAAAAGGCCCGGTTAACCGGGCTTTTTTTATTTCACACCCATGAAAGAAAACACCACACCATATTTAAGTTGAGCCTTATTTTACATTGGGATACAATGTATCCCAATCGGGAGGACATATGCCGACAAAACAGATTTCAATCCGCACTAATCCGGAATTAATAGTAAAATTAGATAAATTAGCAACTGCTACCAAAAGAAGCAGGTCACATCTGGTAAATCAGGCCATGGAAGAATTCGTTGCACGCGAGGCATGGCAGATAACAGAAATTGAAAAAGCCTTGAAAGAAGCTGACGCTGAGGACTTCGCCACTGAATCAGAGCTTGACGCTATGGATCAAAAGTGGATGAAAAATGCGCGTTAAATGGCTTAGGGGTGCGTTAAAAGATCTTGATGCCGAAGCATCATACTTAGCAACTGAAGATGTAGACCTAGCCCAGAAAACATACTCGCATATACGAGACCGAGGCGATTTACTCGGCAATTTTCCTCAAAAAGGCCGTCCCGGCAGAGTTCCGGGAACCAGAGAATTGGTGCTTGATCGATATCCCTACATCATCCCGTACCGTGTAAAAAACGACGTTGTGGAAATACTGCGAGTTTTTCACACCCGCAGGAAATTACCCAAAGACTGGGATATTGTTTAAGAAAATTTAATCCTTGCAAACAAACAGGAATCCCCCAACTGATGCCACAGTTGGGGGATTTTATTTCTTAAAAAACCAATTTTTATCTTTGCAGCAACCTTTCACCGGCATCCACCGATCTGGTCACCCAGACGTTACCGCCGATAACCGAGCCTTTGCCGATGGTCACGCGGCCGAGGATGGTTGCCCCGGAGTAGACGATGACATCGTCCTCCACAATGGGATGACGGGGAATTCCTTTGATCAGGTTACCTGAATCATCCTGCGGGAAGCTCTTCGCCCCGAGGGTCACACCCTGATAGAGACGGACATTGCGACCGATGATGCAGGTTTCACCGATAACGGTACCTGTTCCGTGGTCGATGAAGAAATGCTCGCCCACCTGTGCACCGGGGTGAATATCGATCCCGGTCTTGGAATGAGCCATCTCGCCGATGATGCGCGGAATGAGATCCACGTCCAGCTTGTACAGCTCATGAGCTATACGGTGATGGGTCATGGCGATGATACTGGGGTAGCAGAAGATGGTCTCCCCTGGACTCTTGGACGCGGGGTCACCCACATAAGCAGCCTGCACGTCAGTCGCCAGCAGGCGGCGAATTTCCGGCAGCTTCATCATAAACTCTGAGGCGATGCGCTGGGCATCGGCCTCACAGTTGGTACAGTTAAATTCATCGGCCTTGCAGAAAAAACAATGTCCGCGCAGAATCTGTTCTTCCAGAATCCGGTAAGCCGCATCAAGGTTGCCCCCGATGTGGTAACGCATAGTTTCGGGACGGATTTCGGAATCCCCGAAATAACCGGGAAACAGAACCGCCCGCAGCCTTTCCACAAACTCTCCCAGTGCAGCAATAGAAGGCATGGGACGGTCATGTTCAGGCATGTGATAAACTGTCTGATATGACTCTTCCTCGCACAAGGCGTCCACAACCTTCGTCAGCACGGAGCCGCCGATCTTACTAACCATTTTTTAAACCTCAGTCCTTGAACAAAGCGGTGCTTAAGTAACGTTCCCCGGTATCGGGAACGACAAAGACCACCAGCTTGTCCTTGTTTTCTTCACGTTTTGCGATCTCTACAGCCGCATGAGCCGCTGCTCCGGCTGAGATACCGCACAAAATTCCTTCTTCCTGAATGAGCCTGCGGGACATGGCAATGGCATCCTCGTCCGCAACCTTGACGATCTCGTCAATAAGCTCAGTATGCAAAACCTCAGGGACAAAGCCGGCCCCGATGCCCTGTATGCCGTGCGGGGAAGGTCCGCCGCCGGACAGGACCGGAGATTTTTCAGGTTCAACCGCAATAACCTTAATTGCCGGATTGCGTTTCTTCAGCTCAGAACCGACTCCGGTAAGAGTACCTCCGGTACCGACTCCGGCCACAAAGACATCAATTTTGCCGTCAGTATCTTCCCAGATTTCATTGACGGTTTTATTGCGGTGCGCCAGCGGGTTGTCCGGGTTATCGAACTGCAAAGGCAGGAAAGCATCCGGATCTGCGGCTGCAATTTCCTTGGCCTTATTCACTGCTCCGGTCATACCTTTTGCCGCCGGAGTCAGCACCAACTCTGCACCGAAACCTTTAAGCAGATCCTTGCGTTCCTGACTCATGGATTCCGGCATAGTCAAAATAAGCTTGTAGCCTTTCACTGCGCAGACAAAAGCCAGCCCGATTCCGGTATTGCCACTGGTCGGCTCAACAACGGTTGCGCCCGGCTTAAGTGCGCCCCGCTTTTCAGCTTCCTCAATCATGGAAACGCCGATACGGTCTTTAACCGATGAGCAGGGATTGAAAAATTCCAGTTTGGCGACAACCTGACCTGCGCAGCCTTCAGTAACTTTATTCAACTTCACCAGAGGAGTATTTCCAACCAGTGAGATCATGGAATCATGTATGTTCATATTAAACCCACTTGATATTGTTTTTCTAAACTCCTGCCTCAATTCAATGCAAAAAGCAAAATATGGGCGAAATTTTACAATAAATAAAATTTCGCCCTTTAATTCTTAATGATCGTGATCGTCTACCCAATCGAGTCCTTCATCACCGCGACGGAAAGGAGACATTTCACGCAGTCTGCTGATAATAGGCGGCAGCTCCCTGAGAACGAGATCTATATCCTCGTCAGTGTTGTAGGTGGACAGGGAAAAACGGAGTGAACCGTGGGCAAAAGTAAACGGCACACCCATGGCACGGAGTACATGTGAAGGTTCAAGGGAGCCGGAAGTACAAGCCGAACCGGAACTGGCAGCAATGCCGAACTGATCAAGCATGAGCAGCATAGCCTCGCCTTCAATGTACTTGAAAGCGATAGACAGGGTGTTAGGCAGTCTCATTTCCTGATCACCATTAATAATGGAGTCTGGAATAGCTGCCATTAGGCCTTTTTCAAGGCGATCACGCATTGCCCGCACGCGGGTGTTCTCGTCATCGATATGCTTAACGGCAAGATCCATAGCCACGCCGAGACCTACAATACCGGGAAGATTCTCGGTTCCTCCACGTCTGCCGTGCTCCTGATGCCCGCCGAGCATAAAGGGACGGAAGGGAGCATTCTTGCGCACAAACAGAGCTCCGATCCCCTTGGGGGCATGAATTTTATGTCCTGAAAGAACAAGGTAATCCACGGGCAGATTCTGGAGATCAATGGCAATCTTACCCACAGCCTGCACTGCATCAGTGTGAAAGAGCACACCGTGCTTTTTAGCGATTTCAGCCATTTCCTTAATGGGCGAAATCACACCAGACTCGTTGTTGGCGTACATGACTGAAACAAGGGCGGTATCGGGACGGAAAGCAGTGCGGTACTGATCCATATCGAACTTACCCTTGGAATCCACGGACAGGTAGGTAACATCATACCCCTTACGCTCATAATGCTTGGCTACGTTGAGTACCGCCGGATGCTCTACTCGGGTGGTAATGATGTGACGCTTTTCGGGCTGTGCTTCGAGGGCGGAAAAGATAGCAGTATTATCACCCTCGGTTCCACAGGAGGTAAAAATGATCTCATCGGGGTCACAGTTTAACCCGGCTGCTATTTTCTGACGGGCCTGCTCCATAAGCATGCCGGATTGACCGCCGAGGCGATGCATGGAGGAAGGGTTACCGTACTCGTCAGCGAGCAGGGGCAGAATTGCTTCGCGTACTTCCGGTGCGACCATAGTGGTGGCGTTGTTATCAAGATATGCTGGCATGACTAGGCCTCCCGAACACTGATTTCAGGTTCAACGGTTTCCTTCAGGCGACGCTCAACAAAGTCCTTAAGAGTACGTCCGCTGGAAGGACATCCTACACAGGCACCGCGCAGGGAAACGATCACTTCGTGGCCGTCAATATCGATGAGCTCGATATCACCGCCGTCCTTATTCAGGGCCGGACGAATTTCTTCATCAATAACCTTGGTCACCAGCTGGAAACGCTTAATGTTGGTCAGCTTGGCAGGCTTTTCCGGTTCCGGAGCAGGCTTGGCAGCTTCACCGGTCAGGACCTCAGTGATGATCTCTTCGATGCGTCCATGACATTCCTCACAACCGCCACCGGCCTTGGTAAAGTTGGTAACTTCTTCAAGGGTAGTCAGCTTGTTTTCCTTGACTGCGCGGATGATCTGAAGATCTGTCACACCGAAGCACTTACAGACAATTTCTCCTTCGGGGGCCGGAGCAGCTCCAAGGCCGCGGTACTTGCGAATGGCATCTTCAAGTGCCTCCTGGCCCATTACGGAACAGTGCATCTTTTCCTTGGGCAGTCCGCCAAGGGCCTCGGCAATATCCTTGTTGCTGACCTGTGCAGCTTCATCAAGAGTCATACCCTTGATCAGTTCGGTAAGCACGGAGCTGGAAGCAATCGCACTGGCGCAGCCAAAAGTCTGGAACTTTGCGTCCACGATGCGCTCTTCATCATCAATTTTGAGAAACAGCCTCAGGGCATCACCGCATGAAAGAGAACCGACCTCGCCGATTGCATCCGCGTCTTCAATTACCCCGACATTCTTGGGGTTGAGAAAATGCTCTTGAACCTTACTAGTATATTCCCACATATTATCCTCCGCATCTCTATTGCGTGAATCTGGTTTATAAGAAATATCTTAAGCATACCCTCTTCCGGTTATTTTCGAAAGAAAAACGGCCTGCTTTCTATTATTCAACAAAATTTCATACCATTTTGGTATGATTTATTTTACGCTCAAGCCCTTTGCTTAGCAAGTTTTTTATACTTTCACCGTAGATATTAGGTTGTAATAGCTAAAAAGCAAGAGGGTGACCTGAATCACCCCCAAAAAATCATCAAAAAAGATGAGTCAAATTAATCCGAATGATACTCCTGCGGCTGCATTTCACCACGCAGCACGGCCAAGCCCCCACGACCCATCACTTCCATTTCTTCAAGGCCGGTGACAACTTTCACCGGAGCAATGAATCCGACAACATCTTCCACAGCCTTGACCAGCAGCTTACTACGGGCAACTCCGCCAGTTAAGATAATTGCATCGATGGGGCGCTTTTGCGGGTCGTCCTTCATAAGAGCCGGGATAAAAGAACAGATATACTTGGATGCATTGTAAACCAGTGCTTCCAATACCAAACGTGCTTCATCGTCACCTTCTTCCATGCGAGCCTGCACTTCGCGCATATCATTAGTTCCCAGCAATCCTAAAACGCCTGATCTGGAAGTCACAACCTTTCGCATTTCATCGAAAGTATACTGACCGGACTCAACCAGATTGAGGACGGGAAGGATTGGCAATGTCCCAGAACGCTCCGGACTGAATGGCCCTTCACCGTCAAGGGCGTTAATTACATCAACGACCTTGCCATACCTATGGGCACCGATGGAAACACCACCGCCCATGTGACCGACAATGAATTTAGCCTGTTCGTACTCCAATCCCATTTCAGCGGCCACGCTGCGGGCTACTCCGCGCTGGCTCAAGGCATGGAAAACGCTGCGCCGCTTGATTTCCGGCAGTCCGGTAACCTTGGCAACAGGATCCATTTCATCAGTAACCACCGGATCCATTATCATGGAGGGAACTTCCCAGAATTCCGCAAATTCACGGGCTAATATTGCACCTAGGTTGCAAGGGTGGACACCGTAACGACCGCTTTCCAGATCGGAAATCATCGCATCGTTTATTGAATACGGTCCACCGGGGATGGGCTTAAGCAAACCGCCACGCCCGACGACCATATCCGGTGTTCCTTTCGCAAGTTCATCTTTAATAAGATCCATAACAGCAGCACTGCGAAACTCTTTCTGTTCCATTACAGTGGAAAATTTATCTATTCTTTCACGGGGATGACTCACTTCAGCATCAAAAGATATTTTACCTTCGTTGAAGATCGCCACTTTGGTTGATGTTGATCCGGGATTGATTACAAGAATTCTCGAACCCATTCATATTCTCCGTAAGTTTACTGCAAGTTTAAGTTTATGCATTATGTGCTAAAATGGAGAAAAACAAAAGTAACACGCTACATTCCCGGAGTCCTTGACTAAAATCAAGTCGGAGTTACCTTTTAAAATATGGTATAATTACAAATACAAACAACACCTTTCACTCAAAAGGCTGCCGTTATGACTTTAAAAGTAGTACCCATCAACACCCTGACCGCTACACGCAGAAAAATTCTGCATGCAGCCTACAAATGTGCCGCGAAAACCGGATTCAATAATCTTGACGTGGATGAAATTGCGCTCAAGGCAGGAGTGACCCGCAAAACTCTCTACAGCTACTTCAATGGGCTGGAAAATCTGTTGAGTGAACTGGCGGTATCCGGAATTTACTGGCCGACCACTGAAGAGCTGCTGGCCAATGCCCCATCCGAATTTCCGGAAGTCGAACCGGAAAAACAGGTAGCTGCTTTTTTTACCGCCCTGCGCCGGACTCTGGAAACAAGACCGGACACCCTACGCCTGCTGGCTTGGGAAATGCTGGAACGGACTCAGCTTTCGGAATTACTGGAAGATGTACGGGTAAGAACCGCACTGGAATTTTTCGAGCACATGACCCCGGACGTACCTGATGATGTAGACCTTGCTGCCGCAGTAGCAATATTAGGCGGGGCTATTTCCTATCTTTCCATCCGCTCCCTGAACACCAAGCATTACGGCGGGGTCAGCCTGCAAGACGAAGTCGGCTGGGATCGCATGGAAGCGGCAATGCAGGGCATGCTCAAAGGACTGCTGTGCCTGAAGCCGGAAACTCTGGATTAACGATCCATAGAAGCCTCATTTATTTTTTAACGACGCATCCTGAAATACATAACCAGCGGAGAAACAACCACCATTGCAAGCATAGCCATCTCCGCTGACAGAAACTGCTGCGCCCCGACACAAACTCCGAGCACGACCAAAAACCACGGAATCCAACCTTCTACATAAACCTGTCCGGCAGGTCCGAAGATAAAACATAGCAGCAAGCCGATCCAAAGCACATTCGGCTTGGAACGGCGCAGCCTTGTGCCCAAGATGAAAGGAAGCACAGTTGCGCCGAGGAGGATGATTGCGGTGAGGATGATGTTGAGAGTGGATGCGTCCATATGGGTAGCTCCTTTTTAGTGGTATTGTTGAGGAAGCTAGCAGGTAGGGGAAATGCGGGCAAGTAAAGGGCCCTATTCAAAAAAACAGCCCCAACGCAAAACACGCCGGGGCTGCCATATTTACTTCAAGTCATCCATCAGATCTTCGGGGAACTCGTTCTTTTCATCCTTTAATTCTGGATGACGGTCATAGAAACCGTCGATCGGCTCAAGTTTGACATCACAATCGGGGCATTTGCCGTTTTTAGGTGCTCTGCCGTGTTCAACCCCGAATGGGGTCTGGCATTTGGGACAAATTGTTCCTTGTTCGTGATATTTTTTTTTGGGAAACTCATATAGTAGCCCTCCTAATATTATACACAGACCAAACCCTGCCCCCAACCACCTACCTGATAAACTTACCTGCATTCCCCTCGAATAAACATCCGCATGTGGGGCCCAAGGCCTGTCATAGAGAATCATGAAAAGCCCTATCGCAATCCATATCAGTCTCTCCGGTCTAATAAATCTATTTTCTAAAATACTCTTTCGTCCCATTATATATATCCTTAGCATTACTTTGTATCTGATCTCTGCCAGCCCATATCGATCCCAAACCTCCCCCTATCGTATACTTAGGAATGCTTGTTGGATCTTGGGCTGTAGCAAAATCATGTGCTCCTTTTGCAAACCTTTCAGCCCCTGGTATAGACGCAACTTTAGGCACAACCTCGACCGCTCCCCTCTGCATCAAAGAACGATAAGCATTAGCCATGGCCGCCCCGCCCCCGGCGGCATATGCCGCAGCAGCTTTAGGGGCCATGCCTGCCGCGATAGCAGTGTTAAAAGCATTGCGAAAAGCTTTGTTGTTTTTGTACTGTTCCGCAACTTCCTTAGAAGCCTTACCTGCTGCTTTCAAGCCATCTTTAAATGCTTTTCCAGCAGCTTCAGAACCTTTAGTAACGGCTTTCTTGGTTCCCTCGGCACTCTTTTCACCAAGTCCGTCTATACCTTTGGAAATTTTCTTCGCTGAACCTTTCAACCCATCCGCAATTTTTCCAAAAGTTCCCCTTTCATTCTTTGAACCGTCTTTTTGCCCCGGATGCTGGGGCTGGGCAGGTTTGCTTACATCACTGGGATTAGAAGGCTTGCTGGGGTTTGCACCACTAGGTTCCGCTTTTGAAGCGGTGTCAGGAGCATCCTTGCCGAATCTTTGTGCTAGATCACCAGACTGTCCTTCCGTTCCTTTTCTTTCTCTAGATTTACTTTCTGAACCTGCTGAAGAATTTCCCCCGGACGCATTGCGATCAGCGGGCTTAGTTAATGGACTTTGGGAGCTTGAACTTCCACCAGCTTCACCGCTGTCAGAACTCTCTCCTGAACCTTTCCCTTCTGAACTTCCTGAATCGTCACTTCCCTCGGCGCTTTCAGCGCTTCCTTTTTCGTCATCTGAAGAATCTTCACCATCACCATTTTGTTCTTCAACATGACCTCCATAGGCCTCCATTTGTTCTTCCCAAGACAAATCTGGATGTTCCGGCTTACCTTCCATTGTCTGGGACTTACTATCATCACGTCCCTTTCTATATTCCATAGTGCGAGATTGAGACTTATCCTTTGCTTGCTCATAATAAAGGTTGTGGCCTGACTCAATCCAATAATCAATCCCTCTCTTCGCCAGCCCCACCCGATCCACAAAGTTAACCGGATCATCATGGCAGTACCCGTAAACATCCACATCGCCGCCTTCAATCCCGATGGGATCGGGAGTGATGAACCTACCGCAGGACGGGTCGTATTCACGATGCCCGAAATGGACCAGTCCGGTATCCCGGTCATAGAGACCGCCAGCAAAACCAACAGGGATATTCATGCGGTCATTGGTATCGACAATTATATTTCCGAACGAATCGCGAATAATCCGCTTTACCTCATGACCATCTTTGTTAGCAACCATGTAGATGGTGCCGACCTGATCCGATGCTAGAGAATATAGTTCGTCATTGTAGTGCATTACAACGGGATCGCCTTCTTCATCATAGGCAAATTCCATGCGCGTGCCGTCCTCAAAAGCAACAATGGAAAGGGTGGTGAAATCATGCCAGCTGTAGGTTTCCGCAACCATGCCATTTACCGACTTGGCCATGCGCCTGCCCTGAGGATCGATAACATATGAAACACGGCGCCCATCAGGAAGATTGACCTGCTGAAGCTGACCGGAGTAGTGATATTCGTAGGTTGTGACATCCAAGCCGTCCTGTTTCATGACCAGACGGCCATCGCCATCGTAAGAATATTTAACTTCCCCGGCCCGTTCCAGACGCAGCCCCGGACCATAAGTGAAACGACGTTGTCCGGTCTGCGGGGTGGAACCGAAATAACGCTCGCCCTGCTTGCCGTACTTATATTCCTCAATGAGCCGCTCATCTTTCCAGACAGCACAAAGCCTGCCTCCGGCATCATAATCGTAGTGAACATGATGATCCTTTGGTTCAAGGGCACACAGTTTTTCCACAATGCGACCGTCTTCATCCCTTGCAGTTGCCAGCACGGAAAACGGTTCTTCCATTCCGGGTACAACAAAAGGAGTTACGCGGATCGGGGATTCGGGATCGAATTCCACGCCATCGCGCTCAAATTCATCATGCAGATCTTCGCCTGTACCTGTTTGCGGTTGTTGCGGTTGCTTAGCGCTAAATTCTTCAATAAGTGCTTTTGCGTAATCAGTCTGTGCCAAAGCCTGAACCAGCGGCAGTTCCTGATTTTCACGCATGAAACGCAGATGGGCCAGACGCTTGCGCCATGCATAACGTTCCTTTTCAATCTCCCATTCCTTGTTCTTCTGTTCCCAACGGACCTTGGTCTCCGGCTTCATCATGGACGGATACATGCGGTCACCGCGTGAAAATTCCGAGAAATCCGGTTTCGGTTCCAGTAAGACCATACCTGTGGACGGGGAGTAGACTTCCCACATATTTTCGATCTGAATCTGCGGTTCTTCATTCTCACCATACATGCGCAGGCCAAGACCTAATTCTTTTCGGCTTTTGGGCCGCAACCTGAAGTCATTTCTAAAACTCATAAATTCTCCGTTATTTAAGTTACCAATGAAAGCCCGGAATCCCATGATTCATGGGCATAACCTCAGTTTCAAAAACAACGGATATAAAACATGGCGGACGTGAATCAGGTAACTCACGTCCGCCGTGTCAGACTGCTAAGAAAGAGCCTCCCCCATTTGACCGGACAATCAATCCGGCCTATAAAACCGCAAGCGAGCAAACATATGACGGCAGACTTTACCCGGTCCATTCCAAGATAAAGCCTGACCGTGAACCTTTAACGTGCCAGCGAGGGGCCATGAAAGGTAAAAATAAAAAAGACGCAATTCTATATGCAGCGCAGGAGATTTTCGGACGCTACGGCTATGCCGGAACCACAGTAAAGATGATCTCCGAACGGGCGGGCGTGGCATTCGGACTTGTCTCCCACTATTTCGGATCAAAGGAAGAGCTCTTCATCACCGCCGGGGTGGCCATTGTTGAAGACCTCACTGAGTATCTCAGTACGGAGACCCGCAAAGCAGCAAACGGACTGGACGGAATCCAGACCTTCATGCGCAGCTACTTGAGTTATACCCTGCAACACCGCAACACCTTTCCGGTGCTACTGCGATGCTCTCCGTTTTCCGATGTTCAGATTGAACTGGACAGAACCCGCATTGCAGTAAAATTCCAGCAGCTCTTGAATGTCATCCGCGAATCAGTGGAACGCGGCATTGAAGACGGTTCCATCCGCAGTCTTTCCGTGGATGACACCACAACCATTGTTTATTCCAACATTGTCGGTACGGTCAGGACCAGATTCCTCTCCCCCTACGACCTGCCCAACCTCTACGAGGAAACCACAGACTTCGTGGTCCGCAGCATCAGGGCCCGGGATTAGTTTCCATATTTCTGCATACAGAAAAGCCGCGCACCATCTATGGTGCGCGGCTTTTCTGTTCCCTGCTTGACACATCTGCCATGTTCCTCCATCTTGCGTGCATGAAACAAGCTTCAGTTATATTTCTCCTGCTGGGTGCAATGGCTCTCTATCTGCTTAGCCCCACAAAAGCATCCGCCCATCCGCATGTATTTGTGGACTGTTCCCTGACCTTTGAATTCGATGACAACGGCCTCAGCGGAGTACGCCAGAAATGGTGGTTCGATGAAATGTTCGCAGCCATGATCCTCGGTGACTTTGACAAGAACCATGACAATAAGCTTTCCCCGGATGAGGCAACCGCAATCGAGCAAGGAGCTTTTGTTAACCTCCAGAATTTCAATTACTTCACACGCATCCTCGTGGACGGCAATGAACGTAAACCAGTGGAAGCTGTTCAGTTCAAGCCATCCATTGAAGAGGGAACCCTTGTTTATGAATTCTTTGTTCCCCTCAACATAACTGACGACGCCAAACATGTGGTTATGGTCGCCATCTATGATGAAAGCTTTTACACTGCAGTCCAGATGGACCCCAAAAACAAGGTACTCGGTTCAGACGGAAAATTTAATACCGGACTTGATCTAAAGCCGGTTTCTGAAATGGCATATTTTTACGACCAAATTGTTCCGGAAGCAGCAGTACTGACCATGCAGCCCAAATAGTAAAATTATGAAGAACGCAAACACCCTGTTCACTCTGATATTGACTTTTACTCTCGCTTTCGCATTCTCAGCAACAGAATCAAAAGCACAGGCAACCAACCCATTCCTTGCCCCCAAAAAGCAAGAACAGGAAGCCGGACATCTGGAGAACACACGTCAGCCAACATCCTCTCCATTCGGCAAAGCAACTCCCGCCCAATCTCCGTTCGGCAAAGCATCCCCGGCTCCGGCACCACAGAGTGTACAAAAGGACTGGACCGGAGGGATTTACAGCAAGGTAATGTTTAAAATAACCATGCTGCAAAAAGAAATCAGAGCCCAATTGACCGGTTTTGCGCGGGAGATAAAAAAAGATCCATTCGGCAAATCGCTCTGGATGTTCCTTGTCTTTGCCTTTCTGTATGGAATAGTCCACGCAGTAGGTCCGGGACACGGTAAATCCGTGGTCTGCGCCTATTTTATCTCTCGTGGCGGGTCCATGTTCGCAGCATCTTTCATGTCCTGGGTAATAACCCTTGTACATGTGGGCTCAGCAACCGCAGCGGTCTGCCTTGCCTATCTTTTCCTTGATAAGGGAATGTCCGGTTTTGAAAACTTCAACCGCCAATTACAGACTGCCAGCTACGGACTGGTAGCCCTGATAGGTTTCTGGCTGATTATTGAGGCACTGCGTTCTTTCAAGAAGAATGACCGCGAAGAGTGCGAAGTGAAAAGCCGTGGGTCACTTAAGGAAATTGCAACCGTTGCATTTGTAACCGGTATTGTGCCTTGTCCGGGAGCTGCCATTATTCTGGTCTACACCCTTTCCACCGGCATTCTCCCAGCAGGGCTTGCCGCTATGGTCTTTCTGGCCACAGGCATGGCCGTGACCACTTCTGTCTTCGCCCTCGTTGCAGCAAAAGCACGTAACGCCATGGACAGCAATCCTTTTGCGCGGAAGATGCGCATTGCCTATTCAATTCTTTCCCTGCTCGGCGCGATAGTCATTGCAAGCTTCGGCCTGCTCATGCTCAGCGCCCATTGTTGCTAAAAAAGCAGGACCTGTACTCTTTTTAAAATCCAGCCATGACATATTCCGTCAATAATGTTATCAATATAACCAGCCCCCTATCACGGTGCTGCCGACAGGAAATCAAAAAGAAACCAGCTATAATCTAATATATTTATATTCTCAGCCCTTGCCGGGATATCCAACTGACGTCATGGGAGAATTCTGACGATGATCAATCTTGCCGGATATGAAAATGTTACCTCCTTGTATGAAGGAAATGACATGATTCTTTGCAGGGCTGTCAGGGGATATGATGACCTTCCGGTTCTCATAAAATACCCTAACTCCGAATTGCCCTCCCCCCGGCTTTTAACAGGGCTGAAAAATGAATATGCCACTTCTCAGGAAATCGGCAACACGGGCATCGTCCCGGCAGTAACCCTTCACCGGACCGACAACTCTCTGGCCCTTATTCTGGAAGATAAGGGATACAACCTGCTCAGTTCCCTGATAACGAAGTCTACGGCAGACCTCGCCCAGAAACTGCAAATTGCGCTCCGCATTGCCAGCTCTATCAGCCTGGTACATACTAAAGGTTTCCTGCATCGCAGCATCAGGCCGGACAGTATTGCCATAGCGCCGGATTACCGCGAAGCTTTGCTGACCAACCTGCAAAACAGCACCCGTATTGCGGATTCGTTTCCACAAACTTCAGCGGAAATCATATCCCCGGACAACATTGCCTACATATCCCCTGAACAAAGCGGCAGGGTCAGTACAGAGTTGGACAGGAGGTCAGACTTCTATTCACTGGGCATTACCCTGTTCGAACTTTTCACCGGACAAAAACCTTTTGAAAGCAGGGATGATCTCGAACTGATTCATTGCCATCTGGCCAAAGAACCACCTACTCCGCACAGTATAAACCCGGAAATCCCTTCCCCGCTGTCAGCGGTAATAATGAAGCTTCTCTCCAAGAACCCCGGAGACCGCTATCAGTCTGCACATGGCATTAAGCAAGATCTGAAAGCATGCATGAATCTCATCGGAAGCGGTAATAAATTCGATCAATTCACTCCGGGCAATCAGGATATATCCGAAACTTTCATCCTTTCACGCAAGCTGTTCGGTAGAAAAGAAGAACTCAATGAACTGAAAGCATCCTTCAGCAAAGTTGTTCTGGGCAGTTGCGAAACTATTTTTATCAGTGGTGAAGCCGGAACAGGTAAAAGTTCACTGATCAATTCTTTCAGCAAACATGTTTATAAAGATAATGGAGAGTTCATCTCCGGAAAATTTGACCAGTTCCGGCGCAATCGTCCTTATAGCGCCCTGATTCAGGCATTTAAGGAACTGCTGCGCAAAAGACTCTCCAGCCCGACACCGGTGATCAATGCTTGGAAGCACAGGATAACAAGCGTTCTGGAGCAAAACGCCAGCCTCATAAATGAAGTCCTTCCCGAGCTTGAACTCCTTATCGGGAAACAACCAGCTCCTGCCGAATTGAGCCCCACGGAATCAAGGGACAGATTCAACCTTGCATTCAAAAATTTTATTAAAGTTTTCCCAAGTATAGACAAACCTCTGGTTCTATTTCTTGATGATCTGCAATGGGCGGATATCTCTACCCTGCAACTAATAAAGCGGTTGCTTGAAGATCAAGAGACATCACACCTCATGCTTATATGCGCGTATCGAACAAACCTGCCCATGAATGAAGGGATCAAATCCCGCATTGAGGAGATTGAAGAGCTCAGTCCTAAAGTCAGCAGCTTGAAACTGAACAGGCTAAAGCTGCACCATGTTCACGGCTTTATCAGCAGAACATTAAAGACTGACCGGAAAAGAACGGAAGAACTTGCCCGTATGGTATATAGCAGAACAGGCGGAAACCCTCTCTTCGTCCGTGAATATATGCTTAATATGTACCGCGCAGATCTCATAACTTTCGATAATGACAAAACCCGCTGGGAATGGGACCTCAATGCCATCCGAAATATTTCCATGGATGGAAACCTTGTGGAACTAATGGCGGAAAAAATAATGACCCAGCCGCCTGAAGGACAGGATATTCTAAAAGCTGCCTCAGGGATCGGCTGCAAATTCGATCTGCGTATTCTTACAAGCCTCGTAGATTTACCGGAACAGATCACTCTGGACTACTTGAACATGGCCCTGCACGAAGGGCTGATCATTTCTGATGACGGCTTTACTTCCCTAACTGACTTAAAAGAACAATCCGGCCCATACTCTCTTTCTTTCATGCATGATCGAGTCCAGCAGGCAGCTTATTCCATGCTTGATGCTTCAGAGAAAACAACACTGCACCACAATATAGGCAGGGCAATGCTCGCCATTTATTCAGCCGATGAAATAGATGAAGCCAGCTTTGAAATTGCCGCCCAATACAGCCTTTGCATCAGTGCCATAACGGATCCGCAGGAAAGAAAAGAAATTTCAATGGTCTTCACAAAGGCGGGACGTAAAGCAAAACGAAGTTCCGCATTTGAGACAGCCTCCCGTTACCTTTCAACAGCAGCACTCCTTATTGGAAGCGATGGTTGGGAAACAAGCTACAGAACGAGCTTTGATCTCCATCTTGACTGGTATGAGTGCGAATTCCTCAATGGATCTGGGAAGCAGGCTGAAAATGTCTTCAAAAACATGATCGGACACTCACAGAACCGCAAGGATACCACAAAAGCACAACTGTCGAGAATGCAGCTTTTTTCAGATCAGGGACGATATCATGATGCAGTAAAAATAGGGCTGGATACACTTCAGCATTATGATGTCATTATTCCCCAACTTCCCGGAAAAACCGCCATCGCAGCAGAGCTGTTGAAAACAAAAGCCGTGCTGGGCAAAAAAAAGACCCTGCAATTATATAACCTTCCGGAAATGGACTCCCCTGATAATCTGGAAGTAATGCGACTGCTGATGCATACAATTGCCCCGGCATACATGTTCAACAAAAAACTCGTTTTTTTTATTGTCCTGCGGATGATTCGATTTTCCGTAAAACACGGTAACGGGCCATACTCTTCATTTGGTTACATGTTTTACGCCATGTTTCTGGCTTCCAAGAATTTTTCATTTAAAAAATCAAAAGAATTCACCAGACTTGCCGTGGAATTGAACAAAAAATTCCGCAACACAGAACTTGAAACAAAAATTAATACTCTTCGTGGAGGTATACACGATCATTGGCATGTCCCTTTGCAGGAGAATATTAACACTCTGGATAAAGCCTTTCACAGCGGCCTCATGAACGGTGACAACACCTATGCCCGCTATGCCGGATACTTCGCAGTTCAACTCAAATTCATGCAAGGACATTCCATTGAGGAAGTTTACAGTCTTGCAGGACGCTATCTGAACTTCATTCAAAAAAATAAAAATTCATTGAGTTCAGGGGCGATAAACCTTCCTCTGCAAATGTGCAAAAGCATGGAAGGAAAAACCTACACTCCCGGCTATCTCGATGATGACAACTTCCGTGAAGGAAGCCTCCTCAGCATAGCCAAGAGCAGCGGTTCTGAAGTGGTTGAAAAATGGACTGCAACATCCAAACTGATAACCCTCTCCTTTTTCGGTTACCACACAAAAGCAATTGAATACGTCAACAACCTCTACGACAATGTGGAAAAAGCTCTTTTCGGTATGTATTCAGTTGCTATTTTCCACCTGCTGGCCATCATAAATATGGCTGCCCTTTTCAACGAAGAATCTTCAAAAACACGCAGGACGTACCTGAAACGTATTAATCATTCCTTATCCAGATTGGAGAAATGGGAAAAGAGTTGTCCGGAAAATTTTCGCCACCTATACCTGCTCGGTAGCGCCGAGTTAGCCAGAATCAAAGGCAACAACAGCAAGGCGATGGGCTTATACGAAGAGGCAATAAGCTTCAGTGCCAAAGCAGGATGCAATAGTTTTGCAGCACTTGCCTGCGAACTGGCCGGCAGATTTCACTTTAGCATAGGTGGAAGCAGGTCTGCCATAGCGATACTTGCCGAGGCCTGTCACTATTACGAAGAATGGGGGGCTTCAGCAAAGGTCCAACGATTGCTCAACGAATATCCACAACTGCACAAAGTTACCGAGACAGGATTTTCTCACAGCGACACGACAGGAGAAAATGGACCACATTCCTTGGACATTTCAGCTGTACTTAAAGCTTCTCAAGCTATTTCAGGAGAAATTGTCCTTAACCGTCTTCTGGACAAATTAATGCGCATTGTAATCGAGAACGCCGGCGCGCAAAAAGCAACCCTGCTCCTTAACAATAAAAACAGACTTGAACTTACCTCCCACGCATTTGTTTCAGAGCACGGAATCACTACCAAAACCAATCCAGACCCGGATCAGGAATTATATTGCAAAAGTATTGTAAACTATGTGCTGCGCTCCAAAGACAACATTGTCCTGCGCGATGCAGGAACACAAGGGCCGTTCTCAATTGACAGCTACATCATCAGGAATAAACCCAAATCCATTCTGGCCATGCCGGTCATCAACCAGCAACTTATGCGCGGTGTTCTTTATCTTGAGAACAACCTCAGCCCGGGGGTCTTCACAGATGACCGCTTGGAAGTACTGAATCTGCTTTGTTCTCAGGCTGCTATTTCTATCCAGAATGCACGGCTCTATTCCGACCTCCGCGATTCGGAAACCCAGCACCGCACCCTTCTTGAAAGCATCAACGTAGGCGTTTTCAGGGCTGAAGCTGATGCGGATGGACTCCTGCTTAAAGCCAACAGAGCTCTTGCCGAAATGTTCGGCTACCGCGATTGGAACGAATTCCGCAAAACCCAAGTCAGGACACTGTATATAGAACCGCAAATGCATCAAAAAATTCTGGATGAACTCCTTGAAGGCGGCATAGTGCGTGACCGTGAAATTAACATGCGCAAACAGGACGGAACTCCTATCTGGGTAAATATGACCGCCTCAATGGAAAGAAACGGCAACAAAGAGAACTGTCTTGAAGGAGTTCTTGAGGACATCACGGAAAAAAGAAAAGCTCAGGAATTCGAGAAAGAAAAAGTCGCCGCCAATGCAGCCAACAAAGCTAAAAGTGATTTTCTTGCCAGCATGTCCCATGAAATCAGAACTCCCATGAATGCAATTCTGGGAATGGCAGACCTGCTATGGGAATCAAGGCTGAGCAAAATTCAGCGAAACTATGTAAAAATTTTCAGGAACGCGGGAGAAAACCTGCTTCTGTTAATCAACGATATTCTCGACCTCTCGAAAATTGAAGCTGGACAGATCGACCTTGAAGAAATCGATTTCAACCTCGAAGAATTGTTTGAGGAAATAGGCTCCATCTTTGCTCTCAGGGCTCAGATAAAAAGCGTTGATTTCTGCTGGTACATCGACCCGGAAGTTCCACGAATCATCACAGGCGATCCGACCCGCCTGCGCCAAATAATTGTAAATCTGGTTGGTAACTCTCTTAAGTTTACGGAAAAAGGAACCATTATATTTGAAGCAGGCATTACTGAAAACGGATATCTGCGTTTTCTTGTAAAGGATACGGGAGTAGGTATTCCAGTAGAAAAAATGAATTCTATTTTCGACACCTTTTCGCAAGCAGACTCTTCTACAACCCGTAATTATGGTGGAACCGGCTTGGGCTTATCCATTTGCAGCCGCATGGTGGAAAGCATGGGAGGTGGTATTTTCGTTTCCAGCACAGAAGGTGAAGGAGCTGATTTTTCCTTCACTATCAATGCAAAATTTCCCATTCAACCGGAAGAATATATTCCGCTTAAGAACTGTGCAATTCTCCTTGTGGACCGGGAATGCATATGCCGTGACTACCTCAGCCTCAGCCTTAGCGACCTAGGTGCGAAAGTTTATTCAGCAGAGAGTCTGGGGGAATCATCGTCATTTGCGACGGAAATTTCATATTCAGCTTACGAAAACAAAGTACTGCTGGTCGGAAATCCGGAAGGGGAAGATGACCGCTTTGAAATACTTAAAAAGCTGAAGCATGGTCCCTGTCAAGGCTGGAAATTGATGATGATCATGGAGGCAAAACCCCAGCCTAGAGCAACTGCAAGGGCCAAACAACTCTGCGCAAGTTATGTTCACCGACCTGTTCATCCACAAGCGATAGTGGAAGACTTGCGCTACGCCCAGACCTGCAACATTATTCCTGAAGATCATGAAGAAAACGAACATGAACTGGACTCCAAACAAGTAGAAATGATCGAAGTAATAGAGTCTTCGCAGGAAAGAACAAGCTCAGAATTATCTATTCTGCTCGTTGAGGATTCGGAAGACAACCGCATGGTAATCGACCTTTTTCTCAAGGATACTCCATATATAATAACCTATGCGGAGAATGGACAGGAAGGTCTTGAGCAATTCAAACAAGGAGAATTCGGAATAGTTCTAATGGATATCCAGATGCCGATTATGGACGGCTACGAAGCTACAAAAGCGATAAGACAATACGAAGAGGAAAACCAACTCACGCCGACTCCGATCATGGCCCTGACAGCAAATGCTTTTCAGGACGATGAGCAACGTGCTCTTGCTTCAGGCTGCACAGCACACATGGCTAAACCGGTTAAAAAGAAAAAACTGCTCCGGATTCTGAAAGAATACCTTGGTTAGTCCTCATAAGATGACTACCAGCGGCGGGTCAAAACAGCCTTCCAACTTGAAGGGATGAATGATTCATAAGCCTGCCCGACATCCTCAAGGCCGGTCATCTCACCGGACAAACTAATCCCGTAGGGTTTCATCAGCCTGAGAGGATACTTTTCGTCTTTGAGCTGAAATCCGGTAGAGCTGTCCAATACGGTCAGCATTTCTTCAGGCGACCGTCCTACCAGCACAGCTTCGGGGAAACATCCTGCATCTGAGGTGTGTTCTTCCAAGCCATCGAAAAGGGTTTTGCTTATAAAAATAAAATCTTCCTTCCACAAACTGCGTCCGGCACCGGGAAGGGTCTCATTGCAAATATAGTGGAGCTTTCTGCCTTCCAAAAAACCGTAGCTGTCCTTTTTTTTCGCATCGGCCACAAGGACATTACCCAGCCCCATGTTCCCAAGCACTTCATTGGTCCGCTCCGCGACAATCTGATTACGTTCTATGCCTACCAGCGAAGAGCTCTCAAAACCATTGCGTTTGGCCTGCACATCCATAGCCAGCATGAGGACACCTGTGCCGGAACCGATATCCAGCCCGGTATACGGCTCCCCGTCCAGTTGCGTTTTGGCTTCTGCGATAGCTTTGAATATATGCACGCTCTTGGGCAGGTCAGCCAGCATGCACAGGGCAAATCCGTAGGACAAAAGACGTTTGCGAAGATCAAGACAATTTTCCAGCACATCGCTGCCCAGCCTGCGGTGTACGAAACGGTCAAAAAGCAGAGAAATATCATTAAGCTCCAGCACCTGCTCGTGGGAACCGGGATAAACATAGGCATGAAAAAATTTCACCATAATATTCATCAGCAACGGGCCGTTCAGTTCAACTGCGGGATTACCGGCCTCGGCAAGATCATCATTCAAAGAAGTCCGGCGATAAATTTCTCCCGGCAAAACAGTCTCTTCCATTGCTGGACGCTGCAATAAACGCAAACTGGCTTTTTTGATCATTATCCATACCTGCCTTGATTTTATACTGCTGATGAAAGTCAATTCTACCGCTTTTTACAATCTATTACCACTGAATTGGGGCAATCTAAGACTTGACCTTTGCGCTAATCCTGATACGGACAATCCAGCACTTGCGGTGAACGTATCTATAACTAATGGCAAAACGCCTTTACCAGAGTTCCCCGCCACGATCAAAATATAATCAAGACACAGGAACTATCATGTCCCAGAATATAGATCCCAATATCAAAAAAGAAGTAGAACGCCGCCGTACATTCGGTATCATCAGTCACCCTGATGCCGGTAAAACCACCCTGACCGAAAAACTCCTCCTCTACGGTGGAGCAATTCAGATGGCGGGAACAGTTAAATCCCGTAAAGCCGCCCGCCATGCCACATCCGACTGGATGGCAATGGAACAGGAGCGTGGTATTTCCGTAACCACCTCGGTTATGAAGTTTAACTACCATGACTACGAGGTGAACCTGCTGGACACCCCCGGTCACCAGGACTTTTCCGAAGATACCTACCGCGTGCTCACCGCTGTAGACTCAGCGCTAATGGTCATCGACTGCGCCAAGGGTGTTGAGGTTCAGACCAAGAAGCTGATGGAAGTCTGCCGTATGCGCGACACACCCATCATCACCTTCATCAACAAGCTGGACCGCGAAGGTATCGATCCTTTCGATCTCCTACAGGACATCGAAGAGACCCTGAACATCGAGTGTGCGCCTCTTAGCTGGCCCATCGGTATGGGGTCCGACTTCAAAGGAACTTACAACATCCACAAAGGCGAACTGCACCTTTTCTCCGCCGTTCACGGCGGCGGTATTCAGAAAGGAGAGGTAATCAAAGACCTTTCCGATCCCCGCCTTGACGAGCTGCTCGGCGATCAGGCTGACTCCCTCCGTGAAGAGCTGGAACTGCTTGAAGGAGCAGGCTACCCCTTTGATAAGGAACGCTATCTGGCAGGTAAGCAGACCCCGGTATTCTTCGGCAGTGCCATCAACAACTTCGGTGTTCAGGAGATGCTGGATTCCTTTGTAGAACTTGCCCCGCATCCCAAACCGCGAGCAACCACAACCCGCGAAGTTTCGCCCTTTGAATCCGAATTTTCTGCTGTGGCCTTTAAAATTCAGGCCAACATGGACCCCGCTCACCGTGACCGCATCGCTTTCATGCGCATCTGTTCCGGTAAATTCAAACGCGGCATGAAAGTCCGCCACCACCGCATCGGCAAAGATGTACAGATCGCCAACGCCACTATTTTCATGGCTCAGGACAGAACCGGTGTTGAAGAAGCTTATCCCGGAGACATCATCGGGGTTCATAACCACGGAACCATCAAGATCGGAGATACCTTCACCGGGACCAAGGAAGAACTGAAGTTCACCGGAATTCCCAACTTCGCCCCTGAACATTTCCGCCGTGTTATCCTTAGGGACCCGCTCAAGAGCAAGCAGCTCGACAAGGGTCTACACCAATTAGCCGAAGAAGGTGCTGTACAGCTCTTCAAACCGCTGGGTAACAACGATAAGATTCTCGGTGCAGTCGGCCTGCTCCAGTTCGATGTGATTATGTCCCGCCTTAAAGATGAATACGGTGTAGCCGCTCTCTACGAACCGGTTGAATACCACACCGCCCGCTGGATCGGCAGTGACGAACAGAAAGAAATCGACGGGATCAAGAAGCGTTACCCGCGTTTTGTTGCCCTTGACGGTGACGACAACCTGACCTTCCTCGCTCCCAGCCAGTGGCGTTTACAGCAGGCTGAAGAAGAATGGCCTAAAATCAATTTTAACAAGACCCGCGAGCATCAATAGATTAAGTTGGTGCGCTTCGCGCGATGTTGAAAATTCAATGCCCTCGGCGACTCTCCGAGGGACCTTTCAGGGGGACCAAAGGGACTAAGCCCCTTTGGAATCCCTAATAGGTTTATGCTGTTTTACGCCCCAGATGCTGCTTTATAAAAGGTCTGGGGGTTGACGAAGCCTTGTTTGGCTAATATTCAGAAGAGATACTTTTTATCCTGCTCGCCCGTGGTTTTTCAGGACATACCACACCTGAAGCATCACGGGCCGGTAGGAATTCTTTGTTTCCATGTAAGGAAATGTAATTACTACCGGGCTATTTTTATATGCAAGTACCTGAACAATATAAAAGAAAATTTACCAAAGACGAAATTAACGAAATGCCCCTTCGACAGTACGAAGGGCCGATAAAACTGATTGACCGTGAAGAGGATGTCCCGGCTGCAATCGAAGAATTGAGCCGCTGTGAACTGCTCGGCTTTGATACCGAGACCCGTCCGGTCTTCCGCAAAGGGGTTTCCTACCCTCCTTCCCTGATCCAGCTGGCAACTGAAGACTGCGTTTTCCTGCTTCACCTTAATCATATTTCCCTTTCAGATCATATTAAGGAAGTTCTCTCCTCTGCCGATATAATCAAAACCGGAGTGGCGGTGATCAATGATGTCAAAGAATTGCGCGATGTTTCACCTTTTGAGGGCAAAGGCTTCGTAGACCTCGGCGACTTGGCCAGATCCTTGGAAATGCAGACTAACGGTCTGCGCAATCTCGCAGCCAATCTGCTTGGATTCCGTATCTCCAAGGGTGTACAATGCTCCAACTGGGGCCGCAAGGAATTGACCCCGCAGCAGATAACCTATGCTGCTACAGATGCTTGGGTAAGCCGTGAGATTTACCTGAAATTTCAGGATCTCGGGGTCCTTTAATTTTCCGCGAATAAAATTTGCTACCGGAAAGGATATTGCTATGAAAGCCAGATCTATTCTATTCACCCTCTTCATTTTGATAGTTACTGTTCTTCCGGCTTTTGCACAGAAGGACTGTGCGGATATTTTCAAAGCCGAACTTGAAGATATTTCCGGTGTGAATGCCGTAGTCCGAAATGATGGCGGTTTTCTGGCCATCCTTAAGGAAGGCAGCAAGAAACAAGCGGTCAGCGTTGCTTCCAAGATAAATAAACTCCGCAAAAAAAATGTCGGCGCATGTGATTTTTCCGGAGTTGCCGTTGCCGTAATGGATAGCAACTTTGACCAAATCAAAAATGTATCCTCGGCTTCCATGTCTAAAAATGAGCTGACCAAGCTGCTTTATGACTACGTATACAAGCTCAGTCCCGTTCAGGTGGATGAAAACCTGAAGGGCTATGAAAAACTCTCCGAACTTGCGCCCCAGAATAATTACTACAAAACTCGAAAGCAGCATTACTCTAAAAGAGCTGAGCTTGTAAAAACACGGGCTGAATATATTGCTCGTTGTCTTAAAGAATTTCCTAAGAATAAAAACATCGTCGACCTCAAGATCAAGCGAGACTTTTACCTCTTTGTGGTTGCCGGTGACACACCGCTCAAGACAGCCAAAGATTTCATGAGCGCCATCGCGCAGGAAGCTCCGAAACCGGAGAAGAAAATGTGCGTAATCGCCTATAGCGAAGATCTCAGCAGCAGGCAGGCAAGCTGTCCTTCAGACTATCAGGATATCCTGAAAACAAACGAAGAAGAACTGCTCATGCGCCATGTTCAGTCACTGCCCGGATTTAAAATCCAACAGAACATCAACGGCTACAAAGCACTCAAGAAACTTGCTCCGCACTCTACCCTGTACACCAAAAAACTGGTTGCATATGAGTCCAAGCAGCAAGGACTGGAAAGGTTCATGAACCTGTACATCAGCTCAGGCGAAAAGCTGATCAGCAAGAGCAGCAACCGCGGAGCAACTCTCTACGCAACTATCAACAATAACGCACTGGACGGTAAGTCGGCTTCTGCCAACCGCAAGCTTTTTAAGCTTATCACCGACTACTATGCCGCCAGCGGTTACGCATATAAGAAGTGCGTGCTCAAAAATACTGCGGGCGAGACCTTGGGAACTATTTCCTGTGCAAATTCCCGCTGCACTTTCAAGCAATAAATTTTGACTCAATCAAAAAAAGAAAGGTGAGGTTGCAAAAGCAATCTCACCTTTTTTATTATCTATAAAACAGTGCTTACATTGTCAGCACAAAATAAATGCTACCGACCAATACAAGGCTTGCAGCACGCAAACCCTGATTATAGACAATGAGCTTTAATGCCATTTTGCCACGAAAAATTCCCGCATAGTAAGGGAGTTGATGGCGTAATGCACGCACCGGGGTGGAAAGCAGATTACCTACAATAAGAGCCAGTACTATTCCCCGAGGCTCAATAGCCCCGCTTCCAAGCAAGGAACCTGCTGCGGCAAGTCCGGCAGTGAATTCGGCTGCAAGGCTAAAAGCAATGATCCCGAAAACCTGCGGATCAAGCCATGAAAGAAAGGAAAGATGCTCACCTAGATAATTTTGAAAAGCAGTGAACACCCCGTAATAGCGCAGGAAAAAGAAGGCAGTGTAGATGGGGATTGTCAGGTAAACAACCTTGGGTAATCTACGCTTGAGGCGCTTGAGAGCCTTATCCAAAACCTCACGGAAGGACTTTGACTCCTGACCTTTGAGTCGCTCTGCAACATCCCCGCATCCACCGTCTGCCGGCAGCGAATAACGGCCCCAAAGCACAATGGCTCCGGTACGCACAAAAGCTGCGAGCAGAGTCAGGCCCACATAAGTAAATGCGACATGCCCAATAAACGGAGCGGCAATAAAAAAGACCGTCGGCATGTGCAGGAAATAGGTCGGCAGGCTATTGAACAGGTTGGAAATGACCAGTTCACGGTCATTAATCTCACCCTTCTCATATGCCTCGGAGAGCATGGAGTTTGCGGCTACGCCGGAAAAAAAAGCCAGAGCAAAGCTGGCCCCGCTGATATCTTTAAGCCGTCCGGCCCGGATAAGCGGATTTGCCAATCTGCCCATAGCCCGGGTCCAACGCAGTCCCTCAACAATATTACCGACCAAAAGGCCGAGGCTGATAAATAACAATAGCCGGATCAGGGGCCAACCCAACCCGTTCCAGAGAATCTCGAGAGACAATTAGACCTACTTTTTCTTCCAATTTTCAGGCGCACTGACCCTTAGTTCAGAATCAGTCTCGGTGAGTATTCCTGCATCGATGAGTTCTTTCATAGCAACCAGAAAGTCATTTTCCTCGCCATTCCATTTAGCAAGACAACCTTCAATCGTAACACTACCGGCAACAGCTTTACAGTTTCTGTCAGGGTCAATCTTACTGCCCAGCATTCCTTCAATCAGTAGAAATAGAGAGTTCGCTTCAACGGAAAGTCCGAGGTCGAAAATAGATACAGCCATCGCTTCCTCCATAATAGGTTAGTTATACAATCAAAGTATACTTGAACAGCTTCAAGGGCCAGTGAAAAAACACTCTGACCGAAGACTAAACTTTATCCTGTAATAAACTTTTAAACCTTTTCAATTCTTCAGGGTCCATTCTACTGAAGTTGCCTTCTGCTGGAAAAGAGCCATCCGAGACTTCTGCGATATAACGCTTCACAGCATCAATACTTTCCCCGCGCAGCTGAGCGAATTTCTTAACAAACATAGGTACAAAGCGGTCGAATAAACCGAGAATGTCATGGTAGACCAGTACTTGCCCATCCGTGTCCGGCCCAGCACCTATACCGATGGTGGGAATGGAAAGCCTTGCGGTTATCTCCTGAGCAACTTCGTGCGGAACAGCCTCAAGAACAATAGAAAAACAGCCTGCGGCCTCAAGAGCAAGAGCCTCGTCAACAAGGGCTGCAGCTGAGCGGGCGTTCTTTCCCTGCGCCTTAAAGCCACCGAAACGGGCGACGTGCTGCGGGGTCAGTCCGATATGTCCCTGAACAGGAATACCAGAATCAATGATCGCACGCACATGCTCCAGAAAAGGGAATCCCCCTTCCAGCTTCACGGCACGAGCTCCTGTCCGGCTTAGAAATTTCCCGGCATTCTCCACCGCCATCTGCACTGACGGCTGGTAAGCCATAAATGGAAGGTCACCGACAATAAGTGCTCTTTTGGCGCCGCGAGAAACGGCCGCAGCATGGTGCAGCATATCGTCCATGGTTACAGAAAGAGTATCTTCATAACCAAGCACGACCATTCCCAGCGAATCACCGACAAGAATCATATCCACTTCTGCAGCATCTACAATCTGCCCGGAAGGATAGTCATAGGCAGTTACCATGGAAATTTTACGCTGTCCCTTGAGGGCGGTAATATCTGGAGCTGTTACTTTTTTCATTCTTTTCCTCACATATTTAAAGTCGAGAGACTAAGGAAGGATTTTGGTGCAGAACCTTGATACGGATAGGATAACACTAAATCAAGTCTAGTGAAAAATGTATCATCATGCATAAAAAAAGAGGTCCGGCAGATGCCGAACCTCTTTAACAATCTAAAAAAACAAAAACTATAATTCCTGCATGACCCAGACGACCCGTCCAACCACATGCTTTTCGTGGTTTTCAACCGGGATGTACTGTTCAGGGTGCTGAGAATCATCAGGACGCAGGATAAAACGGGAATTTTCCGGATCAAAAAAGACCCTGCGAATAACCACTCCCTGATACGGCACATGGATAGCGTAGATATCACCGGCCATGAGTCGCTTCTGGGAATCGTCAATTCCTACAAATGCATCTCTGCGCACCGAAGGTTCCATTGAGGAGCCTTCCGCCTTAAGGACAACCAGAGAGGAGCGGTAATAAGTTTCAGGAATACTAAGCTCTGAAACCTGTTGCGGTTTCCATACTTCAGCTCCCGCATCTTCACCGGCCATAGATGAAACGGGGACAATTCTTCCTCTGGACTGTACCTGCCCATACTGCGCTGTTGTTTCGCTCAGAATCTGGTCTGCGGCAATTTTACCCTTTCCGGGCTTCAGGTAGACAGGTTCAATTCCGTCAGAAAGCCATTCAGGGTTCAGTCCGTGGGTCCTGTACAGCTTGATGAACCATTCAGCAGGAATAGAGCTTCTTCTTTTGGCATCGGAGATGCTGGACTGTCGAATATTCAAAATTTCGGCAAGCTGAACCTGGGTTCTTGTTCCGGTAGCCTTCTTGATTCTTTCCAAGCTTTCATCAAACCACTTTGACACGCTTACCTCCTGTGAAAGCAAAGTCAAAAATACTCTTAATTATCTTCAAATCAAATAACCCTATAAAAAGAAGATCGTTTCCAAGCACACAATCTATCTCACACGAACAATATATTACGTGGCTACCATGAAATTTATAAACTGGCAAAACATTAAAATTGCATACCTCAATACAGACTAACAGGAATGTAAAACGCTTATGATAAATTAATTAAACACACACAACAAATGCGTACAATTACACTTCTTATTGATTTACATATTAGAAACACAGCAAAAACACATCACACAAAATACAAACAACCTATTCTTCAATAGCAACACCGAAATAAAATAGTACAACCTATCAAAAATAAAATATACGAATGCTAATTTTCCCTAAGAGGAAGGACAAAATAAAAATTATTACCGCCATCCTGAGGCTCGTACCCAACCTCTCCACCGTGCAACTCCACTACCTGACGAACAAAGAACAAGCCATGCCCGGACCCATACTCATTGCCCACATTATCACTACGGAAACCGGGCTGAAAAAGCATCTCCCGGTCCTGTTCCTGAATATGAGGACCGGTCGTGTAGACATTCAACTTCAATCCGTCCCAGCCGTTGCGAAAGTAATCTTTGACCATATCCCAACCGTATGCGGCGAATTTGTCCCTGCGACCGTCGCACATAGTCTCATCGCGGGTATATTTTACTGCATTGGAAAAAAGGTTGGCATACACTTGTGAGATAAGCCCGACATCGGCAACAATGCGCACTTCCCGATCCGGCACACCGCCCATGCTGATATCCAACCTGATGCCGCGATCCTCAAACCGGGACCGATAACGCTCAAGTTGCGGCTCAATTATCTGCTTGAGCAGGTTGCAAGGCCGTTTTTCAACAATATAGCGCCCTTCTTCAAAATGCTGTCGGCGCAACAGGGTTTCCAGAAAAAGACTGGTCTGCTCGTAATGGCTGTGAATCTCGTTGAACTGGCTGACCAGTCCATTATATAAAATGTCAAGATCAGTGCGAATCTTAGCTATACTTTTGCCTTCAATATCGGATTCCAGCTTGCGGATATTTTCAATACGGTCACGTAATCTATTGTAAAACAGCTTGAAATACATGTTTGGGACTATGACATTATGCCCGACATCCTTGACCAGATTACGCACGAATTCAAGGTGTTCCTGCCCCTTGCGCCGCAAGATCTTGCTATGTAGCTGGAAACCGACCCGATTAACGAATTTTTCAAAAAACAATGACTGGTGATCTGAAAGATCGTCCATCTTATAGAACTCAAAGCAACCGATCACATCCCCGGCGGGCTTAAATGGCAATTGATCAACCAACTCCAGATTACCTCGAATGGGGATAAAGAGATGTCCGGCTCGGAAAATCTTTTCCAAGGGAACTGAACTACATACCGGTGCACGACTTTCAGTACGCCCAACAGGTACAAAGTCATCCGGTCCCATTGCAAGATAAAGCCTGCAATCAATATTAAAAAGCGACCTCGGAACCGCAGTGCAGACGGCAAAAAAATCTTCCAGAGAATCAAACTCCTGTGCAAGATCAAAAAAAATCATCAAAGCCCGTTTTTCGGTTGCAGAAAAGCTGTAATCTTTATAGTCATCCATTTTCTCATGTATACGCCGCTGTATCTGCAACATCTTCTCAGGACCCGGGCCTGTAGAAAGGTGAAATCCTTCTCCAAGCGGGCCTTCTGGTTCATAAGAAGACACATCTGCACTTTTCTTTTCATTGCTCATAGCTATCTATCCGGGGTTCAATATAGAAAGGGGCTTCTCTCTATCATACGGTCCCAAAGAGAAAGGAGCAAGCTAGAAGATAATTTTTTGTGCTTACCCTTAATCCGACAACCACATCAAAGTCTGAATGTTTACTGTCACTTCATTTTATGAGAAAGTCCGCCATCTAACCTATTCAGGAAAACAACCATGCCCGAAATAATTCTCATTCAAATCTCCGGCGAGGACAAACCCGGCCTGACTTCTGCTCTTACAGGGGTTCTGGCGGGCTACGGTATTGATATTCTGGATATCGGCCAGAGTGTAATTCACAGCCAGCTTGTACTCGGCATATTAATCCGCATCCCCCTTGAAGCGGAATCCGCGCCAGTGCTCAAAGACATCATGTTCAAAGGCTACGAACTGGGCGTAAACGTCAAGTTCAAACCTATCGAATCAGATAAGTACATGGACTGGGTCGATGCCCAAGGCAAGCCCAGACACATAGCCACACTCGTGGGTCACAAACTGACCGGAGCCCACATCTCTAGAATTTCTGAGATCATAGCCGACAACGGGTTGAACATTGATATGATCCATCGTCTGTCCGGTCGTATTCCCATGAACGGCGAACCTGCGCCGCGCCATGCCTGTGTTGAATTCTCCATCCGTGGAGTTCCTCAGGATCTGGACCGCATGCGCTCTAATTTTCTGGAAATGGCTGCCGAAGATCAGGTAGACATCGCCCTGCAGGAAGACAATGTTTTCCGCAGAAACAGACGACTTGTAGCTTTTGACATGGACTCCACCCTTATTCAGGCCGAAGTAATTGATGAACTGGCAAAGGCCGCCGGTTCCGGCGAAATTGTCAGCCGGATTACCGAATCAGCCATGCGTGGAGAAATCGATTTCAAAGAAAGCCTGCGCCAGCGTCTTGCAACCCTAAAAGGGCTTGATGAAAGCGTCATGGAAGATATCGCCCGCAAGCTGCCCATCACCGAAGGGGCCGAGCGTCTCATCTCCAACCTAAAAAAGTTCGGCTACAAGACCGCTATCATCTCCGGTGGATTCACCTATTTCGGAGAAAAGCTGCAGGAAAAGCTGGGTGTGGATTACGTCTACGCCAACCGCCTTGAAATCAAGGACGGCAAGCTGACCGGCGGTGTTATCGGAGACATTGTAGACGGAGCCAAGAAAGCTGAACTGCTGCGCAAGATCGCAGAAAAGGAAAAGATCAGCCTACAGCAATCCATTGCCGTTGGTGACGGAGCAAATGACCTGCCCATGCTCTCCATTGCCGGACTGGGGATTGCCTTCCATGCCAAGCCCAAGGTCAAGCAGGATGCCCGCCAGTCCATATCCCATTTCGGATTGGATTCCATATTGTATCTGATTGGACTACGCGACAGAGATACTGATTAAAAATAAATAAGCCCCGCAGGAGTTCTCCTGCGGGGCTTTTCCATACTCAATTCAATAATCCAGACTACATATCTACTGCTTTGATCCAGATTACAGCATCCTGAGAGAGTTCTTTACCTTTGAACTCAGTGTCAGGGCCGGAACCCAGTGCGCAGAATCCCCACCATCCAGCTTTGGGAACGGTGAAGGTTACGTAACCCTGAGCATCAGTCTTAACACCCATAGTTACAAAAGCGTCGTGAGGAGCTTCAGATTTTGCTTCTTTTTTGAAAGCATTGTTCTTCATATCGGGTTCGTGGTTCATGTACTCAACTTCAACATCAGCATTGGGAACGGGCTTGCCACCGGAAAGGAGCTGAGCCTTGAAGGTCATGCCGGTCCACATTGCATAAGGCTTAACAAGCGGAATCCACTCGGTCTTCAGACCCGCAGGAGCAGCCCAGTTACCGGGCAGGCCGCCAACGTTCATGTAAGTCTTGGTGATCTGCTGGATGTAGATATCTTCCTCACCTTCGTAGTAAGGAGCGGGAACCAGAACCAGAGTGTAGTCACCCATAGAACGAACAATCTTTTTGGGCAGCTTTGCTTCGTAAGCTTCACCGGAGTTGGTCAGGCTGGTCCAAGTGATGGGTTTGAGCAGCTTTTTGAGATCATATTTTTTGGTTTTACCCTCTTCACCCTTCTGGTGCAGCATAAAGAATTCTTCAGGCATACCCATTTTCATGGTGTGACCTGCTTCGTAGGGGTGGGTGAAAACGAGCTTTACATCAGTTTCAGCACCCTTGTTTTTTGCAATTTCCGGGGTGTAAATCATCTGAAAGTGCGCAGAAGCGGGAACCGCCATGGCAACCGCCAGCAACAGGTTGAGAAAAACTACCTTCATCTTCATCATATTTCTCCTGATTGTGATTTTGATCCTCTTTATCGAAAGATAAAGAAAATTTTTTGAATTTAAGGATTAGCTGCACGCACGATGGAACGCACACAATGCGTGCAGCAGTGCTGACTATTCAACAATATCGGAACTGTCGATTTCAATAGAATGGCCTTCGCCGCCATCAAAAGTAACAGTGTAGTGACCTGCGGGCTTCTTGAATTCAAATTCGCTGTTTTCGTTCATCGCACCCTTAAGGATAACTGCGCCGGAATCATCACGCACAAACAGTTTAACACCGGTAGCAGAAGAACCGTCAGAGAATCCTCCTTCGCAAAGAACGGTACCGTCACCGTTGTCAAAGCAACTGCAAAGAGGGGAATGGGCCAGAGCAGCAGTGGCGGAAAGAACGATCAGTCCGGCTGCCACGACGAGTTTAGCAATTATGTTTTTCATAGCTGTCTCCTGAGAGATTTTTATTGGTTACTTGGTTGATATTCATAGGATGCAGAGACTTTATCCGATGCAATCTTGTGCACCAGCGCAATCAGCAGCGCCACCGCCAAAGCAAGTGCATAAAATCCCTTCATCATGGTTATTCCACTTGCTCCTAGGGCTGTGCCCAGAGTGAAGACCGAAGAGGCCACACCGAAGCCGACTGCCGTAGGAAAGAAGATCGCAAAGAGCATCCACTTATAAGATCCTGTCTGTACCTTGACCATAATCGTGGCCGCGAGGCAGGGAGGATAGAGGGCAAAGAAAAGAATAACGGCAAGGGCATGCAGAGAATTCATACCGCTGTGCTGACTTTCATTGTCCATCCTCTGTTCAAGTGTCTGGTTATCATCAGCACCCTGCTGATAAAGAACACCCATAGTCGCCACGGAGGATTCGCGGGCCGCAAAGGAACTGATCAGGGCAATATTAATTTTCCAGTCAAAACCTGCATACTTAGTTACTGGCTCAAGAGAGCGTCCGATCATACCGAAGAAGGAAGTTTTGATTTTTTCTTCCTTAATCATGCGGCGCAGGGACTTTCTGGCAGTGGAGACCTTGCGCAGGGCACGGTTCACAACCTTGGCAGCCTTGTCACCGCGAGGCTTGATCAGGATAAAGGTGTCGGGATTGGCATTTTTAAATGAGCTGTCCACTCTTGCTGCCCCTTCCTTACCGGATGCATTCATGCGGGCACGCTTGTAATCATCATAGAGATTGAGCAACGGCAGCATTTTGTCACCGGTAGCAAGCTCTGCATAAGCATTATTCGCAACCTTGGAATCATAGGTTGCAATAGCTTTATTCATCTCAGCTTCGTAATGGTCCATACGTTCAGCCGAGAGTCCGGGAAACTGCAGCAAAGAAAACACGCACAGTGAAACCGCAACAACAATGGAGCCGACCTTTTTGATATATTCCCAAGTTCTTTCCAGCGACCTCCGGGCCACGCCGAAAAAAGTGGGAGCATGGTAGTTGGGCATCTCCATAATGAAGGGAGCTGTTTCACGGCCTTTAAGGACTGTTGTAGTCAGAAGCTTGGCAATAATCAGGGCCATGATGATCGTAATCGTCGAGATAAAGAACATTGCCCATGACTTGTGCTCCGCAAAATAAATGTTCACCAACAGCGTGTAGAGCGGAATTTTGGCAAGGCAGTTCATGAACGGCACAGTCAGGATGGTTGCCAGCCGAGAACGTTCATCAGGAATACCTTTTGTGGACATAATCCCCGGAACAGCGCAGCCCCCGGCAAAAACTCCGCCCAGAATAAACGGCAGGGTGGATTGCCCGTGCAGCCCGAAACTGTGGAAAATACGATCCAGAATAAATGCTATCCGGGCCATGTAACCGGAGTCCTCAAGAATTGCGATCAGCGCAAACAAAATCAGAAAAATGGGGACGTAGTTAAGCAAAGTATTGGCACTATCCACCATCCAGAGAATCATGGACCGCAACAGGGAATCCTCAATCAATCCGGCTGGCGGCAGGATCGATGCGACAAGATCCCTGAACTTGGCTAAAAACGGCCAAGTATACTTGGTCAGCTCATAACCCTGAACAATGGAGAGCTCATAAATAAGATAGACAGTAGCCAGCAGGAAAAATGGTGCCAAGGCGCGGTTCAGAACCCATTGATCGATCCTTTCGGAAATCGGCTGGCCGGAATCTTCTTCCTTGGTCACGCAGGCATCTACTATTTCCCCGGCGACCCTATCGCGGCAGGCCACGATGTAGTCACTGGTATCAACCCCTGTTTCATCTTCAAAAGCCATCCTGCGGGAAAGAGCATCTTCAATGATAGGGCTGCCGTTAGCATGCTTGGTCTCAACAATACTACGGGCCTCGGAATCATTTTCCAAAAGTTTGATCGCCAGCCAGCGCAAAGGATACAGAACACCAAGGCTGGTATCGGCTGCAAGCTGTTCTTCAAGCGCTTTCGCGTGAATCTCAAGATCACCGTAGTCGATAACCACAGGACGAGAATAAGCTTCCTGATTAACGGCCTTGCGGATTGCCGCTTTAAGGGCCTGCTTACCTTTACCCTTACGCCCAACAGTGGCGACAACGTCAACACCGAGACGATTGGTAAGTTCTTTCAAATCAATTGTAAGGCCCTGACTTTCTGCAACATCCATCATATTCAGGGCTACGGTTACCGGAAAATTCATCTCCAGAACCTGAAAGGTAAAATACAAACTGCGACGCAAACAGGTTGCATCCATTACGTTTACTACCACATCAGGCTTTTCTTCCAGCAGGAATTCGCGGGAAACACGCTCTTCAAGAGAAAACGAAGTCAGGCTGTAAGTACCGGGAAGATCGACCACTTCATAACGGGTCTTTCCTTCACGATAGCTTCCCACTTTCTTATCAACAGTCACACCGGGATAGTTGGCCACATGTTGGTTGGCCCCGGTTATCATATTATATGTTGTTGATTTACCGGCATTCTGCTGTCCGGCAAGAGCGACGAGAAAGTTGTCTTTCATCGTCTGTTTACCTTCAGCGCTCATCTTCCACCTCAATCTGGTAAGCCTCGGTACGACGCAGGGTCACGCAGTACCCTGCAACACGCAATTCAAGAGGGCAGCCCAATGTTGCCACACGGACTACTTCGATCTCCCTGCCGGGGACAAAACCCAAATCAAGCAACCTCTGCCGCACCGCACCAGCGGAAGAATGACCACGGATAATGGCTTTTCCTCCAATGGGGATGTCCAGAAGGCTTTTGCCACGCATGTGGCAAGGCTTCCCCTGTCTTCTTCCACCAGCACCATGACACCCCTTTCTTGTAGAAGCGGGCTCACGGTTAAAGAAATCAAACTTGTTCAACATAACTATAGCCTCTTTGTTTACATTCGATTTTGCGAATGAATTTCGAAATCAATTAGTATAGATGCAAATTTCAATTGTCAACAAGAAAAAAGCACCACTGCTCCGATAACAAAACTAATCTTATTTCGCCCTCTTTTTTACTTGATATTGACATTCGTTTTCATTAACGAACAGATGACTACGGGTTAACGGCAATGCTTCAAGAGCTCTTTCTTCCTATAATAAAGGTATAGGAGAAGCCAGAAGTATCGTGCCGGGGAGGAAAACAATTGCTTAATATTTTAAAAAGTAAATTCAAAACTTCATACTTATTGAATCGCAGACCTAACAGTAAAAACAAACTAAGGGCAAAGTCATTCTTGGCAGTTCTTCTGATACTTATCATGCCTGCCGCAGTCATGCTGGCTCTTACCGAGCTGGCTGACAAAAATGCCCTGCCGATGTTTATCTGCCTGCACTTCAGTTTGTGCATAGCCTTGTGCATGCCCATCTCAACCTGGCTCGAAGACTGGATGGTAAACAGGGAAGTACGCAAAATGAACTGCTTCTGCGTCAAACTCAAGCAAGGCAGGCTGGACCAGCGCCTTGAACTATATTCCAATAAAACAGGTTCAGCCACTGATGAACTTTGCATGTTGCAGCATAATCTGAACTGGCTGGCCCACTCCGTTGCCAAACGTGAATCCAGATTGACAGAGTCATTGGCTAAAACCCAGCGAGATAAGGAAAGACTTAACCTGCTTTCCTACACCGACCATCTTACCGGATTGTTCAATAAACGTTTTTTTGAGTTGAAGCTGGTAGAAACCTGCTCCAGATGCATTTCCTGCAAAACTCCGCTCCACCTAATGCTCATAGACTGCGACCACTTTAAAGAAGTCAATGATGTGTATGGCCATCAGGAAGGAGACAAACTCCTCGCAGAACTGGGCCAAATCATCAGTTCATCAGTGAGAAACGGCACTGATTTTCCTTTCCGTTTCGGTGGAGACGAGTTCGGAGCTATCCTTGTCGGCGTAGACTCAACCCGCTGCGAGCAGATCGCAGAGCGTATTCGAACCCGTTTTGCACAGATTAAAGTTGGTCAGGCAAGCTTGAGTATCGGCATCTCTAAACTCTGCTATCAAGCCATTGATCCTGAAGCTGAAGCTGAAAAATTGATCGCTTCCGCCGATAAAGCTCTGTACTTTGCTAAAAATACAGGAAGAGACAAGGTCATCAGTCCCGCGCAATACAAAGAAATAGAACATACCTTTGGTTCTCAGCAGACATAAGCCTCTGCTGAGAACCTTCTACCCTGCCATATCAGCTTTTGCTTCAGCTACCAGACGTGCAACTTCATCCTTGGCAGAACCGTACTGACGGGAAGCCCAGCTACCCGCTTTCACTCCGCCTTTAACTACTTTGGAGGCAGCCGGTCTAACGCCTCCGGCTTTGTATACAGCGTAGACAGCCACGCCAACAGCAGTTGCTGCAGTTGAAACCAGTAAAAATTTTCCGAGATTGAAACTCATTTTTATTCTCCTTGCAGAACCCTAGGTCTAAACAATTTATAACCTGAATATGACAAGCAACTATTTAGCGAAAGCCGTGCTAATGAAAATTACTTGCAGCATATGCTATTGTTTTCTGCAATCAGGGCAGATTCCATACAGAATCATCTTATGCCTGTTCACACTAAAATCGTATTTACTGGCCAACTTTTCCTGCAACTCCTCTATGCGCTCTTCAACAACTTCAATCCGGCAGTTGCAACGAATGCAAACCAGATGGTCATGATGTTCCCTGTTATGACGGCATTCGAACCGGGTAATCCCATCTCCAAAATCGAGAGATTCAGCAATGCCGCTATCAGACAGAAGCTTAATCGTCCGGTAAACCGTTGCCGGGCTGATGGACGAATCCCGCTTACTGACATGCTCATAAAGTTCTTCGCACGAATGATGGCCTTGAGTGCCCAGAAATACTTCCAATACGATACGTCGCTGCTCAGTAGCAGCCATTTTATTCTTGGTGAGATAATCCAAGAACTGAGTTTGCGGACTTGACATCCTTTCCTCCATTGTGGATTTTGTGAAAATGACACTGACGATTATTCTCAAGTGATAATCATTGTCAAGCAATAAGCACTCACTCCTGTTGAACAAATTTCTGCAATTGAAACTCAATAGTGCTGCTTTATAAAAAAATTAAGTCCGCTAATTATCAATACCACCATAAAAACAGTGACGGACTGCCGTCTAAGAATAAAGGAGAATGAAATGACCACACCGACAACAACAAGAATTCTTCCAGTAATTACTGCTTCTGCCGCTGCAACAGGAGCATTAGTTGGCGGAACAGTTGCTGCTGTTCGCTCCACAATTGCCGTTAAAGAAGGCAAAATAAGCAAAGGAGAAGCCGCAAAATCGGTTGCAACTGAATCAGCCGGAACCGGACTGGCGACTGCTGCGGGAGTAGCAGCCACCGGGGTGCTTGGTTTAGGAGGTTTGGCCGGACTGGTAGGATTCACCCTAGTTGCCACCGGAGCCAAGATGCTCTGGGATAAGGCTGTTCCAAATGCCCTCGATAGAAAACAGCCTACCCCTATCGAAGAAGCAGGTTAGATCTGCATTTACATTTCCATCTAACAGCCCTGCCCTGAATGCAGGGCTGTTACGCTTTTAGATCCATCCGTCAAAATAATAAGTTTTCGTTGACAAAGGGATTGCACATTTGTATTTCCTCTTTTGTGGAGTTGATACTCAATTTCAATTTCACAGGATGTCCGTCTGAAAATTCAGTAAACACAGGATCTTCATGTGAGAGCAGATAAAACATACGCAAGCATAAAGCATTCAATTCCGGGCAGAATCAGGTTTAAGGTGCCGGATCTAAGGAAAGACAAAATCCTTTGCGGCACTGTTGAAAGAAACCTTGAAAAAGTTGCCGGGATAATCCGCACCCGTACAAACGACAAGTGCGCTGCACTGGTAATCCGCTACAATCCTGACTTCATAAGCCCCGAACATGTTTACGAAGCTCTTCGGGAAATTGTAGCTGTCCATACCACCAAAATCTGTCCCATTAAAGACAAGAAGGAATGCGGATGTCCACAGGTTAAAGGTGCCCTGCGCTACTTTTCATTTGTTTCCGCTGTTGGCGGTGCCGTACTGATCAGTGAATCCCTGTTGGGAATTACAGTAGCTCAAACTCTGTTCAGCCCGTTGGGTTTCCTTACTGTCCTTGCGGCTGTTCCGCTGGTTAAGGAAGCTGTAACCAAGCTTCGCGAAAAAAAATTCGGACTTGAAGGTATTCTCGCCGGAGGGATTGTCGCTGCGGTAATTGCCGGGGAAGCCATGACCGCCTTCGAAATCCTCTGGATCAATGCAGGGGCGGAACTTCTAACCGCATGGATTACCGAACGTTCCCGCCGGGCAATTTCCGGTATTCTGGACAATACCACCCACCATACATTCGTACTTAGGGACGGGGTTGAAGTTGAGGTGGAGATCAACAACCTTAAAGAAGGCGATGTTGTAGTCCTCCATACCGGGGAAAAAATCTGCGTAGACGGAACCATTGTGGACGGTCAGGGATTGATTAATGAAGCACCCATCACCGGACGTGCCGACTTCATTCACAAACAACAGGATGATCAGGTTTTTGCCGGAACATTCGTGCGCGAAGGAGTCATCTATGTCCGGGCTGAAGAAGTTGGTGACAAGACCTATCTGGCCCGTATTCTCCACAAAGTGGAAGACTCCCTTGAGAACAAGACCGCCATTGAATCCACAGCCGACAAACTTTCGGTACGTCTGGTCAAAATCGGCTTTGCCTGTACTGTGGGCACCCTGCTCATCACAGCTGACCCGTGGCGTGCCTTCACCGTGCTGCTGGTTATGGCCTGCCCCTGTGCAACCGTACTTTCCGCTTCAACGCCCATCAGTACAGCCATCAGTACAGCTGCCAAGAACAACATTCTTATCAAGGGCGGCAGATACCTTGAAGAAGTCGGTAAATGCGATATAGCCTGCTTCGATAAAACCGGAACCCTGACCGGAAGCGAACCAAGCCTTGAACATATACACACCACCGAAGGTGTCACAGAAAGTGAACTTCTGACTTATGCCTTTTCCGTGGAAACCCACAACCATCATCCGCTGGCTCAGGCAATCAAGCATGAAGCCGGACTCAGGAAGATTTCGCCCCTGCCTCACACTGTGTGTGAATATTTCTTAGGCAAGGGAATGCGCGCCGAACTCCCTGAGAATGAAAACCATTCTACAGAGATTTTAGTGGGTAACAAAAAGCTCACAGAACAATTTGATGTGCGCATAGGTAGCTTAAGCAGGCAGGTTTCCACTCTCAAGCGTAAAGGACTGACCGTGCTTTACGTAGTAAAAGACAAAGATCCCATCGGATTACTGGCTTTTGCCAACACCATACGCGAAGAGTCCGCAACGGTCCTCAACGCTCTCGGGGCAGGCGGAGTTGACCGCACTGTTTTGGTCACCGGAGATGAACCAGCAACGGCAAATGATCTTGCCCGTACTCTGAATATCCCGGAAATCCACGCTTCAGCCATGCCGGAAGAAAAGGCAACCCTCGTGCGAACCCTGCAAAGTGAAGGGGGCAAAGTCATGATGGTCGGTGACGGCATCAACGATGCCCTTGCGCTTGCGCAGGCTGACGTTGGGGTTGCCATGGGGACCGGAGGAGCTGAAGTCGCTGTTGAAGCAGCTGATATCGCACTGGTCGATGATGACCTTAAGGGGCTCATGTACGTCCAGCAATTAAGTCAGGACACTGTGAAAATCGCCTACCAGAACTTCTGGCTGGCAACAGGTTCAAATATAGCGGGAGTCATCATGGGAGCCACCGGGGTCCTCTCTCCGGTCATGGCCGGATTCCTGCACATTCTGCATACCATGGGAGTAATCGCCAACTCTTCGAGGCTGCTCCTGCATTCACCTGAAGCAATCGAATCCAAACAAGGCAAAATTTATGAACTTCCGCAAAATAGTTGAACTGGAAAAGCATCTTGATGTGGCCCATCACATACCGGGCAGGATCAGGGTTAAATTCAGCCCGCTCATTTTAACCAAGCCTGTTGCGCTGGCAGCAATGAAAGAACATTCCGAGCTGCCGGAAGCCATCAAAGATGCCCGGGTCAACATGGCCGCACGGTCAGTGGTTATTGAATACGATCCCGAACAGATTCAGCCGGAACTGGTTGAAGAGCTTATTCAGGGAACAGACAAAGACAAGAAAGCACAAATCATCAGTGACCTCTACGGCAGGCTGATGAACAACGGATAAATAGATATTACTTAGAGGAGCTAACCGAAATGAGCACCGAACATACCGCACCCGAAGCACAGCAGACCGCACCACAACAGCCCTACACCTCCCAGCCCGTTATGGGACCGGATCAGGGCCAGCCGCACTTTTCCTACACCACCCCCGGCGATCCGTATCAGGGAGCACCTGTTGCCGGGAATGTGCAGCCTGACATGAATGCCCAACAGCCCATGCAGCAGCCCGTTTATCAGCAACCGATGCAGCAGCCTGCACAGCCTGTTTACGGACAGCCCGTGTATTACGGTCAGCCTGTATATGGTCAGCCAGTCTACAACCAGCCGGTATACGGACAGGTTTACCAGCAGCCCATGCAGCAACCGATTCAGCAGCCAATGCAACAACCAGTATATCAGCAGCCCGTTCAGCAACCTGTACAGCAGGCTCCTACCATCGATCCCAGCACCTCTGAGGATCAGGTCAAACAATTTGTGGATCTGGTTAAGGATACTGCTGAAGGAAAAGCTGATCCGGCAAGTTTCCTAAGCTTTTTCAACGGTATTGATGACGGTTTCTGGAAAGGCCTTCTCGTGGGCGCGGGTATCACCTTTGTCTGCACCAGCAAGACCGTAAGATCCATCTTCACTTCCGGCGGCGGAAAAGAAGAGATGTCCGCTGAAGAAATGGAAAGAATGGAAGATCTCAAGGCCGAACAGGAATACATGGCCGCACAGGCTGCCAAAGAAGCAGAAAAGGAGTAAAAAATGAGTCAGGATTACAACAACGACTACGTATATAATTATCAGGACCCGCAGCTCACCGAGCAGCAGCGTATTGATTCCCAGCAGTTGGTTCAGCCTGTGAGTGAACCCTCCACAGTCAAAAGCTGGGTAAATTTCACAGACTCCCGTTATTTGAAAGGGTTCCTCGTGGGTGCGGGCGTGGCACTTGTTGCCTCCAACCCCAAAGTCCAGAAAGCGGTTGTTTCCGGTGCGGTTAAAACATGGTCCGCTGTTCAGGGCGGCATTGAAGAAGCCAAGGAAAAAATTCACGACATCAAAGCCGAAGCGCAGTCTGAGTAAGAAGCCTCCGACGGCTGGGGAAGGGGAAACTCTTGCAAGAGTTTCCCCTTCCCCAGACCCCATCCCCTTCAGAACCTTTTAGTATGCTTCGCTCCTAGCGCCTTTGTACGGCCTTTGAAACGGAAAAAGCGAAGCCCTAATGAAAGTTTTGGGAGAGTCCAGAGAACCTTTTTTCAAAAAGGTTCTTTGGCCCTCGGAGAGCCCCCGGAGGGACACCAAGATGAACGCTTTACCTGAAAATACTGACCTGATTAAAACTAAAGGCAAAAAAATCTTCCGCCAATGCAAGGACTGTCCGCTTACTCCGAGTAAGACCAAGACAGCCGCCAAGGTTGGAATGGTTGCCACACTCGGGGCTTCAGCGGCTTCCGGCGTGCTTAAGTTCAAAGGTGCAAAGCCGTTGCATCTCTGGGCTTCTTTTGCCTTTGTCGGCTTTACAGCTTTGCATTGGGCGGTTTCCAGAAGACCGCAGAGGACAACCAGATGATCGGAATTCCGAATACACGAAAACGTTTTAAAATAGTCCACGAACTCCCTAAGAGGATCAGACTGAAGTCACTGGTCCTGCTTGCTCCTGATCTGGACCACAACTATCTGCAAGCCAGCGTGGAATCGCTGAATGGAGTTAAATCGGTCAGGATCAACGGCCCTGCCTTTTCCATTGCTGTTGAATACGATGGTACACCTGAAGTACGTTCAGCCATTATTGAAACTCTTGATGATATTCCGCAAGAAGCTTTCCTTAAAGACAACGAACGAGAACACAATGTAGACCTGATTGACGTTGGCGCACGGACCGCAGCAGCTGCGGCAACACCTTTCCTTCCCTTGCCCGTGCAGGCGGCTACAAGCTGGATGCTGGGTATTCCCGGCATTGTGAAAGGGCTGGAAACCCTTTTTACCCGCGGAGTCAAAATTGAAGTGCTGGACGGTACCGTTAAAGCACTCTCCCTGTTGCGCGGTGACTACTTCACCTCCAACTCTGTAGGTGCCCTGCTCTGCCTTGGAGAATACTTGGAAGATCAGTCCGAACAGAAATCCACTGACCTGCTCAAGACTCTGCTCAAACCTCAGGTCGAAAAAATATGGATCGAGAAAGACGGACGCGAACTTGAAATAGATTTCAACGATCTACAGGTCGGTGACATTGTAGTCTGCGGTCCCGGTGAACTTATTCCCATAGAAGGAACAATCGTTGAAGGCGATGGTTCAGTAAACCAGAGCTCCATTACCGGAGAATCCGTTCCCATCCACCTGCAGCCCGGAGACGCAACCCTTTCCGGCGCGGTAGTTGAAGAAGGAACCCTCAAAATCAGGGCTGACAAGGTCGGAGCTGAAACAGGCATGGCCCGCATCAACCGCTATCTGGAAAGTTCCCTGCGGTCACAGTCAAAGAACCAGATTCAATCCGCAGAACTCGCTGACAAACTGGTTCCCCTGACCTTCGGAGCCGGTCTCGGGATTTATGCCCTGACCGGAGACTTAGCCCGCGCAGCATCGGTGCTGACCGTTGACTACTCCTGCGCCATTAAACTTTCCACTCCTGTAGCCACCCGTACTTCCATGTATACCGCCAGTAAAGCCGGTGTGTTGCTCAAGGGAGGACAGGCTCTCGACAATCTGGCCGCAGTGGACACAATCGTCTTTGACAAGACCGGCACCCTGACCAAAGGGGAGCTGAAAGTTACCGACATCGTGCCTATGCCCCTTTATGAAGAAGAGGAACTGCTTTCCATTGCTGCCGGAGCGGAGGAACATTACGCCCATCCAGTAGCAAGGGCGGTGGTTAACGAAGCCAAAGAGCAGGGAATTCAACTCCCAGAAGTAAGCGGAGTCGACTTCATCGTGGCCCACGGAGTTTCCGCCTACGTTGACGGCAAACGCGTCCTTGTGGGCAGTCAGCATTTTGTTGAAGAAGATGAGCACGTGGATTGCTCCTATATGGAAAAGAAAGCCACCCAGTTGCGCAATCAAGGTAAAAACCTGCTCTTTGTAGCCATGGACGAAGAACTTATCGGTGTCATTGCCATGCGTGATGAACTGCGCCCGGAAGCTCTTGAAGCACTCGAAGCATTCAAGGATGCCGGAATCAAGCGCATTGAAATTCTCACCGGCGATCACCGCTCCACCGCACTGGCCCTCGCTGCCCAGTTGCCTCCGGTGGATGCTGTCCACTGGGAGCTTAAGCCTGAAGACAAGGCCAACATCGTCAAGGAACTCAAGGAGGGCGGTGCCAAGGTTGCATTCGCCGGAGACGGGGTCAACGATACCCCGGCCCTTGTCTGCGCCGATGTAGGCATCTGCATGCCGTCCGGGGCAGACCTTGCCCGTGAATCAGCACAAGTGGTCATGCTCAATGAAGATATGCTTACCCTTGTGGAAGCCCACCGCATTGCTCTGACCAACCGCGAAACCCTGAGTAATTGCCTCTGGTCTGCTGTCGGCATCAACTCCGCCACTCTGCTGCTGGCCGGTATGGGTAAAATATCCACTCTTGCTGCGGCTATGACCCACAACTTAAGTACCGTGGGCATACTGGGATACGCAGCCATGAAGACATCATCTGCGAACAAACCGCAAGAGTATGCAAAGGAGATCCAATAATGTCCCTGACATTAAGAAATGCACCGGTTGAAACAAACCTGATGCTCAAGGCCGTGACCAGCGACAGTCTTAAAAACCGCCTTGAGCGCATGGGACTGCATATAGGTTCGGAACTGGCAATTATGTCCGAAGATTCGGTCCAGCATCCGGTAAGGATCAAAGGACCGCATGGAGAAGTGCTCCTTGCCGCGGGAATGGCCTCCAAGGTTATTGTACACCACGATGACGGACACAAGACCCCTGTCTTTGAAATGAATCCCGGTGAACACGGGCACATTGAAGGACTTACCGCCGGATCTCAGCTGGAAAAAAGCCTCAAGATCCTTGGAATATCCGAGGGAGATGATATTAAGCTGGTCCGCTGCCTGCCGCCCATGACCTACAGGGCGGTAGTAGATGGTAAGCAAACCTCACTCACCGAGGGCATGGCTGCCAAAGTCTGGGGGGAATGCGATGGAATAGCCTGCCAGTTGGCAACCTGCGGCAAAGGTCGCCCTTTCGCAGTTAAAAATATTCTGGGGGGACCAAGAGCGGCAAAATCAATCTCAGCCATCGGCATCAAGCCCGGTGCTAATGTAACTCTTGAAACCGTTGAGCCTGCCCGGGCCATCGGAATGACTCCCGGTGCCCGCATAATCATCATGACCAAGGAAGGCTTACGCCTGCATCTGCGACCGGACCAAGCAGAAACCATGCTGGTTACTGAAATATAATTACAAACGAAAAGGCCGTAACCCTCAGGATTACGGCCTTTTCGTATACTCTATTAAGGATTCCAAAGGGGATTATCCCCTTTGGCTGCCAGAGGCAAAATCTTTTAACAAGAGCGCGTAGCGCATCACTTCTTTTGCTGATCAGCTTTAAGCTGCCCGCATGCCGCTTTAATATCCTGCCCCATAGACCTGCGGATAGTTGCGGTTATCTTTTTATCCCAGAGATATTTTTCAAAGGCCAGAACCTTCTCTCTTGTGGGGGCCTTGTAAAGAGGCTCGTCACCGGGATTGTAAGCAATAAGGTTAACCTTGCAACGGCGATGTCCGAGCAGTTTAACCAATTGCTTGGCGTGCTCAATGGAATCGTTGACTCCGCCCAGCAAGAGATATTCATAAGTAACCTTCTCCCGAGGCTTAAGCGGAAAACGGTCCATTGCTGCCAACAAGTCTTCGATGTGAGTCTTGGCGGCCTTGGGCATAATCTTCTCACGCAGTTCCTGTGTGGGAGCATGCAGGGAAATTGCAGGGAGGGTCAGCCCGGTCTTGCCCAGCTCTTCCAACTGCTTTACGAAGCCAACGGAAGAAACAGTTATGCGCCGGGGCACAAAGGAAAGGCCGTCCTGATTATTAAGATTGCGCAGGGTGCGAATCAAATTATCAAGGTTGAGCAGAGGCTCGCCCATACCCATGAAAACAAGATTCTTGAGTGGATCAAGATTATTTTCGCGCAGGTATTTACGGCCCGCAAGAACCTGACCGAGCATCTCGGACATGGACATATTACGCTCAAAGCCCATCAAACCGGTGTTGCAGAAAGTGCAGGCCATCGCGCAGCCCACCTGAGTGGACAGGCACTGGGTGTAACGTCCCTCCATGGGGATAAGCACAGTCTCCACCAGAGCACCGTCTTTCAGGCGCAGGAGCAGCTTGATGGTGCCGTCCTTACTGGTCTGGACCACATCCACCTGCGGATGGTTGATAACCGCTTTGGCCTTCAATTCATCACGTAGATTCTTGGCAAGGTTGGTCATGGAATCGAAATCTTCGACACCTTTCTGCCAGAGCCATTGCCAGATCTGGTCGGTACGAAAACGGGGAGCCTTCAGCTCCTGCGAGACAAAACTTTCCAGCTCGCTGTATTCCAAATCAAGTATATCTATCATTTTATTATTATCAGACATTATTTCATTTTACCGGGATTAAAGCGGACAATAAAAATCTTTTCTTTAATCCATTTTATGGTCAGCAGTTCCATTTCCGCAACTTCAATATACTGTTTTACCATATCTGGAAGGGAATTCATAAATGGCTTCAGCTGATAAAAATCGCTTGCGGAAAGCAGCAAAACTGCATTCTTAAATTTCTTATTCTTGAGATATTGGTAGACCGGATACTTATCCGCATCGGGATGTTCTTTCTTGAACATCTCTGCCGCAATCTGCGGAGTCGCCAGAATCTGCATCAGATCACCATGACGCGCCCCGGAACCGAGCGAGTACATGCAGTTTCCATCCTTATCAAGCTTTTTAAGATAGTAGGCCACATCTGGAAAGGTCTTAATAAAAAACGGACGGTGAATAACCAGAGTATCGCTATCGGAAAATGCTGCGATTTTATCGGTAACCGCCTGTGCCAGAATAGGCATGGGCCGATTTTCAGTCAAAGAAGCATAAGACGGCAATGCTTTGTAATAAAAAGGCATTACCACCGTAATCGCCAGTGATCCGACCACAATATGCAAAGCCGGTCGATGGGATTGCTTAATGCTCACAATAAGCATGACCAAAAAGAAACCGCCCAGAGCGACAAAAAACGGAAGCATCAACTCCATATACGGGCCCACAGGAACCCGATCTGCAAGGTTCACTGAAACACTCATGGATTTGAATGAGCGGTAACCAAGCATGGCAGCCATAGACAGAATCCATACAAAACCCATCTCAAAAAGAGTGCGATAGGTTTTATCCCGCTTGGCATTAACCAGCCAGTCACACACCAGAATGGACAGCAGCGGCAATATCGGCAGCATGTAACGGTTGGACTTGAGCTTGAAAAGCAGGGTGAAAATTATCAGGTAAACCAGAAAAACGCAGGCCATGAAGACATACTTTTCATTAAACTTCTCCCTGATGCTGCGCCAGATTCCGTAAACGGTTCCAAACACATATCCGCCCCACGGGAAGAAGATTACGGTCAAGGTATCGAAGTAAGGATCAAGGTGACTTAGTTTATCCGTAACCTTGGAACTTGTGGAAGCCGTATTATGGAAAAACTGCCCTAGCAGCCCCTGAGTATAGTCGAACCCGGAACTAAGCCATGCCCCATAAAGCCATAGAAAGAACGGCGCACACCCGGCAACAAACCAGAGCAGCAGAATGTTACGGTCATCCCATTTGGCAGCGACAAGCCCCTTGATATTCATGGCGGACACAAAAGATGCAGGTTCGCCGGACTCATTCTTTTTATTCACATTATGACGAATCCCTACAGCCAGTGCATATCCGGCCATCGGCAGGAAAGCGAAAGGACCTTTAGCAAGCACGCCCAAAGCGGTCAGTACTGCTCCGCCAACAGCCACCTTGGTACTTTTGTCCCCAAGGTAACGTTGTAAATAAAAATACGTGGCCCAAGTAACGCAGCAGGCGAAAACCACGTCGACTTTCATCATCACAGCCATGAATTTAAAAAGTACGGAGCTTTGCAGGATCATCCCGGCAAGCAGCCCTGTTGCCGGACCGAAAAGCCTGCGTCCGGTTAAAGCTGTTCCCAATACCATAAGAACAGAACAAATCACCGTAGGCAGACGAAAGAAGGTCAGAGCATTTCCGCTGAAACCGTCAAGTGAAGCCAGCCACGCAAAAGGATACATGACCCAGTAGGCCAAGGGAGGCTTCTCCATTCGCGGCATGCCGTCGAACATAGGGGCTAAAAGGTTGCCGCTGTGGATCATTTCATACACAGCACGGGCATATTTAGGTTCGTCAATATCGTAAAAATAATTCAGCCATGTTCCGTAAAAGGAAACCGCAGCAGAAAAAATAAGCAGCATGCCAAGCAGCAACGCCCAGTTTTTCCTGCAAAATCCATTAAGAACTGACTCAGATTTATTATCCATTTGCTGATCCCGATTCCAATCTATATTTTCAAAAAGTTCATATTCACGACGTGGGCTACCTGTACCAGAGTTCTCCCTCCAAGTCGAAACATGCAGGGCTGGATTAAATGGCCATGATAGGTTACTTATTAAGCCATATCTTACTTATATTTACCAAGAGGCTGAGATGCGTTTTCCAATTTCCGTAAAACTTCTTTTTTTAGCTTTTCTTATTTCCCTGCTGCCCGCAGCAGCTTTAGCCTCATCCACGCACATATCCATTGGAGATTTTCTTACTCCTTCAGGACAACCATCGCCTGAATTCAAAGCCATCATCAAGCAGCGCTTAACTGCTGCCGGCCTAAGTTGCGCAAACTGCACATCAGAACCTCCCGAATCAAGATACACGCTCTCCGGACTGATGGTCAGAGATGACAAAGGCACATCTTATTCCGCATTACTTACCGATAACTTTCACCTTGAACCGGAAGTTTTCATTAAAGGAAAGCAGATCGGCGGAAGCAGTTCGGAGCCAGCAGCCAACAAACTGGCAGATTCGACAGTACAGTTAATCTCAAACCAATCTGTTGCCTCAATCGAAGTCAGTGGAGATTCACGACTTACTCCCAACGCAGTGATGGCTTTAGCCCAGATCCTGCCCGGCGAGAATGCTACCCCGCAAAAAATTATCGCTGCCCGGATCATCCTTGAGAACTGCGGTTTATTTGAAAAAGTCCGCATCTATCTGACTCCCGGACCGGAAGGCCGCAAGGTGAAAATTTCTGTTCAGGAAAGGGATTCCATCATTCCTGCCAGCATACCCGGTCCCGGTAAAGCTGTGCTGGACAACATCCTCGGGCCCGCCGATTTACCCCTTCCGGAATTTCCGGTTATTTCAGAAAAAAAATTTCCCGCACTATGCAACGCAACCTGCGGTGGATATCTGGCTTACCGGGCTGAAAGCATCCTGACCCGATTACGTCACAGCGAATATCGATTCAATATGGACGATGTTGAAGAATTGGTCGCTGTGGCTTCAGCAATCAGGAACAACATATCTACGTATGATGCCTCTTGCCTCGATATGTGCATCATCCTGATGAAACTCTGCTCCATGCTGGATTTACACACAATCCGCACTATCTCCGAAAATCTGCAAAAAAATGTTGATCAAAGCGAGAACGGACCACACTCATTGGAAAAAAATCTGGAGCGCATTGAATTTCTGACCCAGGCATATGAAGCAACTCAGGAAGCCCAATTTATACTTTCTTCCCGTATTTTCCATGACCGCATTCACTCCCCGGTAGTGCCTTGGGTTCTATATTCACTTGGGGAACAGGCCTTGAAAGCCGAAGACATCACCCGCGCAGCCCCCCTGCTGAGCGGGGCCATAGCAATTTCATCACTCCCTGTTGCACCTGAGATGCTGCTGACAACAGCAAAAGCGCAATACAGCAATCTTGATATTGAAGCCGGGGGAGCTGCCTCCACTCAACTCAAACCACTGCTGGCCAACCCGGACCTCAACGATGACCTACGTCATCAGATCAACAGCCTGCCCCAAAGGGCAAGTCTTTGCGAGACAGTACTTTCCATAAATGATCAAGACAATTTTGACCTGCAACTGGAAAAAGGAAATGCGCTAATCCTGCTGGACAGACCCGACCTTGCTGAACCGCTTTTCCACAGGCTTAACGGTATTAACCCTGATGACGCACGACCTTTTACCGGGCTTGCCCGTCTTGCCTTCCAGCGAACAGACAGCCTTCTCTCGGTTAGACCATACCTTGAACGTGCAGAGCACATGAAAAACAAAGACCGTTATTTTTATGAGCTTGCTCTGGCCTATAAGATGGAACGCATAACAGCCGAAGCACTGCCTACCATCCGAATTGACGGACGCAGTTCTGAAGAAGCCTCAGCCACAAGATTCATTCTGCCCAAGACTCTTGAGTATGCTGCCGGATATGAACGATTCAACATGCCGCAGGCAAAACTGATCAAGGCTGGAGTCAACGTGCTTGGTGAATGGCTGGCTTACCCCGCCATGAGCGATGCGGAAGCCTTTGAAAATATGTTCATGCAGACAATGCAACTTAACGGGGAGATGGAGGGACAACCTGAAATCATCGCAGCAAGTCTTTACTTCTCTACTGATGCAACTGATAGAGCTGAAGCCAGAGAGCTCATTTCCCGTCCCATGTCGGTTAAAGCAGGATTGAAGCCAAGATTTTTGCAACTAAATCTTTTAATCCGTGAAATGGCTCTTACCCCCTCAGTGTCTGTAGTCAAGGCTCTGGAACAAGCTGCAAGATCCAGCTTTTCCGACACCCCAAGCAGAGAAGAAGCAGTGGCTCTGAAAGCGGACGCCCTAGCTATTGCCGGCCTATATACCAACTCTACATCTACAATGGAACGTGCAGCATCCCTGTATACACTTGCTATTGATTTGAATGAAGGGGATCAAGGAAGGCTGCTCAACAATCTGGCCCGAATAAATCTGGCCTTGGGCCTGCGCGAAGAGGCGGACGATCTTTATGACGAAGCTCTGGACAACAGCCCTGAAGTAAATGAAGTTGTTGAGCTGGGAAAAATAATAACTTCTCTGGCCGGTAAAGAAAGGGAAGCTGCGCTGCAAGAATTTGCCGCTGCTAAAAATCCATCACGCCTCAAGGATGCCGCCCGTAAATTAAACGGCACCTCAAACAGCACGACCGGCCCGGAAGAAACTTCTTTTGTGGAAATGGAAGGAATATATCTTAATGAAAAGAGAGAAATTACTACCGGATATGATAACTATTCCGGTTTATCCATAGATTTCAAATACAACAGCAATGCATGGCTTTTACCGACATTGCACCCCTAACTACTAAATATTAATCAAGAGACTCAAGCGTGAGGTCCAACTCTTCAGCCATAAGACGTAAAGGCTCAACACCGCCGGTAATGCGCATGATTTCCACAAGGGTTTCTGCGCCCAGCTTGGCCTTTTTATCATCCGGATTAACTTCACGGGCCAGAGTTTTAGGGGTCTTTCCCAGCCTTTCAGCCAATTCCTCTAAAGGCACCGGACCATTCATAACCAAATCTTGAATTGCTTTTTCAACTTTTTCCGACATTATTTTCAGCCTTATCCTTATCAGTTAGCTTTCCTTAATGAGCTCTAATAAACTAAAACTCAACTCCGTTCAACTTGGCATATTGATTCGCCCCATCATATGCCCATTCTGCTGACAAAAAGCAATTGTAACTGTATTGTAACAATCATATTCGACCAACAGAACCAGAGACATAACACCTTTCCCTAATATTCCAATAATATATGCAAGCAATGCACTTTTGTAACAAAACTTGACCTAACCATGTTATCATGCTTGTTACTCCCCTGTGACAATCAGCGAAGTTAGATTTCTGTTTTGGACAATCCTCAGGGAGAAATATTTTGCCTAAGACATCACTACATATGAAGATTCTGCTTTGGGGCTGGGCGGTACTGCTTTGCGCCCTGTTGCTGACCTTCTGGTTCTATTATGGAACGGTGTCAGAAGAGCTCACAGCTTCCAGCAGGCAGAACACCTCCAGACTCCTGAATTATGTCCGCTGGAAAATAAGTCACAGTCCTGTCAGCCCCGGAAGCCCTGCATTCCAGAAAGAAATAACCGAGCTGGGTTCCCAACTCGATGTCCGCATTACATATATCAAGAAAGGCAAAGTCCTTGCCGACTCCAGTGTTGAAGCAAGCAGGCTTCCTGAACTGGACGACCATTCCAACCGCCCTGAAGTTATCGCCGCGGAAACCAGCGGAACCGGAAAGAACATCCGCTACAGCAAAACCCTGCAAACACGCATGCTCTACGTTGCCAAATCAATAGGCGACAACGGTGAATTCATCAGACTGGCACTGCCCTACTCCATAATCGGAGAACGGCTGGACCGGGTTATGATCCACTTTTCAATACTCCTTGGCATGCTGGCGGTCGGCTCCGCGATTTTACTGATATTTATCGGCAAACGCACCACATCAGCAGTAAAAGAAGTCTCCGCCACGGCGCAGGCCATCGGAGAAGGAGACTACAGCAAGCGCATCAGAGTCATCCCCGGCGGAGAATATCAGTTGATGGCAAAATCCATCAACACTATGGCCAAGAAGATTCAAGGCCACATCCGCATAATTGAGGATCAGCGCAACCAGCTTGATGCCATGTTCGAAAATATGACCGAAGGCATCATGGTCCTCGACCCGCAAGGTAAAATTGAATCAGTCAACAAATCGATGACTGAACTTGTCCCTGACACACAGGAATTTGTAGGCCGGGTTCCCCTTGAAGTGCTGACCCGCCACGAAATTCAGGATGCCGTGGATAAAATTCTCAAGCATGGCAGCGAAAACAATTCCGACTCCCTGATTGTTGATCTTGCGGACGGCAGGTCCATGAATGTAACCATTTGTTCCTATGAAGATTACAAAAGTCGCCGCAAACTGATCCTTGTTTTCCATGACATCAGCGAAATGAGACGGATGGAAAAAATTCTCCGCGACTTTGTTTCCAATGCATCACACCAATTGCGCACCCCGCTGACCAGCATCAAGGGTTACTCCGAAACCCTTATCGACAACCCGCCGCAGGATCAGAAAATTCTGACCAGCTTCCTTGGAACCATCCTTGATAACGCCAACCACATGTCCAAGGTCATCACCAGCATGTTCGCCCTGACCCGCAGTGAATATTCCGGCAAAAAGCTGCGCACCAAACCTACTAATCTGCAAAAATGTATTGCATTGAGCATGGCCAACCTGCAATCTCTGGCGGAAAATAAAAATATCCGTCTCAGCAAAAATGAAATTCCGCAAATCAAAATCACCGGAACAAGCGAAGGCTTGGTTCAGATTTTCGACAACCTTATCGAGAACGCCATCAAATATGCTCCTGAAAACACCAACGTTAAAGTTCAGGCTGAAGCAGACCGTGAATTTGCCATAATCAGGGTTGTTGATGAAGGGCCGGGAATTGCGCCCGCTGATAAGGAACGTATTTTCGAAAGATTTTTCAAATTGGATGAAAACGCTGTGGGACACGGCAGTTCCGGATTGGGACTGGCATTGTGCCGCAGTCTTGCACGTAACTTCAACGGCGACATCTGGGTGGAAAGCCCGGTTGACGCAATAACAGGTACCGGATCTTCATTCTGTGTGAAACTTCCGGTAGCAGCTGAACAAGCTTCTGAGTCCACGAAGGACTCACAACAAGGGGATTATCTCTAATGGATATTTACGATCTGTTTTTTTACATGTCCCTGTTTGCAGGGTTCATGATGGCCTTTAACCTAGGAGCCAACGACGTAGCCAACTCCATGGCTTCGGCTGTAGGTGCGAAAGCCATCACCATCCGGCAGGCAGTACTGATCGCAGGGACCCTTAACTTTGCGGGAGCGGTTTTCCTCGGCTCCCATGTGACCGCAACGGTCAGTAAAGGGATTATTAACCCGGCGGCAATAGCCGATCCGAAAATCATAATGATCGGTATGTTTTCGGCTCTGCTCGCAGCAGGACTCTGGGTACTCATATCAACATTCACGGCCTTGCCGGTATCCTCAACACACTCAATTGTTGGTGCCATCCTCGGCTTCGGCCTTGTTGCCGGCGGTCCTGATGTGGTTAACTGGCTGAAAATGGTCGGAATTGTAATGTCCTGGATCATTTCACCATTCTTTGCCGCAACAATTGCCTTTGCCATCTTTACACATATCAGGAAGACAATTCTCTTCAAAAAGGACTTCATCCATCAGGCAAAAAAATGGGCTCCTATCTGGATGGGCTTGACAGTTCTGCTGATTTCCCTTTCATTTCTATATAAGACCCCAATGGGTAAAAACCTGAAGCTTCCCTTTATGGGATCACTTGCTCTCGGCTTCGGTATTGCCGCTTTGGTCTGGTTTGCCGGAAGACTGGCTATCAATAAGCTGGTCGGCGATCCTGAAGATGGCGCTGAAGCAGTAGAAGCAACCTTCCGTAAGCTGCAGGTGGGAACATCCTGTTACGTTGCCCTCTCTCAGGGTGCAAACGATGTTGCCAACGCCATCGGACCGGTAGCAGCAATTTACCTTATATCCAAGGAACACGTGCTGCTGGCTAAAGCCGATGTTCCTATGGGCCTGCTGGTTATGGGCGGACTGGGTATCGCCATCGGTATCTCCCTCATGGGCCACAAAGTTATGGGGACCGTGGGTGAGAAAATCACCGTACTGACCAACACCCGCGGATTCGCTGTTGACTTCGGTGCAGCTTCAACCGTACTGACAGCATCCAACCTAGGGTTGCCGGTATCATCCACCCACGCAGCCGTTGGTGCAGTTGTAGGTGTAGGTCTTGCAAGAGGTTTCTCAGCCGTAAACTTTAAAATACTAGGAAGAATCGTGCTCTATTGGGTGCTCACCGTACCCATTGCCGCGATCACAAGTATAACAATTTTCAGCCTGCTCAAATGGGCTTTCATTTAGATAACACAAGGAGAACATTATGCACTTTCGTCTTCCTTTCTTAGGCCTTATCGTTAACAAGAACCCTATGGACGGGCTGGTCAAGCACTACAACAAAATTGCTGAGTGCATTCACATTATCAACGATTCCGTTGAATGCTATGTTGCAGGCAACGACACCTGCCGCGAATTCAGCGAACTGATCGAACAGATCGATACTGTTGAAGGTCAGGCAGATAAAATCAAGCGCTCCATCCGCAACCACCTGCCGCACTCCATGTTCATGTCCGTGGATAAGGTTCTGTTCTTCAACTACACCCGCAACCAGGACAACATTCTGGACAGCGCTCAGGAAGCCCTGCACTGGCTGGCTATGCGCAAGGTAACAATTCCCTCTGAGTACCAGAAGGACCTGATCCTGCTGCTTTCCGAGGTGAATGACACTACCACCAGCCTCGGCCCTGCACTGAAGGCCACCATCTCTCTCAATGAAGGCAAATCCATTGACCGTGAAGGTGCCAAGAATAAGTTCCGCAAAGTCCGCAAGCACTACGCCCGCTCCATGGAACTACGCAAGGAACTGAGCAAAAAGATCTACAATTCCGATATGGACTTCAAAGATATCTACCAGCTGACCCACTTCGTAGACTGCCTTAACGAAATGGCGCATCAGGCTGAAATCTGCGCTGACATGCTGCGTGCTATGATTGCCAGATAAGAAGCTGCTTTAATAGATTAAATGAACAAAGCCCCTCTTGCGAACCATGTTTGCATGAGGGGCTTTGCTGATTTTATCAGTTCTGAAATGGGATTGAAGGGGTAGATTACCCCAACTCAGTACGCTTGATCTTACCGCTGGATGTCTTGGGCAGTTCATCCCTGAATTCGATAGAACGCACGATGACGATGGGGCCCAGCTCACGGCGGACCTGTTCTTTCAACTCACGGTGCAGGTCGTCTGACTCTACAAAACCATGATTCAAGGTCACATACGCCTTGGCAACCTGCCCCTTAATCTTATCCACAACACCAACCACAGCAGCTTCCGCAACCTGCGGATGCTTAGTCAGCGCACATTCCACCTCGGCGGTTCCAATGCGGTGTCCTGAAATATTAAGCACGTCATCAGCGCGGCCCTGAATCCAGAAGTAGCCGTCTTCATCCTTGCGGGCAACGTCCCCGGCATAGAACATGCCCGGAATGCGCTTCCAATAATGAGCCATGACCTCTTCACGATCACCGATCACATCACTGAACATGGCAGGCCAAGGTTTCTTGATCACCAGCAAACCACCCTTGCCATCAGGTACAGGATTACCTTCAGCATCAACAACATCAGCGTCAATTCCCGGCAGAGGTCTGGTCACGGAACCGGGCTTCAGAACAGACACCGGCAACGGGCTGATCATAATCATTCCGGTCTCGGTCTGCCACCATGTATCCAGCACCGGACACTGGCCCTTACCGATATTCTCGTACATCCAGAGCCATGCTTCAGTATTGAACGGCTCACCAACCGCACCGAGAATGCGCAGTGAAGAAAGGTCGTGCTGCTCAGGATAGCGGTGACCGAACCGCATAAGGGTCCTGATCTGAGTAGGAGAAGTATAAAAAATTGTGACCCCGTATTTGGAAACAATATTCCAGAGTCGGTCTGCCTGCGGATAGAGGGAGTGCCCCTCATACATAACGGTAGTGGTCCCGGCCAGCAGGGGGCCGTAAACAAGGTAGCTGTGCCCGGTGATCCAGCCCGGATCAGCAGAACACCAGAAAATATCTGTAGGCTTAAGATCAAAGACCCATTTGAAGGTACGGTGCACACCGACCATATATCCGCCGTGGGAATGGACTAAACCTTTGGGTTTTCCTGTGGTGCCCGAAGTATGCATGATGAACAGGGGATCATCGGCAGCCATAATCTCGGCAGGAGCGTGCGGACGTTCATGACGCACAAGATCCTCGTACCAGCAGTCACGGGCGGAATCCATGTTCACGTCCACGTTGGCCCGATGGACCACGACCACAGATTCCAGATTCTGTGCAGGATCGTCCAGCAGTGCACGGTCAACCTCTTCCTTAAGACGGATGACCTGCCCGTTACGGTAAAAACCGTCCACAGTAACAACCACACGGGGATCAACTTCACGGACACGCTCACGCAGCAGTCGTGCTGAAAATCCAGAAAAAACCATTGAATGCACGGCACCGATACGGGCGCAGGCAAGCATGGCGATCACTGTTTCAGGAAGCTGAGGCATGTAAAGGACCACCCGGTCACCTTTACCTACGCCAAGCGCTTTCAGGCCGTTGGCAAAACGGTTCACAGCCCGATAAAGTTCATAATAAGTGTATTGGCGGGAATCCCCCGGCTCACCTTCCCAGATCAAGGCCAGACGATTCTTGTTTACAGTCTCTATATGACGGTCAAGGGCGTTGTAGACAATGTTACAACGCGCTCCGCTGAACCAACGATAATTGGGTGCATCGGAAATATCGCAGACTTGTTCCCATTTTTTAAACCAGTCCAGTTCTTCGGCTGCTTCTTCCCAATAGGAGCAGAGATCCACTTCCGCAAGTTCACGCGCCGCGCGCAGATCCTGCGGATTGACCCCGGCCTCAATAAGCATCTGAGGCAGGGGACGGAAAACTCTCTCTTCATGCAACAGGCTGTCCAGTGTTTCCTTATGATCCACTACGCCCTCCATTCGTTAATCCAGCCAAAGACACCTCGAAATTAAAAACTTGCTTTACCCCAAGAACGGTTTGTCCAATTGTATTTGTACATACCCGGTGAGGACAATGCAGTCCATATTCGGCAAACGGCATAAGTGTATCGGTAAGCGGCATGATCACATCCCCAGAATCTGCTTGAGTTTGCTGATCCGCCTGCGACTGATAGGCAGCTCGATCCTTGTACGACCGGCTGTGCGGAGCATAAAGTTACTACCCGGCAGAGAGGCTATTTCTGTAACCATTTCCAGATTTACCAGATACTTGCGATGCACCCTGAAAAAACGGTGCGGACCGAGGCGCTCCTCAAGATTTTTCAATCTGTGGGAGGTGAGAAATTTCTGATTGGCGGTGTGCACATAAGAGTAATCTTCGTAAGCTTCCACAAAGATTATCTGGGTATAAGGGATGAGCATCATACGCCCATCCTGGTTTACCGGAAGTTTTTCTATTTCCGGCTGGCGGGTCTGGGAAAAATCCCAGGCATTTTTAAGTGCGGAAAGAAATTTGTCCTGCTCATCCTCACCAAGTGAAAGCTGCAAGGTCTCTTCCCCTGTCTCCACGCCGGTACCGGATTCTTTCCAGTCCGAAGGTTCAGGGATTTCCCTAAAATGACTCTTGAAACGGGCAATGCGCTCCAAGGTCTTCTGCATACGCTCTTCGTCAGGAGGCCAGATAAGATAATCGACAGCTCCAAGCTCAAAAGCCTCATAAGCCTTGGTCTCATCCCCGGCAATAAAGATCAGTCCGGGTTTATGCTTACTGGCTCCCAATGCCTGAGCTAATTCAGCACCATTTATACCCTCTTCATAATCAAAACCAAGAAAGATTATCCCATACCCCACTGCTTTATGAAGCTCCAATGCCTCATCAGCGTTAACGGTTTCACCCAATACACGCACAAGCTTCACTCCGCGAAGGGCTTCACGGATACCTGAGCGGACCTCAGCGTCCGGGTGAAGAATGAGAGTTTTGAGGCTGGGCAAGAAATCTCCCGTGATTACAATTAATCCAATTATTCAAGGGATAGCTTGAATTCAGACAGACTGCAAGCTCCTATTCTTTTCGAGAAACCCAACTTTATCATACTTTTGAAGTGTGATATCTAATTAATTAACAATTTTAAAAAGGGTTGACACAAACGAGAACTATTACTAGTTTATGTGCAAGAGGTGCACATGAAAATAGGACAAAGACGATCAAAACAGAGAGAACTCATACTTGAGGAGCTCAAAGGACTTACCTGTCATCCCACCGCTGATGAACTGTATGAACGAGTACGCAAAAGACTCCCTAACATCAGCCTGGGAACCGTATACCGCAACTTGGAACTTATGGCGGACAACGGTGTCATCCTCAAGATTGAGACAAGTGGAAAAAACAGATTTGATGGAAATGCCGAACCGCATCCGCATATTAGATGCCTTCAGTGCGGCAAGGTAGATGACGTCATGAACGAAGTTACCGCCCCTGAAATCGATGACATCGAGGCCAGAGGGTATGATGTAAAAGGCTGCTCGATAGAATATTTCGGTTTATGTCCGGAATGTCAGACCAAAATACAATAATCTTTTTTAAATAACATCTTCATTTAATACCCATACTTAAGGATGGAGATGTTATTTTTTTGTCTAAAAACCTGACAGCGGCGCTATTTACTGTTAATTATTGCTATAGCTATTTCGACTATACAATCTGCTGCTCAAGGCAGCGAGATAAGGAGAAGCTCATGTCCCAACTTAAAGGTTCAAGAACAGAAAAGAATATCCTGACCGCGTTTGCAGGAGAATCTCAGGCCCGTAACCGTTACACCTACTTTGCATCCAAGGCTAAAAAGGAAGGTTATGTGCAGATTTCCAAAGTCTTCGAAGAGACTGCCAATCAGGAAAAAGAACACGCAAAACGACTGTTCAAACTTCTTGAAGGCGGCGAAGTGGAAGTAACTGCAGCATTCCCCGCAGGAGTAATCGGCTCTACCATTGAAAACCTCAAAGAAGCAGCCGGCGGCGAAAGACACGAATGGGAAGAAATGTATCCCGAATTCGCCAAGATTGCGGAAGAAGAAGGCTTCAACACAATTGCAGCAATTTTCCGTGCAATCGCAGTAGCTGAAGAATTTCACGAAAAAAGATATCTTGCTCTGGCCAAAAACATTGAAGACGACAAGGTATTCAAAAAAGACAACGCTATCATCTGGCAGTGTCAGAACTGTGGATACACCCACGAAGGTGACTGCGCACCACACAAATGCCCTGCATGTGACCATCCTCAGGCACATTTTCAGGTAGTCTGTGAGAACTGGTAGTCGATAACCCTAACCCTGTGGAGTATTAAAAATGGCTGAATTGTACGAAGTTTATAAATGCGAAGCTTGCGGTAACATCACTATGGTTCTTCATGCCGGCCCCGGTAACCTTGCCTGCTGTGGATCAGATATGGTTCTTTTGACCGAAAACACCGTTGATGCTGCTAAAGAAAAGCACGTCCCGGTTATTGAAAAGATCGAAGGCGGCTACAAAGTTAAAGTCGGTGAAGTTGCCCATCCTATGGAAGAAAAACACTGGATCGAGTGGATCGAACTGGTTTCCGGCAACAACCGTTACTTCAAGCAGCTTAAGCCCGGCGAAGCTCCTGAAGCTGATTTCTGCGGCTGCAAGTTCGGCGATGAACCGGTTATTGCACGTGCATACTGTAACCTGCACGGTCTTTGGAAAGCATAAGACAGGATAGTACTATGGCTGAACCTAAAGATATGTATCAATGTCAGGTTAGCAATTGCGGCTATATATACAATCCGGACAAGGGAGATCGCAAAGGTAAAATTGCCAAAGGAACTGCCTTCGCAGATCTGCCTGAAGACTGGAAATGCCCGGTATGCGGCGCAAGTAAAAAATCCTTCAAGCCCCTGGGCTAAATAAAATTATCACGGAGATTCGAAATGAAATACGTATGTACAATTTGTGGCTGGGTTTACGATCCTGCTGAAGGTGATCCGGATGGGGGTATCGCTCCCGGTACCAAATTCGAAGATATCCCTGAAGATTGGGAATGTCCCGTATGCGGCGCAGGCAAGGATGATTTCGAGCCTGAAGATTAAGACACTGCATACTGCATCCAACTGAATACGGATGCTTATATAAGAAAGAACAGAAAGCCGGGATATTCCCGGCTTTCTGCGCATAAATAAAACCATAAAATTATAGTAGGAATATTCAAGTGAGACCTGTTGAAATTAAAGAAGGCGTACATTGGATTGGAGTTGTGGACTGGAACTGCCGCAACTTTCACGGATATGCCCGCTCCGCTAATGGAACCACCTACAACGCTTTCTACATCGAAGATGAAAAGAAAGTTCTGGTGGATACTGTTTCCAAAGGGTCCGAGGGCGAGTTCCTCTGCTCCCTCTCCCACCTGACCAAACCTGAAGAAATTGATTACATCGTGGTCAACCATCTTGAGCCCGACCACGCAGGCTGCCTCGAAAAAATGGTCGAGATCTGCAAGCCCGAAAAAATCTTTGTTTCCGTCATGGGCGGAAAAAACATTGCTACATTTTTTGACAGCAAAGACTGGCCCGTACATGTAGTAAAGCCCGGTGAAGAAGTTTCCATCGGTAAACGCACCCTGCGTTTCTATGAAACCCGCATGCTGCACTGGCCTGACAACATGTTCACCTTTGTTCCCGAAGACAAGCTGCTCTTTACCAGTGACGCTTTCGGCCAGAACATCGCAGCCAGCGAACGCTGGGTAGATGAAATGAGCAAAGAAATGGTCGCAGACCACATGCAGCAGTACTACGCAAACATCATCACCCCCTACTCCTCAAAGGTGATCAAAACCCTCGAAACTTTCGCGGGCCTTAACCTTGATGTGGATATGATCTGCCCCGACCACGGCCTAATGTTCCGTGGTGAAGACTGCGCATTTGCTCTTGAAAAATACATGGAATTCGCAAAACAGGAACCCAAGCAGAAAGCAACCCTGTTCTACGACACCATGTGGAGCTCCACTGAGCGCATGATCAATGCTGTAGCTTCCGGCCTCGTTTCCGAAGGCATCTCCGTTAAGGTTATGTCTGTTAAGGCCAACCACCACAGCGACATCATGAGCGAAGTTTTCGACTCCGCCGCTATTGTCATCGGTTCTCCGACTCACAACAACGGCATCCTTCCCGGCATGGCTGACGCGCTGACCTACGTTAAGGGACTGCGTCCCCAGAACAAGATCGGTGCAGCAGTAGGTTCCTTCGGCTGGTCCGGTGAGTGCGTTAACATCCTTAACGAATGGCTTGAAAAAATGAGCTGCGATATTATCGAGCCTCAGATCAAAGCCAAAAACCGCCCTGACCACGACACTCTCAAAGAGTGCTTCCAGCTCGGCGTTACTATCGCAGCAGCAATTAAAGAAAAGACCGCTAAATAGTATATATTCCGGGCGGAGTTTGCTCCGCCCGGATTTTCATTTTTTAAAAACTAATTCACAAAGCCTTAATTTTTATGTTATTCAAAAATTGAAAATGTAAAAATAGGAAGCTGTTACACCTCTATCGATAATAGTTTTTTTTAGCGTCACTCTTTCAAGGAGGATCGCATATGGCTACCGGACGTAAGATAAAAGCAGAAGTTATGGCCGCACTGGTTAACGATAACTGGGAAAGCAAGTTCGATGAATTAATGGAGAAATACTCCATGCAGAATCTTGTATCACCGCTTTTCGCTTCCCTGTGTGCGACCACGGTTATAGTCCGCTGGCATGGGATTACCTGCTTCGGCAAGGTTATATCCCGCATGGTGGAGGAAGACACTCCCAAAGCACGCATTGTCATGCGCAGAATTATGTGGATGCTCAATGAAGAATCCGGAGGATGTGCCTGGGGAGTCCCTGAAGCCATGGGGGAAATCGCTGCCGTAAACGACCAGATGGCCGCTGAATACGGTAAAATCCTCTTAAGCTACAGCCACGAAGACGAAGAAGGCCCGGAGAACTACCTTGAATTTCCTACCCTGCTCCGCGGGGCGGTATGGGGAGTTGCCCGCATGGCACAGACTCGTCAAAAAATCGCGGCTCAAGCTACTGACGACCTTATCCGTTTTCTTTCCTACCCCGACCCGGTTATTCAGGGGACTGCATGCTGGGCCCTGGGAGCTCTGAAATCAACGGAATCCGTTAAAAAGCTTGAAGCTTTGGTGGATAATGATACTGTTATAGATATTTATAAGGACTCTTCATTGCAGTCTGTAACAGTGGGTAGGCTGGCTCAGGAAGCTCTGGATAAAATTTCCGGAATTTAATTAACAACTTTGAACAAGGAGAGGGATGATGGATGTTCTTATGCTGTCAAGGCTGCAATTTGCCATGGCAACAATGTTCCACTTCATTTTCGTACCGCTCACACTGGGGCTTTCCATCATGGTTGCCATTATGGAAACCATGTACGTGCGTACCAAAAAAGATATTTACCTGCGCATGACTAAATTCTGGGGAAAGCTGTTCGTCATTAACTTTGTTCTCGGAATCGTTACCGGAATCACTCTTGAATTCCAGTTCGGTACCAACTGGTCCCGCTATTCCGAATACGTTGGTGACATCTTCGGCTCTCTGCTGGCTATTGAAGCCACAGTAGCCTTTTTCATGGAATCAACTTTTCTTGCTGCATGGATTTTCGGTTGGAAAAAACTTTCCCCCAAAATGCACGCTGCCTGTATCTGGATTGTAGCTATCGCATCCAATATTTCTGCAGTCTGGATCATCCTTGCTAACGGCTGGATGCAAAACCCGGTTGGCTACGTAATGCGTAACGGCCGTGCGGAACTGGAAAGCTTCACAGAAGTAATCACCAACCCCTTTGCATGGGGACAGTTCTTCCACAACGGTTTTGCAGCATTTATGGTTGCCAGCTTCTTCGTCATGGGTATCAGTGCTTATCACCTGCTTCGCAAGAATGAAGTTGAATTCTTCAGCAAGTCTTTCAAAATGGGCTTGATTGTTGCTTTCATCTTTTCCATTCTCGTTGCAGCGCAAGGACACCACCATGCCCAGACTGTTGCCAAGATGCAGCCTGAAAAACTGGCCGCAATGGAAGCTCTTTGGGATACAGCAGAAGACGGTGCACCTATGTATCTGCTGGCAATGCCCGACGAAAAAAATGAAAAGAACGCCATTGAATTTCTCGGCATTCCCGGCGCACTCAGTTTCCTTGCTTTCAACGACTTTAACGCTCCAGTCAAAGGTCTGAAGGAATGGCCTAAAGAAGACCGTCCTCCGGTAACAATCACATTCCTTGCCTTCCGCATCATGGTCGGACTGGGAACCCTCTTTCCGCTGCTGTGTATCTGGGGCTGGAAAAACAGAAAAAAACTTACTGAAAACAAACTCTATCTGCGCATCATGCTTTTCGCTATCCCCCTGCCTTACATCGCAACTTGGGCTGGCTGGGCTGTTGCAGAAGTCGGGCGTCAGCCTTGGATTGTATACGGTATTATGAAAACCAGCGACGCGGTTTCACCCATTGCCACAAGTCAGGTTGCGTTCTCATTTATCGCTCTGACCACTCTCTACACCCTGCTGGGAGCGTGTGAAATATACCTGCTGGCAAAATTCGCCCGCAAAGGCCCTGAACCTACGAAGGCTTAAGAAAGCTGTAAAACAAGGAGATAATTATGTTGGAATCCATATGGTTCTTGTTATGGGGCTTACTCTGGGCCATCTATTTCATGCTCGATGGGTATGATCTGGGTCTGGGGTCCGTGATGCCCTTTCTGGCCAAGGACGAAAAAGACAGAAAAAAAATCTATAAATCCATCGGCCCCTTCTGGGACGGTAACGAAGTATGGCTCATCACCGCCGGTGGTGTAACATTTGCCGCATTTCCCAAGGCATACGCAGTAATGTTCAGTGGTCTTTACACCGCGCTCATGCTGCTGCTCATCGCCCTGATCATTCGCGGTGTTGCTTATGAATTCAGAGGATTGGTTGATAGCGACTGGGCCCGTAAGCTCTGGGATAAAGCAATGGTTTTAGGCAGCTTCCTGCCTGGCCTGCTGCTCGGCGTTGCCTTTGCCAACATCTTCATGGGTATCCCCATTGACGAGAACGGCGTATTTCAGGGCAACCTGTTTACCCTGCTCAACCCCTACGGTCTCGGTGGCGGGATTCTTTTTGTTCTTCTTTTTGCCCAGCACGGCTGCCTCTGGCTTGCAGCGCGCACAGACGGCGAACTTAACGAACGCGCCGGTAACCTCGCTGCCACTATCTGGCCGGTTCTGGCGGCGGTTTATATTGCCTTTCTGGCCCTTACCGGGGTATACACCAAGCTGCTCAGTAACTTCATTGCTTACCCGGCCCTGTTACTGATCCTTTTGGTTCCGATCTTAGCAATCGTCAAGGTTCGCACTCTCATTGCAGCACGCAAATGGTGGAAAGCATGGATCAGCTCTGCTGTGCTCATCGTTTCCACCACCATGTTCGGCGTGATCGGACTGTTCCCGGCCCTGCTGCCCTCTAGCATCAACCCGGCATACTCCATCACCATCCACAATGCTGCATCGAGCCAGCTGACCCTGAAGATCATGTTGACGGTTGCACTGATCATGGTCCCCATCGTCATCGGTTACCAGTTCTGGATGCATAAAGTATTTGCAACCAAGATCACCGATGAAGATCTGGGCTACTAACAAACTGATTCCAATTACGGAGAAGATCAACAATGTCTAACAAGGTTCTTGAAAAAGCTCTTAACGAACAGCTCAATGCTGAAATGTACTCTGCATACCTCTACCTCTCCATGTCCGCTTACTTCAGCGACATCGGACTGGACGGCTTTGCCAACTGGATGCGTGTACAGGCTAAAGAAGAGCAGTTCCACGCCATGAAGTTCTATGATTACATCAACGAACGCGGCGGCCGAGTACTCCTCACTGCAATCGAAGCACCAAAGACCGAGTGGGAATCCCCGCTGGCCTGCATTGAGGCAGTTCTTGAGCACGAGAAGCATGTTACTTCCCTTGTCAACGATCTCGTGAACCTCGCAATTGATGAAAGAGACCACGCTACCAACATCTTCCTGCAGTGGTTCGTAACCGAGCAGGTTGAAGAAGAAGACAACGTAAACGCAGTACTGAACAAGCTCCGCCTCCTCAATGGAGAAGGCAACGGCATGTTCATCCTCGATAAGGAACTTTCCACCCGCGTATTCAACGCACCCGCCGAATAGTTCTAACTGCACTTAAATTAGTAACGGCCCAATCCTCAATGTGATTTGAGAGTTGGGCCGTTTTTTATGTCTTTAATTATTCTCATTTATTTTGTTTGAAAAATAAGACAATATACACAGGCTTATAAACATACAATCCTCATGCAGAATGCCCAAACACAAGTCCATATATACAAAGCTCATACTTCTCGCTCTGCTGCTGGTTATAAGCTCGTGCGTCCAAACAACAGATGGGAACCACCTCAAAGCAACACAAGGGTATCTGGACCTCAGCCATTGGAATTTTAATGAGCTAGGGCCTGCAACTCTCGACGGAGAGTGGGAATTCTATACAGACACAAGCTACTCCAAACTAACAACACAGAAGCTTGCGCAAAGAGACTTTTTCCCACTCCCTGCAATCTGGAAAGGCTCAACACAGCAGGGCTTTCCTGTCCAGAAACAGGGCACAGCTGTTTACCGTCTAAAAGTAAAGCTCCCTCCCAGCCCCGTTGCATATCAACTCTATATCTCTGGAATGCTCTCTGTATGCAATGTGATCGTAAACGGAAAAGACGTAGCTTCCTCTGGAACGTTTGGCTCGGACAGAAAGTCTGAAACCCCGGTAAAACACCTCATATCCCCGACACTAACGCCCAATGAAGGATATGCCGATATAGTCATTGAAATTTCAAACTTCCACAATAAGGAAGGAGGAATCAATTCCAGCATACTTCTCGGTAGCCATGAGCAAATTGAAGAACTGATTAATTACCGGCATATTTCCGGAGCCATTATCGGTGGCGCACTGTTGGTCATGGCTGTTTTTCATATCGTGATTTTCATCATGCGCAGATCCAGCCGGGAAAACCTGTACTTTGGTGCCTTTTGCCTTGTCTGGTGCGTTGCCACAGTTTTTAATCCGCCCTCAGCTTTTCTGGCCAGTAAATTTTTTTCCATAGACTGGAGTTGGTACATAAAGATATGTCTAATCCCAACCGGACTGGCGATTCCTCTGCTCCTGATATTTTACAACTCAGTTTTTCCCCAAAGGTATGGGGTACAGGTCAGCTGGATATTCTCCATAATCGGCGGGGTATACTGCATTTATACTATTGCAACTCCTCCCGGGGCATACTCCAGCATCGCCTTTGCCTATTTCCTGATTACTAGAATTGCATACGTTTATCTCTTTGCTTCATTCATAAATGACCTGCGCAAAAAGCGGAAAGGAGCCGTTTACCTTGCACCCGGATATCTGGTGCTGGCCTGTGCTGAATTTGATGAAATTCTTTTTGACCTGAATATATTTGGATCAGCTGATTTCACACCATACGGTACCTTCATATTCATCCTTTCATACTCCCTACTTATGTCTTCCCGTTTTGCCGAGACATTATCCAGCTACGAAAGAGTGAGCGGAGAACTTGAAAGTCGTAAAAAGAAAGAACACGACCACAAGATAATCCACCTGCGCCTATCCAAGATGCTCGACTCAGTGGATGAAGCGATTCTTGCCGTTAATAACGATCTTGTTATTGATTTCTGCAACAGCGGTTTTGAAAAGTTGAGCGGCTTTAATTGCAAAGAGATACAGGGACTGAATCTTAACGAAATAATCGAATCAAAAGTTCATCAAACCGCGTTCATTGAACTGATAAATAAGCAAACTGCAACGGACAACAAAACGACGCTCGAAGAAATAAGCCTGCCTGTTGCTGCAGGGAAAACAATCAATGTTCTGATCTCCATCAGAACAATAGATATAGAAAGCGAACCGATCTACGTCATGAATATACGACCTGTCCAAGCACAACCTGATAAGCGAGAGCTGGCTGTAATCATTATGAACTCTTCTTTGGAGTACTGGGAAAAAGCTACAGGACGCAGCAAGGCAGATCTGGCTTCTGAATCCGGCATATGGAACATATACATTGAAAAGGACGGCTATGCCCGTACCCAGACCTTAGACCGATATCTTAATATTGAAACACTGCCCGAACGCCCGCGATGGAAAAACATTTACGCCACAGCAGAATTCGTACTCAACAATTCTGCGCAAAATCCAGAAGCCACTTCCGAGCTTGAGACTAACCTCAATCAACTAAAAAAAATGTCGTGATCGAAATAACCGATCACGACACATTTTCATCTTGGTTTAATTCGCCAACAACTAGCGACTTACCCTGCGCGCACAAATCCCCAGCAAGCCAACCACAAACAATGCGCAAAGCTCCATAGAAAACCCTGCCTGCGGATTCAGCACACACCCTGTGCCGTCCCCGGAACCACCGGAAGTTCCCGGAACAACGGGGTCATGAATCACACCGGCAGTATCGTCCAGATCATATTCACCGTTATCTTTTACGGAATAGTTGACCGTGTAGGTCCGTGCTCCCACGAGAATTGTCTTCGGATCAATGTACTGTCCGCTATTTCCTTCATCGGTAATCCAGAAATAGCCTTCTTCAGAGGGATTCTTACCGGAACTGTAGGTGAAACTCTTGGACTCTTTGTCCGGGAAGAGCTTGAACAGTGCCACATCCTCTGCTGCACGCTCGCCCAAGCTAGAGCTATTAAAACAAAAATAAGCCACTTTCCCGGCCGTAACTGTGGCGTTGAATTCATAAACATTTGCACCGAGCATAGAGTCCATGCCCGGAGTCTGATGCTCTTCTTTTAGCTGCGCTGTGGTCTTCACCTTTTTGGAGACTGAAGTCACTATCGCGCTGGTGCCTGCGGGCTGTGTTGCTGTGGGGCTTACGGTTTTGTCTGCGCAGCCCTCGGGACTGACTATGTTGGGAGTTTTGAGTAAATAAGCTGCTCCAACATTATCAACGATTGGATGAGGGTTAGGAAAAAAGACCGGGGCGTCCGGATCTGTTAGAGTCCTCTTATCTTTGGAACTGGAGCCGACAATGCTATAGTCACCATGAATAGACACACTGCTGGCCAGCTCTGCATACGGCTCTGTTTGGGAATCACCTATAATTTCGACTATGCCCCAATTACCGATGTCTGACTGACTTTTGGAGAACAGGTACGCGCCATAATTAGAGGCAACAAGGGCAAGATCGCCTGAAATTGAAACATCCTTCCCGAATTGACTGTATTGATAATTAGATGGGGTTCCATCATCTCGCACAGCTCTCAGTTTTTTCACTACCCCCCATTGGTCTGCACCATTTTTGTCTTTGGAATAGATATAGGCAGTACCTACGCTGTCGACACTTTCAATGTCAGTGTCGCGAGCTCCAACTAAAAGCAAATCGCCGGACATAGAAAGGGCAAAACCGAAATAAGCCTGAGATGAAGTATCGGAAGTACCATCATCCTTTTGTGCATGGATATTTTTAACTATCCCCCAATTATTAGCACCATCGGCATTTCTATAATAAACATATACCTTTCCGGCCACGTCTGTAGTATCTACAGTAGCTGCGATTCCGCCAACGGCAATAACATCCTCAGAAACCGCCACAGAACTGCCAAACTGTAATCCACCACCGACTGTATCGAACACGCCATTCTCATCCTGAGGGATGAGTGCCTTATGAAATTTCCACTGCCCAGGGTTATCCGGATCAGGTATATAGATGCGGGCAAGGCCTTCAACACCTTCCATCGCGCTACCCACAACAATTATATTCTCGCACACAGCCACACTAGAGTAAGTAGAACTACCGAGTTGAGCTACCTCACCCCAATTATTAGTCCCTCCTGTATTCCTGTTAAATACAAAGGTACGTCCAATAACAGTACTGGTCACAGCCATATAATTTTGAGACAGGGCCGCTTTGTATACTCCATTAATATTTATTCTCTTTAAATAACCCCACGTTCCATCACCTCCCACATCTTTTGAATAGAGATAGACAGCATTTAATTTTGGAACGGTGATTGCTGCTGTATCCTCATTTATTGCAACGCTATATCCGTACTTAGTGTCAGCCTGCTCAAGCCCAGGACCGGCATCACTGACATACATCTTTTTAATCAGCTCCACCGGAAGAGAGGCAAGGCAAACCGTTGGGTATACAATCACCCCCAAAACAATCAAGGAAGGGAGACATTTCTTCAGCACCCGGTATCTGACTATTCCACGTGCGATAATCCCCAGCAAGCCAACCACAAACAATGCGCAAAGCTCCACAGAAAAGCCTGCTTGCGGATTCAGCACACACCCTGTGCCGTCCCCGGAACCACCAGAAGTGCCCGGTACAACGGGGTCATGAATCACACCGGCAGTATCATCCAGATCGTATTCACCGTTATCTTTTACGGAATAGTTAACCGTGTAGGTCCGTGCGCCCACGAGAATTGTCTTCGGATCAATGTACTGTCCGCTATTTCCTTCATCAGTAATCCAGAAATAGCCTTCTTCAGAGGGATTTTTACCGGAACTGTAGGTGAAGCTCTTGGATTCTTTATTGGGAAATAGCTTGAAAAGTGCTACTTCCTCAGCTTTGCGCTCACCAAGGCTGGAGCTGTTGAAACAGAAATAGGCTACTTTCCCGGCAGTAACTGTGGCGTTGAATTCATAGACATTTGCACCGAGCATAGAGTCCATACCCGGAGTCTGGTGCTCTTCCTTAACTTCCGCCGTAGTTTTCACTCTTTTGGTGACCGAAGTCACGATCGCTGTGGTGCCTGCGGGCTGTGTTGCTGTGGGGCTTACGGTTTTGTCAGCGCAGCCCTCGGGACTGACTATGTTGGGAATTTTAAAATAGTATGCAGCTCCGACGCTCTTTTTAACTCCTTCATCCTTCGACATCGCACCGATAATACAGTAGTCACCATAAACAGCCGCTTGACCGGCTAGCCCGGATTTCGCTTCCGTATCCATGCTGCCAATTGTTTTGACTATTCCCCAAGTGCCGATATCAGACTGACTTTTGGAAAAAAGTAGTACCCCGCCTTCTGCGGATACAAGGGCTAGATCACCAGAGAAAGAAACAAATCTTCCGAAATAAGTATTCTTATTATAGTACGGCTTTCCGCTCTCGCGTACCGGGATAAGCTTCTTGACTATACCCCATTGATTGGCTCCACCCTTATCCTTTGAATAAATATAAGCCGCACCAACATATTGTGCTCCGGCATTCATATTTGGTGCACCTACAAGAAGTAAATCACTGCAAAGAGCAACTGCCCCTCCAAATAATGCATCGAGCTGAATATCAGGAGCACCATCGTCACTTTGCGCAACTAACTTTTTAACAATCCCCCAATTCTCGTCACCTCCGGTATTCCTTTCAAAAAGATAAACGTAACCGGGTCCATTACTACTTCCAACCGCCAGAGTCTCGTCTGAAAGATCCACAGACACTCCAAATCCGGCACTCCCTTCAGGAACACCGCTTTCATTCTGCGCAATCAATTGTTTAACGGGCTTCCAGTCTCCCGGATTAGCCGAATCCGGCTCATAAATATATGCACACCCGTTAGCACTCACGACAATCGTCTGACCACAAATATCGACATCATATCCAAAGGACAAACCATCCACGAGAGGATCAGTACGAAGCACCTGCTGAATTCCCCAATTATCATCTCCTCCTACGTTTCTGCCCAATATATATACTTCCCCGGCATTATTTGTCCCGTCAATATCAGCGAATGGATGGGAGACCACAACAATATCATTACTGATGGCAAGCCCCATTCCGAAGCTCCCGTATTCACTAACAGTCCCAACATCAGCCGCAGTTCTCCGTTTCACCAGCCCCCACTTCCCCGGCCCACCTCTATCTTTTGAGAAGATATACACTGCTCCGGCCCCTGCTTTTAAATCAACAGTTTCGGACATGGCACTAATTACGATAGTATCATCTGTAAGATCGCAATTTGACCCAAAATATGCCCGAGACATGACTGGGCCGGTGAATTTTTTTAGATATTCCACTGAAGGGGAAGCACTAGAAAAGACAGGGCTTAAAATCACCCCCAAAACGATCAGGGAAAGGATCAGCTTTTTCACGACGGGACTCCTGAAAGAGAAATTTTTATTGGTAATACTTATAAGCTCTGCGCGGGCTTAAATTTTCAATTTTACCAAACCCTTCAGGCTTGTAATTTGTCAAAAGATTTGCACGTGAATTCCCGTGAAAAATATCTCAACAACCTTATTTATTTGAACTTAACCCCAAACAAAACAAATCCCCCTGAAGCGATACTTCAGGGGGATTTGTTTTTGAAAATGATATTTATTTGAAATCAGGATTTAGTACTGGAAACTAACCGAAGAGTTTGAAGCGGCGGCGAAGAACTCAGAAGCTTGATTCTGGTAAGCCCGAACTCCGGCCATTTGTCTTGCTGAGAATATTTTTCCCTGTGGTTCAGTATTAGTGGCAGGCTCTTTACTCTCTTCAGCATTAACTCCTGTAACCTGTGCAGCCTGCTGCTTTGCCAACTCTTCCTCTTCCTCAGAAACAATACCATCGCCATTTAAATCCTTTTCCTCGTCATCCTTTTCCTTCTGAAAAAAATTCTTCTTGAACTCCGACAATGCTTCAGAAAACAGACTACCCTCTTGAACCCGCTCCTCGGCATCTCTCAAGGAATCGATTTCAGTTTGTGAGACTTTGCCGTCTCCGTCCGAATCAAGCATGTTGAATGTTTTTTCATCCAGTCCGCTATTTTCAAGGGTAACCTTTTTTTGAGCAGGAGGCTGCATACCCTTTGCGGCAGTCTTTTCCGCCTGCTGCATCTCTACATCAAGCTTGCCGATTGCTCCTTTTTGCTGCTGCATCTGATCAAGCTTAGCCTGAACTTCAGCAACGGAAATCCTTCCGTCACCATCAGCATCATATTTAGAAAACTCTTTGTTGCGCAGCCCTGATTCATCGAGATCAAGGATGCCATCGCCATCCTTGTCCCTCGATATCATTAATGAATCAATAAAATCAGCCTGCTGACTCTGCTCTATAATTCTTGAATCATCGGGAGCATAATTCGCACTCACCTGCGAATTTTCAGAGCCGTCAATTACTGAAATACTCATCCCAATACTCCTGAGCTATCCGCGCTGAACGGAGGGTAATAGTTGCCTGATAAAAAACATTAAGAACTATAAAGCAATTATCATTCCAGCACTCAGGACCATAAATATCGATTAATCCGGTGCTTATCACCTTCTGGCATCTGGAGCGCAGCTTCGATCCATATGAATTCTGTAGTACTGAGCTATTACCATTGCCACCTCGGATTTTGCTAACCTGCCTTTAATTAAGTTATCAAAAAGGAGACAGACAATGGCTAAAAAAATTCTGATGATCGTCGGTGACTTTGTTGAAGACTATGAAGTAATGGTTCCCTTTCAGGCTTTGCAGGCTATGGGCTTTGAAGTGGACGCAGTATGCCCGGATAAAAAGGCAGGAGAACAGGTTGCCACTGCGGTTCATGATTTTGAATCCCAGCAGACCTACCTCGAACGTCCCGGCCACAACTTTACCCTGAATGCAGACTTTGACAGTGTTAATACCGGAGATTATGCTGCACTTGTAGTTCCCGGCGGCAGGGCTCCTGAGTATCTGCGTCTGAATGAAAAAGTACTCGATATGGTGCGCGATTTTTCCGACCGCCCCGTAGCAGCAGTCTGCCACGGCCCCCAGCTTCTTGTAGCTGCAGGTATGCTTGAAGGCAAAAAAGTATCCGCCTATCCAGCCTGCGCCCCTGAAGTAAAACTTGCAGGTGGGGAATACGTTGAAATCGACCTTGATGATGCCATTTGTGATGGCAATCTCGTAACCGCTCCCGCATGGCCAGCCCATCCTAAATGGCTGCGCCTGCTGGTTGACCGCATCGGTTAATCAGTCCAAAGGCGGGAAAAGCACGCGAGGGAATCCCATGTGTGAAATATATGCTTCCACCCCGCCAGCGGAATATGAACAAATTACCCGCTCCATCAGGATAAACGGTGCTGTGACCAGCATCCGCATTGAACGAAGATTCTGGAATATCCTTGATGAGCTGGCAGAAGAAGAACAAACCAGTACAGGCAAATTTATCTCGACCCTCCACAACGAGGCATATAGCCTTAACGGTGAGATATCCAACTTCGCCTCTTTGCTGCGTGTTGTATGCACCACCTATCTGGTGAATAAATCGACCTGATCCACAGTAATATAAAGCAATATGAAAGCCCGTCTTTTAAGGCGGGCTTTTTTATGGACCTGCGTTGACACGAAATTTCGTTACGTATACATCAAACACATATCCATTGAAAATAATATCGTTACAAGCGCAAACAACAAAGCAACTCTGAGGTATCCATGAACAAGTTCTTTTCCGCTGTCCTGTCCCTGCTCGTTACCCTATGTGTCGCCTTACCAGCCTTCGGCGGAACCAGAACTATCACCGATATGGCCGGACGTACGGTGGAAATACCGGAAAAAGTAGAACGCGTAATCTGTTCCGGCCCCGGCTGCCTGCGCTATCTGACTTATCTTCAAGGACAGGACATGATCGTAGGTGTGGACTCTATTGAGCACCGCAAAACAAGATTTGATGCGCGCCCGTATGCCATTGCCAATTCGCAATTTAAGAAAATGCCCCTCATCGGTGAATTCCGGGGCCATGACAACCCTGAATTGATCCTCGGCCTTGAACCCCAGCCGCAGGTAATATTCAAGACATACAAAGATATGGGCTACGACCCGGACGAACTTCAGGCTAAGACCGGAATTCCGGTAGTCTGCCTTTCATACGCCAGCTTAGCCGCCAAGCGGGATGTTATCTACAAGTCACTGCAACTCATGGGCGATGTTATCGGCAAACAGGAACGAGCCAAGGCAGTGTGTGACTTTATGGAAGGCCATATTACCGACCTGAGCAAAAGAACCGCAGACATCCCCAAAGACAAACGCAAATCCTGCTACGTTGGCGGTATTGCCAAGAAAGGACCGCACGGTTTCCAGTCCACCGAACCAGCTTACCCGCCTTTCCGCTTTGTAAATGCTTTGAACGTAGCCTGTCCGCCCAAAGGCCACGGCAAACCCTTGCAGCATGCCAATGTTTCCAAGGAACAGATTGTTGCATGGAACCCGGAAATCCTCTTTGTTGATATTTCCACCTCCCAACTGGGTGAAAATGCCGGGGCAATCTATGAAATCAAGACCGACCCCGCTTACCAGTCACTTGATGCGGTTGCTTCGGGTGAAGTTTACACTGTACTGCCCTACAACTGGTATTCCCGGAACTACGGTTCAATCATTGCCGATGCTTACTATGTAGGTAAGGTTCTCTACCCTGAAAGATTTGAAGACATCGATCCATCTGCCGAGGCAGATAAAATATACAACTTTATGGTCGGTGCTCCGGTTCTTGAGACCATGACCAAAGCATTCAGCGTAAAAGGTTTTGAAAAACTGGAGCTGAAATAGCTTATGCATTTTGATGACGGACAGATCCCCGCGGAATACTCGCGGCATATACGGCAGAAGTCATTTTTCATAGCAGCCGGATTACTGCTTGCCGGAGCCATGCTGGTTACCTCCATCGGTATGGGGCCGGTTTCCATCTCAGCACCGGAAACCCTGCTTACTCTGCTTGGTGATACTGTATCTAAAAGGTTTGACCTGATCATCTGGAATATCAGACTTCCGCAGGCCCTGACCGCCTTGGCTGCGGGAGCAGGACTCTCCGTAGCCGGGGCGGTCATGCAGGCCATCCTGCGTAACCCGCTTGGATCTCCGTTCACCTTGGGAATCTCCCATGCGGCTGCTTTTGGCGCAGCAGTCTCAGTCATGCTGCTAGACCTCGGAACCATGACCAGCTCCAATGTAGGTGCAGTGAACATCAACTCGCCCTACCTGACCACCATGGTAGCTTTCGGATTCAGCCTCATCGCCACCTTTGCCATCATAGCAATTTCACGCACACGCAGGGCCACACCGGAAGTGATGGTCCTGACCGGGGTGGCCTTAGGCGCACTGTTCACCGCCGGGACTATGTTCCTGCAATATTTTGCAGATGACGTGCAGCTGGCAGCCATGGTTTTCTGGACCTTTGGAGATGTAGCAAGGGCTACATGGACGGAACTGGGAATAATCAGCGCGGTAACCGTCATTGCCTATATCTGGTTCACGGCCAACCGCTGGAACTTCAATGCCATTGAAGCCGGGGATGAGACAGCCAAAGGACTGGGCGTAAAAGTTGAAAGGGTCCGTTTAACAGGAATGCTGCTATCCTCGCTGGTAACGGCGGTCATTGTTTCATTTCTGGGTATAATCGGCTTTGTGGGGCTGGTCTGTCCGCACATGGTCCGGCGCTTGATCGGTGATGATTACCGATTCCTGCTTCCGGCATCCTGCATTGTGGGCGCGGTACTGCTGCTCGCTGCGGACACTGCGGCAAGACTCATGCTGGCCCCCAACGTGCTGCCCGTTTCAGTGCTGACCGCATTCCTCGGGGCTCCGGTCTTTATCTGGCTGATCATCAGGGGGAGCAAATGAACATCAAGGTCAACAACATAAATTTCAGCTATAGCGGAACCCCGATTCTAAAGGATGTAGATTTCACCGTTGAACAAGGTGAACTGCTGGCTATTCTCGGGCCTAATGGTGCGGGTAAAACAACCCTGCTCAAATGCATGAACGCCATCCACAGGCCGGGAAAAGGATCGGTTCTGGTCAAGGAAAAAGATGTATTCAAGCTCGCTTCAGACGATATTGCCCGCTTGATCGGCTACGTGCCGCAGCGGGTAGAACCAGCCCGCCTGACCGTTTTTGATGCCGTGCTCATGGGCCGCAAACCGCATATCAAATGGCGCGTCCGTGACCATGACATTTGTATTGTAGATGCTGCTTTGAAGCGACTTTCACTCGACCATCTTTCACTGCGTTACATCGACCTGCTCAGCGGAGGAGAATTGCAGAAGGTCAGCATCGCCCGTGCTCTTGTACAGGAACCGGACGTGCTCCTGCTGGACGAACCGACCAGCTCCCTCGATCTCAAAAACCAGCTTGAAATCCTGCGCACTGTGCGGGCGGTGGTCAAAGGGCACAAGGTTTCAGCGATCATGACTATGCATGACCTGAACACAGCGCTTCGTTATGCGGATAAATTCATTTTCCTCAAGAGCGGAACGGTCTGCGGCTGCGGAGGGAAAAACTCGATCAGCCCGGAAATAATCGAGCAGGTTTACGGCGTGGAAGTTGAAATTGAAATGCGAAAGGGGTGCCCGGTAATCCATCCAGTGGAAGACCTAGAAGCACTCGATTATGAACAGGAGCACTCTCACAAACATTTGCATGAAATGAGGCAATAAAACATGACATACTTTTCAGAAGACCGGATTAAACAAACAATCGAATTTCACGGCCACCAGTGCCCCGGACTCGCCATAGGCGTCCGTGCGGCAGAACTTTGCCTACGCGAACTGGGACACCATGACGATTCATCCATCGTTGCCATATGCGAAACCGACATGTGCGGAGTGGATGCAATCCAGTTCCTGACCGGATGCTCCGTAGGTAAAGGCAACCTGATTCTCAAGGATCACGGTAAAATGGCCTTTACTTTCTACCGCCGTGAGGACGGTAAAGGATTCCGGGCCATGCTCAACCCCGACTTTATCGGTGGATTACGCTCTGAAATGGGCCGCCTGATGGAAGTTGTGTACGAAGGCACCCCAACTCCCGAAGAGGAAGAACGATGCACACAGGTACGCGCTGAATGTGAAAAACAATATTACACAGCCGATCTTGCGGACATGTTCATTAAACAGGAACCGCAGATTAAAATGCCCCGTCCGGCATCCATACTGCAATCACTTGTCTGTGAGGATTGCGGAGAGATGCATATGGAGTCACGTTCGCGGCGTTTCGCAGGACGTACGCTATGCCTGACCTGCTTTGATAAGGTTGAACAGAAAATGTAAAAAAAGGGTCTCTGTCACACTGACAGAGGCCCTTTTACTTTAACTGCAATTCTAAGCCTTAAGCAGGATTCTTAACCTTGTAGAACATGGCGTACAGTACCGGGACAACCAACAGGGTAAGCACGGTTGCAAAGGCCAGACCTGCCATAATAGTTACCGCCATAGCCGAGAAGAAAGCATCAGTCACCAACGGCAGCATACCGAGGATGGTGGTTCCGGCAGCCATAGCAACCGGACGGATACGGCTAAGAGCCGAATCCACTACCGCACGATAAGGTTCCTTGCCCTCTGCAAGTTCCAGATTGATCTGATCCAGCAAAACAATCGCGTTCTTGATCAACATACCGGAAAGCGAAAGGAAGCCCAGCAGGGCCATGAAACCGAACGGTTCCCCGGTCAGGAGCAAACCGCAAGTAACCCCGATAATCGACAAAGGTACGGTCAACCAGATGATGGTCGGGATTCGCAGATTGTTAAAGAGCATTACAGTCGCAAGGATCATAATTAGGAACGGCCCGCCTAAGCTGGCAGCAAGACTGCCCTGCGCGTCAGAAGCATCTTCAAATTCACCGCCCCACTCCATTGTGTAGCCTGCAGGAATTTTCATCCCTTCAATCTGCGGCCGCAACTCATTAAAGAGCACGGATGGCAGACCTTCAACAGGTTCGCAGGAAGCGGTGATAGTCAGCATACGGTTACGGGTGAGCAACTTGCCCGGCTCAATATTGGTTTTAAATCCGGAAACCACCTCTTCCACCGGAATCATGCGTCCGGCAACCGGACTGAAAATCTGCACGTCACCGATCTGGTTTACATCCAGTCTTTCCTTATCCGGGGGGCGGGCTACTATGGGCAGAAGCTTATCTCCCTCACGATAAACACCGATATTGGTTCCGCTGAAGAACATCTGCATGGCCTTGGCAAGATCAGGACGGGTGATACCTGCTCTCTTTGCCTGAGCCTCCATAATCACCGGACTCAAGACTTTCACATCCTGACGCCAGTCATCGCGTACGGATTCAGCTCGTCCGGTAGCGAGCATAATATCCTGTGCTTCATGGGAAAGTTCACGCAGAACTTTAGTATCAGGCCCACTGAAACGGACTTCAATAGAGGCTGCGCGTCCGGGACCGAGCTTGAATTTTTTAACCTTTGCTTCGGCCTGCGGATAATTTTCGTACAAGTACTTTTTATAGCGATCCATGACTTCGCCGGTTGTTTCATAATCCTTCACCTCCACCAGCAGAAGACCGTAAGACTCCGCCGTTTTTTCGGGAGAATAGGTAAGGATAAAACGTGGTGCGCCCTGTCCGGTAAATGTTGAGACATTCTTAACCTGTTCATCCTTAAGGATCACTTCAGCCAGATCCTGTACATCTTCGGCTGTGGCCCGGATGTCAGTTCCCTGCGGCAACCAGTAATGAATATAGAAACGGGGCTGGGTTGAATCCGGGAAGAAACTCTGCTTAACGAACCCGAAACCATAAATCGATCCGGCCAGCATTACAGCCAGAGTTGCCATAGTCAGAACTCTTTTGCGCAGACAGAATTCAAGAATTCTGCGGTAAGCACGAAAGATGAACCCTCCATAGGGATCGCCCTCTTCGCTGATCTTGGGACGCAAGAACATTTCGCACAGCAACGGGGTTACGGTTACTGCAGTAATCCAGCTCATCATCAAAGAGATAAAGAGAACAATGAACAGGGAACGGCAGAATTCACCAACACTGTCAGGACTTAAGCCGATACCTGCAAAAGCCATGATGGCGATAATGGTACCGCCAAGAAGCGGCCATTTACTCTGCTCAACAACATCCACTGCGGCCTGAATGCGGTCCATACCTTTCTGGTAACGGATCAGAACCCCTTCGATAACCACAATGGCGTTATCCACCAGCATACCAAGGGCAATGATCAATGCCCCAAGCGAGATACGCTCCAGTGCGACCCCGGCCATCTGGATAAAGATAAATGATCCGCAAATTGTGATCAGCAGAATAGCCCCGATAAGCAGACCGGACTGCATGCCCATGAAAAGCAAAAGCACAATGATAACAATCGCCACTGCCTCGGCAAGGTTGATAACAAAAGAGTTAACAGCATTATCTACCCTGCTGGGCTGGAAATAGACTTCCTCGACATTAATACCTACCGGAGTCTGAGCCTGTAGCTGATCCAACTTGGCATTAATGGCCTGCCCCAGCTCAACAACGTTGGCTGAAGGATTCATTGATATACCGATGGCTATGGCATTGTGACCGTTAAAGCCCATTATCTGGGAGGGAGGGCTCTGATAGCCGCGATGAATTTCAGCCACATCGCGCAACGGGACAAGTTTACCGGAACCGTCACGGATGAACAGATCACCAAGATCCTCAACCGACTCAACACCGCCTGAAGGTGCTATCTCAATATACTCCCGACCAACTTTTACATTACCGGACTCAACTACAAGGTTGCGGTTGGAGAGTGTATTGTAGACTGAATCGAGCGAGACTCCCAGCTGGGCCATTCTTGCCCGCGAGATCTCCACAAAGACAGTTTCTTGCTGTTCACCCCAGACGGTGATCTTGGCAACGTTTTCAACCAGCAGCAGTTGCTTACGCAAAAAAGTTACGTAATCCTGCAAATCCTGCTGTGAATATCCGTCCCCGGTTACCGAGAGCAAGATACCGTAAACATCACTGAAATCATCGATAACAAGAGAAGGCCCTGCCCCGGGGGGGAGAAAGGACTGGGCGTCACTTACCTTGCGGCGGAGTTCATCCCAGACTTGGGGCAGGGTGTTCTTGTCGTATTTATCCTGCACTTCAACTGTGACAATGGATTGTCCACGGTTTGAAATGGCAGTTACCTTATCAAGCTGTTTAAGCTGCTGTGCAGCACCTTCAATAACGTCCGTAACTTCGTCGGCGACCTCTGCCGGCGTAGCACCGGGATAGTTGGTAACAACCAACGCTTCCTTAATGGTAAACTCAGGGTCCTCAAGGCGGGGCATATCCAGAAATGCCTTTATCCCACCAAGGAAAAACACAATTGTCAGGACCAATGAAACGGTTTTCTTTTCAATGGTCAGCCGTGCAAAACTCATCCGCGGCCCCCGATTCTACCCTTGAGGATTTTTACTTCCTGTCCGTCACGCAGGTAATGCGCCCCGGACACAACCACTTGTTCGCCGGGATTAACTCCTTCATGAATCTCGAAACTATCGTTAACAATCCGGCCGACCTCAACGGAACGTTTTTTCACTGCTCCTTTTTCATATACCCAGACGAATTTATCCTGATCGGGATAGCCAACTACAGCTGAGATAGGTACGGAAACAGAGCTTGCATCTTTATTTTCCGGCATACTGGCAACGACTTCCGCAGTCATGCCCGGATGGATGGAAAGACCGTTGGGATTTTCCATTTTAAGCGTTACTTCATATGTCTGAGTCTCAGCATTTGCTTTGGTCTGAAACTCCTTAATATCGAGTTTGAAATCACGATCCGGATATGTCTCAAATTTAGCTATACCCTTAAAATTACTGCTATCAGTATTAATGAATCCACGGACCCATATATTTTCAGGAACATCCACAACAACATCAAGAGCCGAAGTATCCTCTAATTGAACAATCGACTCCTTAGCCTGCACAAATTCGTGGTTCTCCACAGACTTTACGGCAATTGTTCCACTAAATGGAGCTTCAAGACGGGTGTACTGAAGATTAAGCTTGGCTCTACGCAATTCCTGAATCAGGGAATTAACCGTAGCTCGGCTACTTTCAAATGTACTCTGTGCTGAATCAAAAGCTGATTGGGCTACAGTGTCAGACTCCAGCAGCTTTGCATTTCGTTCGTAGTTCAGTTTCGCTTCCTTCATGACCGAACGAGCACCAATGAGCTTAGCCTCAAGGTCGGCAACAGCAGCTTCGAAATCACGCTGATCCAAAGTGGCTATGACCTGCCCTTTTTGCACGAAGTCCCCTTCTTTAACACTGAACTGTTCAATCTGGCCGGGAACACGGAAAGCCAAAGTAGCTTCGCGGGTCGCTTTAACCTTACCGGGAAATTTCCTCAGCTCAGGAGCACTGTCGTCAGTAATTTTCATTACCCTTACCGGTCGAACTGGCTGTTCTACTTTAATTTCTTCCTTACATCCCGGTAAAAGCATCATTGCCATAATCAAAAATAACAATTTATTGCGCATGGTTCTCCCCCCACTGCGTTCTATTTTTATCTTCTAATCAATCAGTTGATTAGTTGTTGGTTAAAAAAATTATTCCCAAAGGGCAGGGCTTCCCGCCTTCAACAGAAGAGTGACTGTCTTGCGGTACTCGTCAACTTTCTGGTCATCATCAATATAGTGACCACCACCAAGTAAGTAGTCTGAAAAGACAGTACCCAAAACAGCTGTGAAACAGATATCTTTAACTTCTTCCCGATGATCTGTCTTAGCACCGGTCTTGGCCAAGAATTGCGTAAAGTGCTCCCAACCTATGTTATAAAGGGCTAATCGCAGATCCTGCAATTCTTCACTATCATGGTTAAGCTCGCGCAACCCAACTAGGTAGACGTTCCTGTTGTTTCTTGCATCATCAAGGAAGGCTGCCACGTTGAGTTCGACCAACTCACCGTGATTCCGAGCCTCAGACATGGATTTTTTGATCACGGAAACCATTCGATCACTGAAAGATGTAAAGATCTCACGCAACAGACCTGTCTTACCTCCAAAGTAGTAAGATATCATGGCACTGTTTACGTCAGCTTCACGGGCTATATCCCTGATTCCAACTGAGTTGAAGGAACGTTCAGCAAAAAGCTTGGCCCCGGCATGGAATATTTTTTCGCGCTTAGTCATGCGACTCAATTAATCATTCGATTAATTTTTGTCAATCGTCTGATTAACTATTCACAAATTAGTTTTCTACCAAAGATTCTTGGTATCTAACTCTTCCAAAACCTTGGGTGCATCAGATTTTTTGCTGATATTGATAACTTCCACCCGGCGATTCTGAGCTCTGCCCTGCGCATTTTCATTGGATGCTATAGGCTGATCCTCGCCCATGCCCTGAACTTCAATACGAGCTGGATCAATATTAAAATGAACTGCAAGATAATTTCTAACCGATTCTGCACGTTTTAAGCTCAATGAACGATTGTATTCGCTTTTTCCGGCAGAATCAGTATGCCCGACCAACCTTACCTGCATAGACTGGCCCGGACCGGAAGTCAGCGCTACGCCGAGAGAATCGACCACGGGGTTAGCTTTCTCACTGATCTTGGCTGAATTAACTTTAAATTCGATTTTAAGAAAAACACGTCCACCCGGATCGGTAATCATACGAAGAATGTCATCAGAATTTGCGGCAAAGCCATCCTGCCCGGCGTAGGAAAATGGTATACAGCTAAAAATAAACATGATCAGGAATGCAAATTTCTTCATAAATACCTCCGGGCAAACTTTAAAGGATAGCAATAAAATACCCTCTCCACAGCTCTGGGGCAAGGATTTCTATTTCAGGCGGAATCAATAACTCGGCTTTGAGCGGCCTTTCTTTACTTCGGACCTCTTCTTCTTGTTATCAAGCCGCTTGCGTTTTGCAGAATACGGAACTTTTGTTTTGCGTCTTTTGCGTACAGGCTTAAGGGCTTCTGCCAGCATCTTAGTAAAGCGCGAAACAACCTCCTCCTTATTTCGAAACTGACTGCGGTGTTCCTCACAGGATAACTGCAATTCCCCTTTAGTATTAATACGCCCTGAAAGACGAGACATGATCAACGTCTTCTGGTAATCACTAAGACTCGGGGAATCTTGTACATTAAAAACCAACGTGACCTTGGAAGAGGTCTTATTTACATGCTGCCCGCCGGGGCCGGAGCTGCGGCTGGTTAGAAAAGTTATTTCATTCTCAGGTATGGACAATGTGTGAGTGATACTTATCATAGCTATCGGCTGGATATTCTGTCTTTTGTATGCGTATGTGGCGTACGCATTCTATTAAGTACGGTGCTTCGGGTCTTGCATCGTTCTTACTTTTTTTCAAGGAGAATTTATAATGAAAATCGCACTTCCCTCCAGAGATGGAATGGTCGACGGTCACTTCGGACATTGTGAAGCTTTCACCATCTACACTCTGGATGAGTCCAAAAATATCATCGAAGAAGAAAAACTCACCCCTCCTCCGGGTTGCGGATGCAAATCCAACATCGTACCCACTCTCGCTGAAAAAGGTGTAACCGTAATGCTGGCGGGCAACATGGGACAGGGAGCGGTCAACCTCTTGCAGAACAGCGGCATTCAGGTTATCCGCGGATGTGGTGGTGAACTTAAAGAAGCGGTTGCTCAGTGGGCGGCAGGAAATCTGACCGACTCCGCAACTGTCTGCGACGACCACGGTTCCTGCGGCAACCACTAGAATTTAGGATTAAACATTAATCCGCAGCCCGCAAATAAATAATTGGAGATAGAACATGAATGAATGTCCCTGCGGTTCCGGTAACGCTTACGAAAGCTGCTGCGAACCCTACATCACAGGAAAAGAGCCTGCACCCACTGCTGAAGCACTGATGCGTTCCCGCTACAGTGCATTCGTTGTAAAGAATGTCGACTACCTCGGCGATACCCTCGCCCCGGAAAGCAAGCACGATTACGATGAGAATCAGGTTAAAACCTGGGCGGAAACATCCACATGGCTCGGCCTTGAAATTGTTTCTACCTCCAAGGGCCTTGCTGATGATGAAACCGGTGAAGTAGAATTCATCGCCAAATTCAGGCAGTCAGGAGCGATCCACACCCATCACGAAGCCAGCCGCTTTGAAAAAAGAGATGGCAACTGGCTCTACCTCGAGGGTGATATCGTGCCCCCCATGCCGATTAAGAAAGATAAGAAAGTAGGACGTAATGAACCCTGTCCCTGCGGCAGCGGTAAGAAATACAAGAAGTGCTGCGGCTAACCGCAACCTTCCACAAGTCTGAAATGATAAAACCCCCGTTCCTTGGAACGGGGTTTTTTCTATTTGTATTGAGAACTTTGCATCTATTTATCTGAGTATATTCAGAGTTGCTCTGTGAGATTAACACAGACAACCACAAACAGGACATACACATTTAAGTTCATATCCCTCTGAGAAAGCCAGAACACTGCCTGTAGGTTCTTGTATTGCTAAAACTGACCACCTTTATGTGAACCAGAAAAAAAATAGCGCAGAACGCAAATTCTTCTGAAACAGATCGCCTTAAGAAAAGAAATATACGCAGCAAGAGTCCAACCAAAAATCCCGCCCCAAACAAGTAAAGCCCCCTTGAGTTAACAAGGGGGCTTTGAAATAAAAAAGCTTGCGGCGACCTACTTTCCCACTAGCTACCTAGCAGTATCATCGGCGATGGAGAGCTTAACTTCCGAGTTCGGAATGGGGTCGGGTGTGACCTCTCCTCAATGGCCGCAAGCAAATTTGCTTGCTCGTTTGAGCAAAATATATTGTTTAATAGAGAAGAATTAGAGTTCCATTAGCTTCAACCGTTTAGGGTTAAAGTTAAGGGAAGAGAAGAAAAATAAGTCGCACGATTTATTAGTACTGGTCAGCTGAATGCATCACTGCACTTACACCTCCAGCCTATCAACCAGGTGGTCTACCTGGAATCTTTAGATGCTAAAGCATAGGGATAACTAATCTTGAGGCAGGCTTCCCGCTTAGATGCTTTCAGCGGTTATCCCTTCCGAACTTAGCTACCCTGCAATGCCGCTGGCGCGACAACAGGAACACCATAGGTTCGTCCACCCCGGTCCTCTCGTACTAGGGACAGACCCTCTTCAATTATCCTACGCCCACGGTAGATAGGGACCAAACTGTCTCACGACGTTTTAAACCCAGCTCGCGTACCACTTTAATCGGCGAACAGCCGAACCCTTGGGACCTGCTTCAGCCCCAGGATGTGATGAGCCGACATCGAGGTGCCAAACCGCGCCGTCGATGTGAACTCTTGGGCGCGATCAGCCTGTTATCCCCGGCGTACCTTTTATCCTATGAGCGATGGCCCTTCCATGCGGAACCACCGGATCACTAAGACCAACTTTCGTTCCTGCTCGACATGTCTGTCTTACAGTCAAGCTCCCTTATGCCTTTGCACTCGACGGCTGGTTTCCAATCAGCCTGAGGGAACCTTTGCAAGCCTCCGTTACTTTTTGGGAGGCGACCGCCCCAGTCAAACTACCCACCAGACACTGTCTCCAAGCCGGATAACGGCGTTGGATTAGAATTCAAGACTATCAAGGGTGGTATTTCAAGGTTGGCTCCACCGACACTGGCGTGCCGACTTCAAAGCCTCCCACCTATCCTACACATGATAGCCCTAAACCCAATGTCAAGCTATAGTAAAGGTGCACAGGGTCTTTCCGTCTTACCGCGGGTAACCGGCATTTTCACCGGTAATTCAATTTCACTGAGTCTCTGGTTGAGACAGTGGGGAGATCGTTACGCCATTCGTGCAGGTCGGAACTTACCCGACAAGGAATTTCGCTACCTTAGGACCGTTATAGTTACGGCCGCCGTTTACTGGGGCTTCAATTCGGAGCTTCGACCGAAGTCTAACACCTCCTTTTAACCTTCCAGCACCGGGCAGGCGTCAGTCCCTATACATCGTCTTACGACTTAGCAGAGACCTATGTTTTTAGTAAACAGTCGCCCCCCCCGATTCTCTGCGGCTCCAAACAGCTCATTAAGTGAATCAAGTCACCGTCTGGAGCATCCCTTCTCGCTAACTTACGGGATCATTTTGCCGAGTTCCTTAACCAGAGTTCTCTCAAGCGCCTTGGTCTACTCGACCCGACTACCTGTGTTGGTTTGCGGTACGGTCAACAAATGCTAAACTTAGAAGATTTTCTAGGCAGTCTGGAATTACTCACTTCAAACGTAAAGTTACGGCATCGTGTCTCGGCCTTAAAAAGGAACGGATTTGCCTATTCCTTAAGCCTACGCACTTACACCGGCATATCCAACAGCCGGCTGAGCTATCCTACTGCGTCCCTCCATCGCACACATTTGCTGGTACGGGAATATTAACCCGTTTTCCATCGACTACGCCTTTCGGCCTCGCCTTAGGGACCGACTAACCCTGGGAAGATTAGCTTTACCCAGGAAACCTTAGTCTTACGGCGAACAAGTTTCTCACTTGTTTTATCGTTACTCATGCCAGCATAATCACTTCTCATTAGTCCAGCAAACCTTCCGATTCACCTTCATCCCATCTGAGAACGCTCTCCTACCGATGCGTCAAAGACGCATCCCGTAGCTTCGGTACCATACTTAGCCCCGTTACATTTTCGGCGCAGAATCGTTAGACCAGTGAGCTATTACGCTTTCTTTAAAGGATGGCTGCTTCTAAGCCAACCTCCTGGCTGTCTATACAACTCCACCACCTTTTCCACTGAGTATGGATTTGGGGACCTTAGCTGACGGTCTGGGCTGTTTCCCTTTCGACTACGGACCTTCGCACCCGCAGTCTGACTCCCAGGATATATCTTACGGCATTCGGAGTTTGATAAGGTTTGGTAATCTGGTGGGACCCCTAGCCTTGTCAGTGCTCTACCTCCGCAAGAAAACTCCTGAGGCTATACCTCAATATATTTCGGAGAGAACCAGCTATCACCAAGTTTGATTGGCCTTTCACCCCTATCCACAGGTCATCCGAGTAATTTTCAACTTACAACGGTTCGGCCCTCCACTTGATTTTACTCAAGCTTCAGCCTGCCCATGGATAGATCACCTGGTTTCGGGTCTAATCCGCAATACTTGTCGCCCTATTCAGACTCGCTTTCGCTACGGCTACACATCACTGCTTAACCTTGCATTACAGATTAACTCACTGGCCCATTATGCAAAAGGCAAGTGGTCACAGAACAAGTCTGCTCCCACAGCTTGTAGGCAACTGGTTTCAGGTTCTATTTCACTCCCCTAACAGGGGTTCTTTTCACCTTTCCCTCACGGTACTGGTTCGCTATCGGTCTCTAAG